>NZ_JAKWBN010000009.1 GCF_022511585.1 Shimazuella soli | reverse complement strand
TCCAGTTTCTCCAGTCGCTCCAGTGGCTCCAGTGGCTCCGGTGGCTCCAGTTTCTCCAGTCGCTCCAGTGGCTCCAGTGGCTCCCAGTGCTCCCGGTGCTCCGGTTTCTCCTGTTGCTCCAGTGGGTCCGGTAGCTCCAGTCGCTCCAGTGACTCCAGTCGCTCCAGTGGCTCCAGTGACTCCAGTCGCTCCAGTGACTCCAGTCGCGCCGGTGGCTCCAGTGGCTCCAGTGACTCCAGTGGCTCCGGTGGCTCCGGTGGCTCCAGTGGCTCCGGTGGCTCCAGTGGCTCCGGTGGCTCCAGTGGCTCCGGTGGCTCCAGTGGCTCCGGTGGCTCCAGTGGCTCCGGTGGCTCCAGTCGCTCCAGTGACTCCAGTCGCTCCAGTTGTTCCGGTAGCTCCGGTAGCTCCGGGCGGACAATTAGTACAATCTCCAGTTGGACCTGTCGAACCTGTGGGTCCTGTTGCCCCGGTTGGTCCAGGAGGGCATACGCATTGAATACCTAGGAAAATCGATGGACATCCTTGAGGAAAAATTATCTTATTACATGAAGTACATTTTCTCATCTCAATGTCAAACCCCTGTATAAAAATTGGTTAGTTTAACATATGTCATAACAAAATAAGATGCGAATGTCTTATTAAAAAATCCCCAATATTAATTTATTAGATAAAGTACAATTTCCCTTGTGGAAACAAAACCAAAAATAGCTGTTACACAATTATTCAGAAAGACTTTCTTTCATTTGGGTAATATGTAGAAGAATTCTAGCTGTGGTTTTACGAATGACTCCATCTAGTAAATGATAGTTTGATCAAAGTGATACAACTCGGATTCAATCCATTCATCAGCAAATCTTTCAAAGACAAAAGTAAATAATGATAATAAAATATGGAAATAAATGTATATTTTTTGATAAGAGATGAGATACAAAATACTTTCATTAATTACATCCTTATTTTCAAAGATTGTATAAATGATTCTGCTCCCGTTTCTTGGGTATTCTCCCCACCAATTACCTTAGACAAAATTATTCATTTCACTAATCATCAATAATAAAAAATTCCCATCAATAAATATGAACTTTTTTTACATGTAACAAGTCCTTCTCCTATGTAACACATGAACAAAACCTTAGTACAACAAGAGGAGGATTTTATATTGGATTATCAGCTGTTTCAATGGATCAATCATTTTGCAGGACAAAATTTTTGGTGGGATCATTTTTTCGAAAGTTTGACTTCATATGGTCCTTATCTATACATTGCAGTTCTCCTTATTCTAGCAATCCGCCCATCCAGCAGATTAGCTGCTATAAATGGTTTTTTAACAGCATCATTAGCTATAGGAGTAAATTTCTTAATTGGTTTGGTTTTCTATCGCCCACGACCTTTCGTAGCACATCATGTACACATGCTGTTACCACATGTTGCTGATTCCTCATTTCCTAGTGATCACACTACTGGATCAATAGCAATTGCTTTGGCGATATGGTTCTACAATCGAAAATTAGGCATTCCACTTATTCTGATGGCTCTATTTATTGGTTTTTCTCGTATCTATGTAGGACATCATTACCCTACAGATGTTTTAGGAGGTATTTTGATAGGAACAGTAGTAGCAATTTTAGTCAATAAACTAGGGATTGGACAAAAGATTCTGGAGAGAATCCCTTTTGGCCAAAAACAAAGCCCTTCCGAATCTCTATAAGGAACTTTGAATGCTTCCCTTAGTGATTTCTTGTTACAACCACAAAATGATGGAGGACTAGGGCTCGAAACAGTAGTTACCAGCGCCATATTCCTTAGCCTAAATAGGAACATTTTAACGGAAACTCATCCTTAATTAGGATGAGTTTCTAAATAGTTTATTTGTTACTTTATTAAATTGTAAGTATCATCCAACTCATCCGGATGTTATGTGTCATTGTTGTTATTCCTGCTGTACTCCATTTTGTTCAGTTCCTGAATGACAAGGTTCGATCCATTTTTCATTGCCCTCATTTTCACTCTCCCACCAATAGGAAAGGTAAACATTGGGCTGGTATGGCCAAAGTCCACATTTGTAAGTATGGGTAAACCTCTCAATTCCTTCTTAGAAGCTATTATCTTTTGCAAAAGATCATCCGTTACTCCGCTTTTTCGTTGAAATCTACCAATTAGAATACCTCTTACACCTTTGAAACTAGGTTGATGGATAAGAGTTTGCAAATCTCGATCAAAATTTTCCGGAAAGGTTAGATAGTCATCTTCTAAGAATAGAATGCTTTCTTCCAGAGATGGCATGTACTCCGTTCCTTGAAGTAGGTTTAAGGTACATAGATTTCCTCCTATACTGATCCCCTCTGCTTCTCCTTCTTGCATAACTGTCCAACCTCTATTCACATGAAAGTTTCTATTTTCTTGATCCAAATACCATGCATCATCACTCCAATGGGTAGATGGATTCACGGTAAATGGATCTCTCATCATGAGACACTTTTGAAAATAATCGATGGTATAATCCATCCCTTTCTTCATTCCAAACGTAGAAAAATGTGGACCAGAATACGTAACAAGTCCTGTTTTGGCATAAATCGCATTGGCGAGAGCGGTGATATCCGAGTATCCCACAAGCACCTTTGGATTTTGCTTAATAAGTTGATAATCCAGATATTGTAATAATTGATTGCAGTTATGTCCGCCGATTGTAGTAAGTATGATATCCACATTCTTATCAGCAAAGGCATCATGAAGATCCTCGATCCTCTCCTCTATAGAAGAGGAACCAAAATCATCCATAACTGAAGCATGTTGTGATATGGAGACGGTAAATCCTAGTTCACCTAATCTTTGAAGAGCGATATCTACCGTTTCTTTCGATAAAATGGATAAGCTTTTGGACGGGGAAACAACTCGAATATGATCTCCTGCTTGGATTTTTTTAGGGATTAACATGATCAAGCAACCCTTCCTATTTTTATTGTAAGCCTATCTTTATTTATACTTGTGCAACAATTATAGCTGCTTCTTCGTCTTCGTCATGATAAATTACATCCACTTTTGAAGATCCAGCATCTTGAAGTAAATTAATCTGAGTTTGCAAGGAACAAAGAATGTCAAACAATCCATGCACATGTTCATCATATCCTGATGCACGGTCGTATAGTTGCTAATACTGCTCAAAATATACAGATTACGAATAACGAATCAACAAAAGTGAATCAAAAGATAACTCAATATATTGAAGAAATAAAAACAAATTTCGAGCAGTATCTAATAAAAATCGCTACTACAGAAATGCCTCAAACAGAAAAAATGAAATTATCAAAGCTTTACAGGAAATCAAGGAACATATTAGCCAACCTCAAATAGATCCTGAAAAAATCAAACAATCGGGCAAAATACTTGAAGAATCAAGTTATGTCGCTTCAATTTGTGGTACTGTAATTTCACTGTTACAATTCTTTAATTAGTTGGAATCTGAACTATAATTCCATAACAATCGGAGTTACTCTAATCTCTTTTTAAAAGACCAATGATCAAGAGATCACATAGAAAACTAAATTACTAACAGTGTTTGGTTCATTCTTTTCTTGTAAAGTAAGTTCAACAACTCTTCCATAATCAAATAAGACCCCTCAGTTTTAAGAACTTGGAAATAATTAGCTCTCGTATAGTGAGTGTCGATTATACTTCCATAACTAATCCAGTTTGATCAACCAGTTTATTGGTATATTAAATATTGCACAGAGTAAAGATTTATTTATATTGCTTTTTACTCCCAATGATTATTATTTCGATAACAAACTATCTGTATTTTTAGCAATTCTTAGTTCCCTACCTCTCCATTTCACCTCGAACAGCATCTCAACAACACCCAATTCATAATGCTTGTCTATCTTGGTAAGAAGGCATAATTGCCCTATACAAACCACAAAACTCAAGACACCCATCCAGGTCGCTTACATCAAGACGGACGCATCCTGAGCAGGAAGTCTCAATCGGTGACGTCGATCCCCTGCTCTTGGCGTCTGGTTCATCAACAAGAGAGTTCTCGCTTAATTTCATGATAAATCAAAAATTTATTGGTTTCGCTGCACATTTGCTGGTTTTGCTCTTAATACACCTTTTCGATGTGCAAAAATGCGGGATTTACAGATACCATTATATGGTCCTGTTGATTCAGTCACTGGTGCTGGTTCTACTCCTTCTAGATGCCTATCGCTTTTTAACAAAAAAGTTATTAAAAAATGTCACAAAACTACACCCTTCCCCATCTTAGTTTATGAAAGACAAAACAGCGAAGGAAGGTCAGGATGATAAAAAGAACACTTGATCGTCCAGAAACGCTTTTTAAAAAAATATCTAGATGAATGTTTAGGAGGAACCATCATGTCCAACAAAGTAGAATTCGTTATTACGCGTACCGTAAATGCACCTAGTGAGCTTGTATTTCAAGTTTTCACGAAATCAGAGCACTTGAAAAATTGGTGGGGAAATAAAGGCTTTGAGATGAATGTTGCTAAGCTAGATCATCTTCGTCCTGGAGGCCGTTTTCACTTCAGCCAGAAATCTCCTGATGGCAAAGAAATATGGGGTAAGTTTGTGTATCGTGAGGTGGACGAGCCAGAAAAGCTCGTGTTCATCAACTCTTTTTCCGATGAAGAGGGTAATACGATCCGTGCGCCATTTCCCAACTATCCATTAGAAATCCTCAACACCTTGTCGTTTACGGAACAGGATGATAAGACAACCATCACCATGCGTGTAGGTCCTTGGTCCTCAGCTACAGAGGAGGAGCTCAAAACCTTTGAAGGTGGAATGGAGACGGCTCAACAAGCATTTGCTGTACTCTTTGACCAGCTTGAAGATTACTTAGCAAGTGTGGTTTCGTTTTAAATTAAACAAACCAACACCAATACAAAAACAGTTGGTGTTGGTTGCTTATTCTACTGAAAACAAATGTTTAGAATATAAGTTTAGATTGAACTGATCGATGTCTGAATATGTTTTCGTTGCAGTGTATCTGCATGTTTATGTTGGCACTCTGAAGGAATGGAACAACGAGGACGAGAAAAGATACTAACTAGAGAGGGATGAATACCATGAATTCTAAACAATTCATGAAAGCAGTAGGATCTACTCGTTATCTTCCCATCACCCATCCAGAGAGTTTACTTGATCTTGAGATAGAAAAACCAGTTCCTACAGGTCATGACATTCTGGTAATGATAAAAGCTATCTCTGTTAATCCTGCTGATTTAGGTGTTCGGGAAAAACACAACTATGAAGAAGAATCACCTAAAATACTTGGTTGGGATGCAGCTGGAATCGTAGAACAAGTTGGTCCTGAATGTGAATTGTTTAAACCTGGGGATGAGGTATTTTATGCAGGTAGCGCCGTTCGTCCAGGGGCTAATAGTGAATTTCACTTGGTGGATGAACGAATTGTAGGAAACAAACCAAAGAGTTTGGATTTCGCACAAGCAGCTGCTTTACCACTAACCTCTATTACCGCATGGGAAGGCTTATTTGACTGTCTAGAAATTAGTCATAACCAAGAGAAAAACAGTGATAAAAGTATTCTTATTATCGGTGCGGCAGGAGGGGTTGGTTCCATTACTACTCAACTTGCCAAATTATCTGGCCTTACTGTAATCGGCACTGCTTCTCGTCCTGAGTCGATCCAG
Organism: Shimazuella soli; assembly: GCF_022511585.1. Taxonomy (GTDB): domain Bacteria; phylum Bacillota; class Bacilli; order Thermoactinomycetales; family Thermoactinomycetaceae; genus Shimazuella; species Shimazuella soli. The sequence continues at coordinate 88,996 of NZ_JAKWBN010000009.1, read as the reverse complement.
TGGACCAAAGATCATGGTGCAGATTTTACAATCAACCACAACAAATCCTTTGTGCCACAACTTAAAAACATTGGATTTGAAACGGTAGACTATATATTCTGCTTAAACGATACGGTACAACATTTAAAAAATATGTCAGAAGTTATTATTCCACGAGGTAAGATTTGTTCCATCGTTCCGGCCAATAAAACATGGACAGGAAGCCTAGAAATGGATCTACTCTTCTCGAAGAGTGTCACATTTGTGTGGGAGCTCATGTTTACCCGATCAATGTTCCAAACGAAAGATATGATCCAACAGCATCATCTATTGAATAAACTTAGCTAACTTAATTGATAGTGGAAAAGTAAAAACCACATTAGCGGAACGCTTAAAACCAATTAATGCAGCTAATTTACGTTTCGTACATAAAAAAATGGAAACAGGAAAAACAATAGGGAAAATTGTATTGGAAAATTTCTAAATGGAGCAGAACAGCAACTGATCGACAAAGTGCAATTTGAGACCAATAAATGAAAAACATGGCTTCTTTCAGGTGTTAAAAAAGAAAAACAACGAGCACCTCTCGTAAATGTGATATATGAACCGTCCCTTGTATAAAGAGACGGTTTTTTGCTAATTAGTAGATCTTGATTATTTATTTCGAAGGATGATGATTCTCAAAATAATCTATAATAAATAGAAGGTTATTTACAGGTCTTTTGATACGGATTAATTCTATAAAGAGGTTGTTGCATAAATCAATTTTGAACTCTGAATAAAGTCGCTTGATGTGTGTGTTTTCCGCGTCTGTTGTTGAAAAACACAAAGGACGCTCCACCCATTCACATCTGCGCTTCTGCGTTGAATAATGCAACAGGCTCTATAAAATTAAAACGTTAAGCTATTATCAACATGACTTGAATTTTGGTGATGCATTGTAAGGCATCACTACTCAAGTAATTGATCGCATGTGATATTGCTTTCTCATCAGACTCAGCCTATGATCAATCAATGGTACCTTTAATCATTTTTCACAATCTGATCATTATAATCCTTATTTTAATCATCGACTATCATGAAAGTGAGTATATTACAAATGAACATAGAACAAGTTTATCATACATACAAATCCATACTTATATCCCTTGCTTACCGTATGCTAGGAAGTATGGTTGACGCTGAAGATGTGATTCAAGAAGTTTTTATCCAATACAATAAAACATCTCATCAAAACATCCATAATGTAAAATCATATCTTTGCAAGATGGTAAGCAACCGATGTATTGATTTATTGCGAAAAGGATATAAGCAAAGAGAAGAGTATGTGGGTCCTTGGTTACCAGAACCCATCATACATGATATAGATTTGAATGAACTCCCAGAAGAACACTACCTCCAAAAAGAGAGTGTTTCTTTTGCATATCTGTTTCTCTTGCAAAAATTGACTACAGCGGAACGAGCTGTTTTTTTATTACGAACCCTATTTCAGTATTCTTATGATGAAATTGGAAATATCTTAGACCGAAGTGCAAATCATTGCCGTTTGATTTACCATCGTTCAAAGAAAAAGTTACATGATAGTAAAGGTACTTTAGTAACAAATCCACAACATATTCGTACTACAGTGAATGAGTTTTCAAACGCTTTGACAAACGGTGAGTGGAATCGACTCAAACAAATTATTCTGCAAGATGCGAATCTATATATTGACAGTGGCGGCAAAACAGAAAATAGTGTTGTCTTAACACCGATCTTTGGTTTATCACAAATCATCGATGTTTTTTCCAATCTACTCCCGAATTTCCCTAGTGATCTTTCCTATCAATTAGGTGTAGTAAACGATCAACTAGGTACTTTCTTTTATCGTAAGCAGCAAATCTTTGGTATAGTTGCTTTCCAAATGAATCAAGATAAGATTTCAGATATATTTGTGTTGATTAACCCAGACAAACTAAAACGATTGATCATTTGAAACAATTGCTCGTACTACCTGACGAGCGCTTGCAAAACTTGCTTGTGCTAATTGCCCTTCATCCCCTACCCAGTCACCTGCAATAAATAGATTGGGTAGTCCTTCAACTTTCACACTAGGTCGACCTGAGAGACCGCCACGATTGGCTGATATTAAATCGTATGCAACAGGCATCTGTGGTAAATATTGGGTCGATACCAATTCTTCCTGCCATCCTGGCTGAATCAAGGTAAAAAACGCTTCTAATTCTTGACGAATTTCTTGTGGCTTGTTAACCTTTTCGGGAAGTAAATACTTCATCAAATGAATCAATTCACCATTCTCAGGTGCTAACTTAGCAGCACTTGAATGTACAGAATAATAGAGTGGAGATTCTACACCTAACACAAATTCTCTTGTTGAATCTGGCAATTTATGAAGGGCTACATCTAAACATGCAACATAAATAGGTTCTACCTGATCTGCAAGTTGTTGTAGATATTTTCCCTCACTATCTATCAATTTGGAAGAGGTAATTGGATCTGTAGTTAAGACAACATATTCAGCATGAATCGCTTGTCTGTCAGCAAGGTAAATGTCATATCCGGATGATGTTTTTTGGATGGATGTGACTTTCATACCGTTCATCATTTTGACATGAACTTTTCTTGCTGCTTTTTCCAAACCATCAATTAGTGTTTGCCATCCACCATCCAAATACCAAACATCTATTAAAGTATTCATAAGTTTCATTACAAATCCTGTATCGATTCGCTCTACAGCAGTCGAGTAGGTGCCGAGTCTTACAATTGCTTCAATAATCTGTCTGGTTTGTTCATGATAACCAGAACTCTCCATCCAATCAGATAAACTTATGCCTGTCCATTGCTTTGCATCTAGCATCCCTAAGCTGCCTAAAAAATTACCTATTTCTTGTTGTGCTTGAGAACTTAACCCTTTTATCTCAAGTAATCTAGATAGATTATTGGGGAAAAACGAAAATTGATTTGTAAAATAGAGTTCCTGCTTTTCTCGATTAACAGATTTACCATGATACACAACATCTAACTCAGCTAAAATCTCTTTACCTGGTCCAGGACCACTTAAGTAAAATGAATGAGCCCCTTGATTGAAATAAAAGCCTCCTTTTTCCTTTGTCTGTGCTCTTCCTCCTAATTTTTTCCCTTTTTCTATAACCGTAACAGAGTAACCTTCTCTACCGAGTAAGGAAGCAACTGTTAAACCAGCAATTCCACCTCCAACAACCACAACTTCCTTTTTTTCTGAATGATATTGATGCACTTTTTTATCTCCTTTTTCATAAATTGTGTTTCATATTTAAGACGGAGTAAAAAAGTATAATGTTACTGTTTTTTAGGGATCGCCGTTCCCAAAGAAAAAAATTGTACGTTTAGACATATTTTAGACACAAATTAACCAACTACCTGTACGTCTAGTTAATCCATATATTATTTGGTTTATTTATCAGCAATCAAGTAAATTATTTGGTGGATTTCCAATGTAATAATTCGATTAAGCTGCCTTAGCTCGTTGGTAGCTTGGTAGAGTGGATACTTTTTCAGTAAATTTTCTGGTAATCAGGTTTTGGCTTCCTTCTTTTCGTTTTTATTCTTTCCATCTCGTCCCCTCTTGCCATGGAATTGAACGGCACTGTTGAAACATCGGGACTGATTACACTCTCCGGTTTTATTTGTAACAATTGTGCACCATAGAACAGCTTGATTCATTTCACGTTCAGTGATAACAGTATTCCTGACAATAGCTTTAGTTTCAGGCGACCACTTTTCACGTGATATGTCCCAACCCTTTCATACCAGAAGTACCATTCTCCATGCAAGTAACCGGTTCTGGAACCGTCACACTCAATTCGGGCAACACGATTGATCTCTCTTACATCTTAGATCTTTCAGAGGAGGGACCATGTATGATTGGTCCCAATTGCTATCAATTAAGGATAAACGGCTTGAATTTCCAAGTGGATGCGTTTAACTTGGAAATTGCTGATGATAATTTGATAATCCAAAATTATGTTACGCTGCCGGGAGTCTAAATCTTCCAGTTGTAGAGGAAGAACAACCAACCATTCTTTTCGATCAGCTTTCAGTACAAGAGCATCTTTATTCTCTAACCAACCATAAAGTAATTTGAAACCGTCACTTCTTACCTCACATTCCCAAACGAATCCCATCCCAATGTATAGTGTTCATCCGAAACTCCATCAATACGCGGAACCAACTTTGACTTTAGAATAAAATATTTCCCTATCCATTAGCGGCTTTTTTCACATCCTCAAACGGAACCAATTCATAGTAATCATCCCTACATATCACCTGATAATACTTAATCCTACGATTAATGTAGAATACAACTCCACGACGACCATCTTTACAAAAGTGTTACTCCCACTGCTGTTCCAATATTGTGAGTAAACAATGAAAAAGAAGTAGAAATGCCTCTTTTGTTGTCAGAAACAAGCTGTTGTCAACACAAGGGGAAGTCCAACTATGATGAAATGAATCAAGAGTTTGATCATCACACTTAACATTTGCTGTATTTGTCAGCAAAAGCCATTGGTCAAAGACACCTAATTAAAATATACATATGGATCTTTTGGAGCAGTAATCATTTGTATCTTACTTTGGAATATGATCGGTTCTACAGTTCCATCTTGTCCTACCGTTGTTTTCAACTTTCCAGTTACCTCTACCCACTTATTCTCTGGTAGTGGTTTCTGATGCTCTAAGTTTACGAGATATCCTGCTACCTCTGCATCCGCCACACAACAAACAATTAAATACCTTCCTGCAATAAACTGGTTTTTCCCTGTAGTATCATCCTTGTATACAAAGCCTTTGACCTGAATTTGTTTTCCAGAAAGTTCTTTTGGATGAATTTGGATCGTAGCTAACACATCACCGTAATTACTATCTGTAATTTTTATTATATTTAGTTTTTTCAAAGCAGCAAATTCTTCTGCATATGGATCATCTGAAGGGCTTATTTCTGCTTCTTGTTGAGAGTTCGGCTTAGAGTAATGCACTCCTTTTTTATTAGCAACACTTGCATCTAATACCTTTGGCGGAGCAAAGAGAAACAAGAAGATCGGAAACAACACCAACAAGTAGCTTGAAAAACCTAATCGATGTAATTCCTTTCCTTTCAGCTGCCAAATTTGCACGAGACTAAAAACCATCAAAACAAAAATACTAAAGCCAACAAACCATACCATTTTAGGAGCGACCAATAAAGTTATTTCCTTTGTTACTACAAAACCAATTAACATTAAAGCGATTCCCATACAGATAAGAATCCGAATCCATGCTCTTACCATATAAATGCCACCTCCTTACATAATAGCTAAAATAGAACTAAACGTGATGAGGGTAGTACCAAAGAAAAAGAGAGCTACCACACGAGGACGAAAACTCCCCAACATCATACTAATATTTTTTAAATCCACCATCGGACCAAATACAAGAAAAGCAACAATGGATGAGGTCGGTAAAAAATTTCGAAAAGAAGCAGCGATAAACGCGTCTGCCGATGAGCAAACAGAGATACCGAAAGCAACCCCCATCACCAAAAGCATCGTTAGCCAGTCTGCTGTGCTAAGGTGGGAAATACCTGATACACCAATGAATGTTTGAAAAAGAGCAGCAATGATCGCACCTAGCACAAAATATTTACCTGTACTAATGAACTCAAATACTCCATGATGCAGGGCATGGATAACTTTGTCGTCTTGTTCGTGTTTATGATGTTCATGGGCGTCTTTCTGTTTATGTTCGTGAGAATGATGGCTATGATCATGGTCATGATCACAACAATCGTGATTTGTTTTGCTACCATCTGTTTTTAAAATGGCATCTGCGGGTTTCTTTCCATAGACAAAAAAGAAGAGGATACCCATCAGAATAGCAATACCAGCAGCAAATAAAACCCGTGTGTAAACCATTTGCCATTGGTCTCCAAAGGCTAAATATGTAGAAAAAATCGTAACAGGGTTAATCACAGGTGTAGCAAGTAAAAAAGTAAACGCAATATAGGCTGGAAATCCTTTTTGGATGAGTCGTTTGGCAACAGGTACAATCCCACATTCACAAATCGGTAAAAAGAGACCCAAACAAGCAACCATTGGGATAGCTAGAAATGGATTACGCGGCAAGATACGCCACACCATATCTTCCTTCACATATACATGAATAAAACTAGAAACGAGGATACCAAGTAAAATAAATGGTAATCCTTCTACAAAGATACTAAAGAAAATCGTAGAAAAATTTCGTACATTCCCTCCCTGAACAAACTGTAACCCTCTCGTAATATCAAAGATAGAGCTAAGCCAAGTGACCCCATTTACGGTAAATAATATAAAGGCTAGCAAAACTATTGATCCTGTAAGTTCTATATATATACTACGAAAAAAACGAATCATCACAATCTTCCCTTCGTTCTTCTAGGCTATCGAAATCTACTAATCAATATATGCAAGAATCAAAAATCTATGGTCATCTTTCCCTTAATCAAAAAAAAGAATCTACCTTGTTGGTAGGATGAAGTTGTGAACAACCAGCACCAAAAGGTGGACTCTTTTACTACTATATTCTATTTTGAAATATAGTATAGAGCTAGTCACACTTCTAATTCGTATTTTACAATTCATTGAACATCATCATTTGAGTCTATAGATAGACCAAAATCAGAGATTTTTTGGTTTCATTTGACTTCTCACGAAAGTGATTGGATTACGTTTTGCTGTGAAACGTGCCAAACAATAAATTATAGCGGAAATAGCTGCAACAAAAAAACCAATGGGCCATCCTGTATCGTATGCAAGAGTTAGTGCTGACCAAACAGTAAAAAGAGAGATACTAACAGATAGTCCCATACTGCGAAATGGATGGTGTGTCACATACTGCGTTGTTGCAGCTGGACCAATCATCAAACTAAAAGACAAGAGTGCCCCTACCACAGGAACCGTAATAGCCGTGGTAATTCCTACTACCACTAAAAACACCATTCCTAGAAGTCGTATAGAAATTCCTCGGGCTTCTGCTCCTTCCTGGAGAATAGATGCAAACAAGAGTGGACGGTACAAAAAACTTAAGACTCCTATACAAATAACGCCTAAGATAGCTATTTCCACTACTTCAGAACCACTAACCCCGACCAGTTGACCAAATAGCAATGCATATGCACCTGTGGCATAGTTATCGGTAATCACTAAAAAGAGAGCCCCCGTACCAAGGGCCACCACTAATACAAGCGCAGTGATCACATCATGACGACCTCGTTTACCAAGTAGGCCAATACTTAATGCACCACTAACAGCAAAAACTACTAAGCCGATGAGTGGATTTACTCCGAACATTACTGCTCCTGATGCACCTGCAAATCCAATCTTTGGTAATGCATGTGCTGCAAAGGTATACCCTCGCAAAATCACAAAAAAACCAACAATAGCAGCAAGAACGGCCACAATGGAACCACTAAGAAATGCATTCACCATAAATGGTTGAGATAACATATTGGGCTGGAAAATTTGGAACAAGAAACTCATTTTTCGTTCACCTCCCGAATTAAGAGCCATCGAGAACGTTTCGAAATAAAATGTGAAACTAAATAGAAAACGAGAATGAGAACCGCTGTAAAGAAACTGACTGGCCATCCACGACCATAAGGAGGCCATTCATAACTGTCATAGGCCAAAATAATTCCTAACCATGTCGCCAAGATTCCCATACCAGCCGCCCAAATCAATGCCAATCCCGTTCTCGAAGTCAATCGAACAGCTGCTGCTGCTGGACCAATCAACAATGCAGTACTTAGAAGTGCACCCAGTACCAATGCACCATCTTCCACAGCTGCTGCCAACAAAATCATAAATATCAATCCAACCAGACGGACTGGAACTCCACGAGTACGGGCGATCTCTGGATTTACAGAACTCAATATCAAAGGACGATATAAAACACCTAGTAGGACTATCGTTGCTAAGCCAACTCCTATTACAATCGGCGTCATGGTAGGGTCCATCACAAAAATAGATCCAAACAACACAAGCATCGACACAGTAGCATTATTGCTGGTGATGGTATCGAAATATAAAAAGAGAGCTCCAAGTCCCATCGCGAAGGAAAGGATAATTCCCGTAGCAATGTCACGACTTCGGTGGTTCTTATCCCCCATTAATTCAACACCTGCACCTGCTAATAGCCCAAATGATAGAAAACCATACCATATATTCAGGCCAATCAGGAATGCACCTGACGCACCCGTAGCACCGAGATCAGTCAATGCATGACCGACAAACGACTGACCTCGAATAACAACAAATACCCCAATCATCCCTGAAACAGCTGCAACAAAAGTTCCCACCCAGAGAGCATTGACTACTTGGCTGCTCGTGAAAAATCCTGGAGCAAAGAAGATAGGAAAGAAACCTCTCACTGGATCATCACATCCCCACCATTACAATGTGAACCTTCTACCAAGTCCAATACATCCAAATCGGTTTCTTCCCCTCCAACCACAAGGACACGCCCACGAACACGTAATACTTCCACCTCGTATCCATAAAGTTCACTTAATACGTCACTTTGGATGACATTCTCTACTTCTCCCATCACTGCATGTCCTTTTGCCAAATATAATACTTTATCCATACTAGAGAGTAGTGGATTCATATCATGAGCTACCATGATCACTGCTATCCCTTTTTCTCTGCCGATTCGCGATACCAATCGAACCACTTCATATGCACTGCGAATATCCAAATTGGAGAGTGGCTCATCTAAAAGCAAGATTCTAGGGTTGGTCAAAAGCGCCTGAGCAATTAACAATCGCTGTTGTTCTCCACCAGAGAGACGTCCGACTGGAGCATCTGCAAAAGAAAGTGCATCCACAGCAGATAGCACTTCATCGATTTGTTGTCTTCTTTTCCGACTAGGAAGTGGAATTCCGAAACGATGACCATCAAGTCCAAGCCCTACAAGATCTCTCGCACGTAATGGAGTATTTGGATCAAGATGAATCTTTTGAGGTACATAGCCAACTGCACGATTTCCATGAAGTACAGGTTTTCCTGAAATTTGGAGGCTTCCTTTGGTAGGAGACAGTAAACCAAGAATGACACGTAATAGTGTCGTTTTTCCTGCTCCGTTTGGTCCAATCAAACCAATAAACTCCCCTGCTTTCACTTGAACATGGATGTCATCTAAAACTTTACGATTGCCAAATTGAACACCGATATGATTTAGCTCCAATACTGTCTCTCTATTCATTAGGAAATCGTCTCCGTTGAGCTGCCATTTTGAATAGCGTTCTGTAAAGCTTTCGTTTCTTCCTCCATCCACTTCTGATAAGTGTGATTCGAAGGCATGGTTTCATACACCCCAACCACAGGTATATGATTTTCTTTTGCCAGTTTTAAAAGCGCAGTTGTTACATTATCTACCGCTTGTTGATTATAGAGAAGGGCTTTCACTTGATGGTGCTTCAGCAAATTATCCTCCATTTGCACCACTTGTGGGGAAGGATCAATGCCATTCATGACTGCTGCTTGATAGGGCCATGGAGTTTTCACATCCAATCCAGCAGCTTCTAACAGATAATCCCCTACTGGTTCTGTTACCGCAACAGGAGCATTCGGGAAAGATTTTTTTAGGTTAGAAAGGGCCTGGTTCCATGATTGTAAGGAACTATCAAACTTTTGTAAATTCGCTTGGAAGTACTTTGCTTCGGATGGTTTTTGTTTGGATAGCTCATCCTCAATCAATTTTGCTACCCGTGACATCGTATCTGGCTTGTACCATAAGTGCGGATTCAACGTGTTTTTTCCATATCCCAAGGACGCTGCTACTTCGATAACTACTCGCTTCTCATTTGGAGAAGCAGACTCCAGTTTGTTCATAAAATCATCGTAGCCAAGTCCGTTTTGGATCACTAACGCGGCACTGCTTATATCGCTAGCATTCTTGGTACTCGCTTCGTAGGTGTGAGGATCAGTACTTGGATTATCCATCATGCTAGTAACCGAAACATACTTTCCACCAATCTGTTTCACTACATTACTGTACTCATTTTCAGCAGCAACCACTTGGATTTGATTTGGGTTTGGATGATTCCCTATCGCTCCTAAACTACAACCACTGAGTCCTAACACCAAGATTCCAATAGCAATACCACCTGAGAAAAACTTTCGATAATGTATCGATCTATCATACTTGCTGGTTTTTAGTTTCTTCCCTTTCACTTCTTGGCCCCCTTGGAGAGACTGACTATTCAATATTCAAATACAATTATATCAAAGCGCTATTTGGGTGTACATCGTAAATATTACGTTTTGTTTCGTGAGTTAGTTCGGAATCAAAAATAAACTTAATTTATTTGTTCTATTGTAAAATCTTTACTTTTCAAAAGTAATAATATGATCAATTTCATATGATTAGATGAATATATCTGCGTAATGATTACGATTTAAACAAAAAATTGATAATATCTTCCCATATAATATTTAGATATTTCTGTATTCAACTCTCTCTATCTGGTATAATAAAAGAAAATCATTTTCTTAGATAAGAGGTGATTAATTTGCGCTACTGTAATGATCCTGATTGCAAACACTAAAGTTTCCTAACTGGTAATATTATTATCCATAAAAAAACAGCCTCTAAAAGGCTGTATAAATTGTAACCCGATTAACGGATCAGAAACCTGTTAATCGGGTTTTGTTTTAAACATAAGTAACATCATCTGTGTCAAGACAAATTTTAATCATAATTAGTCACAGATGATGTAAATCCAATCAATAGTAATTCTTCATTTGTATATAGCTCATCAATTGAAAATAATAGAACTTGTCCATCAACAAAATCACAAACACAGTATTACTGTCGATCATGATTCTCATCTATTTGAATCGTGCTTCCATCTATTCGGATCATGTGATTGTGATGAAAGAATACACAATTTTGCAAGACGATTTCCCAAAAAGTGATAAAAAAGAACTTAGAAGAAGTGTTTGGGGCAGAAGCAAAAATATCGGAACCGATTTCCAAATCCAATTCTCATTCATAAAGTCATGAAGGAAACTAGAAAGAAATACAGCAACAAAAATAAAGCAGATTGAAACTAAACTAAGAAAAATAGGATGATCGTACTTAAAAAAGCATGAAAAAAATTTCTTCAGAAAAACTTCTCACAAAACGAAGCATCATTCTTCTCAAACTATTCATTTTCTTTTGGTAGTGGATCAGGAAAAGTGTGCCATTCTTGTTTCATTTCCTCATCTGTTAACAGCAATTCGTCTAACTCTTCTACTATTTGCTCTTTCTCCATATCTACTCCAATCAAAACAAGTTCATTCATTCTATCCCCATATGGTTCATTCCATCTTTTAAGCAGTTCAGGATCTTCTTTCTTGTACCATTCTTGCTGGTTCGATGGCAAAGCAGCTATCCAATGGGATAATGCACCTAATTGGATCGATGGACCTGCTTGACTAAGGAGAAAGGCAACATCATTTCGTGTAGCTATCCAAACAATGCCCTTTGCACGCACAATCGATTCGGGCCAGTTGGAAAACCAGTCCATCATTCTAGCAGGATGAAAAGGGCGTCTTTGCCGATAAACCATCGAAGAAATACCGTATTCATCTGTTTCAGGAGTGTGTTCGGTTTGGTTCAGTTCTTGAATCCATCCAGCAGAAAGGCTTGCATCTTCAAAATTAAACCTATTTGTATTTAAAATTTCGTTGTGATCCACTTTACCATATATAGTGTAAATGATTTTTGCCTTTGGTTGAATTTTTCGTAACACATGCTCCAATTTTTTCAACTCAGATTCACTGATTAGATCACATTTATTGAGAATCAAAACATCACAAAATTCAATTTGGTCGATAAGTAAATCGACTACATCACGGTGATCTTCCTCATCTAGTCCCTGCTTACGATCTACTAACGTTTCTCCGGAAGAAAAATCATGCCAAAAGCGATAAGCATCCACAACTGTGACCATGGTATCCAACCGGCAAAACTGACTGAGATCAATTCCTAGCTCTTCATCTATATAGGAAAAGGTTTGTGCTACAGGTATAGGTTCACTAATACCTGTGGATTCAATGAGGATATAATCAAATCTCCCATCCTTTGCTAATCGTTCCACCTCTACTAGTAAGTCCTCTCTTAATGTACAACAGATACATCCATTGGACATTTCCACAAGTTTTTCTTCGGTTCGGGATAGATTTGCTTCTTGATTTACTAATTTCCCATCTATATTAATCTCACTCATATCATTGACAATAACAGCTACCTTTTTGCCTTCTCGATTGTTTAACACATGATTTAAAATTGTAGTTTTTCCAGAACCTAAGTATCCACTTAAAACAGTAACAGGTATTTTGTTGGCAATCATTTTTTAATCCTCCTAAAGATGTTATCATCTACTTATATCGTAATGATTACTATTTGTAAACACTTAAATTCTTTTACCTACTACGGAGCAATATGGTGATATATCCGCGATTAATTGAAATATATATAAAATAAAACACTATAAACATATTTTATTCTTTTTTAAAAATAAATAGACAAAAAGACATCATATCAATATAATGAACAAGTCATTTCAAATAATAATAATTACGATTTAAAGGGCATATCTTATGAGAAAATGGAACATCTTTTGTTTAATATTACTTCTTTCTATCTCCATGATTGGTTGTACGAACAACCATTCCGATCATTCTGAAAAAAAGATGAATCAAAAACGCAAAAAATAGTTGTATATGCTAGTTTTTATTCCTGATGAAGAACCTAGCCCAAAAAAGTTAAAAAAAGTGATCCAATTCGCACAACAAAAACATATTCGTTATATTTTCTTTGAAAAACTAGTTAATGCAAAGGTAGCAACGGCAATCACAAACGAAATTCATGCATAACCTTTAATACTAGATCCCTTGGAAGGACTTACACTTGATGAATCCAAAAAGGAAGACGACTACTTTACTATTTCAATGAGAAACCTAAAAATTTGAAAATTGCTTTACAATAACACAAATAACTACCATTTCTATAAACAAAAAATGGACTCCTGTTCTCTTTAACAGAAGTCCATCCTTTCACAAATAACACTACTCATTCCACATGATTCATGGCATGTTAGAATGATCTATTTTCACATTAAATGGTGGATATCCGCTTATCATCCAAAACTAAGTCTTTATAGACAGGCGAAGGGGCTCAAATCTGATCGCCGTAGTAAGATCCGAGGTGACATTACACCGCTGTTAAAATGAGCGGCTTATCTTCGGTAATGACAATCGTGTGCTCAAACTGTGCGGCATAGTGATGGTCCGGCAGCAGCAGCCCCCAACCGTCAGCGCTCTCTTCTACAAATTCTGCTCCATCCGATACAAAGGTTTCCACCGCGAGCACCAGTCCGTTCGTGAGCAGCCTGCTGTCTCGCGGATCATAGTAATTCAGAATACTGTCCGGCATCTCATGCAGTTCGCGGCCAATGCCGTGCCCGGACAAATTGCGGATCACAGTGAATCCGTCCTTGCGGGCTTGGTTGTGAATCGCCCGTCCGATGCCACTGATTTTCGCACCCGCTCTGGCCTGCTGAAGCCCCTGATGCAGCGCTCGAAGCGAGCTCTGACACAGCTTTTCCTTGTGAGGCGAACGGGTTCCTACCACTATCGTTGCCCCGGTGTCAGCATAGTATCCCCCCAGCTCTGCCGACACATCAATATTAACGATGTCCCCTTCCTCTAGTACCCGATGGTCTGGAATGCCATGCGCTGCAACCTCATTCACGGAGATACAGGTTGTTCCCGGAAAACCGTAGGTGATAGCAGGTGCAGAGATAGCTCCATGCTTATCCAGCACCCTTTTGCCGATACGATCGAGCTCAGCTGTTGTGACTCCCGGTCGGCCAGACGACAGCATCTCTTCACGGGCCATTGCGACAATACGGCCGATCCTCTGCAGAGCAATAAGATCATGTTCTGATTCGATGGTCAAGTTTAATACCCTCCAGTATTTGCAATATATACCCATATTTAATTCCAATATACTCGAAAAAGAGCTCCAAATTAGTGCTGTTCATTTAAATAGGATATTTATCATATGGGAAGAAATGTGCCAAGATTTATATAATCGATCCTCTATGATCAAACCAAATAAACATACTTCATTGTTTGGGAGAATTCAATCCTTTTTTCATTGACCAACAACTTGTGCCAGTTCATATGCAATCTGAACTGCTGAGTTCTCACCTCCAACCACTACCATTCGTTGATTTTGGAATTCGTCTACCTTTCGATAGTGGCAGGAGTTAATACCCTCCCTTTATATTGTTCTTTTCCTTTCTGAAACAAGAGATAAATCGACTTTGTTTGCTGCCCTTTTAGCAAATGCGATCAATTTATGGTTGTCTAAAATGGCAGATACTAGTCTTGGGATCACCTATGAAACAACTTGCTTGGGTGGCGGATTGGTACATACGAAACGAAACCTATGCCAAAGCACTGGCAGAAATCACGATTTCCATCATGCACATCCCTTTTTCCGGACAATTTGCTCGAAACTCTAAAGTCGCCTTTCCATCCTTGACTACAGATAATAGAAGAGAGCCTCCATTATAGTAGGCTCATCATTGTAAAATCGAAGCTTCATAGGATCACCTCTTATTCATTAATTCGTTCTTTTTGCCTCAACACCCAGATAATACTCGTATTGTTTTATGCAGTTTTCACAGTACTTCCCAACCATAAAAGCAATTTCAAAAGCTTCTCCTTCTTCTAAGCTAACACCACAATTTTTACACTTCTGCATTCTAATCACCTCGATTTATTTTTCGGGCCTGAGCGTTTAATCACCTTACCACCTGTTGTTTTGGTCTTCTTCTCTACAGTGTAAATCTTATGTGGTCAAAATGCTACCAAACGAGGTTTTAAACAAAAACGAAAAGCCAAAGCCCCTTATCTATCAAGGAAAATTGGCTCTCGTTTAGTGAGTGTCGATTATACTTCCATATTAAATATAGGTGTTTCCTTGGGTTTCCTCTGGGTTACGTAGGTGCATGAAGTCCGGTGTATCAAGGGTTTGTGTTTACTTGTGTGTATATGGGGAACCCAAGGATTTTTAGTGTGTGGGCAAAATGTGGTCAATTGGGGTGGTTGATAGAATGGAGAAATGATTGATCTTTTATTGATTTAATTAATTCTTTAATTAAGGTAGACAATTCGAAAAAAATGTTCTCTGCACTTATACATATTTGATCCATCTTGTTTCAATAAACTTTTTTAAAAATCTTTTTCACAATATGAATTTAAATATTCCATGTTTAACGTCCGCTTATAATCCTTTAAATTTTCTACTATATCCATTTCATATTGATAAAGTGTACTAACGAAACTAAGAGTTGATTGCTCTATTAGTTTTTCATGTTGATATCGCAATTTCTCTTTATAATACTTTTCATTTGTTTCAATCTCTGAAAGTATCCTTCTTCTAAGCTTATTTATACGCTCTACAATATCAATATCTTCTAATTCTCTTATCATCGGCATATAATCATTTAATACTCTTATGAATTCAGAAATATGCTCGATCACATTACTTAAATTTTCCTTTATTTTTCTATCCATTTTGTGATCATTTATACCAATCATGTATCCATTTCTTAATGAATCATACTTTAGTAAAGAATCTGTTTCCTCAAGAAATGAATCTATAATTTTCATCTGTCTTTTATATTCCCTTATAAAGTCATTTGTTCTTTGATTCTTAATAGTTAAATAAACCCCACCTAGAGTTACAAAACCACCTATTAAGCTCCCTAAGTATGAGATTAATGCAGCCATACTTTCTTTACTCATTCCGAAATACCATATAACAAATACGAACAAAAATATTGTGATAGTTAAAATAATCACACTCATATTAAAATATGGGTTCCTAGATCTCCACTTCAAAATTTTCATAAATGTATTAACAATATTGAACTCCCTTGTAGACTTCTCTTTTGATTTATTTGAACTTGATATATCCCCATTAATAACACTATTTTTCTCTTCATCATTCATCAAACTGTTTTGCATCTCCTTACATTATTGTTATAAATTATTTCGACTTATTCAAATTAAATCCTATCTCAATGAAAAAGAAATATCCTATAATTCGTGAATGATAGATTAATAATACAGAGTCGGATTGTATTCTAAACTTGACGATTGAACGTGGAATCTGCAAACTCACAAAATCAAGAAATTCATCATCATATATACAACTTTAAAGACATATTACCCATCTCCATTTAATTAAATATAAAAGCAGGTCGTTCTATAACAAACGCCTGCTTTTAGTATTCGCTTCTGATTTTATGTCTCAGTTGTACATAGGAAAATATTAAATAATTTTTGTACTATCGCTTATCAGTAAACATCGTCGCCAATAGAAATACTTATACCTCTAAATATTGGCTTTCCGTTAGTTTCAAAAACTGTTCTTTTAAACTTTTTGCAATAGATTTTGCCATTATTGGGGGTACAGCATTTCCAATTTGTGTAAAAACAGCAGTTCGATGACCTTCAAAAAAGTAGTTATCTGGAAAAGATTGAATTCTAGCAGCTTCACGAACAGAAATAGAACGAATCTGTTTTTCATCTGGATGTATATAGTAATGCCCATCTTTGGAAATATGTGCAACTAATGTATGGCTATGAGCCAAATCACCACAAACTACTTTAAAACGATCTAAAAATGACTCTACATTTCGATGGGTAATTAAATTGTCTGGTAATTGATTATATCGTATTCTTTTTTGATTTCTATTCCATTCCTGAATTGCTAAATGATATATCTCTCTATCTCTACCATTTACATTACGACTAATGTGTTGAGTTAGTAAATCTTCTTCATTTCGAATATCATACTCTTTCAAGTAATCAGGATATTCATGTCGGTAATTACCTATCATTATCTTTTCTCCAGCTTTTAACGCAGGTAAGTCCTTGAGTAAATCTTCAACTAAATAGGAGTGTTCCACTACTTTGAAATTAGGATAAGTAAAAGTAAGATCTTTCCTCCATCCTATTAAGATAACACGTTTTCTATTTTGTAGGACTCCAAAATCCGCAGCATTTAAAATTTTTGCTTCAACTTGATATCCAGCCTCATTCATATATCCAGTAACATCTTGAAAAAGCTGTCCTTTTCCAGCGGTAAGAATACCAGGAACATTTTCAAATACAAATACTTTTGGTTGATAATAACTTAGAAACTTTACATATTGACGGTATAAATAATTCCTAGGGTCATTCTCTTTTCCATAAGGATCTCTAGCTCTACCTACAAGCGAGTATGCTTGACAAGGAGGGCCTCCAATTAAGAAATCAACCGAAGAAAATCCAAGTTTAATAAGATTCTGATCAATTCTGTTAAAAATATCTTCAATTGTGTGATCCGAGATCTCTATATTTAAAATACTTTGTTTTAATTCATCAGGGATATAAGAATCTAACTGCTCTCGGGTAATCTCCTGACAGAGATATTGCCGATATATGTCTCCTTTCCCTATTCTTTTTAAATAATGATAAGCAATTCTTGTTTGGAGTGTTCGAGAGGCATGCATATCCATTTCAACGTGTGCAATTGGAGTAAAACCATTTTGTACAAATCCTTCTGAAAGTCCCCCTGCTCCTGCGAACAAATCAATGTAATTCAACAAAATCACCTACTTTAATGTTCAACAAGATAACGAGAAATATCCAATGGAGGAATCTTCAGGTGTTCCTAGCAACAGTGCTCGATCTAACATTGCATTACCATGTTCACATGAAGTTTCGGGTACAAGAACACAGTTATGACAGGCGGCTAGATTTACTGAGTTTGGTCCTTGACCATTACTATGAATACATATAGGATCAGAAGAACACCAAGTGGCATTTGTTAGTGCTGACTGAATCGTTTCTTCTAGGCGCATAGGATTTCCTTGTCGAACCAATCCCCCCATTGACCCTTCGGTATCACCTGAAGCAGTATATATTAAAACACCTTTCATTTTATCATGTAAATTAGATTTACTACAGTACAAACGTTCACGAAGTGATGAACTTCCATATCCGCAATCATAACTAAGCTGATTAATAATCGAATGAGCAAATGTATGTATTAATATAAAAATAGGATTAAATTTGAATGGTTCTTGGTTTCGAGAAATCATAAGTCTTTCCCAATTCTTCTCTAACAACATGATTCTTTTTTTAACTGAAGGACGTTTTATCCAATCTTGTAGTCTGTCTTCCCGAAACTCAAAGAAAATCCCTTCTCCTCTTACTACAATTGCGGGCAGCCAACTGATATCTGGATTTAACGATAGATTCCGTTTTTTATCCAAAAGTTGGATATCACCAGGAACTAAACGAGAAAATCCTGTAAATACTCTCGTCTCTCGGATTTTATGAGCCAAGACTATTCTCTGAAATGATTCTGTAACTACCTTCTTATATGATGAGACAGGAAAAGACTTTACATAAAAATCTTGATTATCCCCACCTTTTTCATTCAAAATTGCTTCATACTCAGGTCGACGGTATTCTTCTTCGTTTTCTTCTTGTTCGATAGTGCTTATCGTATTATCTACTGTCTTCTCTTGCTGCATCCGATCACTCACTACTTGAAGAAGTTCTTGAAAATCCACTCTTTTCCAGTTCGCAAAATAACGAATTATATCTTGATTAGGTTGATCGTCAACAGGAGACCCTAGGAGACCCCAATTTTGTTCAACTAGTTTTATTACTTTTGGATTTAATTGTTTTTCCCAACTGGGAAGATAAATAGAACTTGCAATTATAGGAAAATAAACATTAGATGCACCTTTTTGAACAACTGTTAACGATTTACCACAACCTAAAGTACCCTTAGTTTCCCCCAACCAAGGACGATTTCCCTCACATGTTTTGGATATTGAGTCTAAAACACCTTTTTGGGTAGCACCACTTAAAGTTCGTGATGCACCGCAAGTACAGGTGATTTCTATTCCGGATAGGCTGCTGTTCTTTCCTGGTAAATAGCGTAGCTGGCATGTGTTATTCCATTCTTTTTCTGTATGAACCCATTCCATGAAAGGAAAGTCTTCAATATGGCCATCTTCACAAACGCAAATAAATCTCACAGGAATTAAAAAAGATCTTTTTTTCTCATCATGCTTACAGGAATATCCTGTTGCAAACTGATATCCGGGACAACGTTCTTGTGCATCATTATAAAGTTTCCTCTTAATCATCCAACCACATCTCGGACAATAATGCCAAAGAGGAAATCGAACACAAGGAATTCGAAGTCCTGGATTACTTACACGAGATCGATTTTCACTTTTTCGAAAATCTGGAGGAGTATAAAATTTCTCTACCTGCAATCTTTTTTCTAGTCTTGGTTCCCTAATTTCAAATTCTGTCTTATCAACCGCTTTCTCAAACTCTTTATCCCAAGCATCTAAACCACAAACCATGAGGGACAAATCGTGAGGGAAATTAATCATTTGTCCCACTCCCCATGGGGAAATAAGCTGACTTCTTCGAATAGTTTTTTTCAATTTTCTTCACCTATATTTCCATTTGGATACTCAGACGTAATAAACGCTTCACATGTTACATCAACTGAACGCATAGAAGTAGGTGTAGGCCATGACCGATCTTTCCAATCTTCATCAATTGCTACCCCATAAGGATAAATTAAGGGGATCTCTTGATTTAAACCAGATGCATTTCCATAATTTAATGGCTGAAAACTATCCCAGTCCTGAATATAGTAGTTCAGCATTCGTTCAGTATCATCTAACTCTGATTCGTCCACATGATCTACTCGCTGCAAAATTATGTTTTTGCAGTATTCTATTAATTCTTGCTTAGGATATGGATAAGGCTTGTGAGCTAATTGTTCATCACCTAAATACCGTAATAATCCTACTAGTAATGCATGTAACGCTCTTTCTCGGACTGGAGAAGAGTATGGGGTAACACTTGTTGGTTCAACATGGCTATATATCTTAGAATGATATGATATAAAGTTTTCATAAAAAGACCGATCTCTAGGTTTAGACGTATTATATATCGTAAACACTAAACCAGGTTTGTCTGATGATCTACCTACTCTACTGGTTGCTTGAATATATTCAGAGGTTGTTTTTGGTTGCCCAATCACGCTCATCAATCCCAAAC
Source organism: Shimazuella soli (assembly GCF_022511585.1). Classification (GTDB taxonomy): domain Bacteria; phylum Bacillota; class Bacilli; order Thermoactinomycetales; family Thermoactinomycetaceae; genus Shimazuella; species Shimazuella soli. The sequence continues at coordinate 68,813 of NZ_JAKWBN010000009.1, read as the reverse complement.
GTGAAATATCTAACCCCACTGAAATCATATTGGTTGCAAGACAGATATCTACTGGTTTCTGTGATTTCGATGGGTAGGAATGTTCTAAATCCTGCAAATGTTTGGTTACATCAGAACTACTTACCCGACTAGTTAATTCAATTACACGTTGTATGTATCGAATTTTTTCTTTTTTATTCTTCCCCCCTATTAATTGAAGTCGGATCCACATAGCACGAAGATACTCACTTATATCAGCACTTACTAGGGTGCGTGCATGACCTAACTCACGAATACTATTAAAATACGCTAATACACTCCAATACCCATCACGCTCTTCTTCACTTGATACATTTCCGACTTTAACTCCTTGGATTAATGCTGAAAGCACTCTTACTTGTGTTGTTGCATGGGATGGCAACGCAGAAGCATGTATTCCAAGATAGATTCTTCCTGGCTTGTCATTATCAACTTTTGCAAAAAAAGACTCTCCAGCATCTATGCAAGGAGGAGGGAATTGTTGAACTTCTTCTGTTCCACATTGGAATAATGCATCTACCTGTTCTTTAGCTCGAGTAATTGTTGCAGTTGATGCAATAATTTTTGGTCCAACACCTGTCACAGGGTCCCTACAAAGCTCGGATATCATTGTCTCATAATGGCCAACCATAGATCCTAAAGGTCCTGAAATTAAATGAAGCTCATCTTGAATAATAAGTGTAGGTGGAGTCTTCCTTTCATTTTTTTTAATTCCAAATAGACTACGGGCTTGTTCACGCCAAGGTAACATAGCAAACTTATCCACTGTTCCTATAAGAAGGGTTGGAGGATTCTCATAAATATCTTCATCAGTTACTAGGATTGGGAGTGGTCGAGATAATTTACTAAAATGGCATGCTTCATCTCCACATACAAACTGAATAGTCAATTTTCCTCTTACCCGGTTTTCCTTGTATCCTTTAGCAAATACTTCTCTCTTTTGATCCCAACCATGCTTCTTTGGAAAAAAATTCATCTGTGTACCACACCAAGGACACTTTAAGAGAACAAACTTATTCTCCCCTTCTTTGAAAGATGCTCTTGCCTCATCCCTTTTATTGGGCGTTAACGTTTTCCCTGCCCAAAGACCAATTGAGATACGCTCTTTCCCAAGTAACGACGAATTCTGGGATCGAATATATTCACAAGCGCAAATAAGTGATGATGCACGCTGAAATTGTTGTGCAGTTAAAAGTCGTAAAGTATATCTCATAATAGCAGTTGTTCCAGAATTCTTTGGATCATTTAATTTCTGAAGAAAAATAGTAAATGCAGCCAAACCAAGATAAGCTTCTGTCTTTCCCCCTCCAGTCGGAAACCATATTACGTCCACTATCTTACGGTCTGGATGTAAAGATGTAGACATACTTTGTAGATTCATTAATATAAACGCAATCTGAAAGGGACGCCAATTTCCTAAATGAGCTTGTGAAGAAGACCAAGTAGTACGATCTTTAATATCCAAATGTTGAACAGGTTCTTGAAGCTCTAGTTTGATTTGTTTTTCATCTGTCCACTCCCATTCACGCAATTTTAAACTATATCGGAGTTGTTGAATAAGCATTGCTTCATTCATAAAACGAAATGCTTGTCTCACAGCAGTGTTTTTCTCTAATAATTGATATCCTTCTCTCATTCTTGAAAGACAGCGACGACATTCCTCTAAATGACGTATCACTGTTGGTTTATATTCTTCTGATAAAGATTTTCCGATTTCTTCTTGCTCATTTATCCAAACTTCATACTCATCACACAATCTTTTCAACACAGAATAAGAATCATCTGTATTCTTACTAAATTCTATCATGCTAAGCGGTATGTCCTGAAAACTCACTGGAACTATTGACTTGACCTCATATTCAGGAATAATGAGTGTTCTAACTTCAGTAGCTCTTCCATCTGCTGCCTCTGTCCAACCAGCTGCACATCCATGACCTACTGCAAATGTAGATTTATTTCGATAAAGTAAATCATTTGACTGATCATCCTCAGTTAAACTCTTTTTTGATGATGGATAAACTAGAAAACTTCCATGATTAGAACCTTTTACTGAAAAGGATACTTGAAAAAAGCATTCTTCATTGGAGATCCAATCATTGTTTGAAGCTTTAATCTTTTCATTTACTATAGTAAATGTTAGTAATTTTTTTCCTGTAGGTAAAAGATTGGCAGTGGTCCGATTGGAAATATAAAGAGCTAGATCCGTTTTTTTATTTTGATAAAGTATATCGTGCTTCCTCTCCGTTCCCACCTCTAGTGGTAATTCTTTTAAAGATAAAGTGATCTTTGTATCAAGAGATGTTCGGAAGTAAGCATTTCGTGTACGCATTTTACTTAAATGAGTTTTATATGTATGATTTCCTTGTTTGTATATTCCTGCTTGGATAGCAACAATTAATCCATCTTTCGGCACATCAACTAAACAACTTAATCCCATCGCTGCTGGGTAAAAAGAGTTTGTCAAATTTAAGGTTTCATCTGAGGAATCATCAAGCTCCTCTATTGGAATTGAATCCTTGATTTTCGTTTCGATTTCAATGGGCTTGATTTCTACTGTAAGATCTTCCTTATCTCCTTCTGATGTTGATTCTGTTTCTAAAGAAATCTCAGCGTTTTGAGGAAATAATATTCCTGCTCCATATCGATTACGAGGAGAATCAAATAGAATTTCTTCGCCATTTTCCTGCAAATGGGTTCCTTCTGGTCCAACAAGTTCTTTTTTAACAAAGTCGATTATATGAGATCTCACCTAGACATTCCTTTCGCTATCAATTCATTGAATCGATCTCTCATTCCTTCTTCTAAAAAAAGTATTAATCCTACCTTTGCTCGTGACATTCCTACATATAAATGGGACTGACTATAGGATTGATGAAGATTATTGATGTCTGTTATCAAGACATAGGAATTTTCCATACCTTTAAAACTTTGAATAGTACAAAATTGACTTTTTTCCTGTTTCTGTTCCTGAGAAACGAACCCATCAGTTAAATCATACAGTTTTCCCAGTTGGTAAAAGTAACTCCCAACTGAGCGATCTAAACTATGAGAGGATAGTAATGTAATTTTTTCAGATGGAATTTTTTTACGTCGAAGGTCAGATAAAATCCTTTGAATCAACTCTTGTTGTTCTTCTTGATTCTTGTAAAAGTAATAACGAACATTCTCTCCTTCTACTTCTCCCAGTTTGATCGAAGAATGATCAAATCCAGATAGCAAATAGGTTTGAAGGCCGATGTTCCTAGTGTTCCTACAATTCTTAGTCAACATAAAAGAGGTAAAACGATCATCTGAGCGATCCCTAATCAACTGAATCATCTCATCTCTTGTATAATCTGAAAAGAGATTTTGACGATGGAAATCACTAAATATCTCCCATTCTCCTCCTGCAAGCCCCCCTCGAAGAAGGGAATCTAACACATCTAGATAATCTTCACGAATTAAATCTTGTCCTTCATCAAGAACTAATTTATCAAAAGGCTCTAATTCTCCATCCCCTAATGCTTCTAGAGCCAAAGTGGGTAGAGTTTCTGTGAAGAAATTTGGATTTTTTTGATCCCCTAGACCAATATACTTTTTACTAAGAGAAAGTAAAAATGCATGAAAAGATGAAACCACTACATTTGGTTGATCATGTAGTGTTTGTTTTAAGTGTGAAGCAAGAAGTTGGTTATAACATAAAAAAAGAGTTTGTTTTTTACAATAACCAGCTCTTCGTGCTGACTCAGTTGCTATAAGCGTTTTCCCAGTACCAGCTGCACCCTCAAACAGACAGCGTTTATTATGTTGCAACAAATCCAAACATTGATACTGCTCCTCAGTTAACCGTAGTAAATCCTGCTCTGTTTCCTCAACTACAACTTTTGTTGAAACTAAACGTTCAAAATCCCCCCGAAGAAAACGAACCAGTTGTTGTACATCATTTTCAGTAGGTAAAAAATCTTTAGCAGAAGGACTTACTTTTCTTTCCAATTCTTGGACAGTATGTCTTGACAGTCTTTCTATATATTTTGAAAAAGGTTGTCGTCTAGATTCCCTATCATATACTCTCCACTGATCTTCTTCAGGTCCTTGTGTCGGATAAGAAATATGTGGAAACACAACACCAAAACTGAGAATAAGCTTGGATAAACGATGAGATGGACCGAATTTATTACGAATTGCTTCACGCAAACTATACATGCCATCCTTTGCCTGTTCGAATGGGCCTTTTATACTTTCGAACGTTTTACCATATCGGTTGGTATATTTCCAAATTCCATTCTGTTTAACTACTCCGCCTGATTTTACTTCTAAACAAAAAAGCCCGTATTTAGGAGCCATTACTAAAAAATCAATCTCTCCGAACATTTGCCTAATATGTTTACTTAACGATAAAGAATGTAGTACAATCCAGTTTTCAGTATCTGGTTCTTGTTCCAGTAATGAAAATATTTCCTTCTCTCCTCGACTTTTTACATCTGGACTTATAAAGGGCGGTATCATTTGTGCCAAATTACTGCTCCCACCTTTGTAACTGATTTACTAATTTTGCTCGAAACTTATCTTGAAGTGGCAAAATCCGGTGTATTTGGACAAGCTCGACTTCGTAATTCTCGATAAAAATTGGTACTGATTGATCTGGAGACCATTGCATTTGACTAAGACCTTGATTTAGTTCACCTATAATATTCTTTTGAATTGCTGCACCTGCTTGAAGATGAGCCGAACGAATCTGATGAATAGCTTCTTTTACTTCATCCAAATTCTCCAATAATGGATCATAATTAGTTGCTTCCGCAATAATCTCTAGATCCCGTGGATCATTAGGACCAATCATATCGGTTTTAACCCAATTACGAATAGTTGCATTTTTCCGTGTGCATCCATGTCTTACTAGAAGATTATATAGCCGACTTAGGTCTCCTCGGTACTCCTCATATTTCTGTAAAAGGGCATCCCTCCAAAGTTTTGCCATATCTACAAGATGATCTTCTCCCTGTCTTTTGAGATTATCAACGACAAACTGTTTAAGATAATCAGACAAAGGTCGAAAAAACAGTAGAAAATCTCCTTCCTGTAATTCTTCTAGTTTAAAAATTTTAGACTCTTTAAAAATTTGATTGTCGTTTGATTCTAGTACAAGGAAATCATATTGATTGTCGAAAAATCCAAAACAAGGATCTTGGAACTCTATTAATGCAACAGTATTCCGTATTGATAATGAAGTTTGTTTGGAAGGTATTAATGCTTTATTTCTTTTGTATTTTTGAAGGATAAAATTTGTCTCTAACTTATAAGGATCTACCAATGTATTTTTACTATTAGTCTCTATTACTGTAGAAGAAACATTCCCAAGAAGTCTATTTCGTTCTACTTGCCATTTAGCATTAAAATTTTGATACCATTCTCTTTCGTGCTCATAAAGAAGAAAGTGATATTGTTTGCTATTAGAAGAATGAAGTACATGACGTATAGATTTTTGCCCAATCCATCCTACAAAAATGATGCGATCATAAATAGTAGAACTGTTTAGACTTTGCTTGACCGTCTTAGCTTCGAGTTGATAATACCCTAGTTCTCTCCAAAAATATTGAAGTTTGTTTGCTTCTTCTTTGTTAGTTGTAAGAAGAAGGATCTTATGAGAAAAATCTTTTTCTAAAATTTGTTTTAGTACAGCAACTTTTGGTATAATTTCCGGTTGATTTTCTAGAACATGAATATGTGTTCGTAAGAGATTTTGAAAATGTTGATAGGTGACAGGATCAAACCAAGGCTTTAATTTAGTAATACGTTCCAACCAATTTCTGGCTAAATCTAGTTGTTTCTCATGTTCCTCAGACGAAACTATCCTAGCTAATCTCGATAATTTAAGCACAGAGAAAAATAATTCTTGAAAAAGAATTTGGATCGGCTCGGATATTCTCATGTTTTCTTTAGTAAATTGAAAACAAACCCGAGAGAGTTGAGATATTTCTTGCCAATCTAGGAAATGATTACTCATTACTTGTTCTCGAAAAGCACCGTATTTTAGGGAAAACTGCCAGTGGTTCGATAGTTGGTTTGCTTCTGGGAATGTGTGAGTGTTGTAGATTCTGAAGTCACGATTTTTCAGTTGCTTTAAAATATCTCGATGGGATTGTTCCAAAAACACCACTGTATTTATATTTTTGTCTAAAAGATACTCATCTACTAATTGCATACTTTGAAGATGTTGTGCTCCATCGAGAATAACCCCTTGGATCTCTTCTGATTGATCTTCCAAGAAACTGATGAGTCTATAGATATCCGATGCAAAGACACAATGAGGTGTCTCTTGAAACCTAAACATAGAATCTAGAGAGACTAGTTCTCCATTAACATCTATCTTTCCCGCAATAACATCTTGAACCCATTGTTTCCTTTGGAGTCTTATTTTGTTTCCAATTTCCGGTAATTGCCTAAGCTGTGTTACCATTAAGATTTTTTGATTAGAGAAAGATTGATTAGGCACAGCCTGATGAATATTTCGGATTGATCTACTGATCCGACTATGTCGACTTAAAGGACGTTCAGTATCAACTGGCCATAATCGGTAGATTTTTTCGAACGGTATATAATGTTTTAGGTAATTGTTCCTTCCGCTCTTGGTTTTTACTATAATCTGATTTCCCTCTAACTCTTTCCCCTCAAATGATACAACAAATTCATTTAATAAAAGTTTCTGATCAATTGGAAATGATAGGTTCTCCAGTGATACTTTTCGATTTAATTTTCTTTTCTGTGCCCACTGTGCTATCAAAGAACTGTATTGAATCAATTCTTTTACCTGTGGGGGCACGAGAAAAATTAACCTCTGATTTTCCTTTTGAAATGCTTGATAGATAAACCTACTGATTTTTATTATCAAAGGATCTATTGATTTGTATGCATCATCTATTATTAGCTTTTTTTGAAATCTATCAAAGAAGTTTTTTTTTGTACTCATTAAAGCCCACCTTACAACTTACAATCTTTAGATAAGGAGTTCGAAAACAGAATCTATTCTAACATATCGCAATTATTATATCATTAATTATAAAGAGTTGAATGTTAAATACTTTCGGGTGATAGGATTCAAAATGAAGTATAGATTGTAAAGTTGATTTTAAAATTTCCTCTCAACAGATGTGAGTACAAGCCATTTTTCTATATACTGTCTCGTTAGCTTCGAGAAATTATCTTAGGGAACGAAACTCAAGCATATAGCGACAATGATCATGGGTAATAAATGTAAAAGAGTTAATGCACTTATCCAATCATATAGTGCACTAACTCTTTTACATCGTTGTTTTTTTATTTTGAGATGTCACTGAACTCTCAGAGTAGATAATAATTCCTCACATCTCGATAAGATCATGACCATATTAAATTTTTAAACTCCCGAAAATCGGTTGTGCTCACTGTATTTCTACTAAAAGCATTAATTTGATTATATCAAAAATAGACGTGTTGAATAGCTCTATTAGTCTCACTTTGCTCTAGTAACCTAGTGTTGTTGAATGACAAGACTTGATTTCCCCTTGCTCGCTTCCATTTTCACTCTCCCACCAATGGGAAAAGTAAACATAGGACTAGTATGACCAAAATCCACATTTGCAAGTATAGGTAATCCCCTCAGCTCTTTCTTAGAAGCTATTATCTTTTTCAAAAGGTCATCCGTTACCCCGCTTTTACGTTGAAATCTACCAATAAGAATGCCTTTTACACCTTCGAAAGCCGATTGATGGATAAGAGATTGGAGATCTCGATCAAAATTTTCTGGAAAGGTTAGATAATCGTCTTCTATAAAAAGAATACTGTCCTCCAGAGATGGCATATATTCCGTTCCTTGAAGTAGGTTTAGGGTGCATAAATTTCCACCTATACTCACTCCTTCTGCTTCTCCTTCTTGAATAACACTCCAACCTCTATTCTCATGAAAGATTCTATTTTCTTGATCCAAGTACCATTCGTCATCACTCCAATGTGTTGATGGATTTACGGTAAATGAATCTTCCATCATGAGGCACTGTCGAAAATAATCGATAGTATAATCCATTCCTTTTTTCATTCCAAACGTAGAAAAATGTGGACCAGAATACGTAACAAGACCTGTTTTAGTATAAATCGCATTGGCGAGAGCAGTGATATCTGAGTATCCTACAAGTACCTTTGGATTTTGTTTGATCAGGTTATAATCAAGATATTTTAATAATTGATTACAGTTATGTCCTCCAATTGTAGTAAGTATGTTATCCACACTCTCATCAGCAAAAGCATCATGGAGATCCTCAATTCTTTCCTCAATAGAAGAGGAACCAAAATCATCCATTACAGATGCATGTTGTGATATCGATACGGTAAATCCTAGTTTACTTAATCTTTGCAGAGCGATATCTACTGTTTCTTTTGATAAAATAGAAAAGCTTTTGGATGGTGAAACAACTCGAATATGATCTCCTGCTTGAATTTTTTTAGGGATTAACATGATCAAGCAACCCTTCCTATTTTTATTGTAAACCTATCTTTATTTATACTTGTGCAACGATAATAGCTGCTTCTTCGTCTTCATCATGATAAATTACATCCACTTTTGAAAATCCAGCATCTTGAAGTAAATTAATTTGAGTTTGCAAGGAACAAGGAATGTCAACATGATACAAGTCGTTGGACAATTCTTTCGTTACCAATTGTTGATAGTTTGCCAAAAGCTGTGCCTCCATGTCTGCAGAAACTACGCAATCTCCCTCGATATACATCCCTTCTGGTTTGAGAGATTTTTTGATTTTCTCATATAAAGTACGCTTTACATCTTTCGTGAAGTGATGGAGACTGTAAACAGAGACAACATAATCATAGAAACAAGCAGAAAATGGGAGAGTTAAATAAGAACCTTGCACGATCTCTATTTGCTTTAAATAAGATGGATATTTCTCTTTTAGTTTCCCTAACATCTCTTCTGAAAGATCAATTGCTGTTACTCGAGCATTTGGGAGTTTTTGAAAGATGCCTTTTAATTGATTCCCAGTCCCACATCCAAGATCGAGTACCTTTACGGGTTTTTCGGTTACTATGATAGGTTTAGAAATTTTCTTATAAAATGAGTCAAAGTCTTGAAACATTCCATGCATATGTTCATCGTATCCTGTTGCACGATCGTCGAAAAACTTAGACATTTCTTCTGGTTTTTCGGACATACACATAACACCTGCTTCCTATTATTGAATAAGGTTTTATGGTAATAGTGATATTTGTAATCACTTAAAGTTAAAAGCCAAAAATAGATTCATATCGGTTATAATGCCGTCCTACCTCTTTTACAGCATGTGCATCGGAACCAAAAACAAGAGGAATTCCTAGCTCTTGAGCTTTCCTTACAATCCACTCTGATGGATAAGGTTCCAAACAGTATTTCTTATCAAATCCAGCTGTATTAAAATCCAGAGCTATGTCTTTCTGTTTTAACAATAATAAAATCCCTTGTATCTCTTTCTCTGTTTCTTCTGTAACGGAAGTTCGACCTTGGATATAGTGTTGAAATTTTTGACACAAAGAGAGGTGACCTATTCGGGAAGGTTGGAACTGAAGGATAGCTTCTTTGACTGTTTCATAGTAAACCTTTTGTACGGATTGAAAATCCCCATAGTGTAAAACAATATTTTCTTTCAATTCCTCAGGAGTATGATCTATACAGCGCCATCCACCTACTCCTTTGAGAAAATGTACAGATAGGACTGTTTCTTCTATATAACCCTGATACTCTCGGAGTAAATTTCGCGTCCAATCGATGTATTCCGGTAAATAATCGAGTTCAAACCCTACTCGTATCTCTATTTGATCTTTGTATTTTTGTTTTAACATATGCATTTCTTTTATATAGTCGTCAAGCTCTGTTTCTTCCATAGTAAAATATTGAACCAATTCTTTCTCATATGGCAAAGCTTCGGAGAAAGAACGAGGTAATGGGGCGTGTTCCGTTAAAACATATCGATCAAATCCTAGTTCAATTGCTTTTTCAATAAACTTTGCCGTCTCTTCTCCAGAACCATGTGGGCAGAAGTGAGTATGGGTATGCCCGTCTATTTTCATCTTCATTCCTCCAATATTATTTCACTTTCCAATTGAAAACCCTTGAAAAAGCCTCCCTCCGTATGGCTTTAACATTCGATCAACAAACTCAATAAAAGATTGTTTGTCGCCATTTTTATAAAAAGATGCATACACCTTTACAAACTCTTCACATAACTCTGGACTATAATTGCGTAATGCTCGAACAATCCACTTAGAATTCCCGACCCATTGCCGGTTCGTTCTTAAGATAAATTCATGAACTTCAATAGATAAACTACTTACAATAAACAGATCTTCTTTTTCATTTGTTGATCCTTCCAAATCAAATAACAGATCCGTAATCATATATCTTTTTACATCAATATCTTTCCTTGTCCAAGGTTCAGGTCCTTGCATAAGAAGTTTTTCTGCTTCAACTTTTATTCTTTTCGCCAATCCATCATCTTGAAAAACAATTCCCTCTACACACATTTGCGGCAAAGAAGGACGTCCTCTTTTAGAGTCTTTTTCAAAAAAATCTCGATACGATTCAGATGTATTTACAAAAGTCTCTATCATCCATTGATAAGCAATCACCGATTCACGATAGGGTGAGATAATCGAATCATCAATAATAACAATATCCAAATCCGATTGATCCGTTTCTTCTCCGCGTACAACACTCCCTGCTAATATTGCAACCCTACAATCTGGATAATTTTCAGATATAAACTTTTTCGCAGCTTCCATTGCATCCATTTTCATCTTTAAATCAACTCTTATTTCTTGTATAGTGCAATTTCTCAAATCAGTTATTATATATAATTTTACAAAAAATGATAATTATCCTCTTTTTAAAAAGTAATATACTCTTTTTTTGACTCTTATGAATAAAAAAAGTGAATCTTGCTTCTAACACAGCAAGACTCACTCATAATTTTCCAATTCTCAATATAAAAGAATTTGCTTCTCTTTTATATTATTTGAGAACAGCTTTAATTCTTCTTACCCCACTAGATGAGCTTTCTTCTTTCGTAATTTTAAATGTACCTAACTCACCAGTATGCTTAACATGTGGACCACCACAAACCTCTTTGGAGAATTCTCCAATAGAATATACTTTTACAATTTCACCATACTTTGATTCAAATAATCCAATTGCTCCTTGTTGCTTTGCTTCCTCTAAAGTCATCTCTTGATTGACAACAGTTAGATCATCTTTAATAGCTTGATTAACAATCGTTTCCACCTCTGAAATCTCTTCAGGAAGAAGTTTACGACCAAAAGAAAAATCAAATCTTAATCTTTTAGATGTAATATTACTTCCTCTTTGCTCAACAGAATCACCCAAAACTCTTCTTAATGCCTCATGCAGCAGGTGAGTAGCTGTATGAAGTCGAGTTGTTTCTTCTGTGTGATCTGCTAGTCCACCTTTAAACTTTTGTTCTGCACCTTTTTGTGATTTTTTACGATGTTCTTCAAATCGTTCTTGATATTCATTAATATCAACTGTAAAACCTTTCTCTGTAGCTAATTCCTGAGTTAACTCAATTGGAAAACCATAAGTATCATACAATTTAAAAGCACTGGCACCATCAATCACAGTCGTTTTTTCATCTAATCTTTTAATTACTTTCTCAAATTCCTTTAGTCCTTGACGAATGGTTTTCCCAAATTTTTGTTCTTCTAAATTCAATTCTTGAATGATTTTATCCCTATTTTCATTCAGTTCAGGATATACGCTACTGTATTTCTCTATAACAGCTTGACTGATTTGAGCTATGCCACCTTCTTCGATATTCAGCAACTTCGAGTATCGAATGGCTCTTCTAATCAACCTTCTTAGAACATACCCTTGATCAACGTTTGAAGGAGTTATTCCCTTCGGATCTCCTAATATGAAAGTAGCTGTTCTAATATGATCAGCAATAATTCTAAAATCTTTAGATTCAGTAGGTTTTACATCTTTTTGATCAGAAAGTTCGTGTATTTTCTTGAGAATCTCTTCAAATAGATCCGTGTTATACACTGTACCCCCATTTAAAGCAACTAATACTCTTTCCAATCCCATTCCAGTATCAACATTCTTTTGTGATAGTGGAGTAAATTCCCCTTTATCATTTTTATAATATTCCATAAAGACATTGTTCCAAATTTCTAGATACTTCCCACAGTCACAAGATGGATCACATGATTCTGAGCATTTTTCTTTTCCTGTATCAATAAAAATTTCTGTATCTGGACCGCAAGGACCTGTTGAACCTACTGGTCCCCACCAATTATGCTCTTTAGATTGAAAGGAAATATGCTCCGCATCTACACCTAAATCCAGCCACAAAGAGTATGATTCTTCGTCTCTCTGTACATCTTGATCACCAGCAAACACAGTAAAAAACAGTCTTTCTTTAGGTATATGTAGCCATTCTTCTGAAGTCAAAAACTCCCAGCTCCATCTGATGGATTCTTTCTTAAAATAATCACCTAAAGACCAATTTCCTAACATCTCAAAAAAGGTACAGTGTGTATCATCACCAATTTCTTCGATATCACCTGTTCGTATACATCTCTGTACATTAACAACTCGTTTACCTTGTGGATGTGGCTCACCTAACAAATAGGGAACCAAAGGCTGCATACCAGCAGTTGTGAATAAAGAAGTTGGATCATTTTCCGGAATTACGGAAGCATTGGGAATCACCTGATGATTTTTGCTTTTAAAAAAGTCAAGGTACTTGCTTCTTATTTCTTCTGATGTGTACTGTCTCACTTTCTAAAACACCTCTTTTTAAAAATAAGCATCCTAATCATAAGAACAAAAACAAAAAATGCTCTGTATGAGTATTATTAACTAAAAATAATGTATAAGATACAATCCAGCGTTGATAAACCATTGTTATTATAACAAAAGTAGCTATGATAAAAGTTACCACATCTATCATCAAATGTCTTGTTTATCAACTTCACTAAAGAAAATAGATATAAGATCTCTAATTTTACTTTTTTGAACCAATTCTATAAATCAGTCATTACTTATCTTCTTAAGTACATAGTACTGAAATAAACTATCATTTTCCTTTTCATACCCTGAACATGATAGAAGTTTAAGATTTTTTCTACGCATGTATTCCTTCTCTAGTAATACTGGAGTATGACCAAAACATATTACAAATCCATTTGGTTTGACTTTTTCTATTAAGATATCATACAGTTTATGTGCAGTTTCATAAGTAACTACTCTAAAATTTAAGAATCTAAGAAATAGATAATCTACAGATTCATTCTTCAAACTACTATAAAATGCATTTTCACAATGTACTTCATCCAATTTATTTCTTGCTATATCTATCATTTCCATGCTCAGGTCGCATCCAATTGTTGTAACTGTTTTATAATGCTTTTTTATTCCCTCTAAAAAATCTCCAGAAGAGCATGCCGGATCATAAAATACCATGTTTGGTAAGACACTAACTTTTGATAAAAAATTGATAGTATACTTTCTAAAGTGTTCTTCACCTCTCGCTAAGTACACAGGTAGATTTTCATATACTTTCCAACCGTTTTTTGGAGATTCTCTTTCCTTTCTTGTATAAAAATCATAGAATCTATAAGGAAAATGAATATTCGTCATTCTGTCTCGCTTTATTTTTTTGAAGATATTTATTTTTTCTCCTTTGAATATAGGAAAGTATTTTATTTCTATTTTAGGTTCATCATAAATTGCTTCTTTTAATATTCCAATAATCATTTCCTTTGATATCCTACTACAATTCAATGATGTTAATCTGCCAGTCCTGTTCATTATCGATAAAATTTTTCTACCAAATAGTTTATATCCATTTTCTAGCTCAATAAAGAATATATTTTGAGGTGAATTATAATCTTTTTCTACAAATATTTTTGTATCCCTTTCCATAACCTTCTCAATCGCGAAAACCTCTTCTTCTATATTCTCTGAAATCGACATTTCTGAATATATACTCTTTTCTATTTTTAGCTTCTCTTCTTTGGTAAAAGGCAACTCGTTATTAAACTGAAGAATCATACCGTCACCTACCGGTTTAGTTTATTAGAATAGTATATTCTGCTGGTAAATCGCCCTTCTTCAAAGGATTTTAAGTCGGATTCAGAAATTTCGTAAAGATACCCTTGTTCATTTTCATTTATTAGCTGTTTACTTGGAATATCCCAATCTTTTTTCCCTAAAATGACCTTACCACTAGGTGCTTTGTATAAAACATTGAACCAAGGAGTACCATGATTAATTGCATTAGGAATCAATTGAATTCCCATTTTGGGACTTTCTTTTTTCTGATAATGAATAGATAGCCGAATATACCTATCAAAATTTTTTGAAATAAGATCAGACAGCCCTGCTTTAAGAATAAGAGCTTTTTTTGCTATTTCCTTTGATTTCTTTTGTAATTGATTTTTGCTCATATTTAAATATCCAATTTTGTCTGCGAATTCATTTTTGGTAAACAAGGTTTCATTTTGAATATCTCTAGAACATGGACAGTTAATATTCGATTCAACATATTCTTTTTTAAACTTGTTTCTTGATACACTAAATGAATTACTACCCATCAAGTCATTTAGTGTGAAACTAATAATGGAGTCGCTTTTAAGTTTAATAAATGATTTTACATAACTGGTTAATTGTTCATCGGTTCTAGTTATACCTAGATCATAAAAAAGATGACCATCATGAATGATAGTAAACTTACAGCCATATTGATATAAACAATTTATGCTAGAAATAAAATTCTCTATTGTTTTTAACGCAATAATTTCTTCAAGTCCGATATCTGAGGTAAAAGTAGAATTTGAATTTGGTGACTTTCCAGGAAAAGCAGGCATAATAAAATTTATTGGCTTATCGTTGTTTATGAAATATTCCAATTTATCATCAATGATCTTTCCTACTAATGTCCTATTTTCACCATGGCAGTAGGAGACAATCAATTTTTTTAGTTTAGATTTCAATATCATTTAACTTACCCTTGATTCTGTTTACAATTTTATTTCTATTGGACTTTTTTGAGTAATTGTACTCTCTAAAGATATCGTCCATTTTGTTATCAAAAAGCAAAATTGCTTTATTAATGACTTGCACTAATTGTCCATGAGAAGTCGACGAATATATTTCATTCATTAAGAAAAAATCTTCTTCATCCAGCCATTTATTCATACTTCTACCATTAAACAACACATCTTTATTAGTCTTTAGTTTAGTTGATTCCTCCAAAACAAATATCAATAATTTAGTAATCCTTCTGTCGAAAGCATATTTTGCTGAGAAATAATCTTTCCTTTGAATATGTTTGTAAATGTTATAAATATCTATCCAAAACTCGTCAATTGTTCTATTGAGTTTGTACTCAAGATTGCTTAGTTCAACATCTTCTTTAAGTTTATATTTAAGAATATCAGGTTCTAATTTATTTTTAATTACAACTGAACCTCGCCCTAAAATCTTTTCGCAAAATATTTTATTCTCTTTTAGTCTCTCAAACTGAGATAAATTCACAATCGCAATATCTGTAACAATTTCATTTGTAAAAATAACCCTAAGTTCCGTTCCAGTTCCTAACGAGATAGGATCGTTAAAGTAAAGTGCTGGTTCTCCATAAAAATGCAGCCAATCAATCTGATAAAGATAATAATCACTTTTTGGTGTAACAATAAAAAAATCATAGTCAGATAGATCATCACTTCTTCTTCGTGAATTATCTGCAAGTGAGCCTAACAATAAACATATTTCCATGTCTTCGTTATTGTTGACGTAACTAGAAAACTCATCTATGAAACTCACATATTCACCCCATTTTTCTAACTATATAGAAAATACAGTCGCCATAAACACCAGTTTCCTGTGGACTTGGAGCACAAATTTCACTTTTCTTTTGTTTATATTCCAATTTGAAATTCTGTTCTTTTATCATTTTTTCAACTTCCAAATCATCAGCAACATGAATAAATACAAGTTCATTTTCATTAAACTTTACATATCTATCTCCATACTCATACAGAAATTTCTGGTGTTGATTATTTTCCCATAATTCTTTTTCCTTTAACCAAAAATCCGAATACTTAGAATTACCGTTTCTATCATAGCTTGTAAATATGAACAATCTATCATCTTTTAAGACTCTCCATACCTCTTTTAGTACTTTTGATCGTTCCTCGTATTTAGGAATGGTAAATAGACCATTGTAAGAAAAAAACACACAATCGAATTTTTGTTCATCGTATTTTAATTCTCTTGCATCCATATGGCTAAACGAAATATTG
The DNA here is from genome assembly GCF_022511585.1 of Shimazuella soli. Taxonomy (GTDB): domain Bacteria; phylum Bacillota; class Bacilli; order Thermoactinomycetales; family Thermoactinomycetaceae; genus Shimazuella; species Shimazuella soli. Next base: position 52,475 of record NZ_JAKWBN010000009.1, on the reverse strand, counting down.
CAATCCATCGCATCAGCTAGTTTCTTTGCTTCATTAATAAGATCGACAGATAAATCTATACCTTCAATATTTGTATATCCCATATTGTACAGGTTAAATGTAGTTCTTCCTGCTCCACATCCTAAATCAAGAATAGAATCATCTTTATGAATAAATTTGGTGAAGATTTCTTTCTCTGAACTCCATAGTCCGATTTTATTAACATCCTGCACGTATCTATCTACAATATCTTTTTTTTCATATTCAAACATAACTTCTCCCCTTTTTAGAAAAATCCAGTTAACTCCTTATTTTTGCGAACCAGTTTGTATTCACTGTTTTTGTTAAGTAAGTAAACTCTAGGGGGACCGAGTATGAATATTGGAGATAGAGACATAGTATAAGCACCAATATCCTTAATTAATATGGTGTCATTTTCTTCTAATCTTTTTCCTCCATTAAATTCCATTATTCTGTCGTTTTCCATACATGTGAACCCACAGATAATCTGTTTTTGAGATATAAAATCATCACTGGCAGTGTTAATTTCATATTTATACCTTTTACTTGTTATCGTAGGATCAGTGTAAATTCTGCTGCCATCTGCAGTGAGATAGATGTTATGATTTATGATCTTTTTATCAACAATTTTCATCATAAAATCGATTGATGTAGCGACCAAAGCCGCACCTGGTTCAAATATCATGCAAATTTCATCCACATTTATTTGGCTTTTCTCAAATTGTTCCTTGATTACTTTTGTATAATCTGAGAAATCATATCCCCTGCCACCTAAAAATCCTCCACCAAAATCAATGTAATCTAGATCTAAACCGAATTCATTTATGATACGGATAGCTAAGTTAGAGATATATTCATATGTCTGTACTGATCTGTCTTTCTTATTAAGATGGAAATGAAGCCCTTTGATTGATGTGTTAGTCCTATTAAAAATATCGATTATTCGTTTTATATCACCATTCTCATAAGAAAATCCAAATCTACTTTCTGGGTAAATCAAACCTGTTAAATCTTCATTATATACATTAACCCGTAACCCAACTTTGCTTCTTGTAGACATTTCTGTTATCCATTTGATTTCTCTCATAGAATCGATATTAACTATGCTATCAGTACTAACAGCTTCCAGAAAATTTTCCCTTGATTTAATGGGTCCATTAAAAATGATCTTTTCTCTTTCATATCCCTTAGATAAAACATATTTGTATTCTTCATCCGAAACCACTTCAGCATATAAGTCATGTTCTTTAAAGTAATCTATCAACCAAGGTAATGGGTTTGTTTTAACTGAATAAGAAAGGATAGATTTCTTAAACAAAGAAGCCCCTTGTTTGAGGTTTTCCAAATTCTCATTTAGAATATCTTCTTTTACAATGAAACATGGTGTTTCAATTAACAATGTTTCACCTCTCTTCTAAAAAATAAGCCTTCTTCTAATTTAATAGTTTCGATAAAGTGAACATGTAGAAGTCTATGCAAGACTGTTCAATGGATACTCTTATTTTAAAATAAGAAAACTATCATTTCCATAATTTGTGAAATTTAATTATGAGATTGAAATAAAATCTCATATCTGGATTGATATCATATTCTTCCAAAAATTTTTGATCATATTATACTTAATTTCATTTTCTAAATTGAAAATGGATATTTCACAAAGGACTTTTCACATTAAAAGAGAAAAATAATTTCATGCAGATAAAACATCACATCCTGTATGAGGTGAATCACTTTGGAAGATATCCTTGAAATTTTGGATTTTGAATTAATTACTTACCTTGCAAAAAAAACAAGGATAGATTCTCGAAAAATTATCGATGATGTTCGTCATAAACTCTCACGAGGTACAGTATCAAACCTTGAAAATCGTAATGGTAATATCAATTTAAAAACACTCACACAATACTTAACTTCTTTGGGATTATCGAAGGAAGATGTACTAACAAAGACTAAAGAAATAGAAAATGAAATTAGTGATTTGCAATTTCAGTTAGAGTTAGCTCAGATACTCCTTGAGGAAAAGAATTCAGAAGAAGCAAAATCAATTCTTTATGAAATCCAAATTGTTGATTTCCATCCACTTGCATGTCTTACAAAATATATATTGGGGAAATACTTCTATGAAAAAGATAATTTTAAAGCAGCAAAGGAGGTTTTTTTAATGTGATCGATCTGTATGAGAAAAATAACTATATTCAACCAGATATTTTACCTGCATGTTTTAATACCTTAAGTACTTGTTATTACTATGAAGAAGACATTGAAAATGCATTGAAATATGCTAATAAGGGTTTGGAATCTTTTAATGAAAGCACTTCAAAAAAAGAATTGAAATACTTATTAATCGTAAACAAAATTCTCTATCTGATTGCTCTTGGTCAACGTGAACTTGCCCTTGAGTTAATCAATAATGTTTGGAATCATATTCATGAGATTGAACCAATTAAAGTAAGACTTAATCTTTATAAATTCAAATCTCAACTATTAAAAACTGCTAAAAAATACAAGGAAGCAATTGAATGTGCAAAAGAAGGAATTTCTGTAGCCAGAAAAGATAAAGATAGAAATAGAATTTTCGGATTACTCATTGTATTAGGTACTATTTATTTTGAATTAGGGAATGATAACAAAGCAGAAACCTGCTTCAATACAGTTGCTTTATTCGAAGATTTAAAATACCCACGTCGATTTGTAGATGCACATGTCTACTTAGGAGCATTGAAAGCGAAGCAAGAAGAATGGAAAAAGCAGAATATCATTTATCTATAGCAAAAAATATTGCAGAGAAGCACAAGGTGGATATAAGACGATTGATAAAACTAATGGTGGTATATGGAGTAATTATGAAGAAACAAAATAAATTTCATGAGGCTATTGAACACCTTGAAAAGGCAAATGAATTAGCTAAAAATAGAAACCTTCCTGTGTTGCAGCACGATGCATTATACCAACTACTATTATGCTATACCCAAATTGGGGATCAAAAGAAATTCAACCAAATGAATCTTGAATTTTTTGAAGTTCACAAAAAAATAGAAGAAAGTAACGAATTAAAGATCTACGAAGTAGCAGGTCCATCTTTCACTGCCTATTAAAACCATTCTACAAACATACTCATAAAAAATGACCTTAACCACTTATTTATGATCAGGTCATGCAATAATTTAATGTGACAAAGGGAGGATTTCCTCTTCTTCAAAAAATATTTTCGTTTTATCTTCTGTAAAACAAACTTCATACAAACTTGCCCAATGAATATCTGGTCCATCCCATAAATACTTTAAATTTCCTCCTCGAAGATAGTTAATCAGCACCTTAATCGTGATGGAATGAGATACAAGTAAAATATTCTGTCCAGCATGTTGCTTTAAAATTTTATCAATAAATGATGCTAATCTTCTCTGGATATCATAAAAAGTTTCTCCTTTTGTTTCCTTTGCTTCAAAACGTTCTGGGTGTTCATTCATGAGAAGTAATTCTTCAGGGAATAAGTCTTGAATTTCACTCCACTTTCTCCCTTCCCAAGTTGCAAAATCCATCTCCATAAGGTGATCTGATTTGTTCACTTCTATTTCTCGATCTTTTTTCAAGTGAAGTGCAGTAGAAAATGCACGGTTACTTGAACTAGAATAAATGGAATGAAAGGAGATATTCTGCAAGCGTTGTGCTAATTGTTTAGCCTGCTCTACACCAGCATCTGTCAACGGAGAGTCTAGTCTTCCTTGTAAACGTCCTTCTAAATTCCATTCTGTTTGTCCATGCCTTACTATATAAATGGTGGTATCCAACAAGATCAAACCTTTCGTGAATGGACAATCCATTTTTTATTAGCGAAATTAAAATTGATAGGTACAAATAACTATTATAGCAGGAAAGGGGAAATCCATATAAGATTCCCCTTCTATTCTTTTATTCACTCGAGTATATCCTATTTAAAACCTTTTGTAATAGTCTGAGATCATAGCCACGCTTAGTAAGTAATACACAAGCGCTTGCTTCCATAGCCCAGATGATTTTATCATTTATTTCTTGAGGTTGTTTTGTGCTACGAAGTCCTATAAATTTATAATCTTTGAGATATGAAAGGTCATACATATCATCTACAATTTTTGCCGGTGTGGGACTTCCTTTTATCTTATTGATAAATTCATTCCAATGCGGCAATAGTTTATGGGGGCAATCCTTTCCACTCCATATTTTGTGGGGCACTACTCGTTCAATTGAAATGTTATGTTTCCTCATCAAATATTGAATCAGCCAGATGGCATTTTCCTTGGCTTTTTCATAATTCCCATCTTGATTCACACAAATCTCTAGGCTCAAACTTTGCCTATTTCCTGTTCCGTTACGCCCATCACCCGCGCGCCAGCTTACCTCATTCTCTGGTATATGTTGAATGATCTGGTGATCATCACAGGTAAAGTGCCAGCTTGCCGTTCGGGAATTTCCCCTCTCCAATAAAGAAGCATGAGCCGCAGCATAAACCGGTATCTAAAGTATGTTATCTCCAAATATAACTTACCCAAAATAAAATTCCATGGGTTAAGACACACCCATGCAACTCTGTTGCTTCAACTTGGAGAAAATCCAAAGTTGTGTCTGAAAGATTTGGTCATGCAGAAGTAGGTATCACCTTGAATACTTACAGCCATGTATTGCCAAACATGCAAAAAAGATTGGCAGATAATTTTGAAAACTCTATTCAAATCGAGAATTCTTCCATCGATAAGAAAGGTAAAATACTTTAGTACAATAAAGGTTACCAAAATGTTACCAACCGAGGTTTTAAACAAAAACGAAAAGCCAAAACCCCTTATATATCAAGGAAAATTGGCTCTCGTTTAGTGAGTGTCGATTATACTTCCATATTGATTACAGTTGTTTCTTATGGTTTATCCGTATGTCATTTGGTTCATTTATCCGCATAGATTAGGGGGTTGTCGATCCTCTAATCTTCTTTCGTTTATTCTTCTTTACATAAGTGCGTTACCAAGAATGTTACCAACTTATGATCAGGCAATGTTTTAACAAAATGCAATCATAATTACTTTTAAACATTTTGGTTAATGATTAAAATCGCTGTCTTATCTATTCAATTGAAAATAAAGCACTACATATAAACAAACATATTTTTTAAATATTATAAAGGTGAATGATCATAGATTTCTTTGTTACAAAAAACATGAACTGGTTTTACTCTCTTAGCACATTCTTGAAAAGCTGTTCGATTAGTGTAAAAACAGGTTTCACAATCTGGCACCTTAACTCTTCGATTAGGTCTTTTTTCGGTTGGATTCGGAAATTCAATGCACACTTCATAAAAACAAAGATGGTCATAATCAGTGTGGTGTAAGACGTATTTATTTAAATATCCTTCACACCAAGAACACTTATTGTTGCCTTCTCTGACGATATATTTTTTCATAAATGGATTCTTTTGCATTCTACGCGCATACATCTTCCAACGTTCTATATTGGTTTTGTGTTTGTCTCTAGCTTTTTGAGAACTAACACTAGGTATTAATTCGGCTTGTCTTTTAGTAATCATAGTCTCACCTTGATCAAATCGAATTTATAATTCTGTTAAACACCCTATTTATCACACTCAATAAAATGGGTATTGTAAATTTTTTCAGATTAGTTATCACTCATTGTTCCATGTCATCAATCAACCCATATGGTAGGTCTTTGGTGCCATCCCCATCAAATTTTTTGGCAATGAAAGTATCATCAAGAAATTCAGGATGTCCATTATTAATAACAATCAACTGTAGTTCGTCACCGTAAATTTTGTGAATATGTATAAAATAAGTGATGATTGAATTGAATATAGCTTCATCTTTAAACTCATCGTCTCCTTTAGAATCAGAACCTAAATTTTTCCTAGGTGAATCAATAATTAGTAATCCTGGATGATGATTATTTTCCTCGATTCCTTTAATTAAGATGGATAAAAAGTAGGCCATTGTTACCATTGTAACTGCACCTAGGCTTCCTAGTTGATCGTATTTAACCCCTCTTGCAAATGGTAAATACTTGTCATCCAAAAAAGCATCAGCAAGCTTAGGGAATGAAAATTCAGACAAAATATAAGAATATTTTTCTGATAAATCTTTAATTACATCTTCTTTACTATTCGCATTAGCTTCCAACGACTTAATTTCATCTTTAATGGTCTGAAATATCCCTTTTTCATATCTAATCTTCTCATTTAGCTTATAGAAGTTGTTAATCACTAGTAAACTATTTTCTATTTCATTGATTTTATTTTTCAAACTTCCTATCTCAAAATTAAACCTTTCAATTTGCTCAATAAAAGGACTAACATATTCTTTTCTTAAATGATCCAATTCAAATTCTAGTTTTTGTAATTCTCCAATCTTAATTTGTTTCTCTCTTTTTAAATTAGACAAATTAGTCTCTTGGTCAGTAATAAACTGAGATAAACTATTGTTTTTCCTCTTTATCTTTTTTAACTCACTTTTGTAAGCTTTAATTTCTAATTCATTTAAATTATCTAAAGTAGTGCCACATAGAGTACATTCATTTTCTTTATTATTGATTTTATTTAATTCGTGTAGACATGAGGGACACACTTCAAATTCAAATTTTTTAAGATTTTTGTCACTATCTATAATAAATTCTATTTGATCTATCTCGCTATCGTATTGATTTCTTAATAGAAATAATTTATCTAAATAGTCGAGTTGTTCTCTGATTTTTGTTTCCTTTAAGACAATAAATTCTTTACTCTCAATAATTTTATGCTCTAATTCCAGGGATTGACTGTTATTTAACTTCCCTTTCCCCTTTAATTCTGTTAATTTTTTTGTTTTTTCTTTCAGCTCTATCTCCATTTCCAATTTTCTTTCTTCAAAAAAACTCCTTTCTACCATATCCAATCCCTTAAGAAAATCATCTACACCATCCCGTCTATTTTCAAGTACATTAATCTCTTCGCTCTTTGCTTTTGCATTAGTTTTAAGTTCATCAAGTAATTGATCATAAATATTAAAAATAATTTCTATTGTAGGTCTCCTCTTAAGGCTAGGGCCGTACTGTTTTTCTTTTAACAAATCCTCACTATCAATTACAGTTTGACTGATATAACTGTATTTAAATAGATCCCTAAAACTAAACTTTTGATTGAATATTTTCAAATTTTTAGGAAGGCCAAGTTCTTCTAACAAGAATGATGACAGAGACTGGTTTACAGAATTTTTTATGTCTAATAATTCGTAGTCATCATTATAATTTTGAGCCTTATCATTCCATCTAAATAACTTTACTGGTTTTTGAAAATCAAATAATGGTCTTACAATCCTATATTTACTCTTACTGATTGAAAAGTCTAATTGCACATCTTTACAGCTTTCCCTTATCTCTATATATTTTTTGTGGTCTTTATCGCCTAGAGCATAATCAATCATCTCTGCAATTGAAGATTTACCAGTTGATGTCGGTCCAGATATAAAATTAAGGCCAGATTTAAATTCAACTTTATAATCCTTCCTATATCCTTTTAACACTAACTTTTCTAATTTTAATCTTTTACTCATGTAATACCTCATCCTTTTATCTAGTCATCTTCAATTGTTCTATACATAAATTAATATTGGCTTCTACTTTTGCTTCGCTTAATAAAGAAATCTTTTTACTAATATAATCCGCTAATCTAACCAATTTCATAGCATATTTTGAATTAAGTTCATTAACTATACTTTCACCTCTGTGACTAACTGAATAGGAAAAAACATTTCTCTTTATAGTCTTAATTATGAGTTTTTTCCCAACCAAAAACCCCAAACATATTTGATAATGTCCTCTATCTGGTTTCCAATGGTAATAGGAGTAATATCCGTCAAAATCTAGATTAGATACTTTTATATATTCACTCTCTGGAATCATTACGTTTGGAAATTTCAGATAAAAATCATATAACATTATTTTATCTAGATCTAATATGAATGATTTTTTATTTAAGAATGCAGATACCAAAATTAAAATCCGCATTGCATCTAATCTTATTTGAGCGGACTGATCCAAACTATGAAGATTCACCTTTTATTCTCCTTTATATCTAAATATTCTCGAAGTTTGATTTTATAATCTTTAATCCACCCAATTCGACATTCATCTGCCAATTGATGCAACATTCCCTTTTTAGCTATCAATGAAATTAAATCATCACTTTTAAGAGTACTTTCACTTAGATCTTCTACTCTTGTATAAACCTTTGTTAAGAGTCTATAACCATTTACCTCTTCTTGGTGCTCCAGATATTGTGTCCACCAAACAGAGTGTAAATCCCTCCTCAACATTTTAAATCTATTCAGTTGAACTTTCATATTCTTACTTTCAATTTTCTTTTTTACTATTTCAGCAGAGTAAAAATCTCTTTGGCATATTTCATGTTCCATGATTCCTGCCGATTCAAGTTTAGCAATAAAAATAGAGTTATCATAATTAAGGTCACTTAACAGATCCATGTTATCAAATAAATCATCATCATCATCCGACGCTATAGAGATTTCCAACTCATCCAAAACACCTTTAATATTCGGTGTACTAATAGCACCAAGTGATATAGCCTTACCATTTTCTTTCGATTCAGCAAGTATTACTCCAACAACCTTATTATTAAAAATCAATGGTGATCCTGACAATCCCTCGAATTCTTCGATTTTGGAATGATGATCTAAATCTAAGTCCCAATCATATGCTTTAGTCATGTTATCTTTTATTCGCCTTGTCACCGATATTTCAAAAGCAGAACCAACTGCCCATGTTGTAACAGGATACCCATAGGTATTACAAATATCGCTTCCATTTAACTCATAATCAGAGAACTCTAGGTAATAATCTAAATCAATGCTCTCTTCAAGTTCCAATACAGTAATTGGAGAATTATTAAGATCCTCACTTATAGCAATTGGTTTTGCTTTTTTAGTAATTAATGTATTAGAAATGTTTAAAAACTCCAATATTATATCTTCACCCTCTAGTGCATTTGTAATAGCATGAGTAGCTGTAACTGCCCTATTAGGTGAAATTAGAAAAGCAGTCGCTTTTTCTTCGTCATCCCCACAAATTAATCTTGAAACTGCACTAAAGATGTTTTCCTGCATTTTTTCTTCCCCTTATACCTCAATAATCGTAGATTGAACTCCAGATGAAATAAATACATTAAAATTTAAATCACTCTTAATTATCTCATTGTTCATGTAAGTTGATCCTTCGGTTGGATAATTAAAATATAGATTCCTTATAGGACCATTTTCTCTATTAACTATTCTAGCCAAAGCTGTTAAATCAGGATGATTATGTTTTTTACCGTCTGTAGAAATCAAGTAAATCGGTGCATCAATTAACTCAAGTAAATCCTTACTTGTATTTTTTTTACTACCATGATGACTTATTTTGATTAGTTCAAAAAAAGGAGATAAACCTTCTCGTATTTTTTCTTGTATATTAGTAGTTATAATATCAGGATGGGCATCTCCTAAAAATAATAGTTGTTTATCTTTGTATTCAATAATTATTGAAATAGAGGAACCATTAGTAATTGATAAATCACCTTGCATTGACTCATTAGCTAAATTTTTGATATCTAATATTTCTTTTCTGTTGCGAGAAGAAACCTCTTTATTTGCCTCAATATTCGTAACAGCTTGCTCTAACATAAAGAACTCAAAAGCGTCATCAAAAATTTCATTGTCGCTAAGTGTGAAGTTGTATTTTTTTCGATTAAGTTCTCTTACCCATAATCTTGCTAACTTATTGAGTTTTTCCGTATTAGGAGAAAGGATATGAATTTTGATTTCTGGTGTAATATTTACATTTTTATTATTGTTAACACTAACCGCTTGCCCATGGAAGGAGTTATTCCAATTATATCCTCCTTTATAAATTAAACTAGCCAATGTTGATCCTTGTTTAGCACTTATAGGTCTATTGGGATTGGTTTCATTCTTTCTTAAATATCCTCTACCTCTTGTTATAATATCTTTTAATATTTCTTTTTCCTCAAAATTGATTTCTTTAGCTTTTTCTTTGGAGAACTGCAAATGTCTATAACTGTTAAACCAAATTTCATCGATCGGTATGATCTTCGGATCTTCGCTCTTATTATTATCGTGAACTAATTCTAAGATACCTTCAATATGATCCCGGTCTATATGTGTTACTATTAATAATGATATTTTTTCACCTAATCTGCTGATTTCCTCCAATTTTGTTTTTAAAAAACAATTGTATGTAGCTTTTAACCCACCATCTATTAGTATATGAGTCTTAATTTTATTACCTAAACTAACAAGAAAGGAATCACCATAAGAGGCTGGAAACATTTCTATCCTTATATTAGACATTCTATTTTCACCTACGATGTAAATATATTAAGATTATTAAAGTACTCAATAGAGAAACACAATAATGTATTATCATATCTGTTCTTTCAAGCTCATCAATGCATAGAATTCTTTCACTTTTCTGTTCTTAAATTTATTTCTTCATCTATATTTATTTCTCCTTTCAATAATCTGTACCTAATATCCATTAGGTACAAAATTAAAATGAATTTAAAATGTTAAGTGTATTAAACCCGCCCCCTATTATTATTACTTCATCTTTTTTCATATCAGATACACTATTAATCTCTCAACCAATTAAAACAACTCAGTTCTTTTGTAATCACTCGATCTCCAGAAAAAGTGTTGTCAACTATTACCTTCTTCTATATTGTTTTCATCAAGCCTTTACTCCCATTCAGCGATTGAAGTGCTTGTTCTAGTCCTTAAACTCACAAGATGTAAACCATTCTTGGTAAAAAAGACAGCCAAGAAATTGGATTTAGGTCAAAATCTTATCAACCATTAACGCATCTAATAATTCTTTAAAACTAAATTTAAAATCCCTCCTTAAGTCTATTTTTTAGCTTTTCTAATTTCATCCTTTCAAAAAAAGGATATAAGTAACTAACAATTGTTTTGATTTCTGAATAACTCAAGTCACTTTTCTCTGAATTCAATGGTACAACTAGACATCTCATGATATTCTCAATTGTCCATGATGAATATACTCCATTCTCTAAGGTTGCTTTGTGTTTACAAATTACATCTATGAGATTATGTTCTTGGTGATAAAAAGTTTTCCCAAGCATAAGTCGTGACTCTATAAATGCGGAATGGTATGGAGTACGTAACAAACAAAGTTCAACTGCTGAATACAAATCTACTATTTCTTCTTTAGTAAGATAATGTTTTGTATCTGAACCAATATAATAAGATCGTATGTCTTCTATAAATTTGCATAATTCTTTTTGTGTATAGTCAGAGAGGAGCACATCCCTTACCGCTTTATAACCAGATTTGTATAAGTCATAATTGTTAATGTAAAAGTCGCTTATACCTACATTCTCTATATTTCGTACAACTTCAGGAATCAAATCATAGACAAGCCAGTTATATGTATATAAAGCATCCCATCGTTCTCTATTATTAATTGATCCCCAATTCGAGGATGGGGGAATCCATACAATCCACAATTCGTCATTAGGATTGAAATGATTTATCTCGTGTTCAGGTTCAAGAAAAACATGGTATCCATCACAAAATTTATCTTGATTTGAAGTAAAAACTTTTATGTAGTTTTCATTTTGATCAAAAATGTGCCAGTCCGAAGAGCCATCACCAGAGTCATGGTTACAGGCAAATTTAACTAATTCTCTCCAAAAAGCATGATTCACTTTAATTAGTCTGTATCCTATTTCAGTAGTATCGCTTCTTGATTTTCTAAAATATTTGACCTGCATAGTATCTTCTATCTTTTCTAATGCCTTAATATAAACTTCTGAAAAATCATCCAATATACTACATAATTGTTCCACTTCTAATTTAGTCAAAGTAAAGCTTACCTGATTAAGTGTTAACAAATATTCGTCGTTTTCTAACGGCAAAATAAATCTTCGTAATCCTAGTAAAGGATCTGTATCAAGACCAGTAAAAAGAACCTTTAATATTTCTGAATGTTCAACGTAAAAAGTAGCATCCCTAATTTTTAAACTACGAAAGCTAATCTCACAAAAACCCATCCTATCTTTCTCAAAAGAGTCAGGGATTCTAGCTTTGAATGAAACATAATCTTTATTATTGAGATAAAAGGTCTGATTGCAGATTCTTTTGGTCTCAAATATCTCATGATCATTTGTAATTCTATTGTAAATTTTTTCTGGCGATTCTACTCCTTGATTGACATAGAACCAAACATCTCTAACTACTTTATCAAATTTTTTCCTTTTCTTATTTTTATCGTAAATTCCCATCACTTTTTCAGCTTTACTTTCTGCTAATGTCAAAAAGTATATTGCTCTTTTTTTGGGAAGAAGAGAGTTGTTTTTCCTCTGATTAACTTTTGAATTTATAGGTATTAAGTTATATACTGAGTCCAGATCAAAATCTTCATTTTCACCAATTTCTTTAAGATAAGTAACTAATTTCTCTGGTTGCAATTTTAAACTCTTAGGAACAATGTGTTCTATGTCCATGTCTATATATCTTAAATTTTCTTGAGAGTAAGCACACCTATCATTGTGGGCTTCCCAAATTGCAGCTCTAAAGTCAGGATCATGTAGATTTAACATCAATACGTAGTCTCCTTTCTTAAATATCACCAATTATATGAATTATTACTATGAAACAATTAGAACCAATCTTGTTCTGACAACTTACCAGTTCTATAGAAAACTTCAAAGGCTTTAAGCATATCATCAAATTCAACTAAAAATTCTTTGTTATGATGCACACCAACACCCTGTGTCGTAATTTCTTCAAATTCTTCATCTCTAGTTTTTACTTCAGGATTCAATAAATTATATTCAATATAACCATTGCCACTTGTAGGAAAGCATGACACACCATATAAACTCTTACCTCTAATCTTATTTCCACCACATACTATCATTTCACCAATGCTTGGATTGGTTAGTACTAAATTATCCAAATGATCTCCATCAACATATTCTAAATGTTTTTTGATTTGTTCCCATGTAGGATTTAAATACTTCTCCTCACAATTGGGCATCAATATAATCAGTTCCCATTGATTCATTAGCCTCTCCCTTTCTATCTAACAACCTCCCATGAGGTTCTTCGCCTTGAAGGTTCTGGTTTTATGATTCTAATACCATCTGGGGTAATTACTTTTAATTCATCCAATCCAACTTCTTCAACCATTTGCTGAACACCTTTACTTTGGTCACAATACCTACATAAAGATCTGTCAACAGCTAAAACTGCTTTACCACCTAGTAATTTGTTTGCTTTTCTAAACTTGTATAGATGCCAAAATACATCTCCTTCTGCATGAAATCTTGTATTTGCATTTGTACCAAAACTACCCTTAGATCTCTTTTTAAACCATTCCGTTAACATTTCTTTATAACCATTTTCAACATCAACTCCCCAACCATTTCTTCCCCAAATCTCCACTCCATTACTTTGTAAAACAGCTACTGTTTGTTCAGCTTTTAAAACACCTTCTTTCTTTAAACGAAGGTCATCTCCAATAGAGGGTATCCCTAATTCCTTTCGCAACTTAGCAACATACTTCAGATCAAGTTGGTTTTTAACAGGGTGGTATTTTGGAAGTTTATTTATTTCAGCTACTTTTTTCCCTGCAATTAATGCTCCATCATCAGTTTCATATTTCTTTCCTCGTCCTACTATCCGTGTAACTCCCTCTACTTCTTCACTTGCAAACTTCTGTATCCACTGCCCTAAAGCTGTATTACTTAATGATTTAGAACTAAAATATATCTCACCATTATTGGTTTGTACTACGACGGGTACAGGGATATTTTTTATTATTTTTCCCCCGTACTCTGAAACTGCAAGTCCGCCAAAACCTAAAAATATGCTTAATAACCCAACCAATCCAGTCTTTTTCCAATCCACTTTTCTTTCTCGCAAATAATCAAAAGTAAGACTATCTGATGATCCGGCAGCTCCACTTGACAATCCAATTGGCAACCATTTTTGAATAAACGGATTGGAGACATTTACCAATCTTGATCCCAATAATTTAAGAGAAAGGGAACCAACTCCTAATCCAACAAGAGCAGATAACCCACCAAAAACCGCATCCCTTTCGGCTGCATGGAGATTTCCTTCCAAAAACCATGACAGTAATCCACTAATCCCCATTCCTATTAATAGAGATACCCCTGTAATCGGTGATAAATAGAACAAAGCAAGTCCTATTACCAAAGAATTAAGAAATAAAATATGATAAATATTGTTTATTATGGATTGAAGAATTTTCTCTAGTAAACTTGAATTGCTTATTTTGACTGGGGGGTTCATCTTTACTTTCGGATACTCCAAATTTTGATTGGGAGAAGGGGCTTGTGGAATAGTTACTTTGGGATATTCCGGGGCTGATGGAATATATACTTTGGGATATTCTGGTGCATGGGGTATAGTTACCTTTGGATACTCGGGAGCGTGTGGGATAGTTACTTTCGGATATTCAATCTCACTGACATTATTGGGACTAATAAAGAAAAAACTAACTATCAATAAAAACAAAAAATTAAAAAAAGCATTTCTATAGTGACTCAATCCACTCAACTCTCTATCATGTATTAATTCGTAATCCTCCTTCATTAAATTAGCCACACAATGTAAATAACCTCTAAATATATGTGATTTTTCCATTACAAATTTTACTATTACTCTTCCTTACCAAAATAGCAAGCTAAGATCTTCTCCTTTTAAATAGCGATGCGCTACAATGAATATCCGTAACATAAACTGATCCGTTTTAAGATAGGACGGAACAAAATCGGACCGGGTCAATTCTACTTCTACAATCTTCCTTTGTTTTTGAAAAATTCCACTTCCTTTTAATTGATTTGACTTTCCTAGTAGTAACTGAATTCCCTTCTCAATAGGTAATTCTACCAGTCCATTAACTTCAAATGAACGAAGTGGATATTCAAAAAGTAAGCGATTCTCCACCAATAGGAAAATATGTTGGAATTCTTTATTGATATAGTTTGGTGTTATAGACGCAACGGTTTGTCGGACTCCCAAGGGAATCAATCGTTCAAAAGAGACGTCTATTCCTAATTCTTCTTTGATTTCTCTGATTCCATCTTCTATCTTCTCACCCATTTGATAATGTCCACCTACTGCTATATCCAAATAGTCTGGTCTCTGAAATGAATAACGCTCTGGTGCTTTTTTCTGTAGAACCATCGTTTTTTTCTCACTGTTGATCACAATGCAAGTAAAAACACGATGCCACCATCCATTTTCATGAGCTTCTTTCTTTGTTGCTTGACCAATATATTCATGTTGATCATTAAAAATATCAATAATTTCATTATCCATATTTCCACACCTGTACCTTTAAACACTTTGTCATCATCAACTATTAATTAATTCTAGTATCTCTGCTGTATCATTCATTGGATTTCTTCTTACTTCTAAGTCTTATATTCCGATTTTAATAAACCATATACCACCAAATCATGATGTTCTTCATTTTGAATCGCAACCTCTCTTAACACTCCTTCTTGAATAAATCCTAATCTCTCTGGTATAGCACGACTTTTTTCATTTGCTGGATCACAACGAATTTCCAAGCGATTTAATTCATAATCCTGAAACCCCATTTCGATCATCTTTTTACAACAACGAGTCATAATACCTTTTCCTTGATGTTCTTCTGCTAACCAATATCCAATCGCAGTCATTCTTGTATTCCAATCAATAGGATGAAATCCAATCATTCCAGCAAAAGCTCCTTGATAGTAAATACCACTTTGAAATCCTTTGTTTTCAGCAAATTGTTGAAGCCAACTAGGGATGATCTCTTTGTAATCTTCTGGAGAAGTGACGCTATTTACCCAAGGAAGAAATCTTCCTAAATATAGCCTTGATTGATTCACCAATTGAAAGATCTCTTTCGCATTCTTTGGTTGTAGTAAACGTAATTCGATTTCTTCATTTACTATAATGGAAAACATGTTAACAACCCTTCCCGTCTTTTCTCCCCATTAAAGCAGTTACTGTTACCTGAAATGAAAGCTTTCCTGAAGATCCAACCGAAATAAGACCTTGTCGCAACTCTTTTTCAAAATTCTCTACTTCATCTCCAAGCAGACGCTTGTTTGCATACGAAGTGGAGTATAAAAAACCAATCAAATCTTCAATTGTTTTTTCTACTTGATATTCAAAACGATACGGCTCCAATATGGAAAATCTGGATCTTGAAAGCACTACCTCATGTCGTTCGGTTGGATGAGAATAAAAACCCTTTCCTGCTTTTCGTTTCTCACCAAGAAATTCCTTGATTACCTGATCCACTACTTCTTGATAACCAGAAGGTCCTATTTGTTTCTTAGAAACGATTGCGATTCCTCCATAAGAGGCAATGACATCATATAGTGCATTTAAGACACCATCCCGATCCATCCAATGAAACGATTCTCCCATGATCGTGGCTTGAAACGGCCCCATATCATTGGAAATGTCCCAAGACGATCCTAATACTAATTCCAAATTCTCCACTTGATTTAATGTTGCAAGACGTTTTGCTTCCCTTAACATTTCTGGATCAGGGTCCATACCGATCACATTTTGACAATAGGATGCTAAAGGAATAGATAAGTTCCCAGTTCCACATCCCAAATCAAGAACCTGACTATTTTTATCTAAATGGAAACTTTGTACGATGTGCTGAAATAACTCCTCTGGATAAGGGAAGCGGTAGCTAGAATAGTAAGATGCAGTACCTTGAAACAACGTTGGATCGTACTGTAAATGATTTTCCAAAACAGAACCTCCTATATGATCTACACTACTCTCTTTCTAACAAATAACCCGCTGATTTTTCTAATAATGACTTAATATTTGGATACCAGGGCATTAACTGTTCTGTCTCTGCAATAGTTAACCACTTTATTTGCTTTATTTTTAAATCGTTATTCTCTTGTTTTCCTCCGATAATATAGCCACGAAAAGTAAAGAACAGGATATGTTTTTCTGCTATCTGCTCGTTAACATTGATCAATTCCGCTACTTCTACCTCAAGTCCTGTCTCTTCTTTGGCTTCTCGGATGGTAG
Source organism: Shimazuella soli (assembly GCF_022511585.1). Lineage (GTDB taxonomy): Bacteria > Bacillota > Bacilli > Thermoactinomycetales > Thermoactinomycetaceae > Shimazuella > Shimazuella soli. The sequence goes on along the minus strand of NZ_JAKWBN010000009.1, from coordinate 35,346 downwards.
CATCAATTAAAGATTCCCCTTCTTCTCTTTTTCCTCCTGGTAAACTCCATGAATTTAAATTTTCCACCACTAAAATCTTCTCTGTATGCTGATCAAATACAAGGACATAAACCACGTCTAACCGTTCTTTTTTCATTTTTAATAATAACCCCCTAGTAAACTACTTTCTTTGCTAATAAAAAGGATCATTCATGTTAATGATCCTTTTTAGCAAGGGAGAGATAAAATCTTTGGTTCTATTTATAGAGTCTCTACAGTGTCATTAGATGATTTCTTGCAAATGTCCCCAATTGTTTTGAAGCCATTCGATTTCCTTTGAAAACCTCTGAGGGATCTCTTCATCTTGTTCTATATCAGCTTTTATCCACCAAACGGATTCTCTGCACCATAAGAGCTTGAGAGAACGAATGACATCATTTAATTGAAAATCTTTCCTTGTTTCTTGATAACCAGTAATAAATGCTCTGGCTTTCTCTTGATCCAGTTTTGTTTCCTCATTTATACAGCCAGACAATATTGCCCGAGCGAGATCTAATTCAGGATATACATATCTCATCCGATCAAAATCTAAGATAGATGTGAGAGCGTCATCTTGAAATAACACGTTATAAACCTGATTGTCCCAATGCGCCCATCCATGCTTGCACTGTTCAAAAATAGTTTGGTCATATGATTCTAGTAATTCCTGTTCTTTTTCTAACATCTGTTGTACACGTTTAGAAACTGGATAATCCTCAGCAATTTTCATCTGTGATTCACAAAAAGATTGAATTTCTCCTTTGGATGGGACCCAATCTATGGGTCCTGCAGGTAATTCATCTAAAAGATGATGCATCTTACCAAGCTCTTTACCCCACGAATGCATTTGATTCTGATTAGGTTTCCCAGGTAAAACAACAATTCCTGGACATACTTCGAACATTGAAAATTGATGGCCGGATTCCGTATGTAAGATGTATTCCCCATCAACAGAATGTACTTCTGGACACTTTATACCTGTGTGAAAAAGCTGATCTTGAATAGAGAGAGCTTGTTTTACAGCTGGTATTTTTCCTATATACCGATCTGGATGATATTGTTTTACAAATAACTTGGAACCATCCATAAATGTTAAAATCCATTTTGGATTTAATCTTCCTAAATGAATGGCTTTTACTTCCTGTATCGTTTTAGAATGTAAAGATTCTACCATTTTAAATATTTCATTTGCTGCATACTGATCACTCATTACTGCTTTCCTCCAAACAAATATAAACTGATTCTCTGAATCCTTTTGACTGATCACTGAATCATCCGATGTTCAGATGGTTGATAATAAACAAAATACCAATCTAAAAACTTTTCAATACCCTTCTCAATAGAGGTATTGGGACTAAATTGAATCGTATCCTGTAGCTCTTGAACATCTGCAAAGGTTTGAAAAACTTCCGTTTCTTGGTTAGGAAGGTAACGCTTTATCGCCTTCATTCCTAACTTTTCCTCGATTAACGAAATAAATTTCATCAAGTTTATAGGTTTTTGATTACCGATGTTAAAAAGTTGGAAAGGTGCATAGCTTTGGTTTGGATTAATGAGACTCCCTGCAATCGGCTTTCGAATTGGTACTTGATCGATCAATCTTACAATACTCTCTACTACATCCTCGATGTAAGTGAAATCACGAAACATATTCCCATTGTTATTGATATAGATAGGCTTTCGTTCCAATATGGCTTTAGTGAAAAGAAAAAGTGCCATATCTGGTCGTCCCCACGGGCCGTATACGTTAAAAAATCGCATTCCAGTAGTGGGTAAACCATTGATACTATAGGCGTGAGCCATCAATTCATTGGATCTTTTTGTTGCTGCATACAAAGTTAAGGGGTGGTTGACTTGATCTTTTTCATAAAAAGGAACTTTTTGATTTGCTCCATAGACTGAACTTGATGAAGCATAGAGTAAATGTTTTATGCTTATCAGTCTACTGAGCTCTAATATATTCGCAAATCCTACAAGGTTTGATTGCACATATGCTCCAGGATTGATTAAAGAATATTTGACTCCTGCTTGGGCTGCTAAATGAATAACGACAGAACCAGAGAATTCATCATTCTTTAAGTATTTCACAAGTGTCTCATTATCTTCCAGTGAAATCTTATAGAATGTGAAATTTACATGCTTCAACTGTTGAAGCCGATCTTGTTTGAGTTTTACATCATAGTAGTTATTCAGGTTATCTACACCAATAACGGTGTAGCCTTTCTGAAGAAGACAAGAAGCCACATGATAACCAATGAAACCACCAACACCCGTGATTATTATTTTGGTAGCCAATTTAATTCCCTTCCTTTTCATATTCTTTTCTCATCATGATTTACAATCTGAATGTTTTGTTTTCTCAAATAGAATCGAAGTCGTAATAAATTCCATAACTCGTGAACTCTATCGAAATTAGAAAACCACGTTGCATGTGAAATTGGAAATTGAAGCCCTGGATGAACCATTAATTCCAATAAACTCGATGTTTGAAAAGCCTGGTCAATATTCTGTTTGAGAAATGAAAAACTTCGAATGTGGCCATATATAGATCCGATAAAAGTCTTTGAAGAAATAGGAGAAAGTTGAGAGCAGCTGTAATCATATAAAAATAGATCGCTAAAAAGGTTCTCTCTCATCGATTCAGCAAGAGGTTCAGGTTCTGTGTTGTTTCGAATTTTTTCTATCCACCGATAGAGGTCTTTGTGATCTTTTGTTAACGATTCATTAGGAATGCGAATATGATGGATACCATGTAAATGAGCTTGATTCCTTACTTCTTCGAAGATTAAGGGGTGGGCAATATGACAATGGTTGTGCCCATCCAAATGCTCTGGTTTGCTATCAAAGACACGTCGAAATACATCTATTTGGGAAGCAATCTCTTCCGAAATCGCTTCCATATTAATGAGAGCTTTTAATGCAGATTTCCAATAGGCCACTTTAGGATGAACCTGAGAATTTAAAGACTGACCAATAATATTTCCTAATTCACAACAGTTTAGTGGTTCATCTGTAAGATTAAGGTGTAGCCCTACACTTACTTGAGGGCGAAATTTACGAATCCATTTAACAAAAAGATGTAATCGGTCATGACTTTGTTTATTCGTAACAATGGCACTAACACTACTGATTACTCCCAACCAAATCCCTAATAAAATACCTAGATCTCGGTCCCAATCTAGACCCAAATCATCCGCATTTATCACCAGTTTTTTCATAATGATCCTCCAAAAAATCAACAATCATTTGTACAGAATCAGAAGAAGTGAGGATGTTATCACAGTTTTTAATGTTGCTTTTCCAATGGTCTAGTCTAGCAATAAAATCCAAACATTCCTTTTTTGTAATGGTGTAGGAGGAGATCCCTAATTGATTATCCTGGATAAAGTTTGCACAGTAATGCTGATCAAATGTTCCAAGAGGTATGACATAAATAGGTAATCCCAAGTATAGGCATTCTGATAATAGAGTGTGTCCAGCAGTTGTGATTACTCCATCGGCCACTTTTAAGGATTCAGCAAAATCAGTCCGATCAAAAGGTCTTATTTCTAAATTGCCGTTTTTACGGGGTGCTTTTACAGCAGCATCGAATATAGTAAAGAAAACGTTAGGAATGGAGGCTAATTCCTCTTTCCATTCATCGGACGTTTGTTTAATGCTTGTTCCTCCATATTCGGAGAGATAGACAACAAGATGGATTTGAGGGTGTTTTGTATATTTGGGTGTTTTCTTAATATCGGAACGAATAATAGTTGGTATAATTTCGGTGTCGTTATCTTCAATATTAGGCAACTTATAGAACGATGTAATAAATCGGTAATCGTATTTTGGAAAGAAGAGCCGCAGTCTCTTCTTTTCCTCAACGCAAGTAAAATTCCCAATGTTCTGAAATGAGAAACGCCAAAATTTACTTTGTTGATCAACTAAAACTAAAGGCTTGTTCAGTTTGTAGGCGAACCTAGCGGTTATTGGTTCATAATCACTAATACAAATGTCTGGATAAAAATCATCTTGTTTCAGTTTTTGATATATCTTTAAATTTTGAAAAAGTCCTTTAATGAATGTACGGTAATTTTTCGAGAAAAGTGAAGGCAAATGAAGCTTTCCCTTTTTGTAAACAATAAAAGGAACCCAAACTTCTTCCCATGCTAAAGTAGTTCTTTGGAAAAACTCTATCCCTTTTCCAAACGTACAAATTCTCACTTGATGCCCTCTTTGTATTAGTTTCTGTGCGATCTCCCATTGTCTGGTGCTATGACCAAGACCGATCCCACAAACTCCAATTAATATCTTCAACAAAGTTCCCCCTTGAGACTGTGGATCTCTATTTTTTCTGCAACAAGTTCAACAAGTTCTCGTCCACTGTATGCTCGATAGTTTGTTGTTTAAAGATCACCATATGACTCATATTCATGGGACAAAATCGACAGAAGTCCATTTTATTTTCTCTAAACTCGGTCCATGCTTTGTTATTCCAAATGTCTTTTATAGAATCTTCTAGGATATTTCCCACAATTGGGTTTCGGGTATATTCGATTGGATTGCATGCCAAGACAGGTCCATTTCCCTCTAAAATCATAAAACTTGATGGAATGGTGCACTTTTGTTTGATTCGATCATCTGGCCAAAAGATACCTTGTGCAAAATTACTAGCTGGATTGAAATCCAGATCAAACATTCCTTGGATTTGGGCAATGGCATTGCTACGAAGTTCTTCTGATTCAAAAAATACTTGGTTTAATTTATCAATGATTTGTTGTTTTTGTACTTGGTTAAAATTCTGTATTTCCTCTTCATTTAAGAGGAACAACTTTTTCTCGAAATCGTTTTCAATCATATCAATGCTTAGTGCATCTGCATCTAATGACTGACACAAATCGATCATTTTAGGGATATCTTGGTAGGTATATTTGTGTAAAATCATTCGGATATTGAGTACAAAGCGATCTCCCCATTCTTCACGAATTTCTTTCATTCGAGAAGTTGCCCGTTCAAATAATCCTGGTAATACACGGAGACGATCATGCATTTCTGGTATAGGGGAATCAATGGACATCGCTACTTGATCTAATCCGGCTTCCACAAACTCTTTAAACTTTCTTTTTCGAAGAAGCCAACCATTCGTATTCAAAATTACATTTAGACCTTCCATTGAAGCATAATAAATCATTTCAGTTAAGTATCGATAGGATAAGGGTTCACCACCGCTGATTGTTATTTTTTCTGTACCTATCGATTTCAATGTTTTAAATAGATCTCTGTATTCCTCAATGGTGAAAACCCTCTTTGTATCAGGGGGGAAATCGAAATCTTTTAGCCTTGCTTCACAGTGAGGACACTGGGCAACGCATTTTAATGTAGGCTTTAGGGTTACCATTGTTGGTTTGGTCAGTTTTCCCCAGAAAGGTCGGTCAGTATAATATTCCTTGGCTAAATCTACATAATAACTTTGAATAGAATACGTTTTTTTCATTTTACATTCTCCTTCTCTGTTAAGTTTTGTTCATACACTGTTCCAGGTGAAAAAATGTCGTAACTTTTTCCGTGTATAAAGGTATTTCCATTCCCCAGCTGTACTACTTCAGCATCTAGTAAATCGATATCAAAATTCCCCTTTGCACTTTTAATTGAGAGCTTACTTATTTTTCTTGCTCTTATGGATGGTTTTACTGGCTTTTCGTTAAAAAAATAGTCTACTCTAATTAGATCCCCTCCGATGGCAATTTTAGATGCTTGCTTGTACCGCCATTGAGGAATATGCAAAATAGAATCCACAAACTCACAAACCTTCTCTCTATCACCTTCAACGGTTAATTTGACATCCATTTACACTCAACCCTTCCTAATCTTGTAATTTTCTGATCTCCATTCTTATTAGTGCATGAATCCATCTCTCGTTGTCATCTAATCTCCCATTAGGGAATAAAAACTTCACAATATATCCCTTATTTATACGTTGAAGTTCATGTATCACTTTTTTCTTCTGTTGATCCATTTTATCGACTGAATACTGGTACTTATCCGATATTTCCTTTAGTGCATTTGTAACCTCATAAGGGACTGTCTTGTTCTCAATCACCCAATCTAAGCTTATCGTTTTCTTAAAAGGTAAAAAGCTCATAGCGCTTTAGCACTTTCTACGAATCAAATTAAAACGAACCATATTCATCCAAATAGCTTGTTGAGACACTTCCAAATACTCGGCAATTTCATAGGTAGACATTCTCCTTATCCAATACAATTCTTTTAATAGGCTTGCGAACTTTTTTTCACTCATTTGGAGTTTTCGATAAAGAAAATTACCGCGTTTATTTACAGGAATCTGATATAATTGGAAATTTTGTTTAATTGTTTTCTGTGAACAACCATAATAAAAAATGAGATCGGCTATTGTGTAAAATTCTTCTAAGTATAATCGTTTTAGTTCTTCTTCTGGCAAGAATCTCAACAAATCACCTCGTATTGCTAACTTCGCGGAAATTATATTATTAATTGTTTTTATTTGACAAATACGAAAAATTTCATAATCCAATTAATCACGGCAGTTAAATTTAATCAAAAACAGCAGTTATAATGAATTAATTATTCCGAATTAAGTAAATTGTGTTATAGTTAAATAAACAAACGTCCCTCTGACTCATTTTTTGGAGGAAACCATTAAAAAAAATTTTTGACTTAGGAGATGAAGTTCCTATGAGTGAAGATTATATACATTTAGGAGCATTTCTTAAGAAAAGAAGAAAAGATCTCGGACTAGGACAAAAAGAGTTGGTTGATAACTTTCTTTCCATAGCTTCCATCAGTAATATCGAAACTGGAGCAAAGTATGTAAGCAAAGAAAAAATAGACTATTATTGCAAGAAACTGAAAATCAACCCTGAACAAATACCTAAAAAATTAACTGATATTGCACACCAACAAAAAACGAACCTTGTTAAAATTGAATTGGAACTTCGCTCAATTGACAATGACATCGTTTGCGTTTCCACAAAGCAAGCATTAAAACGATTAAAGAATATGGAAAAAGAAGTAAAGGAACAACATCCAGGTCATTTAGCACATATAGAATATTTACGTGGACGATGTTACAACCGCAAGGAAACTACCTTGCCAAAAGCAAAAAAACATTTCCAACAAGCAATACGAATTTTTAATCAACATAAATCAATTCAACATACATACTTCAAAGCAGCCAGTTACTATCATCTCAGTAGAATTTCTCATGTCGAAAACAATTTAGAAGAAGCACTTTGGCTCATTAATGAAGGATTGGAAGCCCTGAAAGAATGTACGAAGGAAAACGGGAATAAAATTATCTACCATCTTTTAATTTGTAAAGCAATTTACCTAGAAAAATTAGACCGAGATACTGAAGCAAACGAAGTATTAAAAATCATGTGGGAACATGGACTTGAAAGAATTAGAACAGAAGTTTTTTTAAACATGTGTCAACTCCAGGCAGAGATCTATAAAAAGCAAAAGTCATATGAAAAAGCCATTGAAATAGCCTCACTAGGAACAGAATTAGCTAAAAAGGAAGCAAGATATGATAGATGTTTTGAACTCTGGACAACTTTAGGGTCAATATACAAAGAACTAAAGGGATTTGAACTAGCGAAAATCTGCTTACAAACAGCATTGAATTTTAAAGATAAAGTTCAAAAATCGTATTTAGTTGCTCACAACTACACGGAACTAGGATCATTGTATTTATTAGAAGACAAGACAGATTTAGCACAAGAAGTGTTAGAAAAGGCTTTAGCAACAAAAACAACAGATGTGGTAAGCCTATGCGACACACTACAAACGTTAGGTCACTGTTTTTTACAAAAAGAGGATGTCAGAAAAGCTATCGAATGTTGGGAAAATGCTCGTGAATTAGCGACAAAACATGTTCTTCGAATACAGGAATATAAAATTACATTGAAACTCACACAACATTATGAGAGTATCAATATGATCAAACATAAGGAAAATTTACAAAGACTGTATCAATTGGATGAATTGATCGGAGGTGACAGCATGAAATATCAAAGAGAAGTAATAGTAGATCCCATCAAACAAGTGGCAGATCCACCTGATTTTTAATTTCCCACTCAACCTTGGCAAAAGCTGAGGTTATTTTTCTTTAAAAAATTTTTTTACAATTCCCCATTAAACAACTACAATCACCGAAAAATTAACCTAATCCATTTAATTATTGGAATATCCTATCCCAACCTTGCTCAAACGAGAAAAATTTAAATAATCCCCCCTATGAAAGCGGAAATATTTAACGATTTTGAATTAAATTAACCAAACCGTTACAATATTGCTATCCATAATACTTCCAAGTTAATGTAATCAAATCACACTCATTATGGACTTTTATAATAAGTAGATTGCGATGGTGATAAGATGACTCATTTTGCAGACCAAATCATTACAAAATCCGAAGAAAAGAATAGTGTTCTTGTAGTAGGTTTAGATCCAAATATCAATTTATTTCCTGACTTTATCCTGCCTTCAAAAGAAGATGCTACTTTGGAGCAAATCGGAGAAGCCATTTATCAATTTAATAAACAAGTGATTGATGCTGTTCACTCTCATGTTGCTGTTGTAAAACCCCAGTTAGCCTATTACGAGGTATATGGAACCTATGGACTAACTGCTCTCGAAAAAACAATCGAATATGCCAAGTCAAAAGGATTAATTGTAGTTAATGACGCAAAACGCAATGACATTGGCTCCACAGCAACTGCTTATGCGGAAGCATTCCTAGGCAAAGGCCCTTTTACTGCTGATGCAGTTACGGTAAATCCATATCTTGGTCGTGATGGTTTAGTCCCCTTTATTGATAAAGGCTTAGCAAATGGAAGAGGACTATTTGTACTTGTCAAAACATCAAATCCTTCTTCTAACGAGTTACAAGATTTAGAGACCAAAACTGGTGAGCGAATATACATGCATACCTCTAAACTGGTACAAGAATTAAGCGAAAATACAATTGGACAAAAAGGATATTCCCATATTGGAGTTGTTGTGGGAGCAACTTATCCAAATGATGCAAAGGTAATTAGAGAGCTACTACCACAATCTCTATTTCTTGTTCCTGGTTTTGGAGCTCAAGGTGGATCAGCTGAAGAATTAGCATCTTATTTTGATAAGAATGGTTTTGGATCTCTCATTTCTTCCTCTAGAGGTATCACGTACCCTTACACCAAAGAAAGACCAAATGACTGGAAACAAATAGATAAAGACGCTATGAAAGAAATTATTGAATTAGCCGCTAAAAAGTCGAAAGACGAGATTAATCAAGTCCGTTAACATATGTGGGGGGAAACTGTGTGGTTGAAAAAAGGATATTTTATTTTGATCAAGCTGCTACTAGTTTTCCAAAGCCTGACACTTGTATAGAAGAGGTTAACCATTTTCTATCATCTCAAATAGGAACAATTAGGAGACGTGGCTATACATCTAGGAAAACAGCAGACAATATTGTAGAAAAAGCAAGATCATTACTTCTTTCTTTCATCAATGGTTCCTCACAAGATCGTCTTATCTTTACACTCAATGCAACTGAGGCAATCAATATGGCATTGCAAGGTTATCTCCAAGAAGGGGATCATGTTATTACAAGCCCCTATGAACACTCTGCTGTAAGTCGAACACTGGTCGCTCTCTCAAAGACTCGGAAAATTGAATATACCGTCGTTCAACCTAATGAATTTGGAGTTATTACTACCACAGAAGTCGAAAGATATATACAACCCAATACTAAGTTGATAGCTTTTTGCCACGCTTCGAATGTCACAGGGAATATTATTGTAGCTGACGATATAGGAGCATTTGCTAAAACATGTGGTATTGCTTATTTTCTAGATGCCTCTCAGAGCATAGGTTCTTGTCATATTGATGTTGCTAAACTACAACCGCAATTTATGGCTTTTTCAGGTCACAAAAGTTTGCTAGGACCTACAGGAGTAGGTTGTCTGTATATGAAAGAGGGGACTTTACTGCCTGTGTTTCGTTATGGCGGGACAGGCTATCATTCATCCTCTGACTGGAGTTTTCCTGAAACCGCTAATGATTATGAAACGGGTACACAGAATGTTGTCGGTATTGTTGGATTGCTTGCTTCTCTAGAATTCATTCAAGAAAAAGGATTGCAATCTATCATTCAACATAAACTCGACTTAGCCGATTATTTCCTTGCTCAAATTCAAAATAACACCAGTATTACGGTTTATGGTAATGAAACGACAAAGAGACTGCCAATAGTCTCTTTCAACATCAAAAATATGTCACCAGTAACAGAAGTTGCTACTCTACTAGATAATTCATTTCATATTGTAACAAGAGCAGGTCTTCATTGTTCCCCTTGGGCACATCGATACATTGGAACTTATCCTTCTGGAACTGTACGAGTCAGTTTTGGTGCTTTTCACACCAAAAGTGATATTAATTATCTGCTAGAGTCTATTCAAACAATCATTATGATGGAGGAAATCTCTTAATGTTGATTGCTTTTTGTGGCATCGACGGTTCCGGTAAAACTACTCAATTAAAACGGGTTCAGTCAGAGCTAGAGTCGATGCAATTTGATGTTTACACAACAAAACAACCCTCCAATTGGTATCGCAGTGATTCAAGAGTAAAACAACTGATGAACAGTGAGAATGATCTTGATGAACTTCTATTACGAGAGTTAGCTCTTTTTTCTGCAGCTGATCGGCTACGACATTATCAAACAGAAATCCAACCGATATTAAAAAGAGGTTCAATTGTTCTGACAGATCGATATGTATTTTCGGCTTATGCTTACTTTCATGCAAGAGGAATCTCTGACATGGAATGGTTAATTGATATCAATAAATATGTTCCGTTGCCTGATATGACAATATTTCTTGATATCCCTGTAGAGATAGCCATTGATCGGATTATCTCTCGCGATGTGGAATCCGCAAATAAAGAAGAATTAAACAAAGATCGAATGAACCAAATTAGAGAAATATTTCTAGCACAACCTTGGAGTAAAGAAAATTATTATATCATTGATGGTACTCAACAATTAGAAATGATCACAGCAAACATCTTGTCCTATGTGAAGAACTACTTAAATAGGCTGGAGGTTTAATGATATGTTTCTGAATACACCCAATAGCCATATCATTCTGGCTATCGATACTCCTGATAGAACATCAACACTTCATGTTTTGGACCAGTGTTACGATGTTGTAGATGCCATTAAGTTTAATTATCCTCTTATTTTAAAAGAAGGTTTATCTCTACTAACGGAAGTAAAACGAAAGTATAACCTTCCTATTATTGCGGATTTCAAAGTAGCAGATGTTCCAGTTACCAACAACCGAATTGCAAACCTAGTGAAAGATGCTGGTGCTGATGCAATTATGGTACATGGGTTTATTGGTTCTGATAGTATTTTAGAACTAAAAGAAGTTGCTGGTAATGAGATGGGAATCATCATTGTAACTGAATTAACTTCTCCTGGGGGATTAGAATTTACCAGACAACATGCAACTCAGTTTGCAGAATTATGTAATTTTCTCGATTGCTATGGTATTCAAGCACCAGGTACACGTCCTGATCAAATAAAAGCCTTAAGAGGAATAGTTGGATCTGAAAAAGTAATAGTTTCTTGCGGGATAGGTGCACAAGGTGGTCAATTAGCAGATGCAATAGATGCTGGAGCTACATTTGGAATCATCGGACGAGCCATTTATGAAGACAAACATCCTAGAGCAGCAGCTATCCGATTCCAAAAAGAGGTTTCCAAACATGTTCATTAAGGAACTAAAGGTAGAAAAATATTGTCATGAAGATGATACCTATACTTTAGTGGCAACCTTAAGCGAAAATGTAGATCTAACTGATCTAAAAGATCACTCTATAGCTTTGGGTTACCGAATTATGATGCTACCTAGTTGCTTGATACTTCGAAATGAACGACAACTTACTCATATTTATGAGGATGGATTCTGCATTTTACATCATTTTTCTTCTATTAAAAAGGCAGAGGAATTCTTATTAAACCTACTTATTCTAAAACAAGAAAGAAAACTAGGCTAAGTTTTGGATAAGGAGGTGGAAATCTCAATGATTCGTTTAGAAACCGACCCACCAGGCCATGTATAATACAACTTACCTTTTACAAAACTCAGTTATCATGCTAGATAGCTGAGTTTTGTTTATCTCAAAAATATCTTATCTGAATAAATTACTCCATGTAGTAGGGCCTACAATCCCATCTACAACTAATCTTTTCGCTTTTTGAAACTTCTTCACTGCCGTTTCAGTTTTTATTCCAAAAATTCCATCCACTATTAAACCTCCAAGTTTCCGCTGGACCAACTTTACATTTTCTCCTTTAGAACCACGTTTCAAAAGAGTACCGGGGTAACTAGGAATACTAGGCTTATTGGTTCCTTTTAGTCTGCTTACAAACTCACTCCAATACGGCAATAGTTTATGGGGACAATCCTTTCCACTCCATATCTTATGGGGCACTACTCGTTCAATCGGAACGTTATGTTTCCTCATTAAATACTGAATAAGCCAAATCGCATTTTCCTTGGCTTTTTCATAATTCCCATCTTGATTCACACAAATTTCTAGGCTCAAACTTTGCCTATTTCCTGTTCCGTTACGCCCATCACCCGCGTGCCAGCTTACCTCATTCTCTGGTATATGTTGAATGATCTGGTGATCATCACAGGTAAAGTGCCAGCTTGCCGTTCGGGAATTTCCCCTCTCCAATAAAGAAGCATGAGCCGCGGCATCTGCGCCACGACTCACATTCGCCGTCTCATGGACGGTTATATATTTGGGGACCAGTTTTATCCGAGGTCGAATATTGGTGTATTTAGTAGGGATCAGACGTTGTTTAATTTCCATTTTATTCTCCCTCCTTGTTAGCAAACAGCTTAATTTCAGTTGTGTTCTTCACACCGCTATGAAACCCGATTGCTGTTAAAGCAGCCGAAATCGAGGTGATATAATCTCCATCTCCCAAAAAGGCAGTTGCAGAACCTAACACCACTGCCACCAATGGAATAAACTTTTTAAACCTATCTGGTAACGCAATATTGACTGCCTGACAAATCGCAAAGATCACTGTTGCTAATGTAGTAAATGTCACACCTAATTCCTCCTAGTGGATAAGATTCTGTTGAATCAACCAAATAAAAAAACCCCAGTAAGAAAAATTCCTACCCATGTCCGGTCTCGGTTTGCGATTTTTTCATGTGCTTGCTTTACTTCCCGCCTTACTTCGTTTAATTCCTTCTCCAACTTATCCAACTCTACTTTTAAATGTTGAACTTCGTTACTTTGTTTTTCTCGAATGAGAGCAAGATCAGTTTCAATGCGATCCAATCGCTTATCCAATTGAATCATCAATTCGTACATCTGGTTAATTGAGATCGACGCACCTTGTGGCTCTTGCATGTCATCTCCTCCTCATGATATCACCCCCAAACAAAAAAGAGCTTCCTTAGCTCGTTATCATTCTGTCGTATTCCTCTTGGGTAATATATCCTTTAGTAACTGCCGTTTGTAATTGCTCCTGCGAGATCGTTCCGTTTTTCCAACAGGTATAAAAATAGGCATATAATCGACTGGACATGATCTTCCTCCTTTACAATCCCAGTAGAAAATTAATTGCATCTTGATTCGCTTGAATATCTGTTTGCAATCTCGAAATATCGCTTTTGAGATTCTTTTTTTGGTCCAAATTCTTCAAGCTAGATTCTAGTACACTTCCTGTTCCCCCAACGGAAATCGACTCATCCAAAATCAAAAAAGAGGACTGCACATCTACCAATCCTCCACCTGCCCATGAGATATTATTTTCTTCTACTATTATTTTTTCGAGTGCAGAGAAAACATCTAAGATGACACCCTCTTCGTCATATAAAACCACTTGAAAAGCCATACACCATCACCCTTCATAAGTAATTTTGAGTTGTACACTAGAACCTCCATTAAAAGTCATATAAGGAGAACCAGTAGAAGAGTAGAGAGCTATCCCTTTCGCAGTCCCATTCTTTAAGCTATCTCCAATGGAATTGGGAAGCGTGATCCACTTTGCCTGTCCCACACTGTAACTTCCTGCCGCCGATTTGTGGAGCGTGAGAACCGGAGTACCAGAAGCACTCGTCAGATTATGGGTATACACATTGACAGATTGAGCCGCATTCGTTCCCCCTGCACGTCGAGACAGATAAAGTTGCACATTCTTGACTGTCTTTCCAGACAGTTTGGACTGAATATCGCTGTAATTAAAAAAGGCACAGCCTCGGTGGTTTCCGTAACCACTGTACTCTCCTTGATATACATAATTGTTGTCGCTCCTCCAACCTCCATAGGCATCTCGCCAAGATTGGGTAGAAGTAGCAGTCCATGTCGTAGTAGTGGTAGAAGTTGTCCCTGCATTTGGTGGAGTACCGGCATCAGTGGTGAAAGTAGTATCACAAAAGCCACTTTGGGCTTTTAAAATGTTCCCTGTTGTTCCAGTAGGTTGTGATCCAACTCCTCCTAACATGGACGAACCTACCACATACAACCCATATTGTCCTCCACTTCCTTTCACTCCTGTACCTTGAAAATCGATTCTACTTCCATACGCTGAAACAACCTGTGCTGTAAGTGCATTGTAGGCTTCACTGCTATAAATTTGGATATAGGAATTAAAGAAGCCAGCAATGCAATATGCTAGCTTCGCTCCTGCTCTGGCATCAAAATACATGTTGTTTAAGGTCACTCTTGTCGCACATTCGGTATACAAACAACCTCTATAAAAAGTGGAGGCGAACACTTCCTGATTCTTAATCGATCCGTTTTGCAAGTTGATATGATTGGTACAGTTGATAATGTTCAGACGGCCATTTAATATGGCTGTCCTTGCTTGAAAATTAATGATAATCGTGCCAGGCCCACTTACTCCAACTAAATAGAGTTCGGTTGCCTCTGTCCAAGCGGTTGTCCCTGATTTGATCCAAATGGTAATGGTTCCTTCATTAAAACGAGGCAAAGAATCAAAGGCAGACTGGAGCGTTTTCTTCGCTTTTGCCCAATCCCCTTCTGTGCCACTATAATTGTCATCTCCATTTACCGGATCAACGAAAATGGAATAATCCTCTTCATTTCGAGAAACAACCGAATCAGATTGAATTTGCCCTGCTGCTAAAAAACTAAATCCACCCGATGTTCCGCTGAGTTGTCCAACAGGGGTCTCATCATCTGCGAGCATCACAATGCTGTCATTGGCAGTGAGTTTCATCGTACCACCTGCGGTTCGATCCAATGGCAAACTATTGGTCTTTACTTTTTGCCCATCCAAAACCACTTGCCCATTGGTATCTGTCGTTGCCCAAGAAGAAACCGTATCCCATTTACTCTGGTTTTGTTGGATGATACTTTGGATTCGTTTGATTCCCTCCATCGAAGAAGGTGCGATAGGAATAAACTCTCCAAGCGTCACGCTGTTTTGGGTGGGATCAGATAAACTTCGTTTCTTCTCGATGATGCGAGCTTCGAGTAATAAATCGGGCTGAAACGTGGTATCTTGCACCCGAATCGTATCTCCCAAACGAACCCGATGTGCTTCATATCCAGTCAGTTGTTCCAACAGCACGACATTTACGGTGTATGTGATGCGTGGTTTCGATAGCTCATCCAACTTTTTGATCGTGTTGTTGTAAAGCTCAACCGCATTCGTTGCTTGGTCATCTTTGTACACGCCAAAGATATGCTTCCCATTTTTCCCGAACTGTTGAAGGGCAACCGTACTTCCTACCCAGTCATTTACCTTCTCATAATTCGTATTAACAGGTGGAGTGTAACCTGCAAACGTTAAAGGATTTCCATTGGCATCCGCTTGCCCTACTGCAATCAAAGCGGTTACCAAGTCTTTGGTATCCTCCACTCGTTCCACATCTACCAAATCAAGTCCATACACAAACATTTTCTTGGTATCCTGTCCTCTTCGTTGCACCACATCGATCCACTTTTGACTTATCCGTAACCCATTGAAATCTACCCGAAAAACAATCTCTGCTCCAAACACATCAAGGATTTTATGAACAGCTTCGAGGGAGGTGATATAGTCATCAAACACAAAGTCGTTTACTCCTGCATAATCCGTCCTTCTGAGTGACCAGCCTGTTCCTTGCAGGACATAGGTAAATATCTGCTCGATTGTTTGGCTGTTTAACGAAGCAGGACGAACAATCTGACCAAGTAAATCCGATACTGCCGCATTTTCACAAAAGATCTGCTTGGTATAGGTGCGATCTTGGTTCTGATCTGTAATTTCCTTGATTTGAAGTAACTGCCATTCTCCATCTTCGGTTGGATACATGATATAGCCCTCTGTTGTAAAGAGAGAAGCAGATGGATGATTGGCAGGAATCGTAAATTCCAACGTCAATAGTCCATGTTCCAATCGCTCAGTGTGCGTATCATCCCAGAATGGACAAGCACTGGGAATATCGTTACTGAGTATTCCTTGTGCCACTCCATCTGCATTCAACACATATAGATTGGCCACTACAACCACCTCTCCCGAAAGGTGATCGTGCTATTGGTGATACTAGCTGGCAGGACAGAAATCCCACTCGTTCCGGTTGGAAGTTGGATAAAGGTACTCGATGGATTCAAATCTGCGAAGAATGGTTCCCCATTTTTCCAGATGGAACCCGTAGCACAGTCCATTTCGAGTACATCTCCTGTCGAAAAAATATAAGGAACTTGGGTAGACGTTGGAACATTTTCTTGGATAATCTTCACATTGGTAACATACAGTCGATTGATTGGAATGACCGCATAATTCGCATAAGCTCCTACATGAATCTGGACCCCTGCGAGCTTGGCAGTGTAGAGATTTTTGGTGTCCACAAACGAATACGTAAACTGCTTGATCCATCTACCATTGCTATCGATAATAGCGGCAAGGCAGGTCCACTTATTTCCGATCCGAGAGAAACGCAAGATTCCACTAAAATCTTTCCAATATCCTTCCTTCTTCCCTCGATAAGCGACAAATAAGGTTCCCGATGCCAGATTCCCTGCTCGTGCTTCGAGTTGGGGAGATTCTAGATTGATGGACATATCTTTGATGGCAATTTTTCCGATGATTGCATTGTTCACATCCAATAAATAGACCTCTACACGTCCCATTTGGTTATTGGCAGTAGGATTTAAGGAGACAGAAGCCTCCATCGTGAAATCTTGGATGAGTGTTGCGATGGTTTTCACAGCGGCTGCTCCATGCCAAGCAGAACCGGTTCCATAATTTCCTCCTGATTGGGAGAAACGAAATCCATCAGTAGCAAAAGACCCTGCAATCACTCCACCATCTACTCCAACACCGCTTGTCCAACCTGTCAAAGAGGACATATCATCGTTGAGCATCGTAACTCTTGTCTGGGTTGCTGTTTGGGTATCCTGTTGCAAAGGTTGTCCAAAGTAGAGAAATTCTTCCCCTGATACCAAAGCAAACTCCGTTGTCGGCTGGGTAAATTCCACATGAAAACGTGGAGAAGAAGATTGGTTTCCATTATTCGTAATTGGAATGGGTGTCTCATCGATTGGGTTCAAAGCAATTACTTTTTCCTGAATAGCATAAGAAAAAGGATCGCTACACCAAAAGGTAATCGATCCTTGCGCCATACTAATATTTTGTTTGAGTTCAATTTCATCTGTTACTTTAGCAAGATAATACTTATCTGGTTCATCTAAGAGAATCAGTTGCTTGGCATCTTCATAATACAGCCATGTAGCGAGCTGTCGAAGGTTCGCACGCAACTCAGTTGGTGTACTCGCTTCAATGGTGATGTCGATGGTTATTTTCCTCTCTCCTAGCTCGTTGCCAAAATCATAGGAACCTGCCCGTCCCGATATGGTAATCGTTGTTTGTTTGATCGGTGGAACTAAGGATATGTGAATATCATTGACCAATACAAAGGAAGGAAGATCCAACCCATTAAATCGAATTGCCATCTAGCGTACACCTCCTGCTCTAGCTCGGATGTTCTGCAATCGATTGAGTTTTTGCGCTAACTTTTGAATGTCTGCTTCTTCTCGAATGGTTGCTTGAATATAAAACTGATTGGTAATCGTATTCTCTGTACTTCCACCGCTCGGTAATTCTTTGGCAATGGCTTGAGCAAAGGGACGCATCCGAGAAGAAGACAAAGGAACAATCGCTTCTGGACCCCGTTCTGCTAATCCAACTACGCTCGGCTGATTAAAAATCCCACCTTTTGCATACCAAGAGACGCTAAAAGTGGGATACGGAATACTAATTCCACCGATAGAAGTAGAGCTACTTCCAATATGAATCCTCGGCAATCTTGGTTTGGGGATGGTGATTCTCATACTCGCAAAAGCACCCTTGATACTTGAAATAATACCGAGTAGGATCGATTTCGCAGACTGAATGGGTTTGATAATGGCATTTTTCACTGCATTCCAGCTACTAGATGCCGTAGAACGAATGCCAGACCAAATTCCAGAAAGTATACTTTGCAAACTGCGAAAAGTACTGGATACCCCTGAGAGAAAACCTCTTGCTAAAGAAAGAATTCCACTCCATATACTCGAAGCGATTGCTTGCATGGATCGTAGACCAGCAGAGGAAAAGGAACCTGCCATTCGTATCCCAGAAGTTATGCTACTAGCGATCCCACTCATGATTCCGATGGTAAAGCTATAAATCGATTGAAAAATGCTCATAAAAAAACTAGCGGTGGAGGAAAGAATGGCGTTTACATTGACACCCATTGCAGTGAGCATCGACACTACGGTATCGACGATTCCCATCACAAACTCCGCTAGTACATTCCATAAATTCATGAAAATATTTGCAAATTCCGTTGAGGCATTGTTTAAATACTGTAGTACTGCTTGCCAGTCCCCGACTAAAAAGGCGACCAGCATACTCAGTGTGTTAATAGCTAACGAAATGACATTGACGATTAAAGTGGCAAGTGGACCTAATACTCGAAATAATCCATTCACTAGAGGAAGGATAATGGCAATCGCTGATACCACCAATGCTCCTATACTACCGAGTAATGGTTGTAGTCCTTGCCACAATCGAGAAAAGGATTCTTGAATCGGCTGAATATAGGTTCCAAACTGGCTGGCACTATTCGAGACGGACGAAACAAAGCCATCCCACAAAGCCGTTACGGTTTCTCGGAATCCCTTGACATAGTTCATCAGGAGCATAAACACTCCTACTATTGCAACGACCCCTGCCACCACCAATCCTGCTGTTCCTCCAATTTCAGCAAATAGCGGAATCAAAGCCGATGCCGTCATGACCAAAGCTCCAAGAAACATCGTAATAAGGGGAAGTACCGCTAGTAGTGCCGTGAATCCAATGATCGCTACCTGAGAAGATTTCGAAAGAGATGCAAACCATTGCCCAAACTCCTGTATCTTCTGGATGACCATTGGGAGATATTGCTGAGATAAAGCCAGTAACTGTTCGCCAATGGGCGTTAAGGCCTCTTGCAGTTGTCGCCATTGAGAAATCAATTTCACATAGGGGGAAGTCTGCATCGCTTTTGCCACTTGCTCTGCTCGTCCTTTGGTTTCGAGTAATCGTTGATTGAGATTCTTTGCCGACAAATCCGCTTCTTGATATCCGGCTGCTACTAAATCCATTGCTTGCATAGCAGAAACTTTGTATTTCCCCATGATCGCAATGACTTCATCAATGCTACTCACCGCATCCATTCCAAAGGCTTGTTCTAACGAAGTAGCTTGTGTAATCAGTTGTTCCAATTGAATTGCAGACAGACTACTCAATTTGGTTTGTGCATAACCTGCCGCATTTGCTACGCTCGCTAAACTTTCTCCCAAACCTTGATCAAATACGTTCTTCACAATAGGGGTTACTTGCTGAATGCTCTGTTTCACTCCACCAACACGAGCAGCGATGATAGCCATCGCATGATCCACATCTGCGGATGCTTTATAAGCCAATCCCCCAATTAAAGCAATAGGAACGGTTAACCCTTGGGCTACGTTTTCCGAGAAATCGATCATTCCTTCCCCAACTTCTCGTCCCCGCTGTCCCACTTCATTCATTCGTTCGCTAACTTTGCGAAGTAAAGCAAGTGCTTGTCCTGCCTTCGCCGTAATCGTCATATGCCGATCCTTGGTAGCGACATCCGTTTCTCTCTGCAATTGTTTTAGTTCTGCTTTTGCTCGTTCTTCTTGAACACGAATGGCCAAGTTAGGTTCAGGGAGGGTACGGAGCTTTTCTTCTATTCGATCTACCGCATCTCCCACGTTAGCAAAGGAGTGTTCTGCTTGCAGGGAAACTCGCTCAAAGACTTTGGAGGCTTGGTCGATTCCTTTTACCACAATTTCAACGATATTATTTGCCATTGCCTCACCCCCTCCGTCTTGTTAATTTCTTATTCCTTCGTTCTTCTGCTTTCTGTTCTTCGTTCCAGTGATAAATCAAGGCTTGTTTTTGTAACTCGGTTAACTGAGCGTACGATTCTGGAGACATATGGAGATGTCGAACAAAAAAATAAAACTCCTTTGCTTCGGGACTAGCCACGAAAGGAGTTTTGCTTGGTTCGGTTCAACCCAGATATTTCAGCAATTCGCTGGTAGACTTGTTCCACCCATTCGGATTTCCATAACTGATTGATCGTTTCTTCGTTCCATTCTGCATCTACGGTTCCCAGTGCAACTGCCTTTAATTGAGCAGTCCCTTGATCTCGTACCAACTCACCAGCGTTTACTTCAAACGTCTGCGTGTTCAGTTTTCCGGTTGTTCCTGCACTTTTGGTATTCACTTTCACCGATGCTTGCTCACATGCTTCTACTTGTTTTTTCTCGGTATGGGTGAGAGGTCGAATCTCCACCTCAAATGTTTGGTCCTCTATTTTCAGAGGAACCTTTTCGACATACGATGTACCTGCAAGAATGGCAGGAGTTAATTTGGTTGTCATTTGGTTTCCTTCTTTCTCTTTTGATGTAGGAAAGAGTGTAGAAAAGATTGTCGGCAATGATTGCTCACAGTTTTTCCTAGACTGGGGTATAACTTGCCTTGTTATTGGTAATCGAAAACTCAATCGGTCCTGTTCCATCGGCTTTTACCAATGCTCGGATAGTTGCAGTTTGTTCGATTCGATCTCGACCACTGAGCGGTTGAGACATAGCGGTATAGACTGCTCGTGGAATCAAGATATCCATGTTATCTCCAACATGTATGACGGTATCGATCTCGGTTAGTTTATTGGTACTTGGACCTGTTGCCGTTCCCCAAAACCGCTCCAATTGCATAGTAGAGAAAAAAGATAATCCCAATTCAATCTCGACCGAAAAAGCCCCTCGATACGCTCTCCTTGGAAAACGGGAACCAATGGTACGGCCAGCCTCGTTATCTGCTCCTGTCTCGATCTTGATCGATAATTTTTCGATGGTTGCCGATTCATCTACCCCGTTTATCTCCGCCGTTACCTGATGGGGAGCATAAATTTCTCCTTGCGTAAACGTTGGATTTGCCTGTAATGTTCCTTTTTGATCTGCTCCTCCTGCAATATCTACACTGCCTACAAAAAATCCGTCATCCAGCTCTAGAGATAGAGAATCAACCACGCATCCGGTAAAAATATGCTCGAATACATCCTTGCCTACTCTTGCAGTAAAGGATTTCATTAGAGCAGACTGCTCTGGGAAAAAATGATGGGTAAAGGAAGGGGCTGTTCCGGTTACGGTATACCCTCCCAATGCCCATTTCAAAAACCAAGCAAAAGCAGTGAGATCAACAGGAGTAGACAACGAGCCTTCACTCCGATAAAAGGCTGGTGCTACCGTTCGATCTAACCTCGATACTCCTTCATAAATAAGAGCCTGATCTCCACTGGGATCAAGCTCGGCTGATTCTGGATCGATGGTTTCTACTGCTAATGCAGGTGTTCCAAAAGTGGCTTCTTCGCCATAACTAAAGTACCTAGTGATACCCAATTTATATCCCCCCTTATATACATTAAAAAAATAGTAATTTATAATAGAAGAAAATCGGCATCGTTACGAGGAGTAGGGATGAACAATCTTCCTGAGAATCTGGTTCCTCTTCCGGCTGGTGATCCTCTCTACGGAGTGGATGAGAGCTTGGCAGGCACACTTGACAGCCTGAGCTGGAGCTTCCTTGCTCTTCCTTCTGGGGAGAACTCGCGTCGCTTTCTGAACCCTGACGGGGAAACGGATTCCTGATTCCCGTGTGACACCGGTTTGTATGATTGCCTATCAACCGAAAAGGCGTCATGCAAAAGGCTGGACATCCTTGTCACATACCATTTGACAAAGACAGTCCAGCCAAAACTTTTTCTTATTCCCTCCTTTGAATCCGAAAAGCAAATTCACAACTTGCCCAATAGACATTGGAATTGGCTACTGCTTCATAGCTTGGATCAAAGTTTAACGGTCGTACATCAAACACTGTCTTCCCTAACGTTCGATCCGAAACGATCACATCATATACCTTTGCAGTTAACTCTTCTGCTAACTCTTTTCCGGTGGTGGAATCCAAATCATGCACCATCACCACAAAATCAAAAATGAAATCATGGAGTGCGGTGTGTCCTCCTTTTAATTCGGGTTGATGGGAAACAGGCAGTATCCATAGGACGGGCATTTCCTCTATTGATCCTACTTCCATTTGATCCCCATAGACAATCGAAGTAACAGGGGATAGGATGTCCGATCTCGCATCTTGTAATTTTTGCAGAATAGCTTCTTTTATTTCTTTTCGTATCTCTGC
Organism: Shimazuella soli; assembly: GCF_022511585.1. Taxonomy (GTDB): domain Bacteria; phylum Bacillota; class Bacilli; order Thermoactinomycetales; family Thermoactinomycetaceae; genus Shimazuella; species Shimazuella soli. Next base: position 12,536 of record NZ_JAKWBN010000009.1, on the reverse strand, counting down.
TAAGTTACGATTATCAATGGCGTAACTCATGTCAGCCCCACTTTCGCTAATGCTATTTCTACAAACTCTGCTTTTCTTCTCTCCGTTTGGGAAATGGATTTCTCCACGTATTTTCTTCCTCTCATCCCTCTTACACTCATGGCATGTACCGTTTTACCACCCATCTGAAATACCAAAGGCGATCTTGGCTGCTTCACCGATTTTGCAAATACCATTTTTCCATTGATTTCAAAGACCAGAACACCATTGGGGCTTTTCGGAGTAATGATTTTTCCTTGTTTCTTCGATTGGATCGGTTTTCCCGAAGGGCCATATACCCCTGTTCCATCATTCACAAAACGAGCATATTGGACAGCTGTAAAAACTTTGTAACTCAAAGCTCCTGTTGGCTTCATATTCCATGATCCAGCTAATCTTCCATGATCCACTGGGCTGTTCTCTCGGATATTCCCTGTTAGTTCTACTGCTGTGAGTCGAACGGCTTGTTTTACTGCTTCGGCTGATTTTCTAGCAATCTCCCGAAGCTCACTCTCATCCACTCGTACTGGCATCTGGCATCACCTCTTCGGAAGAAAGAAAAACAGCGATCTTCTTTTTTGCGTAAGGTTTGAGTTCCCAACTCAAATCTTTTATGACATCCGAAGCGTTGAGGACTTGAATGGCGAATTCGCCAATCTGCACAACTTTGTTGATCCTGTTCTGAACCGCATATCCAACTAGCTTCGATAGAGTACGGAGTGCCACTGCTTCTACTCCAACATATCTTGAATCACTGTTTGAGACGCTTTCTTTTAATCGGGTATCGATTTCAATACTAATGTGATTGATCCACTGCAATAAAACAGCATCCAACTCTTCCTCCGTCATGAATTTGGAAAAGCTGGATGCTTGGATTCCAGTTAGTTCTCGAATTTGCTTGGGCGTTCCATACATGTTAATCACCCTGTCTTACTGCTTTTTTCTTCTCCTTGATTTCTTCCACTTGTAGATACTGACACGCCTCCAATAGAGAATGGTGACGGGGATGAGAAATTTCTATCTCCTGTTCCTGTTTTGGTTGGAAGAAGTAACCCAATCGTTCTACCACTCGCTCCGATGTATTCTGTACTTTTACTTTCATTTCCTCACACTCCTACATATCCGGTCGCAACAGCAGAAGCGTTCTCATCTTCAAAGTGAGCATCTGCACGTACCGTCACCACAAAATCGGTTTTTCTCTCTTTTGGTACTCGATCTGGTTCAATTTTTACATCTCGATACAGTCCATAAACCAAGTTGTTGGGAGGTGCAAGCAGAGCGGTTCCCAATGGCATCTGAGGAACATACTCCAGAATAATTCCCTTGAACGCCAGTTGATTTGCTCCCGTTTGGGCAAAATCCCCAAGAGCTGTTTGTCTTTCTCGAAGGGCATCCCGATAATCATCTAAGATATCCCATGTCACAAAATATCTCCATTGCGATAAGTCTGTCATATACTTCTTGGGAACAACCGACAACAATTTATTCAGCAAATCATCGACCTTGGTTTTATCAAATTGGCTAGCTGTTAAAGATCCTGCTGTTCCACCTGTTACCTTATTGGCCGTTTTCTTTAACCAGCCATCCGTTACTTTGAGCAGGGGATCAGCAGAAAGCGATTTATCTCCTGCTAGAAACAAGTACTCTAAATCCCGCCCGGTTGCATCTCCCAATAATTGAATGATGGTGTCTTCAAAATTGGCACGTTCGATGTTGTCCTCCAAAGTGGTGTCGGTCACCCCTACAAATCCACCCAGCTCTTGGGCATCCAATTTGTTTAAGTAAGGGACTGTTTTCTTTTCATTGGTAACTGGATTTTGATCCCCGCCCGTTCCAGCTAAGATACGACCATTAAAAAGGATACGGTCAATATCACGGGTGGGAGCATTCATGGTCAATCGACGAGCCATCGATAGAAGTGGGGTAGAGTCTTGTACCACTCGAATAAATTGATTTGCTTTTTCAGGAGTAAGTAACCCTTGTCCCATATCTCCACGAGTAATAGCTTTCACTGCACCATCTAACTTGGTTAACAATTCTTGTGTGTTCATATAACCTCATCCTCCCTATTTCTGGACACGACGACCAAAGATATCTCGGTCTTGTTCGATTGGTTTGGATTGCCCTGATGAATCAACATCTTGCCCTTTTAATTTATTGGAACGAAAAAAAAGCCCAAAACCTCTGGCCTTTTCAACTACCTTCTCCATGTCTTGAACTCTATCAAGAAGGGTTTCATATTCTTGTTTACTAAGGATTATATGTTCCTTTGATTCTTGCTCGACTTCGGTTTCCTCAGGGTTGGATTGTTCCTCCAACGTGTGTTCTTGTTGTTGTGCTGTTACTGGATCATCGGACTCCAGCGGTGGATTCCATTCCTCCAGTGCCTCTTGCATTGCTGCTTTGATAGAGGACTGGATAAACACTTGAATCTCTTCTCTTGTCATTTCTTCTCCTCCTTCCGATTCAGCAGATTCTTCGTTACGGCTCAAGGCTTGCTTTAATCTAGCAAAAAATCCAGTATCTTTGGGCAGCTCTGGTTCTTTGGATTTAATGACAAGAAACTTTGCTTTTGGTACTGCTGGTTCATCCACTAGGGAAACAGCATTCACAATCCACTCCTCGCCTAAATCTGCGAGAGTGGTTCGCTTGAATACCATATCGCTTTCTTCTTTGCTTTTGGTTGCAGTGGATCGGATTCCCATGATAGAAAATCCAGTGAGCTTTCCAGATTTTACTGCATTCCATGATGCTTCATCTGTAACTCGTACACCCATTATCCATGAACCTTCTGGAATGGTTACATCACCAAATTCCAGATCGACAGGGGCAATATATGATTCGATTACACGACCCACGTTATTTAGGGTATGTAGTAAATCAATGTTTCCATATCTTTCGTTAAAGGTATGAGCTACATCTTCTATTTTGGCTTTCGTTACCACATCACCATCATGATCGGGTTCATTCGGTATTAATACAGGACCATAGACCAATCTCTTTTCATCATTTCGTTTAACTACAGGAGCAGTTAATTCAGACAAGTCAACACCTCCTTTGTTAGTAAGCTACATATCTATACTCAGTACCTCATTTTGATTACCCTTATCTTCCGTATAATTAGCAAAGGGAAAAAAACGAAACGAACAAGAGTATTCATTTTGAAGAGAGTCTCTAAAAATTAACTCTACATAATATTCACCATTAGGATTTGCTTTAAAATCTACCGGAAACATTGTTTTTATGTCATTAACTGAATATTTGAGATTGAATGATTCCCCCCCTTGTAGCGGTTGGGGAGATTCTAACAACTCAAATCCCAAGTAACTCTTGTCTGATACCTTAAGAATAGGACTGATAGACTGAATAGTAATTGGAATTGATCGTATATTAGTTGCAACTACTTTCCAAAAAGTCGTTACCTCCCGTTTAGAGTCTATGTCGTTTGCCTCTATTGAAAGAGTCCACCTTGTTTCTAATTTCTGTTTTGATAATTCTATTGCCGTCTCGTTCGATTGATTTGAAGCATCTAATTGTGCTTTTATTGCTCTAACTCCAATCCAAGTTGAAAGTGGAATTGCAACCCACTGTCCTATAGCTGATACCGCACTCCAATAGTCCATCTTTCATTTACCTCCTATCAGATATTTAAACTTAAATTATAAACTATTCTGGTATTAAGGAGGGGATAGTTAACTAAGCGTGAAAAGGAGTATGAGTAATAATCATACTTTTTTGGGGGAGATAAGGGCGAATTCGACATCGACAATTGATCCATTCTGCAATATTACCTGTTCGGTCTCCAGGTATTAAAAGACCATTGGAGAAACGCTCGTTTAGCCTTACCACCTCCCCATGCATCTTCACATGATCAGCTTTATCTGCTGGTTTGTAACCACGCACTCGTATATCTTTGGCAGTAAGCCATTGCTTGTACCGGACACCCAAGTCTTCCAGCGTCACTTGTATACCTTCGTTTTGTGCAGAGTTGATCTCTGTTCGAGCAATCAAGCGCAGGCGGTAATCTCGAATCTCATCAAATTCCTGTTTTAGTCGTTCGGCTGCCTGATCAATCCCTAGTCCTTGTTGATAAGAATCGGCTAAGTTTTCCTCGATATCCCCAATGATTCGTTTGGTTGTGTCTTGGCTAAAGGTATAAAATTTTTTTCGCAGTCGGTCATAAGTCCAGCTATCAAATTCCTGATAAGAAAGATTCACTCCATTTTCTTCTAAATCATCAAATGCAAGAAAGCGACCTCTTTTCGCACTGCTCATGGCATTGTTCACGATGACTGCTGGCACTTCGTCATACAGTTGCTTCAAAAATTCTTCCACAAACACTTTTCTTCGTTCCTTGTCCTGTGGGATATAGCCCAGATAAACCAGACGAGAAAGAAGTCGATTCTCTACTCCTACAAACAAGCGCAATAGTTCTTTCTCTAGTTTTTGTTCTGCAACCAGTGCTGCTTCATCTACTCCCTTGAATGCTGGAAGCTCTCCGCAATTGCATAAAAAAGTGGTGACCTCCTCCAGCATGCGTTCTGCTTTTCGTTTCATTTGATCACCACTTCCAACAGCTTACGATGAAGGCTCTTGATTTCTGCGATCAAGTCTGGGTTCTGTGTAGATCCAGATGGACTTCCCAACTGGTTAATAGGCACTCCACCGATAAAAGGGGTATCCATGATTGGATGATCGATACGTTCCTCGCCCATGTTCTCTCGAATTTTATTGGAAGTAATCGCTCCCATCGCAAAGAGCTTGGTATATACATCTGCTTCTCTTGCTTCATCACGAGTATCGATTTCATGAAATTCCAATTTCCAATCCGTTACCCCAAAAGCATCACACAGGATGTGTTTATTCAATCTTGCTTCCACCATGTTTTGTCTCGGCCACAGGATGGATTGTTTATAAATCTCAGTGGATTCTACTGCAGTAGAACCTCCCAATGACCCTTCCTCTGCAATGCCTGCCCGATAAGGCGGGACACCATGAGCCGATAAAACTTCATCTCGGTTATCTTTTCGATACAAACGAAAAGAGGCTTCTTTCACATCTACGGAAAGAGCCTCAAATTTAAATTCTACTTTTTCTCCATCTCCACCCGATGCAGTGAGCACCAATGTGGCGTGGCGGTTATCTTTTAAGTCTCGTTGAAAATACTGTTTGATCATATTCTCTGTTTGTTCATCCAAATCTGCTCCACTTACGGTTACCGCATAAGCTGGAATCGCATGGTTCTCAAAGAAATCGATATTAAACTCTGCTCTTTCTTGGTCTCCCAAAATCGCACCCAAAGCAGGAAGGACATCTGGTGAGCCATAATAATCCGAACGAGCGGAGTAATTGAGAATATGAAGAACCTCCGTTGCTCTTCGATCTAACGAAAGACTACCCAATGGAACTTTCTCGCCCGTTTCATAATCCACATCCCAAGGAGCACCTGCTCGTTTAAACCAGCGTCTTTTTGCTCCTCGTATCTGCACAAATAAAGCATCATCCCGATGCCTTCGCATCGTATGAGCAGGAATATGTTCCAACCCTTCGAGTGTATCTTTTCCTCGAATGAGTTCTAAGTATCCATTCCCTGTCGCTTCGTAATCTTCCATCCACTTGGTTAAGATTTCTTCCAAGGTTTCTTCTGGATGAGGAGATTGAAGAAAGGATAACACTTTTTCTTTTTGTGTTTCATTTGGTTTCTCTGATGTGGGAACCAAATTCCACCCAAGCCCTACAGTATCTCGTGCTTTCGTCTTGACAGCTCGATAATGATAGGTGTTCATTTCCATCAGTTTCGCAAGAGCTTCTGGATGGTAGAGAGGAGCAATGATCCCTGCTTCACCATACTCTGAGCCAAATACATCCTCTGGTATTTGCTTGGATTGCTTCACTGCATATTGTTGCAGATAGTTGGTGGATAGTACATCTCCATTCTTTAAGACATAGGCTTTGACTGCTGGCTTGTCCATTTGTTCACCTCCTAGACCACTCTTGCTTTCACGGTTGGTTTGTCTTTCTTTAACATCAATTCCGTTAATGCCCACACCAGTGCATCCATCCGATCTGGAGACTGCATCTGACTGGGAGCCCATGTACACATCTGATCTTCTAACGTTCCAAAGCTTCCCACATGGTGTACCTTCCCTTGTTCATATAAAGCAGCAATCGGTTCTGCTCGTGTCAGTTTCCCTCTGCTGGCGTGTACCTTCTTGTAAGAAACCGTCTTGTCTACGGTTCGGATGGTGTGTTCGACCATATCTCCACCGTTGTTGGTCTCTGCTACTATCCGATCTGCTTCAAAATCATAGTAAGCAGAGACAGCCGTTCGAGCCCAACCATCGGGAGAAGCATGAAGGGAAAGATCATCTAGGACATAGGCATGTCCATCCACCCCTTTGCCAACTACCACAATGCCTGTTTCATCCGATTCCTCGTTTTCCGTTGCAGCTGGATCGATCCCAATCACAACCCGAATCAAATCAGGGTGTGTGGGGACACGGGTATCTTCCAACATTTGACGCTTCCATAAAGCACCCGGTACATCATCTAAAATCTCTGCATATAACTCCTGCCTTCCCAAACGTGTTCCTTCATATTTGGAAACGATTTGTTCCAAGAAAGCAGGAGCTAGGTTTACTGCATTATCAAACGTAGAACCCTTGGTTACCGCTGTGGTCTGTGCTTTTACAAGCGACTGCACGACAGGGATTGGTTTAGGTGTGGTGGTAACGACTACCCTTGGATTTGTACCTAACCGAAGTCCAAACATCAGCATATCCCATGTCTCTTGCGGATATTTCCAAGCTGCAAGTTCATCCGCCCACGCTAATTCATGTTGTGGTCCACGTAGTTGATCCGGATGTGCCCCAGAATAAATGGTAGCAATCGCCCCATTTGGCCATGTAATCCTGCGCTTCGAAGGCTCATACTTTGGCATAAACCAAGGTGGGCTGATGGTTAAGATGCCGCTTTCCCCTTGGATCATGACATCCCTTGCATCCGCTGGTGTAGGGGCGACAAGTGCTACCCGTGTGGCTTTCCCTGTCTTGACCTGCTCGATAATATACTCTGCCCCTGTTCTGGTTTTTCCAAAGCCACGTCCGGCAAGGAGAAGCCATGTCCGCCAATTTCCCTTTGGTGGGAGTTGATTGGGTCGAGCCCAAAACTCCCATTGGTACAAAAGGGCATTTGCTTCTTCGTTGGATAATGCATCCAACAGTTGCTTTCGTTCTTCCTCCAGAAGCTGGCTCACTTGCATCGCGATGGATTCGTTTTCCGTTCTTGATAGCTCCACATTCATCACACTTTGCAGACAAATTTTATTAAGGAATATTTTCTCATAATTGGTTGATTAAGCCGAAACACAGAGGTAATCTGTGTGTGCCTAAGCGATAAGCAAGCAAACACCTAGGAGGAACACCATGAAACCAAAAGTAAAAATATTTCCAAGTAAAGCAGAAGCCTACCATTACATGTACTACAACAAGGAGCAGTTCGTTGTAATCGTAAATGAGGATCTACAATACTGCGTAACCGAGCCAAGACACGCGAGAAGGCTGATTGCAGAGGAAGACTACCTGATCGATATCGAATCGGAAGGGGAGAAAATCACTCGAGAAGATTTGAATTTGCTTGGACCCCTTCACCGATTCCGCCATTTGAAGCATGCCGTAAACGCTCAAAACCTTGATCACCTTCCTACCCATATTCTCGTAGGAGATGATGACCACTATTGGCTCCTGCTCCCTGCAGATAGCAAAAAACTATTTGAAATGGGCTACGATATACCGAACTATTTATAAAGGAAATGTCCGGTCAAAAACCGGGCTGTTTGTCGTTCTACGTCCACACTTTATTAAGGAATATTTTTATAAATTTGGTTGCTTTGTCCTGTCATCAGAGCTAATGTGTTCATGCAAGCAAAGAACTTGTACACCTAGGGGGATTACACTATGAATATCGCGCACCAAGTAAGAGACCTTTTGAATCAAGCAACTTTTCAAAATTACAACACGACCAAGAAACAAATTCACGAAATAGGTTCAGGATTAAACCAGCAACTATTCGCTTACCGAATCGAGCATCCTGAAGCATTTGAAACAAGATCCAATCCCATCGTAGATTTCCAAGTAACCGATACACAAAAAGATAATGTTTATCTAGCAGGGAAAAACTTCACCATACGAATAGAAAGGTATGAAAATGAAAAGGAATACGAAACGGGATACAATATATATCTGCTACCGAACGACCAAACATTCAAGGGATTCTTCTTCACCTACGAAGAAAGTCCGAAAGCCTTAAACCTAATGATACAAGCCTTAGTCGATAACAACTTCCAGCTATAACCTTCCCCCTAAAGAAGACCCGATTTGAATCGGGTTTTCCTCGTGATCGTCAATGGATAAACCTGTGTATTTCTCCACCTGTCTCCATCCTACTTTCACTCAAAATTAATTAAGGAAATATTTGATAAAATAGTTGATTAATCCCAAAATCAGAGCTAATGTGTTCATGCAAGCAAAGAACGCCTACATCTAGGAGGAATACACAAAATGAAATTAGTAAAAAACTTGCGAAACACTTTTCAAGAATGGAGCTACGCTGAACAAAAGAGGGCTGAACCCAAGCATATCCACGCCATCGGCTCCAAGCTAAAAACAATAGTAGAAGAACTAGACGGTATCCTTTACCAATACGCAATCGATAAAGAAGAAGAAGCGAAAAAGCGAATCAGCCCAACGATTGAACGATACCTAGCCGAAGGAAGGGTAATAGCCGGACCGGATATCAAGGTAACCGTACAACCAGCAACGGGGCTTGGTATCGGGTATACCATCACCGCCGCCCTCAGTTGGAACGACGACTACCGCTGGGGCGTAACGTGGACGAACAACTCCTTACACCTTAACCTACTCGTACAAGCCCTAACCAAGCCTAACTTTTCCCTTTAATCCGTAAGGGAAGGGAGCCCGATATAGATCGGGTTTTCCTCGTGAGCATACATGGAAAACAAGTCCATCTCTTTGTTTTATCTCCATTAAAATTCTTTTCGATTCAAAAGGAAATATATTATAAATAAGTTGATCATTACCAAATACAGAGCTATGATGACAGTGCTAAAAGACAAACAACCCAATACCCAACAGCATGGAGGTACTTCATATGGCAAAAATCAACCGTTATACCACATTCATTCCTTGGCGAATCGTAGAAGAAGAGGTAGACCTTTTACTAGACGCACTAGAATCCTATGCAGACGACAACGAAGTGGAACAATTCCGCCACCCCTACTATGAAACATTTGAGGATACGATTTATGCCTTACGAGCACTAAAAAAGAAATTCCAAATAGGAGACCACTCTCCTGAACTAGAGAAATACTACGATGACGAGGATGTAGCACAATAAACCTTCCCTACCAAGGGAACCCGACTAGATCGGGTTTTCCTTGTGAGCGTACATGGACAATCATGGTATTCCTCTATCTCATTTCCATCAACATTTTGTTTAAAATTCATTAAGGAATTATTTGATAAATTAGTTGATTACTACCAAAAACAGAGCTATGATGACAATGCCAAAAGGCACACGACAACTAGGAGGAATACAACCATGACAACCAAGCCTGTAGCAAAATTAATCGGAGCAAACGGAAATATTTTTAACCTCATCGGACTTGCCAGCCAAGCACTAAGAAGAGGAGGACAACCGGAACAAGCCAATAAAATGGCAAAAGAGGTGATGGCTTGCGGAAACTACCACGAAGCACTAGCAACCATCGCCAACTATGTAGAAGTAGAATAAATATACCATCCCTTCTACCTAACAAGGGAGCCCGACTAGATCGGGTTTTCCTCGTGGTCCGTTTCCTTCCGTTTTACCAGAGCATTCAGCTTCTCTATCAGTTGTCGTTTCGGATCAGTAATCTCTACTGGACCACCTTCTTTGCCAGTAACCTCATGCTGTGTCTTCCTACCCCAACGAGCCGGATACTTACGCTCTAGTCGCCACGCAGCCGCCTGCCAGTTCTCCTTTGCCGCTTGTGCAATAAGAGCCACGTCCCGCATTTCTGCTTCTGCCATTGCTTTTTCTACTGCGTTGGAAAACGCCCTATACTTCCCCCTATTTTCTCTTGCACCACGTTTTAGCCAATCATACAGGGTCGTTTTATTGATTCCTGCATAAGCTGATGCTGTTTCGATGTAGTTGCCCATCCGAAGGGAATCTACTATCTTTTGTTGTACTTCTGGTGTTAATTTCTCAGGTCTCGCCACCTTCTTTCACCGCTTTCTGATTCGTATACTCCTCCCACCTTTTCACGATTACATCACAGTAAATAGGATCTAGTTCAATCCCATAACAGACTCGGTTTGTTTGTTCTGCTGCCATCAAAGTAGAACCGGAACCAAGAAAAGGATCAAGTATAATGGCTCCTTGTTTGGAGGAGTTTTGTATTGCTTTTGCAGGAATACCAATAGGTTTCATCGTCGGATGATCTTTGTTCCGAGATGGTCTATCGATATTCCAAAGCGTGGTTTGCTTTCGATCTCCATGCCATTGGTGACTAGCACCCGGCTTCCATCCATAGAGGATAGGCTCATGTTGCCAATGGTAATCCTGCCTGCCAAGTACCATCGCATTTTTTGCCCAGATGATGCACTGCTTTAGTTCCCAACCTGCATCTATCATCGCAGTCCGAAAGTTGATCCCTTCACTATCTGCATGACAAATATAAATGCCGCCACCCGATTTGGTGACGACAATCATGTTAGTAAAAGCATCATATAAGAATTGATAGAATTGACTGTTGTTCATTTTATCATTTTGGATTTTGAGAGCTTCCTTGGTTTTTCCAGTGTAATCTACGTTATAGGGTGGATCAGTAAAAACCATATCTACCAACTTATCCTTCACTAATCGCTGGAATATTTCAGCAGAAGTCGCATCCCCACAGATTAGACGATGCTTTCCTAGTAGCCAGATATCTCCCTTTTGAGTGATTGCTTCTTCTATACCTTCCAACTCTACATTTACGTCGAAGTCATCTTCTTCTGGATCAGCTTCTACAAAGAATTGCGTCATCAAATCCTCAATCTCTTCATGGTCAAATCCAGTCAACTCTACATCAAAGTCACCTACATCTAATTCTTCCAGTAAATCTTTTAATCTCAATAGATCCCAATCACCACTAATTTTGTTGAGTGCAATGTTGAGAGCTTTTTCTTTCTGCTCATCCAAATCCACAACGGAGCATTCTACTTCTGTTCTACCTTGATCAAGTAAGATTTTAAACCGTTGGTGACCACCTACGAGATTTCCCGTTCGCTCATTCCAGACCAAGGGCTCAACAAAGCCAAACTCCTCAATGGAACGTTTGAGCCTCGCATATTCAGGATTGCTTGACTTGAGATCTAATCGTGGATTGTATAGTGCTGGATTGATTTGTTCTATTGATACTAATTGTATGTTCAGGATATTCACCTATACTCTCTCCTAACAAAAATAAAAACGGGCTTAAGCCCGCTAGAATTTAGGTACCATCATGAGTTCTCTATATTTACTATGATAATTGTTTATTTGAGAGAATTGGTGACTGAAAACTGCCAAAATAGTGCCTTTAGATATTAAATAGAATCTAGTTAGTTTAACTTAGTGTACTTCCCTTTTTAATCTCTGATGTTTCTTCAATAATCTCTGTTCATGTAATCTTCGAGTAACTTATCAAGTTTTAATTCCTCATTATAAAAATTCCCAAAAGGACAAAGTACCTTTTGACTTCTATAACGTGAATTTATAACCATCCTAATCAGTCCAAAAGTACTAACACTAATGAGCACAAAAGTATTCCTCAGCATACTCTGAAATTAGGAGTGAGCAATTGTTGGAGTCCGTTTTGAACCCACTTCCCCGAAAGAAACAATTACACAAAGTATGACGGCAAGCTCAGCAATTCCGACACTTATCCCTTTTATAAAAGAAAGGAGGGAGAGGATATTAACTATCGTGATGAATGGCTTAAAACCTTAGAATTATGGTGCAATTCCAGTATATTCCCTCCGGCTCAATGCCCAGGTATATTCCCTCCACGACCACAACCACCACAAGGATGTACATGTCCAACGGGACCAACAGGCACTACTGGAGCAACTGGAGCCACGGGACCTACTGGACCCTCAGGTGGACCTCCGGGGCCAGCAGGGACAACTGGAACTACGGGCGCCACTGGATCTACGGGTGCTACAGGTGTGGGAGCCACGGGTCCACAGGGACCAGCTGGAACTACAGGTGCTACGGGCGCCACTGGAACTACAGGTGCCACTGGATCTACGGGTGCTACAGGTGTGGGAGCCACGGGTCCACAGGGACCAGCTGGAGCTACAGGTGCTACGGGTGCCACTGGATCTACGGGTGCTACAGGTGTGGGAGCCACGGGTCCACAGGGACCAGCTGGAGCTACAGGTGCTACGGGTGCCACTGGATCTACGGGTGCTACAGGTGTGGGAGCCACGGGT
>NZ_JAKWBN010000008.1 GCF_022511585.1 Shimazuella soli | reverse complement strand
GGGTGCTACAGGTGTGGGAGCCACGGGTCCACAGGGACCAGCTGGAGCTGCAGGTGCTACGGGTGCCACTGGATCTACGGGTGCTACAGGTGTGGGAGCCACGGGTCCACAGGGACCAGCTGGAGCTGCAGGTGCTACGGGTGCCACTGGATCTACGGGTGCTACAGGTGTGGGAGCCACGGGTCCACAGGGACCAGCTGGAGCTGCAGGTGCTACGGGTGCCACTGGATCTACGGGTGCTACAGGTGTGGGAGCCACGGGTCCACAGGGACCAGCTGGAGCTGCAGGTGCTACGGGTGCCACTGGATCTACGGGTGCTACAGGTGTGGGAGCCACGGGTCCACAGGGACCAGCTGGTGCTACAGGTGCTACGGGTGCCACAGGTGTGGGAGCCACGGGCGCTACCGGAGCAGGGTTATCCGTATACGGGTATATTTACAATCTAACTCCTCAAACGGTAGCTATAGAGGCGGATGTCCTTTTTGATTCAAATGGAATAATTACACCTGGAATTACGCATGCCCCCGGAGCCTCTCAAATTTTAGTTACCACTCCGGGAGACTACGAGGTTACTTTCTCCGTATCGGGGTCAGAACCCAACCAATTCGCACTATTTTTAAATGGCGCACTGGTTTCCGGAACAGTCTACGGTTCAGGTGCCGGCACTCAGCAAAACAACGGTCAGGCTATAATCGCCATAGCAGCCGGCGATGTTCTTACCCTTCGAAATCATTCTTCAGCTGCAGCAGTTGGCCTTGCGTCTTTGGTAGGAGGCACACAAGCAAACGTAAACGCTTCTATTGTCATTAAAAAATTAAATTAGTTTCGAATGGATATGGAACCCTTTCCAAATAAAAGTGAAATTGTAAAGCAGTTTCTAGCATGGTCTTGATTCACAAAACTTTTCTCAATGCCGTAATTTCCACACGAAAACCATTGAACTTTGGGGTAGAGGTACATGCCCATCAAGCTAAACAAAAAAATCCCCCAAAACAAAAAACGCTATCCTCTTTTAAGACATTAGAAAGGATAGCGTTTTTTCCTGTAAATCTATCAACGAAAGAGGAACTTCATGAGTCAAATGACTTTGAAATCGGCTTTTTTTGATCCATAAGGTTTTCTAAAGTGAAACAGGATTTTTTAACTTGATGACTATGCATCGGATTCTAGGTCTAGAATCGCTAAATAAAATTTAAAAAAGTAGCAAGTGTATAGAGTGCACCTTTTTTAATTCGATAATAATTTCTCTTACTCCAACCCAATCGTTCATAGATCATTCCATCACTAGGAGTATTTAAATCAAAATATCGTTCTTCAATCAATTTTCTCTCCTCTATGCTTAACACTTTTAATGCTTGTTCTACGCTTCTTACTTTCATTTGTTTGTCTGCTCTCCGAATACCATATTGTTCTGTGGAAGACAGATACTCATTATACGACCTTCCGATCCGTTCTTCATAAACAGTGATGCAGGATGGATAATGATAAGATTCGTATTCAACTATGGATTTCTTCAAGATAGGATATTCTCTTAGCATCCGTTCCACTATTTTTTTATAAGCAGGTTTCCGATACTGCATAGCAGCACTACTGTCCATCGTCCCATCCCTCATTTCTGTTTATTTTCAAAAGACCAACCATATCGTTTGACACACCGAGAAAATGGACACAGACTTCCACGAATCAGCCAAATACATCCTTTACAATAATGCATTGCTACTTTGACTTTCATGATTGCCACCCCGATTATTTCGTCTAGTTGTCCGATGTGCTAGTTTGCTTGTTGCAACGTGAGTTCTACTCGTTGTTCCTCTATGTTTGCTACACGATGCTTCTGAATTTGGAGATAAGTTACTTGGCTGTCATCGTCATAACAGATGTTGTTGCACCCATCTAGTAAGCTCTTGGCGATGTTATCGATATCCATCCTGCGTTTTCCTCTTAAGTAGACTTGGATTTCTACTTGTATATCTCCCTTTAATTTTTGAGAGGTGGCGAGCACAGCCCGCCATTTCACTTCCTCTTTATATGCTATATACCGTTTTGCTTGTGGATTGATCCATTTGCTCTTCTGTGTCATCCTCACTGCTGGAACAGCTCTCCCCGGTACAGTGAACTGAATTCTGCTTGGCTTCTCCAAATACACCACCTGCCCGTTTGTGTATGGTTCCTCTTCTCCCTCGGTCAACAGCTAGAATCAACACTTCATCTGGATCACGACCAAAGCTCTCTGTAATGTCCCAAAGGCTGATCCCTTCTCGCCATAGGTTTTCAAACTGTGCGATCTCACGTTCATCCCATGTAAAATCCAGTTCCTCCAAAGCAAGGTATACTTTTCGAGATTGTTTTCGGCAATGAGTTCGTTCTAACTGCCTGATCAAAGCTGTACTCATGTTCCAGTCCCTTCTACCCGATAATCAGGACCCTTTACTTTCACAAAGTAATCTTTCGCCATGCTGTAAAGCCGAGAAAAAGCTGCTTCTCCAATCCGCTCTGACAAAGTAAGTTCATCTTCGTTGGAGGAAAAAAGAATTGGTTTCCTTTGTCGGTATCGTTCGTTGATAATCCGGTAGTACAATTCTTCTTTTGCTTCTGTGTATTTGCTTTTGCCGATATCGTCCCAAACCAGTACTTCGGCTTCGATTACGCCACTGAGTAAGCGATAAAACGCAGACCCCTCATCGCTATACCGTTTCGATTGAGCAAGATCATGCATAAACACCACATCAGAAATACACAGGACAGCATGTCCTTGTTGTAAAAGCTCCTTTGCAATAGCGATCTGAAGATGGGTTTTGCCCAATCCATAGCTGTTGTATTTTTGGATCAAGTTGGCTCGTTGTTTGAGGTCGGGGATACGCTTGATCTGCGTTTCCCCTACTTCTGCAACCATCCCCATGCTGTTTTGACGTCCTTGCCAAATCATAGAGGAATTTTTTACATACCGCTTCGCCGTTTGGAATAACTCCTGTTGGATAGGTGAGGTTACTTGGTAATTATCCAAACGTGCCTCCTCGAACTCTTCTGGAATCAATGCGTTTTGTATCCTTCGATGAAGCTGTTTTTGCTTTGCACAAGGGCATGGTGTGGCTACCCAAGGATTTTGAGGATCAATGATCCATTCTTGATCCTTACAAGTAGAACACGTATAGACTGGTTGCTCATGTTCGGGCATACTTGCCAAATTGGATGACCACTCCATCCTCACTCTCTCGATCCTCTCCTGTATCGTTGCTAGATTTCCCATGCTGCGCTCCTCCTTGGTGGTTCATCCATTCCTCCACTTTGCCCCCATCTCGGCAAATGAAGATGATATCTGCATAGAATTTATTCCCGTCATTTTGCCCACAGTGGAAGGGAGATTTCCGGATATTGCTGATCGCAAGGGATATCTCCTCCACGGAGTACCCTTCCTGCAGGCGTGTTTGGATGGCTTTTTTGCGTTTAGGTGTAAGGGTCAGCTTTCGAGGAAAGAAACTCCCAAACACCTGCACATAGTGATTCCAAATTTGCTCCACTTGCGTAGCCAAGAGAAGAGACTTTTCTTTTTGTTGTTTTTCTTTTTCAGTTTCGTTTGGTTTGGTTTGGTTTTGTTTATTAAATGTCCTACTTAGCGGCTTTTTCTGTGCATCGGGATTGGCTTTTTCTGTGCCTGCTGGTGTGCCTACTCCTGTGCTCACTTCTGTGCCTACTTTTTGATAGTCACTCATTAAGAAAGGAATAATCTTGTAGGACCCTGCATGATTGGAACGACCTTTTTTGTACTGAATTCTTCCCTGCTGAATCAAAGAACTTCTTGCATTCTCCAATCCGCCTCTGGACAATCCAGTCATTAGCTGAAGCGTTTGATTGGGCGTAGAGAACCATTCTTGCCACCCAGTCCAGTTGTTGATCGACATTAAGGTGTACCACAATGCAACTTGACCTGTAGAAGGACGGTTCAACATGCTCCAATCCCGAAACGCATTCAACTCTTTGATGTAGTTCATTCTGTTCGGCCTTTCTTTTCTATATAGGGAAAGGGCGAAATTATCGCCCCTCTAATTCATCTGCATACACCAAACCCATGCAATCTGTTTTATACACTTTACGACTTTGATAAAGGAAGACTTCCAGAATGGTACATTCCAATCCAGAAGCAATCACGATCTGATCCCCAACTTGGAGCTTGTCCATGCCTTTTGTTTTGGTTTCACTGAATCGAACTGGAAACTTCCTCATGATGTTCTCCCTCGTTTTCCTCTAGGATGGATCAAACTAATGAACAGTTCTTCGACTTTGGGCGACAATCTGTCGCCTAGATGTTGATTTTAGTTCGAGCCTTTTCTATGGTTTGCTCCATCATTCTCACTGTTTGTTCTATGGACTGGCGCGTCTCGTAAACCGTCCAGCCATATGTCCATACTTGCTTGATTTTCCTCATATAGTGATCTAAGTCATCCAAGTCGTGTTCGAGGGACTCTTCCAGCAAATAGCGTTCTGCCATCTAGATCAACCCCCCCGTTTCCATGTCTACTTCTAGGGATTGATCTTCTAATGTGCCTCCTATGGTGTTCTCTACCTGTTCTACTGCTTTCACCATCTCGATCAACTCTGGATATAATGTTTCTTTTAAAAGGTTGATCAAATCGCTTGCCTCTTGTTTGGTTAACTCCTGTGTGCTTTCTTTTTTAGTTTGGAACCGGCCCACTTTTTTGACTTCGTCCTTCGTCAAGCCTTTTTCTTTTCCAATAGAGAAGATGGCTTTCCGCTGATTGGTGGTAGCTTGTCCTGTCAATGAATAGGTGCTTGTTCTCGATCCGCCTGCCTCTGGTTGAACATAGTCTCCCATGTTGATTTCTTCTGCACTTACGTCTCCAAATCCAACCAAATCCAATATGGCCCGGTTCTTCGCTCGTGTAACCGCATGTGAGCGAACATTGTGGATGGTACGAAGTCTTTTCTCTTTCAGAGGATCTTCAGCCGTTTTCTCCTCATAGGAGCAGGCTCCATCCCCTTCTTGAAAAGCTCCTGTCCCAAGGTGCACTGCTCTTGCCTTTGCCAACCATGCAATCACTTGTCCATTCTCATCGTGAAAAGGCATAACTTCTACAATCTCGCAGGATACATTGAAAAACCGCTGTACTTTCCTTACAAAACTTTTCTTTGGATGTTTTTTATTTCCGATATATTGAAAGTCATCCGGTGTACCCAATCGAAGTTTTAATTCTTGATACAGCTCAAACTGTTCAATTGCCTGATCAATCGAACCAGCTGGTGTTATCATGCTGGCAGGTACAACCTCTGTGTTTACTAATTGCATGGGTAGATTATTCAATTCTCCGCTCTCCTTATTTGCATATAGAACATCTTTCGTGATATCCTATACGCATCTCTAAGTTTTACCTAAAGCTCGCTCTGATCCAGCGGGCTTTTTTGCTGTCTAGCGATGGGATCATACTGACCGATGCCGAGTACATTTGGCAAATCAGGTAGTAATCGAAGTACTTTTAGAACTTCTGCCTGATTACCTCTTAGATAGACATGTACCTTTACTACACCATCCTCCACAAAACCTGTGATTTTTCGAATACCCTTTATCTCCAACTCATCACCTCCCTTCCTAAAAAGCACTCAATTGATCTTCTAGCCATCTAAAAAAAGCATCACGACTCACTCTTTTTGATCTACCAACCCTCACTAGCGGGAAATTTGAATATTCCATAACTTCATAGGCCTTTCTTTTGGAAACTGAAAGAATCTCAGCAACTTGATCTGCTTTTAATATCAAGGGGTAGTCTTCTTTGTTCATTTCCTTCCAGGTCTCCTTTTATAGATAATTTTTAAATGTATTGGCATATTTAATTTTTCATGATGAAGAGATCATTAAACTCCAATCCCGTCACACTCATTAGTCTAGAAATAAATTTAGGTCCTGGTCCTCTTTGTTCTCTTAAAACACGGTAAATAAAGCTGCGATCCATCTCCATTAAATTAGATAGTTCAATCTCAGTTATCTCATGATTGACAAGAAATTGCCGTAATACTGGTAAATTAAGTTTTACATCCACAAGCATCACCACCCTTCGTATATGCCTGTAAACATATTATAATTAATAATGCCTATGTGCAACCGATTTTTCATTCACATCTGAGATTTCCTGTCATTGTCTGTAAGCAAAAAATTAGCTAAAATAACAAGTATAAAATCTTTCCTAAAAAATAACGGGTACATATAAAAAAATGAAGAGGGTATACGATGAGAGACGCAAAAAAATTCGGGGCTTACATTAAATTTCAACGAAAGAAAAAAGATATGACTCTGACTGATTTAGCAAATAAATCAGGAGTAGATCAAAGTTACTTATCGAGATTAGAACGAGGAGAAAAAGAAAATCCATCTGCTGATATTCTTGCAAAAATCGCTGATGGACTTGAAGAAAAAAGAGAGCTCATCTTCTATGCCGCTGGCTACATCGACTTAGATTTTGACAATCTTACGATTGATCAGCCTGTAGACATAAAACAAATGCTCTCAGACAAAGAGAGCAATGCACATTGGGGAAATCATCCGCTAACAGAAGAAGAACGAAAGACATTACAAAGAGTCATTCAAGCAATATTAGCTAGAGAAGAATAATCTTTTCCTAGTTAAGTATTATGATGAAATCCTTAAACGAATTTTGTCTCTAAGTTGATATATGATCGCGAGTTCTTCTACTTTAAATTTTCTATTCAAATATAAGTAACTTAATATTTCCCCGATATCCTCTCCTTTTTCCGGTTGATTAGAGATATTAAAAAGTCTATAAACTTGTTTAACTCTAGATAGCGTTTGTTCCAGGGATTCTTCAGGTTCTGCAGTGTTTGCCTCATCTTTTACCACATTTCTACCTCCGCTACTAGTTCGATCTTCCTTTCAAACAGAACGTATATTCCTATATGCGCCATCATATCATATTAAATCCAATAATTTAAATGTTAATTAATTACAAAGCAACATCCATCATCTATTTGAATTTAGACATATTTTTATGCATGTTGACTATAGGCAAATTAAGAGTTATATTCATACTTGTAATTGATTCCGAGTACATCTGTTCTCAAATTTAAAAGGGTGGTTATATGAAAGGGCACTATTACAAGAGGGGAAAATCATGGTCCTTCATAATTGATATCGGGAAGGATCATACGGGAAAAAGAAGACAAAAACAAATGGGAGGATTTAAGACAAAAAAAGAGGCCGAATTAGCCTGTGCTGAATTAATTACACAAATAGAAAAAAACGAGTACATTGAACCATCAAAATTGACATTTGGGGAATTTTTAAAGGATTTCATGGAGAATCATGTAAGACTAACCATAAGACAGTCTACTTATGAATCACAAATCTCTGTCATTAATAAACATATCTATCCTGGCTTAGGTCATCTTGAATTGCAAAAAATAACCCCTATGATCATTCAAAAATTCTACAGCAATAAATTAAGAGAAGGACTATCAGCTAGTTATATAAGAATTATGCATGCTATCATCAGTAAAACTTTGAAAACAGCTACTGAGTGGGAGTTAATAAGCAAAAATGTTTCTACATTATTAAAGCCTCCTAGAGTAGAGAATAATGATGTAGAAGTTTGGACAATGACTGAAATTACTCAGTTTCTCTCTCTCACAAAAAACAGAAAATTTTATATTGCATATGCCTTAGCAATTTTCACTGGGATGAGAAAGGGTGAGATTTTAGGACTAAGATGGCGTGATTGTGATCTTGATAAAGGACAAATTCGCATTCGTCAAACCTTGTATAAGGTAAAGGGAGCATTAACTTTTCAAGAACCAAAAACCAGAAAGTCAAAAAGGTCCATTTCCATATCTGAGACGGTTATTTCCATCTTAAAAAAGCATAGAGCTGCTCAAAATGAACTGAAATTAAAATTAGGAAATGCTTACCGTGATCACGATTTAGTAGTAGCAAATTATAACGGAAATCCAGTTGATTTAGGAGATATAAACCGGGATTTAAAGTATGTTATCTCCAAATATAACTTACCAAAAATAAAATTCCATGGGCTAAGACATACCCATGCAACTCTGTTGCTTCAACTGGGTGAAAATCCAAAAGTTGTGTCTGAAAGACTTGGTCATGCAGAAGTAGGTATAACCTTGAATACTTATAGCCATGTATTGCCAGACATGCAAAAAAGTTTAGCAGATAATTTTGAAAACGCTATTCAAATCGAAAATGCTTCCATCGATAAGAAAGGAAAAATACTTTAGTATAATAAAGGTTACCAAAATGTTACCAAACGGGGTTCCAAACAAAAACGAAAAGCCAAAACCCCTTATATAACAAGGAAAATTGGCTCTCGTTTAGTGAGTGTCGATTATACTTTCATAATTATTGGTAAGATCATAGGACGGCGGCGGGTGCGTTCGTAGAGAAATTTGCTTAAGGAGTCACGAATGCTCGTTTTAAGCGATGCCCATTCACTTACTTGATCTTTCATACATTTTTCCATTGTCTGGTTCACAACAGTGTTTGCTTCTTCCAGTAGTCTCTCTGATTCGCGTACATAAACAAATCCGCGGGAGATAATATCTGGGCCAGATAAAATAGTTCCGTTAGCTTTACTTAGGGTAAGAACAACAACTAAAATGCCGTCTTGGGAAAGGAGCTTACGATCTCGTAATACGATATTACCTACATCTCCAACACCAAGTCCATCAATTAAAATTTTGCCTGTGGAGATTTTGGGACCATATCTCGCTTTACCACCTGAAAATTCTACTGTATCTCCGTTATCACAGATAAAAATATTATCGGTTTTCACACCGACAGACTCGGCTAATTGAGCGTGAGCACGAAGCATCCGGTACTCACCATGAATCGGAATAAAATATTTAGGACGAATTAAATTGAGCATTAACTTCAAATCTTCTTGTGAACCGTGTCCGGACACGTGGACATGTGAGGTTGCACTATATACTACATCTGCACCGATTCGGAACAACTGATCAACGGTACGACCAATCATTCTTTCGTTTCCAGGAATCGGGGTAGCTGCGATTACGACTGTATCTCCAGGAAGAATCTCAATCTTTCGATGAGATGCATTTGCCATTCTCGTAAGCGCTGACATGGCTTCCCCTTGGCTACCTGTAGAGATCACAGCAACCCGATGAGCCGGCAGGCGATTGATCTCATCTGGCTCAATGATTAAATCTTTTGGAACATCAAGATAACCTAGATCAGATGCGATATTTACTACGTTTACCATACTCCGACCGACTACCGCAAGCTTGCGACCATGATGATATGCTGCATCTACTACTTGTTGAATCCGATGAATATTGGAAGCAAAAGTAGCGACAATAACGCGCTGCTTGGACTTACGGAAAACTTCCATCAAGCTTTCTCCTACAGAACGCTCCGTTCCTGTAAATCCTGCTCGCTCTGCATTCGTACTGTCAGATAACAGGCAGAGTACTCCTCGTTTTCCAATCTCAGCCATTTTGTGGAAATCACAATTATTATCGTTAACAGGTGTCATATCAAACTTAAAGTCACCAGTATGTACGACCAATCCTTCTGGTGTATCGATACATACTCCTACCGAATCTGGAATACTGTGATTGGTGTAGAAGAAGCTTGCTTTTAACCGGCCGAGTTGAACTTCTGATTGATTGGATATCACATGACGTTTCACATCATGTACATGTGCTTCCCGCAGTTTGTGTTCGATTAGCCCCATGGTGAGTTGTGTAGCATAAACTGGTGCTTTGATTTGTTTTAAAATATAGGCTAATCCACCGATATGGTCTTCGTGTCCGTGTGTAAGAATAATAGCTCTTAATTTACTTTGATTTTCGATGAGATAAGATATGTCTGGAATAACAATGTCGATCCCCAGCATATCCTCCTCTGGAAACATCAGTCCTGAATCAATTACTACGATGTCGTCTTCATATTGGACAACATACATATTTTTTCCGATTTCACCCAATCCACCGAGAGCAAATATATGCAACTTGCCTCGCTGGTTCTTTGTCAAAAAACTTACCTCCAATGTAATTTTTGTTGTTCACCCTATAACCGCACAAATCTCACTTGGTATTCATTATATACGAATTGAAAAAGGCTATGCAAGATAACAACTTAGAAAAACGAAAATGTCACAAATTGAAGACACGAAAAATCATCATCCCGTCATAATCTTTATCTAAAGGTATTTTCTTTGTTTATATTGAGATTATTTAAATCATAAGCAATGCAATGACAGTTAATGTGTTATCTGATTGATTATGGTTAAAACGACTAGCCCCCTCTCAATATATCGAGAGGGGGGCTATAGATCACACAATTTGTATGTTATGCGACCGAAGCCATGGAATTTTCTTTCTTGTATGCTGCCATGACTTCTGAGATATCTACTACTGCCAATGCTTGAATCGCAGGGAGTAGATCAGACGTTAGATAGGATGGGAACAGATCAATATGTGGGAACATTCCATCCTCGATTTCATCGCCGATTTCTGGTATCAATTGATGGGGATCTTGCATCCACAGGACTGATTCCCGAATTTCTTTTAGACGAGAAGCGTGAATCTTACGAATTTCAGCTTTCATTTCACTTGAGTTGGTACTAAATTCTTTCCCCAGTGTGTATGCTGCCAATTCGTACGGTTCCAACTCCATCAGAAGTTGCAAAAACAACTCCTGCAATTGGAAAATCGGACCATCGACGGGAAGATGATCATCCTTCACTTTCACCATTTCTAGGTACCAAAGTGCCTCTTCTACATTGTTGCAGAAAGTGAACTTCTTTTCCGGTGAATGTGATGGGATGTTTTCTAGGTCATCGACTCCAAAGTCGGAAAGCCTCTCTTGAAACTGCTGATATTTCCCCTGTGCCAAAAGGAAAACAGTTTCTCCTCTAATGTAAGCAACATCAAGTGGCTTTTGGATTTCATTAGCTCCATCCACCTTGCTACTCCACTTCCAGATGAAAAAGAGGGAGACAAGGGAGAGCATCAATAGAGGGAACATGGCGGGCCACATTTGATTCCTCAGAAATCCCCACATCATACTAGAGTATGCTGTACCGATTACGCCACCTAGTTGCAACATGAAGCGGTGAGTACCTGTGGCAGCTCCATGCTGAGATCGGTCTACCTTGCGAAGAATGGCTTCAAGGATACTGCTGTTATTACCACAGACAGAGAAACCAATTAGAATCCCAGCGAGAATCATGATTTGCATGGAATGACCCTTCCAAATCATGAGCAAACTCACCACCATGAGCAAGTTACTGCTTGCCATGAGTGGAAAGTATCCCCTGGGATTCTTCGCCAACGGAGGCATCACCGTAAACGCTACTGATGCATTTCCCATAGTTGCCAACAGCAACACCATACCAGGCTCTTTTTGCCAATAATTGGCGAACCAAGTAAGGAAGGACAAGTATGCAATACTTACGCCCGTTCCTGGCAGAGCAAGGAGAAATGCTTCTTTGTGGATCGCCTCTTTTACAGGCAAAGAAGATAGACGAGAAACGAAATCCCGTGCTTTCTGTACCATGGAAATCCAAGAGTGCTCCTTGAGAACAACTCCTGTAAATACCAAGGCTGTAGAGATGATTCCCAAGGCTATGACCACATGCCAAAGGATGTTCGTGTTGACCAGCCATGACAGCCCGACTACATGGCAAGACCAGAACCCAAAAAGGTGCAGGCGCCGCTAAGAAGGGTGACCCGAGCTTGATGACGTTCGGAGACACTATTCCTCGTAACGAAGAAAATCGTATTGACGATCAGTGCATAGAAAAATCCGTGCACGATCCGCACCATTGTCAGAGCAAAGGTGCTATCTTCAGTGAGCGGATACCCCCACAGAATGACAGCTGTAAGAGGGAGACTCCAATAGAGAAGCCTCTTTGCACCCACTTTGTCAATCAACTTTCCGACGACTAGATTGCTGACCAACAAAGTAATTCCAAAAGCCGTCATGATGATGCCGGCGCTGTCTGCTTTTCGCACATGCAGAGATTGGGAAATCAAGTCCGGAATGCCGCTGATGGCCAGCACTTGCCCCACAATCAAGAAAATCATGCCCACTGTTTTGCGGATTGATTCCAAGGATCTATTCCGATCCATCTGTACCTCCAATGGGTTGGATGGTTGTCCTTTCTTATATCTTACTAAATTATCTGAATAGAAAATAGGAGAATAAAAATAGTAAAGAAAAATTAGATCAAGGGAATATTGTAAAGATTATTACCTATTGCGCAGTTATCCCCATTGTCAAGATAGAAATACATCACAGACAGATGTAGAGATACTTTTCAATATTTAATTCTCTTCTTACAGGAAATCACAAAAAAAGATCCGCATTACACGGATCTTCTTGCATTTATTATTGAACAAGTTCGTGAAACCAGCGATCAACTTGTTGTTTTTCATCTTCTGTCATTTCTACAAGAGGAAGCCGAACGGTAGGATGGATTAATCCTTTTTTTGCTAAAGCATATTTGAGGGGGGATGGGCTTGATGTTAGGAATATCCCTTCAAATACAGGTTGATAGCGTTGATGTAGCTTTGCAGCCTTCTGAACATCCCCCGCTAAATAAGCATCAATCATTTCCTTCATTTCTAAACCAACCAGATGGCTTGCAACACTCACAATTCCATCTCCACCAGCCGCTAGGATTGGGAGAGTTAAGCTATCATCTCCACTATAGACGACAACATCGTCTGGTACAGAAGAGATTACTTTTGTGATTTGAGAAAGATTTCCGCTCGCTTCTTTAATAGCTATTACATTTTTTAATTCTGATAAACGAATCATTGTTTCTGCTGTCATATTTGCACTAGTTCTACCAGGAACATTGTATAACATCACCGGAAGTGTTGTTGCATTTGCAATAGCCACGAAATGTTGATAGATGCCTTCTTGTGATGGTTTGTTGTAATAAGGAACTACTCCCATTACACCATCTACACCTGTTTCAGCAGCTAAACGTGTGAACTGAACCGTTTCAACAGTGTTGTTGCTTCCAACACCAGCGATTATTTTCACTCTTCCAGCTACTTGTTTAACAGTAAAAGAAAAAAGGGCTAATTTTTCATCTTTGCTTAAAGTAGGAGATTCCGCTGTTGTACCAGATACTACAATCGTATCTGTACCTGTTTGAATCAAGTGTTCAATGAGAGCACCCTGTGCATCCCAATCAATCTCTCCATCTGGTGTGAACGGAGTACACATCGCAGTCAATAGGCGTCCAAATAACATGATTTTAACCTCCGTTAGTATTTATGAAGTTCAAATTTCCGATGTAAAGCACGTATCGCTTTAATCATATCGTCCCCTGGTACTAGTACCCAAATAGTCGTATGGGAATCTGCCGACTGAAGTACTTTTACATCTTCTTCTGTTAATGCCTCCAAAATCTGCGCCATCACTCCAGGTACTCCAGCAATTCCTGCTCCTACAACTGAAACTTTCGCACAGGATGGATACAGTTCAGGTTCTAATCCGATATCCATCAGTAGAGACTTCGCTAAATCACCAAGTGGATCACTAACCGTATATGCAATACTACTAGGAGTCACACTAATAAAATCGACACTGATCCCCTTTGAGGCCATCAGACGAAAAACATCCAAATGTAGATCAAGTTTATCCGATTGGGTAGGAATCCGAATTTGAGTAACATTAGGCATTTGGGTGATACCTGTAATAAGGCGATCTGATATCTCTGTCAACCCTACTCGTTCTGGTCTGCTTACAACCAGCGTCCCTATCCCATCCGATAAGGTAGACCTTACTCGAATAGGAACGTTCGTCTGCATAGCGATCTCTACTGCACGAGGATGAACCACTTTAGCCCCTTGAAAAGCAAGATTACACATTTCGGTGTAGGTTACCATTTCTAAAGATGTAGCTTCTTCTACAATTCGTGGATCAGCGGTGAGTACTCCATCCACATCAGTAAATATATCCACATACTCAGCATTTAAAGCTACTCCAAGTGCTGTCGCTGTAGTGTCACTACCACCTCTACCTAAAGTAGTAATCTCACCGTCTGCTGTTTGGCCTTGAAAGCCAGCCACAATTGCAACTTTCCCTTGGTTTAACTCCTCTTGAAGTCGTTTAGGGTTTAAGGAAACAATTTGTGCATTATTATGTTGGTTATTCGTAATGATGCCCGCTTGTCCACCAGTGAGCACACAGTTTTCGATTCCATGATGGATAAGCAAGCTACTCAATACACTGGCTGAAATGATCTCTCCACAACTAAGCAAAAGGTCTTGTTCTCTAGAAGAGAGATTTTTCAACTGCTCACCTGTTGTCAATTCTAAAAGTGTATCTGTTGCGTATGGTTCCCCTTTTCTCCCCATAGCCGAAACGACAACCACTACTTGATAATCATCTGCTAATGCTTGTTGGATATGATACAACACACGTTCTCTCATTTGAGGTGTTGCAACAGAAGTACCTCCAAACTTCTGTACGATAACTTTCATACTTAACCCCTTCTTATTCGTTGATCCGCTACTAATGCTTCTGCGATTTGTACTGCGTTAGATGCTGCTCCTTTTAACAGATTATCCGATACAATCCACATGTTGAGCCCTTTTGGATGTGCTAGATCTCTGCGCAAACGCCCTACAAATACTTCATCGAAACCTGCGGCATCTAGCGGCATGGGATATTCTTGTTGATCTAGATCGTCTTGAACAATGATTCCTGGGAAATTTTCTAACAGAGAGCGAACATCCGAAAGCTGATAGTTTTCTTTCAATTCTACATAAACTGCCTCACTATGTCCTCGGTAAACAGGAATGCGAACACAAGTAGGTGTGATGCCAAGATTATCATCACCCAATATTTTCTTTGTTTCTTGTACCATTTTCATCTCTTCAAAAGTAAATCCATTTTCCATCCCTACATCAATTTGAGGGATTGCATTAAAAGCAATAGGATAATGTTTATCCAACTTCCCTACTGGTAAAAGATTGGATACTGGCTCTTCCCCAACAAGCATTGCAGCCGCTTGAGCACGCAACTCTTCAATTGCTTGGGAACCAGCACCAGATACTGCTTGATACGTAGAAACGATAATACGCTCTAATCCATATTTATCCTGTAAAGGTTTTAATGCAACAACCATTTGGATAGTGGAACAATTTGGATTGGCGATAATGCCTTGATGATCAGATAATGCTTCTCGATTCACTTCTGGTACTACCAAAGGCACATTTTCATCCATACGGAATGCACTAGAATTATCTATTACTACAGCACCACGTTTGACTGCTTCAGGAGCGAGAAATTTACTTACTCCACCACCAGCACTGAACAAAGCAATATCCACACCTTCAAATGAATCTGGTGTAGCTTCTAATACAGTAACTGTCTTTCCTTGAAATTGAACAGTTCCTCCAGCTGATCTCGCAGAAGCTAGTGGAATTAATTTTCCAACCGGAAATTTACGTTTTTCCAAGGATTGTATCATTTGTTGTCCTACTGCTCCAGTCGCTCCTACAACAGCTACGGTATATGTCACAACTTTTTCCTCCTACAAATAAAGGGTAAGTCCCCGGATGGGGACTAATTATTGCTATTCCTATTATGAAGGGAAGTAGCGGTATTTTTCAACTAGTAATGGTTGAAGTTGTTTTCCATCCATCGCAGCCAAGCATGTATCTGGGATCAAATCCATGCGAGAAACACATGATTTTGGTTTCTTTTCTGGGGCATCTTGCCCAAATGGAACAAAATAAATATCTTTGGCTGCAAGTAATTTAGCTAGATTAGCAGCATTTAATCCAAGTGCGTCATTCGTTGAAATCGCCAAAATAACAGGACGATGGTTTCTCATCATAGCTTTAGCAGCCATAAGTACAGGACCGTCTGTTAAGGCATTGGCTAATCTTGCTAGGCTATTGCCTGTACACGGAGCCACAACATAACAATCTAGTATACCTGATGGACCTAACGGTTCTGCTTCTTGAATGGTCGTATAAGGATCACGTCCAGTGATATCTCTTATTTTTCTCTTCCAATCTTCTGCTGTTCCAAAACGGCTATCTACATTAGCAACAGTATGAGACATGATCGGAATAATATTAGCTCCTAATGAAACGAGTCTTTCCATCTGTGGAAGTACTTCATCATGAGTACAATGAGAACCTGTCAATCCAAATCCGACTGTTTTCCCTTCTAAACTCATTGTCCTACCTCCTCGGCGATCTCTTCCATCATCAACTGGCGAATCGTCGCTGCGATGATTCTACCAGCTGTTTTAGGTGCTACAATACCAGGTAGACTAGGGCACAAAATTGCTTTTAAACCTCTTTTTTCTGCGTAATGATAATCAATCCCACCGGGTTTCGAAGCGATATCGATCATTACAACATCGTGACGTACACGAGCTAATACAGATGCCGTTAACACTTGGGCTGGAATAGTGTTAAAAATAAGTTCAGCTTCCTCTACATAATCTTCCAATTCATGTAGATAAAAAGGGGTTACTCCCATTTCAAAGGCCCTAGCATAGTCCGCCGAATCAGATATCCCCATTTTCACCTGGGCTCCTATGGCTTGAAGAGTACGAGCCAAAGTAATCCCTACTCTTCCCAAACCAAGGACCAATGCGTTAGAATTATGGATTGTTATGTCTGTGTTTTGAATTGCCATCATCAACGCTCCTTCCACAGTCGGAATGGAGTTATAGATAGCGACATCATCTCTTTGCATTAACTCTACACAAGGAACCTGATATTTGGAGCATAATTTTTTTAAATATGGCCTTGCCAAACCTGTGAAAATAATGGCATGGCTTGGTAGTGCTTTCATATGCTCCTCTGTTAAAATAAGTGTCTTTGTAGTAAAAATACTGCTTACTTCCCCTTTATCATCGGTTCCAATAACCGGAAGGACTATAACATCAGCTCGTGACAATATCGTTGGTTCAAACTCTTTTTGCATCGTACCACTAAGTGGAGTTTGTAGGTTGTCAAAACCGATGAGTGTTATGTTTGCTCTCATCTTGATAAAACTTTTTATCACTTCGAGTTGTCTTGCATCTCCACCGATAAAAATAAAATGTTTATCCGTCAGCATCCGCTCAAACCCCTTTCCCCACATGATGCACTATATTCTTCTGGGGCTTTGCCTGTTACCCATTTGCCTATTTTTACTTTATGATTCAGAAGAATGCACTCTCTGCTGAACAATAACCAGCTCTGGACCTATTTTTTGAATCGTAGACCAACTTAAAGACAACTCAGGTGTATTTCGCCTGAAAATGGAATTACCTAGTGGTAATAAAATCTTTTGTATCTCGCCTGTTTGCTGGTCTATAACAAGATCTGATCGATGAAAAGTCCCAAGTTTCTCCCCTGTGTCCATATTGACACACTCTTTTTCCACAAACTGACTCCATCTCATTCCTCTCACCTCTTACTCCTAAGTTATGGGACAATATAGGAGTTCAGAAGTAAGCTCAATCAAAAAAGAACCAATCTTAATCGTTGGTTCTAGTGGATTTATTCCAATTGTTTCCTTCCATTTTTAATGAAAGAAAGTTATGGCTTTTCTTTAAAGTCAAAGGCACATGAATACAAAGCGACAGTAGATATCTTGACACGATTAATCAAGCATTTAAGCTAAGTACCTCTTCTTTAAAAGATAAAATGACTTACATTTGATGAACATAAATGTAAGTCATTTATTCGAATAGGACGATAAACAACTAGTTCAAAGGTAGTTTTTTGTCATGAAGAAACTGTTTCAAATATAATCTTTGAGCATTTGTCAACTTATTTGCCATCATCTCCGTCCAGCGATCTGCTCTCTTCCCACCTGTTCTTTGCAAATAATAATCGGAAATATCGCGGTTATACGAATGAAGTTGTTCACTCATTTTTTCATCTGTTTTATACTCTTCTTCATGATAGATCGCATCCATTGGTAAGCGTTGCTTTTTATCTGTACGATTGTCTACATAACCGACACATAATCCAAAAAGTGGGACTACATGATCAGGAGTTTTCAAAAGAGCTGAAACATCATATAGTGCATTACGCAATCCTCCAATATAACAAATACCTAAACCCATGGACTCAGCAGCGATAGAAGCATTTTGTGCTGCTAAAGCAGCATCGACCACACCAACGGTGTATAATTCCGTAGATGAAAGGCTTTCGAATATTTCACTTTCTTCTATTCCCTCTAACTGAGCAGCTAGTCGTAAACGGTTTAAATCTAAACAAAAAACAAAAAAGTGACCGTTTTTCGCTACATATGCTTGATTTCCTGCCAATCTCGCCAATTCTGTTTTCTTGGCAGGTTCTTTAATCCCAATGATCGAATAAGCTTGCACGAAACTGGATGTAGAAGCCGCTTGTGCACTTTCCACAATCAGTCTGATCTGCTCTTCACTTAATTCTTTTTCCAAAAATGAACGGATAGATCTATGATCTAAGATTGTTTTTATTGTTTCATTCATATTTTTAGCTCCATTTCAGAAATTCAAAATACCACCATTTGGTGGTATTTCTACTTATCTTTTCCAATTGTATCATAATTGAAATTCAATCTTCTTTCGCCTCTAACATATCATCAATTTGAACTTTCATCATTTCCATGCCAAATGTAAACACATACATTGTTAGGTGAAAGTGAAAATCTTCTACTTCTTCATCTTCCCCATATTGCAAAATAGCGGTAATTTCATTGAGATGTGCTTGCGTTAATAGTGTCTGTATTTTTTTTCCGTTTTGTAGACACCATTGAATAAGTTGGACAATTTGCTTTCGATCATTGGGAGGAAACGATGTTAATTTTTCATGGAGATTAATATCTTCACACGAATGGAGCAAATGCCAAGCTAAATATTTTATGGCTTCCAATGCTTTTCCTCTATCATATGAAAAATTATTTCATCTAGAGATGCAACATCGATCGCTCTCCCTACTACAAATACACTCCCATTTGCCATATCGAAGATTTCTGTATTTAGAAGATTTAATTTAATGGTTTCACCATTCATAAGATGCATTTCGACTTCTTTGTTTCTCAGGTTCTTTTTCGAAACCGATTGGAATTTCTCAAATTTACATCCCATAATTCTCACCCTTCTGAAGTTAATTTACAAAACCAACTTCAACTAGCAGAAATAATCTCACCCAAAAAAAGACTAATTTTTTTCAGGAAATCCGTAAAAATGTGAATAAATTGAGATGAATCCAGCTATTTTTTGCCCTTATCTTTAGTATAAGAGCTAGAAAACCCAAATTCAATATATTACAAAAACAAGATAATTCTTTTATTTATTATGGTAATTCGAGAAGAAATAAGTAGAAAAATTATATTCAAATGCAAAATTCCCATACTTTATGATAATTTCTAAATTGACAATTAGTCATAATTTAATGATTATAAAAAGAAAGACCTTGAATATGGGGTGGTTCATTTTGGATATTCCAAAAATTGGTTCTTATATCCGTAAAGTAAGGAAAGAAAGAGGAATGACATTAGATGATTTAGCAGATCAATACATCCCCCGTGCAACTTTATCCTCCATCGAAAGAGGCATTTCTCGAAATCCTACTAAAATAAACTACCTCCTACGAAAACTAGATATTCATCTTTCCGAACTGACACAACAAGAACAAGAAGAGAAAGAGGAAAAATATTTAGATCTCATAACACTAGAGAATAAAATCAATCGCGACCCGGCGGCCGCACTAAAAAAATTAAGTCAACTACCAGATAAATACCAAGGATCATTACTCGACTTTTTAAAGGGACGATGCTACTTTAAATTAAATCAAAATGAAAAATCAACGGCCTATTTTAAAGAATCACTGAAAAACTTAGACAGAGAAATTGACTCTACTAGTACTAATTTAAAACCATATTGCTTAAACCATCTGGCCCTCATTGCATTTCACAACCAAAACTACGCTCAAGCCTTACAATTTACCAATGATGGGTTGTCGGCTTTTGATCGTAATGGAGAACGTAAGTATTTATACACTACACTATTATCCAATCGGTCTATTTACTTATACAACTTAGGCAGAACAGAAGAAGCTTTAAAAACAATCGAACAAATAAAAGCAGATTCGTTTGATTTGGACATGGATACCATTATTGGCATATATGATTTTCAAGCAGAGTTAAACCTAAAAATCCAAATGATAGAAGAAGCATTTGCTTGCGCAAAGAAAGGATTAGAACTAGCACTCATCAATGATAACTATGAGAGACAACTAGAGTTATATATTACCTTGTCCAATATATATAAGGAAAATAACTACCTGAGGCACGCAGAAAAATGCTTGATAACTGCTATTGGTTTAGAAGATATCATCTCGAAACGCCATCAACTTATTTTAGAAGCTTACCTAAAACTTGGAGTGCTCTACCAAGATCAACAAAAATACCACCTTTCTCAAAAAATTTTGAAGAAGGCGATTAGGATTGCGAATAAACAGAATAACATGTTAGAATACACCAAAACAATGCTACATCTTGCAAAAACCTATCAACTAGATACTTCTTACGACCAAGCGATTCATTACTATAAGGAGGTACTGCAACATGCAGTGGATCAATCAACAAAACTTGAGACTCTCTCTGGGCTTGCACAAGTTTACCTCCTACTTGGCGACAATGAGAATTATCTAAAATACTCCAAAGAGTATTTTTTTAGTAGCAAGATATCCTGAAAGGAGGATTCTTGATGCGTTATGGGACTCATCCATCTGGTGATTGAAATCATTCCAACCGTTTCCCTTTCGTTATGAAAAGGAAACGGTTTTTAATTTTTTTATAAAAATAGTTCGATTCAAGAATGTTTTTGGTACAATAAAGCTACACTTGCCCCACAAGGGGCATCTGAGACCGAAGGAAAAAATCTAGGATGAACATCCATCTTCACTTTGTAGGCGGATTCGGAGCCTGCCCTGAAAAGGCAGGATTGGGCTCTCCCTGTGAGAGCCTCGGAGTCGGGTATTCAGCTTCCCGACTGCCCGGGCACCCTGTCAGCCTCGAACGCTCAGATGATGCGCAAGAGCGATTCAAGGCAAAGGTTTTGGCTCAGTGCACTGCAACTGACTGGGTAAACAGGGTTGCAGATGACTTCCGAAACTTGAACCAGCGGGAAGATGTCGACCGAATCATCCTCGCTGGACACTCGATGGGCGCACACCTCATTTCCGCTGCTCTGAAGCAAGTACAAACAGATACAGAGCTTCAGAAGCTGGCAGGAATCACGATGATTAGCACTCCCATCGAGGGTGAGCTCAACAAGGGGTATTCCTACTTCTTGAAGCTCGCTGCGACCTCCGAAATTCGCTTCATTGGAGGTATTCCATACCCCACACTAGGTGGACCGGGCTCCAATAAGTACGTCGTACCTAAGGGGGTAAAGCAGTTCCTTCTGGCTATGCGAATGGGGACGGCTTCTCTCCCTAACGTTTCTGTCCCGGTCCTCTTGTTTAATTTCAGGGAGGACCCGTCCGTACAGGCGGGAAGCGCGTACACCATCTTGGGATATCTCCCTGATGAAATTCGAGAGAAGTCCAAGAAGATCATCCTCGAAGGTCCTCGACGGCATACTCCGAACGAAGAGGATAAAAAAATCATCGTCGAAGAAACCCTACGGTTCCATGTAGCGTAGAACCTCGGTCTCGGATGGTGGCTGCTGGCGCAGCCACCATCCCTGCTTATTTAGAGGTAAATCTATAAACCTTTTCATCAGGCACTTGCAGGCGATGGATTTCTTTTTCATTTACAAATTCACGCTGTTCTGCGACAAAAGCCGATATATCTTCGATTTCCATGATCCAATCCTCCATATATCTTTGCAAGCTTTCCCCTCTTAACCCTAACTGGATCGCTTTTCTTTCCAGTTTTCGACCAAACGGATCATGATCTGGGTCCCATTGAAGCCGGACAGAGGAATTTTTTACTGCTCGTCTCCATTTTTCTTGTGTCCCATAAGAAGATTGATAGCTACTGTGCACTGCTGAGCTGACTATTTGATCAAAACCTTCCCGTTTTAAACGAATGGCTAATGTAACTTCTTGATTTGCTTTCGTCCCCCAGCCTGATCGATACATCATCCACAGGAAATTCGGCTTGATCCAAGTCATTCGGTTCATCGAAAATTCCCCGCCAAATGTTTGATGTTCTACTGCATAAGAGGCAATTTTTTGGTTATAAGCTTGATATACTGTAATCGATGTTTCATCATAGGTTGCAAGTATATGCTGGCCACTTTCTGGCCATATTTGTTTTAATGCGAGGTAATCAGTAGGGGTAATAAATCTCATGCTGTCACTCCTTAGCTGTTCATGAGTACCATTCTACCTCATTTCAAACCCAAATTTAAAAAACATCCTAACTTAACGAAATTAGGATGTTGAATTTGTTACTTTAGAAAAAGAAACAACCTTATTCTCAACCAATCTGCAATTCACCATCTTTAATCATCAGCACACGATCACATAAATCTAACACCCTCTCATCATGTGTGACAATAATGCCTGCTTTTTCTTTTCTCTTGATTTCACTAGCTAACATTTCTACGACTTCTCTTCCTCGCTTGGAATCCAAACTTGCAGTAGGTTCATCTGCTAAGATGATTTGCGGATCATTCATCCATGCTCTTGCAATTGCAACACGTTGCTTTTCTCCACCAGATAGTTGGGATGGAAAATGATGTTTACGATGCGATAAACCTAATTTTTCTAGTAGTCGATCTGCTTTCTGTTTTGTGTCTTTCCGGCTGCGAGATAGCTTGCCAATCAATAGCAATTGATCCATCACAGTGAGATAAGGAATCAGGTTAGAAGCCTGAAAGACGAAACCGATCTTTTGGAGTCTCAGATTCGCTCTATCTTTTTCTTTAAGGTTAGTAATAATTTCGTTTTCAATAAAGACATTACCACTAGTAGGGGACAGCAATAATCCCGCCATCGATAAAAATGTACTTTTTCCAGAACCGGAAGGGCCGATGATAGCGACAAATTCACCTGTATTTACAGAAAAGGAAACATCTTTAAGAGCTGCTGTCTGATTTGTTTTTTCCCCATAAACTTTGCTCACCCGCTCAAAAGTCACCATACTCTTCATCACTCCACCCTCCCAATTGCATCAATTGCTTCCACTTTGGTTATTTGATAGATCGATAACAAAGCACCTAATAGTGATACCATGATCATCAACACCGAAAACCCTGCAAAGGTACTCTTTTCTAGAATAAATGGAACGCTATCTGGCAAAATCAAGGATGTAGCATAAGTAAATCCTATACTTACAAGAACAGAAATACTGGCTATGACGATAATTTGACCTACTACACTTCGAACCAAATATTTCGTTGTCGCACCAATTGCTTTGAGAACACCAAACTGATGAGACTTTTGAAGGGTAATAACATAGAAAAACACGGCCTGTATAAAAGAAGCTATAATAAAGAGAAAAGCAATCATCATCTCTAAAGAGCCTTGTTCTTCCTTGTATCCAGGAGTACTCTGCAAAACTCTTTTTTTCGAAACGAGTTCCAATTCCTTATTTAACTTTATTTTTTGACTTTCCATCCCTCGTAGAACGACAGCATTGTAGCTATCTTGTTTGGTCCAATCTATCCAAGTAGCTTGATTCATATATATGACAGGAGAATGACTATAGGAATTATTTGTAGTATAGCCAACTACTTTCCACTTCTTCTCCGAATTAGAATCTACCATCCAATCCCCTATACGGATGCCTTCTTGCTCGAGTGATTGATCGATTACAATTTCTCCTTTGGCCAAAAATTTAATAGAACTTCCCACTATTACTTTTGGTGCAATGAATCCGTTGATATCAACTGCAAAAGCAGTGATATCCATCTTCTTTGTTGTACCCAATTTCAAAACACTCGTCATTTTCATACCAATAGGCGTTGCATTCTTGTCTTTTGTTTGCTGACTAACTCCTTTCCACTGAATTTTACTTATCTGTGAGCGATTTAATTTACCTTCTGCATCTTTTTGCATGACAAAATAATCTGCATTCATGCGATCAATAGCAGAAGCATTGTCGGCGGAAAGTCCATTTGCTAAGCCAGCTACCATAAATACCAGCCATGTAATCAACACCATAATCAATCCAATTAAAAAATATCGTAACTTGGAATACCATATTTCTCGAATAGCTAAAAACATGTTTTTGCACCTCTCTTTCTTGCTTGATTATAAGAAGTGCAAATGAACAGGAGATGAAGAGAAGATTACAAACGAGGTAGATTCATTTGAAAACGAGTTCCTTCCTTGAGTTTACTTGTTACTTGGATAGTACCTCTATGTAAGTGAACAATTTTTTGGACAATTGCTAACCCCAAACCGCTTCCTTCCTCTTTTTTATTTCTCGATTTATCTACTTTGTAAAAACGGTCAAATATCCGAGTTAGTTCCTCCTTTTTCATACCAATTCCTGTATCTTCCATCTCAACTTGAATGGACTCAGAAGTTGAAATGATTCCCAATCGAATCGTTCCGCCTGCTTCTGTAAATTTCACACTATTAGTAAGTAAGTTCACCCATACTTGAAATAGCAATTTAGCATCTGCTGTTATGCTCG
This sequence comes from Shimazuella soli, assembly GCF_022511585.1. GTDB lineage: Bacteria > Bacillota > Bacilli > Thermoactinomycetales > Thermoactinomycetaceae > Shimazuella > Shimazuella soli. The sequence continues at coordinate 107,932 of NZ_JAKWBN010000008.1, read as the reverse complement.
TACTTGGTAATTTCAACTCTATTGTCAGTCCTTTAGACCGCCATTGCCACTCCAACAACTTCACCACTTGCTTCATCTGCTCTGCCAAATCAAATGAACTGTATTGTAACAGATTTTCTTCTTTTTCCAATGAAGCAAGCAATAACAATTGTTTGCTTAATAGCGATAATCTTTCACTTTCTTGCTCGATGATCAATAAATACTGTTTTCTCATTTCATCAGAGAGCTCATTTGATTGGAGGGTCTTGGCAAATCCTCGGATAGAAGTGAGTGGAGACTGAATTTCATGGGATACATTGGAAACAAATTGTTGCCTCATTTCTTCCAATTGCTCAATACTAGCTGTCATTTTAGAGAAATTTTTTGACAATACTCCTAATTCATCCGTGCGTTGTACAGGAAGGGTAACATGGTAATCTCCCTCTGCTATTTTTTGCGTAGCTTTCGTCAAAAGACGAATTGGTCGAACAATATAATACGTACCAATAAAAACAAATAAAATACTCAGTCCAATTGTCAATAAGAGTAAAACAGAAAAGAAAATACGCATCTCTCCAAACTGAGTACCTATATCCGGGCGAAGAAAAAGTGCAGCACGCCTTTGTCTATTTTCTAAAGGAACACCGATTGTATTTGCTAAAGCATCATCAAAAAATCCGGTGATAAATACTCCTTTTGGAAAAGTAACCACCCCATGATACGTTTTTCCAGACAGTACATTCTTTACAATAGAAGGAGAAAGAGCTGTATCATCAAAAGGTTTACCATAAAAAATAGGCTTTTTTCCTTCTTGAAAAAGTGCCAGTTGAAATCCTAAAGCAGCAACATGCCGCAAATAAATGGAAAGGTCTAATCTGGGGTGTTGCTGAAAAAAATTTTTTACGTTTTTTGTTATAGCAGCTATTTTTTGATCATTATAAGGTTTTAGTTTTACTTGGTAATACCAATTACTCAAAAAAAAAGCGATACACCCGCTTACTATCATGATACAAATAGTTGTTAAAGCAAAACGCATATACAAACTTTTCAATCTGCAAGTACCTCCAATTTATAACCTACTCCTCGAACCGTTTTTATTGCAAAATCATGCGTCTTGTTTGAAAAGCGCTCTCTCAGCCGCTTAATATGAACATCTATTGTTCGTTCATCTCCAAGAAATTCTTCTCCCCAGATCAATTGAATGAGTTCAGATCTCGTAAAAACACGATTTGGATGGCTAGCTAGTTGAGACAATACTTCAAATTCTTTGTAGGGCAATAATATCGTTTTCCCTTGGTACCTCACTTCATAACTTTTTCGATCAATGGTAATCTGTCCGATAACAATAGAATCTGCATTTAGTATCTGATATCGACGTAGCAGGGCTTTTACACGAAACAAAATTTCCTTTGGTTCAAATGGCTTGACGACATAATCATCCGTTCCCATTACAAATCCTCTCTCCTTATCTAGTAATTGATCTTTTGCCGTCAACATAATAATAGGAATGTCATAAGTTTTTCGTACTTCTTTGCAAAGCTCATAACCATCCACTTCTGGCATCATAATATCAATGATCGCTAGATTTATTTTTTCTCGTTTTAAAATTGCTAATGCTTCTCTACCATTGGCGGCTTCCCAAACAATATATCCTTCTGTATGTAAATGAAACTTCACCAACTCACGAATATGCGAATCGTCATCAACGATTAAGATTGGTTTCATATTATTATCACCTTGTGCAATCCTTATAAATTTATTTTACCCATATGGAAGAAAGACAAAAATAAAAACAGCACCTAAAGAGGTGCCATATAACGTGCTTTCAAATTTTGATACTGAACGATGAGTAAATCTAGTTCATGACTAATGGGTAAAACGGTAGGATCCAACAATCTACTTGGTTCTCCTCTAACAGATTGATGTAACTTTTTGCGTACTCGCTCCAACTCTTCTTCTAAACGCTTCAATGGACGTGCATCTTCCATGGAAAGATCCCCCTGCCCTAGCATAGAATGGTAAATTGGTAGCTATACACTTCTTCTCTAACCTTTGACCCATATTTATCTTCTCTATACTTATACGCCAGTATGTCCAAATCCACCTGCTCCACGAGCAGAACTAACCAATTCATCTACTTGTTCTAACTGAACTTTTGCTACCTCTTGAAAAACAAGTTGTGCAATACGGTCTCCCCGATTTACGCGAAAGGGGTGGTCACCAAAGTTAACCATGATTACTTTGATTTCTCCACGGTAATCTGCATCGATTGTTCCTGGTGAATTTAACATAGTAATACCATGTTTAAAAGCAAGGCCACTTCTTGGACGAACTTGTGCCTCTAAGTGTTCTGGCATTGCAATAGAAATGCCAGTAGGAACTAATTTCCACTCTCCAGGTTGCAAAACTAATTCTTCTGTCACAGCAGCACATAGATCAAATCCGCTAGCACCAGTAGACATTTTCGCGGGTAGTGCTAAATCCTCATTTCCTCGAACACGACATAACTGAACTGTTAACATATCAAAATTACTCCTTAAAAAAATTTATGAAATAATAGGCAATTTTCCATCAGGCGAAATGATAGCTAATGACTTCTCCGAATGAAAAATTTTATTGGCTAATTTATTTACACTATCTAGAGTCACTTGCTCCACTTGAGCAATGATTTCATCTAAAGTAAGATGCTTTTCCAACAACAACTCATTTCGTCCTAAACGACTCATTCGATTATTGGTACTCTCTAATCCAAGCATCATACTGCCTTTTAACTGTTCTTGTGCTTTTCTTAACTCTTCCTCCAAAACTCCCTGAACAGTTACCTGATGAAGTACATCTGCAATCACATTACAAACCTCTTGTTCCTGCCCATGCTTCGTACCTGCATAAATCGCGAACAATCCATTATGACGGTGAGAAGAGTGATACGAATAGACAGAATATGCAAGCCCTCTAGCTTCTCGTACTTCTTGAAAAAGACGAGAACTCATATTTCCACCAAGGATATTGTTTAATAGAATAAGAGGATATATTTGAGCATCTTTCACTGAAAGCCCTTGGAATCCAATACAAAGATGCGATTGTTCTGTCGTTTTTTGTTTCGCTATTACTTGGGGGGTAAAGGCGGGAAAGGAGCTATCCGATGCTACACTCTCTCCACGGTGATGGGAAAAATACTTCTCCACTTGCAAAATAAAATCATCGGGCAGATTCCCTGCAAGAGCGATGACCACATTATGTGGATTATAATACTGTTCTCGATAAGCAATCAGCTGATCTCGGGTAAAGGAAGATACATTTTCCTTCGTGCCAATAACAGGATTACCCAGAGGATGAGTAGAAAAAGAAATTTCCGATAGCAAGTCATGGATCAAATCATCTGGTGTATCTTCCACCATCGCTATTTCTTCCAGTACAACTTTCTTCTCTTTTTCCATTTCTTGTTCATCAAAGGTCGAATGAAAAAACATATCCGCTAAAAGGTCCAAAGACATTTCAAAATGTTGATCTAACACTTTTGCATAGTAGCATGTCACTTCTTTTGATGTAAACGCATTGACTTGACCGCCAAATTGATCAAAACCTTCTGCGATTTGTTTAGCTGTTCGAGTTGTGGTGCCTTTAAAGAGCATGTGTTCCATAAAGTGAGATATACCATTTATAGAACTTGACTCTCTTTCCGAACCTGCACCAATCCAGATTCCCAAAGCGATGGAACGAACATGAGGAATCTGCTCTGCTACAATGCGTATTCCATTTGTTAACGTTTTGGTAATGATGTAAAAAACCCCCTAGCATGCTACTGGCAATTCCAAATTCAAGCAGTATTTCCACTATATCAGATTCCAAGAAATCGCTCAACGGATATTCAATCGTTTTGTGGAAAGAACTTCTGAAACAGTTGCTAGAGCTAACTTTTTTTGTTTAATAGCACGAATCATTCCAGGCAATGCCTGTACGGTTCGATCTGTTGGATGCATCAAAATTAAATTACCAGGCTCAACTTTAGAACCTATCTTTTGCACCATAGAAGTGGCAGAAGTAGTTTTTCGCCAATCAATCGTATCTAATGTCCATAAAACCGTTCCCAGATGATAATCACTAGCTACTTGCACAACCTTGTTGTTAAAATCACCGCTCGGAGGTGCAAACCATTTACTAGGATGATGAAAAACTTGTTTGATCACTTCTTCCGTACGGCCAATTTCCCTATTCATTCTATCAATGGGTACTTGGCTCATCATTTGGTGAGTGTACCCATGATTGCCAATCTCATGTCCTGCTTTTTCCAGCGCTAAACCTTCTTTACGATGACTGTTTAACCATGTACCGTCCAAAAAAAATGTAACTTTTATCTTCTCTTGTTGAAAAATTTGGAGCATCTTTGGCAAATATTCAGTTCCCCAAGCCACATTGACCATTAATGCTACGGCTTGCTGCTGTTCATTGCCTTTAAAAATTGGTCCTGTCCCTAAGTCTTTCAAATCAACAGCTGGTTTCACAGCTTTGTAAACCCATTGAATATCTTTACTATGCAGTTGCTTTGTCTTTTCATATGTTTTTTCTTTGTCTACTATGAAACCATCCAAACCAGGAACTAATTTCCATACACGGTCATTTCGCGCATTAATGGGAGCTTTTTCGTGTTTGGAGGCTTCCTGATCGATCTTTGCTTCTAACCCCGTATCATCTGATAAAAATGTTGGAATTGCGGTTTGGTTACGGATTGCGGATATATATATAAATACAGGAGAATGATAGCAGATGATCGTAACGACCATCAACGTCAAAACTCCAATAATATAATAGTTCTTTTTCAAGGCTTGGCATCTCCTCTCTTGATTTACCATATGAGAAGAGATACAAATAAATGTTTATATCTAAAATAAAAAGAGACAGATTTACCATTTTGGCATATCTGACTCTATTCATTATTTCGATGCTTCTTTTTTTCTCGCTTCTTCTTCTCTTAGCAATACTTTACGGGAGAGATTCACACGACCTTGGTCATCTATCTCTGTAACTTTTACCATGATTTGGTCCCCTATCGAAACCACATCTTGCACTTTTGCAACACGTTCAAGGGCGAGTTGGGAAATATGTACCAAACCTTCCTTGCCTGGGAAAAGTTCCACAAATGCACCAAACTTCTCTACACGCTTCACCGTACCGAGATACGTTTGCCCTACTTCCACTTCCCGAACAAGATCTTCGATAATTTTCTTTGCTTTTTCGTTTTGTTCGCTATCTGAGGAAGCAATGTATATACGACCATCTTGCTCGATATCGATTTTTACAGCTGTTTCCTCGATGATTTTGTTGATCACACGGCCGCTTGGTCCAATCACATCTCGGATTTTATCTGGATGAATGCGCATAGTCACAATTTTAGGTGCAAATTCCGATAGCTGCTTACTAGGCTCTTTAATGGTAGCTTCCATATTATCTAAAAGGGTAAGCCTTGCTTTACTTGCCTGTTGAAGTGCTTTTTCTAATATTGGGCGATCAATTCCAGCAATCTTAATATCCATCTGAAGTGCAGTTACACCTCTGCGTGTCCCAGCCACTTTAAAATCCATATCGCCTAAATGATCTTCCATTCCTTGAATGTCCGTTAAGACACTGACTAAATCTCCTTCTTTCACTAGACCCATTGCAATACCCGCTACCGGTGCTTTAATAGGTACACCAGCGTGCATGAGTGCGAGAGTTGAAGCACAAATACTCGCCTGAGAAGTAGAACCATTAGACTCCAATACTTCCGAGACCAATCGAATCGTATAAGGGAATTCATCTTCACTTGGAATTACTTGTTCCAACGCACGTTCACCTAAGGCGCCATGTCCAATTTCCCTCCGGCCAGGAGAACGCATTGGTCTTGCTTCTCCAACACTAAAAGGCGGAAAGTTATAATGATGCATAAAACGTTTCGATTCTTCTAAATCCAATCCATCTAATATTTGTACATCACCTAATGCCCCTAATGTACAGACACTCAATACCTGTGTTTGTCCTCTACGAAATAGACCTGATCCATGAGTACGTGGCAAGATATTTATTTCACTAGATAGTGGACGAATTTCATCTGTAGTACGTCCATCTGGTCGTTTGCCTTCTTCTAATATCAAACGGCGTACTTCTTCTTTTACAATTAAATCAAGTGTCTTATGGATATCTTTTTCTTTTTCTGCATACTCTTCTTCTGAATATTGGTTTTGCAATGTCTCGATAACGGATTTCTTCACTTTATCAATTGCTTCTTGACGAGCTTGTTTTTCCACCACTTGAATCGCTGCAACCATTTCCGGCAAAGCTAGGTCTCGTACACGGTTTTGTACATCTTCATCGATAGTTGCGAGCTCAGGAACCATTTTTTCTTCTCCACATTTAGCAACTATCTCTTCTTGAATCGCTACTATCTTTTTAATTTCTTCGTGCCCCAATAAAATGGCTTCTAGGACAATAGATTCAGGAATTTCCTTTGAACCAGCTTCCACCATATTAATTCCATCTTTTGTGCCAGCAACGACTAAGTGCAAATCTGACTTTTCCATTTGGGAAACTGTTGGATTGATAATAAGTTTACCATCGACACGCCCTACAATTACACCAGCAATTGGACCAGCAAAAGGAATGGATGAAATAGAAAGGGCAAGAGACGCACCTATCATCGCAGCGATTTCCGTAGAACAGTCTTGATCCACAGACATAACCGTCGTCACCACTTGAACTTCATGGCGAAATCCGTCAGGAAATAGTGGTCGAATTGGTCTATCAATTAATCGGCTAGCTAAAATAGCTTTCTCGCTTGGACGACCTTCTCTTTTTATAAAACCGCCAGGTATTTTTCCTACTGCGTACAATCGCTCTTCATAATTGACAGTAAGTGGAAAAAAATCCAGTTCTTTAGGCTCTTTTGAAGCAACTACTGTTGCTAGAACTGCAGAATCTCCATATCTCACCATGATTGATGCATTTGCTAAAGCTGCATATTTGCCAATTTCAAATGAAAGTTTTCGTCCTCCAAGCTCTGTTTCAAACAGTTGAGACTCCACTTCATTGCCTCCTTTCAGACGTTTAACAATTTCCTATTCTCGTTTTTATTAGTATTTCCTGCTTTACCAAATTTCAAAAGGTATAAAAAAACGGGGTGTAATACCCCGCTTTATCTACGTAATCCAAGTTTTTGAATTAGCTCACGGTAACGAGTAACATCCTTATCTTTTAAATAAGTAAGCAAGTTACGGCGTTGTCCAACCATCTTGAGCAAACCACGACGTGAGTGGTGGTCTTTTTTGTGATCCCGCAAGTGAGAATTCAACTCGTTGATTCGATGAGTTAAAATCGCTACTTGAACTTCAGGAGATCCAGTATCACTCTCATGCGTTTTATACTCATTAATAATTTCACGTTTTTTCTCAAGAGAAATGGTCATCTTCTTTCACCTCCATAATTTCAGTAAACCCCAATAACCCAGTGTACCGTTGAGGCAAACGGAAAACCGAGTCACGGTTCCTTAGCCATTATAGCGTAAAGAAAGTTCATTGTAAATGTTTGCCGATAAGTCTTCTAGATCAAGATATTTCTCCTATCATCAAGGAAAATATCTTGATCTGATAACCATTGTGTTGCATTGGTGCGGTCTAACTCTATTTGTTCTACAAGAGATTTTACGGAGGAGAACTTCGCTTCTTTTCTTAAATAGTGCAGCAGTTCAACCTGTAATACTTCACCATAAAGATCCAAATGAGGAGATTGGCCGAAAAGATGTACTTCCAATTTGGTTTTTACAGCTGATTTGTCAAAAGTAGGTCGAACACCAACGTTCATAATCCCGTATCCTATCGATTCTTTGAAATATGCTCTCACGACATATACACCATGAACGGGAAGGTAATAGGGTTGATCCGGCTCTACATTTGCCGTAGGAAAACCAATTTGCCGACCCCGTTTATCTCCATGCACAACTTCACCTTGAATACGATATGGTCTACCTAAAAGATCATTAGCTAAAGAAATGTCTCCTGTAGACAAGGCATTTCTCGTTCTAGTACTGCTGACTGCCTCATTCCCCATGATAATAGGATCAACAATCTCTACTTCGAACAAACTTTTTCCTAATTTCATCAAATCATTAGCTGTACCTAATCCCCGATGACCAAAAGTAAAATTAAAACCTGTGGTCACAGCCGATACATTCAAAGGTACTAAAACATTGGAAATAAATTTTTCTTTTTCTAAGTTGGCAAATGCTTGATTAAAGGTGACTACATATACTTGTTCTATACCAAGTTGCTCCAATTGATACAGTTTTTCTTTTAATGGTGTAAGATAACCCATAAAAGTAGTTTTTCCAAGCACCTCTCTCGGATGAGGAGAAAAAGTCATGACCGCAGGAGTTATATTTAGTTTTTTTGCTTTGGAAATCGCCTTATTAATTACAGCCTGATGTCCCAAGTGTAGTCCATCAAAAAAACCAATAGCTAAGCTTGTTGATTCGGCAGGCATTGGTCTGGAATCAAATGGGTACGTAATTTCTATCTTTTTCATTATTCATGCACATCCCGAAATACTTTTACTGGTCTTAATTCTTGATGATGGATCTCGTAAATTGCATAAAATCTACCTGTTTCATCATATATGCGAACCATAGTAGAGCTGGAATTATCTAATGAAGCATCCCAATCAAATACATTTCCATCCAGTACACGTTTTCCATCTTCTTGGCTGACTACTACTGCTGGTAGATGACAGAGTGCTTCATCCATAGCAACTAGAGTATCAGAAAAACTGCCATGATCTTTAGCCGTGTCCAACTCATCAAATGTATAACAGTCAGCGATTTGAAAAGGACCACTCTGTACTCTTATCAACTTGTTCATATGTGCTGGATAACCCATGAATTTACCGATATCCACACACAGCGTGCGTACATAAGTCCCCTTAGAACATGTAACATCGAAAGAAAACATAGGATAGTCTTTTGAACCTATCTGTTTCATATCCAACCGATAGATGGTTACACGTCTGGATGGCCGTTCTATTACTTTTCCTTTTCGAGCAAGTTCATATAACCTCTCCCCTTTTATTTTCACTGCTGAATACATGGGAGGAACTTGCTCAATCTCGCCTTGGAAATGGTCTATAACTTTTTCCAATGGGAACAAATCAGTCGTAACTTCCACTTGTTCCACAATAGTCCCTGTTTGATCTTCTGTATCAGTAGAGACGCCAAGGACCATCGTACCTTTATAACGTTTTGGTAAATCTTGAATATACTCAACGAGTCTAGTAGCTTGTCCCAAACAAATTGGCAATACACCTTCTACTTCTGGATCAAGCGTTCCTGTATGTCCTACTCTTTTTTGTCCTGCCAATCTTCGAATACGCCCTACAACATCATGAGATGTAAGCCCTTTTGGTTTCCATACAGGTATAATACCATGCAATGTCATTCATTCACGCCCTCAAAAGCTTCCTTCATCTTCTCTAATACGTTATGAATTACTTCGTTCATTGTCCCTTTTACCGTGCAACCGGCTGCTCTAGCATGGCCACCGCCACCTAGCGAAAGAGCTACTTGAGATACATCGATAATATTCCGGGAACGCATACTTACTTTTATATGGTGTTCATCCATAGGTCGAAAAAGAATTCCTACATCCACTCCTTCGATATTTCGAGCTAAATTAACCAATCCATCGTTATCTTCTTCTTCTGAAGTGAGATAGGCTACTTTCCCATCAAATACGATCTGCATCGTCCCAAGAGCTTCTTTCAATTGTTCCAAATACCGTACACTAATGGACTCCAACAAACGATCCGCAAGTTCATAGGAAGCTGCACCAGACTCTAGTAAAGTAGCTGCAATTCTTAATACATTCGGTGATGTATTAGAATAACGAAATCCACCTGTATCGGTCAATAAACCAGCATAAAGAACAGTAGCTAATTGCTTGGATATAGGAATATCTAGATATTCAGCCCAATCATACAAAATTTCCACTGTCGCTGCGGCTTCTGCTTTCACAACATTAATTGTACCAAATCCATCATTTGTCGCATGATGATCAATGTTGATAATGATTGGATCATCGGCAAAAAGCTGCTGACATTCCCCAATACGGGAAATATCAGCAGCATCAACTGTCACAATAACAGAAAAACGTTTCTTAACTTGAGACGGTAACTGAATAAGCTCTGTCCCCGGCAAGAATTCGAGTTTTTCAGGAACAGGCGATTCATTTACAAGTGTTACCGAAATACCGAGTGATTTAGCTATTAACCCCATTGCTAAAGTAGAACCAATAGCATCTCCATCTGGATTCACATGTGAAACCACTAGGATTTGACTAGTATTTTTAAGTGTTTGAGTAGCACTTGTCCAATCTAACATATACCGTTCTCCTAATCTTCGTCTCGTACATCATGAAGCAATCGTGTAATTTGATCACTATGGTCAAGTGAATGATCAATAGAAAACTGGATATCAGGTACATGTCTGAGTTGTACCCGACGTCCTACTTCAGAGCGAATAAAACCTTTTGCTTTTTCTAATGCCGCAATCGATTCATCTTTCTCTGATTGGCTTCCTAAGATACTCACATAAACTTTTGCAAGTTGCAGATCACCACTCATTTCTACTGCTGTCACGGTAACAAAACCGATTCGAGGATCTTTTATTTCTTGTTGAATAATTTGGCTAAGCTCTTTTTTGATCTGTTCGCCAACGCGGCTCACACGGATGCGTGCCAAGGGCGACACCTCCTACACAAAAGTGATGTCAATATGAAAGATCATCATTTCATCTGTCGCTTCTAAGAGTTTTAAAGCGAGCTGAAGCTCCTTTTCCACCACATGCTTAGCTGTTGCTACCCCAACAATGGCAAGCTCAAACACTTGGCGATCATCTTGTCTTCCAACTTCTGAAACGGAAAGATTCCATTTGTTCTTGATACGAGTTAGTACAGATTGCAGCACTCTTCTCTTGTCCTTAAGTGAGAGGGAAGTGGGGATTTGCCCTTCACACGTCAGTAATCCAATAAACAATTAAGTACGCGCTACCTCTTCAATGACATAAACCTCGATCAAGTCCCCTTCTTTCATATCATTGTAACCTTCTAATGTAATACCACATTCATAACCTTGTGCAACTTCTTTTGCATCATCTTTAAAGCGTTTTAAGGTATCCAAATTACCTTCATGCACAACAATGCCATCACGAATCAGTCTTGCTTTTCCATCACGTACTACTTTGCCATCGATCACATAACATCCTGCAATCGTACCGACGCGTGAAACTTTAAAGATTTGTCTCACCTCAGCTGTACCAACTACTTTTTCCTCATACTCTGGGTCTAATAAGCCCTTCATTGCAGCTTCAATTTCTTCTATTGCTTTGTAAATAACTCGATGCAAGCGAATTTCAACTTTTTCTTGTTCTGCAGTTGCCCGAGCATTTGGTTCTGGACGTACATTAAAACCAATAATGATCGCATTAGAAGCAGAGGCGAGAATCACATCTGATTCGGTTATAGCTCCGACAGCAGTATGAATGATTTTCACTCGAGCTCCTTCGATATCAATCTTTTCTAAGGAACCTCTCATTGCTTCAGCAGATCCATGTACGTCTGCTTTAATAATAACATTTAATTCCTTCACTTCGCCCTCTTGAATTTGTTTAAACAAATCATCAAGGGTTACACGTGACCGTGCACCGCGCTCTTCTTCTCGTTGTTTTTGGTTTCGTTTATCAGCTATAGCCCGACCTTTTTTCTCATCATCAAACACCATGAATGGATCCCCTGCATTTGGAACATCTGGGAGACCTAAAATTTCAACTGGCATGGAAGGTGGGGCTACTTTGACTCGACGGCCATGATCATTGATCATTGCTCGGATTTTGCCAAAATAATTTCCAGCGACGATTCCGTCTCCCACCTTAAGTGTCCCATTTTGGATGAGTACAGTAGCAACAGCACCTCGTCCTTTGTCCAACTCAGCTTCGATGACTACCCCTCGAGCACGTTTTTCTGGATTTGCTCGTAATTCTTGTACTTCTGATACTAATAGTATCATCTCAAGAAGATCTTCCATACCTTCTCCGTTTATAGCAGAGACAGGGACAAATATGGTATCTCCACCCCAATCTTCTGGTACCAATCCATATTCGGTTAGTTGTTGTTTGATACGATCCGGATTTGCATCTAGTTTATCCATTTTGTTGACAGCTACTATAATGGGAACATTTGCAGCTTTAGCGTGATTAATCGCCTCAACTGTCTGTGGCATGACCCCATCATCCGCAGCAACAACAAGAATGGTGATATCTGTAACTTCCGCACCACGTGCACGCATCGTTGTAAATGCAGCATGTCCAGGAGTGTCTAGAAATGTAATTTTCTTACCATTAATCTCCACTTGGTAAGCACCAATATGCTGAGTAATTCCTCCTGCTTCCCCAGAAGTTACATTAGTACTTCTAATTTTATCCAATAAAGTTGTTTTTCCATGGTCTACATGTCCCATGATCGTAACAACAGGAGGACGCTCTAAAAGATCTTTTTCGGAATCTACTTCTTCAATCTCTTCAATATTAGATTCATCAATTTCCTCTTTGTAGATTACTTTAACTCCAAATTCCTCAGCTACTAGTGACATCGTATCTACATCGATTTCTTGGTTAATCGTTGCCATAATACCAATTGGAATTAATTTGCGGATTACTTCAGATCCTTCTTTTCTCAATAACTTGGCAAATTCTCCAACAGATAAAGGACCAGATACAGTGATTTCCTTTGGCAACACTGGTGCTTGTTTTTCCCTGTTTTGTGATCTTCTATCATTTTTTTTGCGATTTCCTTTTCCTCTGGGACCTTTCCCTCTGGAAAAAGAATTGTTACGAGTTTGTTTATTCTTCTTAATTGGTTCTTGGTTAGCTCGAGAAGAAGGTTGGCCCTTTTCTTGTATTTCTTCTTGAGAATAATTGTTTGTTTGTTCCATAGACTTCGCCGCCCCATGTTGTACAGTTTGTTTCTGACTTTTCGGTTTCTCCTGTTTTGCAGTTGTAGACCCCTGCTTTAACTTCGTTACAAACTCTTCCACTTTTTTTGTTGCAGTTTCGTCCATGATACTCATGTGGTTATTTACAGGAATGCCTACTTTTTCTAATATGTTTAAAACTTCTTTACTACTCATATCCTTCTCTTTGGCATACTCATATACACGGATTTTCGTCATCCGTTCACCCCCATTAGTTACGTAACGAGCCCCCTTAGCATCTGACAGAAACCTACATCTGTAACTGCCATAACGACTCGTTCTCCTTTTCCTACTGCAGCCCCAAGCTCATATCTTGTACCTGCTTGCAGCAAAGGCACTTGATAAGAACTACACTTATCTGTGAACTTTTTTGTTGTGTTTTTACCTGCATCAGTAGCTAAAATAACCAATTTAGCTTGACCATTTCGTACAGATTGAAGAACAAACTCTTCCCCCAGAGTTAACTTGCGGGCTCGCTGTGCTAGACCTAACACTTGAAAGAAATTATTCTTCATGTGAAACTCCCTCTGCATACTCCCTAAGCTGATCATACAAAACAGAATCAATTTTTGTTTGAAAGACGCGTTCTAACGCCTTTTTCTTTTGAGCCAAATCAATATATTCGACTTTTGCGCATAGATAAGCACCTCGCCCAGACTTCTTGCCTGTCGGGTCAATCAATACTTCATTTTCGGGTGTTCTCACTACACGGATAAGGCTTTTTTTAGGAAACATCTCTTGAGAGACAATACATTTTCGCATTGGAACTTTTTTCTTCTTCACTCGACCTCATCCTCTGAAACAACAGGTGTAAATTCTATTCCTGCTTCAGACTCACTTTTGATGTCTATTTTCCAATTGGTAAGTTTAGCAGCTAAACGAGCATTTTGTCCTTCTTTTCCAATAGCCAGGGATAACTGGTGATCAGGGACAACTACTCTTGCCATCTTTTCCTCTTCAAAAATTTCCACAGAAGTTACTTTAGATGGACTCAAACTAGCTGCTATCCACTCGGTCAAATCATCAGAAAAACGAATAATGTCTATCTTTTCTCCACGAAGCTCATTGACGATTGTTTGAACACGAACTCCTTTATGACCTACACATGCTCCAACAGCATCTACATTGGGATCCCTTGAAGTCACTGCAACTTTTGAACGCTGGCCTGCTTCACGTGCAATTGATTTGATTTCAATTACACCATCAAAAATTTCAGGAACCTCCAATTCAAACAGACGTTTCAATAAACCTGGGTGTGTACGAGATACAAAAATTTGTGGACCTTTGGTTGATTTTTCTACTTTCGTGATAAACGTCTTTACACGATCACCATGTTTAAATCGTTCGCCCGGCATAGTTTCTGAATGGGGTAATAAAGCTTCCACTCTACCCAAATCAATAAAATAGTTACGATTATCTGAGCGTTGCACTATTCCAGTTACAATATCTTCTTCTCTATCAATAAAATTAGAGTAGATGATATTTCTTTCTGCCTCTCGAATACGTTGTGTTACTACTTGTTTTGCTGTTTGTGCTGCAATACGTCCAAAATCAGCAGGAGTTACTTCGATTTCCACAACATCATCTAACGCATAGTTAGGATTGATTTCTTTTGCCGCTTCTAAGGAAATTTCTAGACGAGGGTCTAATGCTTCCTCTACGACATTTTTACGTGCGAACACACGAACTCTACCAGATTCTCTGTTTATATCCACTCTTACATTTTGAGCGGAATGAAAATTTCGTTTATACCCAGATATTAATGCTGCTTCAATCGCGTCGATCAAGATATCTTTGCTGATACCCTTTTCTTTCTCTAACTGACCGAGCGCTTCGATGAACTCCGCATTCACCGGCATAATCCTCCCTTCATCATGAAAAAACCACGCTTAGTCTAGCACTTGCTATTTTATTTCGAGGAATTACCTGTGATGCAACTACAACCTCATCAGGTGTAACATTTTCAAGTATCCCTTCGAACTTGCGCTGGCCATCAATAGGTTCATATGTACTAACGTGGACATTTTTTCCAATTGCTTTTTGATAATCGGATTCTTTTTTCAATGGTCTCTCTGCACCTGGTGAAGAAACTTCCAAATAGTAGTTTCCAGGGATTGGATCATTTTCATCTAATGCCAAACTAAGCTGTTCACTAGCTTTAGCACAATCGTCCAAATCGACTGGTTTGCTAATTCCATCGATAAAAACTCTCAAAAACCAATTTGACCCTTCTTTTTTATATTCCACTTCTACCAATTCCAGTTCTAAAGATTGGAGGAGTGGAACGGCAATCTTTTCTACTTGCTCTACAACTTGTCGACTCAAGAATACTACCTCCATAAGTAGCTTTTAAAATGCAAAGAGTGGGTGTTTACCCACTCTTTCATAGGAGCCTATCTAAAATCACCATTCCCTAGAAAAGCACTCCACCTGAAGTGTTTCTATAAGGTGAAGAATTTCACATCTGCAAAAACAAATGTAGTTACTGTGTGTAGTATTGCCAAAAAGATTATAACATAATCAGATTCTTAAAACTACCTAATTTTTAGTGTCTTTTTTTCGCTTTATTTTATTGGTATTCATGTTTGCAAAAAAATTTTATAACAACTATGTTTTATAAAGAAAAAAAAGAGGAGGATTCCTCCTGCCTCTTGGTTGATAAAAAAGGAAAGAACTATGTTGTTTTCACTAATTCCGATTGTATGATATACCGCTGTGGAGCGGGACCAATCCAGTTAAAAGGATAACAAGTAGTAAGGGTTAGGATTTGCTTTCCTTTATGAGAGACAATAACGGTTCGATCATTTTCATCTACTATCCACATTTTTACGATTTTATAAGTAAAGACACCTGCACTGGTTTTGGTCACCAATTGGTCACCAATCTTCAGCTTACCCACATTGCGAAATACCGTATCTCTATGACCACTTAAAACAGAATTATCCTTCTCTCCTGGCAGTACACTTTGCGCAAAGTGACCTACACCTTTTTCCAATTCATCTGGATCTGTACCTTCAATGATAGGCAAACTGGCACTTAGTTTAGGGATGATAAGATCTCCAACCTTTTCACCAGTTTTGGGCCTAATCGGATATAAAATTCGCTTATCCATATTTGGTTGATTTTTAGCTTCAGCCATTACTTTGTCTACATCCGACTTATTGACCGAACTGCCGATAAACATTTGAGGTACATATGTGAACAGGGAATAGCACATCAGGCACACTCCTACTGCCATCAGCAAGAGTGGTATTTTTTTCATGTTCTACATTTTCACTTTTTTACGAAGAACTAGGCCAAGAGAAGCAAGACCTGCACCAATCAATCCAGCGAGAGGTAAAGAAGTAGCTGTTTTTGGCAATTTTCCACCATTAACAGTTGTAGGTTCATCAGTTGTGGTAGTTGTTTCTTTAACTGGTGTATTATTTTGAGCAACCACTACAGGTGTTTCTGTATTGGTACTTGGTACATCTACACCACCATTATCTACAGTTCCACCATTGTTTTCAGGGCTGTCTACGCCACCATTGTCAGTGCTTCCACCATTGTTGGTGTCTCCACCGTTATTGGTCGTTCCACCGTTATTAGTTGTTCCACCGTTGTTGGTGTCTCCACCGTTATTGGTTGTTCCACCGTTATTAGTTGTTCCACCGTTATTGGTGTCTCCACCGTTATTGGTTGTTCCACCGTTATTGGTTGTTCCACCGTTATTGGTGTCTCCACCGTTATTGGTTGTTCCGCCATTGTTGGTGTCTCCACCGTTATTGGTGTCTCCACCGTTATTGGTTGTTCCACCATTGTTGGTGTCTCCACCGTTATTGGTGTCTCCACCATTGTTGGTGTCTCCGCCATTGTTGGTGTCTCCGCCATTGTTGGTGTCTCCGCCATTATTGTGGTCCCCACCATTATTGTGGTCCCCACCATTGTTGTGGTCCCCGCCATTGTTGGTATCTCCACCATTGTTGGTATCTCCACCATTGTTGGTATCTCCACCATTGTTGGTGTCTCCACCATTGTCTCCATTCTCATCACAATCAACGCCTGTGCATGGTGGCTTACCATCACCGTTACCAGGAACTTGAATTTTTACTTTTGCATCTAAATCTACCAAACTTTTATTTGCTGCTAATGCTGCTGGACTTAGAGCAAAAACGGATAGACCTAGAACAAAAAAGCCTGTTGCTACTTTTTTCTTCAAATATAATCAACCTTTCCTTTTGTTCTATTCCCTTTTTCAACCATAAATGTATGGAATACTTTTCTTTATCTGTCTATTCTCATCTTAGTGTTCAGAGAAATCAGTGTCAATTGAAATAATCAATGTTTAATAAATTTGTTATAAGTTACAACTTTTTCAGATAGAAAATGAAAAGGTTTCCTTCAAAATCTTAGGCCTTTTTTTAATTTGGCCAAATCATATCTCCAACAAAATACTGCAATTTTAATAAAGATAATAAAAACATTCCTTGAGTAAAACATATCATTGTATGCGATCTCTTTTCCAAAAGATTTTCTAAAATAACCATAAAAAAATACAATTTGTATAATTAAGTTTAAAAAATCATCTTATCAAAAAAAACAATATATAGTACAAAAAACAACGATCCTTTCTTAAAAAAGAATGGATCGTTGAATCAAAATCCTTGATACCTAAGTTCAAATATCACAAGCCCCTTCTCTAAAAAAGGGGTATAATCAATTATTTTTCATAACTTCTAAGAGCTCTTCCACTCTAAGTTCTTGACTTTCACCAGTACGACGAAACTTTAGTTCCACTATATCATCTTCAGCTTTTGATCCCACTACAATTCTTTTGGGAATACCAATTAAATCTGCATCTTTAAATTTAACCCCAGCTCTCTCTTGGCGATCATCAAATAAAACTTCAATACCTGCCTGCATCAATTGTAGATATAGATTTTCCGCTAGCTCACTCTGCTCTTTATCTTTCATATTTACTGCAATAAGATGTACTGCATATGGAGCAATAGATTCTGGCCAAATGATTCCATTATCATCATGATGTTGTTCTACAACAGCAGAGAGTGTTCGAGATATACCAATTCCATAGCAACCCATAATATACGTTTGTTCTCGACCATTTGCATCAAGAAAAGTACCTCTCATAGCATCACTGTACTTAGTGCCCAGTTTAAAGATATGTCCAACTTCAACACCTTTTTGAAAACGGATTGTTCCTTTGCACCGGGGACATTTGTCTCCTTCTTCTACAGTACGCAAATCTGCATACTTGCTAACTTCGAAATCTCTTCCCTCTACAGCATGTAAAAAATGATAATCTGTCTCATTAGCACCAATATGCCATTCATCAAACCCGCTTAAAGCAAAATCTGCAAGAATAGTTATTTTTTCATCTAAGTGGACTGGTCCTAGTGAACCCGGGGTTGCACCAGTAACTTTAAAAATAGTTGTTTCATCTGCTAAAGAACATGTTGTTGCTTCTAATACATTTTTCACTTTTACTTCATTGACTTCGTGGTCTCCACGAACCAAAACCATCACTGGCTTATCGTCTACGATAAATAATAGAGTTTTTACTAAAGAGCTCGGAGCAACTTGAAGATATGATGCGAGTTGATCGATTGTTTTAATGTCTGGCGTATAGATTTTCTCCATTGCTTGAACATCTTGCTTCTTTATACGAATAGTATCATCTATCATAATCTCAGCCATTTCAATATTCGCAGAGTAATCACAAGAGGTACAAATCGCGATCTTATCTTCACCAGCCTCAGAGAACACCATAAACTCGTGAGTTCCCTTTCCTCCTATAGATCCTGAATCCGCCTCAACTGCTCCAAACTCCAGCCCACATCGGGTAAAAATATTGCTATATGCTTGATACATGTCCTCATAAGTTTCATCTAGTGACTTGCGATCAGCATGAAAAGAATATGCGTCTTTCATAATAAATTCTCTACCCCGTAATAGACCTGAACGAGGACGCTTCTCATCGCGAAATTTAGTTTGAATCTGATAAAGTGTCATTGGTAACTTTTTGTATGAGTTTACTTCTTTACGGAGCAAATCGGTTATTGTTTCTTCATGTGTTGGACCAAGAATAAAATTGCGCTCATGACGATCTTGTAATTTCACTAATTCTGGACCATATGTATCATATCGTCCGGATTCCTGCCATAGTTCAGCTGGATTGAGAGCTGGCATTAGTAATTCTTGTGAACCAATCCGATCCATTTCTTCTCGAACAATCATAGAAATTTTTTGTAATACCCGTTGGGCTAATGGCAAATAATTATATACTCCTGCTGCCACTTGGCGAATGAAACCAGCCCGGAGCAATAGTTGATGGCTGATCATTTCTGCTTCCGCAACACTTCTGAGTGTAGGGATAAGTGCAGTCTTCTGTCTCAAAATCCTTCCTCTTCTCTAGGTAAAAAATATTTTTACTATATCGTTGTAGGTTACAAAAATCATTAGCATCATTAGCATTGCAAACCCTACAAAGTGAACTAAACTCTCTTTATTTGGATTGATAGGCCGTCCTCTTAATCCCTCTATAATAATAAAGAAAAGACGACTTCCATCTAAAGCAGGAATAGGAAGTAGGTTGAATATCCCAAGATTCAAACTGAGAAGAGCAGTCCATTTGATCAGGGCGATAAATCCAGCATCAGCTGCTTTACCAGTCAAATACCCCATCTGCGCTGGTCCACCTAAACTTTTGACTGATATCTGACCTGTTACTAAGCTACGAAAACCATCTAGTATAACTACTGACCAATTATAGGTCTGTTTAAATCCTTCTTGAATGGTTTCACCAATTGTTGCTTTTCGTTTCATTTGTCTTTCATCAAATGTTGTCCCAATTATATATACTTCACCTTGTTTCTTAGGGGCAATATTTAGATGCAATTCTTGATTTCCACGTTTAATTAGGAAAGGTACAGGTTTTCCTTTTGAATTAACCAATTGGACACGAAGCATATCTATTGTACTGACACGCTGACCATTAACAGATTCAATAAGATCTCCAGGCTTTAACCCTGCTTTTTGAGCAGGCGAGTCTTTTGTCACGGTATGAATGGGAAGTTTTGCCTCTATACCAGTAACGGATGTATAAATCCCAAAAAGAATAATCGTCAAAATAATATTAAATACGGGTCCAGCCAAAATGGTTAGTGCTTTTTGTCCAACTGTTTTAGAGCTAAATTGACGATCAAGTGGAGCAATTTGCATCTCATTTGATTTGGTCAGATGGATAAATGCTTCACGATGCAAGGGATAACGTACTTGCTCTCCTGTTTCCAATCGAACAGTAAGAAATAAATCTTTTTCTGTATCCATCTCCACTAAGGAACCAGAAACCATTTTTGCTGCTTGAACTGGTTCGAACAACCAGACATCTTTAACCAAATCATTTTTGAAAGCCAAATAAATTTTTGATTCAGGCTTGATATCAATGATCTCTGGATCTTCACCTGCCATCCGAACAAATCCACCTAAAGGTAATAGGCGTATGGCATATAATGTTTCTCCTTTTCTTCTTGAAAAAACAATGGGACCAAAGCCAATAGCAAACTCACGTACCAATATTCCAGCTCTTTTAGCAAGCAAAAAATGACCAAGTTCGTGCACAAACACCAACACACTCAAAACCAAAACAAATGAAACAACCGTTTGCAATACGTGCACCAACATCACCACCTATAAGGTTAATTGACGAGCAAATTCACGTGCCCACTGGTCTGCATGTTGAATGTCTTCTAGTTGTGGGTTATTGATAGATACATGTTTTTCTAGTGTTCTTTCTATCATAGCCTCTATTCCTAAAAAAGGAATAGATTTATTTAAAAATTTCTCGACAGCAATTTCATTTGCAGCATTTAAAACAGTAGGCATTGTTCCACCAGCCTTACCTGCTTCAAAAGCCATTGCCAAACAAGGAAAACGAGAATAATCGGGTTTTCCAAATGTAAGCTGCCCAATTTCACTCAAAGACAAAGCAGGCATTGCAAGTGGTAATCTTTTAGGATAAGACAGTGCATATTGAATAGGTACTTTCATATCTGGTGTACCTAATTGTGCTATCACGGCCCCATCTTGGAATTCGACCATAGAATGAATTATGCTTTGAGGGTGAACTAACACATCGATCTGTTCATAAGGAAAAGAAAAAAGCCAATGTGCTTCCATTACTTCTAAACCTTTGTTCATCAAAGTAGCCGTATCAATAGTAACCTTAGCTCCCATTGCCCAGTTTGGATGTTTTAAAGCCATCTCAGGAGTAGCATCCGTTAGCTGCTCCCTTGAAAAATCACGGAATGCTCCTCCTGAAGCAGTTAATATTAACTTTTTAACATCTTCTCTTCTCTCTCCATTTAAGCATTGAAATAGGGCAGAGTGTTCACTATCGATCGGTAGAATATCTACTTTATGTTTTTTCGCAAGATCCATCACGAGATGACCAGCTGTAACTAATGATTCTTTATTGGCAAGTCCAATTCTTTTTCCTGCTTCAATTGCAGCTAAGGTAGGTTCTAATCCTCTGCTGCCGACAAGAGAGGAAACAACGTAAGTTGATTCTGGATGCGTTGCGACTTCCAATAAACCTTTATCTCCCCATACGACTTTAATTGAATCAGGAATTTCTCTAGCCACTCTTTCAGCCAAATCTTTTGTAGACATTGATATTAATTTTGGCCGAAAAAGTTGTACCTGGTGGATCATTTTTTCAACGTTACTACCCGCAGCTAGAGCAATCACTTGAAATTGATCTGGATGTTGCTTAACAACATCTAGTGTGCTTGTTCCAATAGATCCAGTTGAACCTAAGATTGATAATTTTTCTAACATCTAAGTTCTCCTTTTACATTCCCATTAAATATCTTTTTCTAAAAAAAACCAGTGAAGATATGAAGAATAAGATAGGTAAAAATCAAACTATCAAACCGATCGAGAATACCTCCATGTCCTGGAAGAATCCGACCTGAATCTTTTGTGCCGGTAGTCCTCTTAATAGCGGATTCAACTAAATCTCCTAGCTGACCAACTATCGAAATAAGAAATCCTAATACTATCGCGTATTCAATTGGCCAAATCTGAGGGAATAAATACCCAAATATTCCACTAACTACTAAACCTACTAATACTCCGCCAACAGAACCTTCGACGGTTTTATTAGGACTAATCGAAGGCCATAGCTTGTGTTTACCTAAACTTTTTCCAGCAAAATACGCACCTGTATCGTTAGCCCAGATGATTAACAATATAAACAATGACCATAAAAAACCATCCGGATGCCAAATAATATTAATCATATATGAAAAACCAAAACCTATGTATATCGTACCAATAAATAAGTGCGCCATTTGATAAATATCAAACTGATTACGAGAAAATACCAGTAAAGCAAAAAATACAACCAAAATAAGAATTAACACATTTTCACTATGTAACAAGGCAATAGACTCTAACCTCAATTGCGTCCGTAATCCAGCGACAAGAATCAAGAAAACGAACACCAACCCAAGGATTACTTGGGGCTTGCGGTATGAATATCCGAACAGACGACAGTATTCCAAAAAACAGATGGATGCCAGTATCCAAATGAATACAGAATACCACCAAGAGCCTAGCCATAATACGAGCAAAAAGAAACCTGCTCCTAGTACTCCTGAAATGATGCGTTCTTTCATAATTGCCGACAGGATAACCACCTTATAACGTTGGTGTAGAGGAATGTCGGCATTTCTCAGCTTTTAACTGAGAGCAACGATCCTCTCCTGTCCTACCTCCCTTACAGGAATTGCAAAATACAAATCCATTAGATATGGCAGAATCATAATGTCACGATTCGCTATTTTCAAACCTAATATTTACCCTTTTTAAAGGGAACCGTATCTTCTTGATCTCCGTTGGTATTCTTTTATTGCTTGAAAAAACATCTCTTTCGAAAAATCAGGCCAAAGTGCTTCTGTAAACCAAAACTCACTATAAGCAATTTGCCAGAGCAAGAAGTTACTTATCCGAATCTCACCACTGGATCGAATCACCAAGTCTGGATCAGGCAATCCCTTAGTAAGCAAGCGTTCACTGACTATTTGCTCAGAAATATCACTCTTACTAATATTTCCCAATTCGACATCATCTATAATCTTTTGGATCATGGAAAGAATTTCATCTCGTGAACCATAGTTGATAGCGAAGTTTAAAATCATGCCTGTATTGTGTTTGGTTTTATCCTCAAATTCTGTTAAAGCTTCCTGAGTAAAATTGGGGGTTTGTCGTTTCTCTCCCAACATTTGTACCTTAACATTGCGATCTACTAATTCTTGTAAATCTGTTTTTAGGAATTCGACTGGAAGTTTCATAAGATAGTCTACTTCCTCTTTAGGTCTTTTCCAATTTTCAGTCGAAAAAGAATAGAAAGTGAGTACTTCAATTCCCAAATCATTTGCAGCTCTAATCGTTTCTCTTACTCTCCTCATACCTGCTGCATGACCAGCTGTCCGAGGCAATCCACGTTTTTTAGCCCACCGGCCATTGCCATCCGTAATAATGGCTATATGTTTTGGCAAAGTTTGTTTATCGATCTCCTCAACAAAACCATTACCTTGGTTGCGTTGGTTGAACAGCCCCTTTAATCCTAACCGCATAATTTATACCTCCACCACTGATAATTGCTTCTGTGGATAAAAAAAGGTGTAGTCGAAAACCCCTTCAAATGAAGGAGTTTTCTGTTACCCAATGTTAAATTTCCATTATCTCTTTTTCTTTATCAGCAACTACCTTGTCAATCAATTTGATAAATTGATCGGTTACTTTTTGAATTTCTTCTTGGCCGCGACGAGAAGAATCTTCATTTACTTCACCGCTTTTTTCTAACTTTTTCAATTCATCATTCGCTTCTCGGCGTACATTTCGAACAGCTACTTTTGCTTCTTCACCAGTTTTTCTCGCTACTTTTACCAAATCTGCTCGACGCTCTTCTGTCAGTGGCGGAATGGTGATTCGTATGGCAGAACCATCATTATTTGGTGTAAGACCAAGTTCGGATTTGAGGATAGATTTTTCGATTTGTGCTACAGCTGATTTATCCCATGGTTGGATAAACAAAGTACGAGGGTCTGGTGTGCTAATGTTTGCAAGTTGATTTACTGGTGTAGGGCTTCCATAATAATCTACGATCACTTTGTCCAATAATGCAGGATTGGCACGTCCCGCCCGAAGAGACATTAAATCACGTTTTAATACTTGTACCGCTTTTTCCATCTTATCTTGAGCAGTTGATTTTACTTCATTAATCAAGTGTGATTCCCCCTCACAACAGTTCCTATGTACTCACCCATTAATACACGGCGAATGTTACCTTCTGTCGTAATATTGAATACAACCAAAGGAATATTATTATCCATACACAAAGAAGAAGCTGTAGAATCCATTACGGCTAATCCTTTGTTCAATACTTCTAAGAAAGTAAGCGTATCATATTTTTCAGCATTTGGATCGAGGCGTGGATCTGTGTTATAAACACCATCAACATTATTTTTCGCCATGAGAATGACTTCTGCCTCTATTTCCGCAGCACGCAGAGCCGCTGTTGTATCTGTTGAAAAGTAAGGATTTCCGTTTCCGGCTGCAAAAATCACAACCCGTCCTTTTTCTAGATGGCGAATAGCTCTTCGTCTGATATAAGGCTCAGCAATCTGTCTCATTTCGATAGAGCTCTGTACCCTTGTAGCTACATCCATAGACTCCAAGGAATCTTGAAGCGCAAGTGAATTCATTACCGTGGCTAACATCCCCATGTAGTCAGCTGTGGCACGATCCATTCCACGTTTCGTTCCAGCAATACCCCTCCAAATATTTCCTCCGCCTACTACTATTGCAACCTCCACACCTAAATGAATAATCTCTTTGATTTGACGGGAAATAGAAGTAAGTACCGCTGAGTCAATCCCATACCCTTGCTCTCCAGCTAGTGCTTCACCGCTCAACTTTAAGACAACCCGTTTATATTTGGGAGTGCTCACACGATCCCCACCTTTCTGTCAGTATTTGAAAAAGGGGGATACACGAAATGTGCTCCCCATATCGCTTTAGCCTTTGTTTATCTGAGACATTACTTCTTCTACAAAGTTGTCTTGGCGTTTTTCAATACCTTCTCCGAGTTCGTAACGAACAAAACGGCGGATAGTAATGTTTTCTCCAATACGTGAAATTTGCTCTTTTACCAATTGATCAATCGTTTTGTCATTGTCTTTTACAAATACTTGATCAAGTAGACAGATTTCCTTGAAGTGTTTTACAAGACGACCTTCTACCATTTTATCCACAATGTTAGCTGGTTTACCTTCTTGAAGTGCTTGTTGCTTCAAAATTTCACGTTCTTTTTCTACTTCTTCTTCTGCAACCTCTTCACGACGAACATATTTTGGATTCATTGCCGCGATTTGCATAGCAATATCTTTTACAAATGCTCCAAATTCAGGAGTTTTTGCAACAAAGTCTGTTTCGCAGTTTACTTCTACTAGCACACCAATACGGCCACCAGCATGTATGTAAGACTCAACTATACCTTCTGCAGCGACACGATCTGCTTTTTTGGAAGCACCAGCGATACCTTTTTCACGAAGGTATTCGATTGCTTTCTCCATGTCCCCATTCGTTTCTGTAAGCGCTTTTTTGCAATCCATCATTCCAGCGCCTGTTTTTTGTCTCAAATCTTTTACCATTGATGCAGAAATAGCCATCTATTGCCACTACCTTTCACTACTAATCAATTAAATTACCCATAAGGTGAAATTTCCAAAATGAAACCACTTAACAATAAACTTCTAATAAAAAGGGGTGGCTCTACCACCCCTACGCAAAAAACTTACGAAGCTGAACTTTGTTGCTCGCCTTGTCTTCCTTCAATAATCGCATCAGCAATTTTAGCAGTAAACAGACGTACAGCGCGGATAGCATCATCGTTACCAGGAATTACATAATCTACTTCGTCTGGGTCACAGTTAGTATCTACAATAGAGATAATCGGAATGTTTAATTTGCGAGCTTCTGCAACAGCAATCCGTTCCTTACGAGGATCTATAATAAAGATTGCATCAGGAAGTTTTTTCATATTTTTAATGCCGCCTAGGAATTTCTCCAAGCGAGCTTGTTCTTTTTTCAAGAGAACAACTTCTTTTTTAGGAAGTACTTCAAAAGTACCGTCTTCCTCCATGCGCTCTAACTCATGTAGTCGTTGAATACGTTTTTGGATCGTACCAAAGTTGGTCAATGTACCACCTAACCAACGATGATTTACAAAAAACATGTCAGAACGAATTGCTTCATCCTTTACTGCTTCTTGTGCTTGTTTTTTTGTTCCAACGAATAATACGTTTCCACCTTCACGAGATAGATCGCGAACAAATTGGTATGCTTGTTCCATCATTTTTACTGTTTTTTGTAGATCAATGATGTAAATACCATTACGTTCAGTAAAAATAAAACGACTCATTTTTGGGTTCCAACGACGAGTCTGATGACCGAAGTGAACACCTGCTTCTAATAGTTGTTTCATGGATACAACTGCCATGAATTCAGCCCCCTTATGGTTTTTAATCCTCCGCCAAGGATCATCGAGAAACAGCAACCAACATTTTTGGCACCACTGCCCACTCCTTTGGCGTGTGTTTTACACCAATCACGAATATATCATACAAAGCAAATAGCTTGCAAGGCTTAAGTTCGCAAATCAGTGTAAATTACTGGGATTCTGCTGTTTTTGAGCAAATTCTTCTTTGTCCAGCAATAAATTCCCAAGATATGACATCGCATGAGTATGTCCTGCATTAGCAGCTTTTTCCAACCACATGATTCCTTCTGGTTCATTGTGTGGCAAGGTAAAACCTTCCACTAAACGCCATCCTAACTGGTACATGGATTCTGCACTACCTGCATCTGAAGCTTTTTTCAACCAATGCTCTCCTAATTCTTGATTATAAGCAAATCCACTAGCATCTAGATAACGCCATCCCAAGCTGTCCATCGCATCTAAATTTCCACCTTCTGCAGCACGAGTCAATAGTCTTTCTGCTTCAGCTAAATCATTATTTGGTAGAGTTCCCTTTAGAATAGCCCATGCTAGAGAGCACATAGCATATGTATTACCTTTATTCGTTGCTTCTCTAAGCAAGCGTTCACCTTCTGCAATGTTTTGTGTAATTCCCTTCCCATCTAAAAGTCTCCAACCCAGCGCACTTAGTGCAGGATCATAATTAAGTGAAATAGCTCTTTTTAGCCACATTTCACCTTCTTGCTCATTATGAGGAAGACCCGCACCATCTAGTAATCTCCATCCTAGATTATGCATTGCTTTTACATTACCCATTTCAGCTGATTTTCGTAGCCATTTTTCGCCATCAGACATAACGCGATCACTCATGTATATCCAGCTCCTTTGTTAACATTATTACAACAAATATTATTATCATAAAAATAGAGAAAATGGTAGACAGATACGAGGAAAAACATTCAATAGATACTTTCTTTTGCGATTCTAAAAAGATATTTCTGAACATTCCGTAATTCAATATTCCCACATGGCGTCATCAGAAATTTTCTATTAAAATAAATTGTGCAACAACGAAAATGATATCACTCTAAAACAAAAGGAGATTCAACTTTGAGGAAATTACATCTGTTTTTGTTTATTGTTATTTGTTGCTGCCTTCTCTCCTTCAGCCTTTTCTCTGCTCCATCTGCTAGTGCCATTTCCAAACAGAGTAGCCCTATTCCAAGTAACAAATGGAAAATAACTGGGACGGTGAAAGGAACAGGAGATGTAAGCAAAAAATTCACTATCCGCCCTAGTAATCTCCAATCATTAAAGATGGGAGAAGATTTGAAATTCGAAATACATTCCCAAGATAAGAGCCTTGTGTATACTTTGAACATACCAGTCAAAAAAGATGTAAAGGAAGCAGTATTATATCGGTATGAATCTTCTGGAGAAGAAGCTGGATATTTTCGCGTAGAAAACCAAAGCTATGATGCTAAAAAAAATAAAATTTTAGCAGAAGTAAATGGAGGAGGGAACTTTATTGTTGTCACCCAGCCAAAAACATTAAAAGATCCTGATACTTTAGCTCCAAAAACATCATTAATTTCTCCCAAGATCGCCAGTACTCCGCCAGCTATCTTTTTTATTCCTCACCAAGATGACGAAACCTTGTCAATGGGAGTTGCTATCACCCAACACTTAGATGCTGGAAGAGAAGTGATAGCGGTTTTATATACCGATGGTGCTGGATCAATTGCTCAAAAGATATTAAATGGGGAAGCTAGTTCCAGTTGGTGGGGCGGGACCCACAACCCTGTCACAGAAGGATACGGCCATATTGATAATCAAAGGTTTTCTGATGCCAGAACGCACGAGCTAAAATCTGCATTGATGCAGCTAGGTGTCAAACCTGAAAATATTCATATACGTAATCTCACATCTGATGGAACTTTGACTTTAGATGAAATGAAATCGTTAGTGATGGAATATGCACAAAAATATCCAGGTGCAAGTTTTAAAGCGATGTCACAACACGATAGCTCTTTATCTCACTCCATCAGTGGACAAGCTCTGGTAGACTTGTATAATCAAAAAGCAATAACAGATGTTCGTTTATATGTATCAAGAAATGATTGGAATAGAGTTACTGTTGGTTCAACTATTACTCCTAACACCAGCCAAGCCTTTCGAGTAAAAAAAGCCGCATTTGTATATCAAGCTTGGAATCCCATGGCAGATTCCTTCGCTATTGGCTACCATAGTGTTTCCCCACAGTTTAATTCCATGTTGGCAAACATTCAAAACAGACAGCATTTGCCAACTCAATAGACAAAAAGAAGCCGAACGGCTTCTTTTTACTTACAAAATATATTGGCTTAAATCTCGATCCGATACAATACTGCTCAATCTTTCCTTGACATACTCAGGAGTTACTGTTATTTCCTCCAAAGTAATATCAGGAGCCTCAAAAGAAAGTTCTTCTAACAATCGCTCTAGTATCGTATGCAACCTTCTTGCACCAATGTTTTCAGTCTGACTGTTCACATCTGCTGCTAACTTCGCAATCTCTCTGATGGCAGGTTCTGTGAAAGTAACTTTAATTCCTTCCGTTTCCAAGAGAGCTGCATATTGTTTCAAAAGTGCACTTTTCGGTTCTGTCAAAATACGGACAAAGTCGTCTGATGTTAGATCATTCAATTCTACTCGAATGGGAAAACGCCCTTGAAGTTCTGGGATAAGATCAGATGGTTTTGCAACATGAAATGCTCCTGCCGCAATAAACAAAATATGATCAGTTCGAATAGAACCATACTTGGTAACCACAGTTGATCCTTCTACTATTGGCAAAATATCACGTTGAACGCCTTCACGGGAAACATCTGGACCATGCTTATCTTTACCAGCGATTTTATCAATTTCATCTAAGAAAATAATCCCTGCTTGTTCTACACGTTCCAATGCCTCTTGAGTCACTTGATCCATATCAATCAATTTTTGCCCTTCTTCTTGGATCAAAATTTCCCTTGCTTCTTTTACAGGAAGACGGCGCTTTTTCTTTTTCTTAGGCATAATATTGCTAAACATTTCTTGCATATTCATGCCCATTTGGTCGCCACCCATACCAGCAAACATATCGAACATAGAGCCCATTTGTTCTTCGATCTCTAGTTCAACTAGTTGATCTTCAAGCTCACCTTGCTGAAGGCGCACGGCCATCTTATTTCGTTCTAGCCGCAAAGAGGCATTTTCTTCTTTAGAAGGCTCTTCTTTTGGCTGGCCCGTTTGAAAAAGCATTTCTATTGGATTTTTAAAAGAGGAAGTCTGCTTTTTATCCGGCACTAGCAATTCCACCAAACGTTCATCTGCCAATATTTTTGCTTGTTCCTTCACTTTTGATAGCTTTTCGCCTTTTACCATTCGAATTGCTGTTTCTGTAAGATCTCGGATCATGGATTCGACATCTCGGCCCACATAACCCACTTCGGTAAACTTGGTAGCTTCAAGCTTTACAAAAGGCGCTCCCACCAATTTTGCAAGCCTTCGAGCGATTTCTGTTTTCCCAACCCCAGTAGGTCCAACCATCAAAATATTTTTCGGAACAATCTCCTCTTTTAACTCAGAGGGCAGTAAACTGCGACGATAACGATTGCGTAGTGCTATAGCCACAGCCCGTTTGGCTTCATCTTGACCTACAATATGCTTGTTTAATTCTGTAACAATTTGCCTTGGAGTTAACATCTTTAAGCCTCCTCAACGATGATATGATCATTGGTAAACACACAAACTTCACTAGCAATAGTCAAAGAGGCTTTGGCTATCTCTTTTGCAGTTAAATCAGGGGCATATCTTTTTAATGCACGACCAGCAGACAATGCATAACTTCCTCCTGAACCGATAGCTAATACATCATCATCTGGCTCAATCACTTCCCCATTACCAGAAACCAATAACAATTGTTCTTTATTTAATACAATCAACATCGCTTCTAAAGATTTCAACATCTTATCTGTACGCCATTCTTTTGCTAACTCTACTGCTGCTCTGGTGAGAGAACCTTGGTATTCTTCAAGCTTTCCTTCGAATTTTTCAAACAATGTAATAGCATCTGCTACAGAACCTGCAAATCCTGCTACTACCTGCCCACGGTAAAGTCGGCGAATTTTCTTGGCACCATGTTTCATGATCATTTGATTTCCAAATGTAACCTGACCATCACCAGCTATTGCAGCTTCCCCATTATGACGAATGGCAAAGATAGTAGTTGCATGAAATTGCTCCATTGTATCCCTACTTTCTATCTATCATAAGACTGTACATTGATCTGAGTAGATATTTTACCCAACTCTAATATAGCACGCTCAGCATATTGTTCTGCTCGCTCCTTCTTTCCTCTCATTGGAGAATCCAGCGGAGCAAATAACCCAAAGTTTGCATTCATCGGTTGAAAATGTTTACTATCTGTTGTCGTTATGTAGTGAGCCAAACTCCCCATTGCTGTAGCAGGAGATAAAGTGACAAGTTCTTCTTTCTTAGCCAAACGCGCAGCATTTATCCCTGCTAATAAACCTGCTGCAGCAGACTCCACATACCCTTCTACACCTGTAATTTGGCCAGCAAAGAATAAATCATCCCGACCCCGAAACTGATAAGTAGGTTTGAGTAACTTAGGCGAATTTAAAAATGTATTGCGGTGCATAACACCATAGCGAACAATTTCTGCATCTTCCAAACCAGGAATTAATTGAAGTACTTCTTTTTGTGGTCCCCATTTAAGGTGTGTTTGAAATCCCACTAGGTTAAACAATGTTCCAGCGCTGTTATCTTGTCTGAGCTGAACGACAGCAAAAGGACGCTTTCCTGTTCGTGGATCTGTCAGTCCAACTGGTTTCATCGGTCCAAAGAGCAATGTTTTCTTGCCGCGACGAGCCATTACCTCTATTGGCATGCATCCCTCAAAATAGATTTCTTTTTCGAATTCTTTTAAAGGGGCAGATTCTGCTGAGATGAGTGCATCATAAAACCGATTAAATTCATCTTCATTCATTGGACAATTGAGATATGCTGCTTCCCCTTTATCATAACGTGATTGCAGGAAAACCTTTTCCATATTTATGCTGTCTTTCTCCACAATAGGTGCAGCAGCATCATAGAAATACAAATATTCTTCTCCAGTCAGCGTTTGAAGTTTGGCAGACAAATCTGGCGATGTCAGAGGACCTGTAGCAACTACCGTTATGCCATCAGGCAGCTCTTTTACTTCTTCTTTGACTACTTCTATGTTAGGATGCTCGGATAAAGTACGGGTAATGGTCTGAGAAAATGCTTCTCGATCCACAGCAAGCGCACCACCTGCAGGAACTGCGTGCTGGTCTGCGCTTTTGATGATTAAAGAATGAAGTCTCCGCATCTCTTCTTTTAAAATACCGACTGCATTAGTAAGGCCAGCAGCTCTGAGAGAATTGCTGCATACCAACTCTGCAAACTGATCTGACCTGTGAGCTGGTGTTTTTCGAACAGGTCGCATCTCGATCAATTTAACGGCAACCCCGCGAGAAGCAATTTGCCAAGCAGCCTCGCTACCTGCCAATCCTGCACCTATTACTGTAACGCTTTTCATGTTAATTTTTCTCCTCTTCGTAATCACACTTGGTGCAAACAATGAATGTTTCTTTCTTTTTCTTTTTTTCTACTAACAATCCCTTACATCGGGGGCATGGACGAGGAACTGGTTTATCCCAAGAAACAAAATCGCACTCGGGGTAGCGTGTACATCCATAAAACAACCGATTCTTTTTACTCTTTCGCTCTACTACTTCCCCTTCATGACAAACCGGACAAGTTACGCCCGTAGATTTGACGATTGCCTTTGTATTACGACAATC
This sequence comes from Shimazuella soli, assembly GCF_022511585.1. GTDB lineage: Bacteria > Bacillota > Bacilli > Thermoactinomycetales > Thermoactinomycetaceae > Shimazuella > Shimazuella soli. The sequence goes on along the minus strand of NZ_JAKWBN010000008.1, from coordinate 75,499 downwards.
AGGAAATCCAGAACAAGCTAAAAATTTCCCAAAACGGCCATGCTTGTAAACCATTACCTTGCCACACTTCTCACAGACTTCATCCGATTCTTCGTCCGCAATCTCTACTTCTGCCATCTCTTCCTCAGCGACGGATAAACGACTTCGAAATGGCTTATAAAATTCAGCCAACAACTTCACCCAGTCGATTTGCCCTTCTTCAACTTGATCCAAATCTTCTTCCATATGAGCAGTAAAGGTGACATCTAAAATCTCTGGAAAAAATTCTTCCATCATAGCTAATACAATTTCCCCTAGTTCAGAAGGGACAAAACGTTTGTCCTCCATCAAAACATAGCCGCGTTTCTGAATGGTATCTAATGTAGGTGCATAGGTACTAGGTCTACCTATCCCTTTTTCTTCCAATGTTTTGACCAATCTCGCTTCTGTATATCGGGGAGGTGGTTGTGTAAAGTGTTGCTTTGGGTCTATTTTTTTCTTGGTCAAAGTTTGTTTTGGTTCCAAAGCTGGTAGAAATTTTTCTTCTTCCTGCTTCTTTTCATCTGTTCCCTCAATGTATACCTTCATAAACCCTTGAAATTTTATTTTTGATCCAGTTGCACGAAATGTTGCTATTCCTGCTTGTATATCAGCAGTAACAGCATCTAAAATAGCAGGTGCCATTTGACTTGCGACAAATCTTTCCCATATGAGCTTATATAAACGAAATTGATCTCGTTTTAAATAATCTTTTACCTCTGCTGGAGTACGAAGTACAGAAGATGGTCGAACTGCCTCGTGAGCATCTTGAGAATTTGCCTTCTTAGCAGCACCTTTGCTTCCTTTGGACACATAATTGTCTCCATACGTTTTCCGAATATAATTTTTTGCTTCCTCTTTTGCCGTATCACTTATTCTCGTCGAGTCCGTACGCATATAGGTAATAAGTCCTACGCTACCCGCTTTTCCAAGCTCTATTCCTTCATAGAGCTGCTGCGCTATTGCCATTGTTTTTTGCGGACGGAAATTAAGTTTACGGGCAGCTTCTTGTTGCAGTGTACTGGTAATAAAAGGAGGAGACGGATTACGCTTACGTTCTGTTAAGCGGACGTCAGATACAATAAATCTTTTTCCTTTTATCGCTGCTAATAACTTTTCAACATCGGCCTCTTTTTTTAATTCTGTCTTCTTATTTTCATATCCATAAAATTGTGCTTCAATCGTTTCTTTACCAGTCGATAAATGAGCAGTAACTGTCCAGTATTCCTCTGGCTTAAAATTTCGTATTTCTTTTTCGCGGTCAATCACAAGTTTTACTGCAATCGATTGTACTCGGCCAGCACTCAAGCCTCGTTTTACCTTTTTCCAAAGGAGTGGGCTTATACCATAACCAACCAAACGATCGAGAATTCGTCGTGCTTGTTGCGCGTTGACCAAATCCATATTAATAGGACGCGGTTGTTTAAACGCGTCTTTCACAGCTTGTTTGGTAATTTCTCGAAAAACAACACGGCAACTTTCATTTGGATCAATATTTAAACTGTTAGCCAAATGCCAAGCAATCGCTTCCCCCTCACGATCAGGGTCAGCCGCTAGATAAACCCGTTTTACACGCTTTTTGGCATCCTTTAATTGTTTCATCACATCGCCTTTACCACGAACCGTTATATATTTAGGCTGAAAATCTTGCTCCACATCTACACCTAATTGGCTCTTTGGTAAATCTCGAACATGGCCCATCGATGCCTTTACAATATAACCACGACCCAAATATTTACTAATAGTTTTTGCTTTTGCTGGGGACTCTACGATCACCAACGAGTCGGCCATCAGGGGCCCTCCTTCCTCGCCTTTCGTTCATACCAGATAACATACCAAACCAAACATCAGTGTGCAACAAAAGTTATATGTTGTATGTATGTTGACTATAAGAAATAATGATTTCACTTCATCTCTATCCATACAATCCAGTTACTAGAAATTTAAACAAATCAAGATTTCTTTATGTAATGCGAACCTGGCAACTGAGCGATACAACCTTTTATTTCTAAAGATAACAAAGAACTATGTAAATCGCTAATTGTCATTTTGTCCGTAATTCTTTCCATTAAAGATGTGATATGCTCAGGTTCATCAGAAAGATATTCCCAAACTTCTTGTTCTAAGGAAGTTAATTCGATCGCAACTGCAATCTCCTGCTTCGTTTCTGTAAAGGCTTCTGTACGCCAATCTGGAAGTTCTTCCAATATATCCGTCACCGATTGCACGCACTTTGCTCCTTGTTGAATCAAAGAGAGTGTTCCTTTGCTTCCTTGCGAATGAATCGGACCTGGCACAGCAAATACTTCTCTGCCTTGCTCCATGCTAAACTCAGCCGTTATTAAAGACCCGCTTCTCTCTGCAGCTTCTACAACTACTGTCCCAAAAGACAAACCACTGATAATTCGATTTCGCTGTGGAAAAAGCCCGGGATGGCCCGGTGTACCTGGTGGATATTCGGAGATCACCAAACCAGATCGAATCAATTGATGATACAATTTTTGATGATGTTTGGGAAATATTTCATCGATTCCTGTACCTAAAACAGCGATCGTCTTACCACCAGCTGCTAATACGCTCTGATGAGCTATACCATCAATTCCAGCTGCCATTCCACTGACAACCGTCCAGTTTACCTGGGATAATTCACGGCTCAATTGTTCCGTTACTTTCCGACCGTATATACTAGCTTTTCTTGTACCGACAATGGCAATACATTTGGTATTCAATAACGATCGATCTCCAAGTAAGTACAACACCCACGGTGCTTGGGGAAGCTCACGTAACAGAGGAGGATAATCATCATCAAATATTGTTATCGTATCAATTTGTTTTTCCTCCAGTTTACGAAGCACTTTATCCATATAACTAGATGACCAGTTTTTGCGGATCACTTGGGCAGATTTCACCTGCAATTTACTTAAAATACTCTCCTGTATTTTGCCACCTTCCCATCCAAATTGAAATAGGTGACGGATAGTTGACCAGCCAACACCATTTAGATGATGGACAGCAATTAATGATTTGCGCAGCAAGAGATGAGCCCCCTCTATTGGAAACAAAAAAGGAACCTATGATAGGTTCCTTTTCATACTATTAGCTCTTTACGACAAATTCATCTAATAATCCTTTTGCTTCCAATAAGTTTACCAAGGTTTCTCCAATAACAGCAGGAGTTGCTGCTACAGATACACCACAACGCTCTAAGGTAGCAATTTTCTCAGCTGCTGTTCCTTTTCCACCAGAGATAATCGCACCAGCGTGACCCATACGTTTTCCAGGAGGTGCAGTTTGACCACCGATGAAGCCCACAACAGGTTTTGTCATATTTGCTTTGATCCATTCTGCTGCTTCTTCCTCAGCAGTACCGCCAATTTCACCGATCATGATAACTGCTTTGGTCTCTGGATCATTTTCAAATGCTTCCAACACATCGATAAAGTTGGTTCCGTTTACTGGGTCTCCACCGATACCAACCGCAGTAGATTGTCCAATACCTCGAGTACTGAGCTGATGTACTGCTTCATATGTCAAGGTTCCAGAGCGGGAAACAATGCCTACATGACCTTTTTTATGAATATATCCAGGCATAATGCCGATTTTACATTCGTCAGGAGTGATGACTCCAGGGCAGTTAGGTCCGATCAGACGGGTTTTCTTGCCAACTAAATAACGTTTCACTTTTACCATATCTAGTACAGGAATACCTTCTGTAATACAAACAACGAGATCGAGTTCAGCGTCGATTGCTTCCATAATAGCATCTGCGGCAAATGGAGCTGCAACATAAATAACGGAAGCAGTAGCACCAGTTGCGGCAACTGCATCTACAACCGTATTAAAAACAGGAAGACCTTCTACAGTGGTACCACCTTTACCAGGAGTTACCCCACCTACTACTTGAGTTCCATACGCAAGCGCTTGTTGGGTATGGAAAAGACCAACTGCACCTGTGATTCCTTGAGTGATCACTTTGGTGTCTTTATTAACAAAAATACTCACCTTGCATGCTCCTCTCTATCAACCTTATTTCACTAGTTCGACGATCTTTTGTGCTCCATCAGCCATGGAATCTGCTGCTACAATTGCAAGACCGGACTCATTCAACATTTTCTTACCGAGTTCCACATTGGTTCCTTCGAGACGTACCACAAGTGGGCGATCTAGTTCAACTTGTTTTGCTGCTTGAATAACACCATCTGCGATAACATCACATTTCATGATTCCGCCAAAGATGTTGACAAAAATACCTTTTACTTTTTCATCAGACAAAATAATTTTAAAAGCTTCTGTTACTTTCTCAGCAGTTGCTCCGCCCCCAACATCCAGGAAGTTAGCTGGGTCTCCATTATAATGTTTGATGATGTCCATTGTTGCCATTGCAAGTCCAGCACCATTTACCATGCAGCCGATGTTTCCATCTAAGGCAATATAGCTCAAGTCATATTTGGATGCTTCGATCTCTTTTGGATCTTCTTCATCTAGATCGCGAAGAGCAACGATATCTTTTTGGCGATACAAAGCATTGGAGTCAAAGTTTAATTTTGCATCAAGTGCCATAACTCGGCCGTCTGTCGTCGTAACAAGCGGATTGATTTCTGCTAATGCACAATCTTTTTCTACGAAAGCTTTATAAAGAGCAAGCATAAATTTCACTGCTTCTCTTACTTTATCTTTTGGGATATTGATCCGATTTGCAAGGCGGTTCGCTTGGAAAGGCAGCAAACCTACTGCTGGATCTACCACTTCTTTGAAGATTTTTTCAGGTGTTTTTTCAGCTACTTCTTCGATCTCTGTTCCACCTTCTTCAGAACCCATCAATACAACAGAGTTAGAAGAACGGTCGATGACAACACCAATATAGTATTCTTTTTCAATTGGACAGCCTTCTTCGATAAGAAGACGTTTTACTTCTTTGCCCTCTGGACCAGTTTGATGTGTAACTAGTACTTTTCCGATTAATTCATTTGCAAATTCACGTACTTCATCTAGGCTTTTTGCTAGTTTTACTCCACCAGCTTTTCCACGTCCACCTGCATGGATTTGTGCTTTTACCACCCATAGGTTTCCACCTAAGGATTGTGCTGCTTGTACTGCTTCATCTGCATTAAAAGCGACATATCCATTTGGTACTTGGACGCCAAATTTCTTTAGCACTTCTTTTCCTTGGTACTCATGTACGTTCATGCTCCATCCTCCAGTCCATAGATAAAAAGCCAACTCAGGGTATATATGTAATGGCAAATAAAATGATTTGCTCAAGTTTTCTCCCTTGGCTCCCCTGCAAGTATAGTCCATTTTTTTTGACTTGCCAAGAGAAAAAGGACACCAAAACAAGGTGTCCTTACATCACTAACTTGATGATGGTTGCAACGATAAAAATCCCGAAGAGCACTCCGCCTGCTACCCCTGCAGATACCATAAAATCAATAAATTCATTTTCTTTGTTTTCATTGGAATCATCATGTGCTTGCACTTGTGAACTCACCAAGGACCCTCCCCTCTTATAACAGGCTTAGTATACCAAAAAAGCGGGAGTAAAAACATCTTATAAGAGGCAAAACTATTTTTAGAATTATTTAATTCATCACAAACGAAGCCGTCAATACCTAGTGAGGTTTTGACGGCTTTCTATGGGAAATTTGATTATTTGCATTTGGGTGCCGGTCACAGATTGCTCTGTGACCGGCGCTCCAGTTAGTTGTTCCAGGACGGAACTCAACTCATCGAGGAGCTCATCTCACAACGGTCGTTGGACTACCGCACCTCGTTCATCTTGATCAGCTTGGAGAGCGAGGCCCTCAGCCGCTGCTCCTTCGTCGGCTGGACGGGAACCCGCCTGCCACCGACGATGGCGTTCTTGGGGAGGGGACCCTTGGGGATCGCGGAACCACCGGTGAAAACGGAACGTGCCATGGAAGAAAACTCCTGGAGGTAATGATGCGAACATGATGTTCTCATCGGTTATTTATATTGTAGCAACACTACAAACCTTTTGACAAGACAAACAGATATATATGTAATTTTCATATAACTATTTTTAAAAATACTCTTCATCTCATGCATCTAATTTATAATTACAAAAAAATATAGTCATTATATAAAAATCACCCTATAATAATACATAAGATTATCGAACTTGCAGACTCCAATATAACAGGCAAAAGGTAGAGGTCCACCATGAGCCCTAACCCTTACATCCGCTCTTTCCTGTCGAAAGAATTCTCCAATCATCACGAAATTCCTCAGGATGGCGATTTGGAGCGTGCAGCTGATGTTGCACTCCGGGAACTGAAGAGGCATGGTGTTCAAGAGAGGGCAGATTGGCCGCTGCTTGACCTCCCATTGCACCTGAAAGTCCGGTTTATCGTTGAGGTGCTAAATACGGTACCAGACATGCAGTTTCTCATACTCATCCGGATAAATGGCCGTATTGACTGGGCTCTGGATGCGATCAACAAACGACTGCAAGTTCTGCGAGTCGCTTATCAAAACAACAATTCCCCCACATCGCTCTGGAGGAGAAGCTGCTTCTCTGACTACTAAATGCTCCATTAGTCATACAGGCAGAGGCGCCCGGGCATGTACTCACGTACAAGCTCGGGCGCCGCGTGTTTCAATCAACATTTGACCCTACCTATTGGAAAAAAACAAATATTTGGCATATACTTAAAGTGCAAGGCATAGCAATCGCTAGCACATTGAAAGGACGGCACATGCTGTCACACGCTGTCGACGCCCTTCAGGAGAACCTGAAGACGTTCCACCCAGAGGAGAAGCTGACCGATAACGAGACGTTCCAGAACGCTCTGGTTTACGTCAGCGCTACGGTCGGTCTCCCGAACCTGCCCGAGTCTGTCGAGCAGCTCAACACTCTGCTCCAGATGGTGCGCGGGATAGGGGATTCCCTCGGTACTCTCGAAGGAGCGATCGCCGCTATGCTGGACGTCATCCAGCATGAGCGGATGCAGAACGCGCCCAAGTCTCCTGTAAAGGAGGCAAAGGAAAACTGGATCAGCAGGATTCTTAACGGAGACCTCTGATTCAGCAAGCGCCCGAGCAACTCACACAGCCAGTGTGGAGATGCTCGGGTGCAGTACTTGAAAGGAGCATTTGCCTTGCATATAAAATTTGCCACGAGTCATCAATATCTCTTTTCTCATCACCAAGTCCAGCATGCCCTGATCATATGGGACAAAGAATCACGAAAAGACATTTACCTTGTAGACACAGAAACACCCGATACTCTCACCCTTCGCTATCCAGGTGAAACATATCGGGAACGTTTATTGGACGAACTGGAGCCTTATTTTTTTCAAGTTTTGCTGACAGAAGATGATAGCGAAATAGCCGTAATCTTAGGCGCTACTTTTGATTTTCAAGATCAACTGGTTGGCATGTATTATTCCAAAACAGAAAAACACACTCCCTATTTCTTCTATTTACAAAATGGACAACTTTTAGACATTCTAGAAATAGATTACACAGCAGTCATTGAGCAATTCCGCCTTCTCTATCCCCAAATGTTATAAACTTGGCGTACTCCCTTCCTCATCTTTCATAATATGAGCCATGACAATGGCTGTTTCTGTTGCTAAAATAAGCGATGGATTGTTTTTCTTTTTCCTCAGATCGAGCGCTTCTTCAAAGCGCAGGATCGCATTTTCATACTCTCCTAATTCCAGTAAACATTTCCCCATATGTTGTAGTGCATAGTCCCGATAGTTCTCTAAATCTTTGTAGCTGCTGATCGCTAAGGCTTGTTCAAAGCAAGCTAAGGCTGCTTCATGTCTCTCATCATATTTAAACGCTTCCCCAAGTCGTATCAGGGCTCGCAGCTCACCCTGTAAATCTTCCTCTTGTTTGGTCAACTCTAAAGCCTTTTCCAAATACTGTACTGCTTTAGAAGTTTGATATAATACCCGATAACCATTGCCGAGGTAACTATAGAGGAAAATCAACACTTGCGGATCGACTTTTGGTTCTTGTAACACTTGTCTGAGATATGTATTTGCTTCTTCTAAAACAGCTTTCAACTCCCCTTCATCCACTGGCTGTTCGCGGAGAAATTGAGCTGGATTGTATTGCATATAATGCGATAGATTTGGTAATTTCTCTTTTAATTTCGATAATCTCATTTTATTTTTCTGACCCCTTCCGATTCCATTATACCATGAAATTGGGTGTTCTTACCTTACCAAACAGCATTCCAATGGGAAAGAATCAGACCTTTCTTTAGCAAATCACAAGGAAATAACGGTTTGCTTTTTCGATCATTCGGGGAAACTAGAATATAAAAAGGAGCTCACCCATGTCATCCCTTTTCCTGTCTCACGGTTCTCCTCTTATTGCCATTCGAGAGGATAGTTATACCAAATTTCTACATAAGCTTGGACAAGAGCTTAAACGACCAAAAGCCATTGTCCTTTTTACTGCACATTGGGAAAGTGAAGTACTAACACTATCCTGCCATGATGAAACATATAAAATGATCTATGATTTTGGCGGTTTCCCAGATGAAATGTACCAGATCACTTATCCTGCAAAAGGCTCTACGGAAGTAGTAAAACTTACCCAGCAACTCCTTTCAAATAAAGGCATCACCACAAAATTGGATACTGATCGAGGTCTAGATCATGGGAGTTGGACATTGCTCAAACACCTTTACCCTGATGCTACTATCCCAGTAGTACAAGCATCTGTTAATCCATTCCTGCCAGCAGAAGAGCAGTATCAGATCGGCGAAGCGCTCCGTGGATTAGCCAAACATGATATCTTGCTGATTGGCAGTGGCTCTACGGTACACAATCTTCACATCTTAAACTGGGATCAAAAAGAGCCTGAACAATGGGCAATACAATTTGACCAATGGCTCATCGATCAAATCACAACCCAAAATAAAGAAGCATTGTTTCACTATGCTTCACAAGCTCCCCATGCAGAGCGAGCAGTCCCTAGACCTGAACATTTTGTTCCTTTTTTGATCACCGCAGGGGCATGTTCTTCTGAAGCATCTGTATTGTTTCAAGGCTATGAACTAGGCAGCCTCAGCTATCTTTGTGTTGGGTTTGATCTGAATCTATAAGCTGTATAAACAACGGGATCGTATGTGTAAGAAATGCGATCCCAAATGCAAACAACTCTTTAAACTGCACCTAAAACAAAAGAAAAAAATGTAAAAAAGAAATAGATTTGTTAATCTTTTCGCCACCTAAATAGTTCTAATTTTCTTTATAATGGAGATATTCCCATATAAACAGAAAGGGGTTATTCCATTGCAAAGAATATTTTCATTTCTGCTAACTCTTTCTTTATTCATCAGCCTATTCTCTCTTACCCCCGCGACCTATGCTCAAACTGTCAATCCAAAACAAGAATACACTGTCTCCAAATACGAACAAGAAGTAATAAACTTAGTAAATGAAGAGCGAAAAAAACGCAATTTAGATCCACTAAAATTGGACATAAAACTTAGCCAATTAGCTCGTCAAAAATCAGAAGATATGCGGGATAAAAATTATTTTGATCACACCTCCCCTACTTATGGAAAACCTTGTGACCATATGAAAAAAGAAGGGGTAGATTACAGATATTGTGGTGAAAACATCGGAGCTGGATACAAAACACCAGAAGAAGCGATGGATGGCTGGATGAAGAGCGAACCGCATCGAGAAAATATCTTAAGCCCCAACTACACTCATATTGGGGTAGGGTATGCAGAAGGCGGGGGAGAATACGGGACGTATTGGACCCAACAATTTAAAGGGTAAGCAGTGGAATAATCCACTGCTTTTCTCGTTTATGTTATATAAAAGATTTATCTGTATGTTTCAAATACAAAAAAACAGGTAAAAGCTCACTTTACATCGAATACAAAATGATATCTATCTTAATCTGAAATGAGACTAAAGTCTTAGATAAAGTTAAACCTCTAGGTCGTTTTGATTCACTTCCAACTATCATATGCTAATGCTAGCAACAACAGCAAAGGAGGGAACAAGATGAAAAAAGTTGCTGGGATTATCCTACTTGCCATTGGTTCCATGGTGCTGCTTGTCCACTTCGGACGCATTTTCCTCTTGGCACTAATGGCAAGTCTTGCATTTTATGGAGTAAAAAAATTAAAGCATGCCCATACAAGACAAGAGAAAAATGTTTCTTATCTTATTTTGGGAATAGCAGCGATATGTTGTTTGTTTATCGTACCTTTGCTATTCGCTTTACTCATCAGCGGGACCTTGCTCTATTTCGGATGGAAATTACTCGATCAGCCATCCTCAACTAGCATTTCGGGGGCAACTATTTCCAAGCATACTTTTGACAACAGCTTTGACGCTGATTGGAAAGCCTTTGTAGAGAAAAATAAACATAACTAGGTTCATCATAGGAGGGAGAGAACAAGAATGGGACGTTTTCGTCGTTTTTTTAAATCCACCTACCGGCAGGTAATCAGTGAAATAGAAGATCCAGAATCCATGTTAAAGCAGTATATTAAAGATATGGAAAAAGAAATCTTTGTCGTCAAAGATGTGATCAGCAAACAAATCGGCTATCTCCAAAACTTTCAAAAACAACAAGAAGAAGCAAAATTGCTGGTAATAAAGCGAGAAAAACAAGCTGAAATCGCAACAAAAGCCGGAGAAGAAGCTTTAGCCAAAAAAGCTTCCAATGAAAAGGTTCACTACCAAGCAAAAACAGAAGAATATGCCGCATATATTACAGAAACAGAAGCTGGAATCGAAGATTTAAAAGAAAAACTTTACACTTTAGAACGAGAATACCTCAATCTCGTAGATAAGAAAAACAGTTTGATCGCTAGAGCAAATCGAGCAAAAGCATATCATAGCATCAACCAAACACTTGAAGCCTTAAAATCAGAGGAATTACTTAACGATTTCCAACGAATCAACGATGAAATCAATCACTTGAATGGTCATCAAAAAGTGATTACGAAAACTAATGAGATTGAAGAATTAGATGAAATCGATTTGCGAATCGAAAAACTAAAAGAATCAAAAGTAGCACAGTAAAAAACAAACAGAGGATTTTTATCCTCTGTTTTTCTATTTCCACTCTCTGTCTAAAATAAGCCACAGACGATAGATGACATACAACCCTAAATAAGCACCAGTAATCAAGAAAAAGGGATTGAGAAACAACCCATGAATGCTGGTCATAAAAACCGTGTGATCACGAATAATCGTATAGACACCAATGGAAGCAATGCTACTAAAGATTAACAAAGATACAATAGCAGCACAATTCAGGTAAACTTCTAGTTTTGGCCATATTCGGTGAAACAAGCAGAGAAAAAGTGGTAAAAATATGATTCCTATCACCAGCAACACTTTCATTCTTATCACCCATTATCAGTGTTTGCGGTGAATCAAATTCCCATGCATGCTACTTTTTAATCATTGTCCAAATTCACACTCTGCAAAGGAATATACTTTGTCTTCTTTCTCCACTTATATACGCCATATAAAATAAGGAACAATGGAATACTAATGTAAGAAACAAGCACAGCTTGCCAATCAATACTAGGACCAGTAAATGCTTGTATATTTTGACCAATGATAATCACAAAGCAAAATACCCCAGCAAAAATGGGTCCAAATGGAAACCAACGTGCGCGGTATGGAAGTAAGGCTAGATCCTTCCCTTGAGCTACCCATGCCTTTCGAAAACGGTAGTGACTAATTGCAATTCCAAGCCATGCGATAAAACCAGACAGACCAGAGGCATTGAGTAACCATAGATAAACTTTTCCATCCCCATATAAAGATGACAAGAAGGTAAGTCCTCCCACTAATACGGTTATGACTAATGCAAACACAGGAACTCCTCGATGATTTAACTCCCCTAATTTTTTCGGTGCTTGTTTTTCTTTCGACAGATTCCAAAGCATACGAGTACATGCATAGATGGCTGAATTACCTGCGGAAAGTACTGCTGTCAATACAATAAAATTAATAAAAGAAGCTGCACCTGTCAGTCCTGCTTTTGAAAATACGATCGTAAAAGGACTCAGCGCAATTTGAGTTTCATCTCCACCCAGAAGTCTAGGATCATTGGAGGGGATTAAGAAACCGATTACAAGTAATGCTAAAACATAAAAGAGCAAAATACGCCAGAAAATTTGCTTCACTGCTTTTGGTAAAGACTTTCCGGGTTCTTTGCTTTCACCTGCTGTTACTCCTACCAGCTCTGTTCCTTGGAAAGAGAAACCCGCTACAATTAGCAACTGAAACAAAGTAAAATAACCGCCATGAAAAGCACCTGACCCAGCATGAAAGTTAGAAAAACCTACTGCTGACCCACCTATCACACCAAAAATCATTAAGATACCCACAATAATAAAAACAATAATAGCCAACACTTTAATTAAAGCAAACCAAAACTCAGCTTCTCCAAATCCACGAACAGAGATGAGATTAAAAATTACAAACACGATTAAAAATAATAAACTCCAGACATAAGAAGGTGTATTTGGAAACCAATACTTCATTAAAAGTGCCCCGGCTGACAATTCTACTGCGATGGTAATCGCCCAGTTATACCAGTAATTCCAGCCCATAGCAAAGCCAAGTGCAGGATCAACAAAGCGAGATGAATATGTACTGAATGATCCAGTTACAGGCATATAGCTAGACATTTCACCTAAGCTTGTCATCAGAAAAAATACCATCATTCCAATGACTGCATAAGCAAGTACTGCACCGCCTGCACCGGCTTGATGAATAGCAGAACCACTAGCGAGAAACAGCCCTGTACCAATTGATCCACCAATCGCCAGCATAGATATGTGACGAGAAGACAACTTACGATGCAAATTATTTTCTTCCAAACAAAACACCTCCATGTTCTTAAGAAAAAATACCGCTGTGAAGCGGTATTTTTTCTCCTATTTTGCCTTCTTTTAAAATGATTTTACCTTCTTCTAGAATAAAACTAATAAATAAAAATTTCAACTTTATTTTTAAATAATTACAGATAATTTTAAGGGAACAATATACTTCGAATCTGACTTAAATCTGTATCATCATCTACAATTGGTTTTCCGGAAGCAGGCACAGCTCTTTCCCTTCCCCACTTTCGGATGGCTTTGATTTGCTCGGGGCTTGTTTGGGAAAGTGGTACCACATTTTGAAAGCTACGACGAAAGAGATCGACTGTGATAGAAGTATCTCCATTGAGAAATGCTTGTTTAACGACATCACGTACAGCGGATTCGATATCAGCTCCTGCAAATCCATCTGATAGACGAACTAACTCATCTAATAATCTGTCATCTAAACTTCGTTTTAAACCACGATGTATATAAATATTTATAATATCTTTTCGTTCCTCTGGAGTTGGTAAATCCACAAAAAACAGCTCATCAAAACGACCACGCCGTAATAGTTCAGGGGGAAGTTTAGAAACATCATTTGCAGTAGCTACGACAAACACACGAGAACGTGCTTCCTGCAACCAAAATAAAAACTGACCTACAATACGATTGGTAACACCAGTAGAGTCTCCTTGTGTACCTGCTAAGCCTTTTTCAATCTCATCGATCCATAATACACAAGGAGATACATGATCCGCAGTACTCAATGCATCTTTTAACCTACTCTCTGATTGACCTACGTACTGTCCATAGATCGTTGCTAAGTCTAATCGATAAAGGGGTAAGTTCCAACTAGAGGCTATCGCTTTTGCAGATAAAGACTTTCCACACCCTGGCACTCCAACGAGCAACACTCCTCTAGGCGGACGGATTCCCCTCTCCCGCAAATCAGCAGTAAGCAATGGTCTTTCATGATCTAACCATTTTCTAAGCCCTTCTAATCCTCCTACTGTTAAATCTTGATCGCGTATATAGATTCGTTCAAGACCGGAAATATCAGAGAAAACGCTATCTTTTACTTGCGACAATTCGACGAGGTCTTCTTTTTCAATTTTCCCTTTGGCCAGTAGAGTTGCAATTACATTCTCTGCTTCAATTTGACTAATACCTGCTAAAATAGCAGCTGCTTCCTTCTCTTCTTTTTCTGTCCAAGCAATTGGCATTTGCCCTCGGTATGGATCGATTTGCTCTCGAATAATTTCTAGCATTTCATCTTCCGTAGGAACATCTAGTGTGACGGACATTCCCAGTCGAGCTAGCGGGTTCCAAACCGGATTGGAGGTGATGACTACCACAGAGCCACCAGTTTCCGCCGCTAACATAGCTACATCATAAAAATAACGCGCCGTTGATGTATCATCTTCTAAATCAGAAACTTCTGTTAAGATATACGTGAGATTTTGTCTTTGTGAAAATTGACTGCTAATAAAATCAATTGCCCCTAAAATCGATCTATCCTCACTTACCGTCCGATGTTGCACTAAATCTCTCATTCCTTGTGAGAGTGTATGAACATACGTAGGAATATTTATCTTTTGAGCTAAATGACGGACTACTTCTAATACACGTGACCGTTCAGAACTTCGAATAGAAATAAATGGAATACGCGCTTTTAAATATCTCTCTAATACATCTGTAAAACCTCTTAAGTCACTCATTCGAATATGATTCTCCTCTTCGTTTTTCCCATTGGAATAGGGGATGGATTATCTTGTGGTTGATTCACCCAAATTGGAGTTTGTTGAATAATCCGAAGCAGCCTCCCACTAGGTTCTTTCTTAGCCTCATCCAAAAGATAAGACTGAATCTCTTTTACGTTCTTTTTCAATTCCTCATTCATTTTGTTTCTGAGTTCTTCTGGAAATACAGTAACAGATACAAAGCGTATGAGATAATTAATTTGACGCCGAAAAGCGAGAATAGCTTGTACCATTGCATTTTCATTTCCATGTACACGACCTAATTCTTTTGTAAACTGATTTACTGCTTTTTGCAGACGGTCGGAAACTGCTTCTCCCATCTTTTGGGTAAAACGCTCTGCAACCCCTTTCGTCCAAGGAACTTTCCCAGTTGCTATCGTTTCTAACAATTCTTCATCATGGTGGGCATCACGGAAAATTTGGAAACTGGTGATCCAATCAGAATACGTAGTTGGGGTTTTGAATCCACTCATTGCCTTTTCCCTCTTTTTATCAATTTAGATGGAGGAAGTAAATCCCATTTTGGAAATTGGTTATACTCTCCACTTTCTTGATGATTATCTTGTTTTATAGCACTATTCTGTTGTGCTACTTCTTTAGCTGGAGTATCTTTAAATACACTCATGGGCTCTTCATCTTTAAACGGATTATCATCCATCTTCTTACTCCTCCTTATCTCATAATAACGCGTGTTTTATCATAGTTCCGTTGCAACGCTTCTTTTACATGTAATGTTTTTAATAGCTCGGGCAATCGTTCTGCTTTCTGATCTGCTTCTTCAAATGCAGATCGATAGTCTACCACATCTGCTAATGTTGCTTGCATCTGCGTTTGTACATATTGCTCTATCTCTTTTAATTGGTCACGAAATGGTTTTTCTTTTCGCCACTTATAGAAATAAGCTCCAGCTAAAAGCGGAAGCACACCAATAATAGGTGAATACAGGAAAGAAAGATAGGAAAATACTCCGAATGATAACACTGCTGCCAAAATGAGTTTTGCCTTTTTATGTTTTAAATAACTTTTGGAAAAGCGCGCTTTCCACATCTCTTTGATTTTCCTTTTATTGGACTTTTTTAACGCTTCTCGAATCGATTCTTCGCATAATTTTTCATTGTTGCCGTCTTGGGTAAAAAATGTCCAATCATCCATCAAGTGTAATTCTCTTATCTTTTTCGGACTAATCAGCTGAATATCTATAGGTACTTGATTTCGAATGGATAAGGCCAGATCATTATGCGTTTCTACTACTACATCTTTTAACACAGCTAAAGCATATCGCTGAGATGCAGCCGAAACATTAAGTGTCTCTGGGTACATAGCCATATTCCGTAATAACTCTAAGTAATTTTGCGTTGGAGCAAATAATTCTGATTCAGCTTTTATCTTTTGTTCAATCTCATCATCTTCTCCACCCGCTTCAATAATGATCTGCATAGATCTTTCTTCTCGCCGGAGCGGAAGCTCATCTTCCTCATATTGAAATACCAGTTTTTCTAGTAAATCATCCACTGCTTCTTCTACTCGTGAAGAAGGCGAGAGATCTCGATTCAGTGCTTGTTTCATATAATTACCAATCTCTTCATGATATTGAACGATCTGAGCTGAGTATTCAACCTCTTTCCAATTAGCGCTGTTTTCTACCAAATAAGGGTAGTTTTCTTCCATCGAAGGGTAGTTTACACGTTGGAATAGAGCATCACGCCATTTGTCTCTCTCTTCTGTCAATAAGTCTACTTTAGAGGTGAATTCTTCAATCCATTGCTCACTTTGATTCATAAAGGAATTACAGATCGATAAAGGCAGAACGCCATTGGTTATTCCATCAATCACCATCACCATATCCCGGTCCATTTTCATAGGGTTTACTTCCTGGAAATAATGTGCAAACCACTGTCGACATGCTTCTTGTCGATTGTATCGTCTACTGACTAATGCAAAAAATAAACTGGTCTTTTTAGGGTTGCGACGCATTGCTTCTTCTAAAGCCCTTTGAGCTAGCTCTCTTTGATCGCTAACCCATCCTGTTAACGCTACCAATGCAGGTGCTAGCCAGTATTTTGGGGTGACAACCATCATCTCTTCTGTCACACTTTTGATAATATTCGATCTGACTAAAGATAAATCAACTGCTTGTAAAATACCCGTAGCAGTGCGTCGAAGCTGATCATAGTGACCGTATTTTTGTTCTAGTTCTTGTTTCAATCGAACCAATCGAATCTCGGCTAATTGCAAATCGAAATCAGGCATAGTTTCACTCCTTCACTACAGATACCTCACCATTTATAGCAATTGCTCGTAAACAATCCGGATACACTTCGATGCAAGCGTAACTCGGATGAAGTGCCAGTCTTCGTGCTTTAGCAAATTCTTTTGGCAAGGAATCCGATTTTTTTATATGTTGAAGTATTGTTTTATCTCGATCGATCAAATGCACATCATAACAATCATCTAAATAACACTTTGCTAATATCCCAATCAATTGTTCTTTTTTAGGCACATCCATAAAATGTTTCTCAATGGAAATAATAACTGAATCTACATTCATTGATACTTCACTGTGCATATCTAAGTCAGCTAATAATTCCAAATATTCTTTTGTTCTCTTTCTCCTTAATCGTTCTGCCAATTCCAACTTTGAAGTAATCGGGCGAGTGACCAAATTGGTTTCCTGATCTCTTTCTTTTAAACCTGGAATAATAGGTCGACGCAAAATAATCCGCCCCTCTCCTAAAATAACTTTCCTTCATTATATTGCAAAAAAGGTATACAAAAAAGAAAAGGTTTTGGCATGTTGCCTACCTTTTCTTTCTCGAATACCTATTACATTTTTTACTAGTTTGAAACTTGATTCCGAAAGTCTTCTTGGATTGATGAAAGTAAGGATGGTTCTGTAATTAAACGAACTCCAGTTAGTGCTAATGCTTTACTCGAACAAATCAATGCTTCATCACCTTGCGGAGATTTAGCTGCTTCTCGAAATTCATCGGTATGACCAACTAAATCAGATGGTCCGATTTTGATATATGCATGTACAGTAGGAACAATTTGACTAACGTTTCCAGCATCAGTCGAACCTAAACCTTTTGTTTGTGTTACTATCTTTTCCCCTAAATTTTGCAGCTCATTTATTAATACTTCATCAAATGTAGGATTGAGAAGTAAATCATCAATTTCATTTTGCAGTGGTTTGATTTCTACCCGAGCACCAGTAGCTAATGCTGCACCTTCTGCTATTGCCTTTACTTTTGTTGTCACATCGTTGAGGGTTGTCCGTTTTGCAGCTCGAATAAAAAATCTAGCTTCGGCGTATTCGGGAACAATATTTGGAGCATCTCCACCATGTGTAATCACTCCATGAATCCGAACGTCATCTGGAACATGCTGCCTCAGTGCATTTATACCATTGTAGAGTTGAATAACTGCATCTAGTGCATTGATCCCTTTCTCTGGGGCGACTGCTGCATGTGCAGGTTTACCAAAGAAAGAAAAAATCAAGGGATCTAATGCCAAAGATGGGGATGTTCGAGCAGTTTCCGAATTGGGATGAATCATGGCACAAGCATCAACATCAGCAAAGCGATTATCTTTTACAAAACTAGCTTTTGCGCTCCCATTTGGCCCTCCTTCTTCTGCCGGGGTACCGAATACTACTACTTCTCCGCCGATTTCATCCAAAACTTTGCTCAGTGCAATCCCTGCGGATACACTTGCTGTGCCAATAATATTATGTCCACAAGCATGTCCTAACCCTGGGAGTGCATCATACTCTGCTAAAAAACCAATTACAGGACCAGGTTTTTGGCTTTTCTTTCTTGCAATGAACCCAGTTGGATGACCTGCGATATCAACCTCTACATCAAATCCATGTTCTTTTAGCAATTTGGTGTGCAAACCGCTTGCAAAATACTCTTCATTCCCTATTTCGGGACGTTCATGTATATCATGACTTACTTGAATCCACTTATCACGTGTTCCATCGATAAACTGAGCTATTTGCTCCCGAATGGTTACTATTTTGGTTTGTGCCAAGTTCATCCTGCTCCTTTTTATAAATTTTCAATTTCAGAGATTGGAACAACCGTTGGAATTACTCCTCCGTTATAAACCTTTTTAATATATTCACTTACCTCAGGAGATTGATAGATTTTTACTAGTTTTTTTAGATTAGCATTATCTTTGTTCTTCGTTTGTGTAGCGATAATATTGATATATGGCTTTGCAGTTTTATCTTCTTTAAATATAGGATCTTTTACTGGGCTAAGACCTGCACTTACAGCAATCCCATTGTTAATAACTGCAGCAGCTGCATCATCCATCGAACGAGGGGTCTGCGGTGCTGCAACCGTAACAATTTTTAAATGCTTGGGATTAGAAGCAATTGCTTCCGTCAAACCTTTTCCATTAAAACCTGCTTTCAACTTGAGCAAACCTGCTTTTTCCATCAGCAACAAAGCTCGTCCACCATTACTAGCCTCATTTGGAATCGTAATTGTTGCACCATCTGGGATTTGATTAATATTTTTATATTTTTTGGAGTATATGCCCATTGGGGCTAATACCGTTGAGCCAATTGCTGTTAAATCAAGCTTTCTTTGTTTTTTAAACTCATTAAAATAGGAAACGGTTTGAAAAGCATTTGCATCGAGACTACCATCTGACAATGCTAAATTAGGCTGTACGTAATCATTAAATGTGACAATTTGAATATTCAAACCTTCTTTTTTCGCTTGTTGTTTTATAAACTCCCAAACTTTTGTATCGGAACTGCTGATACCTACTTTTATTGTCTGTTCATTTTTACCGGAACAAGCTGTTAATACTCCAAAAATAAGCAATATAGAAAGAAAAATGGCTGATAATCTACGCATATCTTTACTTCCTCCTGACCGTTTGGGCGAAATAATTTCCTAATGATTGCACAAGTTGTACCAAAATGATTAACAAAAGTACTGTGATTACAACTACTCGCACCTCAAACTGGTTGTAGCCGTATGTAATGGCTAAATCACCTAATCCACCTCCTCCAACTGCTCCAGCCATCGCACTAGCACCAATTAAACCAATAGTTGCAATCGTTGCAGCTAAAATTAGGGAACTCAATGCTTCTGGTAATAAAAATCTCCAAATGATTTGCCAAGGTGTAGCTCCCATCACCTTTGCTGCTTCTATCACTCCAGAATCTACTTCCAATAAAGAATTTTCTACCAAACGACCAAAGTAAGGCGCTGCATAAAAAATTAATGGTACAATAGCTGCTACTGTACCGATTGATGAGCCTGTTACCAACCGTGTAAAGGGAATGATCGCAACCAATAAAATAATAAAAGGAACGGATCGAAAAATATTGATGATTGCATTTAATATCGTGAAAAGCGTTCTATTTTCTAATATATGTCCTGGCCGGGTTACAACCAGCACCACACCCAAAGGAAAACCAATCAATATGGAAAAAACAAGCGACACGAGAACCATGATGAATGTTGCAATCGTTCCGTCTACTAATTGCGGCCAAAAAACCGTCCAATCAAACGCCAATGGATGCCACCTCTTTTACTAGTACTTGATGTTCTTGTAAATATTGAATAATGTTTTCTGTTACCTTCCTATCACCTTGAATACTGATTAATAAGTCTCCAAAAGGTTTTCCTTGTAATTCTGTAATACTACCTTGCAAAATATTGATATCGGTTTGAAATTTCCGAATCACTTCTGCAATTAGTGGCCGCTTTGCGTTTTCACCAGTAAATACAATTCGTAAGATTTGATCCTGTTTTTCCAGAGATTGATGGACACTTTCTGGCAATTCCTGTCCAAAAATGGTGCGAACAAATCGCTGTGCTGTTTCAGATTTTGGATTGGTAAACACTTCGTAAACCGTTCCTTGTTCCACAATTCGCCCTTGATCAATTACTGCTACTCGATCACAGAGATTTCTCACCACATCCATCTCATGTGTAATCAACAAAATGGTGATGCCATAGTCTTTATTCACTTTTCGAAGCAAATCGAGTACGGATTTCGTTGTATCAGGATCTAAGGCAGAGGTAGCCTCATCACACAATAAGATATGTGGATCAGTAGCCAAAGCCCTGGCAATTCCCACCCGTTGTTTCTGTCCACCTGACAACTGTCCAGGGTAATGCTCAGCCCGATCTGCTAAACCAACAAAGGTAAGAAGTTGCATTACTTTTTCTTCTACTTCTTTACGCTTTTTTCCAACTAGATAAAGTGGCAGTGCGACATTATGAAAAACTGTTTTGGATTCTAGCAGGTTAAATTGCTGAAAGATCATACCAATTTTTCGACGGGCCTTTCTTAACTCTTCTGACGATAGGGAAGATAATAGGACACCGTCTACCATTACTTCACCTGTTGTAGGTTCCTCTAACAGATTGACTGATCGAATGAGCGAACTTTTCCCCGCTCCACTCACCCCCACTACCCCATAGATTTCTCCTTTTTCTATATGAAGGGACACTTCTTTTAGTGCTTCTACCGGTGGCGATCCAGGGTAGATTTTGCTGATATTCTTCAGTTCAATCAAATTCCATACCTCCTGGTAAAAATATTAAATTTTATAGGTAGATAAATCGTGAAAAAACAAAAAAACGCCTCTTACTATTTACCAATAGAAAGAGGCGTTTAAACTAAGGAAAATCCGCTCATTTAAATAACTCTTCCTATCTTCCAAGCAAACTTGCTTGCAGGAATTAGCACAGTATCATACATGATCTGTTGCTGAGATATCAAAGGGCCAGTCCCTCCATCTCTCTGGATAAGAAGTTAATATTTAATTGAGGTCATTTTATATTTAAATACATAGTATGTCAATAGAATTTAAAATATTAATCAATAAGGGATAAATACTCATTTTTCTTCTTGTAAATTAGTTAGATTAAAAGCAAATAGTGAGCTGAAAAATCTAGTGAGATGTCCAGCCCCCATCGATAACTAATTCGGTACCTGTAGTAAATCTCGATTCATCTGAAGCTAAATATAAGACCCCATAAGCCACATCATTTGACTCACCTAAAAAAGGAAGCGGTGTAACGGATTCAAAATGTTTTCGAATTCCTTCATTAGCAAGCAAATCTTCCGTCATTGGTGTATGTATCATTCCTGGATAAACAGAATTCACTCGTATTTGATACTTGGCATATTCGACAGCAGCACTCCTGCTAATCGCTCGAATCGCTCCTTTTGAAGCAGTGTATGGATTGACTCCACCAGCTATTAAACCTGCCACTGAAGAAATATTTATTATTGAACCGCCGCCTATTTCTTTCATAACGGGAACGACATATTTCATTCCTAAAAAAGTTCCAATCATATTTATATTTAATACTCGTCTCCATTCTTCAATTAAATCATCATGACTCGCTGGTGTACTTGCATTATTTATTAGAATATCGACTTTCCCATATTTCTTGCAAATTGCTCTTATCAAATTACTCCAATGCTCTTCAATCGAAATATCATGAAAATAAGCAATTGCTTCTCCGCCATTTTTTTGAATGTCTTCTGCTACTTTGTATACTTTTTGTTTTTGGATATCTGCAAGAATCACTTTTGCACCTTCTTTGGCAAAAAGAATAGCTTCTGCTTTTCCTTGTCCACTTGCCGAACCTGTAATAATTGCAACTTTACCTGCTAAGCGTCCCATAGCATCTATCCCCTTTGAAATCGCAGATGTTTTTGCGATTCTATTATGATGAACCGCTTTCTATTGAATATATGGAACATTATAACATCTTTTAATTTGTATCTACATAATATTTGTAATAATATAAAGATATTATTTTACTTTCATGTGTCATAAAAATAATAAACAATTAGCAAAGGTCTTTGACAATAGAATGAAACGATATTCACTTATTTTCTATTTATCTTTACTTTATATATAAAAATACAAAATTATAAATAATAATTCGAATTTATATAAGTATTTCCATATTTTGATAAAGAATTTTCAAAATAAACACGGATATGTATTGACGAAAGTTTACTCAGCAAGATATGGTTAAGATAGAAATGAAGTGAGAAAATTCACTTCCCTCCGTTTCCCAAGAGTTCACAGAGAGGGCACCATGCCATTTAACAAACTACTTGGCATCGATCTAAAAGAAGCAATTGAAGGACCTTTTTTCCTTCCGGGGACTGTCCTTCAGGTTACCAATGACACAGCTATCTGTGTATTCAATGGATGGTATGAAGAATCCAGCTGCGGGCAACCATTTGCCACAAAGATGCAAAGACAGGGGCACTCCGTAGCTGTGCTGAGTTACCCTGACTTCGATAACAGCACATGTACAGAATTGGTGCGGGCGATCTGGACCCAACTGCTGGAAATCCGTTCACAGGGGATCAAGAAAATCTACTTGGCGGGATTCTCCTTGGGTGGACTCATCGCCTTTCAACTAGCGACACTCAAAGAACGTCTAAAGCTAGAGTACGGGCTAGAGGTTATGGGTGTGATCGCCATCAGTCCCCCGCTTAGGCTCCGATGGTATTTGCATCTTCCATCGGAAGCTATTCGAGCTTCAACCTTTGACCGGCAACTCGCTAAGCAAATCAGTCGGTTCTCTCCGACATTCCGCTTCCCGCACTCTGAATACGCATTGGAAGAATATTGGAGATCGAAAGTAAATCGCACCTGGATCTCCATCATCGAACTGATTCGAGCGATTCGGTTTACCAACCTCATCCTCAAGGACAACACACTTCAACTGCCTGTTTTGGTCGTCGTGTCCGAAAAAGACGAGCTGGTTGACAGCAGACAGACAACTCGGATCGCCAAAAAAAGAATTCGGCAGGTAGAAGTAGTGGAAGTACCCGGAGGACACAACAGTCTTCTCAGCAATTCCTGTCCGATCGTTTGTGAAGTAGTTCATGGATTCATCTCTCGAATCCAAGGAAACTGAGGGAAAGACGGCTGTCATACGACAGCCGTCACCCATGTGCTTCATGCAAAGGAAATTGCACTTTTCCTTATTAGATATTATTGAATATTACATAAAATCCACCCCTATTCCTTACTTCATTCTGTCACGACCCATTCAGGAAAGTTCTGAATGGGCTTATAATCGACCGAATATCCAAATAAATAAATCGATCACCAATCGATTTGCTGACGTTCACAGGGGCAAGTTATTTATTTATCTCTTTTCTGAAATACAAAAAACCACGAGGGATGGTTCATAAAGAAACCAACTCTCGTGGTGCCATCAGTCTTTTTAGTTAAAGGTTCATGACCATACACTGTGCTCTCGGAACAGTCGGTTACACTCTTGGAGTCGATCTTCCATCTCTTGTTCTGTGCTGGCGACAATAACTAAGGATGCCATATGATCCACACTGGATTTTGGACCATCGAACTTCTCACCTGGTTTGGCAAGTAATCGATATTCCGTTACATAATCGGGCCATACTTCTGCACTAAAGCCGTTGAAAACTCCTTTTCTTGGCGGCAATAGTGCTGAACCTGTTAAAATATGTGGTTTTACTTGTTTTCTTCCACCCGTAGGCAATTCCAAAGGTAATCCGAGTTGAGCATAAATCCAAGATTTATTTAGATTGATTCCAAAAGATTGATCGATCTGAATATTTACCCTTCCTCCCCCTGTTCTGCTCGCTATTTCACAAAGAATAATTTGATCATCTGGGGTATGAAAAAATTCAGCGTGAAATGGCGTATGCTCTGGAGGAGCCATAATACGTAGATGTTTCGTTACTCGATCAGATAAACGTTTTGCCAAATCAGTTGTCTGATCTAAAATATAACTACCTGTGAATTTACCATCTTCGTGAAATGATAAACATGATTCAACGTATTTGCTACACGAAGTAAAGATCAATTCTCCATGATAAATAAACCCATCTACGTGATACAATTCTCCTTCTACAAACTTTTCTGCTTCCCAGTTATGCGGGACACCCTCATGCAAAATAGCTTCCAGTTGCTCCTGCGTCTCAATAACAGTAGTACCTACGGAACCAGCACTGTCAATTGGTTTTATCACAATCGGAAGTTTATGCTCTTCCACAAACTCGATAAGATCAAAACTATTATGAATCTCACGGTAAGCTGGGCATGGCAGGCCATGTCCAATCGCCAATTCTTTCATTTTTATTTTACTGCGAAAATTCCATGCACTGTCCCACGTCTGACCTTCCAAGCCAAAGCGGCCGCGTAGATAAGCAGCACGAAGAACATCTCGTTCGGATAAGCCAATGACTGCACGGTATTTATAACGATCAAACAAATCAATTGCTCTTTGTTCTACATTTGCATTGTAATTATAGTTCGAAAAGGACTCAAAATAGGCAAAATCATCAGGGTTAAAGTCTTCTGCATATTCGTCGGATGTCAACAAAATTAAATCCTCGTTTAAGTGATTTAACCATTCTTCATATGGTGCAAGATCACGCGAAACACGATTTAAAATTAAAATACTCACTCCATCACCCTTTTCTGAATATTATAATTTTTGTTTTTACCCTTGCCATGTGCTCCCTCTTAAGATAAGCCTTATTTCCAATATGAAGATTGTTCAAACCAATTGGCTATATAAGTTAGTCGATCTTCTATTTCTTCTTCTGTTTCGCCTTGTACTACAAATGATGCAATATGATCAATGCTTAATTTGGGATGATCATAACGTTGTCCTGGTGTTGCTAGCATACGAAATTCCGTTACCCAAGAAGGGGGGCTTTCTGATGGACCAGAAATAAATTCTCCTTGTTTTGGAGGGATAAGAACATCACCCGTTAGAACCCTTTGATCCATTCGCATTACACTTGATACTTGTTCAAGTAGATCTATTCCACACTGAGCTTGTACCCACGCTCGAGTCAAGTGAATGCCATATGCTTGTTCCAAATAAGCATCAAGACGTCCTCCGCCTGTTCGACTAGCGATTTCACACAAAAAAATTTCATCTTTTGGAGTATGAAATAATTCTGCATGAAATGCAGTATGTTGCGGAGTATCTAATACTTGTAACAAACAAGTTGTAAAAGTTACGAGTCTTTCAAACATCGGATTGTCACGACTGATTAAATAACTAGCGTTATACCCACCTGATTGATATGCAAGACATCCACTTGCATATTTGGAGACAGAAATAAATGCAACCTCTCCTTCGGTAACGAGACCATCCACGTGATACATATCTCCAGCAATAAAAGTTTCTACTTCTGCCAAACGGTGTATCCCGCTTTCTAAAACCAACTCTAGAGCCAGCGGGTCATCAATTACTCGAATATTCTGTGATCCGGCACCATCAATTGGTTTGATCACAACAGGATAACCATGCCTTTCCACAAACTTTATTAAATCCAAATTGGTAGATAAGGATTCAAAATGCGGAACAGCGAGTTGATGCGCCTGTGCAATTTGTTTCATTATTACTTTATCCCGAAAATGGATGGCACTTTCAGGCAACTGTCCTTGCAGTCCAAAACGTTGACGCAAGTGACTCGCACGGAGCACATCTCTTTCAGAAATAGCGATAATGGTATGAAATTGATATCGTGCAAATAATTCAATTGCACGGAGCTCCACTTTACCATTGATGTCAAACTGAGGAAAGGATTCGATATAAGCATAGTCTTTTGCTGGGAAACTATCCATTACTTCCTCTGATGTTAGAAGAAGCAATTCTTCATCCAGACCTTTCAGCCATTGTTCATACTGGCAACGGTCATGAGCAAAACGATTAATTATTAAAATGCTCATAAAAACCTCCCCACTGTACGGAGCAATTATTTAATTAGAAGAAACGCACTCCTTTCTGTAATATCTGTGTAAAATTTCAAATGCCTTTGCTGGCCTGATTAAAATTATACCATTTCACCAAATCGTCGATCAACTACAAATAAAAAAAGTTTTCTTAAAAAATAATAGAAATGACCGATTACTCTTCAGAATAGAAGGTACTCGGTCATTTCTACTTGACAATTAAACCATGATGGAAGAGTAAGTGCTTTCATAAATCTTTATACTTTCTTTCTCTCTCATCATAATGGTGTAATTAATATAAAGTTGCCACATTGCTCGCCATAATGGATCATGATCAGCCTTATAAACGACATTTAACCCGATCTTTCTAGCATCTTGGTAGTTAATAACTTGACCGTGATTGGGATACTTTTCAATGTTTATTAGCTCTTCAGCTATACGTTTGGCTTCCTCTAGCTGTCCCTTAAACATGGATCGAGACAACCATTTGACGGCTAAACGTTTGGAATGTTCAATCGATTTTAAGCAGTAATCGATTAATGCAGCGTCTACCCCTTTTAAGAATGGATAATATGCAGGATTGAGCGCTTGTCCACCAGCATGTTCTTTTTTAATCATTTCTAACCCATTTAAAAAAGCTTGGGCGGGTCGGAACGCAAGCCCAAACGCGGTGGGGATTGTAACTTGCGGATCGATAGGTCCGAGCTCAGAAGTATTGCTCATCAGTATCTCATCAGCAGCTAAACTGACTAACGTTGCAGCACTCTTTGCTGCTTGAGGCACCACGACGCGCAAATGTTTAGTTTTAGCAAGTAAGGTGTGTACAATGATTTCAGCTGCATTTGGATCTCCACCAGGACTCTGAATCATAAGATCAACTTCACTATCTTTATCAAGACTGGTTACCATCTCACTAAATGGAGCAATATCTTCACGAGTGATCGCACTTTCCGGATGATTAAAATTGGCAATATATACGATCAAACGACGGCCAGTCGCCTTCTCAATCTCTTTCATTAAAGACTGCCTAGTGTACCGATCACGGTGAACAGCTTGATATAGCGGTTGATTTGGCGGTAGTTGCGACATACTGGGAGATAAGAAATCCACGCCTACCCCCCTTTCTTAGATAGACCGATAGGGTCTCCCATAAAGTTTTTTTCGTTCTGGTTTTTCTTCCATTGCTACCATATTTTTCTCAAACTCTTGAAATGACTTGACAAACATTTCAAAGTTTTTATCAGTATTCGTCTCTGCGACAAATTGTTGTTTTGCTCTTAGAAGTGATTGGAACAACCAAAAAACCCCCTTTGATATTTCATCAAACTTAGTATATGCAACCTAATGAATATGATGAACGGGATATGGTAATCAAATACACTAAGCATCTTTATATTAACACGATTTGGACAAGCATGTACATAATTGGATTTTCGATCTATGGATAACCATCTCAGGTTATACTAATTATAGTCAATTAGTGAGGAGTCCACATGTCTTCCGGATACATCTCCAACAAGGAATTGGAATTCGAAGATATTGACGGAACGCCTATCCACATTCACATCGAACAAGGGAGAATTTTGTACGATCCAATGAGGTTCCTTTCTCATGGAGATTGCGCGAATGCGAAAAGTCTTGTGTTCGCAGTCGAAATCGAATGTGGAACCAAAAACGGAATTTCAATCAACGGCACGGTTCTCTCTTTCATTCCAAGTGGGTATTTCCTGCTTCCAAACTAATGGACTGGTCCGGGTAATTTGCTCGGACCACTACTTTACTATTTAGAAAACGTATAAGCAACAGTAATCAGACTGTCCCCTAGTGTTGCAGGCACATTGGCATAGCGAGTCCATAAGTACTCCTCTAATTTGCGCTTATCTTCTCCTTCCACTCGTCCATTTTCATAGTTATATACGATTAAAGGAATATCAGAACCAGCTTTCGTAAGCTCATCAACGACCACTCTCACTCTGGCATCTTGGTTATTCCCCCATGCCGTCTTATACCGATATACAACAATATCAAAGTCATTATTGATCAATTTTTCCTTAAACAACTGTTCATCAAAAGGCATAAGGGTAATATCTGTTATACCTCTGCGCTCAATCGGTTTGAGTTCTCTTGTCTTCATAAGATGAATCTCCTCTTTTGAGCCTGTTATCAATACCCTTACTTTTTTATAAGCTAGTTCACGTTCAATCATTTGTTGAATCGTCTTCTTCTCCCCTTCAATGCTTTCTTGAAAATGTTGCTTGTTCCGATTTAAGCTTTCTTTTAACTCTTGATCAAATTGGCGTTCCACTTCAGATTTCATTATATTCATCGAGTCATTAATATTTTCTTTAAATTCTTTCCTACTCTGACCAATCGTAATAGACAAGACAACAGCCATCACTCCAAATAAAAACGCAGCTACTGCAATAAAAATATTGAAAGTACTAATTAGATTTTCTTGATCCTTTTCCAGATTCTCTTTAAAATCATCATTATTTTTCTCCATTAAATTCAATTTTTCATCTACCAGATTGGATTTATTTAATTCTAACTCTAATTCATCTATCTTTTTTTGCATTGACTCCGTCTGTGTTTCTGCTGCAAAGGCTAAAGGTCCTGGCATGATCGAGATAAAAAGAAAAATGATAAATGTATAAGTAACAAACTTTCGCAATCAAAATACCTCCTGTTTAGGAAAAATCCAACTAATTCAACTATATCGTATTTTGGAAAAATTGGCTTCCCGTTCATTTACAGTTATAAAAAAAGAACCCTATGCAGGTTCCTTTTTAAATAAAATCTTCAGGTAGTAATTTTGCCAAATCTTCTTTGTCAATATTACCTTTACTGCCTAGACGCACAGATTGCTTCCGTACAGCATGCTCAAATAAATTCCGAACAAACCTACCATTGCTTGATTTACCACTTTGTACATGCGATCGCAATACAGAATAAATGACATTTTTACATTCGGGTAGAAGCTGGTATTGTTCTTCTTCAGTTATTTTTAGCAAAATCAAATATAATTCATCAACTGTATAATCTGAAAACTGAAATACATTCGGAAAACGAGAAGTAAGGCCAACATTGGTTTGCAAAAAAACATCCATATCATGATCATATCCAGCAAGTATCACCAACAGATTTTCTCGATAGTCCTCGATCGCCTTTACTAACGTATCAATTGCCTCTTTTCCAAAATCACCTTCGGTTTTAGAAGCAAGAGCGTAGGCTTCATCAATAAATAAAATTCCACCCAATGCTTCTTGAACGATCTCATTTACCTTTTGAGCAGTCTGTCCTATATGTGTGGCAACTAATCCACTTCTATCCGTTTCTATCAATTGACCTGATTTTAAAACTCCTAATTCTTTTAGTGCTTTCCCGATTATTCGCGCAAATGTAGTCTTTCCTGTACCCGGATTTCCTTTAAAAATCATATGAAGAGATTGCCCTGTACCTTTTGAAAATCCTTGATCTCTTCGCAACTTTTGAATTTTCACTTGAGCAACAAGACTTCGAATATGTTCTTTTACTTTTTCGTTTCCTATTATTTTGTCAAATTCGGCTTCTAAGTCAAAAACTTCAATGGTTTGGTTTACTCCAAAATCTTCAGGTCGTAAAATCTTTAATTCTTCTGGAGAACGATAACCATCTTGCTTCAATCTCTTCGACTGCTTACGTATTGCCTCTTGGATGACATTTCGAACCAAGCGTCCATTTCCATCATCATTTCTGCCAGCTATTTGCCTGCGTTCTAATACAGAAAGCAATGTTTTTTCCACTTGTGGATCAAGTTGAAACTGTTCTTGTTCCAAAGATTTTTTTGCAATCGATAACAATTCTTCTGCTGTATAATCTGGAAATTTAATCTGACTAGGAAATCTGGATTTTAATCCACTATTGACCTTCATAAACTCCATCATTTCCTTGGTGTAACCAGCTAGAATAACAACCAGATCTTCTCTATTTTCTTCCATACCTTTCACTAAGGTATCAATCGCTTCTTTGCCGAAGTCATTATCTCCACCTCGCGAAAGAGCATAAGCTTCATCGATAAATAAAATACCACCAATAGCTTTTTCTATAACTTTTCTCGTTTTTGGCGCTGTATGTCCAATAT
The DNA here is from genome assembly GCF_022511585.1 of Shimazuella soli. Taxonomy (GTDB): domain Bacteria; phylum Bacillota; class Bacilli; order Thermoactinomycetales; family Thermoactinomycetaceae; genus Shimazuella; species Shimazuella soli. The sequence continues at coordinate 45,026 of NZ_JAKWBN010000008.1, read as the reverse complement.
ACTCTCCGACAAGATCTTCTCTTGTCACTTCAACCAAATGACCTTTAGAAACAACACCAAGTGCTTTGAATATTTTCGCTACAATACGTGCTACCGTCGTTTTCCCAGTTCCAGGATTCCCAGTGTAGATCATGTGCAAACTTTGACTTTGGACATTTTGTCCTATTTTGGCACGTTCAATTTGGATAGCTACCATGTCTTTCATTTCATGTACAAATTCTTTCACTGGAGCTAGTCCGATCATATTATCTAATTCTATCATGGCTTCCTTTAATAATTGATCTTTATCTTCTTTCTTTAACTCAAATGTAGATACTGCAGTCTCCGATGAAAAATCATATTTCCAACCCTGATGATTTGGAGTAGATAAAGACGCTTGTTGCATCATTTTATCTAGTTGTTTTTGTCTTTCTTCTTCCGAAAGTAGAGTTTGACCCATTATATTAATACGAAAATAAACTTCTTTTTGTTGTACTGCATAGTGATAAATACGTTGATTTAAATAGACTTCCAGATATTTTTGTTCTTGAAAAGGAGTAGGTGCACTATATGCTTGTTGCTTTTCCAAATAAAAATCAAACCAATCTGGATAATCTGTTCCACAAGATGCAACGCGATAAGAATATAGATCTTGATCCAAATTAACGAGATCTATGATCAAATTCGTATAATGGACCATATTATTTCGAAACCGATCTAACTCACTGCCTCTGCCCATTTTTTCCGTTAATTGGGAAGATAATTCTATAAAATAGCCTAAAACACCTAACCAAATAGGGGTAACCAGCAACAGTACAAAAAAGTAAGGAATAAAGTTCCAAGAAACTATGATATAGGTAAAGAGTATAGCTAATTTGAATATCCAAGGAATGCTAAAATAACCAACTAATATATAACGAAACTTACGCAAAATTGGATAGGATACTAGATATTGATCTGTTCTACCTTCCGATTTTTTTCTCCAGATATTCATTTCAGTAGGGGAAATTCTTCGATATCCATCTGAACGTACACGTGTATACAACAATTCCGTTAGTTGAGCTTTTCCTTTTTGTATAGGGGTTTGAGACAAATAAACACCTCCCAAAAACTAAAACATTCTTATTAATCTTACCTTTTGATCAAATGAGACGCAAGATTGAGGAAAGGTAAATAGAGCCAACTACGCATAGGTAATCCAACTATTTGAGACAATAATAAAAACATGAAAAAGGGGTGGAACAGTGAAAAAATCTATTTTGATCTTACAACTTATTTTATTTACCATTGTTTTCATATGGTCAGGTATCCACCCTATAAAGCGAAGCATATGGTTTTTCGAGGTAACACCAGCAATTGTATTAATCTTAGTGCTTATTTTTACATATAAACGATTCCCTTTGACTCCATTGTCCTATTGGATTATTTTTATTGGAACTCTCATCATGCTCATAGGTGGACACTATACCTATGGAGGAGTGCCCTTATTTAACTCATTCAAAAAAGCTCTCCACCTTAAAAGAAATGATTTTGATCGATTGGGGCATATATTTCAAGGAATGATTTGTACCGTTTTAATCCGGGAATACTTCATCCGCACGAAACTATTAAAACAAAAAAAATGGCAATTCATGATTATAGGTATGCTAAGCTTATCCATCAGTGCCTTTTTTGAGATATTTGAATTCAGTGTTGCATTATTTTTTGATGGTAATATTCAAAACTTTTTAGGCTATCAAGGTGACATCTTTGATTCGCACTGGGATATGATTTGTGCATTAATAGGTTCCATTATCATCCTTTGTCTTGGAAAACTTCAAAACAAACAAATGCTATATATGAAGAAGAAAAAACAGTTGGTAAAACATAGACCACGACTTCAACCAAATTAACATACTAAAAAAGCTGTATAAAAAAAATACAGCTTTTTTAGTATTTATTTTTTGTAACCATGCGCAAAAACCATACAGCATGATTTTGTTCGTCTAGGGCTGCTCTTCTAAAAACACGTTTGGTGTACTTACTACTTGCTTTATCTGCGATTTCATTGTAGAAATCAACTGTCTCTTGCTCATCATCAAATGCTTGAACAAGACCTTCTTGATAGGTAGCAGCACACTTTTCAGACTGCTCAAATTTTGCATTTCTACCCGTAAGATAAAAGTAAAGACGACTCATCTCAGATAAATGACGTTCTTCATCTTTTCTTATTTCTTCTATTCTAATTCGATCCGTTTTCTCCTTTGCTTGCGTCTCCAAGAAACGATAGCAAATAATTGCACTATACTCACCATTAATTGCTTTTTGTAGATCTTTCACTATTTCTCTATTCTCTATTGTTCCGTTACTTGAAATATGTCTGCTCCCATGTGAATTTCCATAATTCCATGGAGAGGGATAAAACGGGTAGGAGTATCGACTTGGTACATATCTCGGTATTCTCGGAGCCCTACCAACAGGTCCATGAGGTGTATGTATAGGTTGTGGACCATGTATAGGCGGATCATCACCTTCGAAATCTAAATAATGGTGAATATTCTCCCAATCATACATCTGATCCCTCCCTAATATATCAGAACTCATTATAAATGTATGTATAGAATTCATTTTGTATCCCTATTCCTTTATAAAATAATTTTTTGATAAATATATAGTAAAATATTCAATGATAAATTAAAATTAAATAGATTCATACCTAATTTGAATAAGTAATAGGGGGTTATTTTTTGAAGTTATCTATACAAAAAAACCATTAAAATGGGCACTTACAAATGTTATTGGACTCTCTCTTATTCTTACACCATTTTCTATCGCAACAGCGAAACCAAAAGATGCTGGAGAAACAGCATACGACCAAGTAAAGTATTTATCCGAACAGATTGGTTCAAGAGTTACTGGAACAGCTGCTGAGAAAACAGCCAGCAAATATCTTTCTGCTCAATTAAAAGATTTAGGATTAAATCCAACTATTCAAAACTTTACGTACACCCGTAAAAACACCACCTATCAATCACAAAATGTAATCGCAACAAAAAAAGGGAAATCGAGCAAAGAGCTTATTATTGGCGCTCACTATGATTCAGTTTCTGTTGGAAAAGGAGCCGATGATAACGGATCCAGTATCGGTGTTGTGTTAGAAACACTCCAAGCTCTCTCCAAAAAGAAAACCCCTTACACATTAAAAATTATTTTCTTTGGATCAGAAGAAGCCGGTTTACAAGGTTCCAAATACTATGTATCTCAAATGACAGATGCTGAGAAAAAAAATACAGTAGCGATGATTAACTTAGATAGCTTAATCGCTGGAGATAATATGTATGTCTATGGTGATCAAGGAAAACAAGGAAAGCTACGAGACTTAGCCCTAGAGATTGCCAAAAAACATAAAATCCCGATGTCTACTAACCCAGGTTTAAATCCTGATTATCCAGCAGGAACAACAGGTGATTGGAGTGATCATGCTCCTTTTAAAGCTGTTGGTATCCCTTATGCATACTTCGAAGCAACAAACTGGGAAATCGGTGATCTAGATGGATACACGCAAACAGTTAAACATGGTGAAATCTGGCACACAGAAAACGACAACCTCACCTTCTTGGAAAAAGAATTCCCTGGAAGGGTAAAAGAACATTTACGAGGATTTACAATTGTTCTAACCGAATTAATCGAGAAGGCAGATAAAGCCTTTTAAATCAAATAGAACCTCCATTTTTAAAATGGGGGTTCTAAGTTTTACTATTATCTTTCCTCCTCCCATATCTCATCCAAACCAGCTACTTCTTCTTTTTATTTTGCAGTTTTTGCAAATATACATCTAAAGAGTCCAATCTTCCCTCCCAAATCTGCTGAAAAGAATGCAACCAATTTTGAAATTCTTGAAATGGCTGGGCACGAAGTTTATAGATACGACGATTTGCTTCTGGCTGCACTTGAACAAGGCCAGCCTCACTCAAAACTTTTAAATGTTTCGATACTTGTGGCTGCCGCAAATGCAGAGAATCTGCAATTTCACCAACTGTAAGTGGCCCTTTCTTTAACAACTCTACAATTTTAAATCTATTTGGTTCTGCTAATGCTTGAAGTGTTTCATTCATATTCAAATATTACCAACTAGGAATATTCTAGTCAAGGAATGTAATTGTGTATTTAAAAGAAATAAAATAATATATAACAGATGAAAAAGCCTGCTATGTTTTATCTTTTTGTTGACCATTAATTTTTATATTTTATACTCCAATTAATAAATACTAGACACAAGAGGTGAGCAAGTTGATAAAACTAAGTGTGTTAGATCAATCCTTAATTTCTGCGGGTTTAACAGCCTCGGATGCACTACAAAATACAGTACGATTAGCATCTGAAACAGATAAATTGGGATATACACGTTTTTGGGTATCCGAACACCATTTTGCTAAAAATTTGGCAGGATCAAGTCCAGAAGTTCTGATGAGTCATTTGGCTACTGTTACGGATAAAATTCGAATTGGTTCAGGAGGTGTCATGCTTCCTCATTATAGTGCTTACAAAGTGGCAGAGAATTTTCGAGTGTTGGAAGGATTATTTCCAAATCGTATTGATTTAGGACTTGGAAGAGCTCCTGGTGGAACACATTTAGCAACCAGAGCTTTGCAAGAATATAGAAATACATATACAGATAAGTATCCCGAACAATTGGACGACTTAATTACTTATTTGCATGATTTAGCTGATAAAAATTTTCGATTCCCTTCCCTTTTTGCTACTCCAAAAATCGAAACTGTACCAGAAATGTGGCTGTTAGGATCAAGCGGGGGAAGCGCACTTCTAGCAGCACAAAGAGGAACAGGTTACGCATTTGCCCAGTTTATAAATGGTGAAGGCGGAGCAGATGTAGTTCACTATTATCGCGAACATTTTCAACCAAGTATTGTAAATGAAAAACCTCAAACACTACTTGCTATAATTGTTTTTTGTGCAGAAACAGATGAACTCGCTGAAGAGCTTGCAATGAGCGGTGATCTGGCATTATTGCTATTAGAAAAGGGAGCATCATCACAAGGTCTGCCTACTATAGAAGAAGCAATATCCTATCCTTATACGGATCATGATCGATATCGAATTGCAATAAATCGAAAACGAATGGTTGTTGGCAGCCCAACTACGGTAAAAAAACAAATCGAAAATCTATGTGACCTTTATCAAACCGAAGAAGTAATGATCGTATCATTTATGAATGATCAGGCACAGAAAATAAACTCTTATCAACTACTAGCCGATGCCTTTAAACTAAAATATTAAATTTCATAAAAAATACACATATCTAGACGCATTTTTTACTCTATTCGATTAGCGAGTTGATAAGATGGTAAAGATGGTTTTAAAATTAGCAAATAGGAAGTGGAATACATGGGTGATATGGTTACTACCTATGAAGGTTGGTATGTAAGCCACGATTTTCGAGTTATGGATTGGACAAGTTGGAAATCGACTGACCTTCAAACGAGAGAAAGAATAATCCAAGAACTTTTAGATTTAACTAATACTTATCGCGCATTAGAAGATAACCAACTAGGTAGCTTTGGCCTATTTTCCATTTTGGGGCAAAAAGCGGACTTACTTTTTGTACATCTACGTCCTACACTGGAAGAACTAAATGAAGTTAAGAACCAATTTGATAAAACAGACTTCGCAGGATTTCTTCTTCCTGCATACTCTTATACCTCTGTTGTGGAACTAAGTGGATATCAAATGCGGCCTGGGACGGACCCAGATACAGACCCGCATATCCAAGCTCGTTTAAAACCAATTTTACCAAAAAGTAAATATATAAGTTTTTACCCTATGGACAAACGCCGTGATGGTGAGGATAACTGGTATATGCTTTCAATGGAAGACAGACGCAATATGATGAAGAGCCACGGGCTCATCGGGCGTTCTTATGCTGGAAAAGTAAAACAAATCATTACTGGTTCTATCGGGTTAGACGATTGGGAATGGGGAGTTACACTATTCGCAGAAGATCCCCTGCAATTTAAAAAGATCGTTCAAGAAATGCGCTTTGATGAAGTAAGTGCTCGTTTTGGAGACTTCGGCTCTTTCTATACAGGATGCCGACTTACGGAAGAAGCATTAAATAAATATCTTTCCGTTTAATTACCAAAAGTGGGATGATATGAATCATCCCACTTTTCATTTGAGAAAAAAGGAGTTGCAAGAACAACAAATATTTTATATAGTGGAACATATGATCGATGGTCATCCTACTGGTTAGTATTTTTGTATTTGCAACTACAAATTATGAGTTTCACGAATGAAATGTTGATTAATTTATCTTGTTGACAATTTTAATCATTTTAGAAGCAGCGTATTCCAAATCCTCTAGATCTTCCTTATTCAATGATTGCAGTTTCTCACAAATTTCTTTCCAGTGCTGTCTCACTACTTCTTTTCCCTTTTCTGTTATGGATAAGTTTACGATTCGTCTATCTTTCACATCTTGTTCTTTTATGACATATTTTTTCTCTTCTAATTTGCATATTAAAGTAGTCAACTGTTGCTTACATATTTCCGTTTTCAAAGATAACTGCGTCATGGAAATATTGGATTCACATTGAAGTAGACTTTCTAACAGATGAATTTGCAGTGACGTCAAATCAGACCGTTTTCTGGTGTGGAACTTTTCATAAAACAGGGGTAAGAGTCGAATAAAATTATCTGCAATACACCCTATTTCTGCTGCCATTATCAAACAACCCTTTCAATTTAAAATAAGTTGACATTTAGTAAACAATAATTTATCATCTAACATATCACAGTTTGAATTATATACAATTTATCTGTGTTAATCTACTAACCTCGATTCGATTTTATAAATAAATACTGACGAATTTGAGAAAAGAAAGGAATTTTGATTGTGTTTTAGTCTATTTATAAAAACCATGTAGAGGAAACTTTTTCATGGATTCTTGCCTATAAAACATTTTAAAAATTGCATACATTTCTATTTTCGTAAGAATGAAAATAGAAACTCCACATAACCTTGATAATGAAAAAATGGAAAGGACGATATCGATGACATCGAACAATCACCAAGAACCAAATATGCAACGCTTGGTTCCTTGGATCATTTATATTATCTTTTTTGCTGTATTAAATGAGACAGTTTTCAATGTCTCCACTCCAAATATCGCAAGTCAGTTTCATCTTAACCCTTCCCAAGTAAGTTGGATTATCACTATATTCATCATCTTTTTTGGAATGGGTTCTGTAATCTATGGAAAACTCTCTGATGCCTTTAGTATTAAAAAGCTAATTTCTTTTGGTATTCTCTTATATAGTTCGAGTTCTATTGTTGGTTTTATTTTTCATTCCAACTACCCAATCGTCATTGTTGCACGAGCTTTGCAAGGTGCAGGAGCTTCTGCTATTCCAGCATTGGTCATGATCATTATTGCAAGATATTTTACAAAAGAGCAACGAGGTAAACTGTTTGGAATGATTACCTCTACTGTATCCTTTGCTATTGGTATAGGACCTGTTTTAGGTGGTTATGTGTCCGGAACATACCACTGGTCCTATCTGTTTGTAATTCCGATATTTTCATTAGTGGCCCTGCCCTTTATTCATCGGATACTGCCAGATGAAGCAGGTGAAGGAGGAATTCTGGACGTTATCGGTACAGTACTCATGGGGATAACCGTATCTTCTCTTATCCTCTACTTGACCGAAGCTGACTGGTTTTATCTCCCAGTGTTTGTAGTAGCTTTGATATGGTTTATCATTCATATACGTCGTACAGCTAACCCATTTGTGGAACCTGAACTTTTTTCCAATCGGCTTTATCGTAATGGATTGATCATCGGATTTCTCATTTTCAGTACCGTAATGGCTGTAATGTTTGTTCTCCCGCTCATGCTACATGACCTTTATCAACTCAAAACACAAACTATTGGTCTTATTATGTTCCCAGGAGCTTTTAGTGCTGTTATTTTTGGAACCGTAGCTGGCAACTTGACAGTGAAAAAAGGAAGCCACTTTGTTGTATATCTTGGATTAGGACTTATTACCCTCAGTCTCTTTTTACAATCTTCCGTAGTAGGAGCATGGGTATGGTATTTCGGAATTGTTCTAGTCATTCAATATGTAGGCTTTTCTTTCCTACAGACAGCTTTGATCGAAAGTGTGACGAATATATTGCCAAACAAACAAATCGGGGTAGGCATGGGTTTTTATAATTTGATTTCTTTCGTTTCTGGAGCTATTGGAACTGCACTTGTGTCCAAAGCAATGGAACTGCCTATTCTAAAAGTAGCCATACACCCACTGGTATCCAATCCTAGTGCTTATTTGTTTAGTAATCTCATGTTGATCTTTACGTTGATAGTTATAGCTAGTGCCCTACTGTATTTCATTACATTTGGAAAACAAGAAAACTTATCCGAAGAATCTGCTTAACTCTGAAAAACCGACTATAAAAGGTCGGTTTTGCTATGGAAAAGTAATCTTTGATGGAAAAATAATTTTCAGTATTGTTTATGAATCAAAACTGTGATATAGTTAATACACTTAAAATTAGAGCGGAGGGGTTTCCATTGGTAAAGGTAAGATTGCATCTCAACACTCATGTCGCTAACTGAATAGTGATCAAAAACTCTGTAGATACAGAGTTAGTGGGATTCGTCTACCTTTTTCGATGGGAAACCAGAATTTGCATACAAAAAGAGGGTATGATAAGACAAATCTGCCCTCTTTTTGTTATGCTTTTTTATCGTACATTACAATTAGATAGAAAAACATATCCACAGCTACGCAGATTCTTTTTTATCAACAAAGATAGGCAACCCTAAAAATTGATTGCTTTGCGACATCCATTAGCAAGGATAGTACTTCTATCCATGAAAAATAAAAGAAGAATAAAGTGAGGTATGCTAATTGGAACCATTACAAAAAGCAATCATTGTTGGAGTAAAACTACAACATCAGGAAGATTTCGAAACGAGTCTAATAGAGCTTGCAGATTTGGCTGCGGCATGTGATGTAGAAGTTGTAGGAGAAGTAGTGCAAAAACTCGATCACATCCAAGCATCTCATTATATTGGCAAAGGAAAAGTAAAAGAAGTTTTACGTCAAATCGATGAAAAAGAAGCAAATCTTGTCATCTTTAACGATGAACTCTCTCCTACCCAAATTCGCAACTTAGAAGCAGATTTGGATTGTAAAGTTATCGATCGTACCATTTTGATCTTGGATATTTTTGCTCAGCGGGCAAAGACAAAAGAAGCTCAATTACAAGTCGCAGTTGCACAATTGCAATACATGCTACCTCGTTTAGTTGGGCTTAGAAAATCGCTTGGAAGACAAAGTGGTGGTGTCGGAACGCGTAATAAAGGGATAGGAGAGAAAAAACTAGAACTAGATAGACGAAAAATTGAGGAGCAGATTGATCGTTTAAATAAGGAATTAAGGTTACTCGTTTCCCAGCGGCAAACACAACGGAAACAGCGAAAAAAAAGCGGTATTCCCATCGTTTCACTTGTTGGATATACCAATGCAGGAAAATCAACGATCATGAATGCTATCGTAGAGCAATCTCAACACATTCCCGCGAAACAAGTATTTGAAAAAGATATGTTGTTTGCTACTTTGGAAACCACCATCAGAAAGATCCAACTTCCGGATCAAAAATCCTTTTTGCTAACTGACACAGTCGGTTTTGTAAATAAGCTTCCACACCATCTGGTCAAGGCTTTCCGATCTACACTAGAAGAAGTAAAAGAAGCTGATTTATTACTGCATGTCGTCGATTTTTCCAATCCAAATTATAAGCAAATGATGGAAGTAACCGATCAAGTATTAAAAGAAATAGGTGTGGAAAATATCCCTGTTATTTATGTTTATAATAAAGCAGACTTAATCGACTTCAGCATTCCATTGGTAGAACAAAGCGCAGTTACTTTGTCTGCACAAAAGCGAATAGGAATAACAGATTTATTGCAGATGATCCGCAAAGAAGTATTTAAAGACTATCAGCAATACGAAATGCTGATTCCTTATTCACAGAACCATCTTCTCGCATATTTAAAAAGCAAAGCAACTATTTTATCGACCGAGTATGAGGAAAATGGTGCAAAAGTTATTGCCGAATGTAGACAGGCTGATATTGAGAAATATCTTCCTTATGTAGTTCAAGAAAGTCATATGTAACCTATAAAGGCTATCCTCTTGGATAGCCTTTCAAACTGAATATCGGATATTTTTGCTATGTGGTTGGAGGATACATATCATTCAACATTTTTTGCAATGCGCGAAGATCGAACCCTCGTTTTAACAAAAGTACACAATTTGCGTTAGCTTCCATTGCCCAAGTTACTTTTTCATTGATTTCACTCGGATGTTTGCTACTACGGATACCAATGAGCTGATAATCTTTAAAATAAGATAGATCATACATATTATCTACCATATCATCACTACTTTCTGATTTTACTTGAGCAATAAACGCATCCCAGCCATGTGCTCTCAAATTTCGTGGACAATTTTTTTTGCTCCAATAATGATGCTGCACAACATTACTAATAGGGATGTTATGCTTATTCATCAAATACTTGGTAAGCCATGCAGCGTTTTCTTTTGCTTTTGCAAAATCCCCATCTTGGTTCACACATATTTCTATCGCTAAACTTTTGCGGTTACCTGTTCCATTTGAACCATCCATTTCCCTTCAGTGTGATTCGCAACGTCACACCCGTTCCTTTTTAGGAACTGCTTATAGTTACCTATAAGATGAGACTATATCATCATCCCTAGCAGGATGCCCCCTGTTTCCACTATCATAAGCTTATAGTGTACTCCCTTTCGGGATAGTCGTTGAACCTTACCCAACGGTCATCAAAAGAAAACCGAAAAAAGGTATTGGCTGCTGATTGCCCTATAAAGGGGATTCCAGCAATTAAAGGGGTTATCATCTGCATATTACTATGCAGAGGGGCAAATATTTACCCGCATGCCAAGCCACTTCATTATCAGGTATGGACTGCCAAATTTCATGGTCATCAACGGTGTAATGCCAGCTAGCAGTTCTATTATTTCCCAAGACTTGTAATCTTGCATGGGCATCCGCATCTGCGCCCTTATCTGTATTATCTGTTTCGTGTATCGTAATCCATTTAGGATCCATTGGAATACCAGGTCTTGTTTGTGTATGGCTCTTTGGTATAAATTTTTGTTTTATCTCCATTCTCCTCAACTCCTTTCTCAATTATGATAGATTTAATGATTTAGGAAGGGAACGGCTATCATTGACTTCTATCTTTTTTCACTAATTTTCAATTATGGAGGAAATAAAATAATGTTTACTTACTTTTACATCTTAGGTTTAATTGCCATGTTGGTTATCCGTGCACCTTATAATAAACTAATAAGTAAAAATAATATTATCGATAAACGAAAAACGCCAGAAGTTCTTTTGGTAACGGTCATGACCATCGGAATCTTGATAATTCCTTTTCTCTATTCCATCACAGCTTTGTTTCATTCTAATGATTTTGCGTTCCCCTTGTGGGGTAGATTGTCAGGATTACTTCTATCAATTGCTGCTATTTGGCTGTTCTGGAAATCTCATAAAGACTTGGGATCAAACTGGTTTCCTACCTTAGAAATTCGATCCGGCCATCAGTTAATTCGAACCGGTATTTATCGCTATACTCGACACCCTATGTATGCATCTTCACTCCTTTGGGGAATAGCACAATTCTTAATGTTGGCAAATTGGATTGTAGGTCTCTCTCCTTTTGTTTCATTCTTACTGTTATATCTTTTTCGTGTAAAAAAAGAAGAACAAATGATGCTAGATAAATTTGGAGACGAATATAAATCGTATATGAAAACGACAGGTAGAATCATTCCTCGGTTGTTTAAAAAATAAAAAAGCAAGGAAAACATTTATTAATAATATCCGTTCCCTTGTCGTCTCTCATTTTCACAACCATATTTGTACAAAAAAGAGGTAGAGAATGATCTCATACCTCGCTTGATCGATCGCCATCAAAACAACCGCTTACCAAGTGGTTGTTTTATCTATCGACCAGTTCCTCCAAAGCATGAGGAAAACATGTTTTGCTTAACTCCAAAATAGCTTTGGCATATAATTGAATTTCCTTTTGCGCATCATGCTTCAATCGCTGATTTAAGAAATGACACACGGACTGCAGTGAAGCTGTCCAATACCAGCGAACATACATCCCATATGCAGGCAGAAACAGCCTAGCTTGTTCCGCACATATCCCATCTTTAAGAGCTTGTTCATATATGGCTACCCCAGACTCCACATAATCCATCAACTTTTTCGTATAAGTCTCCCCTAGTTCCCAAACTACTGCTTGTCCGCTTCCTTGTTTGGAATTTTCCGGTTTTTTCCTCCACTCTTCTGCTTTCGGTATATAAAATACTGGCTCTTCTGTGATATATCTCCTGCTAGACTCATTCCAAGCTTCTAAACTATCTCCAGTTCCTTCAAAATGAGCAGAACCTATTACATATTTCCACCATTGTCTAGCGACCATTAAAGGTGCATAAACTTCAAATTGCAACATAGCATGGCGAAATGGTGAAGTATGGCCTTCACGAGCCAAAAATGCAATCAATCTTTTATCTTGATCATTAAGCTCTTTTGATTCTTTGGCATAGGACACTCTAGCAGCATTTACAACCGTTAAATCAGAACCCATATGATTAACCAAGCGAACATAACCTTTATCCAATACATATTGAAAAGAGATAGCAATACCTTCTTTCCTTGAATATCTGTGCAGTCATTCCATTTTGCTGGTGACAGGCCGGTACACAGTGAAGTGAACCAGGCTGTCACACGGCTCCTTATTTGGAGCCAACCAGCAGAGGTCCCCGCTCAGGAGTTCTTACAACTCACTGCACCCAACAGCAAAAGCTACCCTCATTGAAACTCCCGGGAGATCGACCTGTGGTCTATATTCATCATAACCGCCTATCCATCAAAAAGAAACCTAACTATCATGAATTGCCTGAATCCATTTCAAAAAAGCCATTCCCAAAGAAATGACCTTTTCTTAACCTAAAACCTTTCCTCTGTTATATCTGTATTTACAGCTACGGCAGCATTAAAACCATCTGCTGCCGAAAGTATCAAAGCGGAAGGACTAAGTTGTCCATATTCACCTGCGACATAAATATTTTTCTGAGAAGTTCTTCCGAGAGCATCCATTTCTACTGCTTCATTATCTTTTAACTCGCATCCCAATTGTTCTAAAAAGGGATTGGATCGATAAAATTTCGGCGAAATAAATCCACCTTCTCGGTCTCTTATTAATCCAGATGCGAATTCTACTTTCTGCAAATAACCCTCCTTACCATGTAATTTTTTGATTGGTTCCATCACTACTTCTATATCTCGCTTTCTTAATTCTGCTATTGCAAAAGCAGACAAGGTTTTTCCATTTGTTGCAACGAGCAAATCTTTTGACCAATTAAAGACTAACTTAGTCAAATGGAGAACCGATTTTTCCTTCTCAGCTATAACGATGAGAGCTTGATCTCGACGCTCCCAACCATCACAATACGGACAACTATGAAGCGAGATCCCATAATAGTTCTCTATTTCTGGAACCGAGGGATGCTCTTCTTGAACACCTGTTGCTAAAATAATTCGCTCTGCTATGTATTCCTTATCGCCAGATGTAACAATGTGGAATCGGTCATGCCTCTGTTGTTTCATCACTTGATTAATGGTTCCTGCTACCAATTGTACAGATGGATATCGTTCTAACTCCTGAAACCCAATTCGTTTAAACTCTGCTGGCTTTATTCCATCACGGGTAAGGTATCCGTGAGATTCTAATGTTACTCTATTTCGATTGGTTCCATTATCAAACAATGCAACACTTCTACGTGCTCTTCCCAACACAAGAGCAGCATTTAGTCCAGCTGGGCCAGCTCCAATGATCGCACAATCAAATATCATCACTTACTCCTTCATCTTGATTGATTAAAAGTTTCAATCTGTTTATACTCCATCATTTTTACTCTAGAATCTCTTTGATATACTATTTTGGTCAGAGTTTGTTTCCTCTTTTTATATATAGATCTTTATCGCAAATAAAAAAGAAGGGTTTGTTTATATACAGAAAAATACATAAAACTCTCATTAACTTTTACTTGAATATCTTTCACTACTTTATTTAAGTTTTCACAGCAAACCTGTTTACAATAATTAAATTGTTTTTTTACTAAATCTTCGAGACAACAAAATACTAAAGCAAATAAAAAGTATCACTCTTATTTTCATTGACTACGGCCGACTGATTCATCTGTTTTTCCAGACAAATCAGCCAGACGCAGTCTCCACCAGAAGAGTGATGCTACTCCTTTGAATGGCAATGGCTCATGGCGATGCTAACGATTGCGATCACCACAATCACCACAACAATCACTACAGTGACATATGCTTTCATCTTGCCCCACCTAGAAGGATCACTCAAAACTGCTGATTTAACATTATATTAGCATTTCTTTTCACACGAAAACATTTTTAATTATGTATTAAAAAAGTAGACAATAATCATCCACTGCCGAGCACAAAGACCGACTGGATGTCATCTCGGATGAATCCAGTCGGTCGCTAATTTTCACTGGGGTTTTGATGTTGTGAATGATATTATCAATGAAATCTGATTATATTGCTTCCCTTGATAAAAAATGCTGCCAACCATTCATACGAATTACACCATTGATGGATTTTAAAACCAGCTGATTTATTTACCTAATGATGATCATGTTCTTCCCGCATGGCATCTGCTTTCGTTTTATGCACTGTACCAAATGGATGATTTGGCGGTGCATAGATACTATAGAGTTTAAGCGGTTTGTTACCAGTGTTAATAACGTTGTGCCAAGTACCCGCAGGAACCATGATCGCATCATCATCTGCCACTCTTTTTTTGAAATATAAATTATTTTTCGTATCCCCCATGCGAACGACTCCATGCCCCTGTTCAATACGCAAAAATTGATCCACATTAGGATGAACTTCTAAACCGATATCTTCCCCAACCTTAATACTCATCAAAGTAACCTGCAAATGTTTTCCCGTCCACAAAGCTGTACGAAACGTACGATTTTGCTTCGCTGCCTTGTTAATGTTTACAACAAATGGTTTTGATCCATAATCTTTTAATGGAATTGCGTTTGTATAATAATCAGAGTAATAATCGTTTACATAAGATGTATTCCAAAAATCATAGTTTTTATCGTCATATATTGGAACACTCATTGGATATGGATAAGGATAGCTGTAAGGATATGGATGATAATTCATTGCCCTCGTTCCCTTCAAAGCTGTTTATCATCAGCATATGCATTTGTTTCTAGAAGGGTGCCTATTCATGACAATAAACGCGCTCTTCCTAAGGTAACTTCTCGATTTTCTATTGGCTGACGTAAAAGCAGAATTTGTACTCGTGGGATCGATGAATCCATGTCCTTGCGGTTATTTTGGATATGATCAAGATCGATCATGTACATACAATGCCCAGCAAATCCAGCGATATCACGTGAAAATATCAGGATCGTTATTGGATCGAATTGATTTACATGTAGAGGTGCCAATTAAATGATCCAGTAGAAAATGCAAAGTGGTTGTAGGATCGCTACACAGAGGAAGAAAATATGAAAATACTTATAGGGAACCAAATTTTATCCTATAAAGAGGTATGATACAGAGGAACTAGAAAATATCATTCAAATACATCATCAATCAGCATCTGCAATTTGTAAGATGGGAATCCCAGCTTTTTATTTATCACCGAAAGTATCTCATTCAACGTCTTTTGTAGAACTGACATATCATCTTCACGCTTTGCAATCACAATAAAGTTTGCATTTGCCTTATAAAGTGGGCGACCTGTTACATCCGAAGACATAGCAGGTCGCTGTACTCCCTCAGGAACACTGATGCAGGGTTCCTCGCTCAGGCGCCAAAATTACTCACTTCTTGGAGTCTGGAGCGTTAGGACCACTTGTGGCGGGTACACCTTCCGGTCCAGGACCAACATAGCTCTCGTTATACCATACCCACTCAGCGTTGTGTCGCTTCCCGTTGATGGTTCGAGAGCAGTGGACGTAAGCGTACCATCCCATGTTATAGTTGATCTCACACTTCGCTTCCGACTTCCCATCAGCTTCTACGCCTTTGACATAGCCATTGGTGTGACCCTCGACGTAACCGAAGGTATAGCCCTCTCGATAGCCATCCTTATGACCCTTGGAGTAACCCCTCTGGTAACTCTCCTTTTCCGTGAAGTGCTCCGACAGCTTGTATGTTCCGCCCAGAAGGGCCATTACGAACAGAACCAGAGCGATGACCTTCAGTCGCTTGCGACGATTTTCCATTTTTGTACTCCCATGGGGATTGCCTGCATATATAGCAATAATAACATTACTCCATATCTTCTGGATACATATCATTAAAAGCCTTCCATAGCACCTTGAAATCCGTCCCACGCTTTGCAATCAGGATTAAGTTTGCATTCGCTTCCATCATTTCGCTACGGTTTCACATATTTCATCTGTATGTTTGCTACTTCCCTCCTCAGATAGAAGTGAGAGAATTATAGAAGTTAAGGAGTTTTCCGTTCATATGTGTTCATTTACTACCTACCTAATTACTCCCAAAATTTCCGATCCAATGTCCGATACTGGATCGCCTCTGCGATGTGAGCGACTTCTATTTGTTCTTTTCCTGCTAAATCGGCTATCGTTCGAGCTACTTTTAAGATTCGATCATGGGCTCTGGCACTTAGGCCTAAAGTGTCAAATGCTTTGCGAAGAAGTTCTTGGGAAGAAGTATCTAACCTGCAATACTCCCTAATCTCAGATGGGGTCATGGTACTATTACACAATGTGGTAGACTGAGCAAATCGTTCACTCTGAACTTTTCTCGCTTCATTGACACGCCCCCGAACAGTGGCAGAAGATTCATTTGCCACACGGCTGGATAACGTTCCAAAATCTACTCTTGGCACCTCTACATGTAAGTCAATTCGATCCAATAGTGGGCCTGATATTTTGGCGCGATATCGCTGGATTTGCTGAGCATTACACGTACATGATCGATCTTGGTCATATCCGAAATACCCACAAGGACATGGATTCATCGATCCCACAAGCACAAATTCCGCTGGAAAAGTGAGAACCGCACGCGCTCTTCCTAAGGTAACTTCTCGATCTTCTAATGGCTGACGTAATACTTCTAAGGAAGATTTGGAGAATTCCGGTAGCTCATCGAGAAATAATACCCCACGATGAGCTAAACTCACTTCCCCAGGTTTCGGAATTGCTCCTCCCCCTACAAGCCCTGCTTGAGAAATGGTGTGATGCGGGGAGCGAAAGGGGCGTTCCGTTATCAACCTTCCCCTATCTTGAATCAGTCCTGCTATACTGCAAATTTTGGTAACTTCTAAAGATTCTTGTATATCCATGTTTGGTAGAATGGAGGAGATTCTTCGAGCTAACATGGTCTTCCCAGATCCAGGTGGGCCGATGAGAAGCAAGTTGTGTGAACCCGCAGCAGCTACTTCCATTGCTCTTTTCACATGTGTTTGACCTTGTACGTCTGCTAAATCTAATAGTGGAAGAAAAGTATCTGTTGTTTCTTCCATCAGCAAGGGATCTGGCTTCCATTCCCCTTTGAAATACAACATTGCTTGTTGCAAGGTTTCGACAGGAATAATTTCCATGCCACTAACCAGTTCAGCTTCACTAGCGTTTTGGCGAGGAAGTACTACTTTCGTTAACCCCTTTTCTTTGGCTGCCATCACCATTGGCAGAACTCCAGATAAAGGACGCAATGTACCATCTAAAGCCAGTTCTCCTACAATGAGATATTGTTCAAAATTAGGAATCTCACCTTGTCCACTCGCCACAATCACACCTAGTGCAATTGCTAGATCAAAGATAGAACCTTCTTTTTTTATATCTGCAGGTGCTAAATTAGTAGTAATTCGTTGCAGGGGAAAGTTTGCATGACTATTTCGAATCGCTACTCTAACTCTCTCTTTTGCTTCTCTTACCGCAGAGTCAGGTAATCCAACAATATCAAACATTGGTAAACCGTTGCTGATATCTACTTCAACTTCCACTAAAAACCCATCCACTCCAAGAACGCTAGCACTCATCATTTTGGCATACATATCCCCACACCACCGGAACATATTTTCTATAGGTTTATACATTCCACACATATGATCGTATTTCCTGTTTGTAGAAATGAAAAAACAACACTGCAATATAAATCAGTGTTGTTTCTTGCTGAATCATTTGTCCGAAGACTGTTTTATTTAGGTTTACATTTTAACCAGTTTATGAGTCATGAGGAAATCCTCAGCTTTTATTAGTATGAATTGCATATTTTTTAATTTCTACAGTTTATGGGAAGTTCTAACTTCATTATTTATGTGTTTTCATCAAAATTAAAAAAAGTAAGATATAAATGACATGCCTTTCTCTCGTGCATAATCTAATGTTGTATTGATAAATGCCAAATTTCTCATGGAAACTCTCTTTCCAAGCTGGATAAGGGGATCGGATTGTTTTTCTACTAATCTTTCGCTAAACAAGCGGCCAATTGCTTCTAACTTTTCTTCCTCAGAATTGAATTCCATAGCATTTGTTTGATTGGTATATTCTTTGGCTACTAAAATGCTTTTATTTTTACTGTTTATATCCCACCTCCATACATTTTGAAAAGTCCGAGCATGTACTTCTTGAAAAATAAGGTCGGCAACGGACGAATCTTCTATTCTTCTAAACAAAATATAATATAGTGCAAATTGCCTGAGATATAATAATTCCATTCTTATTCTGGCGCTTTCCAATTCCGAATAGAGTAGTTCAATGGCTGAAACCGCTTTCTCATCTTCTTGATTGGCATCCATTAAAAAGTCATGATATACATTTGCAATTTCTGTAATATTCTCCATTGCATTACCTCTTCATTCTTATAAACTAGATGTCCCTAAATAAAACCAAACTTCTCATTTCCAATCACCCTATTGCCATTTATTATTTGATTAATTCTTACTTTTGTAAATAGTTTCTCGAAAATTTTTATCTGTCTAAAAGGATATTTTTGATGTAATCTTTTGTAACAGGTTCTATCTTTCCTTTTTTATCATTGTACAAGTGTAATCCACATAAGCAGCACTCATTTTCATTTGATTTCCTTGTACCTTTATTGTGATCTCATGATGTCGTGGTTCAGGAACCACAATATCATACAGGTTTGCTTTTACATGTTTATAATAGCCAGCTAGCCACTGATGTCTGCCGACCATCGCTTTTAAGTCACCATTTGCTTTGAAAATCATTTGATTGTAGAGTCGACAGCCATTTTTTGTCTCTTTCCACCATCCAACCAAAAGTTTCTCTTTTTGCTGGTGCTCCGCTTCCTCTCTATTCCAAGAGCAGGAGACTATAATGAGAAATACCATACACATCAATACGACTATCGGTTTCATCTTTCATTCCTTTCTTTTTTACCATTATCCATTTCTATCTGTCTCATTAACGCTTTTGCTTGAACATCATCTTCATGTGCTGCTTGATTTAACCAGTAAATCCCCTCTTGCTCATTTTTGTCAATTCCCATTCCCTCATATTGACGCTGCCCTAATAATCTCATGGCCATTACTTGTCCAACATCTATCAAACTACGCAATAAACGCTCGCCCTCTTGACTATTTTGTTCTACTCCATCTCCATCTAATAATCTACCAATCCACTCATACAAAGCTTTCAGATTTCCCCGTTGGTACGCCTGCTTTAACCAATACACCCCTTCCTGTTCCTTCATCGGTTGAAGCTCATCATCGAGTATGTAACTGCCTAGTGCCCACATTGCATCTGTATTTCCTAATTCAGCTGCTTGTCTCAACCAATTTTCACCTTCGGATGTATCCCTACTTTCCTCTTCTATTAATCGGCAACCAAGCTCATACATTGCTGCTGGGTAATGTTTTTCTGCTGCTTTTCTCAGCAATTCCATCCCTAGGCTTGCAGGATCATTTGGATAGACATCCAGGTATAAACTGCCAATTTGTGATGCTTCTGCTAAAAGTGCTAAAGCAGTAGCAAATTCCAATTCTGTTATCCCTGATGAATGGTGTAGGAAATGTTTATTGGACAAATTTTCGAGTAAAAGCTGCAATTCTTTGCTAGCCATCACCATAAAAATAACCTACCTTTCCAAATGATTTATGATAAACGCATTTTTTTATCTTATCAAAAAAGCAACTGGCAGAAAATATTCCTACCAGTCACCTGTATTTTGCATTTAATTCATTTTTAATAGCCATAAATAACTATTGGCAATATCTAAATCAATTCGTTTAGCTAAATCATATCCCGTATTGTTTATAATTCCTTCTAATGAGGAGTAATTTCGTGTATCAATATTTTGCAATCGATGTACAAAATCAAAAGCTGGAGCAAATAGCTCTGCTGGCTGTGCACCTATTTCTGGCGTATAGTTATCCATAAAGAGCATATAACGACTATTTGGAAAGGTTGTCTTAAACGATCGTAACATTTCTACACAAGTTCTATCATCGGTTATATGATGCATGAAAAAGTCACAGATTAATAGATCTACTTCCGGATATACACCTTTGATACTGATATAATCCGCGTAATAAGCATGGATATTTCCTACTGTGTTCATCTGAATATTTTTATTTGCTAGTTCAACCATCTTTGGACTTTTTTCAAAACCTAGTCCATCTAACTCCAATTCTTGACATAAAGATATCAATAATTCACCTGAACTACACCCCATATCACATAGTACACCTTTCGGCTCTAATTCAGAAATGATCTCTTTTAAGACTGGTTTGATTAATCTTCTCTTGATCAAGGAAGCAGAATATGCCACTTGATCTAAATCATAATCTTTTTCAGGTGAAGGAACATATAAATTTTTGGCGATATCCACACTTTTCGCCATTAAATTTCCATATGCATTATACCAGTGGATAAACATATCGATATTTTCCACTACATCTCTCCCAGGCTCAGTTAAAAAATATTGATCTTCTTCATCTTTTACGATATTTGCATAAGTCAATGCTTGAAATGCTCCTATTATCGCCATTGGTTGAGGAAACTTTTCGTTTTTTGTTAGCTCCTCTTTTTTTATCGGTCTCTTTTCTATTATCGGCAGTAAACCAACAGCATGAAGAACCAAAATGGCATGGCAACCAATTCCATAGGTGAACATCATTTCGCTTGTTTTTGATTTTACATCCGAAGAAAACAAGGTTTTTGCCATCGCTATCACTCCTAAGATGTCATCACAGAGTTGAAAGAGCTATACTAATAAACTTATTATATGAAATATTATTATATTATTAAAAATAAAGATACTCCTATAGGACCAAAATCAAAAAAACTTCCTCTAATATAGTTCTCCATCCGATGAGAAACGAAAGACTAGCAAAGTTTCTCTCTGCTAGTCACTAGTTAATCTACAAATATTTACTTATCGCTAAAAACTTTTAACGCTTTAACCCCATTGCTTGCTCTACTTCTCTCATCGTTACCGCAGCTACTTCCCTAGCCTTAACTGCGCCTTCATCTAAAATGCGATCAAGTTCAGATGTAGAAATAAGTTCTTGATAACGAGCTTGAACAGGTCGAAGTATTTCGATCACTGCTTCTGCTGTATCTACTTTCAGATTTCCGTATCCTTTGCCATCGTATTCTTGCTCGAGCTCTTCTATACTTTTTCCGGAACAATGAGAATAAATCGCAAGGAGATTAGAAACACCAGGTTTATTTTCCTTATCAAAACGAATCGTATTATCTGAATCCGTTTGAGCACGTTTTAGTTTTTTCAATATGTCCTTTTCACTATCCAATAGTCGAATGGTTGCATTTTGGTTCGGATCTGATTTGCTCATTTTTTTAGTCGGCTCTTGCAAAGACATGATCCTTGCTCCCACTTTTGGTGCTCGCATTTTTGGAAGAGGAAACAATTCTCCATAACGGTGGTTGAATCGCTGAGCCAAATCTCGGGTAAATTCGATATGTTGTCTTTGATCCTCTCCTACTGGTACATCCGTAGCTTTGTAGAGTAACATATCTGCTGCCATCAATGGAGGATAGGTAAGCAATCCAGCTGGGATTGATTCCCCTTTGTTTGCCGCTTTTTCTTTATATTGAGTCATTCTTTCCAATTCCCCTACATAGGCAATTGTCTGCATCACCCATGCAAGCTGAGCATGTTCCGCTACTTCTGATTGTACAAATAAAGTCGTTTTTTGAGGATCCAGTCCAACTGCTAAATAAAGAGCAGCCAAACTTCTCGTATTATCCCGTAACTCCTTTGGATCCTGCGGGACAGTAATCGCATGCTGATTAACAATACAAAAAAAACTTTGTTCCTCTTCTTGATAATCGACAAAATGTTTAATTGCACCTAAATAATTTCCTAAAGTTAGCGTTCCGCTTGGTTGAACTCCAGAAAAAACTACTGCCATCGGTACTTATCCTCCTTTAAAATAAAAAAGCCTACATCATCCCGCGATTAGGGACGAAATAGACCGCGTTGCCACCCTAGTTATTTTCTATGTTAGAAAATCACTTTGAACTCGTAACGTGAGTATACGAAAAAGCTCCCAAGCCCATTCCACTAAATTCCTTTACTTGTTTCCACCATCCACAAGCTCTCTGTAAAAGGAGAATAAAGTGTACTTTTCTTGTTCAGCGCTTTTTATCCTATTTCGCAAAAGAATAGCATCAATTGTCATTTGAGTCAAATTGTTTTTTCCCTTATTGCACTTGACGAGCTGTCTTATAATAGGGAAAATAAGGGAAGATTGAAAAATGGGAAAATTTAAAATGAATTTGATTTCATAATAAAGAAACATCCCTTATAAAGAAAGGATTTTTATGCGAAACTTACCTTGTCCTACACAAGTAGACCTCTATTTATTTTCCATTGATCCCAATGATTATGATGAAAAAGAATTCCTTTCTATATTATCAGCAGAAGAACAAGAAAAAGCGAACAAATTTCACTTTCCATCCCTCCAGAAAAAATATGTAATCAGTCACGGTATGATGCGTCAGCTTATTGCTTCTTATATAGCCTGTAATCCTAGAGATATTCGTTACCATTTTAATGCATTTGGAAAACCTGAACTGGTCATCCCTTCTTGTCCTTTACACTTTAATCTCAGTCATTCAGAACAATTTGCAGCATTAGCGATTGCATCTCATCCTGTTGGAGCCGATATTGAACAGATAAAACCGCTTGAGGACTATGTTTCTTTGACGAGACATTTCTTATCTATCAAGGAACGTAAGTCTTTTTGTCAGTTGGCTGCCGATGATCAACAGCTTGCTTTTTATCGAGCTTGGACAAGAAAAGAAGCTTATATTAAAGCTATTGGAATGGGTTTATCCTACCCTGTAGAGCAGGTAACAATCAGTTTTGATGAACAACCTCAACTTTTAGAAGATAGAGCGAATCCGATGAATGTAGAAAAACTGTCCATCGTATCATTCGAACATAAGGATTACCTTGGAGCTGTAGCAATTCCAAAAGACTATACGGTTGAAATAAAAAAGATTTCTCTCCAATCCTAGTAAAGTGGAGAGAAATCTGGTCGTTATCCGTATTAGTAGTCAGTTGTAGATTTTCCACCTGTGACAATTTCTACACCTGCACTAGCTCCGATCCTGCTTGCTCCTGCATCAATCATCGCTTTAACATCAGCAGCACTTCGAATTCCTCCAGATGCTTTCACACCTAACTGATCTCCAACTGTCTTTCTCATGAGTGATACTGCTTCTACTGTTGCTCCTCCTGTAGAAAAACCAGTAGAAGTTTTGACAAAGTCTGCACCAGCTTGAACCGCTAGTTTACAAACGCGGACAATTTGTTCCTCTGTGAGCAAACATGTCTCCAAGATCACTTTTACTAGTGCTTGCCCTCTTGCTTCTTCTACTACAGCTTGTATATCATTTCGTACATATGTATCATCTCCTTGTTTGAGTCTGCCGAGATGAATAACCATATCTACTTCTGTTGCACCTTGCTGAATGGCAAGCTTGGTTTCAAAAACTTTACTTTCTGTTGTAGTAGCTCCAAGTGGAAATCCGATAACCGTACAGACTTTCACACTTGGTGTATCCTTCAACACTTCAAATGCAGTAGGAACTTGACTAGGATTCACACAAACCGAAGCAAAATGATATTTTTTAGCTTCTTCCGCTAACTTTTGAATATCTGCTGTAGTCGCATCAGCTTTTAACAAAGTGTGATCTATTAATTTGGCATATTCCTGCATACATAAATCCTCCAGTTACGATTAAGATTCATTTACTTTTAGTTTCTTAGCTTCCGCTACGATATGAGCAACAGTGAAGCCATACTTCTCCATTACTACTTCACCAGGTGCAGATGCACCATAGCTAGTGACACCTACTATTTTCCCTTGGCTACCAGTATAACGCTCCCATCCTAACGGATAAGCCATTTCGATTGCTAACCGGTGAGGTATGGAAGGAGGTAATACGGATTTTTGATATTCTACTGGTTGTTTTTCAAATAACTCCCAGCTAGGCATACTTACAACCCGTGTTGAAATTCCTTCTTTTGCTAATGTTTTGTGAGCCTCTATAGCTAGACTTACTTCTGAACCGGTAGCGATGAGAATGATTTCAGCTTGTTTCCCATCTGTTGGATCAGCGAGTACATAGGCTCCTCGAGTTACTCCATCGTTTGCTTTATCAAAGGTGAGATGAGGCAGTTTTTGGCGTGATAAAATAAAAGCGACAGGACCATCTGATTGGCTCAGTGCATACCGGTAAGCAGCAAATGTCTCACTAGCATCAGCTGGACGAATCACCGTTAAGTCCGGAATTGCACGCAAAGAAGCTAAATGTTCAACAGGTTCGTGAGTTGGTCCATCTTCTCCCACAGCGATACTATCATGGGTAAAAATATACATAACAGGTTGACCCATCATTGCTGAGAGTCGAAAGACAGGCCGTAAATAATCGGAAAAAACAAAGAATGTTGCACCATATGGACGGATTCCTCCATGGAGGGACAAACCATTTAATGCTGCTCCCATCGCATGTTCGCGAATTCCAAACCAAATATTTCTGCCCTCATAAGAAGTTTTACTAAATATCGGATAGTCTTTGAGGTGTGTTTTATTGGATGATGCTAAATCTGCTGATCCTCCCATCAAAGACGGCACACGATTTGCGAGTGCATTTAGTGCCATCTCTGATGCTTCACGTGTAGCTAAGGCTTTCGAGGAGGAATCGAACTCAGGTAGGAGTTCATCCCATCCATCTGGCAATTCTCCTGCTATAACTCCTTTGAATTGTGCTGCTAGCTTAGGATATGATTGTTCATATCTTTCTACTAATTGATTCCACTGTTCTTCTTCCTGTATACCTTTTTCTACAAAAGTCTGTCCAAACGTTTTCACTTCATCTGGCACAGTGAAAGGAGGATACTCCCAGCCAAGTGTTTCTTTTGTCAATTCGGCTTCCTTGGAACCGAGCGGTGCTCCATGCGCTGCTGATTTTCCTGCTTTATTTGGGCTTCCAAAACCGATCACTGTTTTGATCTCGATTAAGGTAGGACGATCTTGATCTGCTTTTGCTTCTTTGATTTTTTCTCCAATCGCTGATGGGTTATTTCCATCTTCTACACGCAAATACTGCCACCCATACGCGCCAAACCGCTCCGAGACTTTCTCTGTAAAAGCTTGGTCGAGGTCACCATCCAAACAAATATCATTGGAATCATAGAGAACAATTAATTTCCCTAAACCGAGGTGTCCTGCTAAAGAAGCAGCTTCTGCGGCTACACCTTCCATCAAATCCCCATCGCCACAGATCACATAGGTATAGTGATCGACTACTTCATATTGATCCCGGTTATATACCTTGGCTAAATGAGCCTCCGCCATCGCCATGCCAACAGCCATGCCAATTCCTTGTCCAAGTGGACCTGTTGTTGCTTCAATTCCTGCTGGATACCAATACTCAGGATGTCCATGGGTGATACTTCCCCACTGACGATAACTTTTTAAATCTTCAATGGATAAATCATATCCAAGTAAATGCATGATGCTGTATAAGAGAGGAGAACCATGTCCAGCTGACAAAATAAAACGGTCTCGATTGAACCAACTGGGATTGGATGGATTATGTTTCAAAAATTTTGTCCACAACTCATAAGCCATTGGTGCTGCCCCGAGTGGCATACCTGGATGACCAGAATTAGCTTGTTCCACCATGTCGATAGACAAAGTTCGTATGGTATCGATGGTCAATTGCTCCAAATCTCTGTGTTGTGTCATATTTATTCCTCACCTTTATTTAAAGTAGAAGACCCCATCAACCCTATATAATGTATCAGGTAATCAATGAGGTCTTAAACAATCATGCGTTAAGCTGCCGTTTTTTCTTTGTTATTTTTGATAATGCCAAGTACAACAAGCAGGATAACCACAATGATTGGAATCACATAAACAAGCACTGGCGTTAATTTGATCAAGTTTCCAAATATGATACCAACAGCTCCAAAGTCAGCATCTCCAAAGGTTGTTCCTTGGAATCCTAAGGAACCGAGAACAGGCAGCAGCAGGGCAGGTAAGAAACTGATGATTAGACCATTTGCAAATGATCCAAGTACTGCTCCTCTTCTTCCTCCTGTGGCATTACCAAATACTCCTGCGGTTGCACCTGTAAAGAAATGTGGTACAAGTCCTGGGACAATTACTTTTAATCCAAATAGAGGAAGCAAGAACATGCTGAGTACCCCAGCAACAAAACTGGCTAAGAAGCCGATGATTACTGCGTTAGGAGCAAATGGGAATACTGCTGGACAGTCTAGTGCAGGTGTAGCATTTGGAACAATTTTATCGGCAATCCCTTTAAATGCTGGTACGATTTCGGCAATAACTAGTCGAACTCCAGCTAAAACAATGTATACCCCAGCAGCAAATGTAATCGCTTGCGTGATGGCAAATACAATAAAGTTTTGTCCACCACTTAATTGGGATTCAATAAAAGATTTTCCAGCTGCGAATGCGACAACAAAAAACATGATAGCCATAGTCAAAGAAATCGCAACAGAGGTATCCCTTAAAAATCCTAGTCCCTTTGGAACTTTTACATCTTCCGATGACTTTTTCGGATTTCCTAAATATTTACCTACTAATCCAGAAACAAAGTATCCGACAGATCCAAAGTGCCCAACTGCAATGTCATCCGACCCAGTAATTTTTCTTACTGTAGGTTGAAGCAAGGCAGGCATAAGGACCATGAGCAATCCAAGAATGATAGAACCGATAACGACAAGTGGAACACCTTTTATCCCACCAGTAGACAAAATAACTCCGATCATACATGCCATATATAACGTATGGTGTCCAGTCAAAAAGATATAACGAAAACGGGTAAAGCGAGCTAAAATGATATTTACAATCATCCCGAAAAGCATAATCATAGCTGTTTCCGTTGCAAATGTTTTTTGAGCAAGTGCTACAATTGCTTCGTTGTTAGGAATTACTCCTTGAATATGAAAGCCTTTCTCAAACATCTTTCCAAAGAAGTCCAGTGTCCCAGTAATGACACCAGCCCCTGCTGACAGGATAAAAAATCCCATCACCGTCTTAAGCGTGCCTGAAACGGTATCTGCTGCACTTTTTCGTTGTAACAACAATCCAATGAGTGCAAATAAGCCTACTAATATTGCAGGTGTACCTAAGATGTCTTTCATTAATAAGTCCAGCATGTAAAGGCCCCCTTATAGGAAATAGTTTGGAAGATCAGGCATCTAATATATTTGCTTGCAATGCTTGTTTTAGCTCGTCCATACTAAACATATTTTTTAATGAAATCGTTTTTCTCGATCCACCACTAAGCTGATCCATAATATCCCCAGAACCAATATAATAATCTGCTTGCTCCGACTTAGCTGTTGTTAAATCCGTATGAGACACTTCTGCATCTATCCCAAGTTCTTTCGCTGCTTTTTTTACATTGAGTTCCAACATAAAGCTGCTGCCTAATCCCGATCCACATACCACTAAAATTTTCATCTTCTGGTCCTCCTAGACTTGAGAATATTTTGCGATCAAATCCAAAACAGTCTTGTTATCTGTTGCTTCTATAATTCGTTTGACATCTTCTTCGTTTGATAAAAGCGTTGATAATTGTGCTAGTGCTTTGAGATGCGACTCTTTGTCTACTGCTGCGAGTACAATCATCAATTGTACTGGGTTGTCGCTTTTCTCAAATAATACCCCTTCTTTCAGAGTGAGTAAGCTCATCCCCATTTGTTTGACGCCTTGTTCAGGTCTAGCATGAGGAATGGCTATTTTTGGTGCTATCACTACATAAGGACCTAGTTCCAGCACATTTTGAATCATCGCTTCTACATACTCATCTTGAACAGCGCCCTTTTTTAGCAGAGGTTGGCTGGCTATTCGAATAGCCGATTTCCAATCGTCTGTCTCTTGGTTCAATTGGATCATGTCTGGTGTTAATAAATCTTCTAACACAGGTTTCACCCCTTTCCAAAGCGTTCGTTTCTCCACCGATAAAAATTGAGTTAAATCTTCCACCAATTTCGCCTCATCTTTGATGTCAGCATATTTTTGGATAATATCCATCAAAGCAGGAATCGAATAATGGGGTGACTTTGATTTTCGTTGAATAAACAAATTAAATTGGTTCAATAAGGTTTCTTTTTCTAAGTCTGTCAAAATTGGATTGACATGAAAAACAGGAATACGATGCTTAATCGGTATCGTAGAGACAATAAAATCAACATCATAAGGGGTGTGTTCATTGAATTCACGTAAAGATAAGATAGAGACTACATCTACTGTCGTCAGTAGATTTTCAATTTGAGATTGAAGCAATTGAGAGGTGGATACGCCATTTCCACAGACGATCATGGCTTTTTTCCGTGTTTGGGGAGTTGTCCCTTCCCGTTTAAGCCAACCTCCAAAGTACATTGCTAAAAAACCAATCTCATCTTCATTTAGCGGTTTTTCCATGTAAGCTTCTAAATGGTGCACCACTTTTTTCGTTAATTCCAAAACTTCACCATACGATTCTTGGATGGAGCCGATTAATGGATTATCAATCGCCAAATCGTACTTGAGTCGATAATAGGTTTGTTTTAAGTGTTTGAGTAAGTTCTCTTTTAATTGGGATGAATCCTGAAAAAACACACAAGCATATCGCTGAAAATCAAACACCATCTTTTCGATAATCCATTTTAAGTTTTCTGTTACTTCATTATGATCCAAATCATATGGATCTATGCGAATCGATATCCCCAAAAGATGCATGGTCAAATAAGCAATCTCATCCTCTGGAAATGGTACTTGAAACTTTTGCTCCAGATGTTTGGCTATATAAGTAGCTACTTCATACTCGGCAGTCGTACGAAGTACCTCTTTCTCTTCCTCTTGAATCTGAACGGAGTTACCTTCAAGTAAGCGCTTACTAAACACCAGAAGTCGCAGCGATAATTGCTGATACATCTCATCCGTAATCTGAAGTCCATACTTGGTAACACTATCCGTTACCAGTTGTTCGATAAAAGGAAAATATTCATGAATGAACGACAATGTATGTTTCTCAAGATATAGTGCTTCTGTATCCAGATCTCCGTTTAATAACACTTGAATTTCATTTAATAGCTGATTCCAACCATTATTAGTGAGAATGTGCGATAAATAATACAGTAAAGCTTTACGTTTTTGCCGTTCCTCCCCTTCAACTACATATCCATCTACTCGATGAAATTCCAATTTTAATTGAAAAGAAGTAAATTCGCCTTTTAAACGGTTCATCTCTTGAATCGTAGTTCCTCGACTCACCTTGATTTTGTCCATCAAATCTTTCAAAAACAGAGGGACAGTAGTTGTAATCAAAGAAACAGCCAATAAATTTTTGCGTTCTTTTTCAGAAAAGTAGTATTGCTGTGTATTGATGTCTTTCATTAGTGCTGGAATTTTCTGCTTGGAGTTTTCCGGTAGAGACAGTCCTAATGAACGAACATTGGTAATGTGTTCTAACCCTTGATCTTTGAGCCATTGATTTGCTTTTTTCAAGTCATAGTAAAGCGTGCGTCTAGAGATCTGTAGCTTATCGGTTATTTCTTCGATAGGTAAGTAACCTTTGTGATGAATGAGTTGCGATAAGAGAAGGACACTTCGTTCATCCAATCCGATCCCTCCTTTCTACCTAGACTGTGCAGAAATTGTACTGATCATGTATCTAATTTATATGTTACACCTTTTCTACAAATTTAAAAGGGTTTTCGTGGTTCAAATGCTGTCTGGTCCTTTGTGCAAAGATTATACTTTGAATTACATTATTTATTCCTACAACTACATTCCTATTAATTGGAAAATCCAAATACAGTGAAATGATTTATACTATATAACCGTAGACTCATTTATAGAAAAGAGGGATTCGATGCGTTTGGCATTTATCATAGCAATTCCGCTTCTGCTTATTCCATTTGGGCAACCAACCGGGGAAGCTGCACCTAATGTGCATATAGGAAAGTCACCAATTGATACGATGACCGTTAACATCACAGCTGGACATTCTCCTATACAAGTAGAAAAAGTACAGAATACCATCCATCATTCAAAAGCTTTAAGAAAAATCGTTCAGGTGGGAAAATCGGAGATTCGTACGAAGCATGCTGCAAAAGAAAGCGAGAAAAGTACAACACCAGATTTGAGTTCGAAAAAAACAAATACATACCAAGTTGCAGCAAAGCAAAGTTCTAATAACCCGAAGCCAAATCCTGCTTCAGAAAATCAAAACACTGCGCCTGAAAAACAAGACACTGTTCCTAATAACACGTATCCAACCCCAGCTTCAAAAGAAGATTCCTCTAATGAAGAAACGGATGTGCTATATGGGATAACACATATCGTAAAAGCGGAACAAATCAAGCAAGGCTTAGATTCATTAATTACGAGATAATAAATACAAAATACATCACTGATTGAAATACTTTTTCATCATCATATTTTTCCAGATAATGTAATTATTGGCGTAAATAGAGAGAACTCCCTTACATGAAGGGAGTTCTTTTATCTTGTCAATTATTGTTAACGGATGGACGGCGGGTGGAACCCGTCGCCCAGTGAGTCCGATCAGTGCAGCAATCCCCGCTTCACCAGCTTCCGTCGTGCCCTGATGGTGCACTTCTGGTAGTCAATCGGAAGTCCTTCTTGCTTCGCAAGCATCTCGGGAGAGGCCTGAACCCAAACGCGACCCTTGTGCTCAAGCAGCTCCAATGGAATGTTTTCATGTGTTTCGTCCAGATAAAGGACATACCGAGCAACTCCGCCACGAAGAGACCTGCACCCCGGAATCCAGCCTGTTTCCAAGTAGATCAACTCAGAAGGGTTTACCTTGATACTAGTTTCTTCTCGAAGTTCCCGGGCAGCAGCCTTCCTAGGTGTTTCTCTCTTATCGATATGACCGCAGGAGGGTTCCTTATCTTGATCCGGACCGTATGCTGAAGGATCGTCTTCCTTCCGCTGGAGAAAGAGAGCATGATCATTCTCGCTGATGACATAGACACACACTACACGGATGTAGATCCTGGAGATCAACATCCAGACGAACTCAATCCATCTGGTCCACACAGTCGTTCCTTTCTCTTTAGGGGACCTTCGTTTTAAAAGTAGCACACCAATGAACAACTTGTCACTATATTATTTTAAAATTGCTTTTCCCATTATTGCTACTATTTCTTATTCCCCTTAACATTCAATAGATGATCACCATCTACCACTTTGAACAATCGCTCTCTTTCTACTCTCTCCATCCTTATTGACATTCTCAATCTGCTACCAATTTTTTTATAAAATGTGAAAACTCCCTTACAATAAGGGAGTCCTTTATCTTTTCAAACATTATTTACGGCTGGACGGCGGGGAACCCCGTCGCCCAGTGAGTCCGTAAGGATTACCTCAGCTTGGAGCCAAAGATAACCTCACGGGCTTCAAGTGCATTCATCTGCCGTTCCAGTGGCAGGTGGCTGAATCGGAGCGGGCCGCCCTCGTACGGGATCTCCACCATGTCCGTATTCGGGACAACCACCTCGTACCTCTCATGGTCAGGTGAAAGGCTGAACTCAACCTCACTGAACGGGCGACGGCTCAAACAAGGAAACTTCCAGATGCGAAGGGCGGCATGACCGTCTTCGATCTGCTTCACTTCCTCCTCGCCGATGAATGTCCGGAAGACCTTGATATCTTCCGGCCAAAGCCCTGCTGCGAGCTCCTTGTGGTTGAGCTCTTCATGAATCTCCCGGGGAATTGCATCAAACATCAGCTCGAACTGGTCAACTGCTCCCCCAGCATGCTCAACTCGGGCTCCAGTACCCGGGTCTCCTGCGGCTCGCAGGAGAAGGGGCATGCGGCCCAGTTTGTCGAAGAAGAGACCTACTCCGACGAGCTGTGTCCGGTGGGCATCGGGCTCCAGTTCGAATGAAGCACTGCCTGCCGGCTGGAACGTTCCAAGATGACCATAGACGTTATCCACATTATTCCTCTCTGTGTGTGGATCCCTGTAAACTCAAAATAACATATTTTCAAACAGATTGTCACTATATTTTTAAAAATACAATGTCTTACATTGATTTTCAATTATTTTCACTATTTCGGTTTCCTTTTGATGAATATAAAAATGATCACCATCTAGCATATGCAAAGAAAAATCACTTGCCGTTTGTTCTTTCCAAGCTTTTAGGTGCTCCTCTCCTGCTTCTGGGTCTTCTTTTCCACCTAAAGCGACAATCGCACTTTTTAATTTTTGATCAGGCAAGTATTCATATGTTTCACACATGGTGAAATCCGCACGTAACGCTGGAAGAAATACGGATAAATAGTCTCGATTTTCCACCAATTCTTCAGGCAGTCCGTTCATCTCAATTATGCCATTTAAAAATTCTTCATCCGGCAGGTCATGTATTTTCCTTCCCGGATCTGGCAAATGTGGTGCATGGTAGCCAGAAACAAATAAAGTCTCCGGCAGTGGTAAATCCTTTCTTTGGAGCGATCTTGCTACTTCAAAACTTACCAACGCTCCCATGCTATGCCCAAAAAAGGAAAACCGATTACTTGATAAGTGGGGTATAAGGGCTTCTGTTATATCTTGTATCAATAAACGAAAATCGGTATAGGAAGGCTCTGTAAAACGCATCCCACGACCAGGTAATTGAACAGGACACACTTGAAAATGGTCGGATAAAAAGACTTCCCAATTGTTATAAAAAGCGGGGTTTCCCCCGCCATATGGAAAACAAAACAAAACATGCGCATCAGCTTTGATCGCTTTGGTAAAAGGTAACCAAAGGCTTAACATTTCTAAT
The DNA here is from genome assembly GCF_022511585.1 of Shimazuella soli. Classification (GTDB taxonomy): domain Bacteria; phylum Bacillota; class Bacilli; order Thermoactinomycetales; family Thermoactinomycetaceae; genus Shimazuella; species Shimazuella soli. The sequence continues at coordinate 11,593 of NZ_JAKWBN010000008.1, read as the reverse complement.
CCTCCTTGCCAGCAAACCATTTCTTTGTTGCTTGGATTGCTTGCCCCATATCATCAGCCAATTTTTTTACATTGGCTTTTTCCAACAGGCTTACATGATTTCCATCCACAATATTGGCATAAACTGTTGATGCCGTCCAAGGTGCCCAATTGGAGGAACCAATGGTCTGGGATCGATTTTCAGCCACAAAAAGATGAATAGGTGTACGTACCATGTTTTCGAGTTGGTAACGAGCAAAAGCAATTCCATTTGCAAGCCACAATTTATTCTTTTCTGAATCTATTGTCGGCAAAAACGCTCCTGATTTCAACTGTTGGTAAAGAAGTTCACTCTCTTCTTGGTCTAGCCAAGTAGAATCAATCATCGCCAAGAACTCTACTGTGTCTCCCATTTGCTCTAATTTCGCTGTAACACCATGTGCCAGCACCCCACCCAGCGACCAACCTCCCAGTCGATATGGGCCAGCAGGTTGTACTTGTTTGATCAAGGAAACATAGTAATCGATCATTTCTTCCAACGCTGTAAAAATATCCGCTTCTCCCTCATATCCTCTAGCTTGGATGCCATAAATCGTCAGCTCATCATTCAACTGTGCTACCAAATGATGATAACTCAGCACTCCTCCACCTTGTCCATGAATCAAAAACAGAGGAGTATGTCGTCCATTTCCTTGTTGCAGGGTGATTACGGAATGGATAGAATGCTGATGTTCCAAATAATAACACAATTCCCCAATCGTAGGACACTGGAAAAGCGCAGACAAGGCAAAAGGAAAACCCAAATCCTGTTCTACTCTTGATGCAATAGCCATGGCATCAAAAGAATGACCACCGAGATCAAAAAAGTTTTGGTCAAGTCCAATTGGTGTTTGAGACAAAACTTCTTCCCAAATTTTTGTCATCCCTGCAAGCAAATTTTTATTCTTTGAGGTGGGACGAAACTTTTGTAAAGATGGGCTATCCAACTTTTCTATGTGACTTGTTTGACATAGATGTTTTACAGGTGTTGTTGGTACAGTAATCATTTTTTCTAGTAGGAGAACCAATTCATCCAAAAATTCCTCTATTTCTATTTCGGTGAAACATGGAGATAAATATTGGAATTTCAATAATAGTTGTTCTCCGGGTCCAGAAACCAGCACCAAGGGAACATTACTTTGATCTTGAACTTCCAAATCAGTAATACGAATTTCATGTGAAAGCTCTTCTTCTGATCCAGCGGTCGGATAATTTTCAAATACAAATAATGTTCCAAACAGTGGTGTACCTCTAGGAATATCACTCCAACTTTGGATATCGACAAGGGATACATATTCGTATTTTCGCTGTTCCAGCTGCTGAAGCTGTAAGGTTTGCAGCCATTCTGCGACACTTTGGTCTGTATCCAAGTCCACTCTTGTGGGAAGAGATTGGATAAACAGACCTATCATCTTGTTACTATCTGTTAATTCTGCTGGTCTGCCTGAACTTGTCGTCCCATACAGCAGATCTGTTTGCTGAGTCATTTGCTGAAGAAGTAATGCCCATGCACCTTGAACTACGGTATTCATCGTCAATCGTTGTTCTCTGGCAAATTGCTGAATTGCTTCTGTCAATTGTTTGTTTACGAATCGTTTTACACTCTGAGCAGATTGAGTTCCATATGTTTTTCTCACCAACGTCGCCGCTGTTATTCCTTTCAACTGTGTTTTCCAATATTGCTCTGCTTCTTCGGTTGACTGCTGCCTCAACCACTCGATATATCTGCGGTAAGGAGGAGCGGATTTAGGCAATATTTTCTGCTGATAGAGTTGCATAAGTTCTTGCAGAACCAACGGCAAACTCCATCCATCCAACAAAATATGATGATGTGTCCACACCATAATAACTTTTTCTGGTGTTAGGCGAATAAAGGCTATTCTCATCAGTGGAGCAGATGACAGATCAAAGGCTTCTTCTTGATCTCTTTTGAGCCAATCCACCAAAGATGTTTCCTGCTCCTCTGGTGCGATTTGCTGCCAATCCATGTGTTTTGCTTCTATTGGAAGCCTCTCATGTACGATCTGATGTGCTTCTTTCAATCCCTTACTCCAAAAGCTGGTTCGCAAAATTTCATGTCGAGCAATCAATTGCTTCCAAGCATTTGTCCATTTATCTGGATACCACTGTCCTTCTAACGTCATCGCGATTTGCGTGATATACTCTCCTTTTGCCTTCGCATATTGAGAATGAAACAGCATTCCTTTTTGTAGCGGTGACAAAGGATATATACTTTCCACTCCTCTAGACGGAAGCATGTTAAACTCATGTGCGGAAAGAGAAGCTAATGGAAAATCAGCTGGAGTATAAATTTGTTCGGAAGTTTCTACTAACTTGGAAACTAAAATGCGAATCTCTTGGCATAATTGATAGAGTAACTCTTCGATCGTCTCTTTTCGGTGAATGTTTTTACTGTAGCGTAGGGTTAAGGTGAGTTGATCTTTTGAAATAACTCCAAATCCTTCTAATATATAGGACCGAATCATTTTTGGATGAACTGTCTCTCCTACTGTCTCTGCAGTTCCGATTAGGACACCAGTATCTTCATTCAGCTGACGAAACTGCCCAAAATAATTAAAATTAACGGGACTTATGCTCTTTGTTTGTCCAAACTTGGTTTGATGAAATGCTGCATTTCGTTGATCTTTCACCAATCTTAGTGCTTCTAAAGCAGTAACATTTTCTTTTACTTGGAAAGAGGCTGAATATAATTTTGTAAACCATCCCACCGTTCTTGAAACATCGATGTCATCGCCTAAAACATCACGCCCATGTCCTTCTAAATCTACTAATACATTACTATTTGAAGTCCACTTCACTATTGTACGTACAAAAGCGGTGAGTAAAATATCTTCTGCTTTCGCCGATGATTTTACTAATTTTTCCGTCTCTTCCTTGCTAAAAGAAAAGGTTGCTAGCTCACTAGACTCTTCTGTATTTTCTCCAGTTTGATCAACTGGAATCTCAAAATCAATCTGCTTGTAAACTGGATTAAGCTGTTTCTCTTCTTGGACCAACTGTGCCCAACGCTGGTAAGAGGTCGTTTTTGCTGGCAATATCATTGCTTGTCTTCCAGCCAGTTGCTGGATCAGTGTCGCTAAATCTTCTAAAATGATCCGCCATGATACACCATCTACTACCAAATGATGAGCAATAATCAATAGGCGTGGTTTGCGCTCTGCTCCGAGATGAAAATAGATCAATCTCGTAATAGGACCATGAGCAAGGTCGAGACTCCGCTGATAGTAATTGGCAAAACGTTTCATCTCTACCATTTGTTCTTGTTCCTCGAAGTTGGAGATGTCATGTACTTTCATGGAAACGATATTTGATTCTTCTCCATAACTAGCCTGCCAGCTATCATCCTTCCTTCGAAATTGCAGACGAAGGGAATCATGATGCTCATGCAATTTGCGCCAAGTTTCTTCAATTTGGAGCGGAGAAAGGGAAACGTTTAATTGCACCATTACTGCTTGATTAAAATGATGGACATTGGCCGGTTTTTGGGCAAAAAACCAAGATTGAATCGGTGTTAGGTCTACCTTACCTTTGATTACTCCTTGTTCAACTTCTAAGACATCTTTTTGAATCGCTACTTTAGCCAGTTCTTCGATCGTCTGAAATTGAAACATTTGCTTTGGTGTGATCCCAATACCTTGCTGTGTCGCTTTGGCAACTACCTGCAAACTGAGAATGGAATCTCCACCGAGACGGAAGAAATTATCGTTGCGATTGACCATCGAAATGCCTAATACATCTTGCCAAATGATGGCAATTTTTTGTTCTATCTCACCTTGGGGCAATTCTTTCAAGATATGAATCCCGGCAGGAGATGGCAAGGCATTTCGATTCACCTTTCCATTCTCGGTCAATGGTAGTTCATCAAGTAAAACAAAAGAGGCAGGTACCATGTAATCAGGTAGAGCACGTACTAATTGATCTCTTAATTCATTCGTATTAATCGGGGACAAAGAAGTAAGATAAGCAATCAGCTTTCCTTCCTTTTGAATCACAATTGCATCTTTCACTTTCGGAAGCTGAGCCAAAGTCGTTTCGATTTCCCCTAATTCTACACGAAAGCCGCGAATTTTAACTTGATGATCTTTTCTTCCTAAAAACATCATTGTCCCATCATACAAATAGCGGACAAGGTCTCCTGTACGGTACAGCCGCCCAAACTTTTCATGCTCGATAAACCTCTCTTGCGTCAGTAGTGGTTGGTTTGCATAACCTTTTGCCAAACCATCCCCGCCAACATATAACTCCCCGACTATGCCGACCGGCAGTTGTTGCAGCATATCATCTAGAACATATGCAGTTGTTCCTGCTATCGGTTTCCCAATTGGCAAAACATCTCCAGACCAATCTTGCGGCACTTGATAACAGCAGCTAAAAGTAGTATTTTCCGTAGGGCCATATCCATTGATCACCTGCACACCGCCCATATGGAGCACTTTTTGAACATGAACTGGTGACACCACATCTCCACCTGTCAGTAATTGTTTTAATCCTTTTAGAGCATGCAATTGGTGATCCACCATCAAACGAAACAATCCTGCTGTCAGCCATAACGTAGTAACTTCATAGGATTGAATAGCTTTTCCCAATTCGGAAAGAGAGGGTAATGCAGATGGCATGATTGCCAGCTTCGCTCCATTTAAGAGTGCTCCCCAAATTTCAAAAGTGGCTGCATCAAAAGCTACAGGTGCTAATTGTAAAAACACATCATTTGCAGAAAAAGTAGCGTAGTCTGTATTTTTCACCAATCGAATAATGCCTTTTTGTGGAATCTCTACCCCTTTTGGCTTGCCTGTCGAACCGGAAGTGTACATAACATAAGCAAGAAAATCTATTTTTGCTTGGGTTACTAGATTAGACGTTGATTCTTGTCTGATCATCCTCTCTTCTTCATCCAGCATGCAACAATCCATTTGCTTATTTTGAAATCGATCTGTCCATTTTTGCGTTGTCACCACAAAAGACACTTCTGAGTCCGTTACGAGGTACTGAAACCGCTCTATGGGATAAGAAACGTCAAATGGTACATACGCTGCGCCTGTTTTTACGATTGCCAACATTGCTATAATAAGCTCGATAGACCGGTCAAGGCATATCCCTACTTTTATGTCAGATTGTACTCCTTTTTTCTGTAAAAAGTGAGCCAATTGATTTGCTTGTTGATTGACTTCTTCATAAGTTAAAGAGGCGGTTGCTGACTGCAACGCTATTTTTGAAGGATAAAGAGATACTTGCTCTTCAAACAATGCAGCAATGGATTTTGCTGGATAGTTCGATATCAATTGATTTTGTTCCGCAAAAAATCGTTCATCTTCTCTGGTAAGCAAAGAGATTTCTCGGATGGGTACCGTCGGATCTGCCACTACAGTTTCTAATACTTGAACATATTGTTTGATCATACGATCTATTGTTACTTCACTAAATAAGTCAGCATTATACTCCCAAGCTCCTTGCAAGCCTTCTGGGGTATCCATCATTGTTAAGGTTAAATCATACTTTGCTGTTTCGTGTTCTAATGGGAAAGGGGACAATTTTACATCTATCGAACCTTCTGTTTGAACAGGCATGTTTTGTAAGACAAACATCACTTGAAACAAAGGCGACTGTTGTAAATTTCGATCTGGAGCCAATTCATCTACCATTTTTTCAAATGGAACATGTTGATTTGCATAAGCTTCCATCGAGGTTTGACGTACTCGACTAAGTAATTCTTGAAAACTAGGGTTACCACTTAAATCTGTTCGAAGTACAAGTGTATTGACAAAAAAACCAATAAGATTTTCTAACTCTGATCTCGTTCTCCCAGCAACTGGACTTCCTACTGCAATGTCTTCTTGCCCACTGTAGCGAGATAACCAAATCTGCCAAGATGCGAGCAAACTCATGTATAAAGTAACACCTTCTTCTTTGCTCAGCTGCTTTAAACCTTCTGTCAATGAGAGCGGAACCTCAAAAGATTTCGTTCTTCCGCGAAATGTTTGTTCTGCTGGTCTTGTTTTATCAGTTGGCAAATGAAGTACAGGGACACCCGAGAGCTTGTCTTTCCAATAGTGAAGATGAGTTTTTAAATCATCACTATGGATGTAATCTTGTTGCCAAGCGCTATAGTCTCGGTATTGCAATGGTAAAGCATCGATTTCAATCGATTTTCCTCTACAATTGGCTTCATATAACCGAAATAATTCATTTCCAAAAATTCCAAGCGACCAACCATCCATGATAATATGATGAAACGTAAACAGTAATACCCACTTATCTTCTGTTTCTTGATAGAGATGAGCTCTCCATAAAGGACCTGAAGTAAGAGAAAAGGACTGGTGATAAGCACGGCTGATCAATTGTTCCAGTGATTCTTCTTCCTGCCGGATATCTGTATATGAAAAATCGATAGGTGGAACTTGATGGATGACTTGAATTGGTATCCCTTCGCGTTCTGTAAATGTAGTACGTAAGCTTTCATGGCGAATCGCTATCGCTTGCAAGGACCTCCGAAATGCTAGTATGTCAAAAGTCCCTTCTATCCTTATCGCATAAGGAAGATGATAGGTAGAACGGTCATCGATAATCTGATCAAGAAACCACAATCTGCGCTGACCATAAGAAGCTGGCGCAAATTGATTCGAACGGTCATATACCGGTATAGCAGTAAGTTCTGACTGTTCCCTTTGTGTTCCCTCTATCTTGGCTGCAAGCTCTTTGACAGTAGGAAACTCAAATATATAGGTCAATGGTATCTCTTTGTTCCATATTTCCGCTAGTTTTGAAATAACTTGCGTTGCTAGTAGAGAATGCCCCCCGACCTGAAAGAAGTTATCATCTGCTTGAATAGGTTTTACTCCAAGCACTTGTTCCCAAACTCCAGCTACTATCTCTTCAGATGGAGATAAATCTTGCTTTCGTATAGGAGAACTGCTCTGACCAGGTGCTGGCAATTTATTTCGATCTACTTTGCCATTAGGAGTTAACGGAAAAACATCCAAGAAAACAAATTGACTAGGGATCATGTAAGATGGAATATACTGTGTGAGATATGCCTCATAATCCGTTGCTCGATCTGTCGTAATAACATAAGCAATGAGACGGCTATCTTTTGCCACTACAACCGACTTTTTGATATTGGGATGAGCATGTAAAGTCGCTTCAATCTCCCCTAATTCAATCCGATATCCTCTCATTTTCACTTGGTGATCCACTCGGCCAATATACTGCAGGGTACCATCTGTTTCAAACCTGACCAAGTCACCTGTTCGATAGACTCGTTTTTCTTTATCAAGAGGATGAGGCAAATACCTTTCGTCTGTTAAATCAGGACGATTAAGATATCCTCTTGTTAAACCTTCTCCGCCTAGATAAAGCTCACCGGGAATTCCTGCTGGGACCGGCTGTCTTTGTGAATCGAAGACATAAACAGTTGTATTATCAATTGGTCGACCAATTGATGGAGTCTGTCTACTCTTTCTTTCCATTAATGAAAAGGTAGAGTAAGTGGTATCCTCAGATGGACCATATAAGTTGTATACTTTCTCGATCTGAGGCAACAAGTAAAGCTCATCCACTAGACTTCTGGATAACGATTCACCTGCAAGATTTATCGTTCTTACCGTATCAGGTATAACATTCATTTGAACCAATTCATTTGCAACTGAGGGAACTGTATTGATCAGGGTGATCGGAACCAGATCAGAGGCAGTTGTAAGATACAGTGCATTCTCTACACCGACAACTGTTCCTCCACAGCTCAGAGGAAAAAACAACTCAAACACAGATAAATCAAAGCAGATGGACGTAGATGCGAGAACTCCACTATATTCGTCAGGATGAAACTGCCCATAAGCCCAACTAAATAACATAGAAACACTATGATGCTCAACCATGACTCCTTTTGGTTTTCCTGTTGATCCTGAAGTATAAATGACATAAGCGAGTTGATTTGCAGTACCGTCTAGATTAGGATTGTTAGTTGCTTTGCCTCTCAAATCCAATCTGTCGATACAGCACGTAGTCGTGTTTGTAGTTATGAGAGAAGATAGTTGCTCTGTTGTTAGCACAATCTGAGCATCGGAATCTTCTAGCATATAGGCAATACGATCTTTTGGATACTTAGGATCAAGTGGCACATATGCTCCACCTGCTTTTAAAATTGCCAGCAAACTAACAAGCAAATCAGTAGATCTGGGAAGCAGGACAGCGACGATTTTTTCTCGACTGATCCCTGCTGAGATCAAGTAATGAGCTAACTGATTGGATTTTTGATTTAATTGCTCGTATGTAAGAGAATCATGTCCCCAAGTAACGGCAATCTGATGAGGAGTTCGTTTCACTTGTTCTTCAAACCATTGGTGAATGAACTTGGACCTTGTTGCAACAGCTGTTTGATTCCAATCTTCTAGCATTAATTTTGTTTCTGGTTTGGTAAGAATGGAGATTTGGTCAACCTTTTGCTCCGGATGGTAAACCATCTGTTCCAAAATAATAACCAAACGTAATAAAATATCTTCGATAGTAGATCGAGCAAATCGATCAGCTTGGTACATAATTTTTACTTGCATTTTTTCGCCAGGCGTACAGACTAAAGTTATTGGATAGTGAGTTTCTTCTCTCCCATCAACCTCTGTTATACGCCATTTTGCGTATTCATTGGTTGCATGTTGGCCAATTGGATAGTTTTCGACGACGACAATACTTTCAAATAAATGAGAACCTCGTGGAATCTCACTCCAACTCTGTATATCAACTAATGATGAGAATGAATATTCTCTGGCCTCTACTTGTCTGGCTTGAAGATTTAGAAGCCATGTCAATATAGTTTCGGATGTTAAGGTAACACGAACGGGCGCTGTATTAATAAACAATCCCACCATATTTTCTGAGCCTGCTAAGTCCGTAGGACGACCAGATGAGGTTGCTCCAAACAACACATCCTCTGTATAATGTGTCCTTCCTAACAGTAATCCCCATGCAGCTTGAAGTATCGTACTAATAGTTAACCCATGTCTTTTTCCCATTTCTTGGATATGACTTGTCATTTCTTGAGATAACATCTTCGTGATATATTGGTAACCTTGTTCTTTTGTCTCGTTGCGATCAAACCGTAAAGACAGGGGAGTATCATATCCTTTAAGCATTTCTTGCCAAAATGCTTTTGCTTCCTTTTGATCTTGCCTTTTTAACCATGCAATATAATCTCGATAGGCTTTAGGAGTTGGAAGATGTAAAGACTCACCGCCAGAAATAGCTTCGTAATATTGAAATACCTCTCCAAGTATAATTGGCAAACTCCAACCATCCATTAAAACATGATGATAACTCCAAATACATGTAACAGCATCATGATCCGTTTGTAAAAAAGTAAAACGCATCAATGGAGGTTCGTCTAATAAAAACTTTTGTTTTCGATCACGTTTTTTTGTCTCTTCTATTTCAACTGCCTGTTCCTCTCTTGACAAATGACGCAAATCCACTTTGATGAATGGCATGGAAACTCCTGAAAATACAAGCTGTTGAGGCTCTACATTTTCTCCCCACAAAAAAGCCGTGCGCAAAATAGCATGACGATCAATTACCTCTTGCCATGCTTGAAGAAAAGAAGGGAACTGAAACTCCCCTTGAATCGAAAAAGATAGTTGAGCGATGTACATGCCATCGCTCGTCGCCATATCTGAATGCAGTAACATTCCGTGTTGTAGTGGTGTGAGAGTATACATATCTTCAAGATTTAAAGATACATCATTTTCTTCCAACCTTATCTCCCCTTCGATTTTTTTTGTAGAAGTTGAAGAACTTTCTGCATATCTTTTTTGGAAAGATTCGACTCTGGAAAATCAGATGCTGTTATTCCAACATTTTTTTCTTTTCCAGAAATCAGATTTTGTAATTTGGAATGGAAATGTTGCTTCAACAATTCCATGGTCGTTTTATTGTGGATATTTTGACTATACAACCATGTAATTCGTATTTTCCCTTCATTTACTACTGCTACAATATCAATGAAATGAGGGCGCACAGCCCCAGGAGCACTCGTTCTACCTGTAGTTTCTGTAGCTGTCCCTTCTAGAAGTTGTGAGACTTCACTTTTGCCACCCACAGGAGTAAATTGTCCCAAGTAGTTAAAGCTGACTGCTGCCTCTACCCGCTTAAGTGGAGACGGATGCAAGTGGGTAAGTAATCCATAGCTTAATGCTTCTTTGCTACGATCACGCAGAGTTTCTTTGACAACTTGTATTGCTTCTCCCATACTGGTTGATTGTAAACGGAACATCACAGGATAAAGAGAAGTAAACCAACCAACAGTACGGGATAAATCTAATTCTTCTTGTTCCTCTCTTCCGTGTCCTTCTAAATGGATGGTATGAGTGTTTTCTCCAGTCCACTTTTGTAGAGATTGGACAAGTGCCGTCAGCAATATTTCTTCTACCGTTGCATGAGTTCTAGCCGTTGTTTTGGATAACAATTGCTCTGTTTCAGAAGTCGTTAACAGCAATTGTACATGTTCCACAGAGTCTTCTGTATTTCTCCCAAACTGATCCTGTGGGATCACTGTATCCTTTACTTGTTGCCACTGTTCCCTTTTGTTTTCGATTTCTTTCGAAGTTGCAAATTTTCGAAGATACTCCGCCCACTGGCGATAGGAACTAGTCTTTTGCGGCACCTGCACAGGCTTATTGGCTGCAAGTTGTTGGTAGATCGTCTCGATGTCTTCTAATATGATCCGCCAAGACACCCCATCCATCACCAAGTGATGAGCGAGAAGAAACAGTCTTCCTTCCCCCTCCGATAAGCGGAACCAAATCGCTCGGAATACCGGTCCTTCGGAGAGATGTAAGCTCGCTTGGGCTTCTTCTGTTCGCTTTTCCAACAAGGCCAAGGGATGGTCTTTTCCTCGCAGATCGACTACTTCGAGTTCTTCTTCCGATTCTGCTCGGTAGTATTGCTTCCAACCGGTTTCTGTTGGGACAAATCGCATCCGCAAAGCATCGTGGTACTTTACTACTTCGCGAATGGCCTGTCGAAGCCATGCTTCCTTTGCCTCTCCTACTTTCAGCAGCATGCTCTGGTTAAAGTGATGAGGATGCTCGGTCTGCTCCAAAAACCATTTTTGTATCGGCACAAAAGGTACTTCCCCGCTTAAGATTCCCTGCTCTCCTACCACTGGAGCTTCTGTTTGGGCAACTTGAGCCAAGGTTGCAATGGTTTGGTGAGCAAAGAGTTGTTTGGGTTTCAACAAAATTCCTTTTTCTCTTGCCCGGGAAACCACTTGAATACTGAGGATGGAATCCCCTCCCAGTTGGAAGAAGTTATCGTGAATGCCAATGGGGGATCTTCCCAGCAGTGATTCCCAAATCTCGATCAACGTTGCCTCGGTATCCGTTTCCGCTGCTGCGTAGGCTTGCTTTCTCGTTTCCACTGGTTCAGGAAGTGCTTTGCGATCGATTTTGCCATTTGCCGTGAGGGGAAAAGCCTCCATCACTTGAAACACGGCAGGTACCATGTAATCGGGTAATTTCGCTGCTATGTCTCTTTGCCACACAGCAGGTTCTCCCTTTCCTTGCACATAAGCG
>NZ_JAKWBN010000007.1 GCF_022511585.1 Shimazuella soli | reverse complement strand
TTCCACTCCTTTCAAATATTCACTTACTACCTTCATTTTGAACGTTGCCTCATATGTTTTCTTCATGAAAAATGCACCCCTTTGAAGTTAGATTTGTTGGTCTAACTTTTGGGGTGCACATCAAAGTGGGGTTTCAAGTTAAATAAAAACCCAAAGTATACACAAAACTGTTCGTTCAAAACCAATTTATATTAAATGTACAAGAATTTTTGTAGGGTCCCTCTGCACGCTGTACAGAGGGACGCCCACATCCGCAGTCGGCGAAGCTGGGTCAACAGGTCTCACATGGAGATCTGGACTCCCTGCTCCGTTTCCGAGGTAAGGTACAGGAAGGGATCACGCATGATCAACTTTTCCCCATTCCACCAACCCTCGTTCGGATTGTAGACCAGTTGTCCCTCAGCCGTGTTGAGGGTGGCGCCGTGACTGCCATTCCTGAATTGGTCGATCTGGGTGCTCATGCGATTCTCGTCACCGATGAACAGGAAGAGTCCGAGGCCCCTGCTCACGTACAGGAACTGACCGTCCGACGGACGTTCGAACATGTGTACCGGCATCCGAATGAGAGGTACGAACGTGATCTCAGACGGGCGATACACCACCTTGTTGAAGGTCTCGCCGACATACTTGTCATACGTGACCTCGTTCCCGTTGCGTCGAAGTGTCGTGTTCGGACCCCTCAGAGTCTTCACACTGATGGTGTTGCCGAAGGTATGGAACCTGCCGATTTCGAAGAACTTCACTCCATCAGAGCTGACAAGTAGTTCCCTCGCCCTCTTTGGTTGGGGCTTAATGAAAACGATCTTTTTTTCGCTGGCGGAGCGGTACATGACGGCCTCACTGGGAAGCTGAATCTGCTCCATGGTTGTTCCCTTCTGCGGATGTGGGCACACTTAAGAAAAAAGTGTGTTGGATAACTTAAGTATGAATGAAAGCTCGGTACTTTTCAATATTATTTGATAACTCAACAGGTTCATCCATATAAATAACCCCCACTTCTGTATATAAAAAGTGGAGGTTCCAGCTTTTCTTATGATGTTTGCAAAGAAGGATAGATGGTCTGATACTTTTCCGTTAAATATTTCACATATGGATCGATGCTGAGGGACTGCCCTGTAGCTCGATGAATGATCTCGGTCGTAGTGAACTTTTTACCATGCTGATAAATATTGGTTTTCAACCAATCGTGCAAAGTGGAAAATTGGCCTTGTCCCATTTCGGTTAGGATAGAAGGATGAGCTGCTTTAGCAGCATCAAACAATTGGCAGCTGAGTATGTTTCCAATGGTATACCCTTGAAACTGCCCGCCGATAAAGTCAGCAAACCAATGCACATCTTGCAGTACACCATCTTTGACTTCTGTTACCTCTACTCCTAAATCCTCTTTGTAACGCTGTCTCCAAGCTTCAGGAAGATCGGCAATATCCAGCTTTCCTGTCAGCAAATCCAATTCTAGATCAAAACGAATAATAACATGCAAATTGTAGGTGATCTCATCTGCTTCCGTGCGGATTTGTGAAGGGGAGACATGATGCATTGCCCGATAAAACGTCTCCATTGGTACAGAGCCTAGTTGAGAAGGAAATACAGATTGCAATTTGGGATAGAAAAACTCCCAAAATCCACGGCTTTTGCCCACTAAGTTTTCCCATAAGCGCGATTGGCTCTCATGAAGGCCGGAAGATACGCCTTTCATCAGAGGAGTATCGAATAATTCTGGTGCAATTCCTAATTCATATAAGGCATGACCTGTCTCGTGAATACTGCTAAAGAGTCCGTCGGTCACTTCCCATTCCCTGATCCGTGTGGTGATGCGAATATCATCTCCTGCTAAACGAATCATAAAAGGATGCGGAGAGAAATCTTGTCTCGTACGACTTCGATCAACTTGAAGATGATCAAGCACCATATCGATAAATTGTAACTGTTTTTGCTTCGGATAATGTTGGATCAAACATTTGCGGTCTACAGGCTCCGATTCCCGGATTTGTTCAATCATCGGAACCAGTTTTTTCCGCAATTCTTGAAAGAGAGGCTGTAAAATAAAAACATACATGCCTTCATCACTGCGATCAATTAAAGGATCAGCAACATGCTGGGCATCCGGAAAAAATGACGAATACTCCTTGCTGTATTCCAATGATTCACGCAATAAAGGAGCGACAAGGGAAAAATCGTTTTTCTCTCTGGCCTCCACCCAAGTCTGATAAACACGTGCAGTATGACCAAAAAACTTCTCCATAAAGGCGGAGGGAATATTGACTGCTTTTTCATAATCTTTTGCCACTTCTCCAACGAGTCTTGCCTCTGTTGAATCCGGGTCAAGCGTTGCTGCCCAAGGTACAAGCTGATTCAGCATTCTCCCCATTTTTGGATCTACCAACTTTTCATGTGCCAGTTTGCTGATAAAACCGATTTGATGACCGCGATAATCGGCATTTGCTGTTGGCATATTTGTGGATTGATCCCATACGAGCATATGAATAAATGAATCCAAAGTCATGTATTCCTTTAGGTAACTTTTAAAGGATGAATAAAGTTCCAAAATAAAGACTCCTTTCCACTCCATAGGTTAGATTTACGACGATCAGTCGTTTTTCCTGCTTTGCTCTAAACTTCCTTACTATCATCGCAAAAAAAAGCGGCTTTTTCTACTACATAAGTAGAAAAATAACCGCATTGAAAAGGACTCAAACTATATTGATATAATTTTTTTTGTGCGCTCTATCACGGGCTGATCCAAATCGACAATCGGCCCATCGCCGCGTTTCAAAACTTTGGCGAAGGCTTGTGAAGGTTGCAAATACTCAACCATATAGTCAATGGCGATCTGTGGGTCAACGGTATGACCACAGGTATAACAGTCCAGTGCAGCAAATCCTTTTTCGGGATAAGTATGAATCGAGAGATGGCTCTCTGATAACATAACTAGAACTGTAACACCTTGAGGGTCAAATTTTTGGGCCTGTACCGATAGAACAGATGCTCCACAGGACTCAGCTGCCTGTATCATATACTTCTTTAACTCTTCTGCATTGTTTAAAAGGTCAAACGGCACACCCCAGGCATCCATAGCCACATGCCTTCCGAAAGTAGAATATTCTTCCATCTTCCGGCCCCCCTTCCTAGCAAAAAATTGGTGTGAGCCAAATTCCGCTAGGATCGTATTGGATCACTTATGGGGGAAGGTTAGTCCAATGAGGTCCCAACCCTTCGAGTGAATCACTGATCCTAATAGCTCAAGTTGGTTTGGTTGCAACATCCTGTACCTTATCATATTATCTGAAGAAATTCAATTGGTTTCATAAAATTAATCTACATCCCAATAATATTATACCCACCGTCTACATGTAAAATTTCTCCAGTGATACCTCTTCCTAAATAACTACACAAAAAAAGCGCTGCATCTCCCACTTCTTCCGCATCTATCCCTCTGCGGAGTGGAGCACGTTCTTCCACTACGGAGAGCAGATAATCGAAATCTCTCACGCCTTCCGTAACAGAAGTCCGAATGGGACCTGCGGAAATCGCATTAATCCGAATATTTGCCGGACCCAATTCATTAGCTAAATAACGAACACTGGATTCCAATGCTGCTTTCGCAGCTCCCATTACATGGTAATGAGGAAGTACTTTTTCGGATCCCATATGAGTGAGGGTAACGATAGTTCCACCCTCATACATATATTGTTTCACTTCCCTTGCCACTGCAACGAGGGAATAAGTACCAATGTCTTGACTCATTGTAAATTGATCACGTGAAGTCTGTAAATACGAATAGGGCAAATCTTCAGTTTTTGTATAAGATATACTATGTATGACACCATCGATTCTTCCCCAATGATCGTGAATGTGAGCAAATGAATCTCTGATCTTTTCGTCTGTTGTAACATCGCAGACAGTATGATAAGAATTAGGAATTTCCGTATTTACAAGTGAACTCACGAATTGCTGGATTTGTTTATTCTCATATGTAAAAGCGAGCTGGGCACCGGCAAGGTGTAGCGACTTTGCGATTGCCCATGCAATGCTTTGTCGATTTGCTACACCCATCACGACTATTTTCTTTCCATCCAATAAGCCTTTCAACGAAGCACCTCTTTCTCCCAATAAACCTAAAATGAAAGCCGATACATGACAGCCTACAAAAAAATGATAGCGATGTCAATTTTAAAGCTGTTTTTGGAGATACTAAAAAGGAATGAATTTTTAAGGAGGCTGGCTGTATGATTTCGCTTAATGAACATGAAATAGAAATTGTGATCCTTGCCTTGACCAAAGTATTGGAAACGGAACAATCCTATGTACGAGTGGATGAATATAAAAAAGTATTGGATCGCCTGCGGGCAAATCACCACCATGAAGATGTCCAGCATATCCATTTGCTTCATGATATTGATGAATATTAATTACCAACCAGCGCTTGGATGACGAACCAAATTTATATTTTCAATCAGCAAAACGGAATTCGATGAGCTCACTTCTTGCAAACCTTGGTTCATGATCATCATCGAAAACGTTCCTTTTGCGTGCTCTTCTTTCAATAATAAGCCAGCATGGTCAGAAATAAAGGCGATCGCTTTTTCCGTGCCGTCTTTTAACTGATAGCAAAATAAATAAGCATCCTGCCCTCGATCATACATCCACACATAAGCACGTATTTGCTCTGAATCTGTTTCTAAGTCTTCCCATGCTGGGATAGATAATAAAAGAATAGGGCACTTTTCCCCTTCTACCCAACCTCCATCTTCAGGAATCGCTGCTTCTTGTATTTTGGGAACATATCGTTCTGACATTCTATCACCTTGCCTTAACTATTTATTGTATGATCATTATTATACAGAAGGAGGCAAACGAAGTGAAACGATACAGCCAAATGATACCAGAAGAACTTATCAAAACCATAAAAGAATTGGAAAAACAGTTTGTAGAAGCTGAGAGTAATAAATTAGAAAGCAATGCTGCAATCCTCAGGCAAAAAATAAATCTCGCCAAATCTTACCTCATCGACCCGAAAACAATTCAAATCGGTTCGAAATATCAAATAGATGGAGAGTCAGGTATTTTTCAAGTGGAATATCTCAACGGAATATATGCTTGGGGTACACTTGAAGGAAAATCAGAAAAAGAAGCATTTCCACTCTCTTTGTTAAAGCAAGAATAAAATGCAAAAACTTTTATTCTCATCCCTCTCCAATATGGTTAATTTTTCCTCTTTTCGATCATAATACAACTAGGAGGTGCACGGTATGTATTATGTGATTCGAGATTCGGAGAAATTACCCCCCTCAATCATCCATGAGGATAACTATTTTGCTTGGTACAATCCGATGAAAAAAGATCATCGTATCGAATTCAGAGGCACGATGAACCAATGTTATACGTTTATGAAACGTGATCAAAAGCAATTAACTCTATAGTAAATATTCGGAAATTTCTAGCGGCCATCGGTCGCTTTTGTTTTAGTGTGACAAGGGGACGGTTCTCTTGTCCCATTAAATAAATAACGCCTTTAGTGGCGTCATTTTTATTTCAACCTTATTCTTCAATAATCTCTATCACTCTACCAACTTGTCCATCTTCTAACCGTACTTTGATTCCATGTGGATGGGTTGGAGATTTAGTTAAGAGGTCTTTTATTATTCCTCTCGTCCGGTTCCCTGTACGTTGATCTTTTTTTAAGATGATATCTACGAGCAGTCCTGGGTGTAAGTTGCTTCTTGTTTTTCCGTCCATTTTAGATGCCTCCAATTGTGTTTCTTCTTATTTTAAGGCTTTTCTTTGAAATTTCCTATTTCTTTTAATAAACAGTGCATCTCTAAACTAAGGAAAATGTGACAAAAAGAACTATACTTTATCACATTTTCTCTCTAAACACAAAGTAATCAAACACTAGAAAACCATTTCCCTATTCGAAAATGTACCAGTTCCTTTGAACTCAATTAAACTACGAACTTGCTGCTTAATTTATGCTTCCCTATCATTTCTAACCAAAAATGTGACAAGAGAACTGTTCCATGTCTCATAAAATACTGAAAATTGTTACTTGTCCCATTAAATAGTCAAGCCTATAATATCAGTAAGGACCTCGACCGAGGAGGAAATATGACCAGCACTGCTCTCTTCGAGAACACCGACACCACACTGTGGGCGCTGAGCCAGGTGGCTCAGGAGGAAATCGAGCTGGCGTACAATGAGTACGAGCTGGAAAAGGAAAACGATCCCACGAAGGCTCATGAACTTCTCTTTGCCGGCAGTTGTGCCTTGGCAAAGAAGTTCCTGCTCGTCGCCACGCTGAACGGTGCCAACAAGGAACCCGATTCTGAAACAACGCTTCTGGAGCTGGAGTCGCTGATGTTCAGTTCGCAAGAACTGACCGATTCCGAGCACAACGTCACCTTCGAAAAGCTGCTCGATGCGACAACGTGGGGTGACGTAGCCGAGCTAATCCGCTCGGCCCGCCCTGACGTTCGACGTGCCATCCGAAGGGCGTTCGATGAGCTCCCCGACAAGAAACTCGTTCGAAACCGACTCGTGAAGGTGCTCGGAGAAGACCCTTGCTGGTCGTGAGACAACTCCGCCCTCGGTCCCGCAGAATGGAGCTGTACCAAGCCATTCTGAGGACCAATTTATTGATATACTCCTCTTACTTCCTACATTATCTTTATTTACTTCTCTTTTATGTCTTCCTGTGAAAACTATCTGCTATTTTTACCCTTACTGTACCTCCTTTCTTTCCCTTTCCTGATACTGGTATAATGAATATATTTCCTAATAATAAGAAAAGGTGAGAGTTTTGTACAAAAAATTGATCGCTTTCTGTTTAGCTTTCGTTCTGTTCCTCGTTCCTCTCCAGTTTACCCAAGCAAAAAATGTAAAGCCTGTGATAAAAAAGACGAAAAATCAATCCACTGTTACTCGTTCTGTCTCAGCAAAGGTTACGGCAGTTATAAGTGATGAGAAAGGTGAAGGAAAAGGTAAGGGCAAAGGGAAAGGAAAGAAAGGTGACAATGAATAGCTTCTGAAAAGAAAAAGCCATTGATCCATATGAAAAGCAGTATTCAAATGGCTTTTTTTCACTTATATTATTACCGATTGTTCTATTCTAGCTTTACTAAACCAATCTTCTAGATCACTAGATTCATAGTAAAGTTACTTTAAAATCTTCCCAAAGGTAAAATCAGAACTCTATTTTCTGTTCAATGATAATCAAAGCAGTTATTCTATTATAATTAATATCTGTTCTCCTCAGGAATACCAGGGTCACAATTCAATTTCACTAGAATCTCTCCCTTGTTTAATAATTAAATACAATGCTAGAGAATGGTTTTTTAATTCCTCTGGGTCTGTTTTCTCATAACATTCACATAAACTTGTTAATATCTCTCGCTCCAAGTGTAAGAAATCGTGTTCTTTAGCCAAAGTTCTTGCTTTATTTAACGTATCTATAGCTTCCTCGAACAGTAATTGCTCCACATACCATCTTCCTAAAGCAAAAAGAGACTTGGTATGTAACAGTTTATCATTGTATTTTTCGCTTATCTCTATTGATTTGTCAAGAATTCCTTTTGCTTCCTCAAATCTATGCTGTTGAACCAGTAAAGAGCCAAAAAGTCGATAACTGTAAGGTTTAAGATGTTCTTTCACCATTCCATCTACTTCTAAAGCTTTATAAAAGTATTCCTCTGCATCCTCTAGTTTTCCTAGAGCTAAATAAATCATACCAACACTAGACCATAAAGCAAAAAGCTTATTATAGTCCCCATGGGCAGAGGCAATCTCAATTCCTTTAAATGCATTTCGAAGTGCTTCCTCAGTAAGTCTTAATTTGTGTAATATTGACGAGTAGATTAAATACATTTGAATCACCACTGAGTTTCTCACTACAAAAGGGTCAGACGCATTTTGAATCGTATTATCTAAATCTTTAAGTGCAGAAAGAGCTTTCTCGTTTTGATTTAGATCTTCCAAATAGATCGCCTTGTTTAACAAGAGGTTATACTTTAAAAATCTTCTCTCCCCATCCTCTATAAAACAACCTAATCCTTGTTTTGAATAATACAAAGCACTCTCAAAATCATTCTGATTATGTGCAAGGACACTCAAATAGTTATAACTCATTGATTTTATATTTGTATGCAGTAAAGAATGTTCTTCGGATAATTGATCAACAGCAAGTAAAAAGTACTCCTCTGCTTTAGATAATCTTTTCTTTAAGAGATTATTTTTAGCTCCTTTGAAATTTATACTTTTACTCTTCTCACGATAAATTCTCCCTTTCAAGTAATAATAGAATGGAGCTAGGTTCGTATCCATCTCAATTTCCACTTCCTTATTCAACCCTTCTAACTTTTGCTCCCATTTATCTGGGTCACTTACCAGCAGATCATCGATATTTTTTAGTCTCTTTAAACAGTCCCTCTCTTTCTTCACTTCTTCTGGTATCACACCACAGAGTTCCTCTGCTAGACCAAATTGTTGTGCATATAAGATAAATTTTTCTTCTGCTACGCCGTCAAACCCACGTTCCAGATTACTTATCGTGGTTGTACCCACTTTGAGGATATCTGCTATTTCCTTTTGCAAAATACCTCTTTTGTTCCGTTCTGCTTTTAGTTTCAATCCGATTCTCTTTTTGTCCATCATCCAAACACCCCATTTCAGAATTGGTAAATTTTGATTACCGTAATTATGACACTTTTTCAATTATTTTCAACTAGGTACACGATCAGCTACAGAATTAAAGTGAAGGAATCCAGTCAGTGCAAATATCCAATCTATTCGTTATAATTTCAAAAAAGAGGGAATTTTTCCTGCCCCTAAAACAAATCTATTGGCATAAAATCTATCAGCATGAAGGACACATTTTTATAACATAAAAATTATAGAAAGGAGTTTGTAATGAAAACTACCTGCCTGAAATGGATTTAGAATGGGTGATCGAAAACAAAACAGTTCCACTTGAAGTCACCGAAACTTTACAGCAAATAGCAGATTATTACCGCTATACGGCTGATCAAATGCATCAGCAAAAGTTGCAAATCGTAACTGAGCTTTATCAGCGAAACAAAGGGTACATCGTAAAATTTTTATTCCCAAATGGATTGGACGACAACGACAGATGGATTCATGCCCTTATCCGAACGGAAGTCAGAAGATTACAAAAATAATAATGAGGTGATGGACTATGGCTTTGCGATTGATCGTAGAGGGATGCAGAGATAAAGTGAGACAATTTGTGGATTTTTTGAAAATAAGCCACCAGTGGCGGTTTTACAATCGATCAAGGCTCTCGCTTGGAGCAGATGAACTGCGGATTGATTACTTTTTTGATGAAAATCCCCATATGAAACCGAGTATCACGACAAGGCAAATAAGCAAACTGACACTCACTAGCGAAGATGGAATAAAAATGGAGATTACACTATTAGATGCTGAAGTGGTCGAGATGGGCAATGGTATTACCTATATACATGGTAAAAGCTATGACCCATATTCTTAGCGTGAATACCTTCTTTACTATTGCGACAAGGGAGCCGTCTCCCTTGTCGCATATTACTTAGATAAATGATGATAGATTGCAAGTTTATCTTTGGTAAGAGAAATAGTGTATTCCAGTTCTTGTTTCTTGGTTTCCAACTCTGCCAGATGTTTGATAAGAATATCGATACGTTTGTTTAATGTATCTTCGATATCTTCCCCTTGTTGTACTTTCTCTAGAACACACCCGTCACAAAAATACTCCTTCATCTCATCAAGCGACATTCCTAACTGCTTTAAACGATTCAGAAAGTGGATAAACGAAACTTCTTCTTCCGTGTAGATGCGAGCTCCTCCGTCACTGCGGTTGGATTCTGGTAACACACCGATTTTTTCATAATAACGGAGCGTATAAGGGGTCAGTCCTGTTCTTTTTGAGACTTGGCTTATGGTGAGCATGGTGACACTCCTTTACTTATCCCATTTTATACAATCATACATGATAATGTTGATTTTGGCTCCAACCTGTTACGCCTTCATCCCTATCCAAAATTTCTTCTTGACTTCTAGTCGACTCTAACTTGTACGCTTAAAAACAAAAAAACAGATAGGATGAAAAAAATGGAAATTATTCCTGATAACCTTCACTGGAAAGATAGCTACAAATTGTATACAGGCTCCATTATGCCTAGACCAATCGCTTTGGTTTCTACTATTTCTAAAGAAGGAATCCCCAATCTTGCTCCTTTCAGCAGCTTTAGCGGAGTGAGTCCTCATCCATTTATTATTTCCTTTGCACCTATGTTTCGGCCGGAAGATGGAACGAAAAAGGATACCCTTCAAAACATTGAAGCGACAAGACAGTTTGTTGTTAACACGGTTACAGAGGACATCGTTTTGCAAATGAATGAGACTTCAGCAGAATTTTCGTCGGAGATAGATGAGTTTCAAGTAAGTGGATTAACACCCATTCCTAGCTCTAAAGTTATGCCTTATCGAGTTAAGCAAAGCCCTATCCAAATGGAATGTGAATTAGTCGATATTGTGTCTTTTGGACAAAATGTTGGATCTTCAAGCCTTGTTCTAGGCCGGGTTGTTCAGATGCACGTTGATGATTCGATATATAAAGATGGGAAAATCGATTTTGCCAAGATGAAGCCAGTAGGGCGTCTTGCAGGAGAGTATTATACGAAAATATCAGACTTATTTACATTAAAACATCCAAAGATCCTTGAATAAAGCTGAGTAAGATCCATATTCGTAACATCAACAAACTCCCTTGTTTTAATAGGGAGTTTGTTGATGTCAACCTATGTATATGATAATTGCGGCACCCTGTCCCACGACGGGACAGGGCAGGAACCGGAAAGTGCTGAGTTGGTTAATGATCAGTCCTGGTGAAGACCCCACTCATGGTCTATGATCGGGTCACCGTTGGTGTCCATCTCTTCGGGATCTATCGGGTCCACGTCCATGCGAGGACTCGGTATACCGTCGAGACAGGACTCAGTGTTGATGGAGCTGCTCGTACAGGCTTCTACGGCCCCAGAACGAGGCTTGTAACGTTTCCTGTCCATATAGCCTCCTCCCCCGGTTCCATCATCCTTCCCAAAGGAAAGACACTTATAAGTATAACACAAAATATTCTGAGTATACCCATCGATTTTACATTGGTATAAATTACAACTTATATAGCACAACAAACTCCCTTAAACGTACAGGGAGTTTGTTTGAAACAAAATGGATAAATAGGATTGCGGTGCCCCGTCACACCACGGGGCAGGAACCGAGGAGTCCAGGTGTTACGCTGGATTAATCGAGGTCGTAGTAGTCATACCACGACACATTGGCGTTGTATTCCCAGCGGGAAAGTTCGTCTGTGGTGGCGTGGTCATACTTACAGGAGTTGCAGTAACGCTTCTCCGGCTCAGATTCCACCGTCCACACGCTGACATTTTCTTTGCCGCAGTCGTCACACTTACCGAACATGTAACCTCCTCTCCAGGTTCCATGATTCTTCTCCTGTGAGAAGAATGCTTACTGTGATTATAGCAAATCGAATATTCAGATTGAAGGGTTAGTTATTTCTGTATTTATTTCTTATCAAGGCTGCATCGATTCAGGTAACTTTAGGTAATTTTTCTTTTCGATTTACTACAAATTGAAGTAGTTATTCCATGTTTTCTTCGAATTTCAGGACTTCCTCGTATGTTAGATTGGTTACTTCTGCTATAATGATTCACCTACTCCCAGCAGTAACATTTTTTTGATGATCTTTTCTTCCCCCAATCTCTTCCCTATTTCTAATCCTCTCTCATATCCACATTTCTCCGCATAGTCTAAAGCAGAAATTTCATCCATTAACGCTCTCTCCCTCATTTGATCTAATATATTCGCGCTTCTTCACCTGGACTTAAAAACTTCACTGTTTTTCCCAAAAAGGCTTAATCATATTGATGAATCCAAACTAACCCAACAAAGAAATGGCAGTGATCACTTCATGCTCTCTTTAATTTTAAGAACTTCTTCTTCTGTCAAATTATTTGCTTTTGCTAATACCGAAATAGAAACTCCAAATTTTAGCATGTTTTGAATCGCCTCTATCTTTCCTTTTTCAATCCCCTTCTCTTCTCCACGTTTCTCTGCTGTAGCCAAAGCAGAACGTTCATCCATTAATGCTTTCATTCTCATTTCATATAACATACGCGCTTCTTCATCCTGACTTAAATACTCCAATGCTGCCATTTCTTTTTTTAGTTCAGGCTTATCCATCGACAACTCCGTTGCCAAAACTCTATAAAACTCTGCAAAAGATCTATAGAATCCTGTTTGCTTCCTGCTTCCCCGTGTCCTGTTTTGCCGTAGCTACTCCAGTTTGGTATAACACTCCACAGGCGTAAATTCGGATGCAACGGGGTAGCAACCAATGCTTATAGCGGAGGGACACCCGTTCCCAATCCTCTTCGATATCATGTCACGTCTGGAAGGATTGGAATTTTTTAGAATGATTAATTTCGGGCAATTCTAACACCAGAATGTATGTTTGTAAATATTTTTTTCCATAAAATCATACTCCCTAAACGAAAAAAAGCCCAAATGGGCTTATTTTTGTGGGGTAACACCTTTTTTCTTTTTCACTGGCGGGAGAATCTTTTTCGGGTTTACTGTACGCTTTCGTTCCCAAGTCGATTCATCTTGTGGATCATACTGCTCTAGAAACTGAATGACTTCTCTGGTGATCGGCGTTGGGGTAGAAGCACCGGCGGTCACTCCGATCAAGTTTTTCCCTTCCAGCCACTCTAGTTGAATTTCGCTGACATCTCCTACTCGATAAGCGGGGACTCCAGCGATATCTTGAGATACTTGGGCTAAACGGTTGGAGTTGTTGCTCATCGGGTCTCCCACAACGATAACCAGATCAGTTCCTACTGCTTGCTGTGCTACTGCTTCTTGGCGTTCTTGGGTAGCGAGGCAAATTTCATTGTGAATCTCTACTTTTGGATACTTTTCGAGTACTTTATTCATCAAGTGTTTGGTATCCCATTGACTCATGGTAGTTTGGTTCGTCACAAGTAATTTATCATTTGTCAGTGTTAGATCTTCGATATCTCTCTCATTTTCGACCAAATGCACATGACCCGGTGCTACTCCTTGTGCACCTTCTGGTTCTGGATGACCTTGTTTCCCAACATAGATGATCTCATATCCTTCTGCAACTTTTTCCCGGATGAGATCATGGGTTTTGGTCACATCTGGACAAGTAGCATCCACGACTGTCAGTCCACGTTCGCGTGCGCGCCTGCGAACTTCTGGAGAAACCCCATGGGCAGTAAAAATAACAGTACCTTTATCTATTTTCTCTAAAATCTCTAAGCGATTTGGGCCATCTAACGTAATAATATCTTCGTCTGTAAAAGCATCAACAACATGCTGGTTATGCACAATCATACCTAAAATATAAATAGGACGTGGTAAGTCTAGGTCTTGTGCTGCTTGTCTGGCAAGTACCATGGCATCCACAACCCCATAGCAATAGCCACGTGGAGTTATCTTTTTCACTTCCATCTAAAAACCCTCCCAATCGTCACAACTATTATATCGAATCCAAATGTGGTTGCAAACGTATATCCCGAAAGTTGGGCAAATAGAACTGGTACATTTGCTAGGGGGCATACATACGATATCGTGTCATCAAAACAGAAGGGATTGTGATTAACGTGGAACAAAGACCACCTGTAAAACCTGTATTACCACCACTACCTCCTAAAAAAGCAATACCAGTACCTAGACCAACATATCCACCATACCAACCACAACCATATCCACCTTATCATCCACCAAAACACCATTACAAACATCATCATAAACATCACTGCGCTGTCCCATGTGATCCAAAAATGTTACATCACATGTATCGCCATATGAAAATGTGTCATCGCTACGAAATGCAAATGCTCAGAATGTATATGAAATGGTGCAAAGAACAATGGAGACATCGTCATCATCGTTACTACGATCCTTGTGACCCTCGACGCGAATCCTCTTCTTATCGTCGGGAGTCCTCTTCTACTCACCATCACGGCGGTTGTGGGTGCTAAACCATCATTTGGCGGGAATCCCGCCTTTTTTTATTTGTCCTTTAGCTACGAAAAAAACCTTGCCCTACAGGCAAGGTATCCATTTATGATTTGGATGAATTCTTGATTCGCTCCCGAATATACAAAGTTGCCAATACAAATGAAATACTCATGGAAAAAATAAGTAGAGCAGATGAGTCCAGAAAAGATTCATTCATTTTCCAACAATACCTCCTCACCTTTTAATAATGGATCTTCACTCCATACTATAATATTTTTCGTGTTATGAATGGTGAACTATTGCTAAATCGTCATAAAATGTTGCTACTTAACTTGGATGTATTCCTTGTCTATTATACACGAAATTCACACTTTACACCCATTAATCACCACATTATCACAGAATTTACTTGTGTGTGTTTGGTATCTCCTCTTTTCCTTACACAGGAAAAACGCCGCAGTATATGGTAAACTAAGTACATAGCGCGTGACAAGGATGGGATTTACCATGTTTAAGAAAATGATGGCCATATTAGGAAAGGGAGCAGCAAAGATAGATCTTGTGCTATACCAAGCTGAAGTCCCGCTAGGCGGTCAAGTAAAAGGAGAACTTGTTTTACAGGGTGGCACAGTGGAACAAGTGATCAATAAAATCGAAGTGGAACTCTATTTTGAGCTAACAACAAAAGATAACAAAAAAATCACTCATCTGATTGCTGTCATCCCATACCAAGCATCCTTTGTCATCCAGCCTGGACAACAGAGAGTGGTTCCTTTTGAACTGCCGATACCAGAAGACTTGTTAGTCACCAGCCCAACTGCTTCTTACTATCTTTCCACCCATTTAGATATACAAGGCGGAATAGATGCTACAGACCGTGACGAAATTATTGTTACCCCCTCCTTTGATCTAAGACAGGCCTTGCTAGCTCTGGAACAATTGGGTTTTCAGGAACAAGCTGACTCACGCCTCTTTAACGGTGTGACACAGGAATTTATTTTTACTCCTACTACTTTTTTATTAGACAAGTTAGAACGCATGTCCTTTATTGTTGCTTTAGACCCTGATCAGATAAGACTTTTGGTTGACCTTACCATTTATTCATTCTTCGGAAGCAAACAGAAACAGCATGAAATTATCCTTCCTATGCATCTTCTCGAAGACCTTGGAAAATTAAAATCTTATTTACAGCAAACCTTATCCACTCTTGTTGATGGAAAGGAACAAAAGAAAGACACTCCTGGCCGATCTTCCTTTGTGGGCGCGATGGGCAAGTTTGTCAATGATCTCGTGAACGAATTTGATCGCCGAAAAAAATAAGCTACCACATCGTAGCTTATTTTTTTGTCTCCTTCTCTCTTAACGGTCTAACAACAATAACCAATATAGGTTGTTCGCATTGCCGGCTGCAATTAGTGTGTATGCATGATTTTGGGTTGTATCAAAAGCAATTGCAGCGATATTATTTGGTGTTCCTGTCACTCTTACTTGGATATTCGTCCTACCCGGACTTGCTGCGGCATATGGGGTGTGTTCTTTATAGGGAATATCGGAGAAAGAGATATTTTGCTGTCGTTCTACCAAATCTAGCGGTGGTGCATCAGGGGAGAGATGAATAAAACGAATCTTCGCTTTATTTACAGGAATCGTATCCGTCTCCTCATAACGCAGCAGCTGCACACCATCAGTAGGTTTTTGACTTTTATTAGCAACTGCAAATAAGTATCGTTTTCCACTGTCCACTGTGATCTCCTGCTGCCAAATTGGATTGGTAGTTTGTCTTGTTGGATATAAAGTGACCTTATGTTTCCCTGCTTTAAGGGGAATATGAGGATTAACTGTCAAATATGTAATCGTTGCTGCGAATCTCCCATCGATATGTACATCCACTGGTTGCCTGGCAGCTACTACTGCTGCATGCAGGAACCGAATTCTTGCCCTTCTCGCCTGCACTGGAACAGTTTGTTCATAAGTACTATTTTGTATGAATGATTCCTCATACTTTTTTAAGTGATGATGGTAAGCTTCTGTATATTTTTCATATTTTTCCTTATCCGTTTCCTGGTAGTAGTTTGCCAAAAAGTAGTATTGTGTCACTTTTTCCAACTCATCTCTCCACATTGTTATTCGCCTCCTTATTGGATTTCAAAAGTAAAAGTTGAAATTTCGGCTTCTGATATTTTTTTCCTACTGTAAACAAGGTATATGTTTCTCCAGGTTGAAAATCTAACTCAGGTACACGGTAAATCGTCTCATTACTAGATGTAAAACAAACCTGCAAAGAGGAATTATACGGGGCTAGGGTTAGAAAACGCGCCTCTCCAAATGCAACATTAGAAAACAGCACTTGCCGTTCATTGGCAATACTGATAGGCTCTGTGTCTGGTGATAATTGAATCATTCGAAGCTTTGTTCTGCCTGTAACAGGCGATGCGTCATCCCGAAAAAGGGAAAGACCTGGAGTATGGTGATTTTCCGTAATGGCTAATGTAAAATGATCTGCATCTGGAAATTCAACTTGGGATTGCCATAACACTTGCCCTGGCTGCATAGGCGAAGTGATCTTTATAGGAAGAGATTGGCTCACCACTTCAAAAGGCAATGTTATTTCACCAAAACCGAGGGAATGAACACATTTCATTTCGTTAACATAAATATCTATTGGTGTTGGAAACAATGTACAGGCATGCAGTATTTGACAAGTAGAAACCTCACTTTTCATATTCATGTCTTTTTCATCCTTCTTTTCCTGTATGTTTCGTTTGTATATGGAGATGGCTCTCCCGATCAGGAACAATCAGAACATGCAGATCAAAATCTGGGGAAGTTCCCATGACGTATACAGAATAGGCATGGTTTGGTTCTAAGCGATAAATCGGCGAATGAAATAAGATTTTGCGTGTACCAGATACCCTTAATGAAAAGTTTGTATTCTGCGGAAGGACCGCACGATAAGGACTCACACTCATATAGCTATTATTTGAAAAAAAACAAGAACCACTTATGTTTACCAGATCCATATTAGGTCCCTTTATTAAAAAATGAATAAATCGCAAATAAGGCCCAGAAGAACGATTTTTTGGGAGGAGACTGTCTTCTACAACAAATATTTTTTTTGGCTGCAAACAGACGGTATAGCACTTATTTCCACGTACGGATATCATCCGTCGATGAATAGCCCTGCTCTGATCTCCTACTCGATATACCTCTATCCAATTATCTCCGGCAGGAAGTCTCATATATTGGGTGATCGCTGTAAAAGGTAGTCCTTTGGTGCATAAAGCATCGTTGACATACACATCAAACTCGCCCATATCTGTACTCGCATGAAGTATTCGAACCCCCACTGCTGTCACTTCTCTCCCCCCCCATTCCATACAGCTCTTTACTACTTTTATGCATATGAGGGGCAACCCATGTTAGAAAAATAAAAAAGAGCAGCGTTTTATGCTTACTTCAAAATCTGCAATTATTCGCAAAGATAAAGATAATACTACATAAAGATGGGATGGTATAATAGAAATGGTCAAATAGACAGAAAAACTCTCGAGTATGGAGAATACATGCGCCTCCCGACAATGGAAGAACTGAGGAAATTCACCCTTTCGGGTGAGAATGGGCTACAAATCACCCCCTACTCGCCTGAATTGTCTCAGAGATTTATCTCCCTTTATAGTGAGAAAATCTCTGGCTGGTACCACCATGCTGACATTTATCCGACACTCGAAAGTCATTTCAAACTCGCTCTCGAGGAAATGGAAAATGGAACGCGACTTCCTGTCTTCTTCCTCAAGAATGGCGTCTTGATCGGATTCTGTTCGATCAGTACCATCTCCGTGTATCATGAGCGTGGAATACTGAGTGGACTGGTCCTTCATCCTGAATACAGAGGAAAAAAATATTCAAAACAACTAGTTGGGCTGCTCCTCGGATGGATATTTGAGGATGTAGGCTTTCATAGCCTACAGGTAAAAGTCGTAACCACGAATCTCCCATCGCTCAAGCTAATGAAGAGTCTTGGGTTCGAAGGAGGTACCGATGTTCAGGCAGAGTCAGTACGCTGTCAGTATTGGGACAATTGTCCTGAGGGAGGCTGGCATGACTTGACCAACTTCAGCCTCTTGGCCAAGAAATTTTTGGACCAATAGAAACAAACGGGGGTCTCCGGGTCGGATGATATCATCTGACCCGGATCTGGTTTTGTTAAAGTGCTTAATAACACCTGTTTCTGTGGAACATATAGCAGAATTTATGAACACAAAAAGCAACCTTTGCAGGTTGCTTTTGTTATCTACTCTTCCGGCGTATATTTTACAAGATTTACCCCCATATTCACCTTCGGACCAGCTTTCATATACAAGTCTCGACCGATTCTCACTAAACGATATAGATTGGTTGTATAAGGAATTCGCCATCTTTTCCATGTTTTTGGATCGATTTTAAATAAGCTTCCATCTACTGTGACATAGAGGTATCCATTTGGATGAAATACCATCGAAGTGCCTGTAGAACTTGCCCCTCGAACAAGAGGTGTCTGTCGTAGTGCTCGCCTCTTTACAGGGTCAAACTGAAACAAGATCCCGTCTGATATTCCCCATAACATCCCATCGGGGCCTACTGTCAAGCCACTGATTCTTAGTGGTATGCCTTTGACTAATGGAGAGTACTCAGCGACTTTTGTATTCGTCTTAGGATCAAATTCAAATAATACTGCTTCTGATTCCTTTGGGGTTGTCGCATCTCCGCCTTCAATGCTCGTCCCTACCCATATTCGGTTGTTTTTTGCTGCAAGGGTGGTGATCGTTTGATTGGGAACTATATTACGGAACACACTTGGTTTGCCTTTTTTTACGAGATCATAAACGGTTAACGCACCACCCCAAGTCCCATATTCTGATCGAGTTCCGACGTATAACTTGTGATGGTAGACCACAAGAGACAACGGTCTGATTTGTTCCTGTTCTTTTAAATGAAAAAGCATTACTGGATTTTCTTTTACCCGCCAAGCTTGATTAGGATCATATTTTAATATTTTTCCTTCTGGATACGTTCCAACATATAACTTATCACGATCCCAAACCCAACCTTCTACTTGACCTAGACCTGGAAACTGACTGTGTTTGCCTGTCTCTGTATCATAAATCCCAAGTGACCCATTGATATAAGCACTGGAATACAATTTTCTATCTGGTCCTGCAATAACATGATACAGATCTAGTGGCTGTGGCGGAAAAGGGAGCATGTACTCCTCATGGTTTCCAGTGATCGGATTATAACGAAAAACTCTGCCGTCATAGTTACCAATCACCCCAACTAATGATTTCCCCGGATAACCCGGTTCATTAAATTCTTCCCAGCCCCAACTGATCACGTTATTGGCAAGAGATGCACCGGGCACAGGCG
This sequence comes from Shimazuella soli, assembly GCF_022511585.1. Taxonomy (GTDB): domain Bacteria; phylum Bacillota; class Bacilli; order Thermoactinomycetales; family Thermoactinomycetaceae; genus Shimazuella; species Shimazuella soli. The sequence continues at coordinate 132,163 of NZ_JAKWBN010000007.1, read as the reverse complement.
CATATGTTTTAGTAGTCGTATCCAACCGGTAAAGTTGATACTTATAGGAGAAATAAACAGATTTCCCATCTGGCGCAAGTGGAGACACCCCACGTGAACCAATCGGGAAAAACTCTTGCTGCTGCTTGGTCAATCCATTTGTCACCATATCGGGTTTACCCGTTACTGGATCCAACAATACTTCACGAAAAGACGGTTCTAGTTTGACAAATAATCTGCCTGCGACAAAATCGAGATCATAAGCAAAAGAATCTGTCTGATACTCTACTGGTAAGATTGGTCTTTTTTCTCCTGTTTTTAAATCGAACCGAACCACATTCGCCCGAATTGCACCCACTCCTGCATAGAGCACATCATTTTCGGCGTCTAAAGCCAGATCTCTAGCATAGACGTCTGGGAATACCGATCCTAGGTCAAATGATTTTCCCGCTACATTATATGCAAAAACTTTTGCCGCACCATAAGAACCGCCATATACAACGCCATCTTTGCCTGGATCAAGCCCGTAGAGGACATTGCTGCCAGTTGGAGAAGCACCCATATCTGTCAAAACATCTGTAATTGGATCATAGCGATAGACATGACCATTGCTATATGATCCCAGCCATACTTTCCCGTCTGTGGAGATGGTGACAGTCCATACTCCTTTTGCTCCAGGAATAGGTATGACCTTTTGAACTTTCCTTGTTTTCAAATCTGCGATGACCAATTTGCTTGGATTACCAACAATCGGTGCATATACGACAGGTCTGCCTTTTGAATCTTTTCCAAAAGCAGACTCATAGATTGTCAAATCATAAACTTGCGGACCGAGGTCTTCCATTTCATCCGCATAAGCTGTTCCATGTAACCATATTCCAAAACCAAGACCAACGGCGAAGAGAATCGAAGAACAAAGACTGCTATTTTTCCATTTAGATAAATGATAAATGTTTTTCATGATACATTTAGTCTTATCTGCTTGATCTATCTTATTCTTTATTTGTAAAAGAATATGAAGAGCATGCATCATCTAGCTGTTCATATATATCAATAGCTCTAATCCATCCTTTTTTAATATCTATCCGCAAAAACAGACCAGTTCCGAATCGAATTGGTCTGTTCCCATTATCTTTGCTCTACTTCTAATGCAACTTTCCCCAATGGTCTTTCCGCTGGTCCTTCGATGACTTCCCCATCTGTAGAGAAACGTGATCCATGACAAGGGCAGTCCCATGTACGATCACCATGGTTCCATTCCACTTCACAACCCATATGGGTACAAGTAGAATCTACAATATGTAGATCCCCATCTGAATCTCGGTATCCTCCACACCGCTGTCCATCCACCATCACGACTGCACCTTCATCTTTTGCTAAATCTTTAGGCTCTTTAAAAGTCAAACCTACCTTGCCTGCAAGGAGTGTTCCTGCAACATCTAGATTTTGCACAACTGCGTTCCGAAGGCTTGGGTCAGCTTGAAAACGTGATGGTGTATACAATTTTTCATAAGGATTAGGCCGTTCCATAATCAAATCGGTAATTAATAACGCAGAAATAGTACTATGTGACATTCCCCATTTGCGGAATCCAGTAGCTATATAAATATTGCGGTGTTTTTCTGTCATTCGCCCAATGTAAGGAACTTTATCAAGTGTAATCAAGTCTTGTGCAGACCAGCGGTACAAATATGCTTTGATTCCGAAGGTGTCACGGGCAAATTGCTCTAATACCTCATAATGCTGCATTGTACAAACGCCTTTACCCGTCTTATGTGACTGACCTCCTACCAAAACATGCTGCTCACCATTAATCGTAACTTCTCTGAGAGAACGGGTTGCTGGAGAATCAATCGATAAGTACATCCCACCCGGGTAAACCTTTTCTGGTTTTATCGCTAGAACATAGGAACGATCTGCATGAAGTCTAGCAAAAAATGCCCCTTTATCATAGCAAGGAAAGTGAGTGCACAAAACAACATCCTGACAAGTGATTTTCAAATTTTCACGAGTAATAACAGTAGGATGATGACCTTCTTCTATATCTACAACTGTCGTATTTTCAAAAACTTTCCCGCCTAATGATACAAATTCATCTAGTAACTTTTGCAAATAGCGAAGCGGATGAAATCTGGCTTGACTGGGCATCACTAATCCTGCTTTTTCTCCAAGTTCCAAAGGCAGCTTATCCATATAGGATCCTTTGATCCCTAATGTTTGATAAGCCTTGGCTTCTGTTTCCAATTTTGCTTTATTCGCATCGTCTATCGTATAAAGATAGGCGTCTTCTTGTTTAAAATCGCAATCAATCGCAAGCTGATGAATCGTATTCTCGATAAACTTTTTAGCGGACATATTTGCTAAATAATACGATTCTGCTTCAGCTGTACCAAAATGCTGAATCAACTCATCATAAATCACATCATGCTGCGCGGTTATTTTGGCTGTAGTATGTCCGGTTGTTCCATTTCCCACTCTTCCAGCATCTACGAGTATGATGTTTTTCCCTTCTTTGGCAAGTAGATATGCTGTTGTGATACCAGCAATTCCTGCTCCCACCACAACTACATCTGTCTTCAAATCTTCCTTTAGATTGGGGAACTCTGGAAAAGGATTCGGATCTCTCCAGTAAGGTTCTGGGTAGATTGGGATCTGACTATTCAAGATATTAACCTCCATTGTCAGTGACATCACGCGCTCAAAAGATATATTCACCGAAACGAAAAATGGTTATACATTGCCAATAGTCAGCGAAAACTTTTCCCATCTCTACGAAATCACAAGAAGGTCTCTGTCCCAAGACATAATCATGGACTATGCAGTCGCACGAAATTTATAAAAAACGAAACGTGAACCATTTGAAAGAAAACCCTATAAAAAAACCGCTTTTCTTGTAAAATGAAATATGAACCTTCAAAATTCCAATTAAAGGAGTGCTATTTATCTTATTTATTCGACATATCGACCAACAAGACAAAGAATTCCAAGCCACTTGTAACTTAGTGAGAAGTAATGATTTAGAAAAAGTAAAAGAAAGATTAGAAGAGTTTCCCTCACATTTGAAACAACAAACATCAAACGGCATCACGTTATTTTATTTTAGTAAATCAAAAGTGATGACCTCCTATCTCATCGAAAAAGGATTGTCTGTCCATAGCACGGATGAATGGGGCAATACACCTTTACATTTGGCAGCATATGAAGGGTTTACGGAAGCGATTGAAACCTACTTACAAAATGGAGCAAATGCCGATGCGGAAAACAAATGGGGACAAAAGCCATATCAGCTTGCTTTAACACCAGCAACTTGTGACGCTTTTGTGAAAACTAGACAGAAGGCCCAAAGAGGCTTAGAAGAGGATTTGTTACATATCTCCTTATACGATGCTGCAAAACAAGGGAAAGAAGCAGCTGTTCGATATATGCTGTCGTCTGGAGTAGACCCAAATCGACTAAATCACGAAGATTTCCAAGCGGATGACTGGGAAAAAACCCCTTTGTATCATGCAATTTATATCGGCTACCATCGCATTGTCGATCTTCTCTTGCAACGCGGGGCAAATCCTAACGTTCACAAGGGAGTTTCCTTGTATCGCTGTGCATACAATGCTGCTACTGTTCAGCTACTCTATAAATATGGCGCAAAAGCTACTCCTGATCAACTCGATCAGGCATGCTGGGAAGCAGTAGTTAACGTAGGAAATAATGCTATGTTACAAGAACTCATTAAAATAGGAGCTCCACTAGAGAAAAAATCTATTATTCACGACGCAATTAGAAGAGTAGATCAAACTACAGCGGAATATCCAAAAATCATAAAAACGCTTGTCCAACATCAACCTGACTTTTTAAATGATATAAGTAGAATTGATGAAACACCGCTCTTAAAAGCGGTAGATATGGGTAATCAATTGATCATCGAATGTTTGGTTGAACTCGGGGCTGACATCAATAAACCAAATAAAGCAAATGTAACCCCACTGCTGCAAGCGAGTAAACGAGGTTATGTGGACATAGTAAAGGGCTTGATTGAGCATGGTGCAGACTGTACTTCCACAGATGAAGTCGGCCTCTCCCCTTACACATGGGCTGTATTTAATCGACAAACGAAGACAATTGATACGATGGAAACAGCTCTAACAGAGGCGGGACAGCCTATTCCAAAAGTTGCTCTGCCACCGAGGTCAACAGACTTCCAAACTGATACAAGCCATCTCACCCATTTCTTTCATGATGACGATTGGAACGATGCAGTCTTTATACGTTGGAAAAGAGATAAATTTTTAAAATTTGCCTATCAACTGGGGTTTGTCGATCGATATGTAGTATTCCATGAAATTCCTGCTAATCAAGTAAAATACTTTTTCGCAAGAGAGGAACTTCTCCTGCAAAAAAACGATCGAGAAGATAATATGACAGTAACGCAATACTTTGCATTTCACCCAGAATATCCTGATGCCTGGATGTTATATACGAACTGGTGGAATGAAGAATCGGATGTGGACTATACGCAATTTCACTTTCGTTGTCCTGATGAGTTGAAAGAGGAGACCCTAAGTGTGATAGAGGAAAGTGATTTGATCACGCGTTTTACTTTGGATCATGTGGAAGAGGCACAACCTATCCAGGAATTGTATGATTATAGCAAAAAGATTTTACAAATTGGATTAGACGAACTCTGGCAGACGTCTTTTTATAAAACATACAAATAAACGACTTTAAGAACACATCATGATAAGATGTGTTCTATCTATTTGTCTTTCCTCATGTGCTGGTGTGCTGACTGGCAGATCAAGATGAAAAGCCAACAGCACACAACTTAAGAAGAGAGGGAAACCTCTAATTGTCTTTCCCACTCCTACGCTACCTGGGACTGCTTTTGTTGCGTAGTCTTCTTCTTGGCGTGCTTCTTCTTACGCTTGCAGTAGATGTTAAATGGCACAAAGACCAAGACATACAGCACTGCAATGATCCAGAGAAGCACATCGCCTACCGGCTGTGGGAATACAAAGTGGCAGATGAATGTCACACTGGCTACAGCGTGAATCATACCAAAAAATAGACCAAGATCCACAAGAGACCGCAGCCTGTTGAACCAAAGCTGCTTTGACTCTTGCCAGTACCTCTGGCATTTCCATTTCCGAATGAATACGGCAGTGCCTGTCCACAGCATGAGATCCCATGGTGCGAGATCACAAAGGAATAGAAACTGATCGATCCTATCCTTTCTCGCTTGAGAGATCTTGAATTGGTAGATCCATACTCCTACACACACCCAGAACAGGATAGCGTAGAAAAAAGTCTTCAACTTCGTGTTCCAGTGAGGCTTGACCGGAACGATGACATGAGACATAGAGTATTTCCTTTTCCTAAGCCTAAAACTCCTTAATTTCAATTCTACTTCAAATCATCCAAAGAGCAAATATATTTCTCTTTTACTGTGCTCATTATAAAAAAACGATATTTTTTATGTATTTTTATGCAATACACAAAGATTCATTCTGCTATCCGCTCAAAAAACACCACTTACTTCAGTATATAAGAATGGAAAATAATTCATCTTGTTTAAAACGAAAAATGAATTATAATATATTTATTCATCATCATGTATATTTATTCATGAAGATTATTTTTTTTACTTTAAAATAAAAAGGAGATTTTCAGAATGAAATGGAAAACCCTAGCAAAAGCAGGGCTAGCTGTTGCCCTTAGTACAGCTCTATTGTTTGGATGCAGCTCCAAAAATAATGCAGATCCAAATGGACAAAAAACATTGACTTTAGCAACATCAGCGGATTATAAGCCTTATGAATATACAGATACGGCAACTGGGAAGGTTATCGGTTTTGACATCGATCTAGCCAATATGATCGCCAAAGAATTAAAACTCAAAATCGAAGTAAAAGACATGGACTTTAACGGACTTATTCCTGCACTTCAATCCAAGCGTGCAGACTTGATCATGGCCGGAATGACACCAACTCCTGAACGAAAGAAAAGTGTAGACTTCTCTGATATCTACTATGAATCAAAAAACACCATCATCACCAAAAAAGGAAGCAATTTGACTACTGCCAAGTCCCTTATCGGAAAAAAAGTCGGAGTACAACTTGGCTCCATCCAAGAAAAAGAAGCCCAAAAATTGAAGTTAAATGCTATTTCGATCAATAAAGTACCGGAAATTATTCAAGAGTTAAAAGCAGGTCGAATCGAGGCGGCTATCGTCGAAAATACGATTGCAGAAGGTTATACGACAAACAATCCCGATCTCTCCTTTACAGATTTACCCAATAGCGAGCCGACTGGATCTGCTATCGCTTTTCCGAAAGGGTCTGGCTATGTAAAAAACTTCAATCAAGTATTGAAACATTTGAAGGAAAATGGAAAGTTAGATGAACTAATTAAAAAATGGTTCCAAAAATAAATGGAAAGGTGGTGTGATCTCTTGCAATTACATTTTGAACTCATTTCGGACAAAATCCCGTATATTCTTCAGGGGATTTTGACCACCCTTGAGTTTACTATGCTTTCAGCAGTCTTCGGATTGATTTGGGGCATCATCCTCGCCTTATTTAAAATATCCAACATCAAAATTTTACATGGATTCGCTGTTTTTTACACCTCTATCTTTCGAGGAGTTCCTTTGATCTTATCCTTAACACTCGTTTATTTTGCTACTCCTCAGCTTTTTCACTATGATATCACTGCACTTGAAGCCGGTGTTATCACTTTTACATTAAATTCGGCCGCCTATATATCCGAAACGATTCGAGCTGGGATCACCTCTGTTGATCACGGACAACAGGAAGCAGCTATCGCACTTGGCATCCCTTATCCGAAGATGATGCGGGATATTATTTTGCCACAAGCATTGAAAAATATCTTGCCTGCCCTTGTTAACGAAAGTATTGCTTTGTTAAAAGATTCTGCGCTTGTCTCCACGATAGGAGCAACCGATTTGCTCCGGAGGGCGGACATCGTAGCTTCAGATAGCTATTTGTACTTCGAACCACTGCTTTTTGTCGGTCTTCTCTATTATGTAATGGTAATGACTCTAACGGCAACAGCTCGTATCCTCGAAAGGAGGTTGGCACGAAGTGATTGAAGTTCAAAATCTCTCCAAATCATTTGGTAAGCTCAAAGTTCTAAAAGATGTATCGCTATCCATCAAACAAGGTGAAGTATGTGCGATTATCGGACCGTCAGGTTCGGGGAAATCCACTTTGCTTCGGTGTTTGAATTTACTAGAACAACCTAATCAAGGAGTTATTCAGATCAAAGACGAAAACATTACTTCCCCAAAAACAGATATAGTAAAAATACGCCAAAACATCGGGATGGTATTTCAACACTTTTATCTCTTCCCTCATATGACAGTGTTAGAAAATATGATTTATGCTCCGATGAAAGTGAAAAATATCTCCAAAGAAAAGGCAGTGGCCAAAGCGTATGATTTACTAAAAAAAGTTGGTTTAAAGGAAAAGGCAGATGTTTACCCTTCCAAGCTTTCCGGCGGCCAGCGACAACGCGTCGCTATCGCCCGGTCACTCACGATGGAACCAGAAATCATGCTATTTGATGAACCTACATCTGCACTTGACCCGGAAATGGTGAAAGAGGTTCTAGAAGTTATTCGTAATTTAGCTCATACCGGCATCACGATGGTAATCGTCACACATGAGATGGGATTTGCCAGAGAGGTAGCTGATCGGATATGTTTTTTGGACGAAGGAAAGTTAACTGAAAATCTTCCCCCAAAAAAGTTCTTTGCAAAGCCAAAAACAAAACGAGCTCAGCAATTCCTACAGAAAATGCTATGACTCTCTTAAGGAAAATCGACTCCTTTTCAGGAGTCGATTGATTTATTGAAAAAGACTAGGTGCGACGACAACTTACAACAATTCTTGTCCCACGACGCAAAGTAATCGTTCTTGTAAATCTAGGTCTTCCACAGACAAAAATAAATATACGACGGGAAGAACGGCAAACAGCCACAAGAACTTCCCCACGACGGAGTCTCACCGTAATCGTTCTACCTGAGAACGTACCACAAGTACGAGTAGCAGTTTCCCCTGGACGCAAGCGGATTACTTCCCTACGGAAGCGACGACGTCTGCGGCGGCGTCTTTCATTATCATCATGTCTTCTGTCGTTATCGTTAAATATTTTCAATCTATTACCTCCTCTCCATATATTGCTATATTTTATGAAGCAAAAATGGAAAAGGAGATAATGAAATCAACCATTTTATATAAATTGAACATAAAAAAGTCCCCATTGTTTCCAAAACGAGGGGACTTTCCTGCTTATTTGTCTTTCTTTTGCATGGATCGAAGTGCACTGCGATAGTCTGAATCGGATATCTGGGTTTTCTTTTTAGCTAGCTCAGGCTTTTTGGCTTGAAATTTTTTCAAAGCTGCCCGATAGGTGCTGTCTTCGATTTTAAAAGACTTTGTTTCTTTGTTTGATTCTTTTTCTACTTCTCTTGTCGATTCTACATTTACTTCTGTTTCAGATTGCAAATCCGCTTCTAATTGTTCTTCTGAAATCTGTTCTTCTTCTGCTACCTCTTCTGCCACTTTTTGAATCGTAGATTCGGCTGGATTGGATTCTAGTACTTCTACTTCTGGTATTTCCACAATGGATTCAGATTCTGAAACTTGTGATTCCTCTTTATTGCGGTTGGATGCAGCACGAACATTTACCACGATTAGAACAATCAAGAGAATAGCAGCGATTGCAAAGCAAATAATAGGTATAATCATGGGCCTACTCTCCCTTACCTAGCCTCGATTTTCAACAAATTGTTTGGTCACTTCTGCAACCCTTTTTCCAAGTGCTCGTCCTAGAGCAGTATCGTTTGCTGTTAATGTTGTAGTAACTCCAGGCGTATCTTCTACTGGACAAGTAATACCCACTCCATAATATGAACCATAGAGTGCATTTTCTGGAACATCGGCAGGAAGACCTACTACAATCATTCCTTGGTGCAACATAGGAGTTATCAAATTGAGCAGGGTCGCTTCCAAACCACCATGATGTGTAGCTGTGGTACAGAAAACTCCCCCAATTTTATTGATCAATTTCCCTTCAGCCCATAAATAACCGAGTTTATCAATCCATGTTTTTAGCCCGGAGCTGATTGTTCCAAAATGACCAGGACATCCCCAAATAATAGCATCCATATCTACCATTTGATAGACATCTGCATCATTGACATGGTGAATATGTACTTCTGCACCTTCTACATTACCTGCCCCTTGAGCTACAGCTTTGGCCAATGACTCTGTATGTCCACCTTCACTATCATAAACAACATATACTTTCATGGCATTTCCTCCTGATACGAACTAACATTAGTCTCTCTATACTAGGGTGTCAATCCTCCGCTAATTCCATACGAAATAATCAATACCCTTCGAGCAATTGTGTCCCTGTATGATTATATCAAAGAAATCATTATTGTGGGGAAAGAAATATGAACAACATTAAAATTTAAGTACATGAATTAATAGAAATAGACCTTCTCCTCGAAAGTTATCACCTTAACATTTGTTAACTTTTCCTTTTTGTCCATTTTGTAGCAGGTAAAAAGTATAACGCTATTAACAAAACAAATCCTATCACACTGATCCAAACATTGATCAATGCTAGCAAAGTCACAACTAGATAAATGATTGGACCACGATTAAAGTGCTTTTTCATATACATTAATTCGGTATGACTATACCCTTCTTCCAATAATTCTTTTTTCTTAAGTGCATAAGTCCATATCATATTAAAGGGAACACCTCCGATGGAAATCCAAGCTCCGTAGATAAGTGCACTTATTTTTGCATTTGGATTCCCACTGGTAATATACTCCCCTAGTAGAGAAGAACAGAAAGGTATTACCACCACATTTAACATCAAGAGAGTATTCATAATTATTAACCTATGATCGACTTTTTTGATGTAATGAAACATCGTATGGTGATTAAACCAAACTACCGAAATAATCATAAAACTAATAAGGAAACTCAGGAACTTTGGCCACTGATGCAGTAGGATAGTCCACAGACTTTCTCCTTGAACATGTTCCGGGAGTCGAATTTCAATGATGAGCAGTGTTAAAGCAATCGCAAAAATAGCATCACAATATGCGAGCATTCGCTCTGATCGAAAAATACCATGCTCTTTTTCCATTTTGTCACCAATCCTTTATCTATCTAACAAATATATAAATGCTATTGCATTTAATATAATAAGCTTTTCATTTCTATTTATCGACAAAATCGAAAAAATCGTAATTATGAACTAGTTACATCGAAAATTTGATATTCTTGTTTCATTGGTTCTTTGTGGGGAGCCTTCGCGTAAGTAGTGGGATACCGAACTCTTTGGTTGACGCTGCTCATCTGGTTTGTGCTTCCTCTTTCGTGTGGGAAAGTCGCAAAAAAGTTAGAGCGAACTGGAAAAACCCTCATTTTGCCTCTTCTCCTAGAGGGATAAAATGAGGGTCCATCTATATTATTGACCTAGCATCTTTTTAGCATATAATGGATCATCGAGCAAAGGTCTGCCGATTGCAATTATATCTGCAAGTCGATCTGCTAAAATAGCATTTGCTAAGTTTGGCGTATAAATTCTCCCAACTGCTATAATCGGTAATTTTACATACTGTTTGATAACAGCTGCATAAGGAACTTGATATCCTTCATGTGTAGTCAATGGCTGATTCGGCAATATTCCTCCAGCAGATACATGAACCGCATCAAGGTAGCATTCCACATAAGTCAGTGCATTTGCAACATCTACAGGAGTTAAACCTTCTGGGGAAAATTCAGAAGCAGATACACGGATGATCACGGGGTAATCACACCCAACTTCTAATCGAATAGCCTCTAGAACTTCTCGCAGTAAACGAACTCTATTTTCCACAGAACCCCCATATCTATCTGTCCGGAGATTGGATAATGGAGAAAGGAACTCTTGAAGCAAGAATCCATGAGCTGCATGTAACTCAATGCCATCAAATCCTGCTTGCAAACTTCTTCTAGCAGCCAAACGATAGTCTTCGATAACCTGCGCAATATCTTCTTCTGTCATTTCATTTGGCTCACTATACTGATCATCATAAGCGATCGGACTTGGTCCAATGAGCCGATTCGTCACCTTCGGCGACGATTTCCTTCCTCCATGGGATAACTGGATAAAAATCTTTGTCTCTTTTTCATGAACTGCATTGACAATTTGTTTTAATGGCTCGATATGCGCGTCACTAAATATCCCTATATCATCAGCAAATAATCGACCATTAGAAGAAACAGCGGTTGACTCTATAATCATCATCGAAACACCTTCTGCACGGTCGGCATAATGCTTAACATGAAAATCATTGGCAAAGGATTCTATCGTACCTTTGTTTGTTTGCATCGGAGCCATGATCAAACGATTTTTCAACTGTAAGTTTCCAATCTTTACAGGGCTTGTGATAGTATTTATCATAGATAATCTCTCCTTATCGGCTTTTGAAATAAGCTTAAAGGAAAGATCATTTCTTTTACATAGAAAACCAAAAGCATTTCAGATTGTTTACTTTTAAATTATAAACAATTGAGAGGTATTACATATATGGATCAAATTGATGCAAAAATAATAACTTTACTACAGCAAAATGCAAGAATCTCTATCTCACAAATAGGCCGCTTGATCAACATGACCCAACCAGCTGTTGGTGAGCGAGTTCGGAAGCTAGAAGACAGAGGAATCATCAAAGGCTATCAAGTGGTGCTGGATCCTGAAAAACTAGGAAAACAAATCATGGCTTATATACTGATACAAACCGAAAACTGCGGCAATTTGGTTGAATTTTGCAATCAATCACCTGAAGTGATAGAAGCACACCAACTCAGCGGACAATTTAATTTCATTATAAAAGTTATGACGGAATCGATGCAGACTTTAAACTCTTTTCTTCACACATGTAGTAAATACGGTTTTACTACCACAATGACAGTACTCTCTTCACCAACAGATACAAAAGCTTTACCAATAGAGATTACAGAATCCAATTAAAAAACGATCCACAAACCATTGTCTCTTTGATCTCCATCCTTGGTAGAAGAATAACTCCTTTGAAAATCGCCAAACTAAATAGATGACAAAGGAGAGATTTGATGAAAAGGACTATTGCTGATTCTATCGTTCAAACACTCATCAACGCTGGTGTAACACGAATTTATGGAATAATTGGAGATTCACTCAATGCACTCCTCGATGCAATTCGACGTTCAGGGAAAATCGAATGGATTCATGTTCGTCATGAGGAAGTTGCCGCTTTTGCAGCAGGAGCAGATGCCTCTTTAAACGGGAGTATTGCAATTTGTGCAGGAAGCAGTGGACCTGGTAATTTGCATCTCATTAATGGATTATATGACTGCCACCGCAACCGAGTACCTGTACTTGCCATTGCTGCCCATATTCCCAGCTTTGAAATCGGGAGCGGTTATTTTCAAGAAACGCGGCCAGACCAATTATTCAAAGAATGCAGTTCCTTTTGTGAAGTAGTAATGGGAGCAGAACAAATACCTCATATGGTTACTATGGCCATGCAGTCAGCAGTCGCAAATTCAGATGTATCTGTTCTAGTGCTGCCTGGTGATGTCGCCGCTTTTGAGTACGATAAAACGGAAGTGCCTGAACATGTTTTCCACCCGACTCATCCTGTCATCCATCCCGATGATAACGAAATCAAACGACTTGCTGGATATTTAAATGATGGAAAACGTATTACTCTGTTATGTGGCGCTGGTTGTGCTGGTGCACATGAATCCCTAATGAAATTATGTGCTAAGTTACAATCCCCAATGGTTATAGCACTAAGGGGAAAAGAATACTTAGAATATGATAATCCTTATTCTGTTGGACTCACAGGATTAATCGGCTATTCTTCTGGATATCATGCCATCATGGAATGTGATGTGTTACTCATGCTTGGAACTGATTTTCCATATCGGCAATTTTATCCAGAAAAGGCTGCCGTTCTTCAAGTAGATATAGAACCTTCTCATCTCGGTCGCCGCACTGCACTCACCTATGGTCTTTGCGGAGACGTAAAACAAACAATCGAAAAATTATTACCTCACTTGACAGAACATGATCCAGACCATCTTAAGCAGTTCTCCAAACATTATGCTCATGTACGAAAAGAATTAGATGAACTGGCTACTCCAGGCCGCAATGTGATTCATCCCCAATATCTTACTAAACTTGTAAGCGATCTTGCCGCAGAAGACGCTGTTTTGACATGTGATGTTGGAACACCTACTTTGTGGGCGGCAAGATATTTGCAAATGAACGGAAAACGACGACTCTTAGGATCATTTACTCACGGCACGATGGCAAATGCACTGCCGCAAGCGATTGGAGCTCAAGTTTCCCAGCCAGAACGTCAAGTCATTTCCTTATCTGGTGATGGAGGCCTATCTATGTTGATGGGTGATCTGCTGACACTAAAACAGCACAAACTCCCGATAAAAGTCATCGTTTTTAACAACGGTTCACTTGCTTTCGTAGAATTGGAGATGAAAGCGGCTGGTTATCTCGAAATGGGAACAGAACTCGATAATCCCAACTTTGCGACCCTGGCCCAAGCTATCGGAATGAAAGGAATACGAGTGGAAAACCCGCTGGAGTTAGAGGGGGCAATATCTCAAGCACTCCAGGAAGATGGTCCAGTGATCGTCGATGTTGTTGTCAATCGACAAGAACTAGCGATGCCACCTTCCATTACATTTGATCAAGCAAAAGGCTTTACCTTGTGGATGCTAAAAGCAGTGTTGAGTGGACATGGAAATGAATTAGTGGAACTGACAAAAACAAACTTATTTCGGTGATCTATCCAAAAGTTTCTGATGAATGGTAGTATACATTTAGACCCCCTCCTAATAAGGAGGAGGTTCGTTACGATTCTATTGAGTTCCAGAAGTTATTGTTTTCTTTATTTCTGTCTCCCTTAGCAAATCCAAGCGAAAAAGATGTATCTCCATAAACACCTGTGTCTTTCGTTCTACAGACATATAATTCTACTTTTTCCCTCTAAAAACCATCTCCTTAAAAACGTGAGATTTATTTACAATATTGTTAAAAATATCAAAAGCATTTATCGCGGACGAATAGAAGTACAAGCCTAAAATAGATGACTTTTTCTTCTTTTTTAGGCTTTTTGTCATTTAAAATAACAAAATATTTTGATACAATATTTGTAATAAAGTAAAATTATTTAAAAAGGATGTGGACAATTGCAACTTATCGATTGTTTGCAACAACTTTATAATGAGTTGCAGGATGTTACCATTCATTATGAACCAAACAAAATTCCTAGCTATGATAATGAAGTATTCATTGGAAATGAATTATTTTCTTATTATCAAAACAAGCTTGTTTATCATTATCAAAATGATGGCTATGAATCTACAACCGAAATGTTGTACCACTTAGAAGAACTGCACCTCCTCCACAATAAACCCTTCCAAGAGTACTCTTTCTATTTTGAAGATTTATCATTAGATGCATGTCTGACATTTATTATGTTTTACTGCCGACATCACAATGTAGACAGAAAGGATTTCCCTTTTGAATGGATAGACTATACCATCCGATGGGAATTAGATGATGTAAAAACGACAGGGAAACCATTTCAGTCTTGGGGATGTTTGCACAGTGCATTGGCACACTCTTTTTTCCTTATCGAGGAGCAAATCAATGAAGATGGTAAAATGTTTACGATCATTGATGAATCTAATGTAACAGAAGGTCTTCAGGCATGTATCTATCTTGCTATTTCCCTGATGATGGATCAAGTGCTCCCCTATGAAATTCCAAACTCCGGCCACATCGAAGAATATAATCGTGCCCTGCTTTACCTCAAGCGTGAGTATCAAAAGTATGAATTGAGTGTAAAGCAAGCAACCATCACACAACTGGAGTTACCTGTCAAAGATTCACATAAAACCGTGCTTGTCGATGCATTTATAACAACAGAAAACACCTATATCGGACTGCTCAAATCTTTTCTTATCCACGATAAAGAGCGAACATGGCTCGAATCAGGCTTCCAATTTTTCGCCATTTATCGCCCAGAATTAAATGGTACTGGCCGTGACATTGTTATCCAAGTTGAGTCAGGGCAAAATCTCCATTTAAAAGACTTATGGTATAAACTCGAATCACTGGAAAATGAACGTTGGGGTGCCCATCGGCCTACCGATTGTCATTGGCATGATCAAAACGGAAACTATCAGACAGTAACTGCCCCAAAATGCAAATACCATCAAAAAGAACATTCCAAAGTACAATGGTCTGATGTAATAAATGCTATCTGGGAGCTATACAATCCTGCTAAATCTATTACTGTAAATCCCTATTTATCTAATGGAACAATTGGAGACTCTTGCCGAATATATGAATGCAAACCTATCTGGGCAAAAGAGAAATTTTTAACTGCTGCAAAATGGAATTCACTCGGACAGCAACAAGTTTTGGTGACATCTCCAACATTGCAACGATATTTAGCAATATGTGCTTCCCGTATTCGAGAAGACGAGATTCCGCCTATCTATCCTTTACCTCCGGAAAGCTCGTTTGATTTTGTTGAAACTCCATTTGGTTATGCTATTGTGCATGAAAATGGTGTTTTTTTACTAGATGATTGGAATACAGAGCCCCTTGATCTGCCGGCATATCAGCAAGAAATCGAACATGTAGTGGAGCAGGTCACCCTTTTCCAAAGCGTACATCAAGATTGTATACAGATGATGTCGAAAGTATTGGAATGGTTAAAAATGAAACAAACCTTGTCTAATGTAAAACTCATGGAAATCAATCATTGGATCAGTTCCAATAAGACGAAGATTCGCTATGCAATTCTTACAACCATGTTCTCTTCTTCGGATTATCATCTGCAACTCTTTCGTGAAACGTTGGAAAAACGCTGGACCCTGCACACCCAGCTTCAAGAATTATATGAATCTATTTCTGAGTTAGAACAAATCATTGATAACCACACCAATTTAAAGACAAACCGTTTGATTGTGCTTATCACGATTTTTGGCTTTCCTGTTGTATTATTCAGCGGTCTTTTGCAACTCATTTTTGAAGATGTTCCAAGTTATAAATGGCTAGGAATCCATTGGACAGGATTGGCCCTTTTTATTGTCCTTTCTTTACTTGGGATGGGAGGATTGGTTTCTTACTTGAAATATAGTCCTGCTCCCAAAAAAAGAGAATTAAATAAGTCTACTCCTTAAAAATCTTTTGCTGGAAATCAAACTTCGATAGAGTAGCAGAAGATCCATTTCTCTACTTCCCATGTATTTTGGATGTAAAACAAATTACATCGTTTTTTGGATGTTTCGGGCCTATTTCAAGGCTCTTTTTCTTATTATTGGCACATGAAAAACGTGAGAAAAAAAACATTAAAATAATAAAAATAAAAAAGGAGAATAATTTTCAAAAACCTATTGCCGAATGGGATCTGGCAGTTGTATAATCTTCTCGTCTAAACGAATGATTCCCTATGAAAATAGAAGCTATCCGCTCATTCATGCACTCATATCATCCTATAACCCCGGATATGCCTCAAAAAGGGACGAGACAGCATTTTACCAGAAAAGAAGGATGCCCTATGTTCACCACTTTGCTGCTGATTGTCATACTGCAAATTGTTTATGTATCCATGCTTACTGTTCGTACCATACTCACCATCAAAGGTTATCAGTTTATGGCAGCATTGCTAAGTAGCGTGGATGTGTTGGTTTATGTAATTGGATTCAAAATTGTATTGGATAATTTGGATCAACCAATCAATCTGATCGTCTACTGTGTCAGCTATGGCATTGGGTTATTTATAGGCATGAAATTAGAAGAAAAACTAGCACTTGGATATCTAAATATTTCCGTTATCACCAAAAAAGAGAACGTTCAACTTGCAGGACAGCTAAGAGAGGCTGGCTATGGAGTCACTGCTTGGTTTGGTGAAGGTATGGAAGGAGAGCGATTAGTTCTGTCTATTACTGCTCATCGGAAACAACAGAGTAAACTCTCTAAACAGATCGCAGAATTAGACCCAGATGCCTTTATCGTAGCTTATGAGCCCAAACATTTTCAGGGTGGTTTTTCTTTTCAACCTTTTCGTAGAGCATCCAATGCATTCACTCTCCCCAAGAAGAAAAAAGCAATCTAACTGTAAAAAAGCTCTGCTCCTATGGAGCAAAGCTTTTATTTTTGCTGGAACTGTTGTTCAAATTGCTTATATGGATCGTTTTTGTCTGCTTCATTTATAACATTTTGAGGCACAATTAATTTCTTTGCAGTTGGGTACTCGATAACCGTTTGGATATCAAGATGCTTTTGTCCTTTCACTCCATTATCCGGATTAAACGTTTGTCTCGTATAGAAAACTTCATTTTCGATCGACTGAACCGCAAATGTCTTCTTGTCGATTACCATTTTTGTATGATATTTTTGAAACGCTGTTTCCTTTGGATCAATTACATCGTAATGCTTCAGATAGCCTTGCATCCATTTAAGGTTATTCGATGTATCTGTACTTGTTAAATCTAATACATAGGCTTTGCCTGTTTCTTTCATTTGGACTTGTCCCTGAACTGATTCTAAAATAGAAAAATAAGTTTGGGCCTTTAAATCATTGATACTTCCAGAAGAAGTCAGGGACTTTATATCGTCTTCTTTGAATGGTCTTTCATATGGGATTTTACTCCATTCTTTTTTCTCTCCTTCATATGCATCTCGATTATATTGGTATCCGGGTAATTGATAAACTTGTTCGTCAGAAGAACCATCACTATATTTTGATTGTGTGTAGTATTCGTTAACTCCATAGTAATCGATTTTAGACTCCACCCATCCTCCAGCAATCAATGACTCTTTGAGGTGATATTGGGTAGGGATTAGCTTCGTTTGTTTTTTCAATTGCTGGGAAACCTTTGTCATCACTTGATCTTTTGTCAACGGTTTTACCACTACTTTTTCGGCTTTCCCTGAGCAAGCTGACAGAACCAGCAGCAGTATAAACATAGGAATGAAATAAGCTATTTTTTTTACTCGCATTTTTACCCCTCATCGTTTTATTTTTTTAAGGATACATGGATGTTTCCACTCTTCGTATCAATAACTACGTTTCCTGTTCCGTTCCCTAAGGTTCCTTTGATGTAGCGAATATGATAATAATCCTTATCTTTATCGATCATTTTTTTAGTTGGCAAGCTATTTTTCAACGAACCACTTTCACTTGTGAGGGCAAGATAGAGGTTAGTGGGTAAGGTTTGGAAAGCAAAATCCACATTTCCTGAATCTGTTGTTATTTCATCACTTGTATAGACAGGTGCAATTTGCTCAGCTTTAATATTTCCTGTGCTCGATTTCAAAATCATCGATCCATTATAGCGGGTGATGTTTATGTTTCCAGAATGTGATTCTCCATTTACTTGTCCCACAGAGTCTGTCAGTGAAATGTTTCCTTCCCATGAAGTAAGCGTCATGTACCCGGCGTTGACTTTTTTCAACTGAATATTTCCTTCATCACTTTTAAATTGAACTTGATCCCCGGAGATATTAGTAAGATTTACGGAGCCTTCTTGTGTATCTACTTTCATTTCACTAGCTTGTAGAGGGATATCCGATGTTACATTTCCATCGTGTGTACTCATTTCAATAGAATCATAAACTTTACTAGGGATGAATACATCTAGACTTAACTCATCAGGAAATGCTTGTTTTTCTTTTTCTCTTTCTGTTTTCATATCATTTTCTAGATAATAAACTTTTAAATATATCCCTTTCCCTTGTTTCGACCATTTCAACTCAACCTTATCCTGTTTCGGTATTTTTCCGTTTATCTTCGCTTGCATTTGACCATTGCTACTCTTATGCAGGTGTAGATCTGCTCTACTTGAGTAGATCCCTATGATCTTCGCTGATGTACCATCTACATTTTTCACCTGATTTACCACTTTGCGATCATCTACGGGTTTTGTTTGAAAAAGATCTGAACGAAAATAAACGATTCCAGCTCCTATAAGTGCAACTATTATCAATGCGGTTAATATGACTTTTGTATTGTTTTTCAACTGTACACCCCTTTCGATGAAAATGACGCTAAGTTCCATTTTTTAAAATTAATACTATACATTTTGACATATTTTTATATACCAGTCTATGTAAATCAGAAAGTTGTACAAGAAAACGGAAATGAACAAAGATACAAAAAAATCAGTCTCCCTAAGACTGATTTTTGGGATGTGATGAAATATAACTGTTTGTATTCTGTCCTCAACGTTCCAATGGTGTGTGGTTAAATTCTTCTTTTGTCACTACTTGACACTCCATACGGCTAAAACCGTAGAATTCTTGGGACGGAAGTCTAACGACTACTTCATTACCAAGCTAACCCCGTGAGCCCCACGGTTGCATTACAACAAGGAATAGCTTTATTGCTTGGTTTTCGCATTTCAAACTATCCAAGATATGTAATTATGATAGGTTATCATCGGAATGTATGTTTGTAAATATATTTTCTAAAAAAGTCGTTGAACTCGTGAAAGAGCTGAATCCAATCTTCTTCATTTCACGAAACCTTAGGTTTTATGAATGGGGAACTGTTCCCCATTGTTGCAATAGACTTTCTTCTGCCACATAATTTTTTTCATCACTATTTAGGTTATTCTTCCAGTAAAGCTCTATTTTTAAAATTCCTTCGTCTGTTGGCAATAATTGCTCTGGGACAGATACATGGAATTTCACGGGGGTTAATGTCGATTGCGAAGAACGTTTGTATTTAACTATTTGCTTCGATATCACAAGCCTTGAATTTATCCGATCGACCACATATATGTTGTAATAAAATTTTGAAGTAGGCAAATCTCCCACATCCACACTCACATCGTACTCCCCGTTTTCTCCTACTACCTTACGATTATGAAAAATACGGCTCAGTTTATTATTTTTGGGAAGTTCTTTCCACCAAGGATGATTCCCTTTTGCCTTTGATGTTGAAGTATCTAAACTTTTTTCGTTTGTTTGCGTAGTCTGTGTTTGTCTTGTTGCATCACTTCGGTATGCACCATACCAAACATATGTACATATAACGCCGAGCAGTAGAATCATTATTGGCAAATAGACCCATTTTCGAAAGAAATATACTTTATCTTTTTCTTTTGATGTTTTAGGTATATCCTGCTTCATAAGTCCTGAAAGCGATAACTTCATTTCACTTGCTGTCTGAAAACGATGAACAGGATTTTTTTCCAATGCCTTATAAATAATTTGAATTAACTTAGGATTTATTTTGTTGGCCAATCCCTTTAAAGAAGGCACAGGTTGATTGATATGTTTCATTGCAATAGCGATATAACTGTCTTCATCAAAGGGCACCTTGCCCGTTATCATTTCATACATCACAACTCCCAAGGAGTAAACATCGGAAGACGGCTGTACAACTTGGGCAGAAGCTTGCTCTGGAGAAAAATAATGGACAGAACCCATGACCATACCAGTCAACGTCATCTTAGTAGAATCCATCAGTTTGGAGATCCCAAAATCAGCAATTTTTACGACACCACTTGCAGTACATAAAATATTATGAGGTTTGATATCACGGTGAATGATCCCATTTTCATGAGCATGAGCTAAGCCATCACAAATTTGACTTGCAAAACCGATCACTTGGTCTTCACTCAAATGTTCATTTTCTTTTAATACTTGATGTAGAGATGGACCATCCACATATTCCATTACAATAAAATGTGTCTCATCTTGATGAACGATATCATGTATTTGGACAATGTTGGGGTGATTTAAACTGCTGACAATTTTCGCTTCGCGTATAAATCTTTCTATCCCCTCTTCTCCATCTAACTGCCTGTCATCGATCACTTTTATTGCTACATTTCTTTCTAAGCGTGTATCCCATGCCAAATACACAGCAGCCATTCCGCCTTGACCTAACTTTTTGATCAGATCATACCGATCGATGAGTCTCTGTCTATCTTGTAACACCTTACCCTTTCCCCTTTTAGAAAACATTAATAAATGCGATAATAGTAATCATTTTGATTCGATGATATGATGGAAGTGATTCCCTTTAAACTCTTTCACTTCATTATAATGTAAAGGGTGAAAATTTGAACATCATGGAACTCAATAAAAAAACGCTCCGTTCTATTTATATGGCAGAGAAAAAAATAGAACGTTATCAATTTCAAGAGGCTTATGATTTGATCAAAGATTTCCAAACAGAGGAAATAGAAACTTGGCCCAGACTGGAACAAGGCATTTTTTATTGGATTTTAGGCCATTGGGAATCGCACAAAAAGCATACAGAAAATGCGATTTCCTATTTTACCAAGAGCATGAATGCCCTCGAATATTGCCCAGATAAAAACCCTCTTATTCGAACAATGATCTCCATGAGTAAAACAATCTCCTTCTCAGGTGAAGAAGATAAATCACTTCATTTATTAATAGAAGCCTATGAGATTGCCGTCTATGAACAGGTTTCAACCTATAACCAGATAACATTATTCTTTCAACTAGGGGTTCAACACGGGAAACTAGGGGAAGTCTATTCTGCTATTTATTACTTTAATAAGGCTCTTCAATTCAGTGAAGACCTAGATATAACCTATAAATCAGGGCAAATTTTTATGTCATTAGGCGTTTGTTATATGCAGCTCCACGAATTTCATCAATCCAGACAACATTTTGGGAAGGCTTTGCTTTCATTCGAGTTAGCTAGAGATGAAGAAAATCTTGCTGGAACACATATGAATTTGGGCCTTCTTTATGGATATCACCATGTCTATGATCAGGCAACTCAGGAATTACAAAAGGCAATATCATTGTATCGCCAATTAGACCAACCCCAGATGAAACTGCAATGTATGAGTAAATTGGCCTCTTTTTTATATCAAGATGGAGAATGGGAAGAAGCAACTTCTTATTGCAACATCATCTTATCGGAAAAAGAAAATCATTCACCTTTTTCGATCAAGGCATATGAGTTACTAAGTGACATGGAATCAGCTAAAAATCAGTTGGATTCCTCGCTTAAATTTATCGACAAAGCTTTAGCTCTATCAGAAGAGAAA
Source organism: Shimazuella soli (assembly GCF_022511585.1). Taxonomy (GTDB): domain Bacteria; phylum Bacillota; class Bacilli; order Thermoactinomycetales; family Thermoactinomycetaceae; genus Shimazuella; species Shimazuella soli. Next base: position 110,036 of record NZ_JAKWBN010000007.1, on the reverse strand, counting down.
CAATTAGATAAACAGCACCTTATCACCAAAAAAATCCAACTGCTTCGCCAGAAAGGAAGGTGGCAAGAAGCATTGGATCTTATTGCTGCCAAAGTGTAGGAGGGTTTAAAAATGAACACAATTGAATATTACATTGAACTGAGGCTTGCGTTTCATACTGTAGCAGATCAAACTCCTATCACGGTTGATACCACACAAATATCCGAAATCCTTCACTGTTCCTCACGCAACGCACGGCTTCTGTTAAAAAAAATGAACAGTGAAGGATTTATTGAATGGACATCAGGCAAAGGAAGAGGAAATCGCTCTCATCTTACCTTTATCTTCCCTTTACCATCTGTCATCATCCTTCATTTCCAAAGCCTTATCCAGCAAAATAATATGGAAGAAGCATTACAGTTTCTGGACAGAAAAGAAATTCCTATCAATATAAAAAAGAAATGCTATAACCAACTACGACCTCAATTTGGATTAGATCTGCCACAGATGGAACCATCAGAGGACAAAAAACTTTCACCTGTTTCTAAAAAAATGACCTTCAATCATATTGTTCGTCATATTGGAAATCGTACCTCTTCGTGGGTATTAGGGAAAAAAATACCTAAACACAATACCATTCAATGGCCAAAGAAAGATACCGATTTTTAACTTTTTCAGGTGAATGATTAAGGGAATTACGAAGATAATAACTCTGCAAATACTGCTAAAAATCGTCTATTTTGCTCTGGTGTACCTACTGTTACACGAATATAGGTTGGATACTTTAAGCGGTCTCGAATAATAATTCCTCTCTCTAGGAAAAACTGAAACACCTCATGAGAAGGTAAACCTGTGTCGATTAAAATGAAATTTGCGTGTGTTGGATAATAGTGAAGCCCCCAGCTATCTAATTGCTCCATTATTTTATTTCGCTCTTGATGATTCACCGTTCTCCAATGAGTTACAAAGGATTGATCGTCTATCGCTGCAATTGCAGCATGTTGTGCATATCGATTGGTATTAAATGATGGTCTAACACGATGCAACACATCAATAATTGTTTTATCCGCAATGGCATAGCCCATACGCACCGCAGCCAATCCATAAATTTTAGAAAAGGTCCTTAAGATCAGCAATTGTTTAAATTCGGCAGACAATGTAAGACTATCTGGACATCTCAAATCTGTTACGTATTCGATATAAGCCTCATCCAATACTACTAAAATATTTTTGGGAATACGGGCTAAGAAAACACGCAGTGTTTCATGATCGATCAGTGCACCAGTAGGGTTATTTGGATTACAAATCCAAATGATTTTTGTCTTACTTGTAATTGCTTGATACATCGCCTCTAAATCATAGACACCATTTTGCAGAGGAACAATAATGGGAATGGCACCTTCAATTTTCACTTCCGACTGATATATGGAATACGTAAAATCTACTAGAATCGACTCATCTTTCGGTTCTAAAAAGGCGCGGCAGATCATTTGAATAAGTTCACTTGATCCGTTACCAAAGATCAACTTTTGCGGCTTTATATTCAAATGATCTGCCAACTTGTTACGCAGTACAGGAGCGAGCGGTTCTGGATAGTGATGCAGCAAATGAAGGTCTTTCAAAGCTTCTATTACTTTAGGAGAACAACCAACTGGATTTTCATTGGATACTAGTTTAATAACATCTTGCCATCCGTATTCTCGCTGTACTTCTTCTATCGGTTTTCCCGCTTGATAGACTGGTAGATTTTGTACAGATCGCTTTGACCTTATCATCGTCCACGCATCCTCCCTGTTTTTATATAATAAAAAACTACTATCTATGATTGTTATCATTATAATTCCAAAAGCACATTTCTTATATATTTGAAGATGAAAAATAACCAAAGAACCTACACCCTACCATACGAAAAAACACATTACTTCTGCCTGTTGCAGAAATGATGCTTTTGGAGAAGAAAAACAAAAAATCAGCTTCTAGGAGCTGATACTTTTTGTAACCGCAATTGACCATACGGTCAAAATCGGGTAATATGAATTTAACATCATTAGATCATATACCAAATTGCTTGCTGTTTCATTCTTTATTTCCTAAGTGAAAGTGGAGTGATTGGTATGAAAAGTGAAAAATCCAGTATAACAGCTGTGGGAATAGCATTGATGCGCGCAATTGAATCGAGCAAACCTGAAAATGAACGTATTTGTTTTGATCCATTCGCCCGTTCCTTTGTGAACAACATCACCTATTTATTCAGCAAATGGATGATAAGCTCAGGGTTATATGAGAAATTCAGTCATGGAGCTTTAGCATTTGTCACTGCTCGGGAACGTTATATCGATGATTTTTTGAAAAAATGCCTACTGCAAGATTTTGACCAAATTGTCATCCTTGGTGCAGGCTTTGATACCCGTGCGTATCGAATAGATGGTATCGAGAAGACACAAGTGTTTGAAGTAGATCATCCTGCAACACAAAAAGTCAAATTACAAAAACTAAAAAATATCATTAACCCTCTGCCGAAAAATGTTATGTTTGTATCTGTCGACTTCAATACACAAAATTTAAGAGAACGACTTTTGCAAAATGGCTATTTGGAAAATAAGAAAACACTCTTTATCTGGCAAGGAGTAACCGTATATTTAAATCCAGAAGGCGTAGATAGTACTTTATCTTTCATCGCCGACCACAGCTCATCGGGCAGTGCAGTCATTTTTGATTACTACTACAGGGAAACACTACAAGATAAAGACAATGTTCATGTAAAAAGCATACATCGTTCCGCTAAATGGACAGGGGAAAACTATATTTTTGGAATTGAAGAAGGAACGATTGACCAGTTTTTAGCTGATCGCGGTTTTCGGGATATCCATAATGCATCTATTGATGAGCTAAAACGACTGTATTTTAAAGGGGTTAATGCGAAACGCATCATGCTTCCAGGTTTAGCAATAGCCTATGCGTATGTAAAATAGCTTGTGAAGACAAAAACTCTTGGTTATATTAAAAGCCAAGAGTTTTTATGTGTAAGGAATTTAGTGCGACAAGAAATCCTTTGTGGCACTTACCTTGAACCGACGTGAATGAAAAATACAAGAACACAAATAAATACTCCACCAGCTATTGCTATATTTCCGCTCGCAAACATACCCAATATGGCATAAGCAATTAATCCCCAAATGACACTCAATGGTACAAATAATACGACTCGTAAATATGGGATAACAAATAATATGGCTAGTACAATAACAGAGCCGAAAAATGTAGGCCATGAGTGGAAATAATACCCTAAAATTGCCGAAAGAATCAAAATCTCAATCACGATAAAATTACGACTGCTGCGAACATTTTCCATCTCATCCATGATGTCCACAAAATCTCTTGCCATTTTTCTTTTATCCATCTGAAATCCCCCTTCCCCTTCCAAATTGCAACAATCCATTAAATATTATATCATCTTACAAATCTATATGGTTATCTATCTATATTTATAACTCATTATCCCCAGCATATAAGTTACTTTGCTCAATACAAGCTTCCTCCTTTTTAAAAAAATTTCAATCCACTTATCCTCAAATTCATGTCACAACAGGAATGAGCAATGAATTGATTGATGGGTTGATCCACTATATGTAATTCTAACAACAAAGCTACTTTTCTCACCCACAAGAAAAAGTAGCTTTCCAGATTCTTTAAACTGTTGGGAAAATCGTTTCCCCTTGCATGTTTCCTTCAATCGATTGAATATAGGCTTGTGCTACGTGATTTGCAGGTATTCCATTCATATTTTCCACGCCTAGTTGTGTTCGCAGATTATAGTCCATTTTTTCGAGCGATTCCCGCACCCATCCTGGACTTACCGCATTGATACGTAGTCCTCTTGGCAATTCTGATGCTACAGCACGCACCAATCCATCAAGCCCATTATTTACAAATGCACCCACCCCACTGCCGGGAATTAGATGTTCAAACATATTGCCACTTGTTATCGTGATCGATTCACCATTAAAAACAAAATCGATTGCATGTTGTAAGAGAGCAAACTGTCCAAAGACTTTACTTTTCATCCCATCGATAAAATTATCTGTCGTTATTTCCAAAAAGGGAGTCAAAGTACCACTGCCAGCAGTCACTACAACTGCATGTACCTTACCTATCCTAGCAAATAATTCTTCGATCGTAGCGGGTTTCTCTAAATCCACTCGATAATCCCCATTACGAGAGGCACAAATTACCTCGTAATTTTGGTTTTCTAATGCTTCGCTGACAGCACTGCCAATTGTTCCCGTTGCTCCAATTACCAAAATTTTTTTCGTATTTTCTTCTGTCATCTATTGAGTCTCCTTCATATTTGTTATTTACTTGTACATACAAATGATAGACCAAAAAAATTACTCTGCTTTTCTCAATGTTTCACTTGCTTTTAAAACTGTTTCTGTCAACGCATCTCCTTCTTCTTTTCCAAAAATAGCAGAATATCGGTCATATAAACGATCCCAACATGCTTGAATTTCATCATGCAGCTGCAATCCTTTTTCCGTAAGTGTAACTTTAGCAAGCTTCCCCTCTGTTTTACGGTCTACTAACCCTTTTACAATCAACTTGTCAACAAATCGAGTACCAGTTGAAGGGGCGATGTGCAAAATAGAGGACAACTCTGTTAAGGTAATACGTGGCTGCTCTTTTACAACTAGTATCAAAAAGGCATATGTAGGGGATAATCCTATTTTTCGAAATTCTTCCTCTGCTAGTTTACCTGCTTCACGAGCGAGTTGATTTGCAGTAAAGTATAGACAGCCTTTTAACAACTCTTGCATCATCGGACTTTCACCACCCTTTGTTGTACATACAAATAATAGCATGATGATGTAATGGATTCAACCAATACGCAAAAAAATTGACATAGTCAAGAAAACGTTTCATGCACAGTAATGATGGGATACATGGTTGTCCAGTTGAAAATGTGCTAGGAATGCTAAGTAGGAAAAGGAAGCCAGCTATATTGTATGAACTTTTTCAAAGAACGATGAGTTTTGGTCAATTACAACGAGCTATACCAAAAGTTTACGACACCATCCAATTACGAGAATTAGAGGAGGATGGATTAATCAATCGAACCATCTATCCTGTTGTTCCACCTAAAATAGAGTATCGTATTGCCACAATTGGGAAAGAGCTTGAATCCATATTGGATGAGTTTAGTCAGATATTACAGAAAAGAGACTAAAAACGATACCAACTCTCTTATTAGTATGATATATTTTACGTACAACCGTAACTCAACCGGAAGAAGGGAATATGACCAACCGTTTCAAGCGTATCCTTCGGGCTCTGCTGCTCATGAGCGTCATCTCCGCGGCGATCCTCTACCCCCTTTTCATGATGGGAGAACTACAGGGGGAGAATTCCCAGTACTACCAGAGCCTGTTCGAGCACTACCACAACAGCTCGTACGAGGACCAGAGCCTCATCGCGCTGTCGGTAGCCACCTCCTCGTTCCTGCTCATCGGAGCGATCTTCGTCATGCTGACACACAGTGCAATGAAGATCGCCTTCGGCGACCTCTTCCAGGTGGTCGTCACCGAGAACAGCAAGCGCCCCGAGAAGAAGCTGTCTCCGATCGTCGAAGCGCTCATCTTGCTGGCCGGCTCAGCGCTCTACTTCGGGGTGAGCTGGTGGCTCTTCTTCTCACTCAGCTCCAGCACCCAGGACAGCGCCAAGAGCTGGAAGGCGAAATCGGGACACTCCGGTCGTGTCTCTGAGCTCTCCCAGAAGATGAGCGAGAACCTCCACGATCTGTCCCACATCTACGTGTGGGGAAGCATTCTGACGCTCGCGGCCGGACTGCTCCTGCTCAGCTACTTCTTCATCTCGATCGTGAGGTCGAAGAAGCTGCGCAAGAACATGAACATGGTGGAGGCGAGCCAGGAAGGAGTCGAACCCGCCGCGGACGGAGTCAAGAAGCTCTGACTTCCAGTAGAGAGTACGGCACGGCACCTTGATAGATACACAACTGATAGGTGACGTAGGGTCGGCTGGATGCGATGATCCAGCCGACCGCCGTTTATGGGATAAAATCCTTTGCATGGTTAAAATATAAAATAGAATTAGCAATTTTCCTCATTGTGCTATAATATGGGACAACTCACCTAAACAACTCTGTACTACTTACTTAGTGAGGTGTTCCTATGCAGCAGAATCACTTTCAACGCTCTGTTACTATTCAGGCACCATTTTCTGAAGTCTATAATTATTTAAGTGAATACCAAAATTTGATTCACCTTAATCCTTTCATGGTGGACATTCGGGAATTTCCATCTAATACACCACATAAAAGTACGTTGAAGATCAAAGATAAACTCTCTTTATTTGGGTTTGTACCGTTCTATAAAAATTTTAAGACTATTGCAGAAGCACATCCACTCGATTGTTCGATTACCATGAAAACAACGACTTTCCCAAATATCCAAATTCAAAATGATCTAAAACTCCAAGCAAATAATGACGAAACAGTGGTAATGGGTAATACGTTAGTAGAATCCCCAGACTTTCTAGTAGAATTTGTAATGAAACGAGTAACCTATTCTCACGCTCATATGCTAATTGAATTGAAGAAGATCATGGAAAAGTCCATAACATAAATATAAAACCATCAGTTTTTTAGGCTGATGGTTTTAACGTTTAGCATTTACTTGATTGGTTCCATATTTTACAATTAAAGCGAGGTGATCGAAAAATGCCAACATTTTCACAATGGGATGAAGCTTATCGTACTGGTGAATACCAGCAACTTTGGGGAATGCCCCATCCCTCCCAAGAACTAGTCAGTTTTGCTGCTGCTTATGGTTCCACTGCTGGTAAAGTCGCTATTGATGTTGGTTGTGGAGCAGGGACAGAGGCTATTTTTTTAGTACAGTGTGGATTTACTACTTATGGATTCGATCAGAGTGTAGAAGCTCTCAAGATTGCCACACAGCGTGCAAAAGATTTGGGCTTAAACATCACCTTTCAAGAAGCAAATATACTTCATGTTCCACTTGCTGACCAAACTGTTGACCTCATCAATGACCGTGGCTGTTTTCATGTGATACCAGATGACATTCGACCTGACTATGCCAAAGAGATGGCTCGTTTACTAAAACCAGGCGGTAAAATCTTCATACGTGGTTGTAGAGATACCAGTAATGAACGTTTTCATGCCATTACGGATGAAGCGATAAAAACTTATTTTAGTGATGCTTTCGATGCCACCCCTGTCTATCCATTAGAAATGAATGATGGAACACCTTCTTTGTTACATGGAGGTCTTGTGATTCTGACCAAACGTAAATAACAGAAAGTAAGAAAACGCCTTTTTATAGGCGTTTTCTTTAGACAATATGTGCTAATTTATCCGGATTTACTACTGCATATATGGTCTTGATTTCAGAACCTCTGAATTCAAAGGAATAAACATATCGATCACCATTATCCATTGTAAAAATTAGACCAGGTAACAGATTGACATTTGCATAGCGCATCGTGTATTGTCCCGAATACATCCGAGCAAATTTGGATAGTACATGAATCACGTTCGAGAACCCTTTGATCGGAACTTGAGCAGCTCTCACTTTTCCTCCACCATCGTTGTAACAGATCACGTCTTCACGAATCAATTCCATCAAATGAGTCGTGTTTCCATGTAAGATAGACTGTACAAAGTCTTTTACTTTTGCTTCCATTGTAGATACGTCTGGTAATATTGCAGGATCAAAATGAATACTCTGTTTGGCTCGACGAAAGATCTGCCGGCAGTTAGCACTAGACTTCTCTACCATCTCTGCTATTTCCTCATAAGAATATTGAAAGATTTCTCGAAGTAAAAATACTGCTCGTTCCATCGCATTTAATTGTTGCAAAAGCAGCAAATAAGCGGTGGACAGAGACTCCTTTTTTAGGTATGACGCAGACGGATCGTCTAACTCTTCTTGATCCAAGAGTGGTTCAGGAAGCCATGGTCCGACATACAACTCTCGTTTCTTTGCTGATGATCGAAGTAAATCTAGACATCGATTCGTCACCATTTTGCACAAGTATGCGCGTTTATTTTCCATCTTTTCTGCATCAGGAAGTTGATTAAAAGTAAGAAACGCATCTTGCACAATATCTTCCGCATCCATCACACTACCCAACATGCGATAAGCAAGTGAAAAAAGTAATGCCTTGTACTTTTTATATAACAACTCGATGTCCATTCGTAGAAGACCTCTCTTAGTTATGCTCTGCAAGTATATGTTCTACTGCACGTTTAGCACTTACTGCTGCTGCATCTGCAAGTAACTCCTCATGTGCTACCCAATCCCCTGCAACATATAATCCTTCAATCTCAGGAACATTTGGACCTGGATTCACTTTACGTTTCATATGTTTAAAGTCATGTGTTACAACGATTCTAGGTAAGTATTGTCTTGCTACCAATTCATCACGCCAGCCTGGCTGGGCTAGGTCTAGCACTTGTTCCAAATTTTGTTCATCTTTTTTCGCATCTGTTTGTGCTCCTTGGTACTTGAACAGTTGAATCACTTGATCTCCATTATCGCTTAAATAAGCTGCTGTAGATTCATTGGAAAGAAATACTGTTTGATCAATCCCATAAATAACATTGTGTTTTGGCTTGGGTAATCGACGTAAGGCAACAGATAAGCATGCAGCTGTAATAGGAATAGCTTGATCTTTCCATACTTGTAGAGCAGTTTGATCTGCATTTGGCACAAGTTTATAAGCAATTTCTGGTGATGCAGTGAGAATAACATTATCTGCAACGATTTTGGTTCCATCCACACATTGTATCGCTTCTACTTTCCTATCTTGATGAATAACTTCAGTTACTTTTCCACCTAGTATAAAAACAACTCCACTTTCGACTGCTGTTATCCTCAATTGATCTACTAATGATCCCCAACCTTTTTCTATATAATATACACCGTTCATCGAATGCTGTAATTGTCTTAAAACCGGTCCAGCAGCTGGTAGATCTGGAGAGACGGCATAGCTAGCAGTTCGCAATAAAGAATAAACGAAATGACGCACCATAGGATCCTTTAAATTACTTTCGATCCAATCACGTACACTTATGTGATCAAATTGCTTTGTATCTAACTTCAGAAATGACGTAAAAAATCTTGCCACTTCTAGTTTTCCTTTAAAGGATAAGAGAGGTGTTGTCAATAACGACATAACCCCCATAGGTAAAGGAATAAGTTTATTTTTCCAAATACCAAAGAAGGTATCGACAGAGGATTTTTTTCCTGCAAACGATATTTCTAGTTCTTGTAAAATTTCAAACGCATGACCTTTATATAGTGCATGCCCTCCCAAATCAAAGTAGGCTCCATTTTTCTTTTTGGTGATGGCTCTGCCACCCAGTTGTTTTTGTTGTTCCAATACAACTGTCTTCTTCCCAGCTCTTGCAGAATATATTGCAGCTATCAAACCTGAAAGACCTCCACCAACAATCGCAACATCATATTTTGTCATCCAAAATCATTCCTTTCGTTTCTTTACTCGTATAACGATTAGACGAATGATTTTGTGACAAAAAAACACAAAAAAATAATCCCTATGTGTAAAGAAAGTAGCCCACTTCAGATAGGTTTTTAAAAGAGAGAGACTGGCAGTAAAAAAACATACCTTAAAAGGTATGTTTTTGTTTCTACTAAGAACAACAAAGTTGCTTCCCTTTGTCTAATGTCGGTAGCATTTGTTTTTCCCTCACAATAAATCGCTGCAATCGCTGGTTCAATTGTCGATTTACTTCCAGCAATTCTTGTGCATCTTTCGCTCCAGCAAAAATGGAACGAATAGTATCTTGAATTTTTACCTTCTCTTGTACAATCTCTCCTGCTATCGCCAATTCCTCTTCCCCTATTTTACCAATGATGAGTTTTTGCGCTTCTTTACAGTTGGTAACAAGGGTTGCAGTGACTTCATTTGTATTTGTATCCTTCTTAAATACTTGGTCTCCGGGAATCAATTCGTATTCGTAATGAACACTTGCATCATTGACCACTTTTTCCGGTTCTGGACTATCGATTTCTACCTCAAAAGTAACGAGAACAAGTTTACCTGCTCGCACGGTTCCAATATTTACTCCTGATTGGATATCTCCGCTAACCGGAACACCATCTCGTTTTAAACTGCCTGCAACGTACTTTGTACCATTTGGAATAACGTCTTCGACAACAACATCAGTTATGTCTGTATCTCCAGTATTGTCAATCTCTATGGTGTAAAGAATCGTGTTTCCTGCCCGATTATAAACAGGTACATCTTCTTTTTTGGCTACCCCTACCTGAACAAAGCGGATAACGGTTGTCGCTTCATTGCTTTCCGCTGTTCCAGTGGAGGTTGGCAGTCCAGGTCCGCTTTGAAAATCATAGATGACAGAAGCCTTGTTTACTGCTACATTATTCGGAGGAACTTTATTTACCTTTACTTGAAACACCACTTCAATAGGCCCTTCAATAGAAACAGAACCGATATTAACTCCAGCAGTAGGATCTCCACTTGGCTGTAACACCCCATCGATCAGCAGACTGCCTGGAATAAAAGAAACCTCAGGTGGAAGTGTGTCTTTTAAAATGGTGTTTTGTGCTTCGGTTAATCCACTGTTCTCTACAAAGATGGTATAGGTCAGAATTTCTCCCACTACTTCTGCCTTCTTATCTACTTCTTTGGTAACTTTAATTTCCGGGCTGTTTACATCGATCTGAACTCCTAAACCCGTTACAATATATCCGTCTGATTTAGATGTAAATTGAACAACCGCGTCTGTCTGCGAATTTTCCATCGCATCGGAGACATCCACATTGGTAATGTCCCAGCTATAGCGAACCGCTCCAGCGGCATTTCCTGGTCTGACATTTAACGAGCCATCTGTTCCACTTGTATCTAAATTGCCGTCATCATCATTGATTTGTGATGCAAAGAAGTTATCTACAGGATTATTCGGTCCTGATACAGGACTCAGTGAAGATACATCTTTCCCAAATAAGAGCTGATCTCCAGGTATTCTGGAGTCTCCTTCCATCGCCGTAACGAGCAGTCGTGCATGAACATCTCCTGCATCAGGAGTGGAAAAACCTGTAATGTCTTGATTGATCGCACCTGCACGCTCGATGGAAGCTGTACCGACGTATACATTCATATTTCGCAAGGGAAGCGAAGCATCCTGATAGACCACTTGCAAGGTCCAACCTGCTACGTTGTTACTTTTAAACCGCTGAACTGTTGCTGGAACACCGCTGACTGTGTACGTACCAGCTCCATCACTGTTTACCAAACTGGTTACATTGGCACTACGGACGTAAAACGTTTGATTCGCTTGGGTTACTTGTTGTGCAGTAGTGGAGTCTGGCGTGATAGTGTAGGTACTGGCTGGTGAAGTAAACGTGATCGCCCCATCAATCTCACTGGTTACATCTTCTGTGCTTGTCTTGGTAGACCCTCCCCAGATCAGTTCTGCATATAAAACTGTTGCTCCAGTTGGTATTTGCAAGCGAGCAGCAGAACCATTTTCCCGCCAATCCTGTGTTGAACCAGGAGGATATCCTGTAACTTGCTTTGTCGTGTCGAGGGTAATAAATGCTCCAATATCTGAATAGATGGTATTGGTATTGCTCAATCCAAGCGTGTTTCCGGTAAACGTAACTGCCCCATTTGTCGTTGTCGAATAACGCCTTTGAAAGCTCATCTCATCCATCCTTTCCCTTTAGCTGCAACCACAACAAATATCTTTGCTTTGATCTAATTTTTGAATCAGCACATCTTCCAATTGTGAAATGGAACGCACCGCATCTATCGCACTCTGGTTTAACTCCAACAACTCGGCTACAGTGAGCAGTCTAGCTCGAAACAACTGAGAAGCTGCTTGAATTTTTTCACCTTCCATATCGATTACACCGGCAATTGCCTTCTGTTCTTGAGCGATGGAGTGTACGATCAAATCTCTCGCCCACTCACAAGCAGTCCGCCCAGCAGGGACATTTGTCTGGGCTTCGTTACTTGTTGCGCTGTCTTTGATCGGTGGTTCACCCGGTTCTTCTTCATATTCATACTCCACACTTGCTGTATTCCCAATGACACCACTTGGATCGGGTTTTAGTACTTCCACTTCAAAGGTAACTACAATTGGACCTTCTATCGATATAGAGGAAAGAGGGAATCCAACTGTCGGATCAGCACTCGGATTAGGAATATCGTCGATCGCCACGCTCCCTGGAACGAAGGCCAATTCTTCTGGTAACACATCTTTAAAAATCACATTTCCTGCTTCCACCAAGCTATCGTTTGTCAAAATCACGGTATAAGTCAAAATATCTCCAACAACAGCATCTGACTTATCTACTTCTTTTGCCAACACCACTTCTGGTTTATCAGCCATCTTTCACCACTCCTCTTTATTTACATCCGCTGCACAAATCTATAAGGCTGGCTCTTTTGGCATCGAGTGCTTGTTGCAGCACACGAAGCGCATCAGAAACGCCACTCGCACTTTGGATGATCTGGGTTTGCTCCGCAGCGGTTATGGTCCCATCTGCAAATGCTTGATTAGCAGCATTTACTTTTAGCAGCTCCGCATCTTGGAGCAATTTCATATTTTGTTCTTCTTGGCGAATGGAATTTTCAATTATTTCTTTGTTTCGTTCACAAGGAGTTGGGGGTCGAACGACTACTTTTGTCTCCGCGATTGTACTGGATGCATCGCCTGCCGCAATTGGCAATCCAGGGGCACTTTCAAACTCATACGTGAGCGAAGCTTTGTTTTTGATAATCTCATCTGGAGGGACATTCACGATCTTTGCTTGGAAGGTGATTTCCACTGGTACATTTAAGGCTAATGTACCAAGGGAAACACCTGTTGCAGGATCACTGCTCGGTTGGGGAACTCGATCCACTCGGATACTCCCTGGAACAAATTGAAGTTCGGCTGGTAAAATATCAGCCCAAACGGTATTTCTTGCTTCGATATCTTTTGTGTTCACCAGCAAAATAGTGTAGGTGACAACATCTCGTACTTTTGCTTCCGAAAGGTTCACTGTCTTCTCCATACGAATCTTTGGGCTGTCCACATCGATCTGAACCGCTAATCCAGATACGAGATAAGCATCACTATTGGATGTAAAGCGGGCAACCGCTCGATTTTGACTATTGATCATCGCCGTGGAAGCATCGACATTGGTAATATCCCAACCATACCGAACAACACCGTTTGAACCACCGATGGCAGGATTGAGATTACCTGCTGTTCCACTTGTATCTAGGTTTCCATTATCGTCGTTGATTTGGGTTGCAAAAAAATTACTTGCTGGATTGTTTGGACCACTCATAGGTTGCAAAGTGGAGTCTGTTGGTCCAAATAAAAATTGATCACCGACAAGATTTGTATCACCCTGCATAGCTGTCACCAGCAAGCGAGCATTGACAGGTCCTGTTGCAGGTGTACCGAAATCGGTAACTTCAATCGATTGAGGCGAACCATTGAAAATAAACGTGTCATTCACAAAAAACGTAATATTTCTACTTGGCATGGCAGCATCTTTGTATGCGACTGCCAATGTCCAACCAACTGCTCCTAAGGTAGCAGGAACTTTTCCTACTGCATACCTGCCATCTCCTGCCGCTTTCACCAAATTAGTCACATCCGCAGAACGAACGTAAAAGTTTCCATTTTGTTGTGCGGTGGCAGGATCAGGAGCAAGTGAAACTGTGCCGTTAGGAGTGGTAAAATCAACAGGATTGTTCAATGAACCACTAACACTCGCATCTGTTGTCCCACCCCAAATCAGCTCTGCATACTGCACTTCTGCACCACTTGTGAGACGCAATACGGCCGCAGACTTATTTTCCGCCCAGTTTGCAGTCGTTCCTGGTGGAAAACCAGATACTTGCTTAGTTGTATCTGTAGTGAGAAATGCGCCAATATAAAAGTTACCTGGGTTACTCAGATCAGCAAGTCCCAGCACATTGCCAGTAAATGTAATTGCCCCATTAATCGTAGCTGCATAGCGGCGAATGAGAGCCATAATACACCTTCCTCCCCATTGATTTAGCAGTAATCACAGATTTCTTTGACGGTCGATAGTTTTGTTTTTAGCTTTTCTTCTAATTCAATTACCGCATCGAGCATCTGCTCTACACTTTCATTTACTGCAATGAGATCACGGATCAAAACAGTATCGTTTTGAAATGCACGGGATACAGCCTCTACTTTTTCTGCCTCTGCCCGAATGATATGGGCAATTCCTTTTTCTGCCTCGGCAACCGTTTTGATGATCTCATTTTTACTCTCTTCACAAGGAGGGGGTTCAATCACTTCGATTCCTGGTACATTACTGATCACCGTCGCTGTAGAAATCGGCAAATCAGGTCTACTTTGAAAGTCAAAGGTCATGGACGCTTTGTTGTGAACAACCTTACCTGGTGGTTCTTCTTTTATCTTTGCTTGGTACGTAATGATGATTGTTTCACCAACAGCGATCGTACCGACATTTACTCCTGCTTCGATATCTTCTCCCGGAAAAGGTACTCCACGTACTCGCAAACTATCTGGAAGATACTCCAGCTCAGAATCGAGGAAATCTTGGAAAATAATATTAGTCGCCGGTACAAAGCCTTCATTTTTGACTTCTAAGGTGTAGGTAACAATCTCGTTCACAACTGCTTTGGTTTTATCTGCTGACTTGGTCATTTTGACAATCGGACTATTGGCATCCAATTGCACACCATACCCACTGACTAAGTAGGTATCTTGAGCAGTGGCAATCCGAACGATCGCTTCCCCTTGACTGTTGAGCAGAGTATGAGACACATCTACATTCGTTATATCCCATCCTGTTCGCACTCCAAAGCCATCCGAACCTATTGGTTTATTTAATGTACCTGCTGTCCCGCTTGTATCTAAATTTCCATTGTCATCGTTAATCTGTGAAGCAAAGAAGTTATCGGCTGGATTATTTGGTCCAGAGATGACTTGAAGCGATGAAGCATCAGGACCAAACTCAAACCGGTCCCCTGGGAGATTGGAGTTCCCTTCCATCGCAGTCAGCATCACACGACCTTTTACTTCTCCCGCTTCTAAGGTCATAAACCCATATAATCGCTCATCTACAGGTGGATTAAACATGGAAATAACTTGGGAACCAGCATAGATATTCATATTCCGAATTTTCAGATCTGGATGTTTATACGCTACTGCTAACGTCCAACCAACTGTATTGGTCTCCCCAATCTTTGGTCGAACGGTACCTGGTACTCCTCCTGTTGTGTACAGGCCTGCTCCGCCTGCTTGAACAAAACTCGTCACATTTGCAGATCGTACATAAAATACTTGCCCACCACTTGCCGGTTCTTCCCTAGCTGTTAACGGATCAGGACTTATGGAAAAAGTACCGGCAGGTGTTGTAAAGGTAACAGCTGTATTGATCGATCCGATCACATTTTCCGAATTAGAGTTAGTTGATCCGCCCCAAATCAACTCCGCATACAGCACTTCTGCATCATCAACCATACGCAAAACTGCGGAAGATGAATTTTCTTGCCAATTCATCGTACTGCCTGCTGGATACCCACCTACCTGTTTAGAAGTATCAATGGTGATAAATGCCCCAATGTCCGTACTGCCATCGGCATAACCCAACGTGTTACCAGTAAAAGTTAATTGCCCATTTGTCGTTTTCGTAAAGCGTTGATAAAATGGCATGCTTCTCCTCCTTTGCTTTGAATCACATTACGAGCAACAAATCTGCTTGGCGATATCCAGTTTTTCTTTGAGGACGTTCTCCAACTGAGCTATTTTTCGTGTCACCTGTTCAGCACTGCGATTGATTCTTGCAAGTTGACTGGCAGTAATTCTTCCTTCCGAAAAAGCTTCTACTGCTGTTTTTACTTTGGTGCTTTCTGCCTGTATCAATCTAGCTAATGCCACTTCTTGCTGTGCTACTGATTCAAAAATTTGATTTTGTGCTTTCTGGCATTCTGTTAGGATCACTGCCGTAACAACATTTGTTGTCTCGCTTTCTGATATAACCTCGCCATCTGGCTTTAATTGATAGTCATAACTCACTTCTGCTTGATTATCTATTTGCGATGGTAATGGAGCTAGCACAGATACTTGGAACGTGATTTCCACACTCTGATCAGGAGCAAGGGAACCAACTGGGATACCAGATGTTAGATCACCTGTTGTGGAAGTGCCATTCACTTTTATACTGCCTGGAACAAAGGCAGTGCCAACTGGAATCGCATCTTTGACCAAAATATTATTAGCATCAACATCACCATTATTAGAGACGAGAATGGTATACGTAATTACTTCATTTTCTTTGTCGTAAACCGATTTATCTTCCATTTTCACCGCATCAATTTGAACTCGTTTGACCACGGTTTCTACTTCATTTGATTCATTCGAACCATAGCTCACAGGAAGGCTAGGGGCACTATGAAACTCATAATCTAACATTCCTTTGTTGAGGACTTTCCCACTTGGCGGAACAGAAGTAACTTCTACTTGAAATACAATTTCCACTGGTCCTTCGATAGATACGGAACCAACCGATACACCTCTGGTAGGGTCTGCTGTCGGTTGAGCAATTCCATCTATTTGCAAACTGCCGGGAACAAACGAAACACTCGCAGGGAGTTTATCCGTAAAAATGGCATTCTCTGCTTCTACCAATCCATTGTTAGAAAGCAAAATAGTATAGGTCAATATATCTCCAACTACAGCAATATCTTTGTCAACGGTTTTCTCCATTTGTATATCTGGGCTGTTTACATCAATCTGCAATCCAAGGCCAGATAAGACAAATCCATCTCCTTTCGTCGCAAGACGTGCAATTGCAGATGTCTGGGATGTATCCATCGCACTAGAAACATCGACATTGGTAATATCCCAACCATAGCGATTGGCGGATTGCTTTTGGCCAGGGATTACATTGTTTGTACCAGCTGTCCCATTGGTGTCCAAATTTCCATTGTCATCATTGATCTGAGAAGCGAAAAAATTATCAGCTAAATTATTTGGTCCAGAAATAACTTGTAAACTGCTTGTATCAGGTCCAAATAAAAACTGATCTTTGGGGATGAAACTATCACCTTCTATCGCTGTCAATAACGCACGTGCAGCGAATGGTCTTGAATCAGGGGTAGCAAAACCAGAGATGGTTTGATCGACAAATCCAGTTCGGTCGATCGAGGCAATACCTACAAAGAGGTTCATATTGCGCAGGGCTAGAGATACATCTTTATAAATAACTGCCAGTGTCCAACCAGCAGCATTACTTCTGCTTGGATGGAGTACCGTAGCTGGCACGCCATAGACTACATAAGACCCAGCACCGCTGTTTTTCACGATATCCGTAATATCCGCAGAACGAATATAAAACACTTGCGATTCATGGGTGACTTGCTGGGCTGTTGCAGGATCAGGTGTGATCGACTGCGATCCTCCCAATGAATCCATTAATGTAACGGGAGTATTGATCTCACTTGTCACATCTTCTTTACTTGATTTAGTGGAACCCCCCCAAATCAATTCTGCATATAACACTTCACTGCCGGCAGGGAGATTGAGATAAGCCATCGAAGAATTCTTTTTCCAATCGAGTGTACTTCCAAGAGGGTAACCAGGAACTTGCTGGGAAACATCGAGGGTCAGAAACGCGCCAATGTCATTATAGATGGTATTTAGCTCACCATAGCCGAGCGTATTACCAGTAAAAGTCATCGCGCCCTTCGTAGTTGTCGAAAACCGCCGAAGCAATGCCATCCACTTCATCCTTTCGAGGAAAAATAATGATGGGACAAAAGAAGTTTTGCATCTGTTTTGCACACAAAGCAGCCCAAAACGGGCAGAGGAAAACAACTATTTTCTTCGGCGTGAGAAAGAACACTATGTCTATTCTATTATCATTTGCGGGGATTTCTGCAGAGGCAACAAATTCGCAAAACAGAAACATATCAGCAAAGTATATCGTCAAGCTGAAAAATATTTCTGTGATACTCCAATATTGTAACATATAGGAAAAATAGTATGTCAACCCCAAAAAAATAAAAAAATACAAAAAATAAGAATTGTATAATTATAGGAGATTAGATATTATGTATGTAGGACAAAATTATGCACAAAAAAATAACATTCTCTATTTCATGAGAAGGAGCTGATCACTTCTTCTTTATCAATGAAATTAAGCATCGAATACACTAAAGTTGGTTTTAAATCTTGGAAGAGAAAATAATAGAGTCATTATATAGATAAATTAAAAAAGGGGAGACTTTAAAAAGGCAAATAATTGTGCAAGATGTCTATAATCGGGATGAAAGGAGTTTTTAAAATTATATGATCAAAATATTCGATCTATTTATGTAGCACCTCCCCACCTGCACAGTGCATGCTGGTAGGGAGGACACTTCTGTGAAGAGATACCTGTGGAGGTTACGCAGCGCGCTTCTTCACATAGAACCCCATGGTGTTCAGCTCACCATCGGCGCCGGGCCTGGGCTCACCGTCGACCTCGCGCTTGAAGTTTCGCCGCTCGAAGCAGCGAAGGGACTTCTTGTTCTTGTCCGCGATGTCTGCGGTGAGAACGTCGAAGCGGTTGCCTTCGAAACCCCACTCCTCCAGTCGGGCGATCGCTGCGGAAGCGAGTCCCTGATGCTGGTGCTCCTCGTTGAGCACCACCCAGCCGAACTTGCCTGACTTGCCGAGCTGGATACACTTGATGAGGCGCTTGCCGAACCAGGTGAACCGCTTGCCGAACAGGTAGAGGTGCGGGTTGAGCTTGCCTACAAGCCTTTCAAGCTTGTGGTCCAGCTTCGTGATCCTCACGTCGAGCTTGAGGATCTCGGCATTCAGCTCGATGACGAGCTTGTCGCTCAGGAACCTCCTGACGAGCTTGCCGAACTTGGTCTCACGGATGATGTCCGTGATCGAGATGATCCCAACGACTTCGCGCTTTTCGTTGAGCATCATGTACGGCTGACGCTTGCGGTCCTCGATGCACTCGTGGATCGCACGGTCGTAGTGGTTCCGACCCTTCTCCTCGCTGTCGATGACGCTCGGCGGTCGAAACGCCCACCAGATCCCCTTGTCTCCGGGACGAACCCGAAGAGCCTTGAGGAAACTCGGGAAGAGCTCCTCCGAGTAGGGAACCAAGTAGTACTTCTCACCCGAGGGGGTGATGATGATGAGGGTGAACTGGTCATCCTCGTTCCTCAGGAACTGCTCCGGTTCCGGGATCTCACGGATCGCTGCCACAGGTACTCCTCGTAGAGTGTCGAATCGCCAGTATAGGCTACTAAAATTGCAGCAAAAATTCGCGCTTTATGCATGATAAAAAAACATCCCCAAAAAATGCTAGGATAGTTTTTGAACTTCCATCTTCAAAAAGGCATTCATCTAATTTTCTGAAATGAACAGCTAATTCTTACCAAATTAAAAACCTTAAATTATTCTACGAAACTATAAAACTAAAAAATTTTCTTCCAAAACTCTCTATGTAATAGTTATTCACAGAAATTTAAATGAAATAAATTTAATACATCAAAAAAATTATTGACAAAGACAAGCTTTTCGCGTAAAAATGAATAATAAGAAGAAATCGCTTTCAGCATAAAACAACAAAAAAGACAGATTTTCGTATTAGGCAGTAGAGTTTGACCTAATATCCAAACCTGTCTTTGGTGTAAATACTGCTTAATTATCCAGTACTAAACAATTCTTGCTAATATTTCATTTGAAAATGTCTCCTTTAAAACAATGACATAGAAAAAGATGAAGAATGGGAATTTAGGTAATCAAACGATAGGAATAACAAATGCAGAAGAAGCGAAGCGAGAAAAGAAGAGGAATCCTAGAATTTAAGAAATGGGACTACACGTAACCAGTTCATCCATTTTGGTTTTGTACTTGTAGAAACACCTGCTGGGATAGTGGATTCCAATTCTGTAGCAGGGATATTTTTTACTTCTCGATAAATTTTGCTTCTCGTGTCATTTGTATAAGTTTCCAAATGAAAATAAGATTCCAAAGTAATTCATTCCTTTCTTTGCTGTGCATTTTTTTATTTGTGGAACCTTTATAAGACTAATAAAATTATGCTTTAACGTCAACAGAAATATCGAAAAATTAGCCATTTGGCATTATTTTTATATATTTAATAAATAAATTTATACTAATTATGGAAAATAAAACAGTCATTTCATTCTCTTAAATTCAACCTACAAATCATATATAATAATTACATCTCCTAGCTATAACAGATGAAATCTGATAAATGGGGCGGTTACGTTGAAAATAGCTCTAGTAGCCCACGATAAAAAGAAAGTAGAAATGGTTGAGTTTATGAGGAAATATGAATCTGTTTTTCAGCCATATTCCCTCTATGCAACAGGAACAACCGGAAAACGCATCATGGAAGCGACAAATTTGGACATTCATCTATTAAAATCAGGACCATTAGGCGGAGATCAGCAAATAGGTTCTCTCATTGCCATGGGTGATCTCGATTTGATCTTTTTCTTTCGTGACCCACTCACCGCGCAGCCTCATGAACCCGATATCAGTGCTTTGCTTCGCCTATGCGATGTTTATGGTATACCTCTAGCAACAAACCAATCAACGGCTACTTTGTTGGTACAAGCACTAGAAATTGGTTGGCTGTTAAAAGAAAAAGATGAAGAAAACAACCATACTTGAATTTATTCTATCAAGTATGGTTGTTTTTTATTTGAAACACAAAAGAAAAAAGCCGCACGATTGTAACAACAGATAGAAAACCTATCCGATACACGATGACAGAAGCAACAGGCTGCTGGGATAACTTAAAGGTCGGACAAAAAGTAAACGTTATAGCAGACCCTTCCGGCTGGCTTCGACCAATGCTTGCAACAAAATTAGACGGGTCAGTCACAAAACAAATTTGGACTTCTGCTGGAATCGGTCTGCTGATGGAAATCTTTATTTTGTATGGAAGATTGCGCAGAAAAAAGCCCGCTGCATAGTTTTCGCAGCGGGTTTCCTTATTTATCTATCGGTTTGACCGGCGAAAACAGTAACGAGCAAAAAATCCCACCAATACAGGAACAAGTACAGCGCCGATAATTCGCCCTATACGCTCAGCAGCATCACCGCCGCTTGCACCAGCAATATTGTTTATAGCGGCTAATGCCAAAAGTACAGTAAGTACAACACAAATATAACCTAGTATTCTCCAACCGGTATGTCTTTTCTTGCCCTGATTCTGTTCCATCACAAACAACTCCTTTTCTACCACTAGTACAAACTATCAGTTGGCTTATACTATTCTATCGAAAAAAAGGGAGAAAGGTAAAATGGAATATCTCGTCCTATTGTTTGCTGAAACAGACATCCAATGATCTCTTTTATTTCATCAGCTTGTTCACAGTGATCAATAGTTCATCAATTACCTCTTCATCGCCTTCCTGAAATCGTTCTACTACACACGTTTTCAAATGCTGTTCTAGCAGCAGCTTGCCAACACCATTTAATGCGGATTGAATGGAAGCAATTTGATTTAACACATCATCGCAATACGTATCCTTTTCTATCAATCCTTTGACACCACGAACTTGTCCTTCTATTCGACTTAAACGGTTCATCAGGTTTTTCTTGATTTTATCAGAGTGATGACTTTTACGGACATCCTCTGCATGGCAAGCTTCTTGGGTCCCTTTTTCATTTGTATTTATATCCATGATCATTCTCTCCGATCTTAAATACTGATTCCTCCCCTTATTTTAACATAGCCCCCTACCCTATATCCACTCTATTAGCCTAAGTGTCTTTTATGATACGTTCACCACAAACGGAACGGTGATGACTTTTCCTTCATGTTGGAATTGAGCCCAGATTTTATAGATACCACGCTGAGGGAAAGTAGTCATAAATTTAGCATCAGGACCTGTTGCTTTTTCTTCCATTGGATGTACATGTAAATATTTATTTGTATCTTTTGTTATTATCACAACATGTCCCACCGCACCTAAATATTGCTCCAAGTTTGTAATCGGTTTTTTAGTCTGATCATCTTTAATCATAAAGGTCAACATTGTCTCTTTTCCAGCTTGTAAACGATCTGTTTCCAATGTTATCTCTTTGCCGTTTACTGACTTTGTCCAATTCTGATCAGGTTGAATAGAAACAGAAGCTGAAGGTTTTCCTTCCACTTTGACCCATTCACTCTTTGTTGTGGCAGTGCCCCCTGTAGGAACGAAATCAGAGAATAGTTTGTATTCTCCACCAGCAGGAAACCGTGTGGTCACTTCAAATAATCCCTTTCCTTTTAACTCAGGATGAATATGGTTAAAGTAATGCAAATCTTTACTAACGACTATGAGATGTAATTTTTTCTCATGAGTGGTGTCAAATCGCTCAATTGGTTTCCCTTTTTCATCTTGAACATGAATTTGAATGACTGTATCTTTATTCGCTTCTGCTTTCCCTTCTTTAAAGGAATATGCTACTTTTATGTGATCTTCCTGTTCAGATGACTGATTTTGATTGTGATCAGTGTGAGTGGAATGATGCTGCTGACTATGATCAGTGTGTGAAGAAGGGCTATTGGTACTGCATGCAGTTAAAAATATTATACTTGTTAAAATAACGACCATACGTTTCATCTAGTAACCTCTTTCTATTTTGTAACGTGATAAGGAGCTTGCTGGTTATCAGCTTGCTCCCTTTATTGTTAAAATCATTTGATCAAAGAACATCGTAACCTTGATCTTCGATTGCTTCTTTAATTTGCTCTACAGCCAATTTCTTTTCATCATATTCTACTGTTACGGTATCATTAGCCAAATCGACTTTTCCTTTTGAGCCAATTTGCTTCAATGCTCCTTCAATAGAAACAACACAGTGATTACAACTCATACCTTCTACTTTTAGCGTTACTTGCAACATAACCCTTCTCTCCTTTTATTCTAAGATGTTCAAAGGTGATTATAGTATACCTATCTACCCTATAATAAATCAATCATTATTTTGATGGATGATGCAACATACATCAGAGCTCTCATCCATCTTCCTTTATTATCTTGTCTATCGCATCGTAATTATTGGAAAAACCAACGAAAACATGTTCATCTATCACTAACGTAGGTACGATCTGTTTTCCAGTCAAATTGTAAACTTCTGGAGGGTAATCAGGGTCAGTCGTGCAATCTTTCTCCTGAAAAGATACTCCCTTTTCTCGAAAATAACGTTTTGCCTCATGGCAGTCGGGACAAGTGGGAATGGTGTAAATCACCACATGGGATTGGCTCATTGCAGTTCCTCCTCACTGTTTTACTCGTTGTAGACGTAATGCATTTAAGACAACGGAAACCGAACTGAGAGCCATAGCAGCCCCAGCCAGCCAAGGTGCAAGAAAGCCAATAGCTGCAATGGGAATACCAATGACATTATAAGCGAGTGCCCAAAAGAGGTTTTGTTTGATATTACGCATTGTTTTACGACTCATCGAAATGGCATCGACAATACTCTGTAAATCTCCCCGCATTAAGGTCACATCCGCTGCTTCCATTGCTATATCTGTCCCTGTACCAATCGCCATCCCAATATCTGCCGTTGCCAGTGCGGGAGCATCATTGATCCCATCGCCAACCATTGCTACTTTCTTGCCGGCCGCCTGCAATTTTTTCACTTCTTCTGCTTTAGCTTCTGGCAGCACTTCTGCTAATACTCGATCAACCTCTACTTCGCGTCCGATTGCCTCGGCAGTTCGCTCGTTATCCCCAGTAATCATAATCACTTCAAGTCCTAAGTCTTTTAAACGACGTACTGCTTTTGTAGAAGTATCTTTTACCGTATCAGCAACTGCTACTAAACCTGCATACTGTCCATCTATCGCTGCTAACATAGCCGTCTTCCCTGATACTTCTAATTCAGCCATTGCCTTTTCTACTTGATTTATTTCGATATGCTGTCTTGCCATTAATCTTCTTGTACCGATAAATAGTTCTTTTTTCTCTACTACTGCGCGAATTCCATAGCCTGGAATAGCTTCAAATTCCTCTGCATGAGATAGAGAAATATTTCTATCCTTGATACCCTCGACAATTGCTTCTGCTAGTGGGTGTTCAGAGTTTTTTTCTGCAGCACCAATCAAGGACAAAAATGTTGTTTTATCTAATCCTTCTGCTACAAGGATATCTGTCAATACAGGTTTTCCATTTGTGATCGTGCCCGTTTTATCCAATACTACTGTATCAACTTGATGAGTGGATTCCAGATGTTCTCCACCTTTGAACAAAACGCCCCATTCTGCTGCACGACCTGATCCAGCCATGATCGAAGTCGGAGTTGCTAATCCCAATGCACAAGGACAGGCAATTACTAACACTGCGATTCCCTTTTCCAGCGCATTTGCAAACTCCCCGGGACTGACAGCAAAATACCAGATAAAAAAGGTCACAACAGCAATTCCGATGACAATTGGAACAAATACGCCTGAAATTTTATCCGCAACCCGTTGAATCGGTGCTTTTGAACCTTGTGCTTCTTCTACTACTTGAATAATCTGAGCTAATGCTGTGTCTCTCCCTACTTTCGTCGCTTTTACCAAGAGACGTCCATTTTTATTCATCGTAGCACCAATTACGGCATCCCCGATCTGTTTTTCAATCGGGATACTTTCCCCTGTCAGCATGGACTCATCCACTGCGGAAGTTCCTTCTATCACTTCTCCATCAACTGGAATTTTTTCACCTGGTTTGACAATCAGCACATCACCTGCAACTACTTCTTCAATAGAAACATGTTTTTCTTCGCCATTCCGGACAACTAATGCTGTTTTCACTTGTAATCCCATCAGTTTCTTGATTGCTTCTGAAGAACGCCCTTTGGCACGTGCCTCCAATAATTTCCCCAAAATGATAAGGGTGATGAGCACGGCACTAGTTTCATAATATAACTCGACAGAATGACCGCCATGTCCCATATTAGTAATCGTTAGATATAAGCTATAAAAATATGCTGCTGATGTTCCTAGAGCTACTAAAACATCCATATTAGCACTTTTGTTTCGCAGTGCTTTATATGCCCCAACGTAAAACTGTCCACCGATCAAAAATTGAACAGGAGTAGCTAATATCAACTGAAACCAAGGATTCATGAAGATATCTGGCAGCCAAATAAACGATGTAAAAGAAAAATGACTGACCATCGCCCATAACAACGGAAAAGACAATACAGCTGAAAAGATAAATTTACGGGTTTGTTTCTTGATTTCTTGCTGGCGATGATCGGTTTTATTTTTGGTATCTTCTTTCGTTTGAGCTTTATAGCCTAGCTTTTCAATCTTCTGAATCATATCGCTTAGTGTAACTTCACTTGGTGAATACTCTACTCTTGCTGTCTCAAGGGCAAAATTCACAGTAGCTTTCGAGACTCCAGGTAACTTATTTAAGCCTTTTTCAATTCGATTGGCACAAGCAGCACAAGTCATACCAGTGAGTTGTAATTCTACTGTTTCTTTGACAGTGCCATATCCAAGGGAAGAAATTTTTTCTTCTAACTCCTTAGCATTTGTTTGAGATGTATCATAGGAAACCGTAGCGGTTTCTAAGGCAAGATTTACATTTGCTTCGGACACACCTTCGACTTTTTTCAGTCCTTTTTCGATCCGATTGGCACAAGCGGCACAAGTCATACCAGTAATTTTCATCTTTTGTTGGGCAATCATATAGGAAACTCCTTTGCCTGTATACCCTATAGGGGTATAATGAACTTAAAAATTTTTTACCCCTATAGGGTATATTGTATCTTTTGAGCCTTTCATTACTCGTTTTTGAGAAATGAATAGGAAAAACCACTTTACAAGTAACACAAATACTTATTCGGTTTTTGTATCTTTACTACTTCTTTTTCGATGTAGGATCTCCTCTATGTGAAGAATTATGTTGTATTAAACTTTTCACCTTTTAAATTGAGTTATCTTACAGTTGTAAATATACCATACCCCCTTATCCTATGTAAAGAGTTTTTATAAATCTTATTCATATTAATTTTTGCCTGATATAGATAAAGTTGTCGCGATCATCCTTACGGGAGTTATAATGCTTGCAGGAACCATCTCGATGATCTTTTTCTTCGCCTATGCAGCCGTCGTTCACAAGCTGTATCAGAAGGCTCTGAGGGACGAGAGTATCAAGGACTACTTTTTCTGTTCCGTATGCCGAAATATCGGTGTAGGAGCAGGGATGGTAGCGGCACTTCTTGTTCTCTACGTGAGTTGAGATTGCTGCAACTTGTTCCTTGATTGCTAGTAGGGGACAAAACGACCGGCTGATGTCATATCAGTCGGTCGTCTGTTTGTTACACCTATAAAAATGAGGAATTTTCGTTGCTTTCTTTTATATCAATTCAAGGTATCGCACTTATTGGGTGACCGGCTGATCCATGTGAACACAGATCAGCCGGCCTTGTCTCCACTAACAGGAACGATCAGTTCCTATCAGCGACCGGCACCCCCCTGATTCCTACGAGCCTCATCGTCCCCTACGGGATCAGGCTTCACGAAGACGGGCAGCGATGAACCAGACTGACTCGTCTCCTCGCTCTCGTCTTCGGAGTTAGCAGTCATGGTGCACCTCCTTAAAGGTAGACACAGGGATAGCACGATTACTAGCCCTAACCATAGGATACAACAGTTTGACAATAAGGTCATCCCATTATTCGAATTTAACAAACATTTGATTTATACGACACCTCAAAAAAACATTTTTTCCTAATAACAAAAAACCCCTTATTCTATAAGAGGCATCTGACACTAAATTGGTTACTCCAGTTAGAAATAAAAATATAGTTCTATTATTACACTTTGATTAAAAACTTCAAAAATACATCTACAGTAGGATAAACATATTTTTCTTTAAATGTCCGGCTGGAAAACGCTACTCCTTGATACGTACTGTAATAAAAGAGAGCAAGATGCTCGGGATTCCCTTCGGTAAAATATCCTTTTTCCTGACCAGACTTAATCACCCGAGCAAAATTAGCTATCAGATTTTGGAGTGATTTTTCATAACCTGCCCTTACCTCAGAACTTAACTCATTTTCTGAAAAACTATCAATCTGACTAAGGATTTGAAATGCCTCTGAAGTAGAGGAATCATGTTTCAGATTCTCTAGTAAAAAGCCTGTCACTTCTGACAAAAGTTCTTTTTCATCTCTGTCTTGATGCAGCAAAGTCGATAAACTATCAAAACCAGGAACCGATAATTCAATCAGATGGTTCATAATTTCCTCTTTCGAAGAAAAATACCGATATGCTAAACCTTTGCTCACCCCAGCATCATCTGCTATATCCTGCATTGTAGTTTTAAAAAACGTTTTCTGAGCAAACAATTTCGTTGCTGAAAATAAAATTTTCTTCGTTGCTTCCGCCCTCATTGCCTCAAAACGCTCTTTTTGTTTACTCAAAACACTCACCTCTATAGAAGACCCACGTATTTAAAATAAATTAATGACTGACCATGTATTCACTATAATTGATCGTCTTCGTCCTGTCAATTTGTTTTTCAAGGTTCTCAATTACCAAGGCTGTTGGACCTCATCCGTTCCGAAAGATCCGAGGGGACGAGGCGAACGATCGCCATCTCGATGCCGTGGATCACGTGTGGATCCGTCTGGCCGCGGAGCATGTTGACCGGCGTCAGCAACGCCTCCGCCATGGTCAGGTAAGTCTGGGCGCGCGGATACGGGCTCCCTCCCCTCTGACCGATGGGGAGCTTCTCCATCTCGTACCCTGCATCGCGGATCTCCACAGCTGCCCGCCGGTACCACCTGATGGAATCCCGGGCGAGAATCAGCAGGCTTCGAAGCCACCGATCCTCGCCCTCCTCGATTGCACTGCGCACTTGCTGTAGTTGAGCACCATCTTCTTCGATCTGGTCGAACAGATCTTTCAAGTCACTGCTCACCTTGTCCTCCTCAGAACTAGGGCTGGTTACCTATAGCTTAACAGATGTCTGTCCGAATAGAAAGAATACTCCCACAAAAGGATGCATGAACACCGACTCCTTGTACGCCCCAGAAGTTTTATAACTTAATTCTTTTCACCTCTATTTTTCTCTCTTGTCTCCAGAACAAGCCTCAGACCTATTAAACAAATCATTAACCATGCTCCACCAGCTGCATATCCAGCTAAAACATCACTTGGATAATGGACTCCTAAATAAATTCGACTCATCCCAACCATCACAACCATAATAACAGTACTTATGATCACAATAACTTTTGGTGTTCTAGATTTTAAAAATACCATTAACAGCATGCAAATCATTCCATAAAAAACGAACGAAATCATGGAATGACCGCTGGGAAAGCTATAGCCGGTTTCTTGAATGAGACGATGCAGAGTGGGTCTTTGGCGGTGAAAAATCCATTTGAGTAATTGGTTAAACAGCCCCCCTCCTGCTATCGCAATGACAAGAAACAAAGACTCCCATCTTTTCTTTTGCCATACCATCCACGACACAGAAATAATAAGAAATAATATTAATGCTAATGGAGAACCAAAAAAGGTAAAAAATTTCATCATCGAAGTAAGTTGTGGTTTAACAAATGTCCCTATCCAATTGATAATAGTTTGGTCGAAGTGAAATAAGTCAGCTTCCACCAATTCATCCGCGAATTTTGCAAAGACAAATGTGAAAAAGGATAAAAACAAAATAGAAATCAGTATGTACTTTTTGGTAGATGTTAAGGTTTTAGACCAGTTCATCTATTTCATTCCTTTAATTTTTGGTTTGCTCCATATATCCTTTTTCTCCCATAACCATGTAGTCATAAGACCTAGCGATAACCAATGAAGACCTAATAACAAAATTCCTCCTAATAATGGGAAATTAATAACGGAAGCAAGGATAGCTGAACCTACTGCTGCGATCAGCCATTTTTCGCGGCCTCTTAGCAGGGAAATTTGTTCGCCAATCATGATCGAAACAGCCGTTAAACTAATGATGCTAAAGACCACCAGAATAAGGGCTAAAATAATGAGGATCGGGATTCCAATAATACTAATGATGAGAAGAAAGGCAATGGCTATTAATAATAAACTAGTTGTAATACCTATTAATATGGTTTGCTTTAACTCTTGACGAATTCTCACAATAAAAGGATCGATTCGTTGCCGTGCGATGAGGACAGTTGCTATGGGCAGAATGAAAAGTAACAAACTGAAAGAGAATCGAAAGAACCACCAACCAAATAAAAAACTGCTAGTGATCAGCAAATTGTTTGCCATTTGATGGTCAAAAGACAGATGGAAAATTTCATCTGTAACTTTAGCTCCTGGCTCTTGTGTAATCTTTCCACCGATCACAAGTACTAATTCTCCTACTTGTGCACTTTTCTTAAGATGAAGATTACCACCCACCACGATAATTTCTCTAGCCGATCCTGCTAATGTAACATCATCGCCAAACTCGACGATGTGATCGATTTTTTGTCGTTCGGAAATTACCAAATCTTTATATGAAAACACCGTATTATTATTGGAAAAGGACAAGATATCTGGATTATTTGATGCATAAACATTTACGCTTCCCATCCATATATACCCAATAACACAAAATAGGAGACTTAATAAAATGAACTTCTGTTTCATTGTTGCATCTCCACCTTCTTTGAACTCAACAATAGGCGCAAAGACCAAAGGGATGCCCCTATCAAAGGGAAACAGAAAATGGCTACAGTTAGACTTAAGTACGGTATAGCAGAAAAAACGGTATGAAAACCATGAACGAGATGGTACAAAATACGAATAGGAGTAAAAGAAAATAGACTTCCTAATAGAAAAAACAGAGATATATGAATGACAAGCAAGAGTAAAATACTACTTATCGTACTCCAACGTAAGGCAGTATACGAAAAGATAACTGGTACTTCCCGATAAGTTTGTTCTTCATGAGAATGTATCCCTTGCATTACCTTGCTGGTTATATTCTTCGGTAATAAAAGGCTTTCGAAAGTATTTTTCAGTTGCCCATTCATCCACGTAAAATCTCCATATAGTTCGAGGCAATCTGTACAATCTTGCAAATGCTTCTCTACTACTAATCTTTCCTGTTCTTTCAATTCATTATCTACATAGGCAGATAGCAAATGATCCACATGTTGCATTTTTGATCACCTCTGACTTTTTAATTCATTTCGTAATGTCATACGAGCAGTATGTATTCTTGATTTGACAGTACCTTCAGGAACATCCATAATTTTCGCTATGTCTTGATAAGAATATCCCTGTATTTCCCTTAGTAAAAAAGCAGAACGATGCTCAGGAGATAAAGACTGCAAAGCTTGGTATAAATCCATTTCCAATTGTTTTTGTTCAATAGGAAGATTTGAGTCTTGAATACTCTCTATTTTATTGGTCAGCCAATCACTGACAACCGCTTTCTCTTTATATCGCTTCTTTAAACGATCATTACAGAGATGATATACAATCTTACTTAACCAAGAAGTGAAGGCAAAGGGACTTTTTAGATTTTCCAAAGAGAAATAGGCTTTGAGAAATGCTTCTTGAAGTACATCTTCTGCCTCAATGGTATCATTCAACATGGCTACAGCTTGATAATATACTTGTTTTTTGTATCTCTCTACAAGGGCTTCAAATGCATTTTTATCCCTTTGTTTTGCTTTGGTGATCAGATCGTAAAGCTCTTGGTCCACACCCTACCCTCTCCTGCCTCCACTTCAATAAGATAGTTCTATACCTTAATAGACGGTGAATAACGCAAAAAAGTTCACCGTCTATCTCCATTATTTATATTTCTTTCTTTTTTATACAAATGATAAAGGTATCCGTCCCATCAAAAATCAATAAAAGGAAAACAAAAACGATGGAAAATGCTTCTTTGATGAACTTTTCTTGTGCTTCAGCCGTCTCTTTTATTGTTTTATAATAATGAGATAGAACGAAGTACTCCTATTTTATAGGAAGGCTTTATTAGTACAACTTTGTGGCATATTAGGAAAGCCACAAAAAAGGAGTTTTCACATATGTTGCATTTTGTTGAGAGGCATTTTTCGTTGGCAATAATAATATCTATTGCAATTCTATTTTTTGTATATGCAATCCTTCCAGCTATCGCTACTTTGGGATTAGGTATTGGGGTATACAAAAGAAGACCTATTCGACATGGATTAGCTTTTACCTTTGATGATGGTCCTGATCCAATATATACTCCTCAACTACTTGATCTTTTAAAAAAATATAATATCAAAGCTACCTTCTTTACTCTTGGGTCAAAAGTAGAAAAATATCCAAATTTAATTCGTCGCATGCATCTCGAAGGTCACTCGATCGGAGTACACAATTATGTCCACAAATCTAACTGGTTTCGCTCACCATGGGCTATTCGTCGTGAATTAAATCAATCGGCTTCGCTTATTGAACAAATCACTGGAGTCCGTCCCATTTTTTATCGACCTCCTTGGGGACTTCTAAACTTATTTGACTTTGGATTGAGAAAACATTTTCAAATTATACTGTGGTCCTTAATGGTTGGCGATTGGAAAAGTAAGGGAGGAAGCGACAGAATAAAGAAAAATCTGCTTCAAAACATAAAAGACGGGGATATTATTCTGTTACATGATAGTGGAGATACATTTGGCGCTGATATTGATGCACCATCGTTTACAATCGAAGCTCTGGAATATGTTTTCCAAAGTGTTCTTCAACAAGGATATCAATGTATGAGAGTAGATGAAATGCTGCAACAAAAAGCTTTTCTCCCAGTCGTTTCTTTACAAATCCAGTCCAGTCCGAAACAGGATCGATTAGGTTCATAGTTTAGAAGTATTAGCACAATCCGATGTACAAATAACGATTGCGTTTAGTATAACTGGAGGGAACAAGCTCCTCCCTCCCCACATCACCATCAATTTGTTATAATGGCAATAATTAGAATGATTAAGGAGCGACAATTGTTATGATCACAAAATTATATGCCAAAAATAAATTAACACCAGATGAATTATCTTACTTAGAAAAACTGGTCAAAGAATGCATTTTGTTCTTAACCAAACACCTTTTATACATAAGCAGTCCAATCTCAAATCCTTCTTCTAATAGAGAATATATTAAAACAGCTAACCAATTAAATGCTTTGAAAAACCTAAAAGAAAAGTTTCAACTTCGTAAATTAGAAAGAATAAATACAATAGAGTTTCAAAGCCTTACCAAATTAGTCGATGAAAGATTAGAAACACTAGAGTTTGAGTCTCAGAAACTTTCTTTTGAAGCTGCTTTTGCTAAGCGTTTAGAACGAATAGAAATAAACAAATTGCTGGATGAAAACATAGAAGAAGAAATAAAACTGAAAATTATACAATCGAAATTACAGCCTTAATGGACAATGTACTTATTGCTGTCAAATCCCTTCGAGTATCTATTTTAAATCCTAGAAAGCAATATTTTTCCTATACCAAATGAAACAAATGTAAACTAGAATGATAGCATCAATGATGTAAAGCAGCAGGAGGGATTGCTATGGAATTTCATACAATTTTAGCGTTAAGCCGTCATTTAAATCCACTGAACTGGTATATCCGCGCGATTTTCTTAATTGGCAGCTGTTATTTTGCTTATAAACGCAGCTGGATAGGATTAGTTAGTACCTTTGTTTTTATGACTTTAATCCTAGTAGGCTCCGTTGCAAATGGAGCATTCGATAACCTTCAAATGCAAGCGGGTCTAGAATATGAAAAAATATTATTCCATAGCCCTCTCTCCACTTTGGCTATAGTCTTTGTATATCTTATGTTTGCCGTATTGTTATGTTTGGCTTTTTGGAAACACTCTATTAAATTAGGTCTTATCATATGGAATATATATTTAGTCGGAAAAATTTTATTGGGATATTTTTATATGGGAGATAGTGCTTGGACTACTATTAGCTATACCATTTTCGGTCTAATCATCATAAATCGAGTTGGACTTTACTTATTACGACAAAACACAAAAAGAAAACTTCACAAAGCAGATAATCACAACTCAAAATATTAGCAGCGAATTTCTTGCACTTCGCAGCTTTTACGATAAGATCCCCGAAACCAATTGGTAAAGGGATCTTTTACTTTGTGCACACTTGATTTGCTATTGAGACATTTAAAACAAGAAAATATGGTAAAGTTCCGCTGTAAATTTGCATATCCATATTCGTAACAACCAAAAATTAAAGTCTCCTGCCAAACGAATTTCTGGCAGTCAACATCAAGCCACAATTCTACCCATCCATTGTACAAGTACTGCTGAAGGGACATTTTTTAATGAGAACTTTTTCTCTATCTCGATCAACCAAAACATACATCCTGTTTTCTCTTGTAACGTTTAGCTTTTTTATAATGATGTTTTGGAAAATTTCCAATGACCTAGTAAAAAACAAGCTTTACCAATTTGATTCCATCATCATCAATTGGCTGCATACTTTTTACCCTTTTCTAAACCAACCGATGAAGTTTTTTGCTTTTTTCGGGCAAAGTGAAGGCATATTTTTACTCCTTTTCATTTTTTCAACTTTATTCATTTGGATGCAAAGAAGACTGGAGGCTTTTTTTCTCATCATTGGATTAGCAGGAGCACAGTATTTGAATCTCCTTTTGAAATCCACACTCCAGCGTCCACGTCCAGATTGGGATCAAATTTTAATAAATTCAGGCTTTAGTTATCCGAGTGGTCATGCGATGCGGTCGATTGTTTTTTATGGTATGTTATGTGTTTTGTTTGTAACAGCTGTGAAATCAAATTCTGCAAAAGCTTTTATTATCCTGACCACTGCTGTTTTCGTTACCTTGATTGGGATTGGTAAGGTTTATCTTGGGGCTCATTGGCCAAGTGATATTTTAGGCGGGTATGCTGTTGGAGGTGCTTGGTTAACCATTTGCCTCTTGGGATTAAAAATAGCAAAAGACATGGAAAACCAAATAACCCATTCCTAAGCCGAGATAATTTATATATAAAAGGGACAACTCACTGAGCCACATGCCTAATCCTTCACTCCCAATGATGAATGTATCCTTTTATTGCCTGTGACTATTTTTCACTTGCTGAAAGAAAAAAGATGTGATATTTTGAGAGAAATTAACATTTAAAATCATACTATATTTATAGAAATTATAAGCATTGAAGGAGTGCACATCATGGGTCGGGAATTTTTAGACATCTTTGAGGGTTGGGCAGAACAATATGATTCTTCGGTTTCTGGACAGGATGAAGAATACAAAGAAGTGTTTGAACAGTATGAAGCTATTTTGCAGGATACAGCGAAGTTAGCATTTGGAAATGTGTTGGAGTTTGGGACAGGAACAGGAAACCTGACAATGAAACTACTTAATAACAATTTAAATATTTACGGAATTGAGCCCTCGAAACCGATGAGGGATCTAGCGATTGAAAAACTAGGTAATCGTATACCCATTAAAGATGGGGATTTCCTTCAATTCCCAAAACCTGATGTTCAAATTGATAGTATTGTCAGCACATATGCATTTCACCATCTAACAGATATAGAAAAAGAAGAAGCCGTTGAAAAGTATAGTAAATTCCTCCAATCCGGCAGCAAAATACTATTTGCTGACACCATGTTTGAAAATGAAAAATCATATATTGATACAATTAAGCACGCAAAACAGCGTGGATTTCATAATTTAGCAGAAGATTTACAAAGGGAGTACTATACAACCATTCCTGTGTTGCGTAATATGTTTGAAAAACATGGATTTGATGTGACTTTTACTCGTTATAATCATTTTGTGTGGTTACTAAATGCAACGAAGAAATAATGAGACAAATACTCTACTTGTTGGAAAATTCATATCATAGTATAATACACAATGAATGGACAGGGACGTAGCTTAGTGGTAGAGCAACCCTCAAGGGATTAGGTCAGAGGTTCAAGTCCTCTCTTCCTTGTTCGTTCAAGCGTGGGTGGTCTCAGGATCATCCACGCACCAAGTTTCTTATATTTAGTAACTTATAGTTATGATGATATAAAACCAACCATCTATGTATTGAACGTTTTTAGTTCAACCATGATTGGTTGGTTTGACTATTTACGGAGTTCTATTTATTTTTAAAATGCAAAGTTTATGAACCTGTTGCATTATTCAACGTAGAAGCACAGATGTGCGCCTCAGACAAGGGCACAAGTCTCGCTTTGGTGGATGGAGCGTCCTTTGTGTTTTTCAACAACAGACACAGAGAACACTTTATCCAGCGTTCAAATTTATTTATGCAACAACCTCTTATATTTGAGTCTTTTCATTCTTTGATTACTAAATACATATTGGGAGAAATGTCGCACTTGGCTTGACAATCTGCCATAAAGTGTAAAATTAATGCAACTGGCTTTTAGAATAAAACATTCATCCAGACTGTTTAGCATTTTGAATCTCGTGTACAAGAAGTTGTTTTTGTTGAATTCTCATCAGAAATAACCCTAGTACCAGTGAAATAGCAAGAAATAAAGCGAAAAAGCGAAAACCCATATTTGTGCTTTTAATGAATACACTCTTTGAATTGGCATCTAATATTGCTCCTGGTTCGGAAAACATTTTCGTAACATTTATCGATGTACTGCCAAGTTGTACAACCAAGAGCACAAGCGCTTGACTCATTGCCCTGCACATGTTGTAGATAGTCCCAAACATGCCAGAAGCGGATCCTGCTTGTTCCAGAGGAGCGGCGGACAATACCGCCTTGGCAAGAGATGGCCATGAAAGCCCTGTCGCCGCAGAAATGATCAAAAGCGGAACAATGACAGCCATGTTTGATAACTGGGTACCTAGTTGACCTAGTAACAAAAGAGAAACCCCTATTAGGAATGATCCTAATAGAATCATGTTCACTGTACCAAAACGGTCGGCCAGTTTACCTCCTATGGGACCTGTA
Source organism: Shimazuella soli (assembly GCF_022511585.1). Taxonomy (GTDB): domain Bacteria; phylum Bacillota; class Bacilli; order Thermoactinomycetales; family Thermoactinomycetaceae; genus Shimazuella; species Shimazuella soli. The sequence continues at coordinate 74,106 of NZ_JAKWBN010000007.1, read as the reverse complement.
AATAGCTGAGGCACAGATAACGGTATTAATAATAACCCTGTCTCCAATGAACTTAGATGTTGTGCTCCTTGCAGGTACAAGGTAAGCAAAATAGTGACAGAGAAATAACCAATGCAGTAACTCATCGTGATCCCAAGACCAATGGTATATCGTTGATTGCGTAAAAGACTTAAATGAAACAAAGGATACTGAACCTTTCGTTCAATGTATCCAAAAAGAGACCAAAAAATTAGCGTAGCTGCAAATAACCCTATTGTTCCTGCTGATGCCCAACCCAATGCCGTTCCCTCAGACAAAGCAACAAGAAAGGCAACCAATCCAGAACCGAAAGTCATAATACCAAGCCAATCCGTTTTCTCTCTCTCACCCGTTCGCGAGCTCTCCAAAACAAACACGGCAGCAATCAAGCTGATAATCCCAAAAGGTACGATTACAAAGAAAATGGAACGCCATCCAAACTCACCTACCAATGCACCACCAAGCACTGGTCCAATGAGTGATCCTGTCACCCAAGAAATATTATTGATACCTAAAGCAAATCCAAGCTGACTTGATGGAAATGTTCTCATAAGGATTGGGGTTGTTGTCGCCATTGCCATTGCCGCACCAACTCCTTGAAGAAGACGAGCAGCTATTAACGATGAACCGGAATTCGCTAATCCACAAAGTACTGTGGCAAAAGTAAACAAGCCAAATCCCCATAAAAAAATTTTTTTTGTTCCAAACATGTCTGACCATCGTCCCGACGGAAGTAAAAATACAGTATTCGTGATAAAAAAGGCAGTTATGGTCCACATGCCAGTGGCAATTGGAATTTGCAAATCTTTAACAATAGGTTGTAGGCCAATTACCACAATCGTTGCATCTAAGTTCGAGATAAAAGAAACAAAGGTAATTACAGATAAAACTGCCCATTTATTGGGTTTTACAGCAAACATATCGCTTCCTCCTGTGACTTTTCAAATTTCTATAGCCAATATACAATTACCCGATTATCATGTAAAATGAATATAAATAATATAAAGATTCACTTTCAGTGATTTATCAGAAAGGGGGATCACTTTGGAGAACAATGATTTACGAATTTTTCGTGCAGTTGCACATGAAGGAAGCATTACCAAAGCCGCACAGTCACTGGGCTATGTCCAATCAAATGTAACTGCTAGAATGCAACATCTGGAAAAAGAATTAAAAACTACTCTTTTTTACCGAAAACGCGGGATGATGTTGACACCCTCAGGAGAGAAACTACTCGATTATGCCGAAAGGATTCTGCAATTACTGGAAGAAGCGCATAAAGCATTAAATGACGATCTAAAACCAGCAGGTCGACTTGCAATTGGTGCATATTATACGGTATCCGCTTTTCATCTTCCGAAAATTTTAGTGGATTATCACACCACCTATCCTGAAGTGGAACTCTCGCTTGAAACAGACGTATCAACAGTACTCATAGATAAGGTAAACCATTTCCAACTGGATTGCGCATTTGTCGCATCTTCAGTAAAAGATGATCGTATTGTAGAAGAACTTGTTCATGAAGATGAACTCTTATTAATTACGAACCCAGCAAATGAAAACCTCAAAGACATATGTAAACAGCCCTTTCTAATGAATACTAAAGGATGTTTACATCGAGATAGATTGGAGAATTGGTTAAATTTAAATGGAATTACTTCCTTTCGATACATGGAATTCAATCAAATGGAGGCAATACTAAGAGGGGTTATCGCTGGGCTTGGTTCCACACTTGTTCCAAAGTCTGCCGTTCAATCTTATATACAAGAAGGAAAATTGCGGTCGTATACTCTCCCCCAAGAATACAGTCTATCAAGAACATATCTAATCCGTCATAAAGATAGTTTAGTCACAAGCGCCTTTTCCAAATTTATGGAAATGCTCAAAAAGAGTCAATTATATGAGCAACTGGACATGTAAGAGGTCACATAACATTGGAGGGTCTACAACTGATAATCTTCCTCCTCGTTGATCTGTAGATTATCCCACTGGTGACAACCAGTGGGGATTTTCCTTTTGTAAGATACAGATTCATTCAATTTCTGATTCTGAATAAGGTATTCTACAATAAAAGTAATCCCACTTGTTAGGAGATTACTCCTATTGTAAAAATTAACCGAACGGGAGATTAGCTCATCTGGATAAAACGCGGCTTTATGGTATGAGGTGAGTGGTTCGAACCCACTATTTTCTGTTTAAGAGTGTAGATGGTCTCTTGATCATCCACACCACCAACTTTTTGAAACAGTTTACCCAAGATTGTTTTTCAAATCTTTTAGGGATATAAAAACCATCCATCTATGTGTTGAACCTTTTTAGCTCAGATCAAACATGAATGGTTGGTTTAATTATTTCGAATCTATCTATATTACATTTATTATATGCCCAAAAAGTGAAATTTAATAAAAAATACATTTCTAAGCCGCTCGAGTTTAATTACTGGTAAAGGTTAGCTGCTTTTTTCGACAGTAAAAATCAGAAAGTCTCACAATGCTATTTTCGAATCAGTCTTTATTGTTTCTATTAACTCTTTTTCAGTAAGAAAAACTTGTTTATATCCTAACCAATAACCAAGTTGAGTTATAGATGGAGGTTCCACACGGGCAGCAGCTAAGATATCGGACTCTGCGAATACTTCCCGTGTTGATCCATCTAATATCGCCTTTCCTTGTTGAAATACAATCGTTCTCTCAAAGTTTTCAGCAACAAAATCCATATCATGAATAATCGTCATCACTAGTTTCTGCTTCTCTTTTAACGATTGAATAATCTCTTTAATCTTTTGTTTTCCCAAATGGTCTTGTGCGATGGTTGGTTCATCTAAGATGATAATATTGGTATCCATGGCAATGATGGAAGCAATACAAAGTAATTTCTTATCGGATAAACTCAGGTCTTGGGGATTCACCTCTAATCTATTTTCTAAACCAACCATTTTCAAAGCATTCAACGCATTTTCTTTGGCCAGCTCAGGATTTTGTCCAATATTTAAAGGGCCAAATAATACTTCTTCCAACACACTTCGCTTAAATATTTGATCATTTGGATTCTGAAAAACTAGTCCAATTTGTTTTGCTAGAGTAGCTGGGGTCGTCTCATTTACACTGCTATCACCAATTATAATGTCTCCACTACTTGGCTTTAACAAACCTTTTAAAAGCTTAACAAAAGTTGTTTTACCAGCTCCATTCTGACCAATAATCGCTGTAGACCGCTGATCAAAATGAAGTGTTATGTCTTTGATGATTTCGGTACCTGCTTGATACGAAAAAGAAACATCTTTGACTTTAATCATGTATTTTACCCCTTAATACTTCAACTGCCTCACTTAATGTTGCTGGATATGTTTTCTTATCTATATTTTTCTGTTTCAGCGCTTGACAAACCCTCGTATAAACAGGGGCTACTACTCCATACTCATGTAAATCATCTCGTGAAAAAATATCTGCGGGTGAAGCGAAATCTACACATTTACCTTCATGAAGCAAGAGAACACGATCAGAGTATTCTGCTATCTTTTCGATCTTATGTTCTACCATAACAACAGTCATACCTTGGTTACTTAACTCGCCAATTGCACGAAACACTTCTTCCGAACCTTGTGGGTCAAGCTGTGATGTTGGCTCGTCTAACACAATTACGTCTGGTTTCATCGCTACTATGCTGGCAATCGCCATTCGTTGCATTTGACCTCCAGATAAATCAAAAGGATTACGATTTTTTACAGCCGTAATATCAAATAGATCTAAAACAGAGTCTATCCGCTCTAACATTTCTATTCGTGTAAGCCCCATATTTTCAAGGCCAAAGGCAATTTCTTCATATACGGTGAGTTTGGAACCAGTTACTTGTGTAAATGGATTTTGAAATACGATGCCAACTTTTAAGGAAAGTTCACTAATCGAACTTTGTTTTACCTCTATTCCATCAACTATTACTTTGCCGCCATAAGCGCCTTGATAAAAATGGGGCACAAGTCCTACCAATGCTTGGCATAAGGTAGACTTTCCAGCAGAATTTTGTCCAATGATGCCAATAAATTCACCCTGATTTATCGTAAAAGAAATATCATCCAATGCAAGTTTTTCAGTTGAAGGATAGCGATATTTTAAGTTTTCCACCACAATTTTCTTCATAATACCACCCTCCAAATGATTGCTGCCAACAGAACAAGCCAAAGGGTAAATTGAATGAAAGTAGTATATCTGTAATTTTTCACTTCATTCAAAAACGTTTTATGTCTCAAGGAACTAAAACCACGTACCTCTAAGGCCATTGCTCTTTCTCTTGTCTGAATTAGTGAATTTAATACCACTGGACCAAGGAGTGGTAAAAACGCTTTGATTCGAACAAATAAGTTCCCTTCCGTCTCCATACCACGGGACCGTTGTGCATCTGAAATTGTCTCCATTGTAGATAGCATCTGTGGGATAATTTGAAACACGGATTGTAGAACGTAACCAATCTTTGGTGAAAGTCCTTTTCGTACTAAAGTCTCAACCAAATCAGATGGTTTCGTTGTTAAGACTAATATCATAAATGCAGCAACAATATTTAGGACACGTAAAGTAATTTGTAGTGCATAGAAGAAACCTTCTTTGTAAAACAAGAGAGGTCCAAGGTGGAACAAAGGTGTAGCATTTTCCGCATGAAACAAACCTTGAATGATTAGCACAGTAAGTAAGATAAGGAGCACAAAGCCAAAGATAGGCAACGATTTTTTGAAAACGTTTGCAATCAGCAATAGCACCGTATTCATTATAATACCTGCTATCAACACTGGGAAAAGAGGTAAAATCAAGGGAACCACAATGATGATGAATATATAAATAAGTTTGTTAATGGGATGAACGTGATGAATAAATGTATTTCTATCTTCATATAAAGTAAGTGCCTTCAAATTATTCACCTGCTTTAGTCAAGTGACTCAATCTTGTTATTACTCTTGTAGAGTTGTTTTAAGTTATTTGGCAGACCTCGGAATATAGCATAACTGATGAGCACCGTAATTAATTTATCAGGGACATCCACTACAAGTTCATCTAAGAACGAAGCGAACCACACTAACTTGGTTTTAGCCATTACAAGAGCAAATAGAGCATCTCCCCACAAGTTGCCAGTTTGTCCGCCCCAAAAGCTAATATTAAGCGGAGTAGAAATGACAACAGCAGTTAGACCAACCGCGATACCAACTATTATCGCTTTTGACCAGCTAGAAATCCAACCCTTATACGCTAAGATCCCTGCTACCAGTCCCATAAACAAACTTGTTATTCCATATATGAAAGAAATAGGATCCATTGTAAGGCCATAAATCACATTGTTAATAGCTCCAGACAAAGCGCCAATGATTGGACCTCCAAGCATACTTGCTAACATGGTGCCAATTGCATCTAACCAAAGTGGCAGCTTTAAAACACTAGCTAATGTTTTCCCAATATAGTTAATCCCAACAGCAACTGGAATAAGTACTAATGAAGCAGTAGATAATCGAAAAGACCACATGCTTTTATTCATTAAATAACCTCCTATTCATTATAAAGACGAACCAGTGCTTCACATGCAGTGTGAATCATCCGTTCTTCTCCCTGTGCACTAATAGCTGCTTGATTTACGTATTCATTAATCCCCTCTTTTAAGTCTCCTTCCGTTTCTACAACCACATTTAAAATGGAGGCTGTACGTATTTGACGTAATCGTCCGATAACAAATAACGCAGCACTTTCCATATCTCCTGCAAGTACTCCATGAGCTCCCCAGAATTGATCTATTTCTGCTTCATGATCCGTATAAAAACTATCATGACTGCGGATAACACCCAAGTGATGAGGATATTGGCAATCTTTAGCTGTATTTACAAGGTGGAAAAGCAAATGGGTATCAGGTATTGCTGGATAGGATTTCTCTATATAGGAAACAGAGGCACCATCATGTCGCACAGAACCGTTTGCAATAACAAGATCACCTAAACGCATCCCATCTTGAAGTGCACCACAACTGCCAATCCGAATCATTGTGTTTATTCCAACATTTTTTAATTCTTCTACAGCAATGCCTGTGGATGCGCCGCCAATTCCTGTAGAAGTAACAAGAACATCTAGCCCTTTATATTTCCCTTGAATCGTTTTGTATTCACGGTTATAGGCTATTTGTATAGGCTCATCCAAATAAGCAGCTACTTTATCAACCCTTTCAGGGGCACCCGGCAAAAGTGCACACTTTGCTTTAACTTTGCCAATCTGAATATGAGGTTGTACCGCTAACTCCATAATCCCATCCTTTCTTTTAAAAAAATTTTATAATACTTATTTTTTTATTATACCACCCATCTGTGATTTATAAATATAAATATACGATTGGTAAATACCAGTAAACACCAATTAAACACTGATCTCAAAATACATAAATATCAGAGATGAGAAGAATTATAGATAATAAAAAAGGAGACAAAAAATGCGTAAAATTTATCTGCTATTTATGGTACTTTTCCTACTCATAACCGGATGTAATCTAAACATGCGAAGTAGTGAGAAATCTCCCTATTCCAAACGCCTTAGCAATCACATAACCCGTCCCAAAATAAAAACAATGAGTAGTAAAGGAAGAACAGTTCCTGTCAAACGAGGGGAAAATACACTCCCTATAAAAGCGGTCAAACCTACCATTGAATCCATCGGATTTCTAGAACCAATAAACCCTAGTCAAGCTATTTCGGATATTAAGCAGACAGATAAAAGCTTGACCTATATTGCGAATTTTAGTTATCAGGCTCAGGCTAATGGGGATTTGACCTCTGTAAATGATTCTGCTGCTATAAAAACAATAAAACGGCATCGTGCAACTCCAATGTTGGTTATTACCAATTTTGCAAATGGTAATTTTCAACCAGCTATCGCTCATCGGCTTTTTACTGATCCGATCGCATCAAAAAATCTAGTTCATAATGTCATTCAAATCATGAAACAAAAAGGATATCAAGCCTTAAATGTGGACTTCGAACACATCTATGTAAAAGACCGACAATTATATAATCAATTTCTAGCCACTTTATTGCCAGCTGTTAAAAATGAAGGATTTCTTGTATCTACCGCACTAGCACCAAAGACAAGCGATAAACAAAGTGGACCTTGGCATGGTGCTCACGACTATGCTTTCCATGGCCAAATAGCGGACTTTGTGATTTTAATGACCTACGAATGGGGCTGGACAGGAGGACCTCCGATGGCCGTTTCTCCTATTCCTCAAGTTCGTAAAGTTATCGATTATGCCATTACAAAGATCCCCCGAGATAAGATCATCATGGGAGCCCCTCTATATGGGTATGATTGGAAATTACCCTATATCAAGAACGGTCCAAAGGCAAAACGTGTATCTCCACAAGAAGCTGAAACTTTCGCCCAAGTTAGATCCATTAAAGTACAATACAGCAATCAGGATCAAGCTCCTTATTATGTCTACACTGATGATACAGGCAAAAAACATATTATTTGGTTCGAAAACACACAAAGTGCACAAGCCAAATTTAATCTAATCAAATCATATGGTCTTCGAGGTATTGCTTATTGGGTTCTTGGTGAGAACTTCCCTAAAAATTGGCAATTGCTCCAAGATAACTTCATCATCAAGAAAAGGTAATGAATGGAAGTACCTCTTCTAAATAAACAAGTGGCCTTGCATAAATTGCTATTAGGCCACTTGTTTTTTTGCTCTATTTTTTCCGTTAATGAATATTCAACTTTTGGTGGCATTACATTGTATTGTTGTTCCATTATATTTTAATTCATTTCATTGATAAATTTTTGTATTATTCCTTTGCTGATGAACAACAATAGAGAATAGTATTATTTTTTATTTATATGATTATTAACACATATATGTAAAATAATGATAACTCAGATAACATAATTTAGATGCTGGAGGATTGGGCCATCCAACAAAAAAACCTCCAGCTAAATGTTGTGAGGTTATGTTTCTAACAAGGTAATATATTTCATTGTATTCTCCATTTCTAATGCACTTTTCCTACACTTCTGGTTTTACCAGAATTAAACTATGAGCCTCTATTTACTTTCATGGAATCCGAACCTTTGGTTAACTGCCAGCATTGAATAATTTTCCTCATGAACACTGGTAATCATTTTTTGGATTCCTTGTTTTTTTGCATAATCTATCGTTTTTTCTTTTAACATAGAAGCTATTCCATTTCCCCTAAACTCTTCTTTTACAACGGTAAGCCCGTAGTCTGCAACCTTTTTATCTCGATCCAGAGTGATACTACTCAGACCGATCCAGTTATTATCTACTGCTGCAATGAATTGACTTTCTCTTCGATCCCAGTAGCAACGGTAATATATTTTGTCTATAAATTGATCAAATGATTCGAATTCACCATTTTGTCCTGGGTCTCCCAAAACGCCTTCCTTTACCAATTCATAAAGTTTAAACTGGTTTTCTTGATTATCAGGTACATCCGATAAGCGAAAAAAAGAAACATCTTTGAAATTTGATTTGTAACTGATTGAATTATCAGTTTTATTTAGTTCCAAAATTAGTTTTTTCATGATTGTTCTCCTAATTTATCTCGTTCTCCTTATTCTTTAAGGAACGGATACTCGGGAATGCCAAGCAACAAGGTTACCAACGAATGCTAATACAGAAATAAAAATCAAGGTGTTTGGCAGTCCAAAGCGATCAGCTAACGGACCTGCAAGAACAAATCCCAGTGGCATAAAAATAAAAGTTACTAACGATTCAACGGAATATACACGGGATAATACTTGATCAGGAATATGTTGTTGCAAAAGAGTATCGAAGATGACGTCTGCTACCACAATACTAAGGGAACCCAATAAGGAAAATAAAATCAAAAAGGAAACAGGTAACGGAGGAACAAGAACCAGTACTTCCAATGGGACAAAAACAGCCATGAAGATCAAACCATAAAATAGCGGATGAACAGGTCGGAATCGAATAGCAATAACCCCACCTAGTACCGCGCCAATAGAGCCACCCATCAAAATAAATCCCCAACCGGTAGATCCATTTGACCCTTTTTCCATAACAAGTGGACCCAATACGTTGTAACAAGCAATCACAAAATTTTGCAGAGCGAAGGCGATGGTCGTTGCCCACAACCAACGATGACGGAGAAGTTCGTAAAATCCCTCTTTTGCTTCTTTTAAAAGGGATTGCTGTTCTACTTTTTCCAAAGTTTTCAAAAACGGGATGAAAGCCAAACAAACGGCACTGATAAGAAAGGTACATGCATCGAAAAAGAAAATCGTACCAAACCCAACCCAATGAACAAGTATTCCAGAAAGAGCAGGTCCAAAAATCATAACAAAATTTTGAGAAACACTTAACAAGGCATTCGCTTGTTGTAAGTTATCAGATGCTACTAATTTCGGTAAAACTCCACTTGCTGCAGGAGAGAAAAATGCACCTGCCATCCCAAAAATACCTGCTGCTACTGCTAAATGCCAGATCTGTATCTGATCGAAAAAAAAGAGAAACGCAACGATAAAATGAACAGCAGCTCGTACTACATCTGTAGCAATCATCACCATTTGCCTTGGTAATTTATCGGACCATACCCCACCCAGTAACAAGAAGACAATTTTAGCTCCCCAGAGTGACCCAAGTACGATACCTAGATCAACTGCAGAATCGGTAATCTTTAGAACGGCAAAGGTTACTGCCACTGGAACGAAACTATCCCCGATAGAAGATGTGAGTTGTCCTATCCAATAAAGAAAAAAATTATGTTCTTTCAGAACACCTATTGTATTTACATTTCGTTTCAAAAACACTCCACCTAACTCTAGTATTGTATTAGGCTTAAAAAACAACAAAAAACCAACACCTTTGTTATCCAGTGAATAGCAGTAATACATTCTGCTACATTCTTTGGTTCAAACTGTTGGATTTTTATCTACTTTTATACCACTCTAATATAGGAGTATAAAAAAATTTTACTACTTCAGGATTCGGATCAGGTGAAGGCTCTACCTTTGGGGCATCAGGATAAAATTCACGTAAAAAGGAATGGATACAAATTTGAATATCGATGGAGTTGTCCGGGGCAAAATCCATCCACTTGTGAAGTTCTTCTTTTGTAGAAGTTTCCAGCAATGTATAAGCCCAATCTTCCTTAACCCCAAAATCACTCGATTCTTCATGAAGTTGTTTCCAATACTTTTCTCTTTCTCTATCGTTAATGGGAGAACCCAGCCCATGAATCGCTACTTTTTTTACCATTGGAGATTCGTCTCTTGTAAACTCCCAAATTTCCTCTCGTATTTTTTTTCCTTTTTTAATTAACGAGGTCAAAGCTAAAGCTCTTTCTAATGGATTGATGCTTAAAATAGATTGATCTTCATTTGTGACTTTTATTAATGGATCAAATGAAATAGGTTCATTACTTAAATCTCTTTTTGCCAATCGATGAACAGCTCTGTCTCCGTTAATAATTGGAGCAGGGAAACCCTCTAAAATTGCTCCTGTTTCAGTTAACAAATTCCGAATTTCATTTGAGGTTACCTTGGGCATGATCGAGCATAGATATGCAACTAATCCGGTTACAACGGTAGAAGTACCACAAGTCCCAGCAAAAAAATCTAACCCTTGTCCAGTCAAACTAGGCAAAGGCAAATAAGTATAAGGAGCAAGCAAATCAGGTCTCCAATGACCATCTCCATTTAATCCTGTGGATACAGAAGGATGAATGGCATAGTTTTTTGAATCGCTTAATCCCTTATCATTGTAACCACCGATAACAAAGTACTTTTTAGGATGTAAATTATTATGAACCCTTGAATTTCCTCCAGCTGCAATAACCAAAACTCCAGCATCAAGAATAGGCTGCATAGCTTGAACATTTGGATCTTGTTCAGTTGGAGACATCCAGCCTCTCTCCTGTGGGACTAGTAAGTTAAGACAGATCTTTACATTCCAATCTTGTTGTAATATCCATTGTAGCCCTATTTTCCTTTTTTTCGGTTCTTCCTCATAAAAATAGATAAAATAAGCAGAAGGTGCTAATCCAGTATACAGCTGATTATCATATTCAAAAGGCTGGTGGGCTAAAAGATTAAGTATCATTAACCCATGTTCTAAATGTCTTTTTACTTTCTTAACAGGTGGTTCCTGCAAAACATCCAAACAATGAACATTCAAATCATTATCCACATTTACTTGTACTAATCTTCCATCCAAATGCTGTATGGAGGAATGTGAAACGATTTCATCGAAAATGATAATACCAATTCCACGACCTGAATCCTCGTCTGGTGGTTTTAAAAGACCAATACGTTTCCAAACCGGTTCCACTAACACTATCTTCACTCCCGCAAAATACTCTAATAACCGTGATGCCTAAGCCAAAGTTCCAACCCAAGAATCGTAATAAGAGAGCTTGCTTGGACCATCCAACAAAAAAACCTCCATCTAAACGCTGTGAGGTTATGTTTTCTAACGAGGTAATATATTTCATTGTGTATTCTCCATTTCTAATGCACTTTTCTTACACTTCTGATTTTACCAGAATTAAACAATGAGCCTCTATTTACTTTCATGGAATCCGAACCTTTGATTAACTGCCAGCATTGAATAATTTTCCTCATGAACATTGGTAATCATTTTTTGGATGCCTTGTTTTTTTGCATAATCTATCGTTTTTTCTTTTAGCATAGAAGCTATTCCATTTCCTCTAAACTCTTCTTTTACGACATTAAGACCACAGTCTGCAACCTTTTTATCTCGATCCAGAGTGATACTACTCAAACCGATCCAGTTATTATCTACTGCTACAATGAATTGACTATCTCTTCGATCCCAGTAGCAACGGTAATATATTTTGTCTATAAATTGATCAAACGATTCGAATTCACCATTTTGTCCTGGGTCTCCCAAAACGCCTTCCTTTACCAACTCATAAAGTTTAAACTGGTTTTCTTGATTATCAGGTACATCCAATAAGCGAAAAAAAGAAACATCTTTGTAATTTGATTTATAATTTATTGAATTATCAGTTTTATCTAGTTCCAAAATTAGTTTTTTCATTATTGATCTCCAATTCTCTTTTAAACTGCTCGTGAAATTAAGATTCCATCACCTAATGGTAACAATATAGATTCTAGCGCATGATGTCCAGCAGTGATTATTACTGTGGTCTTTAAATTATCACTTCACCTTTAACACTTTCACCATCTCAATAAAATGCCAAGTATCTCAATTTGTCTTTCCATTTAAAGAAATCCTTACATAAACCTCTCTCGGCTTTGATTTTGGCATATTTGATTTCACCAAAAAAAGATAGAAAATATGCGATGAGCACATTTTCTCATGGGTCGATTGAGTTGGGTAAGTTGTGCAAAGTTTGGCGCTTACTTACCAAGTTTTTTGTGTCAGAAGTAAGGGGAAGACAATTTACAATAATATCGGACGAACTTATTAGCTGTTTCATTGGTAATATCGAAATATTTGCTTCTAATATGAATTTCCGCTATTATATGTAATATTATTTCTATTCTAACTTTTAAAAGGAGAACTACTATTATTAAATCTCACATCGGAAAACGCATTTGGATTATTGGAACATCTGGAACAGGAAAAACAACTCTTGCAAAGATCATTTGTCAAAGTTTGAACTTAACTCATTATGAATTAGATGAATACTTTTGGGGTCCTGAATGGACAAAATTAGACGAAGGTGAATTTTTAGACAAGATTTCCCGGATTTGCACTCTAGAACAATGGGTCATTGATGGTTTATACATGCAAGCGAAAGATATTATTACAAACCAAGTTGACACTATCATTTGGCTAGATTTCAAAATACAATTAATCCTTTATCGGATCATAGTGAGGACATTCAAAAACTTAATAAATAGAAAACAGTTGTGGAACGGTAATCGTGAAAATATAATCCACATCTTTAGCGACTTTATTCCCTTTATCATTAGAACTTACAGAAAAAATAGAAAGTCTAATACAGAACTTTTTAAAAAACTTAATGAAAGAGTTTGTTGTATCCGAATTGAAACGGTAAATGAGTTTAACAGTCTAATAAATACTCTGAATAATGAATCCAAACAAAACTGAGTGACTACTAAAAAAATTTACTCCGCCAAGTAGCGAGCAGAATTTGAAATCAATGCCTTTAAATTACCATACCAAGGCATTAGTTCTTGAGCTTGTTCAATATCTTTCCATTCAACCTTTTGAATCTCTATATCATTTCCTTGCTCAATTTCCCCCCCAATAATTCTTCCTCGAAAGGTAAAGAATAAATCATGTTCTTTAGCAAATCGCTCATTAATATTTACGATTCCTTCCACCTCTACATCTAGACCTGTTTCCTCTTTTGCTTCACGTATAGCTGCGTCACTCAAAGTTTCACCGACTTCCCGCTTTCCACCGGGTAAACTCCAAGATTCTTCGTTTTGAACCATTAAAATTTTTTTGTTTCTATCATCTACAATAAGCACATACACTACATCTACACGTTCTAATTCCACATTTACCATTTATATCGCCTTCCATCTACCAAAATTTTCAACATGATACTATTCTATTAAATTCGTTACTATTGTCAATATTACACTGAATTTAGTTTGGAAATAAAAGTAGCTCTTGCAATAAGCAAAAGCCATAGATGAGCACTATAGAGAAATCATTTCTCGCTTCCTTTGTCGAAAAATAGCCCATTCTCTATAACCTATCTCTTTAAGAAAACTTCTGACTTTATCCCAATCGTCCGCAACTCGTTCTGGTTCATGTGCATCTGAACCAAAAGTTACTTTTACTCCATAAAAACAAGCTTTCTCCAAAATATCATTCGAAGGATACCAACCACCACAATCTTTTGTCTTACCAGAAGTATTAACCTCAATGGCTACATCATGCGATGTTATTAACTTTAATGTTTGATCCACCGTATCTGTTTTGATCTGTGAAAAATAAGGAAATCGTGCTTTAATTGCATCAATATGTCCAAGTATATCGAACATGTTACTTTTTACCGATTGCTGGATTAATTCGTAATAGATCTCCTTCTCTTTTAAATAATCAACTTCACTTAACCCTTCCCATCGTTCTTTTATAAAGATATTGATACCACCAGTCCGATGAATAGAACCGATAATATAATCAAAGGGATACTTAGCAAACGTATTTCTATAAAGATCACTAAATTCAGAAATAAAATCCGATTCAATTCCAAGCAAAATCTCTATTTTATCTTTGTGAATTTCCTTTAAGCGGAGCACTTCAGATACATAATTAGGAAATTCACTCTTTGCCATAGCAACCCAAGGCTTAACATGATCCTCTTCACTTCCAAAAAAAGGTGAATGGTCCGAGATACCTATTACTTGGAGACCATAGGTAATAGCAGATTTTATATAGTCTTCTAGGTTCCCAACAGCATGTCCACACCGTTCATGATGAGTATGCAAATCAAATTTCATGCTTTTCCCTCCAGTTTATTGAGCAGTATAACCCCCATCAACCATTACGTTTTCTGCAGTTATAAAACTTGACCCATCTGAAGCTAGAAACACGATAACTGATGCAATTTCATCTGGATCAGCTGTTCTCTTTAACATATGAGCTCCACCAATCTCAGGATGCATGTCTGCTTGTTCTCGATTTAATCCCATCGTTTTCATTGTGAAATCTTCACCATTTTTTGTCCAAACGGTTCCCGGACAAACTGCATTCACACGAATGTTATGTTCTGCTAAATCCAAAGCCATACATCTAGTCATATTGGCAACTGCAGCTTTGGTAGCATTGTATGTCAGATATTTAGGCTGGGCAATAAAGCTCGAAGTGGATGCAATGTTAACAATAGCTCCATTTCCCACTTTCATCATTTCAGGAACTACATGTTTCACACATAATGCATATCCCATGATATTGACATCCATAATTTTTCTCCATTCTTCAACTGTTGCTTCTATACCACGCATGATAAAAACTGCTGCACCATTCACTAATACATCAATCCGGCCAAATGTACTTATCGTTTCTTGTACCATGTTAAGCACACTAGCCTCATTAGCTGTATCTGTCTCAACAAAAAGCACTGGGTGACCGCTATCTTTTAGTTCTTTTTCAGTTTGCTTTCCCATTTCACTGTTGATATCTGCTATGACAACGCTTGCTCCATAGTGAAGGAATTCTTTACAAGTTGCTTTACCAATCCCCTGTGCACCACCAGTGATAATAACGACTTTCTCCTGAATACCCCGCATCTTTTCCTCCTTAGGTTATTTTCAGAATATTTATCTAGGAATCTTAACTTTTGAATAGCGCTCAACAAAGCTGGATAAAAGTTTCAAAGCCTCTGATTCTGTTGCACCATAACGTGGACTTTTAAATAGCATAGGACATACATCATCAATTACTCCTGATAAACCATGATCTTTTGCAACCTTAGCGATTCTTATTGCATTGATAACTACACCAGCAGAATTAGGACTATCCTCCACTTGAAGACGTAATTCTAATGATATTGGCGATCCCAAAACTGAACTACCTTCAAGTCGTAAATAGCAAACTTTACTATCACCAAGGTATTGTACATATCCATTTGGACCCGCAGAAACATTACTTGCATCTATTCCAGCAGCATGAAGAGCATTACGTTTTGACTTTTGCTTACTGGCTGATCGATTAGGTGAGGAAAGATTCAAAAAGTCACTATTTCCTCCAAAATTAAGCTGATAGGTATCATCTACTGTAATTCCACGTGATTGAAAGAGTTCAATCAAGGCTGTGTGAAGAGTTGTTGCACCAAGATGACTTCTTAAATCGTCTCCCAGTAATGGAACTCCATATTCATGGAATTTAGCTTGGAAATATGAATCTGTTGCTACTGGTTCTGGTGTAGCATTAATGAAAGCAACCTTTGCTTCCACTGATGCAGTTGCATAAGCTCTAACAGCTTCATATGATCCAGTAGGAAGATAGCAGATTAAAACATCAGCTTGCACTTCTTTCAATCTCTCAGAAACATATTTCGTATCTACTTCATTGATTTGAGAGGATAGTTCGATAATTTCGGCGAGTTTTTCCTCTACTCCATCTAGTAACGGCCCTGCTTCTACTAAAACATTTTGCTTTGGAACTTCTGTATGTTTCTTAGCAACGTTTGGTTCAGCAAAGATAGCATCTGCTAAATCGAATCCCACTTTTCTTTGATCTACATCAAAAGCACAAACAAAATCAATATTATTTGCATTATAGCTACCAATCTGTTCATACATAACACCTTTTAGAGTGTCTCCTACTACCTCTTCTTTTGCCATAGTAACTAGCTGAACTAGACTAGAAGCACATGAACCAACGCCAACAACAGCAACACGAATATTACTCAAAATAAACACAACCTTCCGCAAAATGTTCTTTCAAAAATTCCTTTTCATTTACCAATTCAATTGCTTTCCGTCTCGAAAAAAAGCTCCAGATAGATGATTGTCAGGCAAAGTTGCTGCCCATACCACACCTTTAGCACCCTCTTCTACAGATCGGACAGCATCTGAACCTCCCATATCAGTTTGAACCCATCCTGGACAAACTGCATTAACCAAGATATTAAATCCATTGACCTCTGCTGCAATAATGCGAGTTAAGATATTTAATGATGCTTTAGAGATTCGATAGAAAGGACCATATCGCAGATCTCTTCGGATCAGATCATTCATTTCCATACTTGTGATTCGACCCATACCACTAGAAACATTTACAATGCGCCCATAGTTAGCTTGTTTCATGTATGGAAAAAAGATCTGAATCAGATTTAAAACTCCATACACATTTGTTTCCATTGTTAATCTTAATAATTGTACATTCATCTCTAACAAACTAGGACATTTTCCATTTGTTTCATTGTCTAAAAACACGCCTGCATTATTAACCAATACATCAATTCGACCAAACTGATTTACTATAAAATCTCGGAGACGACAGATGCTTTTTGAGTCTGTTACATCAAGTTGGTGACCATAGATTATCGAACCATTAGAACTAAGTTCCTCAACAACTTTGTGAACAACATCTTCATTTCGACCAGTCAGACAAACTTGATAACCCATTTCACCTAATTGACGGCATACTTCTTTTCCAATTCCTCTACTAGCTCCTGTAACAACAGCAACACACATATCACTATATCAATCCCTTCTAAATCATCGACTCATTAAATCTGTTATTTTAGTTGATTGATTACGGGATTTAGCTGATGTTTAATAGAAATGATTGCATCTACAGACCATTTTAAATACCAATTCAATAAATTTGGCGCATAAATACGCATAAGATCTAGATAACGTTTAGTAGGTATATAGTGAAGTTGTAATAATGGAACAATAACTGACCACTCTTCCCGTGTTAGACGACTGTGTGTGGAATATATTTCGAGAAATTTCTTAGTGTAGCTTGGATTAATTTCAAAACTCCCACGTCTTTTTCGAGTTAGAAGGAATGCCGCTAATGCGATATCATATATACGCGGGCGAATTTCTACCGTATCCCAGTCAAGAACTGAAATAAGTTTGTTTTGATTAAATATCAAATTGGTACCATGAAAATCACCATGCGTCAGAACAAATGGAAGAGATTGAAACCTATCAGAAGAAAGAGTCATCAAAGCATCCTCTAAAGTAGCGGAAAACAATTTTATAAGTTTTTCCACATGCTTTCTATTTGCACACCGAAATAATGCGATTTCTGTCTCCTTTAATCCCTGTTCAGGAGATTCTATCCATCTTTCTACACCAATATTTGGGTTGGTAGGTCCATTGGGAAATTTATCGATTTGGTGTAGGTTTAGAAGTGTAGCTAAAGCTTCAAATATGTCCTCATTTCGACCAAGTTGATAAAACCTTCCTTCTATATATGGTCTAAGTTGCCAATAATCGTCTGCATAATACACGGTTTGGTCTCGTTGCCTTGACTCAATCAAAGGAGCTACAGGAAACCCAAGCACTAGTAGTGATTCAGTGAGTCTCTCCAGATACTGTAACCACTCTCGATTACGGTTACGAACACATTTCCGAAGCACAAATAAACCTGAATTGCTTCTTATTAACCAACATCGATTAGGACTAGCTCCTTGGAGAATTTCAATATCCGTTAAACTTCCCATGAAATATCTGTTGAAAACTTCTTTAGCAAGTTGAATCTCTGTCTCCATATCTACGCTAATCATATGATGCTCCTCCAAATCACCAAGAAGTATCTGAATTATTTCTCACTGATTAATGAGATAACAACGCTTAATAAGTGCCAAAGCATCCTCCCAATTCATATCTTCAGTAAGATCAAATAATGGAATTTTATAACCATCAGCTGAAACTAATGGATTAGTCTGCAATTCTAAAATTTGCTCTTTTTCCATCCCGTTTTGAATAAGCAGATTCCCAAAGGATGTATCACAAATTTGAATTTTCCCATTTTTATGGTCATCGCTAAAATAACGAATAGTAGCAAACAACCCCTCTATTGGGCATGGTGAAACGTGTATCCCATTAAAACGAATATTTGCACATGGTAACTTGAACTCATCTTTATACTTAAGTAGTAGATTTTTGATTGAACCCTCTTGAGCACAATGAGGATCAGTAGCACCCACCATTTTTTGACGTATATCTTTTAAATCTTTTGGGGAAATACATTCAAATACAACTACAGCGTTTCCTAAGGTGGTAAACCAATCCAATTGACAGGGATAAAAAGGATTAAGAATTACACAATATTGGTCATCCATTGTTAAAGAGATAGCATATACACCAGAACCTAGTTTCTTGGTTTCTACATTCTGCGAAAGGATTTCTAGGGCAAGAGGTGAAAAATCTGGATGATTTCTTAAAAACTCTAGACTACCAATAACACTGCTATTGCCATCTTTTATGTGTGGAAATGCCTGTGATAATCGCTCTTTTGTACCATTTGAGCATACATCTAAGCCGTACTTTGATACTCGATCTAATACTGCGTAATGTTTTTTGATAAGTTCATGTTTTTTCAAATACATGGAAGAAAACACACGTACAGCCCTAACTCGTACATCAAATGTATGAAATTGACCTTGAACTAAATCTAAAATTTTATTCAAATCTACCCCATCTTGTACTCTGCATAACTCAGGTTTCAGCATGAAAATAAACTGGTTGTAATTGGTATCAGTCTCAGGGTGAAATTCGTATGATTGAACCCAATAATTTAATGGAGAATCAGGTTTTGCTATACACTCACCAACGGCATTAACGATTTCAGTATTCATAGAAACAACGCTCCACTTGAATAATTAAATTTGGTTACTACCACATCGTAATACCTTTGAATATCAATTCTTTAGTAATACCTTCTACTGAGTTAATATGGGAATCAATAATTTGCTCCACTATTAATTTTTCCGTTTGATTCTCAGCCCAATTTTGTATGCTAACAGTAATCTCATCTGGGTTATGCAAAGGAGCAGCTTTTGAAGTGAATATATGCACTTCGATTGGCTTCTTCAGAGAAAGGTAAATCTCTTCTGCTAACCTTTGAGCTAACACTCCATAAAGTTTCCCTGTATGATCTAACGGATTTTTACCAGCTGGAGCTTCAATACTCATGGATCTCATTGGAGTTATTAATCCATTGATACGATTTCCTCGACCAACAACTCCAATATCTCCTGTATCTGCAACAGATCCAAAAACCGTTAAATAAGGTCGATCAGTTCGATCTCCATCGGGATTAACAGAAATGTCCGGTATTACATGAAAAGTTTGATAGATATGTTCATGAATTTGCCTTGTAACTTCTTTTTTGCGCTGAACATAGTGAGATTGAGAAGAAATGTACTTCGCAATAAATGGTAAGTTAATCAATAATTTAAAATTCTTTTCATGACGACTACCAAATACTTTTACATCCCAACCTGTATCCGGATTAGCTTGCTTAAACTCAGTACCATTTATATATTTTTCACAAGAGAGAACCATTTGCTCAAGTTTGCTAAGTGGTGCATAGCCTGACAATAAGTTGCAATCATTAGATATTCTTTTCTTATCATCAAGAGACAACAAGTCATCTAATTTCATTGGACGATACCTAGAGTTTTTCCGACTTGGTCCACAATGATCAATAATTTGTAGGGATATTTCGAGATTTTTAGTTGGATCAAAATCCGTTAATACTTCTGATAGAACCTCTGAAGCAGCTTGGTACAAAATATCTCGTACTGGTATTTTCTGATTTCCAAAAGCAAAAGCAGCCTTTCCAGCAAAAATGATGATGTAGGGCTTTATCATCTCTCCCTTGCCGAAACCAATGGTAGCTTCCCCACCAATCAGCATAACCTTATCAAACCAGTGATGAGCAACCCTTCCAAAATGTTGAAAACAGTACCCAGAGTAATACCTAGAGGCCCTTTCTGCAATTGCATCACAGATAGTATCTGGATGACCTACTCCTTTTCGTTCTACCAATTCAAATGGTTGATCCTCTATGCTAATCTTTGAAACTGATGAGATATAATTAGCCATCTTGTTTAACCTCCTTAACCTTGGCCGTAAAGTCGACCATCACCAACTCACTCTAACTTACCTTTGATATGAATAACTCCTTTTCCGGTATCAATCACCTTAACATTGGTTAGGGTAAAGGCCACTTCCTCTTCCTCATCCTGAGCTTGTACCTCAATACGAGTAAAATGATGAGTTTCAAGTTCGTTGTGACGTTGTTTACAATTAAATACAATCAGAAATTCATTTTTCTCTAGCAACTGCTTGTAAATAGGTTTATATTCATAACTTGCAATTGCTTGCATCTTATTCAAATAACTTGTAATTTGATCAAAACTCCCGATTGTAATCATTTGGAAACTCATGAAAGGAAACCCCTATTCGTTTACTGCTACGAATTCTCTTTTCTTCTCTGAATCTACCACTTTGCAATCTAATAACACGCTCTCTCTTCTTCTGTTGTTATCAGGATTGGCAAAGATATCGTATGACTTCCCTTGTATATAAACCATTCTATTTGGCATTTCTACAATCTGGACATTCAGCAAAGGAAATTCAATCTTTCTTCCATCATCGGTTTGAATATGCACTACGCTTTCTTTCCTATGAAAACGAGATAGAAAATACGGGGTCTCTTCCAATTGCATAACCACATGCAAATCTTCCTTTTGAACCAAATGATCAAATAGTTTCTGATAATCACAAGACAATCGATACCCTGAGAATTTCATAAACTCCCAAAATCTTTTCACTTTATCCAAACACCCAGCAACAGCAACCTGATAATAATTGGATTCTTTCTTCTTCAATCTTGGTAACGATGGTAATAATGTATTTACCTGATTTGTTCTCATAAAAATCCCCCAGATATTGATATTCTCTTACTAATACTCTGTGCAGTCTCAGTGGTGTTCAACATTACTTGAAGTAAAAGCTGATCATTCTACCAATAAATTGATTAATTAGCCTTTTACCCTTATAAATCACATGGTAAAATTGAGTAGAATATTAAATCTTTTCAAAATCAAACATTCTAATCCATTTATAGGAATCCTTGAGATCATCTTAATCAAATTTTAGTCCATTCCAAATAATTGTACAAACATTAAATATTTAGTGATTTTTATCCATTTTCACTAAATATTTAATTGTTGATCACTTCACAAACATTTCAGATAATAATCTTTAAAGGGGGAGGGTGCTGTGAAGCCAGCAGAATATGTTGCTTTCGGAAAGTATCTGAAAAAAATCAGAAGTAAACAAGGACACTCTTTGGATAACATTGCTGATGAAAACATATCTTCAGCCACAATCAGTAAGCTAGAACGTGGAACTTTGGGAGTAAGCGAAGAGAAAATTCAGTATCTATGCAAGAAACTGAATATTGACTTTTCCCAATACCCTGTTTTGCTAAATGAAAAAGTGGATAATCAAAACAAACTTCTAAGAACGTTAAAAGGCATCGAACGTCTACTAAATTATATTGGATCAGAATTCCCAATCGAAAGGTTTGATTCTATTTCGATTGACGTAGAAGATGCTTTGTACTTATATTTCCTCTATCTAAAAGGGAGATACTATTACAAACAAAATATGTGGGTAAAATCCAGAGAATATTTTCTAGAAGTACTACAGTTACTGAAACAGCATCCAGATTATGAAAAGAGCAACATTGGTTCCTACTGCTACAAAGAGTTAGGACGGATTAGTTATTTTTATGAAGGAGACACCGAGAAAGCACTCTACCTCAATAAACAAGGACTAGCTATCTTTCATCCCGATGGGGAAAGAGCTTTTTTAAAGTACACCCTTTTGGTTACGGAAGCATTTTATTTAGAAAAATTAAACCGTAATGGGGAAGCTAGTCATGCCCTAAATATCTTGTTTGAAGAAGAAACTCAGATCGATAACAGTGATGTAAGGATTAATATGTATGAAATACGTGCTTTTTTACTTGTTAAGGATCAACATTACAGAGAAGCACGTAAATATGTAGAAAGAGGAGTGGAATTGGCGGAAGCAAACAAACAAATCGATCGAGGATTTGAATTGTGGACCTCACTTGGAAATATTTGCTTTCAAAAGGGGGATTTCCAAGAAGCTGAAGAGTATTTTCTGTTGGCTTTGGATTTGAAAAACTTCGTAAAGAAAGAATATCTACTTGTTTCTACGTATACTCAATTGGGAAGACTTTACCTGAAACAATGTAAATGGAACTTAGCTAAAGAATATTTTGAGACAGCTGTACAAATTGGTTTAGATAGTAACGATGAATCCCGATACATTGACGCATTAGAAGCTATGGGTGATTATTGTTTAAAACGGGGGGATTTGGAAGAAGCAACAAAACCTTATGAAGAAGCCTTGAAACTTGCAGAAAAACACGGTTTTCTCATTACAACCAACAGATGCTTGGTAAAACTCGGACACTGTTACAAAAAAATAAATCCTTCCAAATATCAAGAATGTATAGAAAAGTCCTTTAAAATTACTGTAAAATCAACATTAGATTCTTTATTAGCTTAGGGAGGTAACACAATATGTTTAATTCTAGTACAAAATCGCTTATGCCTGATCCACCAGATACCTGTAATTAAGATATTTACTTAAAAGCTTACATTTCGAAATGACAACCACAACACAGAATTTAGTTAGGGGAGAACTCCCCTAACTAACAATTTTACTTTAAAAACCCCTTAACTTTATCACTATCTCATCCTCTGTGGTCTTTAAATTATCCCACTTCTCCTTCAACACATTCACCATCTCAATAAAATGCCGAGTATCTCGGATCGCCTGTCCATTCAAAGAAATCCGCACATAAACCTCACTCGGCTTTGATTTTGGCATATCTGATTTCACCAAGATAGAAAATATGCGATTCTGAGCAAATTAATGATAAATAAATTAGATACTCCAGATGAGCAAATTTACTAACATTTTGTTCCAAATCCGCTCGATATGCATGTCTTCCACGTCTGTCGTAAGATAATCCATTATTGTTTGAAATATCGCATTGGGACACTGGTTATCGGATATAACGAAAATCTGCAAAAAGGCACCAACTTAGGTAAACGCAACAACCAAAATTTCGTGAATATCCCCATTGGGATGATCAAAGAGAAGTTGGAATATAGGTGTGAGCGATATGGGATGACGTTGGTGCAACAAGAAGAAAGCTACACATCCAAAGCGAGTTTTTGGGATCAAGATGAACTGCCCACCTATGCCATCCAACTCGAAAACGTATACCTTTAGAGGTGCACGGGTGAAACGTGGCTTATATCGTACGTCTTCGGGAATGTTGATGAACGCAGATATCCATGGCGCATGAAACATCTTGCGAAAAAGTAACGTTGTAGCCCTTACGGGCTTATACACTAGAGGCGAAGTGGACACGCCTGTACGAATAAGGATAGCCTAGCTATCAACCTTCGTAGACGAAGCTTACGACTTTAGTCGTGAGAGGTTCACTTTGTAACAAAAAATACATTTTCAAGCATATAAACGTACACATCATTGTTTACGATAATAATCAGATTATATTTCATACGAGATACGGCTAAGAGGTGTGTTCCTGATGGTCAGCCCAATCATGCAAGAAGCAGAAAACTTCATTTTCACCTGTTATCGAGAACTAGAAAAGCCAATCGATGCAGCTCTCCATAGAGTCCAAGAAATAAAAGAAGAGATCATTACTAATGGTACTTATCAGCATACATATGAGGAATTGTCCCATGGAGCTAAAATGGCATGGCGTAATTCCAATCGCTGCATCGGTAGATTATTTTGGAACCGCCTTACTGTCATTGATGCAAGAGACAAATATACAGCAACCGAAGTTGCAGGTACACTATTTCACCATATTTCCCATGCTACCAATCATGGAGAAATCCAGCCGACGATCACGATCTTCCCAGCAGAACAACATGGACAGCAACCAGTTCGCATCTGGAATCAACAGCTTTTACGCTATGCAGGGTATGAAACGGATCAAGGTATTATTGGTGATCCGATATCGATATCTTTTACCAAAGCTTGTCAAGCATTAGGTTGGCAAGGCTCTGGAGGATCATTTGATATTCTCCCACTTGTCATTCAAATAAACGGGGACAACCCACAATATTTCCCTATCCCATCTGACATTATTACAGAAGTCGCGATCGAACACCCTAGTTATACTGAAATAAAAGAACTACACATAAAATGGTATGCCGTTCCGATTATCTCGGATATGCGCCTAGAGATAGGCGGTATTAATTATGTAGCTGCACCGTTTAACGGCTGGTATATGGGAACAGAGATTGGAGCAAGAAATCTAGCAGATGAAGATCGCTATAATCTGCTTCCACAAATTGCTGATATCGTAGGACTCCATCGTCAAAGCAATGCGACACTATGGAAGGATCGAGCATTAGTAGAGTTAAACATCGCAGTACTAGAATCCTATAAAAAAGCTGGTGTTAGCATTGTAGACCACCACACTGCTGCCCAGCAGTTTAAAGCATTTGAAAAACAGGAACAAAAAAATGGCCGCGAGGTAACTGGCGAATGGGCATGGCTCATCCCTCCGATGTCACCTGCGACAACCCACATTTTTCACAAGCCATATAAAAACAAAATCGTAAAACCTAATTACTTTTATCAAGATCGTCCGTATGAGTAAAAAAATTATAACATTGCTTGCGAGAAAACCCACGGTTTTAATCGTGGGATGAAAACAAGCATCAGATGAGGATACTTTTTCCTCTTATAGATCCATTCAATAAGTTGTTGTTTTCGTTCTCTCCGAAGGGGGTTTCCAGCCTGTTCACAATACAAGTAAGTGAGCAGTAGAAGTAACAGAATTTGCAATTCTATTCGAACTTCACTATTAGCCATTGATAACGACTCCACCATTAAGATGCATGATTTGACCAGTCATATAGGAGGAGTCATCTGATGCTAAAAATACATATGCTGGGGCTATTTCTGCTGGTTGACCCGCGCGTTTCATCGGATTTTTGCTGCCCCAACTCGCTACTTGATCAGCAGGAAAAGAAGCAGGGATAAGCGGTGTCCAAAACGGTCCAGGTGCCACACCATTTACTCTTATTCCTTTTTTGATTAGAGATTTTGCTAGTGAACGAGTGAAGGAAACAATAGCTCCTTTGGTTGCTGCATAATCCATTAGCTGCTCATTACCTTCATATGCGGCAAGTGAAGCAGTATTGATAACTGCACTTCCATTTTGAAGATAGGGAAGTGCAGCTTTTGTAAGATAAAAAACAGAGAAGAAGTTGGTTTGAAATGTCCGTTCGAGTTGCTCAGTCGAAATAAACTCCAGACCATTTTGCACCCATTGTTCAGCAGCATTATTCACTAAAATATCCAGTTTTCCAAATTCCTTTATCGTTTGGGACACAATTTGCTGGCAGAATGCTTCATTTCCAATATCACCTGCTATTGTTAAACAACGGCGGCCTTTTTGTTCGACATACTGCTTTGTTTCTTCGGCATCAGGATGTTCATTGAAATAAACAATGACTACATCCGCTCCTTCTTTCGCAAAGGCAACGGCAATAGCCCGGCCCATCCCGCTGTCCCCACCTGTAATGATGGCTACTTTATTTTGTAGCTTTCCATTTCCGATATAAGTGGGATTATCAAAGATAGGACGTGGATTCATCATAGATTCTAAACCCGGCTGCTGATTTTGGTGCTGCGGTGGAAATGTCTTTGGGAAGATTTGTGGATTCATTTATATCCTCCTGTCATCGTTTCATTTTCGAAAATCCGGGTGTGTAATAGAAGCAGTATTTACATCTACTAAAGTGGGTTGACTTCCTGTAAGCGCTTTTTGGAGCGTCTCCTCTAATTCGATATGAGAATCTGCCCGATAAGCTTCCCATCCACAAGCTTTTGCTAATGCAACATAATCTGGATTTACCAAGTCAACACCTAACCGGTTTAATCCACTTCTTTTCATCTTGTCTTCTTCCATCTGTAACGTTTTGTTATTAAAAACAACAAGCGTGATTTTTAGCCGATGTTGTATGGCAGTAAGAAGGTCACCGAGCACCATATTCAGACCTCCATCACCAGTGATCGCCACAACTTGCTTGTCTGGCCTGCATAATTTTGCTGCAAGTGCAGCGGGTAGACCGAATCCCATTGTTCGCCAATGACCTGAGATAAGAACCTGCTGCTGTTTTGCTCGGAAGTTGCGGTAAAACCATAGCGTTACATCTCCTTCATCTAACGTTATAATCGAATCTGGAGAAACCGTCTTTTCAAGAGCCCTTATAATGCGTGACGGTGGAATGGGAGATCCGACTTGATTCCCCTCTTGTTGATTTTGCAGAGCCCAAGACTGCCCAGCTTCCTGTACCTGCCGTACCCAATCGGGATTCTGTGTATAATCTTTTAATTCATCCAAAAGGATGGGAATAATGGTTTCTGGTTGGCCAATGACACCCATTTCCACCTGAGGGCCTTTCCCTATATTTATTGCATGCTTTTCAATCTGAATGACTCGAGTGTGAATTGGTACATATCCTTCTGGCCACCATGTCGTCCCAATCATAAGGACAACATCTGCCTGTTTTAAGATATTGGATGCATAAGGATTTCCCCCTTCCCCTATCCCTCCCAGCATACGAACGGACGTATCTGGAACCATTCCTTTGGCTCCTAAACTAGTCAGAAGGCCAGCTCCCCATTGTCCGGTTAATTGTTCCACAGTCCTACCCGCTGATTTTGCCCCAATTCCTGCAATAATCATTGGTTTTTTGGCAGACCGCATCATCTGAATAACTTGTTTCAATGATTCTTTGCTGTACATCTGCCTATCATTGGATACCATTACAGGACGCTTATAAGGTTGGACAGATGTCATCTTCGTAAATAGATCTTTTGGAACAGACAGATGCGTTACTGTCCCTTCTATCTGAGCAAGCTTCATGGCATTCACAAGGACATCAACAACTGTATCTGGATGAGTGAGCAGAGTGCTGCTTCGGGTAAACTCCTTCACTAATTGTTGTTGATTGATATATTGCTTATAATCCGTGCCAATTTTATTTAATGGTGCTTGCCCTGTGATAGCCAAAACTGGTGAGTGATCCAGATAAGCATCCCCCAATCCATTCATCAGGTTTGCTATCCCGGGCCCCATTTGGGCTGTACATACACCGAGTCCACCAGTTAATTTTGCTTCTGCTGATGCCATCATAGCTGCGACTGATTCATGTTGCACTTGAATAAATTGGATAGCACTTTGTTTCGATATCGCATCTAATAATCCAAAAATAGCATCTCCTACTACTCCATAAATTCGCTTTACTCCCCAGAGTGTCAGTTGTTCCAGCATAATATCTGCAACTGATTTCATACTTTGAGGTGATCTGACTTGATTTAATGGAGATTTTTGGATACTGCTTTTCATCTTCCTTTGGTAAATTGGCAAACCAGCACCTCCTAGAACAGGGGCATATTACTTATAAATTTCCAGCACCCATTTCTCGTTTGATATAATCAGCAGTTCGAGCCGCTAAAGCCATCACCGTATTGGTAGGATTTCCTCCACCAGAAGTGACAAAGATACTTGCATCACAGATAAATAAGTTTGGGATATCATGGGTTTGCCCAAATGAATTGACAACTGACGTTTTCGGATCATTCCCCATTCGACATCCACCCATTAAATGAGCAGTATCAGCAACAACAAATTCCGGTTTCCCATCCGCAGCTTCCATGATATTTTTCATTGTTTTTACGGCATGGGAAATTAACCGCAAATCATTATCACTATAACTAAATGTTACTTTTGCCCTTGGAAGCCCATATTCGTCATTTTCCTCAGCAAGGGTAATGGTATTTTTCTCATTTGGTAATACTTCTCCAACTAAGGTAATTCGTCCATAATAATTGTAGTTGAGCATGGTTTCCCGGAGCCTGTCTCCCCATAAAAAGCCTTCGGTTGACTTTGATATCCCGTTTACAAACTCAACTGGTCTGGCACCATGAGCGTGCAAAGTGTAACCTCGTGCAAAATCTCTGTTTGGATCAGTCCGATAGAAAGCCTGCGTTGTTGCCAATACAGGAGTACCTTTATATAAACGAATCTCTCGATGAAACTTCCCATAAACATCATGGCTACTATGAGTCATAAATGCTTTCCCTACCCATCCACTACTGTTAGCAAGACCATCAGGAAATTGTTCATTTGCAGAGTTGAATAAAAGTCGAGGCGTTTCCACTACATAGGCACTTACGATAACTAACTTCGCCTTTTGCTGATAGGCTTTTCCTTCATGAATAAATTCGACTCCTGTTGCTTTTCCTTGCTTATCCATCAACACACGTGTCACCATACAATCAGGTAACACTTCAGCTCCTGCATCCATGGCTTTTGGAATATGTACAATTAAAGTGCTAAATTTGGCATCCGGCATACATCCTTGATTACAAAAACCCCGATTGATACATGGCGGGCGGCCTTCAAAAGGGGCTGATAGAATGGCTAAAGGGGCAACTACACTCTCAATCCCTAATTTTTCACAACCATTTTGAAACATATAGGCATTGGGACTAAGTGGTTCCCGTTCAGGATACGGATAGGGACCATGAAAATTTCCCCATGGGAAATACTTTGGACCTGATACGGCAATCTCTTTTTCGATCTTGTCATAATAGGGAGCAATATCTTCATAGGAAATAGGCCAATCTTCTCCAACTCCATCGATCGAACGAGCTTTAAAATCAACATCATGAAAGCGCAGAAACACTCCGGTGAAATGAACGGTTCCTCCTCCAACACCTCTGCCGCTATTGTTATGTCCCATGGTGAGAGGATTTTTTCCATCTACGATACGAGTATCTTGCCATCCTAAATTTTTCATCGTTAATTCATCACTAGCAAAATCTTTTTGCGGGTCTCGCATCGGTCCTGCATCCAGTACCACCACTTTCATCTTGGCCTTACTTAATTCATGCGCCAAAACGCCGCCTGCTGCTCCAGCTCCTACAATCACTACATCTACTTCTTCATTTCCATATTTCCTATTCATCTTCTGGCTGCGCCTCCCAAGGATCGAGCTGACCTAATTGTGTTCGTACATATCCCCTTGGGTAAGCTGGTCCCCCATAGCCTATCTCTGACCACACAAGAGGATGAGAATAATATGCTTCTAATGTCATAGTAAGTAATTTTTTAAATAATTCCTTCTGCGGGATAGAGCTCCTTTTACTAGTAAAAGCTTGCTCTTTGCTTAATTGGGTTAACAACTGCTGTTGTGCTTTTTTATCTAGCTGAACAAACGATAACTCATACTTTTCTTGCGAGGTTTGTTCCAATGCCTCTAAACCTGAACGAAGTAATTCTTTTGCTTTTGGAGCTCCAACCTTCCGTTGTCCTTCTCCTATGGAAGAATGGAGCGTTTGATCCATATGATCGAGGATATAAAAAATCAATGATTCCCTCTCATCCCCAGTCAATTGCCCACAAATCTGTTGCAACATCGCAGCTTCTTTCTTTGTTAGAAAAGAGTAGGAGGCAGTTGGTTCTAATCGCTTAGAAACGATTTGTTGGGTATGGTCATCCCATTCATCTTTTGCTTTCATTACATCGTAAGAGGGATAATGTGATCTTTTTGACAACCTCATCACCTCCAATAAGCTGCAATAAGCCCCAAAGCACTTAAAGCAGTAAACACAAGGGGCAGAATGATAGGAGGACCAATCAGAAAGTTTCGAAGTGCCCATCCGCCAACACGAATGCCTACACCCCGAAAGTGATAATAAAAACCAATTAACCCATCCAAAATACCGATTACCATTAAAATTTTAAATAATAATTTGATCCAAGATGCTTGATAATAAGTGAAAATCATTCCTGCAATAAAAAATAAGGGAGATGCAATTACAGGTATCCACATCGCCTTCTGATGAAAATTTTGCCGATAATGGAACATCGTCACTTGAATAAACATCAACAAAAACGCCAAACCAACAAATAAAACCAAAATCCTGTCTAGCGGCCATCCATTCCAATACATACGACTGCTCCTATTCCTTATCGAATTCATCATTCCATTTTTCCATTTTTTAACGAATACTATACTTCTATACTTGTCACATACTAATCCAAAAGAAATGGAGAACAAACGGTGATTATTCAACAGATTGATACGTTTCCTTTGTTTTATCGGTTAAAAGAGCCATATGGAGATGCCAATGGATATAAGTATTACCGTTCTTGCTATTTATTTCGAATTCGTACGCAGTCCGGGATGGAAGGATGGGGAGAATGTATCGATTGGTTACCGACACTAGAGAAAGGATTTCGAGAACGAATCATTCCTTTTTTAGTAGGAAAAAAAATAACGGATCGCGCTCATCTGGTAGCAACAATCCAAAAATGGCATAAACGAATAGCAGCTGGTGTCAGTATGGCCTTAACGGAGATATTAGCAAAAGTCGCCGGCTTGTCTGTATGTGACTTATGGGGTGGAAAAAGAAGAAATGTAGTTCCTGTCTATGCTTCCTTTCAGTCTTATTCGAATCATGATGATTGGATTAAGTCTTCTATAACGAAGGTTGAAACGGCAGCAAAAGCTGGTTATAAGCAGATGAAAGTGAAAGTTGGTGGAAAGTCGTTTCGAGAAGATGCCAATCATATTTCATTACTCGAAAAATCAGTTGGTGAACAAGTCCAAATCGCCTTAGATGCAAATCAAAGCTATGATTTATTTACCGCATTGAAATGGAACGCACTATTTGAAAAAAGCCCCTGTTCGCTTTGGTTCGAAGAGCCTTTACCTGTACAAAATAACTCGGATTATTCCCTTCTGCGCTCTCGATGCCTTCTTCCCATAGCGGGTGGAGAAAATATACAAAAACCAATTCAGTTTATTTCCAATATACAAGCTGGAGCATTTGATATTATCCAGCCTGATCCCATGCATTTAGGCGGGATCGATTCATTTCGGGATATTTTACAATTGGCACGTTATCAAAAAGTACGGGTATCCCCCCATACTTTCGATGGGATTCTATCCCGGCTTTATGCGGTATTTGCACAAAGTTGTTTACCTGCTTGGAGTAAAATGAAAGGGGAAGAAATCGAATCAGTAGAGTGGGATGTCATGGAAAATCCTTTCAACAAACTCCTCCCCGTTGAGCCAAAACAAGGGACTGTCACCGTCCCTGTTGGTATTGGAATTGGGGTAGAGTTCGATGAAAAAGAATTAGAAGCTTATCGTTGGGATGGATCAAGCTATTCGTAAAGGTTTAAAAAAAGACAACTAGTATCATTATTAACAAATACCTAGTGAAAAAGCATTCTGGAGTTTTATGTAGAATGCTTTTTATATGCTTATTCAGCCCATCAAATAGCTGTTAGTCATTTAGACAAGTCCCTTCTTGTTTTAAATGACCTGAACGTTTTATTTTAGTCTGAAGATAGTTCTTATTGAACTCTGAAACATCTCCCCATAATGGCTTTCTTTCTAAAACTTTCAAACCAGCGTTTTTCAATGCTTCCAGCTTTTTTGGATTATTTGTGATGAGTGTTACAGGTTTGGATCTTAATTTTTTTAGCACTAAAATTGCATCACTATAGTTTCTTGAATCATCCACAAAACCTAGTTTTTCATTTGCTTCAACCGTATCATATCCATTTTCTTGCAAAATATAGGCCATCGCTTTACTAAACAATCCAATCCCTCTTCCTTCATGATTGGCCAAATAAAACAATGCACCTGCCCCATGCTCTACAATCATTTTCATGGACTGTTTTAATTGATACCCGCAATCACATCGCTTACTTCCAAATATATCTCCTGTATGACAGATGGAATGCATTCGAATAATGACATCGTCATCCTCTTGAAAGTCACCATAGACTAAAACGCTTGATTGTTGCAATTCAGCTAAGTTAACAGAAGATAATTTTTCAATAATTTTCTCATAGTCTTCTGTTACTTCCTCACAATTCAACCAACAATACCATTGGAAAACAACCGTCTCTCCATATAAGTTGACAGGCAGTCGAATCGGACCAACTAAATAAATGCATCTTTCGTCCGTTTCTATTAACTGTATTTTATCTTCTAGAATAGAAAGAACGTTTGAATCGAATTTTGCTTGTGTCATCCATCTTACTCCTTTAGTAGAGAATCCTTGTTTTACCGAATTAATAGTACCATAAACTTTCCTTTGACATGAATGGGACCCTAGTATGATAAAAGATAACCTAATAACTGACAAAAATACCCCTGTAAGAAAAGAATTTTGATAGTTACAGACCTCGACTAATTCAATATAAAGAGATGCAACCTACATTAGGTGCATCTCTTTATATTGAATATATAAATTTTCATCGAATAATTTTCTGTTACTAGTTACAATGAAAGTACTTTTTCATTATTCTTCTAAATACCAATCATTTTCTTCCATTAATTGCTGAGCAATGGTAAAACCGATGAGATAAGCTGGAGCTGTAGTATTGCCATCTACGGTAAATGGGATCAGTGAATCATCTGCTACCATTAGATTTTCCACTCCATGAACGTTCCCTCTATTATCAACCACTCCACCGTTTTCTAATGGAGCCATACGAAGAGCTCCTTGTTGATGATGATTGTGACCAAAATTTTGTTTGATAAATTCTTCTAACTTCTCATCATCATTAATCACGTCTAAAGTAGGGGAAATGAGTTTGTAGTCTGGATCAATTGCTGCCAGTTCTTCTGCAATATTTTTAATATAAATTTGATAAATAGCTTTAACGGCTTCTAAATCCGCAGGATTTTTCATAAAACCTTCATCTGCCAGTACGATTTTTAACGGGTCTTTGTTCTGGATTTGAATAGAGCCCCGACTTTTTGGCTTCAGGTAGATGATGGCGATTTGAAGCAGACCATTGTTACCAATTCCGATCAATTGAACCCCTCGGATGCTAGGATTGTCTATCCTTGCAGGACTGGGCAAAAACGCACCACCTGTATAAAGAGCGCTCGGGTCGTTTGGAGGAAGGGCTTGATCATTTGGATTGGTAGTAAAGGTAGCGGTATTCAGCGTATGATTTCGAAGGTGTTTTCCTACATTCGGGTTATTAAACACAACAGGAATATCTGCTTCTCTAAGTAGTTTCGAAGGGCCAATTCCGGATAACATCAGAATAGGGGTACTATTTATTCCAGCAGATATAATCACTTTCTTACGCGCAAAAGCATGAACACATCTGCCATCTTTTAAAAATGCCACTCCAATGGCTTTTTTATTGCGAAAGAGTACTCGAAGGGCAGTAGATTCAAAAGAAACCCTCAGTTTTCTTCCGTTTACACCATGTCCATCGGAAGTCATAATGTCAGGCGAAAGAAAAGCGGTTGACGCACTTTCCCGATGACCATTTGGTTTTTGAAATAACTGCCATCGTGTAAAGGGACCAAGGGGTGTATTTGGATCATTATAATCCAAAATTTCTGGAAATCCCGTCGCCTGCTCCATTGCTAACACTAATTTTTCAGCCATTGTAGTTGGATTTACAGGAGCTTGTCGAATATCGATTCTCCCATGATATCCATGAGCATTTGGATTATCTGTTTCTCCATTAAAATCCTCTAACTCTTTAAAGCTGGTAATCGCCTCCTGAGGAGACCAAAGAGGACCTAAGAGGCTTTCCCACTGACTTAAAACGTCAGAAGTAGGTCTTACATACTGTTCGCCATTAATCGACGAGCCACCACCGGAAAGTCGACCCGTAGTCCACTCAAAAGAACGATCATCCACTCCTTTTTGAGGAATGCCTTCTCCTTGCCAAAAATACTGAGGGAAAAATTTTTCTTCCAACTCTGGGGCAAAGGTAGAATTTGAAATGGGAACATCTCTATCGTTATTATCCCCTGCTTCTAATACAAGAACAGAAGTTTTTTTATCATCTGTAAGTGTCTTCGCCAGTACAGCACCAGCAGGACCAGTCCCAACTATAATATAGTCAAAAATCAATCCCAAATTATTTGTTTTGGTATTCCTTCGTTTTTTCTTGGCTATTTTTTTCTTATTAGGAAAAAGCATCCCTTTTTTAAGAATTTTTGATTTCCTTAATAGGGAATAAATGGATTTATTTAAATGCATCTCGTTCTCTCCTTATGCAAGCGACTTAGGCTCCTATATCGTATGCTTAAAAATAAGATAATTTCCTTTTTTTAGAGCACCTTGCATACCACCCATATTGGTCTATAAGAACGGATTTTGGATCTAAAAATACTACATGAAAAAGATGCAGCTGAAATGTCTATTTCGTTACTGGAACATGAAAAAAAACAGTGACTAAATATCACTGTTCTTTTGAAAATAAGAAAAAAGGATAATTGGCCAGTGTGATCCACTATGGAAAAAACAGTCAATTATCCTTTTTAGATAGTCCATTCATACCGTTTCATCATACTGTAAATGAACAAGCCTTTTAACCCAAGAAAGCAATAGATTCTTTTGATTTTCTCGCAAATGCTATTGGGTTATCAATGGATTCCCAGTGGATATACATTAAACGAGGCTGTTCAAACAGCCAGTGATTGTGAAGTGCAGTAACAATAATGCCACGTTTTTGAAGGTTTCTTATTAATTGATTGGCTTGATCTTGACGAGCTGCTGTTTCTCCTAAACAAAGTGCACGCCCTGACTTATCGAGAGATTCAAACGAAAAAAGCTGATAACGAACCAAGGGGGAATTGGTACGTCTCCCTAAAATTGTTTCATTAATTTTCCTTGCCCTGCTGACAAAACAAACAGGTCCTGGATCAATTTCATGTTCCCCGCCCAGGATTCGTGCAAATTGGTTACACAGCCTTTGGAATTGGGGGCTTACTTTTACTTTTTGAGCCATAAAAAAACCTCCTTTTCTATTGAGCATTCTATGCTGAATGAGAAAAGGAAGATTGTATGAATCCCTATTTATCTATTTTATCATCAGGTAAACTTCTTTCTTTTTTGAAAGCGGATAGGAGATATAAAAGAATTTGCTACAAAATTTGGAATCGATATAATCATCCTTCTACTGCTTGTAACAATTGGGAGACGGTTACAAACTGATATCCTCGTTTTTTTAATTCTGGCAGGATTTCTTTTAAAGCCAGTACTGTTTTCTCATTTAAATCATGAAACAAAACAATATCTCCATTACTAGCATTCCTTATAACCTTATTTACAATAGATGATTTTTTTGTCCGATTACTCCAATCCTTTGTATCTTGATCCCAACTCCACATAATCATCCTAAGTTGATGTTTCTTTGCAATGCTCACCACTTGATCATTGTATACTCCACCTGGGGGACGAAATAAGTAAGGTTTCACTCCAGTAACTTGTTCTATAGCTGTCTGAGTCATTTTTATTTCTTTGTCTAATTTTTCACCCGTTAATCGATTCAAATCAAAGTGAAAATAAGTATGGTTGGCAATTTCATGACCTTGCACAACAATAGATTTAGCAATCTTCGGATATCGATTTACTTTGTAACCTAAACAAAAAAAGGTGGCCTTCGCTTGGTATTGTTGAAGAAGAGAGAGAAGTTTTCCTGTGGTTCCCGAACTAGGACCATCGTCAAAGGTTAATGCAATCCACTTTTTATGTATGGGTTTATCCCAAAAGATTTCCTTATGGGTCTCATAATATTTTCGATCTTTAGGAGGATCATCAGCATATGCATGATGACTAGTTAAACCTGTACTGTTTATTGCAATAAATAGAAGTATGCCAATACTCGACCATTTCATTGTATATTCTCCATCTTTAATGATATACAAGTATTATGTCCATTCTCCTTAAAAGA
Source organism: Shimazuella soli (assembly GCF_022511585.1). Lineage (GTDB taxonomy): Bacteria > Bacillota > Bacilli > Thermoactinomycetales > Thermoactinomycetaceae > Shimazuella > Shimazuella soli. The sequence continues at coordinate 37,755 of NZ_JAKWBN010000007.1, read as the reverse complement.
ATGCCATTGACCACAAAGAATCCCGTATCAAAAGGTCTAGATATTGGCGAAAAATATAAATCTTCACCAGTCGACATTATAATTTGATTTCTTTATTTGCATACGTCCGGTTGCCCCCGGGCGTTTTAATTTTACCATCTCCTCTCTTAGGAGAGAATCTTCTCCTGAAGGTTGTTTCAGCTCTTACACACTGGCGACCTAGCTTCTTTTCTCACCATCTATTTCACTCATCTAAACCGAACATATATCCCCTATTGTTTATAATGTTATATAACGTTATATTATAATAAATAACAAATGAAAGCGTTTTCTATACAATGCAAATGATAATCAATAAAATGGAAAAACACTTAACAATTCATTTGTTATCTAGAATCAGTCCTTCTCAAAATTATTACACAATGCTTATTGATAAGAATGGAGGAGAAGCTTATGGCCAGTCACACCCTTACCCGTAAATTAGGATTATGGGCAGCATTAGCCATTGCAGTAGGAACCACGATCGGATCTGGTATTTTTGTATCAGTAGGAGAGGTAGCCCATGCTTCTGGAACACCAACTCTATCGATTTGGGCATGGATTATTGGTGGATTGATTGTAATTCCCCAGATGATGGTATTCGCTGAATTATCTACCGCGTACCCTGAAAATGGGAGTGGTTATGTGTATCTAAATAAAGCAGGTTGGCGTCCACTAGCCTTTTTGTATGGGTGGGCAACTTTTTGGGCTCTTGACCCACCATCTATCGCAATTATGGCACTTGCTATTGTCTCCTATATGACCATTTTCTTTCCATTCTTCGGTGGCATTGCTGGAAAGTTGCTAGCTGTTGGCCTTATTACTCTGTTAGCATCTCTTCATTATCGCAGTGTAAAAGAGGGCGGGTCTTTTCAAGTTGTCATAACGATTATGAAAATTGTCCCTTTTGTAGTTGTAATTGGATTAGGGTTGATTTATTTTAACACAGATCATTTCACAGCTCGTACAGTTGTTCATTCGGTAAGTACGAATTTATTAGGAGGGATATCAGCTACAACTTGGTCCTATACGGGAATGGCTGCTGTTTGCTTTATGGCGGGTGAATTTAAGAATCCAGGAAAAACTCTACCCAAAGCGTTGATTGGATCTTCGTTAATCATTATGGCTTTATACACCTTACTCGCTGTCTCCATCACAGGAGTTATGCCTTTTAAAGAATTGATTGGATCACAAGCTCCTGTTTCGGACGCTTTATCCTACATTCCTGGCTTTTCTCATGCAGCTTCTATTTTCGTTGCTTTGACAGCTATTATCGTCATTTTAGGGTCTCTTAGTTCTTGCATTATGTACCAGCCAAGGTTGGAATATGCGATGGCACGGGATGGTTTATTTTTTAAGCGTTTTGCCCATGTTCATCCAAAATTTGAAACGCCTCATTTTTCTATTATTGTACAAGTTATATATGCTTGTATCCTTGTATTTGCTGCTGATTTACGAACCTTGCTTGGTTATTTTACTTTAATTCAATTGCTAATCAATATGCTGACGTTTGTCGCGATTTATAAATGCCGGAAACGAGAAGATTATAAACCTATGTATCGTGCACCTATTTGGCAGTTTACTACCATCTTAGCAATTTTCGGCTCTGGAATTCTGGCATGGGGCACATTTGAATGGGCACCTATACAAGGTATGATAGCAGGCTTGATCGTGGTAGTAACAGGGTTGCCAGTGTACTTCTACTGGAATAAAAGAAACAGGATTAATGGGACAATAGAAAATTCGGAAATAATGGGGGATCTTTAAAATGTTGCATTTAGATAAAAATAAAGTTGATTTTTTAGTTACTTCAAGTATGGTTACCGAAGTAAAACAATTTATTCAAAATAGTCAGGATCATATAGGAGATATTGTAAATCAATTGGTAAATAAAAATATTACCAAAGTCTACTTTGTAGGTTGTGGAAGTTCAAAGGCTGTTGGAACTGCTGCAAAATATTTGCTAAATAAATATAGTACTATTGGTGTCGATGTTTATACAGGTTGGAATTTTGTTGATCATACACCAAAGGCTCTTGATGCTACGTCTGCAGTAGTAGTTATCTCACACTCAGGAACGACTGAAGAGGTAGTAAAGTCTCTTCGAATTGCGAACGAACAGGGAGCTACTACTATCAGTGTAGTTAACAAACCAAAAGGAAATCCATTAGCTGAAGAAGCCGAATTTGTTATTGCTTATCAAGCTGAGGCAATGTGGGAATGTCATTTACTAGCAGTTTATTTAGTAGCGCTTCTGTGGATACAAAAAATACAACCCTCTTTAGAAGTAGAAAAGATTCTCAAAGATATTCCTAAATTACCTAATGTACTTACTCATCACATTGATACATTTGAAGACAAAGCATTAGAAATGGCAAAAGGTGTGAGCCATTGGAAAGGATTTTACACAATAGCAGCTGATCCTTTATTGTCATTAGCTTATAAAGAGGGAGTCATTACAAATATGGAATTCATGTGGGGACATGGTGCTGTCATTGAAAGTGGGGAATTTCGTCATGGACCGCTTGAAATTGTAGAACCAGGTGTACCATTTGTTTTCTTGATTGGAACGGATGAATCACGTCATATAACGGAACGGGCACTACAGTTTGTAAAAAGGTACAAAGGGGAAACATTGGTTTTTGATTATGCTGCTCTATCAAATGGATTACACCCTGCACTAGCACCACTGGTTATGTTTGTCCCACTTGAATGGTTTTCTTACTATTTCTCTGTAGTAAGAGATCATAATCCTGATGATCGTCGATACTATGGTGTAGTGAAATATTAAGATCTTGTCTCCCCTATTTATGTAACAGATAGGGGAGGTTCTTCTATACCATACTATAGGAGGAAGTTTGATGATGAAATTAGTGTCTGTAGGAGATAACTGCATGGATGTGTATCGATCATTAGGTATCTCCTATCCAGGAGGCAATGCTGTCAATGTAGCTGTATACGCCAGACAGTGCGGAGCTACCACATCATATGTCGGATTTGTAGGATCAGATGATTATGGGGAACAGATGCAATTGGCCCTTAAAGAAAAAGAAGTTGACATTTCTCATTTACATCGGATTAATGGAAATACAGCCGTTACACAAGTTGAGTTAAAAGGAAGTGAACGGGTTTTTGGTGAATATCACGAAGGTGTCATGAACCATTTTACGCTAGATGAAGATGATTTACGCTATATTGAACAAAACGATGTTGTTCATTCTGGCTTTTGGGGGCGCGCGGAGAAGTATTTCCCTCGTTGGAAAGATAGGCAGCTGATTACTTCATTTGATTTTGCTGATAAACTAGAAGACCCAGTGGTTCGTACAGTAATCCCCTCCGTTCAATATGCTTTTTTTTCGTATAGGAAAGACGATGCTTTTATTCGGTCATATTTACGAGAAATGCATCAATTAGGTGCGAAAGTTGTTGTAGCCACCCTTGGTGAAAATGGAAGTTTGGCTTATGACGGGAAATCCTTTTATCGTCAAAATGCCAAACCGGTTGAAGTGATCGATACAATGGGTGCTGGAGACGCTTACATCGCTGGTTTTTTAGTAGGAATTATGCACCAAAAGCCTATAGAGAAATGTGTGGAGTTAGGAAGTCAAAAAGCAGCAGAAACCATTACCTATTTTGGTGCTTGGTAAACGGGAATGTTATAATCAAGGAGGAATGTTTTACAGGAGGAATCCGGAATGTCAATCAATTATTCAACACAACCGTTTTATATGCAAATCCGTCAAATGATCAACGAAGATATTAATAGTGGAAAATACAAGCCAGATGAGAAATTACCAACAGAAGCAGAACTTTGTGAGATGTATAAAGTAAGCAGAATTACCATTCGCAAAGCTATTAAAACCCTTGTAGATGAAGGATCCCTTGTACGAATTCAAGGAAAGGGAACCTATGTAACTTCTAAAAAAATTAAGAATGAACTTCTCTCTGTGAGTGGATTTTCTGAATTTAGCCATCAATTGGGTATGATCCCTGACTCCCGAATCATACGGAGCAATGTGATTCATGCAACTCAGGAAATGGCTGAGCGCTTACAAGTAAAAAAAGAATCCCCGGTCTTAGAATTGGTTCGCCTCATGTATGTAGATCAAAGGCCTCTTTTTTTTGATCAGGCTTACTATTCTTTATTACGGTTTCCTAATTTAGAGAAAAAAATAGGTCAACAAGAATCAACCTATCAAATTTTGAAAGAGGAATATCAAACGGAAATTGCCACTAATGAAAAAGTGATTGATGTCATTTTAGCAAATAAAGAGATTGCCGAATTTCTACAATGTGAAACAGGCGCTACCTTGTTTCGCATTGAAAAAACTGCTTTTGATCACAATGAACAGTCCATCCATCTTTCTATTTTTATGTGTGAGACAAATAAAGTGAGCTTAACAGTTCATCGATCACCAAGAGCTGAAGCAAATCCATTTTGAGTTGCTCTTATAAAGTGATTTTTTTAGAAAATAATAGGTTTCTCTAAATTGGATCATCACCAATTTACGAGTATTATCGAATTTGGTTGTTGCTGTCTCTAATACTCAGAAAATGTCAATCTAAATTAAAATAAAGGGCTATATGTAAATGGATTCCAATAAAATTAAACAGGGTATTAAGAGATCCAATATTCTCTAAATACCCTTTGCATTTATTAGCCACTTGATAAATTATACTATATTATCTTTATCGAACTTTAGGAAAATCCATAATATAATTAGAATCTTCCTAGAATACGTAAAGATCTTTTAGTCTTACCTGGAGGGACTACTTGGAGAGAAGATATTCATCAACCTATCTTAAAAAGAATTTACGAAGCTTTAAAGCTTGGTACTATTGTAGCCGCAATTTGTGGTGCAACTGAGGCCCTTGCGAATATGGGATACTTAGATTCTAGAAAACATACAAGCAATGACTTAAATTATATTAAAATGGTCTGTCCTAATTATAAAGGAGAAAAATTTTATGAGATGAGACCTGCGGTATCTGGTGAGAATTTGGTTACTGCATCAGGGGTAGCACCTCTGGAATTTACGATGGAAGTACTGAAAAAATTAGATGTATTTGCACCCGACACATTGCATTCATGGTATAACCTAAATAAGACTCATAAGCCTGAATACTTCTTCCAGTTAATGAATTCAATAAAAAGGCCCTATATTTCGCTTTTGGTTGCCATACCCAAATTAGTCAGAAAAATAAATAAAATATCCTAGTGTATTGAATTACTTTTTATTTTGCTGTACACTATGAAAGATATGGGGCTATAGTTCAGAGGGAGAATGTTACACTGGCAGTGTAAAGGTCGTGGGTTCGAGTCCCACTAGCTCCACCATATAAAGGCTGATCCACAAGGACATGATTTAAATGCCCTTATGGATCAGCCTTTTCATTTCACCAAAAAAGGGAAAATAACCCGCCTCATATTACGTATCCCGAATAAAATTTCACATTTTCATCACAAAAAACCAACATATTCCCCATTTTTCTTTGATATTTTAGTTTATTTACCTATTTTAAAAATCTATAATTAGCTAGTCAATAAATATAATTTTATACTCCTGAGGAGGAAAACCTTTTTATGAAGCGCTTACTTGTTTCTTTTTTCTCATTAGCGTTAATATTTACACTCTCACCGTTACATAATCTTGCTAAAGCGGAAGAAACTCAGAAAGAGGATGCAACCCCATCAAATACAGAGCAGCCTCATACCTTACCTGCACCAGTAGAGGAAAAAACAACAACTACTGATAACAAAGAGCAACAACCAGCTGATAACAAAGAAAAAGATATGCCTAAATCAAATACAGAAACACAACCACCAGCAAGCACCACGGATAAGCCAAAAGAAACTGATAATAACACTACTACTCCTGTTACAGAAACTAAAATGGAAATTCATCGTAAACTCAACGATGTAGGCTATGCGATCAATGCAAAGCTATCCGATGTAAAATCCGCTGAAGGAACTTGGACTTTTTATGTAGATGGTAAGAAAAAAGCTACCAAAAACAACAAAAAAGCCTCTGTTTCCTTTACCCTCTCCATAGAAGCTGATATGGAGGAAGCTGGAGAAATTCAAGCTCATGCGATCAAAATCGTATTCGAAGGAAAAGCGGATGGTAAGGAAACAAAAGCTGAAGGAACTCATTCTATCCCTGATTTACAATTTGACTACAAACAAGTAGGAAACGATGATAAATTTACTGGCACTCTTAACCCTGCAAATGAAGCTGTAGGGAACTGGGGTATTGCCGTATCAGATGAGAATGGCGAAAAAATTATCGACGCAAAAGACGTTGAAAACTTTAAAGGAACCACTTTCACTCATACTTTCAAAGGGATCAAAGCAGGAACATACTTGGTATACATCGCTTTTGAAGGAAAAGTGGATGGGGAAGAAACTGCGATCATCAAGTTTATGACTTTAGAGGTTACGGAAGAAGGAAATGGTGGAGATATCAAGCCTCCTCCAACTGACTACAAACCTACAAAACCTGTAGATAAAGGAACCATTGATAAAGTTATCAATAACTCCAAAAAAGGTGGACCAATGCCTAAAACCGCTACTTCTAACCCAACTGGTTTGGCTACAGGTCTTGTCCTTGTAGCACTTGGCGGCGCAATCCTTGGATATCGTCGCTTGGTGAAATAATTAAAGGGATTCCAAAGGCTTACTACTTCGTAGTAAGCCTTTTTACTATACTTCGTTCATCCATTTACACTTGTCTTCCGAGGCTTTCTTCGACGTCTCTTTCGTGGTTTTGATGGAGCGTCTGCTGCTTTTTTTGCTGTTTCTTTTTTGATGCCTGTTGGTTTTGGCTTTCTGGGGGCTGCTTTATTTGTCGGCTTTTTACGAACAGGTTTCTTCTTTTTCTTTTCCTTTTGTGTTGTTGGCAATGGAATATCTTGTGGAGTGTGCTCTAAGAGCTCAAAATCGATTTTCCGCTCTTCCATATTGACTCCACTTACTTTGATCTTTACTTTATCGCCGATTCGCAGCACTCTGCCGGTGCGTTCTCCAATCAAGCAATAGTACTTTTCTTCATACCGATAATAATCATCATTGAGAAAACTAACATGAATTAAACCTTCGATGGTATTATCCAACTCTACAAAAATACCAAAGCTAGTTACTCCACTGATAATACCCTCATATTCTTCCCCAATATGTTCTGTCATGTATTCTGCTTGTTTCAGATCATCTGTTTCCCTTTCTGCATCTACTGCGATTCGTTCACGCACAGAAGATTGCTCAGAGGCATCGGATAGAAAAAGCTGCAACTGTTCCATTCGCTCTGGGGATAAAGACCCATTGTAGTAAATTTCCCTCATCACCCGATGGATCAACAAATCTGGATATCTGCGAATGGGAGAAGTGAAATGAGAATAAAAATTAGCTGCTAAACCAAAGTGACCAGCATTTTCTGTTGAATATTTTGCTTGTTTCATAGAACGAAGCATAACGGTACTTATTACTTTTTCCTCCGGCCGCCCACTAACTTTCGCGAGTAAATCTTGTAAGGCCCGAGGTTTAACTTTATCAGCTTTGCCTTTCATCCGATAACCAAATGTGGTTACAAACTGGTAAAAGGACTGCAATTTTTCTGCATCTGGATTTTCATGTATTCGATAAACAAAAGGTACTTCTAAACGATTGTAATGTTCTGCCACTGTTTCATTGGCAGCAAGCATAAACTCTTCAATCAGTCGTTCGGCAACAGAACGCGGGCGTTTTACGATATCAATAGGCTTCCCATTTTCATCCACTTTGATTTTTGCTTCAGTGAAGTTAAAATCGACTGCACCTCTACGTATCCGCTTTGCTCTAAGTTTTTCTGCTAATTCTCCCATCAGTTGAAAATAGGGGACAAGTTCCTTATAGCGTTCGATGAGCTCTTCATCTTGCTCTTCTAAAATTTTCTGTACATTACTGTATGTCATTCGTTCATTGGTACAGATTACAGATGGATAGATATCATAAGACACCAATTCCCCACGATTGTCCATTTCCATATCACAAGTCATCGTTAACCGATCAACTTGTGGATTTAAACTGCAAATACCATTGGATAACCTTTTTGGCAGCATTGGGATTACACGGTCTACTAAGTAGACACTACATCCACGCTCATACGCTTCACGGTCAAGGGCACTTCCTTCTGTCACGTAGTACCCAACATCTGCGATATGTACACCCAACAATATGTTTCCATTTGGCAACTTTTCCACAGACACCGCATCATCGAGGTCTTTGGCATCTTCTCCATCGATTGTCACCATTACTCGATCTCGTAAATCATGCCTGCCTAGGAGGTCCTTTTCTGCAATTGTCTCACTGATAGCTTCTGCTTCTGCCTCTACTTCCGGCGGAAACTGTTCCGGCAGCCCATGTTTGCGGATAATGGAAACAATATCGACTCCCGGATCATCTTTGTTCCCAATGACTTCAATAATCTCCCCTTCTGCACTATTGCGGTCTGTCGGAAAATTACTCAGCTTTACAACGACTTTTTGACCATTGATCGCTCCCATACGATGCTCCGCAGGAATAAAAATATCTGCCGGCAGCCTTTTGTCATCTGGTACCACAAAACCAAAATGCTCATTGATCGCACGGAAAACTCCGACTACCTGTGAACGGCCCCGTTTTACAATTCTTACGATTTCCCCTTCTGGCCGGCGATCTTGTTTCTTTTTATTAAATACACGTACCAGAACAATATCTCCATCCATTGCTCCATTTATATCACTGGAATGGATATAGATGTCTTTTAAATCGCTTTTATCCGCAATAACAAAAGCAAATCCTTTTGCATTACCCTGAACTTTTCCTCTGATCAAATTCATCCGATCCGGCGTCCCGTATCTCTTGTTCTTCGTTTTAATGACGAAGCCGTTTGTTTCCAATTCCTCTAAAAGAGAAGCAAGTTTATCTTCTTCTCCTTTTAAATTAAGCGCTGCCACAATTTCCTCAAAGGATAGTGGTTTATAAGATTCTTCATCTAGAAACTGCACTATTTTTTGTAGGCTTAACAACCAAATTACTCCCTTTCAGAAGAAGTACGCAAAATAAACTGCTCCACTTCTTGAAATAACTTTTTTCTCTCTCGATCAACCGTAATAATATGAGAGGAGTTTTCGTACCAGGTAAGTGTCTTATCTTGAGAAGAAATGCTGTTATAAATAATAGTGGCACTACTTGGATTCACTGTCTCGTCATGGCGTGATTGTATGATTAGTGCTGGTACTTTTATCTGGTTCAAATTCCTTCGAACAAAACGGATCAATCGATTTAGTTCCCCAACACTTTTGAGTGGTGTGCGATCATATGGAATCAAATGCTGTTCAATATCAGGGTGTTTTTCTCCTCTCAGCGAAAAAGGCTTAAACCAATGGATCAACCTCACAAAATTTGCCCGGAAATCCTTTACCTTTATAGGAGCACACATCGATACTACTCCACTGATGAGTGACTGCTGCTGGATGGTTTGGATAAGAGCTAGTATGCCACCCATAGATAATCCTACTAAGTATAGTCTTTCTACACCAGATTGTTTCAATTCCTCAAATGCATTCTCCACACTCTGTACCCAATCTTGCCAGCGAGTCATCTGTAAATCTTCAGGGGAAGTTCCATGCCCAGGCAATAGCGGTGCAAATACCGTAAAACCTTGTTTATGTAAGTAATCTCCCATTGGTCTTAGCTCAGATGGTGTTCCAGTAAATCCATGTATGAGTAGAATACCCGTTTTTCCAGCTGAATAAAAAAAGGGGTCAGGTGAGCGCTTTATCAATTGCATCACATTCAGCTCCGATTTATATGAAAAGCGACTCGTTTGGCGAGTCGCTTTAGTAGTTTGAATAGGAAAAGTGCTGGAAACTCTTATGAAATTATACCACGAGGGAAAACAAATCGCAAAAGACAAACAATATTGGACAGCAAAAAAAACAGCCGATAATATCAGCTGTCTGAGCTAACTTAAGTATTTATTTGATAAAATATCCAACAGCTAAAGCAAGAATCATAAAGAGAACAGCCAACACTACTGTTATGCGGGATAACAGTAAATCGATCCCTCTCGCTTTTGCTTTACCCATATTATGTTCAGCACCGCCGCCAATAGCACCAGATAGACCAGCGCTTTTGCTCGACTGCATAAGGATTACAATAATGAGGCCTACGCTTACGATGCTAAACAATATTTTTACTGCAAGTACCATATGAAAATACCTCCTCGCCCCATACAATTTACCACATTTACTTCAGGTTGTAAAAAGCATTATCCCCTAGATACGTTGCAGTAAAACCAAGTTCATCCTCAATCCGCATCAATTGATTGTATTTTGCCACACGATCTGTACGTGATGGTGCTCCTGTTTTGATTTGACCTGCTCCAGTAGCTACAGCGATATCTGCAATTGTCGTATCTTCAGTTTCACCTGAACGGTGAGAGATAACAGCAGTATAACCTGCTTGTTTGGCCATTTCAATTGCATCAAATGTTTCCGTTAATGTACCAATTTGGTTTACTTTTACTAAGATAGAATTACCTACTCCACGCGAAATCCCATCTGCCAAACGCACGGTGTTGGTCACAAATAAGTCATCTCCAACCAACTGTACTTTGTCTCCAAGACGTTCTGTGAGGAGTTTCCATCCATCCCAATCGTCTTCTGCAAGTCCATCTTCGATCGAGACAATGGGATATTTGGACACGAGATCTTCATAAAAAGCGATCATTTCTTGAGGAGAACGTGTAATTCCTTCCCCAGCGAAATGATAGTTTCCATCTTGATAGATCTCAGTTGCAGCAACGTCGAGTGCTAATTTTACTTCTGTACCAGGTTTGTACCCAGCACGTTCAATTGCTGTTACGATTGTTTTCAAAGCTTCTTCATTAGAAGAGAGGTTTGGAGCAAACCCACCTTCATCTCCAACAGCCGTAGAAAGCCCTTGTTCATTTAATACTTTTTTAAGGGAATGGAAAATTTCTGCTCCCATTCGGACTGCTTCGCGGATATTGCTAGCTCCAACCGGCATAACCATAAATTCTTGAATATCTACGTTGTTATCCGCATGTGCCCCGCCATTTAAAATATTCATCATTGGCACTGGCAGCACTTTGGAGTTAAACCCGCCTAAGTAGTTGTACAATGGTACACCAAGTGCATTTGCAGCTGCACGTGCTACTGCCATCGACACACCTAGGATAGCATTTGCTCCTAGACGACCTTTGTTAGGCGTGCCATCTAACTGAATGAGGGTTTGATCAATCATCAATTGATCGAGCGCATCCATACCTTCTAATTCTTCTGCGATTACCCCATTGATATGGCGAATTGCTTGCAAGACACCTTTCCCATCATAGCGATCTTTTTCACCATCTCGCAGTTCCACTGCTTCATGCGCTCCAGTTGATGCTCCAGAAGGAACAATTGCTCTTCCAGCTACACCCGTCTCCAGTGTCACTTCTACTTCTACGGTTGGGTTCCCTCTAGAATCCAGTACTTCTCGGCCGTATATCGTTTCAATTGTAGTCATTTATTATGCTCCTCCGATTCGTAATGATTTTCCTGTCATTTCTGCCGGTTTGGTGACATCCAACAAATCCAATATCGTTGGAGAAAGGTCTGCTAATACGCCATCTGGACGAAGTTCTATCCCGGGCAATGTCACAATACAAGGAACTGGATTTGTTGTATGGGCGGTATGCGGATTTCCATTTTCATCCATGACCATATCGGCATTCCCATGATCTGCGGTTATTATCGCAACACCATTTTTATCTAGCAGTGCATCTACTATTTTCCCTAAGCACTCATCCACTGCTTCCACTGCTTTTACGGTAGGCTCTAACTTGCCAGAATGCCCTACCATATCTGGGTTTGCAAAATTAAGGATGATAACATCAACACTTTCTTCGTGGATCTCTTTCAATAGTGCGTCTGTCACTTCATACGCACTCATTTCCGGTTTGAGATCATAGGTTGCAACTTTTGGAGAATTAATCAAGATTCGCTTTTCACCTGGGAAGGGGTCTTCTCTTCCACCACTGAAGAAAAAGGTGACGTGTGGATATTTTTCTGTCTCCGCAATTCTTAGCTGCCGCAAATTATTTTGAGCCAATACTTCCCCTAATGTATTGTCTAAGTCAGTAGGTTTATAGGCCACATAACCGCCAACCGATTCACTGAACTTCGTGATACATACATAAAATAAATCTTTTGGAGGATGTTCTCCACGATCAAATCCACGAAAATCAGCATTGGTAAATGCTTGTGAAATTTGAATTGCACGATCCGGTCGGAAATTAAAGAAAATAATAGCGTCATTATCCTGAATTTTACCAACGGGTTGACCTTGTTCATCTACGAGAACAGTGGGCATAACAAATTCATCGTACACACTTTTCTCATAAGATTCATGGACAGCTTGGATAGGATCTTGATAAGTTGGACCTATTCCATAAACCATCGCATTATACGATTTCTGTGTCCGTTCCCATCGTTTGTCCCGATCCATGGCATAATAACGACCTTGCAGAGTAGCGATTTTCCCAACGCCTAGTTCATTCATCTTTGTTTGCAATTTGTGAATGTAATCGACCGAACTTTCCGGAGAAACATCCCGTCCATCCAAAAATGCATGTACAAATACTTTCTCCAATTTTTCCTCTGCACAAAGTTCCAATAGGGCAAATAAATGCTTGATATGGCTATGAACACCACCATCGGAAAGCAAACCATATAAATGAAGGCTGCTATTATGTTCTTTGACATGTTTTATCGCTTGAAGAAAAGTTTCATTATGAAAAAAGGAACCATCATCAATCGCTTTAGATAACCTTGTCAAATCTTGATATACGACACGGCCAGCACCTATATTTAAGTGGCCAACTTCAGAGTTACCCATTTGCCCCTCAGGTAATCCAACAGCATTGCCACTAGCCTCTAGGGTGGTATGTGGATACTGGCTCCAATATCGATCAAAATTTGGTTTATTTGCTGCGGCTACTGCATTGCCTCTGGTTTCCTCTCGCAGGCCAAATCCATCTAAGATACAGAGCATTACTGGTTTATGCATGAATTACACCTCATCTAACATCTGGTGAAACCCGTTAGGATCTAAGCTAGCACCACCAACAAGCGCACCGTCAATATTCGGTTGACTCATGTATGTTGCGATATTTTCGGCTTTCACACTTCCTCCGTACAGCAAACGAACTTTATCTTGATAGCGCTCAGGAAGTAAACTGCGAATGTAGGAAATAACCGTTTCCGCATCATCAGGAGTTGCCGCCAACCCTGAACCAATCGCCCAAACCGGTTCATAGGCGATGATTAATTTGCCTACTTCAACAGCACTGACATCCTCTAATGCTGTACGAATTTGACGCTTGACTACTTCATTTGTTTTTCCCAGCTCTTTTTCTTCCAATGTTTCTCCCACACATAAAATCGGGGTTAAACCAGCAGTAAGTGCAGTGCGAAGTTTACGGCCTATCATTTCATCTGTCTCAGCAAAATACGCCCGTCTCTCCGAGTGACCAATAATGACATGGGTAACATGTAGTGCTTTGAGCATCTCCACACTTACTTCACCTGTATAAGCGCCTTCTAATTCCCAATGCACATTTTGTGCACCAATTTGGATCGAAGTACCTTCACATGCTTCTGTCAGCCAAGGCAAAGAGGGAAACGGAGCACATATGACTACTTCGCGATCCTCAGGAATGGTTTGCTCATGAAATCGCCTTAGAAAATCCTTTGTTTCTAATAGGTTTTTATACATTTTCCAGTTGCCAGCTAGTATAGGTGTACGCATGATCTACCCCCTATCTTTTATCTGTCAAAGCTACTACTCCCGGTAACTCTTTTCCTTCTAAAAACTCAAGAGACGCCCCGCCACCAGTGGAAATATGATCTACTTGATCGGATAGGCCTGATTTTACGAGTGCAGCCGCAGAATCTCCGCCTCCAACGATAGAATAGGCATCAGACTCAGCTAAAGCTTCTGCCACACGATATGTTCCTTTTGCAAATTGATCCATTTCGAATACTCCCATAGGGCCGTTCCAAAGAACCAACTGAGAAGAAAGTACCACATCTCGAAACTGTTCACTCGTTTTAGGACCAATATCCAGAGCCATTTTGTCAGTTGGTATCTGATCAATATCTACTGCTGTACCTTTTGCATCTGCGGCAAAACGATCCGCTACCACTGCATCAATCGGCAAATACAATTTTACTCCTCTGTCTTTTGCCTGCTGGATTAAGCTTTTGGCTAAATCGAGTTTATCTTCTTCCAGCAAAGAGGTCCCGATTTCATAACCCTGTGCTTTGACAAACGTAAAAGCCAAGCCACCGCCGATTAACAGATTGTCCACCTTTTGCAGCAAATTTTGAATCACTTCTATTTTATCTTTTACCTTTGCCCCACCGATAATAGCAGTGAAAGGTCGATCAGGGTCGCTAATCGCTTTTCCTAGTACTTCCAATTCTTTTTGCAGTAAAAGCCCAGCAACGGCAGGTATGTATGCAGCTATACCAGCGGTGGAAGCATGTGCCCGGTGAGCCGCTCCAAAAGCATCATTGACAAAAACATCTGCCAGATCAGCAAATGCTTTAGCCAATACAGGATCATTTTTCTCTTCACCCGCTTCAAAGCGAACATTTTCCAGCAGGAGGATCTCTCCATCTTGCATTTGTTCTACAGCTTCCGTTACTTCTTCCCCAATCACTTGATCCACTTTTTTCACATCTTTAGAAATCAATTCTTCAAGTCTTCTGGCAACTGGTGTCAGACGATACTCTTCGACCACTTTTCCTTTTGGTCTTCCAAGATGGCTTGCCAATATCACTTTAGCGCCTTGTTCCATTAAATAGGAAATAGTAGGGATGGCAGCACGAATTCTCGTATCGTCTGCCACCTTACCTTCTGATAATGGAACATTGAAATCTACACGGCAAAACACTCGCTTGCCATGCAAATCGACATCATAGACAGTAAGTTTATTCAAAGGTGATTCCTCCCTGATTGACTCGTACAAAACATTCGATTACAACCAATCTGATTGTAACCGATCATTTTATACCTTTCTACAGATATGCTGTATAAATATAAGGATTAAACACCTTTTTCTAAAATAAAATCTACCAAGTCTACTACTCGGCAAGAATAGCCCCATTCATTATCGTACCATGCAAGTACTTTTACCATGTTATCTTCCAATACCATCGTGGAAAGTCCATCAACGATAGAAGAATGTGGATTTCCTTTGTAGTCGATCGAAACCAATGGTTCATTGGAGTAATCCAATATATTTTGCAATTCACCTTCTGCTGCTTCTTTCAAAGCACTGTTGACCTCTTCTACTGTCACGTCTTTGTCCAACTCCGCAACGAGGTCGACAATAGATACAGTTGGAGATGGAACGCGAATGGACATACCATTTAATTTTCCTTGCAGTTCTGGAAGAACAAGCGAAATCGCTTTTGCAGCACCTGTAGTAGTTGGGATCATAGACATTGCAGCAGCACGTGCACGTCGAAGATCTTTGTGGGGAAGATCAAGAATTTGTTGATCATTGGTATATGCGTGTGCAGTAGTCATAAAGCCGCGTTTGAGACCGAATTTTTCATGTAATACTTTTGCTACAGGAGCCAGACAGTTCGTCGTACAAGAAGCATTGGATATCACATGATGGTTTTCTGCATCGTATTTATCTTCATTTACACCTAAAACGATGGTGATATCTTCATCCGTAGCAGGAGCAGAAATAATGACTTTCTTTGCGCCGGCTTTCAAATGTTTTTCTGCATCTGCTCGTTTGGTAAAACGACCAGTAGATTCGATCACTATATCAATATTATCTTCTTCCCAAGAAAGTTTCTCAGGATCACGTTCCGCTGTTACTTTTACTTCGTGATCGTTTACTTTAAAACCATTATCGGATACTTTAACGGTTGCATCCAAAGTGCCGTGTACAGAATCATATTTAAGTAAATGAGCCAATGTTTTGTTATCTGTTAGATCGTTTACGGTAACTACTTCCAAGTTTGGATGATCGATCAGAGAACGAAACACATTACGCCCAATTCTTCCAAATCCATTAATTGCAACTCTACCTTTACCCATACATACTTCCTCCTTATACGCATTCCTTAGTAGTATGACCAAAAAAATGCCATTTCAAATAAATAAAAACAGTCCAATCGGACTGTTAACGATGAATGGCATCCCATCATCCTTTCTGATGGGAGTTGATATGCGTTGACTGATCTCTAAGGTGCAAGACAAAATGTCTTATGGAAACCGCTTACTATCTCTCCATGCGATAAAAATTATCGTTTATTTGAGATCGCCATCTACCAACTCCTATCACCATGAGAAATGATGTATAGGATCAATCACTGTCAACAAAGATCATTACTACTTTAAATTACTATATTTTAGGGTACAGGTCTACCACAAATTGTACACTTTTTTTATTGTTGTACTATGGATTGAAAACGTGGTATAATAACGGTTGTCCTATCATGCGCCTATAGCTCAGGGGATAGAGCACCGGTCTCCGGAACCGGGAAAGTTACTTTAGGCGTTAATATGCGTAAAAGCTATGTAGTTACTAGCTTTTTAACTTAATTTAAACGTTGGAAACCCTTAAATATAATACATAAACGTTAGAAGCGTTTGCCTTATCCGTTTGCATGGACGGAAGGTGAACGCTTTTTATTATGCCTAAAACAATACGTAAGCCACCAATTAGGGAGCGAAAAACCCGTGTTAGCGAACGTAACGCAATAATAACCAATGTAAACAGTACTTATGAAATCACGTTTGATGAGGCGTTAGAGCTGTTCGTTAATGCTAAAAAAGCCGAGGGAATGAGACCTCGCACCATACATGATTATTACCAGCATATGGGATGGTTCCAACGGTTTCTATCTAGTTTTTATCCAGATATTAAACACATTCAACAGCTAACAACCGACTTAATTCGCAACTACATTAATTACCTGAAAGATGAGCGTAACCCCTTTGCCGGCATCGACAAACGAGAACGGGCGAGGAAAGAACTTGCAGTTAGTACCATTAACATTCGATTACGTACATTACGCACTATGTGCCGTTTTTGGACGGAAGAAGGTCATTTATCTACTAACCCTATGGGAAAGGTTAAGTTGTTAAAGTCAGATAGATTGACGATTTAACCGGCTTTACAGACAAGGAACTTAAAAAGCTATTCGGAGTACTAGATACACGGCAATATAGTTGCTTTCGCGATAAGGTCATTATGCTTTTTTTGCTTGATACCGGTATCCGTATTAACGAACTAGTTAACGTTGAAATACAGCATCTAGATGTTAAGCGGCTAACCTTTACTATTCCATCAGAGATAGCAAAGAATCGAAGAAGCCGCACCATACCAGTTAGTAGAAAGATGATGAAACTACTAATGGAATTACACGAGGAAAACAAGTCTTATTTTGAGCCTACCGAGTTTCTTTTTCTAACCGCGTATGGGGAGCAGATGATTACAAGCACATTTAGAAGACGTTTGTATAAGTACGCAAAGGAAGCCGGTGTAAAACGTGCTACACCGCATATGTTCCGCCATACGTTTGCTAGGAATTACTTGTTGAATGGTGGAGATATCTTCACTCTTCAACAAATACTTGACCATTCCGATATAACCACTACCAGACGTTACATTCAGATGGATAAGGAACATATTAAAGCACAGCATCGCCAATACAGCCCTGCATCTAAATATCTAAGATAATCCAATTTTTAAACAAAAAAATACCGGAAGAAAGCCATCTTCCAGCACCACTACAAACCAAAACAAAATAGGAATCGTTAACAACATTAGTATAGAACGGTTTAGTGGTGCATGTGAAATGCTTTCCAACGGTCTAAGGAGGAAGTAGTTTAAGTATGTGCGATAGCCTTAATACAAACGTAGAATATCATAAGTTGTCGAAATCTTTTTCTAACTTTAATAATACAGAATCTTTAAATACAGCAATAAGACAGCATCTCTACAACAAGTCACATTTACTAACACCTTCATCTATTACCGTGTATAAATTATTGGCGCGTTATGCCGTTAAATATCGCGGCTGTGCGTTTTTAAAAATCGATAGCATAGCGGAACTAACCAAGTTAAGTCGTTCCACCATTATCCGCGCCCTTAACCTTTTACATAAGTTGGACATAGTTTTAAAACGGCATGTAATGCGTCCTATAAGGGGTGGCAATGGGGCTAATATATACGTTTTGCAAAGGTATGTACCAGAAGAAAAGCCCGTTGATAATACTAGTGCTACTCCGTCCGTGCAACCCCGTGAGATGTCGGAAAACGTAGAAGTACCAAGTAATTTGACGGAAGATTTTGGAACCGAAGCTATAATTTCTGAAATTCAAGAGATAAAGAAAATTAATAAACGTTTTGTAAGCGTATATGACCGTTTTAGATCGGTTGTATTTACCTATGTAAAAGATAAAAAACTACTGTATCGCCTGTATGGCGTTTATTTGGCGCAAACCAAGTACCTAAAGTTAGTTTATGAGGAACAGGAATTAATAGACATCGCTATATACGCGTTACGGGCTTCTTTTAACCGTACCAAAAAGAAGAATATACGGAACCTAGCCGGTTATTTTAACGGTGTGCTTTCTAATTGCTTGGACAAGTTGTATTACGAAAGCACCGCTGAGTATGTGTGCTGAAAAATAATTGAAAAAACCTTCAAAAAAGGACTTGCAAAATTTTTATCAGCTTCGCTATTCTTCGACTCAAGCCAAAACACGGCTTAACAAAAAAGCATTTAGGGAGCTGATTTACATGTACGGACAGCGTTTAGAAGAAAAGTTGCAAATATTTTTAATGGAAGACGAGCTTACAGTGAAAGAAGCCGCCGAACTACTTTTATTGCAACATTGGTTAATGGTGGGGTTTACCTTAGCGGAACTCGTAAGGGTTTCTGATGGTAAGTAATTAAATTACACCTTGCCTATTTGCTGGCAGTGGGTAGGCAGGTAATAAATTTACGAGGTGGTACTTGATGAGTATTTCACAACTAGAAAAATTGTTTAAAAAGCTAGGCAAAAGCGTCAAGGATGGCAATGTTAGCGAGCTAAGGAAGACCAGCGCACAAATTAAAGAAGCAATCCCTGTACTGAATAGCACAAGAATCGCCCTCGACCCTCAAATTAACACAGACAACAAGAAGAGTCAACAACGTGGTACGCATGGATAATATTGACCTTACTTTAACAATGTCACCTATCTATTTTAAGTAAATTATTTACGGGTTCCCTCATAGGCGCACGCTAGAAGCGCGCTGGCACTGAATGTGCTTTACCTATAAGGGAAACTGACCCGATTAGTTGTCGGTATTGCCTGCGGTGGCGTCCTTGCTTTCCTCGACGCTCTTCTCAGTCAACTCAGGGGTTCCCTCGCCGGTCATTTCCTGAAAAGCGAGATCGGTCTTCTCGCAAGCCCTGCTGAAAACTCCTTCATCGGGAATACGAGGACGAATCTGGTTTCCCCCGTGCCAACGAAGCTCCGTCATGGTTGTCCCCTTTCAGGGGTTAGGGTCAGATTAGTAACCTATTGCTATATTCCATTATAATACGAATTCTTGTGGAATAGAATCCTCCACCCTGCTCATAAAAGAGGGTACCCAAACCTCTAAAATGTCGGTACCAGTGCCGATGAAAAACAATGTTACCTATGTCCTCCTCGGTGGGGCAGATGCTCAAAAACGAAATTGAAAAGGAAGTGTATATAAATGTGTAACAAAAAACCGGTATATTTTGATTGTCTTGAATGCAACCGTAAAAAATGTGTACAGGTGAATGACGCTGGCAAAGGTTTTTGTAATACCAGCGGTTGTATTAACGTTGAGGATGTTCAATACGTATTTTACCCACACTATACGGAACCGAAAGTTAGCCGTTGGGGGCGAGTTTTCTACGATGATTCAATCAGTGTATATGTTACGGAAGAGGATGAGGAAGTGGAAGCAATAGGTTAATAAAATGTAGTGGGTGGAGGTATGAAATTAACGAGATTCCCACCGCTGAAACTCCGCATAAATAAAGGGTTTTTGAAACGCTTTATTTAGAAAAACGCCGTCTAAGGGCATTATAAATCCGCTGAAGGGTCACAGTACCTCAGCGGCGTTTTTCTTCCGTGACAGGGGCGGACATTAGGCGAGAATTGCGTTTGGTTTAGTTTTCCAACGAAAATAATACCTATAACTATTCAATAAAAAATGCTACTTTAGCATCTGCAATTGTACAATTTGAAAAGTGGATACCAAACTCATTATCGGCATTAATAGAAGTTACATCAGGTGTAATATCTATTTTATTACCTTGATAATAAAGTTTTGCTTTTAAATCGATTGATTGTTCTTCTGGATTGGGTCTAAATTCTAATAAGACTTTCTTTCTATCTGAATTTATTTTTAGTTTGCCACCTGAGTATGTTACATCCCAAAGTTTAGGTTTAAGGTAAGTAATCCATTCATTATTTTTTATCTCTGCTATCAGATCATTTCTAGAGTCATAAAATAAAGCGTTCATTGCAACATTTCCGAATTCGTCTTTTTTGAATTCTAGAAGAGGCTTACCTTTAACCATGATTATAGTTTCTATATTTTCATAGTAGTTAGACCCTATTTTAAATTTAAATTTATCGTAATCACCGAGCATGAAATCATCTCTGATATTATCTCTATTTTTATTAAATGGGTTCTGTTTCATTTTATAAACATATTCTTTAGAGTATGTACCGTTACCGGCTTTGCGGTGATGGTTCGGACATAACGCCACAAGATTATGTACTTCATGGCATTTTACAATATGATATGGTTCTATATGGTGGTACTCAATAATTGGAGTTCCGCATACAACACACCCATAATAACTTTCTCTTCTAACCGATCTTTTTATATCAGATGGAATATCACGTAAAGACATAGATGAACACCTCTAAGGAGTTTTTATAATATTATAACATTTGATGAAGTTACTTTGTGGTGATTGTCTCTGGGACTTAAATTAATAAGTTTACATCGGAATATTTAAATGTTTAAAGTGGGTATTTATTAAGAAAATCAACCCTCATTCAGGGTAAGGGGGAAATATCAGAGTACCTTGTGCGATGATTTTATCCTTTTCGTATACTTCTCCAACTAGGTAGAAAAAAAGTGGAACTTTAATTTTATATTCCCCTTTTGATTTTGACAAAATTAAAAAGCTAATGGTTAACTCATCTCCAGTTGTATAGGAAAATCGAAATCGAATAATTCTATCATCATAATCGCCTAACAGGTCTCCAAGTGCCCTTAGATGAATCTTTGTAGTACAGATATCTCCATAAGGGACTTTTTTAGGGGCATCAGTTTCAAATAATTCTTGATTTTCTTCATCTGGTATGTTTGTGTAAATATCGTCTATGTAAACCGGAACGGGTTTATTATTTGCTAGAATGACATTTATTTTCAATCCCCCTGCCTTGCCTGTGAGGATTACTTTAGGGGTTAGTTCCGGTTTCATTGCTTCTTTTTCTCTTTCTCTAGCTTCCTCCATTTGTTTAATCGCTAACTCATTCTGCTTTCTAGCTTCCTCCATCTGTCCTAACGCAACTCTAGCCGTCCATACGGTTGCAACAGCACCAATAATTTGACCTATTGACGCTAACGAATCCCAACTAACCCAATTTATATGTGTGAACCACTTAATAAAACTATCTAACACTTTAAACACCCCTAGGTGAATTTATTATAATATTATAACTTTCGATCACGGTAAGAGAGAAAGAGGCACTAAACAACGTAGAGTTTAAGTCTACTTTCTAACTACTGATTGATAAATGCTATTTCCTGTATCGCCTTTTTGTCTTATATCTTGAAGTGCGTTAGCAGCATACTCTATGTATGTCCCATTTTTTATTATCTCTTCTTTTGTAACATCTTCATTAGATAAGTATAATTTCGTTATATATCCTTTACTTTCAACCTTTAAATAAACGCAAAATGTATATATCTTACCAGTTGAGATAGAGAATTTGAATTTATAAAAGCCTTCATTCTTTTCGTTTTTAGTTATTAGGTGCTTTAGATATAATAACGGAACCTTAGTAACACATATATCCCCATAAACTACTCTTTCCGGTGCTTCTGTTTCGATAATATTTTGGTTATCATCTTCAATTTCCGGTAGCTTGTTAACAAAGAAAAATGCATCCACGTAAACTGGAACAGGTTTCAAATTAGATAAAATAAGGTGAAGTACGTTTTTTCCCTCTTCATCACTCTTTATTATTATTTTAGGAGTTAACTCCGGTTCCATCGCTTCTTTTTCTTTCTTCTTAGTTTCTTCTTCTCTTTCTCTAGCCTCATCAATTTGCTGATTTGCTAGTTTTGTCTGTCTCAAAGCGATCCTCGCCGTCCATACCGTTGCAAATGCACCAATCATCTGACCAATTGCCGCCCACATGTTCCAATCTGTCCAATTCCATTTTGCAAACCATCCTACAATACTGTTTAACACTGGAAGCTAACACCCCTAATTAGAATCTTCTTTAAATTCATAATACCAGATAACGGAGATTCCATGCCGCTATATTTTCGCTAGAGGTGGCGCTGGTTAATCGTGTTAAATGCGAATCTGCTCAATTGGGATAGCGTGTTAATTACGTTTGGGGAAACGTCTTTGCAATAATATACATATACCTCTTTGCCGGCGGCTACTAGTTATTTATATTGATGTTATTTATTGCGATGATGAGTTTATCTTAAAAATTGATTCGGTTTTTAATCAATTTTAGGCGAAGCCTTACATCCGTAATTAAATACTAATAGACTTCGTTTCACTACGTCTGTAAATAATTAAAAATCGAATTATTTACTACGGATATTTTCCTTTGTTAAATCAGATCTTTCTTTGTATTGTTCTCTTAAGGAACGACCGCTGGAACCGTTGATACTTAAGGGTTTATCAAAAATTTTAGCAAGTTCGTTTGCTAAAACCGACATATAAGTGATTTTCATAAGTGAGCAAATTCGCCACTTTATAAAATTAATTAATCGAAATTTTCTTGGTGGAAAAGTGTGCATCTAAAAAGTTTTCTAGTATTGTAAAGTAGGAGATATTTTTCTGAATGATTTGAAGTTATTTTATAAAAAAGCGGTGCGTTCTGAAACTTTTGGGTTATTGTATAGTAAGAGGATAAATTTTCCTCTGATTTATAAATTTTTTTAGAATTAATGTTTAGTTTTTGCCGATTAAGCGTCTACTATATCGAGAGGGTTAAAAACCTCTTTGTATAAGCAATTAGCTAACACTTAACCAGTTACTTATTTTACCCATTTGAATTTTTGCATTAGGTTAACAAACCCCACTAATTCCCCTCCACTTGTTGGAGATTCTTTTTTGGTTAGGGTGTTATACTTTTAAATTAAATTATTTAGGTTAACTTATAATAGGAGGTTAGTATATGCGAATGAAAGTAGTAGATGGCATTAAGCGGTGTAAAAAGTGGCGTACAACTTGAAGTGTTCGGTGATTACCTTGTAAATAACGGTAAGAGTGAGCGAACAATAAAAAATTACATGAGGAATATTGAGGCGTTTGCAAAGTGGTTAATTGAGCAAGGCGGCGACATCAGCAACCTTACAAGACAAGACATGACATACAACAGTATATGCAACATTTACAAAGCATAGGTAATACGGCAAGTACAATAAAAATCAAGTATGCGGCTATTACAGCTTATGCAAAGCACATTGACAAGTTATCCATATTAAATAATATTCGCCGCCCTCAAGCAAGGGGGAACAAAAATATCGCTCCTAAGTCGTTAACTAAAAACGCGGCTAACCGCTTATTACGCGAGGCAGAACGTAAAGGAACGAGAACAGCCGCAATTATATATACCTTACTATAAACGGGAATAAGGGTTGGTGAACTTGTAGCGTTAAATATAAACGATGTAACGTTAGGCGAACGAAACGGAACCGTTGTTATACATAACGGGAAAGGTGCTATTTCTCGTACTGTTCCGTTACCAGCGGAAGCGCGGCACTACATACGGCAATACCTTAACAGTAGGACAGACGGCGAAGAAGCTTTATTTACTTCTAACTATAAACAGCGTATGTCTATACGTAGTATACAACGCTTATTATCGCAACTAGGAACACACCCACACGCACTACGACATACCTATGCTCGGAAACTTGTAGAAGGTGGGACAGATATTGCAACGGTAGCAGAGTTATTAGGACATACGGATATTAACGTTACACGCCGATACAGTAAACCAGATATGAATACCATTGAACAAGCGGTTACAAATATATTTGGGTAGTGTTATGTAGGTATGTATATAACGCATACACTTACCCCTAGCCTAGCGGCAATATACCGGCTTGTATACCGTATTATATACAACTTGGTATTAAAGTATAGTTAACGTAGTTGTATAGCTATTGTAGCGCCTTATTAACGCAATGTAATTATAGATGAGTACTTGCGTTGTATTATCCTTAATATAAAATAACTAATAACGTTGTTATACTTTAATTTGCTAAAGCGTTTTTATTGTATAACTTTTTTAAGGGGCGGGGCACTCCCTACCGGTTATAGGCGACCAAGCATGTGAAGGAAGTCGTCAAAAATTTTTAATTCGGGGAAGTTAACGTTACATATTAACGCTTGTACAACAGTTCCACCGTATGGTATAATAACCATTGCTATTTCGATTTAACAGATTGCGTTATAACAAATTATAAACGTGTGCATGTCGGAAAGGTATCCGTTATATTTAACGGTTGAAAACGTTATATAGTAACGCATTTAATATGCGCCTATAGCTCAGGGGATAGAGCACCGGTCTCCGGAACCGGGTGCCCAGGTTCGAATCCTGGTAGGCGCACCATCCTAGTATTTATGCGGTTTTTCAGTATACTGTTCAGTATTGAACATAGGAAAGCGTAGTTTAAATACTAACTATTAACGCTCTTTTTCTTCCAAAAGCTTCGGAGGAAGAAGAGCGTTTTTCATGCTTCTATAAAACCCCCAAGAGATAGAAAGAGATCGAAAACTCGTAAAGATTTACAGAACGTTTATAAAATGAGAGGTCTTTTATCAAAACCCATAAAAAAAGAAAATCCCTGCTAAATGAACAACAAGAGGGATTATGCAGTTGCAATTACTTTTTGTTTCCTGTGCTCCTGGAGTCTATTTACAATTACATTCATTCTTTCAAAGTCTCCATATGGAATATCAGGAGTATCAAAGCCTGTAACCCAAATAGATACAGGTAAACCAACAGCCTTTTCATGCTGATATGTATCAAAAAGCCATTTAATCTCTTGCTCAACAAAATCAATATGAGAGGAAAAAAAGAAGCCTGCCCACTCTACTCCTACACTATCTCTTCTCTCTTCATCTGGATAGTGGCCTATTTTATTTTCTAAAACACGCATCCTTGCATAATATTCAACGCTCTTTTTTGGAAAACCTAAGGTTTCACCAACAATCAAATGAAAATCATAGGTTCCCCATTCTACTCCTTCCATTTTTCTTTGGTATTCCTGTTTCTGTTCTTCTGTCTGAAAAAAAATATAACTGTCGGATCCAATATCAAAAGGTGTTATTCTTGGGTAGTCTAATTTGGATACTTCTCCAAAGTATTTGCTTGATTGATTTATTACTAGAGCTGGTTTGTACCCTTCTAAAAAAGCTTCATGTTCCCGCTTTGGTTTAGACAAAAAGATCCACTCCCATATATTTAACTTCTCATCGAAGTTATTCTATACGAAAGCGGATTGTCAAAGGTGAACAAGTTTTGTCGAAATCTTCAATCTTCAATTTCTAATCCGGCTCTACTATACGTCTACAACGAGTACATTTCCTTTTCCCAAATTAACTCATCATCTTTGTGGCACTGAGGACAAGAACTTGGTTTTGGAGCTTTCCAGCGAACTATTTTGAAAATACTCATGTAGTTCACTTCCTTCATAACACAACAACATTTTATTTTCATTTCATTACATTCTTAATATTACAACATTACATTTTATTTACAATTAGAAAAGGTACTTTCTGTCATTATGAATTGATCGAATAATAGATTGAGGTGGAATGACAATCAAACTGGTAATGAAGTAGATCAACATCATAAAGAAGCTCCTAACCATGAATAGGATAGGAGCTCTCTTGTTGTGTTGTTTCTAGTCATTTGGAGGGCGACTGAAAGCAACTTTTTTTGGCAATGCGATTTGATGTTTCATCAGTGCTTTCCTACCTTTCACCAAAGATATTGAAACATCTTGAAACTCACCCGTTATTTTACGATAATCGGTAAATTCTGTCTCTTACAAATATCACTCATATTCAGTAAAATGTCAAACATCAGCTCTTCGAAGTTATACTCTATTGCGTGTTCTCGTGCTTCTTCAAGATGTTTGTATGCGTCCATGTCCTTGTTCTGCATGACCAAACATTGACTTAAAGCAATAAGAGCTTTCACTATACCTTGTACATCTTTGTATTCACGAGCCAGTTTCACAGCCTTTTTAAGTATAAACTGACCTTTTTTTCATTTGTCCAAATTCACAGTACACACTTTCTAAATGAGTATGCGTTTTAATAGATAAGTATTTCTTTTTGATCTTATCTTCTAGTTTTAACGCTGATTGATAACATAATTCTGCATTTGTCATTAATCTTTTTTGATAGTAACTTTCACTGACTTCAAACTGTTGCAATTTGTTTCGCAACAGCCAATCCTTCTTCTTCTGTCTGTAGAAGCTTTTGGAATTTTTTCCGAGTCATGAATAAGGGTGAATAACGTGCAAAAAAGATGTCGGTATTTTCATCCATCTCATATTTTCATATTGATAATTAGGGTGAGGCCATATTTCTTGACAGTCAAACAAACTTGTCATGTCATCTTCATAGGCGATACCACCTACTAGAAAATCATAAGTTTGGTACAAGTCCTCTAAAAATGAGATAAATGCAGGATGTTCGTCTTCTCTAACCCCTATTTGATCAAATAGCTTATCGTCCCAAACACTTCCATAAAAGACGAAATCACACATAATGGTGTCATCAAACAATTGTTGGATGTAAAAATAACTTTTTCTCCGTCTAGCAATTGTTATATTTAAGCTTAATCTACATTCATGGACGGTAACACTATTTTCATCATCTAGATACCCCTTTACAAATTTCTGTAAAAGTTCCTCTAAATTTTGATCTGCCAACTCTACTTCGTAAGGTAACTGCATTAACTTATGGATGACTTTTCTGGCCATTTTCTCTCTGTTGTCCTCTAGTTTCAGCAAAAAACTGACTTCTAAAAAAGGACCTCCAGTAATCCATGCACTTGATGTCATCAAATACTTCCTTTTTCCACTCTTTTGGCATTCAAAAGTAAGGGATTGATCTATATCAACTATGATTATATCGGTCCGGGAACAGAGAAAGTAGCAGAAAGCTGCAATTCTCTCTGCTCCCGGGTGAGTCCCGTGAGAAAAGGGGTTCACTCAGTACACTGTGAAATGACGACGGCCAGCAAGTAGTTCGCTAGGGCGTGCTGTTCAGCCTCCACTGCCTTTTCCAGATCCCCTCGGTAGTCATTGGGGTTGATGGCACAAAGTCCTTCATACGTCTTCCGAACGCAAGCAGCTTGATAGTAGGACTTCAGCGTCTTGAGCCGGTTGTGGAAGCTTACTGGGATCTCGCTCAGGTACTCAGCAAAGATGCGATCTGCTTCGGCCTTCATTTCCTGAGACATGCGGTCAGACCGCTCCGTTGTGACTTCGAAGATGTCCTCCTCTTCGAAGTTTCGCTTTAGCCGATTGGCGATTTCGATGAGAGCATCAGTCACACCACATGTCGCTGCCTGAGTAAGAGCTCGGATAATAACCGAGTTCGAAACCACTTGGCCCTTCCTTCTCCCTATTTAAGGGGCTCAACATTAGGATTAATAAAATTATACATGATTTAAAAAGAAACATCTATGATCCCCTTTGCCTTAGAGACAGAAAAAAAGCTGTGAATCGTAATCACAGCTTTTTTCTATATAAATGATTTTGTATTCAGGCCCGGGACAGGAAGATCAACACTGCTGTCTTCCTGTCCCCAGAGTAGTCCCATGAAGAGTGCTCTACTTCGTTCAATCCAAAAATCCTTTAATTCACCAGCGAATTTGGTACAAAAATCTCGATATGACGCTGTAAATTTATAAAATTAGCAGGAGCATCTCCTCCATACTCCCCATCTAGATTTATCTGCATTCGCTCTTTGGCTGTCACGCTTATCTCACTTGCTTTATCGTAAATAATATTGGGATCATTAATATGTTCGCCGCGAACCGCTAAAGTTGCAATTTTTATTAAATCTGCAAGGTTGGTCTTTTTTAATATGATTAAAGAAAACTTACCGTCTTGTACATTAGAATCCGGTGCCAATTTCTCGATTCCACCGACGGAGTTCGTATTTGCAATAAGAAAAAGCATAATTTCTCCTTCAAAAAATTTCCCATCATACGATATGGAAACTTCTGTTGCTTTTAGTTTAGGTATCATTTCGATTCCTTTTAGGTAATAGGCAAGCTGTCCTAATCCTGTTTTTAATTTACTTGGGACTTCATAGCTTAGTTCTGTAAGATGTCCTCCCCCCGCAATATTAATAAAATAGCGGGAATTCATCTTCCCGATATCTACTGGTATGGTATCTCCCTCGACGATAACATTTACTGCTTTATCTATTGTTCGTGGAATATGAAGCGCCCGAGCAAAATCATTTGTTGTCCCTGCTGGAATTATTCCAAGCTTTGGGCGAACTGATGCATGTGCCAGCCCATTGATCACTTCATTGATAGTACCATCACCGCCAGCCGCTATTACTATATCAAAGCCCCTGTTAGAAGCTAATTCAGCTTCAGCCTCCCCATCACCTTTACCAGTAGTCTCATGACAGGATGTTTCATATCCAGCCCTCTCCAGTTTAACCAAGACTTCTGGTAATTTTCGTTTAAACAATTCCCTCCCAGAAGAAGGATTATAAATAATTCTTGCTCTCTTCAATTTCATCACCACGATAACAATTATAAACTACTTATCAGCATATCGTTCTGCCCTTGGTATCTAAGTTCAAACTCTTCTTCTCTTTCAATATAACTTTTGCTTGATAACTTTTCAAAGTAGCCTAGCATAACTTTGAAAACAAAAATCAGACAAACTACATACGATGTGAGGAACTATATACATAAATCACATTTGCCTCTCTCCTGCTGTTTTACAATTATTAATTATGAATCGTATAAACTCGTGGCTTTCTAACGATAATGAGCAAATAAAATATCTCCATATATTATTTGACCTTTTTTGACCAATGAGGTATGATAGTCCTGTGAACAAAATATTTCCTACATATGGAGGAGACGAACATGATGAACAACCTAATACCTATGGTAGTAGAACAAACAAACCGTGGTGAGCGCTCCTATGATATATACTCTCGGCTTCTCAAAGATCGCATTATCTTGCTTGGCAGTGCTATCGATGATGATGTAGCAAATGTGATTGTTGCCCAATTGCTATTTTTAGCAGCAGAAGACCCAGAAAAAGATATTCACTTATATATCAATTCCCCAGGCGGTTCGATCACTGCTGGAATGGCAATTTACGATACGATGCAGTTTATTCAACCTGATGTGGAGACCAACTGTATTGGAATTGCAGCTTCCATGGGCTCCTTCTTGCTTGCAGCAGGAGCAAAAGGAAAACGATTTGCCCTGCCAAACAGTGAAGTAATGATCCACCAGCCTCTCGGTGGGGCACAAGGTCAAGCATCTGATATTGAAATCCGGGCAAAACGAATCATCAAAATGCGCGATAAACTAAACCATTTGTACTCCGAGTTTACCGGGCAACCCATCGAACGAATCGCAAAAGATACCGATCGCGACAATTTTATGAGCGCTGAGGAAGCTTTAGAGTATGGATTGATTGACAAAGTGATTGAAAAGAAATAAGATGGATAAATAAGATGAATCGAAATCCACCCATCAGGGTGGATTTTTTGCGGGATTAAAAGATTAGATTCCCTACTTGAGCAAATATAGATAAATAATTCCCAGCGAAGATATACACCTCAACAAGAGCAAAATTCTCGCTAGGTCGCTCTTCCTAGTCACGCTACGCTTGGCTGTAGCGTCCTTTTTATTCTTTACAACAAGACGTGGAAGACATGCATATCCCGCTCACAAAGTGGACTTAAAGGGTGAACCGGAGGTTCCAAAGTATTACTTTGGGGTGGATCAGCGGATTTGGAACAAAATGTTAGTGAATTTGCTCATCTGGAGTTAGATTTTTACATCCTGCAACATAGGATGAGATTTTATACAAATAATAAGAGAAACAACTACAATTTATTAAAGGAGTTTTTATTACATTGAAACCTTTTTCCGAGCTAGGATTAAGCACACAACTTCTACAAGCTATCCACCAAATGGGGTATGAAGAAGCTACCGATATCCAAGCAGAAACCATCCCTATTACTCTTTCAGGTCAAGACCTTATTGGCCAAGCCCAGACTGGAACAGGCAAAACCGCAGCATTCGGTATCCCTCTTGTCGAGCGGATCGATACACAGGATGAAAGTGTTCAAGCCTTGGTCATAGCACCTACCAGAGAACTCGCCATTCAAGTTGCTGAGGAATTAAATCGTATCGGTCAATTTAAACGCGTTCGTGCATTACCTGTATATGGTGGTCAAGATATCGACCGCCAAATCCGTGCACTAAAAAAACGACCTCAAGTTATCGTAGGTACACCAGGCAGACTACAAGACCATCTTCGCCGAAAAACCATTCGTCTACAAAATATCCAAATTGTCGTATTGGATGAAGCGGACGAAATGCTGAATATGGGCTTCATCGAAGATATCGAGGCTATTTTGGATCAAGCACCAACTGAGCGGCAAACTTTGCTTTTCTCTGCTACGATGCCGGATCAAATCCGCAAGTTGGCAAATAAATTTATGACTGAGCCGATGCAAGTGAAAGTAAAAGCAAAAGAAGTTACCATGCCAAACATCGAGCAATCTTTTATTGAACTTGCTCCTAAGCAAAAGTTTGATGTTTTATGTAACTTGCTTGATATCCAATCTCCAGAACTGGCTATCGTATTTGGACGCACCAAAAAACGCGTAGACGAACTTACCGAGGCGTTGAATAAGCGAGGTTATGCTGCTGAAGGATTGCATGGAGACCTCAATCAAACTCGCCGTGATACGGTTGTACGCCGCTTTAAAGAAGGCACGATTGATATTATGGTCGCCACTGACGTTGCTGCTCGCGGTCTTGATATCTCTGGTGTAACTCATGTCTATAACTTCGATATCCCCCAAGAACCAGAAAGCTATGTGCATCGTATCGGAAGAACTGGTCGAGCGGGCAAAACAGGAGTAGCCATCACCTTTGTCAGTTATCGCGAAATGGATCACCTTCGCTATATCGAACGGATGACAAAGAAAAAGATCAAAAGAGAAGCAATCCCAACAATCCATGAAGCGTTAGAAGGTCAACAGTTAACAGCAATGGAGAACTTACGGAATACGGTAGAAGAGAAAAATTATGGTTCATACCGTGAACTTGCTAAAAAACTACTCGAAGAACACGATTCTGTTGCACTTGTAGCAGCAGCTCTCAAAATGATCACCAAAGAACCTAATAAAACAAAAGTAAACCTCTCGGATCTCAATGCACCAGGTAGACTACGTACACCAAAAAAACCAGAGAGAAAAACAGAGAAGAGAGTTTTTCCTAAGACAAAACGCAGTTATGGAAAAAGCGACTCTTTTGGCTCTGGAAAACAAAAAAATCGTTTCTTTGAAAAGAAAAAGAGAGCGAAAAATAGATAATAATATGTACATTCTTTTTTAGTACTGTACAATACTTTTATGTTGTAACGATACTGACAACCCAATGCCGGGCTGTCTCGTTGCAATCGTCATTTCACACTCTTGGTGCCCCCTGAGACGGAGAGTGTGAGCTGGCATCGAATATTAAAAATACAGCCGAACCTAAAGCTAGGTTCGGCTTTCTTCTGCTAGTACGGGGTATAAATAAATATTTTGACAATTAGGATCACTAAAGTTACTATAAAGGAGGAATTTCGATGGGATGAGCCCACCCACCCAGGTTGGGATCAACGATCATCACGATCACGATCCACCGAAAAAATTAGGGGCAGTCCATTGGTCGGAACCTTCGATCATTTCGGTCTTGGTTTCACCAATAATTCGGGGTTTCAAGGCGGGGCAATAGAAATATTGTCCCGCCGCCGATTAAAATATACAGCCGAACCTAAGTTAGGTTCGGTTTTTATGTAAACAAGCGAACTATGAAAGGCGGCTTATTTGCCTCTGGCAAACAAAAAAAGAAAGGAAAGACAGATAGTATATAAAATTCTGTACATTCCATCACAAATATATATAATAGTAATTATAGCGATTGGCCATACAGCCGGGATTGCCGGGTGATGTAAATTACCGCCCCACTGTACGCCGGGCCAACTCCCTATAGTCGGTCGCACTTTGTCATGCTGGGGTGCCCCTAGCGACAGAGTGTGACCGGCACCCAATATTAAAAAAATACAGCCGAACCTATATACCTAGGTTCGGCTTTCTTCTGCTGGATGGATATGAAGAATAAAAGGATTTAGCGGAGCTGCTTGTGTAACTTTTTTTCTTACTTGTGCTTCGATCACGGCATAATCACGCGGCTTTACACCAGGCTTTACATAGATATCCATGATAATATTGCGACCTGTATACTCCATTTTCGCACGGTAAACAGCATCTACTGTTTTTGCAGCTTGAACCATCTTACTTTCCGGATAACTCACATAACTATAAGAACGAGAGTCATTATCCAAACCTGTTCTTTTTTCTGGGGCAGCTGTACGTTGACAGCCAGTAATCAATAAACCAAAACACAAAATAATCCAACCTATCTGCCGAAGCATACTTCCCACCTCCTAAACGTAGTTTGTCTAGGCAGGGCAATCTTCATGCTTCAAAAAGGTTGGATGTGAAATCTTCCTGTTTAAATCTATATTCTGTCAATACTAAAACAGACATAAAAATCAATTCGGTAAATGAACCAAGTGCGTAATATTCGGCAAAGAAAGCAATTGCTCCAAGTAAACTCACGAAGAGGCACCCAAAAAATAAGATTGACCATTGCATTCTTTTCCACACCACAACGGATGTAAAAATCATCGGTACAAAAGCGAAAAGCATCGAAATCGAAAACGGAGATTCGCTTATAATATATCGATCAATCCCATTTATAGAAATTGCTTCCATATGAACCCACAAGAAATCATGAAAAACTCCGATGATGGTTACGATAAAAGTATAGAGATTGAACAATATTTTGATTGCTACACTTTCTACCCATCTTGCTCCCGTTCTCCGAAGAAAATCTAAGGATACAAAAGTTAATGTTGGGATGAGCAGTACATGTAAGAGATAACGAATCATACTGAGCATTTCCAATGTTTCTCCGAACCCAATCCATCTACCGCATAACAAGACAAGATTATCATACGCAAGGGCAATGATAAGAAAAAAGACCCAAGCTGTTCCCCAAAACGGAGATTCCTGAAAGAAACGAAAACAACAAAAGAATAAAACCATACAACCCAATACAAAAAGAGGGTAAAGTAGAATATCCATGTTGTTGTCCTCCATGTCATTCTTCATCACCCTACATCATAACAAAATTCACCCTTCAAACCTTGTTATAATTGTGACACTCTGTTTAACTTTTTTCTTGCACGATCTCTACTAATCGTTCTACAGCTTCCTGTTCGTCTCGCCCTGTTGCTTCGATTGTAATTTCTGTACCTTTATTAACAGCTAAACTCATAACACCCATAATACTTTTCGCATTTACTTTCGCTGTGCCTTTGATCACATAAATCTCCGACGAAAAACGGCTTGCTTCACGAACAAAGTATGCTGCTGGACGGGCATGTAGGCCAACATCTAAAGTCACTATTACGTTTTGATTATACACTGTCATTTTCCCCCAATTTGTCTCGTAGTTGTTTGGCCAGCTCATCAATTTTTCGCATACGGTGATTCACCGCAGATTTACTAATTTTCCCGCTGGGGATTAACTCTCCAAGTTCAGTAAAATTTACTTCTGGATATTGTAATCTCAGCTCCGCTACCTCTCGGAGCTTTTCAGGTATATTATCCAGTCCATGATGTTCTGCTATCAACTCGATATTTTCTTTTTGCCGCATCGCAGCCTGTACTGTCTTATTTAGATTTGCAGTCTCACAATTTACCAACCGATTAACTGAATTTCGCATATCTTTCATGATGCGAACGTTTTCAAAGTGAAGAAGTGATGGATGAGCCCCAATAATATTTAGGAATTCACCAATTTTATCTCCTTCTTTCATGTAAACAATGTACCCTTTCTTACGTTCGATCATTTTAGGATTTAGATGATATTCCTCCATTAATTGCTGCAAGGATTCCGCATGATCATGGTAGGTTGTCATGATTTCCAAATGATAAGAACCACTGTCAGGATTATTGACAGATCCACCAGCGAGAAAGGCACCTCTTAGGTAAGAGCGTTTACAACAAGAATCAACGATTAAAGTGGAAGAAATCCCTGGGATTCGCTGCCACGTCTCAGGTTCAAAAATCGCTAAATCAGCAAGTATTTTAGCTGAATTTTGATGAAGACGGATAGAATACACATTATTTTTTTTCAACCTGATCTTTTTTCTTACTAGTACTTCTGGTTGAACTTGATACAATCCACGCAATAAAGAAAACATATGTCTCGCAGTAGAAGGACTCTCTGTTACAAGTTCCACCGTTAGTTGCTTATGTTTGATTTCAAGTATACCGTTCATGCGGACTAGTGCTGATAACTCAGCTCTTTTGCAGCATGGCTTGGTTTCCATTTTTGTTAGTTCTTTTTTTGTATCTGAAGTAAACGACATGATTTGTCCCTTCTAGCTACCTTTACTTACTATCCATTTTAATGGATTTCCACACTTATCCGCAACTAAACACCTTGATACTCCCTTAATCTTCCACGAACTAGCCTTAAGATGTGTTTGCTGATACGGTAAGCATCATGTCTGAGTAAAGTTCGATAGAGCAACAAGTTATCCATGATCGGATGACACCCTTGACGCATGATTTCTTCTAGATCCGGTAGAACCATACTTTGCTGACTACTGGCATACCGCTCTTTTAGAAAAGAAGGAGGTACTTCATTATTCAGCAATGTAAAATCAAACAAGCCTGGGCCAACATGATCATAAATAACGCGTATATGATCGCTCGCTGAAAAGCCGTCTGTTTCACCGTGCTGCGTCATAATGTTACAAATATAAATTTTACAAGCATTTGATTTCCGAATCTCATCAGCCATCCCTTTCACTAGGAGATTTGGAAGTATGCTTGTATATAAGCTTCCTGGACCTACAATTATCCCATCTGCTTCTCGAATGGCTTCGATTGCTTCCTCTTGTGGCTTCGGACTTGGCGGGTGGAGAAACACTCGACGTATTTTCTTTCCAGCCTTGGGAATTTGAGATTCTCCTTTGACAATCGTCCCATCCATCATCTCTGCTAAGAGCACCACATCTTGCTCACTTGCTGGGAATACTCTTCCATTTATGGCAAGTACTCTACTCAATTCTTTGATTGCTGTGGTAAAATCACCTGTTATCTCTTGCATGGCAGCAATCATCAAATTGCCTAAATTATGTCCAGCCAGTCCGTTCCCATTTTGAAACCGATGTTGGAAAACTTTCTCTAATAGCGGCTCTGTATCAGCCATTGCAATTAGTACATTTCGAATATCACCAGGCGGAGGCATCTGAAGATCATTTCGTAATCGCCCAGAGCTACCACCATCATCTGCTACTGTCACGATGGCAGTAATCTCTACAGGAAACTTTTTGAGACCTCTGAGCAAGACTGACAATCCAGTTCCTCCACCAATACAGACTATCCGCGGGTATTGTTTTTTCCGTTTCATACCTGTGTTTAACCGCCTTTCTCCATATCTCGGTGCTTCACTTGGCATCTTTCCTGATCCTTCAATGTATGATATAGATGCTCGGCAATTGCCACAGAACGGTGCTTACCCCCCGTACAACCTATCGCCACCACGAGTTGAGACTTACCCTCTTTTTTATACTGTGGTATAAGAAAAGTTAGCAGATCTATGATCTTTTCTAGAAACAGTTTGGTCTCTTCCCATTTCATCACATAATCAGAGACGATTTTCTCTCTCCCTGTTTGCGGACGCAATTCATCAACATAATGTGGGTTAGGTAAGAAACGCACATCAAAAACTAAATCAGCGTCAATGGGAATTCCATGTTTGAAGCCAAATGACATAAATGTAACAAATGCATCTGTCTTCGAGGCTTTCTGTAATGTTTGAATCTGCTGTTTGAGTTCAAGTGGTCGAAGTCTGCTAGTGTCAATTATATTATCTGCTTTCTCTCGAAGCTCCTGCAATAACATCCTCTCTTGCCGAATACCGTCAAGCGGTGTCCCATCAGGTGCAAGCGGATGCCTTCTTCTTGTCTCTTTATATCTCCGGACAAGTGTATCATCATCAGCCTCAAGGAAAAGGATTTGATGATGTATTCCATACTGTTCCTCCAATTGTTTTAAGGAGTCTAACAAGGTGGAGAAAAATGCTCTGCCTCGCAGATCAATAATAAGTGCTACTTTTTGTAGTTTTCCATTAGACTGCCCCAATAGCTCAGCAAATTTAGATATAAGGATCGGTGGAAGATTATCTACACAAAAGTAACCGAGATCTTCAAAACACTGAGCTGCGACTGTTTTTCCTGCTCCAGACATACCTGTAACTACAACAAGTTGTACTTCATTATGTTTCTGCATAGCCCACACTCCGCTTTTTCTTATGGTTTTTACTATAACACCTTTTCCATTAATAAAAAAGCAAGTGAAAGGATAGACAAAGCATTTGCATAAAATAATATATTTAATTTAAATATAAGCTTTAATAAGCAATATTTACTAGTGAACGTTTATAGGATATTTTGGGAAAAACAATCATCAATTCTAATTTATAGCGCACGAGAAGGTAATCGAAATCGTCTTAAATATATCAGCATTAGTATGAACATTCATTGGGTTTCCACAGCTTCCCCCATCCCTTATGCTTAGAATTGTCTCTAATCCATTCGACAAAGTTCATTTAATTTAGTATGGAACATGTTATCGATAATTCATTAGATAAGAAAATAGAAAACTTAGTGTTCCTTCGATGATTCTAATTTCGTGAATGAAAATAAAAGCCTACCATTAATGGTAGGCTTTGTGTGTTGCCTGGCGACTACTTACTCTCCCAGGACCCTGCGGTCCAAGTACCATCAGCGTGAGAGGGCTTAACGATCGTGTTCGGGATGGGAACGAGTGGAACCCCTCTGCTATGATCACCAGACGTATTGTGTTGTAGAAAGTGACTCGCACTTTCAAAATCAGATAGGAAAAGATGATGTTGCAGTAGGAGAAGCCCTCGACCGATTCGTATCTGTCAGCTAAACACATTGCTGTGCTTACACCTCAGACCGATCTACCTCGTCATCTACAAGGGGTCTTACCTA
>NZ_JAKWBN010000006.1 GCF_022511585.1 Shimazuella soli | reverse complement strand
CGTTCGTCCTGAGCCAGGATCAAACTCTCCATGATAGAAAAGCTTGATTGCTCATTGCTAGCTTTTAAAAAATTAACAGGTTTGTGATCTCACTCTTCAGTTTTCAAGGAACAACTTCTTTTTTGTTGTCTCTCCGCTACTGTCGCGGCGACAAGAAATAATATAGCATGGACAGACTTAAATAGTCAACACCTTTTTTTGCTTTTTATCATAAAATCTATTTTCACTTCCATAATAGATATCCCTCATGAAGAAAAGGTGTAACCCCAAATGGATTACACCTAGTTTTCAGTTATACTTTTTCTAATTCTCGACTATCAGAAGATTGTTTCGGGAAAATGTGTAGTTCCCTGCACTTCTCCCAAACAGCCTGCATTGCGGGTTCTGGGTCTTGATAGAAATAACTCCCACGAATCCGGTGGAAATGCCAACCCACTCGTTCCAGTAAAGATTGACGCTCAAATTCTTGCTTCCATTGCTCCATCGAAAGTAGCTTATCTCCATCACACTCGACAGCGAGTCTCGTCTTTTCTCCTTCAATCACGATATCTAAACTCTTTCCAATCCCGATCTGGACTTTGACACTAACGTTATAACCTTTATCCACAATATACTGATAAACATCTTGCTCCAGTTGAGAAGCAAATAGCTTGTCCTCTTCAATCGCTTCGGTATTTTGACCAGAAGTGATGCTCTGGCTATATTTCAGCAAAGAGAACCGAATATCATCAGGTGATAACCCTGTCAGCTCTACAGAATGGAATAAAAAGATCTGATCTCTTGCCCGACTCGTAGCAACTGTAAACTGACGCCGATCCGCATCCGAAGTTAAAGCTTTCGGCTTCACACCAGGAAGTACACCAAGTGATAAGAAAATAATATCTCTCTCATCACCTTGGAAACGATAAGGGTCACCACAAATAATATGACGGCGCATCATTTCCAGCTCCCCTAACTCCATACGAAGACGATCTTCTATCAGTTTTGCTTGTTCTCCCCCAGCCAACGAGATAACACCAAATGTTTTATTGGCATATCGTTCATCATTGCAGCATTTTAAAATCTGCTCAACGACAGCAATTGCTTCTGGTTCATTTAGCCCCTTGGCGTTTTCCTTAGGATTGTCTACTTGAACCGGAACAGTCACAATCGATGGGGTGAGATTATCTTGTAAGCTAGGCAGTCGCAGCGGGATCATTTCATTGTCATAACTCAATTGGTTGCTAAATTGGATGATATCTGGGACACTTCTAAAATGTTCTTTTAAAATTACTTTGTTATGAATGATCCGGTTTGCTGTGTCATATAAGCTGGTTGAAATATCAAGATGGCCGGATTGAGGAATATCATACAGGTAACGTTTAATCAATTCCATATTCAACTCACGATCAAACTCCACCATATCTGGGACGATCTGACCATCATCTCCCACGATAACTGCTTTCTTCCCGCGGAGCAACGCACTTAATGCATATAGATTGCTCTGACTGCTCTCATCGACAATGACAACATCAAAACGATCATCATCTAATTTAATATTTTCGATAACACGTTGAATTGGCATGATCCAAACGGGGATAGCTCCACGACATACATTGAGTTCCTCATTTGCCTGTTTGCGGTAAAGATCCAATTGTTTATCAGAACTCGTACCAATCCGCTTTATCAATTGCAACCACGAAATCAAACTGCGTTTTTCTCTTTCTGTTGTTTTCTCCAACCGTTCTTTCCAAGTAGCATCTGCAACTAACTGACGAATGATAAAAGCTTCTCTGTCTTGATGTTTGTGCAATTCCTTTTCTAATGAATCCAAGTCATTTGTCGGTGCAAATTGGTTCAACCAATGCTTGAGTTGACTCCATTTCCAAGCTTCAGCAAAGTTAGCATAAGGATAGTTTTCTTCTTGTTCCATTTTGGAAACAAGCTGTGGTGCAAACTTACGAAGTTGTTCGTATTTCTCTTGGAAACGACTATAGACAGTTTGCAGGCTTTCGAGACGCTCTAGATCGCTATAGATTTGTTCCCAGCGATCTGTATCTGCTTCTTGCAAAGCCATAAGCAAATCATTCCAATATGGGTGAGCATACTCAGAATCTCTTCCCGTTACTAAAATATGATGCAGCTGCTTGAAGTTTTGGTTTAGTTTTTCCCACTGGAAATAGTCTTGCAGGGCTTGCAGAGCGTGAATAAAGTCTTCGTACCATTCAATACGGACATAATCCACTTGCGGTACTCCTAGTTTTTCTACGATTGGACTTAGTTGCTGTTCTACACGTGAAGGCCATGCTAACAAATATTCAATCTGCTCCAAGCACTCTGTCAATAAATGCACCAACCTTGGCGTAGTAGCTTCCACCATCGGGCCATTGATATCTTCCATCAAACGGTTCCACTTTAGTACAACGCGATTTCGCAGATCATTACGTTCGATATAGTCTTGGATAATCTCAAAATCTTCTCGTTCTTTGGCTACTTTGCCATTGATGGTACATTCTTTAAACAAATACGAGTATTGACGCCCAGTAATACGACGGAATACACGACCTGTGCGCTTCATCTGTTTCATTCTTTCCAGTACATATGCCACATCTTGCTTGATGGTTGCTGTTGATTTCCCAATTGGTAATTCCACATCAAACTCTAACAAAGCTTTATCGTAGGCACTGATCCAACTCAAACGATCACGGAATTCTTCGATCAACTCTGGCCAATCATGTTCTTCTTTTGTTTGCTGCAAAATATTCATCTGCCAAGCATCACGATAAATCTCTTGCAACTCGAGGATTGCTTCCTCTACAACCCGTGTAGCGGGCGGCAGCAAGTGGGCAACGGAGCCAGAAATATTCCATTCTTGATAAAACACTCTATTTTGTTCCACACTTTGTTCCACAACCTGCAATTCTTGCATCAATGCAGCAAAATTAATAGGGTTTGGAAGTTGGGAAAGTTCAGGACGTACACTTGTTAACGAAATGCGGTCTTCCGCTTTAAAATGAGACAAACCTTCCACCAAATCCTGTACTTCTTGTCCACTCATCGGCAGAACAACATCTGGTGAAATCGAGTCTGGTAACCAGTTATGTTCACGATTTTGATGCAACCATTTGGCAGCTGAAAGCGGCGTCCATTTCTCGCCATCGACTTCTTTTGTTTGGTTATCCATCATCGCAATCTTGCTCATCTGTTCTTCAATATCATTGATTTTATTGCGAACATTTCTCAGCTCTTGGTTAAATTCGTTGATGTTTTGCTCCAAATCAGACAATTGTTTGGTAGATAATTGTTCGGAAATGGAACGTATGGAAGTTTCCAGCTCTTTTACACTTTTTGCATCCCCACCGAGCAAACTCACGCATAAAGATCGAATCTCTTGTGGAATTTTCCCGCGTAATACATCTAAAACCCGCTCTTTTTCACTAGTCACAAGTACCCGCTTCCCTTGAGCGAGCAAATGACAGATCAAGTTAGCGATCGTATGGCTTTTTCCTGTTCCAGGCGGGCCTTGAACGACAACACCATCTTCGTGGTTGAGCTTCTCCACGATATCTTTTTGCTGTTGATTAGCAGGCAGTGGGAAAAGTAAATGCTCACTTAATATATGATCTTCTTCTTGTTCTCTTTCAAACGTAAATAAATCTTCGTCTTCCAACCAAACTAAGCGAGACAGCACGCGGGAAATGGGGTATCCTTCCTGCAAACGATCGAGGACATCGCGAAGCTCCTGATCCCACGCTAGTGCCCCTTTACGACGAATGAAAACAGCTGGACTATAGGTGACAAATGGCCGTTCTGTCGCCTTATTAACAGGACCAATCTCCGAAGAATATCGACCATCCGGGCTGATCACATGCACTACCCGCTGGAGCACAGGAGATATCTCATCTTCTTGTCGCGGGGAGTACAGTCCGCCCTGCTCTTGTACCAACTCATGAATTTGATTGGTATGGGTAAAGGAAGTAGATGTGAGCATATCTGTCTCCATATAACTTCCTTTGGAAGTAGACGCGAGACGAAACTCCCCTTTTTCCGGATAAAAATGCAGCTCCAATGGGGTGACGATCAAGTGGCGGGAAATACGCACATCACCAATTTCCCAGTTGAGCAAGCCGTGTCCCCAAACGATTTCTATGCTGTCTCCCTCTGCTTGCAGACGATTATAAAGAGAAAACAACTCATCATAAACACGTTTCACTTTATACTTGGAGGCAACTTCCCCAGCCCAAGGTTTCCACTCATCGTTTAGCCAATTCTCCAGAAGTTCTACGCGCTCTGTATCTTTTTCGAACTCTTTTTTTCCTTTGCTCGCAATCGGTTTTGGCTTCTTATCTGGCTGCTTCCAATCGCTGATCCAACCGAGCAATTTTGATGGCGGTGTAGGAGCTTCGCTCAGATGTGGTCGCTCAACGCTCATCCAAACCTCATCATTACTATAAATATCATAAATATCTACTCCGCTCATACCCATCAGATCAGACTGCCACCAAACAGTTTCGTATTCCTCGACGGTTCGGACAATTTTCTCTTGCAGACTTTTCGTCTCTTTCAGATATTGGAAAAGACGAATCACTCGTTCTCTAATTGGGTCCATCTGTGTTCTCACCTACTTTTCTATAATCCATCAACTAAACTATGTATGTGGTAAATCTATCATAACAAAAATCATTAGGTGAAAAAATGGAGTTTCTCCATCAGATCGGCAAACAAATGGAAAAGTTATACTCTTTTGTTATAGCAGAAAACAAAATAATATCGTTGATTCATTCATAAATCAGGTATCCCTTGTCCGAAATTATAATAATTGTTATAATTTTAATATCAGCAACCGAAGAAGCCCGAAGGGATACCTAAACCCATGCAGAACCTGAGCGAGCGCGACAAGACGGTGTTCGGACTGACCGACGACATGATCGCCCAGATCAAGGACGTGGCCCGGAAGTCCGGCGCCACCATCGACCCGGAGCAGTTCGACCTCACGGTCGAGGACCAGATCCGGTCCGCGCGCCGGAACAGGCGGCCCGTCGAGGAGCTCCTCACGGCGGAGTACTGGACGCGGGCGTTCCCGTCGCCTTCGGCCTGAGCGCTGAGGCAGCTCCCGTTGTCTCGCCGTCCGGACATCCTCATGATGCCCGGACGGACCTGAATATCCAAGACTTTATATAAATAACGAAAACCGTAACCCATATCAGGTTACGGTTTTCTCTTATAGTATGGTGGAGGCGAGCGGAGTCGAACCGCTGTCCGAAGACACCACCCCACGAGGCACTCCGAGCGCAGTCGCTGTATTAGAGTCTCATCTGACAAGCTGCCCAGCGACAGGCGACTTATCAGACCAGCCACTACAGTTCGCTAAATCGATCGTGGCCTATCGATCAGCTAGCCTACTAAAGTTTGAGACCCAGCAGCTCCACATAGGCGATGGAGAAGTGGATCCTAACTGCACTATTAGGCAGCTAGAGCAAGATTTTCGTTTTTGCCAGTTATTATTGGCTTCCGCGTATTTAACGAGATACGCAGCCCCTCGGCTCGCTCCTCGTGGGACAATCATCCCCGTCGAATCCCAAAAACGCCCCCATATCAAAAAGAGCAATAACGACTTTTGATTATAACACCTTTACTCTTTTTTGTATAGGCTTAGCGGTTTTGTTCTTTTAACTTTCGTTCGATCATGCGATCGGCATCCCGTTTTGCCGCAGATGCACGTTTATCGTACAATTTTTTTCCTTTGCCAAGAGCCAGTTGCAGCTTGGCAAATCCATCCCGCAGATGGAGATCAAGGGGAATCAACGTAAGTCCCTTAACCTTGATCTGTCCGATCAATTTATTGATCTCTTTCTTATGCATCAGCAGCTTTCGGGTGCGGGTAGGATCGACATTATATCGATTTCCTTGTTCAAATGGACTGATATGCATGCCAACAACAAAGAGTTCCCCTTTAGTCACTCTTGCATAAGCATCTTGCAGGTTTACTCTTCCTTTTCGGATCGATTTGATCTCGGTTCCAGTAAGAACAATCCCTGCTTCATAAGTCTCCTCTATATGGTAGTCATGTGTAGCTTTTTTATTCCGAGCTACCACTTTTGTTCCTTTCGTGCCCATCGAAATCACCTCTGAGAGGTCATTATAGCATGAGTTTAAGCTGACGGATATAAAATTGGGACCCTGCTCCCCTACCACTAGGATAGGGGAGCAGGGCCGAGGAGCAGAGGTCAGTCGTTCCAGGGGCCGCGGCCTCCGTTGTTTCCACGGTTGCCCGCGGTCCTGTCGCCCTCGTTGTCGTCATCCGGATTGATTTGGATTCCCAACATCAGAAAAGATGCTCCTATTCTAGACGGACCATCCGTCTATATTTATTATATGCCCTTGTCATTCTAAATGAAAAGGGATGTACTTCTCATTTTTTCAAAATTACTTTTTTGCTTCTCTCTCCTACTCTGCTAAACTATAGTTAGTTATTCCAACCAAAAAGGAGATTACATAACATGAGCATATATGATATCAGCGTTACCACCGCCACAGGCGATGAGAAATCACTCGCCGACTACCGCGGAAAAGTATTATTAATCGTAAACGTTGCGAGCAAATGCGGATTTACACCTCAGTATAAAGGCTTACAAGAGCTATATGAGAAATACAAAGATCAAGGATTAGAAATCCTCGGTTTCCCTTGTAATCAATTTCTTGGACAAGAACCCGGAACAAACGAAGAAATCCAAGACTTTTGCCAAGTGAACTACGGTGTCTCCTTCCCCGTATTTGCTAAGATAGATGTCAATGGAGCAAGTGCTCATCCTCTATACAAACACCTCACCAAGGAGGCTTCTGGAATCCTTGGCGGAGCGATCAAATGGAACTTTACAAAATTTCTCGTCGATCGGGATGGTAAAGTAGCAAAACGCTTCGCCCCAAATACGGAACCAGAAAAAATGACCGATAAAATCAAAGAGCTTTTGTAGGAATAATCGACAAGAACACCTACCTGAATCTATACGAGGATGGAGGTGTTTTTATATAATAAAAAACTAAAAGGGTGTCTTGATGAATTTATTTATTATCGACTTAGAAGCTACTTGCCATCAAAAAAATCCCCCACGAAACTTTTTCAGTGAAATAATCGAAATTGGCGGGGTTATTTTCGATACTCAAACACATAGCATCGTGAAAGAATACCAGCAATTTGTTCAACCTGTTTTGTTTCCAATTCTCAGTGAATTTTGCACAGAGCTAA
This sequence comes from Shimazuella soli, assembly GCF_022511585.1. GTDB lineage: Bacteria > Bacillota > Bacilli > Thermoactinomycetales > Thermoactinomycetaceae > Shimazuella > Shimazuella soli. The sequence continues at coordinate 159,044 of NZ_JAKWBN010000006.1, read as the reverse complement.
CTTCGATTAGTCAAGAACAAGTAGATCAAGGAATATCCTTTGTAGATGCTATCCCTAATTTAAAAAAGCTATCTAGTAAATATCAGACAATTTTTTGTTCTTGGGGTCATTACGATCGAAAACAATTGAAACAACAGTGTCAGCGGTTTCATGTAGACTATCCTTTTTCCACCAAACATATCAATCTCAAAGAAGCCCATAGTGATTTTTATCAAGTGAGGAAAATGGGGATGAAAGGTGCCATGTACCACCTTAAATTGGAACTAGAAGGAACGCACCATCGAGGAATGGATGATGCACGGAACATCTCTAAAATTGTGAAACAGATGTTGACAGATGGTTGGAGCTGGGAAGATTCTATTCAGCAATATTTGGCTTAATCTCATTTCACACTCGTTATTATCCCACTCAGAAAATCGATCAAGGAAAATTTGCACCTCTATCCTTTCAAGAAAAAGACATAAGTTGTCCCGACCGCCCATACGATGAAAATAGGACAAACGGATGGAGGTCAATTTTAAAATGAACTTTTTCTGGATACTATCAGCCAAACAGTTAAAAAAAGTCGGCTTACTAGCTCTTGGAATGGTTTTTGCAGCGGGTATCGTCTATGCCGAGCGACAAAATGTTGATGTATTTCTCCCATTAGACAATAATGGACCTTCTGCGATTTATAGTGTGAAAACCGATAAAAAAGTAGTAGCACTCACCTTTGATATCAGTTGGGGGGAAGAGCGAACCGGCCCGATTCTTGATGTACTTGAGCAAAAAGGGATAAAAAAAGCTACCTTCTTCCTCTCTTCTCCTTGGTCAGAAGGTCACCCTGATATCGTAAAACGAATCGTCGATGCCAAGTGGGAGATCGGCAGTCATGGTCATAAACATGAAAACTACAGCACTTTATCCGACGAACAGATTAGAACCCAGATCACCAAAGCAGACAGCATTTTAAAAAAGGTAACAGGTCTCAAACAGCTCAATCTTATACGATATCCAAATGGCGATTTTGACAAACGGGTACTAAAAATTGCCGATGAACTGGGCTATAAATCGATTCAATGGGATACCGATTCACGCGATTGGATGAATCCTGGTGTCGATCAGATTGTAAAACGTGTTGTAACCAAAGCACACCCAGGAGATATTATTTTGCTCCATGCCAGTGACTCCTGCCGCCAAACAAAAGATGCCCTTCCTCAGATCATCGACCAACTTCGAGCAAAAGGCTATGAGTTTGTGACAGTATCCGAGTTACTAGCAGGGTCAGATGTTAAGCAAAAATCAGTAAACTAAACTTCCAGCCAAAAAAGATGCTAACTACAAAGTCAGCATCTCTTTTTTATACCCCAAAACCGTCTACTTCGAGCAATTGCCCAGTTAACTTTAACAAATATATTGCTACTTCCGGATTTCTACGGCCTAATCCACATGAACATGCGATATCGACAGTATGACTGCGAACGGATTCGATATGTTTTAAAATTTTCTTAGACTCTTCAAAATTCCGCTTTTCATGAATAAAACCAGCCACAAATCTTATATTTTCTGGCAGATGAACATACTTCAAAGGCTTGTAATACTCCAATTCTAAGGAAGGAGGAACTTCCCCTTCTGCTAAAGGGAAATGAACATACTCAAGTCGATAGATCTCCGGCCATTTTTCGATTAATTTATTTGCAAAGTGAACCATTTTATCTAATGTTTTCGCATGGGTCAGTGCTTTATTATTTAGGTCTCCCCAACAAAAATGCAGACCAATAGTTGTTGTTGTATCTAACTTTTCAACCAGTGAAAGTAAACTATTTACAGCGATCCCATTCATCATTTTTGGAAGTTGCTGTGCCAGCGCTATTTCAGCAGGCGCTTCAATCTGAATAATGACGTCATCTTCTGCGATACGGATCATTTCATTTACTTCATATGCCAATTGTCGGTTGAATGCCTCTTGATAACGGAACGCTTGAAGAGGCCGCAGCATAATCAAACTAAGCGCAAGACCCGTTGGGATCCCCACTTGAAACTTTAATCCAGACAAACCATATTCTGTCCGCAACTGCTGGAATATCGGATAACTCTGCTTAAAGTAATCCAAGTATCCAAAATTTAAATACTGGTCTATATCTGCTGCCGAATGTTTAGGCTGTAATTTCACGGCATCTTGATATGATAAGGGAAACCCATTAGAACCGCGCTCTGCCTCTTTTAGTGTGTCCCAGTGTTCTTTATCTTTCAGACAACTATCAATAACGGAATTAATCCAAGCAGACCGATTTCCATTTGGATATTCTTCTGATTTCTCTCCAATCTCCCCATCCGGCAAGGAAATAAGCGAGTCACCTAGAATTTGAATTGCTTTGGTCATCGCATCCCTCTCGTCTAAAAAAGGCATGCTTCCAATCAGCAATGTGTTTCTTCTCGTCATATAATTCCCCTCTTCGGAGGTTTTGTCGGCTACATTCCGATTATATAAGCAAAATAAAAGAAGAGGCCGCTATGAATCGGACCTCTTTCTAACAGTTTCGTTATTTTTTTGTGAACGAGTGACCAGCCAAGAAAGCTGTAAAATCTGATAGCTGTTACAAACGAGTAAAATCAATACAGTAAAAACGACAAATGGCAACGGGACTTCCCCAGCTTTGGAATTGATCGAAGGGATCGCTTCCAATGTTGTTGCCGCCACCATAAAAAATAACGTCGGGACAAATGCCCCGGCAACACTTTTTGCTGACTTCCACCAAGCAACTGCTAGAGAAACAAGCAAAATCACAAGCGGTACAACCAAATGAGCTGTCAGAGATGACCCTGCAAATTTACTTGTATTTAAATAAATCAAATTAAACAGCAGGATGAGGATTAAAAAAATTTGAATCGACGAAAAGAGCTTTGGATTGCGCAAAAAGCCTTTTGCTAACCAATTGAAGACCAAATAAGAGAAAAATCCGAGTTCGGCAACCGCCGCAAATGTTAATCCTGTCAATAGTATCTGAGTAAACTCTCCCAGATTCGTTCCTGTCACTGCACGGATTCCATAAACCAATACAATGGACAGCACAGCTCCGACGATCAGGGTAGAAACAATCCAAAAGAACAATTTTTTTAATGTCATATGTATGAGCACTGCTACTAAAAACATAGAAAAACATCCTATGTCCAGATTTTTCCTGTTTCAACCAGTCCTATCTCGCCAAAAGCTCGCTACTATAGTTTGTATAACTGTCCACAGGCGTAAATTCCCGATTAGCCATCGGTACACATATACGTACTCGTTAGGTGAGTATCGCATATTCGCGCGCTTGCGCCAAATTTATCGCTGCGTTGATATCCCGATCGCCTTTATAGCCACAGTGGTCGCAGTGAAAAGTCCGTTCCGACAGCGAAAGTTTGATTTTTTTCCTACCACAACACGAACACAGCTTGCTGAAAGGATAGAACAATCCGACTTCTCTTAGTTCGATCTTCCATTTTACACATGCTTGTTGGAGTTGTTGTTGGAAGTCATAAAATCCTTGAGCAGCAATCGCTTTTGCTAAATGACGGTTTTTCATCATGCCACGCACATGTAACTGTTCGATGGTGATGTAAGCTGGCTTGGTTTTCACCAGTTGACTCACCACCCACGCACGGTATGCTTTGCGTTTATTGGCTAGGCGCTGATGCAGTTTTTGCACGCGTAGGATGTTTTTTCTGATGTTGCTTCCCCTTTCAGTAGCAGATTTTTCACCTCGTTTCTTTGCTTCGTATTTACGAGATAACGCGCGCTGTGCGCGTTTTAAACGTTTCTCGTCTTGTTTGACGGTGGAAGTCTTGTTGATGTTACGAAATGACTCCCCTTTGCTGGTGAAGGCGAAGCCTTTAATGCCAAGATCAACACCAAGACCCGACCCATGTAGATCAGTAGTAGCAGGCGTACTCCCTACTTCCACTAGCACGGAGATGTAATACCGATCTGCTTTTTGTGTCAGGGTGCAGCTAATTACTTTCTCATCCGTTGGGATATAACCATATTCTTTGAGCCGTATCCAACCGATGGTTGGAACCTTGATCCGATGGCGTTCGACGAGTAAGTCTCCTTTGTTATTTTTGGGAAAATATGCACCAGTATCCTGGCGTTGTTTCTTCTTGAAACGCGGCCTTTTAGATAGCCCTTGAAAAAAACGCTGGAACGCTGTCTGTGCATTCATAATTGCCTTTTTTCTTGCTTTACTACCACAAGTATGCTTGATCCAAGGTTGTTCTTCCCCGAGTTCGTGATTCACATATTTGTCGAAATCATAACCGCTCATGAACGACTGACCGGTTCGATGACGATCAACATTCAGTGCCAAAAAGCGATTGTATAGAAAGCGACAAACACCAATCGTTTGGGCGATTTTCGTGCATTGTTCGGGAGTCGGTTTGAGTTCGGTTTTAAATGCGAGAAACATGTTCCTCCTCCTTTCTGTCTTCCTTATTCGACAGAAAAAGACGAACTCCTGTTTGCGAAAAGAATTTTCGTACGTATATCTTTTCACTTGTTTTCTATTTTTCTACAAAAGCGTGTACTGTTTCGTCACTCCCTTGCTTCGTCTAAGATTGTAGCACATTCCCCCTTCTCTTTCACATGTCACCCTATTCCAAAAAAATTTTCACTTTAGAGAAAAAAAGGAATTCTCTTGGAAAATCCTTCTTGGTAGAATGAGGATAAGCGAAATCTACCCCGGAAGGGAACACAGTAGTGGATTACATGGAATCGATCCGGGAGATGGGTAGCAACCCTCTTCAAGTGATCTTCCTGGTGCTCGTCGCTCTCCTCGCCTTCATCGCTGCATGGTTCATCGACAAGAAGAGGACCTTCCTGAAGGGAGAGGACAAGGGCTACGACGAGGGCTACGAGGACGGATGTAAGTCCATCCCCCAGAACAGCGACGAGCAGTTGGCACTCGCTCGGGAGAACTTGAGGAAGCTGTGTCACAACAAGACCAGCGGCTCGACCCTCCATAACCTGCTCATCGGCTGCAATGAGCTGCTCATGCACATCCAGGAGGAGCTCCGGTTCCAGAAAGAACAGAAGAACAAGACCGTGAGGAGCTCCATTCTGACGGGGCGCAACTTCCCGCTGATGGGAACTCTCAGGCTGTTGCACGACACCGGAAAGAAACTTCACGCTGAGGAGCAAGAACGGATTCGGGAAGAAAGGGCGGTTCCGGACCCCTCCCGACACCGGGGCAACATGCAAGGCCGGTACATCAACACTGCTCTGCTTCCGGATCCTGCAACTCAGGATATTCGCGTCGCCGGCGGCTATCCCGTTCAGCGTCCGGCTCCTGTAACGCAGGCTGATCGGATGCATGGCGGTTACCCCGCTCAGCGTCCGGCTCCCGCAACTCAGGATGGTCGGGTCTCTGGCGGTTACCCCGCCCAGCGTCCGGCTCCCGCAACTCAGGATGGTCGGGTCTCTGGCGGTTACCCCGCCCAGCGTCCGGCTCCTGCAACGCAGACTGATCGGATGCATGGCGGCTACCCCGCTCAGTGTCCGGCTCCCGCAACTCAGGATGGTCGGGTCTCTGGCGGCTATCCCGCTCAGCGTCCGGCTCCCACAACGCGGGATCTTCACGTCGTTGGTGGACACACCACTCAGCTTCCGACTTCTGTGACTCAGGCTTCCAGCGATACTGAGAACCCGTGGTTCGCATGGCAGTGGAGGGGAAACCCGTCCGAATGATCACCTACCACCGTTCCCTCCCCCAGTAGATTCCGTCCGGTGGCGGAGACAGGATGCAACACCCTGTCCCCGCCGCCCCGAGCATATAATGATATACTCATAGATCATAGATCAAAGCAAAAGACATGCTTTGGTCTTTTTTATTCCTCCAAAAAGAAACTATTGGAAATTACCCATATTTCCGCATAACCAAAGCTTTTTCATCTCATATTAAGCAGTAAACAGTGTTGTCGGAGGAATTATCATGTATCGAAAATATATAACTTGGCTCCTGTTGTTCGTAATAGGTCTTACAGCTTGCAGCCAGAAATCACAACAATCCCAACAAGAAATTCAATATCCGCAAATGAAACAAATGATGCTCGATATTCTTCATTCCAAAGAAGGGGAAAAAGTATTTCAAGATGTACTCAGTACGCCAGAAGTGAAACAGCAGATGTTGATGGATGATCAAAAGATAGAAGCGATGATGCAAAAATCATTTGCTGATCCTAAAATGCAAAAAAAATTAGAAACGATGATGGCAAAACCTGAGGTAGCTGAAAGCTTTTCCAAAGCGACAGAAAAACAACAGCAGCAAATGATGAAAGCTCTGATGAAAGATCCGGAATACCAAAAATCGATGATGGACATCATGAAAGACCCAGAATTTGAAAAACAGCTACTTCAGTTAACAAAAAGCAGCGAATACCGAAAAGAAGTGATGAAAGTGATCGCTGAGTCCCTGCAAATCCCCACTATCAAAGATAAACTGATGAAACTCTCACAAGAACAGCAAAAAGAAGGGGGGCAGAAAAAAGAAGGAGAGAAAGGTGGAGAAGAAGGGGAAGGAGAAGAAGGGGGAGGACAAGGTGGAGAACAAGGGCAGAGTGCTTTTGCACCAATAAACAAAAAGAAGAACCGAGATTAATCGGTTCTCCTTTTGTTTACGCTTTGGCAATTACTTTTTCGGCAAGTTGCTGATATATTTTCCCTGTGGGATGCTTTTCATCATAAATAGATGGAGAGAACAATGGATCATTAGGATCAAGTGTATCTGGAGCACGGAGCGGGATTTGTGCCAGCAGTTCGACATCAAGCTCTTCTGCCAGTTTTTGCCCCCCGCCGCGTCCAAACACATAATCTTGCTCGCCATCTCTTGTTTCATACCATGACATATTTTCTACAACTCCGAGCAATTCGTGCTTGGTTGTATGCAGTGCCATTGCTCCTGCTCTTGCAGCGACAAAAGCAGCCGTTGCATGAGGAGTGGTCACTATGATTTCTTTGCTTTGAGGGATGATTTGATGAACATCTAAAGCAACATCTCCTGTTCCCGGAGGCAGGTCGAGCAGCAAATAATCAAGCTCTCCCCAATGAACTTCATGAAAAAAGTTGCGCAGCATTTTACCGAGGATCGGCCCGCGCCAGACTACTGGTGCATTGTCATCAACAAAAAAGCCCATCGACATGACTTTTACTCCAAAACGCTCTACAGGTAAAATGGTTTCATCGATGACAACCGGTCTTTGTTCAATACCCATCATATCGGGAACACTAAATCCATAAATATCTGCATCGATGATTCCGACTTTTTTGCCAAGTCGAGCCAAAGATACCGCGAGATTTACGGTGACAGTTGATTTCCCTACTCCGCCTTTTCCACTTGCAACTGCAATAAACTTTGTTTTAGAAGTTGGAGATAGTAAGTCTGAAGTACCTGTTTGTTGCTGAGGAGTTCGTAGCTTTTGCGAAAGAGCTGCTCGTTCTTCGTCTGTCATCGAACCGAATGTCACATGAACTTTTTCAGCTCCCAAAGCTTTGATCGCATCTTCTACATCTTCCCCGATCTTCACCTTCAAAGGACATCCTTGGATGGTTAAGATCACATCGAGGGAAACGGTAGTACCCTCGATTTGGATATTGCGAATCATATTTAACTCAACGAGGCTTCGATCGATTTCTGGGTCTTTTACCCCTTTTAAAGCCTCTAATACTTGCTCTGCCGTTATCATGGAAGTGGACACCTCGTTTTAACTCCACCCAAAAAGGAAAATGGGCACTCGTATATATTATTCGTTTTTCATTATATCTGAGTGGTATGCTAAAATGCCATAGTAGATCGAGGCAGCTATTTTTCGCTGATATTTTTCGTCACCCAACAATCTAGCTTCTTCGGCATCACTGAGGAAACCAACTTCTACTAAAGCTGTAGGAACAGGGGAATATTTTAATAAAAATACATCATTTTTCGCTTTTGCCACTCGGTGTGTATTCTCCAAATTATGAATTAATTCATTTTGAATAAATGTAGCTAACTTCTTATTTGCTTCACGAGTAGGATTGTAAAAAGTCTGTGCTCCACGTGACTTTCCGGGAAAGGCATTCCCATGAATACTCACAAACACATCTGCATTTTCTTGTTTTACAAAATTCAAGCGCTGGGAAAGGTCCCTGGCTTTCCATCTGCTCTTCCCATTTCCTTCCCCTGCTAAATCTGTATCAGTTTCTCGTGTCATGACGACATACGCACCACTCTGCTGAAGAAAGTCACGCAAATATGAGGCTATTTTTAGGGTGATTTCTTTTTCTTCTAGTCCTTCCCTACTTACGGCACCACCATCGATTCCACCGTGCCCAGCATCGATCACAATTACTTTGCTGGATAAAGGCATCGTCCATGTATACCAAGATTGCTGCAAATCCAAGTGAAACCACATAGGAATGGTAAGAAATCCAAACAGAAACGAGATTGCCAGCCACAAAAACTTTTGCTCCCGCAACGATTCATGAAGTTTCTCCCACAATATCTTCACCGCCCAGATTCTCACTATTATTTCCTATGTGTATGCATATAAAGACAGGCTTATCACACTATCGATGTCGACTTCGTTTGCACTCTGCTTCTACACCTTGGCAAAACCAATGAATAACAAGTCCTTCCCCTAGTAGATATATCTCCGTCAGTGCTCGTTCATCCAGCCAATGCTCAACAGCGAATTGAGCCATACAAGACTTAACCAACTCATATCCTTCTTCTGTAAAGTGTTTTGCATAAATACGTTCCCAAGATTCATCAGCAAATTCGCGCATTCGAATAGCACGAGCTGCTTTTGCAGACCGCATCCCCCACACATAAGCGTCATATACCAATCGATAGACTGCCTCTAATACGATATTTTGCTTCACACGCGACCAATAACGCACAATTGGAAACACCTGTGTTTTCTTAATGTTATCCATCTCATCCCATGGAAAGTAGTTTAACGCCCGATCGCGAAGTTGTTCTTCATATGTAGCACGCAGTGTCTCAAACTGAATAAGTCTCCCCATGTAACGGCTCCTTGTCTCATGTTACCTCCATTGTCGACAAGGGAATGGGAAAAATATACGCACAAAACACAGCACCCCCCTCGTCAACTTGGACAGGGGGGTGCTTTGGCTGGCGTTTGTAACACTGCTTTTTCACCAACCAAACACAGCAGCTTGTATTTCGTATGGCTTCTTGTCCATCTTGTTCATGAAGTCCTCATAAACCTGTTCTCTATCTGAGAACTTTCCGGCTTGGAGCTCGTCCATCTCTTTTTGAGAGGCAAGACCATCACCGATGCGATCGCACAAGCGAGTACTTGCCTCACATACTTCCGCGTATCGGTCACGGATCTCGATGAACCTTTCCCGGAGTTCCTCTAGAGTTTCTTCGGCAGTTTCCTCCGTCACATCCATGGGATTCACTTCGCCACCGGGATTTGCTACAAGTACAAGCCTAGGTGCACTCATACGGGTAGCCTTTCTCTTGTACTGAGCTTTCGTAAAAATTATAGCATAGCTATGCTTCACTTACGATTTATTTTTAATATTCCAAATAATGATCTCCCGTTTCCGCCCCTCCTCCACCAGTCTGGCAGAGTGGGGCGGATTACTACGCATGCTTCCGAAAAAGAGCTCTCTGATCCTCAGGAATGGCGTCAAAGATCGCTCGGAAACACACAAAGTAGTTCGAGCTCATGTTCCGCATGTCTGTTTGTGCCTGTGTCAGCTCCTTGCCATCAAGCTGATTGATCTTTCTCTGCTGTTCACAAACAGCTTGAGTCATTTCGCTGTAGAGAGTGCGGTACTCTCCTGCGAGTTGGATAACTCGCTCTTCTGGATCGTCCATCAGCTCTTGCAGCTCTCTTTCCTGTTCAGATAGGAGGGCAAAATAATTATAATTTGAATAATATTCTATCTCAAGTAAAAATATCGTAGCTTCGACCTGTGATGGTCACACTGCTTCCAACCTTCTTCACTTTCGCATCTAACAGCTCAATCACCATATTTTTTCGATCAGGGGTGACAAGATGCACTTTATGTACAGTCCGCAAAGATGGCTTTAATAGACTTGTTTTCACCACGCAAGTGAGCGAAAAATAATCATGATCATACCCCTTCTCTTCTTCTTTCTCCTCTACTTGAAACATAGGCTGTTCTCCCAAATAGTGGACAAAAGCTTGTACTTCTGCTACTTCTCCTGTGATTTGTAATTGAATCATCGAAATACCTCCTAAAAAATATGATTTTCAAGCACATCTTCGCATAGTATAATGAATTTTACCAATTATGAAATTAATTCCAACAAAGAATAATAACCTATGAAAACCGTTAAAATTCCGGGGAAAAGCCCGAATTTTAATGAGACTTCTTTGTAAACAGCATACGCTTCATTAAAATTAAGCGTTTGTCATACAAACTATCCAAAAAATTTTTTTTGAGGTGTTGATATGAAAACTCATCTCTATGTCACTGCGGAATTAGCTTCCGAGATACGAGAAGCGAGAAAGAAAAAAGGATACCGCCAAGAAGACCTTACCTTAGAAGGGTTTTTGTCCACTGGTACGATCAGCAGAATGGAAAGGGGAAGTGTTTCCGTCAGCAGGGAAAAAGTCATCTTCTTATGCGAACAACTTGGAGTTGAAATTCAAAAATACCAAACGGAAGCCGACGAAGCAGATGAAGTAGATATCGCGTTAAAACTGCTCTCGATTGAAAACCACCTTAACATGGTCTCCCCTGATGAAGCATGGGAAGAACTTCGGAAAATAAAGCCGGAAAGCGAATACCATCGTATTTGGGCACTGTATTTAAAGGCGAGATATTGGGAATGCAAAGGAAAAAAAGAAAAAGCAAAAGTAGTCTATCAGCAAGTTGTGGAAAACGATGACCCAGAACTACGAAAATATAACTTTATTCCTGCAAGTTATCATGCATTAGGAAGAATTAGTTTTTATGAAGATTGTGCAGATAAAGCGATGGAGTTTGCAGCAAAAGGACTCGACAGTTTTTATAAAGAAGGTGAAAAACAACATATCTATCACTACTTACTGATTAGTAAAGTTATCTATTTAGAAGAGTTAAAACGCTATGAGGAAGCATTGCTGGAAATAGAGGATTTATGGGCAAATAGAAATAATATTGACAGTCGACAAGTTATTCTTAGTATGTATGAAATAAAGACAAGGCTTTTAACCAAGCTATCCAGATTTGAACAAGCGGTAACACTAGCTACTGAAGGCCTTATAATGGCTAGAATAAATCGGATGTATGATCACGCTAGTTATCTGTGGGTAGCCTTAGGGGAGTGTTACCAACAACAAAATGAAATTCAAAATGCAGAAGTTTGCTTTCAATCTGCTATAAAAATGGGTTCACACATGGAAAATAAGTTTTTCGTTCCAAAAATCTTTATCCAAATGGGGAAATTGTACCAACACGTTAACGCTTCTCAAAAAGCATATGAAATGTTTACTACTGCTATCTACAAATCGAAGGAAATTTCAAATAAGATAGTATTAGCTGAATCATTAGAATGTGTTGGGGACTACTACATTCAATATGAAAAAATAGAAAAAGCCAGAAAAGTTTATGAAGAATCGCTCGAAAACTATAAGCGACTTGGAAAACAAGGAAATATTAGAAACCTACTCTTGAAAATTGCTAGTTGTTATCGAGATTCCAATCGAACAAAATACTATGAACTGTTGGATGAGTATCATCAAATCTACAGTGAAAATAGGAGGTAAAAATGGATTTCACAGGTCCACCTGATGCTGATTAGATAAATGAATTATTGTTTTTAAAACCATTAATGATGGGAGGTACATAGAAATGAGCTTTCCAGGACCACCTGATGCTGATTAATTAGATTAGATTGCCCCATTGTTTTTGAGATTAAATGATAGGAGATAAAAAAATGGACTTCCCAGGACCGCCTGATGATCAATAATAATAACACAAGAAACATATGTAATTTGTTCTTTTTTCTTTGGAGGAGGCTTCTCTGATGGAAAGAAAAAGAATTAAAGTATCTTCCAAGCGACAAATTACCATTCCACAATCCTTCTTTAACAAACTCCAAATCAAAACGGAAGTTGATTGTATCTTAAAAGATGGTGAACTAGTTATTCGTCCTGTAGATGAAGATCACTTCTTTGATTTCTCCGACCTGATTTTAGAAGATTTACTGAAACAAGGAATACCAACTGAAGATTTAGTAGAAGAATTCCGTAAAAATCGGAAAAATGTGAAGCATGCCTTTGAACAAATCATCGATGAAGGAAAACATATTGCCAAAAAACACAGAGAGAACAACATAGATGAAACAACAGAGCTTTTTGGTGACTTGATGGAGGAATCAAGTGGTCGAGGTAAGATATAGAGTGCTTTTGTGTTGCCTGAACCGAATGCCGTTTACCCTTACCATATTTGCCGATGACCCAAGCCCTGTTGGACTAGTGGGTCATCGGGCAATCCCCTAATATTCAGCCTTTCTACTCGTTTGTTTAGTCTGTCGCACCAGCTCGTCCTACTCGTCCTTAGGCGGCAATTTGTGAAGCTTCCGAGTAACCACCGCGCACAAGATGGAAATCCCCGCAGGAACAAGGAGCCAATCCATAGCAGTTCGGTGGGAAACATGGGCAGACTCCGCGAGCCAAATGTAGGCTCCTCCAATGAGTCCTGAGATGTTCCAGTTCACATTAGGGAGAGTGCCGCCCAACACCCTGTCTGACGCGTTGGCGTAGCTCGCGTGCCTGACGATGGAATTACTGCAAAGCCCCAAGGCCCAAAGGGCGCCACCGATGCCGATCGTAATCCATGAACCTCCGCTGAACAGGATCAGACCAAGACCAACCCACACGCAGCATCGGCAGATCAGAATGATCCAGCTGCTCATCGACCGGTACTTATTGACATAACTGCTCAAAGTGACCTGAGCCATCCCTGACAGCAGTGAGATCATCAGAAGCAGGACATCCACGTGTTTTTCGTCCACTACCTCAGCGATCGGCAGCAGCTTGCCAAAACAGTAGAGCACAAACAGCATGCAGAAGTTTCCGGCATTAATGCGCGTTGCTGGATCACGCAGCATGCCCTTCAGCGACTGCTCCTTGGGTTCGTCGGCATCTGGGAGGCAGAAGCACAGCATGAACGCAATGGCCCACTGGAGCACTGCGTTCATGATCACCCAGATAAACATAGGTGCCTGAAAGCCCAGATACGTGCAGCCAGCCGTTGCCAGTGTTGTGAGAAGACCAATCTGGCTGGTTCCCTTGATGTGATCTTCACCGAGCTGCTTGCGAAGCATTAGGGAAACGATCGTTGAGCATAGGCTCCCAATACCTGGGGAGGTGCCAAATGCCAGATAGTAGCAGAGCAAGTTGCCGTACTGCATTGCGATGACTAGCAGTACACTAGGTACCACAGTGATCAGTAGCGATACCTGTACTGGGTGTTTGGCTCCCCAGCGTCTGATCAAACGCCGTACGAACAGAGTGAACACAATCTGAGAAGCCATAACATCCATAAGGATCAAACCCAAATGGAAGATATGGCCTTGTTTTTCCAGCTTGATTCCCAGTCCAGGGAATACAAGCTGTCCCATCGATGATAGCAGGATCGAGGCGATGCTGAGGATCAGCAGTGACCGCCTTGCCTGTGTTGAGCGGCCTTCCAGCCATGAAATTTTTGGAAGTTTCACCATTGCTCCTAAGGAGTAGGTCTTGTAGATCTTCGGTTGTGCCGATCGCGGCATGGTGAGATTTTCTAGATTTCTCTTTTCTTCTAGGCCAATACAATAGGGGATTACCTGTGCTCCCTTATTTTATAATCTTCTAAAAATAAAATAAACCATTTTATTTTGAGGAACTATTTTGAAATTAACTTAACAGCTATGGTGTTATCCCTTATCCAGCAGAATAGAGTCTAAGCATAGTTGTTTTCCTATACATAAAAGCCTCTTAGGAGAATCTAAGAGGCTTTTTGCTACCGTGAATTTTCCTTACTAGCTAGCGGTTCCCCTGTTTCCAACAAAGTTTTTAAACCAGAAATGACAATTGGCAACCCATTTTCCAAGATCTTTGCTGTATTTTCCGCTTGTGCAAATTCATCATGAATCACCGTCACAAGCGTGGTACCCGGGATCGCTTCATGTTCTTGTATTTCCCATGTGATGCGTGATGGAGTGTCTTTTTCTGTGCCTGGAAAAGAATGAAATCGGAAACTCAGCACAAGTTTGTGCGGAGGGGCAATGTCTAAGATGATACCTTCCGCTTTTTTCTCATCTTGATTCCATAGCTCAAAGGAGGATTCCTCTTCCCAAGTAGACCGCACTGCACAGTTGAACCAAAACTTCGACGTTTTCTCTGGATCAGTGATCGCATCCCAGTAACTGCATTTATTCAAGATCGAGCAAATGAAAACACACTAAATGAGACAGATCAGTTTTTCTCTCCGCAAATAGCCGAAGCATTCACCAATCGAGAATATGAAATTGATGAAGTTTTTGTCCGAGAAGAAAAAGCAATAGCAAGAATCATCATCACTGCTGTACATGATGGAGTTTTCGCTGGAAACGCACCTACCAAAAAATCAGTACAAATAACCCAATATCGCGAATTCCAAGTAGTAGATGGAAAGATAATCAAACATAAAGGCTGGTTTGACACTGGTACCCTTTTACCTCAAATCCAAGGCTAATGATAGAAAAATAAAAACCCAAAGGAGATGTTTTGGATGAATACAGTAGAACAGCAAAATGTAGAAGTAGTAAGGGCGTTTGTGGAGCAATTTTGGAACAAAAATGACTTTGATTGTATCGATCGATTTTTATCGGAGGATTATCAAGAACTTACTTACCAATCGAAAGAAGGGTTAAAAAAGTTTGCTGCCACCATATTGGAATCCTTTTCTGGTAAAGGCTATACCATCGAAGAGATCATGGCAAAAGACGATAAAGTGCTGGTCAGAATGAATGTAAAAGGGACACATCAAGGGATGTTCTTTGGAACTGCACCAACTGGCAATACCATTGATGTTACCCTCTACCGTCAATACCGTGTAGTCGATGGGAGAATTACCGAACACCGAGGTTGGATCGATATGGTTACGATGTGGAGTCAAATTCGAGGAAAATAAATTAATTGACAATCTGTATATTCATAATTATAATAAAATTATCTTATCATACGTATCCGCTATCTACCCGAAAGGAAACGATGCGAAGACGTTGAGCCCGTGGTGACACCCGGGCGGTAAGGACCTAGATTAGGTACCGCTGACCGCGACCGACCTCCTCGAGATGAGTCGGCCGCGGCCAGCGGGGACCGTACGGTGCAGCTAATTCATATGCTGTACCCCGAGTAAATAATGCAATACCATATAAATCCCCCTTCTTAGAGTAGAAGGGGGATTGTTTAATTCATCCATTTTCATTTCAGGGTTCTCATTTAAACAAAGAAGGCCATTTCAACCTATATTGCTGTTTTTCTTCAGTTGTCATATCTTTGTATTGATTCATCACGACAACTTGGTTTATCGTATCTGGATTTTTTCCTGTCTTATCGTAGTAATAAGAGATGACAAGCAGTTTTCTTCCACACTCATAAGTGGTATAAACACCATCATCGCCCCTTGTTTCTTTGGATGGTTCACCTAATGTTTTTTTCACTTCTTTATAGGTGATGGGCTCGTATCGTTTGTCATAGGAGACGATGTGAGTAACCAGACCATTGGATAAGAAAAACGCTATGTTTCGTTTGCTGTACGTATATGCATCTTCACTGGAGCTTTCTGGATCAGGCTTTCCCCACTGTTTTTGGATATCCTGCCCCTTTGTACCTATCGCAAAGTCTTCACTGTTGATTGCTTTTCCTTGTGTAGCCAGCTGTTCCGTCTGCAAGATAGTAGTTCTATGATCTTGTTCTGGTTCTACTTGTTTTGTAAATGGAGCAGCATAGGTTAATGGTGCTAAACCCGTAATCGTCACTCCTACCGCAAGAGCGGTAGTAACTAAGATTTTTGTAAAATTTCGCATCATTACATCCCTTGTTGTTCGATTATTTTGTTTATTACTGAATTATTTTATCATATAAAATAGGTAATTGTCTATTTTATATGGCAATATAAGTAAATTTTAGGGATTTACATCATATATTAACAAAAAATCATAAACTGTCATCACCGTAAATACAGATTTTACTTCTTTTGTATGAAAATGCTTTTTATCATGGGAAACAATCACATCTGATTTACCAATCCACGCACCAACAAAGATAATGACATCATCTGGGTCTTTGATCGGCGGCAATTGTTTTACAATCTGTTTGTATATGGAATCATTAGGAGCAGGAGTGGGGATCAATTCATATTGAAGATAACGGAGCATTCGACTCACTAAAGGTATCGCTTTTGGGAATCTTCTCGACAATACTTCATCAATCTCATCTAAAACAGCTGTAGACAGTAATAAAGTGTGTTTCCTTTGCACCACTTCTAAAAAATGGCGCATTCTTTGGCTTTTAAATGCAAGCAAAGAGATAAAGATATTGGTATCAACATAGACACGGAGTTTTTTATTCTTTTCCAAGGCGTCTGTTCCTCCGCACTATAGACAACTCATCCAATAGATCGCTCTCTTTTATTCCTTTTTGCTGTGCTTCATGATTTATCTCATCTAAAACGGCAAATAAACCCTCTATTCGTGCTCCCTTTTTAATAATAATTTCTCCCTGTTCATTTTCCAGAAAATCCAATACATCCCCCGGTTCAAGTTGAAGCTTATCGCAAATGGTTTCAGGCAAGGTAATCTGATTATTCGCGCTTAGTCTCGCTTTGTCCATCTTTATCCCTCTTTTTTTGTTTGATCACTTTAGATGTATGATCAAATCTTTATCCATAGTTCTGATTACGCAAAAAACACCTTTTCGATCGAAAAGGTGTTTTCTAAGGTAAAAGGAATGAAAAGTACAAAATATATGAAAATAATCAAGAGTTATCCTCTTAGTTGTTCCAAATCCCAGCGATAAAAAATTTTTGTATCTCCATATGCAGTAGTTACTCCTGCTCCCATAGATCTCAAATATTGGGCAAGAGCTATACCAGCTTCTGTCTCAAACGATTTCTTTATATCTTCTTCTTTCACAAAAATACCAACTTGATAATAAATGGGATGATCTAGAAATTGTTCTTGGAGTTCATCAGGGGTATCTGAAAAGGGAGTCAGTTCAATTTTTTCTATGTATGGCATTTGATAGAGCTTTGGAAGAAACTCTTCCTGAATCTGCTTTTTAAACAATGCTTTGTCAGCGGGGGTATGAAACAATGCTTCCATTTTTATCATTTATCATCATCCTTTGCTGCCTATTAGGAAGTTAAGTTAATCACAAAGTCATTGTAGCGGGAGACTATCTCTGACTTACTAATTACTTCTGTTTGGCCCCAAGCAAATGTATAGATTGGTTCACTATATGACGATAACTTTTCTTGAAATTCTTGTCCAATCTCACTTTCGTTTAAGAAAAATTCAAATGACTTTTTGGTTTGAAAATACATTTCAATCTGAAGATCAAAAGGGGTTGGCGTGTCCCGCGTAAATCCAAGAGGAACCCTGATTTTGGTAAGTTCCATTCTTTCTAACCCATCCACATTCACAATTGTTGGAATAAGATCATCATAATAAAATTGCTCAAATTCTTCTGCATTTTCTGGTTCCTTGAAGATAATCATTAGCTTGTACATCACTACACCTCCTATTACATTATTTTATCTTTACATTTTAGATTACACTACAATCCTATTCAAAAACATCTTTATACTAAGAATTTTTGTTAACAAATGAAATACAGCTTCGTCAACAATAAATAGGTATTCTATTTATTGTGATGTTTCAACATTAACCATAAACAAAGCAATAGTAGTTTTATTTCATTTCATTTTTGGCGTATAAAATAACTCTTTCCATCTCATGTTAAAAATACCCAGATAAAAGAAATGGAGCAACTCGTCCCATGTGCCCAGAAAATATAAGTTTCCAGAAAAACAAAGATTATAATTCTAAGTCAATTCAAAACAGCTTAATCTCCAATATAACAAAAATAAAAGAATTTCTAGGAAATAGCTCGGACTTAGTTATTCAGCAATTGACGTTTCTTCAACATCAATTGGCATTTCTTTATATCTCAGGACTCGTAGATGAAAAGGATATTAAGTCTGTTCTAAAGGCAGTAAAGATGGAAAATACGTACTTGAAGCAAAAATCCGTAGAACTCGATACAATGGAAACTTTAAAAGATATTATCTCAGTTGGAGACACGAAAGAACTCATTGATATAGAACAAACAATAAAATCCCTGCTATCTGGATATTTAGTCGTCTTAGGTGATGGATGGGATTGTGCACTTGTGCTTAGTGTAGCCGGTGGTAACGTTCGCGATGTAAGTCCTCCTCAATCACAAACTGTTATCCGAGGTCCAAAAGATAGTTTCACAGAATCCATCCAAACCAACCAAGCCTTAATTCGCCGCCGGTTGAAAAGTCCTAATCTGCATGTGAAATCACTGCAAATCGGTAATATTAGCAAATACTGCCTTTCCTATAGTTGCTACTTTTCCATTTGGAGAAATGATTGCCTTTACCATGATATTTCCATATTTAAATAATGAAAAAAAAGGATTTCACTATTGCTTTATCGCCATGATAATCGCTGGCATTGTCATCTCCTTCACCATTGCGATGGACATTGCTGCTTTAGGTGGAACGATGGTGAGCCGTTCTCCATTTCCTCTCCTCACAACAATGGGGGAAGTCTCCATCCATTCCTTCCATTCCTTTATTCAAAGATTAGATATTTTAGCTTGTATCATTCTTGTGATGGGAGGTTTTTTCAAAATCACTATTTATGCTTATGCAACTGTAATCGGAAGTGCTGATCTATTTAAAATTCCTCACAAAAAAGTAGCCCTTCCACTTGCTACAATCATTTTGATATTATCGTGTGTGATCGCGGAAAATACATCGGAACACTTCAAAGAAGGGCTTGATATTGTCCCTTATTATGTCCATATTCCGATGCAGATGGGAATTCCAATCATTATGTTATGTGTTTCTTTACTCCGAAAACACTTTTCTCTAAAAAAAACCTAGGATTAGATTTTTTTGCTTTTACGGTAGTTTATATACGGTATGATAAGATTTAAGAATAGAAAGAGGGCAAATATGCTCATTTCCCCTTTTCTCATTACACTAAAAGAAGTCCATAAGCTATCAATAGCTTGCCAAAATGATTTTCCTATCAGAATGTCCAAGCCTACACTCAAAGAAATACAACAGACGAATAAAAGTAGCCAGATCCCTAATACTTTCATAGAAAATCTCCTTAAACAGATATCGTATGGTTAGTTTGGATGGAATGAAAGGTTCTCATACTTGATCGGACGATAGGTAAAATAGAAACTGGTAGAAATATACTGCTTTTCATTTACAGAAACAAAATACCATGTATAATTGTAATAACAATGAAATCAATAGTGATCAGATGAATACATAAATAAATAATGAAGGAAAGGAAAATGAGACAAAGTGTCAACGGTAGAAGTAGAGAGGAAAGTGACAAAAATCGGCAATAGCCTTGGAATAACTTTGCCAGCAGAAGTCTTACAACATCTGAAAATAAAACAAGGGGATAAAATTGTTTTTAACTTGGAGCAAGGGAAAGTTTCTTTCCAGAAAAATCATGGGGTAAATATGGAAGAATTTGAAGATATAAATCAAGAGTTTATAGAAGGTATGAAAGAACTCTTTTATAACTATGAGGATACTCTGCGCAATTTAACAAAATTACGCTAGAAGCCAACTGCTAAAGTAGAAATAAATAAAGAAGCAGATTAGAGACAACATCAGCTCACCAGTCTAACAACAAAAACACATATAAACAAAGACTTCCAGTCATGTGATTGGAAGTCTTTGTTTCGATCATTAACGTTTGGAGAACTGAGGTGCACGACGTGCAGCTTTCAATCCATATTTTTTACGCTCTTTCATTCTTGGGTCACGAGTTAGGAATCCTGCTTTTTTCAATGCTGGACGAAGCTCGTTATCCACTTCTAGAAGCGCACGGGAAATACCATGACGGATTGCTCCAGCTTGACCAGTGTATCCACCGCCGTCAACGTTAACCAATACATCGTAACGACCAGCTGTATCTGTTAATACCAATGGTTGACGAACGATTGCTTTTAGGGTTTCTAGATTGAAGTAATCATCAATGCTACGTCCGTTGATGACGATACGACCATCACCAGCTACAAGACGTACACGTGCTACGGATTCTTTACGGCGTCCGGTACCGCGATATTGTACTTGTGCCATTTACATTTTCACTCCTTCTATTAACCACGTAGCTCATACGGGGTAGGTTGTTGAGCCTGATGAGGATGTTCGCTACCTGCGTATACTTTTAATTTTTTCAACTGACTGCGACCAAGAGGTCCTTTAGGAAGCATTCCTTTTACAGCTAGTTCAATCATTCGTTCTGGGCGGCTAGCACGCAGGTCTCCAGCGGTGATTGATTTCAATCCACCTGGAAATCCAGAGTGACGATAGTAACGTTTTTGTTCTAGCTTTTTACCAGTTAAGTTGATTTGAGAAGAGTTAATAACGATAACAAAATCTCCAGTATCAATATGAGGGGTGTAAGTTGGTTTGTGTTTTCCACGAAGCAAGGTAGCTACTTCAGTTGCTAGGCGACCGAGTGTTTTACCTGCTGCATCTACCACATACCACTTTTGATCCACGTCTTGTGGCTTAGCCATATAAGTGGTGCGCATTGTATTCACTCCTTGAATAAAGTAGGTTTCTATCCCTCGAAGCAAAGGGTTAGAAGGTTCATATCTATTTGGGAAATCCCTTTTTTGCCGAACATGATTTTCCACGGGGCTAGCGGAAAATACCAAATACGATCATACCCTAATAAAGGGGTGATTGTCAATGAAATCCCCAAAGATACAAGACTTTGAAATTGATGAGAAAAGCTTTCCTGTCCTAGTTTAGATAAATAGAATATCAAGTATTTCTAGGTTGTGTTTGAAAACTTCTAATCGGAATCTGCCAGATCCCCTCTTGAGAGAGTTGGAGGGAATACGAATTTTCTTTGATAACAAGTATACGTCTATGAATCCATCACTTAACACACCACACTTCTTGAGATCGATCTGTTTTGATACTCCCCCCAAACAGCACAGAAAGTACGCCATGCTGTTTGACCCCCTCATGAGCTTATCGTTACCCATAAGTCTAAAAGGACGAAAATCCAGTAATATCAAGTAGTTTTTCCACTTTTCCAGTGTTGTTTCCGTCACTTTTTCGACTTAAAATCAACTGATTTGGTTGCACAAAATATCGATAACGATTAATGAACTTAGATCTGATGTAGTTGAATGGTTGCAATTAAGGATTTTTGACAAATTCGTTCATCGATATTTATGGGTTATGGTAAGCCTCATAAGGGGGTCTGAGATCTGTTTTCAGACACATCCTAGTATCTCTGAAATGATTTATCATTGCTTTTGAGATGAAGAATATACAAGACTGGGTGTGGTTCATCAGCATCATAAAATAGGCTATTTACAAGAAGACCATTGCCAGAAGGATTCCACTCCATTTGCTTATAATAGGGTCCAATATTAGTGGCAAGTAACGTTATATCTCCTCCTATGATATCTGCTATATATAACTCCGATTGGTTTGTAGCACTACTCTTCGAAATGAGATAACTCAATTTCTTTGAATCACCAGACCAATTCAGTCCAAGAATCGAATCCCCTTGTGCTACTACTTTCTGGCGACTTCCTTTCACATCCATCACCATCAACACTTCATAACCAATAAAACCCTCTTTATCGTAATCTCTTGGATCTTTTGGTACTTGTTTTATGAAAGCAAGTTTGGTTTGATCTGGAGACAATACTAAGTCAACAATATTATCCATCAAGTGTTTTGTTTGATTCGTATTTCGGCTCCAAACCATCAACTTATATCCATCTAAATAGAAAAATTGCTCTCCAACTTGGATTAGTTCAAATATTTGATCTTCCACCCCATCCCCTGTGGCTTGAAAAGAATGATTTATCTTCGTAACCTCTCCAGAAGTATTCACATAATACGCATCTCCTTGATTAGTTAGAAATAGAATGGTTTCGTTATTTACCCAACTCGGCTCCCAGACTTGTTCTTTTATTGGCAGGACTATTTTTTTCTTCGTTTGCAGATTAAGAATATAATAGTTCCCAGCTTGGTTAAACTTACTAATTCGATAAAATAAATATTTCTTATTAGGAGAAACCAATGCTTCTCTTGCATTACGATCATGAACAAGAAAATGAGCTTTATTGGTCTTCACATTATACAAACGAAAACGAGAATCTAAAAAAAGGTTATCAGTGATCCAATCTACTGCGTATATTTTTTTGTAGGTATCCATCCTTTGTAACGAAAATTTATTATAGGAAGTATCCTTGTTTTCCAATACTTCAATCTCACCCGGTTTGGGTCCACAACCGGATAACAATAAGAAAAAGAAAGTGGTAAGTAGACAAGTTTTTACTCCAATTTTTCTTCTTTTCAACGAAATAACTCCCTTATTATGTTTGATTCTCATTGTCGTTGTATAGAGGAAATATAATCTCCACCACTGTCCCTTGCTCTTCTTTATTTGTATCAATTGTAATCGTTCCCTGTTGATCCTCTACCAATCGCTTCACTAATGCTAGACCCAATCCTGTCCCTCCTGTTTTTTTCGATCGATCTTTGCTCACCGTATAGAATGCTTCAAATATTTTGTCTCTTGCATCTGGAGGGATACCAATGCCCGTATCTGTAACGGTTATCATCAAAGAATCATCCCTTATGCTGCTAGTTAGGGTAACTGTACCACCGGAAACATTATATTTGATCGCATTGTCCAGTAAGTTTATAAAAATCAATGTAAAGCTTTCCCTATCAAGAAACAAAGAAGCTGGTTGGAGCTCGGTTGTAATTTGTACTTCAAATTTTTGTGCTTTCCCCCGAATACGTTCGACTAGTTCCTCTAGTATGTCCCGCGAATCTATCTTTTCTTGGTGTAATTCAAAATCATATTTCTCAAATGAGGCTAATTGCAATACTTTTTCTACTAAATCATACAATCGTTTTGCTTCTTTCTTTACATTTTCTTGAGCTTTATGGATTAAGGTCGGATCACGTTCGTACATCTCCAGTAAATCCATATAAGCTAAAATAACAGTCAATGGTGTTTTAAATTCATGAGTGATATTGCCGATAAACGTCTTTTGTTGGCTTTCCAAATGCTTTAATTTTTTCACTACCAGATTTAATGATGCTTGTTTTTGCTGCATATCCACTATATTTTCTTCGATTTTCTTACTCATGGAATACATACCACGGCTTAACTTTCCTAATTCATCTGATCGATTTGTGATAGAAAAAGAGCAAAATATCCCTTGTTCTATCAGCTCGGATATGTTTTTTAATTTCAAAATCTCATTGGCTATTTTAGCGAAATAAAGATATGCAAGGAGGAAACTGATAAGCAAAACAATTGATCCCACTTGAACAAATAAAAGTTTTATCTTTTGGAGAAGAGCTTGATCATCCTTTACCTCATAAACAAAAGCAATAACACCATCATAACCATTATTTAGTGGAGCTGCATAATACAAACTGTTTCCTTCTCTGAGTAATGCTATTTGATTATTTTTTGCATATTGCAGTAACTTCTGATCTTGTACCTTGGAAGAAGTCAAGGGTAGATCCATATCTAATTCTGCACGCTCATTGGTTAAATAAAGGAATACTTTCATTGAAGTTTTCACTTCTAGATAGGAAATTAGTTCGCTTTTCTTTTTTTTCAGGATGGAGTACCGTAAACTCATATTATTCTGATAAGTTGGATCAGATTGGATGACCTGTTCGATATACTCATTGGCAATCCCACTTTGTTCCAATAAGTAAGCTTTTTGCTTTTGCTGCTGGTCTTGTTTTATTTCTCCTATGATAAAAAAACATAACGTCCCAATTGTTGTAAGCAAAAGAAGGGCTAAGAAAGTACTTATTTTTAATTTTAAATTATGTCTCATGATGAATGTCCAACCCCGCTATCTTATACCCAACGCCATACAATGTTTGGAGTAATTGGTCATAAGGCTGGCCAAGTTTTTGCCTCAATCGCCGAATATGAATATCTACGGTTCGAGTTCCTCCAATATAATCCATTCCCCATACTAGGTCCAACAACTCTTCTCTGGTAAAAACCCTTTCCGTATGTTCCATCAACAAAACCAATAAATCAAATTCTTTGAGTGTAATGCTTATATGCTTGCCTCCAATGGTAACTTTCCGTCCTGTTTTATCAATTACTAAATTTGATATTCGATAGATTTCATTATTTGTAACAGACGGCTGTTGAGATAATCGACGCAAAAGGGATTTCACTCTCAATAATACTTCCCGAATGTCAAACGGCTTAGTGATATAATCATCTGCCCCAAGCTCTAAACCTACTACTTTATCGGAAATATCATTTTTTGCGGTAATTAAAATAATGCCTACATTTTTATCAGCATTTATCTTTTGACAAATTTCAAACCCGCTCATTTTTGGCATCATCACATCTAAAATTGCCATATGCGGTTGAAATTGCAACATTTTTTCGTAAGCTTCTTCTCCATCTGAGGCTACTTCTACCTGAAAACCTTCTTTTAGGAGAGCATAAGAAAGGAGCTCCGTAATACTGCTTTCGTCATCCGCTATTAAAACTTTTGTCTGCATAATCTCTCTACTCCCAAATGAATATTGTCCTTATTCTGAAAATAACAAATAAAGGTGAAATAAAGAAAATGACTCTTTATAGAAAAGACTTGAGTTTTTATACTCAAGCCTTTGATTTGGAAAATAGCTTATGAACCGGTTTTCTGAGTAATATTAACCTTTACAACTGTTGGTGTTGGCTTGCCTGAGTCCACACACTTTCCATAACAATTAAACTCAAACATAAGTTCATAATTTCCAATTTCAAAGGTGGATGATCCACCGTCATGTTATCTTTTGGATAATAAAAGACTGTCTGTTTACTCTTATTTTCATTCCTTTGTACCTATAGATTAAAGGACAAAGTTTTCCAAAAGCGATACAGAATGTTTCCAAAATGTAAATTGTTTCATCAAAATGTGAAGCGTTACCCTAGCATCGTAATAGAATAAAAGAGATACTAGGTTAAACAAAGGGAAATTACTTACTGAATATTCCTAAAGTTATTTTCACTAAGATGTGAACTACCTTTAATGTTCCATTATACCTACAAGTATTAGATTAAGGATATATCAAAATGCAATATAAAAAAGAGTACTAGTTATCTAGTACCCTTCTCTAAAAAAATATATTTATCTTAATAAGGATCAGTATTATCTAGAGGTTTACCTGTATTATAAAAACCTTTTGGAGAATAGGCAGTTGCACTTGCATAAGAAGTGTTTGGTTTATAATCATATACCATCGCACTATAACAATTTCTCTGCCCTGGTTCGATCATGCCATTGCCACCTTTGGAGTAACAGGAGTAAGTTTTCTTATCGTTTTTGCGTTTTACAATACCATTTATTTCCATGTTGGAGGGGAGGGATTTATCCAATTTAACATAGGACCAAGCTGTTTTACATTTTGTACTGTACATTAGGTATATTTTCCCGGTTACTTTTTGTCCATTTTTTAGTTTCAAGGAAAAAGGTTTTGTTTTTTCCGCAACTCCAGTTTTATTACAATGGGTAGCTACTGGACTTTTTCCATCAAACTGATAATTTGCTGCATGTGTATCCGAAATTCCTACAAACAGACCTGCAACTCCCACTGCTGCACTCAATAAGCCTACACGCCATTTTTTTAGGTTCATGTGCTCACACTCCCTATCTATCTATAAATGATAAAAGTTGTGGAAAAAGTGCGATTAAGTAGTATAATAATAGCCCATCTAGTAGTAAGATTTCCATTTAACACAATTATATAGTATAGGAATGATCAAAACATTCATCTATTAGTGAAAATAGTATGTACGTAAAATATAAAATCAAGGGATTCCTGTTTATTCTACATAAAGAAAATCCTTTGCTATAGGTTGGTAACCCACTTTCAAAAGATGCAGTCCTTCTGGTGGAAACGTAGAGCCTGCTGCCTGGCGGTCACATGCGTTTATAATAGATGGAATATCAAGTGCTTTGATCTTTCCTTTTCCCACATCATGAAGGGTGCCCACGATAATTCGCAC
Source organism: Shimazuella soli (assembly GCF_022511585.1). GTDB lineage: Bacteria > Bacillota > Bacilli > Thermoactinomycetales > Thermoactinomycetaceae > Shimazuella > Shimazuella soli. The sequence continues at coordinate 132,741 of NZ_JAKWBN010000006.1, read as the reverse complement.
CATATTATAAAGAAAGCCACTTCCTGTAACTTCTATATAACGAAACCCATTTTCTTCCCAAACTGCTGCATCATAAACAGTACGTACTTTATCCTCTATCTCTGTTTTTGCTGAGCAAAAAGAAGTAAAATCATGTTGTCCCAGCAAATATTCAGCTGCTTGTTTCATCGCCTTCAGATCGACGTCAACAGGATAGTGATATGCAAAACGCCTCATATGAAGCCTGGGAACTGCTTGTGTTTCAACTTGATAACGATAGGTCTTCCAGTGAGCACTTTTCCGGGCATGAAAGTCCATCTCTACTTCCTCACTGCTATTGATGATCAAGTCTGGCGGCAACGAGTGTCGAAGTATATAAGGAAAGCGTTCTGCCGGGATGGGTTTACTCGTGATAAAGTGACATACCTGCCCCAAAGCATGTACGCCTGCATCCGTTCTGCCTGAGCCTTCAATAATGATGTTTTCTTTCAGTATCCTACTCAGAGTTTCCTCTAAAACGCCTTGGATCGTACGGCGACCCGGTTGCCGTTGAAAACCGGAAAAATCCGTTCCATCATAAGCGATAATCATCTTTATTTTTCTCATGAACGAAGCCATCCTATCATGATTACTAACAGGAGAAAGATCACGATTAGACTATAATCTTTTCCCTTATACTGCAACAATCGATATTTGGTTCTACCAATCCCGCCACGGTAAGCCCGTGCTTCCATTGCCATCGCTAGCTCTTCTGCTCTGCGGAAAGAAGAGAGAAACAATGGGATAAAGATAGGTATATAGGCTGCTAGACGCTTAAAAATATTACCGCTTTCCAAATTCGCTCCACGAGCGAGCTGCGCATTCTTGATTTTTTCTGTTTCTTCCCACAGGGTAGGGATAAACCGCAGCGCAATAGACATCATCAGTGCTAATTCGTGAACAGGTACACGAATTTTTTTCAGTGGTTCTAGTAATTGTTCTAAAGCATCTGTTAAATCGAGTGATGATGTCGTAAATGTTAATATAGACGCCATAACTACCAGGATGAGAAACCGGGAAGAGATAAAAGCAGCTTGACGTACTCCCTCTTCATATACGGTAAATAAAGGTGTAGTAAGAAGTGCTGCTCCCCCTTTGGTCATGACCAAATGCAAGATAGAGGTAAGAATAATAATAAACAAGACCGGTTTGATAGATCCAAGAAAGAGACGTACTCGTATCTGCGATAAAAGGATACAAATAGCGACAAATAAATAGAGTATGAGATAAGTAGATATATTATTTGCTAAAAAAATGAGAAAGAAAAACAGAAAAACAAAGAGGAGTTTTGCTCTTGGATCAAGCCGATGCAGGAAAGAGTCCCCTGGGATGTATTGCCCGATAACAATCCTACTCATTATTTCCCACCTTCCTTCGAAGCTCTAAATGAGCAACAAGCTGGTCGAGTTCAAATAAAGAAGTAGGAATAGGCGGATGAATACGCTCATTAAGACGATCAATTAGTTTTGTTAGGCTTGGAGGTTCCATACCAAGTTTATCCAGCCTTGACCGTTCTGAAAACAACTCAACTGGAGAACCGTTAAAAACAGCTTGTCCTTTCTCTAAAACAAGAACTTGACCTGCGAGTCTCGCTACTTCATCCATTTGATGGGTAACCAAAATAATGGTTACTTGTTTTTGCTGATGTAAATGATGAATAAGACTCAGGAGTTGCTCACTGCCTATTCTGTCTAAACCGGCTGTAGGTTCATCCAGTATAAGAATAGATGGTTCCATAGCCAGAACACCTGCAAGTGCAACTCTTCTCATCTGTCCACCGCTTAAACTGAAGGGGGATTTCTCAAGTAACGATTCATCCAATCCAACCAAATCTATAGCATGATAAACTCGATTTTTTATTTCCTCAGCTGGGATACCTTGATTCGTAGGTCCGTAGGAAATATCTTTGTAAACAGTCTCCGCAAATAATTGGTGCTCTGGATATTGAAAAACAACGCCCACCTTAGAGCGAAAAGGAATTTTTTTAGTGGTTGCAGTAACTTTATCCTCACCGACTGTAATACTTCCTTTAGAGGGACGCAATAAACCAGATAAAAGCCCGATTAAAGTTGATTTCCCTGAACCTGTCTTCCCAATAATCGCCTGTATAATCCCATGTTGTATGGAGAGGGAGAGATTTGACAAAGCTTCCTCTTCAAAAGGTGTCCCTTTCTGATACACATATGATATGTCATTTACATGGATGTCCATAACTCACTCACCAATTGTTCTTCACTCTCCATCTTCTCTGAAAGTTTCCAACCTTTATCTCGTAATGCTTGGTGCAGCAAAATACCAATTGGTACATCTAACCCCCATTGGTCTAGTAGAGTCGCATTTGCATATAATTCTTTACTACTTTGATCCATCATGATTCGGCCTTGATGGATCACAATCAGCCGCTCAGCAAGAAACGCCTCAGTAGCTTGATGGGTAATATGGATAATAGTAATACCCGATTTATGCAATTCATCCATCAGTCGAAGGATATGTTTTCTCCCATCTGGGTCCAACATCGATGTAGATTCATCGAATATGATGACATCTGGTTGCATCGCCAAAATACCTGCAATAGCGAGACGTTGTTTTTGCCCGCCTGATAGATGATGTGGTTCTTTTTTTTCTAATCCTGATAGACCAACTTGCTCCAAAACAAGAGGAATACGATATTTCATTTCTTCTCGGCTTACTCCCAGGTTTTCTAGACCAAAAGCAATATCGTCTACAACGGAGGGTGCAACAATTTGGTTATCTGGATTTTGGAAAATCATGCCCACTCTGCGTTTTAATTCCCAGCGGTCTTGATCCGTAGTAATAGGCTGCCCATTAATACAAAATGCTCCCTCAGTTGGAATAAATAACCCATTTAAGAGACAAGCTAAAGATGATTTTCCTGATCCGTTGGAACCAATGATACTGACATATTCGCCTTGTTGAAAATCTAAACTCACATTTTGAACTGCCCAATTTTCACGGGATTCTGTTTGAGGATAGTAATGAAACCATACATCTTTTAATGTAATTTCCGTTCCCATAAAAACGCTCCTAATCAAGAAAAACAACCCACAAAAGCTTATCCATTCATGCTAACAGATAAAGTTATACTTTTTATCCGAAATAGAAAACATTGTCGATGGATAAGCTTGTAGGCATTATAGAGTCATATAACTTTTTCTAACAAAAAAGGGTGGACCGGTCCGATCCTGCCCTCCCCTTTGTCAATTCTTTTTTACTTTACAAGTTCAATAAAAACCATTGGTGCACCATCACCACGACGTGGTCCTAGTTTCAAGATACGAGTATACCCACCATTGCGCTCTTGGTAACGTGGTGCGATATCTTCAAACAATTTTTTAACTGCATCAACGTTTTTATGATGAGTTGCTTCTTCCCCTTCGTTCTCTGTGTAGGAACGATTGGTACGAACAAACTCTGCTGCTTGACGACGAGCGTGGAGATCGCCGCGTTTTCCAAGTGTAATCAGCTTGTCTGTGATAGAACGAAGTTCCTTAGCTTTTGCTTCGGTTGTTTCGATTCTTTCATTTAGAATCAAGTCTGTCACAAGGTCACGAAGAAGTGCTTTTCTCGCACTACTATTACGTCCTAACTTGGAGTATGCCATATTTTTTCCCTCCCCCGCTACTTAGGATTAATCTTCTTCACGTAATCCAAGTCCGAGTTCCACTAGCTTTTCTTGTACTTCTTCTAGCGATTTACGTCCTAAGTTACGCACTTTCATCATATCTTCTTCTGATTTTTGAGTTAGCTCTTGTACGGTGTTGATGCCAGCACGTTTTAAGCAGTTATAAGAACGGACAGATAGATCAAGTTCTTCGATGGTCATCTCCATCACTTTCTCTTTCTTATCCTCTTCTTTCTCAACCATAATCTCTGCACCTTGTGCTTCTTCTGTCAAACCAACAAATAACATAAGATGCTCATTTAAGATTTTAGCACCAAGGCTGACTGCTTCATCTGGATGCAAACTACCATCAGACCAAACTTCCAATGTCAGTTTGTCATAGTTGGTAACTTGTCCAACACGTGTATTCTCAACTTGAAAGTTCACTCTGTCGATTGGTGTATAAATAGAATCAATAGGGATAACTCCGATTGGCATGTCTTCTGACTTATTGCGCTCAGCAGGAATATATCCACGTCCACGATTCGCAGTCATACGAATATGTAAGTGTGCATCCCCTGCAAGCGTAGCAATATGAAGATCTGGATTTAAGATTTCTACATCGCTATCCGCACGGATATCTCCAGCAAGAACAGCTCTTCCCCCAGAACCGCCCTCAATATCGATTTCTAAAACCTTTTCCTCATCGGAATGAATCTTCAGAGATAGCTTTTTTAGATTTAAAATAATCTCCGTTGTATCCTCTACCACACCCGCAATGGTGGAAAACTCGTGCAATACCCCATCGATTTGCACAGATGTGACAGCAGCGCCGGGTAAAGAGGAGAGCAAGATACGGCGCAGCGAATTACCCAATGTTGTTCCGTATCCACGTTCTAGGGGTTCCACCACGAATCTTCCGTATCGATGATCGTCGCTCATTTTAACTGCTTCGATCCTAGGTTTTTCAATTTCTATCATACGGCCCCTCCTTTTAGAACGTCGCGTTCCGGGCATTATTCGGTATTTAATAAATAAACAGATCAGAACTTGTCTCATCCATTATACACAAATTACCGGTAAAATAAACCAACAGGCACGACACGCTTATACACGACGACGCTTTGGTGGACGACAACCATTGTGTGGGATAGGAGTTACGTCTTTAATCAAGCTCACTTCTAATCCCGCAGCTTGTAATGATCGAATCGCTGCTTCACGTCCAGCTCCTGGGCCTTTAACCATTACTTCTACGTTTTTCATGCCACTTTCCATTGCTGTTTTTGCAGCTTGTTCTGCAGCCATTTGAGCTGCAAATGGTGTGCTTTTACGGCTACCTTTGAAGCCCATGGTACCAGCACTAGCCCAAGCGATGGAATTACCACGTGGATCAGCAATCGTGATGATAGTATTGTTAAAAGTGGAGCGGATGTGTACCACGCCAGATTCAACGTGTTTTTTCACACGACGTTTCACACGTTGGTTGGATGTTTTACGTTTTACCACAAGTATCCCTCCTTACTTATTATTTTTTCTTATTCGCTACTGTACGACGTGGACCTTTACGTGTACGAGCATTGGTTTTGGTACTTTGACCACGAACAGGTAAACCTCTTCTATGGCGAATACCACGGTAAGATGCAATTTCCATCAAACGTTTGATGTTAAGTGCAATATCACGGCGGAGGTCTCCTTCTACCACTACATTTTTATCAATGTAAGTACGTAGTTGGGATACTTCCTCTTCTGTTAGATCACGTACACGAGTATCTGGATTAATGCCTGTCGCAGCCAAAATTTCATTAGCTTTTGGGCGACCGATACCATAGATGTAGGTGAGAGCGATCTCTACCCGTTTTTCACGAGGTAAGTCAATACTTGCTATCCGTGCCATCTATCTCTACACCTCCTAACCTTGCTTTTGTTTGTGCCTTGGATTTTCACAAATTACCATGACTTTTCCATTGCGTCTAATAACCTTACATTTTTCGCAGATGGGTTTAACTGATGGCTGAACTTTCACTTCTCCAAACCTCCTATTTTAGAGGAATCAAAGTAGAATCTTTTCTAAAATGAACATCTAGTCTCTGATCCTCTAACTTTAGACTATTTATGCCGAAAGGTAATACGCCCACGGGATAAGTCGTATGGAGAAAGTTGAACTGTCACTTTGTCTCCTGGCAAAATCCGAATGAAGTGCATGCGAATCTTACCCGATACATGAGCGAGCACTTCATGACCGTTCTCTAACTCCACTTTAAACATGGCGTTAGGCAGGGGCTCTCTTACAACACCCATAACCTCAATCACATCTTCTTTGGCCAATAGAGTTACTCTGCCACGAAAACATAGCAAATAGCTGAGCTTTACCTCATCGCCTCAAATGAGAAAGTCCTTTTGACTAAAATGACTTTCAGATCACAACTAAGTTAACCTAATCATGCACCTTAGTCAAGCTACAGCCATTTTTAACCTGTTTTTAATAGGTTATTTCCTATGTTTTGTTGCAGATTTCCCCCCCTTCAAATTCAGCTTTTTGTACTGATTTAGGGCAAACACCAATTTCGCATCATCTACAAATCCATGAGACTGTATCGCATCACTTACTTCATCTGCAATAAATCTCGTTGGTTGTATATGACGTCTATTCTTACGCTTTGGGTTAGCATATTTGCGTTCTTGCCCATTTGCTAACCAAACATAAGAATCATCTAAACGAACAACGACAGCATTTTTTCCTGCTTCCCGTCCAGATAAGACCATTATTATCTGCCCTAAATGAATTCGACTTGCTGCCTCGTGTAAGGCCTTCATTCGAAGTCACCTTCTGCTAGGGTAAGAATCTCATAGCCTTCATCTGTGATCAGGGTAGTATGCTCAAAATGAGCGCACCAAGAACCGTCATCAGTCACTACCGTCCATCCATCATCAAGTGTATGAACATATCGACTTCCCATATTCACCATCGGTTCAATCGCCAGTGTCATCCCACTTTTTATTCTTTGTCCACGTCCAGCAATACCATAGTTTGGAATAGTAGGTTGTTCGTGCAACTCACGTCCAATACCATGTCCAGCATACTCTTGAACAATAGAAAAACCAGCATCTTCCGCTACTGCTTGAATGCGGCTGCCCATATCACCAAGACGTATACCTGCCTTCAGTACTTTTAACCCTTCGAATAATGAGGCTTCTGTCACTGCTAGAAGACGGGAAACCTCAGGTGAAATTGTCCCAACTGGATATGTCCAAGCAGAATCACCATGGAAACCTTCATAATACACACCGATATCAATTGAAATAATATCTCCATCTTTTAGCTTTCTCGGACCTGGAATTCCATGCACCAGTTCTTCATTTACAGAAGTGCACACACTTCCTGAGAAGCCATTATACCCTTTAAAGGATGGCGTTGCTCCAAAACTACGAATAAACTTCTCTGCATGCTGATCTAATTCCATCGTTGTAATGCCGGGATGAATATATTTTTTCAATTCTTGATGCGTAAGGGCGACTAACCTACCTGCCTGGCGCATTTTTTCGATTTCATTCGCTGATTTTATGGTAATCATCTAGTTCTACTCCGAATTTTAGAGAAGATAGTTTCCGTTACTTGCTCTATCGGTTGTTCACCATCAACTCGTACTAACTTTTCTTTTGCAGTATAGTAACGAATCAAATGCTCTGTTTGTTCCTGATTGATCTGTAGACGTTTCGCTACAGTTTCTTCTTGATCATCTTCACGCTGGTAAAGAGAACCACCACAGCGATCGCAAACTCCAGCTACTTTAGGTGGAGCAAACTGAAGATGGAATGTAGTCCCACAATTACTGCAAATACGGCGTCCAGTTAAACGACTGATCAGCTCTTGTTGTGATACTTCAATATAGATAACATAATCGATCTCTTTACCTAGGTCAGAAAGTAACTCATCAAGTGCTTCCGCCTGTGGAACAGTACGTGGAAATCCATCTAATAGAAAACCACTCTCACAATCATCTTTGCCTAACCGGTCCCGGACGATACCAATCGTCACACGGTCAGGGACCAAAGCCCCTTGATCCATGTAAGATTTAGCTTCTACTCCAAGAGGTGTTTCTTCTTTTACAGCGGCACGAAACATGTCCCCAGTGGAAATATGAGGAATATGCAGTTTCTCAACAATAAGCGCTGCTTGTGTTCCTTTTCCTGCACCGGGTAATCCCATCAGTATGATATTCACATCTCATCCCTCCGGAAGGACGGCCACACGTATCAAGTTCGACCTATGGTCGCATGTGTATGTCAATTTCTTTGTCTTAGCTGTTCATAAATCCTTTGTAGTGGCGCTTGATTAGTTGGCTCTCGATCGTCTTCATCGTCTCAAGTGCTACCCCTACAACGATCAAAAGGGATGTACCACCAATCTGTACAGACTGTGGAAGACCTGAGATAGAAATGATAAAGACTGGAAGAATAGCAACTGCTGCAAGGAAGAATGCCCCTGGAAGCGTAAGGCGATTCAATACTTTTGTGAGATAAGATTCTGTCGCTTTACCAGGACGGATACCAGGAACAAAACCACCATTTTTCTTCATCTGATCAGAAAGTTGCATTGGGTTAATTTGTACAAAAGTATAAAAGTACGTAAACCCAACAATGAGAAGCAGATAAAGAATCATACCGAGTGGAGCTTGCGTATAGTCAAAGTTGACGCGAATCCAGTCCGCTACTGCATTTCCCGCCCAGAAACTCGCAATAGTAGGTGGGAAAAGCAAGAGGGAAAGTGCAAAGATCACAGGGATAACACCAGCAGCATTGATTTTAAATGGCAAGTGTGTCGACTGACCCCCGTACATCTTACGACCAACAACTCTTTTGGTATATTGGACTGGAATTTTACGTACACCCTGTTGGATGTAAATAACGCCCGCGATGACAATCACAATTACAACAAGTAATCCGACAGTTTTTATTACACCAATGGCAATAGGTGCATTCTTGGTAAACAAGCTACTGTATACCTGACTGATATGATTAGGGATGCTAGCCATGATACCAGCAAAAATAAGAATAGAGATTCCGTTCCCAATCCCTTTTTCTGTAATTTGCTCCCCTAACCACATCAAGAAAGTTGTACCCGCAGTAAGTGTAAGAGAGATAAGTGCATAAGTCCAAAAGTTAGGATTTTGTATAAATCCACTTCCTAGCAGACGATCAAATCCCAAGGACAAAGTAATGGATTGGATTAACGCCAAACCGATCGTAAAATAACGTGTAACTTGTGTAATTTTACGTCTACCTGTCTCTCCTTCTTTTGCCCAACGAGCAAATGCAGGAATTACATCCATCGTGAGTAGCTGAACAATAATCGAAGCAGTAATGTAAGGCATAATTCCCATCGCAAAGATAGAGAAATTACGAAAAGCTCCACCAGAAAAAGCATTGATCAGGCCGAATACTCCTTGACTTTTATCAGCAAGTTGCTGAAGCACAGCTGGATTAGTATTTGGAACTGGTATAAAACTACCAATCCGAAAAACTACCAACATGATAAGAGTAAATAGTATTCGACGGCGGAGATCTTCTACCTTAAAAATGTTACCAAGGGTCGCAAACATGTTAGATTACCTCCGTTGCTCCGCCAGCGGCTCTGATTTTCTCAGCTGCAGTTTCGGAAAACTTATGAGCTTTAACAGAAAGCTTTACTTGAAGCTCACCATTTCCAAGAATCTTAATTCCAGACTTCGTATCTTTGACAACACCAAGTTCTGTGAGTAGCTCAGGAGTAACTTCTGTACCCTCAGCAAAACGATTCAAAGTATCAAGATTTACGATCGCATACTCTTTGCGATTCGGACTAGTAAATCCACGTTTTGGCAAACGACGGTAAATTGGATTTTGACCACCCTCAAAACCAGGTCGAACTCCACCACCTGAGCGAGCGTTTTGACCTTTATGTCCACGACCAGAAGTTTTACCAGAACCAGAAGCCATTCCACGACCTACACGTCTTGACTCTTTGCGAGAACCAGGTGCTGGTTTTAGCTCGTTTAATTTCATGCTTTGCACCTCCTCTTGTACTAAGTCAATGCTATTATTCCGTTACTTCTTTTACATCTACAAGATGAACAACTTTATTTACCATACCTCGAATCGAAGCATTGTCTGGCTTGACTACAGTTTGTTCACGTTTGGTTAGGCCTAATGTACGAAGGGTTACCCGAACGCGCTCCGACTGCCCAATCATACTCCGTTTGAGGGTAATCGCTAATTTGTTTGCCACGGTTATCCCTCCTTATCCGAGTAGCTCTTCAACAGTTTTGCCACGTAGTTTTGCAACTTGATCTGCTTGTTTTAGATTAGAAAGACCAGCGAGCGTTGCACGCACCATGTTAATTGGATTATTGGAACCGGTTGATTTCGTCAAAATATCACCAACACCAGCAACTGTTAAAACATCACGCACAGGACCACCAGCGATAACACCGGTACCTTGACTAGCTGGTTTCAAAAGAACTTTCCCTGCTCCAAAACGTCCTACGATATCATGAGGAATCGTGTTTCCAGTTAGAGGAACAGTGATCAAGTTTTTCTTCGCTGCTTCTACACCTTTTTTGATTGCTTCTGGTACTTCTGCAGCTTTACCGATGCCAGCGCCAACTCGTCCTTTTCCGTCTCCAACAACAACTAGTGCGCTAAAGCTGAAACGACGTCCACCTTTTACAACTTTCGCTACACGATTGATGTTGACAAGTTTTTCAGTGAACTCGGACTGTGCACTATCTCTTCTATTACCTTTGTTCTGTTTCATTAGAAGTCAAGACCTCCTTCCCTTGCCCCATCCGCTAAGGCTTGTACACGACCATGATAGAGGTATCCTCCACGATCAAACACAACTTTATTGAATCCTTTTTCGATAGCACGTTTGGCAATTAACTCACCGACACTTTTTGCTGCTTCAACAGTTCCGCCACCTGCACCTTGGTACTCTTTATCAACCGTAGAAGCCGAAACAAGGGTTACGCCTGCTTCATCATCAATAAGTTGTGCATAGATATTCTTGGATGAACGGAATACATTGAGGCGAGGACGAAGAGCCGTGCCAAAAAGTTTTTTCCGAACCCGAAGGTGACGCTTTTTCCGTTTTTGATTGCGATCTTCTTTTTGAATCACGGTCTGGTTCACTCCCTTCTGATTTAAAAATTCTACTTACCAGTTTTACCTTCTTTACGACGAATTCGTTCTGTACTATATTTAATCCCTTTGCCTTTGTAAGGCTCTGGTTCACGAACGGAACGAATATTAGCTGCCATAGCACCGACTTTTTCTTTGTCAATACCTTTGACAACAACTTGTGTTTGGGTAGGAACATCTAGTTCGATACCTTCAATTGGAGTAATCTCAACTGGATGAGAATATCCAACGTTTAATACTATATTTGATCCTTTTTTGGATGCACGGTAACCTACACCGACTAGTTCAAGTGTTTTCGCAAAACCAGTAGATACACCTTCCACCATGTTGGAGATGATACTACGAGTTGTTCCGTGCAGTGCCCGATGTGTACGATTGTCGCTAGGACGCTCAATCAATAACTCGTTATCTGAGATATTGATCTTCATATCAGCGTGCAAATTGCGGACCAATGTACCTTTGGGGCCTTTTACCGTCAACTGATTGCCTTCTAGGTTTACTTCTACACCAGCAGGTACGGTAATAGGTTTCTTCCCGATACGAGACATGTTTGGTTCACCTCCATCATTACCAGATGTATGCTAGCACTTCTCCACCAACGCGTTGTTGACGTGCTACTTTGTCGGTTATGATTCCTTTATTGGTAGATAGAATCGCGATTCCAAGTCCACGCAGCACACGAGGTACTTCATTAGATTTGGCATATACACGAAGTCCAGGTTTACTGATTCTTTTTAGACCAGTGATTACTTTTTCGTTGTTTGTACCGTACTTTAAGAAGATACGAAGGATTCCTTGTTTACTATCCTCAATGTATTCAGCATCGCGAATAAATCCTTCTTGTTTTAGAATTTCTGCAATCTCACGTTTCACACGAGAAGCAGGTAGTTCAACACTTTCATGGCGAACCATGTTTGCGTTACGAATTCTAGTCAGCATATCCGCAATGGGATCTGTCATCACCATGTGTGAGCCCTCCTTTCAGAAGCATTACCAGCTTGCTTTTTTTACGCCGGGAATCTGCCCTTTGTAGGCCAATTCACGGAAACAGATACGACATAGTCGAAATTTGCGTAATACAGAGTGAGGACGTCCACAACGTTCACAACGAGTGTACCCTTGTACCTCAAACTTCGGTTTACGCTGTGATTTGACGATCATCGATTTTCTGGCCAACGGATTCCCTCCTTTGCCTCATTTATTTACGAAATGGCATTCCCATTTCAGAAAGTAGTGTAAATGCTTCTTCATCGGTGTTAGCAGTAGTTACGATAACTACATCCATACCGCGCACTTTATCTACCTTATCGTACGAGATTTCTGGGAAAATTAATTGTTCTTTAACCCCTAGAGTATAGTTTCCACGTCCATCAAAAGATTTAGGGGAAATACCACGGAAGTCGCGGACACGAGGCAGCGAGATGTTGATCAATTTGTCTAAGAAATCATACATACGCTTACCACGTAGGGTAACTTTTACTCCGATTGGCATGCCTTCACGAAGTTTAAAACCTGCGATTGATTTTTTTGCTCGAGTAATCACTGGTTTTTGACCAGCGATAGCTGTCATATCTTCTACTGCGTTGTCCAACACTTTGGAGTTTTGAACAGCTTCACCAACACCCATGTTCAAAACGATCTTCTCCACTTTTGGAACTTGCATAACAGACTTGTACTCAAACTTATTCATCAAAGATGGAATAATTTCATTTGTATATTGTTCTTTTAACCGAGCAGTCAAGGAATGTACCTCCCTTCCTCATACTATTTATCCAGGATTTCGCCTGACTTTTTCGCAAACCGTACTTTTTTCTGTTCACCGTTTTTACCTTCGATAAACTTATAGCCAATACGGGTTGGTTGTTTTGTTTTTGGGTCTTCGATCATCAAGTTGGATACATCGATTGGTGCTTCTTTCTCGATAATTCCACCTTGAGGATTTGCTTGTGTTGGACGGGAGTGTTTCTTCACCATGTTGACTCCCTCAACAAGTGCTCTACCTTCTTTAGGAAGCATTTTGATGACACGACCTTTCGTGTACACCTTTTTGCCATCTTGGAAGTATGGAGCTTCTTTCCCACGCATCACGATAACCGTATCACCAGTTTTGATGTGAAGTTTATTGGGGCGTTTTTCGCTTTTCACTTACGCGCACCTCCTTATCTCTCACGATCTGTCCTTAAAGCACTTCTGGTGCTAAGGAGATAATCTTCATAAAGTCGCGATCACGTAACTCACGGGCAACTGGTCCAAAGATACGGGTACCACGTGGGCTTTTGTCATCCTTAATCACGACTGCTGCATTTTCATCGAAACGAATATAGGAGCCATCAGGACGACGGTTTGGACGAACAGTACGCACTACTACGCACTTCACTACATCGCCTTTCTTAACAACGCCTCCGGGTGTAGCTTGTTTCACCGAAGCAACGATGATATCACCGATACCAGCAGTAGACTTCTTCGATCCGCCTAACACACGGATACACATGATTTCCTTTGCACCGGAGTTATCTGCAACTCGAAGACGTGTCTGTTGTTGAATCATCGGTCTTTCCTCCTTCCTTAAGAGAACTCCTTAGATGATGACAGCCTCTTCTACAATCTCTACGAGACGCCAATTTTTATCTTTCGATAATGGGCGAGTCTCCATGATTCTTACGATGTCACCTGTTTTGGCTTGGTTGTTCTCATCATGGGCTTTAAACTTTTTGGTATGTTTTACGCGTTTGCCGTACAGACGATCCTTTTTGTAGGTTTCAACTGCAACTACAACTGTTTTATCCATTTTGTCGCTGACCACTTTACCGACACGTACTTTCCGACGTGTTGTACGTTGTTCGCTCAACCCTGATTCCTCCTTTCGCTATCCAGTTCACGCTGGCGAAGGACCGTTTTACAACGGGCAATGTCTTTGCGTACTTGACCCAAGCGGTTTGGGTTTTCCAATTGCCCTGTTGCAGATTGAAAACGTAGGTTAAACAATTCTTCTTTGTACTGCGTCAGTTTTTGTTCGATCTCAGTGGTGGTCAACTCGATTAGCTCTGCTGCTTTCATTCGTTACCACCTGCTTCACGTTTTACAAATTTTGTTTTGATTGGAAGTTTGTGAGCTGCTAGACGCATTGCTTCACGTGCAACTTCCTCTGGTACTCCCGCCAATTCAAACATGATTTTACCAGGTTTTACAACAGCTACCCATTTTTCAGGGGAACCTTTACCGCTACCCATACGAACCTCAAGAGGTTTTTGAGTAATTGGCTTATCTGGGAAAATCTTAATCCATACTTTCCCACCACGTTTGATATAACGAGTCATCGCAATACGCGCTGCTTCAATTTGACGGTTGGTAATCCAAGATGGTTCCAATGCTTTCAGGCCGTATTCACCAAAAGCAACTTCTGTTCCGCCTTTCGCCTTCCCACGCATTTTACCACGGTGAGGACGACGAAACTTGACCTTTTTTGGCATTAGCATGCGTTACTCGCCTCCTTCGACTGCTCCTTTTTTCCCTTTGGTAGGCAGTACTTCACCACGGTAAATCCATACTTTTACTCCGATACGACCATAAGTGGTATGTGCTTCTGCAAAACCATAATCGATATCAGCACGTAAAGTATGAAGTGGAACCGTACCTTCGCTATATCCCTCACTACGAGCGATATCAGCACCACCAAGACGACCACTTACTAGTGTACGAACCCCTTTTGCACCGGAACGAAGGGTACGTCCGATTGCTTGTTTCATAGCGCGACGGAAAGAAACACGGCGCTCTAGCTGACTTGCAATGTTTTCAGCTACAAGATAAGCATCCAACTCAGGGTTTTTGATTTCATTGATATTGATGTGAACTTTTTTACCAGTCATTTTGGTAAGTTGGTTACGAAGTTTTTCTACTTCTGTACCGCCTTTCCCAATAACCATACCAGGTTTCGCTGTATAGATGGATACGTTTAGGCGGTTGGCTGCACGTTCGATCTCTACTTTAGAAACTGAGGAATCTTTCAATTGTTTTTTGATGTGATCGCGAACACGGATATCTTCATGAAGTAGTGTAGCGTAATCTTTGCCACCGTACCATTTGGATTCCCAATCACGAATAATCCCGACTCTCAGTCCCACTGGGCTAACTTTTTGACCCAAAGTTCTTCCCTCCTTATTGAAAAATTATTTTTCGGATACAACCACTGTGATGTGGCTAGTACGTTTGTTGATGCGGCTTGCGCGTCCTTGTGCACGTGGAATGAATCGTTTCAATGTCGGTCCTTCATCCACATAAGCTTCTTTTACAACTAAGTTACCTTGATTTAGGTTAAAGTTATGCTCAGCATTTGCTACAGCAGAACTCAGTACCTTCTCGATAACTGGAGATGCAGCACGAGGTGTGAATTTTAGAATCGCTGCTGCTTCATCAATCGATTTACCACGAATCAAATCGATAACCAGACGAACTTTACGAGGAGCGATTCTTATGTTCTTAGCAACTGCAAATGGCGGGAAAACGAATTTCGTTGTACCACCTTTGGTAGAAGCGATGATTAGACCCAGTTCTGCAACATCTTTCGCTACTGCTTCTTCAGTTGCCTTGATACCTGCATCTTGAAGACGCTCAGTCAACTCAGCAACGCTTGCGATGTCATGTTCTTTAATCAGCTTTTTAATCTTGCGTTGGCGTACGACGTTCATGTTTACCCTCCTTTCTTTACATAAGAATAATTAGCGCTTGCGAGTTTTTTTATCGTCCCCAGCGTGTCCCTTGTACGTGCGGGTAGGAACAAATTCGCCGAGTTTGTGACCAACCATATCTTCGCTTACATATACAGGCACATGTTTGCGTCCATCATGAACAGCAAATGTGTGACCGACAAAATCAGGGAAGATGGTAGAGCGACGAGACCATGTTTTCACGATCTTCTTTTCATTTTTCTCGTTCAAAACCTCTACTTTTTTCAGTAGATGAGCATCTGCAAAAGGCCCTTTTTTCAGGCTACGACCCATGCGATACGCCTCCTCTCATACCATAATCATCCAACATATCGCTCCCACGAAAGATCCCTTCCGCGGGATAGGAAGAGGTTATTATTTTTTCTTACGACGACGAACGATAAATTTGTCCGAAGCCTTGTTTTTCTTACGAGTTTTGTAGCCAAGAGTTGGTTTACCCCAAGGAGTCACAGGTGACTTACGTCCGATAGGAGCACGACCTTCCCCACCACCGTGTGGGTGGTCATTAGGGTTCATAACAGAACCACGTACAGTTGGACGAATACCTTTCCAACGGCTACGTCCTGCTTTACCTACTGTGATCAATTCATGATCGAGGTTACCAACTTGACCGATGGTAGCACGGCAGTCTGCAAGGATCATACGTGTTTCACCAGAAGCCAAACGAATGATAACATATTTTCCTTCTTCGCCTTTGTGCGCACCTTTACCCAACAATTGAGCGGAAGTACCAGCAGCACGTACCAACTGTCCGCCACGACCTGGTTTCAACTCGATGTTGTGAATCTCTGTACCAACTGGGATATTGCGAAGCGGCAATGCATTACCCACTTTGATATCGGATTCAGGTCCAGACATAATTTCCATACCAACTTTTAAACCTTTAGGCGCTAATACATAGCGTTTTTCACCATCAGCATAATGAATGAGTGCAATATTAGCAGAGCGGTTTGGATCATACTCGATCGTAGCTACTTTGCCTGGGATACCATCTTTGTTACGTTTGAAGTCAATGATGCGGTATTTACGTTTATGTCCGCCACCTTGGTGACGCATTGTTAGACGACCTTGGTTGTTACGACCAGCTTTTCTCACTAAAGAAGTAGTAAGAGATTTTTCTGGTGTAGAAGTGGTAATCTCTTCAAAGGTAGAACCAGTCATATGACGACGTGAAGGTGTAGTTGGTTTATACTTTTTAATACCCATTGCTATTTCCCTCCTTTGCTCTTTGGATTTTTAGCTCTCAAAGATTTCAATTTGCTTGCTGCCTTCAGCAAGTTTTACAATTGCTTTTTTCCATTCTGGTGTCCGACCGGAGTAACGACCATAGCGCTTTGTTTTACCTGGTACGCGCATTGTGTTTACACGGTCCACTTTCACATCAAAAATCGCTTCTAGAGCTTGACGGATTTGAAATTTATTCGCACGAATGTCAACTTCAAATACATACTTTCCTTCTTCCATCATTGCAGTCGATGCTTCTGTTACGATGGGGCGACGGATTATGTCACGTGGGTCCTTCACTGGCCAAACACCTCCTCTACACGACTTACTGCGTCAGTAGTAATGATCAACTTGTCATGCGCTAACACGTCAAGTACATTTACTCCTTCAGCAGCAATCAATTTCACACCTGGGATATTGCGAACAGCACGAACTGCACTGTCTTCCAAATTATTGGTTACAACCAATGCTTTCTTTTCAGCACCCAAGTTTTTCAAAACTTGAACCATTTCTTTTGTTTTTGGAGCAGATAGCTTTAATGCATCCAAAACAACTACGTCTTGATCTTCTACTTTGCTGGATAGAGCAGATTTGATCGCAAGACGACGAACTTTTTTAGGAAGCTTGTAAGCATAGCTACGAGGTGTAGGACCGAAAACAGTACCACCACCGACCCAAATAGGGGAACGTGAGCTACCTGCACGAGCACGTCCTGTTCCTTTTTGCTTCCATGGCTTTTTACCACCGCCGCGAACTTCGGAACGATTCTTTACATCGTGAGTTCCACTGCGCAAGGATGCTTGCTGCATCACTACTGCATCATGAAGTACAGCTTTGTTTGGTGTAATCCCAAATACTGCGTCAGCCAATTCTAATTCGCCGACCTCAGAACCCGTTACATCAACAACTGTTACTTTTGGCATGATTGATCCTCCTTTCTGATGTTATTTAACGCCTTTTGCTGCAGAACGAATTACTAAATAACTGTTCCGAGGTCCAGGTACGTTTCCTTTAATAAGAAGTAAATTCTTTTCAGAATCCACACGAACCACTTGTAGGTTTTGCGTTGTAATACGCTCTGACCCCATACGACCTGGCAAGGTTTGTCCTTTGAAAACACGGTTCGGAGCAATAGCACCTAAAGAACCGGGTCCACGGTGATAGTGAGAACCGTGACTCATAGGTCCGCGGCTTTGGTTGTGACGCTTGATCGCCCCTGCAAAACCTTTACCTTTGGAAGTACCTGTCACATCAACAAGTTCTCCTTCAGCAAAGAGATCCGCTTTGACCACACTACCTAGATCGTATTCTTCTGGGTTCATTCCACGGATTTCTTTGATAAAGCTCTGTGCTTTCGCATTTGCTTTCTTTGCATGTCCAAGTTCAGGCTTGTTGGAACGGTGTTCCTTTTTCTCTTTAAACCCTAGTTGGATCGCTTCGTATCCGTCGGTTGTTTCATCTTTCTTTTGAAGAACAACACATGGTCCAGCTTCAACAACTGTTACTGTTACTGCTGTTCCATCTTCACGAAACAATTGGGTCATCCCAATCTTTTTTCCTAGAATTCCTTTCAATTGTTACACCTCCTGCCATTTTGAAATGGATGAATTATAGTTTGATTTCAATGTCGACGCCGGATGGCAGGTCGAGTCTCATTAGCGCATCAACTGTTTGTTGAGTAGGATTCACAATATCAATCAAACGCTTATGCGTACGCATTTCAAACTGTTCGCGTGAATCTTTATATTTATGAACCGCCCGTAAAATGGTATAAACTGCTTTTTCCGTAGGTAGTGGAATCGGACCTGATACACTTGCTCCCGTACGTTTTGCAGTGTCGACAATCTTCACTGCCGATTGATCCAAAACACGGTGGTCATACGCCTTCAACCGAATGCGAATCTTTTGTTTTGCCATCTTTAACCCTCCTTCGCTCATTTTGATAAATGAACTTCTCCGCGAAAATTTTCCGCCCGACCATGGCAAAGGGGCCGGGTGTGTCGGCAACCTTCCGCATCATCGCTGTTCACAGTACAACACCCGCTATTATATAGAAAAAGCAATTGGGATGCAAGAAAAAAAATAGGTTTCCTACTATTGGATAAAATCTGCTAGAAGAAACCATCTTACCTTGTTCCATTCCAAAGTGTAGTTTTAAGGAGTATGGTAATGGATTTGAATAGATGTAAATATGCGGATGAAATACCATTTCCACAACCGTGCATCATCTCACCTCAAAAAAAAAGAGAGGTACTACCTTTCTATCGACAATCAACCTTTGCCATGCTTGTCATAAACAGCTACATGCATTGTATACAAGTGAACCTCTCACGACTAAAGTCGTAAGCTTCGTCTACGAAGGTTGATAGCTAGGCTATCCTTATTCGTACAGGCGTGTCCACTTCGCCTCTAGTGTATAAGCCCGTAAGGGCTACAACGTTACTTTTTCGCAAGATGTTTAATGCGCCATGGATATCTGCGTTCATCAACATTCCCGAAGACGTACGATATAAGCCACGTTTCACCCGTGCACCTCTAAAGGTATACGTTTTCGAGTTGGATGGATCATAGGTGGGCAGTTCATCTTGATCCCAAAAACTCGCTTTGGATGTGTAGCTTTCTTCTTGTTGCACCAACGTCATCCCATATCGCTCACACCTATATTCCAACTTCTCTTTGATCATCCCAATGGGGATATTCACGAAATTTTGGTTGTTGCGTTTGCCTAGATTACTTCCTTTTTGCAGATTTTCGTTATATCCGATAACCAGTGTCCCAATGCGATATTTCAAACAATAATGGATTATCTTACGACAGGTCTTGTTCAGGTAATCGTTCACCAAACGATTTCGTTTTGCCACCAAAGCAACTTGTTGATGCGTATACCCTTTCTGCTTTTGTTTATCTTTGATTCGCTGCAAATGGGCATTGCGTTTGTTATACCATTGGTTGATTGATTTTAGTCTTTTTCCATCGATCAGAAAACTTTTCCCTTTGGAGGTGACACAAGCCGCGAGATTGCTAATTCCCAAATCGATTGCAAGTACATGGTTTTTATCGGTATCCCTTTGAACTGCCTGCTCTTCATACGTGTAATGCACTTCAAAGAACCTTGCTCGATATTTGGGAAGAATACGAATCTCTTTGATTTTCTTGTCCGCCAACAAGGGAGGAATGCGAACCATCAGTGGGGGATGTTCCTTCTGATAAGAACGAGAATAGGGCAACACAAACAGATTTCCATTTAAACGAATGAAGCCGACTATTAACGGATAACATCCATCTTTCGGTAGGTATCGAGGCATCTGAATGGCTCGAAAGTCGTATTTTCCTTGCTTGGCTTGTCGGATCAGCGCAAAAAAAGACTTCCATACCCCATCGACTTCTTTTAAAATTTGTTGTGCCATGTTGCTATTCAACCGCTTGTAATGTTCGCTTCCTTTCAAAAGCTGATTATTTTCCTGGTAATTCAGATATTTCTTTTCCTGAAAGTAATGCTGGCGAACTTGGTATAAGCCTTGGTTGTACAAATTTTTGGCAGTATGACACAAGTCTTTTAAAATCAGATATTCTTCTTTCGAAAGATGTTTGAGTTGTTGTTTTACAGTGAAATACATGAATTTCTCACCTCTTTTCTAGTAAGGATGAATCCCAATATACAAAATATGGATGGCTTTGTCAAAAAAGAAAACCAAAAACCGTAACGATTCATCCCACGAATGAATTCACGGGTGTTCTCGCCACAAAAATAAATAAGAACAGTGATTTACATATCATTGTTCTAGTTCTTACCGAATAGCTTAGTTTACCTTCCTCAACATTAAAAAACTGCTGCGACTTTCTCTGTTTTCTCTAACCCTGATAGAATGATTTCTGATGCACAATCTAGATATTCATTATGCCTCTCCATTACTAGTTCTTCTGCCAAACACCCATAAATCCGGGCAAACCGATTTTGCTGGTTTGACAACAACTTCTTAACAAAAATGCATAGGTAGCATTTTTTATTTTCTAAATACCTTCTGCAGGTATTATTTCCATAGAACTCCAAATCCCTAGTAATTTCTGATTCTACATCCACTATGGCATTATCTGACTTATTTGACGAATTTGCTTGAAAAGTATATTCTAACTTTAGCAAAATAAAGTATCATAAAGGAGCACCTATGCCAGCCGAAAAGAGACTAAATGAATGTGTGGTTACGTATAAAGACCAAGACACAAATGCCTTATATGTTATTCTCGACAATGGTGGTGTTTTCGAAGAACAAGTGGAGAACGTCTATAAAGCTACATCGGGACGCCTCTATGTACACTGTGTGAAATCAGATTTTAAATTATATCCAACTGATGAGGAACCTGTTTTGGTACAGGTTATCAACGACTAAAAATATAATAGGGATAATGGGGCATTGATTAATCACATCATCATGCCTCTTTTTCTAGCATAGGAAAATCACCACATGAAAAAGAGTGGAAACAGATCTGAACTCTGGGGTCTTTATCCTACATTCAGAGTTGTCCGTTCCATTTTTATACGGGGTCAAACTTACCTAGGACATAATCGAGACTCGTCCCCATGAATCTTAACATTAAGGGCACCAAATGCAGAAGACACCATGTCACTTACAGCTACCAATTTACGAGATAATTCTTTCATTAACCTCGCTTCAAGATCTTCCATCAACAGCAATATATGTTGTATTCCTCCCTTTACCAATCGAACGAATAGCACCTTTCTCCACAAGCCCTTTTAAAATTTTCACCGCCATCGCCTGTGATAGGGAGAGAACTTTTTCCACATCTTTCCGAACGATAGACTCCTTTTCTTGCAATAACTTCAACACAATCTGCTCATGTCTTGACAAGTGATGGTGCTTATTTTCCTGAGCGATCTTCTGATTCACATTAGGTAATGTGATTTTGAACGCATGATCTGTCACCTCAACCCGAGGCTCTATCCCATAGCTTTTGAAACTATCCATAATTTTCGGCATACCCGTGCCATAGGCTTCAATTAATTTCAACCGATAAAATACGTCTGCCAGTCCCTCATTTCGCGTAATGGAAACACCTAACATAATGTCGTCAAAGGAAATACCTTTCACCAGACCACCGATGGAAACAAACTCAATTCGATCGTCAAAAATGCTGATCAGCGTGCTACTGCTAAAGGAATAGTCACGATGTACAAGCGAGTTCAACAGCGCCTCACGCAAAGCATCGATCGGATAATCCCTCCGGTCAATCCGATACAGCCCCTCAAATTCCGCTCGAGTGCGGTTATAACGGTCAATAAACGCATACGTCTCATTTAATTGTTTCAAAAGTGATCCGGAAAACTCACAGCGATCTTTGAAAATAGCTTTTGTAGCTCCTTCAAAAACAGCTAGTTTCACGGTATGAATACACTGGTCAGACAGCAATAATCCTAAATTAGTATAGATACCATCTTCGTTCATCAGCTTTAATGTTTTCTTTTGACTGGCACCAAAGGAAACCCCTCTTTCCGCAAAGCTTTTTTCTGCTACTTCAAAAGTCAGATCTTGATTGATGGAACGAAGATTTTCATACTTTTCCCCATCCGTATCTTTGATCATTTTTAAAATAGCTGTTTCCGATGCGGGAACAGAGGCAGCTCCTTGCCGAACAAAGACCCCCTCTGGGCGAATTCCCTTTCCAGAAAGATAATACGGGCTTGCTGTTCCTTTTTGTACTACCACTTTGACAATATCTTTTCCCTCGATTTGTTCAATCAGATAGTCCACAAAAAGTGTAATATCTGGCTTGATGGCATCCCTAATCGTATTGGAGACCTTCAAAATCGTTTCATCTATATTTTCTACACCAATAATATTCCCGCTATCACTGATGCCAATATAAATGGTGCCACCTTTCGTATTCGCAAAAGCTATGACGCTTTTTTTGATCTCATCGGAATACTGTTGTTTTAACTCTACAAAAAAATCCTCAGTCAGATGCAAAACCATCACCTCTATTCTACTACTAATCTAATACTAATCTAATACAATCTAATCATTTTGTGCAGTATATGTAAATAAAATATAGATAATTCAACCCTCTAATTTTGTGTCCATCTGACCAGCGAAAATCGAGATTTGACAGCAAATAATAATAATAATATTTTAGTTAAATATATTGCCCTTGACAGAAGAGGTAGCGAAATGGCACTGATCGATGAAATCGAGCGGCTCGGACAGCTAAGCAAGACTGGTGAGATCTCCAAGGATAAAGCAACTCAGCTCCTTGTCGAGTACTCCAAGGGTGGCCTGACGCATCTCGGAGCCCTCGACAGCATCCAGAACTGGCGAACCTGTCGGCCGAAGTACAAGGACATCTTCGACTCCACACAGAGGTCACTGACAAAGCTTAAGAAGCAAATGGTCATTTCCCACTGATCAGCCAAGGCACGGGTGTAGGACGGTCAAGCACCGACCTAACACCCGCCCTACCTTTAAAAAAAACAAAATCCAAGCTAACTAGCAGGGACTTGCTTTCATACATTTAACCTTACATATATTGAATCTCGGATATTTCTATAAAAAAAGCTGTTCTCCCACCCTGATAGGAGAACAGCTTTTTTATATTATATACTACTCGCTAATTACAGTAACTGCACCAGCACCAACGGTACGTCCACCTTCACGGATGGTGAAACGAGTTCCGTCTTCGATAGCGATAGGAGCGATCAATTCCACTTCCATCTCTACGTTATCTCCAGGCATACACATTTCGGTACCTTCTGGAAGTTGGATAACACCAGTTACGTCCGTTGTACGGAAGTAGAACTGAGGACGGTAGCTAGAGAAGAAAGGAGTATGACGTCCACCTTCTTCTTTGGAAAGAACATAAACTTGAGCTTTAAATTTGGTGTGAGGTTTCACACTACCTGGTTTAGCAAGAACTTGACCACGTTGGATATCTTTACGTTCTACCCCACGAAGTAGAGCTCCGATGTTGTCACCAGCTTGAGCGGAGTCAAGAAGACGACGGAACATTTCTACACCAGTTACAACAGTTTTACGAGTATCGGTGATACCGATGATTTCAACTTCTTCCCCAACTTTTACAGCACCGCTTTCTACACGACCGGTAGCAACAGTACCACGACCAGTAATGGTGAATACATCCTCAACTGGCATCAAGAAAGGTTTGTCAGTGTCACGAACTGGTTCTGGAACGTAAGCATCAACAGCTGCCATCAATTCAAGAATTTTGTCAGCCCATTCTCCACCAGCTGGGTTTTCAAGAGCTTTCAAAGCAGAACCTGCGATTACTGGGATATCATCACCAGGGAATTCGTATTCATCAAGAAGTTCACGAACTTCCATTTCTACCAATTCCAATAGCTCTTCGTCGTCAACCATGTCTACTTTGTTCAAGAAAACAACGATGTGAGAAACACCAACTTGGCGAGATAGCAAGATGTGCTCACGAGTTTGAGGCATAGGACCGTCAGCAGCAGATACTACCAAGATAGCTCCGTCCATTTGCGCAGCACCAGTGATCATGTTTTTAACATAGTCAGCGTGTCCTGGGCAGTCAACGTGTGCATAGTGGCGGTTGTCTGTTTCATACTCTACGTGTGCAGTAGAGATGGTAATACCACGCTCTTTTTCTTCTGGAGCTTTATCAATTTGATCATAAGCAGTAGCAGTAGCGCCACCTTTTTGAGCTAGAACAGTTGTGATTGCAGCGGTAAGAGTAGTTTTACCATGGTCAACGTGACCGATTGTACCAACGTTAACGTGTGGTTTTGTACGTTCGAACTTGGCTTTTGCCATTTTAGAATCCTCCTTCAAAGTAAGAAGAGTAATTTTTATTTTTGATACATAGATTTATAGGAAGCTAGAAGAGTGTGCTCTACTAGATTCTCTTGAACTTATACAGTTGTAGCTTTTTTGATAATCTCTTCAGCTACACTTTTTGGAACTTCTTCAAAGTGGTCGAACTGCATGGAGAATACTCCGCGACCTTGAGTACGGGAACGTAGGTTAGTTGCATACCCAAACATTTCTGCAAGTGGAACCATTGCACGAACAACTTGAGCTCCACCGCGGGCTTCCATACCTTCTACACGTCCGCGACGGGAGCTAGCATCACCCATCACATCACCCATGTACTCTTCAGGTACGGTTACTTCTACTCTCATGATTGGCTCTAAGATTACTGGGTTACATTTGCTCTTCGCTGCTTTTAACGACATGGAACCTGCAATCTTAAATGCCATTTCAGATGAGTCTACATCATGGTAAGAACCATCAACTAGTGTAGCACGCACGTCTACCAATTGGTATCCGGCAAGAACACCGTTGAGCATAGATTCTTCAATACCTTTTTGTACTGCTGGGATGTATTCTTTTGGAACAACCCCACCGACAATTTTGTTCACGAATTCGAAACCAGAACCTTCTGGTAGTGGCTCATACTCGATCCAAACGTGACCATATTGACCTTTACCACCAGACTGACGAACAAATTTACCTTCGACTTTAGCAGATGAACGGAAGGTTTCTTTGAATGCTACTTGTGGTGCACCCACATTCGCTTCTACTCGGAACTCTTCTTTCAAACGGTCTACGATGATCTCTAGGTGTAGCTCACCCATACCAGCGATAATCGTCTGACCTGTATCCTCATCTGTGTGTGTGCGGAAGGTAGGATCTTCTTCAGCCAATTTAGCAAGAGCTACACCCATTTTATCTTGGTCTGCTTTTGTTTTTGGTTCAATCGCAACTTCGATAACTGGCTCTGGGAATGTCATGGACTCAAGAATGATTTCATTCTTTTCATCAGACAGGGTATCCCCAGTAGTAGTAGCTTTCAGGCCAACCGCAGCTGCAATATCTCCAGCATATACGGTGCTGATCTCTTCACGAGAATTTGCGTGCATCTGCAAGATACGTCCAACACGTTCTCTTTTACCTTTGGTTGTGTTTTGCACATAAGAACCAGAATCAAGAGAACCGGAATAAACGCGGAAGAAAGTCAATTTACCAACAAATGGGTCTGTCATGATTTTGAATGCAAGTGCTGAGAAAGGCTCTTCATCACTAGAGTGACGTACTGCCTCTGTACCATCTGGAAGTTCCCCTTGGATCGCTGGAACATCAAGTGGAGATGGTAGATAAGCTACTACTGCATCAAGAAGTGGTTGTACCCCTTTGTTTTTGTAAGAAGAACCACAAAGTACTGGAGTGATTTTCACTTCACAAGTACCCTTACGAAGAGCAGCATTTATCTCTTCTTCCGTTAGTTCTTCGCCTTCTAGATATTTTTCCATCAAATCATCATCGAGTTCAGCAACAGCGTCGAGCAAGTTGGTACGATACTCTTCTGCTTGTTCTCTGTACTCTTCTGGGATTTCTCTTGCTTCAGAAGTTGTTCCCAGGTCATCGGTGTAGATGATAGCTTTCATTGTGATCAAATCGATCATGCCCTGGAAAGTATCTTCTGCTCCGATAGGTAGTTGAATAGGTACAGCATTAGCAGATAGACGATCCTTCATCTGTTCTACAGAACCAAGGAAGTCTGCACCAATGATGTCCATTTTGTTAATATATGCGATACGCGGTACATTATAGCGGTCCGCTTGACGCCAAACTGTTTCTGATTGAGGTTCTACTCCGCCTTTTGCGTCAAAAACCCCAACTGCTCCATCTAATACACGAAGGGAACGCTCTACCTCTACAGTAAAATCAACGTGCCCCGGAGTGTCAATAATGTTAATCCGATGTCCTTTCCACTGTGCAGTTGTCGCAGCGGAAGTAATCGTGATTCCACGTTCTTGTTCTTGTTTCATCCAGTCCATGGTAGCTGCACCTTCGTGCACCTCACCAATCTTATGAACACGACCAGTATAAAACAATACACGCTCGGTAGTGGTTGTTTTACCCGCATCGATGTGAGCCATGATGCCGATATTTCGTGTATTTTTCAAGGAGAATTCACGTGCCATGAGAAACTTCTCCCTTCATATAACCTCAGTAGTTGATCTTTCCTAGCACATAGCTTGGAAAGGAAATTACCAGCGATAGTGAGCAAACGCACGGTTTGCTTCTGCCATCCGGTGTGTGTCTTCTTTCTTCTTCACAGCTGAACCGCCGTTATTAGCAGCATCGAGAATTTCGTTAGCAAGACGTTCTTGCATACTCTTCTCATTGCGAAGACGAGCATAAGATACTAACCAACGAAGTCCGAGGCTTGTACGACGCTCAGGTTTTACTTCGATTGGTACTTGGTAGTTAGCACCACCAACACGACGTGCCTTAACTTCCAATACAGGCATTACGTTTTTCAAAGCTTGCTCGAAAACTTCCATTGGGTCATTTCCGGAACGATCTTTGATCAACTCAAACGCATCATACAGGATACGTTGTGCCTTTCCCTTTTCTCCATCGTACATAAGACGATTGATTAGACGGGTTACGAGTTTGCTGTTGTAAATTGGATCTGGTAATGCATCACGACGTTCTACAGGACCTTTACGTGGCATTGGATTCCCCTCCTTTTCTCTATGGATGTTAAATTTTTAGCGCATTATTTTTTCTTTGCACGTTTTGTACCATATTTGGAACGACCTTGTCCCCGGTTTTGTACACCTGCGGTATCGAGTGCTCCACGAACGATATGATAACGTACACCAGGTAGGTCTTTTACACGTCCGCCACGAACTAGTACCACAGAGTGTTCTTGTAGGTTGTGACCAATTCCAGGAATATAAGCAGTTACCTCAATACCGTTACTCAAACGAACACGGGCATATTTACGCAACGCAGAGTTAGGTTTTTTAGGTGTCATCGTTCCTACACGGGTACAAACTCCACGTTTTTGAGGTGAACTTTGTGGAGTGCTCTCCTTGCGGAAACTGTTAAAGCTCACTTGCAATGCAGGAGATTTGGACTTCACGATTTTATTTTTACGTCCTTTGCGTACTAACTGATTAATTGTTGGCATCTCTTTCCACCCCCTCAATTTAAATATTATTTAAAACAACAGATCCAGGTGGATCGTAATTTGCGAAAAAAATAGAGGAACCATTAGAAGCAAATATCGCATATAGTCGACATCTACACGATACAAGCTCTAAAGTCATCTTCTAGTCTTTCAAAATGGCTACCGCAGCTGTACCTACTTGAATCCCACTAGCTTTACCAAGCTCCCTCATGGAAGCTACATATGTATAAGCTATTTCCTTTTGCTCGCAGAGCGACTGGATAGGATGAGTAAGAATCAAATCTGCATCTTCGGCCAATACGACAAACGATACCAGTTGTCGGTCAATCGCTTTTCTCGTCTGTTTAACACCAGTAACGAGCCTTTTTGCTTGTTTCACTTTATCATAAGACATAGATACAGCCCTCCAAAGTGATTCTCATACAAGCACAGGAGAAATCTTACCATCATGACACACAAAAGTCAATACTGGAATAAAACAAAATTATTAAAGCTAAAAAAGAGAACAGAGGCCCGATTCAGACCTCTGTGTCTTACTTACGATTAGTCAATCAACACAGTTTCTTTCTCATCAGTCGTTTCCGCTACTTCATTAGCCAATTGCACATCTAATGTACGATAGCGGTTCATACCTGTACCTGCTGGTACAAGTTTTCCGATGATGACATTCTCTTTCAAACCTAGAAGTCGGTCTACCTTTCCTTTAATCGCTGCATCAGTAAGAACACGGGTAGTTTCTTGGAAAGAAGCAGCAGATAAGAAGGACTCTGTTTCTAGGGATGCTTTGGTAATACCTAAGAGAACAGGTCTTGCTACTGCTGGTTCACCACCAGCCAGTAGAGTTTTTCTGTTCGATGCTTCGTAGTCATGGATATCTGTTACAGATCCTGGCAGTAAGTCAGTTGTTCCAGCATCCGTGATACGAACTTTCCGCATCATTTGTCTGATCATTACTTCTACGTGCTTATCGTTAATTTCTACCCCTTGGAGGCGGTATACTTTCTGTACTTCTTGTAAGATATATGCCTGAACACCTTGCACACCCTTGATCCGCAGCAATTCTTTTGGATCGATTGAACCTTCTGTGAGAACATCTCCAGCAGACACTTCGTCGCCTTCCATCACTTTCAGACGAGACCCATATGGAATGGTGTGTGTTTTGTTTTCCACTTCTCCTTCGATCTCCACCTCGCGGCGATCTTTTACCTCACGAATTTCGATTATTTTTCCGTCGATTTCCGCAACAATAGCTTGACCTTTTGGATTTCGGGCTTCAAAAAGTTCTTGAATACGAGGCAGACCTTGGGTAATATCATCCCCTGCAACCCCTCCAGTATGGAAGGTACGCATGGTCAACTGGGTTCCTGGTTCCCCAATGGATTGAGCTGCAATAATACCAACAGCTTCTCCGATCTCCACTGGTGTTCCAAGGGCTAGATTTCGACCATAACATTTTTTGCATACTCCGTGTTTGGTCCGGCAAGAAAGCACGGAACGAATCACTACTGTTTCAATACCAGCTTCCATGATTTGAGTTGCTGTTTCTTCATCGATCAATTCATTGCGGTTGATGATGACATGATCTGTTTCAGGATGGCGAACGGTTTGGAAACTAACACGTCCGACAATACGATCATATAGATCTTCGATAATTTCATTGCCATCATGGATTCGTTTCACGAGCAATCCTTTATCCGTACCACAGTCATCTTCCCGTACGATAACATCTTGAGCAACGTCAACCAAACGTCTTGTCAAATAACCAGAGTCAGCAGTACGTAAGGCAGTATCCGCTAGACCTTTCCTTGCACCGTGGGTAGAAATGAAATATTCCAATACAGTCAAACCTTCACGGAAGTTGGTTCGAATAGGTTGTTCAATAATTTTACCAGCTGGGTTAGCCATCAAGCCACGCATCCCTGCAAGCTGGGTAATCTGAGAAACATTACCTCGCGCACCGGAGTGAGCCATCATATAAATTGGGTTGTATTTACCCATGTTGCCCATCAATACTTCTGTGATACGATCTTTTGCTTTACTCCAGATGGAGATAACACGCTCATAACGTTCATCGTCTGTGATCAAACCGCGGCGATATTGCTTCATGACTGTTTTCACTTGTTCTTCCGCTTCTGCCAAAATATCTTTCTTCGCTTCTGGAACCATAACGTCTGATACAGACATGGTAATCCCTGCTTTGGTCGAATAAGAATATCCAAGTGCTTTTACACGGTCCAAAATGACAGATGTCATCATCGTACCAAAACGACGGAAACATTCAGCGATAATGGCACCTAGATCCTTTTTCGTCAATGCACCAGGTTCATCCAATTTTTGAATAAACTCAGGGATGTTTACCCCTTTATCATAGATGAAATATTTTTCAGGAGTCGCAGTAAAGTTTTTCTTACCAGGTTCATTAATGAATGGAAAATCTTCTGGCAAGATTTCATTGAAAATTAATTTACCTGGTGTCGTTACAAGCAAAGCTGATTGTTGTCTCTCCGTAAAAGTCGTTTTGTTAAGTGATTTTACTGGAATAGCAATTCGAGAATGCAAGGTGACATACCCATGGTGATATGCACTGATTGCTTCAGCAGTTGAGTAGAATACAGTACCTTCACCTTTTTCACCTGTTTTCTGTATGGTTAGATAGTAACATCCTAATACCATATCCTGTGAAGGAGTAACAACAGGTTTTCCGTCTTTTGGATTCAAGATATTTTGTGCTGCTAACATCAAAAGTCGAGCTTCTGCTTGAGCTTCTGCTGACAATGGTACGTGTACAGCCATTTGGTCACCGTCAAAGTCAGCATTATAAGCTGTACAGACGAGCGGATGTAAGCGAATCGCTCTACCTTCGACCAAAATTGGTTCAAACGCTTGAATCCCTAAACGGTGAAGGGTTGGAGCACGATTTAGGAGTACAGGATGTTCTTTGATGACTTCTTCTAAAACATCCCAAACTTCTGGATGAATTCTCTCTACTTTTCGTTTCGCACTCTTGATGTTATGAGCTAGTCCTTTTGCAACTAACTCTTTCATCACAAATGGCTTAAATAACTCCAAAGCCATCTCTTTCGGTAGACCACACTGGTACATTTTGAGATTAGGACCTACTACGATAACGGAACGTCCGGAATAGTCAACCCGTTTACCTAATAGGTTTTGACGGAAACGCCCCTGTTTCCCTTTGAGCATATGAGATAGAGACTTCAATGGTCTGTTTCCTGGACCTGTAACTGGACGCCCGCGACGACCATTGTCGATTAAAGCATCTACTGCTTCTTGCAACATACGCTTTTCGTTTTGCACAATAATATCTGGTGCACCGAGGTCTAAAAGGCGCTTCAATCGATTGTTCCGGTTGATAACTCGACGGTACAAATCGTTCAAGTCTGATGTAGCGAAACGACCACCATCAAGCTGAACCATAGGACGAATTTCTGGTGGTATAACAGGAAGTACATCCATAATCATCCAATCTGGACTGTTGCCGGATGAACGAAATGCTTCCAACACTTCTAAACGTTTTACCGCACGATTGCGACGTTGTCCTTGTGCTGTTTCCAATTCTTCTTTTAGCTGCTCGACTTCTTTATCGAGATCGATCGAAGCAAGAAGGCGTTTGATCGCCTCCGCACCCATCATGGCTACAAAACCATTGCCATATTTTTCACGGTAACTGCGAAATTCTTTTTCTGACAAAAGTTGTTTCTTTTCGAGAGGAGTAGCACCTGCATCTACGACTACATAAGAAGCGAAGTAGATAACTTCCTCCAAAGACCGTGGTGACATATCCAATACCAATCCCATACGGCTTGGAATGCCTTTGAAATACCAAATGTGTGAAACAGGAGCAGCCAGCTCGATATGTCCCATACGTTCACGACGTACTTTTGCACGAGTAACTTCTACACCGCATCGGTCACAGACAACACCTTTGTACCGAACACGTTTGTACTTTCCGCAATGACACTCCCAGTCTTTTTGTGGGCCAAAAATTTTCTCACAGAATAACCCTTCTTTTTCAGGTTTTAATGTTCTGTAGTTAATTGTTTCTGGTTTTTTGACCTCCCCACGAGACCAAGACCGGATCTTTTCAGGAGAGGCTAAACCTATTTTCATATATTCGAAGTTGTTAACATCGAGCATTGGGCCATTCCTCCCTTAGGATTCCATGGTAGAGCGAGTTTCCTGCTCATCCAGTTCAAAACCAAGTCGATCGCTAGATGGTTCATCTTCATCATCTAACTCACGCATTTCGATCTCTTCTTCGTTTTCAGCCAAAATCTTGACATCCATTCCAAGGCTCTGAAGTTCCTTGATCAATACTTTAAAGGACTCTGGAACACCTGGTTCTGGAACATTTTCGCCTTTGACGATAGATTCATATGTTTTGACACGACCTACCACATCATCCGACTTCACCGTCAAAATTTCTTGCAAGGTATACGCAGCTCCATATGCCTCGAGTGCCCATACCTCCATCTCCCCAAAACGTTGTCCACCAAATTGGGCTTTACCACCAAGTGGCTGCTGCGTTACAAGAGAGTATGGTCCAGTGGAACGAGCATGGATTTTATCGTCTACCATGTGTGCCAGTTTGATCATGTACATCACACCGACAGTAACACGGTTTTCCATCGGCTCACCAGTACGACCGTCATAAAGAACAAATTTTCCATCTGCGTCCAGACCTGCTTCCACGAGAGTTTCAAATACATCACTCTCATGAGCGCCATCAAATACAGGAGTCGCAATATGCAAGCCTAACGTTTTTGCAGCCATTCCAAGATGCACTTCCAAAACCTGTCCGATGTTCATCCGTGACGGAACCCCTAGTGGATTAAGTACGACCTCAACTGGTGTACCATCGGGCAAGAATGGCATATCTTCTTCTGGCATAATCCGGGCGATAACCCCTTTATTTCCGTGACGACCAGCCATTTTATCTCCTTCGGAGATCTTCCTCTTCTGAGCGATATACACACGCACAAGTTGATTTACACCAGGTGGCAGTTCGTCTCCATTTTCCCGGGTAAATACTTTGACATCCACTATGATTCCATCTTGACCGTGAGGCACACGCAAGGAAGTATCCCGAACTTCCCGTGCTTTCTCGCCAAAGATCGCATGCAATAGACGTTCTTCCGCAGTCAGTTCGGTTACCCCTTTAGGAGTTACTTTCCCAACTAAGATGTCACCAGCTTTGATCTCTGCACCAACACGAATAATTCCGCGTTCATCGAGGTTTTTCAACGCTTCTTCCCCAACATTAGGAATATCTCTGGTGATTTCTTCTGGTCCAAGTTTCGTGTCTCTTGCTTCTGATTCATGTTTTTCAATATGAATAGAAGTATAAACATCTTCTTTTACTAGTTTTTCACTTAAGAGAATCGCATCCTCGTAGTTGTAACCTTCCCAAGTCATGAATGCAACAACTACATTTCGTCCTAGTGCCATTTCTCCTTGTTCTGTAGAAGGACCATCAGCAAGTGTATCTCCAACCTTAACGCGTTCTCCTACTTTAACTACTGGGCGCTGGTTGACAGAAGTGCCTTGGTTAGAACGAATAAACTTGCTCAAACGATAACGATCCAAGTCACCTTTTACCATCCGGCCGTCGACTTCTGCTTCGTGGCGAACCAAGATTTCATCTGCTGTAACTCGCTCAACCACACCAGCACGACGAGCTAGAATCATAACACCTGAATCCACTGCAGATTTATACTCCATACCAGTTCCGATAAATGGAGCTTCTGGTTTTAGGAGCGGTACAGCCTGACGTTGCATGTTTGATCCCATCAGAGCTCGGTTAGAGTCGTCGTTTTCCAAGAATGGAATACATGCCGTAGCAACGGAGACTACCTGTTTAGGAGAAACATCCATGTAGTCAACACGATCTTTTGGTACTGCGATCGTTTCATCTCGATAACGAACAGTCACAGAATCTTGTAGAAAGTTACCTTCTTCATCGATCTGTGCATTTGCCTGAGCAACGTAGTAGTTATCTTCTTCATCCGCAGTTAAGTAATCAATCTGATTCGTTACTTGACCTGTTTCTGCATCTACACGGCGGTATGGAGTTTCAATAAAACCAAATTTATTAATTCGTGCATAAGTAGACAAGCAGTTAATCAAACCAATGTTAGGTCCCTCAGGTGTTTCAATCGGACACATTCTGCCATAGTGAGAATGGTGAACGTCACGAACTTCCATCCCTGCACGTTCCCGTGTAAGTCCACCAGGCCCTAAAGCAGATAGCTTACGTTTGTGAGTCAACTCTGCTAATGGGTTTGTTTGGTCCATAAATTGAGATAACTGACTGCTCCCAAAAAACTCTTTAATCGAAGCAATCACTGGGCGGATGTTGATTAATGCCTGTGGCGTAATTGCGTTTGCATCCTGGATGGACATTCTCTCTTTCACTACACGCTCCATCCGAGATAAACCGATACGGAATTGGTTTTGCAAGAGCTCTCCAACGGAACGAATACGACGATTACCAAGATGATCGATATCATCAGTCAAACCAACCCCATGTAGGAGATTGATAAAGTAGTTAATAGATGCAATAATGTCTGCTGGTGTAATATGTTTGATCTCTTGATCTACTTCTGCATTGGAAATAACTTTAATTATTTGATCATCATTTGTAGCAGAGTGAATATTTACAGATTGCAGGCGAACCAAACCTTCTGTTGCTTTTGGCTCCATCTGAACTCCACCGCGAACGGTATACTCTTGTAGTCCAAATGGTGTTTCACCTACTAGATAAGGGATTACTTTATCTAATAAACGTCTTTCTAATACTTGACCTGCTTCTGCCAGTACTTCACCTGTCTCACTATCTACAATATGCTCTGCTAATTTTTGATTGAGAAGCCGATTTTTGATATGTAGCTTTTTATTCATTTTATAGCGTCCAACATTAGCCAGGTCGTAGCGTTTTGGATCAAAGAAACGAGAATATAACAGGTCACGAGCATTCTCAGCTGTTGGAGGTTCTCCAGGACGAAGACGTTCGTAAATCTCAATGAGTGCCTTTTCCGTATTTCCTGTATTGTCTTTATCAAGTGTATTGCGAATGTATTCATCTTCTCCAAGAAGATCAATAATTTCTGCATCTGAACTATAGCCTAGAGCGCGCAAAAGAACCGTTACAGGTATCTTTCTGGTACGGTCTATCCGAACATAAATAATATCCTTCGCATCTGTCTCCAGTTCCAGCCATGCGCCACGATTTGGAATTACTGTGGCAGTATAAGTTGGTTTCCCATTCTTGTCTAATTTCGTGCTATAATACACACTAGGTGAACGAACAAGCTGGCTGACGATAACACGTTCCGCCCCATTGTAAATAAAGGTGCCTGTCTCTGTCATCAAAGGAAAGTCACCCATAAATACTTCTTGTTCTTTTACTTCGCCTGTCTCTTTATTGATGAGACGCACTTTTACACGTAATGGAGCAGCATAAGTAACTTGGTGGTCCTTTGCCTCCTCCAAGTTGTACTTTGGCTCGCCTAATTTGTAGTCAATGAATTCAAGAACCAAATTCCCCGTAAAATCCTCAATTGGAGAAATGTCCTGAAACATCTCACGCAGCCCCTCTTCTAGAAACCACTCGTATGATTGTTGTTGGATTTCTATCAGATTTGGCAACTCTAGTATTTCATTAATTCGAGCGTAACTTCTTCGTTTACGTCGACCGTACTGCACAAGTTTACCTAGCAAAACGAGCTCCCCCCTCATAAGCCTATCCAAGAGAACCAAAAGAAATGGGTAAAAAATACCACAGATGATAACAAAATAAAAACCTATTAACCTATCATAGCCAAGAAATAGGAAAAATAAACCAACACAAAACTGTTTAACATTCCAAAAGGATTTCTGCAAGTTATAACACTAGCACAAGCAATTATACGTGTCAATTGTTTTTTGAAAGAAAAATACAATAACCTTTTTTCTGCGCTACTTGCTCAACATGATCATATAATCGAGTTAATTCTTCTTTTGCAGAAGCTGCACCTTGTTGTTTTCGAATTACGATCCATAGAGCACCGCTATCTGATAGGTGCTGCCGAGCTTGTTGAAATAATTGATAGACAAAAGTTTTTCCCACTCGAATTGGAGGATTACATAAAATCGCATCAAATTTTTGACCTTTTAATTGTTCGAATCCGTCACTTACTTTTACAGTAATTTGGTTTGAAACTTGATTAGCCCGAGCATTTTCTTTCGCCAAAACAGTTGCCCGTTCATTTATATCAACCATCTGGACTTTGACAGAAGGATAGGCTTTTGCAAGTGCGATGCCAACCGGACCATAACCACATCCTAAATCCAAAATATGCTCATGTCCTGTTAACTGGGCGGATTCGATCAATAATCTACTACCAAAATCTATTCCTTTTTTAGAGAAAACGCCAGCATCTGATTGGAAAGACAGTTCATTTCCACGTAATTGCGCTTTAATCTCCCTGATTTCATGCTTTGATTCTGGTTTCGAAGAATAGTAATGATTAGACACGTGAACCCTCCTTATAGAAAAATAGACTCGCCAGTATTCGGCGAGTCCATTATCTTACTTCACTTCTACGCTAGCACCAGCAGCTTCGAGTTCTTCTTTGATTTTGTCAGCTTCTTCTTTGGATACTCCCTCTTTAACTGGGGATGGAGCACCATCTACAAGAGCTTTTGCTTCTTTCAAACCAAGACCAGTAATTCCACGTACTGCTTTGATAACTCCAACTTTGGAGGAACCAGCGCTTGCTAGGATTACATCAAATTCTGTTTTCTCAGCTGCGCCTTCAGCTCCACCGCCGCCGCCACCTTGTACAACAGGTGCTGCTGCAGTTACTCCAAATTCTTCTTCAATTGCTTTTACCAATTCGTTTAATTCTAGAACGGTCATGTTCTTTACCGCTTCTAAGATTTGTTCGTTAGACATGGTAGAACCTCCCAAAATATTTATCAGATTTGATTTGTAATTAACTCAATCATTTTGCCAGCTAAAAACTAGCATTTATGCTACTACTCTGCAGAAGCAGCTTCTGGCTGCTCCTGTTGTTCTGCAACTGCCTTTACAACATAAGCAAAGTTGCGCATTGGAGCTTGCAGTACGGAAAGAAGCATAGAAAGTAGACCTTCGCGAGATGGCAGCGAAGCGATCTCTTTTACTTTGTCAGGTCCAACTACTGCACCTTCTACAATACCGCCTTTGATTTCAAGATTTTTGTGCTCTTTTGCAAAGTTATGGAGAACTTTTGCAGGAGCAACTACATCTTCTTTACTAAACGCGATAGCGGTAGGCCCAGTAAGAAATTGATCCATTTCAGTAAGCCCAGAATCAGCTGTTGCACGACGTACCAACGTATTTTTCAATACTTGATATTCTACACCAGCTTCACGCAACTGTTTGCGTAGTTCTGTTACCTCTGCAACAGAAAGACCACGATAGTCAGTTACCACTGTACTCACACTAGCGCTCAATTTTTCTTTTACCTCAGCTACTACTTGCTGTTTTTTCTCAAGTACTTTAGACATTCAAGACACCTCCTTGGGTGGAGTAAAATACGTAAACGCAGACTTTCAGGCAAAAGAAATAGCCTTCGTAGACGGACGAAGGCCAGTGGCTTTCACCTCGGTAGGAAATTAAGCGCTATTGCGCACCTACTGTCTACGGTAAGAAAGATAGAATCATCTTCTTATTTAGTTGGAACAGTTCATTTGTAAATTAACGAGCGGTTAATGCAGAAGAACTTACTTGAACACCAGGGCCCATAGTGGAAGAAACGCTGATGTTCTTCATATAGGTTCCTTTTGCAGCAGCTGGTTTTGCTTTTGTAAGTGCATCAGACAAAGCTTGCAAGTTTTCGGTAAGCTGCTCAGTGGAGAAAGATACTTTGCCGATCGCTGCATGAATATTTCCAGCTTTATCTGCACGGTATTCAATTTTACCAGCTTTGATCTCATTAACTGCTTTTTCTACTTCAAATGTCACGGTACCTGTTTTTGGGTTAGGCATGAGACCTTTTGGTCCAAGGATTCGTCCAAGTCGGCCAACTTGTCCCATCATATCAGGAGTAGCTACTACTACATCAAACTCAAGCCATCCTTGTTGGACTTTGTTAACTAGCTCTTCGTCTCCAACGAAATCAGCGCCAGCAGCTTCTGCTTCTTTTGCTTTTTCCCCTTTTGCAAATACAAGTACGCGTTTGGTTTTCCCTGTTCCGTGAGGTAAAACCACTGCCCCTCTTACTTGCTGATCCGCTTTTTTCGTGTCAATCCCAAGGCGGAATGCAGCTTCTACTGTTTCGTCAAACTTAGCAGTAGAAATAGATTTTACCAGTTCCAATGCTTCTACTGGTTCATAAACTTTTTCACGATCTACTTTTTGGATCGCTTCTTGATACTTTTTCCCATGTTTTGCCACTTTCATAACCTCCTCATGTGGTGATAGCGGAAAATCCTCCCACCAGACTGATGATACGCGGCTGGATCATCAGTCTTTGATAACAATACCCATGCTACGTGCCGTACCTTCAACCATGCGCATAGCTGCTTCAACATCAGCTGCATTAAGATCTGGCATTTTCGTTTCAGCGATCTCACGAACTTTATCACGTGAAAGTGTAGCCACTTTGTTTCGGTTTGGCTCGCCGGAACCTGACTCAATCCCTGCTGCTTTTTTCAAAAGCACTGCAGCTGGCGGGGTTTTGGTCACAAATGTGAAAGAACGATCTTCATAAACAGTAATTACTACTGGAATAATTAGACCAGCTTGTTCTGAAGTACGTGCGTTAAACTCTTTACAAAAACCCATGATGTTTACACCAGCTTGACCTAGAGCAGGTCCAACAGGTGGTGCTGGATTTGCTTTTCCAGCTGGGATTTGTAGCTTGACCACTTTAATCACTTTTTTGGCCATGCTTCTTACCTCCTTCAAATGTGGTAGCCCTTCCCATAGCAATTATGGGGATATAGGGTCGCGGGTTTCACCCTCCCACGGTAACAAAAAACCGATCAGGCAAACATCTATTAAAATAACATAATATAACTCAAAAGAAAAGTTTTTTTGTTTGCTAAAGTTTTTCCACCTGTCCAAAATCGAGCTCCACAGGCGTATCCCTGCCAAACATATCCACTAAAACTTTTAGCTTTTCTCGATCTGCATCTATGCCTTCAATCTCACCAACTAAGTTTTCAAATGGCCCTTCGATCACTTTCACACTTTCGCCAAGTGCAAAATCGACGACTGTTTGAGCTTCTTCGACTCCCATTTGCTTAAGAATGGTTTGGACTTCATCAGGCAAGAGAGGAGTTGGTTTGGAGCCTGCACCAGCAGAACCGACAAAGCCAGTCACACCTGGAGTATTACGAACAACATACCACGAGTCATCAGTCATTACCATCTCCACAAGTACATAACCTGGGAAAACTTTACGCATGACAGTCTTTTTCTTTCCATCTTTATGCTCGATCTCTTCCTCCATCGGCACCATTACACGAAAGATTTTGTCCTGCATACCCATGGAGTCTAATCGTTTCTCCAAGTTGGTTTTTACTTTGTTTTCATAGCCGGAATATGTGTGCACCACATACCAATTCTTTTCCATACAACTAGGGAAAAAAACCCCTGTCCCCCCTTATGACGTCCATCTTACTTCTTAGTTATCAATTGGATTAGCTGTGCGATTCCCATATCTACGAGGAAGAAAAAGATGGTGAGGACTACAACAGCAGCAATCACAACAGTCGTATACTTGACCATCTCTTTGCGAGTAGGCCATTTTACTTTCTTAAACTCTTGGTAACTAGAGCGAAAGAAGCCAGTTGTTCCACTGACACTCTTCTTTATTCCGCGTCCAATATTTGTGAGTACAGCCATCTATCTTCCCACCCCAATTTACTTCGTTTCCCGATGTAGCGTATGTGAGTTGCAACGGGGGCAATACTTGCGGAGTTCCATCCGGTCTGGATGTTTCCGTTTGTTTTTGGTTAGCGCATAGTTGCGTTCACGGCAATCCGTACATGCAAGCGTAACATTTACTCGCATATTAGCACCTCCTCTTCATTCGTGTTTTAATAGCGCGATATCGATGAATACTCCCAATACCTAGAAAGGTATAGGTTTCTAACGAATCAACCATCTGGACGATAACGTTAGTGGAGTTGACACGTTGATGGACTGATTACCGAAGGGCCCCTCTATCCCATTGGTCTAGCCTTTGAGACTACTTTTACTCCCTTAGCCAAAATGAATCACATAAAAATGTATCTAGGCTAATTATTAATGGGGAATCTCTGTACAATTAGATAGAAAATACCCAAATTAGGTTAACATAATAGCGTTCTCAGGTCAAATGTCAATAGCAACCTATTACACGTCATCCACATATTCACAATAAAAAAATAAGGAGACTGGCGTTCTACCCCCGTCTCCGCTCTAAAACCTTTTGATTTATTACTGCTACTGAGGTTTGAATTATTTATTTTGACAACTCCACACGGCTAAAGCCATTGGATTCTTGGGACGGTAGTCTTGTGACTACTTCATTACCAAGCCAACCCCGTGAGCCCCACGGTTGAACAGGATATTTTATTACAACATGGAATAGACTACTGCTTGGTTTTCGCATTTCAGACCATCCATTACATGTAATTGGAAATAGTTTACCATGCGGATATATGTTCGTAAAGAATTTTCTCAAAAAAGTATTGGACTTTTGAGAGGGATAAATCCTCTCTAGACCAACGCTCGTTATCATCCCACGATTCAAACCTTGGGTTTTCTCACTCGCGAATCTATAAATTGAATACTTTTCTTACTACAAAGAAAGGAGTTTGTCCTTTTTTGTCGAATGTGTACAACATTGACACTAATAGCTTAAAGTGAGATTTCCTCAATATCTAAATACTTCTCTAACTTTCGCTTCACTCGTTGCAAAGCATTATCGATCGATTTGACATGTCGATTCAAATCGACTGCGATTTCTTGATAGGATCGACCATCTAAGTATAGCATAAGAACCTTACGCTCTAGATCGCTTAAAATTTGGGAAATCTTATCTTCAATGTCGCTATGCTCTTCTCGATTTATATATATTTCCTCTGGATTGGTACGCCCACCAGTCAAGGTATCATAGAGCGTCCGATCGGAGTCATCGTGACTTGGCTTGTCCAATGATACATACGAATTAAGCGGAATATGCTTCTGTCTCGTTGCCGTTTTGATAGCGGTAATGATTTGTCTTGTGATACACAGTTCTGCAAACGCTTTAAAAGAAGCTAACTTGTCCCCCCGAAAATCGCGAATGGCTTTGTATAAGCCTATCATACCTTCTTGCACAATATCCTCGTGGTCCGCACCAATTAAAAAGTACGACCGGGCTTTTGCTCTAACGAAGTTTTTGTACTTATGAATAAGATACTCTAGAGCTTCCTGGTCTCCTACACGTATATCTCTAACTAGTTCCTCATCGCCCAACTGATGGTAGAGAACTCTCCTATCCAAATCTCTAGGACTGCTAGATAGTAGGTCAATGCTCAAAATATTTCCCCCTGACCAAGTCGCATTTCAAAATGGCAGTTCTTATTATATTGAATTGAAACAAAAACGTCAATTTTTCATCTATTTTTTTCTGCGCAATTTCTCCAATTTATACCTAAGTGCTTCAGGAATACTTTCCCATAAAGGATTTTTTGCTGCTTTTGGTGTATGTTTGGATTGGAGCTGATTTGCTATTCCAATCTTTGACTTAGCGAGCTGCTCGATAAACTCTCGAGCAGAAATACGATAGGCACCAAGGCCTAACACCATGCGCTGTTCCAAAAAATCGGAAGTAGCCACATAAATATGACGCTTGTCATCCTTATATTTGCTAACAAAATGTTCAATCCATTCATCTGCTGTTTCTTCTTTATTGGTAAACACAATCTTGATTCTTTTTTCTGGGTCTTTCGTTCGCAGGCCCTTTATCCGGTATGCGTCAAATACGACAAATGTCTTCATTCCGGAAACCGCTTGATACTCCATCAAATCATGAATCAATTCTTCACGTGCAACTTCTATATCCTCACTATATTTGGGATTAGCACGGATAATGTTGTATCCATCGACTACCAGCCATTCTTCCATCCTTACGTACCCTGGATATTACGGCTTTGGAGTACTTGATACAGCATTACACCTGTGGCAACAGAAGCATTCAGCGAAGATACTTTCCCTTTCATAGGAAGATGAACCAGAAAGTCACACTTTTTCTTTAGTTGCTGGCTGATTCCTTGTCCTTCATTGCCAATAACTAAAGCTACAGGCATATTATAGTCAACGCTGTCAAAAGATTGCTTAGCTTCTCCATCTGTTCCAACTAACCAAATTCCTTGCTCTTTTAGATATTCCGCTGTTCGATTGATATTGGTCACCTTCGCCACAGGAACATATTCGATCGCACCAGCCGATGTTTTTGCTACTGTTGCGGTGAGTCCTACAGCACGTCTTTTTGGAATGATGACGCCATGCACCCCTGTCGCATCTGCTGTTCGCAATACTGTCCCCAAATTATGAGGGTCTACGATTCCATCCAGCAACAACAAAAACGGCGTCTCTCCTTTTTTCTTAGCAGTGGACAGGATTTGCTCTAACGAAGCATATTGGTAACTGCTCACTTGCGCTGCTATACCCTGATGACTTTGATTTTCTGCTACCTGATCGACTTTCGAACGGGGAACCCAGTGATAAGGAATCTTCTGTGCTTCCAATTGCCGAACTAAATCTTCTACACTCTTTTTCTTTAGTCCCTCTGCTAACCATACCTTTTCCATATCTCTACCCGCTGCGGTTGCTTCCAAAACAGCATGTTTGCCAAAAATCCAATCCGCCATTATTTGCTCATCTCCCTCTCTA
The DNA here is from genome assembly GCF_022511585.1 of Shimazuella soli. Lineage (GTDB taxonomy): Bacteria > Bacillota > Bacilli > Thermoactinomycetales > Thermoactinomycetaceae > Shimazuella > Shimazuella soli. Next base: position 90,089 of record NZ_JAKWBN010000006.1, on the reverse strand, counting down.
ATGGTCCAAGGTCAATCAACATCTGCATAATTTCTTGCAATCTATCTGCTTGTCCCATCAAATATAAATAACCAAGTAGTGTCTCTAGACCTGTACCTTGGCGGTATTTTCCTACATCGGCTCGTCTGGAAATACTTGTAGTTTTGGCATTTCGACCGCGCTTGTATACCGCAATTTCATCTTCTGTCAATTGATCCATTATCATTTGGATCGCATGTGCTTGTGCGGCAGCAGAAACATATCGAATGGCGATTTGTTGTAACCTTTGAGGTTTTACTTCTCCAGAAGCAACTAAATGATGCCTAACATATAGCTCCTGAACTGCATCCCCAATATACGCAAGAGTTAGTGGCGGGAGCTCATCAGGCTTACGCTTGAGAGCTCCTAAAGTACCTAACAGAGTTTGTTCCATCATTTTTTCTTCCACCTAACACCTTGAGGTGTATCTTCTAAAATGATACCAGCAGCTAATAATTTATCTCGTATATCATCTGCCCGCTGGAAATCCCTAGATTTACGTGCATCTTGTCGTTCCTCAATCAAACTTTCGATATCCGACTCTAACACATCTTCTGCACGTGTCTCCACTAAGCCTAGTACGTCTTCCCCATAAGTAGCAAACCAACTTAGTAAAGCATCGATTGATTCTTTGCTTAAAACCGGCTGTGCTAACCATTCATTTGCCACTCGAACTGCTTCAAAAAGAACAGTGATGCCGTTTGCTGCATTAAAGTCGTCGTTCATTTCTTCAGTAAATTGTTTGGATAATTGATTCAATTGTGTGCTCAATGACTCAGGAACAGGCCCAGAAAGCGAAATCTGCCGACGGTGCCGCAAGTTATCTACTGCTGTCTGCAACCGCTCTGTACTTTGTTCTGCTTGTTTCATCACTTCAGATGTAAAATTAATTGGGTTGCGATAGTGAGCAGAAAGAAGAAAATAGCGAATTGCTTTTGGAGAATACATTTTTCGCATATCCACGACACGCATCACATTCCCAAGGGATTTGGACATTTTTTCGTTTTCCATATTGATAAAACCATTGTGTAACCAGTAACGAACAAAAGGTTTATCATTTAATGCTTCACTCTGTGCTATCTCATTTTCATGGTGCGGAAAGCAAAGATCGATACCTCCTGCATGAATATCTAAGGTTTCTCCTAAATATTCCTTAGCCATAACAGAGCACTCAATATGCCATCCTGGACGACCTGCTCCCCAAGGTGTATCCCAACTAATTTCCCCTTCTTTGGCACGTTTCCACAGAGCAAAATCAAAAGGATGTTCTTTCCTTTCATTTACTTCGACTCGTGCCCCTGATTGCAGATCTTCCAGCGATTGATGAGATAGTTTTCCATAACCATCTTGGCGAAGGGTACGGAAATATACATCTCCATCCACTTCGTATGCTTTCCCTTTTTCGATCAATGTTTGAATCGCATCGATCATCTGGGTAATATGCTCTGTTGCTTTTGGATGCACATCTGCCCGATGGACACCTAGTGCATCCATGTCTTCAAAATAAGCATCCGTATACTGCTGTGCGATTTGAGCTACACTTTTCCCTGTTTCAATAGATGCTTTAATCAACTTATCATCTACATCGGTGAAATTTTGCACATAGGTAACTTTATATCCAAGATGCGAAAGATATCGCCTGACCACATCAAAAAAAACAAATACACGAGCATTCCCAATATGAATGAAATTGTAAACGGTTGGACCGCAAACATACATAGAAATGCTCTTATTCTTTGATTCAAAAGTCTCTTTCTCTTTACTCAATGTGTTGTAAACTTTGACTGCCATCTGTTGTTTTGCCCCCTGTGTGTCTCTTTAAGCCTTCTACTTCTTTCCGCAATTCATCGATCTCTTCTTGAATAGCACGAAACATCTCAGCTACTGGATCAGGTATGTTTACATGATCCATATCTGCTTGCACTCTAACTCCATCTTGGACAACAACGCGCCCTGGTACTCCTACAACAGTAGAATTTGCCGGAACATCTCGTAAAATTACCGAACCTGCACCTATTTTGGCACATCGTCCCACTCGAATGGAGCCAAGAATTTTCGCCCCAGAAGAAACCATCACATGATCCTCTAGTGTAGGATGCCTTTTCCCTTTTTCTTTACCTGTACCTCCCAATGTCACTCCTTGAAAAATCGTCACATAATCGCCAATTTCACATGTTTCGCCAATTACAACTCCCATCCCATGGTCAATAAAAACGCCTTTACCGATAGATGCACCAGGATGAATCTCAATTCCAGTAAAAAAACGACTTACTTGAGAAATAATTCTGGCCAAAAGAAATGCTTTGTGACGATAAAGAAAATGAGCGATGCGATGAGACCAAAGTGCGTGAATACCCGAGTAAGTAAGGATTACTTCCATTGTCGTCCTCGCAGCTGGATCTCGATCAAACACTGCTTGAATATCAGCTTGGATATTTCGTTTACAATCTCTCCACTTACTGAGAATGGACAAAATAACCAGTCCTTTCTAACAAAATAACCGCCCCTGTAGCAATGCTACAGAGACGGAAAAAATCCGCGGTCCCACTCTGCTTGGAAAAAACATAGTCCCACTTTTGACTGATAACGGCAGTTACCGGATTATCCTACTTGTCTTTTCAGATAATCACTCATAGGTGCATTTCAAGTAGTCGACATAAAGCTTTGCATCAACCAGCTTCTTTCTAGAATGTCGAGCTACTGTACTTTTCCTAATCATCGTTTTTATTACATTCTATTCTGTTGTAGCTAAATATGTTTGTCAAGATTTTGACACTAATGACACCACAGCCATGGATGCAATTCCTTCTTCTCTTCCTGTAAACCCTAACTGCTCCGTAGTAGTGGCTTTTATATTTACTTGATCCTTTTTAGCTTCCAGCAACCCGGCGATGCGCTCGATCATTTGTGGAATATAAGGAGCCATTTTAGGTTTTTGTGCAATGATCGTAGCATCTAAATTATTTAAAACATAACCTTTTTCCTTCACCATCAACCATACATTGCGAAGCAAAACAGCACTATCTGCACCTTTGTAAGCCATATCTGTGTCTGGAAAATGCCTGCCAATATCCCCAAGTGCAAGGGAACCCAATATTGCATCTGTTATCGTATGTAATAAGACATCTGCATCAGAGTGACCAATCAACCCTTTTTCATAAGGAATGGAAATACCTCCTATAATCAAAGGACCTTCGCCACCAAGTTGATGTACATCAAATCCTTGTCCAAATCGAATCATGTTGTCTGTACGCTACCTTTCCTTCTCTTGGCCAATATTGCCTCACCCAAAAAAATATCATCTGGGGTAGTTATTTTTATATTTGTATATTCTCCTCGAACCACTTTTACTGAGTCCCCGAGCATTTCCACAAGCATTGCATCATCAGTAGCTAATACATCTTGCGACTCTGCCCGCTGATGTGCCCCTAGCAGCAATTCTCTATCGAACATTTGAGGGGTTTGTATAATCCACAATTCTTTGCGGTTTAACGTCTCTTCCACTATCCCAAATTCGTTTACTCTTTTAATTGTATCCTTTACAGGAACTGCAAGCGTTGCCGCTGGCTGGTTTTCGTTCACTGCTTGAATAAGAGTTGTTATCTCATCTGCTGTCACAAAAGCGCGCACCGCATCATGCACCAGCACCCATTCTGTAGGTGTTGCTGTAACTCCAGCATAAACACTATTTTGCCTTTCTTTGCCACCCATCACAATTCGTTTTACTTTTTTTAAATGGTATTTTTGGATAAGATGCTCGACATGATTATAGCTAGCTTCATTGGTTACAACACTGATCTGTGAAATCAAGGGATGCTGTTCAAATACCTCCAATGAATGGATCAAAATCGGCTTTTTAAGTAACTCCAAAAACTGTTTAGGAGTAGTGCTGTTCATTCGTTTGCCAATACCTGCTGCTAAAATCACTACACCAATCGCCACCATACCTACTCCTTTTTGTATCTAACTAATTTGCATAAGAGGACTTCCACCTATAAGTTGGTGTTCACATCTATTTTAACATGCTAAGTATTCATTAAAAACGGTAACTCAAATGAGGATACCATACTTTTGGAAAACATAAAACAAGCCCAGTATACTAACTGGGCTACAAAGCACGTTCTAATAACTTCGGTTTAGCAAAAATCATACGACCCGCTGAAGTCTGAAGCACACTGGTAACTAAGACATCAATCTCGTCTCCAATAAACTCACGTCCACCTTCAATTACAATCATCGTACCATCATCTAGGTAAGCAACCCCTTGACCATGTTCTTTCCCATCTTTGATGACTTGTACATGAATCTCTTCACCAGGTAAGACAACAGGTTTCACTGCATTTGCCAAATCATTGATATTTAATACTTTCACACCCTGAAGTTCACAAACTTTATTGAGGTTAAAGTCATTGGTCACTACTTTACCACCAAGTACTTTCGCCAACTTCACTAGTTTGCTGTCTACCTCTTGAATATCTTCAAAATCCCCTTCGTAAATCATCACTTTTACGTCCAGTTCCTTTTGAATCTTATTCAAGATATCCAAACCGCGGCGGCCCCGATTTCGTTTCAACAAGTCCGAAGAATCAGCTATATGTTGTAACTCTTCCAATACAAAACCAGGTATTACGAGTGTGCCTTCTAAAAATCCAGTTCGGCAAATATCTGCAATTCTTCCATCAATGATAACACTCGTATCTAAAATTTTGTGTTCTTGTATAGCTGCTGCTTGTTTTTCTCTTTGTTTTGCTTTTTCTCTAGATTGTCTTCCTAAAGTAAAAACAGTAATTAGTTCATCACGCTTTTTATAACCTACACGAAAACCGATATATCCGAGAAAACCGGATAATACAAAAGGTAATACTCGTGACACCCCGGGAATAGGCAGAGAAGACAATGGCTGCTGAATTAAGAAAGCAATAATAAGTCCAAAGATGAGACCAAGCGCACCAAAAAGTCCATCTGCCGCAGGAATCTTTACTAGTCTTTCCTCAACCCATTTAATCCATGATACAATAGGGTCAGCCAACCAGATGGCTGCCACAAAAAGAATGATTGCCCCAAGAATAGCTCCAATCAAATGTGGTACAGGAACTTCGCCAAAATTAAGAGGAGACCTGAGAAGCACCCCGAACAACTTTGGTCCTAAGTAATATCCAGCAGATGCTCCAGCAAGTGCGAAGGCGAGTTGTACGAAACGTTTCATCATGGGGCTTCACCCCCTCTCTTATCAACTCTAGTTGTTATCATTATAAACAAATCGTAATCAGAATAATCAATCCAAGGAAAAATATTTTTGAAAATACACTTTCCTCATTCTTCAGACACAGTCTGAACCTGAAGACTAACATTAAAGAAAAAAGCACTCGAAGTCTATACTTTTCAGAAAAAGACACGAAAAATTTTTATTGCTGCTCTTGACTGGTCATCGCTCCATCTATTAGTTCAAAGGCCTGTTCTTCTTCTAGATCTTTTGCAAGAACAAACTCACTGATCAATATTTGCTTTGCATTGTCCAGCATTTTTCGTTCGCCAGTAGACAAACCTTTTTCGCCATCTCTTTTCATAAGAGAACGGACAACTTCAGCAACATCATAGATGTCTCCTGTCTTCATTTTATCTAAATTTGCGCGGAACCTTCTGTTCCAGTTTGTTGTGTCATCATCTTCAAACTGTCTCATACGTTGCAGGACGAGCTCTACGGTGTTATCATCAATTACTTCACGCAAACCGATGGAATCCACATTTTTAAGTGGTACCATCACCTTCATATCCCCAATCGGCATACGCATAATATAATATTGTTGACGTTCACCCAAAATTTCTCTCTCTTCGATTGACTCAATAACTCCGGCTCCATGCATTGGGTAAACCACCTTGTCACCTATGTTGAACAATTGGGCCACCTCCAAAGACAATGTCTATTTCCAAGATATCACAAAGCGGGTCTTATGTCAAATCGAAACAAATAAAACATATTAGCACACTAATTAGAATGCGTCAACGACTTTTTTATGATTTCTTTACAAGGAAAAGGGACCTTTCCTATAACTCCATAAAAAACACTAAATTAGATACCAAAAACGATTTGCATTCTAATCTGTAAGTCATTTGTAAACATATAGACTTCAGTTCAACCTCTATTCTAAAGTAATTTCCCCAAACAGGAGAGCTCAAATACTAAGAGTCCCGTTTATTTTAGCAGACAATCATGGAGATATTATGGAGACCACTATGAAAGTTAGTTTACAAATAGAAAAGCTTGTCGACATAGAGGTCGACAAGCTAATAACCTAATCTTCGATAGGCTCTTCATTTTTGTTTTCCCGTTTCTTCGTGATTGATTTTTTCAATCCATAAAGAGCATAAAAGGCAAGTGGTACAAAGATAACGAGTGGTAATTCTGCTGGATAAAAAATCGCAGCGATTGCAATCGCAACAACAAAAATAGCAGAAATCCATAGAAAAGCTTTTGGCGTTTTCATTTTCTTAAATGCTGGATACTTGATTTGACTCACCATCAAGTAAGATAAAAATAACATCCCGATCACCATAATATAGTGATTCCCTACATACTTATCATACAGCGCCATGGTAGCCAGTATTCCACCTGCTGCAGTAATTGGCAAACCGATAAAATACCCTTTCGGTCCCGTCTGAACATTAAAACGCGCAAGTCTAAGCGCTCCACAAATAGGGAATATCGCAGTTATAAACCATCCTTGGGCTCCAAAACCATTTAAAACAGAAACATACATAATAATTGCTGGGGCAACCCCGAAAGTTATAACATCAGATAATGAGTCCAGTTCTCTACCAAATTCACTCTGTGTGTTTAACATACGAGCTACTTTACCATCTAAACCATCTAGCAACATACCGATAATAACCATGATAGCTGCATATTCCCAGTGAGTATTCATCGCTAATAAAATAGCCATGATTCCTAAAAATAAATTCCCCACTGTAAATAGACTGGGTAAAACTCTTGCAAACATAACGCCTGCTACTATAAAACAAAGAAAAATGTCTTTTCAAAATAAACACCAAATCAAAAAGTTCATTCCTTAGAGAAAAAGACATCTTCCTAAAGTAGCAGGATTTCACCTCCTTTTCTTAAATTTGGAGTTGGGAATTTATGCTTCCCACTACTCGAGCTTTTTTATAACTGCTATTTCTACTAGTAATAGTAAACTTAATTCAATAGAGCATTTGATTAAAGTATATAGATAAATGAGATGAAACAAGCTTATACCAATAACTTTGGTCTCTAAAATATATCTCATGTATGAGGATTGGCAAAACATCTTGTCCCTTTCTCTCATACATAAAGACATTTTATCACAACTAAAATTGTCATTCACCAAAATATTCAATTTTAAATACAAACCTATATGACTCATAGGTGACGATCAATAAACACCTGACTGCGGATTCGCTTTAAACCGTCTTGTACAGCTTTTGCTCGGACAGCCCCAATTCCTTCTACCTCGTCTAACTCTTCCATTGTTGCCAATATAATTTGCGGCAACACTTCAAATCGCTCTACTAATTTTTGTATTACCGTATTAGGAATGCGAGGGATTTTGCCCAATATCCGATACCCTTTAGCAGATACAGATTCTTCTTGCAAATTGAGTGGACCTGTATAACCGAGCAGTTTAGCGACTACTTGGTGATCTAATAACTCATCTGCTGTTAATTGTTTGAGAGAGCCAAAAACATTTTTCGGGTGATACTGTTCTTGATCAATGGCATAGTCTTTTACAAGTAAATACGCTTCCTGTTCCATATTTCCCATCAGTTCATCTAATTGCATGCGAATGAGTCTGCCTTCTATTCCTAATTCATGGATATAACTATCAATTTCACGCTTTACCCGAAGAACCATCTCCATCCGTTGCAGGACATTAGTCACTTCATCTAATGTAACTAATTCTTCAAACTCCAGAGCGCTTAAATTGGTTGTGGCTTGATCTAAAACAGATTTATATTTTTCTAATGTCTGTACAGCTTGATTTGCTTTTGTTAGAATGACGCGAATATCTTTTAATGAATAGCGTACGGTTCCTCTATACAATGTGATGGTATTACGACGTTGAGAAATGGACACGACCAACTTACCAGTTTGTCTGGCAGTTCGTTGTGCTGTTCGGTGACGAATTCCCGTTTCGGTAGAGGGGAGTGTAGCACTGGGGACGAGTTGCGCGTTCGCATACAAAATACGTTTTCCATCATTGGATAAAATAATCGCACCATCCATCTTTGCTAATTCATATAAAAATGCAGATGAAAATGGACAATCAATATGAAAACCACCATCTACAATATCTGCAACTGCATTATCATAACCCATCACAATGAGAGCACCAGTTTTCGCACCTAATATATTATCCAAACCTTCACGAAAAGCAGTACCTGGTGCTATTAGCGTTAACATATCATCAATATGTGCTGTTTTTTCCTCTCGCAACTTATTTACCCTCCCAATGCGACTTCCAATGCTTCTTTCAATGTTTTGACTCCAATTCGTACAATTCCTTCTGGTGGATTCCATCCACGCATGTTTTTTTCTGGAATAATAACATTTGAAAAGCCCATTTGCCATGCCTCGGCAACTCGTTGTTCAATTCGACTGACGCCTCGTACTTCCCCTGTCAAGCCAATCTCCCCAATAAATAAATAATCAACCCCTATTGGGCGATCACGAAAACTAGAAGCAAGACTTAAAGCAATCGCTAAATCAATCGCAGGTTCATCCAGTTTCACCCCGCCGACAACATTTAAAAATACATCTTGCTGATGAAGCGAGAAACCTAATCTTTTTTCGAGCACTGCCAACATCATGCTTACGCGATGATGATCAACACCTGTTGCCATCCTTTTTGGAATTGCATTGCTCGTAGGTGTAACTAGTGCCTGTAGTTCTACTAACACTGGCCTTGTCCCTTCAATACTTGCTGCCACTGCCGTACCAGGTACCCCTACAGGACGTCCTGCTAAAAATAATTCTGAAGGATTTCCTACTTCCACCAGTCCTGTCTCTTTCATCTCAAAAACACCAATCTCATTAGTAGATCCAAAACGGTTTTTTACAGCTCGCAGCACCCGGTATGTATGATGTCTCTCTCCTTCAAAATAGAGAACAGAATCTACCATATGTTCCAACATTCTCGGTCCAGCAAGCGCCCCTGCTTTGGTCACATGCCCAACAATAATAATAGTAACTCGCTTTTCTTTCGCTAGCCGCATCAACTGGCTTGTACATTCTCTCACTTGCGAAACACTTCCAGGTGCAGAAGTGATTTCTGGATGATACATCGTTTGAATGGAATCAATCACAACCAATTTTGGGGAATTCTCATCTACCAGTGCTTCAATAGCAAGTAGATCTGTTTCCGCAGCTATGAGTAATTGATCTGACAATGCTTCCAATCTTTCAGCTCGAAGTCGAATCTGTTCCATCGATTCCTCACCAGAAACATACAAAACTGGCATGCCGCCATCGGCTAAAAGATGCGTAGACTGTAACAACAGAGTAGACTTCCCAATGCCTGGGTCGCCTCCCACCAGCACCATTGACCCTGGAACCAATCCACCTCCTAATACCCTATTTAACTCTCTCATGCGAGTATCATAACGAGGTGTTTCTAACTTCTCTACTTTCGTAATGGGAACAGCCTTTTCTTTTGCCTTTCGGCTCTCTCTACTCTTCGTTTGCTTGTTTCCACCTGTTATCACTTTTTCCTCAACGAGACTATTCCATACACCACAACCCGGACAACGCCCCATCCACTTTGGTAATTCATAACCACATTCCCCGCACACAAATACACTCTTGCTTTTAGCCACATTTATTCATTCCTTGTCCCAGCTTTTGTTAATCATTATAACACCAAACACATGATGCTTTTAAAAATTACGAGGAGTGAGATAAACTATAAATATAGACCAAAGGAGGAATGAAAAATGTTTATTGCACATTTACACTACCAAAGACCAATCGATGTGATAAATAGTCATGTTCAAGCCCACCGCGATTATTTAGACACGCTATATGCGACTGGCAAATTAATCGTTTCAGGACGAAAAGCAGATCAAACTGGTGGAGTAATTGTATTTGCTACCTCTGATCGATCCGAAGTAGAAGCTATTATTGCAAAGGATCCATTCCATTCCCTCGACTTGGCTACATATGAATTAATAGAATTTGATCCAGCGAAATATGATCCTAAATTTGCAGATATATATTTATAATAAAAATACTATCATTATTAAAAGTATGATTCTCTTTTAAATCTACCATATCTACCGTTGATTTTCAGCAATCTCTCTTCTAAAGAAAAAAGCGGCTTTTCGCCGCTTTTTTTACGTTGTACTAACATTTGCTTTTTCTACGACTAATTCTCCATCTTTCAGATCGATCGTTACTTTATCTCCACGAACAATGTTCCCTTTTAACAATTCCTCTGAAAGTCTATCTTCCACATGCTTTTGGATAGCACGACGTAGTGGACGTGCTCCATATGCAGGATCAAAACCTTCTTTTGCTAAATGCTTTGTTGCTTCAGGAGTCATCTCTACATGAATATTTTGCTCTGCAAGACGTTTTCTTAGTTCTTCAGACATCAAGCTTACAATCTCACTTAGATGTTCTTCTTTCAAGGAATGAAATACAATCACATCATCGATCCTGTTTAAAAACTCAGGACGGAAGCTTTTTTTCAATTCTTCCATCACATTTTGTTTCATTCGTTCATACTCATCTTTACTATTGTCTCCAATGGTAAAACCGAGTTTTGTATTTTTTCCGATTGTGGATGCACCAACATTTGATGTCATAATGATAATGGTATTGCGGAAGTCGACAGTACGACCTTTGCTGTCGGTTAAACGACCATCTTCTAGAACTTGAAGTAACACATTGAATACTTCTGGATGCGCTTTTTCAATTTCATCAAAGAGTACTACAGAATATGGTTTACGGCGAACTTTCTCTGTCAACTGTCCACCTTCATCATAACCTACATACCCTGGAGGAGATCCAACGAGACGGCTAGTCGAATGTTTCTCCATATACTCGGACATATCAATCCGAATCATAGCATCTTCGTCACCGAACATCGATTCTGCCAGTGCGCGAGCAAGCTCGGTCTTCCCTACTCCTGTAGGTCCTAGGAAGATAAAAGAACCAATTGGACGTTTAGGGTCTTTTAAGCCTGCACGAGCACGACGAATAGCACGCGCTACGGAAACTACTGCTTCTTCTTGACCGATTACTCGATTGTGCAGGATGTCTTCCATTTTGAGTAATCTTTCTGTCTCTTCTTCTGCCAGTTTTACTACTGGTATACCAGTCCAGTTTGCCACAACATCTGCAACATCTTCTGCTGTTACAGCTGAATCTGTTTTTCCTTGATCTTGTCTCCAACGATTTCGAGTTGTCTCTAATTCTTCACGAAGTTTTTGTTCTTTATCCCGAAGGGAAGCTGCTTTTTCAAACTCCTGACTCTGAACTGCAGCATCTTTTTCTTTCTTCACTTCTTCCATCCGTTGTTCCAATTCTTTTAACTCTGGGGGAACGGTATAGGAAGAAAGTCTGACTTTAGAAGCTGCTTCGTCAATCAGATCAATTGCTTTATCTGGCAGATAACGGTCCGTAATATAGCGATCCGAAAGTTTAACAGCTTGTTTAATCGCTTCATCGGTGATTTTCACACGGTGGTGAGCTTCATAACGATCACGAAGTCCTTGGAGAATAAGGATGGCTTCTTCTTTAGAAGGCTCATCAACGGTGATGGGTTGGAAACGGCGCTCTAATGCAGCATCTTTTTCAATATATTTACGGTATTCATCAAGTGTAGTTGCACCTACACATTGAAGTTCTCCACGTGCCAATGCTGGTTTTAAGATATTGGATGCATCAATTGCCCCTTCTGCTCCACCAGCTCCAATCAGAGTGTGCAGTTCGTCGATAAAGAGTATAATATTGCCTGCCTGACGAATTTCATCCATGATTTTTTTGAGACGATCCTCAAATTCCCCGCGATATTTCGTTCCTGCTACTACTGTACCCATATCAAGTGTCATCACCCGTTTGCCACGGAGTGTTTCAGGGATATCTCCTTCAACGATGCGCTGAGCCAAGCCTTCTGCAACAGCTGTTTTCCCCACTCCAGGCTCCCCGATGAGTACAGGATTGTTCTTGGTTCGACGAGACAGCACTTGGATCACACGCTCAATCTCTTTGCTTCTGCCGATTACTGGGTCTAGGTTGCTCTCTCTAGCGGATTGGGTCAAATCACGAGCCAAACTGTCCAATGTAGGTGTATTGGCGCTCATTTGTGTCCCTCCTTGATGAGATGAAACGGTCTCTGAACTCCCAAGTAATTGTAAAACTTGACCACGTGCTTTGTTCAAACTAACACCAAGGTTGTTAAGTACTCTTGCAGCAACTCCCTCTCCTTCTCGGATCAAGCCGAGGAGAATATGTTCGGTTCCGACATACGTATGACCGAGTTTACGAGCTTCATCCATAGACAACTCGATTACTTTTTTCGCTCTTGGTGTGTAAGCAATACTCGTAGGTTGACCGCTTCCACGTCCGATTAGGGTTTCCACTTCTTTTTGAATTTTTTCCATGCCAAGCCCTAGTGCAACCAATGCTTTAGCTGCAATGCCGTCGCCTTCACGGATTAGACCCAAAAGAATATGTTCCGTACCGATATTGGTATGACCAAGACGAACTGCTTCTTCTTGTGCTAAAGAAAGAACTTTTTGTGCTCGTTCGGTAAATCGTCCAAACATCATATCGCTTCACCTCTTCTATTTATCTTTTTTACTCTCTTTCCATTCCAATTCTTTCCCGAATTAACTCAGCTCGACGAACATCCCGTTCTTCCGCACCTAATTTTTCACCTGCATATTGCTGTAAAAAACCTGGTTGGATCAATACCATTAACTCATTCATCACTGATGACGGAACTCCTGTCAACAACCCCAAATCGATCCCCAATCGAACATCAGACAGACGTCTCATTGCCTCTTTGGAGTCAATAATTCGGGCATGAGCCAGTATACCTAAAGAACGGTTCACTCTATCTTCCAATTGGATCGAAGACATACCGAGCAATCTTTCACGAGCCTGTTTTTCATGATCGATCATTTGGCGTACTACGCCTTGCAATTTATCGATGATCTCTTCTTCTGACTGACCAAGTGTCACTTGGTTGGATACTTGGTACAAGTTGCCTAACGCTTCGCTTCCTTCCCCATAAATCCCCCGTACTGCTAAGCCCACTTGGGTAATCGCAGGAATAAATCGATTTAATTGCCCAGTCATCGCTAAAGCTGGCAAGTGGATCATCACGGAAGCTCGAATACCAGTACCTACATTCGTAGGACAGCTGGTTAAATATCCACACTGTTCATCAAAAGCAAATGTCACATGCTTTTCTAACCAATCATCTATTTGAGATGCCAACTTCCAAGCCTTCTCTAATTGAAAACCTGGAAATAAGCATTGAATTCGTATATGATCTTCTTCATTCACCATAATGCTGACAGACTCATCTTGACTAAAAAGTACTGCTCCAGATGTAGATTCCTCTGCCAAGTGAGGACTAATCAGGTGTTTTTCTACCAAAACTCGCTTTTGGAGTTCGGTCAAGTCTGCCATTTCGATCAGTTCCGCATTCTCCAAAATCTCTGGAATATCATCTTTGGTCAATGCTTCCTTAATAAGATGGGTCACTTCTTCCAACTGGGAGGCGGTACTGAGCATAGGAAATGGCATATGTGCTAAGTTTCGAGCTATGCGGACCCTGCTGGAGAAGATCACATCAGACTCAGCACCTTTTACCTTCATCCATTCACTCACAGCATTTTCAAGAAATTGATTTAATGACATTTCTACCGCCTCCTTACTCCGAAAGCCGTTCCTGTAGAGAACGAATTTGATCTCGAAGTTGTGCTGCCTTTTCAAACTCCTCCAACTCCACCGATCGAGCGAGTTGTTCACGAAGTTTTTCTAGATCTTTTTTGATTTTTAGTTCGCCTTTTGTACGCTCTGGAATCTTACCGTGGTGAGTGGTAGACCCATGAATGCGACGAAGAAGCGGGTCTAAACGATCACGAAATGTTTCAAAGCAATCGCTACAGCCAAACCGCCCTATTTTACTAAATTGATTATACGTTAACCCGCATGTCGCACATCTTGGGACAGTCTGCTGTGCGATATTGGGAGATTCACTTGAAACCATATCAAAGTTTAACAATCCAGATAACAGGTTATGAAACGAGAAGCCACTGTCAAATCCAGGCATATACTCGCCTTTTTCCTGTGCACAAACCTCACATAAGTGAGCTTCTGTCTTCTCTCCATTTACGATCTTCGTATAATGAAGGGTCGCTGGACGTTTTCCACACTCAGGACAAAGCAAGTTCATCAACCTCCTAACTTTCCAAACAGAATGGAGATCATCGATCGTAACATACGGGCCCTTACCTCATCGCGAATAGGAAGTGGCAGTTGGAGTGTTTCCCGGGAAATAATGCTTTTGATCAGAACTGCTTCACGCTCGGTCAACAACTTATCTCCCACTAAACGACTGAGAACATGCTCTGCAGTCAATTGAGGGATCGTCTCTCCGATATGAAGCAATAGATCTGCAAAATACTCCTTTTGGGATTGAAGTCTCACGCGGCGAATGCGAATAAATCCGCCTCCACCTCGTTTGCTCTCCACCAAATATCCTTTTTCGACGGTAAATCTGGTACTGATCACATAATTGATTTGCGAAGGAACGCATTGAAACTCATCGGCTAATTCACTTCGCTTGATCTCTACCATCCCGCTGTCACTTGCTGCTAGCATCTGTTGTAGATATTTTTCGATGATGTCCGAAATATTCCCCACACGGACACCCCCTTGCTGACTTTGACTAACTTTGACCTTACGTTATTATTATACATCAACTATCCAAAATGGCAATGCTTTTTCTTATTTTGGGTCTATTTTTTGACAAATATACAAAAAAAGCTAACCCGCTCGGGTTAACTTGTTTTTCTAGCATCTATATAAAAGTTCATTATTATTCGCACGGGGGCAGCAGATTGCTCGAAAGCGATCAGCGCCCCCCCTCCGGCGGTAGCCGGAGGGGTTTGACCGTGTGCGTGCGATGCGCAAGGAGTCGTGACCCTAGGCGGCAGCCTTGGAGTTGTACTTCTTGTTGTACTCCGCTGCTTCCTTCCCCGAGATCCGGTTTGCCGGGTCAGCCTTCTTCAGCTGGCTGATCTCCCGTCGAGAAAGAGGCTTATGCCCCTCCTCATCGCGGGTGTCGTAGCGCCTCCTCAGCTCAGTCATCTGGTCGGAGACAGGCTTGGCCTTGGGTTCGGGCTTGGAAGTGGACAGATTCTCCTCCGAAGGGCGCTCCTTCAGCAGCTGCATCAAGAGCTCATGGGTACCGATGTACCTCCGCTCACTGTCAGTGAACAGGAAATCATGCCTCAGCATGATCTTCTTCATGATTCGCAGGAGAAGATCCATTTGGATGACCTCTTCCTCTTCATCCTTCAACTCACAGACCACACCCTTGAGGATGTTGTCCTTGAGCTTCTTCTCAAGCTGAGCCTTACTCCTTTCGAAGATCAGGGAGCTGTCCCCAGACTTTGCACGGGGATTGCCACCCTTGTTAGAGCCGGACTTGCTATTACCCACCTCCGGAGTGGGCCTCTGCTTGATCTCCACCTTCGCCTTGGGCTTGTAACCGCCTTCCCGCTCAGAGTGGCGCCCAGCGATCTCCTTCTGAAGTTCGCCCAGGTCCACACCCTTGGGGATCGAAGACGAAGAATCGTTCGACGCACCGCGATCCATGATCTTCGGAGTGAACTCCGATTCTGACTCGGAAACCGGCTGACCATTCAAGATCGCCTTCACTTCCTCCTGCTTGTTCGGCGGGAGGTTGTTGAAGAGCTCCTCCAACTGCCGGGTTGTGAGGAGATCCGAGAAGAGTTCCATGCGGGTGAGAATCTCCACCCAATCCGAGTACAGGTTGTACCTGCCCGACCTGACCTTCTGACGAAGGTCCACTACCTCCTCAGGCAGCTCGGACTCGTCGATGACCTTGACCTTGGTGGACTGAGTACCGGACTCCTCCACCGTGGCCTCCGAACGACGCTGCACGTGGAGAGTCGGCTTCTGAGGCATACATGCCGGGCTGACCTTCGGCTTCTCGGTGACCTCGGACTCGTCGGCCCTGGGCTCCTCGGTAGCTTCGGGCTTGTCGGCCCTGGGCTCCTCGGTGGCTTCGGGCTGCTCGGCCCTGGGCTCCTCGGTGGCTTCGGACTCGTCGGCCCTGGGCTCCTCGGTGGCTTCGGGCTGCTCGGCCCTGGGCTCCTCGGTGGCTTCGGGCTGCTCGGCCCTGGGCTCCTCGGTGGCTTCGGACTCGTCGGCCTTGGGCTCCTCGATGGCTTCGGGCTGCTCGGCCCTGGGCTCCTCGGTGGCTTCGGGCTGCTCGGCCCTGGGCTCCTCGGTGGCTTCGGGCTGCTCGGCCTTGGCTTCGTCCCTCTTCTTCTTGTTCCAGATCCTCAGGAGCGGACCGTTCTTGATGAAGCTGATGTCGTCGTCGGAGAATTCGGCCGTCGACACCCTCGGGTTCTTCAGAGCCTTCTTCAGCCTCTGAATACGCGCGATCTTGTCTTCCTTTCGCTGCGTGACCTTGGCTCCGGACACCGCCTCGGTGTCCTCGGCGGTGGGAACGGCCGGAACAGCCACCTGCATGCCGATGATTTCGGCTCCGGTGGTTTCCATCCTCCTGCGTGCCTCGATGGTGTCCTTGAGGTTTGCGATGTACGCATTGAGCTGATTCCTTTCCTGCAAAGCAGCGGTCAGCAGCTCTTCCAGAGCAGAGATGTGAGTCATGAGGATACTCCTCGTGTTTGGGTGCATCTTGATGCACACGGTCGGTAAATCCTACAACCATCTTACATTATTCACAATTTACTGGTCAATAAAGAATAATACTGTAACTCCGCTCCATACAACACTTCTCGACATCAATAAACCTGCTCCACACGAGTGATCCCTTCCATATGCTGCAACTCCTCTAACAACTGGGCATCCAGTTTCGTTCCTTTTATTTTTATCGTAAAAGTGATCTTTGAAGTATCATCACCATCTTCTTCAATTCGAAGCTTTTTTATAGAAACGCTTTTGCTTTTTCCGATGATCTTGACCATCTCACTCAAACGCGTAACGTCATTATCTGTCCACACTTCTAATACAGCCCTCGTCTTTTTGTTCCAAAACATCCGGTCCAGCCATCTGCGGATAATGAGTCCAATAAATACGATCAATGTCGTGATAGCTGCTGGAAAGTAGAAGCCTGCACCAGTAGACAGGCCAACAGCTGCTACTACCCAGAGCGAAGCTGCTGTAGTCAACCCGCTGACTGTAACCCCTTGGCGCAAAATGGTCCCTGCACCTAAGAAGCCAATCCCGCTGACCACCTGTGCGCTGATCCGGGAAGGATCAAACGTAAAATGAGGGAGATGAACAAAGTCAGAAAATCCATAGATCGAAATAAGCATGATCAAAGCTGATCCTACGGAGACCAATATATGGGTACGAAAACCTGCTGGAGAATGGTTTATCTCTCTTTCCCAGCCGATAAACCCGCCCATCAATGCAGCCATAAACAATCGCTCGGTCAAAATCCAATAGTTAGGGTATAAAACATCGTACATATCCCCACACTCCTTCCTCCATACCAATACCCTTTTTTAGTATATTTTTATACAAAAAATGCATTAAATACGGAGAGATTTTTCCCTATTCGTGGTAGTAGGTATTGCGTATAATAAAATCAGTGGGGCATCTGAAGAGAATAGAGGTTAGTATGTTTCCTTCGAAAAAGCTCTCTACACAAGAACTCATTGATCTTCACCACAAACTGCTGGTAAGTAGTGGACTGCCTCGTAGTCGGTTCCCGAAATTTGCTCTTCTGAGTGAGAAACTGCGAGAGGATAAGGCCCCTTCCGAAAAGTTTTTCGTTGAGGCTGTCGAAGAATTGAAATGGCTCTCCGAGCAGACAAAAAGGAAGCTCAAAAAAGCACAAGAGGAACTGCACCGAATGAAGTCTTCTACTCAAGAAGAGCTCGAAAGGGCAGAGAGACTCTACAAGCAAGATCTCTCCTCGTTCCAAGCACTCATCCCGCTTATTAAGGAGCTGTTCGAACAAGCATATCCACAGCTTCTCGATGCGTGATGAAGTACCGGCCGGGTATCTAACTCAGATACCCGGCCGTCGGCTTTTAAAGTAGATAAAGAGAAACAAGTCCGTTATGATAGAAAGGAATTATTCTAAAGGGCTGAGTGACATGTCTACCAAACAAATTAAATGGCTTATCCTTTCCATCCCCACCCTGACGATTGGAATATGGGAATATCTCCGCCACACGATCTTACTGCCTCACGTTTCGATGGAACTTGGAAATTGGCTCTCTCCTATCATTATTTTCCTGATTACCATCGCCTTCCTCAATCCGCTCTTTCAAGCCTATGAACATTTATCAAAGCAGCTGAAACAAGAACGGGAAAGCACGCAGCTCATGGCCGAAAGAGAGCGGATAGCCCGTGAACTCCACGATGGGATCGCTCAAACTTTGTTTCTGTCCTCTGTGCAAGTAGAAAAATTAAAAGCAATCGCTCCCCATGAACAGTGGAGAGAACTGCAACATAGTTTGCACCATATCCAAGAGTATGTGCGGAGGTCGATCCACACTCTCAAAACAGAAACCCAATTAGCCTTATCGGCGCAACTTCAAACGAGTATCGAGCAATTCCGTTTGGATACAGGAATAGATGTTCACTATATTGCCCAGTTTCAAGATAACCACTTCTCCCAAAAAGAAGGTTGGGAAATAATAGCCATCATCAATGAAGCACTGACTAACATTCGAAAACATGCATTTGCTACAGCAGTATGGATAGAACTAACTTCCACCTGTGATAGTTGGAATTTGAAGATAGAAGACAACGGTGTAGGTTTTGAAGAGCATAAGTTACCATCAGCAAATAACTTTGGCCTTCGCATCATGAAGGAACGTGCGGAAGAGTGCAGCGCGGAATTTTCTTTCTCGCGGCAAAAAAACAAAACCATCGTTCACGTTAGGAAAAAGGAGCTTTAAAAGATGAACTATCGAATTTTAATTGCAGACGATCATGAACATGCCCGTAAGGCCATGCGAATGATTCTCTCGGAAGATGACCGCTTTACCATTGTAGGAGAAGCAAAACGCGGAGATGAGATCTTACCTCTGACAGAGCAACTCATGCCAGATATGATTTTAATGGATATCCATATGCCAGGCTTAAATGGTCTGGAAGCAACACGCCAAGTAAAGGAGCAGTTTCCTTATGTCAAAATCGTCATGGTTACAGTCTCCGATGATGTTACCAATTTGTTTGAAGCGATAAAAAACGGTGCCCAAGGATACCTCGTGAAAAACCTCAATCCGACTATTTGGCTGTCCTATTTGCATGCATTGGCAACAGATACAGCCACTATGCCTCAAGAAATCGCCAATCGAATCCTAGCCGAATTTACCGGCGTGAAATCAGCAAATGACCATTTGTTGACTCCAAGGGAGCAAGAAATATTGACGAGGGTCGCCCAAGGACTTAGCAATCGAGAAATCGCCAATGAACTGATCATCTCTGAACATACCGTTAAAAATCATCTCAAAAATATTATGCAAAAATTACACCTGAACAATCGGGTACAACTGACCCGCTATGCCTATGAACAAGGGTTTATGGGAGGTAATACATAAAAATAGCTCTTATGAGGGATGTCTTTTGTTGTTCTATTTTTTTACAATCATAAGGACGCTTAATGTAAAAATTGGAATCAGAACGTTTATACTAACATTACAAAAAGAAACAAAGGGGTTCTAACGTTGAAGAAAATAGGATGGATGCTGTCATTGGGATTGTTATTGGTCAGTGGATGTACTTCACCATCCACCACTTCCACACGTCCAAGTGCACCTACCTCGATCTCGCTTCAGTTTGAAGTACAGCCAACAAAACCAATCCCAAACCAGCCTGTTACACTGTCTGCAAAGGTAACTGGAAACAATAAGCCAGTGAATGATGCGAATGTAGAATTTGAGATTTGGAACAAAGAAGCAAAAAGTCACTCCATGCTAAAGACGAAACAAACGGCTGAAGGAACCTACACCATCACGAATACTTATCCTATCGCAGGCACTTATAATGTCATTGTCCATGCCACTACCCCACAAGTTCATCAAATGCTTTCCAAGACTTTTACTATTGGTGAAACATCAAATAAAGAACAAAGCCATCATAGTGGAGATAACGGATTAATGATGCATATTCAGCTCCCATCTAACGCCAAGAGCGGACAGAGCACCAAACTTTTCGGGCATATCGCCCAAAACAATCAAGCTTTAACAGGTGCAAATGTAGAGTTTGAAATCTGGAAAGAAGGCGAAAGCAACCACGACTTTACGGATGTCGCCGAAACAAAACCTGGTGAATACTATAGTACGTATCACTTTAAAACACCTGGAACCTATCATATCAAGTTACATGTAGAAAAAGGGAAAATACATGACCATACGGAGCAATTGTTAATCGTGAAATAGTAAAAACCGCTAACTCTTTTTCGTTAGCGGTTTTCTGTCAATAATGAGTATAGCAAAGCCATTCGAATCCACATACCATTTTTTGCCTGCTGGAAATACAGGGCACGAGGGTCCCCATCAACATCAGAGGCGATTTCTTGGTTTCGAGGAAGCGGGTGAAGCACCATCGTATGAGAACCAAAGCGATTCAACACATGTCTATCAATGATTATTTCCTGCAC
Source organism: Shimazuella soli (assembly GCF_022511585.1). Taxonomy (GTDB): domain Bacteria; phylum Bacillota; class Bacilli; order Thermoactinomycetales; family Thermoactinomycetaceae; genus Shimazuella; species Shimazuella soli. The sequence goes on along the minus strand of NZ_JAKWBN010000006.1, from coordinate 69,177 downwards.
ACTTCCCTGACTAGCTGACATTCTCTCTCTTTGCGTTCTCGTTTGATAAAGTACATCTACATCACTTGGTACATCACTTAGAGAAGAGCATGCGATAAAATGCCCTCCATTATCCTCTATGTATTGAATATAATCATCACTTAGTTCTAAGCCTGGTAAACCAACACCATAAATCGTTAAATCCTCAAACAAAGATAGCATTTTTACCAAAGAATGAACGGTACGGCCGTATCTCAAATCACCAATCACCGCAACAGATAAATGATCTAGCGATGATCGCTGTTCAAATATGGTGTAACCATCAAGTAATGATTGGGTCGGATGTTCACCTGATCCCCCTCCTGCATTAATAATGGGGACAGAAGCTACTCTGCTCGCTTCTGCTGCTGCATCATTTTCATAGTGACGCATGACTATTGCCTCTGCATATCCTTCCACAATCCGAACGGTATCTTGAAGACTTTCTCCTTTTACAGAGGAGGAAACTTCCCTCGCATTTTCGGTACTGATTAAACTTGCCCCTAGTCGCTGAATCGCAGATTCAAAAGAAAGCCGAGTACGGGTACTCGGTTCATAAAATAAGGTAGCCACTACTTTACCACGCAGTGAATCATAATAGCGACTGGGATCTTTTTTGATATCAGATGTAAGAACAAACAGAGATGTTAGATCTTCTTTGGTAAATTGTGTACTAGAAATTACATGTCGCATGGAGATCCACCTTTTACTTATCTATTATATTGATCGTTATTTCTCCTTCTCCTCCTGGTCCAACCTTAGGTTCCATCAGGGATAAATCTATGGAATCAGGCTGCATTTCTAAAAAAGGAGTTTTAACCTTTACAATAGTTGTAGCAGCATACACCACAGGGTGTGAAAATAGAAATAAAGAACAAAGAGCTAAGCATAATAGCTTCAGACGCACTTTACCTTCCTTTCTGGCAAACTATTTCATTGCCTGAGCACTTGATAGTCCATTTTGGTAGAGGCGGTTACTTGGTTCTAATTGAAGAGCTTGTTGAAAAGCTGCAACCGCTGCAGGTTTGTTCTTCACTGCCATATAGCAGACCCCTAGCTGGTAAGAATATTTCCCATTTTTAGGATCACGATCCACTGCTTTTAGAGAAGCTGTAATCGCAGAACCATAGCTCTTAGGGTTACTTTTTCCATTAATGTAATAAGTCCGTGCCTTGTAATAATAACCTTCTGCATTATTTGGATCGATGTTATTTACTTCATAAAATGCATCCCAAGCTAGATTGAGTAAATCCTTAAGCTGCTTTTGCTTAACTTCGGTTCTCAGACTTTGATTTCGAAGTAATTCATCCCGTTGTTTTAAATATAAAAGTCCAAGAGAGATATGATACTCTATACTCTTATCACTCAACTTAACCGCTTTTTTCTCATTTTCTACTGCAGCTTCTATATTATTAGCTTGTAATTGAATAATAGCAAATTCATGAAAATACACTGCATTTTTTGGAGCTAATGCAACTGCTTTTTTCATACTCTCTACGGCTGTGTTACTATCTTTTAAGATATTGTAGATTTTCCCCCGATGGTAGTAAATACTAGCAGTTTTATCGTCTAACTCTAAAGCTTTGTCAATTGCCGTTTGTGCACTTTGATAATCACGTACATAATAATTAAAAACAGCAAGCTGATCAAACAACTTCGCATCATCAGTAAAATATGCAGTTGCTGAATTCATAACAATGACACCTGACTTATAATCTTTCTTTAAGCCATAGAGATTAGCGAGATGCACATAATATTGTTTGCTCTCTGTATCCATTGCTAAAGCTTGCTTTGCAAATGTCAATGCTTTATCAATATCGCCTTTCTCATATGCCTTTACGGATTGATTATATAGACTAACTGCTCTGTCTGGATTTTGTTCGACTTCCTGTATAATTTTCCCTTCTACTAGAGAGGTAACATCTGGTCCTGGCGTAGCAATCAAGCGTGCCAAAAACAAAAGAGCAACAATCCCAATAGCAACCCACATCAGCCATCCTGGTAACTTTTTCTTTGGTTTTAAACCGTTTTCCGTTTCATTTTTCGGTTTATTGACACCAAAAGAAGCTAGCTTTGAACGTCCGGTAAAAAACTTGTCTACAAGTGAATTGCTGGCTTTTTTCTGCTCATCTTTTAAAGCATCGATCCCTTTGGGCTTCTTACCACCAAATTCATGAGCCCACTTCCACAATTCGTGTAAAGGTGGTCGCATCATTGGATCTGGTGAAACACTCTTCATTATCCAAGACTCTAATTCAACCGGAACATCAGGTCGAAGTGACCGAAGAGGCCTCATCTTGTTTTTGTGTTGTTCTATATTTTCTCCTGTCAACATCAAAAACAACAAATCACCAAGTTGATTTGCCAACTCCGCTTCACTATATGCATTTCCCTTTTCTGAAGGTAATACAGAGGTAGGTCCACCATACAAGAAACGAATGGTACCATCTTCATCGATAACCATGTTTTGGGGATCAATAAGAGCAAATTCCCCTTGGGACTCGCATTCCATTAAATGATCAGCGATTGTCTTAGTGATCTGAGAAACTTCCCCTAATGCAAGTGGAGCATTTTGATAAAGGTAAATCCCTAACAGGTTGCCTTCCATTTTCTCAAATACTTGATATAGCACTCCATCTTCTACAAAGACTTCTTGCAGTGGTACAAAAATACGTTCATTTCTCAATGGTAATTTAGCAATCGTATCTTCGTCTGGTTCAGATTGCAATTGTATTGCATGGATAAAACGTGTGGGCACCTCTTCAGGGTCAAACGTATCGTAAGTTGTATAATACAGAACACCATCAACAAATGGAAATGCACTGATTACTTGGTAACTTCTTTTTATTCGCTCTCCTTGTTGTTTTATCTGCATAACTTCCCCTCACTCTATCAAGCGGACATTTTTTCATATCCCTTATTGTAACATGAAGTAACACCAAGGATGAATGTCATTTTCGTTATATATCAGGCTATCACAACTCTTACAAATATATGGCAGGACAGTTATGCGAAATCAATCATACAATAATGTATAAATATAACATTTTAACTATTATTTTCTGTTTAAACAACATAATTTATAGTTTTCTTTGCTTGCTATATCGTAACCACCTGAAAAATTCTTATAATAGTGGTAAGTGAATCTTTTGTGATAATATCAATCCTATTTTTCATTCACTTCAAATTTGAGTTAGGAAACAGCTTTTACGTTAGAACTTTAGGGGGAATATAATGGACAAAAAAGTTGTACGCGCTTGGATTTGGTATGACTGGGCTAACTCTGCCTTTGCCACTACCATGATTGCAGCTGTGATGCCTATCTTTTTTTCAGATGTAGCTGCTAAAACTTTAGCGAAAACAACTGCTACTGCTTACTGGGGATACACAGAATCCATCTCTCTAGTCTTACTCGTTCTCTTATCACCTATCCTCGGCTCCATCGCTGATCGAGCAGGGCGAAAAAAGCAATTTCTCCGCTCTTTCACTTACCTAGGAATCGGCTCATCTCTACTTATGGCTACTATTGATGAAGGTGAATGGAGATGGGCTGTAGTACTTGTGATTATAGGATCTTTAGCATTTGCTTGCAGTAATATTTTTTATGATGCTCTCCTCCCTGAAATAGCTGAGGAAAAAGACCGTGATATGGTGTCTAGTCGCGGATATGCCCTTGGATATATTGGTGGTGGTGTATTATTGGCACTTCAACTTGTCTTTATTCAGAAACCCGATTGGTTTGGATTAACTACAGTATCTGCAACTCAGATTGCTTTTGCTTCTGTTGGAGTATGGTGGTTTTTCTTTTCCCTTCCCATATTCAAACATGTAAAAGACAAAGAAAATAAATCAGCAGAAAGCTTCTTCCAATTGTGTAAAAATAGTACCCAACAAGTAATCCGAACAATTGGGCAACTGCCAAAATACCCAGAACTCCTGCGTTTTTTAATTGCCTTTTGGTTTTTTAACGATGGAATCAACACCATTATAAAAATGGCCACTATTTATGGAAGAGAAATTGGAATCGGTACAAGTGATCTCATTTTAGCTCTGCTCATAACCCAATTTGTTGGACTGCCATTCACATTATTATTTGGAAAATTTGCTGGATGGTTTGGCAGCAAGCGCACCTTGATCACCACGATTATTATCTATTTGTTCATTGTCATTCTCGGTTATGGTATGACCACCTCTTTTCACTTTTATGTTCTCGCTGTTCTAGTCGGGGTGGTACAGGGAGGCAGTCAAGCTCTATCGCGTTCCATCTATAGCCAACTGGTCCCAGCGAACCGAAATGCTGAATTTTTTGGTTTTTATGGTCTGTCAGGCAAATTTTCCGCAATCTTTGGACCATTTGTCTTTGGTTTGGCTGGACAATTAACAGGATCTAGTCGATTTGGTATTCTCTCACTTGCCATCTTTTTTGTCATCGGAATTTTACTATTGTGGAAACTTAATCTAGAAAAGGGCCGGCAAGAGGCAATCTCGAATATAAGTAAAAAGTAATCTTGAAAAAGGTCCTGATGGGACCTTTTCCTTATCTAAATCTACTTAGCCGCTTCTTCCTTACCATTATCGCAGTAGGCCAAGCCAAAAGAACAGTAACAATAATGGCAGCACCTAGACTATTTTGAAAAACACCATAGGCGATATAGTTAACTGCAAAATTTACAATGACGATCAGCATATTCGCAAGAAAAACATGAAGAAACAACTGTGTATCCACATATTTTCCAATCCAGCTAGATACTCCAATGAGAACATAATGATTAATCCTAAACCACTAGCTTGCAAAATACGCAACCGATTTAATTTCATCGCCTCTTCTCCATTTAGAAAATAATAAAATAATATTCCATTTCAGCATACCAAAAGAATTTAAATAAAAAAGATATCTATACAATTTAAGAAAAAAGGAAGTATTACCAGAAATAATGGCCGCACTTCCTTTTTACAGTATAAAAAATCCTTTATTTACGACGCACCAATAGCGCCAAAGGAAATGATGGAATACAGAGAATCAAGGCTACCAGAGGTGCAAATGCAGTAAACCAAAAAGCATTTTGGCCGACTAAGAAACCGAACAGTACAAGCAGTATAAACAATACGATATTTGCTAAATAAACATGAGAAAACAGATGACTTGCACGTCCTCCTACTTTTCGTCCTAACCAAAATCCCATCACAAATTGACCAAACACTTGGATCGGCAAAAAATACGCGATGATTTGTTCATTTGTAAGATGTAGTGGTGATAATCCTTTATAGGACATAACCAAACCTACTACCAAACTGCCTAGTAACAAACTGACAAATGTAATTCCTACTGCTTGCAAAATACGAGCTTGGTTCATGCGTAAAACTCCCTAAATTTCTGGTACTAATTTTGCAATAATGTTTGTGAAAGAAGGATTGCGAAAATTACCAGATATCATTTTTTTGGGCTGACCATGACCGTAAGCAGTTTTAAGCCACTCAGCTCCCACATCAATAAGAATAACATACTCACCTTCTTGAACCCAATTTTAATATATGCAGACAGTTTCATTCTCCTGTTTCTATATGGTGAGAGCCCCATTCCGATTCCCCGTAATAGTTAAATTTAGCCTCAGAAATCCATTAAACTATTTTCACCTCGCCATTTCCATTTGAAAATTTCCAAATCAAAAAAAGCTAGAGGTTTTCCCTCTAGCTCATGTTGGCTTTCGAATATAGTTACGATACAAGTTAATGATTAATACAATCGGTAATACATAGTTTACAAGATAGAAATAAAAATTTATATTCCTGAAAATTGGATTATCTGTAACAAAGTAGTTAGGATTGACCATATAGATAAAAGGCAGGATGGCAAATGGTAGAATAATAATAATTCCAAACCCTTTTAACCTTAAACGAACAACCTCTAGCAAATAACCAAAATCTGTTCGTGTGCTCTTACCCATAACTGCCCATTGATAAATCCGATAGCGCGGTGTAAAAGTAGCAAAAATGTATAAGAGCGGTAGGAGACCGATCAATGAAACGTTTATTATGCTAGGATTGTATTGTTGAATAAGAACTAATTCAGCAGCACTCACAAGCGCAAACAACCAACTCCCCGTAAATTGTCTCCCTTCGCGCTTTCGTATCAATGATCGAGATTTTTTGATTTGGGCAATTAAATCTTTGTCTTTGATACCTAATGCAGAAGCACGCTTTACATAAATATAAGCCATCGTTACATCTGCTTGAGAGGTTGGGTAATAGCCAGGCTCTAACTGATCATGCCCTTCCCCCACTTCTTTCCAAGTGCTAAATGCAATGTCTAAGTATGCGCGTACTAATTCTTCTTTGTATGTATTATTTTTAGGCTCTTGCTCCACACTTTTCTCAAGCAATTGTAAACCATGTTTGAAGTTACCATGTTGTATATAGAGAGACCCCAATTGGTATTGATACTTCATTTCAGTAGGTTCTAATGAGATAGCATGTTCAAATGCTTCTTCTGCTCGTGATAATCGGTTGCAAGATTGATACAGCTGACCTAACAAAAAAGAGTATTCCGCATTATTTGGTGCTAATTCACAAGCTTGAATCATATTTGTTATAGCTTCCTGTTTTTCACCTACAGCAAATCTAGCTTGTCCAAGCAACACCCAAGCTTCTGCCCTGTCTTGTATATGCTCTGTCATTTTAATTGCAATAAACAACGCATCTTCCGGTTGATTTGCCTTCAATAACCGAAACCCTTCATCAAGTGCTTCGCTTATTTTTTTTTCCGGCCAACCAATAGGATGATTTTGAAGCTGTCTATCATATATTTCTCTTTGTTCAGTATCAAGTAGAATTGCTTCAATCGTCTCTAATTTGCTTAACATCTGTTCTGCTTCTTGTCGACGATTGATCTGAGCAGCATTTGTGCGAGCACTCCACAATCTGACTTGATGATGGATGAGTTTTTGAATCTCCTCCGAAGATGCATCTGGGGAGAGCTCTAAAAAACGATAGTAGTTCTCCATGTTGAAAATATCCTTTTTTTAGGCAGTTAGCTTATTGCCAATTTGGCAACACGTTTTTGTTTCTCTAGTACTTCGTCCTCTGTCAAGTTGGAAGTACGTTCAATATCTAACTCGCCAAGTAATGTACCAGCAGTAGAATCAATGACAGAAATATGAATAATCCCATCACTATCATATTCAAAAATAACTTCGATTGGAGCACCCTTTGGGTATTCAGGAAGATCAATCATACCTTCCCCAACTATTTTCACATAATCGAGGTCTACATCTTCACCTTCTGTTACTTGAATATGTAATTGGGTTTGTTGATCCACTGTAGTGGTATAATGATTGCTTACTCGGGTAGGAATTGCAGTATCCTTCTTCAATACAATAGAGTTTACTTCATTACCACTTTCATCTAGTGCGACAACACCCATGCTGTGAGAGTTAACATCTTGTACTTCCACCATTGGGAAAGCATGGTTGTCAACAAAATCATGACGTCCTTCCTTCATCATCAAGATCATTCCCTGAATAGCAGCACCTTGGGCAACAACTTCATCAGGATTGACATCCAGTGAAGGCTTTAATCCAGTGACCCGTTCAATCAATTCAGGAACAGCACGCATTCGAGTTGATCCACCTACTAAAAGAACACGATTGATATCATTCCAATCCAAACCAGCATCTTCTAATACAAATTCCATTATTTTCTGAGTTTGTTTTAGGAGATGGTGGGTTACTTCTTCAAAATTTTGGCGGGTGAGTGGAATTGTCACGTTCACACCGTTAGCAGATAGGAATACATTCGTGCGTTCTCTGGAAGATAGCGTTTTCTTGGCAATTTCTGCTTTATCTCGAAGATCTTGTTCCAGCATTGGATCTTCTAATAAATCTACTCCTCCAGCTTTGATGAATTGATCATTGAGATACTCCATAACTGCATTGTCCCAATCAAAACCACCTAGACTTTTCGCTCCGCCCGTAGCCAATACTTTTAGGCCTTCTGGGCTCAAGTGCATGATGGTAACGTCAAAGGTACCCCCACCAAGATCGTAAACAAGAATGGTCTGGGTTTCGTCCATTTTGTTTAATCCATAAGCAAGAGCAGCTGCAGTTGGCTCATTAATAATACGCAACACATTGATTCCTGCGATCCGTCCAGCATCTTGTGTAGCCTTACGCTGTGCATCATCAAAATAAGCTGGGACAGTAACAACAGCATCTTCAATTTTTTCCCCTAGTAATGTCTCTGCATCTTCTTTCAATCGACGAAGAATCATAGCAGAGATTTCTTCTGGGGTGTATACTTCGGAATTTTCTGTGCGAAATTTCCAGCCTTTGTCACCGATTTGTCTTTTTACAAACTGAATAACATTAAAAGGATTAGCCACCGCAGATCGTTTTGCGATGCTTCCTACAATCGGATCATCTCCATCAAACAAAACAACGGAAGGGGTAATTCTCTCTCCCTCACGGTTTGTCAATACTTCAGGTTTTCCATATTGGTTAACGATTGAGATCGCAGAGTATGTTGTACCTAAATCGATTCCTACTACTCGCGCCATCTTTTTTCACTCCTTCTTACCGCATAATGTCAGATGAACGCCAAGCTCGCTAGTTTTTTCAGAAGAAAATGAAAAGATGGTTGCCCATCTATTGGGAGAAAAAACAAAGAGGTTAGAGGGTTTCTTCGTTTTTAGGCAGGTTTTATGTCCTTACCATATGAACCTCTCATGACTTCAAGTCATGAGCTTGTCTACGAAGATTGATACTACCCTCGTTCGTACGTGCGTGTCCACTTCGCCTCTAGCATATATGCCTGTGAAAGCCACAATGTTACTTTGCAGGAAAAGAAATCTTTGGAGATTATCACATGAATCAATTCATGGATGTGCTCTGGCACAAAAATAATTTTCCCAAACAAATTTTTCTGTACTTACTCCTCTTCCCTCTTATCTCCATAAACGATAGAGAGCAACGGCCTTATTTTGGTTGATATTTCTTTATAACTACTTTGGTTGGTCTTAAAATAACATCTTTGTATTTAAAGCCATTACGAACAATGTCAACAATTTGATTGTCTTCACTTGGATGAAATGTAGGTTCTATCTTCACTACTTCTTGATACTTTGGATCGAAGGTATAAGATGTGAGGATTATTGGTTCTACTCCACGACGGTACAGAATTTCCATCAGCTCACCATTTAGAGACTTCAGCAAATCTGCCAATTCAGGGGACAGCACCCCAGAATCAATTGCATCTTTATAGATACTCTCCATACGATCATGAAATAAAATCAAATCAATATATAGTGGACGCAAGTGTGCAAGTTCTTGATCTTGTTTCAGATCATCCATTTCTTGGTACAAGCGTTCAAAAGCTACTTCTTTGGTTTTGTCATAGCTCAACCGTTTCTCAACTAATCGAACAAGTGATGTGAAATTAGATTGTAGACCAGACAAAAAAGAGAGTACCTGTTGCTGTTGACGATCGGGTGATTTTACCTCCTTCACTTCCTTTGAAGTTGCAGCACGATCTCTGGATAGAAAGCTCATCCGAGACGCTTGCTGACTTTTTTGCGGAAGCTGCGGAGCTTTACCGAAAAATCTCTGGCTCTCTTTTTTGGGACCCATAGATGTTCCTCCCTATTCATGAGTTTACATTTGTGATGATACTAGCCCTATAAAAACCGCAATTTTGGTCACGATCAGTCCCAACAAGATGAAAGGAGCAAAAGGTAAGGTAGTATCTTAATTCACTTTTTTACTATGAAATACCTTCCATTTCAATAGAAAAAACTTGCAGATAGATTTTCTGACAGGAATAGTAAATAGATTGGCAGGAATTCTAGAGAAATTTTTAATTTAGAAAGTATTTTTTTATCGCCTCCACTAATCATCCTATTTCCCTGTAGATAATAGTCAATTAGTGTCACAAGACCTGTACCAATGTAGTCCACTAAAGAGGATCGACATATGAGGGTAATACAAGTCCTATTAGAATAACATGATAATAGATTAGGCGATATTTTCTAATCCGTAAAACTAGCATAAAAAGTTAGCTTTCGAGATAGAATTTAGATAGAGTTTCCTAACATTTTCTGATAACCCAATATCTTTTATTATCCGTTCTAGGATACAGGGCAATTATAGTATCTTTGTAATGTTTAGACAAGCAATAAAGAACTCTTATCTATTGACTATTTTTTATTATAACAGCTACTTTAGATACTAGCACTACTCAGTTATTCTATCGGCAATATTTGTATATAGTTTCAGTTTTTTCCAATTTTATTGTTTTCATCTACTATCACTTCGAGCCGAAGTGATACCATTTTCGAGAATTTCGACCGTTTCTCTTACAAGACCGCTCAAAAGAGAAACACGCTCTAAACAGGATGAATATTCTCCTAATCTCTGAACGATTACTGCAAAAACACTATATTTTTGCACTGTGTTTCTCAAGGGATATTTAATATGGTGCTCTATTCCCTTAAAGAACAATATGCAAGTATAAACCTCCTTAACCACACTTTGATTTGTATCCTAAATAAGTATACAAAAAATCAGATTAGTTTTAAAGACAATATAGGAAAATAGCCTCTACCTTGTCAAGATAGAAGCTATTTTTCCTATTGTTGTTCACGCATATGAGGAAATAACAGCACATCACGAATAGAAGGGCTGTCTGTAAGCAGCATAACGAGTCTGTCAATTCCGATACCAAGACCACCAGCTGGAGGCATTCCATGCTCCATCGCTTCCAGAAAATCTTCGTCAAGTGGCTGTGCTTCATCATTTCCAGCTGCTTTTTCGGCCATTTGCGCTTCAAAACGTTTGCGTTGTTCGATTGGATCATTTAATTCTGTAAAGGCATTTGCATGCTCTCTGCCATAAATAAATAGTTCAAATCGATCTGTAAAACGGTCGTCTTTAGCATTTTGTTTAGCCAGCGGAGAAATTGCCACAGGATGTCCATATACGAAAGTTGGTTGAATGAGCAAGTGCTCGATTTTTTGCTCAAAAAATTCATTTACAATATGTCCGAAAGTCATGTTAGGTGTCACTTCTACCCCATGTTCCTTAGCTAATTGATGCGCTTTTTCATCAGACATATGTTCTGTAAAATCAATTCCCACATGTTCTTTAATAAGATCTGTCATCGAACGGCGAGCCCAACCTGGGGAAAGGTCGATCTCTTGTCCTTGGTATGTGATAAGAGATGTTCCGCGAACCTGCTTCGTAATCGAAGCAATCAAATTTTCCGTCAAATCCATAATGTCCTCAAAATCAGCATAAGCCTCATAGAGTTCCATCATCGTAAATTCGGGGTTATGCCGAGTAGAAATTCCTTCATTTCGATAACATCTACCAATCTCAAATACTTTCTCGACTCCACCAATCATCAATCGTTTTAAGTGAAGCTCTAAGGCAACTCGCATATAAAGAGGCATGTCCAAAGCATTATGATGTGTCACAAAGGGACGAGCAGAAGCTCCACCTGCAAGTACATGCAGAGTAGGAGTCTCCACCTCCAAATATCCTAAATCCGTTAAATAACGGCGCATCGCTGTGAGAATTTGACTTCTTGTTATAAAAGTTTGTTTTACTTCTGGATTCATGATTAAATCCAAATACCGCTTGCGATAACGTTGTTCTACGTCTTTTAGACCATGGTACTTCTCTGGCAGTGGTCGAAGTGCTTTGGAAAGAAAAGATAGTTCTTTAGCGCGAACACTTAACTCGCCCCGATTTGTCTTAAAGACAGTTCCCGTGACACCCAAATAATCCCCCATGTCACTTTGGGAAAACACTTCATACTGTTCTTCGCCGACTTGGTCCAAACGCACATAAATCTGGATTCGGCCACTCATATCTTGAATATGAGCAAAAGATGCTTTCCCTTGTACCCGTTTTGTCATCAATCGTCCAGCAATAGAAACCGAAACCTCTTTCTCTGCGAGTTCCTCTTTCGTTAGTCCATCATACAGAGCTTCCAAATCTTTTGCGACATGGGTGCGGACAAATTTTTCACCAAAAGGATCAACACCGCGTTTTCTAAGTAGATCTACTTTTTCTCTTCTAACTTGCATTTGTTCACTCTGTTCAGCTTGATCGATCATTTTTCTTTCCAACTCCTCTATCTTCAGGGCTTACGCCACGGTCTCTTCTAATTCTTGTGCAAAAGTCAACAAGTAATCAGCCATTTCATCACGTGTAGTGGCACGGTTAACCAAATCTTTCAACTTTGCACTATCACGCAGTCCTTTTAAATACCAGGCAGCATGTTTTCTCATTTCTCTTACAGCAACCTCTTCTCCCCGAAGAGCAATCAATCGATCCATATGAAGAATAGCAATTTCCATCTTTTCTTTGGCACTTGGTTCTGGAGTTAAAACTCCATCTTCTAAGTAATTTATGGTACGGTACAGCATCCATGGATTTCCCAGAGCAGCCCGGCCAATCATTACACCATCGCAACCTGTTTTCTCAAGCATGTCACTTGCATCTTCAGGAGTGAAGACATCACCATTGCCTATCACAGGAATATCTACGGATTCCTTAACTTGGCGGATGATATCCCAGTTTGCTTTTCCTTTGTACATCTGAACTCTTGTCCGACCATGTACAGAAACTGCGGAACCACCTGCACGTTCTACTGCTTGTGCATTTTCAATCGCAAAAATATGTTCATCATCCCAACCAATCCGCATTTTTACGGTAACTGGTTTGCTCACTGCATCAACAACAGCAGAAACCATTTCATATATTTTATTCGGATCTAGTAACCAACGAGCACCTGCGTCACATTTAACTACTTTAGGAACAGGGCAACCCATATTAATATCAATAATATCTGCATTGGTTTCTTCGTCTACCACTTTTGCAGCTTCCACGAGAGTATGGCGGTCTCCACCAACAATTTGCAAACTAAGCGGCTTTTCTCGCTCGTCAACAAATAACATTTCTCGTGTCCTTTTATTCCCATGCAAAATAGCCTTGTCACTTACCATTTCAGCACAAACAAGACCTGTACCAAATTCTTTCGCGATCAAGCGGAATGCTGGATTACATACTCCAGCCATTGGAGCCAGTACTACACGATTCTTCATCGTAATCGGTCCGATCTTTAACAACATTTTTCCTCCTCTCGAAAAGGAATTACCAGTATGTCTAAATTAAGTTTTACCACGAGAAATCCCGTTTTTTTATCCATTGATCTTTTGGTAATGCTCTCATTGCTTCATCCAAGCTTTGACCAGTTGGAAGAATAATTTCTCCCGTTAACTCGTGGAGTGGAATTAAAGCAAATGCTCGTTCTAACAGCCTAGGATGAGGGATAGTCAATTCCACTGTATCTATGATTCGATGGTCATATAACAAAATATCTACATCCATTGTCCTAGGACCAAACCGCTCAAGACGCACCCGATGCAAACACTGTTCTACTTTCTGTGCAGCTTGCAAAAGCTCTGTTGGCGGCAATACCGTATCGATCTCTGCGACTAAATTAAAAAAGTTAGGTTGATCCAAATAACCAACAGGTGATGTCTCATACAAGGACGATATTCTTCTTACCGAAACTCCTCCTGAATGATGTAAAAGTGCCAATGCCTGTTGTAATTGGTTAATTGGATCACCTAAATTAGCACCAAGGCCTAAATAAGCCATGATTCGCTTGCTCATTTTGAACGAACCACTTCTACCCCAACTGATTCATAATGACCAGGAATTGGGGGATCAGGTTTGGTTACTCTTACCAATACTTCTGGCACCGAAAATTTGGTAAGCAGTGTATTTGCTATGCTTTCTGCTAATGCTTCAATTAAGCGAAACTGCTGCCCTTCCACTATTTTTTGAACAACTTGAAAAACTTGTCCATAATCAATGGAGTATTTCAGTTGGTCTGTTTGACCGGCAGGTTGTAAATTCAAACGTAACTCTAAGTCAACCATAAAACGTTGTCCAAGCTTATTCTCCTCAGGAAAAGCCCCATGATAGGCATAGAAGCTCATCTGTTTGAGAATGATTTTATCCATTTTCTACGGCTCCTTTTAACACATCCATCATCTGACAAAATCGAACCGTTTGCTGTACATCATGAACACGTATGATATGACATCCTTTTGTTATACCCCAACCTACTGTTGCTAGGGTTCCTTCTAATCTCTGGTCAACATCCAATTGGAGAGTATATCCAATAAAAGATTTTCTTGAAGTACCTAGGAGAACTGGGTAACCGAGCGCAACCAATTCATCTAAATGCTGCATCACGTAAATATTTTCTTCCACTGTTTTGGCAAATCCAATGCCGGGATCAAGAATGATATTTTTCCCGGATACACCAGCATCTTTGACTAGAGTAATAGAGGACTCCATATCCTCTATTACCTCATTTATAAGATTTTGGTAAGCAGCATCAACACGATTATGCATCAAGATGACTGGAACTTGTAACTCCCCCATGACTCGGGGCATATCTGCATCTTTTTTTGCTCCCCAAACGTCATTAATAATGTGCGCTCCAGCTTGGATGGCCTCTTTAGCTACCTGAGCCTTATACGTATCGATGGATATTGGAAGATCAATTCGAGTGGACACTTTTTCAATGATGGGAATCACTCGTTCTAGCTCTTCCTCTACAGAAACAGCTCGAAAACCTGGTCTTGTAGATTCACCGCCGATGTCCAAAATATCAGCGCCATCTCTCTTCAATTTTTCGGCATGCTTCAATGCCCGGTCTAGGGAATCAAACATACCACCATCCGAAAAAGAATCTGGTGTTATATTTAATATTCCCATGACAAGGGTACGTTTTCCCACAGGAAGGATGTGTGAACCAGCTACTAGCAACGGATTACCTCCTAGGATGCGTAAGTGCGAATGAAGTTGGTCAAAAGTTGTTTACCATATTGACTTAAAAGAGACTCAGGATGAAATTGAACTCCTTCAATCGGCAGTGTTCGATGGCGAACCGCCATTATCTCGCCATTTTCCGTTTGGGCACTTATCTCAAGTGAATCGGGTAAAGATGCAGGATCTATGATTAATGAATGGTACCTAGTAGCAGTGAACGGAGATGGAATGTCAACAAATATTCCTTTGCCATCATGGTGAATTTCGGAAGTTTTCCCATGCATTAACTCAGCTGCGCGTATAACCTTTCCTCCAAACGCCTGTCCAATGGATTGATGGCCTAAGCAAACTCCAAAGATAGGAATAACACCTGCAAGCTGGTCAATCAGATCAAGGGTAATTCCAGCGTCATTTGGTGTCCCCGGACCAGGAGAAATAACGATCATTTTTGGGGAAAGAGCCTGAATTTCAGCTACCGTTTTTTCATCATTGCGAAACACTTTTAACTCTTCCCCTAGTTCACCAAAATACTGCACCAAATTGTACGTAAATGAATCATAGTTATCAATCATTACTATCATCTCTACTCCACTCCTCTATGCTTTCTCCGCTATACTCAATAATGCTCCATTTTAACACAAATGGAGGAAAATCCAAAAGAAAATCATCTTTTACCTCTACCTTACTATATAGAGGTTGTTGCATAAATAAAATTGAACACTTGATAAGGTCGCTTGATGTGTGTGTTCTCCGCGTCTGTTGTTGAAAAACACAAAGGACGCTTCACCCACCCACATCTGCGCTTTTACGTTGAATAATGCAACAGACTCTATAAAAAAAAGGACATTACGTGTAGCTTAACACGTCTGTCCTATTATTTCCTAACTTTATTTTTCTTCAAACTGATACAAAGGTGTTGTGAGATAACGCTCTCCATTACTTGGAATTACAGCGATTACTTTTTTTCCAGCTCCTAAACGGCGTGCTACTTTTAGTGCAGCAGAAACTGCCGCTCCTGAGGAAATCCCCACAAGTATGCCTTCTTCACGTCCTAATTTACGTGCCCATTTGAATGCTTCTTCATTTTCCACTTTGATAATTTCATCATATATTTCTGTATTTAGAATAGATGGTACAAATCCTGCACCAATCCCTTGTATTTTATGTGGTCCCGGCTTCCCACCAGACAATACAGGCGAATCTTGTGGTTCTACTGCTACTACATGAAGATTGGGGAAAGTCTCTTTTAATACTTCACCCGCCCCTGTAATCGTGCCACCTGTACCAATTCCAGCAACAAATGCATCGATCTGACCATCCACTTGACTGATGAGTTCTTTTGCTGTTGTTTCACGATGGATTTTCACATTATCCTCATTATTAAATTGCTGTGGCATAAAATACTCTGGATGGGCTTCTTTTAACTCTTCTGCTTTGGCAATTGCACCTTTCATTCCTTCTGCCCCTGGTGTTAAAACGAGTTCTGCACCATATGCCCGCAGCAAGTTGCGACGCTCCACACTCATCGTATCAGGCATAACTAGGATAGCACGATAGCCTTTTGCTGCTGCTACCATCGCCAAACCAATACCGGTGTTACCACTAGTCGGCTCAATAATAGTGTCTCCTGGTTTTAATTCGCCTCGCTCTTCTGCACCCTCAATCATGCTGAGTCCAATGCGATCCTTTACACTTCCTCCAGGGTTAAAAAACTCCAATTTAAGGTAAACATCGGCATCTGCCTTACCAACAATGTGATTCAACTTCACTAAAGGTGTCTGTCCTATCAATTCAAGTATGTTATTCGCAACTCGCATATTAATCCCCCTAATTCCGAGTGATAAAGCAGGAATATATGAGTTTATCTTATCAATTACATGAATAATTTGTCAATCTAGGGAACCTATGATTTCCAGTAGTTCTTTTTTATCAAATTGGTATTTCTCATTACAAAAATGACAAACAACTTCTGCTTCCCCAACTTCTTTTACAATCGATTTTAATTCTTCCACCCCAAGACTGATCAGCATATCTTTTACTTTCTCATGGGAACAAGTACATCCAAATTTTGTATCTTTTTTATCTAAGAAACGTGTATCGTCACCCATTATTTGCTGCAACAGTTGCTCAGGAGAAATACCTTTGGCTAATAAATTAGTGATCGAGGTGATTTTGCCTATTTTTTCTTCTAACTGATCAATAATCTCTTCTGGAGCATTGGGTAATAGTTGAATCATATAACCTCCAGCGACTAAAATTTTGTCACGATTCACCAAAACCCCAAGCCCAACAGAACTAGGAGTTTGCTCAGAAGAAGTAAAATAATAAGTAAAATCGTCTGCTAATTCCCCAGATACAATAGGAGATGTTCCTTGATATGGGTTTCCTAGACCTAAGTCACGAGTTACATACAGTGAACCTTTCCCAACTGCTCTTGCTACGTCTAACTTCCCTTTATCGTTCAATGGAAGTAGAACATCTGGATGATCGACGTATCCTCGTATCTTACTTTCGCCGTCTGTTTCCGCTACAATCCGACCTACTGGTCCATCCCCATCTACCTGCAAGGTAATACGCTCCTTTTTTCCTTTGATGGTTAAACTTAAGAGAGATGCCATTGTCGCAGTTCTCCCCAGAGCTGCACTCGCAACTGGAAAAGTAAGGTGTCGATGTTGTAACTCTTGTACAAGGTCTGTCGTTAACGCTGCAAAACCTCTAACGTATCCATCAGCTGATATAGCTCGAATTGTGTAATCCATCGCACATCCTCCAATTATTGATTTCTTTTATAGATTATTTTCAACCCTTCTAGAGTAAGGAGAGGGTCTATTTTATCAATCGTATCTGTACTATGACAGATTAAGTTTGCCAAACCTCCTGTAGCAATAACGGTAGGTTTTACAGGACTTTGACTTTTCATCCGATTAACGATGCCATCCACCAAACCAACATATCCATAGTAAATCCCGGATTGAACAGCATGAACGGTGTTACGCCCAATAACCTCTGTAGGCTGAACAATTTCGACCCGAGTTAGTTTTGCGGCCCGCTGATACAAAGCTTCGGCAGATATCTGAACCCCAGGAGCTATCGCACCTCCAAAGTACCTTGCATGCTCATCAACGTAACAAAAAGTAGTAGCTGTGCCAAAATCGACAATGATAGCTGGGGCACCATACAATTCTACCGCTGCCACTGCATTTGCAATGCGGTCAGCACCTACTTCTCTCGGATCATCTGTTTGGATATGCAAACCTGTTTTTACCCCTGGTCCTAAGATTAGCGGATCAATCATCAAGTATTTCTCACTTAGTTTGCGCAAGACATAAGTGATGGGAGGGACAACAGAAGAAATAACGGCTCCATCGATCTGGGACAACTGCAATCCTGCATGAGAAAGCAATTGTTTAAATGTCATAGCATATTCATCTTCTGTTGCATTTCGGTCTGTCTGCATTCTCCAATGATGTAATAATTGCTCTTGTTCATAAATCCCAAAAACAATATTGGTATTTCCAACATCCATTACGAGTAACATGTCTTTGCTCCTTCCGTAACCAAGAAAAAAACCTGTACTCAATCAAGAAGAAAGGAACAAAGTAGAGAAAGTCATCCTCTCTAGCTTTCGTAATCCTTTCTCCCATCCAGTTTGAGTACTAGGTTTTTGTCATTAAAGATCTTTTTTAGGTGGTTCTTCCTCATTTATTTCTTCAATCTTCGGCTCTTCTTTTACAGGTTCATTGTCTTTTCCTTGGATCGTTACAACGACAGAATCATCGATTTTCCCAGTTTCTAGCAACTGTTTAATCTGCTCTTCATCTAAGGTTTCACGAGTTAGAAGAGTTTCAGCTAGCAAATTAAGTTGATCGCGGCGTTCTGTCAACATTTGTTTAGCTTGATCGTAACAGCTGCGAATTAACTCTTGCATTTCAGTGTCAATTTCATAAGCGATCTGATCAGAATAATTTTGTTCATGACCTAAATCTCTTCCAAGGAACACTTGCCCTTGGGACTTACCGAACTGCATAGTGGCAAACTTTTCACTCATTCCATACTCGGTAATCATAGAGCGAACAATAGCTGTAGCCCGTTCAAAGTCATTACTAGCACCTGTACTAACTTCTCCAAAGACAACTTCTTCCGCTACACGTCCACCAAGTAATCCTGTGACCCGGTCGAGTAATTCTCCCTTAGTAGCGATATAACGATCTTCTTTTGGAAGCATCATCGCATATCCACCCGCTTGACCTCGTGGGACAATGGTTACTTTATGAACAGTGTCCGCATTTTTCACATAGTATCCCACAATAACGTGCCCAGCCTCATGAAAAGCGACAATTCGCCTTTCTTTCTCACTGACGACTCTGCTTTTCTTCT
The DNA here is from genome assembly GCF_022511585.1 of Shimazuella soli. Taxonomy (GTDB): domain Bacteria; phylum Bacillota; class Bacilli; order Thermoactinomycetales; family Thermoactinomycetaceae; genus Shimazuella; species Shimazuella soli. Next base: position 49,939 of record NZ_JAKWBN010000006.1, on the reverse strand, counting down.
GAGGACCTGCGATAACACGATCCACTGCTTCATCAATCTCTAACATGGTTATTTTACGCTTGTTTTCACGAGCTGCTAACAGTGCTGCCTCATTCAACAAGTTTTCTAAATCAGCGCCAGAAAAGCCAGTTGTACGTTGCGCTACAACGGACAGTTTTACACTTTCATCTATTGGTTTATTGCGTGCATGCACTTTTAAAATTTCTTCTCTTCCACGAACGTCCGGGCGATTTACTAAGATTTGACGATCAAAACGTCCAGGACGCAGCAAGGCAGGATCTAAAATATCAGGACGGTTGGTCGCTGCCATGATGATGATACCAGCATTTGCATCAAATCCGTCCATTTCAACAAGCAGTTGGTTCAAGGTTTGTTCACGTTCATCGTGGCCTCCGCCTAAACCTGCTCCACGTTGACGACCTACTGCATCAATCTCATCGATAAAGATAATACAAGGTGCATTTTTCTTAGCTTGCTCAAACAAATCTCTTACACGAGAAGCTCCTACCCCTACAAACATTTCAACAAAGTCAGAACCACTGATCGAAAAGAATGGCACCTTTGCTTCACCAGCTACTGCACGTGCCAATAAAGTTTTACCAGTACCAGGAGGCCCTACAAGTAAAACACCTTTTGGAATGCGAGCACCCATCTGTGCAAAACGACGATTATCTTTTAGAAAATCAACGATCTCGATCAATTCCGTTTTCTCTTCATCTGCACCTGCAACATCGTTAAAGGTAACTCGTTTTTTCTCTTCGTTGTATAATCTTGCCTTGCTCTTCCCAAAATTCATCACTCGGCTGCCGCCGCCCTGCGCCTGATTCATGAGGAAGAGGAATAAAATAATCACACCAACAATCGGAATAATGGAGGTGAAGATAGAAATCCAAATCGAATCACTCTTAGTTTTCTCCACTGAAAACTTTACATTGTATTTCTGCAAATCTTGAGTAACCGTAGATCCATATCCTAAAGGTCCTTGGGTTACAAATGATTTTGATTTATTGTTCTTATACTTACCTGTAATGTGATATGTATCACCTTCGGGTTGAATCGTAACACTATCGATCTGATTCGTTGTCAACAGATTATGGTATTCACTGTACGTTAACTGTTTCGTAGCAGAACTTGTATTAGCTACGAGATTAAACACTCCAACGATTACAAGGATGAGGGTAACATACAATAATCCATTTCTGAGGAAGTAGTTTTTCATCCTTGGCCTCCTCTCCAGTCTTTATCAGTCCATTTATATAAAAAAATTGTGTACTTCCGAAACGAGCACTTGTTCATTCTAGCACAAGTTAAAATGGCCGACTACACTCCCTTTCTGATTCCATCCAAATTCAGGTGTTTTTAGTATTGTACACCTCTTCTTTTAAAACCCCTATGTAAGGCAAATTTCTATACTTCTCATCGTAATCGAGACCAAAGCCAATAACAAACTTATCTGGAACTTGGAATCCATAATAATCAGGAACTAAATTTGCCTGCCGTCTGGATGGCTTGTCAAGTAGTGTAACTGTTTTAACAGAACGTGCATCCCGCCCTTTGAACAAGTCTACTAAATAACTCAATGTAAGTCCTGTATCAATGATATCCTCCACAAGCAGAATATCACGGTTTTGTACAGATGAATCCAAATCCTTCAGAATTCTAACTTGTCCAGAAGATTTGGTTGATGCACCATAGCTGGAACATGCCATAAAATCAATCTCAATAGGCAAATTGATTTCACGAATCAAATCCGACATAAATGGAGCTGCTCCCTTTAATATGCACACACACAAAAGGTCTTGCTCTTGGTAATCATTTGTAATTTGTTTTCCAAGTTCCTTGATTTTTTCTTGGATCTGATCTGTTGAAACTAAAATCTCTTTTACATCTTGATGCAACTTCCTTTTCCCTCCAAACGACTATCACTGTTCCTTGCTTCCAATATGTATCGCTTTATCTACCCATCTTAACTATTTTGTTCCATCATCCAATGCAATGTCAGATAATGGGTAGTTTTTGAGGTCACCGGCGCAATGGAAGAACGTCGTATGCCAGGAATCCAGATAATTTCCTGACTGGAGACGACCATTGGCACTTTGCCTCTTTCTGCTTGAGGAATCTTATGTTCCATCAACAAAGCTTTTACTCGCTTTCGACCTTTGAAACCGTAGGGATGAATATAGTCCCCTGCTCGCCGATTGCGAACAGCCAGCTGTTGCAACTCTAATTCATCAGCATCAAATACTGCTTTGTGATGAGATTCACGAAAGCTTAAGTGCGTAGGTGTGGTGGAAAGCGTAGCTTCTATCACACCATATGGTAAATAGGTTGTGCTAGGGATAGGAAGAGGATAATACCATTCATCTTCCCCTTGATTTATGTAATCTTTGGTCAGACGGAGTATTTCATATGATCTTACTCCTTTTATTCCACCGGGAAGGAAAATCCATACCGAAGGAGATTGGTGTACCCCTAATTGTAACACCTGTTCAATCGAATAGTAAGGTAGATTTTCATCAGTTAGACAACTTAATATTAGTTTAACCATCCTTCTTTGTAAAGCAACAGGATAAGAAAGAAAGGCTGGAAGATCAATTTGGTATTCTTCCTCACTTATTTTTTGTGAGCAAGCGTTTACACCTTCAATCGTCCAATTTTCCCAGACTTTTTCCTCTTCCTTTATAAGACTGCCCAATTGCAATATCGCTTGCTTTGCTTGAGGATTATACGAAAGTAAATTAGGAATTAATTCCAGTCGCAAACGATTCCTTGTATAATCTGTTGATTGATTGCTGGCATCTTCTCTTGGTACAATTTGTTTTTCACTCAAATAGTTTTCCAATTCTTTCCTGTATATTCCTAAAAGCGGACGGACGATCTGCAAGTTTCCCCATTCTCTTTTTGCATGCATTCCAGCTATTCCACTTGGTCCAGTCCCTCGAATTATTCGCATCAAAATGGTCTCTACTTGATCATCTGCATGATGTGCCAATACAATTTTTTTGATATTCCACTCTTCTGCAGCTTTGCGAAAAGCTTGATAACGTAACTCTCTAGCAATTGCTTGTTTATTACCACCTGCAGTTTCTTTTTTTGCTCGAACGTCTACATCTTTAATTTGATAAGATATCTGACGCTGCTGGCAAAATTCGGATACATATCTAGCATCTCCATCACTGGCGTCTCCTCGAAGATGATGGTTGACATGGACAACAAAAATACGCCAACCATATTTTGGAGAAAGCTCGAAAAGTGCTTCCAACAATGCGATGGAATCACATCCCCCAGAAACACCAACAAGTAGTTTTTCACCTGGGTCAAATAAGGTTTGCGTTTGAATAAGGGATTCTAATTTTGTTAAAAACAACTTGCCACCTCATATTAAGAAATCCCGGCAGTTAACCGGGATAAGAAATGTTGTTCTTATTTTAGCAATTTATAGAGTAGATTCCAACTAAGGTATTTTTAGCTGCCAACAACTGCTGTACGATCTACCCTTCGCAATCCTGGGATACGAATAGATGTCCACTCGGGAGCATATCGCTCGACTCTAGAGACAACAACCGTCATATCATCATGAATAGCCCCTTGGTGCTGGATCACCTTCTCTAGCAAAGAGTCAGCGAAATCCTGCGGGTCTTTCGTATCTATTTCATGAAGAATTCGATTCATAAATGCTTCTTTATTCATCGCATGTCTTGAAGCATCGTAGACACCATCACTCATCATGATCATTATATCGCCAGGTTCTAGCTGCATTTCGATCGGTTTGATGTCAATTTCTTTTAATATACCGATTGGAGGGCTAGAAGCAGCTAACTTGATAATTTTCTTGCCTCGTTTGATGAATCCAGGAGTGGAACCAATTTTCATAAATCTCCCTCTCCCAGAGTTTAAATCAACTAATGCTAAATCGATCGTAGCAAACATCTCATCCATCGTCCGAAGGGATAAGATGGAATTAACCGAATCCACTGCACGTTCTTCATGCATCCCTGCCTGTAACAATCGCCGTAATAGTTTTAACGCCGCACTTGATTCTTCTTGAGCTCGCTGTCCGTTACCCATTCCATCACTTATTGCAATCGCAGCTTTGCCCGTTCCTAATTGGAGAGAACAAAAACTATCACCTGAAACAACAGCTCCACCTTTTGCTGCGTTTGCTGAACCAGTTTTCAATTCAAATTTTTGAGCAGAACCAAGCGTGATAATAGCTCCAGATACACCATCTTGTACCATCTTACGATGTACATTGATCGGCTCACCGATTATTTCGGTTAACAAAGGAGCAATAAGCTTCTTACACTCGTCCAATGCATCTACATGTGGCATAACCACTTCTATTTCTACTTTACCTTCTGCTAGATTTAAAACGTCTACTCGCTGTATGTCAACTCCTAACGTTTCTAGAGCGGAGTGAATTTGATCTTCTTGCACGGTCAACACCTGTGCCTCATGCCGAATCTCTCGTGTCAGTTTTTCCATTACTTCTGCCATTCCACTAAGTTGATCCGATACTACCTTTTTCGATTCATCTATTTTTTCTTTCCAATACATTCGTTCATGATGATAGATATATTGGGCTTGGCATGATTCCAAAACTTTGTCCGGGCGAATGCAATGCTCTGCCCAAAAGGGAGGAACTGGAATAGGCCCTTCACCGTTCGCCTCCACCAAGGTTAATAAATTCGTCATCCCTTGATACGTTTTTACCACTTTTTTCTCCCAACAATCTGTAAACCTCCGACACCCCATGCATGCCTCTGACATGATATTGCCAATAAACTGGTTCACTTGCTCTTCATCATCATGGCGTTTTTTTGAAACATCTTCTCGAAAGCTGCCTGCCAGTTCATAAAATAATTCAGTAAAACGTTCTACTTTCCCTGCAGTAGCATCCCGAAGCCTGCGAATATATTCTTGATGTGCCATTTGATTTTCAAACGTTCCCGGCACTAATCTCGAGAGTTTTAAAAACACGGATTCCTTCGTCAAGAAAAAGAATAAAATAGCGATCATCGATTCCTCTAAAGACAACCAAAAATTAGCATTATTCGCTTGATACAATGATAAAATAGTGGAACCGAGTAAAAACCCAACAGCTACTCCAATCCTCCTGCCCTCTTGAAACAATCCTGCTAATAATCCAGAGAATGCTAACAAAGAAATCTCCATAATGGCTTTGGTATCCGATAAATTCAAGATAAGTCCTGTAACCACGCCCATGGAAGCACCGAGCATTCCACCTCCTACTAAAGCCAATATCAAAATCATATAACGGGAGGCAATATGAACAATAGATATATCACCAACTTGCCATCCAATCATTCCAGTTAAAACAGAACCCATCAAAATTACCAAACAAACCATCTCTTCGTGCTTTAAACCTAACCGATTTTTTTTAACGGTAAATAAGGGTAATGATTGTACAAAGATAAACGTAAGAATAAAACTAAGCAATATATCAATTGCCGCAAATAAGTACGAGTAATTGGCGTTCGATTGCAGACTAAATTCTAACAGGTGGCCCACGGTGCTGCTGATGAGAACAACAAACGGGGTAGAAGAAAGACTGCCTCGACCAAACCATTGGAATAGCTTGTTGACAATGAACAGCACCATAAAAAAACCCGTCATCTTCACCGCCGCCATTGGTCCTAATGTAGCAGCACCTAGCAAGAGAGAAAGCATCACTAACGGCCATTCTCGCCTACCGAGATGGAAGAGCACCGCAAGGTATGCTAATGAAAATGGGGAGAGTGCTTCCAATATCGTTGCACGACCTAACAAAAAACCCATAGTCAGCACAGGAAAATTCCACATACTCATGATTCGATGAGAAAATCTTTTCACCCATCCTTTTTCCAATAAAGCCGGACGATAAATGATATTTTTTATAAATGACATAATATACCTCCGTTTGCGTATTTGTGCTCCCCATTATAGGTGGCGATTCTAAAAATGTTTGTCAAAATGGCTGGAAATCAAAAAAAAGTTTCCGACAAAGGGCTTAGATTAGATAAACAAAGCCAAAGAGAAATAAAAAAGAGACAAAGTCCCATAAACATGGGAAACCTTCGTCTCTTTTTTCGTCTTTTCATGTCGATATGAAAGTTATAAACTTAGACTCCGACAAAACTTCTCAATAACAACCTTTTTTGTGTCGAAAAATTCACTTTCGGGCAATTGGTTTCGTAACAATTGGAATCATTTCTGTATCTTGCACAAATCGTGGAATCAATCTACGTTTGGTCTGCAATTGTAACATTGTATCCAATGTACGAAGAGCATGTACTTGCTGCCGTTTGCGAAGATGCCCTTTATCAATAGAATCTGCAAATTCATCGACATCAATCAGATGATACCGGCCGTCCGGATATACAATCAGGTCTAGCAAGAGGTCCACCATCACATAGCGCATCGGGGCGACTTCTTTCATTTCCATCACATCACAGTAGTAATACATAAATTCACCGTTTTTATGAAAGACCTTCGAGATGGTATAACCCTTTTTCACAAAATAATAAGTGTGGAAAATCCGTTTGCCATCCGGATTTGCATATTGAGTGGAAAAGCAGGACCGGCCGCGCCAATCACGAACTTTTTCGGTATAGGTTTTATTTATGGTAGTAAATTTTACCTTTTTGATTACCACATTCACCAGATATTTCCCACTCTTCCATACAAGAAAAGAAGGCGTTATACGCAACCTTGATCAAGGTTGTGATTCCGCCTTCTCCTCTCTTCTTTTGGTAGCGGCGGAGGGGCTCGAACCCCCGACCTCACGGGTATGAACCGTACGCTCTAGCCAGCTGAGCTACGCCGCCAAACATATATTATTGGTTACAGGGGCAGGATTCGAACCTGCGACCTTTGGGTTATGAGCCCAACGAGCTACCGAGCTGCTCCACCCTGCGATAATATGGTTGCGGGGGCAGGATTTGAACCTGCGACCTTTGGGTTATGAGCCCAACGAGCTACCGAGCTGCTCCACCCCGCGGCATCAGCGAACAGACTTTATTGTAGTATACTTCGTAAAGAAAAGTCAAGAAAAAATTTGTCCTCCGGCCGACCTTGATTACACATTAGAAAAAGGATGTGCCGGATGACACATCCTTCAGTCCTAGTCATTTTCAATCGGAACATTTTTTTCTCCAGGTTTTCCATAACCATGTTTATGTGCTTGCTCCATTAAATAATCTTTGTCCTGGTAACGTTTTACATCCTCTGTTAACTTTTTAGCTGTAGCTTCTACTGTTGCCAGCTCTTGTTGGCGCTTATGTAAGACTTCCTCTTTGTGGGCAATTCTTATCTCTTGTATTACCAATTGGACAATACACCATCCAAAAAACAATACCATCAAAACTAACCAAATTAAACGACGACGTTTTACTTTCGGATGCAATTTTGGAGGTAAGGGCTTGGAGGTCGTTCCAATTTCTACCTGAGGTTCAGGTGATCGAAACCGCAAAACGTTATTTTTTAGGTTCATTCATTCCTTCACCTCCTCGGAAAATGGTTTAGAGAAAGAACAATGAAATAAGCAAACTTCATTATTGCTCATCATTCTTCTTTCGGCTTGCCCACCAAGTTTTCAACTTAGTGGTATATGGTCTGCAATAACGAATCACAGGACCTAGTAACCATAATAACGGTTTTGTTATTATTTTCCAAATGAAAAGAAGAATCGCTCGAAACATACGCCAAAGGAGACTAATAAGTCGGACAATGGGTCGATAGAATAAAATCTCGATCAAACGAATGACTCTTTTAATGAGCCATTCAACAAAATATAACAGTTTAGTCAATATATTGGTTATTGGTTTCGTTAGAAGCCGAAGATAAAATAATATTCCAGCAATAATTGCAATCATAATATAAAACCGCATCTCACCCCAGTTACTCCACAGGAGTATCCCAAACACAAAACATGCTGAGGATACCCAGAAGAGTAAATCAATCATGGAAATCGGCCAGCCCCGAAGGGTAAATCTTCTAGCTAAGACACGATACACATCTAAAAAAACTCCTAATAATGCACCAGAAGCAAACATCAACGACAGTGTGATCCATTGCGTTTCTAACGTCAACGAAATAACCGTCCTAATACACTTTTGGTTTTATCTGATCTCGGATGATTCACATCCAAATAACTGATATCTAAAAACTGGCCGCGTATAGAAATGATACCTTGTTCCAGATCAAGATTTTTTAGATGCAATTCCTGCCCACGAATACCTACATACCCATACTCCGTAGATAACAAAAACTCTTCACTGTCAAAACTCTCTATACCTGTTACACCACTTATCTCTAATTCATTGCGGTTCGTCAAAATTAACTCATGGTGGTTATTTGTATCTTGTACCATCAATATGTCCCCTTCCAAAAAATCTTCTGGTATAACTTATGGGGACAACCTGAGGATTAGAACGGAAATTAATGAACAGCTTCTTCTTTGACGATGGTGTATAGTGTATCTGCCATATCTTTTGGCACATTTTCCGCGATACGTTCGACTTTTGCAGTCACTAGTTTTTGACCAAAGCGAATCGTTAAAATATCTCCTGCCTTTACTTCTGATCCAGCCTTTGCAACCTTCTCATTGATGGATACCCGGCCGCCGTCACAAACTTCCTTCGCTAAGGTACGGCGTTTAATCATTCTTGATACTTTTAAAAACTTATCCAATCTCATTGATCTCATCCTTTTCCATTATCTTTGCTTCTTGCCACCAAGCTTCTAATTGATCGATGCCATAATCCTCCATCGGCCGACCGTTTTCTTTTGCTCGCTTTTCGACATGACGGAATCTCCGGTCAAATTTACGAGTAGTCTGAAATAAGGCCACTTCCGGGTCAATTTTATAAAAACGGGCGATGTTGATGACAGTGAACAACACATCTCCTAATTCTTTTTCTCTTTCCATCGAATTTGGTGCATTTGCTAACTCCATCAGTTCTTCTTTCATCTTATCTAAGACACCTGTTACATCATCCCAATCAAAGCCAACTTTTGCAGCTTTTTTCTGTTGTTCATATGCCATTAAAACAGCTGGGAACGATTTTGGAATATCATCCAAAATAGAGTCTTTCTTTCCTTTTCCTTCAGTCTCCTTTACCGCATCCCATGTTTGCACCACTTTGTCTGGTGTATCCGCATGTGCTGTCCCGAATACGTGGGGATGTCTACGGATCAACTTTTCATTCAAATTTTCAATTACTTCACTAAGACTAAACCCATAGCGTTCTTCTGCAATAACTGCATGAAAAATCACTTGTAACAAGACATCTCCCAGTTCTTCTACCATTGCCTGGTCATCCTGTTGATTGATGGCATCAATAAATTCATAAGCTTCTTCTATTAAATAAGGGCGAAGGGACTCATGGGTTTGTTCCCGATCCCAAGGACAGCCTTCAGGACTGCGCAATTGCCGCATGATTTGTACCAAGTAAGAAAACTGTTTATAAAAAATGGAATCGTCCTTAGCAGGAGGAACATATACACTGGTCAAGTTAGAAAATCCATGCTGGCGATCGAGTTCATACAATGGAACTTTGGTGATTTTCTCTTTCCCTGATACACCAAGTGCGTCCGCAATGATCACTTCATAATCATCTGGATATGTCTGCATCAAGGTTAACTTTACATCAGAGGCTATAAATGAACTATAGACTTGTCCTATTAATATGTGCTGGCTTGGATTCCATACATGACTCTCAGTCAAATTTGTTCCATCTAACAGTTGAAATCCTTCTACTGGATCAATTTCTAATCTTGCAAAGGCAATATCAAGAAAACTTCCCCCGCCTAGGACATGAATATCAGTAGAAGAGGCTGGCCCTTCTTGTATAAGAAGTTGTACAGTCCGCTCCGCAACCATCGGATGCCCTGGTACAGCGTAGATAATATGGTCATGTTCATCCGCTAATCGAAAAAGTTCATCGGCTATTTCTCGATATACAGGTTCAAACTGATCGTGTTTTTCGTAAATATGGTCGAAAGTCTTGAAAGGAATTCCTTGTTTTTGCATCCACGGAGTAATCGGATGATCGATGGTCCGCAAGAAAATAGGATCACCAGACTGTAAAAGCTTCCATGCACCAATGGACAAACTATCTTCATTCCCAAATCCCAAGCCGACAATTGTTATGCACTTCACCGCTACCTTCCTTTCAAAGCCTCTTTATTTCTTAAAATATATCATATCATGTAAGGGTTATAGGGGACGAATGGTTCTGTGTGGAGGGCAAAAATGATATAGTGTAGGTAAACAAATTCTGTAAGGGGGATATATGCAACACATTAACTTTGCTGGTATTGTCTTTGCTATGATTGGTAGTTTCTTTATAGGAACTTTGTATCAAGCTTTTCGTGAAAGACAAAAAGCAAATAAGGAATACAAATTTGCTCTCATTCTTTTTGTTATTGGTCTAATCCTTGCTCTTGTATTTCTGTGGTTGCTTTATAGAGCCTCACATTGAGAAATGAAGCCTACTCCGCTGAAACAACAACCACTTGTAAGAAAGAATTAGCAAAGATATAATTAGTTTACCTTGCCCAGTACAATCGCTCAGCGATTTCACAACAGGTAAAAGTGATAGGGGTATTACTACTTGCCTTTTAAAAACTGGGCAAGGTTTTTTTATTATCGACAGAATATTACGACCATTATATGTATACGCTCGCTGAACAGTGTCCCTGCTCAGCGACTTCACAACAATTGATAGGGGTTTTATCTCTTGCCTTTGAGACGCTTTACCAATTTCACCACTAGGCGAGAAATGGCAAACACAATTATCCCGGCAAACAAAGAAAGCAAAGTCCAGGTAATGATACTGGCAACCAGGCTGGATACCAGTTTGTAGCTAATTGCAGCGACTCCGAATCCTGAAGCAGCAGTGAGTATTTTCACTAACAGCATGATTTCCTCACGCGAATCAGCAGACTGTTTGCGGCATTCTTCCTGTCGCTTAAATTGCTGATCCTCCAACTCCCGGAGTTCTTTCGCCTCTGCGCGCTCCTCGGCTTTCCTGCTACGTCCGTTACTCTCTTAATCAAAGTGCATACCCTGCTTTGATCTTTTGAGGTCTTGACGCTTTAGTTTGAGGTCAGCCTTATGGGTCATTTCCTCGTACTTTTCCTTCTTTGACTTTTTAGCCATAGTATTCCACTCCTCTAGCCAGTGGGTGGAAAGCGTCCAAAGCATGGTATTAGAGAAAATGGGAGTCGTTTTATCGTCTCGACCAAAATCCCTTACTTGGACTACCTCACTGGCTACATACAGTTAGCAGTCAACTGTGCTAACCATAGGTAGCCAGTGAGAGTAGTCATCCCTATCGATTTGTTGCAAAAAAAAAGACATCCTTAAAGGATATCTAATTTATATTATATAAAACTATAGGAAAATTGACATCTTTTATCTCATGTTCATCTCCATTACGGCTTATATTTATTTGTATATTCAGATAATTGATCACCCAGCAAGATAGACAACCCAAAAGGCTATCTATCTCAATCCTAACAACCTGATAGATCTGCTTCCTGCCTAGACTTCTCTCGACTCACCACAAGCACTAGCTGTAAAACTACAACGAAAGCTACACACAAGGTGAGATTCCCTTTTTCTTCTACTCAGTTTGAACGGAGATGGAAAACCATAAGCTGCCTTGAGACATAGTAGAGAATTCAGCGAATCGCGGTACTTCGTTTCAGTAGTTGTTGTGACATTCTCCCTGCCACTTCAATCTACGGACAATCTTGCTTGCGAAGTTCCTGTGCTTCTCTTCTCTTTTCTCTCACAGCCTTACGCCTCTCCTTTGCTGTGACAAAACGATTGTCTTGCTCCAGCTTCTGACCTTCCAGAATCAGTTTTCGAAGAGTTTCTCGCTTCACCTTGTTTCCGTAACTGCGTTCCTTCCAAGTCATCGTGTTTCACTCCTGTGCCAGCGGGAGGAAAGCGTCCTAGCATGGTGATCAGGTAACTGGGAGTCGTTTTATCGTCTCAACCAATCCCTAATCTATATCAGATTTACTAGACCACCCTCACTGGCTGCATACAGCTAACAAGCAACGTGTTAACCATATGGAGCCAGCGAGAGTAGTCTGCTACCAAGAATTGTTATAAAAAAGACATCCTGCAAGAGGATATCTTCTCTACTATTATATACTAAATTCTTGAAATTTTGGCTCCTGCATCCTCTCTTTATTTCCCTAATTCCAAAGAGAATTCTTGTAGTAATACAACCTATCTTATTTCTTCCCTAACCATTTCCCCAACTTTGGAACCATAGCTAACTCCTCTTCCGCAAGCAACTTAAAACGAAGGATCGCCCAAAGATATACGATCACTCCTGCTAGGACAGAACCTAGGCATGTGAGGCTCATAGCGAGACGCTCACTGTCTAGACCTGAAGTAACCCAGAGTAAGCCTGTTTTCATCACCAAAGCAGCACATGCCAAAAGACCATTTGCTAGCAGTAGTTTCATCCATGGTGTACGAATCGATGGAATAGATCTTTTTAACACCCAAAGGTTCAAACCCGCACTGATCGCATAGGCAAGGACAGTAGCAAGTGCAGCTCCATTTATATCCCAGATTGGGATGAGGAGGAAGTTGCATACCCATTTAACGATAACTGCAATCACAATGGTAACAGCGGGTAGGATGACACGACCTAGACCTTGCAAGATACCGGCAGACGTCACGGAAAGTGTTACAAAGATAGTCGAAAACGATAAAATTAATAACGCATCTGATCCGGCCGCATCTTTAAACAGCATAACATTGGTTGGCATTGCTACAATTGCTAGACCTATAGAAGACGGCAATCCCAACATCCATGTCAAACGCACTGCTATATTTGCTCGTTTTTCCACTTCTTCTGTCTGTCCCCGTTGTTTAGCAATGGTCATTGCAGGAACAATGGAAAGGGCAATACCTGTGGCAAAAAAAGCGGCAAATTGCAATAAAGGCCCGCCTCGATCATAAATCCCTTTTTCATTAATAGCCAAGGTAACACTCCAATGCGCATCCGCTAAAAAATTAGCAATTGTAAATGAATCTACAAGTCCAAATAAAGGATAGAGAAGGGAATTAATACAGATCGGCAAAGAGATTGCAAATAAGGCTCGAATAACATCTGTATGAGAAACGGAATAACTAGAACCGCTTGTATTCATAGTCTCAAAGCCTCTGCTTTTCCTGCGAAACAAAACTAATACCAGGACAGCTATAAAGGCTCCAGTTGTCGCACCAAAAATTGCGCCTGCACCTGCATATACAACGCCTAATCCTGAACTCATTGCATACCAAGCACAAGCCAATATGGTAATAACTCGAACCAACTGCTCCGAAACTTGGGAAACAGCCGAAGGAATCATTTCTTGTTGTCCTTGGTATACTCCTCGCAAAGATGCAGTAAATGGGATGATCAGCAGTGCAAAGGAAACAGATTGAATAGGTAAAGTAAGAAGCTGTCTGCTTCCCATCCAAGTTGCTATCCATGGCGCACCAAAATATAAAATGAGAAAAGCAATACTCCCTAGCACAAACAAAACTGCCATCGAAACGCGATGAATCTGTTTCACTCCAACCCAATCTTCTTTGGCAATTCGCTCTGATACTAATTTCGATATAGCTAAGGGGAAACCAGCTGTTGCTAAAAGCAATAAGACGCTGTAAAGCGGATATACTTGACTATAAACATACATCCCCTCGTTACCTGTGATGTTTTGGTATGGGATGCGATAGACTGCTCCTAAAAATCGGCAAATCATGGTTGCAATACTGAGAATGAAAGCACCGGTTAAAAAAGAACGCTGTATTTTTTCCAATATCCAAACACCTGCTTCTACATGGTACAGCTAAAATTTGATAAATGAAGAAAGAACCATACTAATATATCAGAATTCCAACCTTTCTGCATGTATAGACTAATTGTTCCCAATAGTTATACTTTACTCTAGTGTGTCATCCTGTGATTCAAGGTAAACTCTCTAAATTTACGGGTAAGATTGGTAGTCCTTCCTGATGATCGAAATACATGGATGACCTGACACTTCAAGTCATTTTTCATTTATCCTTCAGCCGGTTCTATACCAAAGAGTAACAGCAGAACGGCGATGTTCCTTAAGGAACACCGCCGTTGATTTTTGTGACGACACAAAATAGATAATAAGAACGAAACCAGAGCACATATGTAGACAAAAACGTACTTGTCTTAGTTTTCCATCTGTTTTCCCAGAAATGTGGCAGCAGTACTTGCTAATTTACTTTCTAACTCACCTAATTTGGAACCATCTTTTTTAGATATAATAACGACTGCACCGATCGGGTCGCCGCCGGCATTAATCGGAACAACGATATAAGATGCATATTCCTCAGGACTGCCTTTAATGATCTCCGCAATTCCACCATTGTACTCGTGCTGAGGGCGACGGGACTCCATAGAAGTCTCTATCATACTGCTAATGGATTTTTCCATATATTCTTTTTTGGAGCCCCCTGCTATAGCTATAACACTATCACGGTCACAGACGATAACAGTCTGTTGTATATTTTCATATAGTGCTTCTGCATATTCTTGAGCAAAGTCACTTAGTTCGCCAATAGGAGAATATTTCTTTAAAATGACTTCACCATCTCTATCTACAAATATTTCTAAAGGATCTCCTTCACGAATGCGAAGTGTCCGCCGAATCTCCTTTGGGATAACTACACGTCCAAGGTCATCGATACGACGGACGATGCCAGTTGCTTTCATTGTCATGATTTCCTCCGTTCTTTACTCCTTGGTTCTTTTGGTCTTATAAACCATAGTATGAATCTGCTGGGAACATCTTATGCGGGGAATAAAATAATTTCATTTGGAGAAGACAAAAAAAAGAGAGGATAAAATCCCCCCTTATATGTATAATTTTACTCCTATTTCTTTTTCAATGTTGCTAAATACTTCTTGTTTCTTTGAGTTTTGGATTTGTTCTAGTTGATCTTTCGGTGCATCTTTTACTTTTTCTTGTGTTCTTGCTTCTACCTTCATCACATGGAACCCGTACTCCGTTTTAATTGGATCACTGATTTTGCCAATAGGAAGTGTCTTAGCAGCATTAGCAAACGCTGGTACAAATCCACTTACATCAGAATCATACAATCCACCTTTATCTTTGGAACCTGGGTCATCCGAGTACTCTTTCGCCAGTTTGTCAAAATCACCGCCAGCTTCGAGTTTTTGCTTTACTTCTAAAGCACGTTTTTTTGCTTCTTCTTCTGTGCGATTGGTTTGTCCTTGCCCAGCCTGCGTTCCTGGTTGAGTAAAAGAAATAAGCACATGCCGCAGTTTTACTCGCTCATACGTACTGTTTTCAATTTGCTTTCCTAAATACAAATCCACTTTAGCGTCTTGCTCTGCTACCTGTATCAATTGATTTTGGGTAAAACCCTTTCCAGCAATAGCTTGTTGGATGTTCGCAATTTTGGTATTCTGCCCCATCATTTTGCTGTACTCGATTACTTGCTTCTCTAGTTCTTTTCCTTGTTGATCAATCGTCTTTTGCTCAGCGGGTGTTACTTTTTGCAAGCCAGCTATGTATTTTTTGGTTAAGTATACTTTTGCAATCTCTTGACGAGTTTGTTTTTGCTGCCCAGCAGCAGATGCATCTGTAGTCGAGAAAAGGGCTGCCAATTGAGGATCAAAGAAGGAGTTAATATTGATATAAGCATTTAACTCCCCTTCGGTCACTTTTCCACCTTTATATTCACCCGCTATTTTCTGGCTGGAAGTGTCTAAAGGTTTGGTTGTTGCTTGTTGCTGCGTATTTGCATTATTCGTTTTGTTGTTTGATTGCCAATAGGCAGTTGTCCCCATAACGATACTTCCTATTACCAAAATCACGGCGACACTGCCTGCTATCCATTTAGTCGATCGTTGCACTCTGAACCGCTCCTTGTCCTTTTAATACTTGTTCATACTGCTTGAAAAAACTATCCATCATCTCCAATATCGCCTTCGGAGTAAGCCCTGTCTTCTTGAATATCATACCAACATGTTTACCAGAGACCAAACGTACTCGACCAGGAAATTGATGAGCTAACTTGAAAAGTGCTTGCCCATTGATTCTTGTATTTTCTTCAACACGCATGGTGACATGAATTTCTGACCCTTTTTCCTCCATTGTTTCTATTCCATACTTCAATGCATACGCACGAAGTTTTGCGACCCGAAGCAGGTTTTGAACAGGATCAGGCAGATCACCAAAACGATCTTCCATTTCTTCTTCTAAATCAGCAACTTGCTCCAAAGTCTGGAGGCTTCTAATTTTTTTATACAGCTCAATTTTTTGTTTCTCATCTGTAATATACTCGCTGGGCAGATAAGCATCTACATTGAGGTCTAGCTGTGGTTCTGTTACTTCTTTCGTCTCTGTTACTCCTTGCTGCAATTCTACTACAGCTTCTTTTAACATTTGGCTGTACATCTCAAAACCAACTGTCGCAATATGCCCATGTTGCTCTGCTCCAAGCAGATTACCCGCACCACGAATAGATAAGTCACGCATCGCAATTTTAAATCCTGAACCTAATTCCGTAAACTCCTTGATAGCTTGAAGGCGTTTTTCTGCTGTTTCTGACAATACCTTATCTCTTTGATAAGTAAAATAAGCATAAGCAATCCGATTGGATCGTCCAACTCTTCCTCTAAGCTGATACAACTGAGAAAGTCCCATCTTATCCGCATCATATATAATTAATGTGTTTACATTAGGGATATCTACCCCTGTTTCGATAATCGTTGTACTAACTAGGACGTCATATTCACCATCCAAAAAGTCAAGCATAACACGTTCCAGCTCCGTATCGACCATTTGTCCATGAGCTACAGCAATTTTAGCTTCAGGTACTAACATACGAATCTGATCTGCCATACGGTCAATGTTGTTAACTTGATTGTATAGAAAATATACCTGTCCACCACGGGACAATTCCCGTTCAATTGCTTCTCGCACTAATGCAGCAGAATATTCAATGACATAAGTTTGTACAGGGAATCTATTTTCTGGAGGTGTTTCAATGACTGATAAATCACGTACACCCATCATAGCCATATGAAGGGTACGAGGAATAGGTGTAGCTGTCAAAGTTAACACATCAATATTCGTTTTTAGTTCTTTGATTCGTTCTTTGTGCTTTACACCAAAGCGTTGTTCTTCATCGATAATCAACAGCCCTAGATCACGGAAACCAAGATCTTTTGATAAGACACGGTGAGTCCCGATCACGATATCAACAGATCCCTCTTTTAATCCTTCGATTGTTTCTTTTTGCTCCTTGCGGCTGCGGAAACGGTTAAGAACATGGACTTCAATTGGGAAATCTGCAAAACGCTCTCGAAAAGTTTCATAGTGCTGCTGAGCTAAGATCGTTGTTGGCACTAATACAGCAACTTGTTTTCCGTCCATGATCGCCTTAAATGCCGCACGAACTGCTACTTCGGTCTTCCCATAACCTACATCTCCACACAAAAGACGGTCCATTGGCTGGCTTTTTTCCATATCTTTTTTGATTTCCTCTATCGAGCGCAATTGATCAGGCGTTTCTTCATAAGGAAACATAGCTTCAAACTCTCGCTGAAAAGGCGTATCATCATGAAAAGCATAACCTCTAGCTTCTTGACGCTTCGCGTAGAGTTTGATCAGGTCTTGAGCAATATCAACTACAGCAGTACGAACTTTGTTTTTTACTTTACTCCATTCACTGCCACCCAAGCTATAAACTTTAGGGATCTTTTCTTCGCTGCCCACATATTTTTGTACTTGGTCAATTTGTTCTACTGGAACATACAACTTATCGTTACCTGCATACTGAATATGCAAATAATCTTTGTGTAAACCTGCGACATTTAACGTTTCGATTCCGAGGTATTTACCAATACCGTGATTGACATGAACAACATAGTCGCCTGGTTTTAGTTCTTGATAGTCTTTTATTTTTTCTGCATGGTCGAGTTTATTTGAACGACGGATTCTCCGTTGCTTTTGGGTAAATACTTCCCCTTCTGTAATCACAGCTAATTTGTTACTGCTCATTTCAAAACCATTTAATAAGGCAGATACGCGTACTACTGGTTTCCCAGCTGGCAGATAAGCATTATCAGTTGCACGACTGACTTCCATTCCATAGTCTTGCAGCACACGAATCAAACGTAATAATCGTTCCTCTGTACTTGCCGTAAATAAAATCGTATATCTCGCTTTTATCAATCTTTCTAACTCCGCTTTTAACACATGCATTTGGCTATGAAACTGCTGCATACTGCGGCACATAAACTGCACGATATTATGTGCTTGCATGTGCGTTAATTGGCGCATAAATAAAGATAAATATATTTTCTGATGATTTGATCTAGAAACTTCCTCAACTGTATACGACAACTTGAGGGAAGGCAGCATTTCCCCTTGCTCTAATAATGCAGTTTGCCATTCTGCTTCTTCTCTTTCCAACTGCTTAGCTGTCTCTTGAATTCGAGCGGGTTCATCGAGGACAAGAATAGAGTCAGTTGGCAAAAAGTTTAAAATACTCTCGCCTTGAGGATATATTTGCGATATATATTTGTAAATTCCCGTAAAATAAAGTCCAGATTGCAACTGTTCAATATCCCAACCGATACTGCTTTGCAATTTCTCCTTTAATGTCGGATCTTTTGTCTTTTGTAATCTCTCCGTCAATAAGTTCTGGACATGCTCTCCTGCTTGATATAAAAGCTCGCTGTCAGCAAACAGTTCTTTTGCTGGAGGAAGAGTCACAGAGAGTAATTTGTCTGTCGAGCGTTGATCTGCTACCGAAAATGGACGAATGGAATCAACCTCATCATCAAACCATTCTATACGGATTGGTTGTTCAAAAGTTACTGGGTAAATATCTACAATTCCTCCACGGACAGAAAATTCCCCGCTCTTCTCCACCATATCTACTCTTTCATATCCCATATGCACTAATTTATTGGATAAGTTTTCAATCGGGTAGGAGTCCCCTACATTTAGGTGTATAGCATATTTTTTCCACATTGATTTAGGTGGGAATATTTTACGAAGTCCTGAGAAAGGCACAACAAATACCCCTGAAAAACCAGAGGTTAAACGAGTGATAACATCAATTCGGTTACCCAGTGTTTCAGGACTAGCCAGTGCTATTTCTGTCGTTATCAACTCGTCTGCGGGATACAACAATACTTCTTCTTTTGATAAAAGTTCACTCAAATCATCCGCAGCTTTTTGAGCTTGGTTCATATTATGTGTTACTACCACACATGAACGACCTGTTTTCTGGTATATAGTGGCAACAAAAATCATGCGCGCAGATCCTGTTAAACCTGTAGCTAATTGTTCACGAAGTCCAGTATCTAGTCCATGAAGAATAGACTGAACATCTTTATCTTGTTCAAATAGATTCGTAAGCGGTTCCAAGTTATCCTCCTTCTCCCCTATACAAAAGAAGCCTCAGCAATATGTGCCAAGGCTATGCTTCTCCATGCAATTTGTATTAATGATACAGTGATGGTAGAAGGGAACGTTCCGGGTAATGGTTTAAGATATGTTCGCAGTTTTCGCAAACTACTCGAACTTGCATCTGACCATTTGTGTCATGGATAATTATATCTTCTCGTTCTTCTGAGGTCAACTGATCGAGACCTAGTTCCGCTTCTGAATATACAGAATTATTCAATTTACCAAGCGATGAGTGGCAAAAGCGGCAGACATACTCTACCATGAGAATGCCTCCCTTTCTAAAGAGTCATTCTTATTATAGCCTAGGTACTGCTCCATTATACTTATTCATCGCTATGAGGAAATCATTCTTCAACCATTCATTTGTCGCATTTGCAGCAGCAATTGCTGCATCTGCTGCAACAAGATGATCTATTTCTGAAAAAGGTTCTAGGACATAGTCCACTACTTTCATTCCAGCAGGTGGTCGATCAATACCTATCTTAATACGATTAAATTGATCTGTTCCTAAATGGGAAATAATCGATTTCATCCCATTGTGCCCTCCAGAACTCCCTTTTTGCCGCAAACGTAACTGCCCTAAAGGAATATCCATATCATCAAAAATAACAAGCAAATCTTCAGGGGCAAGTTTTAGAAAACGCATTGCCGCACCAACAGCTTCTCCAGATAAATTCATATAAGTCAGCGGTTTTAACAAAAAGACTTTTTCTCCATTTACAATGCCTTCTGCAACAGCACTGTGCCATTTTTCTTTTTGAAAAAGTATATTCCATTTTTCACTAAGCTGATCTACAGCCCAAAAACCAATATTGTGTCTAGTCAGTTCGTATTTTTTTCCAGGATTCCCAAGCCCAACAATCACTTTCAACTCTCTCACCTCAAAAAGGAAAAGGCGACCGGTGAGAATCGCCTATACAAATAATTTACTTACCGATTGTTCATGGTGGATTCGATAAATTGCTTCTCCAATTACAGGCGCCACAGAGAGAACTTCGATTTTATCTAACATTTTCTCTGGTTTTAATGGAATCGTGTCAGTAGCGATCAGCTGTTTAATACCTGAGTTTTGAATACGCTCCAGTGCAGGTCCAGATAAAACAGGGTGTGTACAACAAGCATACACTTCCTTGGCTCCGCGTTCTAAAATCGCTTCTGTTGCTAACGCAATCGTCCCAGCAGTATCGATAATATCATCGATGATGATCGCTGTTTTTCCAGCTACTTTACCAATAATACTCATCACTTCAGATACATTCGGCTCTGGACGTCGTTTATCAATAATCGCGAGTGGTGCTTCCAGCCGTTCTGCTAAACGTCTTGCACGAATCACACCACCATGGTCAGGAGACACGACAACAAGATCCGTTAAATTTTTACCTTGAAAATAGTTACCCAAGATAGGTACACCGAGCAGGTGATCCACTGGAATATTGAAAAATCCTTGAATCTGGGTCGCATGTAAATCCATTGCGATTACACGATCAGCTCCAGCTGTCTCAATTAAGTTAGCCACCAATTTTGCTGTGATCGGATCTCTTGCACGGGCTTTCCGATCTTGCCTAGCATATCCATAGTAAGGAATAACAACATTTATCGTACCAGCAGATGCACGTTTTAACGCATCCACCATAACAAGCAATTCCATCAAGTGTTGGTTTACTGGATCGCAAGTAGACTGTACAACATATACATCCAAACCGCGAACTGTTTCATTTAACTGGATATGAATTTCGCCATCACTGAATTTGTTCACTTTAGCGTCTCCCAAAGGAATACCCAAGTGATTACAAATTTTTTGTGCTAACAGCGGATTGGAATTACAGCTAAAAACCTTTATACGAGAGTTTGCTTGGGACATTTTACGTTATCTCCACCTATAATGAATTGTGTCTATTGATTTTTTTACGTAACTTCGGAACATAATCCGTCTTGGTCACTTGCCGCTGTCTAGCAATAGCAAATGCTTCGGCAGGTACATCTTCAGTAATCGTTGAACCAGCAGCAATATAAGCTTTCTCTTCAACTGTCACAGGAGCGACTAGATTTGTATTACATCCAATAAATGCACCATCTTGGATAATGGTCTTATGTTTAGTGAAACCATCATAATTCACCGTAACTACACCACAGGCAATATTTACATTCTGCCCTATTTCAGAATCTCCTACATATGCAAGATGGGAAACTTTCGATCCTTTTCCTATCTGAGCATTTTTTAAATCTACAAAAGCTCCTACTTTTGTATTTTCTGCCAAAGATGTATTCGGGCGAATATATGTGTATGGCCCGATAGTCACATTTCTCCCTATTTCACTATCTTCGATTACACTATAACGGATTTTTGACTCATCTGCTACCACAACATCTTGCAGATCGGCTTCAGGACCGATAATACAGCCACTTCCAATTTTTGTATTCCCTTTCAATGAACTCCCGGGAAATACTTCTGTGTCTGCATCAATCTCTACATCAGCTTCTATGGTAACAGTGGAAGGATGGTGAATGGTTACGCCACCTTGCATGTGCTTTCTAATAATACGCTCTTGCATATAGGATTCTGCTTCAGCTAGCTGGATACGGTCATTGACACCCATGGCTTCCTTTTCATCTTCCATCATGGATGCAGCAATAACTTCCCCTTGTTCTTGTAAAATAGAAATCACATCAGGAAGATAATATTCCCCTTGTGCATTGTTATTGTTTACTAATTTTAGTGCTTCAAACAATTTTTGGTTATGAAAACAATAGGTACCTGTATTAATTTCATGAACAGCACGTTCTTCATCTGAAGCATCTTTGTGCTCTACAATTCGAGAAACACTGCCATCAGCTTGGCGAATGACACGACCATAACCCGTAGGATCAGCTAATTCAGCGGTCAATACGGTTGCAGCTGCTTCTTTTTGCTTGTGAATTTCAATCAATGACTGTAAGGTGTCTTTTGTGAATAAAGGATGATCTCCATTAAGAACAAGCGTAATACCATCTTTCCCTTGAAGATACTCTTCTGTTTGCATGACTGCATGAGCAGTTCCTAACTGCTCCTCTTGTTTAACAAAAGTAACTTTACCTTCAAGCGCTTCTTCTAATGTTTCTCCTAGGTGACCAATTACCATTAACTTTTGGGTTGTACCCATATCTTCAAGTGTATCCAAGATATAGTGTACCATTGGCTTCCCGCATAATTCATGTAAAACTTTATGCTTTTTTGATTTCATCCGAGTGCCTTTGCCCGCTGCTAAAATAACCGCGTTTAGGTTCTCCTTCACTATATAGCCCCCATCATTATAAATTACCCTCCTGAATATATCGTAACAATAGGGGTTTATGCAACTTTTGTATTTTATTCTAGTATTGAACTATCCCCGCTTAGCGAGCTTGAAGCGGGGGGGCTACTCGGCTAAAAATGATAAACTTTACTGACAATAGATGTCAACAGAACTGTTGTATCTTAGAGTAAAGATAGTTTGAAAGAGAGGAGATGACCATGAAACAAAATCAAATCAAACCAATTCCTGCAGGGTATCAAACAGTAACCCCATGGATCATACGGTAAAATTAATTGAATTTGTAGAAAAATCCTTTGATGCTAAATGTTTAGGGACGATAAAAAACGAAGATGGAACGATCGGACATGCAGAAGTCCAAATAGGGGATTCGATTGTAATGATGTTTGATTTAGTGGAGAGCGACTTAGAGACACCTGGTTTTTTCCCTTTATATGTAGAAGACGCCGAAAAAATATTCCAACAAGCACTCCAAGCAGGTGCATCCGTAGTTACAAAGATAACTGAACTAGCATTTGGCGATCGAGTAGGGCGTATATGTGATCCATTCGGCAATATTAGTGAATTCAAGAAAGGATGGAGGTACTGAGCCAAGAGGAAATAGTCAGGCGATCTCAAGAAAAGGAATATATCGATGCCATGAAGTATGTACAAAATACACTTCATAAAAAACTAACTTCCAAATAACCTCAAATAGAAAGAAAACCTCTCAAAGGAGAGGTTTTTCTTTTATAATGCTTTTGGCGTAGGAATGATATCTTCTTCTATATCATCTGCCCGACGGTATTCTTCTAATACAGCTGATTCGATTTTCTCTCGGCTGAGCGGAGAGATGGGATGAGCGATATCTCGAAATTCCCCATCAGGTGTACGCTTACTAGGCATAGCAACAAACATTCCATTATTTCCATCAATTACACGAATATCATGAATAACAAACTCACTATCAATCGTGATAGATGCAATAGCACGCATCCGTCCTTCACGATTTACCTTGCGCAATCTAACATCTGTTATTTCCATCCAAATGCACCACCTATTACCAAGATGACTTTAATCTTAGTATTCGAGGGAACACTTGAAATTCCTTCCAATTATGACAAAAAAATTAATTTATTTAAGTCAGATGAGCGATAACCTCAATTTCGATGCCCGCATCTTTTGGCAGACGAGCAACTTCTACCGTGGAACGAGCTGGTTTATGTGTATCAAAATACTCGCCATATACTTCATTTATTGCAGAAAAATCATCCATATTTTTGATGAAAATCGTTGCTTTTACTACATTTTCCAAGGTAGCATCAGCTTCTTTTAAGACCTCGATAATATTTTTTAAAACTTGATGAGTCTGTTCTTTAATATCTCCTGTTATCAAAACCCCTGCTGGTGTAAGTGGGATTTGGCCAGATGCAAAGAGGAAATTCCCTATTTGGACAGCTTGTGAATATGGCCCAAGTGCTTGTGGTGCATTATTGGTCTGAATGATTTTCATTATTGTACACTCCTTGATCAAATAAATTTCCAAATTCTACATTTATCCGTTTTTCTTTTTCATCTACTTCTGTCACAGTTGTCAAAGAAACATATCCATCTACCAATTTTTCCGGTACTATTGAATCGACCATTACCCCAACACCTACTACTTCAGCTTCAAACTCACGGAGCAAATCAATCATACCTCGAACTGTTCCCCCCGCCTTCATGTAATCATCGATCAACAATACCCGTGATCCTTTAGGCAAACTTCGACGAGCCAAAGAAAGTTGTTTCATTCTCCCACTAGAACCAGAAACTGTATTCACTGTCACGACAGAGCCTTCCGTCACAGTTGTATCATAACGGACGATTACTACTGGTTTTCGTAGATGAAATGCAACAGCATATGCTAATGGTATCCCTTTTGTCTCTATGGTTACAATTGCATCGATCTGACTTGTTCCAAATATTTTGGCCCATATACGTCCTAAATGATGCAAAAGTACAGGATCTCCCAGTAGATCAGACATAAACAGAAACCCACC
Source organism: Shimazuella soli (assembly GCF_022511585.1). GTDB lineage: Bacteria > Bacillota > Bacilli > Thermoactinomycetales > Thermoactinomycetaceae > Shimazuella > Shimazuella soli. The sequence continues at coordinate 25,125 of NZ_JAKWBN010000006.1, read as the reverse complement.
AGGTAAGATACGTTCTGGATTGGTAAGCTTGTGACACAGTTGTGCCAATACTGTTTTTGTTTCTTCCATACCCATGCTAGGCATATATCGCACACCGCCAGAAGCCCCAGCCATGGTCTCCAACTGGCCGCTCTCTTCTGCATGTAACACTTCTTGAATAATCGTCAAATCTTCGCTGATGGAAGATTTTGCTGCATGATAACGTTTTGCAAATGCTGTAAGCGGAATCAATCGATACGGCTCGTTTAAAAGCTGATGTACCATATCAACCAAACGAGCACTCCGTTTCCATTTTTCCATAAGTTAGCCCCCAAAATCCGAACATCATGCCTGAACTATAGCATTTTGTTTGGTTTTATTCAAGTTTCCCAGCATTCTTACGGCAAAAACTTGGGGACAAAAACCTTTTAAGCTATTTACCATTCTCTTTGCTCTCGATTCCCGATCTACAAGAGCAAATACGGTAGGACCACTACCTGACATCAGCACACCATCAGCACCAAACTGATACATTTTTTCTTTTAATTTCCGAACATCAGGCTCCATGTTCATCGTAATAGGCTCCAGCACATTACTAAGCAGCCGAGTAATGGCACGATAATCTTGCCGATACAAGGCTTCCATCATCTCTTTGGTCTTTGGTCTAGTTTGTACATGATCGACTTTTAGTTCACCAAAAACATCAGCAGTAGAAACACCTTGTGACGGTTTGGCTAGCACTACCCAGCAGGAGGGAGGAGCCGGTAACACTTGCAATCTCTCTCCTCTTCCTTTTGCCAATGCTGTATTTCCATAAACACAATAAGGAACATCAGAACCGATCTCTGAACCAATTTCAGCCAGTTCACGTAAGCTAAGACCAAGGCCCCATAAACGATTTAATCCGCGAAGTGTTGCTGCTGCATCGCTGCTGCCGCCAGCTAATCCAGCTGCAACTGGAACTTTTTTATCTATTTTTATTGCTACCCCACGTCTGATTCCCATTTTTTTGCGCAGCAAACTAGCTGCCATATAAGCGAGGTTTTTATCATCTTGCGGCACTAAGCCTGAACTTGATTCCAGAAGGATTGCAGAGTGTGGAAGGGAGAGTAAATCAATCCGATCAGCTAAGTCAACCGAAGTCATCACCATTTCCAATTCATGATATCCATCCGCTCGTTTATAAAGTGCATCTAAAGTTAAATTTATTTTTGCTGGCGCTTTCTCTGAAATAAACAAAATCATACTCCTCTCGTAACACCCCAAAAACAAATTTGGGTACCCCTGGTGCATGTCCGTCCAGTTTTATTTTCCTATTGTACCACGAGAGGTTATCCGTACCAACACAGAAAACTAGCCCCTAGAACAGCAAAAAACTGCACTGCCATCGTTTCCTTATCCAGAAAAACATAAAAAATGCTATACGAAAAGAAAGAGCCAAGGATTATCCCTTGGCTCTTTCCTATTTTCCCCCTGCATTTTGTTGCTTTGCTAACTGTTCTTCAGCTATTTGGATAGCCCTTTTTACCATGTTTCCAGCATCACGAGTTGTAATCCCGCCCCAACCTTCTTGCTGTACAACATCATAAAACCCAAGCTCTTTGGCTATCTCCACCTTAAGGGCATCTGACATAACACCACGACGTGCCATCTACCATCGCCTCCTAAAGGAATGCAGGGTATATTTAGTATGGTTAATGCAAACAATTATTATCACTATCGAAAAGAATTAGCCACTTTTATTGCTTCCTGCTTGGAAAAAGGAGTTGGATCCTGCAACAATTCCAGCTCATAACGAAGACCTTTGGCATACCAAACTAATATTGGATCTTTCATGTCCTCTTCATATCGAATCACAGCATATGAGCCATTTTTTAAAAAGATCTTCTCTCCCTTTTCCCATTTTGCTTTTTTCCTTGAGATCATCACATCTACAATTGGCAATTGAAAAGAATCCACACTATATTCCAAATGTAGAGAATCTGTATCATAATCCATATATCCTTCTGCAATTTTAACAGTGAACGGGAAATAATACGGCTGGTCAACTGAATACCCAAAATCATGGATGGCATCTGAGATTTTTTTATTTTCTTTATAAGTTGGATATATACATGACAATATAATGAGACAAAGAGCCGTTGGATAAACAATTCGCTTGAATAGAGTACCTTTTATACGCTCTCGATATTGCTTTTTATCACGTATTATGTAGACATCTACATATTTTTGAATCAGTCCCCAAATGAGAAGGGAAACCAAAAAAGCAGTATGGTGATAACCAAAGTAATATTTTTTCCATATGTAGGATCCTATTAGATTAGACATAATAAGCAAAATAGTACTCAAACTGCGAAACAAAAAAATTGTCTTGAAATTATGTAAATCATCGCCAAATCGTTCTCTTATTTCCGTTACGGTTTTTTTGTAGATAGTCTTATCCCCCACTACATAATTCAATAAAGACTGCCTTTTATTTTATATTAGGTGAATTCCTAATTCAATTATAAAAGAAAAAGGACATCCCTAAGGATCTCCTTGTTTATGTTGCCTTGATATATTTTACTTGTACTTGCTCATTATCAGCTTGATAAACGGTGAGTTCTACCGACTCCGTCAAAATATCTGCATAACTGTAGGAAACACGTTTAAAAGAATGCTGATCCTCATCCAGTTTTACGATAAAGACAGAAGGGTATGTCTCTTCTAAGATACCTGTCCGTTCAATGGTCTTGCGGCGTCCGCTGTTGGCCTTTAGGTGGATTTTCTGTCCGATATAGCCATCTAACTTTAGTTTGATTTCTGATAGTGCGTTTTTGCCCATTGTCTACGACCACCTCACTTCACTCATAGAAGATTATATACCATGGGAGATGAAATGTCAAATTTAGTATTATAGCAATGGTACAAAGGATTTGTCAATCTATTTTTATTTTGTAAACCGATCCGCAACAGCACTGGCTGCTACTGAATCAGGTTTAATTTTTGCTTCATAGCCTACAGCTGTTACCCATCCTACCACTTCCTGAATCACCTTTCGTGTCTCTCCTCTTTGTCCCACATCTAAATGGATTTCCATGGGGATGTTCTCAGCCAATCGGAAAAAGCCTTGTTCCTTAAGCAGATCGACACAATGAAGGCTGTATTCTGTTTCCCGGTATATGCGATACCTCAAATCATGCATTGCAGGATGGGATTTACGCGTGTAAAAAAACAGCGCACCTTTGCCAATACGTTGTACAATAATAGCGGTAACAAACAATGTTTCTCTCGTTCTTGTTTGAGAATCTGTTCCAATCATAATCTTATAGTCTCTATTGCGATCTGCTTCCAGGTAATCCTTGATTTCCCTTATCATCATATCCATACTATACTTACCTTTTCGCGGATGAAAAAACACCATTCTATCACCCTCCAAGTTGTTTTGCATGGTGAAAAAGCAGTCACGCCAACTTATGATTTTGATTGATCCAATCTATGTTTGATTAACCTCCATCTCGTTCTCGAAGCAAAACGTTAGATAATTGAGCAAAAGAATTCATAGACAGCATCTCACCTCTACAATTAGGATCAATCCCTATACTGTGAATTACCTGTTCTAGTCGTGTTTTCTCCATATGAAATGGCAGCGAACTACTCAAAGAGTTGAGCAAGGTCTTTCTTCTTTTAGCAAACGAAGCCCTAACTACTTGAAAGAAAAAAGATTCATTTTCCACTGGAACAGGCGCAACAGTTCGAATAGACAATTTGATCACCATTGAATCGACCTGTGGGCGAGGAACAAACACATGACTAGGAACTTGTACCACTTTACTAGGTTCACTGAAATACTGTGCAAAAACACTGAGTGATCCATATGTTTTGGAACCGGGCTTTGCTAAAATACGGTCAGCAACTTCTTTTTGAATCATCACGACGATATTTGTCAGTGATAAACTTGATTCCAGTAGTTTTACTAAGATCGGCGAGGTCACATAGTAAGGTAAATTTGCTACTACGTGCACTTGTGAACAAGCTCCAAATTTCTCAGTGATAAGCTGTGCAAAATCAAATTTCAAAGCGTCCGCATGTATTATTTCCACATTAGGTTGATCTGCAAACATGTCTTGCAAAACAGGAATCAGACGATTGTCCAATTCGATTGCCACTACTTTTCGAGCCTGTTTCGCTAAACCTTCTGTTAAAGCACCTAAGCCTGGCCCAATTTCGATCACACCAGACTCTTCATCTAAGTCAGCCGCATCTACAATATGTTGTAGTACATGTGCATCGGTCAAAAAATTTTGCCCTAAGCTCTTTTTTAGTACTATATTATGCTGCTTTAACAGTTTCCGTGTTTTTGCTGATATTCCAAAACTCATAACCTGTCTCCTCTTATGTTCAGGAGTGCACGTTCACATTCTTCCCTACTTATCCGCAAAGTTTGCAACCTCACGAAAAATTGTTTTGCATTGGCATAACCAATAGATAACTCTTTTGCTAATTTCTCCCGAAGTTGCTTCGAATGCGGGTGCCCAGCTAATCCGATAACAAGATATTCTTTCCAGGAAAGCCATGAAGGGATTTCTTCTTCCAATGTACGGACATTTTCTAAAGCCTTAACAATATCAGAAGGATTCGCATGTTCTACTCCAATTTTCTGCCTATCATAGGCAAGTTCTTTTTCGATAAAGGCATGTTTCACTTCTGGTATTTCTTGGGAAATAATACGTCTAATGCGCTCGCCTGCATAGTCGGGGTCCGTAAATACAATCAGCCCGCGAACTGCTTGAGCGCGTCGTAGCTCGTCCAATACATAGCTGGGAATGGCGGATCCTCTTGTCTCGATAGTATCCGCTTCAACCGCACGCTTGACAGCTAAAGTATCGTTTTTTCCCTCTACTACAATAATTTCTTTCACCTTCCGCATAATCTTTTCCCTATCTATATAATTTGAAACAGTTTTTTTGCATTTTCGGTTGTTGCGTGCGCCAAATCCTGGACAGTCATCTGGCGAAGTTTTGCAATTTCTTCTGCAACTAAGCGTACATATGCAGTTTCATTTCTTTTTCCACGGTACGGATGTGGTGCTAGATATGGAGAATCCGTCTCCAGCAATAGCTTATCCAATGGTACACTACTAGCTACTTCTTTCAATACCGGTCTATTTTTAAAAGTCACTGGTCCACCTATACCAATTGAAAAATTAAGCGAGATACAAGTTTTCATCAATGCAGTATCCCCTGAAAAACAGTGCATGACACCGCCAACTTCGTCTGCGTTTTCTTCTTTTAAAATACGGATCACATCGTCATCCGCATCTCGATTATGAATGATAATCGGCAGACTTACTTCTTTGGCAAGTCGTATTTGCTTTCGAAATACTTCCTGTTGTACATCCTTTGGGGAAGTATCCCAATAATAATCCAAACCAATTTCCCCAATTGCAACGACTTTTTGGTGATGTGTAAGAGAAAAGAGCCACTCTAAATCTTTTTCTGTACAAGAAATGGCATCTTGAGGATGCCATCCAACAGAAGTATAGAAAAAGGGGTATGTTTCTGCTAACTTTATGGAACTTGGAATAGTTTCACGATTATATCCGATATTTAGGATATAAGAAATACCAGCATCAGTAGCACGCTTGATCACCTGCTGGCGATCTTCATCAAATTGCTTGTCATTCAAATGGGTATGTGTTTCGAACAGCATCTTTGTAACCCCTAACTTCTAACCTTACTATTTATTTAATAGACGGAACTCTTTAAACGGCATTACAACAACATCAGCACGGCCGACAACCGCACTATCATCCACCGCACCTATGATACGGCTGTCTTTACTATTATTCCGATTATCTCCCAAAACAAACAAATGACCTTTTGGAACAGTAACTTGGGCAAAATCACCAATCATTTCTTCCGCAATGTAGGATTCATTTAATTGCTTGTTATTACGGTAGACATGTCCATTTTTTACTTCGATCTTATCCCCTGGTAAACCGATGACACGCTTGATAAAATCACGTTGCTCGTTGGTATGAAAAACAACAATATCCCCATATTTTGGGCTGCTCACATCATAGATGAATTTATTTACGATCAATAATTCATTACCATCGAGAGTAGGATACATGGATGTTCCATTTACTTCATAAGGTGCAAATAGAAAATAACGAATCACTACTGCAATTAGTAGAGCAGAGATTACTGCTACTCCCCATTCGATAATTGAGCTTTTCACAGAGCCATTTGCAGTCGACATCTGGTCACGTCCTTTAACATAATTCTTTCCTTAACTCCAACACTTTAAAAAGCGGCAATTCCCGCAAGAACTAGTCACCTAAACCAGTTATCTTAGCAGGCTCCTATCCATCCCTAAAACAAACTATATTTCTCCTGTGTTTCGATCTTTCAATGCTGAAAAAACGACAAAATCAATTTCTTGTCCCTTTTAAAGTAATCCGCCATATCCTTGATTAAAGAAAAAGAGACATACCCCATTTATTGCTGGAAATACAATTAAAGGGGCCACGACAAAAAACAGTGGATTGTAGCCATCATAGCATATTTCTTGTGATTATTTCACCCTTGTACCATTTGGAATGTCATCCGATACCGTGGATAGTACGAGTTTCTTTCCTTTTTTGGCAGCGAGAATCATTCCTTCAGAGCGAACACCTCTTAGCGTTACTGGTGCTAGATTGGTAACTGCAATTACTTTTTGCCCAACTAGCTGCTCACTTGTATAATGTTCAGCTATACCTGATACAACTTGACGTTGTTCACTTCCTAAATCCAACTGAAGCTGCAATAAGCGATCAGCTCCTTTTACTGGGGAAACAGCGACAATTTCTGCAACAGTAAGTTCTACTTTAGCAAAGTCATCAATAGAGATATAATCATCTTCTTTTTTTTCTACTGCTTTCTCCTCATTTGCTTTTACAGGCTCTTCGCGGCGCTTTGCTGCTTGCTCCATGAGCTGTGCAATGGCTATAAGTTCTTTTTCTACTTCCAAACGAGGGAAAATAGGTTTTTCTTTATTCACTTTTTTACCTGACTGGGTAGTCCCAAACTGATGAATCGAATCCCAAACAATCTCTTGATCTGTTAATTGTAATTGATGAAACATTGCTTTTGGTGATTGGGTCATAAATGGCTGAATCAAAATACCAACTACTCTTAGACTTTCCAACAAGTGATAGAGCACAGAACCAAGTGTTTCTCGCGTTTCCTCCGTTTTCGCTAAGTTCCATGGAGTAGTTGCTTCTATATATTTATTTCCAGCACGAACCAAATCCCAAATTTGTGTCAATGCCACTGAAAACTGCATTTTCTCCATTGAATCTTCTACTTTTTCAACCGTTTCCGCAACTAAACTCACAAATGCCTGATCATATTCAGTCGCATTTGGAACATATTCCGGCACAACACCATCAAAATATTTTTCTACCATTGTTAAAGTTCTGTGAAGTAAATTTCCCAGATCATTGGCCAAATCTGCATTGATACGCTCTACAAATGCCTCTGGAGTGAATATTCCATCACTGCCAAATGGAACTTCGCGAAGCATATAATACCGTACAGCATCGAGCCCAAAATGCTCAATTAAAGGAACCGGATCAATGACATTTCCTTTTGACTTGGACATTTTCTCTCCTTTCACCAAGAAAAATCCATGTCCAAAAACTTTTTTGGGTAATGGCAAACCTAGTGCCATTAAGAAAATGGGCCAATAAATAGTATGGAAACGAACAATTTCTTTCCCGATAAGATGTACATCAGCAGGCCAGTATTTATCAAATTTCGCTGTATCCTCTGTTCCATACCCAAGTGCTGTGATGTAGTTAGCTAGTGCATCCAGCCATACATACACAACATGTTTGGGATTACCAGGAACAGGTACGCCCCAATCAAAAGTGGTTCGTGTAACACTCAAATCTTCTAAACCCGGTTTAATAAAGTTTTCGATCATTTCATTTTTACGAGATACTGGCTCAATAAAATCAGGATTCTCTTCATAATGTTTTAACAAGCGATCTACATACTTGCTCATCCGGAAAAAGTAACTCTCTTCTTTGATTCGATCTACAGGGCGACCGCAATCTGGGCATTTTCCATCTTTTACTTGGCGGTCCGTGAAAAACGCCTCGCATTGAATACAATACCAGCCTTCGTATTCTCCTAAATAAATGTCCCCTTGTTCGAGCAACTGAGCAAATATTTTTTGCACAATTACTTTATGGCGATCTTGTGTAGTTCGAATGAAATCATTGTAAGAGATATCCAGTTTCTCCCACAGTTCTTTGATCCCTACTACAATATCATCGACAAATTTCTGTGGAGTTTTACCGGCTTCTTCCGCTTTTTTCTGTATTTTTTGTCCATGTTCATCTGTACCTGTCAAGTACATCACATCATAGCCACGAAGCCGTTTATAACGTGCCATGGTGTCTCCTGCTACTGTGGTGTATGCATGACCGATATGCAATTTGTCACTTGGATAATAAATGGGAGTTGTAATATAAAAGGTTTTTTGGTTACTCATCGCAATTCTCCTTTAAAATATATAAAAACTCGCCCCTATAAAAGGGACGAGATTGTTCACGTGGTACCACCCAAATTCATGTGGAAATGTAAATCCTTTTCCACATCTCTTATACCCAGTAACGAGGGTAAACCGTTTTCTTCTACTAAAGATTTCAAAGAAACGTCTCCTAGGCCATGTTCCTTCTTCTCTCCTATACCGGCTTTCACCTTACCCGGCTCTCTGTTGATAGGGATCAATAAGTACTCATCCTAATCATAGACATTTTTTCACTAGTTATTATATCGAATAAAACAAATAGAAAGCAAGCTGCGCTTCTTTATTCCACAATAACTACATATAACCCATCTGTTTCTAGTCACTCCATTTACGAATTCTCAGCAGAACTCGAATAAATTCTATTCCTTCCTTAGTTAAAGAATACTTCATTCTTATTGGTCTTTTTGCATATATTTCCCGCTTTATCATGTTATGTTTCTCTAGATGCAGCAGTGTGTCTCGCAAAGAAGTAACACTTATCCCAGTAAATTTCTGCTTCAATTGGTTAAAACGCATGGGACCATAATGCAATTGGGAGATGATAGGAAAGGATAACTTCTTTGAGATTAATTGAAGAGCTTTACGAATAACAGTTATATGTTGTTGTTTTGTTTTTTCCATCGTCACCTACCCCTATCTGATTTAGAGTTTCTACAACAGAATGGAATAAGTGCTTCAAACTAACTGTAAGATAGAAACGATTGACTGCCAGCATTCCCCTTAACGAAAATGTAGATTTTCCATCCTTTAATTGATATCTTTTATTTGAATATTACATTAATAGCTGTAGTTTTATTTTAAACGTTTTTCTTCCAAAAACCAATTGGCAAATAATAATATTCCTTCCTGAAATGTAACTTTAGGACGAAAACCAATAGACTGTTCTAATTTACGGATATCTGCTACTGTATGCTTTACTTCACAATCATGTTCTCCGAGTACCTTTACCTCATGTTTTGTTCCTAAAGCATTAGACAAAACATCCAGCATCTGCATAATGTTCACGGATATTCCCGACCCTACATTGTATACTTGGTAACCATTTGTCCACTCCAAAGATAAACGAATCGCTTCTACAACATCACTAATATATGTATAATCTCTCGTACTAGCTGGATCAAAGATAGTAACTGGAATACCCGCTACCATTTGCTCTGCAAACTTGTGCATCGCCATATCAGGGCGCTGTCCTGGTCCAAATGTTGTAAACAACCTTAGAACGGTGATATCAAAACCATAAAGTTGATAAAACAACTGACAGTAATTTTCTGCGGCCCATTTCGAAGTAGCATATGGGGAGATAGGCATGGACACAATCTCCTCTTCATGAAATGGATAAGGCTCATCTACAGAACCATATATAGAAGAGGAAGAAATAAATATAAATCGCTTTATCTGATGTTCTGCCGCCAATTGCAATATTTGTACTGTGCCTGTTACATTCACATCACTATAAAGTGCAGGGTCTTCTATAGAAGAACGGGCACATGGAACTGCGGCTAAATGAATAATGGTATCCCAATTTTCTGCTTTAAAAATTTCCTCCATCTGAGACTCATCTCGAATATCCGCCTTATACAATTGAATACTGGGTATTTTTTCCCATTTCTTTATCCGCTTTTTCTTCACTTCGGCAGGGTAAAATGGATCAAAATTATCTATCACACCTATTTTTTTATATTGAGTAAACAGCGATAAATGTTGTACAAGATTACTTCCAATAAAACCAGCACCACCAGTGATCAATAATTTCATATCTTCACGCCCCATCTTCAATGGAAACTTCCATCTCTTTTAGTTAGAAAAATCCTCCTTTAGACAGTCCTTTCTACATATTTTTATCCCTAATTACGCTTTTGTATTAAGTTACTGTATATTTGATTAATAGAAATTTTGTCTAAAAATTACTACTAACATAATAAACAATGGAAATTATTTTTGTATAAGGAAGCGAAATTATCTTACCACATAAAATAGAAAACTTTCTATTTGGTAACAACTGGATATCGTTACCGAAATAAAGCTCCTACCTTATAAACAGTAGGAGGATTGATTTGAACCGTTATGAGAAAATACTTACTGGAATTTTGTTTTGGACTGTACATTCACCGGCCGCCAATCTAGGTTGGCTTCTTTTGTAATGAGTTGTCCTATCTCTGAGCTTATAAAATCATTGTATTCGTAGTACTTTTTATAATCCGCCGCACTGTAAGCATCATACGATTCTAATTCCGTTTTTCCATCATCGTTTTTGGACAAATTGAATACAACCAAATTCGATTTAGGATAGATCGGAAGAGATGCACCCGAAGGTTCTTTTGATTCCATGCTTTCCATACTCTTTGGAGGAACCAAAATATATACTAGCACTTGTCCCTGACCATCAGGGGCTTGATTTGCTATATCTGATCCAACATAGTATGTACCAGATTTGGAGATAAACGATGGAAATTCCCCGGTTATATTTCCATTATCATATAAATTATTTACTAATTGGCATCTATCGTCTTCACAACCACCTAATTCATTTAACTTTTTTACATTCACATCAGTGGAAAAAGTTGCTTCTAACAAATATTCCATAGCATGTTTTTCATACTGGGATAAATCTCGTTGCATGGTATATGTATTTGTATCTACAGTAGGTGTTTCATCTTGTTTACTAGGCTTCTGCTTATCAGCATTATTGTCAGGGTTTATTCCTATGCCAATAGAAATACCAATCGTCAATACAACAACAACCACTGCAGCTATTGTAATATTCTTGTTGATCATCTTCTTCATTCCTTATATGCGAATTTATCTTCATGATACATGTTAATATTTTACTATATTCATAGTATTCACGATAGTTTCACTTCCTTTTTATTCTAAATAAATAAAAACCCTTTATTCCTCACATTACAAGGATAAAAGGTTTTGCTTTGTGAAATATAGGTTTTTCATCTTATTTCTCTGCCAAGTCATTACTTGACTTTCTCATATTGAGTAGCAAAGGGTGTTTCTTTGATTTTAATCTGATTGCTTCTTCCTAATGAGTTTAATTCTTCTTTTAATCGAACGACATCCCAACTTTTACCCAATTCACGATTGACATCTGCTAAAACCATCATCAGATCTGTATCAAAAAATGGCATCTTTGCTTTTAGTAAATCAACTAATTCTTCTGTTTTACTCGATTGAAGCTGGCGAAGTTCATCAAATGGATTGAGCAAATGTGGGCTTCTCGTGTATGCCGCACGAATACGTATAAATAACGTTCTTCCATATGCTGCTGATGACACAAAAGTATCTCCTGAGCGAAGGTATGGAAGCCGTTTGCCTTCTTCTTGAGTAAGATCGGTTTCTTCTTTTAGTGTAGCAATATCTGTTCCTCGGACAGTTCGAAAAACAAATTTGGTGTTGAGCTGGGCAGTAGTCGTTTCGTCGAGTAAAGTCGGCCTTTGAGTGGCAAGTATTAAAAAAACACCATACTTTCGTCCTTCTTGGGCAATTTCTTTGATAATTGCTTTCGCAGGTGAATCAATAGCTTTGGGTGCAAAATTGTGTGCTTCATCTGTCACGATGACAAACGGCGGAAAGAAATGTCCTTCTTCCCCATTCATCCGAGCATCTTTGTATTCCCGGCGTTTGCGGTATAAGCTTCCTATCACATAGTTAGCAAATACTTGCAGCACCCATGATGGCCCTTGAACAACTACCAGTTTCCCTTGCTCAAGACCGCGCTCAATAGAATGGATATCTTGATGAAAGAGACCAGCTCTCTCCAAACGCATCAAGCGCCACCTAACACCTTTGATCGATGCCAGTGGCAGATCTCCATACTTTCGTTTTAACTCCTGCAAATCTATCGCCCGCTGTCCCTCTGCATAAGAAATACTGTCCCTTTTTCCTTGACGATCAAACGCATTTCCCTCTTCTAATGCTTCTACTAAATTAGCTATTCGATCGCTGAATGAAGTAAATGAATCCTTTGGCTTATGCAACATCTGCACCACATTCGTCATTGCCTCCGAAAACTGATCTCCAACTGTACGCAAAAGGTTGATGAGATCATTGATAGTCAACGCTTCAAAGGAAATACCAATCTCCTTCCCTACAGCCAACCGAATAAATTTAGATTGCAAGGGAGCAGCTTTTTCCTCTAGCTCTGGAAGATAATCAGCAAAATCCATCTCAAAATGCGGATCAAAAACAAGGGTTGGAATCGAAAGCTTCATCAATTCCTCCAGCATCACTCGTAAACCAAAAGATTTCCCCGAACCAGAACCTCCGAAAATCCCCATGTGAGGATACTGCTGCATCGTACGGATATCAAATAAAAACGGAACACCATGCTGAGGACGCAATTCGTTTTGTTCCATCATCACTACTTGATTATGTAAATCATCCGTCATGGATGAAATCAATGAATCCGTACCTCTAATCTCTCCCAGTACCATGCCGTCTTCAGGTGTTGTTTTGATCAGCAGATGACGTACTTCTTCAAAATGAGGTAATCTCACCATTGATCCTGTCCTTATAGGATGAATCGCTTCTTCTAATAAACGAACTTTAGCTAAATTAATTTCTTCAGATTCCACATCATAGCCAATCTGCTGCAACGTCTGTAATACTTGAGCATCCACAATAGACTTGTCCAATCCCATCGGGATCAAACGGTTATAGGATAATGTTTCGACTACTTCTCCAATTGGATCTCCTAGTACATCATCCACCATCACTAAAAACTCATTGATACAAAACTTTCTTTCTCTGGAAACAATATATACTTCTTGTTGTGTTGTAACTCCAACTACTTGCATCTTCTCTCTCCTTACTAAATAATTCTCTCATCCCGCTTGGTCACTAAGAGACGTCTTCTTAAATCTTCATCAATGTATTCTTCTACCATTGTCTGTACAAGAGCATTGGTCACCCGAACTTGATTATCTACAATATCCAACCAGTAAGGAATACCTCTTCCTTGGCGGGGAGTTAAGGTATAAACTAATCGTATCAAGTTGAATTGTTCCTCAAGCTGTCCCATGATGCCATCCAATCCAATCGGTACTGGACTGTCAGAGGGACGGAAAACAGCCCTCCACATTTTCCCTCCAAAATAGCGTTCATCGAGTAAAAAAGCTTCTCCTACTTCAAGCACGCCGTAAAGTAAATCACGATCAGTCCAACCCTTGTATTCGGGAAAAAGTTCATGAACTAGGGTACTTGTCCCCATTTCTTCTGCAATCCCAATCACGCTTACTTTCTCTTCTAGGGCAACTCGCTGTACTGTTTCCCATTTCCCCATGTCATCTATATGGTAGTGCAAAAGAGAACCATCCATCAACATCGCTTTTGGGTGCCACTCCCTCATCGCTTGAATAGCTACTTCCATCTCCAAATTGGATAAGAGTGCACCTCTTTTTCTTGCATGGGAAGCCGCTTCTTGTTCTTTTTCTATCTCTTCTTCTAATAACGGTGTATATACATCTGCGGCCCATTTTTCTCCGCCTCTTGTCGCCTTTGCCAAAGCTTGGAAGACAGATAACACTCTTTTTTCCGTTCCTTTGGTAGAATTTACAGAACCATCCACACCCACAATACTCTTGTCACCTAGCAATCTATCTAATTCATTTTTTTGAAACTTGTCAAAACGATGAAATCTACCTGCTTTCTGCAATTTTTGTCGAATATCAGAAGGCTGATAATACTGACTTGGGAACTGTTTCCTTAATGATTCATTTACTTCTTTTAACTTATTTTTAAGCTCTACAGATACTGGTATCAATGGAATCTCTCCTTTTCCTAACAGGTTTCCAACATTCTTCAAGAAATTTTCTATAATTACCCTATTGTAATATTGACTGGTATGGGAATCGCTGGTATGATGAGGAAGAATTAAATGATGTCGAAATTTGACGGCAATTATAAAGAGAAAAAAATAACACCAAAGATCAGAATTGAGAGGAGAATCAAGTATGTTGAAATCTACTGGTATTGTACGTAAAGTGGACGAATTGGGTCGAGTGGTGATTCCTATCGAATTGCGTCGAACTTTAGGTATTGGTGAAAAAGATGCTCTTGAGATTTACGTTGATGGTGAGCGTATTGTATTGAAAAAATACGAACCAGCATGTATCTTCACTGGCGAAGTGGATGAAACGGTTCGTTATAAAAATAAAGTAGTAAGCCGCAAATGTATCGAAGAAATGTACGAACTCATCCATGGAAATAAAGTTACCGCTGAATAATTTCTCCTATCAAACATAACATATTGCAACACAGAAACACATACAAAAAACCGAGCTCGTCTGGCTCGGTTTTTGTTCTATTTAAAAGTAGAAATATGTTCGTGGCCTCGAATTGGGGAGAGTACTCTCCACCTAATCCGAGGGACCCACGTTCAGGCAGCCAGGGTCAAGCCCTTCTTCTGGATCTTCTGAATCCTCTGGAAGAACTCGACGATCTGGAGACTGCTGTACGGACGGCCGAGCCTCTTTTTCTCCAGCTCCTTGCCGTATTTGACGTACACCTTCTTCTCAGATTCGCTGAGCGAACCGAACTGAGCCGACCACCTCTTCTCGCAATCATCCATCATGCGCGAGAGAAAGTCCTCCCGCACTCGGCATTCCTCGGCGGAGAGGAAGACGCCTTTGCTCAGGGGAATGATCCTGTTGAACAGGAGATCAACCGATGCCTGGTACTCATCGTCACCCTTGGTGATGTAGTTCGCCTGCATCAGCATGGCGAACACGAGGTAGATCTTCTCTCGCAGACCCTGAGAGGTCTGGAAGTAACCGAGCTCTGTCTGGTTCATGGCTTGCTCCTGCGTCTTTGCAGACGTGGGGTGGTTGTGTTTCTGCCTCCTATTCTAGCAAAAACCTCATCAATTGTAATCCGTAAATTTCCCAATTTTCCCTTAATGTTCATGATAAATCTGATATATCTCGCGTTTTGGAACTCCCCGATCATTTGCCACTTGACGAATCGCCGATTTTTTATCCATTCCTCCTTCTATGTAATGTTGCACATGCTGGACAACTTCTAAATCATTCCACCAGTTATTATGTGTGTCATCTTCATTATCTGTTGATCCTTCTATTACCACACAATACTCTCCTAATATTTCTGCACCTTCTAGATAATTAATAATCTCTGCTATCGTACCTCGCAGCCACTCTTCATGCTTTTTGGTCAGTTCTCTGGCAACTGCCGCCTTTCTATCTCCCAAAATAGCAGCACAATCATGCAACATCTGCTTTACGCGGTGTGGTGCTTCATAGAAGATGAGTGTAGTCGGCATTTTGGACCACCGCTGTAACTCTTTCTGTCGTTCTTTCTTTTGTCGCGGTAAAAAGCCAATAAAAGTAAATGGCTGTGCAGCGATTCCAGAAGCTACTAATGCATTTATGGCTGCATTTGGTCCTGAAACAGGAATCACACTGATTCCAGCCTTCAATGCTGCATCTACCAATACTTCACCTGGATCAGATATGGCAGGCATACCCGCATCACTTACTACTGCAACAGATTTCCCAGCTAGTAACTGCTGTACGATATCCTCTGTTTTGGAGACTTCATTATGTTCATGCAAACTAATAAGCGGTGTACTAAATTCAAAATAGGAGAGAAGTTTACGGGTATGTCTTGTATCTTCAGCTGCAATCAAATCAACTGTTTTTAAGACATCGATTGCCCGGGGGCTCATTTCATTTAAATTACCAATCGGTGTCCCAACCACATACAGCTTGCCGATTCCTTCTTGATCATTTGCAAAACTTTTTTGTCTATTCATTCATAACGTTCTCCTAAATAAGTTTGGACTAGTCGTTGCTTTTTTTCCCTAGGCCACGATTTGACTTCCCATTCCCTCTTTAATGCAAGCGATTTATTTAAAGCAGTTTCTTGATAGACTAATTTCACAGGTAAACGTGCACGTGTATATTTAGAAGCTTTACCCAATTGATGCTGCTTCAATCGGTAACTCAATCTATTGGTTATACCTGTATAATAAGTTCCATCACAACATTCTAAAATGTAAACTGTATACATTACACCATCCTACTATGAAAAAAGACGCCGGCAACCGGCGCTTTTAGTCTTCTTTCGTCTTATCGAGGAATGCAATACAAAATAAACAGTTGCCGTCTGTACGCATTCGACCATAGTGTACATTGCATATATGAAATCCTTCATCATACAGATTCATCAAATGATGATTTCCGATACTCTGGTGTAGAGTTGTTTGGCCCGCTTCGTCTGAAAAAGCAGCAGCATTCTCCCCAGAAACTTCTTGTTGTAATTTGCGTAGTTGATCATTTTCGAGGGTGAGACGAGTGTTTTCTTCCATGAGATGGACAATTTCCGATTTCAAACCGCCCAGCTCTTTGTATAATTCACCAATCTGCTCCTCTACTTGTGCAACTCGTTTAAATATAGCTTGTTTGTCCAAATCTCCACCCCACTTTCTTCCAAAGGATGAAAAACTCATACCCTTCTCTCTTACAAGCTAGCTCGTAGGGGGCAATAGAAGCTTCACGCTTCAACAGTAACTTCATCTAGCGAGTGTTCCACCATCGTACCTGTACCCTCCAGTTGTACTTTTACTTTGCGTTCGATCAAATCAAGCAGCATCACTTGACCGATGCCTTCTGGAGTAAATACAGCATCACCAATATCTGGCAATGTCTCCTTTGTTTGTTCGTAGTTGTCATTTTCATATTTTAAGCAACACATTAAACGTCCACATAATCCAGAAATTTTCGTTGGATTGAGGGAAAGATTTTGATCTTTAGCCATTTTGATCGAAACAGGCTCAAAATCTCCCAAGAACGAAGAACAACAAAGGACTCGACCACACGGACCAATCCCGCCTAACATTTTTGCCTCATCTCGAACTCCAATCTGTCTAAGCTCTATTCGTGTTCGGAATACTGCTGCCAAATCACGAACTAACTCTCGAAAATCAACACGACCATCTGCGGTAAAATAAAATATCAATTTATTGCGATCAAAGGTATATTCTGCATCAACTAATTTCATCTCCAGCTGATGTTCTTTTACCTTTTCTGAACAAATTTGCAGCGCTTGTGCTGCTGCAGTTTGATTGGATTTCTGCTTCAAAATATCCTCTGGTGTCGCAAGACGAAGGACACGCTTTAAGGGAAGAACTACTTCATCTTCTTCTACAAAACGAACTCCCCAAACAACTTTTCCAAATTCGATCCCTCTTACTGTCTCTACAATAACAGCTGTATCTCGCTCCATCTTGAGATCATCAGGGTTAAAGAAGTATATCTTACCCGCTTCTTTGAAGCGGACACCTATTACTTTTAACATTGCTGATCAACCCTCCAACTCTGGAATATCCATATCCCATCGTTGTTCATGTACAAACACTATCTACTTATCTATTCTATCATCGGTAGATTCGCTTCGGCAAATGAAAAGAAATCCAATACTATATTTATAAGTACGAATGTATATCTCGAACTATTTCCTCAAAGATAGTTTTTTTGCTTTTGGTGGCATCAATCAGCATAATTCGTTCTTTGTTCTCTTCCGCTATTGCTAGATATCCATTTCGAACACGTCCATGAAATGCTAACGATTTTTGCTCCATTCTGTCCTTCCCGCTACTGCGCATCCCGATCCTTTTCTGAGATACGGAAAGAGGAAGGTCTAACAAATAGGTACGATGGGGAACATACTCCCTGATAGCTAGTCGATTTATTTGCCTGACATCGTCCAGTGGTATTCCAGCTCCATAAGCTTGATAAGCTACCGTAGAATCAATAAACCGATCGCATAATACGATTTTCCCTTCCTTTAAAGCAGGAATGACTACTTGCTCCATCAATTGCGCCCTGGAAGCAGCATACAAAAACAACTCTGCAAACCGGGAAAAAGGTTCTTTTATAGAAGGATCCAGCAAAACTTTACGAATTTCCGTCCCAATTTTCGTTCCACCAGGATCTCGAACTTGGATGACAGGATGATCAACTGATAGATACTCATATAACTTTGCTATTTGTGTAGATTTCCCTACTCCTTCAATTCCTTCAAATGTGATAAACATGCCTTTCATTATGCGACCTCATTTAACTTAGTTGTATACTTGAACCCAGTACTCATCTTTGCGCTTTTTTAAACCTCGAACATTTCTTCCTTTTGCGATTAAACCTAATAAATGATCGATTTCTTCCTGATGGATGGTTTCCCCCATAAGCACAAGAGGAATTCCTGGAGGATAGGGTAACAAATGAACAGCACTTCTCTTCCCAATTGCCTGTGATACAGGAATGAAACAGCGCTCCATTGTTCTACATTCGGCATAAGGAAGAATCTCTCCTTCTCTTGGAGTGAGCATAGACACATTCTTCTGTGGACGATTCACTTGATTTTCTTCATGCAACTGAGCCAGACAATGATAAAGGTAATCAAGTTCTGATTGTTCTGTTCCTAAGGAAAAAACAATCAACACCTTTTGATCATCCGCTAACTCCACATATATCTTCTTTGCTTCCAAAGCCTCCGCAAATTCATAACCAGAAAAGAAAGTACTAGTCAGGGAAAGTTTCATCGGCTCCATTATTCCCAAAATCGTATTTTCTTTTATTTGAGGCAGCTCACGAATTCTGCGACGAAAAAACTGGATCCGATGTATCACTTCAGTAAGCCGACCTTTACCTTCCATCATCATATATCGTCTTGCCAGATCAAGTGAAGCCATCAATGGATAAGAAGGGCTGCTAGATTGAACCACGCTTAGATACATATCAATTGATTCTGCATCTATCAAACCTTTTTTGATATGAAGCATCGAAGACATGGTGAGTGATGGCAGAAGTTTATGAGTAGATTGTATGCTAATATCTGCCCCATGAGAAATAGCCCGATCTGGTAAATCAGGATGGAATCCAAAATGAGCACCATGGGCTTCATCTACGATTAGAGGAATATACCGTTGATGCACAATTCGAGCTAACTTTTCGATTTGTTGTACCACGCCATAATAAGTTGGACTGGTTAGAATTACTGCTTTTGCATCTGGATGCATTTCTAGTAAATGCTCGACTGCATCAGGCGAGGTAGGCATTTCTAGACCCGAATCAGGATCAATTGTATATGGAATCGGCACAACTGTTGCACCTGCCAAGAAAGCCCCATGAAACACAGATTGATGACAATGACGTGCGACCAATATTTTATCTTCTGGTTTGCATATTGCAAGAATAGTGGCAAGAATACCAGCAGTTGTACCGCCTACCAAAAAACGAGTCTGATCAGCCCCAAAGGCATCTGCTGCTAACTGTTGTGCTTCCCTAATAACTCCAGTGGGTGCATGGAGATCATCTAGATCCCCGACTTCCGTTAGATCAATAGGTAAAAGGGAAGAAAAACGAAGAGAGCCCTCCTGATCAAATACTTGCCCCGCCTTATGTCCAGGTACATGAAAATTTGCTTGTGAAATAGATGCGTGATGTAGTAGTGCTTCCCATAATGGGGCTCTAGTGTGATTAAACATGTTGCTCCCTTTCTTCTAGCAATTACTCTTAATTTCTTGTTAAAAAAACAAAGATGATTCCAAACCTGCAAGAAGCGACTCTTCATCAGAGCCGCTAAATTGTTCCTGTTTCAAGCCTACCAGATCTCTTTTAGTCTGGCTATATAGAAATCATAAGTTCGATCCGTAGGTTTGACACCCACAATATCTTGTTCACAAATCGTGCATATGGGTTGCTCCAATATGAGTAGAACGTCCCTACGTTCTTTTTCGCAGACAATACATGTCTGGGGCTCTTTACATGATTCCATCTTTATCGCCCACCTTTATTCAACTTTCCTTCTATTTTCATTATTCCCAATCTGCCGATTAAAAATACAAGTTGTTTTCATTTAGTTCTATTTATGAAAACTTCCTAATAGAACAGATGAACTCGTTTTTTACATATTATTTCAATGAAAATGGAATAGTAAAGGTAAGGAGGAAAGAAAAATGGCATCAAAAACTATAATAACATTTTTATTTGCATACTTTATTCCAGTACTCATTTTAGCTCGTATCTGCTTTTTTTGTGTTGTCCACTTTCGAAAAAGAGTTTAGTACCTCAGATTTTAAAAACGAATGTTACCCTCGTGTTTCTTGCAGTTTACGGACAATTTTTGTCACTAACTTTCTTGGTACAAAGCGTGTCGAAAAAGCTAAGATGCGATTTTTCCATCCAGGAATGACTACTGCTCTCCCTTGCAAAAAAGCTTTAAATCCTTGTTTGGCAACAGTTTTCACATCCATTACTCCTGTTTGAAAAAGCTTGGATGTTTTCAGATTTGCCCGTTCTTCAAAACCAGTCGCAGTAGGACCAGGACATAGAGCAGTAACGGTTACACCTGTCCCAATCAATTCATTTGCAATAGCTTCCGAAAAAGAGAGGACATAAGCTTTTGTCGCATAGTAAACAGCCATCAAAGGACCAGGTTGGAAAGATGCTGTAGAAGCAACATTTAGCACTCCTCCCTTTTTATTAGCAATCATTCGAGGCAAAAGTCGCTTCGTTAAATCCGTCAATACAGATATATTTAAGGTGATCATATCCATTTCCACTTGACCGTCTGTTTTTGCAAAGGCACCATACAGGCCAAATCCTGCGTTATTTACCAAGTAATCAACCTCGAGCGCTCTTGCATCTAACTCTTTTATCAATTCATCAACAGCACCTAGTTGAACCAGATCTTTAGCGATATAATCCAATTCTGTTCCATACTTTTCTTTTACAGTGTGCTGTAGTTCCTTTAATTTTATTTCATTTCTGGCAACTGCAAGAACATCGTAATCCGCTTCTGCAAACAACAAAGCTAACTCCCAGCCGATCCCACTAGAAGCCCCTGTGATAAGTACTGTTTCTTTCATGTAAAACCATCCTTTAGACACTATATATATTCATTATGTTCGATTTCAAAACCTAGGCATCTGCCAACTAGCTTTTATTGTGGCATAGTTTATAAGAAGTTTCAAAAATAACAGCGGGGTAAAATGAGGATTATTTTAAAGCGGATATATTGCAGTATAACTCAGTAAATTATCCAATTGAAAATGAGAATAACTGGCAGCCGGGCAGACCCACCAACTGGATCAAAATCACCCTCAGGACTTCCTCCATGGATTCCTCCTTAAAGTCAGCTCTTACCGTTTCATCGTACCCTAATTTAAATGGAAATTCCAATTTCATGAGAATAGCAATTTTCCCAAGCTAACAAATTTCCTGTATCTTGCTAGCACCTGTTTCACTTTCTCCATCCGTTCATCTAATGATCCTCTCAATGAAATAAACGGTATTCTCCGCTCCAACAAATCTGCTTTTATTTGCTTTTGGAAAATCCTACGGTGTACAGCCCCAGAGCGATCACACGTATCCTCGTATGGTATATCATCTTCACAAAGGAAAACGAGGTCATATCTTCTATTAGCTTGATCCGCCAATTCCACTAACCTCGGATGAGACTCTCCATGATAATCTTGTGAAAACAGATAGGTAGTAACCGCATTCGTGTCTACAAATAAATATTGATTAGCCTCCAAGATTTTCTCCTCTTCACGCTGGATATGCCCAAGTGCTAATTCTAACAATTGTTCTTTGGACAGCCGTCTGTTCATTTGATGCTTTTCCCAATACTCTCTGCCGTATTCTGGCATCCAAACGGTATCATAAACTTTGGCTAACTGCTCGGTTATCGTTGTTTTCCCAGTTGATGGCGCTCCAAGAAACACCACTTTTGTAATACAATCTGCATAAACAATCGGATGAAGGTAATGGCGATTTAAATAAAGATTTTTTCGTACTTCTGTACCTGATATTGGGTACTTGCTCCTTTGCTCATCTACACGGCAGTCTACTGCACCTAATGCTTTGCTCATGTGATCGCCATAAAACTCACTTGAGTAAAAATGGGTAATGGTTCGCCCCGGTAGTAAATCTAGGATGTATGTCTCTTGTTTTTGTTTGATTCCAGGTGTATCCCCTGTATCTGATGGACCATCCCATGCTTCTATCACTTCAACTGAGGGGTAGATCGTGCGTATCCACTTAGAACGCACAGATAACGGTATATCTGTAACTTCTGGACTATCATAAATGACTACGAGCACTTCATCCATCTCTTCAACAGCAGTTTGAATCATATATTGGTGTCCGAGATGAAGGGGAGCAAATTTACCGAGAGTAAGACCGACCTTCTTACTTGCTGTATTTTTCACCTAATGATGTCCTTTCGCCAATAAATATGTTTTTCGCCATGATATCAAACCTAATATGGCGATAACTAAAAATACCGTGTATAGAAAAGCAACCGAATACAGCCCTTTATATAGGTACATCCCTACAGATAAAACATCCACTGCTATCCAAACATGCCAATTCTCTAATATTTTGCTCGATAGCAAATACTGAGCGATCACGCTGAGTGTAGCTATAAAAGCATCTAAGTAAGGGATGGACGCATCGGTATAATGAGTTAGTACATAACCCCATGCTATTGTTACTACGACAAGAACAATACATAGTACAAACATCATCATAGCAGTCAATTTTTTTGTAGGCCTTACATCCGCACTTTGTCTCTTCGTCAGCCAAACAATCCAACCTTGGATGCTCAGGATAAAAAAGACCACTTGAAGTGTCATATCTGCATACAGTTTTGCCTCGTAAAACATAAAGAAAAAACAACCTACATTAATAAGTCCAATAGGCCAGCACCAAATATTTTCTTTTGTTGTCAACCAAACACACAACAAGCCAGTTAAAGTAGCAACCATTTCTAATGAAGAAGCGGATAGGTACGCACAAACTAACATACATACATAAATCAAGCCTTCACCTAAGCTTTTTTTCATAAATAAAACCCATCCAATCCGACTAATATGTATTTCTATAATAAATAGATTACCATATATGACAAAACACCGAACAAGAACATACATAATTGGTGCACCAATTGTCGGATGGGGGAAAATCACATTTGTTAGGCTTATAAATGAGGAGGGTCATTCCATGAATGTACTACAGTCGTTAAACCACGCTATCGAGTATATCGAACAAAATCTGACAGGGGAGATCGATTTTCAAGAAGTAGCTAAGCGGAGCTTATGTTCTGAATATCACTTTAGACGGATGTTTTCTCATTTAGCAGGGGTTTCCCTATCCGAATACATTCGCAACAGAAGACTTACACTTGCTGCATTTGATTTGATGATCGAGGAGAACCAAAGAATACTGGATATTGCCGTGAAATATGGCTATTCGTCAGCAGATGCGTTTACTCGGGCATTTCAAAAATTTCATGGTATTCTTCCATCAGAAGTACGCATGAAACAAAAAAACGTAAAAGCGTACCCACGGATGACCTTCCAACTAACAATCCGAGGGGGAGTAGAGATGAATTATAAAATTGTAGAAAAAGAAGCTTTTCGTATTGTAGGAATCAAAAAAAGAGTACCGATTGTATTCCAAGGGATAAACCCAGAAATCGCTTCTATGGCAGCTAGTTTAAGCCAAAAGGATATAAAAGCACTAAAGCAACTATCTAACATCGATCCAAAAGGAATCATCAGCGCTTCCATCAATTTTTCAGAGGGGAGAATGGAGGAAAAAGGGGAATTAGATCACTTTATTGGAGTAGCAACCAATCATGTCTGTCCACCAAATTGGGTAGCGCTTGAAGTGCCGACTGCTACATGGGCTGTATTCGAATCAATTGGTCCATTTCCTGAAACATTGCAAAATGTATGGGGACGCATCTATTCGGAATGGTTCCCCTCAACCCAATATGAAGCCGTAAATGGACCAGAAATTCTCTGGAATGAGAGCAAAGATTTTTCTTCCAAAACGTTTCGCAGTGAAATCTGGATTCCTGTCAGAAAAACAGGCGTAAAGGAATAAGCAAATACACTCTTTTCATTAGAATAGAACCTTTGGGCGGTGATCGTTGATCTACCGCCCACAATATATTCTCATTTTCACACATAGGAAATATAATACACTTGTCTCATTTTTACTCTTGGTTTTATATATATTGCGATCTTATGAACCTGATATTCTCTTTCATGTTCGAGCGGATATCCACAATCCAATTGTATGATAGCCTGTTCTTTTGTATCTTTTAAGATTTGCAAAGACTTAACACGATCCTGTAATTGCAAACTTATTATTACTTCATCTGTCTCAAGATCATAGGTATAGAACGAAAAATCATTTGCAACAGGTGAAAAAGAAATTTTCACTTTTTCATATGGGGTACAAAACTCATAAATATTTTCTTTGTAAAAGGAATCAATACTCGGATCATCAAAATCATAGGTAGGCAAGGCACAAAATACAGATATCAACTCATACTCTTCTGGTAATTTTATCCCATTCAACATAGCTCCACCTTCTAAAAAATAAATTAAAAAACCCCTTGTACTTTTATACAAGAGGTTGAATATTATTCCCTGAAAACCGAAGAGTGAGTAACACGTCTGCTGTTTGGTAACCGAATTTGTACCAAAAGGTACTCCATAGAAAGGAGGTGATCCATCCCCACCTTCCGGTAGGGATACCTTGT
>NZ_JAKWBN010000005.1 GCF_022511585.1 Shimazuella soli | reverse complement strand
TCCACTCCTTTCAAATATTCACTTACTACCTTCATTTTGAACGTTGCCTCATATGTTTTCTTCATGAAAAATGCACCCCTTTGAAGTTAGATTTGTTGGTCTAACTTTTGGGGTGCACATCATAGAAGATGGGTTTTTTATATTCACTTACAATTAATTAGTGAATATGTTAAAGTAAGAGGGTGCATGTTAAAGACGAAAGGAGATAATACAATGAGTAACCTCGGCCGTACCTTCCAACTCAAAAACTTCGAGCTTAAAAATAGAATAGTCATGCCTCCCATGTGCCAATATTCCGTTGAAGCAAAAGACGGCAAGCCAAACGATTGGCATTTTGTCCACTATGTTTCCCGTGCTGTTGGCGGAACAGGACTGATCATCATGGAAATGACAGATATTGAACCAGACGGACGAATCAGCGATTATGACCTAGGGCTATGGTCAGATGAGCAAATTCCATCCTTTCGCCGGATCATCGATGAAGTACATAAATATGGAGCCAAAATAGGCATCCAAATTGCCCATGCTGGCAGAAAGGCAGAAGATGCAGCCGTACCGCTATCCTCATCTCCAATCGCAGCGAATAAACATTATAGACAACCGAGAGCATTGACTACAGCAGAAGTAAAAGAACGGGTGCAGATGTTCAAAGAAGCTGCTGTCCGTGCCATAAAAGCTGGAGTTGACACGATCGAAGTCCATGGTGCCCATGGTTATTTGATTCATCAGTTTCACTCCCCGGGAATTAACCAAAGGGATGATGAATACGGGCAAGACTTAGCTTTATTTGGCGTAGAGGTCATTCAAGCGATCAAAAGTGTGATGCCAGAAGGAATGCCACTGATCATGCGGATATCTGCTGTTGAGTACATGGATGGTGGTTATGATCTGGAACATAGCATTGAACTATGCCGCCGTTATCAAGCAGCAGGCGTAGATATGTTTGATGTCAGCAGCGGAGGCGAAGGACCTACTGGTAAGAAGAAACCTGCAAATCATCCCGGATACCAAGTCCCTTATGCAAGAGCGATCAAACAAGCTCTGCAAATACCCGTCATCGCCGTCGGCATCCTCGATGATCCAGCACTTGCAGAAGCGACCATCGCCAACAAAGATGCGGACTTAGTTGCCATTGGGCGGGCAATGTTGCGTGACCCATATTGGGCATTACATGCACTAGAAGGTGAGGAACGAAAAAGCCTAATACCAAGACAATATGAACGTGGTTTTTGAATCACTCCATATACTTTTCCAATAAACCTTTTGATGCAATTTTCCATTGCGCGAAAGGTTTATTGTTTTTTATAGCAAAATAGCTAGTTTATCTGATCATTTGAATCTTTACCAAGAATCAAAAATGGGACATCCATACAAATGGTATAATGCTTGTTAAGGTGCTAAAGATATATTATGTTTATCTGATCTGGAGTTGAAGAAATGATGGAGGGAAATGAATGTTTAAGAAATTCAAACGGCTTATAATCGGTAAACCGATGAAATCTACTGAAGCACAGGAACAAAAGTTAAGCAATGCAAAGGCTTTAGCGATTCTTTCTTCGGACGCTCTCTCTTCCATCGCCTATGGTCCAGAGCAGATCTTGATCGTGCTAGCGAGTATTAGCGTCATCGCTTTTTGGTACTCCTTACCAATTGCAGTTGGTGTACTTATTCTTTTAGCTGCTCTGATCCTCTCTTACAGGCAAATCATCTACGCCTACCCGGGTGGCGGTGGCGCTTATATGGTGGCCAAGGAAAATTTAGGAACGAAGTTCGGTCTGTTTGCAGGAGGATCATTATTAATTGACTATGTATTAACCGTAGCAGTAAGCGTTTCCTCAGGTACAGATGCGATTTCTTCCACTTTTCCTGAGTTGCATCCATATCGTGTATGGATTGCAGTAGGAATGGTAATCTTTATTACCTTAGTAAACTTAAGAGGTCTAACCGAATCAGCTTCCATTTTGGCATATCCCGTATACGCCTTTGTCATCGCCCTTGCGGTCTTGATTATTACTGGACTTTATCAGATTTTAACTGGCCATGTATCTGCGCAAATACATCCAGCAATAGGTACTCCGGTCATGGGGATTAGTTTATTTCTCATCTTAAAAGCGTTTTCTTCTGGGTGTTCGGCTCTTACTGGAGTAGAGGCAATGTCCAATGCTGTTCCGAACTTTAAAGACCCTGCTCCAAAAAATGCTGCACTTACCCTATCCGTTATGGGAATCATTTTAGGACTGCTTTTTACAGGAATCGTCTTTTTATGTTATTGGTACGGCATTGCACCTCAAGAAAAAGAAACAGTTCTCTCTAAGTTGAGCTCATCGGTATTCGGACGAAACATTTTCTACTATATTATTCAAGCAGCAACTGCACTTATTTTAATCCTAGCAGCTAACACTGGTTTCGCCGCATTTCCATTACTAGCATTTAATTTGTCAAAGGATAAATATATGCCCCGTGCTTTTAAAGTGAGAGGGGACCGACTGGGATACTCCAATGGAATTATCACCCTTGCATTGGCATCGATCTTCTTAATTATCGTCTTTAAAGGGAATACGGAAAATCTGATTCCTCTTTATGCGGTTGGTGTTTTTTTACCCTTTTCACTCTCGCAAACAGGCATGATCGTCAAATGGCTCAAAACAAAACCGAAAGGATGGATGGGAAAACTAGCGATCAACCTTACAGGAGCATTGATCTGTTATTTGATTCTCGCCATCTTTTTTATCACGAAATTTGGGCAGGTGTGGATGAGTCTCATCTTTATCCCACTGGCTGTTTACATCTTCCATAAAATCCACAAACACTACACGGCTGTTGGAAATCAATTAAAAACAGATATATCCGAGAAACTCAGTACCATTACGAGCGGAAAAAATATAGTAATTGTCCCTATCGCTGGAATCACAAAAGTAGTAAAACAATCCATCTTATATGCAAAATCATTATCGGATAATGTAGTAGCTGTTTATGTTGGTTCCAGTCAAGAATCGATTAAAGAGTTGGAAAAAGATTGGAGAAAATGGGATACCGGGGTAAAATTTGTCGGCTTGATGTCTCCTTATCGCAGCGTCCTTACCCCGCTCAGTCAATTTATCGATGTAGTCAAAGAAAAAGCAGATGCATCTCATTCACAAGTCACCGTTATCATGCCGCAGTTTATCGCTAAGAGATGGTGGCAAAGATTTCTCCATAACCAATCCGGTTTTCTCATCATGGCGAATGTACTTCGCAGGAGAAATATTATTGTGACGATTGTTCCTTATCAGCTGGAGGAATAAGTTCACTCGCAAAGCCAAATGCCCAGAAGTCAAGGCATTTGGCTTTTTTCCTACTATAGGAAACTTATATGATATGGTTAGATCAAACTGTTTTCCTCTTTCCAGCTTTTGCTTAATCCTAGTTGCCAGAGTGGATGCTGCTCGACCTTCGATCTCCTCTCCGTCGAAGCGAACAATAGGTTCATCGTCAGAGAAAAACGTAACTCGACAGTGCTTTTCATCTACGGTAGCCACAACGGTAGTAGACGACATAATATCCCCTTGTTCCATTGTATTGGTTCGCTAGCTTACAAATATAGTATAAAAAAAATTCTAGCAAGATGAAAGCTAAACTAAGGGGCTCAGGAGAGATACGGAGGATATAAACCCCATTAAAAATTGCTGAAAGGATGGTCATCATCGTTAATCATTCAAAAACAATTATCTGGGAACATACTTTGAAAGGAGGTATTGTAGTTGATACATTTCTCCGAAATTAATCCTCCAGACAACTAATTCACATGAAAAGGGATAGATCCATAACGAATACATTCCTTTTAACTTTCTCTTTTTTAACCTATTCATTGCGGACGAACAATCCCATTACAACCCGAAATACTGTTTGCGCATTGCTTTGAATTTGACTTTGTCCACTTTCTCTTTTGTAACCACCCCATCCCTCCATTGAGTAAAAGAACTGTCGGTTAAAGTTATACTTCCTTCGTTTGTAAGTCGTGTGATTAAAGGATTTTTGTTAAATCGAGATTCTTGATTTTCGGCAATAATCGTTTGAATTTCATTGAATTCCGAGACATCGGTTGTGATTTTGTTGGAATAAAAAGCATATCCTACTCTCCAATCCGAATCTTTATACTTCAATTTCATCTCAAATACATAATCCCCATGTTCACCATTATTTTTTTTGATCCGAAACTGCCCATTACTAGAAGTTACGATCTCACCTGATAAAGGGACAGGCTTTAATGGCAAATTCCCTCCAAAACCCGTATCGATTAAGTATATTCGCCCCTCATAAGTAACTAGAATCGTCACATGAGTCCTTCCGAGAGTTGGATACTCTTGAGCAGTATGATCGTAGACAATACCGCTTGCCAAGACTGCGTCAAAACCGTTTTCGATTAAAAAGAAGTAAAAAATCGAATTCAATTCATAGCAGAGACCTCCCTCTCTTCTTACAAGTATTTTACTAATTAGGTTTTCTTTCGTAATATCGCGAATTCGATTTTCCATAATGCATAAATTTTCAAACGGGATATTTTTTGCTGTTTTTTCAAGGATATTATCCAATTTTTCAAATGTAATCTTTTCATTTTTCGGTATACCAATTCTGCTGCGAAATAGAGCATCCAGCTCACCCATTGATCATTCCCCCATAAGGATTTCTTTAAGTAATAATACTCAAAAATACTTACTTAGAATTTGTTTAATATTAAAAACAGTGATCTAAAACAAATCTTGAAGAATGCATTAGCAATTTATGTTATTTAAAATGATCCTGAAGCATCTCATAAAAAAGATGTATCCACAACGAATACATTCCATTAAATCTAAACTTTTTCTTTATTGCTCCATACAACTTTCTTCCATTCCAGCGCATTGCTCTGTTGTTCTTTCTTCGGGGGTTTTGGTGGTACACAACTACAGGGATAGTCTTTTGTAAATGAACATCCCTCTGCAATCAAAAGAAAGGAAATACATAATAACAGAATCAGCCTTTTATTCACATCAACGCCACCTTTCTTAAAATTAGGGACACGTTGTAAATAGATCAAAAAATCCATCACAGCCTAGTCTCTCTCGATTACTGCCTTGAAAAATTTCTTTCTTTAACTCTCGAAATACGTCCAAAATCGAATTATCTTTATTTGCTTCGATTTCTTGCTGTGTCACATCTGTTCCTTTTCCCTCTTTGATTAGCTCTTCTTGTTGTTCATGAACTACTGGCTGATCAAACTTAACTGGAGAGCATGCGGAAATCGAAGTAATAATCATTCCCACTACAAATACAAAGTAAAGGTATTTTTTTGTAAACAAATCAAATCCCTCAAATGTTGTTTCAATTGTATACAAAAAGAAAATCTTATAAGTTCATTAAATTCCTTATACTATTGTATCAAAAATCCCACTCTTCTTTATAAGAATAACTTTTTGGTATTTTCCTCACCATCTAATAAGGATGTTCAAATGGGTTATATGAGAAATAGCGTTGAAAAGCATCGGCAAGATGTTTGAGTGTGTTTTGCAGGGAAGTGGAATCGACTTCTTTCAACCACACGAACTCTCGCTTTTTCTCCGTTAAGACACGGGAACAAATGGAATAGGTCAGCCCTTTTCCACTTGTTTGATACGCTTTGTTCCATTCGCCAAGAAAATGATTGAATACAAAACGGCTACAGCCAATGGATTTATTGATCATTGTCGCCTGTGTTTTGGTTGGTCGAAGACGGTAAGAAAAAGCTTTATACATAGGATCACCCCCCTGTTGGAATTTTGCGAATATCATAGACCGTATGTTCGTCACTTGTCAAGATTTTCTAAAAAATAGTCAAACTTATAGGAGACAAAAAGATATCCATGTCTGAGTTCGCTATTATCCCACGATTTTAAACCGTGGGTTTCCTCGCTCGTAATGTTATAAATTTGCCTTTTGACATTAAACTTCTAGTAACAAAAACCCATTGAATATCGTATTAACTGTCGTACCACGTGTTTAACTTGACGTAATGGGAAGACTCTGCTTTAATGTGAATGAATTAAATAATATTCATTCACAGGAGAGGGTCTATTGAAGGATAAAAAAGCGGATATTTTCCAAAGTGGAAAAGAGTTATTCTTGACAAAAGGGTTTAAAGATACGAATATTTCCGACATCGCTAAAAATGCTGGGATTGGAGTAGGTACGTTTTATAACTACTATTCATCAAAAGAAAAACTGTTTGTAGAAATCTACACCAAAGAAAATGAGCAGCTGAAAAAGGCGATCATGGAATCTCTTGATCTGAATCAAGATCCTGTTTCAATTGTAAAAAAAATAGTAGAGCGAAACATAGATGCCATCCATGCAAATCCAATACTGAAAGAATGGTATAACCCAGATTTTTTTCGCAAATTAGAAAAAATCTACCATAAAGAAAGTGGAGAGAGTAATGATTCCTTGCCTAATATATATAAGGAATTATTTAAGAAATGGAAAATGGAGGGCCGAATAAGAGAAGATATAGATGATGAACTGCTGCTCGCTTTTTTTGATTCATTAGTCTATATCGATACACACAAGGAAGAAATCGGGATTCAACATTTTCCGCAAATTATTTTGTATTTAGCTGAATTCATCATAAAGGGTGTAACTGATTTCCAAAAATAGGATATGGTCATCCTTGTTTTTTTAGCTATAAATGAATGAATTAAATAATATTCATTC
Source organism: Shimazuella soli (assembly GCF_022511585.1). Taxonomy (GTDB): domain Bacteria; phylum Bacillota; class Bacilli; order Thermoactinomycetales; family Thermoactinomycetaceae; genus Shimazuella; species Shimazuella soli. The sequence goes on along the minus strand of NZ_JAKWBN010000005.1, from coordinate 185,288 downwards.
ACAATCGCATCTTGACTTGTCAGTAAATTGGTTGTTTCACAGTTTGCAAAAAATTGAATGGGGTGAATATTATGGAATGGATTACAAACACTCAATCAAAGAAATCGGCTATTTTTGCAATGTACGCTGGTCTTGTGCTTACCGTCATCACGATGATCATCTTGTATGTTGACCATGCTACTATCAACGTACTGGCAAACCACATCAAGACCAGCTACCCTTCGTACAGTCAATCGCGAATCGACTCAGCAGTTATGCTTTACCTTATCTATTTGTCCATCATCGGAGTGATGGGCATCATCAGTTGGCTTAACGTGATTTGGGGCGCCAAAAAAGACAAACCATGGACCCGATGGGCGGCAACCGGGATGTTCATACTCGGCACGATCATTGCTCTGTTCAATCTGCTTGTAAAAGACACTTCTGGAGACACTGGCCTGCCGCCGTTATTAGGTTTAATTGGGTTGCTACCGTGCATAGCAGGACTCTTGGTGGTCATCTTGATATGGAGAACACCGAAAGCATAAGCTCCATACTTTCGACAAATGCAAAAAATCAAAGAAACAAATAAGTTTTAAGGTAATGTTGCAGGGGCTGATTCAGAGGTTGTTGCTGATTTATCAACTGCTATTAGTAGCGCTTGGATAGGGTTTATACGAACTGGCAATCCTGGTGTTTCTATCCCATGGCCACCTTATGAACCAAATCAGAGGAAAACCATGCGATATGCTTCTGTTATTGGTCCTGTAGGTGACTTAGCTGACATAAATCGCTTCTAAAAAATAGAATAACTATCAGATGAGTTTACAGGAAAATGCTATGCTGTTTATGAGTTGAATTTCAATTGAGTAAAAATTAGGGATTCATAATGAATAGAACAAATTAACCAACTGATGAACGCACAAGCAGTTGGTTAATTTGTATCGTTTTGATAATGTGAGCCCAAATATTGATTTCTATATAAACAGTAAAAGAGCCATTCTAAAAAGAACGACTCTCCTTTATATAAATTTTCTTATTATCGGGCATCTGAACAACCGAAGCTGTTCAGACTCGCTAGGATTTTAACTCCCAGCTTTAACGACCCTGTTGGAAAGCCTCCATGATGCATGCCAGATAAGCATCATAAGGGATAGGATGAGAAGCATCGAGGCGGACGCCTAGCAGCTCCTCGCATTTGGCGTTCATTACCAGATAGACCTCACCCTCACTACTTTTCCAGTAGTAAGTTTCAATTTCTTCGACCGTACTGGCATTGGCCTTGATCAAATCGATACCAGCTTGGAGAATTTGATCGCTGGCACTTGCTTCAACCACGGAGTCTCCATCTTGCTCAGAGCCTACTTATTTTTTAGAATAGCATAATCGTTTAAAATACGCATTACTTATCCGCAAGCACCTAAGGATTCATCAAACCTTTTCTATCGAAAGCTTACTTTTTGCTTTTGTTTTGCTATTTCTTCCAATCATCCAAGCACTCACCCCATACAAAACAGCACTTATATAAAATAAAACGTCAATGGTCAGCCAGTCGATCATATAGCCTCCCACAATAACTGCAAATCCAGAGGCAATCGATGTCCAGAAGTGATAATTACCGATATCTTTTCCTCGATCCCCTTTGGTTGTATGGTCTGCTAATAATACCCGCTCACTCGTTCTCTGCATCGCATTACATATTCCCATCAAAAGTTGAAGGACGATTACCCATGCAAAGTGAAGTACCCATGGAAAAGCAACCATAGCGATCATCATTCCAATGGAGCTGAGTACTAGTATTTCATGCGCCCTGCTGTCAAGACGTGATGCTAAAACTTGGGAAGTGATAGCAGAACTCAGCGTAAAAACTGCAAAAGCTAGTCCATATTTGGAATAACTATTTCCTAAATTTTTCAAAAATAAGAGATAATATGGATAGATCATCCCGGATGCTAATGTCACTATACTTTGTGACCGGATGAGCCATTTTATTTTCATGACCCACTCTCCTTTACATATTGTTGATAAAAATAGTTCATGAACAAATGGTCAGGGTCATATTGATTCTTTTTTTGATAGAATCGCTGATAGTTCGGATAGGCTCGTTGATACTGTTTGACAGTTGGATAAGGTGCATAGGGAAGATAGTAGGTTCCATGATACTTCTCTGCAACATCTATGATTTGCTGTATATGCCCTCGAAACGCTTTTTGTCCTTTATCATCAAGAGAAACATGGAACAGACAGACAAGGGCAAACATATCCGAATTTGCATAAGATAATGTCGCTTCTTGATCTTTATTCACATACCGAACGGTTATATTTAATAGATTTACATTTGAACCCTTTAACACTTTTCTCATATCCGCAACAAATGGTGCAAACTGGTGAACAGGGATAAAGTACTCTTGCAGCAAATCATTTTCTCCTATCCCTTTATACTCCATAAATTCACTTTCTGAACGCATGACATTATTGCGGCTTATGAGTTTATTATTTTGAGAAAAGATAAACTTTCGTTGTAACTTCCAAAACACTTCTTTTCCCCAATCGAAATTTCGGTTTATCTGAAATCCTATTTTAGAAGGAATGATCCATTTTTCTCGTTCTTCCAACTGATTGTATTTTGTAAAAGGCACAGATTTTTCTTGTTTATAATTCAAGACATACATATCTTGAAGGAAATTACTTGGTGCAATGGAGATTCTCGCAATATGCATCCGCATCTTAGGATTCCCTTTGACTTGTTGAAGAAAATAATCGGTGTAATGATCTACCGAAACCGAACCGGTCGTCATGCGATAAAGTTCGTCATCTGTCAAGGTGAGGGTCACATCTAAAATCACACCATACAAACCAAATCCCCCAAGGACTAACGGGAACAAATCAGCGTTTTCCGTCCTGCTGACCTGAATAATCTTCCCCTCTGCTGTCAACAAGCGAAAAGATTCCACACTTTTTATCATCGAACCATTGCGAATATCTCTTCCATGCGCATTAATACTGATCGAACCGCCTACTGTAAAAATATTTTGCGATTGCATCGTTTTAATTGATAGATGGTAAGGATTAATTTTTTCTTGGATTTCCTTCCAAGTTGCCCCGGCTTGTACCGTGATTTTCTTCTTTGCTGGGTCAAAAGCAAGAATTTTATTGTAGGAAGTCATATCAATGACAATCCCATCTTTATAGTACGTATGCCCACCTTGGCTATGTCGTTGACCTGCGATCGAAATTGTCAGATGTTTTCTCTTCGCTTCTTTTATTAATTGGATCAACTGTTCTTTTTCTTTTCCAGCTACCACTTTTTCTACTTTAACGGGATGAAGCCGACTATAATCGGTTATCAAATACGGATCTTGATCTAACGCATCTGTATATTTATAATTCCATAGGCACAATGTGAAAAGCAAAACAAAAGCGATAGTCTCTTTTTTCCAGAGTAAACGTAATTTCTGATCCATACTCCCTCCTGTGAAATAGATTTTTATTTTTTCATTAAGTCTAATTAGTATAAATACACTTAATAAGTGTAATTTTACACTTTTGAAGCAAATTGTCAATAGTATATACAAAAAAATAAGAATACTCACCTCTTTTAAGGCGGGTATTCTTATTTTGTATATTTAAACAAAATCAAAAATCGTCGCGCCCCGTGAAGTGAGTGGATCTTCGATCCATTCAACCCACGGGATTGCGTCACGCCTCAGGCTGCGACACGGACTTCAAGCGCCTCTCGCCCGCCTTCACGTACCCAGGGTGCAGCTTCTGAAGGGCCGCGAACAGCGGAGTCTCACTCAGACCGGCCTCGACCAGAGGATCCATCATGTTGAGGGTCGAATACATCAGGTTGTCGCTCGCCTTCTCGTACGCGAAAGCGACGTAGCTCACCCCCTCCCGCAAGTCAGGGTCATCCAGGAGGGCCTTCTCTTCGGAGACCCCGCGGCTCGTCTTCCACATGAGGATCTTGATGCTTTCCAGGATCCTGTCGATCACGTACTTGGCGTCGTGGATCCAGTTCTCGGAGGAAGTCTCCGGTGAGGTGAGTGCGTCGAGCACTTCCTTGAGTTCGTCGGAAGCGTCGAAGCTGAGCAGAAGCGATCCATCCGGCTTCTGCTCGACGACAATGATGCTGAGTGCAGTGGGCATGGTCATTCGAAAACTCCCTGTTGACGTGACACTTAGTTTGCCACTTTAATTATAAAGTAAGTTTCCAAATGAGTAAATGTTCATGATGTTCAATTACCTCCCGAGTGCAATCCACATTATTTTATCTATTTGATTTGGAACTGTAGAAAGATCATGACCACCCATAACCCCTTTTTAGATTTTTAAATCGGTAGATCTTTTCGCTTGAAAATAATGGTTGCTAAACCAAACAAAATAATAGCGGAAACAGCCAAGCCAAAGGACAGAGGGGCAACATTCACCGAACCGTCCGCTATCTTCCCAGGATCAAAAGCATGGAAAATCGTGAAGTTACACAGCCAATCCAATTTCTCACTCACTTTCCCCACCACGTCAAGAATGAGAAACAAAATCGTAATGCCTGCTGATACGGATACTGCTCTTCGTTCATCATTAAATAGACAAGAAAAGAAAAAACTATAAGCACTGTAAACTAGGGTCGAATTGAAATCGCTCGATCAATTCCTCTTTCCGTTTCTTCTCCTTCAACCCCCTCATTTCGTAGATTAACTCTATCAGCTCTGAGCCATTCATATTTTCCATCAAAGAGATTTCCCCAGGGAGATATCCGACTGTTACTTGAATCTGAGCTGCATCTTTCCAACAATCCAGTCCATCTATTCTCGCTGTTCCTTTTGTCGGATGAAAAAAACCCATCAAATGGCGGATGGTAGTCGTCTTTCCCGCACCATTAGGACCTAGAAATACAAAAACTTCCCCTTCGTGAACCTCAAACTCGATGTCAAAGATTCCTTTCCCATTGGAAAAACGTTTGGTTAAACCTTCTAGCTGAATCATCACTTATCTTCCTTTCGATAAATGCCATTACGAAAAAGTTCTACCAAAAGCTCCGTCTCCTTCATCTTTTCTTTCCAATTTTTTAACCCCTTATCGGGTTGCCGTAATGCTTCTTTTACCATTTGCTGTGCCATGGATTCCAAGCTGAGATAGATGTAATGCAATGCTTTATCTCGATCGATATCGGTCCGAAAAACAGACCAATCGATTCCATCCATTAACATAGGTGTACGTAATTTTGCAGCTTCTGCCATCCTAGCTGCAAATGCTTCTGGAAATCGATGCTGTATATCTTCATATGCAGTGAGAATAAAACCATATACCAATGGTTCTTCTTCGCAGATTTGCAGCTTTGTTTTCGATAAAAATATCAACCGATCAAAAAAATCCGTCGGCAAATTAGTCAATCTGGGTTGATACAGCTCCCAAAATATATCAGTGCACTGATCATAAGTAGCTAGATAGAGATCTTTTTTGCTCTTAAAATAATGAAACAACAATCCCTTTGATATTCCAGCGTCTTGAATAATTTGATTGGTGGAAGCTTTGTCATACGTATGCTTTGTAAATTCTTTCATCGTAGCTTCAAATATCTTATTCCGCTTATCGATTGGGACTTGTTTATACAGATTTTGCAACGTCTCACCTCATTTGACCAAATGGTCGTTCTCCTTACTATAACACCTGTTGACCATATGGACAAACAGCAGTAAAAAAACGCCCAACCTAAGTTGAGACGTCTTTTGCAGAACATAAATTTTATGAATAAAGAGCGATCGGCCGACAGGTAGAGCGTGTACCTTCCAGGAACAGTGTGAATCTGCGTCCCACACTGATCACGGACATAGATCGCAAGTGTTTGAGGATGCTTCCCTGCGATACGCTTCATTACCCGCAGCCGATAGTTACAGCGCCTGACATTCTTACGCAAAACATCTCCTCGGTGAAGGGAGGGACGACATTGTCCTTAGTATAAATTTTATATGGTATATTTCTTATTTTCAATCGTGAAAATTAAATCTATAACTCTACCACTACTTTCCCTAAATACTTTCCTTTCAACAAATCCACAAAAGCCCTTGGAGCATTTTCCATTCCCTCTATACTCGCTTCTGTATACGTAATAGATCCTTCTTTTAGCCAAGTACTAAATTCAGCATTAAAATCAGCTGCACGATGAAGGTGATCTGTCACAACAAATCCTTGCAATTGAATTCTTTTGCCGATTGCTAATACTAAATTCGAAACACTCCCCATGGAACCAGATGGAGTAAGTACACTTCCACATAAAATAACTCTCCCAAAAGGATTCATTGCTTCGATAGCTGCTTCTAACTGCTCTCCACCGACATTATCAAAGTAAAGGTCAATTCCTTCTGGTGCTGATTGCCGCAGTTGTTCTGCTATAGAACCATCACGATAATTAAAGGCAGCATCAAAGCCTAATGTATGCTTTAAATAATCTACCTTTTCCTTTGATCCAGCGGAACCTATTACTCTTTTTGCTCCTTTTAAACGGGCAATCTGACCAGCAATGCTGCCAACAGAGCCAGCAGCATTAGAAACAAATACCGTATCACCTTTCTTCAGTTTCCCAATATCAAGCAAGCCAACATAGGATGTCAGACCGAGGCTTAAATGGGCAGATAAAGAGGGAAAAAGATGTGGGTCTATTTTACGAAAATCTTGCCCATTTCCGATAGCAAATTCTCGCCATCCAAAAGAGTGGCGAACAATATCACCAGCCTGCAAACTATCATATTTGGATTCTACCACTTCACCAATTGCATCCCCATACATCGATTCCCCTAGTTGGTAAAGCGGAATTGGCGCTTTCAAATCTTCCATCCGCATCCGCATTCCTGCATCAAGTGATAAGTACTTGTTTTTTACTAGTACTTCCCCGGTTTTTATCGGCCGCACAGGGACAGTTTCAATGGTAAAATCACTCTCTTGTATACCGTTCTTAGGACGTTTTACTAAATAAATTTCTTTTCCAATAACGCTCATAAGGACACCTCTTGATATAATAGTTAAATAACTATTGAACTATGGAATAAAAAGATAATCCTGAATTACAAAGTATCCAGGAAAGAAGGCAAATACTGCTCAAATATCGGAAAATTAAGCGAAACTAATTTCGATTGGGCTTCCTTGCGCACCTTGATCAAATGTGCCTCGCGAAGCGCACGAAAATGATAAGAAATATTCGCCTTAGATGTTTGGCATTTGTCACCTACCCCTCCAAATGTCATCTCTTTGTTATTTTGATACAGCATGCGGATGATTTCTAAGCGAGTCGGATCTGCCAAAGCTTTGAATATCTTTACTCTCATCTCATCTTCATTTATTAGTTCAATAGTCATAAAACTATTATAATAAAAGTTTTCAAAAACACAACATCAATTTTTTATCCAGGAAATACAATCGTCTTGTTCCCATGCACCAACACTTGATCGTTCACATGCCAAGAAACAGCACGAGCTAATACAATTCTCTCTACTTCACTTCCAATGCGAATTAAGTCCTCTGGTCTTTGGCGATGGCTGACACGCTGGACATCCTGCTCGATGATCGGCCCTTCATCTAACTCTTCTGTAACATAGTGTGCAGTAGCCCCAATGAGTTTGACCCCGCGGTCGAACGCTCGCTCATATGGATTTGCGCCAACAAATGCTGGTAAGAAAGAGTGATGAATGTTAATGATTTGATTCGAATACACATCGATCATGCTTTTCGGGATAATCTGCATATATCGCGCTAAAATGACCGTGTCCACTTCTTCTCTATGTAAAATTTCCAATTGTTCAAGCGCTGCGCCTTCACGAATCTCCCGCGTCACTGGGATATGATAATAAGGAAGTCCATATGGTTCCACCAATGGTTTACAATCAGGATGATTGCTGATCACTACTTTTATATCGGCGTCTAACTCTCCCATCCGCCATCTCCACAATAACTCCTGAAGACAATGGTCATACTTCGAGACGAATAATGCGATTTTCTTCTTATGAGAAGCCAGAGAAATCTTCCATTCCATGGCAAATCGATCTGCGATTGGCTGAAATTGTTCCTGTAAATAAGCTGCCTTCTCTTCTAATTCATCTAACTGAAAAGCAATGCGCATAAAAAAGATACCATTTTCCTGCTCTGTCGCATGCTGATCGGAGTGGATAATATTTGCTCCTTGTTGAAACAAAAATTGTGAAACTGCGGCAACTATCCCTGTTTGGTCGGCACAGGAAATAAGTAATCTGCCCACATCTTCTTGCTTTTTAGCGACTTTTTTTGTATGCAACGTTAATACATCCTCTCGATTCAATAATAATATTGGTGCCGGGTATCTCTTTTTTCCTGCTCTTTAACCTATATTAGGAAAATTACACCAGTTTGATAAATCTACCAAATAAATTCTAATTAACCAAAGATCTTGAACAAAGCCCACAAGTATAAACCTGTGGGCATTAGTTTTATACATAAATAAAAAGTAGTAACAAATACAAATTATAGTATAACAAGTACTAAGTAATTGTAAAAAAACAATTTATTCTAATATCCTTCAGAGTTAACCGCAAGGGATTAATCTTTCCCATTACCTATTTTCATCAAATCTTTTATTGTTTTTCACTTTTGGTTTAACTACATACCAAACCACTAAACCTAAAACAATGGACATAAAAATGATAAATACAAGAATTAGATATAGCAAGCCATACTTATGAAGATCAAACATAGATACTTTATCATTGACTTCAGAAGCATTAATACCAAGAAATGCAAATAGTACACTTGGTGGAATTGAAACAACAGAAATAAATGTCACAATGACTGTCCACAAAATCCGATGCGCTTCATCGTATTCTCTCTCAACAGAACTAATCTGTGCACTCTCATACATAACCATTTTTTCAATTCGATCAATTTTATTTGAAATAATAGCAATGCGTTTAGCTATTTCATTTGCTTCACTTAAGGCCGAATGGTAACTCTCTAATCTTAATGCAGGAACAACTAATCCAATGTTAGATGGTGATTCTACGTCAAGACTAATTGAAAGTTGCAATTGACTAAGTCTATGTGAAAGATGACTAAGTTTTTCTCGACGTTTTTTTAAATTATATATGCCTTTTTCATCTTCACGAATACTCTCTAATTCAAAATTCAATTCATCATGTATGTTTTTTAGCATTCCCACACAACCAACGAGTTGAATAGCGGAAATAAAAATACATTCTGACATATAGCCTTGGTGTCCACCAATAGCTGTTACAAAGGGGCCCATCCCACAAAAAGTATAAGGTCTGCGATTTAATTCAGTGGGATATATGATTCCACTATACTCCTTTCTATATGGTAGATCAGCTCTATACACTACACGTTGTATAAGATCTGTTGGTATATCTTCTGTTATAAATTCCTGACTGAAATTTATAATTTGATGATAGGATGAGTGAAAACCTTCTCCTTTTTTATTAATTACATTTTCAGCATCAAGATCATTAAACAATTCTAGTGGGGATAAAGTTTCTATTTGAAAATCATTGTAATAAAAGTCTTCCATAATAAGAATTAACGTATTGAGATTCGCTTGAAATGAAGCCTGAAAAACACTTACTACCTGGTTACTAGGTAAACAAAATAAATAAGCTTCCACTTCATCTAATTGATATCCATCTGTAGCTCGCTTAAATGTAACTCGATTTACATCGATTTTTTGAAAGGAAACTAATTTTGGAAATTGGTTGATATTCGATTGGTAAAATTTCTTCAACCGACCAAAATTAAATATCTTATCAACTAAAATGCCTCCTTGTACTTTTTCATAATCCATCTCCCAAGTTAACGAATACATCGTACTGAGCTTGTGATTTTTGCTCTTAATAAAGGGAGCAAAATGAATGTTGGAATTCATATCATTTAATTCAGACACCGTGATCCTCCAATTTATTTTATTCCCCATCAACGAAATTTTTAAAAATTTAATCCGTAAATGCTGTAGAAATAATAAATCAAAGGGAATAAAAACTTTCCATTATTCCCTCTGAGTCATTTGATAAATTTCTTTATTCATCAACTAAATGTACTTACCTAACACTTTATCTATCTCCTCACCATAAGACTCTCCAAAATAATTTAAATATACTAATAAATAGTATAACTGATATATTCCTTTCCGATCATTATATTCTATCTCTATGGGATTTATTTCCTCATATGCTTGATAAAACCTTGGAGAAAATCCGCCAAATAACTCTGTCATCGCAATATCTACTTCTCTATCTCCATAATTGACAGATGGATCAATGAAAACAGCCTCTCCTGTGGAACTGATAAACGTGTTTCCACTCCACATATCGCCGTGTAACAAAGAAGAGATTGGTTTTGCTGGGAGAAAATCTTCTAATCTATCCATTAGCTTTTCAAGCTTATGCAACCGATCAGCACAGAGATAACCTTTTTCTAGAGCGATTTCTTTTTGTATTTGTAACCGCTTGTCTCGAAAAAAAGAAATCCAATCATCAGACCATGCGTTTGGCTGAGGGTAGATTCCTAAGTAATTATCTTCTACAAATCCAAAAGCAGCATGAGTGGTTTGATGGAGTAAACCAAGTTTCCGTCCAAGTTCTTCTTCTCCCTTTTCAGACCTCACTCCAGCAGGAATCCACTCTAACCAAAGGTTTCCAACACCCGTCGCCTCATCAAACTGGTAGCTAAATACTTTTGGAACTCGCACACAGCAAGATAATGCGGACAATCCCATTGCTTCTTGGATAAAAAAGTTTTCCGGCATACTTGTATGCGCTTTCACAATGTACTTGTTTATATCCGTCTCCACATATGTTACTTGATTAATGCTGCCACCAGAAACCGCTTTTATCTCCCGTATACAAGTCCTGTCACCTAGCTCACGCAATGCTTCTAGCAAATGAGTCAATGAAGATTTCCTCCCTTTTTTTCTCCTTTTTTGAATATTGTATATGTTACAATATCCCTTATACAACTTAAGGAGTGAACAGCATGTTTGGCTTTCGTTATCTCAAGACCAACCCAACGCAATTTGTGCTTCATTATCAGAAAGGAAAATTAAAACAGAGTGGGAAAGGGTTATCTTTCTTCTATTTTAAACGTTCTTCTTCCATTTCCGTAGTCCCAATTTCCAGTAAAGATACATCTTTTATCTTCAATGAAATCACTGCTGATTTTCAACCAGTCACCGTACAAGGACAAGTCACCTACCGCATAACCGAGCCGGAAATGGTAGCAAGTTTACTAGATTACACCATTAAAGACCGATCCAATCAATACATATCCGATGATCCAGAAAAATTGGAACAGAGGATCGTCAATCTGTTGCAAGTACATACCAGAACCGAAATTCAAAAACGTTCCTTAAAAGATGCTGTTCAAGTGTCAGATGAAGTAAGTCTTGCTGTGCGCAAATTGTTAACTGACTCTGGAGATTTAGAAAAATTAGGAGTGGAAATTCAAACACTCGCTATCTCAGCTATTAAACCTACTCCAGAAATGGCTCGAGCACTCGAAGCAGAAGCGAGAGAAGACTTATTGAAAAAAGCGGATGATGCGATTTATGAACGACGCAATGCTGCTGTTGATCAAGAAAGACGAATCAAAGAAAACGAACTGCAAACCGAGATCAAACTAGAAGAAAAGCAGCGGCAAATACGCGAAACCAAAGCAGAAGCAAACCTTGCCATCGAGATGAAGGAACAAAAAATCAGAGAAGCGAAACTGCAAGGACAAGTAAAATTGGAAACGGAAAGAAAACTGCTCGTCGCTACAAAAGCAGAAAATGCCAGAGCAGAAGCGGATGCACAGGCCTATGCTTTAGAAGCAACCCTTCGTCCTCTAGCAGAGCTCGATTCATCTCTTATCCAAGCACTAGCAATTCAAACCGGCGAACCACGTCTTGCTGTAAGCATGGCAATTAAAGAACTGGCGAAAAATGCATCTAAGATCGGCCAGCTAAATATTTCTCCTGATTTACTTGAATCCTTGATGGAAGAAAAACAGAAGAAACGATGAACTATGAAAAAATTGTTATCGTCACAAGAGAAACTCGTTTAGACGGCTTAGTCAAACGCTATAATACCCGATCACAAGCCAGATTTTATGTCAATCAAAGCCTTAAACAGGCTTCTCGATCCCCATCAGGAGAAACTACTCAGGACTTTAGTTTATTTGAACAAGAACATAATACGTATCTATCTGCGGTAGAATCCGTTAAAGAACAGTTCCGTGAAAACTATAAACTGCAAGTGATAGATCGCTCTTTTTTACCAAATTATATTTTTTCTCCCCAAGATATTGTTGTAACCATTGGCATCGATGGGTTAGTAGTTAACACAGCAAAATATTTGTCTGGACAGCCCCTAATTGCTATCAATCCAGACCCTGAACATATTGATGGTATCTTACTTCCTTTTCAAGTAAGAGATGCATATGCTGCTGTTGAAAACGTATTCCATGGCAGAGAGACCTACAAGAAAATCACCATGGCAGAAGCCAAACTTAACGATGGACAAACTTTACGTGCTTTTAATGACTTATTTATCGGTGCTGCTACTCATGTCTCTGCTCGTTATCGGCTTGGATATCATCTACCAATGGAAACCCAATCTTCCAGTGGAATCATTGTTTCTACTGGTGCTGGTTCCACTGGATGGATCAGCAGTGTCATTAACATGGCAAACGGTGTTTACCGCTCTTATCAACCCAAAAGTGAGCAACTTACTCCACCAAAGATCAAATGGGAAGACGAATCCCTCCTGTTTGCCGTCCGCGAACCTTTCGTAAGCAAAACAACAACTGCACAGATGGTAACTGGTTCGATTACCAAACACAAACCACTGGTCATCGAATCTCAAATGGAACAAAACGGTGTGATATTCAGTGATGGAGTAGAAAATGATTTCTTGATGTTTAACGCAGGAATGACAGCTACGATTACGATCGGGGAACAGAAAACAAATTTAGTAGTAAAATCATAAATGGATCATCAAAAACAGCCCTAGTATCAGTACTACAAGGGCTGTTTTTACAGTTCTCTTCCAATCTAACATCTATGAAGCTTACAGTTGTCCTTTGACTTTTATAAGTATTTATATATGAACCTAATTATTTTATCCAAATTATACAGAAAGCAGCGACCCAGCCTCCTTGATCAGGGCTGGGTCTGCATGAATCGACCAAGAGGTCTAGTACCACCTGCCGTTGTTGTAGGGTTTCCTTGCGTCACACATCACCGGGCTGATCCAGCCGTTCTTCTTCGCGAGCTTCGTCCACGTCTCGACTGCCTTGTCAGCGTTGACGAGCTCCTCCTTCAAGCCACTCAGCGGAACGGACTTGTCCTTCACCGCGATGCCATCCACCAGGAACCCGACCTCGAACTTGTCGGGGTCGATCTCGTCCTTGTGACGGAAGATCACCACAGGACACTGCCCCAGCCGGGCCGTGACGATGGACGTACGCTCGGTACCGCTTTCGACCGTCTTGACGTTGGTATAGCCGGCCTTGAGGGCCATCCCATTCAGAGAGGGCCTGTGTACCCAAGGCTTGCTGGCGAAGAGTCCGACAGCGGCGAAGACGGCGATCGTGATCACGACAGCCAGAACGGAGTAACGCTTACGCTCACGCATGGCAGAATGCCTCTCTCACTGAAATCGATTCATGCCCGAAACCAGAATCGATCGATACTGGTTATTTTCATTATTGTATCATTTTTCATGAAAACACGAAATCATAAGAATGAAACTTGCTTGAAGACAAACAAAGCTTGGAAGTACACAGGTGTAAAAATTATTCCATCACTTATTATAAAATAGACAAATATTCTCAGATCATATACGATATTCGATATATTTACATACGTACTAATACTAGATGATTCCTTTCCATTCGAATCTGCTAATCGAATGCAAATGCACAGTCCTGTTCTTGAAAAAACAATAGAACTGCAATACAGTATGGAAAATATCGCTAGATAGGAGCCTATGTTCAATGAAAATCGCTATATGCCAGATGAAGGTTGTACAAGGGGATACGGTACAGAATGAACAGCGCGCAGCAACGATGATAGCAGAGGCTGCTGAAAGCGGGGCGGAATTGATCGTTTTACCAGAGATGTGGAAATCCGGATACGATTTTGCCAATTTAGCAAAGCATGCAGAGCCAATCGATGGGGCTACCGCTGTTTTTCTGGCAGAACAAGCTAAATTACATGGTGTGTACTTAGTTGGCGGATCGTTTACCATGCAACAGGCAGGAAAAGTATTCAATACTTCCCTGACATTTGATCCTCATGGGAAACAGATTAATGCATACTCAAAGTTACACCTGATCGGATTGATGGCTGAAGATAAATATCTTGCAGCAGGTACGGACTACCAAGCCTTCCCGCTTGGGGATGTACTGGCAAGCGTGATTATCTGCTATGATCTGCGATTCCCAGAATTAATCCGTACTTATGCAGTCGAAGGTGCTTCAATTTTGTTCGTTCCTGCTGAATGGCCGGTACAGCGTGAGGCTCACTGGCTTGCTCTTCTTCGGGCGCGGGCCATCGAAAACCAAATGTTTGTAGTCGGTGCCAATATCGTCGGTCAAAATGAAAATGACCAATTTAATGGAAACTCGATCATCTTTGATCCTTGGGGTGAGATAGTAGCTCAAGCAGGAACAGAAGAGCAAATCTTGTTTGCAGATTTAGCATTAGAAAAAGTCGCAGAAATCCGTCGAGCCATTCCTGTATTTCAAGACAGAGTACCACACCGATACCGTCTTTCTTAGTCCTTATTGCAAAACCAATCATGGACGATCTTCACATGGATAAAGTGCAACTCGGTTTACTATCAATGTCTCTCTTAAATTAATTTACATACCGGAAACATCTTGTATCTCTTTCTGAAATAATCAGTTTTTAAAATAAGTTTATACACAAATTTAAAGGAGAGATTTAAGATGATGGGACAGAAAAAAAGAGGATTAATCAAAGGATTAATCGCTACCACTTTTGCTGCTGGACTATTATTCACGGGGATTACTCATGTCGGAGGAGTTCATGCTGCTAACAATATCCCTGATATACAAACACCAGCAAACCAAAATCATGCAAAACTATTAAAACATACGAAAGAACTAGCAAAACAAGGAAAAGTGATTACCACTGAGAAATTTGGATTTGGAATCGGCACTCCTCGTAAAGATATTGAAGCAAAATGGGGACAACCTACTAGGAAATGGGATGGGGAATCAGACTATGATAATCGATCCACTGCATTTAACTTCTCATACGATAAAAAACATACCGTTTTTTGGGTATATACCACCGATAAAAGTTATAAATCAGTATCCTATGAAGAAACGAAACGCATCTTAGGTAAACCGACTTCTGAGTCTCATGATGATGAAGACAAAAATGCTTACTCAATCGTTTATAGAACGGGGAAATACGAGCTTAACTTTCACTTCTATAAGAAAAAAGGTAAATTAGGTAATATTCAGAGTGTAGATGTAGTAGATCGAAGCAAAGAGTAAGACGAGTGCTTAACAAGTGATTCCCGAAATGATCGAACGTAAACAGGGAACTCTTTTCTTCTCAGGGGGGACCATCGCTCTTGAACCAAATCCAGAGTATGCCTCGATATCGATAGGCAAATCGGCAGTTCGTTCCCTTGCTCTTTCTTTGGCTGATACATTATTTCCATATGGAATCTATGTAGGACAGGTTTTGATTGCTGATCATGTTAAGCGGGAAACCTATTACGATCCAGATCGTATAGTGGATGTTTTTTGGGATGCGTATATAAAGAAGGATCAAAAAGAAATTATTTTTAAAGAATCATAATCATCAATGATATATATATATATATATATACAACTTTACTGACCATTTCAATCATTTCGTTTTCAATTTGCACTTAGCCCTGCGCATTATGTATGTAACCCAAGTATTAATGCTTGGGTTATTCTTGTCTATAGGTCATCCAAGTAAAATAGCCTCCCATGTTTTCTCGCCTACAATTCCATCGGTAGATAAACCATACGATTTCTGAAATTTAGTAACGAGATTCATTGTTTTGGCATCATAAATTCCATCAATAGGTGCATGAACTTTCTTTTGAACTTCTTTTACATCTTCACCTGTCATTGGGGGATTGGTTAATTTCAAAGTTCTTCTCTTTAAAATTACCTTCCAAGTCTTTTCGCCTACAATCCCATCGGTAGATAAACCATGCGCTTTTTGTAACTTCGTTACTAAGTTCATTGTCTTCGGTCCGAATATTCCGTCTACTTCCGCGCCAACAACCTTTTGAATCACCTTGATATCATTTCCATGCATATAAGGTTTTGTTAGCTTCACTGTTCTTTTGTTAACCGTGTTCGCTATGGGAATTCCGCTAGAATCAGAGCAGGAAATTACAAGATTTAAAAATGCTTGCCATCCGCTTTTTCTTATATTTCGCGGACAATTTTTGCCCGACCAATGATGATGCTGCACTACATTTGAGATAGAAATTCCATGTTTCTTCATCAAAAAAGAAATAAGCTTAGCTGCATTGTGTTTCGCTTTCTCAAAGTCACCGTCAGAATTAACACAAATCTCAACGCTGATACTTTTTCGGTTTCCTGTCCCATTTCTTCCATCTCCACAAGCCCAAGAAACCTCATTGTCGGGAATAGACTGCCAAATCTCCACTTCATCGACCGTATAATGCCAGCTTGCCTTTCTGCTATTTCCCAATGCCTGCAAATTCGCATGTGCCCTTGCATCTGCCCCTTTTTCCGTATTATCTGTTTCGTGCACCGTGATGTAAGAGGGATTTAAATACAGACCTGGGCGTGTGCCAGTTAACGATCTAGGTATTAATTTCTGTTTTATTTCCAATAAAACTATCTCCCCTCGTTTTGATAATATTGAATTGTCATAATATAATGATATCATAAAATAGAAAATATATCCTTGCAAGGATGAAAATTCCTATTCTTTTTTGTAATCTCTATATTGTTTTTTTTTAAATCCACATTCTGTTAATATGTTTCTTCACCTAAAGTTCGATTGCTGCGGCGTACATCTCTGCAAACCTGATTTATGTTTCAGCTACTTGAATCAGCATATCCACCTGGCGCTTAGGAACAAAAAAGGCGTAAACATAAAAACATGTAGAACGAAAACCAGTCAACCTCTTTAAATTTCTAAAGAGATTGACTGGCTATTGTGTGGTAGGAGCTGAATTTAACAGGTAAACTAGGTTAACAGTTTTGCATGTTATTGAAAAATAAATGTTTCAAGTTACTTTTTTGAAGTTGCATATATGGTCATATGTGTTTTAACAGGTGGTTTAGGTTCAGTAACTCTTACTCGATACCAACCACCTTTAGATTTTGCATCAAGAAAAAATGATCCGGCATTACAATAAATTTTAGTGCTATCTACTGCAACCCATTTATTTCCATTGAAATGTTGTAGGTAGCCCGATTGGATATGATTTTTTGCATTCGAACAAGACAGATATACATGAATAGCCTCATTTTTTGTTACTTTGAATGATGAAGTATTATAGTATGAGGTATAAGTGACAAGTTTATCGTACACTACTTTTTCAGCTGCCCATGTCTCCCCATAAAATGAAAATAGACAAACTACAGAAAAAAATACCGCAAAAATGAACATCTTTCTCATTAACTTCACTCCTTGTTACCATTAAATTGAAAATTTTATTATATCAGAATTATATTTGATTTTTCCTGATCATTAAACAGTACAAAAAGAAAAGAATTTACAAAAGTATTACTTTTCAAGAGTAGAACCATCCCCCTCCCCTATTTCTCTCGAGAGGGAAACCGAAAATTTCCAAATAGAAAAATAAATCATTATCCCAATCACAAGTTCGTAGCTTTTATTTTCATTTGATTAATACAATGATTTGATATATACAACACTTTGGCCAACCACTCTAAACCTGAATAGGTTCTCGTGATCGGCCAAAAAGAGTGACTTTTCGATAACTCTGCTTTAAATAAGTACTCCTCTTGAGATAAAAAAGACATGTGCTTCTCTTGTAGAATGTTATAGGATCTCTCCAAATAACTCTACAAAGAAAAACTCATGTCTTGTAATAATTGACTACCCGTTCGAAACCATCCTATAGTCTAATGATTTGATCTCCTTTTTCTAAACATTCGCTTTGACATATGAGATTAGGAAAATGGAGGAAATATTGCCTCTCGCATATATCTTCTTTTTATCAGTCAAATACAATAGCATTTATTGCTCTATATCCAACATTGGTATCAGCAATATTAAAACTTACCGTACCTACAACTGGAACAACACATACATGTAGGGTGTAAGTGATTGGAGAACCTGTGGCTGTATCCGTAAAAGTTAGATTAGGAACGAATGTTTCGATATTAGAATCGTTTTTCACACTGCCTTTTCTTTCAACTAATTGCAGTTGTGTTGCATTCGGATCAGGAAGCAAGGCATTATTTTTTCTTAGTTCATACGTAATCACGTATTGGAATGCGTCATTGTTCGAACCTGATCCAGATGATACCGTTACTTGTACCTTTGCCATCGAATCTACCTTTATTTGTGTTCCCGCAGCTGCTGCTGGAACAGTTAGAGTAATAAGGGCAGGTGAGGGAGGAGTTACGGGACAAGCAGCGATTGCAGTTGGTGTACTGATCTGCACTCCAAAATATCGACCTGGACCTCTAGGGCCGGTTGCTCCTGTTACTCCTTGGAGCCCTTGTGAACCTGTAGCTCCAGTTGTTCCTGTTACTCCTTGGAGTCCCTGTGAACCTGTAGCTCCAGTTATTCCTGTTACTCCTTGGAGTCCCTGTGAACCTGTAGCTCCAGTTGCTCCTGTTACTCCTTGAAGTCCTCGGGGACCTGTATCACCCCGAGGTCCAGTTGGACCTGTTGGTCCTCTATGTGATTTTTTACATTTTTTAAGCCATTCTTTACACGCTTCAAGCGACTCTTCACATTTTTTATACTTTTTCTTATATTTTTTATCCTTATCCGACAAATTAACCCCTCTTTCCTTTTTATAACAATATATGCTATTTAAGAAAAGAAGAATGGACTTTAAACTCTGTGGTCACATTTTTAATGATGAAAAAGAGGATAAACGTGGCGGGGGCGTCAGAACTGTGGACTCTGACGCCGCCGATTGTCACTGATGGTTCAATTCAGGGAAGACCGTTTTTATGAGACCTCGAATCAAACCCATCTTGAGTACCCAAAGAAAGGGGTTTTGATCCCAAATTTGACAAGCATGGGATTCCTCCTCTTGGGGATGTACTTTCCGAAGCCTTTGTGCCTCCCGCAGGATTACTACCTCCTCCCAGAGGTTGGTGATCTCGGCAAGGACATCCTCTTGTTTCTGCCTGGTCATCCCGTCGAAAGGACGTCGATCTTGTTTATCTTTCAAGGGCAAGGTCCAGTCGCTGATTGGAGAGAGCTGAGCGCCAGCGTCTACCGCCTTCTGCAACTCATCCCGGAACCGATCTGAGCATCCTTCCTGACGGAAAATCACTGTCACCTGTTCCCAGTTGGAAGTAAGCTCCTTCAGGGCAGTCAGCAATTCCTCGACGTTGAGTCCATCGAAGGACATCTGTTTACCTCCAGTGACTCGGGGAAGTTCCCGTATTTTTAGTATACTTCTATTCCCAAAGGTGAAAGGAGTATCAGATAGATTCAGACTACGAGAGATCCCCTCCCTATTAATCTCTTTCTCACTTACGCTTGTCTTTCTTAAAGCAATAAGATACGTGGAAACATTAAAGTTTTACCTCTATTTCCACAAATTTATTCCCTACATTTCAAGGTGTTGAAAAAACATTCTTTATATATTTAATAAAAGTAAATAATAAAACAGAATCCCATTTAGGCATAATATAAATGGGATTCTTTCATAAATCTATTTAGTTACAAACCTTAACTCCCTTTTCTGATCCAAATCGATCCCGTAACGTTTATATATTTTGGTCGTATTTTCCCCTGTCAATTGCTCCTCCTTCAAATCTAGCATTCTCCCAACTTCGACTACCCGTTCATAAGAATCAGCTTCGATTTCCAAATATGCCGGGATCAAAGGCCAGTGATCTATCTCTAGTTGAGCTCCATCTAATACAAAGCTTGTCCGATGGTTTTCCTGATAAGCTGAAGGGCTAAAACCCATCAATCGAAGGAGTTGGTTGGTCTTTTCAAAATCCTGTACAACTATTTCCTCCTCTTCTGTTCCACTGATCCCATCATGGTGGATTTTTTTCACTGTTAAGGTAACTTGATCCCCATCATCCCGAAGCCGAATCCAATGCCCTCTGCGATTGGGGTCAATGTCATATACATAGCGTTTCATCAAAGCCTCTCTTACCTTTTTCCCGCCAGCTTGCATTATTTTTTGCTCCATCTCTGCTGGATTTATTTCAATAACTTTGGCTTCAAATTCAATGGACAATGCACTTCTCTCCCTTTGTATTCCATTTTTATCCGATCATACTCTGATTTTTGGAAATTTACAATTTCCTTAGCTTGGTTACTTTCTATAAATTGGTCTAGTGGTTGACAAAAATCCATTCTTTGGATGCAAACACCAATCTGATAACCGCCGATATGATCCTTATACATTCGAATACCATAAAAACCCTCATGACAATCCTCTTCATTATTGTAAATGCAATCTTTACAAGTCTCTGGAAGGCGAACATGTCTTAGTTGTTTAAACCATACACGTCTTCCATTTTCCAGTTCATACTCATGCCTCTCATCCGATACACCTGCTGTGATCTGATGCGATACCAATTTTGCCCCAAGTTTCTCGAATAACTCTTTAATTGCTTTGGTAGCTTCTTGTCTGTTTTCTAGCGAACGCATAATTCGCACACTGATCTCGGGTGGATAATTATTAAGAAGATTATGAATACGATTTATATGTGTCTGATCTACGATTACAATGTTTGTAGACACTTTCACTTTATTTTCAATTGCACATGCAATAGATTTTTTCAATGAATCTATTTTTTTCTCTCCCCAGTCCGAGTCTCGACAAGCTGTATTTTGTACCATGAGCAGTTCTTCCCCAGTGGTTCCAAAAACAGAGAAATTGATTTTTTCTAATCCTTCCTTAGATGCCGAAGGAATACACTTCATACCATTCTCTCCATTAGATGTCATCGCTACTGACAAACCCAGTGACTTTATCATTTTCACTAAATCTGAAAGATATGGATGTAGTGTTGGTTCTCCACCAGTTAAATGGACTTCTTTAAATTGAAATACCTTTTGAAGCTTTTGTAAATTAACCCTAAAATCTTCATCAGGCATAATCATAGCTGGTAGAAAAGTAACTTTATTATTTTCTACATAGATAGAAGTCCTTCCTGATCTCCCATGCTTAATCCATTTTCCATTATTACTTTTGAGATTATCAGATGTAACAGGTGTACCTTCATTATGACAAAAGATACATGTCATTCCACATGAATCAATGATTTTAAGACGCAATGTTCTATCACGTGTTACTTTAGTTTCTATAACTACCACTCCATTTATTAGTCTTAATATTCTGAATTAAAATCCCCTAATGCATTCAACTTTGCTTTGAGCTTTTCATTTCCAAATATCAAGACATGGTAATTAAAGTCAAAGTAGGCTTTCCTCCATTGGTGCTCATCTGTTCGAATCAAATATTCACTTATCTCATTCAAATGCTTCTGTGTTAATACCGTTTGTATCCGTTCTCCATTTTGCAAACAATCATTAACCCATTGGACAAAGCTTTTCCGATCATCCAGCTCTTCGGAGGATAGTTTCTTGTAAATCTCTCTTTCATCACAAGCATAAATTAAATGCCAAGCTAAATATTTTAGAGCTTCCATGGAACTGGAATATTTTGCACATTTTCTTTAGCAGGACAATGAACTTTCTGATCCAGCACCTTTCCTATCACAAACAAATGACCATTTCCCATGTCGATCATTTTAGTATCCCATAATGGAATATCAATCTTTTCTCCATTCTCTAAATGTAAGCGAATATCTTTCTGTACTCTGTTGAGAAAGGAAACGACTTGTATATTTCTGGACAAATCTTTCATTCACTCACTCCTTTACTTTGTACTATTAACATAAAATATTTATAACATTTTTACAAATATTAAAATAATGTTGATTTCTATCACAATTTCTAAAATAACTTGCTTTTTTGTCCAGCATCTTCCATAATCACGATAAAGTACATCCATTTTTTTGCAGAGCTGCCGATTTATGTTTTTGTTATGAGAAAATTAATAACATGGATATGTTTCAATCTTATTCAAAAAAATTCTTCTGGTTATCCTATAATAAAGACAAATGATTTATCTGTGAATTGACTTAGTTTTACCTCAATTATATATTCAATTTGAAAAAACTATTTCATAAGGTCGGTGATTACTTTGTCTACTTATAAACATCTTCTGCTATCCGGTCCCGTTGATCCTGAACTTCCTTAAAAATGTTCACTTGTATGGTACAGAAGCCATCTGTTTTATAAATTTGTTATATGCTCTATTTATTGCATAACCATCTTGGTATATAGATACACATCAAAGACTAGGTGGTAACTCCATTGCATAATGTAAAAAATGTTTTTATAGGTGCTGCCCCTCACGATGTTTAAAATAATTGTATATTATGTAAAACAGTTTTTTCCCACCTAAGTAAAATACATTCCATTTTCCAATCGTCCGCTAACATACGGGCGATTTTTTCATTTCATTTACCTTTTTACTAAAAATGGCTTGTAAATTATCTCAGATTTCTTCAAACAACCTCCATTATATTTTAGTGGAATATAGAAAGAAGAATGACCCAATGAGTAAAATGTTTATCTCAAAGAAAGTCACCTCCATCGTTTTACAATAAGCACCAAAACTCTACCCAGAGCGTCTAAATCCTAACGAAGGAATGGCATGTTTTTTTTGACTTAGATGACTATTTTGTAGTATCTTGAACGGGCTTGTAAGGTGACCCCAAATTCAAAAAAACCAAGAACGATTAATTGTTCTTGGTTTTATTTACATTCCACTCTCAAGTAACCTCAAGAGTGGTGCCTCACCGGGCTCTCTTCGACGTATCTATCCTCAGTTTCCTAAGGCAGGAGTAACCTTCATTCCTAAAGGTATCCGGTGGGGATCAGGGAGCATTCTTTGGACGCTCCTAAAAGTATAGTATTCTATTTTTAGTGAAAATTCAAGATGAATTTTTGCTTCTAGTAAGTTTAGTAGTAAAGAATTAAGAAAAACTTTCAGATTTGGCCCCACATTCCTCAAATCGTCCACATACCCCCATACAGCGCTAGCCTTCACTTTGTTCAGGCTATATTGCCTTTGCCACTTTTGCTGTCCCTAAAGGGACGTTTATATTACCTTAAAAGGGTTCAGATCCTGCTAGTCTTTTTGCATTTGTTTGATTATACTGAGGTTACCAGTCCGCTTAACCAGCTACCGCTGGGGAATGCGAGATTATCGTGTTTAACAACCACCCTGAGCTGTATTTGCTTCTCCCCATGCTGGCGATGCTCCTCACTTGGCTTGTGGTGATCACCATCCAAGGGATTTGTGATAGTCGAGCATCGAACAGAGAAATCGCCCAGTCTCAGGCGAGGGTCCACGAAGCCGAGGAGCGATTCTATGAAGAGCTTCGAAGGGATCTCAACAAGTAGCAAGATCTGGGATGGAAAGGACGATTGTGTGGTTTTGAGCTTCTAGCTCTGAGCTTAGACATATGTCTTCTGCTCCTACCGATCGTCCCCCCGTAAATAATGGAAAAACGGATATAGATTGCACGAAGATTAGCTGTTTTTTGGTATAACCCATTTGTCATCCACCCGCATAGCGGGTGGTTTTCTGTTGTGCACAAAAAACGTGCACAACTGGCTAAAGCCATAAACAAACGAAGTGACAGCAAGGCTAATGGGGACATAAAAGTAATCTAAACAAAAAAATATCCCCTAGAAAGGGGAAGTAAATGAACTATATTTGCTCATCAAACAAACTGGATTTCATACCCAATATTTGAATGAATAACTGCTCCATTTTGCTTCAATCTTGAATAATGAAGAATACATAAAAGAGATATCATATCTTCGATCTTAACAATAAATCGCTGAATAGGGCTGTATTTGTTGCTAGAAGTGATCTGGTTCTCCTAAAATATCAGTGCGGGGTTCGCCTTTCATTATCATTTTGCCTTTCCTCCTCTTAATTCTTTTTCAAGGATGTCCTTCTGGAGTGCAAATTCATTTTTATGATCAGGAAGAGGATCAAGTTCAATAAGATAGGATAATATTTCGTGTTCTAGCTGTCTGAATCCATATTCTTTTGACAAGGATAATGCTTTTATAAAATTTGATTGTAAGTAGGACGTTGAACCAATTTTTACTTCAATTTCCCCTTTTACTATTAGTGCTTTCGTCAACTTGTATATATCATTGCGTTTTCGTGCGGCAAAAATGGCTCGCTGAATTTCCATTTCTGCTTGCCTGTAACGCTTCATAGTCAAATGCAGTCTAGCTATTTCAGTATGAACAGAGGCATCGTTTGGTTTTTTCAAATCAGACTTGAACAACATGGCGGAACGGAAACAACTTTCACTAAGTTGATATTCTCCAACCTCAAAACAATATCTAGCTAAGTCAATGGAAAGTTCAAATGATAGATCTGTAAGATCGTTAATTGCTGCGAGATCAACCGCCTTACTTAATATTTTTATCGCTTCATCCTGTGATTTTCTAGCCCATTTAATGGATGCTTTTAGAACATAAACTCGAATCCGGGTACGCATATCGTCATTTATGTTCATCCGATTCTTCCAAGCTTCTTCAAGAGCATCTTCTGCTTCATCTAAATCTTTCATAATAAAATAGAAAAAGGACTTGTTATAGATAAGGGAATATTTGAGATATCTCCGTTCTCCTTGTTCATCCAAGTGCTCCAAACCTGAGTCTACGTACTGGAAAGCAAGCGGCAAGTTATTTTGTCTATAAGCAATTGCCGATAGATTTAAATAGGAACCAGCAACCAGATTTTCATTTAAAAACTGATCATCCTCGTTTGTATTTACTACTTTTAAGTAGTTTTTCTTCGCCTTATCCAATTCACTTTTCATGAGATGCCGTTTTCCTCGAGCATAATAAATAGCTGCTGGATTACCGATCAAACCTTCGAGTTCCTTAAATTTTTCTCTGTTATAAATTCCTTTGCGAATCATACTTTCCAGTGACCTTAGAGAAAAGAAACTTACTTGTTCTTGACGCTCCATTTCTCGGATTAAATCCGGTATCTTGTTGTGATTGATTTTGAGTTTATTCAGAAGTGCGTCGATATGATTTTGGTCCAAAATAAGTTGCCCTTTTTCAAAACGACTGAGATTACTTTGCGATAAACCGCTTATTCCGTCTACTAGATCCATTTGAGAGATTTTTAAATCGATCCTAGTTTTCCTGATCAGCTTCCTAATGGTATCCATGAAAATCCATCCCTTAATTTTAAGTGTATCCTAAATGGAAAAATATTTAAAATAAGCAAAAATGATACTCTATTCAAAAATATTGAATGAGTAGGCATTTTCCGCCCCTTTATCAGTGTAAAAATAGGACTTCATTCAAGACCGATGAATAAACAGCTGTTTTATGTACTTCTGTCACAATTACAAAAAAATATAAAATATTTATAGCCGATGTTACATTAACAACTAAATTAGAGTATGGCATTGCAAACAAAACGGCCCAAGATATGGCTATCTTAGGCTCACTATGTAAATGCTAGTCTTTAAAAATTAGATTTTCTATACATTCAAAGCCAGTAAATCTATTGATAATACTAATATCCCCAACTTGGACTCAAAAACATAGCAATGGAATCGAAAGAAACAATTTTATAATGCAACACTCCTATTGGTGATAGTTATATCATAACGGGGCAAATTAGGAATGATCGGCTCAATTATGTATATTTTGTAAATAACCCTCTAAGTTTCTATTTTGATATAAATACGGATAATAGATTATTATTTGTTATTTCAGTTATTTTTAATCATAATCTATATTCATTCATTAATAAAATCTTTGTTTTATTTTACACAAGAAAAGAAAAATCCCCCAAGAAAGGGGAAATACATGACCTATATTTGCTCTCCAAACGAACGGGATTCCATACCCAGTGTCTGATTTAAAAACTGTTTCATTTCTGTTCGATCTTGTAGCGGGACATCCAACTGGCTCGACCAATGTTCTTCATGGTCAATATCATCAGCAGATAATAAGACCATTTTCCCCGTTTGAAAGCATGTGACGATATACTTTCCATAGAATAAAGAGGAGTAGATAAGAGAAACATCGTATCTTTTTTCCTCGGTTATCAAACAGACATGGCGTACTAACAGTCTCTCTGTTTCATCTGATAAAATCTCCATTTTCTCTCCACTCCTTTATTTCGATCTCACTTTATTTTTTAGATAATAGAAAAGGTAACAGATAGCGACAAATGGGATGCCATAGTATAAAGCAACTCGTTGGCTTGGATCAAAAGCTAAACCAATACAAGAGGCTAGACATAGGAGAAATGCAACAATAGGTACTATTGGAAAGAGGGGAGTTCGATATTTTAACTTTTGGATATCTCCACCTTGCTTCACATATCTTTTTCGAAACATATACTGAGATGCAGCAATGGACATCCAAACGGCAACTACAGCAAAACCAGAGAGAGCGACAAGAACCAAGTAAATGGTATCCGCAGCATATATACTGGATAAAAGCGATAGACAAGCCACCAGCATACTTACCAGTAATGCGTTAAAAGGAACGCCTTTGGGAGTAACTTTTCCTAGAAAGGGGCTGATCATTTTTTCCTGGGATAAAGACCATAACATCCTTGCCGAAGCATAAAGACCTGAGTTCGCTACCGATACTAACGCCGTAATAATAACAAAGTTCATGATATCTGCTGCATAAGGGATACCAATCTTATCAAAAACCATCACAAAGGGACTTTCGATGACTCCTGCCTGTTTCCAATTGATCAAGCCAGCTAGGACAAATATTGCTCCGATAAAGAAAAATAGGGTGCGCCAAATGATATTTTTAATCGAGCGGGGGATATTTTTTTCTGGATTTTCACTCTCTCCTGCCGTTATCCCAATGAGCTCAGTTCCTGAGAAGGCGAAGTTAACGGAAATCATGGTCATCAGTACTGGGAGTAACCCCTTCGGGAAAAGTCCTCCTGCTCCTGTAAAATTGGATAGCATCGGTGCAGCTGTACCTTTCATGGAAAGAAGTCCAAACATAGCTGCTGCCCCCAGAACAATAAAAACGATAATCGTGATTACTTTAATACTTGCCGTCCAAAATTCCGTTTCAGCAAAGAATTTTGCAGATAAAGCATTGAAGAGAAATAGAATGATCGCAAGTGCAGCACTCCAAATCCATACCGAAACATGGGGGAACCATCTCTGCATAAGTAATCCAACTGCTGTAAACTCTGACCCGATCGTTACAACCCAAGTTAACCAATATAGCCAGCCAACAACAAAACCAGTAGCGGGACCTATATACTCCGTAGCGTACTTATGAAATGAACCTGTAACTGGCATCGCAACACTTAATTCGCCTAAACATAGCATCACAAGGTACATAATGATCCCGCCAACTAAGTAGGCTAAGATCGTTCCACCAGGTCCTGCTTGACTCAGTGTATAGCCTGAACTTAAGAAGAGGCCTGTCCCAATAACACCGCCTAATGAAATCATAAACAAATGTCTGCTTTTCATCGTACGTTTCAATTCATTTTGCTGCTTATCCGTGGGGCTCATCGAATCTCTCCTTTTAAAATGAAATGAAACCAAGCTCATTCACTTCACAAGAAAACGCTTTCTTTCCTATCTGAAAAGACAGAGCCTAACGAGGCAATTTCAAACAGACTACTTTCGGTTCTGTCATTTCTTGGATAGCAAATTTTACACCTTCTCTGCCGATACCTGATCCTTTCACTCCGCCAAATGGCATTGCATCAATTCGATAATCGGAGCTGTCATTTACCATAACTCCACCAACATCAAGGCTTGAAATAGCATGAAATGCTTTATTCAGATCACGAGTAAAGATACCAGCATGCAGCCCAAAATCTACTTGATTCGATTGATTTATCGCAGTATCTAAATCTGCAACACGATATATAATGGCTACTGGACCAAAGACTTCTTCTCGTGCTAATCGACTGTCTGCTGGAACATCTGTCAACACTGTTGGATAATAATAGGCTCCTTTTCGAGTTCCTCCACACCACAGTTTTGCCCCTTTATAGACTGCTTCTTGTACCCATTCTTCTACTCGCTTGGCTTCATTTTCCGAAATCAGCGGCCCCATATCCGTATCTTCCGATAGCTTATCTCCAACTCGATATCGTTTGGTTCGTGATACAAATTTATCTATAAACTCATCATAATTTTTCTCTTGAACATAAATCCGCTGAACTCCAACACAATTTTGCCCAGCAGCCCAAAATGCACCAGAAACAGTGGACTCCACCGCCTCATCTAGATCAGCATCATCTAAGATGATAACAGGAGAATTGGAGCCAAGCTCCATGCTTATTTTTTTTAATCCCGCTTTCTTCATAATCGCTTTCCCTGTAGCTAGTCCACCTGTAAATGAAATCATTCTGATATCGGGATGAGTTACCATTGCATCTCCAATTTCCCCAGCATCACCCGTAATCACGGATAGAACCTTTGGTGGAAGCCCAGCCTGTTCAAAGGCTTCTGCTAATAATAGTGCACTCAATGGTGTAACTGGTGCTGGTTTCACAATAATGGCGTTACCCGACGCAATCGCAGGTCCTACTTTATGAGCCACTAGATTTAATGGATCATTAAAAGGCGTTATTGCACCAATTATTCCAATGGGAAAGCGATAATAGTAACCGATTCGATTTTCGCTTCCCTGTGCTTGATCAAAAGAAATGGTTTCTCCATTGATTCTTCTCGCTTCTTCTGCGCTTATCCGAAGCGTATGGATACAACGAGTTACTTCTTTTCTCGCTTCTTTTATCGTTTTACTGCCTTCTCGGGCAATTGTAGTCGCGTACTCTTCCAGATTTTTTTCGATCCAGCTA
Source organism: Shimazuella soli (assembly GCF_022511585.1). Lineage (GTDB taxonomy): Bacteria > Bacillota > Bacilli > Thermoactinomycetales > Thermoactinomycetaceae > Shimazuella > Shimazuella soli. The sequence continues at coordinate 156,144 of NZ_JAKWBN010000005.1, read as the reverse complement.
GCAGCATCATTCAGAACTTTGATTCGATCATACGTTGGCATTGACGCTGCTATCTTAAAGCCTTCTTTTGCTTCTTCAATGGTATAAAGCATATCTTCTTTTGTAGCTGCGGGAACAGTTGCAATCAAGTTTTTGTCTTGCGGATCATACACATCGATTGTTTTTTCGCGTTTGACCCATTGTCCACCGATATACATCGGTTTTTGCTTTGGCAACGTTTTCATAATCATTTGCTCACCTCATCGGATTTTATCTCATGACCCTATAATTGGCCTCTACTGATGTTGATCAAGTCGATAAGGATAGAAAACCCAGTTTCTGTACGTCCTGCTCCTGCACCAATTAGCGTAATCGGTCCTGCTAAATCACAATGATAGGTGATCGCATTGACTGCTCCTCCTACCCCAGCCAAGGGATCGGTAAGTGGAATCGCTTGCGGGCTGACTTTCGCGATATATTGACCGTTCACTTTTTTACACTCCGCGATTAGTTTCCATCGTTTCCCTTCATTTCTAGCTTGTTCGATGTCCTCTGGCGTCAAATGGCTTATTCCCACGCACTCTACATCTGATCGATTTAGCGGAACATGTAACAAAACGTTGGCTAAAATGGTAATTTTATATTGTGCATCATAGCCTTCTACATCACTTGTTGGATCAGCTTCTGCATAACCGAGCGACTGAGCTTCTGCCAACGCTTTTTCGTAAGTAAGTCCGTCTTCCATTTTGGTTAAAATGTAATTGGTTGTTCCATTTAAAATTCCCCTGATTTCTGTGATTTCATTACCCGCTAAGGAGACGATTGGCATTCGAAGTGCTGGTGTTCCACTCATAACGGTTCCTTCGTATCCCCATCGGACATTATTTTTTTTGGCCAACTCTGATAATTCTTGATACGCCAAGGCAACTGGTCCCTTATTGCTCATCACTACATTTTTTTTACTTTCAAATGCTGCTCTACAGTGATCAATCGCAGGTTGACCTGTTTTCACATCTGTAAAAGTCATTTCCACTATCGTATCTGCATTGGTGTCCCGTATGGTCTGAAAACTATTCCAATCTCTTATAAGACCAGGATGATCTGGATAATCATCCAATTTGCCTGTCTCTTTTACTGCTTGAAGAGCTTTAGAGAGATCTAATCCATCCGGATGATAAATAGAACCTTTCATCACATCTGATATCGCTACTATTTTCGCTTGGAAATCAATATCGTTTTCCAGTAGTTTTTCTTTCTGTAAAATAATTTCGGCTAAACCTTGTCCAACAACACCAAATCCAAGTAATGCGATTTTATGGCTCATGTTATTTCCCCTTATCTGATTGATTGGATTATCTCGTTTTTGGATTCTAAATACTTAAAAGCTTGTTTTAGATCCGCTATCAGATCTTCTGTATCTTCAATACCTACGGAAATGCGAACAAGACCTTCTGATATTCCCAATTCTTGCCGTTCTTCTAACGTGCACTCCACATGGCTTGTCGTTCTTGCCGGTCCGTAAATCGTTTCCACTGCACCTAAATTCCCAGCTCGATTTGCATATTGGAGTTTTGGAAGCAAAAGTCGAACTGCATCCATTTCCCCTTTTAAGTCAAAACTGACAATCCCGCCAAATCCCTTCATCTGTTGTTTGGCAATTTGATGATTGTGGTGAGTATCTAGTCCAGGGTAGTAGACAGATGCTACTAGTTCTTGCTCTTGTAAAAATCTCGCGATTTCCAATGCACTTTTCGCTTGTTGCTGAATTCGTAATTTAAGCGTTTTCATTCCTCTTAAAATCAGATACGCGGACATAGGGTCCATGGTTGCTCCATTGATTTCCCGATAATGATAAACCTCTTCCATTAATTCTTTCGACCCGCATGCTACCCCGCCTAAAGCATCCGCATGACCACTTAAAAACTTGGTAGCACTGTGTAAGACAATATCTGCTCCTAAAAATAGTGGATTTTGATTGATAGGAGTCGCAAACGTATTATCCACTACAACGATGGCTCCAACAGTTTTGGCAGCTTTGGCTAGGCGCTCAATATCCAAAATACGTAAAGTTGGATTGGTGGGAGTCTCCAAATAGAGAATCTTACAACCTTTTCTGATTTCTCTTTCAATCTGATCTTGGTCATTTGTATTACATAAAACAACATCTACATGGATTCTAGGCAAAAACTCAGTAAATATTTTATTTGTTGCTCCATACGTATCTTTTACGGAAACCACTCGATCATTTGGACGAAGAAAACTATACAGCGTACTGCTGATTGCTCCCATTCCCGATGAAAAACCGACTGCTGCTTCTGCACCTTCTAAAATCCTTATCTTTTCTTCAAATGCCTGAACGGTTGGATTTCCCATCCGATTATAGGTATAGCCGGATTTTCTATTCATGGCTACGTCATACCACTCATCTACATCGCTATAATCATAGGCGACACTTAAAACTACAGGCACTTGTGTTGCCCGATAGGCTCTAAATTTTTTCTCCCCTGCCCATACTGTTTTTGTTCCTGGACGCATCTCTTCATATTTTTCTGTATTCATCTTTTGTCTCACCCCATATTTTATCAGGTAAAAATAATATATATTATATATTGTATTTTGTATACAGTATTTTGTATACAGTTTTTGGGGTTGCATCTTTTATATCATAATCCTATTTTTATATCAATATTTTTTCTGTTTTTTAAAAGCCTCTCCTCCCCAAACTTGAAGAAACACCCTTAGTGATGATACATTATCTCTATCCTTTATTGCTGTATATTGTATACTGTATATACTGTAGTTCGTCTTTAGGAGGAAAATATCATCAAAAAATATCAGTCTTTAAAAGATCATGTATATAACTACATTGCCCAAAAAATTCAGAATGGAACATTGCTCCCCAATCAAAAAGTAAACGAAGCATCTATCTGCAAAAATTTAGAAGTGAGCAGAACGCCTGTAAGAGAAGCTTTGATTCAATTAGCTTCAGAAAATTTGTTGGAATATATACCACGCCGAGGGTTTATTGTCAGTGATATGGATACGAAAAAGAAACTAGATATCTTCCAAGTAGTCGGGGTACTCGATGGATTTGCTGCAACACTAGCAGTCGATCACCTTACAGATGAAGATATCCAAACGATGGAAAAACTAGTCGCAAAAATCGACATTGCCATCGATCGACAAAATTATGCGGATTATCAAAAATACCAAACCGATTTTCATTATGTATATATTAATAAGTGCGACAACAGCACGTTAATCGATATGCTCAATTCCCTACAAAATAGTTTTATCCGCCAAGTGTATCTAAGCCAGGATAAACAAAAACTTTTTGATGCATTAAAAGAGATGAATCATCAGCATAAGCAAATCATTGATTTTTTTAAACAAGCAGACAAAGAAAACTTAGAGGATCTGCTAAGAAATGTACACTGGAAAATCACCCATACGGATATGATTTAGTCCTCTTTATCAAACTTCTATGCTCGATACACTATGAAGCAAAACAGCCCGAGATACGATATCTTGGGCTGTTACTATGTAAATGTTCGTTTTTTACCAATTAGATATTCAATACATTCGAGTCTGTTGCTTTATTCGTCTCAAAAGCGCAGATGTGCACCTAAGCCTTGGGCACAAGTCTCGCTTTGTGTGGGTGGAGCGTCCTATGTGTTTTTTCAACAACAGACGCGGAAAAAACACACATCCCGGGTTCCCCACTCGCGAAGCGGAACCGAAGGTTCCAAAGTAATACTTTTTGGGGTGGATCAGCGACCTTATCCAGTGTTCAAATCTATTTATTCAACAACCTCTAGCCCTCAAATAAATCCCAATAAAAGTAAATTATTGTAAATATTTAGAGTTATGTCTTTAAGAGCCTGTTGCATAATATACATCACATCTTAATAAAATATCTATTTTTAATTTCGATATGACAATCCGAACTATAATAACAGACCTTTTTTAGCAGTTCGTCTATACATCTATTGCCAAGTTATTGTATCATCTATCCTGTCGAAAAGATTCGCAATTTCACGAACTAGCTATTCCACTTGCTGAGAATTTGCATATAATCGAAAGGAAGGCATGTATATGTTTAAAATTTATCCTGATGACCTTTCCACTATCGAAAATTATAAATTAATGAGTGGTTCTGTTATTCCTCGGCCTATTGCATTTGTTACCACATTATCCACCGTCAATGGTGTTGTAAATGCAGCTCCGTTCAGTTACTTTAATGCTGTCTCTTCTGATCCTCCTTTGCTCTCTATATCCATTGGACGCAATCAAAGTCAAATGAAAGATACAGCGCGTAATGCGATTGAAAATAAGGAACTTGTCATTCATATTTGTGATGAACAAATTATAGGTGATGTAGACAAAACAGGTGCTCCACTTGAAGCAGATCAAAGTGAGTTAGCTTTGACAAATCTCTCTACCATTCAAAGCGATAGAGTTTCTGTACCAAGTATCAAAGAAGCACGTATACGTTATGAATGTAAACTTCATCAACATCTGCCGATCAAGAACGATCAAGGGGAAATTGTGATGGATTTTCTGCTCGTTCGGATTGTTTGTTATCATTTTAGTGAAGAAGTATTTGATCCTGAAAAGAAGTACATTTTCTCTGAAAAACTTCAACCTGTCAGCCGGCTGGCTGGAAATAATTATGCATCGATTGGAGAATCGTTTACAGTGGAAAAACGTTTCAAATAGGCGTATCTTATACATTTGTGTTAAATACTTTGCCCAAATCGAGATTTACCCATTAAATAGGACAAAACGATTAGAGATATCTCTAGTCGTTTTGCGCGTTTATAACTCTTTAAATGGCAATCTGTTTTTCTACAAAAGAGTAAGAGTTTAATCTTTCCCATACAAAAAACAAAATAAAGTGAAAAGGTTGTTGTCTTTGGCAGAAGAGTCTGATATATTATCAATAAGGAGATTCATCTCCGGAATTTTGGTTGCTGAACCTTGCGCTATGCGCTGGTCATTTGATAGGGTGAAACCCTTCTGATCCCTCTACGGAGGGCGTTGTTGCGGTGTCCCCTGAGGGCCCCGCTGTGTGTTTAGGTGAGCAAGACCAGAGTAACACCAGGCCAATGGCCCGCTAACCCGCGGTTCTGACCGTGGAAGAACCCCGTACAGCAACACGTACGGGACTCAAAAAATAATGAGTTATCTATAGAAAAAAGCACCTGTTATAGGTGCTTTTTGCTTGTTTTAAAAAGAAAAGATCCCTCTATGGAGAGATCTTAAATTTACTCATGTGGGTACTTCTTTGTATCATCATTTCCATCATGATTATCTTCATGATGCTCATCATCTTCATCCGTTTGATTCTCACGTGAAGTGAGATCATGGAAATAAATTTTATCTTCCTCTTCTTCCTCATCGGAAGCCACTTTGCTTCCTTTCGAAGCGGTATATGTCCGCATGAAGCCGCCTGCTAGGTCAGATAACTTATACGTCCGAAACTTATCGGTAATATTGATCCCTACTTGATTGACTTTGCGACCTACTTCTTTCCCTACTCCCATCAATAAGGAGGAAAGGGCACCAAGCCAGCCTCCAACTTTCCTGCGTGCTCGCGGAGAAATAAACAAGATGACGACTGCTGAGATAACTAGGAATATCAAAAAAGAACTGCCTGATGATCTGCGTCTATAGCTATAGTACATGTTACGTCACGACCTCCATTTCTTTCTCCTTAAGAGTTTGTGCTAAATTTGCAACTCTATGCAAACAAACTGAGCTGGTTGCTTTCTGGTAAACCTTTCAAACAGCCCATGCGCTGCAAGCTCTCTACGACTGTACTGGAAATACGGCCGCGGCGTTGTAAATCTTCAATCGATAAAAATTCACCAGCTTCTTGTGCTTCGGCAATTCCCTCTGCTGCACTTTCTCCCACTCCTGCAATCGAAGCAAAAGGAGGAAGTAAGCCGCCGTCGCGAATCAAAAATTTGCTGGCATGGGATTGATGAATATCAATCGGAAGAAATTTAATTCCTCTCGCATACATCTCTTGTGCCAGTTCCAAAACGGTCAACAAGTTTTTCTCTTTTTGAGATGCTCCGTAGCCTTTTTCTTTGATTTCTTTCATCGCATTGGTGATCGCTTGATAGCCTTTTACCATCAATTCGATATCGAAGTTATTGACAGCTTTACTAAAATAAGCAGCATAAAATGCTTCAGGATGATACACCTTATAGTAAGCAATCCAAATCGCAGAGATAACATAAGCTGCTGCGTGTGCTCTTGGGAACATGTACTTGATCTTTTTACAGGACTCGATATACCACTCTGGCACATCATGTTCCCGCATTAAGGCAGTTTGCTCTTCGGTGAGACCTTTTCCTTTTCGCACTGCTTCCATGATTTTAAAGGATGTTTTATTTGGCAGCCCTTTGCGAATCAAGTACAGCATGATATCATCCCGGTTACAAATCGCCTCAGACAGGGTACAAACCCCATTTTGGATTAACTCCCTTGCATTTCCAGCCCATACATCTGTCCCATGGGATAAGCCGGATACACGGGTAAACTCCCCAATCGTCCTTGGACGGGCAATTTCCAAAATACCTTGGGCAAATGCAGTTCCAAACTCAGGTATTCCAAGGGTTCCAAGTGTCACACCACTGATATCTTCCGGCTTTATCCCTAATGACTCTGTACTTTTAAACAATTCGATTACTTTTGGATCATTGGTAGGCAGTGTAACAGGGTCAACACCAGTCATATCTTTTAGCATTTTGAGCATCGCTGGTGCTGTATGCCCCAGCAAATCGAGCTTCAAAATTTTACCGCCGATAGCATTGTAATCAAAGTGTGTTGTAGTCACGGTGGACTTCATGTTATTTGCAGGCCGCTGAATCGGAGTGAAATCTTCTACATCCATCGTTTTTGGTACAACCATCAATCCACCAGGGTGCTGTCCGGTTGTACGTTTTACTCCTATACAACCATTGGCAATTCGCGCTATTTCTGCTTGGCGGAACGTACGATTATTTTCCTCTGCATACTTTTTCACATAGCCAAAAGCTGTCTTTTCTTTGACGGTACCTACAGAACCTGCACGGAAAATACATTCTTTGCCTAGTAGTTCCTCTGTATAAGTATGACATCTCGCTTGATAATCGCTGGCAAAGTTCAAGTCAATATCGGGTGTTTTGTCTCCTTCAAAACCAAGGAAGGTAGCAAATGGGATATCATGACCATCTTTTTTCATCTGTTGTCCGCACTTTGGACAAGCCCGATCTGGTAAGTCAAATCCCGTCTCAACCGAACCGTCTGTGACAAACTCAGTGACAAAACAGTCCTGGCAGCGATAGTGCGGCGGAAGAGGGTTCACCTCAGAAACTCGTGACATGGTAGCGACAAAAGAAGAACCAACAGAACCCCTTGATCCAACCAGATATCCGTCTTCAATCGATTTTACAACCAATTTACTAGAGATCATATAAATAACGGCATATCCATTGCTGATAATCCCGTTCAATTCGGTCTCTAAGCGTTCTGCTACAATATCTGGCAGTGGATTTCCATACCATGCGTGAGCAGTTTCATAACAAATATTTCGCAGCTCGTCTTCTACACCCTCGATTTCTGGAGTGTAGGTACCTTCTGGGAACGGATTGATATCTTCTATTTGATCGGCAATCAACTGGGTATTGGTAATCACCACTTCCCTTGCCTTTTCCGAACCGAGGTAAGCAAATTCCTCTAACATCTCATCTGTTGTCCGCAGATGAGCTCGTGGCAATGCACCTGTAAAACGTGCTCCACCCATTTGGTTGTTGGAGACAATCTCTCGGTAGATCGCATCTTTTTCATCTAAGTAATGTGCATTACCTGTTGCTACAACGGGTTTACCGAGCTTTTCTCCAATTTCCACAATTACCTTATTTGCTTCTTTAAGCCTGTCTATACTATCCACAAGCCCTTTTTCCACTAAGTGTTGGTTGATCTCCAGCGGTTGAATTTCTAAGTAATCATAAAACTTAGCTACTTCTAGCGCCTCTTCAGGTGTTTTATTGAGGACTGTCTCATATAATTCTCCTTTTTCACATCCTGAACCGATGATCAATCCTTCTCGATACTTATCTAGTAAACTTTTTGGAATCCTTGGTACACGGTAAAAATGTTCGATATGCGATAAAGAAACAAGTTCATACAAATTTTTAAGTCCTGTTTTATTTTTGGCAAAAATAATAGCATGAAAAGGTCGAAGTCTGCTGAGGTCCCTGTTTTTACTGACTTCATTTAATTCATTTAACTGAGTGATATCGCGTTTTAATAGTAATTCAAGTAGTTTCCAATGAACATGACCAGTAGCTTCTGTATCATAAATCGCACGGTGATGCTGTTCTAAGGTTACATCGAATTTTTTTGCTAATGTATTTAATCGATGATTTTTCAAGTCAGGAATGAGAAAACGAGCCAATTCCAATGTATCCATTACTGGATTCGCAGCGATAGGATGCCCATTCTTCTGAAAAGCTGCTTGAATAAAACCCATATCAAATCGAGCATTGTGCGCAACAAGGACACTGCCTTCGATAAACTGAATAAAATCAGGTAAAATTTCGTGTATTTCTGGAGCATCCTGCACCATATCATCGGTAATTCCTGTCAGCTCTGTCGTAAAAGCAGATAAAGGCCGGTGCGGGTTGATAAATGTTTCATATCGATCGATGATTTTGCCTCTTTGCATCTTAACCGCAGCTAACTCAATCATCACATCGTGATTGACAGAAAGACCTGTTGTCTCCACGTCAAATACAACATAAATATCATCTTCGAGTTTTCGCTCTGCTGGATTCATCACGATCGAGACACCATCATCGACAACGTTGGCTTCCATCCCCAAAAGCATCTTTATGCCATGGCTTTTCCCAACACCATATGCCTCTGGGAATGCTTGAATCACGCCGTGATCGGTTATTGCTAAAGCTGTATGTCCCCACTCTTTTAACCTTTTGCATACTTTGGAAAACTGAGAGAAACCTTCTTTTTCAAAGCCATATATCCCATCCATCGCTGACATTGCGGTATGAAAGTGAAGTTCGACTCGCTTCTCATCTGATTCATCCATTCGATACTCTTCCACTCTAGGTACTTCTACTATGTCTCTAGCTGTTAAAACCAAATCACGTGAAAAAGTATCATATTGAACAGGACCACGAACTTTCAGCCAAACTCCATTTTTAATTTGCCGTAGTATAGGCATATCTTCTTTGTTAACAAACATTTTCATGGAAATGGAATTGGAATAATCTGTTAGATAGCAAGTGAACAATGTCCTTCCGCTTTTTAAATCTTTCCAGTCTAATCCAAATACTTCCCCAGCTACAGTAATGCGTTTTTCTTCATCTTGAATACTATCAATGGGAACAGGTGAATCTTGAATTTGATTGCCAAGTTGAATTTTGCAGTCAACAGACTCGTTCTCTTCTATTTTTTCTTTTGCTTTTGCTTCTTGCATTTGAGTCTGATACAACTGGCGGCGAAGTACTTGTTCTTCTTGTTGCTTTTTTTCTTCTCGTTCTGCTGAATCCATCATATGTTCATCTGTTTTCAGAGTAACTCGTATCTCTTGACCGGTTAAACTTCGATAATATCCCTGTACCAGAAAGTCCAATTCTTTTTGTCTAGCCATTTTCTCCATCAGCACATTGGGGAAAGTGATTTCTAGACTGCCAGAAACAATCTTCCACTTTGCTTTTCCAAGCCATCCACTAGATGCGACAGCAGACTTTTCCGCTATTTGCTTTTTTATCCAATGCCAATATTTTTCCATGACAACTTTTGTTTCCAGTGGATCATATATGAACTGTACCGTAGCATCGATACTTGGAGCCAAGTAACGTTGAATCTTCTCTTGAACTCCTTCCCATATCTCTGCAGGTACCAGCTCTGGTAAATGGATATGTATCATCCAAGATTTCTTTTGAAGTTGAACGTTCACCTTTGTTATGAATGATTGTGTGAAATAAGCTTGATACCATTCGGAAGGGATTTCAGCGACAGAGAATAATTTCTGTAAAGCTTCATAACCTCTCGACAAATCCCCCACATCCTTTTTTCTCATAGTAGAAATTAGTTTATCAGATTTTGCTTCAGAAGTCCCTCGATTTATTCCTCGATATATAAACAGCTGCTCTACATCTGCCGCCTTCACTTAAATGTCACTTAACCTTTAAAAATAATTAACATTCTCTTTGCAGTTTTATTCTGATAGCAGACTTCATAACTATAGAGAGAGACAATGTTTTCCCATGATCTCAAAAGATTCACGCTTATGACACGTATTCAAACACAAATCTCAGCATACCTGATATAATAAGCAATGGACTAAATCCTTATGATAATAGACAAAGGTGGATACCATGTTAGGTAAGATTATCGCTGGCAGGTACGAAATACTAGAACATATCGCTGGTGGCGGAATGGCAGCTGTCTATCAAGGAAGAGACAATGTTTTAGATCGCATCGTGGCAGTAAAAGTGATGGACCCGCAATTGGGTCAAGACGATGAATTTGTGAAAAGATTTATTCTAGAAGCCCAAGCAACTGGGAGGTTATCCCACCCTAACATTGTAAATGTGTACGATGCTGGAGAAGAAGATGGCATGTACTACATGGTGATGGAGTTTGTAGAGGGCATCACACTGAAAGAATATATTATAGAAAAAGGGTTTCTATCCGCAGAAGAAGCAGCGGAAATTAGTGTTCAGATCTGTGATGGCTTAGCACATGCACACAAGCAAGGCATCATCCATCGCGACATCAAACCGCAAAATATATTATGTACTCCAGATGGAAGATACAAGTTAACTGACTTTGGAATTGCCCGTTTAGTAGACGCAGCTACCCATTTAACCAAAACGGGAACAGTAATGGGGTCTGTTCATTATTTTTCACCAGAACAAGCTAGCGGACACAGCATCTCCTACCCTTCTGATCTCTATTCTCTAGGCGTAGTACTATTTGAAATGTTAACTGGCTCTGTTCCATTTGATGCCAAAGAACATATTTTAGTTGCGATGATGCATCTTCATGACGAAGTACCTGATCCTAGATTGGTACAAGAAGACCTGCCGGAAAGTTTCACCAAAGTATTAAGCCGTGTGCTAGCCAAAAAACCGGAAGAACGCTATCAGTCAGCCGAAGAATTTAAAACAGCATTACTTCAAGCATTTTCTCATAACCCAGAACCTGAAACTCCACTCCGTGCCGAAGTACATTACCAACCTACTAGAGACCAAGAAGTCGCTTGGACTGATGACAATCAAGCAGGATGGAAGGAAGAAAAACCGGAATACCCTCCAAAAAATAACCGGCGGAAATATACCATTATCGGTTTATGTATTTTAATTATCATCGGTTTAGGTTACTTTTTCTGGCAACCAGAAGAACCTAATGCAGATGAAACCAACCCGCCAAAAACGGAGCAATCACCACCTCCATCGCAATCATCTTATATTGTAATAGTTGGACTATTTCAGCATCGTACCAATGCAGAAAAGTTGGTAAAAAAATTAGATAATCATCAATTCAACGCAATGATTTCTCCTAAAATCGTAAACGGAAATAAATATTACAGTGTTTATTTAGGTACTTATTCCGATAAAAACGAAGCACAAGTCCAGTTGGATGAACTAAAACAAACAGATATCAAGAATGTAAAAGATGCCTATATCACAAAATCTGACTCAGACGAAACAAAAAAGAGTGGTTCTTAGGATAGAACCACTCTTTTTTCTATGATTTGATAAACTCAGTAACTAAACAGACAGGGTCGCCGTCTTCGTCATAACCCCAGTAAGTGGGATAAATACCGTGACCATTGCCAGTTTGAAAACTAAACACATTGTATCCCACTTGATTGAGCATTCTCTCACCCCAAGTCATATCATCCTTACTGATTAACTTCATCCAATCACCGCCATCTTCTACTTCATCGCGACGGAACCGCAGTAGATTTGCCGTTTCCAAATCCATAAAACAACCTACTCCAGCGTCTACCGCATAACCAAATATCTCGTTTTCTTTTAGCTCTCTGATATCTTGCCCTTTGGTAGTGGCTAGCTCCCAACGAGCTACGTTCCCATCACCAAAACGCAACATGGCATGAGCAACACGACCATTATTTTCATCTTCGGAAGAGATACGATTCATATACACAGGGTATCTGCCTTGAGGAACAACTTGTACAAATGGCTCATATTCGGGGCCTAAAGGATATATGTATGGATCACAAGCTACAATGCGTCCAGTAGGAAGTAATATAGTGCCTAATTTTTTCCAATTATCATGTGTGAGATTCTCCATGCCGTCAACCTTTATGGATAATTGTCTCATAAAACCCCTCCAAAATTTTTTCCTTATCATAACATATTGAAAATGTTACTAAATTTCAATCATGTTTCATTACGATAACAGATTAGAAAGACTCTAAAGCATAACATCGGACAAATCATCCACCCAACTTGATCAGAAGAATCCCCAAGATCAAAATACCAATGCCAATGTAATGGTTTTTCTTCAACTCTTCTTTAAAAAATAACCAGCCTATCAACGTTCCAAAAGCAATACTCAACTCTCTGGTCGCAGAGACATAACCTACTGGAGTAGATTGTAAGGCAAACTGCGTAACGGCATTTGCTCCGAAAGTCAGCAATGCTCCAACAACCGCTTTACCCTTGTATAAAAGAAAAACTCGTTTATATTCCCGAAAAGAAATACGATCCATCATCATTTTCCCTAACAAAATACCAATAAATACAATGTATTTGAATAACATCCCAGACATCATAGCAGCACCCATGCTGTCGAAAGTGATCGCACCTCCATTGATCGCACCAGCGAGAAAAGCCCAGCCTGCTCCTGTTTCCAAAGTAAACTTTCCGCTAAACTGCATCAATAAAATGCCAGCGACAACGAGGAGAATGCCACCAAAACCAATCCAGGTAAGGGCTGCTCCAAGAAAAAAGGATAAAAACGTAGATACCAAGGGCCCTAATCCTCGAACGATCGGATAAGCATAACTAAACGGCAATTGCCGGTAAGCATGAGCTAAACCCCAAAAGTAGATGAGTTCACAAATAGTACTGCCTGCCATATAAAAATACGCTTCCCATGGGATGGGTTGTTGCAACAAAAGATAGATGGCTAGGGGTAAGTAAAGAATGACAGCAAGGCCTATGATGATCGTGAAAAACGTGTCTTTTTCTGTTACTTGTTTCGAGATAGCATTCCACCCTGCATGACCCAATGCCGAAATCAATAATAAGGACAAAATATACCCAGTCAAACGACCAATCCTTTCTCATTTATTAATACTTTTTTCTTGACAAAAAAATAAATCCATGTTATTTCATTATAATTGTGAAGAATTACAAATAAAAGCACCTTTCTCGCATCCAAACATCATAAAATTCATAAATTTTTATTAAAAATAATAAAATGACTTTATTGATTTTTTATTAAGATTATTATTTATTTTTTAAATTTTAAACTCGCATCTTTACAAAAAATCAACAATTCTCTGGCTTGTTAGTACGTTAAAGCAGAACATCGTCTTATTTTGAAAACGATATCTTTTATGTAAGGAATGAAATCATCATAAAATAAAAAAATACAATCGGCAGTTTTTTTGAAAATTTACAAAAAAGGGGTAGCATAATTTTGATGGTTGGTCTATAATAAAGGTGACTTCACAACCGTGAAGCTACCCGAACACTAGAGGAGCTGAGCTCTATAGTCCGAACCTCTTAGGAGGAAATCATGCCTTCAGAGACCTGCAGCAACTGCAACAAGAACCACGGCGCGGCGGGTTGCACTGACCCCAAGCCTGTCCGTGGGCGCTGAGATCTGAGAGGAATCGGGATTAGGATGGACGATCATCCTAGCACAAGTCCGCGCTCTCATCAATACGTTGATTCGGTAATGATGAGAGTGCGGACGAGCAAAAGCAAACACTTCATGTGTTTTATATAAGAGAGGAAAAGGGCTAGTAGAGATACTAGTCTTTTTTCGTTGCGATCAAACAGTATCAGGATGGTATACTGCGATTTAAATTTGCAAAACGCAAAAAGGATAGTCCTTTTGAGTCATATCAAAAATGAGATGATCTTCTATAATAAAGAAGACAAGTTTTTACATTTAGGTGGTCTTTTCATGCCAAAAAAAGCAGCATTTCTATTATCCTTATTTATTTGTTTCCTTGGATTCCTTATGCCTGGTCGTGTATTTGCCCATGCATATCTGCTCGATAGCAGTCCCAAACAAGGGGAAACGACAAAATTAGCTCCTAATGAGATTCAACTGCATTTTAGCGAGCAAATAACACCCGATGTGCTAAGTCTTACAGTGAAAAATCCAAGGGGACAGTCACTGCCAATCTCGATAAAGCTTGCCCCAACTGATCCATCTCGCGTAATTGCATCCCTTCCCAGCCTTACGAAAGGTACGTATACCGTCAACTGGTCGGTAATTTCCGAAGATGGCCATCCAGTGAGCGGAAGTTATTCTTTTGCATTTGGAGAAAAAGTAGCCACGACAGCAGGAGGAAATGAAACCTCACATCCGATCTCAACAACGATGCTTATTCTGCTCCGTTATCTAAATGAAGTCTGGCTGCTGGTCTGTGCGGGATTTGCCTGGGTTTCTTTTTTTGCGGAAAAACATCAGTTACCTGTCTGGACAGAGAAATCTAACCGTCTTATCAAATGGATTTCGGCTCTTCTTTGGTTTGGATTTCAAATCGCGATCTGGTTTTTGTACGCATCGGAACTGCCGCAAAACTTGTTAAACAAATGGTTATGGCAAGGACAGTTCACATCCCTTGTACTTGTTCCATTTGCAATCGTCTTACTGATACAAGCATTTCTTTATATCTTGCTGTGCCTTCCAAACATGGTCAAAGGCTGGTATCTGACCTTATGGGTATTAATCACAGCAACTAGTGCTTTTAGCGGGCATGCTTGGTCTAGTCAGTCCATCCATTTAGCCTTGATCGTCAGACTCTTTCATATCTGGTCTGGAGCACTGTGGCTCGGAGGGCTCACTTATCTGCTATGGGTCTGTATCCACTATCAAACAAAACTTGGGGAAACGCTGCGAAAGTTTCAACCTTTTTTCTCTCGAACAGCATTCATAGCTGCTAGTTTATTGATTTCAAGCGGCTTATTACTTGTTACGGTTCAAACAGATTGGTCTAAAGTATGGACATTTCAAACATTTTGGAGTCGTTTTCTGATCATAAAAATATTACTTGTCATCGGAATGCTCTTATATGCAGCACTTCAAAACCGCCATTGGATATCCACTGCGCTGCTTGAGCGGGATTCCCTGCGAACAGAAGTCATACTTGGTTGCATCGCATTATTACTTGGTGTTTGGATGAGTCAAATCGCTTATCCCATCTAATGAAAAAGGAGTTTATTTCATTGAAAAAATATCATATCCCTATGACGTTATTCGTTTTATTTACCTTTTTTGGATTTACAAGCATCGTCGATGCACATGTTACCGTTTGGCCCAAAGAATCAACAGTCGGCGCTTATGAAAAGTATACTGTCCGAGTTCCATCCGAAAAAGACAGCAGCACGACGAAAGTACAATTAGAATTTCCAAAAGATGTGCAGGTAGAGACCGTAGAACCTGTATCAGGTTGGAACTATCAATTCGTCAAAGGTTCCGATGGCCGCAATACCGGTATCATCTGGACAGCTACAGGGGATGGAATCAAAGCACATGAATTTTTTGAGTTTCCGTTTATCGGAGCAAACCCAAAACAAGCAACATCTGTCTCATGGAAAGCTCATCAAACGTATGCAGATGGTACCGTAGTTGACTGGACTGGTGCTCCTGAAAGTGAAACACCTGCATCTGTCACCACCATTAGTCCCAAATCAGAAATGAATGAAATGGATCATACGATGAATATGAATCCGCAGACACCAGATAAATCTAGCTCCTCCTATCAGTGGATCGCCATTATCCTTGCTGTTCTATCGCTTTTGCTCTCCCTCATCAGCCTATTTCGTAAAAGAACATAACAAAAAGTCTCTCTTCGATTTAGAGAGACTTTTTACCATTTTGGGTAAAGCTTATAGTCTGTTTTACTTGGTACTTGAATGAATATCATCCGTAACTCAGAATCTGTTTTCAGTTGATAAATACGCTGTTCATCTGCTTCTAAAACAATAAAATCTCTCTCTTGAAAATAAGTCCAGTCATCCTCTTTCCAACTACCCGTTCCCCGCAGGGCTAGTGTCGCTAAAACATATCCTTCTGGAACAAGATGTTCATAAGTACTGCTGCTCGATAGTTGTACATCCCACATTTGAACATCAGTAGTTAAAAGAACAGGTGAACCGCTGCCAATAATATTTTTAATCCGCACACCATCTTGTTCAATAACAGGAAAATCTGTCGATTCAAATTGATGATAAGTTGGTTTCCTTTTCATTGCTTCTTGAATAAAAGGTTCAAACCATATCTGAAATGCTTCCATATCAGGTCCGATGAATCTCTCTTCATGAGATACACCAGATCCCGTCTGCATGACTTGTAATCCACCAGCACCTACGACACTTTTCGTTCCCAACGTATCCCCATGTTCTGCCTGACCATGTACCACATAAGTGATAATCTCAAATGCTTGATGGGGATGCAGCGGAATATACCCTTCCTGCGCTGCTTGAGCCCATGCCCAATAAAATAAAGGACCAATTCGTTTGACTCCTGATCCTTCCCCAGAAAAACCAATTGGTTTTTGTTCTGTAATTTTACCACCATCAAAACTGCCAACAGCTTGTTGAGATGGACGATAAACACTTATACCCATCATGACACCTCATTGTTTTTTATAAAAAATTTAAAATAAGTACAACCACTTACTTTTATTTAGTATATATCATTAACTTACTTTTGTGAAGTTACTTGTTTTATCCAAGAAAAAACAAGCTACAGATCTAGTTAATCTATAGCTTGTTTTGCTATATTTATTCTACTGCATTCAACACAACATCAATATTTCCACGAGTGGCTTTGGAATAAGGACATACCTGATGAGCTGCTTCTAACAACTCTTGTGCTGTCTCTTTATCTACTCCAACGATTTGTACATCTAGCTGCACAGCTAGTCCAAATCCACCATCTGTATCTTTGCCGATGGAAACATTCGCTGTGACTTTAGTACTCTCTACTTCTTTTAAACGTTTTTTTCGGATGACGAGGTTAAGTGCGCTATCAAAGCAAGCAGAATAACCAGCTGCAAATAACTGCTCAGGGTTTGTTGCTTCTCCACCTGGGCCGCCTAAGGACTTAGGCATTTTCACTTCCAAATCAATCACACCATCACTGGATACTACTCGACCATTACGACCACCTTCAGCAGTCACTTGCGCTGTGTATAGAGATTCCATTCTATATTCCTCTTTTCCTTTTGTTAATCTTTCAGATTATGCAATTGCCCAAGCAATGCTTGTAAGCGACGGAGCATATCTTTGGTCTCTTCCACTGTCAATCCACTTTTTGCAATGAGTTCCTCAGGTATGCAATAAGCTTTCTCTTTTAAGGTTTCCCCTTTTTCCGTCAAACTTACTAAAACCGTTCGTTCATCTTCCTTCGATCGAAAGCGATTCACTAACCCATTTGCTTCCATTCGCTTTAACATCGGGGTAAGAGTACCTGAATCTAAGTAAAGTTTCTTTCCAAGTTCTTTTACAGTAGATTGTTTTTGCTCCCATAATACAAGCAGTACCAAGTACTGGGGATACGTTATTTCTAAAGCATCCAATAAAGGACGATAGAGTCCGATAACTTCACGAGAACACGCATATATCGAAAAACAAAGCTGTGAATCCAGCCGAAGCATATCTTCTTTGTTCATTTTCTTTCTATCCTCCAGAAACTGCTTCGTAGTTTATTCCTACTAGCAAAACAGCCACCTTCTTCAAAATAAATTTTAGGCAATTAAGTTGCGCACAATTAAAATATCACGTTCTATTCCTCTTGTCAAGAAAAGGGTTGATGATGGCTAATAATCTTTTCTATTGTTTCCAAAACAAACTAGAAAAAACACCCAATTAGCCTAAAATTAATTAAATTACTGGTTTGATCTAAGTATTTATAATAAAATTAAAATCAACATTTATTTGCAAATCACAAGGGAGATATAAAATGGATCAATTTCATTTTAAAGTAAACCTCAAAGGGATGATTGATCTGCTTTCCAATCATCTATACAGCACCCCGCAGGTATTCGTTCGTGAATTGATACAAAATGCTGTGGATGCGATCACAGCACGTCAAAAAATAGAAGCTTCTCATCAAGGGAAAATTGGATTAGAGTTATTCTCTTCTCCTGGTACTCTCCCCACTCTATATATTGAAGATAACGGAATTGGATTAACAGAAGAAGAAGTGCATCATTTTCTTGCACAGATTGGACAAACATCCAAAAACCGAGCAGAAGATCAAGACTTCATCGGTCGCTTTGGTGTCGGGTTATTATCTTGTTTTATCGTCAGTGATGAAATTGTGTTGCTCACTCGTTCTGCTAAAGAAAACAAAACAATTGAATGGCGTGGTAAGCCGGATGGGAGCTATACCATCCAAGTATTGGAACAGGAAATGGAAACAGGCACAAAGATTTACCTTCAGAGCAAACGCGGCTTTGAATCCTACTTTACAAAAGAAAAAATACAAGAAATGGTTCGCCACTATGGTGAATTTCTTCCTTTTCCCATTCACTTTTATGATGATAAGCCAATTCGATTGAACAGCGATAAAACCCCATGGGAAATGACGACGGAAGAAGCACTTTCTTATGGAAAGAAAAAAATGCAAATCGATTATCTCGATGCGATTCCCTTGTATTCACCTGCTGGAGATGCTAATGGTGTAGCCTACATCCTTCCCTATTCGATAAGAATCAACGCCAAAAAACAGCATCTTGTCTATGTGAAGCAGATGTTATTATCTGAAAAAGTAGAAGGAATCCTCCCAGACTGGGCATTTTTTGTCACGAGTATTCTCAATGTCAATTTACTAAAACCAACTGCGTCCCGTGAAGAATTTTCCAATGATGAACGCCTAAAATTGGTTCAACAAGAATTAGGAGAATGTATCAAACGATATCTCATTCAACTGAGCAAAACCAACGTAAATCAATTTAAAAAAATCATCGAAATTCATTATGAGTCCCTTAAGTTCTTGGCGCAAGAAGATGATGAATTATATACACTCTTCATCGATTGGCTGCCATTCAACACCTCTTTTGGACGACTGGCTATGAAAGAAATTCGAGAGTATTCCAATACCATCTTATATACCTCGAATATGGATGAATTTCGACAAATCCACCAAGTAGCCAAAGCTCAATCCATCTGCGTGGTAAATGGTTCTTACATGTACGACACAGAACTATTAAGAAAACTGCCAAACGTATTTACCGATTATAAAGTAAAACACATCAATTCTAGTTCTTTCATGTATAATTTTACAGAGTTATCGCTGGAGGATCGAAGAAAAGCATATGATTTTATCGAATTAGCAAACAAAGTTCTACAGCCCTACCAATGTACAGCGGAAATGAGAAATTACCAGCCTGATGATCTGCCGGCACTTTATACAACTAATGAGGAAGCACTTTTTATTCGTACAACCGAACAAACAAAAGAAAAAGCCAACGATTTATTTTCTTCGATTATCACTCAACTGACCAATAACAAGATAAAACCTAGTTTTGCCCAATTATGTTTTAACTTTCAAAATCCAACGATCCAAAAAGTGATCCAATCCACCAATACATCCCTCAATGAATTGATCGTAGAGATGCTATATGTACAAGCGTTGCTACTCGGGAACTATCCTTTGAAAAAACAAGAATTTCAATTACTTAACAAAGGTTTGATCTCGTTTATTGAGCGAGGGTTAGGAGAATAACGATGATAGAGAAATTTGAAGATCTTTTGGAGCAATCTTATGATGCACCTCATGGCAAAGTAAAAATCGGCATCTTGGAAGAAGCGATCCGAATTGCAGATGTACACTTAGGTCCAGAGGAACAATTCGATGCGAGAATGTTATTAGTCGATACTGCTATTTTCTCTGGGCATGGTGAGAAGGCCATCGTGGCATTCGCTTGGTGTCTTGCGTATTATGATAAACATCCAGAAATGGCCAATGACCATCAAATGATGTGGAATTATAAATGGGTTGCCGATCGCCTCCTTTTGTTCCCAGATATCGAACTTGCCAAGGTAGAAGCGACACTCGAAGATTTAAGAAAAAGATTTATTCAATCTGGACATGGACCTCACTACTATTACTATCTCAAACATGTTTTAGCGATGAACCTGGAGAAAACAGAGGAAGTAAAACACTATTATGAAAAATGGATAGCAGAACCAAGTGATTCACTGTCTGATTGTCATGCTTGTACACTTGCAAACAAAACGCAGACGCTTCTTTATCTAGGAAAATTAGAGGAAGCCTTAGACGTTGCACAGCCTATATTAGCAGGAAAAGTTTTTTGTCATAGTGTTCCACATCGGACCTATGCTGATTTATTACTTCCTCTTTTAAAGGCAGATCGCAAAGCAGAAGCTGATACCTATTATCAAAAATGTTATGAGCTGATCTATAATCAAACTGGATTTCTTGATACATCTATAAAGCTATTTACGTATTTGGCCATTACCGATACGCCAAAAGCAGTCTCGTTTTTAGAAAAATACTTTAAAGATGCATATGAAACAGATGAATCTATTGTCAAATTTGATTTTTATATCGTTGCGACAACCATCTGGGATATATTAGAGGAACAAGACTCAAAAACGATCCAGTTGCCCGATTCCGTAAAAATAGAAGACATCAAACAAGAAATGGGAAGACTGGCAACCCTATTTGATGAACAGAATCAAACAAATGTTTATACCAACAAAATAAAAAGAGTCCAAACGGAAATACAAGGACTCCAAAAAATATTTCAATAGATCATTCGCCCTGACCATATTTGTCAGGGCAAAACTGTTTGACACTCCTTACGGCTAAAGCCGCAGGATTCTTGGGACGATAGCCTCATGACTATTTCATTACCAAGCTAACCCCGTGAGCCCCACGGTTTGCTTACAGTATGGATAGTCCTACTGCTTGGTTTTCGCATTTCAAACTATCCAATATATGTAATTACAGATAGTTTATCACCAGAATATATGTCTGTAAATATATTTTTTGAAAAAAGTGTTAAACTTGTAAAAACTGACCTTCCAACGCTCGTTTTCATCACACTATTTAAATCAAGGGTTTTCTACTCGCAATTCTAATATAATAAAAGAAAATAGTTAGGGGGAATTACATGCATGTTTGTTACCATAAAGCAATTTCAAACCGAGTTTATCGAACACGCCACCAATACACAAAATCTGTTTAATGCCCTGACAGATGAATCACTCGATCAAAGAATTACAGAGGATCACCGCTCATTAGGAGAACTCGCCTTGCATATTATCGCTTCTTATAATTTCATCGGATTACTTGGATTATCTACACCAACCTTCGAACTAGATGAAGCTAGGTTATCTGCTGAATACATTCAAGCAGAGTACAATAAAATGATAAATGCGGTGTTACGAGCGGTTGTAACGGAATGGAAAGATAAAACATTAAAAAAGAAAGTAAGCATAATGGGAGATGAATTACAGAACGGTGCAGCACTTCGGTTTATCATCAATCATTCTATCCATCATTGCGGCCAAATGACTGTTTTGATGAGACAAGCAGGTTTACGCATCCCAGGATTATATGGTCCAACAAGTGATGATTGGGTAGAACAAGGAGAAACACCTCCAATATAAAAGGAGCCAAGTGACATGGACAAGTTCGGTCAGTATGTGAAATTTATTACGCATGAAGGAAAAAGAGATGAGCTTGCTCAAAATCTACTACAAGTGGCTGAGAACATGCATATGGTAGAAGGTTGTAACCTTTATGTTATCAATTTATCCACAGAAGATGAAAATACATTATGGGTCACAGAGATATGGTCGAATAAAGAAGCTCATCAAGCCTCTCTCTCATTGGAGGGGAGCAAAGAATATATCGCTGCTAGTCTCCCTCTAATCAAACAAGTAGATAAGGTAGAGCTGAAACCATTAGGTGGCTTTGGCTTAAACTAGATAAAACATTTTAAAGAAGTGACAGAAATGGATGACAGAAAATTAAAGAATACCAGTAAGTTCCTCAGTTTAATCCTGCGACACCAGCCAGAATTAATTGGTATAAAATTAGATCAGAATGGATGGGTCAGTGTTTCCGAGTTGTTAACAGCATGTAAAACAAAAGGTAAGCTCATCACCATGGAAGAATTAGAATTTATCGTAGAAACCAATAATAAAAAAAGATTTTCATTCGATGACAAAAAGCTTCGAATACGTGCAAATCAAGGACATTCGATAAAGGTCGATCTAGGATATAAACCCAAATCTCCACCGGATCTTTTGTACCATGGAACTGCAAAACACTATTTAGAGCAGATTTTTAAAACGGGTTTACATAAAAAATCCCGTCATCATGTTCACCTCTCACTATCTCCGGAAACAGCAAAGGATGTAGGAAAACGTCATGGTGTTCCTGTTATCCTCACCATCTATGCCTACCAAATGGCACAAGATGGATATCTCTTTTATGTATCAGAAAATGGAGTCTGGCTGACTGAACATGTACCGCCAAAGTATATTTTACAAAAAGACAAAAGGTAATCAATCACAGCCGATGATTACCTTTGTATTTTTAATTTGGATTCACTTCAGAAAATATGTTGGTGCTTGTCCGAGAATCAGAATTAACAAACTTTAAGCGGTAGTATTGTCCTGAAACGGTATTTGGAATATAAAAATAATTGTACTTCATAAGTGTTCCGTCTGATCCTTTATTGCAATAAACTGTTCTCGTTCCGCGAGTCACCCAACCGCCTGATATTTTCCTCTGCAAATACATCGTTTGATATTTGCCTTTTGTGTTCGTACAATAAGCCCTAATACCAAGTCCTCCTTTGATATATTTAAAAGGAGCTGAGGTATAGGAAGTTTTGTAAGTTTGCATAGCAACTGTTTTATACGCGGCAAACGCTACCGTATGAGGGAGAAAAACAATAACAAATGATAGAAACATTGCCGTCAAATAGGCAGCGAATATTCCTTTTCTTTTGATTTTTTTGTTCATTTTGTAAACTCCATTCTTTGATGAAAATAAAGATGAATGATACACCTTCTAAGAACTATTATAAAAGAAATTCAATTTTCTTACACCTGCATTTATTTCAACGGGATAAAACAGAAACTCCCTTGAAAATAGGGAGTTTCTGTTTCTACTCTGACAAATAAATTGCTTTTTTCTGCTCACTGCTTAACTTTGCCAGCTCTATCAACTTTATGGTTAACAAACCTTCCTCTGCTGTAACAGGAGAGGCTTTGCCTTCTTTTATATGCTCATATACTTTCTGATAATAGGTCAGATAAGAACCTGGAATCGTTTTCACTCTTTGCGTCTCTGATCTGCCTTCTTTTTCTATGGTCAGTTCCCCATATTTGGCGGGATCATCTTCTCCCCAATCACTGCTGTTCGGTTTCTTCCCAGCTTTTAATGCTTCCTCTTGGCAGTCCAGTCCATATTTTATAAAACTACCTTTTTCTCCATGAACAATATATTTTAAATCATGTGCTGGAACTACGGAACCTGCATGTAAAATCACACGCAATGTATCGTAACCTAGCACCACATGAAAATAATCATCTGTTACTGCCTGATCTCGTTGATGAAGAAGATCAGCCTGTACAAACTGAGGAGGTCCAAATAGATGGAGTGCTTGATCGATTAAGTGGGAACCAAGATCATAAAGGATTCCTGAACCTACTCCTTCTTGCTCTCTCCAACGCGCTTGCACATCTGGTCGATATCGATCAAAGTGAGCTTCATACGTACGAATTTCTCCCAATACTCCTTCCGTTATAAGATGTTTTACGGTCAAAAAATCGTTGTCCCATCTTCTATTTTGATAAACACTGAGCATTACATTTCTCTCTTTTGCTACCTCTAGTAACTGCTCAGCTTCTTCTACCGTATTCACCATTGGTTTTTCCAAAACTACATGCTTTCCAGCTAGCAAAGATTGTTTGGCCATCTCAAAGTGAAGTAAGTTAGGAGTAGTAATAACTACCAATTGTATGCTTGAATCATCTAAAATTGGTTGAAGATCAGATACTACTTCAACATTACCAAGGTCTTGATGCACCTTCTCTGGGTTGGATGACAGCACCTTGGTGATCTCAAAGTTTTCCAATACTTCTAGCAAAGGTGCATGAAAGGTAGCCCCTGAAAATCCATATCCAATAAGCCCTACTTTAATCATATAACACCCTCTTTTCTCTTCATTTTTTCTCTTCTACATTTTCTGACAAACCTGCTTTCAAAGCAAATAACGCTGCTTGTGTCCGATCCCGAATTTCTAATTTCTTCAATATAGAAGAGAGATGATTTTTTACGGTACCTTCACTGATATACAACCTACTTGCTACTTCTTTGTTATTAAAACCACATCCCAAAAAACCAAGAACTTCCTTCTCTCTACTAGTAAGCTGGTCTAACCTTTTTTGTGCTGCATCATCTAGTATATTCTCACTTTTTTTATTTTTATCAGTGAGCTCTTTAATAATCATTCCTGTCACATCTTCTTGCATGACTATTCCACCACGATAGACGCTATGAATAGCTTGGACAATGGCATCTGAAGGCATATCTTTCAGCAAATAACCCTTTGCCCCGGCTTGCATAGCCGAAATGATCAATTCTTTATCATGAAATGTTGTTAACATTAATATTTTCGTTTTTGGATGTTCTGCTAAGATTTGAGTTGTTCCCTGTACGCCATCTAATATAGGCATCCGAATATCCATTAAGACCACATCAGGATGGTATCTTTTTACTAATTGCTTCGCTTCTATTCCATTTGAACCAAGAGCCACTACCTCTATTGTTTGCTCTAACTCAAGAATCATGGAGAGACCTTCCCGCATCAGTCGTTGGTCATCTACAATGATAATTCGGATCATCCCTGAACCTCCTCTCTTTGAACGATGGGAATAACAACTCTTGTTTTAAATCCATTCCCTTTTTCAGATAAAAATGAACATGTTCCGTTCAATTCTTTTACACGATTTTGTATATTCCTTAAACCAAAACCCATATTTACTGACTTACAGCCTATTCCATCATCTTTTATCATGAGTTGCAGAAGATTATCTTCATATTCAATCATAATCCATGCTTTATTTGCATTCCCATGTCTTTTGGCATTGGTTAATGTCTCTTGCAGTATACGATATATGGCAAATGTATACATACGTGACAGTAAAGATGGAGAATCACCTTTCCATTCGGAGAACACTTCTAAATGAGTAAGACGAGAAAAATTTTGGATCAAGCCCTTTAGCCTCTCCTGTAAATCTTCTCCTTCCCAGTCACTGACTCCATTTGCCTCAATAGAAAAGCGAATTTCTTGGTAGATCGACCTAGCCAAACCTTCACTCGTTTCCAAAGCTGCTAAACTCTTCGTTTGATCGATAGTAAATAACTTTCGTGCTGCTTCGAGCTGGAAGACAAGTGAAGTGACGGTATGACCAACAGTATCATGAATCTCACGAGCAATCCGATTTCTCTCTTCTTGCATAGCTAGCTGCTCTACTGTTTGGGCATGCGCTTGCAATTTTTCATAAGATACTTCCAGCTCGTGAAATAAATTTAATGTTTTATTTTTCATGCGATAAGCATATTGAAGCAAACCGCCTGTTACACTTGCAAATAAGACAAAAGAATAATTGATGATAATCTGTATCGTTTGATGAAGAATCAACACAAATTCTAGTAAAATCATAATGATGATAAGGAAAGACCATATGAATGTCACTATTTTCCCATCATGGTATAAAAACAGTCCAACCCCAACTAATCCAATTAGAAGAGGATATGGAAAATCTGATTGATAATAAATGATTCCATAAATCAAACAAATGACAAACTCTAATATAAAAAAAGATAATGCCAAAGTCGGTATACGTAATACCATAATGGTCGAAATAATAAATACACATATAGCCAATACATTAAACCAAATGATCACAGTAGGAAGAAAGAAATTTGTCAAACTGATACATATCATTACAATAAGTCGTAAAACCATCAGTGGAGGGTATGGATTTTCCAATAATTTCCTCGTATTCATTTGTGCTTATCCCCTGTCATCCTAAAACATATCAAGCCTTCTGATAACAGAAGGCAATGAATGATCTACTCTCTATTTACTTTATCCTTTTTGCCTAATCATTTTTACTACCGTATAGCACAAAAATCCAAAAGGTCCAAACATCAAGGTGAAAAATAAGAAAATCGATTGAATTGGCAGCGGTATAATACGATGCTTTTGATTATCTGTAAAAATATAGTGACCTACCAATTGGTCAAAGCATAGCAAATGGATCCAACATATAATAGCCATGTCATTTTGGGACATAAGATGGATAACTCCTGCTGCTGAACGGAAATCTTGGACGAAGCCTAATCCATTTTGAGCGATAAACGTAATAACTCCGATAGTATACAACAAAGCGATGTAGACTAGAACAATCTTCTTTTCAACCAAAAATTTCGTAATTTTCCATTTAGGTAAAAACATCATGATAAGCCAAAAATATACTGCTCCATTTGCTAATAAAAATAATGTGTTGGTCATTTTATTTCGACTCCATTTTCATTTTTATTTTTAAATATTTGCAAACCAATGGTTGCAATTTGATAAAACCACACTGCAGCTGCAATCAATGCTGTAACCAAATAAGGCGTAAAATCAAAGGTGTCATGTCCAGCTATGGCTTGAGCAAGCAAGCTGATCCCCAGTACCAACCAAGCGATACCACCTAGATGAACATATTGCTTTGCTTTTTGATATGGAAGTTTCATATATTCCATTAACCATCCAATGATAGAAATAGTTTGTAATCCATGAAAACCAATAAAATGAAGAACCATCTGATTTGGCATTTCACCTTGCGGCCCTGTTATAACTCCTTGGACAATCATCCAAATCCCTGACAAAAAGCCAATCCATAGGGCAGCACATGCATATCGCATTGCTAAGCGTACTGCTGCATACTCATTTTTATCTTGTCGAAAAACAAGAACCATAAAATATACAAGGCTAGCAATAATAAAAATAGAATCAACGCCTAAAAATATACCTATTAGCCTATCGAACAACGTACCAGCATGCGTAAAACGAGGATCAAATCCCCTCGCATTTTGAATCGTCTCGATCAGATAAGCAATCCAAAATGTAGTGATAAGGCCATATATTACTATTTTCCTCTCTTTTAAACTCACTTTTAAATAAGGAAATAAAATAGCAATTGTTAAGCTAAATATACCTATTGCCAGATTAAACGTAATTGCCTTTGTCCACTCTCCTTCTGGAGGAATTTCATTTCCATAGAAAAGATAAAATACAACACAGAGCAGACTAAGAACGATTCCAGTACAACCTGTCCATACAAGTCCTTTCTCTTTTGTATAAATATTTTTTATGACTGACATAAGAACACACCCTCTCTGTTGCTATTTACAGTCTATGAAAAAGAGGGTTTTTGCACATCAACCGATAGATACAAAATGGTATGACAAACATCACTATTTTTCATCCTTCTATGCCAAAAGTCATAGTTTCCATGCAAACAGGAAAATAATGATGAATACTGCAAAGATCATCATACTCAGAAATTACATAAACAATGCCTCTATTTGTACAAATAGGGGGATATAAAAAATACCACCTCATGAGAAGTGGTTTACTTTGCGGTCTATGGTAGCAACCCTGCCACAGGAAGATAAATAGGAAAAAATTCGGAAATATTTCCAATGGACACGGAAAGTCCAACAACCGTTTTGGCACGTATGGCTCATTTCATTCCCTAAAATTGGGGAATTAGAGAACCTTCCAGAACCCCGATTTTCTTACTCTCGATTGTTTCCTATTTATTCTCCTTAAATCTAAGGCTATAATCAAGATAAAATACGGAATATGCTCGTATGTCAGCTGCGCATCAAAATTTAGAAGTACAGATCGAAGAATAGCAACGTTATGGCATCAATAAATTATTTAACGAAACAATGTCAGGCAAGAATATAAATGACCGCACTGAGTTTAAGCGACTTCTTGAAGTGGTACAACCTGATAATACAGCGGTTAGTTACAAATTGGATGGATGGACGATCTTTAAGAAAATATAGAACAGTAAACTGTCCTGTTTGTAATGATGAACTCCATTTTAGGTTTGGTTATGTTAAGAGTAAAACTGGTGAAGATGAATCAAATGCTATACCGGAAATAGAGGAATAGCAAACTTCCCCTCTGAAATGCTAAATTTCTCAGAGCCTTATTCCACCTTTTCGGGGGGAGGTGTGCAAAAATACCCATGATAGTTCATCCCTGAACCCATTTATTCCTCGAATAGTTCACATACCAAGACTAGGGTTGATTCATTTTACCCCTAGCTTTTTTATTTTAATCTAGTTCTCCGAGTTAAGAAGGAGGAACAGCTATGGTTGACTCTCCTGAACGCTCGTTAACTACCTCTTTATAAAAGATGTAGTTCTACTTCATCATTGAGATTTGGTTCTAATGAAGCATATAAACCCACCAAATAGTGCTGTCGCACCACAAAGAAGCGGAAGTATTCCAAACCCCCAGTTAGTGATCACCCAACCGCCAAATAGGGAACCCAATGTGATTCCTATATACAACGCTGTACTATTCCAAGCCATAGCCATGCCCCGTTTGTCAGAAAATCGTTGCACCAACCAGGATTGAAACGCTGGAAAAAATGCATATCCTGCAAATGCCCAAAAGAAAAGAAGAAAGAATAACCATATACCTGATTTGAACAATAATGCCATCGCTGTAAGTAAAATTCCCAATCCAAGTAGACTGATCATAGAAATCCGACCTGCCTCCCAGCGATCTGCAAATCGCCCACCAGATAAACTTCCTGTTGTCGCACCAATTCCATATGCAACAAGTGCACATGTGATCAAAGTAGGTGAAAAGTTGTTATACTGCCTTAAAGCAGTTCCTAAATATGTGTATAATCCATACATGGATATACCCCAGAGCAATGTGACAATTACATCAGCTATGACCGTTCGGTGAGAATAATATTTTTCACTCTTCCAATGCTCTAATTGAATTGATTTCTTATTTGGCCACACTTTTTGATTCAAGATTGCTAATCCTAGACTGACAACAGACAATCCTCCAAATACAACTTTCCAGCCCACAATCTGAGAAACTAATGATCCAATAGGAGCTCCAGCCCAAAGGGCCATTAGAAGACCAGATCCAACAATAGCAATCCATTTTCCACTTTGTTTTGGTGGAGCAATCTCTCCCGTAATGGCATTAATCGAAGGAATAATTGCTGCTGCTGATAGTCCAGCTAGGATACGACTTGCTATAAGAAAAGGGAATGAAGGCGCCAAACTCGTTAGTGCATTCCCTACAGCAAAACCTAGAAGTCCGATAAAGATCATGGTTCGTTTTCCTATTTTGTCAGCAAGAAAGCCGATCCAAGGTGCTCCAATCACATACATGACTGTGAAGGCAGATACCATCGACCCTGCAATCGAAGGAGTAATTTTAAACTGATGTGCTATGAGTGGAAGTAACGGTGAGACAACAAACAAATCTGTTCCCATGATAAATAATGTAAGCCAACCTATAATCATTCTCCATCTTTGAGTATAATTTATCATCGTTTTTCCTCCGTACAATGAAAATATCATAGTTATATATTTCCTATAATTTGGAAAAATCACTACTGAGCCAATGCAATTACTCGACCTTGAAATCCATTTTCAACTCATACACTTGACATGCCCTATTATGCTCATCCATCTGGATATACCTCCCAATAATAACTAACCCCGCATTTTCCTCCTTCAATTACAGATAAAAAATATAGCCGATATTTTTTATCTGTAATTGAATCCAAAAAAATTACCTGTTGTATAATTTCTCTTTAAACCAACGCTTTTGTTCTTGCTGAATTTCAGGGATATGCTTATCTAAATTTTCGTGAAGCCAGGCTATCGTTTTTGTGCATAGATAATTTTTCAAATGCGACTCAGCTTCAAGCATGACAGAATTAATGAGACACTTTTCACTATAACATTGAAATTTGTTTTCCCGAAAAGGTAAAGTATTATGTCGAATCTCTTTACATTGAAACAGAGAAGCTTCCCCTTGAATGGCTGTTACAACATTCCAAAAGCTAATATCTTCGGGTTTTTTAGCTAGTTCATATCCGCCTTTTACACCAGGGACTGAACGAACAATGCCAGCTTTCACTAATTGTGTGAAAAACTTGGATAGATAACTGTCGGATACTCCTTGGTAAGCTGCTAAATCTTTAATGCCAATCGGAGAATCCGGGGGTAAATTAACCAAATAAACGAGACAATGCAATGCATACTCTACTCCAACACTAAATTGCAATTAGCAATCACTCCTGATTATAGATGATTTTTATCTATAATTAGATTATATACAATCCTCATTTATACCACAATCACAAGATGATACACAAAAATTCGTTCTTTAATAGAAGGAACACTCGCAATTTCGTCTCACCCATACGCACAAGGCTATTACTTACCTGATCTTTGCACAAATCCTTCTACTTCTACTCCTATTCCTTCTATTAGAGAAAAATGGGCGAAAGTCTCACCGCTATGAGAAAAAACGGTCTTTGACATACTGGATATTGCCTATGAGCATACCATGTTGTCTAACAAAGTAGCATAATTTTCAAAAATACGTCTACCTATGCTTATTTGGTTGATTATTTATTTCAAACATAAGATTTTCATCCTTGTTTTAAACTTTTTCCTATCCTAGCTTGATAGGTATGTGGCATACCCCTAACTCTCTAATGCATATGCCACTACCTGTTCTTTTGTCATAGCTTTCCCTAAGTTCCATGCTTCTACAAATAGATCATGATCATAATTTGATTTTATCGTCTTGATTGTAACATCATAGGCTTTCTGAAATTGGGGCATAATAGATGAACCAATTTTCTCACGAATCATTTCCGCAGCTCCCAATAAAATTGCGGTTTTCCGATAATCCCCTATGGTACAGGCCGCACTAGCAAGACCTTCTAATCCTCTAGAGATTACCCAATCTCCTTGATAGCTTTGACAAACTGCAATACTTCGCTTGAAATAAGCCACTGCTTGATTACTATCCTGTTTGTCTAAAAAAATATATCCCAACCCCCGAAGAGGTCCAGATAATTCCCAGTAATCTTTTATCTCCTCAAACAGGAGTACACTCTCTTTGAGGATTTGTTCAGCATGAACTAATTTTCCTTGGATAAAAAGAACATTGCCCAAACAACTTAACGAGCTTGCTAAATTCCATTTATCATTTTGTTCTCTATAATACTGTACACTTTGTTCTGCTAAACTTTCTGCCTTATCTTTATTGCCTTGATGAAGTAAAATTTGGGCAAGTAAGCGGAGATTTGTCGATAGTAAATCATAATATTCAAGTTTTGTGGATTCTTCTACGCTTTGTTTTGCATAAGTATATGCGTCCTCCAGATCTCCCCTTACCCAAAGAAGAATTCCTAACCCATGAAGAATACGAATAGAATCGGATTGGAAAGTTCCTTTATGTAATTCCAATACTTTTTTTAGCCATCTAATTCCTTCATCTAGACTCCCTTCATGTAGCCAATAAAAATACAAACAAGCAGCCATCTTTGAACTAGTACTAATTTGCTTAGGTTGACTTAAAGACCACCCTAATGCTGAGCGAATATTTGGATACTCTCTTCTTATCGTTTTTAATGCAGCATCCCTGTCTTTACTGCGGAATTTTTTTTCTTCCTGTTCTAAAAAACGATGATAATAACGTAAATATCTTTCTAAAACCGACGATTGTTCTTCTTGTGAAGTGTTCCATGTTTCCTTCGCGAATTGCTTAATTAAACCCAATAAACGATAGCGAATTCCTTTATTAGCATGTAACTTATCAATCGAAACAAGCGATTTATTAACTAATTGCCAAACTAAATCTAGCACTTCTTCCTTGTCAATTCGCTCAACAGTATGTCCAGTATCACCTTGTGAGGAGCATACTTCTTCCACTGCCTCTAGACCAAATCCATTTGTAAATACACTCAGCCTTTGTAGTAGCAATTTTTCTTTATTCGTGAGGAGAGAATAACTCCACTCGATGGTCGCTCGAAGTGTTTGATGACGAGAAATCGCCGTCCGTTTTCCAAAGTTAAGTAGTGTAAATAGATTCGATAAACGTTTTTCAATTTGCTTTAAGCTTAATACTGGAGTACGAGCTGCAGCCAGCTCAATAGCTAAAGGGATACCCTCCAATCGTTCACAGATTCGAGCAACTAGTATCCTCTCTTCTAGTGATATCTCATAGTCAGGAATCATAGAGGTTGCTCGTTTCATAAAAAGTTGAATCGATTCATACTCCATTATATCGGTAGAATTTATCTTTTCCTCTTCATTAAAAGTAGGGAAGGTAAGCGGCGGCACTCTCCAAACCGTTTCTGTCTCAATATTCAACGGTTCTTGGCTTGTTACTAAAATCGTTATCTTGGAAGAAACGGTCAATAAGCTCTCAATAAGTTCCGCGCATGGATTAATCAAGTGCTCACAATTATCCAGCACCAATAGTATCTTTTTATCCCGAACCTTTTCCAGAATAGATTCAAGTAACATAGACTCCGGTTTGTTTGTTACACCCAATACAGAAGCAACGATACTCATCATCGATACTAAATCGGTAGCGGAAGATAATTCCATAAGCCACACACCATCTGAATAGGTAGGTACTGCCATAGAGGCTATTTGAAAAGCCATGCGGGTTTTACCTATACCTCCTGGACCAGCAAGGGTAACGACAGGGACATTTGCTAATAATTCCATAATGCTTTGCATTTGTTTTTCACGACCGATAAACCCGTACATTTGAGCGGGTAAATTGGTTTGGACTTTTCTATCCACTACGTTTTTTGTTTTTGGATAAGGTTCTTCTAGTTTATCTATCTTTGATTCTCTATTTATTTTTAGCGAATCAAACCACTGCTCATCAAATTTCGGGTAAACTCGATAATTTTCTTCATTATTATTATAAAACTGACTTACGGTTTTCCATAATTTCATTGCTTCTTGTTTTTCTTGACCAGTTAAAAATATATCTTCCTCTAAAAACAATTGGATCAATTTTTGCAGATTATGAGCACTTGGTAACCGTTCGCCATTTTCCCATTTTTGAACGGTGCGTGTTTCAATACCTAGTTTTTTAGATAGATCAATTTGACGAAGTTTAGTTTGTTTGCCAGGTCTTGCTCTTAATCGTAATCTGCGAATCATTTCCTCTGGCCACTCGTATTCACTATCCTTTCTAGACAAATGCTCTTCCTCCAATCTATGTCAAAAACCATGTATTCTACATCAAGACGAACTAACACGAACTCTCGAAACGAACTTTCATACATTCTAGCATAGTATTCTACTCTGCTACAATCTAGACAAGCAAGAGAGAAGAAATGAAAAACAAAAACAAAGGGGAAATAAAAAATGCCATTCACACGAATTTCACTTATGAAAGGTACTTCTGCTGATTTTCGAAAAGAGATTGGGAATATCGTCTATCAAGCGATGATCGATACCCTAAATGTTCCAGAAAAAGATCGTTTTCAAGTTATCACCGAACATGATCCAAGCGGTTTGATCTATGATCCTGAATATCTCGGAATTCAGCGTACAAACGATATTTTGTTTATTCAGCTTTTCCTAAACGAAGGACGTACTGTCGAAGTAAAAAAATCATTCTACAAAGAAGTGGCGGATAAGCTGCATGAACAACTAGATATCCGGCGAGAAGATATATTTATTAATCTTGTTGAAGTGAAAAAAGAAGACTGGTCTTATGGGAATGGTATTGCTCAGTATGCTATTTAGATAATTTATCCTCTGAATTCGAGAATTTCCAATTATCCCGATATTCAGAGCGACTTTTACAACGTGAACTTATTTGATTACTTGTTCAAATGGAGGTTGAGACTCATGGAAAAGTTGCGAGGTACTTCGCTTATATCACTAATTATATTGGCATGTTGTACGTTTTGCATTGGCATGACGGAATTTGTGATTATGGGTTTGTTACCAAATGTGGCACAAGATTTACACGTTTCTATTTCAGACGCTGGTCTTTTAGTAACGGGATATGCTCTAGGTGTTGCACTGGTTTCGCCAATCATTAGTATGCTTACAACCCGCCTTCCAGTTAAGTTACAACTCTGCTTACTTATGGCTATTTTCGTATGTGGAAATGCTTTGGCCGCTTTTGCACCAAACTATGAGGTATTAATGGCAGCCCGTATTGTCGCCTCCATTACACATGGAGCGTTTCTTGGACTTGGGATAGTTGTCGCTTCGAAGCTTGTCCCTGAGGGAAAACAAGGATCAGCAGTGTCATTGATGTTTGCCGGAGGGACGTTTGCAAATGTATTAGGTGTTCCCTTTGGAACATTTTGGGGTCAAGAATTTGGATGGCGTTCGACGTTTGAAGTCATTGCAATCTTAGGATGTGTTTGCTTGGTAGCATTGATGCTATTTGTACCTAGAATCCAACATCTTGCCCCTCTGAAATTACGGACAGAGGTAAAAGTATTATTTCGACCTAATGTCATTCTTGCATTGCTAACTACTCTTTTCAGTTTCGGTGGAGTGCTCACCACATTTACGTACATCGCTCCGCTTGTTGAGCGCTACGCTCACGCTACACCAAGTAACGTGTCCTGGATATTCCTTATTTTCGGCGTAGGAATGACTTTGGGGGCAATACTGGGGGGAAGACTCGCGAACGTCGGACTTCGTCAGGCCACATTAGGAAGCGTGATATTTCTAGCTGTAACACTTTTCGTTACGTATTTTTCAGATAAAAACACGTTCGCTTCTTTCTTCACAGTGTTCTTATTGGGAGCAGCATGTGGTGGAAGTATTTCCTGCCTACAGTTAAATGTATTAGATAAGGCGAAGGATGCACCAAACTTATCATCCACACTCAACATTGGTGCGTTTAACCTCAGTAATGCTTGCGGTGCATTGATTGGAAGTTTAGTCATTAAAAGTACGTTAGGATTAGGTGATGTTCCACTGGTATCGACACTAGTTACGATAGTTGGGATTGCGCTCATTTTCTATCAAAACATATTGGAATCACGGAAGAGCAATACCTAATGAGGGTTGAACCCTATAGCCATTAAGCTAAGGTTTTCCACAAAGTCTTATCCCAAGAGAGCCACGCTACTTGAAAAAGATAGGGCACACTAAATAAACCTAGGTAAGGCTTATTTTTGAAAATGAGGGGTCACCGTACCCAAAGAAGAAAAACCACGTTAAACATATTTTAGACGCAATTAAACCGACTGCCTACACGTTAAGGTAAATAGTCGGTTGTTTGCATTATTCACTTTTTATTTACATTCTTTTGTCTCGTAATGTTCGAAGGTTATCAAGAGAGATGCAGTGCTTTAAATTCCATACATAATCACCTTTGGGATTGATGTGTTCCCAACTAACAGAGAAAGATGTTTCAAATATTAATTGCGGAAACAATCAATTGTATATCACTCATTCAATTGTTTGAGTCGGAAAACAAAGTGCTTATAAAAAGTTGTCCGGTGTACCATAGCCCTTTCACATATTTGATTTACTGTAATAGTATTAAAAGATTGACTAGGTTCGGAAAGTAATTCTTCCAATGCATTTTTGACTTATGGAGGGAATATTCGGTAAAGTTTTTATGTTAGGGAGATATATCTATTATATTATTTTTACATGCATCATTCTGCTACCTTAGAAGCCGGTGTCAAACGAATAAAAATTGTAAGCTAGGGAGAAGTTCGGCAAATAGGAACACTCCCTAGCTTATTTGTAAAACATTTGCAAATAGCCCCATATTTCGCTTTTGGTACCAAACCCTTTGTCAGATGCTTTAATTAGCAATCGTATAAATCGCTTTTTATGTTGTTTATCCATTATTCGAACTTTACAGGGTTAAATTCAACAAAACATGTATAATAGTAAATCTTCATTTATATAATTTAAATCGCTTAGAACGAAAAATAGAGGGGGATTTTGCATATTTGAGACTCCACACGACTAAAGTCGTGGGA
Organism: Shimazuella soli; assembly: GCF_022511585.1. Classification (GTDB taxonomy): domain Bacteria; phylum Bacillota; class Bacilli; order Thermoactinomycetales; family Thermoactinomycetaceae; genus Shimazuella; species Shimazuella soli. The sequence continues at coordinate 119,824 of NZ_JAKWBN010000005.1, read as the reverse complement.
TTCTAAGGTAGGAATCAAACTCGCTAGGAAAAATAGGCTTTAACAATTTATTCGATATTAATGAGATGGGAGCTTATGAATGAAAAACGAAGACAACAAAAATGAAAAACGAACATCAATGAAGAGAAAATCATTAGAGAAGCAGATTCCAAATAAAATCGGACAAATGAGTTCCTTAAATTCTGGCAACAGACTCGCAGCCTTTACTTTAGTAGTACTCACTCCTCTAATCGCTGAACTTGCATTGGGAAGTACACCGATTAGGATGGCTTGGCTGATTTTACTATGGCTTCCAATCTATGGGTCTGGAATTTTGCTCGTACGAGAAGCAGTTCGTAGGACAAATCGTAGTTGGCCAAGTATTGTGCTTCTTGGCTTAGCATATGAACTCGCCGAAGACGGTATTGGTCTTCAAGCACTCACTAGCCCGCATCTCTACGGAGCAGCTGACTGGGGCGCTCGCATCTTGGGACTGAATTTCCCTTATTGGGAAGCAAACGCGATGTATCATATCATTTTCAGCTCAGTTATACCAATTTTTTTGACTGATTTGCTTTTCCCTTCTCATCGTAACTTCCCCTATTTAAAGAAGACAGGTATGATAACCACAGGAATTGTAGCAATATTCGGGGTAGTTATACTACGAATTACTGTACCACCTACCCAAGATCCTGGATACACAGCTCCACTGCCCGTTATTATATGTTTCACTATCGCTATTCTCATTCTTTCGTTCATTGCTCTTAAAGTTATTCCACCTCAAAAACCTATGCCATATACTGCAAATTCTGTACCACCTATCTGGCTTTTATCTATCATTGGTTTTTTTGGTGTTATTTTTCTACTTGCATTAACTTTTCCATTTGGCAGTGCTAAGCAGCCGGGTTTTACAAAAGGATTATGGGTATTATTACCAATGATACTTGCATTAATATTGGCTTCTAGTATGTACCTCATTATCAAATATTGGAGTAAATCAATAAAATGGACAAATGTCCACGCATTATCCTTAATTGGTGGTGCTTGTGTAGGCCATACTGTTGCGGGTATCTTTGTCGCCAACACTTACGTGGATCGTATCGGCTTGATCATTATCGCTATTCTCACTACTGTTTTGCTCTTTCTACTCGGTCAGCGGATTCAACGTTCTAACTAATAGGAATGAAGAAATTGCTGGATAGTCAACATCACTCTTGGATTAACATCTCTTCAAAAAGGTTCGCACAAGGGATTAGCTTGGTTATGAAATAGTCATGAGGCTATCGTCCCAAGAATTCCACGCCTTTAGCCGTGTGGGGTGCCGATTAATCAGTTATCAACAATGACTAGTCCTTTTATCAAAAACAGTCTTATGAACATGTTTTACACTACCATCCGAATATTTTGCACCAGCATTTAGAAATAAATTCGGTATCATACCGAGCCAATATCGATTTGCAAAGTAACCTAAAATAAGGTTGCTTTTTTATTGCTCCCGATTGGATTCAAAGTAACCCCATATGGAGCTGTTCTGATTCCATTAATCATCGATAATGACAAGAGTGTGTCTAATTCGATGAATCCAAAATGGATTATTTTTTCAACTGTCCTTAGTAGTTGGATTGGAATTAATGGCAATCGAATAGCAGCATCCAAATACTTCTTACCAATATTTATTCAATTGTAAGTAAACAAGGTATTGTGGCTGTCTGTGCTGACAAGGCTCAAAAAATTAAACATAATCTATACAAACATTTAGACTACTTTAAAGTGGGAAAACGTCATATAGCAATATTAGCTCCACTATGATTCCTCATGTACAAGCTATATCCGTAAAATGATATTCAGAATAAGAAAGGATTCCCATGAAAGCATTCCAGCAAGAGAAAGGATTTAAAATGGGTACCATACTAGGTATTTTTGTCCAATCCTCGAAAAAAGTACAATAGCAAAAACAACCCTTTTGTAACCATTACATCTTTGTGGGATGCTGGTTAGAACAGGCATCTCACGGAGTCTGTTCTAACCTGACACCCCTAGTTGAAAGTACAATGCTGTTTACTCAGCAGGTATAATGTGAGGATGTCCAGCTAGAAATCCTCCATCGACAGGCAAGGCCACTCCTGTTATAAACGAAGCCGCGGATGAAGCCAAAAAGCACACTGCTTCTGCGACTTCCTCAGGCTTCCCGAACCTTCCTTGGGGAGTCTTTTTTAGAAGGTTGTTGCTATATTCCGGCAGTTTCATCACATTTGCCGATAACGAAGTTTGGATATATCCCGGACTAACCGCATTCACTCGAATATTATGCTTTGCCCATTCGACAGCAAGAACCTTTGTGTACTGGAGCAACGCCCCTTTTGACGCAGCATAAGCTCCTTGGTAAGGTGCCGTTATATGGGACATCATCGATGTGATATTGACTATGGAACCATTGCCATGCAGGATCATTTGCCTTCCCACCTCTTGGCACATTCTATATGTTCCTGTTAAGTTAATATTTAGAATGGATTCCCATTTATCTTCGGGATAATCTTCAGCAGGAAAGCGCGAATTAATGCCAGCGCAGTTAACCAGTACATGTATCCGATTGTACTTCGAATATACTTGCTTGACGAATTCGGAACAGCTTACACGTTCGCCAACATCCAGTGCATATCCCTCCGCGAGACCGCCGTTCTCTCGAATATGTGCTACAGTATTGTCAACTTCTGAAATTGTGCGGCTGCCAATCACCACTTTGGCTCCGTAGACAGCAAATTTTTCTGCAATAGATCGTCCAATTCCGCGTGAACCACCGGTTACAACTACAACTTGGTCTTTTAGCTCCTTCATCTAAATCACCCCATTAATGTTTTCTTGAAATATGTGGCGGATTCATGATACCCAATGGCGCTGTAAAAATTCCTGGCTCTTCTAGTAGCAAGTGCAACCAATTTTGAACCACGCTCGATAGCTTTCTCTGCAATAAATAAATCAGCATTTTTGTTGCTCAAAACCTCTTTGAAAACGGAAGCACAAATATCCAGTCAGTATAGTACGCTGAATATTTTCTCATTCTTCGATAATGAACTCTACATCTCTGCTCTTTAATAAGTTGAAGTTTATTTTGGATTGGTGTTTTGGTTCTAAGATAGATAGCAAAGGTTTACATAAACAGTAGTTTTCGTTCATATATAACATCGTACTCTATATTTTTTGATCTGTAAAACTGGAAAAACGCATAGCCCTTTTTCCGAATTTGATTCAATTGTTCCTTATAATGTTCCTTTGTTTGAATAAAACCATTGGTATAGTGAGACAATGATTGTTCTTTCGAAATGTCATTCAAAATATTTTTGACTTGATCGTTTGGTTAATAAGCCATATATGTCTTGGCAAGCTTGGAAAACAACTATTACTTGCATTATGTTTTCACCTGTTCTGTTCATGGTTACCAGCTATCCTCAAAGGTTACTTCTGTTTCATTTATGCTTTCTTTAATGCCGAAGGCGGGTAGCCAAATCGATTTTTAAATACTTTTGAGAAATGTGCCACATTCTCAAAGCCAATCGTAAAACAAATATCTGTAACGGATAAATTCGAATGAGTTAGCAGTTCTTCTGCTTTATCCAAACGACGATTGCGTATCCATTGTAGAGGAGACGTATTGTACATGGCTTGAAACTCTCTTTTAAAAGCAGATAAACTTCTTCCAGATAAGTATGCAAGGTCACTTATCGATACAGGGTTCATATAGTTTTCTTCCACAACTTCGGCAATATCTCTTCTCTCTTTACGTTTGAGCTGTAAAAACTGAAGTAGAAACTGCTCGTCTGCATCTGCTACATCAAATAATAACTCAAGAAGCTTCAGCTTTACCAGCCCATCATTTATTTTCTCAAGTTCTTTGAAGTAAGGATTAAGCGAATGCAAATAGCTGACTAGTCTATCATTTACTTGATGAACGGACACTGGAACAAGAAGTGCCGGATAGACTGGTTTATAATCTGCCATCTTCAGAAATTCACGGAGCACGTCTTCTGCTAGGAAAAATATCATGTAATCCAATTTATATTCAGCATCTGGATCCCCTGATTTTTCATATTCGACAACAATTGATTTTTGTAAAAGTAACATTTCATTTTTACGAACGGTATACTCCTGATTTCCAAACCTCACTTTATATATTCCTTCAAGTACGAAGAGGAGCAGATGATCCTCTAAAAACATACTTCCTTTTGCACCTTGAGTATGGGTACAGGATTCAATCACAGACAATCCATTCAATTTTAAAATACTTTGGTTATATGGAGGCTTGCTCAGAGCTTGAGGAGCCTTGACAATCACACTGTTTCTTACATCCATCATCTATTCCTCCCAACTGTTCGAAATCTAAATGAACGAAATAAACAAAAGTATCGAGCTTTATAACAAAGTAAAGGATGTAAAGCTAAAGTAAACTTACTTCATCAGCAAAAAACAAGCAAGCTAAACAGAAAGGAAAGAAAAAAGAAAATGACAGAACAAAAAGTTTGGTTCATAACAGGAGCATCAAGAGGTTTTGGATTGGAAATCGCAAAAGAAGCACTGGCATCCGGTGACAAAGTTGTTGCGACAGTGCGGAAATCACCTGAGTTATTGACAAGTAGACTGGGTAATCCAGATAACCTTAGCGTGATCATACTCGATGTCACCAATGAACAACAGGCTCACGAGGCAGCGGGACAAGCAATCGAACGTTTCGGTAAAATTGATGTTCTTGTCAATAATGCAGGATACGGTATCCTCAGTGCAGTGGAAGAAGCGACAGACAAAGAAGTAAAGGAAAATTTTGAAGCCAATGTATTCGGGTTGTTAAATGTAACTCGTGCAGTCCTACCTTATATGAGAAAAAAACGCTCCGGACATGTGATCAATATCTCCTCAGTAGGTGGACTGACAGGGATCGTCGGATGGGGGATATACGGCTCGACAAAATTTGCTGTTGAAGGTTTGACGGAAGCAATGGCAAAAGAATTCGCTCCGCTTGGCATTTACGCGACTACCGTAGAGCCTGGTTTCTTCCGTACGGAATTCCTTGATGTAACGTCACTGATTCGCAGCAGCCACGTAATCGATGATTACGCAGAAACAGTAGGAGAAATGAGAAGTTTCGCCACGAAAGTTAACAAAAAACAACCCGGTGACCCTGTCAAGTTAGCCAAAGCAATCGTTCTCATAGCAAATGCGGAGAAACCACCTGTACATTTGCCTATGGGGAAAGACTCTCTTGATTTATTTAAAGAAAAAATGGAACTTTTTAATAAGGACATCGAAACATGGTATGACGTGATAACAGGTACAGACCATGATGATGTGATTTCATAAGTTTCTATATCAAGTTGTTAAGTATGTATTATTTCATTTATCTCAAACAATACAATATCTGGAACAATCAAATGAGTATAATTTACTCCTCATCATTTCAACCAATAAAAATCTGGAGGATTCTATAAATGAAAAAACGAATGTTAGGTGAATTAGAAGTATCCGCTATCGGTCTGGGTTGCATGGGAATGTCGAGTTTTTATGGACAAAGAAACGATAAAGAATCAATCAAAACCATTCATCAAGCACTTGAACTTGGAATCAATTTTCTTGATACAGCCGATATGTATGGTGTAGGTCATAATGAAGAATTGATCCAAAAAGCACTAGCTGATCGAATTCGTGATGAAGTTATCATCTCCACCAAATTCGGTTTTGTGATGAGTCCTGAGGGAGAAGTACTAGGCATCAATGGGCATCCTCATTATGTAAAAGAAGCTGTAGAAGCGAGTTTGCGTCGTCTGGGTATCGATGTCATTGACTTATATTTTCTGCATCGCGTCGACCCAAACATACCTATTGAAGAAACCGTGGGTGCTATGGCAGAGTTGGTAAAGGAAGGAAAAGTTAAGAAGATTGGACTTTCAGAAGTATCTGTCAGTAGTATTCGCCGTGCTCATGCAGTACATCCAATTACTGCAGTACAAACGGAGTACTCTTTATGGACACGTGATGTAGAAAAAGAAATTCTACCTCTGTGCAAAGAGTTAGGAATCGGCTTTATGCCCTACAGCCCATTGGGAAGAGGAATGTTAACAGGTCAATTGAATTCGCTTGACGAATTGTCCGAAGATGATTATCGACGAAGTAATCCTCGTTTTACGGCAGAAAACTTTCAGCAAAATCTTCAATTGCTTCAAGTGTTAAACAACTTGGCTCAACAAAAAGGTTGCCAACCTTCCCAACTCGCTCTAGCTTGGCTTTTAGCACAAGATGAACATATTGTACCTATTCCAGGTACAAAACAAAGAAAGTATCTAGTTGAAAATGCTGAATCTGTTGGGATTCAACTTACTTCAGAAGATTTAGCTGCGATCAATGATGCTTTCCCCATCGGATTTGCAAGAGGAGAAAGATACGAAGAAGATCCTTCAGTTTAACTCACCCACTCCTGTTCAATAGAACCAAACAACAGTATATTTTCCTTTGCTATTAACTTCTGCCTCTTTTTCATTTAAAACATAGTTCCACACCAACTCATGGTAAAGAATCGCCTCCTCAAATTATTGATAAGGCGATTTCTTTTTTACACCACTTCTTTCACTTGAAATAAGTGCTTCAACGCATGATACACTTAACTCTCGGATTACGTGTTAGGCACTATCTAAAAGAGACATTCTCTTGCATTTCTCCTACTAATCAAAAAGATAAAACATAAAAAGAACAAAATTCACACAACTACATATTAAGCAAAAACACGAGTATTAATTGGACTATTACCTTCTCAATTCAATACTAGACAACTTTTTAATAGACAGTTCCCTATATTCCTCTTATTGGACATATAGTTTAATTCATTTCCCATCATCATCCAACTGGATGTAAGTTACTCACTCGCTACTTTTCCTACTTTACGTCTAACTAATAATGCCAGAAATAACACTAATAGTGTCAGTAGTGCAATAATCACTGACAAAAGAAAAACCGCACGCTCAAATCCTATCAACGTGGTAGCTAAACCACCGCAATAGGCACTGGCTCCCTGAAGCAAGTAAGAGAAGAGGAACACGGAAGACAGGAGTTTCGCTCGATCCTGGATAGGTGCGTATTGAGAGGCTAATCCAATCCCCCCAGCTGCAGCAAAACCATATGCGATGCCACCAATAATGTCAGATAAGACAAATGCTACAAATGAATGGCTATATGATGAAACGACCAGCAATCCAACTGTTACAATAACAGCCAGAGCTCCTACAAGAATCGAGGTTATTGGAGTTAATCGACTTGCAAGAAGTGCACTAATAGAGGCGATAAGGTACGAAATGGATAATACAATCCCAATTGTTAGAATGTCATTCGTTCCAACAACGTCTCGAGCAATTTGTGCCCCAAGAGAAAGAAAGATACCTCCTTCCGCAAACCCTGTTCCCACTGCCAATGCAGCAACAATGTACACAGCTAACAGCGCCCTAGGCACCTTCAGACCTTGCGGCTTCCAAGATGTGTGACTTTTAGCATACAGCACATTTTGCCGAGGTAGAAATGAACTTAGTACAGCTGTAATAATAATAAATCCGACGAGAAACCAATAACTCAAATACAAAGGGAAGGGTGCAAATTTGATGAGAGAAGCACCAATAATCGTCGACATGAATAAACCTACGGATTGAGCTATTGTATTAATCGATCCGGGCAACTTCTGATTCGATGTAGGATTGAAGTCAACCAATGCTGCTGCTCCAGAACCAGATGTCAATCCTACACCAATTCCTTGGAATACACGCCCGATAAACAACCAAATCATACTGGGAGCTAAGGCGAATATTAGCGCTCCTATGAACAAAAAACTAAGTCCGATAAGTAACGTATTTCGACGTCCTATATAATCAGAAATATTCCCAAATAGGACTAAAACCAGTACCAGTACGACCGGATAAGTAGCATATATTCCCGTTGTGACTGCTTTAGATAAATGCCAGAAAGACGCGTAAACAGGAAATACAATCGAGGGTGCTGCACTGGACCATAAACTGATCGAAATCACCCAAGCCACAATCCAGAATGCCGTTTTAGATGAAATAGTTTGCATGAGGTTTTTTCCTCTCCAATCTCTATTTGCTTGTAATTGCAGGAACAAAGCGACTATTTCCAACAAGATCTAATCTTGATCAATAATTTGTTAGGTGTAGTTTCAAATCACTGTTTCCAAAGCAAAACAAGAGTTTAAACTAATCTATGATAAAATGTTTTAAATCACTGGTCACTATATATAGTAAAAACTTGGGAAATACTTAAGTTCAGATGGTATTATTCATCTTAATTGAACGACCGTTCTAAAATAATTAAAAAAATAATCCCGTCACATTGGGTGTTCTAAAATTTTTAAATTCATGTCAACAATATTTTCAAAACGTTCCCTGTCTTGTGATGTCTTGACGAGCACTCGAAGTCCTGTCATCGTATTCATTAAGAATTGGGATAGCATCACAGGATCCCATTGGGCTGATATCTCTCCGGTGCGTTGCCCTTCTTGGATCAACTCACAAAAAATGCGTTCTGTTTTTTCTAAATAGTCTTGTGATTTACTTCGTACTTCCTCGTCATGCAATGAAAGTTCAACCATCGAATTTACCATTAAACAACCTTGCTGACGAAAATTATCTTCATCCATGACCATACAAAACAAATTTTTAATGATTTTTTTTACCGATAGGTCATCGATCAACCGTTTCATTTTAGATTGTATCATCTGCAAATAACGGTCAACGACAGCTAAGTATAAGGTACGCTTGTCTCCAAATGTATCATATATACTTTTACGATGTATTCCCATATGGTCAACCAGATCTTGAACCGATGTTTTCTCGTAGCCTTGATACCAAAATAGTTCCATAGCTCTAAGTAAAACGGCATCTGTATCAAATTGCTTATTTCGACTCAATTTATCACTCCTCGCAGGTTAAATGAACATTATCCCCATTTAGAATGATCGTTCTAATAAAGACTATATTCTAATTGAAACGGTTTGTCAACAACAGCTACCTTGAAAGAACATGAAGTGGAAAATCTATATGGATTAAAAAAAGAAATTAAAACTATGAAAGCACAAGAATACAGGGAGACGGTTCTCTTATCGCATTGTATACTAGATAATGATCTACTCTCAGCATACTAGATTACCTCTCTGGTTAATCTCATCATTCCCATAAAATCCCATATCTTATATCTTTCGTATTTTATATAATTCAACTCCAATATTTAAAGTTGAATTATATCTATCTTGTTTGTCAAGCTATACACAGAGAATGCCTTTCCCAGCAGAAAAGATTTATAATAATGGTGCTCTAAACGGAAATCAAATAGCTTCTTTTTCAATTGAATTAGCAGATGCTGTTGAAAAAGTACTAAACAATAAAGCATTTCCTTTAGTATTAGGTGGTGATTGCAGCGTATTAGTTGGAAGTGCACTTGCTTTAGCACGTAAGGGGAAATTCGGTATGATTCATCTGGATGGGCATCCAGACTATTACCACAAGGGAAATAAAGAGTACGCTGTAGTTGGAGGTATGTCTTTAGCCACCATTACTGGAAAAGGAACAGACATTTTAACTAATTTAGAGAATCGTAGACCTTATGTTCAAAGTAAACATGTCCTAACTTTAGGTTACCGTGAATCTGATCCTAAACAAAATATTATATTAGAAGCTACAATGGACGGAGTTTCTTGCTGGAGTGCAGAAGGAGTATTGCGCGATGGGCTGGAAAAAACTGCTAAGAAATTAATTGATCTTATAAACAGCGAAGATGTTGAAGGTTATTGGCTTCATTTGGATGCTGATGTACTGGATGCTTCTATTATGCCTTCTGTAGATTGTCCAGAACCTAATGGACTACAATTCTCGGAACTTGAAATGTTACTTAAAACAATGCTAGAAACTGAAAAAATAATAGGTATGAATGTGACAATATTAGATCCTGATTTAGATCCAATGAAAGAAGTGACAAAGTCTTTTTCCAATGTTCTCATCGGCGCATTAAAAAGTAACAATGACGTTAGTTGAAACATTGAAGGGACTCATCTAGTATGAGTTCACCTTTGTTCAAGTAACTTTGATTGTATAAAGGAATCGATTCGTTCACAGCCGCTCAGTCAACTGATAAGGAATCGATTGGCTTAGCTCTTAGCGATGATGGTGCCAGAAAAACATGAGACTATTTATAACATTGTGAGCGAGAAAACCCACGGTTTAAATCGTGGGATGAAAGCGAGCGTTGGACGAAGGGAAGGAATTTCTTTCACTAGTCCAACCTTGAAAAAAGCATCTTTACAAACAAATATTCGCATGGTAATATATGTCTAGTCGCAACAGACGAAAACCAAGTTGTTCGCGGCAAAGAAGAAATCAACATACGTAAACCGTGGGGCACACGGGGTTAGCTTGGTAATGAAATAGTCATGAGGCTATCGTCCCAAGAATCCAACGGCTTTAGCCGTGTGGAGTGTCAAATATTGACGAAATCAAGGTAAATGAGCACTTTAATTTTTCTCATTGCACAAATTACATCATTTAAAACATAAAAATCGCCTCCTTATTTAAGAAGGCGATTTCCTTTTACACCACTTCTAAAAGAACAAAAATTAATGGCTTTTAGCGGATTGAGATGTTTGCTGTAAACTCCATAAAAATCCCCCAACCCATACAAACAGAGCTAAACCTGCTATAGAAATATAAATGGTAAACTCAAAGATGGATTTGCCAATAGCTGTCTGAATGAAAAACATCAGGATTAGAATGATCCAAGAAACTCCAGAAACATGTATGACTCTGTATGCTTGATTTCGATTTATCGTTGATAAACTAAGTAACCACCCTATAATGGGAATAGCTTGGTAAGCATGAAATCCTACAAAATGGATTACCATAATATTTCCTTCTGCACCAACAGAATGTCCTTGAATAACACTCATCCAAACTCCCGATAATATCCCACCCAAAATCCCTGCTATACAACTGTACTTTACTGATAGCAAGAGAAGTTGATTTTCTCCCTTTGACCGAAACACAAAGACAGTAAACATAATGATTAATATGGTAAGCATCGCTGCAACCGCTATGGTAAAGAAGTTAAGATAAACAAATGGCAAGTGAGCATGGGTAAAACGGGGATCAATTCCTCTCAAATTTTGCAATGTTTCCACAAAGTAACCAACCCAAATTGTAATGATCAATGGAATAACAAAAATCTTTCTCCGATAGGGAGTTGCTAAGGAAAGAAGATGCAGCAAAAATCCTGTTGAAAAAGCAAAGATACTGAGTGCCAAATCAAACGTAATTGCTTTGGAAAATTTACCTTCTGGTGGAATATCATTCGTTCCATGTATGAGGTACGTAATGGTTAATCCAATTGTAAGTAAAACACCAATTATACTTGTCCACACTAATCCTTTTTCTTGCTGATAATATTTTTTTACTAATAGAATACCTTTTCTGGCAACTTGAAATATATTCATCTTATTTTCTATCCTCTCGATGTAGTTTTGCAGGCTTCTGTTTCCAATAGAAAATAGGAAATATTACTCGCTAGCTCTTTCCTTCTAACAGATCGATCAAGATTTCTTATGAACTTCTGTCTTCATTGTCCCCATCCTTTGCCAGTGTACTTCTTAACAATTTCCTCGAAATTCGGCCCATATCGATCTTCCATTTCCTCTTTCATGTCTTTCTTAAGGTCATGCAAAACAGCATCATGATAAAAATGATTGAGTACCATCCTTACAATTGCAGGATGTTTAGTAATTAAAGCTTTTGTTTCTATTTCATTTCCTCTAATACCAACTATCGCAACTTCCCTATCTAATAAGAAAGAAAAATTTCTTCCAATAATATTTTGCCAATACTGCTCTGGTTCTTGGATTAGAACGTGCTTGATCGGCAAATCAACTGAACCCAAAGCTGAAACAATTACATGAATACCTTTTTCTTGTGCTTCCATTAAAAATTCTCTAAACAAATCCGTTTCTTCTGACCAGAAATCAGCAAACAATTCTGTTTTTGCTTTCGATAACTCCAATTGAATTCGTTCAACTACTTGTTTATCACTTGTTAAGGTATAAAAATCATCTACTTCTATTGATTTGGGATGTAAAGATTTTTGAAGTTGCTGAAAAGATTTATGCATGGATTGTTCCATTTTTAATTGCATTTCATCCAAAGGAATAGCGTGATAAAATGTTCGTTCACCTTTGGAAACTAGAATAAAACCTTTGTTTAATAAACTTTCTAAAGCTGCATATACATTTGAGCGAGATACACCGATTCTTTTAGAGACTTCATATCCTGTGAGTTTATCGCTTTGGATCAAAGTATATAGACATTTTGACTCTATTTCTGTAAATCCAAGATTTTTAAACTGATCAACTGCAAGTTCCATTCTTATCACTCCGGTTTTTTAGTAGTACTAAAAAGGAATTCATTTTAGTGGTTGCCTTTAGAACCACTATATATCAATATCATTTTGAACGCAATAGTTATATTTATCTTTTTCCCATTTGTTATTTGAACAACAGATTTAAGTAAGGAACCTCCATTCAAGAAAATAAATGATTCCCAAATAAACATCATCTATGACATACAGGATGACAAAAGAGCAGCTTACTAAAAACAACAGGTATTGCTTGTTGTGCGTATTATTAATTTGTTCAAACGAAATAGAAAAAAATCAAAAACAATATTCAACTGATAACTAATCGAATACCAGTAATATTCAGATTATTATGACATTAACAAGTGAATTAGAAATCAAGAATAAAACATATCAGCTAATAGATGAAACAAATCGGTAAATTGATAAAAAAGGAAATAATTAATTAAAAACTATTGCAAAAAAATCAGGATCAATATATAGTAGTCATCAGGAGAACCACTAAAGAGTATTCCGTTTTAGTACCACTATATTTAAAGTGGTCATTCAAACAACACAGACAAGGAGATGTACAAAATGAGTAAATCAAATTGGGGACCAAAATCAGTTTCTTTTTGGTTAGTGGGAGTAGTTACATTATTAATGCTGTTTTTAGGAGTAAGAGGTTTCATTCAACCGGAGGCAGCCATTCAAGGTTTTGGATTACCTTTGCACAACAATGCGGATCGATATGTTGTTTTTGTAAAAGCAGATCGTGATTTGTTTATTGGTATCTTTCTATTAGTTTTAATGGTGCTTCGTATGAGAAAAGCACTGCTTGTTGTCATGTTAACTTCGATCTTAATGCCTATAGTTGATGCTACTTTGGTTTTAACCTATGCCATAGATAAAACACCTTCTTGGATTCATATTGTTACTGCCCTTTATGGAATAATTATCTGCTGGATGTTATACCGAGAGGAAAAAAAGCAAAATATACCCGCTTTAAACAACTAAAAATAATAATTTTTCATCACTATAAAAATCAAAATGTATGAACAGTAACCCGAATAACGGACACTAAGTATCGTTAATCGTTTTTTTTGTATGTGGCAGAGAAAGTGACCAAATCGCCATCCAGAGGTAGCTTATTGAAGTGCAGAAGGAGTATTATGCGATAGAACAAAGACACAAATACATCAATTAAAACATTAAAATCGCCTCCTCAGTATTGAGAAGGCGATTTTCCTTATTACACCACTTCTTTCACTTGAAAGAAATGCTTTAACGCGTGGTACACTTGGCTCTTTTCTCGGATTACATAGTGCATAAATTTTGGATCTACCAAATGCCTGTAAGCAGTCATGAGAGTGCTGTGGCGATTGTATTGATTTACTTCCCCATAGCCAAACATGTTGCTTCTCTCCATCAAAGCTTTGACTAGACCCACACATCTTTCGTTGTCAGAGGTTAAATTGTCCCCATCGGAAAAGTGAAAGGGGTAAATGTTGTAACGATTGGTAGGATAGCGACTATCAATAATTTCGATCGCTTTTTTATAAGCAGAGGAACAGATGGTCCCTCCGCTTTCACCTTTGGTGAAGAATAGGTCTTCCGTTACTTCTTTTGCTTCCGTGTGGTGTGCGATAAACACAATTTCTACATTTTCATACTTGGTACGCAAAAAACGTACCATCCAGAAAAAGAAACTTCGTGCAATATATTTTTCAAAGATACCCATTGATCCACTGGTATCCATCATTGCGATCACAACAGCATTGGAATGAGGCTGAACTTTCTCTTCCCATGTTTTAAAACGAAGATCATCGATCGAGATTCTCGACTTTTCCCGCGAACCTGCTAAAGCGTTTCGTTTAATGGCTTCCAGTAACGTACGCTTTTTGTCAATATTGCCCATCAAACCTTTTTTGCGGATATCAGTAAAACGAATCTCTTCGATTTGAATATCTTCTTGCTCTTTGCGTTCCAAATTGGGAAGTTCCATTTCAGAGAATAAAACATTCTCTAATTCGTCAATGGAAACTTCAGCTTCAAAGTAATCATCACCTGCTTGGTCCCCCGCACCCTTGCCTTTTCCTTTAGCTGGTGAGCCAGAAGGATCTCTAGCTATCACATCACCCACTTGACTATCGCCATCACCCTGACCTACTTGTTTTCCTTTATTAAAATTGTAGCGAATGCGATATTCCTCAATGGAACGGATAGGAATCTTTACCATCTGTTTCCCATCTGACATAATAATACTCTCTTCACTCACCAGATCAGGCAAGTTTTTCTTAATTGCTTCTTTGACTTTTTCTTGATGGCGCAGCTGATCTTGATAGCCTTTGCGATGGAGGGACCAATCTTCCTCTGACACAATAAACAGGGGATTCTTCATTTTCGGTTCACCTCCCGCCTTGTTAGGTTATCGATTGAGTAAACTTCCTACATAACGCAGTAGTCCGTTTGCACTGGAAGGAGTATAGCCATAATCTTCTACCAATCGGGAAATAACTTCATTCATTTTTTTCAGCTGTATTTCATCAGGAGTTTTTGTAGAAGTAGTTATTTTCACTACATCTTTTAAATCAGCAAACAGTTTTTTCTGGATTGCTTCGCGTAAACGTTCATGACTGTTGTAATCGAAGCGCTTTCCTTTTCTTGCAAATGCAGAGATACGAATGAGAATCTCTTCTCGGAATGCTTTTTTAGCATTTTCTGAGATACCGATCTGCTCTTCTATCGAGCGCATCAATTTCTCATCTGGTTCCATTTCCTCTCCAGTAAGTGGATCACGAATTTTGCCCCAGTTGCAATATGCCTCCACATTGTCCAAATAATTATCCATCAATGTTTTGGCGGATTCTTCATAAGAGTAAACAAATGCTTTTTGAACCTCTTTTTTTGCAATTTCATCGTACTCTTTTCGAGCTACTGAAATAAAATGCAAATATTTCTCACGCTGTTCAGCTGTAATCGAAGGATGCTGATCTAGTCCATCTTTTAGTGACCGTAAGATATCTAATGCGTTGATATAATCTTGATCCGTACGAATCAAGGCACTGGATATCCGATTGATGACATAACGAGGGTCAATACCGGACATACCTTCGTCTAAGAACTCATTTTGTAGTTCTCGGACATCGATATCTTTCATGCCTTCAACAGACTCACCATCATAGAGTCTCAGCTTTTTGAGTAGGTCAACACCTTGTTTTTTGGAATCTTTTAGACGAGTCAAGATTGAGAAAATAGCGGCTGCTCTGAAAGAATGTGGTGCAATGTGGATATGGGACAGGTCACTTTGTTTGATTAACTTTTCATAAATACGTTCTTCTGCTGTCACTTGCAGATTGTATGGTATCGGCATTACGATCATCCGAGACTGCAATGCCTCGTTCTTTTTGTTTGCAATAAAAGATTTGTATTCGGATTCGTTAGTATGAGCAACGATTAGCTCATCTGCGGAAATCAGGGCAAATCGTCCTGCTTTGAAGTTACCTTCTTGTGTAAGGGACAATAAGTTCCATAAAAACTTCTCGTCACATTTTAACATTTCTTGGAACTCCATCAACCCACGATTTGCTTTATTTAGTTCTCCATCAAAACGGTAAGCTCTCGGGTCTGATTCTGAACCATAGTCAGTGATAGTCGCAAAATCAATACTACCAGTCAAATCAGCAATGTCTTGGGATTTCGGATCAGAGGGACTAAAAGTACCAATTCCTTGCCGCTCATCTTCTGAGAGTAAGATACGTTCGACAATCATATCTTCAATACGACCGCCAAACTCTTCTTTCAGACGGAAACGGCAAGAGGGACACAAGTTACCCTCAATGCGAACCCCTAGCTCTTTTTCAGCTTCGGCTCTTAATTCTCTTGGAATTAGGTTTAATGGGTCTTCTTGCATCGGACAACCTTTGATCGCATACAGCGCTCCTTCGTCCGTACGAGAATACTGTTCTAATCCCTTCTTCAACATGGCAACAATTGTTGATTTACCTCCACTTACTGGCCCCATCAAGAGAAGAATTCTTTTCCTCACGTCTAACCTACGTGCTGCTGAGTGAAAATACTCCTCTACCAACCGCTCGATTGAATGATTGAGACCAAAGAGCTCCTCACTAAAAAACAAATACGTTTTTCTACCATCTGCATGTGTCTTCACTCCGTGGCTTTTGATCATATTATAGACACGTGAGTGTGCAGTTTCAGCCACTTGCGGATGTTCTTTCACAATTTGCAGATAGTCAGCAAACGTACCTTCCCACAGGAAATTCAACTCATTTTCACGGTAGTCGGAAATACGTTTTAAGATGTCCAATGGAAGCCTCCTCTCCGGTAAGAACCAGCTTCACTTGCTTAACCGTTTATTATCGTATTCCACCAATACCCCTACTTTAAAACCTATAAATAGAGAAAAAGTGTATATTACTATATGCTTTTCTATAGCAAAAGGATACGATAAGTTTTAAACTTTTAGAAAAATGGGAGTTAGTAATATATCCAAATTTCCTAGGCAAATGGGAGAAAATCCAATGTACCATCCATTAATTCATAAGAATGAATTTGAAATTCCATTCTATTCCCTACTTTTCATTATACATCAAGACAGCCTAATTTGCTGTTGTTTTCGCATATTAGGCTGATCTTTCATATTCATTTCTCTTACTTCAAACCAGGAAAATCGAGTTGTCGTAATCCTTCATAAAGTACAATCGCTACGGAATTTGCCAAATTAAGGGATCTCACTTTTGGCATCATAGGAACACGGATCAAACTGTCTTTGTTCGCTTCTAAGATGGAAGCATCTAACCCTTTTGTTTCTTTTCCAAACACAAAAAAATCACCTTCTCGATAGGAAAACGATGTATAAGACTGCTTGGCTTTTGTTGTGGCACAAAAGAAGCGACGGGTGGGATACTTATCGCGAAGTTCTTGAAAAGAATCATACATTTGAATATCTAAATCATGCCAGTAATCTAAACCAGCACGTTTTAATTGCGTATCATCAACAGAAAAACCAAGAGGTTTAACCAAGTGCAGTTTTGCACCTGTTACTGAACATGTGCGAACAATATTTCCTGTATTAGGTGGAATCTCAGGTTCAACTAAAACAATATGAAAAGGCATATTTATTTCTCCTGTCATTTATCATTTAGAAATTTATGTAATATTTTACACTTTCAATATAAAAATAATCATTTTATAATGAAAGAAACGAAAAAAGGAGTACATCTTGATCAATTCCTCAACCAAAAAAAACAACTATATTATCTCTAGTTTCTTTTTGATGTATTTTATCGCGTTAGGGGCTTTTGCACCACTTTTTAGTTTATATTTACAGGGTCTACAATTTACTGGATCACAAATTGGTATCATTGCATCCATTAATCCACTTATTGTACTCTTTTTCCAACCTCTGTGGGGATATGCAGCAGACTTAACCAAACGTTTTCATTTGATTTTGATCTTTACTATCCTATTATCAGCTGGATTAGGGCTCCTATTCCCAATGCTTAGTACATTCTCTCTATTTCTTTTGTTATCCATCTGTCTTGCTTTTTTGCAAGCTGCAATTGAGCCAGTGTCTACCAGTATCATTTTAAGCTACACAGAAAAGTTCAATCTATCTTTTGGTAACTTCCGTTTATGGGGTGCTGTTGGATATGGCTTATCTATTTGGGCATTGGGACAATTAGCTCAATTGTATTCTCTAAAAATTATTTTTTACACCTTCTCCCTGTTTTTAGCCTTATCTGCTTTTTATGCTTGGAAACTACCCTATCAACCATCACAGATTAAGCAAAGTAAACCGTCGCTTAGACAAATAAAAAAACTGATGACCCATAAAAGATTTTTACTCTTTCTTCTCGCATGCTTTCTGGTTTATGGAACCATGCTGTCTAATAATTCTTTTTATGGACTTTTATATATCAGTTTGGGAGGAACCATTTCCGGGCTGGGTGTCAGTTTTCTGATCAGTGTAGGCAGTGAAGTTCCTTTTATGAATCTCGCTGGAAAACTACTGAAACACATCAATATTGCTACGATTTTATTAGTAGCCTCCTTTGTTTCAGGAGTTCAATATTTATTGTTTTTTTATCATTCCTCTACAAATTTTATTTATCTTGTCAACATTGCTCAAGGTTTCTCTTTGGGTATATTCATTCCTGTATCTCTCCAATATGTACAATCCCTTACTTCCAAATCATTTCAAACAACTGCTGTAGGAATTTATAGCGGAGTAAGTCTTGGTCTTGGAAACTGGTTTTTCACATTAATAGGTGGGATTGTATTGGAGCATAGCAATATCCACTATGTTTATCTTTTGTTTGGGATTGTCTCTCTCATTGGCATGTTACTTTTCTTAGTCATACGATTGTTGCCACAAAATGCAGATTCCATTCTACCATACGAAGGGTGAGGTTGATCCGCTATGTACCCAATATATCCTCTATTAGTTGCCGATTTAGATGGAACATTATTAAATTCCGCCAATCAAATACCTCATATAGTAAAAAAAAGGATAAACGATTTCCGGAGAAATGGAGGAAGATTTTCCATAGCCACAGGCAGAAGTTTAGCAGAATGTAAAATATATTTGGAGGAACTTCAAGTAGAAGAACCTGTCATTATTTATAATGGGGCAGCTATCTATTTGCCCTTGGAAGATCGTATTATTCCCTTATACACATTATCCATGAATCTGATGGAAACCCTCTTACAGGATATTCGAAAGCTACCTATAACAGCAGATATCCTCCTCCACAGCCCTACAAGTATGTATGTAAGAAGAATGCGTATATCTACCAGAGAAGCATTGGAGCAGCTCCCCATACGTATTCGTTTATTTCCTCCAGGTTTAAAGCTGCTTGAACCTATTTTTAAAATTCAGCTTATCGGGACAAGTGAAGAAATCGACAGACTAAAAGAATGGGCACAAACATATCCACTTTCCAATTATGTAGAATTTACCCAAACAGAGGATGAATACTTTGAAATATTGCCGATCCATGCCTCCAAAGGAAGAGCTCTCCTAAAAGTGCTGCAATTAATAAATTTCTCTATGGATCAGACTGCTGTTATTGGTGATCATTGCAACGATATTTCCATGTTTCAAATTGCGTCTTTAGCAGCGACAGTTCGTAATGCCCACCCTTTAGCCAAAAAACACGCTACTCATGAAGTTCCTTCCAATGATGCAAACGGGATTGCTACCCTGATTGATCATTACCTTTTACGGCGACACAAAAAACCTACAAGCACTGCTTTGTAGGTTTAACGAATATGAAAAAAATCATAGCGAATATTTGGAGTCCATGCTGCTGAATCTTGATATTGCCAGTAACGATGCTGGCTGTTGTTCGTATGCGCATTAACATAAGCTTGACCATTTTCATCTTTATACGTCACAATGGTATTATGATTCCATCTGCCATCTCCTTCAAAGTCATAGCAGATAACATCTCCGATTTGCAAATCTTCTACGCGGGGAACCCTTTGTGCCCTGCTACGCAAAAATCCATGTAAGCTATGAGCAACTGCCCAGCTGTAACTCCAATTATCGGGGTGTCCTTTGTGATACCACCATCCTCTGCCACGATCCCTGCCACCAACCATAGGATATCCCCCTGCATGTAAGCATTGAGAAATAAAATTAGTACAGTCATTGATCGAAAAGTAACGAAATGTCGGGTTGTGCGAGTTCCAATAAGTATTTGCATAAGAAACTGCTCGATCACGATTATACATAGCTTCTCCCCTCCACTATTCATCTATATGTAAAGAGGGGGATGTGGTCACAAAAAAGTACATCAGGGAAAATATGGATAATTGCTTATTTTATTACGCTAACTATTGCTTCTGGCTTTCAAGAGAAAAGGCATTTCAGCAGGCTGATAGGTCATCGCATAACGAGGACTTATATTTTTGTTAGGGACAAGCGAGAATTCATACTTTTGTACAAATGCAACTATCATAATAAGGGCAGTTGCCAATGACATATCTTGTCCAATACAAATCCGCTGACCTTTTCCAAATGGATAATAGGCTTTGCGTGCAGTATGATCAAAACGCTCAGGTAAAAATCTGTCTGGGTCAAATTTTTCTGGATCAGACCAAAACCGAGAATCATGGTGAGTTGCAAAAGGACTTAAAATGACAGCTGAATTTCCACGAATAACATAGTTTCCAACTGTATCCTCTTCCACTGAAGTACGAAAATACATCGGAAAAGCTGGGTATAAACGCAAGGTTTCATTCAATACCATTCGAGCATATTTCAATTCCTTCAAATCCATATATTCGGGCATCCGACCTTTTAATACTCGATCTACTTCCTCATAGACCTTGTCGGCAATGATTGCATTTTGGCTGAGCAAATAAGCAGCCCATGTCGCACTGCTTGCCGTAGACTCATACCCAGCTAAAAAGATAGTAAAAACCTCATCCCTGATTTGTTTGTCCGTCATAGATTGCCCATTTTCATCTTTCGCTTCTAACAAAACATTCAGCAAATCATCTTTTCCTGACTCACCTGATTGTCTTCGCTGATGGATAATCGAATAAATTTCTTGATCCAGTTGAGCGATTGCCTTTCTGTAGGCAGATTTCCCAGGTGTAGGAAGCCAGCTCGGGACAAAAAATGTCCAAACTCTCTTTGTCATCCCTTGAAAACAGCGTTTGTCAATTCCACTAGAATACGGGTCTGCTCTGGATTAATGGATGTGCCGAGCAATGATTTCAATACCACTTGTACATTCGTTTGTGTTGCATCTAGCAGCATATCCAATGGCAAGTTTTCTTCTGAACATTTTTCCCATCTTTTTGTCGCCTCTTTGACTTCTTCATTTACGATAGAAGCTACTTTTTCAATTTGCCTTGGATGAAAAGCCGGTTGCATTAATTTCCTCTGTCGTTTCCAGTGATCCCCTTCTGCCGTAAATAACCCATTACCTAAAGCAAATCTGATACCATCCATTATGCTTCCCTTTATGTAATTGGAAGCGTTATCAATAAGGACATGATGGACATAATCTGGGTGGCTCACTAAATATGCGCGAGCTGGACCAGAACCGAGACGTACCAAACCATCACCTTTTGCCGCCTCACTCATGCAATAACCAAAAGGATCTTTGGCTAACCGAGGAAGAGAAGAAAGAAGACCGAGTCCCTTTGGTCCTTGTGGATGTAAGGATTTTTGGGAATTTGTTGAGGTCGAAGTCATGCTGCCTGCTCCTTTGAAGTTACGTTGATACCGGATTCTATTTTTTAAATAAATAGAATTGCGGCTTATTATGCCAAAATATCTTTAATTTCATCACTTTTCATTTTCTTTGAAATATTAAACTCACTTAACATCTGTCACTTAAAAAAAGTGAAGGAAAACACATGCATCTTCCTTCACTTTTCATTTCTCATATTCAGCATAAGAAAAACCAGCTTTCATTTGAAAGCTGGAAGTGGAATATTAGAAAGAAAGATTTTCTTTAACTTCACGATTAAAATCTTTTTCGTTGAGGGTTTTCCAAGCTGCGTTAAATTCATCAATTTCTTTGTTGAAGTTATCGATAAGTTCGCCTTCTTTTTTGGAGTATTCATCGTATTGAAAAGTATTAGGTTGTTGTCCTTGGGAGATAGTGACATAAGCTTGACGATAAGAGTCAATTAAGTTTTTGAAATTATTAATATAATCAACTTGAAATTGAGTTGCCCGCTTTAATGCTGCTAAATATTGAGTTGCTCTCAATTTAGTTCCCTCATTTTGCAATTCATTCGCTTTGCTTTCTACTGTGGGAATTTCGTTAAGCAGAGATAGAACCCCTTGCTTATATATATTTAGATCAGAATTAGCTATATCTAAGGATGACATTAACTGGTTGTATTGGGCTTCGCTCATTTTGCCACCTTGGTTCAAAGATTGAGAGATTTCACTTCCCAGCTGATTTGCAGTATTGTAGTCATTTACCATCTGCCGTTGGTCACCTATATTTCTATCATGATGATCCATCAAATTATCCATCAGATCCATTAATTTATGCTTGATTTCCTTATCATCTTGAGCAGAAGCTTTCGTTGGTGCAACTTTACGATTATCTGCTATATTGTTTTGAGCACAACCAGAAATCAAAAGCAAGCAACCAATCAAAAACAAGCCTTTTTTCCACATGTTCATTCAAATATTTTTTCTCCTATCTTTTTTATAAATACAAATGAAATTCACCGAACTTTAGTTACGGGAATATATGGATGCATCCTAATATTACCTCAAATCAAAATTATTTCAAAACAAAAAAACAATCTTCTATAATAAAACTGAAGATTGTTTTTTATTTCCTATTCTTTAGTTTAAGGATCGCTAATTGTATCTCCTTTATAACCATTTCATCTTTTTCAGCTTTCATTGCCTTTTGTAAACTTTGTTCTGCTTCCTCACCGCCGATTTTCCCAAGTGCCCAAGCAATCATTCCCCTTATCATAGGTCGAGCATCCTGTTGAAGCATGGAGGCCAACTGAGGAATTGCAGATTTATCTTTAAAATGGGCTAAGGCAATAATCGCATTTCGTTGGATTGGATTTTTTCCTCTCCAAGAACCAGACATACTACCATATTGCTCTTTAAATTGTCGATTACTAAGTTTCAACAGTGGTTTCAACAAAGGCTTTACTTTTTCTCCATCTGGTTTCAAGGCTTGCTGATGATCAAAATAGCGCTTTCTATTTTTCGGGCACACCGTTTGACATGTATCACAGCCATAGAGGCGATTGCCAATTTTATCGCGATATTTTTCAGGGATCATCGCTTTCGTTTGTGTCAAATATGCAATACAGGATTGTGCATCCAATCTACCCGGTTCTACCAAAGCTCCAGTTGGACAAGCTGTCATACATAACGTGCATTCCCCACAACCGTCTTCAATCGGTTCATCTGGCGGAATATACACATCTACTAACATCTCTCCAAGGTACACCCAAGACCCAAATTCTTCTGTGATAATAGAAGTATTTTTGCCGCTCCAGCCAATTCCTGCGCGTTCTGCAACTGCTCGGTCACTTAATGCCCCTGTGTCAACCATGGATTGAATAGTAGCATTTGGAATAAGTGAATGCAGATAAACAGCAAGGTCATCCAACTTTTGTTTTAGTACTTGATGGTAATCTGTACCCCAAGAAGCTCGACAAAAGATTCCTCTGTAATTTCCATGTGTTGATTTTGGAGGGTTTGAAAGTTTGGCAGGATAAGCGATGGCGATCGCAATGATGGTTTTTACCATTGGCATTAGCTTTTCTGGATGCGTACGAAGTTCAATATCTTTTTCTTCAAAGCCTGAAGAAAAACCACGCTCCTGTTGTTCACGCAATCTTTCTTTCAATTCTAAGAAAGGATCAGCAGACGCAAAACCAATTTTATCGATTCCTAATTGCTGGGCTTTCTTCGTCAGTTTCTCTTTCAATTGCGATCCATCCATCGTCCTGCCTCCTTTCCTATTTTGGAACAGCTGCTCGAGCTAATTCATCACATCGATTGTTCAGTTCCACATTACTATGTCCTTTTACTTTGACAAACTCAACATCGTGTTTACGGTATAAAGTTAGTAACAGTCTCCATAAATCTTCGTTTTTCTTAAAACCTGACCTTTCCCATTTCACATACCACTTTTCATGAAAGCAGTTGACAATGTAGGCGCTGTCCGAATAAACTTTCACTCTACAAGTTTGCTTTAATATTTTTAACGATCGGATAACAGCCATTAGTTCCATTCGATTATTAGTTGTCTTCAGGTCTCCACCAGAGATTTCTTTCATTTGATCGCGATATATCAAAATGGCTGCCCATCCACCTGGACCTGGATTTCCAGAACATGCTCCATCCGTATAGATTGTAACTTCTTTCAATTCATTTCCTCCCTATCAAAAGAAAAAGACATATTAGATTTTTTCTCTAACATGTCTTTCTCTATCTTACACCTAAATTGTGTGGTCGGGGTGACAGGATTCGAACCTGCGACCCCTCGCTCCCAAAGCGAGTGCTCTGGCCAAACTGAGCTACACCCCGATATGCAATTTTGGTGGTACCGAAGGTGGGACTCGAACCCACACTCCAAAGGAACACGATTTTGAGTCGTGCGCGTCTGCCAGTTCCGCCACTTCGGCTCAGCGACAAAATCTATATTACGATATATTATCTTCTGTGTCAATCCTTTTTTAAAAGAAAATTATCTAGCAGCTAATTTTGTCCTTTGATTGAATTTTCCCATATGTTTTATTTTGAAAGATATGCTATATTATACCTACTTACTTTTTTATCTTATAATAGAAAGGAAGATTTCATGAATTGGAACTTTAATATCAATTGGACACATGTTTCCGAAGTCATCATCAGTTGTCTTGTTATTATTGCTATTACTTACATAGCCTTTTTGATTATCAAAGGAATTATTTATCGATTTATCGTTGGAAGAAAAAAAGAGATTCCTCGTTTACAAACATTAGCAAGTTTAGCTAGCAATTTTATTGGATATGTCCTTTTCTTTGTCGCAGTTGTTGCTTTATTGGATCAGTTTGGTATCAACGCAACTGGACTTATCGCCAGCGCCGGAATTATTGGCTTAGCTATCGGTTTTGGCGCACAAGGTCTTGTAAGTGATATTGTAACAGGTTTCTTTATCTTGATGGAAGACCAAGTAAATGTAAATGATCACATCACTGTTAATGGATTTTCTGGTGTAGTAGAACAGACAGGACTACGTGTTTTAAAAATTCGTGATCTAAATGGAGATCTTCACTTTATACCAAATCGCGAGTTAAAATCACTTACCAACCATTCTAAAGGTACTTCCAATACGATCGTTAATGTCAAGATACCTTATAGCAATGGACAAGATATGCTCCCCTATATATCAGAAATCCAAGCAAAATTGAATCAACTAAAAACAGATATGCCGCAAATAGTAGAAGGACCAGCTGTACTAGATGTACATACTCCAAATAAAGCAGAAAATTATATCCGCATTATCGCTAAAACGGAACCAAATCAAGGTATAGCTGTTGCCAATGTTTTGGAACAACACGCGAAGGAAATTGTAGAAGTAGAAAAAACGGTTACCGTTTAAAACACTCGTATTTTCAAAAGCAAGGCAATCTTATCTTACCGATTGCCTTGCTTTATGTTTTTCAAGAACTCCGATACCTTTTTATCATTGCGTAAAATAATAATTTGTTTTTGAGCGGTATATTTTTGTGTCATTGCTAATACTTTGTTTCTGCGGTGTGTTGGATAGTTCCAAACAAATAATAAAAAAGGAAAATCGATTTTCTCTGGACAACCGCTGCCCATATCGGATCTTGTTTGATTACGTGCTAAAACATAACGTTTAACAACACGATATATACATATCCATCGAAAAAAATCTAAAAAGATGATTGTATCTGCTCTTTCTAGCCTCGGTTGCCAGACACTACTGTAAGAACCATCTATTATCCAACTATCTTTTCGCAAATGCTCATCTTGCAAATCTGCTAACTCTTCGTTAGAAACAGCATTCCAACCTGGTTTCCAAAAAAGTTTGTCCAAATGAATAACTTCTATCCCCATTAATGAACCTAATTTTTTTGCTAAAGTTGACTTCCCAGAACCTGGTGAACCAACAATACATATCCTTCTCATTATCTCCTCCATTTATGGACAAAAAAAGAGTAGGTATTACAGCCTACTCTTACACATATCTATTTTTGATGTTCTATCTTATTCAAGATAAGGCTTCGTTTTACCTTCATTGCTTCTTTATATACAACAAAGGAAGAAAATCCTCTTTTATCGTAACAAACGCAGTCCATTTAAAATAACCAAAATCGTACTACCTTCATGTCCAACTACTCCCAATGGCAGATTGATCAATTCCGTAAAATTAGAAAGCAAAAGGAGTATAATCACAGTTGCTGCAAAAATAAGGTTCTGCCGCACAATTCGCTTCATTCTTTTGGATAAACTGACAGCTGTAGTAATTCGTGAAAGCTTATCATTCATCAAGACAACATCAGCAGTTTCTAGGGCTATATCACTGCCGCCTGCCCCCATCGCAATCCCCATGCTTGCTTGACTCAATGCTGGAGCATCGTTTACTCCATCCCCAACCATTGCAATTTTCCCGTGAGATTCCCTTAATTCTTTTACCTTATGGACCTTGTCTTGAGGAAGTAATCCGCTGTAGTATTCCTTAATTCCTAATTCATCTGCAATCACTTCTGCTGTCCGTTTTTGGTCTCCTGTCAACATTACTGTATGAATTCCTAGTTTATGAAGTGATTGAATCAAGGATTTAGCATCATTTCTTATTGTATCTTTTAGTGCAATAGCACCGATTACTTCTTTGTCCCTTTCTATGATTACAACTGTTTTCCCTTGAGCTTCCAATCCTTGAACAGATCTTTGCTTTTCATTTGTCAGGAAAAACCATTCTGGTTTACCGATTCTCCATTCTTCTCCACGGTAATTGGCTTTGACACCATAACCAGTTTCCGCCTGAAGCATCTCTGGTTTCGTACGATCTATCCCTTTGGATTTTGCATAAGAAACTACTGCTCTTGCAATCGGATGTTCAGACAACCATTCAATTGAGGCTACAGCTTGTAGCAATTTTATTTCTTCCATTTCTACAAATTGCACAATATCGGTTACTTTCGGTTTTCCTTCTGTTAAGGTACCTGTTTTATCAAAAGCTACAACATTTATCTCAGATAAAACTTCGAGTTGCATCCCATTTTTAAACAAAATCCCTTTGCGCGATCCATTTGACATTGCAGACAAAATGGCAGGCATAATGGAAGCAACTAACGCACATGGAGAAGCTACAACTAAAAAGACCATTGCCCGATAAAAAGTCTCTGACCAGCTCCAGCTAACAATAAAATGAGGAGCAAATAATAAAATGGATGTTACCAGTAAAATTACTTTTGCATATGTTTTTTCTAAACGTTCCATTTTTAGTTGAGACTCTGGTACCTCTTCTCTGGCTTGATCTACCATATTAACGATCTTTGCAAATAAACTATTTTCATTCGAAACTGTAACTTTAATGAAAAGTGAACCAGTGCTATTCATGGTTCCAGCATATACTTCATCGTTCTTGACTTTTGCTACTGGAATTGATTCTCCTGTAATGCTCGCTTGATCTACTTCTGAAGATCCTTCCAAGACGACCCCATCTACTGGGATCCTACCTCCAGGTCTTACGACGACAACATCATCCACTTTAAGCGCTGATACTGGAATTTCTGCCTCCGAACCATCTGAATAGACGATTGTCGCAACTTCAGGTTGTAGACTGAGCAACTTCGATAAATCTCGTTCGCTTCGAGCCATGGTATATGTCTCTAGTGCTCCGCTTAAGGAGAAGATAAAGATGAGTAATGCTCCTTCTAGCCAGTATCCGATTGATGCTGCTCCAATTGCTGCTACCATCATAAGCAGGTCTACACCGAATTCCCGTTCTTTCCATAACTCCATGAGTCCTTCTTTTGCTTTAACATATCCTCCAATAAGAAATGCAATAGCATAAAGAGTAACTGCATAATGAAAACTTGATTTTTCCAATAAAAATGCTACAAATGTTAACAATCCGCTTGAGATGGCAAAAGCAAATTCCAAGTATTGATCTATTTTCTTAATAGATCCCATTGATTCTTTACTCTTTTTATCTATTTGATATGTCACCAATTCCATAATCTTCACCACCATTATCAGCGAATTTTATTTTCATTTTTTAGTTAAAGTGACTATGCAATGAGAATGATTTTCATTTTTGCCTGTCCGCAACTTTATGATAATTATTATAAAGTAAAAATGATTATTTGTGAATACTTATTTTTGCTGGATTTAATCCGTTGTAGTCTACATTTCAAAACATACAAATGTACAAGATAGAAGCTAAATCTAACAAAGTGGTACAAGAAATCCCCCACCACTTAATGTCTGCTAAAGTGTAGGAGGATTCATTACAATCTAAAAAAAATTGACTTAAAAAAATAACACCTCGTTCTGAGTATGATGAACGAATGGTGCTCTATTTGCTGGTTCAAAAAAACAAGCCCTCATGTGAAAAAGGGCTTCTATTTTATCATTCTGTTTTTACTATCGTTTTCTGCACTATTATGATAAATTTAAAGAAAATCTGACCACTTCTCGATCAATTGAAGTTGATAGGTTTACCCATCCTATTAGAAAATAGACTAGCCTTACATTCCATCGTAAGGGAAAGGAGCAGATAATCTTGAAGAGGTTTCACTTCTTACCTTTTCTCATCCCTGAAGGGGTTACGTATGAAATGGAAACACTTATAGGCTCAAGGCCAAATTATGCAAATACACAGAAATCCCTTAACGACTATATCGATTATATGAAGTGGAAGTGGTACCGACGCTTTCCCTTTCGTATGGTTGAACCATGGATTTCTTGGGAAATATATGCGGATGATACACGAACAAGATACTTTTTTTGGGCACCAAATCTGCAATGGGGAAACGAATTTTGGAACCGTCTGTATACTTGGAGTCCTGAACTTAACTTCACCCTGGCTGAACCACCAAAAATGGATTTTTCTTTACCTCATGCAGGTATGAAGCTGCAATTAGAACGAGACTTTACTGTGCCGATGCGTATTTATGAAAAGAACACAATCGATACTCAATCTGCACTGCTCGAATTTCTTAGCAACGTAGAGGAAGGCGAACAAGTCGGGCTACAATTTTTGATCAGGCCTATTTTCCACCACCAAACTGCTAAGGCCTTCCAAAGAGCGATTAGAGAAGTCAGTCGAGATAAAACTGCAACGAGAAAAGAAACGGAAATGTATCTGAATGCTATAAAAACAAAAAGCGCCCAAGCACAAGCGGAAGTTTCTATTCGTATTGCTGCAACAGCACAAACTTATGAGCGAGCATTTGAGCTGACAGACCAAACTGCACGTACATTAAGCTATATGAACTCAAAAGAGTTAAATCGATTTGAATCTCGTGAGTGGTGGCAAATTGTCCGTCCGATGTTCCGTTATGAATGGAACAAACGCATATTCTCTTTTCGCAAACCAGAAAACAAAGTTGTACTTGGCACTCCAGAACTTGCTGGTCTTACACGACTGCCTAGTATTGCAGGCACAACAAAATTTATAAAAATTAAAGGCAGAAGAGTGCTTATCCCAGTGGAAGTACGAAACTTAGCGAATCGACCCGACCCTACTATAT
This sequence comes from Shimazuella soli, assembly GCF_022511585.1. Taxonomy (GTDB): domain Bacteria; phylum Bacillota; class Bacilli; order Thermoactinomycetales; family Thermoactinomycetaceae; genus Shimazuella; species Shimazuella soli. Next base: position 90,190 of record NZ_JAKWBN010000005.1, on the reverse strand, counting down.
TGGTAGGTCATAATAACAGAAACATCAACAAAGCACCGGTCTACCTGCCTGTAGAAGATCTAAAAAATCATGTATCGATTGTCGGAGGTCCTAAGACAGGAAAGAGTACCCTAATCGTAAACATGCTTTCTGATTTTCTAAAATTAAAAACAGAGGAAAATAAACATGGTCTAACCTTGATTGATACCCAAGGAACGTTGTCTGATCAATTATTAGAACAAGTTCCACCTAAATGGCATCATCTGGTTCGTGTAGTCCGATTTCGCACAAGGACTCCCTTCAATCCATTTGATATGGATTTCCCAGCGAGTGATAACCGAAAAGCAAATCTCATTTCGGAGATCATCCGACGGGTTACTGGTAGTTGGAATCCTATGATGCAAGAAATATTCCTTGTATCAAGCCTTGCCTTATTAAAAGTTGGCATGGCAACCTTAGAAAACTTATTAAAAGTAATCGAAGATGAAGAGTTTTGCAAACGAATCATCTGTCTGTTAGATGAAAATGATCCAGAACAAGCGACACTTATTCGAAGTCTCATGAGAAACTTGCGTGACACAAAGCGAATTGATTGGCGAAAAGAATTTGTGCTCAGCTCCACTTTAGCACGTTTTAGAGGAATGCTCTTATCTTATTCTGGAGTATTGATGAATAAGAAATCCAACTATATCAAATGGCGTGAAGCTTTAGATGAAGGTCACATCGTTATTTTAGATATATCCGCCTGTCCAGCTTATGAACGTACTTTTTTTGGTACGGCTTGTGCTGTTCTCTTTCGTCAAGCGATGGTTACACGCTCCAAAGAATTCGGAGCTGGTGAACATATGCCATTGCACCCTTTTATCGTGGATGATGCGAGTTTGTATATGAATTCAGCACTGGATAATATTGAGTTTGTATTAAATGAAGCCAGAAAGTACAATGTACCATTTATCTTGGCAAATTCAGCGTTAACATCACAAATCCAAGATAAAGACATTGGGACCTTATTCCGTAATTTTGGTACAATATTTGCTTTCCAACAAGGCAGCCCAAGCGATGCACAAGTTGCTGTGGATAATATGTTACTTTATGGACTATCCCATCGTGATTTTAACTTGGTTGAAAAACACGTCGCTTATATCCAAATGATAGTAGACAATGTAAAGATGCGGACGTTTAGTATGAACATCAGAAAGCCTCCAAACCCAGTACACGATAAACCAGCTGATGATATGGTCAAAGAACACTTTGATAAAGCGGCGGAAATCGAAGAGAAAGTAGCAAAAGAAAAAGAAAATCAAAGGAAAAAGAATTGGCAGGACATTGAAGAAAAAGTAAAATTATTAGAACAAAAATTAAAAAACATGGAACCATATTCATCTGAAGAGGAAGAAGATGACTTTATCGACATCTTCTATGAAGATTAATTTTAGTTGAAAGGAGCGAAAAAATTGAAAAGGTATCATTTCTTGCCACAATCCATTCCAAAAGGTGTCCTGTATGAAGTAAACACCTTATTAGCAGATTCACCTTCCTATGATTTAACGGCCATCGCTTGGCAAAACATTCTTGAATTTTTGCAGCAAAAATGGTTTCGTCGTTTTCCATTTGCCTGGTTTGAACCTTGGGTAGCGTGGGAAGCATTTGCTACAGGAACAAGAACACGCTTTTTTTATTGGGCGCCTAATGAAACGATTGGACAGCATACACTAGACCGGATTGCTTTAGAGCACTTCGAATTCAACTATGAACATGCTGAAGAACCTTATCAGCTCGATTTTTCTAAGCCCCATAATGGCATGAAGTTATTTTTAGAACGTGACTTCACTGTTCCGATTGAAATATTCACAGGCAGCCATGATAGCCTGACACAACTTGTTGAACACATGAGTAATGTAGGCCCAGGACAGGAATTATTGATTCAATATTTGATACGGCCGGTTTATGATAGGCAGATGATTCCTAAATTTAGAAGAGTATTAAACAGCCTAAAAAAAGATAAATCATCCGATACAGGAATGTACCTAGATGCAATTCAAGAAAAAATGGAACAACCCAAAGCAGAAGTCGCTATTAAAATCTTAAGTTTTGCTGATTCTGAAGAAAATGCAAAAAAAATTACAGAGCATACTTATCGATCTATGGCCATGTTAAACTCTCCAGAATTAAATCGATTTCACTCTCGTGAGTGGTGGAGAATCATCCATCCATTATTCAGATATGAAGCAAAAAATCGTATTTTTCCTTTTCGCAGACCACAAAATGCAGTGATTTTAGGCACTCCAGAATTAGCTGGTCTAGCAAGATGGCCAACCACTTCAGGTTCTAGTAAGCTAGTCCGTATCAAAATGCAATATCCGCCACCACCTATCGTGGTTAGAAAATTAGCGAAAGAGCCCGGTAATATCTTTATAGGTAATGGTAAACGATTTACAGCTCGTTTCCCCATATATTTACGACCAGAAAATTTAGATGACCATATTGCGGTTATGGGCGGACCAAAATCAGGAAAAAGTGGCTTCATTTTAAATCTCATTGACGACTTAATTAAAATACGGACAGATGAAAATCGCATGGGCTTCACCATACTCGATACAAAAGGGACATTAGCCAATGAAGTGCTAGATCGTATCCCTCCAGAAATGCATGATAAAGTTACAGTCGTACGTGCAAGAGAAGGGAATTTTCCTTTTAATCCATTCGATGTGGACTACTCGATTCAACAAAAAGGCGGACAGGTAGTCGATATTTTAGCACGCGCAGATTCCTCTAATTGGAAACCTGTCGTGACAGAAACATTATTGCTTATTGGATATTCACTCTCTAAAATAGGCATTCCTACTTTGCGAAACATTCAACGAGTCATTGAGGAACCGGAATTTTGTAATTGGGTTATTGACCAACTTGATGAATCTTTACCAGAAACAGCTACCCTAAAACGTTCTCTGCTAAAATATGTACAGAAAGATAGCAATAAAATCAGCTGGCCTCGTGAGTTTATCGAAAGCTTCAGTACTGCTCGATTGCGTAATATCAATACATCTGGTATCACTAAAATGATGAATTCCTACACATGTGGAATTAAATGGTTAAAATCATGGGAAGAAGGTCATTACAATATCATTGATGTCTCGGGCATGCCGCCTGGAGATCAACGACTTATCGCTGCTTGTACTATTGCTCACTTCGAACTTGGGATGGTATCACGCGGAAGAAAAAATGCAGAGGGAAAATATGCACAACATCCACTTATTATTGACGAAGGATCAGGATTCGTTGATCTATTTGGTGATTTAAAAACCCTTACTGATTTTTACCGTGAGTTTAACATGCCATTGATATTGTCAACTCAAGGATTGAAAGATCATATGCCACCAAGTTATGTAGAAGCTTTTTTCCGTAACTTTGGTACCCATGCCGTTTTCCAATTAGGAAGTATTAAAGATGCTCAAACCGTGAGGGACAGTCTGCGTTCAGAATCATTCTCTTTAACAGAATTTGACTATTATCAAATCAATCCCCGTCATTGTTACATGCAGCATACTGTACTTCGATCAGAAGTGTTTATTTTAAACCCAAAAGAAATTAATCCTGCAAATTACAAAGGAAGAGGGCAATTCATAGCAGATAAATCCTTAGCAACAGCTTTAGAAATAGAAGAAGCAAAACGAGCTGAAATTAAATTAGGACTTAAACCACTGATAAAAGAAATACAAGAAGATCCAGTTTATAAACTTATTGATCAATTGTATGAAAACGACGTTTCCTAAAATTAACAGTAAAGAAAACTTGCCGACTGGCAAGCCTTTCAAAACGCAGACAGAGGCTTAGTTGCACTTATGCACCTCAGACTAGGGCACAAGCACACCAAGTGTACGGGTCGTGCTAATGCGCTAAAGCGCAAAGTCACGCCTCTGTCTCGCTATGTCGTATGCTCCTAGTCTCGCTTTGTAGATAAGATAAAATTTACACTTTCTTATCTACCAAAAAGAATGCTTTGTTGTTACTAAAAATTTTAATTTTGTATACTCTTATCCTCCTCCCTTGTAGTATGATGTGGATAATTAATTAGTGAAGGGAGGAAGTGTATGTCAAAGTTATCCAGCCTGTTTAAGAAAGAATCACCAACTAGTAGCAAGCTTGCCAAATGGTTAGAATTAACATCCATTGGTGTTATTTGCACATTTGGTGGTTTTTTCGTCTATCACTATACTCAAACATTTGCTCAGTCGCCGCCTGCACAGCAGCAACCAAGCGTTCAAAAATTGCCTATTGTAATGAATACAGTTGTTTCTAAAGACGCGAATGAACAAATGATGGAAAACCTTCCATCCAAAAGTTTGGAAACTACACTAAAAGTAAAGCCTATTCCTTACGATGGAACGGATCAAAATGGAGATGTACCCCTAACGGGAGATTCTTCTACTCCGCAGGGTAGTAGTGATACAGTCGAATTGCCTGATACTTCTATAGCTTCACAAACACCATCAACAACACCTAATTCAACTTCAACTGATTTAGCTGATTCGCAGTCTTCAGAACCAACAAACCCAGTTGAAATCATTACTGATCCAGACTATTCTGTAGCAGATGAACATAGCGGAAAAGATCAAGTAAAAGGAAAAGAAGACAACCAGCATTCTAATCCAATAATAGCAGCTCTTCAAAAACCAAAACCAGAACCTGCTGCAAAAGAGAAGCCAACACCAATACAAGTTATTACAAAGCCTGTTACTTCGAAACCAAGTACTTCAACTTCGAAACCAAGTACTTCAACTTCAAAACCGAGTACTTCAACTTCAAAACCGAGTACTTCAACTTCAAAACCGAGTACTTCAACTTCAAAACCGAGTACTTCGACTTCGAAGCCTAGTACTTCAACTTCGAAACCGAGTACTTCCACTTCGAAACCGAGTACTTCAACTTCGAAGCCTAGTACTTCAACTTCGAAACCGAGTACTTCGACTTCGAAACCATCAAAACCAAAAGCACCATATGCAGTACAAAAGACATTTCCTGGAACAAAATACTTTAAAACAGGTGCAAAGAATAAGTTTGTTACACAATTAGGTCACATGCTAGTAGCAGCTGGTTATGGAAAGTATTACAAAGTTGGCCCTGGACCAGAATGGACATCAGCTGATTTGAAAAATACACAAGCTTTCCAGCGTGCACAAGGCTGGACAGGCGGCGATGCCGATGGATACCCAGGTCCCGAAACATGGAAACGTTTATACAATAAGTACTACACAAAATATAGTCATTAAAAACATGAAAAACGCTACTTTCATTGGAAAGTAGCGTTTCTTTATTGTTAGTCTAGGTGTTACATCTTTTAGCTACAAATACATAATAAATGATGTAACACAATATTATAGCTGGGATCCCTAAATATACAGATAAAGCTGTTGCTGGATCCAAAACTTGGCTTAACATCACAATCGCATTCAGAACAAAAGCGAGAATAGGAACAAATGGATAGAATGGAGTGCGGAAAGATAAATCCTCAACTCTTCCACCATTTTTCACATATTGCCGTCTGAAGAAAAACTGTGACGCGGCAATAGACATCCAAGCAATAACAGCTGTAGTACCTGCTATAGACAGAATCCACATGTAAACGGTATCAGCAGCAAACTTTGATGTAAGTAAGGACAAACTAGCGACCAAAAAACTTACAACTAGAGCCCAAAATGGAACCCCTCGATCTGTTACTTTTCCTAGTAGTTTAGGAGCCATCTTATTTCTTGATAGCGCATACAACATTCTGGTTGCAGCATATAATCCAGAGTTTGCGACAGATAACAATGCTGTGATAATAACAAAGTTCATGATATCTGCAGCATATGGTACTCCAATTTTATCTAAAGCAAGTATAAATGGACTTTCTACAACGCCAGCTTGTTTCCATGGTATTAAACACACCAACACCGCAATTGCTAAACCAAAAAATAAGATTGTCCGATAAACGGTTTGATGAATGGCTTTAGGCAATGTTTTCTCTGGATTTTCACTTTCACCTGCAGCAATTCCCACTAGTTCTGTTCCCTGGAAAGAGAAGTTGACTGCTATCATTGTCATTAATATTGGTGTAAAACCATTTGGGAATATGCCATCTTTGAACAGAGAGGCAAATCCAGTTACTCCACTACGTACAGGTATAAAACCAAAAATAGCAGCTGCACCTATTACAATAAAAACGACAATCATTGAAACTTTGATAATAGCAAACCAAAACTCAGTCTCTGCAAAACTTCTCGCGGAGAAAGCGTTTACTAAAAACAGTACAGCACCAAATACTAAGCTCCACACCCAAATACTAACATCTGGGAACCATCGCTTCATTGTTGAACCAATTGTTACCAGTTCTAATGCAACGGTTGCTGCCCAGCCAAACCAATACAACCAGCCAACCATAAAACCAGTTCCTGGACCTACATATTTGGTTGTATAATCTTGAAATGAACCAGAAGATGGATCTGCTAGTGTTAATTCTCCTAGACATAACATGATTAAATACATCACCAAACCGCCAACAAGAAACGAAAGAATTGCTCCTATTGGCCCTGCTTGACTAATTGTATAACCTGAGCCGTTAAAAAAGCCTGTCCCAATGACTCCACCTAATGCGATCATAAAAAGGTGTCTGCTTTTCATTGATCTCTTCAACTTATTTTGGTTGTCCATAAATACCTCCTTATCAACCATGCTATTATGACATGTTTTTATTTAGTTTGCAAATAATGTCTAATTTGTTTAAATATTTCATTTTAACTTGCCTGGATTCTTCCCAAAGAGGTATATATGTTATCAGAACTGATTCAAGACATATATTAACAAATATAGGATTATCAAACAATAGAAAAAGGGCGTGTTGCCAATTACTGGAGTTATCAACAAAAAACTTGGAGTGCTTTTTTTCCAAGTGAACGGGCATTTTTTCAATAACAAAAATAAACACATCCATTTCTATTTTTCCAAATCATCTCTGTTCTTCTTGAATTTTTTGCATAGTTTGTTACAATAGTCACTAGTTTCATTACAAATTTTAAAGGAGTTTATAATATGTTAAAAAAAGCTCTCATATTATTTAGTTGCCTCTTACTACTATCTGGCTGTTCCTTACTTGCTGATTCAGGTACCAAAAAAGAATTAATGGATCAAATGGACAAAATGATGGATCATCATGACAAAAACATGGGTGAGCAACGTCAAATGATTAATGACTACAACTCTGCAAACCAACTAGGAAATGAAATCTCCCAAGCTTTAAACCAAGGTACCAATATGAGCGAAACTCAATACAATCAATTAATGTCTTCCTTAGACAAAGCTAATTCTGATCTAACTACATATAAGCAAGGTGTTCAATCTTTGCTTAATGAAATCCCTGGCGTTGAAAGCAAAGCAAATGAGTTGGAAAACGAAGAAACCAAATCAAGAGCAACCCAATATTTAGCAGCATTTAAGAAAGCAACCGAATCACAAGTTGCTTATATCGATAACTTTCAAAAACTAATTGATTCTTACCGCCAAGCTTATGTCACTATCTCACAAGGACAACAGCCTAATATTGACCAATATGATGAGTACTCTAAAAAAGAGGGCGAACTCGTTGATAACTTCAACAAAGAAATCGATGAGTTTAACGCAGCTTGGAAAACGCTCAATGAAAAAGACTTTAATCGTGAAGTTAAAGAAAATCTTTCTTTCTAATATTTCCACTTCCAGCTTTCAAATGAAAGCTGGTTTTTCTTGTGCTGAATATGAGACAATAAGGAGAAATGCACAGTTGTATGCGAAAGGCAGGCCTCTATATTCATGGTAAGTGATTTACTTGCAAATTTTCCTTTATGGACATCGTTACTGGCGATTTTACTCGCACAATTTTTGAAAATAATATGGAATCTTTCTATGACAGGTAAATGGGATTGGATATGGATTTATCATTCCGGCGGTATGCCCAGTGGACATACTTCAGCAGTAAGTTCTCTTTCCACTGCAATTGGTCTTACACAAGGATGGAATTCTTCTGCTTTTGCAATTGCTACAATCTTAAGTGTCGTCGTCATGTATGATGCCACAGGTGTTAGAAGACAGGCTGGAGTACACGCTCAAGTATTGAATCGCCTCGTAGAAGATATGACCAAGTTGTTAGCAGAAGCAAAAGAAAAATCCCCTGCTGAGACAAGGGAAAAATTAAAAGAGATCTTAGGTCACAAACCTATTGAAGTATTTGTTGGATTATGGTTTGGGATTATCGTGGCTATCATTAATTATTATCTTTGGTATTAGAACATCCGGTAACCTTTAGCTCTTAAATAACGTATGGTTAAACCACTGCCCACAACCCCTGCTAAACTTGCAATTAACCACGTAATATCTGTCATATAAACAGTGTTAATTTGAAACGCAAAATACACAATTAGGGCTGCAAATAAATAAATCGGTAACCATGTAGTCTTTAATATCATATTTAAGATAAATCCTATCCCAAAAAAGAAAACCAGTAATAACGGGATAGAAATAATTAATTGAACAAGGCTAATTGGAGGAACTGCTAACATTGTCATTGGAATTATCTCCTTCCACATGTTGCCTATATGGTACAAAAAATGAGACATGCGGTCAATGCCTGTCCTTCTCTGCATTAAAAAGAGCAATCCTACTTTCTTGTAGATGATTGCTCTTTTTAATAACGAAGTAACTTATCTACATTTGCACCATAGTGATCTTTCCTAAAACTTACCTTTACGTAATACAAGCGAAATTCCACCCAGTAAATAGAGCCAGCGCAACTCAGTAATTCTCTTGATAAAGGATGCTTTAAAGCCAAACATTTTGCTGTTTTTTCCTAGAATACCAATTGCTTCTTTTCTACCTAGGGAAGCAAAAACGCCCTTTTGATGATAGGCGAAAGTTTCCATTTGACTGCCGCGTAGCAAATTGACTAAATTTTTACCAAGGAATTGTCCTTGTTGTGTAGCAATCTGAGCAGTTGGCGGGTAAGGTCTTTCATTTTCACTTGGAAATACAAGTGAACTATCTCCGATGATAAAAATATTTTCATGTCCTGGAGCACGCAATTGGCCATCGACTTTCACACGTCCACGCATCGTTTCAATTCCTGCGTCTTCAACTAATTTATTCCCTCTAACGCCACCAGTCCATACTACCGTAGAAGCTTTAATCTCTTCTCCACCTTTAAGAATAACACCTTCGGGTGTGCATTCTGCAATAGGAGTATTAATATGGAATTCTACGCCTTTACTCTTTAGATATGTCGTAGCATATTCTACTAATTCAGGATCGAACCCTGGTAATACGCTAGGAGCAGCTTCAATATTTACAAGACGTACTTTTTCGAGTGGAATATCATATTCTCTACAAAGCTCTGGCATACGATCCACTAATTCACCTACATACTCGATTCCCGTAAATCCTGCCCCACCAACTACTATGGTAATAAGTTCGTCTTTTTTCTCAGCTGCATATTGAGAAAACATGTACTCCATATGTTCACGAATCATTCTTACACTATCAATACTTCTGATGAAAAAAGCATTTTCAAGTAAACCTTTGATTCCAAATGTTTCCGGAGCGCTTCCCAAACCGATTACAAGGTAATCATAAGTTAATGGTTCTTTATGTTCTGCTAATGTGACTTTCTTTGCTTCTGTATCTATTGAGGTCACTTGATCTTGAATAAAGTTTACTCGATGAGGATGGATCACAGAAGAAATCGAAAGACGAGCGTGATCATGATGAGAAGTTCCTGCAGCTGGTTCATGTAATTTAGTAGTAATGTAATGATAAGAGTTCTGATTCACTAGTGTTACTTCTGCTTCTCCAGGACGGAGATGTTTTTGAAGCCCTTTTGCTGTCATAAGTCCACCATAACCGGCACCTAAAATAAGGATTTTAGGGACTTTCATTGTTCATCACTTCCATCTAATTTTCATAATATTTTTCATTCCTATGATCTACCTAGACACTATGTGTGAGAGATCACAAACCTAGTAGAGTAAATTCCTTAGATTATCCTAAAATGCTAACAATAATATGATATGTATTTCACGTACTTTTTACAAGAGGTTTCTAATTTCCATTCTTTATTCTATAACTTTCTTGTAACAATCATGCATGTTTTCCTTTGGTTTCTCTTATGCTAATCAAAAACGAGATGATCATATGAATCCAAGCCATTTCCAATGTCCTTTATGTAATGGATATACTTCTTACTTAGAAAAATGCCCAAATTGCCTTCAAACCATGGAAGATTATGGACCTGCATCATTTTTATTAGCTTCGTATAGTCCCTATCGACCTATCGAGGAAATGAAACAAAATGATGGCTGGTTAACTGATGGCAGACAGCATTATTGTCCTCATGAAGTCTTTTGCCCTGCCTGTGGATTTGATAGAGTCGTGTTTATTCGTGAGATCCAAACATGAAATATCCCTCTCCTAAGGAGAGGGATATAAAAACTAACAATTGGTATCTGGTTTACCTTCGTCAACAGCTGTACGGAAAGAAGAGCCGCATCCACATGTAAGCGATGCATTGGGATTGTCGATTTGAAATCCCCCACCCATCAATGACTCCTTATAATCAACAACAGTACCTTTAATCAATCTTTGACTTTCGTCATCTATAAGTACTCGAACACCATGTTGTTCAAGTTCTAAATCTTTAGCTGTTTTCTCTTCATCAAAGCCCATTAGATAAGAAAATCCACTACAACCACCATGTTGAACACCCACACGTAAATATTGTTTTTCTGGATTCTCTGTTTCCTTCAGCATCTCTTTTACTTTAAATGCTGCTTGTTCAGTTAAGGTAATCATTTCTCATCACTCCAATGTGACAATTGATACCTTTTAGTTTACCACACTTTCACTTAAACCACTGTACGGTATTTTTCATCTAAGGACTCTTTGATCTGATGTTTTGGGTGAGTACGAATGTAATTTCGTTCCTGTTTGGTTTGTTGCCAATTTCTTTGCCATTCGTTATGAAGATTGTCTAGCTCTACACTCAATTCGTACACTGCAGGATGACCAATCCCTAAAAGCAATGCAGATTCAACCATTTTTAAACGCAATTTTTCAATGCGCTCTTCTAAATCCCACGCTCCCATCTTTAAGCCCTCCTTCATTCTTTATCTGCTACCAATTTTTAGTATACATGTTAACACGATTTTTGTAAGCTATTTTTTTACATTTTTTTCAGTTTTGTTTTTTTTTGTATTTTGATCACGACAAAAACATTGACAAATATCTACATTTACGAGGGTTTTGTCCTGTCCATTTTTTAGGGATAGGTGATAACCATAACTTTGTGATAAAATGAACTTGTTTAAAAGAAGTTCAAAACAAGTTTTTTCTTTTTTAGGTCAAGATTGCTTATTATTATTTAGATACTAGAAAATTGTCCATCCTGAAGAAATGCAAAGGAGAGAGAAATGATCCAAGAAACACTTGGAGACTCACCACCAGATTCCAAAAATACGAACATAAAAATCATCATAGTAACTTCCGTCCTAGCTGAGAAAATGGCTTTACTAGACGGGTTAGGTCAACCTACATCAGTCGACGTCGAAGTTGTAGGTGTTGGTTCTATCTCTGCTGCTATTGAAACGACGAAACTACTTTCTAAGCAAAAATATGATCTTGTTATATGTGCTGGCATAGCAGGTGGATTTGAAAACCACACTTCTATTGGAGACTTGGTGATTTCTGACCAAGTTATTGCTGCTGATTTAGGAGCTCAGTCGCCTGAGAAGTTTCTGTCACTGGAGGAGTTGGAGCTTGGTAAAACAAGGTTTTCTACGACTTCTGATTTTGTTCAATCTCTTAAAATTATCTTTCAATCGAAAATAAATCAAACGATTACAGGTACTATTTTAACTTTATCAACAGTAACTGGAACAAAAACTACTGCACAGCATTTAACTGATCGCTATCCAATGGCAGTTGCAGAAGCAATGGAAGGTTTTGGTGTAGCATCTGTTGCTGACTCTTTTTCTGTTCCATTTGTCGAAATACGAGCTATATCTAATCTTGTTGGACCTAGAGATAAGTCGAAATGGCGTTTTAAAGAAGCATTTTCTCAACTAAAAAAAGTAGGAATGGTTCTAAAGGAAATTTCAAAGGAAACAAACCATTTACAGAAAGAAGCAGATAAATAATGGATATTGCTTTTTCTCCATGTCCCAATGATACTTTTATCTTTCATGCATGGGTAAACGGACTAATACCAGATGCTCCTAAACTAAAGGTAACTTATGCCGATATTGATATAACCAATACGTTAGCTGAAAAAGCAGATGGACCAGATATTTTAAAAATATCTTACGCTTCACTTCCATGGGTGCATGAAAGCTACGGGCTATTACCATGTGGTGGTGCACTTGGGCGAGGGTGCGGCCCGCTTATACTTACAAAGCAAGGGCAAGAGAATGTTTCACTTGCTGGAAAAAGCATTGCTGTTCCCAGTGAACGCTCCACTGCTTTTTTGTTATTTCGTTTGTGGATTGCAAAACATGTACCAGAAGGAATAAAAGAAATCCATGTTTTACCTTTCCATGAAATTATGCCAGCTATTGCCGATGGGAAAATGGATGCAGGATTGGTTATTCATGAAGCGAGGTTTACTTATCCATCATATGGATTACGATGTGTTGTAGACCTTGGAGATTGGTGGGAAAAAGATACGTCTCTTCCTATCCCTTTAGGTGCGATTATTGCCAAAAAAACGCTCGATTTGACTAAAATTGCACAGTGGATCAGAGCTTCCCTTGCTCATGCTCAAAAACATCCTAGATCTTCTCAGAAATACGTTATGGATCATGCCCAAGAATTAGATTGGAATGTAGCTCAGGAGCATATCGATTTATACGTCAATTCATTCTCTCATGATTTAGGAAAAGAAGGTTATCAAGCTATACATGCTTTACTTACAAGAGCAATGAAGGAAGGTTTTATTCCAACCGTTGATTATAAATCCCTTTTGATAAAGTAACCGGATAATAGCACTAGAGAGGAGAATACATGATGCTTCAAGAAATTATAGAAAAAGTGAGAGCTGGAGAACGATTATCATTAGAGGACGGATTAACACTCTATCAATCCCCAGATCTTCTGCAAATCGCCCAACTTGCAAACGAGGTTAATTTGAAAAGGAATGGAAATAAAGTTTACTTTATTGAAAACTTATACATCAATCCAACCAACGTCTGTGAAGCAAAATGTGCGTTTTGTGGATTCAGACGTGATCCGGATGAGGATGGAGCTTATACCATGTCAATGGATGAGCTACTTCATTACGTTGAGACACGTATTACAGAAGGTACCCGTGAATTTCATATCGTCGGAGGACACAACCATACTGTTCCATTTGACTACTATCTGAATACCATTTCTACTTTAAAGAAACATTATCCCAATATCACCATAAAGGCTTACACTGGTGCTGAGATTCAATTTTTTGCTCAAATTTCCGGTCGCACGCCAGAAACCATCCTCAAAGAGTTAATAGATGTAGGTCTAGATACTCTTCCAGGTGGTGGAGCAGAAATATTAACAGAACGCTATCGGGCTAAAATGAGTCCTGATAAAGCAAGCACAGATGGATGGTTAGAAGCACACCGCATCGCGCACTCCCTTGGATTAAAAACACATGCTACCATGCTTTATGGATCGATTGAATCGCTAGAAGAACGCCTTATCCACATGATACGTGTTCGTGAACTTCAAGACGAAACGAAGGGATTTATGGTATTCATCCCGCTGGCAATGCAGCCAAGGAAAACTTCTGCATCGCTAAAAAGACGTACTTCTGCCATGGACGATATGCGAACCATTGCTATCAGTCGTCTGATGCTAGATAATTTCCCACATATCAAAGCCTATTGGATCAATATTGGACCTCAGTTAACCCAGCTAGCCACTCAATTTGGAGCTTCCGATATCCATGGAACATTGGTTGAAGAACGGATTAGCCATGCAGTAGGAGCATTGACTCAATCAGGTATTACACGTGATGAACTGAAATGGTTGATTCAAGGTGCAAACCGGGTTCCTGTTGAACGAGACACCTTTTATAACGAAATAAAAGTATACGCTTAATCTGCTTTTCCACCAAAGCTATGATGAAAAACCCACTTATTTAGTGGGTTTATTTCGTTTAAACTCGTTTTTATACTTCACAAAAAGAAAGTTGCGGAATGCTTATAGAAAATGATAAAGTAATTTAGTACCTAGTACTAATATCAGGTCGTAAAATAGAGTCGAAATGAGGACATAAGATGACGAAATCAAAAGCTCGAATCACAGCTATTGGCTCCTATGTTCCTGAGCAAATTTTAACCAATCAGGATTTAGAAAAAATGGTAGAAACAAGTGATGAATGGATTATCCAGCGTACAGGAATCAAAGAACGGAGAATTGCAGGAGAAAAGGAATATTCCTCTATATTAGCTTTTAGAGCTATTGAAAATCTTATACAGAGATATAAAAAGAGTTTGGATGATGTTGATTGTATCATTGTCGCAACTGCAACCCCAGATCACATTTTTCCTAGTGTAGCATGTCAAATTCAGAACTATTTCCACATTCCTTTTACTGGGGCATTTGATCTAAATGCAACATGTGCAGGATTTACTTATGCCCTGCACATGGCTAACAGTCTCATTACAGCTGAAACGCACAAAAAAATTTTAGTAGTGGCAACAGAAACATTTTCAAAAGTGACAGATTATACAGATAGGACAACCTGTATATTATTTGGTGATGGTGCTGGTGCAATGTTGATTGAATACGATCGAGAAAACCCTAGTTTTCTCGATCAACATATGGGGACAGATGGACAAGGAGGAGTTCATGTTTATCGAACAAATTTTTCTGACTCTTTCGGTACTACTCCACTAAATTGTTCAGGGAAAATAGTTCAGAATGGAAGAGAAGTATACAAATGGGCTGTGCGTACTGTTCCACAAGGGATTACAAGACTACTTGATAAAACAGGGTACGCAAAAGAAGATATCAACTGGTTTGTTCCTCACAGTGCCAATTTAAGGATGATTGAAGCCATCTGCGAAAAATCAGGCATTTCCATAAATCGAACGTTAACAAGTATAACACAATATGGAAATACATCTGCCGCATCTATTCCATTAGCTTTAGATTTAGGTATCAAAGAGGGTAAAGTTCAAACTGAAGATACACTAATGCTCTATGGTTTTGGTGGTGGATTGACACACTTAGGAATGATGATTCAATGGAAAATATAATGACGATATAAAAATAGCCTTGATTATTAAAATCAAGGCTTACAATCAATAACGAAATTCCATTTCTTCACATGCTTGTAGTATTTTTTTATATAGTTCTTCAGCTGTATCTGCCGTAATTACTTCTCCATTTACTAAAGCATACGGGAATTTAGCACAAAGACCGCAATTACCTAAACAACCGTATTCCAAGACATCAAAATCCAAATTGCTTTCTAATTTCGCTTTTATTTCGAGTACATCTGGAGTTAAGTTATTCACGCAAAACTCAATTAGTGGCCTCATGATCAATCACTTTTCCTAACCCTAATTTTTCCAATCTATCACAGATTGTTTTTAACTTAGGATTGCCTTCTGCAATTACCTCATTTTGTATTACAACAACAGGATACCACAAATCTTCTTCTAATACTCTTTTTGCAAATTGGACTTGTTCTTCTCCATTTGGAGAATAGATATCGACATAATGAACAGTAACTTGGTTACCATATTTACGCTCTAATGCATGTGTAAGCCAAGATGCTGTTTCTTTGGTAGATGGAAAAGATACACAGCTAGGGCAGACTTGATCTGCCCCATAGACATATAAATCTATCATGAGAATACCTTCTTTATGCAAAGATAGCCTGATTTAAATCATTGATCAAGTCTTCCACGTCTTCAATCCCAACAGAAATACGAATCAAACCATCTGTAATGCCTAATTTTGCTCTTGTTTCAGCTGGAATCGAGGCATGCGTCATTTTTGCTGGAATAGAGATCAAACTCTCCACCGCACCTAAACTTTCTGCTAGAGTAAAATACTTCACTTTTGTTAGGGCTGTAGCTGCTTTTTCGCCATCCCCTACATCAAATGATATCATTCCTCCAAAACCTCGTGCTTGTTTTTTTGCAATTTCATGATTGGGATGTGTTGGCAAACCTGGATAATATACTTTTTCCACTTTGGTGGATAACCAGTCTGCGATTTTATTTGCTCCAAATTCATGCTGCTTCATTCGTAAACCTAATGTTTTCATCCCTCTCATCAAAAGCCAAGAATCTTGTGGACCAAGTACTCCACCGATAGCATTTTGATAAAAGTGAAGCTTCTCTCCTAGTTCTGCTTCTTTAGTGACAACCAAACCTGCCACGACATCACTATGTCCACCTAAATATTTGGTAGCACTATGTACTACAATATCTGCCCCTAGATCAAGTGGATTTTGCCAATATGGCGTATAAAACGTATTATCGACAATAAAGATAGCTTTTTTCGACTTCGCCAATGCACTCAATGCCGAAATATCGGATACTTTTAAGAGCGGATTAGTCGGAGTTTCGACAAAAAGAGCTTTCGTATTAGGCTTAAAGGCATGTTCCACAGCAGATAGGTCGCTAGTGTTCACGTAAGAAACCTCTAATCCAAAACGTCGAAATACTTTATCCATAATGCGAAACGTACCACCATACACATCATCACTGCAAATAATATGATCTCCTTGCTCAAATAGAGATAGTACTGTTCCAGTAGCAGACATACCCGATGAAAAAGCGAGCCCTCTTGCCCCATTCTCCAGAGCAGCAATATAATCCTCTAAAGCTTGACGGGTCGGGTTTCCAGTACGAGAATACTCATATCCACGGTGTTTTCCCACTTCATCTTGTTTGTAAGTTGAAACTTGATAAATAGGAATACTTACTGCACCTGTTTGTTCATCTATTAAATGACTTCCATGAATCAGTTTTGTGTCCATTTTCATATTCATTCTCCTCCTTGGAAAATTTTCTTACTGAGATAGCGATCACTACTATCTGCAAATAGTACCACAATATTTGCATTTGGCAATGCATTTATTTCTTCTTGTACTGCTGCAAAACATGCTGCACCAGCAGAACTCCCCACCAACAATCCTTCTTGTTCTGCTAATTTATTCACCATAGCAAAAGAATCTACATCATCAACGGTATAAACTTTATCAATTAACTCATGTACAAAAAATGGCGGAAAAAACTCCATGCCAATTCCTTCTGTCTTGTGAGGACCAGATTCTCCACCACTGATGATAGATCCTTGTGGTTCCACAATTACATTTCGAATGCTAGGATTTTTCTCTTTCAAATAGCGTGCGACACCCATAAATGTACCTGATGATCCAGCACCTGCAACAAACACATCCACTTTTCCTCCAGTCTGCTCCCAAATTTCTGGACCAGTCGTTTCATAGTGTGCGATAGGATTTGCTGGATTATCAAACTGTTGAGGGATGTAGGAATTAGGGATTTCTTCCAAGAGTTTTTTTGCTTTAGCAATTGCCCCTTTTATTCCTTCTTCAGTAGGAGTATTCACAACTGTCGCTCCTAATGCGCGCATGATTTCTTGTTTCTCCATTGAAAATTTGGAAGGCACAACACAAATCACACGATAATCTGTTCCAACAGCAGCTAAAGCCAAACCAATCCCTGTGTTCCCTGCAGTCGGCTCAATAATAGTTCCACCTGCTTTTAACTTACCAGTTGATTCTCCTGCCTTAATAAGTGAGACTCCAAGTCGATCTTTTACACTGCCACCAGGATTAAAAAATTCCAATTTAGCGAGTATATTTGCCTGCTTGGAGAAAGATTTTAATCGCATTATTGGAGTGTTCCCAATCAACTCATGGATTCCCTCATATATTTTACTCATACCATTTCCTACTCCCTTAGCAATATCCTTAAAAACGTATTCTCATTTTAACAGGAACTTGAATAAATTTGCTACATTGCTTTCTTTTCCAAGAAGGCATACAATAGCAATGATGCATTTCAACAACCGAAAGGAGATTTTGAAAATGGAAGAACGAGTTCAAGAAATTTTAGATAAATTGCGTCCTTATATCCAACGTGATGGCGGAGACGTCGAATTAGTAGAAGTCGAAGAAGGTATTGTTCGAGTTCGTTTGCTCGGGGCTTGTGGAAGCTGCCCTAGTTCTACCATCACTTTAAAAGCAGGAATAGAACGTGCGTTGATGGAAGAAATTCCAGAAGTTCGCGAAGTAGAACAAGTATTATAATATACGTAGAAAGAGGCGACCTATTTGGTCGCCTCTACTTGTTTAGGAGGTTGATAAGTGGCCCACTTTAAAGAATAATCTGCACCAAAAGGATGATACAGCACATTTTTCACATAAGGTTTCTGCAACCTCAAATCATTAACATATATTAATGGCATAACAACAGCTTTATCGACAATCAGATACCTTTCAGCTTCCTGAAGAAGCTGAGTCCTTTTAGTTGGATTAGATTCAAGCGAAGCTTGATTTAGTAGTGAATCATAGTGTGGATCAGCAAATCTAGAAATATTAGTATCAGAATTACTTTTCCATAATGACAAAAACTCATCTGGATCATTATATTTTAATGACCACTCCGAAATAGACAGATCAAAATCTCCTTCAGATTCTTTTTTGTATTTTTCACTTGGATCGAGTCTCTCTATAGTTACATTTATACCTATAGTACCTAGTTGTTTTTTTATTTCTTTTGCTAATAGAATAGATCGATTATCATTATATGTTAACAACTTTAAATCAGGTAATTTAGACACTCCAAGCTCTTGGTATCCTTTAGATAATGAATCTTTCACAGCTTTTTGAGAATAAGTGATTTGAACTTTAGAATTTATAACTTTATTGTTGTTTGTTTTAAGTACTGGTGGAATTACTCCTTTAGCAGCCACAGAACCATCAGAAAGGAATTTTTGAATTTCTTTATTATTAATTTGTAAAGTTATTGCTTTCCTAATTGATTCGTTTTTTAGTGTCATTTTAGCTTCATTCATTTCAAGAAAATCAGAAACACCTCTAGAAACATTAATAACACTTCGATAATCTTTAGAATTCCTTAAGTTTATTCCATTTGATTTAATATTACTTGTTAATTCAGACTTATAATCTTCTATTTGCTTATTCTGGTCCACTTCAACATTAATATCTACTGCTGTGAGCTTAACCTTTGCTTGATCCCAGTATGATTTATTCTTTATCAATTCTGCTTTTTGTGGTGTGAATGATTGCAATACAAAAGGACCTGTAAAGCTCATCGTTTCAGGTGATGTTGCATAGCTCTCCCCATATTTTTCGACCAAATCACTTCTAATCGGAAGAAAAGGGGTAAGTGTTACAAGACTTAAAAAATTAGGATCTGGTTTGTCTAATTGAACAGTCAAGTGACTTTCATCTGTAACAGAAACACCAACCTGATCAGCCCCTACTTTTCCTAAAGAATATGCTTGTGCGTTATGAATGGGATAAAATAAGAATGCATATTCATATTCATTTGCTGGGTTTAATGCTCTTTCCCATGCATATTTAAAATCATTTGCAGTTACAGGCTTTCCATCACTCCATCGTGCATTTTTTCGAATTGTAAAAGTATAAGTTCGATAATCCGGACTCACTTGATAGGATTCAGCTAAACCTGGTACGGGAACATCATTTGAACCAAGTCTCATCAAACCTTCTTGTACTTGATTCAAAATATTATATGTAATTTGCTGATTTGCTTTGGAGCTGTCCAAGATCGGTATGGGAGTTGATTCTGTTATTGTTAAAACAGATGGGACTTTTATGTAGTGTTTTTTGCAACATACTTGTTCTGCTTCGTTTTCCTGAAAAAAATGATTATAAATATATCCAATTGCAACTCCTATAACAACTACTAAAAATAGGAGGATCCACCTTTTCTTGATATACAAACTTTTGCCTCCTTTGTGAATTTTTTGTTTCTAATATATTCATTATAGCGAAACGGTTTGATAAAGGAAACTTGTGACCAATCCGTTTTGATTGTAAAAAGGGAACCTTAAGGTTCCCTCCATTCAATCCAATCATTTGCTTCTAAGATGGATAAAAAAGCAATTAGCCGTTCTCTTATTGGAGCAGCCTTACAGCCAAAATGTTCTGTTATTCTGTCCTCGATTACATGAACAGGATAAGAGCCATCACACAATTGAATAACGAAACTACCTAGTTCATCCAGTTTCACTTCATGATGAGCAGGCTGCCCTAAATACTTAATGGATAGACGTTCTAAGAGGTTAGTTCTCGGAATTTGAACATATAAAATCCCAGATTCCTCTGTCGAAAATCTAAAACTAATCTTTTCTTTTTTCTTTGGGATCATCAACAGTACATTTTTAGAGCTCATCTTTTCTTCTCTTTTTTATCGTAATGACAAATAGCAGTACTGCCAGCACTACAAACAATAAAAATGGGATTAAGTTGCTTTCTGTAAATACAGGTGCATCAGGATTAATAACCCCTGGTACAATCAGCATAGCAATAATAACACTGATAAGAGCTTCTCCTGCGATAAGACCAGAAGCAAAAAGAGTACCAACACGATCTCGTTTTGCTTTTACTTCATCATTTACAAAAAGCTCTGTCGCCCATCGTACAATTCCACCGATCATAATCGGAGTACTGACGGACAATGGCAAATAAAAACCTACTGCAACTGTTAATGAGTTCAGACCTAAAAATTCGAGGCTTATGGCCAACGCTATCCCAATAAAAATAATTTCCCATGGTAAATCACCAGACATAAGTCCTTGTGCTATGATTTTCATTAATGCAGCCTTTGGTGCAGGTAATGCATCGGAACCCAATCCATATGTTTTATCAAACAAGAAAAGTATACTACCAATAAACAAGCCGCTTGATAATACGCCGATCATCATTGCAATTTGCTGTTTCCATGGCGTTCCACCTACTAAATATCCTGTTTTTAAATCCTGTGAAATATCTCCTGCAACCCCCAAAGAAACACATATAATAGCTACGACAATTAAAGATGCGATCATACCAGTTTGACCTGATAAACCAGACGCTTTAAATAAAATCGTTACAATCAATAAGGTTGCAATGGTCATTCCAGATACGGGCATAGTAGTACTTCCGACAATCCCAACTATTCGAGAAGCTACAGTGACAAAGAGAAATCCAAATATTGCGATAGATATTGCTCCAATTATACCCACATTTGTCACAGGGGCAAAAGCAATAATCAAAACCAAAAGTATAATCCCGATAATCAAAACACTGGGAGGAATATCTCGATCGGTTCTCTCCCAAGAGCCCGAATTTTTTGTTTCTTTATCTCTTAATCCAACAAATGTGTCACGTAAAGAACTTATTAATAGCGGAAGTGTTTTGAGCAGTGTAATAAAACCTCCTGTAGCTACAGCACCAGCACCAATATAACGAATATAGTTAGTATAAATATCATGAGAACTTAAACTTCCAATTGGACTCATTGCAGGAAAGATAGAAGTTGGATTACTTGATCCAAAAAATCCAATTATCGGGACAAAAACGATAGATGACAGCAATCCACCTGCGATCATCTGACCTGCTATCCGAGGTCCAATAATATAGCCAACTCCCAGTAAAGCAGGCATTGTATCCATACTAAGTGATGCATATTTAAACTTCCCAAGCCCTGTCTCTACTGTTGTTTTAAACAGATGAAAACCATCACCTAAAATTTTAAAAAGACCTCCAACTAAAAATCCAAATCCAATCAATTTGGCTTGGTTTCCGCCTTGTTCCCCTGATTTTAATACTTCTGCACATGCAGTTCCCTCTGGGTATGGTAATACTTCATGCTCTTTTACAATCAACAACCGTCGGAGTGGAACCATCATCAAAACTCCTAGAAAACCTCCTACCAAAACGATAAAAATGATTGTTCCTTGCGTAGGTGCTGCGTGGATAAAGAAAAGCGCTGGAATTGTAAAGATAGCACCTGCAGCTAGTGCCTCTCCTGCAGTAGTCATCGTTTGAACAATATTATTTTCTAAAATCGACTGTCTTCGAAATAAGCCGCGTAAAACCGCCATTGATATTACTGCTGCTGGAATAGAAGCACTAACTGTCAGACCAGTTTTTAATCCCAAATACGCATTCGCAGCTCCAAACACAACAGCTAAAACAAAGCCTAATAACACAGCCGTTACCGTCAATTCTGGTAACGATTTACTAGCAGGAATATACGGTACAAACTTGTTCTTTTTGCTCATTTATACACCTCTTTCTCTATATCTACCTTCATGTTAATATAAACAGCCTCTCAAAACCATCTTTTCCCATGTTTTTATTGGATATCCTTCCACATGAAGGTAAAAGCTAATAAAAAACGGAAGGAGCATATTATGTCTCCATTAGAACAAACTGTGTATCTATGGTTGGAAGAACGGGGTGTGCAAATAGAAGATATTGCAGAACTCACATTTTTTTTACAAGCAGATTTTTTTTCTGATGTCACTATGGAAGAATGTATAGAAAATGTTCAGACGGTACTCACCAAACGAGAAGTACAAAATGCACTCTTGACAGGAATTCAATTGGATTTACTTGCTGAAAAAGAAATATTACGGGAACCTTTGCAACAGATGATCTACTCTGATGAAAGTTTGTACGGAATTGATGAAGTCATGTCACTCGCCATACTAAATGTATATGGAAGTATAGGATTCACCAATTACGGGTACATCGATCGATTAAAACCAGGCATTTTATGCCGGCTAAATAGCAAAAGTGATGGGAAAATACATACATATCTTGATGATTTGGTTGCTGCAGTAGCTGCAGCCGCAGCAGCTAGGCTAGCCCATACTCGAGCACATTCAAGTACTATTATCATCGAATAAAACATCCGTTAACGAATTAACGGATGTTTTTTAAACAAAATATTGATATCCATGCTCGTGAAATTGCCGCTTTATTTCCCCTCTTAACCGCAAATACTCCAAATGGGCCAAAGTTTCCGAAAATGCAAACCGCAGATTATGTATATCTAATTTTCGATTACTAAACAGTTGCTCACAAATCTGAAACCCTGTCTGTGCTGAATTACCTTGCACCATAGCTTTTATTTTTTCCAAACGCCTACCATGATGATCTTTTATCTCTTTTATGCGTTGTTCTACAGAATAAAATACATCGCCATGAGCAGGATAGACCATTTCAATATCCAATGACTTTATTTTATCCAATGTTGAAAGAAAGGTTGCTAAAGGATTTGGATCGCTATATGGCATCAAAGGAATATTGGGGGTGACGGATGGTAGAACTACATCTCCCCCAAAAAAGGTTCCACTGGAATGAAGGAAACTAAGGTGACCTGGAGAATGCCCTGGTGTATGTATAACTTGATAAGATTCTCCTCCTATCGCTAGCCTTTCATCCTCGTCCAACCACTTTAAAACTGACGGATGTGGTTCGATAACGGCTCGAAACCCTTCCATATGTTCAGTTATCTCATGCAAACGATCACTTGGAAAACCATAAGAAGCAAAAAAAGTTGCGACTTCAGAAGGATTTCCTGAAGTAGGATTCCAAAAAGCTTGAATTTGATCATATTCTCGCTTCGATATATATACACTCGCCCCTGACCACTCCTGCAATTTTCCTGCAAATCCATAATGGTCAGGATGATAATGCGTTACGATAATCTTTTCCACTTGCTTCCATTGCCAACCTTTTTCGTGAAAAAATCGTTGCCACGTATCACTTGTTTGTTTGGTATGCAGTCCTGTATCGATAATCGTTAATTTATCTCCAACTTCCACTACATATGCTGTAATTTGTTTTAAAGAAAAAGGTAAAGGTAAAGATACTGCAAATATGTTATACATATACGTTACCACTTGCTTTTTCTTTCCTGATGAATGCTTCCACATGATCGATAAACTCTTGAAATGCTGCCATTTCTTTTAGAGAATCTTCTAATTTGGAAACCTCTATTTGGTCGTAATATCTTACCAATTGTTCTCTTAATTTCACAAAATTTTTGAGCTTATTTGCTAGAATAGTAGGAATCACCTGTTCATCTTCTAAAATATCTATAATATCTGAATATCCACCTGGATCACGCATAATGAATCCATCAATAATTGTATTTCCAATATCAATAACACACTCTACCCCAATATGATAAGAACGCATCACTGCAAATCGTTCAACATTCGTTGTAGGTATTCCTACTTCCTTTAACACTTCTAAACAAGTTGATAAATAATTCGCTTGGCTGTCGATTCGATCCAAATTAAGTTCGTACACGAAAATACCTCCAATTTTTGAAAGGGGTTTGTCCTTTTGAATAAGAAAAAATATTGGCTGTTGCTTTCCTTTATTGTTATTTTTGTAATGATTGGTTGCTATTTACTTGGAGCTTACATCAATCAAACTGACAATAACAGTTACTCTTCTGAAACACAATCTTATAACACATCTCTGTATAACTCGCAGGCTTCAAAAGATTATTCGGGGAAACCAAGTGAACAAATAACGCAGACTGACCATATGGCTGGTGAGAGACAACAAATGGTCTATCATGCTGATATTTATTTAGAAGTAAACAAACTACACTCAGCAAAAAATGAATTGGATAAAATTGTTAAACAAACCAATGCCATCATAGTTAGCAGTTCCGATACAGAAAAATTCGATGAAAGAAATCTGAATATCAACTATAATGTTCCACAAAATAAGTTTCAGCTGTTTCTTGACCACATTAAAAAGATATCAAATACTCCACCAGATATACAAATTCAAAGTGACGATGTGAGTGAAGAATTGGTGGATCTCACAGCTCGTATCAAAGCCAAAAAAGCGATGGAAGCCCGTCTGCTGGCAATGATGAGTAAAGCAACTACTACCAGTGATCTACTAGATATCGAGAATACTCTTGGTACCACCCAAGAACAATTGGAACAATTGACAGGCAGACAGCAATACTTAAAACATCGAGTCGCATTTTCCACCATCACGGTTGAACTCCGTTCATCTACATATCAACCCTTACAAACCAAATACTCTTTATTAAATGAAATCTCACAAGGATTTATCCATTCTTGTAACAACTTATGGATTGGACTTCAATTATTTATCATTTGGTTAGCAACAGCTTCACCTTACTTCATTTTGATTATTATCATTGCTATTCCGTTAGGACTATTAATCAAGAAACATAAAAAAGAGTAATGTATGCATAACCGAACTCTTCTTGGTTACAGTATGATTGTATACCTTGAAGGGAGCTAAGCCAGATGCAAATCTCATCCAAAGATCTTCAATACCTCAGTGACGAAATGTCTTGGGAGTTAATTGCCTTTAAGAAATGTCATCATTTTGCTGGAGAAGTACAGGATCAACAAATCAAAGCTGCAATTGATAAAATAGGAGCAATACATCAACAGCACTATCAAGCATTACTTCAATGTCTCCAATCATCTACTGGTCAAACTCCATCACAAACAAATTCTTATCTTCAGTAAGGAGGATAGTTATGCAAAATCAACAGGCAGGTCAACAACAAGTAACAGGTACATCCCCATTACAAGGTCCTCAAATGAGTGATCGCGATTTCATCAATGATATTTTAGCTACAGAAAAATATTTGACTAACAGTTATAATACAGCAGTAAATGAAGCTAGTATAGAAGAGCTTTATCAACTTCAGATGAAACATTTAAACGATACCCATCAAGCTGCCAGAGACTTATACAATTTGATGCAACAAAAAGGTTGGTATAATATCGAACCTGCTGAAAGTCAAAAAATTAGTCAAAAAACTGCACAGTTCGCGGAATACCGCAGTCAATTTCCATATTGATCAAAAGAAGCGATTATCTCAAAATAATCGCTTTCTCTTTTTGTAAAAAATGATTTTCCTTACTTTCATCCATGCTTAACTACTCTATCTGTTAGTATGTTCGCAAGTTTTCTTTTGATTTTTATGACTTCCTTTGTCAACTCATGACTTCCTTTGTCACTGAGCAGGAGAGATAGAACCGATGGTAGAAAAAGGTATTAACATCTTTTTCTGGGAGGTAATCTATCATGGCTCAACAAGAATTATTCTCTATTACGACTCGGGAAGCTTCTGAACAATTAAAAGTACATGCTAGAAGTATCCGTAAGTGGATCGATATGTATGGAGAATACATTGGATATGACGTGACGGAAAAAGGACATTACCTTCTTTCGAAGGAAAGTATAGAACGGCTAAAAGAAATACAAATACAACTACAAAGTCCTGGTATGTCTATGCGAAAATTACGTGAGGAAATGCTAGAAGAAGGGAAATTATCTCAACCAAGTGAAACATACTATTCCCAACAAACATTTGACGAAATGATTCATTCTATGCATCAAATGGGGCACATGATGGAAGAATTGTTTTCACGAATGGAAAGAATGGAAGAACACTTATATGGTATTTATGATTCTTTTGAAGACCTGG
Source organism: Shimazuella soli (assembly GCF_022511585.1). Lineage (GTDB taxonomy): Bacteria > Bacillota > Bacilli > Thermoactinomycetales > Thermoactinomycetaceae > Shimazuella > Shimazuella soli. The sequence continues at coordinate 63,650 of NZ_JAKWBN010000005.1, read as the reverse complement.
AACAAAAAATGGGAGTTGTAGCTCAAGATGCAGTCTCATCTAGTGAAGTTCATAAAATGTTTGATGAAATTCGCAAAAAACAAGATCAATTAAAAATCGAATTACGCAATGTTCATTTTACACAACGACTCACTTCTGCAACTTCTGAACAAGGGATGCTTCCGCGTCGTCAGAAAAAAAATCGCTTCTTGTTCTTTTTTTAGTATACTAAAAGCCAGAGATACATCTTAGATAGGAGCCAAAAAATGGAAGAATTTGATTTCTTATATGATGACTTAGAAGAAACAAAAACACGTTTTGTCAGTTTTGTAGGAAAAGAGAACCGTTATGACCTTGTTATCATGATGTCAGGTCGTTTTTATGGTAAACATTTGATCATGCATCTTCAATCCAATAACTTTGCAATCATTGGTCGAGATGATTTAGAAGAAGAAGGATATTTAGAAGAAGCATATTCTCTCTCTGAAGCTGAGGCAGCAGAACTTCATTCTTTTTTACATACCATTGTGTAGTTTGGGTACCTTATAATAGAGGTGACCTATGTGAATAAAGATAAAAAAGAATATAAGGAACTAGATTCGGTAATCGCCTACCATTCAGAATTGGCTTTTGAAGAGTTCCCAGAAGGACCTTATGGTGCAGCTCATAATGAAGAAAAATTGGGTAAAAACTCACCTTGGCTTCCTGGACAACATGCATCAGCGCAATTCACATATGAAAATCGCCAATTTCATGAAGGAATAGAACGACAAATGCCAGGTAGTCATCCTACCCATGACGAAGAAGAAAGCTAGCCCAAGGTTAGCTTTTTTGTATTTTCTTTAAAATAAAATAAGCACAACCAAAATTACAATATTCGGAAAGATATTCTTCCAGAAAACTAAATTTTGTCTCTCTCTCTGCTAGTTCATTTGTATCTTCGTAAAAACCTTTCAAACGAAGTTGGCCATAACCCCAATCACCAACAATATAATCATATTTTTCCAATAAATCTACATATCGTTTGCGGAATGCATTCTGTTTCCAACCTTTTCGATAGCTTTTTATCAGTTTATATTGATTTTCTTCCACTTGAAAAATATCCATTTACATTCTCCTTTCAAATGGAAATGGAACTAGCTTCCTATTAGAAGCTAGTTCTGCTTCGTTTTTAATTTCATACGTACAGAGATTCATTAAGATCTTTTTCATTATAATTTATTTTCAATCGTCTAACTAGTAGCTCTTGCTTCTGCAGATTTTACTTGTTCGTGGGCATGATAAGAACTACGCACAAGTGGGCCAGATTCTACATGTGAGAATCCAAGATCTAACCCCATTTCTTTCCATGTGGCGAATTCCTCTGGGGTATAATATTTTTCTATTTTCATATGTTTTTTTGTTGGTTGGAGATACTGACCAATTGTTACAATATTTACGTCATGAGCATGTAAATCTTGCATGGCTTCGATTACTTCTTCAAACGTTTCCCCAACTCCCACCATAATACTGGATTTGGTTGGAATTTGTGGTTGCATTTCTTTCGCTCTTTTTAGCAATTCCAATGAACGTGGATATTTCGCTTTAGAACGAACACGGTCAGACCGTCTTCTCACTGTTTCAATATTGTGGTTGAGAATATCTGGTTTTGCATCCATTACTACTTTTAACGCATCCCAATTCCCTTGAAAATCAGGTATCAGTACTTCTACCGTTGTCAAAGGATTGCGCTGACGAATTGCACGAATCGTCGCAGCAAATATTGCCGCTCCTCCATCTTTCAGGTCATCACGTGCAACAGATGTCACAACTGCGTGACGTACGCCCATCTGTTCTACAGCTTCTGCTACTCTTTCGGGCTCCTGCCAATCTAATTCTGTCGGCATTCCTGTTTTCACTGCACAGAAACGACAAGCTCTAGTACAAATGTCACCTAAAATCATAAAAGTTGCCGTTCTATTCGCCCAGCATTCATATATATTTGGGCAGCGAGCTTCTTCACATACCGTGTGTAAAGTTTTGCTGCGCATCATTTTTTTTAATTCTTGAAAGTTCTCACCTGTACTTAATTTTACTTTTAACCATTCTGGTTTACGCTCTGTCATATGATCACTCCCCACCTTTAAGCACTATCCTATCTTACCACATTGTTTCCGATAAAATTAGGAAGATACCTTCCCCTTACTGCGATAAATCAAATAGAGAAAATAAGGTACACCAATTAGAGCTGTGAAAACACCAGCAGGTATCTCTTTTGGAGCTAATAATGTATGTCCAATCAAGTCTGCACCCACTACCATTATTGCCCCAATTAAGGCCGCTACGGGCAAAATGAACCGGTAATCATTTCCTACCAACCTTCTAGCCAAGTGCGGACCGATCAATCCGATAAAAGTAATTCCTCCCACAAATGCAACCGCTGCACCAGTAAGACTCGTACAGAGAATCAAAAGAAAAAACCTTTCCGTTTTTATCTTCATGCCAAGCCCAATCGCCGTATTTTCACCTAATTCGTGTATTGTTAAACTGCGGCTGAATAAATAAGCAATTGGAAGCAACACAGCAAGCCAAGGTAATAATACCATAACTTCTTTCCATGTTGTTCCATATATGCTGCCCGTTAACCAAGTTTTCGCCTGCATAGCACGAAATAAAGGTCCAATTAAAACAATCAGATTAACAAGTGCATTCATTAAAATATAAAATCCTATCCCAACAAGCACAAGCCGAAGAGAAGAAACACCTTTCTTCCAAGCAAATAGATAGATAAGAAGTGCGACTAGTGTAGCACCTAAAAAAGCAAATAGAGGTAGAAAATTTAAACTGATCGATAACGCATCATTTTGCGTACTAAATATCATGATGATGGAGACAGCTGCAACGGAAGCTCCTCCGCTTATTCCCATCATTTCTGGAGTTGCCATTGGATTTCGAGTGATCGCTTGTAAGATACAGCCTGCCACAGCAAAAGCCATTCCTGCTAAAGTTGCTAGCACAATACGAGGTAAACGAAGTTGAAAAATAATTAGCGAATCGAATGGATTCCCTAAACCTAAAAATGATTTTACCACATGTAGAGGAGAAATATATGCTTCGCCGACACCAACACTAATGACAACCAGACAAAAAAGAATGAGGCATAATATTATCCAAACGTATTTCTTCATATGCTCTGCCCCCATCTTCTAACAAGATACAAAAAGACAGGCGCTCCAAGAACAGCTGTCATAACTCCTACTGGAATGACTTGTCCCATCATGATAACTCGTCCCAACATATCTGCGCCTAACAACAAAATAGCCCCCAATAAACCAGCAAATGGAAGAATTACCCGATGATCTTGTCCTACCCAAATTTTTGCTAGATGGGGAACCAACAGACCGATAAATAAGATAGGTCCTGATATTGCCACAGAACTCCCCGCAAGCAGTACTACTGCTACACCAGCAAGAAACTTATAGATAGAGACCGATAATCCTAAGCTTTTTGAAACTTCTTCTCCTAAAGCCATCAAGTTAAGAGACCATGATAGGAAAAATGCCAGAAAAATTCCAACTAAAAGATATGGAAGGACAGGTGTTATATCTCCTAATTCTCGACCTTCTACTGATCCCGTTAACCAATACAACATCTGTTCCAAGCTTCTATCGTTCATGACCAAAAACCCATGGGTTAATGAAGAAAAAAGAGCAGCAATACTCGTTCCTGCTAATGTGAGCTGCAAAGGAGAATGCGCTCGTCCTATTGCAAAAACAATAAAAAAGGTCAACCCTGACCCTATAAAACTAACCCAAATTAACTGGCTCAGTGACCATCCCGTAAATAACGTAACACTGAGCACCATGAAAAAACTAGCACCGCCGTTAATACCAAGCGTTGTCTCAGATGCGAGGGGATTGCGAAAAATTACTTGAGTTATACATCCTGCAATCGCTAAGCTGGCTCCCACTAAGATTGCAATGATAGTGCGAGGTAAACGATCTGTAAGAATAATTAACTCATTTACTGTAGCATGATAGTTGGTAAATGTATCTACAATCGTCTGAATGGGGATATCCCTTGTACCAACCATTAAACTAAATGCCATCAAACCAATTAATAAAATGAAACCACCGACAAAACTTCCTAATTTCCCCATCTATCTCAACCTTTGTTGTGTTCTTTTCTTATCCAGTTTAAAAAAAGGAAAAGATATGGTCAATGATTTTCATTCTCAATAACACTTCAAAAATTATTAAGTACGTATTCTTATGTTTCTTTATTGAATATTTTCGTTTTATTATAAGATAAAATTATGTCACAAATATGTTGACGTTCGAATCAATATTGGATACATTTGTTATGAGAATGATTATCACTATTGAGAAGGGAATCACCTACCACATGCGTAAATGGTTATCTAGCTTAGTTGTCTTGGCTTTACTGCTATTTGCACTAACAGGTTGTACACCTGAAAAATCAGAAAATGCAGGCAATACGATTTCGATCAAGCATGCAATGGGAACAACAAAAGTTCCAACAAATCCAAAACGCATTGTTGTTTTGACAAGCGAAGGAACAGAAGCACTACTAGCCTTGGGAATTAAACCAGTAGGTGCTGTTCAACCATATAATGGGAATCCTTGGTATGACTATACGAAAAACAAGCTTCAAGGCGTAAAGCTCTTAGGAATTGAAAGTGCACCTAATTTAGAGGCAATCGCTAGCTTAAAACCTGATTTGATAATCGGAAATAAAATGCGTCAAGAAAAAGTTTATACTCAACTTTCTGCAATTGCCCCGACTGTTTTTTCAGAGGAACTGCGAGGGGATTGGAAAATAAACTTCCAACTATATGCGAAAGCTGTAAACAGAGAGGCAGAAGGGAAAAAAGTGCTGGCTGCCTACGAGCAACATATTGGGCAAACGAAAAAAGCACTAGGGGATCTTGTTCATAAAAAAGTTTCGGTTGTACGTTTTATGCCGGGTCAGACTCGAATTTACCAACTTAACAGTTTTACAGGTGCGATTTTTAAAGAACTCGGTTTTCAAAGACCTGCCAATCAAAATAAGAATGACTTAGCTATGCAAGTTACTCGTGAACAAATTCCTGAAATGGATGCTGATATCTTATTCTACTTCACCTTTGATAAAGGAAAAAATAATGGCGGTACTAAATTAGAACAAGAGTTTACCAATGATCCTCTTTGGAAGTCTTTACATGCGGTTCAACAAAAACATGCATTTAAAGTAGATGATATTGTTTGGAATACTGCAGGGGGTATTTTAGCTGCAAATAAGATGTTGGATCAATTAGTAGAATATACAAAACAAATGAAATAAACATTGAAAAACCATTGATACAATAAGATCAATGGTTTTTTTGTTATTTAGATTCTAATTTTAGTAACACCCCTGCACAAAGGCTTACTTTTTACCACTTTCCCTTTTTTGCTCATGTATACTTACAATTCTTCTTTTGCAAACTAATAGCGAAAGGAGTTGTCCTATGCGCTACTTGTTCATATTCATTGTTTTATTTATTCATGCTCTTGCCAATCCTGTGTTTGCAGAAGAAAAAAAAGACGATTTGCAACAACTTTATGAGTCGATGGAATCCCTGACAGGAGTACCATGGGAGTATTTGGCAGCTATAGACCAATATGAATCTAATATCCATAAAGATAAATTAAAAAACAGGGTCACACACATACAAATACCGAGTTATTTATGGGCAGGTGTCAGTAATCCATCTCCTGATGACTCTTCTCTTATGACCATCCATTACTTTGGCGGCATGGGATTAGATGGTGATGGTGATGGACGTGCAAACGCCTCTAGTGATCGTGATGTGCTCTATACCCTTTCACGCTATCTTTCTTCATATGGACCAACTATCTCCCATATTCGTGAACAGATTTGGAATTACTACAAGCAGCCGATGGCAGTTGATGTCATTACCCATCTAGCAAAAATTTATGAAAAATATCAAACAACACAACTAGAAGGAAATGCGTTTCCCATTCCTCGAGGATATATCTACACCTATCGCAATACATGGGGGGATCGTCGTGGTTGGGGGGGACTTCGCATTCATGAAGGAACAGACATTTTTGCCCATTACGGTACTCCTGTACGCAGCACATGCTATGGGTACATTGAATTAAAAGGGTGGAACCGCTATGGAGGATGGCGTTTAGGTATTCGTGATGTTAATAATCGATACCATTATTTTGGCCATCTCAATGGATTTGAAAAAGATATAAAAAAAGGAGTGATTGTTCATCCTGGTCAAGTCATCGGCTATGTAGGATCTTCCGGTTATGGTCCTCCCGGAACATCAGGAAAGTTTCCTCCACACTTACACTATGGCATTTATAAATTCAATGGAAAAAAGACATACTCATATGATCCTTATCCCCTTTTAAAAGAATGGGAACAGAAAGATAAAAAAAGAAAGTTACACAGCAAAGGATAATCACCTTACCGCTTATTAATTCAATTATAAAAAATTAACCCAGTTGCTTCTTATGCAACTGGGTTAACATATATATGGAATTACTGTCCCGAAGATCTTTATAAGCTTCCGTTGTTGTTTTCTTTACTCAATAACGAATGGCTTTTTGAATAAGAAAAATAGACTATAACACCTAACAAAATCCAAATCCCAAAGAAAATCCAAGTCATACTACCCAATAACAACATCAAATATCCGCAACTTAAAATTGCTAAAATCGGAACCAGTGGTACAAATGGTGTTTTAAATTTTCTAGGTAAATCTGGCTCTGTTTTTCGAAGCACTAAAACTGCAATGGAAACCGTTACGAAAGCAGCTAAAGTACCTATATTTACTAATGTTGCAATCTTTGATAAAGGAACTAGTCCCCCTACTAAACCTGCAATAATTCCACAAACCCATATTACCCTTGTAGGAACTTGCCTTTTTTCATTCATTTTGGCTAATGATTTTGGAAACAAACCATCTCTTGAAATAGATAAAATAATTCGAGTTAGACCATAAAGCATTACTAAAATAACGGTCATCATACCAAGTACTGTACCGATTGTAACCAAAATAATCAGCCAATTTTGCCCTATTGCTTCCAATGCAAATGCCACGGGGCGATCCTCATGTCCTGCAAAACTCGCAGCTGGAACCAACCCAGTAATGATCAAAGTAATAAGAATATATAATCCAGTACAAATTAATAGAGAATAGATAATTCCTCTTGGTAGATCTTTAGCAGGATCTTTGGTTTCTTCTGCCGCTGTACTGACTGCATCAAATCCAAGAAATGCAAAGAATACAAGCGCAGCTGCACTAAAGACTTTGGACCAACCATGTGGAATAAAAGGTTTCCAGTTAGCTGGATCCATATGAAATATTCCTACCCCGATAATGAGTACTATAACAAGAACTTTAATAGTCACCATCACATTGTTTAAACGCTTTGATTCTTTTACTCCCAAAGATAGCATCAAAGTTATTACCATAACGATAAAGAATGCAGGAAAATTAAAAATAGTCGTCTGTCCTGGTACTGATCCAGGAGCACCGGTCAAAATAGTAGGAATATGAATGCCAATACTCTGTAAAAACGCTTGTGCATATCCTGACCATCCTGCAGATACGGCGCTTACAGCGAGCAAATACTCAGAAATTAAATCCCAACCAATAAGAAACGCAAAAAATTCACCAATGGTTGCATAAGCATAAGTATAGGCAGATCCAGAGACTGGTACAGTAGATGCAAACTCTGCATAAGTTAAAGCTGCAAATAGACAAGCCAACCCTGCAATAATAAATGAAATAATTACGCCAGGACCTGCCATGATAGCACCTGTTCCAGACAAAACGAAAATCCCTGTTCCTACCACTGCCCCCACACCTAGTAAAGTCAAATCCCATGTCCCTAGATCTCTTTTCAATCCAGAGTGGGATTGTTTCGCTATTAATGCATGTACATCTTTCTTTTGAAATAAACTCATCATCATCCCCCAGTCTTATTGACAGAATAGTATTACGATTCCTTTTTAAAGGTATTGTTATTATAACGAAATCAGATAGGTAATTGGAAGTGTTCTACTAAATAAACTAAAATAATGAAATTTAACTCAATTCAAAATAAAATTATATCAAAAATAAAAAAGCTACCCAAATCTAAGGGGAGCTTTTTACAATCATCCATTTATTTATTAAGAGCTTCTAAAATTTCATCCGGTTTTAATCCCTGTATTTTTATATCTCCTATAATAGTTACAGGAACACCAAGAAAACCCATTGCTTTTACTTCTGCTATACGTTCTTCATTATGACCGCAATCTCGTACTTCATATCTAACATGATGATCATCAAGAAATTGTTTCAATATGGTGCATTCAACGCAATGAGGTTTAGTATAAACAATGACTTCCATAGCAACTCCCCCTGTTCTTCTTATATAATAAACCATAGTTCACAAAAACTATCTATAGGAGAACAGACATGCATCTTAATTTGCGTTCCTTTTTGAAACAGCTTCGTCGTGAAGGCGAATTACATACCATTGAGGCACAGGTTGATCCCTATTTGGAATTAGCAGAAATTCACCGCAGGGTAATTGAACAAGGTGGACCAGCACTTTTATTTACGAACGTCGCTGGAAGTCCTTTTCCTGTAGTTACAAATCTATTTGGTACAACAAGACGGGTAGAACTAGCTTTTGGGCCGAGACCTGAACAGTTGATGAAAGAAGCTGTTCAACTTACACATCGTCTCATGCCGCCATCAATCAGTGCTCTATGGAAAGAAAAGAAATGGCTAAAAGAATTATTAAAGGTTGGATTTCGTTCTGTACCAGCCGAGAAGGCTCCTGTACTAGAAGTATCTCAATCAAATGTCGATTTAAAAAAATTGCCTGGACTCACTTCTTGGCAAGAAGATGGAGGACCTTTTGTCACTCTCCCTCTTGTATATACACAACATCCAACAACACATCAACATAACTTAGGGATGTATCGGATGCAGATTTTCGATGCCACTACAACAGGAATGCATTGGCAGATTCATAAAGGCGGCGGTTTTCACTATCATGAAGCAGAAAAAGCAAATCAATCCCTTCCTGTGCATGTTTTTTTAGGTGGTCCACCGGCACTAATTGCGTCTGCTATTGCACCTGTACCTGAATTTTTACCAGAACTTCTCCTCACATCTTTGATTCTTGGTGAAAAATTACCAGTGATAAAAGATGAACAAACTGGATATCACATCGTTTCTGAAGCCGAGTTTTTACTTAAAGGTTCCGTTGCACCTCATGAACGCAGGCTGGAAGGACCTTTTGGCGATCACTATGGTTACTATTCATTGGCTCATCCATTCCCTGTTTTTCAAGTGAATAAAGTATTTCACCGGAAAGATGCGATTTACCCTGCTACTATAGTAGGAAAACCGAGACAAGAAGACTACTTCCTTGGCGAATTTTTACAAAAACTACTCTCCCCTGCCTTTCCTATGGTGATGTCAGGAGTGAAAGACCTGTGGACGTATGCAGAAACTGGATTTCATCCATTAGCAGCTGCGCGTGTGCGAGAAAGCTATAAACGAGAAGCTCTAGCTCATGCTTTTCGTATACTCGGAGAAGGACAACTGACCCTTACCAAGTTTTTAATGCTTACAGATCAAGATGTATCATTAGAAGATTTTTCAGCTCTGTTCACTCGTATACTTGAACGTTTTGATCCTGCTAGCGACTTAATCATCTTAGAAAATACATCTATGGATACATTGGATTACACTGGTCGGCGGCTCAATCACGGAAGTAAAGCCATTCTCCTTGGAGTTGGCGAACAAAAACGAAATCTACCAAGAGGTTATGAAGGTTCTGCACTGCATGGTATCGAGCATATTGTCACTTATATACCGGGTGTTCTTGTATTGGAAGCCAAAAATAGTTTTGCTTTGCATCCAAACTTAGCAGAAGAATTATTAGATAATTTCCATGATCAGCTCCAAGACTGGCCATTTGTTTTTATTGTGGATGACCGAAAAACAGTTGAAAATCAAACTTCATTTCTATGGACGATCTTCACCCGTTTTGACCCAGCATATGACATTTATGCGCGTGCGACACTTGAACGGCACAAGCCTAGATATCAACTACCAATTATCATCGATGCCAGAATGAAACCAGATTATCCAGCTGAATTAGAAGTGGATCCAAAAATAAAAAATGTCGTCGATTCTAAGTGGAAAGAATATCAAATCCCTAAAGAAAACTTGCCGATTGACAAGCCTTTCAAGGCGCAGACAGAGGCTTAGTTGCACTTATGCACCTCAGACTAGGGCACAAGCACACCAAGTGTACGGGTCGTGCTAATGCGCTAAGCGCAAAGTCACGCCTCTGTCTCGCTACGTCGCTATGCTCCTAGTCTCGCTTTGTAGATAAGATAAAATTTATACTTTCTTATCTACTAAGAAATAAAAACGCCCTTTAAGGGCGTTTTATTTTACTGGAGGAACTGGCATCTGTTTTACCGTCCCTTGGTCATTGTAAAAATAATAATTGGGTACTTTCCCGACTACAAGCGCTTGTGCAATCGGATAATTCACTTCTACTGGTAACAGTTCTTCTTTAAAAGGAATTATCAAATCCATTTCTGTTTGTATTTTTAAATTCATCGTAACCATTACCATGTTGATCCCTTGGGATTCCAACTTTGGTACAAAACTAACTTTTACTGTCCCTTTTGGCCAAAGCTGAATAGAAAGGGGCGGGCCGTAGTTTGCAAATATATTGCTGTCAAGGGCTTGACCAAGGCGTATATCGATAGGCTTATCTCGCAGATGTTTCAATACATCTTGAATCCTGGAGGTTGTATTTTGGTAAATTTTCGCCTGTACTTGTTGATTCATCTGTATATAAGAAATGTTACCTTCATGATCCTTTTGAATGTTCATAACTTCATTTAACTCATTCCCCAGCTTAACTTGTTCTCCGATTCCCTCCACAATTGCTTCTTGTGCTAATCGTTTTGCTTCTGTTTTCGCAATTTGAACAAGTATTGGATGAACATTTCGATCAACCAACCAAACTAATGCAAAAAGCACGAAAAAAATAAAAATACTCCAGAGCATTATTTTTTGTTTTCGACGCATTCGTTTCCGAAACAAGCTGATACACCCCATTTTTCCCAGAGAAAGGAATTGACACAAATCCAATTAAAGCTGAAACTAGAAAAGGAGTTTAAAGACAAATCTATTTTTCTTTTCACAGCTTATTCAACTAAGGACAAAAGTATGGCAAGTAGGGGGATAAAAATGAAACAATACTTGGATCTATTAAATAACATTTTGGAAAATGGGGAGAAACGAAAAGATCGCACTGGTACTGGTACCATCAGTTTATTTGGACATCAAATGCGCTTTCCCTTGCAGGAAGGATTTCCACTCATTACTACTAAAAAAGTACATCTTCGCTCCATTATTTATGAATTATTGTGGTTTTTACGCGGAGAAACGAATATTCAATATCTAGTGGATAATAAAGTGTCTATCTGGGATGAATGGGCAGATGAAAACGGCGAACTCGGGCCTATTTACGGAAAACAATGGCGCTCTTTTCCCAGTCCTGATGGAAAAACTGTAGACCAAATCAGCTGGGTTATTGAAGAAATAAAAAAGAATCCTGACTCAAGAAGACTAATCGTTAGTGCGTGGAATCCAGGCGAAATAGAGAAAATGGCACTCCCCCCTTGTCATTTGCTATTTCAATTTTATGTGTCAAATGGAAAACTTTCTTGTCAGTTATATCAACGAAGTGCCGATACGTTTTTAGGTGTTCCGTTTAATATTGCCAGCTACGCCCTGCTGACTCATATGGTAGCTCAAGTAACTGGACTTGGTGTAGGCGATTTTATTCATACTATTGGGGATGCACATATTTATCTCAATCATCTTGAACAAGTGAAGGAACAGCTGACAAGAAAGCCATTTCCTCTGCCACAGCTGAGGTTAAATCCAGATGTAAAATCTATTTTTGATTTTCGTTATGAGGATATCACGATTGATCATTATGTTGCTCATCCTCATATCAAAGGAGAAGTCTCCGTATGATATCCATCGTAGTGGCTTATGATGAAAATCGAGTGATCGGTTACCAAAATCAATTACCTTGGCATTTGCCTAATGATCTAAGACATTTTAAAGAATTAACAATTGGAAAAACAATAGTGATGGGAAGATCAACGTATGAATCGATCGGTAAAGCCCTTCCTGACCGAAGAAATATTGTCCTCACTCGTTCAACTTCATTTCAAGCAAGTGGTGTTGAAGTTGTTCAGCAAATGGAAAATATTTTCACTTTGGGTGACATTATGATTATCGGCGGGGCATCTATCTATAAACAATTTCTTCCTTATACTGATCAACTTTACATCACAGAAATTCATCATTCTTTTCAAGGTGACACCTATTTCCCAGAATGGAATGAAGAGGACTACCAACTCATCTCCAAAGAAACAGGGATAGAAGACGAAAAAAATATCTATCCCCACACCTTTTATCATTTTTCAAAAAAAGATCAAACTTAGTCTGTACTTGATCGGTTCCAACTCGGGAGAAAACGCCGTTTTTCTCCCATTTCTTCTTCGTAGTTGGTGACATCTTTCAAAGCAAATTCTTCCATTGGGATACGAATTAATACCATTGTGAGAGTGTTGATAAATGTTACCATTGCTGAAGTCAAATATGCTCCAAAAATGACAGGAAAAACGAGTAACTCGATTGCTACCACCACATAATTAGGGTGACGCATATATTTATAAGGACCAGTCACACTCGGTTTATGACCTGGGACTACCCAAATTCTCGTATTCCAATACTTACCCAAAGATCGAATACACCAGTATCGCAAGACTTGCGTACATGCAAAAATTAGCAAAGGTACATAGGCCCATGATGGAGGTTTCGCACGAAAAATCAAGACCTCTCCCCATATCCCAATAAAAAACAATAAGTGAATAAAGACAATTAATTTATAATGCTCTCGACCAACCTCATAGCCACCTTGGCTTGCCATCCAAGTACTATTTTGCTTAGAAATAGCTAACTCTCCTATTCGCTGGACTACTACAATCCACCACAACAAAATCATCCACGATGTCATATGGAAACACCCCCATTCCAATCTAACAATAGTAACTCAGAACTAAATCCTGGACCCAGAGCAGTCATCAAACCATAACCAGAAGTAGGATTTGTTTGTAAAACTTGTTGTAGAACAAATAACACAGTTACAGATGACATATTGCCAAAGTACTTCAGTACGTCATATGCATAAATAAATTTATCTTTGGACAACTGCAAAGCTGATTCGTATGCCTCTAATACTTTCTTCCCACCAGGGTGAGAGATCATATAAGTAATATCTTCTAGCTTGATTTCACATTTTGCTAAAAACGTATCTACAACTGGTTTTACTTGTTCATGGACTATAGATGGAATATCTCTAGAAAATATAACTTTCAAACCATCATCCACTACTTCCCATCCCATTACATCTAAAGAATCAGGCCAAATAGTACTCATACTATCTACTATAGTAGGCCCATTTCTATTTGGTATAACATTTTCACCTACCACTAAAACAGCCGCTGCCCCGTCCCCAAATAACGAAGTTGCAACAAAATTACTTTTACTATTGTCTTGAGGCCGATAAGTTAAACTGCATAATTCTACTGCCACAAAAAGTACCCGAGAATCTGGGTAACTTTTGGCAAATTCATAAGCTCTAGATAAACCAGATACCCCACCAGCACAACCGAGACCCCAAATAGGGGTACGTTTAATGTGTGTCGATAATCCCAACTGATTGATAAGATGAGCGTCTATACTAGGAGTAGCAATTCCTGTTGTAGATACAAAATAAATGTGGTCAATTTGTTTTGGATGCGTATTAGATTGTTCTAAACATTGACGTATCGCATCTTCGGCTAATTGACAGGTCATCTGAGTATATTTTTCATTTCTTTCGGGAAAAGTGTGCCGTCTGCTAAACCAATCAGGAGGACAACTGATATAACGTTTCTCGATTGCAGTATTTTCAAATATCGTCATCATTCTATCCATTTGTTCTAACGAACCACCAAATAACTCTTCTGCAAATGCTTTGGCATCCGATTGGGATAATTCGTATGGCGGTACTGCTGTTCCCACGGCGACAATTTTCGACAATACGATGAACCCCTTTAGCATTTTTTCCTAGCTTAACCATTTATATATAAAAAAATAGCCTGTTATTTGACAGACTATTTCTAGATGATTTATTTGTATATAGGTGAAACTTTATAGTCGATGTCGTACCTTTAATATCAAATAACGTAATCCACCAACGATTACACCCATAATCACTTGGAAAATAATCGATTGATTAGGAATCAAACTGGTCAAAATTAATACAGTAGCAATTGCCCAACCAAACGATAATACTAAGGATGACCAAAAATAAACTGTCACAATCAAAAACAAGAAAGCAACAATTGCCGTTGCCGAAGATCTAAGAGCAATCCCTATTACAAAACTGAGGAGGATGACTTCAAAAAAGGGTAAGACAGAACGACCAAATCCGTGAAGAGTTTTTAACATCTACTTTACCTCCCATACAGCATCATCCTAAGTTAACACTATTAAGTTAACTCTTGACGTTGCTGCTCCATATAATGAGAGATCTCTTTATCTAATTCCTCTACTTCTCTAGCTTCTCCTGACTCAATCATCCTTTTGATGCCCCAGTCCAATCCCCATTTAAATGCTTCTTTCCGTTCATTTGTTTTGTAGTTGGCAATTTTCCCATCAGGTTGAAAAACAGAGGGTGGTAAATTGGAAACTACACAAGTTGTTACTGTTTTCCGTTGGTTCTTTTTGGAATGAATATATACAGCTGCTGTACGTTCTGCTAGCTTCTCTACAAATGACGCTTTTAGATGATTACGGGTCAAGTCTTCGATCTCATCTGCACCTTCTAACTGTGCGCAGCTAATAATCATTCCAATATTTCCTTTCATTGCTTGCATAAGCTCTTCATTATTAAACTGATCAATTTCTCTTGTTATCAGACCTATACCTAAATCACATTTATCATCACTCAAAAAGATTTCTGTAAATAAAGGAATTTGAATCAGATGCGCTTCATCGATCATCATTAGATGAAATTTTGCACCCACTGGACGTTTAATAGCTGCTTGATAATAGTGATTTACTAGTTGACCGACTGTTACCTTTAATTCGTGATCCTTCATTCCATCAAGGTCAAAAAATACCAAATGACCTTCATTGAGATACTTATTGATATCTAGTGTCATTTCTTTTTGCAGATACATTCTTCGCATGGTAGGATCTTGCAACAATGGATCTATATGATTGAGAATCCCTTCTACCTCTCTTTTTAGTTCTTGTTGATCCAGTTTTGTCCAGAAACGTTTTACGTATGGATCCTTTCCTTTTTGAACAATCTTGGTACGAAATGTTGGATCTCGGAAAAATTCATCTACACATAAGATCGTATGTCGTTCATCATGTTCCATCAAACTGTGTACAGCCAAGGTCAATAATCTTTTCATCCTTGTGAGTGATTCACTTTTTCCGTGTTTGTGCAGCAAGACTTCAGCTATTTGTTCCGCAATCTGATCAATCGGTATTTCATTGGGATTTGCTAATAAATTTAAACCAACCACATGGGATGTGTCACTCGATAGATTAAAGTGGTGAATTTTTTCTTTCGGGATTTTCTCTCCATTTTCTTCTAAAAACCGTAGTCTATTTTCAATGATAGGAATCATTTCACGTGCTGGATCCAAAATGGTAAATCCTGGGTGATTATCAGGGTCTTTTAGCCAATCATCAATCATGGACTGGATAATTTGTGTTGACGCACTCGATCTGCCCATTCCACTTGTTCCTGAGAGAAGAAAATGTTTGGTGAGCTGGTTGTAGCTAATCCTTACCTCACGAGCATGTAACGGGTGTTTAGCCACTCCTATGAGAACTCCCTCATTTAATTCATTATCTTCCAATGTACGTTGATCATTTACCAAGTGCAAGAGAAATCCCCGGCTATTCTTATCCATTTTCTCCGGCTCTTTATAAATCCAATGTGTCGACGGTGGCAAATGAAATAGATTCGCCAATTCATTTCCATCCCAAATCATAAAGCTAGAGGGATACGGATACGGAACTGGATTTTTGTCTTTTAAAGGATTCCAAAGTTTTTGAGGCCAAAATCGAATTGCTCCATCATAATTCATTGCTGTTTCAATCGCATTTGCAGATGATCGAACAATAGAAACAGCATGTTCATGATTGGACCACAGGCTTAATCTCACTTTAAAAGAGAGTTCTCTACCTGTTAGTCTTTTCATCAAACTGATTCTGCGGGCTTTTTCTTCGGGCTCCATCTCCGATATCTTTTTATCTTTAAAACTGTCCATCACATCTTCTGAACGATCTTCTAATTTAGACCAGCTAACTGGAGAAAATTGGATATCGAGAAATGTACCCGGCCGAAGTGAGTTTAAAATATTTCCAATGGGACTTTCTTTTTTCTGTTCCAATGATGCTAATGGTAGTCCTTTTCTTTTCCCTAATTGAAAAGTGAAAATACCTCCTGAACCGCTATTCTCTGGCTCCGGAAATTGCTCCTTTGTTATTTCGTGAATCTCTGCTGATGGATAAACACTTTGAATTGTATCAAATACACTATTTTTCTTATCTTTTGGATAAGCCATATAAATTCCAATTTCATTTGATCCAGTAGGAATTGCAAAACGTATACGAAACCATGGGTTTCCAAATTGGATACGCCGAGTCAAATGACGAATCATTCCACCAAATGTACGAGTCATCATAGTAATTTTATCGATTTCTAACTCGATATTATCCGCTGGTAAGATACGAAGATATCTCACACCTTTAATGGCTTGTCGTCGGTAATACATGACCATTAGCCATCGAATTAGGATATACAATAAAGGAATACAAACAAGTATCAAAATAACAGTCGGCAACCAGGACAGGATAAGGTCCCCAGATGCTTGCATAGTTGAATTTACGGAACTTACTGCCTGTGAAGTATCAGGTGACTTCCCTTCAAGCCTAGGTTGTAAAAAATCCCAAATTTCTTTTAGGAGAAACAGAAATGCTAATGGTAATACAGCATAAAACAATACATAGCGTGGTATTTTCGCCAAGTCATCAGGTCCGCCTTTAGGCATTTTTAACCAACTCATATTTCTCCCACCTATCTTGGAAATCTAATCTTTTCAATCCTTGTCGTCGCTGTCTGTAAATATTTTTTAAACTGTTTCCTTAAATCACTAGAATTATCGGTATACTGTGTAAATTTACCAAGTGATCCATTCACGATGCTGATAAGTTCATTTCGTTTCCAAATAATACCTACAGTCAATATAAGCTGCATAATAATTGTCCAAGCATAACCAAATTGTTGAGGAGGAGTTAAATTATATAGAATCTGTGACAAAGTTAAGATCATACTCAGCAATACACCCAAAACAATTTTCAGAATTTGATAGCCAATGAATTTTTTACTCCAATCCATCGCTAGTCCTGACCATGCTGGATAGAGAGCCATCAAAAATGCAAAAGGAGCAAAGAGTGCAAAGATGACAAAGATAAATTGATATACCAAAATAGCTCCAGCAACAAATAGGAATACTGCTCCTAATATCAGATGGGATACAGCCAGCAGTCCAAGCAGTGTTAAGCGTTGGAATACACCCAAACTCGTTACCATTACATTTGGTTCATACCCTAGAGCAGGATTTCCTAAGCGCTCTTCTGTGACAGCTTCTATCCGCGCTTGGCTTCCGGGCTTATTATTTAAAATACGCCCAATACGTTCTGGTTTCAGTTCTGGATCACCAGAAGTTTTCCCATACTGCAGCATAAGATAAGGTTGGTAAATCAACATATCATATAGCTTATCAGCTACTACAAAAGAAGAGACTTGTGAGGAATATTGGTTTGAATTAGCAGTTGATTGTTTTTGGTGTTTTCTAGCAGCTTCTTTATCTTCAGTAGAGTCTTCATTCGTTTGATTTGTACTTACCATATCCGCTTGTAGTCCAACACCCATAATCTCTTGACTAATTCCACTACTGATTCCATTCAAATATTTCATGATACCACTAGAGTTGTTAAAAAAGGTCAAAGAGACCATTAAAATAAAAATAGTTCCAATTATACCGGTCCAAGCACTTGATGTATCTCGCTTATATAGTCCTTTATATGCAATCCAAGCACCTGCTAATAAAATCATAAAGGTTAAAAAGTTGCCCCATATACCGGTATTTCCAACAACATGACCATTAAAGCCCACAAACTTCTGGATAATAGCATCGATCTTATCAGCAAATATATCGACGATATCTAGTGAAAAACCGTTCTCAACCCCTGAAATCACTAAAAAATCCCAAATTAATATCATCTGCCAAACAGAATTTACAAGGAATGAGTGAGCTAAAGCATATCCCGATTCAGAAAGATTACCTCCTAAATCCCAAGAGTTATCATTTGGAAATTGAATCTCTAAATAATACCTGCTCGGTTTGTACTTTGCATATTTGACATCATATCCTTTTAGTTTGGCGGCTTTTATCCTTTCCTCTGGAAAATGAACTAACGAATCAAACATAAAATTGTACCCTGTTTGATTAGGTAGAGTCTGCGGTTCAGCACTAGCCTCCCCCAGCATCGATGTCCACAGGTAACACACCAATATTCCAACAGCCAACCATTTGCTATACTTTTTCATGAGATCTCTCCACCTCTAGGTTGGATATTTATTGACTTTGAATCATACCGTTCACATAGATATCGTTTCACTAGAGGGTAGAAATTTTCATGTATAACGATAATCAAAGTCGATGATTCTAAACTTTCATGGTCTTTGTCTCGATATGTAATTTTTTTGATCCTGGTCTTGTATCAAATGCTTCTAAAAGTCTGTCCTCCATAATGCAGATTTCTAGCTCATTTACTCGTTTTTCAAGATCAGACATGAGACATGTACCCGTTGGCAGATTTCTTACTTTTTCAATGTTAGTTTCATTCACTTCTATTCCTAATATATGGCAAGCTGCTTCCGCTTCTTTGTTGTCACGACAACGAAAGACAAAACGGCATCCTAGATTAGATCTGATCTCTTCCCCTAACATATCTTTCGCATTCTGACTGATGAGATAAATTGCAGAGTTTTTACTTCGTCCAGTTCTTACTAGTTCTTCTAATATCGCACGGCCTTCGCGAACTTTAGCTAAGCGCCATGACTCATCGAATACAACCATCTTAAATTGGTCAGAAGACTGATTGGAAAAGCGACGAGAAAAATCAGAAATTGCCATTAATAACGCTATACCCATCCGACCAAAATCAGTCTGGCTTTCTTCTGGAAGCTGTAGATCTTCAATTTGCAAAATAGTAAGTGGCTTCGATAAATCAATCGCTTCTTGCGTTCCATCACCGAAGAGGAGTTGGCCTTGTCCCGAAGTTGCCAAGTAGCTTAAAACATCGATCATTTCTTCTAAACTATCCTGTCTTTTTTCTGGTAACTTTTGGACACCTTCCATCAATACTTCTATAACCATTGTCATAGAAGGTTTTTCAGCTTTTATTACTTGATCCACCACTTTTCCAAGTACAATAGCTTCATAAGTGCCATCTGCTGCTCTGGCTAAAAACTGTAATATTCTCTTCGCTGTTTCAGCTGCTGCAAATTTCTCTTGTTGTGACTTAGCACCCATGAGTGGATCTAATTTTCCACGATCTGCTATTCCTGAACGCAAGGTAATCGTATTTGTTATAGGAGCGAGCTCAGGCAGCATCTGCGGCCAGTGTCCTCTTTCATCTTTTGGGTCGAAGATCAACACTTTCGATCCTTTTAATAAAGCTTGATATGCAAGAAGGTTTGCGCCTAATGATTTACCAGCACCTAGTGATCCAATAAAGGCAGCAGATGCAGTAGTACTCAATTTCTTATCTTTTGGTCCACGATCATGTTCAAAAAACACTGGCAGATTTTTGGACATTCCAATAAAAAATCCTTGTCCATCACCTAGTTGTCTAACTGCACCCAGCATTCCAGCAGCAGATGCCGTTGGATCCATGTGGTGAACATAATCAGTAATGTAACGTTTACTGCCAGGCAAAAATTCATTAAAACCTCGCCACTGGTCCCCATAAGGAATCTCTATTTGCACCATCATTTCACTATATAAATCTTTGATCAGTTGTATTCTCAGTTGTAGTTCATCTTTACTTCTAGCAGACACACAGAGGACAATAGACGTTTGTAGTAGGGGAAACTTGTCTACTCTTAAATTATTTTCTAACTCCAGTGCTTCTTGTCTACTATTTAAAATATGAAAGGATGTATCTTCACCACTTTCCGCAGCATGTTCGTCTTCTGCTTTTAATTCTTTCTTCTTATTTTGCACTTGGGAAAGTGCCTTTCTGTATTCAATCGTTTCTGTTCGCACAGATGCTTCCACCGGAAATGGGAGTTTCACCAAGGAATAAAGCCATTCTGTACCTGGTACTGGGGCTTTGTCTGGAATGTGAGAAATAGTTAAAAAAGCCATATAACCAAGTCGTGGTTTTCCTGATACGAATTGCTCAACAACTAACTGGCGCCCTCCAGATGCATCGAATCGTCCTTCTGTTAAAGTTAAAATATCTCGGGTTGGGCGAATTGCTTTCTTTCCTTTAACTTCTACTGATACTGCTTTTGGTTTCCATTGATATCTACCTGGGGGGTCACCAATACCTCGGTAAAAACCTCTGCGAATAAGCCATTCCAACTCACTTGTTTTTAATCGTTTTACTGATAAAAACCCATTCAGTCGAGAAAAAATAGTCTCTTCCTGAATCTGATAGGCAAGCAGTTCTTCTTCAAGAATCTCTGGGAAATCTGTACCTGAACTATTTAACAAATATCTTTTGAAATCTCTCCACGCATAAGACATTTCCCGAAAGAAAGATAGACCGGACACTTGAGTTTCTTTAAGCTTAATACCAATAAAAAAACGGTACTGGTTTAGTTCCTTTTCCTTCAAGTGTTTTAAACTTGCTTGGATATGATCTTCACCAGGCTGTAGCAATTCTGAAACCAAAGATTGTTTCATAAACAATTTTTTTTCTTCCAGATCTTCCGAAACAGGAATCATCAAGGTGTGAATATCCGCGTTCATGTTCCAATAAAAAGCCTCCAATTTCCCATGGAGGCTAAGCTTGTCATCAACTGTGAGGTAATCATAGGTATAGCCTGCAAGTTCATAATAGGCTGTAACAGTTCCATCTTGGGCAAATACAATATTTTTTTCAAAATATTTAAGCGGGAAAGGAAAGGTGCTCAAATATTGTCACCTCCACTGTTGAAACGAAAAGCAACTTCACCTTCATATTGATACTTTTCGTTAGTTGTCTTTTTTAATTTTTGATAGCGGGCAAAATGATTACAAGAAAGGAGATGTTCAAAGTAACGAAATAAAAAACGATGAGGTGCTTTTCCATCCAATGTTTTACGAGTAAAAAACCACGAAACCAAAATAGGTATTCCTATAAATTTCACTAGATAATAGTTTCCAAACCAACTCATCATTGGCAACGTATTTAATAAAAGCATGATAAACAATGCACCTATAAAAAACCCTAATTGTCTATAAGAGACAGGGATTGGTAAAGGAATCCCCTGAATCGAGTAAACCGTTTTTTCGATGCGAAATACTTGGTTGTAAATCCTAATTTGTTTCATTTTAAATAAGCCTCAAATAACCATTGGAATCCATTCTGTCCCATTTGCTGCACAAATTCCGGTTTAAACACAAACACACTAACCAACATTGCAAAGAGAACAAAACCTAAAAATGCTGTAAATGCCCGTTTCCAAAATAAGGTCACACTTACAAAAATAATGATGAGCATAAAGATTGCGCCAATTTCACTGCCCATTGATTCTTCCAATTTTTTACCTGGTCCATCCGCAGCCAAAAACGTCAGAATGGTACTCATATCAAACATTCTATATCTCTCCTTGTTTCATTGATATCACATACCAACGGTCACTCTCATTGACCAGAGTAAAAACATAGTGATTCACAAGTTGTACCCCTGTCTGTACATCTTTTAGGGTTACATTGCAATTGACCACATATTGATCATCTACTTGTGTGACATTCAAATTATCCATACTCACAAAACTTTCAATGGAGGTTAAACCAGCGGATGCTTGCTTATTTTTAAAATAATAAGCTATTTCTTGTGGTTCTCCATTCGTATATACTTTCCAAAATGTTTGCATGAAAGTTTCCGCTTGATTTGCAATTTCTCCAGAAACAGGGCTTCCTTCTGATTTCGGTTCATCTATTGCAATATCACTAGCAACTGGCGGCGGGATCAAGTAAGGCAGATCTACCACTCGAAAAGAATCACCAGCTTGTTTGATCGGAACAACCAAATATCGATCGACCCTTTTTTGATCTGATGGATTGGATAAACTTGTTAAAATCGTTTCTGCATAAACGGTTACTTCTTTTACTCCATCTCCACGATCTTTTGCTTGCCATGCATTTATATTCTGGGCATATGAGTTATATTTCGCAGCAGTCATATCCAGCCCAGCTTGTACATCTAAATTACTGATTAAAAACGGCTGTAGCCTTTGTTTTCTACTGTCTTCTTTTCCCTGTGTCCAGAAAAAATACTCTTTTGTAAACTGCTCTGCAAAGGCTAGTTCTCGTGTATCGGTAGTTTGAATTTTTTGTTCATCTGTTGCTTGAACTTTTCTTGGTTCTACAGGTATCAATCCAAATTGTATGGACCATGCAATTGTAGAACTTAAAGCAGTATAGATTAGCAACCCCCAGAATAAAAACCTAGTCATCCTTTGTTTGCTTAAACGATTCATGGATGAAAATCTCCTCTAAATTTACTTCACTAGTGTAGCTTCAATTATGTAACGTTTGGGAGCAGGTCCAATAAAAATAAATGGATAACATGTTGCTAATGTCAATATCGGTTCACCACGCGGGACAATAACAGTACGATCATCAGGATTAGTAATCCACATTTTTCTTATCCGATAAGTGAATACCCCTTGATTGGAAGATACTTGGAGAAGATCTCCTTTTTTTAATTTTCCCATCCGACGAAAAACGGTATCGCGATGACCTGCAATTACACAATTGTCCCCTTCACCTGGTAGAACACTACCTGCGTAATGCCCTGCACCCACACTTAGCTCATCTTCGTCTGTTCCCTCGATCACAGGAATTTTCACTTTTAAACGAGGGATAATCAAATCTGCAAAATGTTGTCCTGTTTTAGGTCGTTGATCTTTCGGCACAATAATTGGCAATTTTCTACCTATCGGCAATTTGGCATTTTCTTCTTGTTTCACAACCTCAGCAGTCGAAATAACCGTTTCGTTATTTTGTAATTTTTGGAAGTATAGGATAAGTGAGTAGCTTCCATATGCTACTCCTGCTGTAACGATAAATAGAGCGATAATACGGTCCCATTTCATTCTGGTTTTTCACGTTTACGTCGAAGTAAAAAAGCCCCCGCTAATGCAACACCTGCACCTAATGCCGCTTGATTTAAATCATTTCCCGCAGTTTGAGGTAACTGGCCACCTTCTTCAGTTTGGGGAAGCAGAACATCTGACTGTTTTGTTTTGTTTACTTTCGTACTACCATCTTCCTCTGCTTCATTAGAGTCATGAGTCGAACCTACTTGCGGTGTAACTGATTTTTCTTTGGCTTTTGGCTTCTGTTCTGTGGAGGAATGAGATGGTGCAGGCTTCTCTTTTTCGGCATGTTTTGTCGATTGTTCATTTTTTGGTGTTTTCTCTTGCACTTTTTGTTGTTTCGTTTGGCTTTCTTTAGGTTTGATTTGTTCTTTATTTTGTTTGGATTCAGCTGTTTCTTTCTTCTGCTGCTCTGAAGTCTGGCTATTACCCTTTTCTATATGTTTATGTTTGTTTTCATTGATATTGGGTTGTTGCTCTGTAACTTTGGACGCAGGCTCATCTAATGGCGGATTATTTGGTGTAATCTCACTAGATTTCGTCTGTGGTACTTTCATCTGCGGTAGTTCAACATTTTCGTTTTGTTCTACTTTGGAAGGCGGTTCGTCCAAAGGTGCTTTATTTTGAGGATTCCCATCCAACGAATTTGCAAATGCACTACCTACACCAGAAGACAATCCTGTTACCAAGCAAAGAGAAAGAACTGCTGTATTGGATACTTGACTCAACTCGTTTTTTCGCTTGCGAAACTTCCTAGGGCGGTGATGTAAGAGCGGATCTTCTTCTTCAATACGTAAAGATTCCAATACTCGTTTTGGATCCTTTTGCATCGGAATGCCTCCTTCAAATCCTGAGCGAAAAAAGATTTGGTCAAATTCACCAAATCTCGTCGAACATCATTCAGCAAATTTTGTCTTTCCTGCTTCTTATCTTAAACATAAATAGAACTAAATGTGCGTCTTTTCTCTATATTATTACAGAACAAACCCCAATTTCAACACTTTTTCATATTTTTCGGACATTAGGGCTTGACAAATCACGTTTTATTTCGACAATAATCATTTGCTGATCTTCCATCAAGCAAAAAAATAGCCCTCTTTTCTTGCTCGGAGGACATTTGCCAAAATCTTAATTTTCGCCAATCAGTAACGATATTTTTTTATTCATCTTTGCTTCTCCTATTAAACTGGATTTAACATCCATAATGATAAATTAAGCAGAGCAGCAAACGTAACCCAAATTGCATATGGAACAAATAACAAGGCTGCCCATTTTGATAGATTTCTAGAAATGACAATGTAATAAAATATAGTAAATACTAATATAAAGATATCTACCAATGATAGTATCAGAGAATGCAAACCAAAGAACAAAAACGTCCACAGTAGATTTAAAATCAACTGTGCAGCATAAACTTGCAGCACAAATTTACGAATCGGAGTCCTCTCCTGTATATAAACGAGCCACCCTGAAATTGCAATCAAAATATATAGTACTGTCCATACAGGTCCAAATATCCAATTTGGCGGCTGAAAAGTTGGTTTTTGAAGCCCGGTAAACCAACTATTTTCTCCTATTTCTGTCATCAAGGCTCCAATTAATGCCACCGAGAAGCAAATTGATAGAAATACAGAGAACGAAAGTATAGCATGCCTACGTTCCTTCACGATCACTCCCCCTTCTAGTTGTTAAACATATGCTCCAAGGTTCGTTTTAAGTCCGAATACTCGAAAGTATATCCGCTATTTATCAATTTTTTAGAGGATACTCGAATCCCATCTACTAGCAGTTGTTCTGCCATTTCACCATATATCGCTTTTAACAAAAGAGCTGGTATTGGTAAAACAGTTGGCCGGTTTAATATACTTCCCAATATTTTTGTAAAACGGTAGTTGGTTACAGGTTCTGGACTAACTATATTCACTGCACCTTTTAATTCTTCCTTTTCTATTAAAAACTGGATGATATCAGGTATTTCATCTAGAGCAATCCAACTGAATGCTTGTCTTCCTGTCCCAATCTTCCCCCCTAACCCTAATTGAAATGGGAGTAACATCTTTTTTAAAGCTCCAGCGTTTTTATCTAAAATTACTCCAAATCTCATATGTACAACTCGGATACCTTTTTCTTCAGCTGGTTTTGTAGCATCTTCCCACTGCTGAACTACTTCCGATAAAAAACCTGTACCTTGAACACTGTTCTCATCCAACAGCTTAGAATAAGGATGATTTCCATAATAATGGATAGCAGATGCTGAAAGCAGACATTTTGGCGGATTTTTTAACTGAGCCAAAGAAGAGGATAGGAATTTCGTCCCTTGTACCCTGCTCTGCTCAATCTTTTCTTTCTGTCTTTTTGTCCACCGTTTACTTATGTTTTCACCAGCTAGGTGAATAACTACATCCATACCATTCAATTGTTGCAAATCCAAGAACTGTTTTTCTGGATCCCATGAAATTGTTGGCTCTTTTACATGTGCATTGCGTGAGCGTATAACTCGAAAGATTTCATGTCCCTGATCACTTAGTGTTTGAACCAAACGTTGACCAACCATTCCGGTTGAACCTGTGATTGCAATTTTCAAGAAATCCCCTCCATAACACTGATAGCAACATGCCGTTATTTTCCTGTTTATGACAAATTATTCCTAATAATATATTTTCTCCCACGATTCCATTTCCCCTTCAATTAAGTAGAAGAAAGGATGAATATCGACATTTTTTTCTATTCCCAATAATTTCTTCTTAAGTTCATGTATCATGGAAACAGTTAAGTAAAGATGCAAACTCAAACAAAAAAAGTATGTAATTTAAATGAGTTGGAAGGAGATTTTCATCCTTCATTTTCCCTTTCATTATAAAAGGCAACCTCTATAAGGTTGCCTTTTAACATTTGCTTTTTTCACGCAAATAGCAATTACTTTTACTAAGATATCCCTGACACCACCTTTTAGATGGCGTCAGGGGGGATTCGGCAGGTTGTTAGTTTGACGAATCTAGGAGACCTTTTTCAAGGCTTTTGTCTGTTTTTACTAATTTCAACCTTTCCAAATCCTAGAAATGATTCTCAAAACGTTTTGGATCTTGATCCACAAAGGTGCGGTCTTAGCTGCTCTATTTTTATCCGCTGCCAACTCCAAGGCGATTTCAGCCAATGGGGAGTCCGGATGCTCTTCAGCGAACTTTGCGAACTCTACTGCACCTTGCCTCAACTGCTGGATGACAGTACTCGTCGTCACGACACTCCTTTGTGTCAATCGATACCTATGTTATACGCATCTCATTATATCAGATATTTTCGAATAATATTAATGATTCTTCATCTTTAACATACTTGGACATGCGATTTTCTATCTTTAAATTCCCACGCCGGATAATAACTATCTGCTACTAGCAGATTTGGTCCGGTACATTTTGCTGCTGGACACATGCAATGTAATCGATTAGCTTGTGGATGTTGTAACCAATTATGAAAAATATCCACCAATTTTTGGTTCGAGATGTTGCCAAACGATTGTAACTCTGCAAAATCAGTTACCGTTACATTCCCTGTAAATAAATTGATATTCAACCGATTTCTACCATCTGGGTCTTGTCTTACTGTAATGTCTGGGTGTTGGTGCAACTTTACCCATAAGTTTTGATCCCGTTTATCATCGCTGCATGGAAAAAAAGGAAGCGTGCCAAATAAGACCCAAGTTTTTGGTTCCTTGATCAAATCTTCTACTGCTTGACGATATTCTTCTAAGGAAAGCAGGGACATCCCTTTAGCAAAATCACTCGGATATAAAGGATGAACTTCATGTCTCTGGCAACCCATTGCAACAACTTCCTCATGCATAGCTAAGATATGAGGAGCCGTAAATGGACTTAAAAACGTTTCTGCTGAAACAAATACACCACCATCCGCTAATTTCTTCGCATTGTCCTTCATCAGCGTAAATGTTCTTTCAGCTATTTTTGTAGATACCATTCGATCCATTTTGGCATAGACCATTCGGTGAAAATCTTGATAGTCCCGGTAGTTGTAAGATATATGCACGACATCCACATCTTCGATCCAATCTTCGTATCGATTGTATGGTAGCGTTAAGTTTGTGTTCAATTGTGTATAAATTCCGCGCTTTTTCGCATATTGCAGGATCGGTTTTATGGCCTTCTCTACTGTATCAGGATGAAAAACGGGCTCTCCACCCGTTAAACTGATTGTTTGCAGTGTTTCTACTTCGTCTAGCCGTCTAAATACTTTTTCCAACGAGATAAAAGGCATTTCTTTTTCAAGTAGCGTCTCTCCCACTGCACAATGCTCACAGCGAAGGTTACAAAGATTGGTAACCGTAAACTCAATACTTGTCAATTCATATCGTTGTTTTACTTGTACTGTATTCCAAGCGTCCCATGGGTCCCACTGTGGAGAAATTGGCTTCTTCATAACTTATCCTCTTCTTTAATAGATGAAAATGTCATCTACATATATAAAAAATTCCAATCATCAATCGACAACATATTTCCTAGGAAATAGACAACCGCCAATCCAAATATTCATCATAAGTCATTTGCTTGTCAATTACCCCATCTGGAGTAAATTCAATGATTCGATTCGCAATGGTTTGTATAAATTGGTGATCATGCGATGCGAACAAAATAGTACCAGAAAAATTGGTCAATCCTTTGTTTAAAGCAGTAATGGATTCAAGATCAAGGTGATTGGTAGGTTCATCTAAAATCAATAGATTTCCTCCACTGAGCATCATTCTAGCGAGCATAGAACGAACTTTTTCACCACCAGACAGTACACTCGGTTTCTTCATTACTTCGTCCCCTGAAAAGAGCATTCTTCCCAAAAAGCCACGCAAATAGCTCTCTGTCTGGTCTGTGGAATATGGCCGTAACCAGTCGACGAGGTTCGACTCATTTCCTTGGAAATAGTCAGCATGATCCTTTGGAAAATAAGCTTTCTTAATCGTAATCCCCCAATGAATTTCACCTGCATCCGGATTTGCTTCCTCCATCAAAATTTGAAAGAGAGTCGTTTTAGCTAATTCCATATCACCCACAAAGGCTACTTTATCACCTTTATTGAGGGTGAAACTCACTTGATCCAACACTTTTTCGCCTTCGATCTCTTTTGATATTCGATCCACACGTAAAATATCATTACCTGCTTCTCGCTCTGGTTCAAATTGAATAAAGGGATATCGACGTGTAGATGGTTTTATATCTTCTAATGTAATCTTTTCCAATTGTTTTTTTCGTGAAGTAGCTTGTTTGGATTTTGAGGCATTTGCACTAAATCGAGCAATAAAGTTTTCAAGTTCTTTTCGTTTCTCTTCTAGCTTTTTGTTCTTTTCTCTTGTTAACGTTAGAGCAAGTTGGCTAGATTCATACCAAAAATCATAGTTACCAACATACAAACGAATCTCACCAAAATCAATATCCACCATATGAGTACAAACTTGATTTAAAAAGTGACGATCGTGAGATACGACAATTACTGTATTTTCAAATTGAGCTAAAAATTCTTCTAACCATCGGATTGCTGCGATATCTAAATGGTTAGTAGGCTCGTCTAGTAATAAAATATCAGGCTTACCAAACAATGCTTGAGCTAACAATACTTTTACTTTTTCCGGTCCTGATAAATCTGCCATTTTCTTTTGATGAAGATCATCGGCAATTCCAAGTCCAGATAATAATATAGCTGCTTCCGATTCAGCTTCCCAACCACCCAATTCGGCAAACTCTCCTTCTAACTCAGCAGCACGCATTCCATCCTCTTCAGAAAAATCAGCTTTCGCATATAATGCGTCTTTTTCCTTCATGATGTTATATAAACGCTCATGACCAATGATTACCGTTTCGATAACAGGATACTCATCGTATTGGAAATGATCTTGTTTTAATACAGCTAATCTTTCTCCTGAACCAATCGAAATTTCCCCTGTATTTGCTTCTATTTCGCCTGATATGATTTTCAAAAACGTTGATTTCCCTGCTCCATTAGCCCCAATAACTCCATAGCAATTACCAGGGGTAAATTTCAAATTTACATCCTCAAACAACTTTCGTCCGCCGATACGGTAGCTTACATTACTGACATGAATCATTATTTAGACATTCCTCTCCTATCTTCTGGATACCTTATTGTAACAAATAACAACGTAGTGTTGTTTAATTACAACTATTTCTCCCTAACTTTACATGTAGATTACATTGTAGCAATTTTCAAGACAAATCGCATTGCTGTCTGTATACTAAACCTATCAAGTTAAACAAGACTTTAACAAACTTACATAGATGAACGGTAAAACAATTTTTTGGGGGAATGAATGATGAACGCAACAGTAGGGATTTTAAACGCAAGTCTAATGAGCATTCCATTATGGGCTTCCATATACGCGATTATTCAGCTTTGCTTCTAGGCCAATTGGCCTTTTTTTATTGTAAAAGGACTGGAGCTAATTGCTCCAGTCCTTTTTGACGGTTAACCATTTTTATTGTCTATAAATAATTTTGCTACTTGTGGACCGTAGTTACTTCGTACCAGTTGAAGCTGCTCTTCACTTGGCCGCTGAACTTCCACTAACAATTTTTGGTGTTTAAGATAAGTTAATAATTTACTAAATTCTTGTTTTCCTATGGTTGAAATATTGATATCATATGTTTTTCCATTTCGAAAAACCAAACGGTTTATAATCGAAACTGTATCACTATTTCCGTCTCCAAACACGGTTAGTACAGACTTCTTTAAGTCTTTCCAATCAACTGTTTCTTTATCTCCAACGTTCCAAAATTTAGATTCCACTACTTCTCGATCCGAGATATAGAAATAAGAATCCATACTAAAGACCTGAAGTGGAAGCAATAAAACAAACAGTATGGTATTAATAGTAAGACACCACTTTTTCATTACCTTTCCAGTGTCGCCTCTTTTGGTGAACAAATAAAAATAGACAGCAATCGTACATGCGAAAAGGGCGAAAAATAAAGTACCAGGTTTTCCTTGAAAGTAAAATATCTTCATTTTATCGGTATAAATTAGCTTTTGTCCTGCTAACAGTATTCCACCCAGGATGAGTGTTAAAAGGAGGGAAGTCGCTAGGCGAAATCGATAATGGTTTTTTGTTTGGCTCATAAAAAAACTCCTTCCCTGTCAATATATATTATACATCTTACTATACTGTTTACTATCCCCCTATTGTGGCACCTATTCATTACAAAAAGAAAAAAATTCTTTTACAGATTTACTACATCCTTTGATTTTTTCGAAATAGAGCTTAATCTTCTTAAAGTTGTCACTTTTTGACCGCAAACAAAAATCCATCATAAACAGTTCATTTTTGTATACAAACTCCTTATAATAAACATGAGGTGAATGATTGGTGAATACTCCTTATTTACTATCCGTTTTCTACCAGTTTTTTTGGGTTGCATTGATTGGTTTAATGGCAATTGGTGGATATTTCATGTTTCGGAAATTTCTAAAGAGCTTACCTAAAGCAGATGGAAAATCGGAATTGGATTGGCAAAATCACTACATTGAGAAGACAATACATTTATGGAATACCGAACAAAAATCTCTCTTAAATGATCTAGTGCTGCCAGTTCCAGAACTGTTTCGAGATGTAGCAAAACAAAAAATAGCTGGTAAAATCGGGGAGATTGCACTGGGGCATAATGCCTCCCAAATGACAGAGGCTTATATTATAGAAGGCTATATTTTAGCCACTCCTAAAAGAGATCACAAATGGCTTATCAAGACATTGCAAAAGAAAAACATTGATCTGAAACCTTACGAACACTTGCTAGATTGATTCCCTTTGTGGCATAATAGAGATCAGAATTAAAAAGTGGAATACCCAAGTATGGTCTTGTGGCCTCTTGTAAGTAGGTTCATCGATCCAGTTTCTTAGGATCCGCTTTTTAATATACAAAAGGAGGCCCAAGAGAATGAAGGGTAAAGTTAAATGGTTTAACGCAGAAAAAGGTTATGGTTTCATCGAGCGTGAAGACGGTGGCGATGTATTCGTACACTTCTCCGCTATCCAAGGTGACGGATTCAAAACCTTAGAAGAAGGCGAAGCAGTAGAATTTGAAATCGTTGATGGCGATCGTGGCCCTCAATCCGCAAATGTTGTTCGTGTAAACGGATAATGATTATAAAAAGAAAAGGAAGCACAAATTTGTGCTTCCTTTTCTTTTTCCATTATACTGAAAAGAATAACTTCCATATGAGGTGGTTGTCATGAATAAAAAACGGTTGATATCTCAAATTCTTCGATTTGCTGCCAAGTTTGTTCTGCCTCTCATCTTAAAAAAACTATGGAAAAGACGGAGTTAACGAAGCATTCTCAGTAGCGCATCCGATCCAGTCATTCCTTCCGTAATGCCTAGATCTCTTGCTGTATGGGTAACAGATTCTAAGGGAGCTACAAGCAGTTCCTCTAACGTCTTCACACCAACCGCTCTACCCGCAATAATTCTCCGACTAGACAGCCGATCATTGAGCAAACCTACATCTAGAGCTCCACACATGATATAACCGATATCAGTAGTAATCGCGAGCAATGTTGTTTTGGGCAACTTCACTTCAACACCCAGAACAGTAGTTTTTTCATCAATATTTATTGGTTTTAAATCGATCAAGAAAAACACTCCTTTCCCTTGCTAGCCTATGAGCAAAAGCGGAAAAGAGTGCTTTTTTAATGCAAACGCGTACTGTCTGTAAACGACTTTAAAGTATTTAATTTACCATCTTGAATCATCCTAATTTTTAGCATCTCGACCAAATATATCCCAATCATTTGGGAAAGTTCATCAATGCTTAATCTTTCCAGCAAACGAAGTAAATCCTCATGTGATTGTTCTTCGAGTAAGTTAAGTACAATAGAAATAGCATCTTCTTCATCATCTTGAAGCTGATCACGGTACATGGAATATACTTCGTCAGCAAAACTCATGGAAAATCCTCCTCAAATTCGTCATACTAAGTTAATGGGGGGAATCAAATATGACTACAAAAAACATTACCACTGTCGCAATGATTGCAGCAATTTATGTTTTACTCACTTACCTATTTGCACCACTATCATTCAACTACATTCAATTTCGGATATCAGAAGTACTCACTGTGCTCCCATTCTTCACCCGACTCGCCATTCCTGGCCTTTTCATTGGAACCATTATATCCAATTTGCTCAGTCCAGCAGGGATTTATGATGTAGTTTTTGGCAGCTTGGCAACTTTACTCGCCGCGTACCTCACATCGCTGACAAAAAACCGTTTTCTTGCACCATTACCACCTGTAATCGTCAATGCTGTCATCATCGGTGTCTTACTTGGTTTTATAGGAGGATTACAAGTTGGTATACCTTGGTTGATGTTATACGTCGGGTTTGGAGAATTAGGTGTATGTTATTTACTAGGGCTGCCTTTTATTTTCCTTCTGGAACGTTATCAACATGTTCTTCCTTGGGAGAAGAAATAATCCACCTTTTTTGTTTGCTTGCTTTACGCAAATGGTAAGACTGGATACCATTTGCCAGCACTTGTCTGAGCGGTTCGGGTACATAGTAATGTAGGACTCTTCCTTTACTTAATAATTTGTACCCCTTCCCATAAACAAACATACTAATGGTTGCTATATGGTATATGTTATCATCCACAAGTAAGTCTTTACCCATGAATATTTGTTGTATTTTTTGATAAGGGGGGTTCATAGGGTTATATTTGACAGTTATTCCAGATATAGCCATACTCCCCAATCTTTCGCCTCTGAATCCAAAACCTTGTAATTTCATCATTATAAATTCTTCTAATAATGATTCCTCAAGGGTATACCTCAAATCTTTGCCATTTAATTCGATTACGACAGGATTGATGGGATGTGGACAAGTAGTATGCAATCCACCCTTTGTTACCAATCCTTGCGGGAGTGAATAAAGCATCTGCCCATTATTCACTAATCCATATTCCACCCCAGTCCATTTGACCAAGCTATCTGCTAATAGGTTTGGCAGCGGAGTTTCTTTATCCCATTGTACGATCAGGTCTTCTTCTAGTTCTGCTACAGGTTGGTTTAAATACTCAGACGCTTGACCTTGATACTCTTTTATAATAGCTAATATCCTAGGGCTTGGTTCTTCCTCCAGTGGAAAGGCTCCCCCTTCCACTTTTACCAAATTGCCTTCATCATCACATAATAGTTGTAGATGACCGATATAATTTCCATATTTTCCGGCTGCAGCAAGTGTAGTGTGATTAATTTTTTCTGGTTTTACCAACAAATGATGGGTATGTCCTCCCATAATCACATCAATACCAGGAATTTCTTCAGCCATCTTCACATCACTAGGATAACCGAGATGAGATAACACCAATATCAGATAACCTTTCGCTCGCAATTGTTCTGTAAGAGAACGAACTGCTACAAAAGGGTCTGTTACTTTCCATCCAAGTGACTGATAAAGTTGATCAAACCAAACAGTAACTCCAATAAAAGCTAATTTTACTCCAGCGCACTCATATAATTGATAAGGCAGAAAAAGAGGATCTTCTACGTTAGAGCAGACTGTATAGAAAGATGACTTAGTATACATCGCATATAAATCATCATGAGAGAAAGTAAGTAGTTCGTTGTTACCAAGTGTAACAACATCATATTCAGACGTTTCTAAGATAGCTCTGTTTACTAAGCCATCTGTCCCCTCTGTCTCCCATCTTGCTCGATCCAAATGATCTCCGATATCTACTAAAAATCCAACTTCCCCCTTTTCCTCCCACTGTTTTCTTTGCCGTGACACATATGTATCAATCTGTGCTGCAGCTTCCAAATGGCTATGTATGTCATTGGTATGGATAAGATGTATTCGCTTCATGTTATCCCTCTCTCTACTAAAGATGTAACCCATCTAAAATCATCTTTATAGCTACTAAAATTAATGTGATACGGAATATAATCAACAGTACTCGATTACTCATTTTCTGTGATAAGTATGCCCCTAATTGCCCGCCTATCCACGATCCTGGTGCAATGAGCAGAAGGAGCATCCAAGAAATATGTCCTTGTAAAATATGAGTAATACTTCCTGTAATCGATGATAAAAAAATAACAAACATCGATGTTGCAGTTGCTACAAGAGGAGGAAAGCGAAAAATAATCAGCATCATGGGTACTAACATAGCCCCACCGCCAATGCCAAACAAACTAGAAATAATTCCAATTATAAATGAAACAATAATTGCTGTTGGGGTATGAAAACCATAATGGTGAATTTCTCCAGTAGAATCTGTATAAGTTCTTTTCACTTCAGTCGAAAAAGTTATCGGTTTTAACCTATCCTTCAACATCATAAGCAAAGACAAAAATAATAAAAATATCCCAAAACCTAACATAAACGAATCAGTCGAAAAAAACTTAGAGAAATATGCACCTGCCAACGCTCCCGGTCCTGCACCGATAAAAAACAGCATTCCACTACGGTAGTCAATTCTCTTTTGTTTATGAAACGTAATAATGGAGGATACAGCTGTGAGCATAACAATTAACAGAGAAGTTCCCGCAGCTACCTGAGCCGAAAGAGAAGATAAACTACTAAAGACAGTAGCTATATATAAAAGGCTGGGTACAATAATGATACCTCCGCCAATACCTACCAAACTTCCCAATGTTCCTGCAAATAATCCAATCGAGAACAAAATAACCCATTCTATCCAAATCATCACATAAGCTCTCCTAAAATAATTCTGTTTGTCTTGGTGCTAAATTTGTATAGGTAATCCCACATTTCTGAATAAATTGCTTGGCATTATCTACTGCATCTCCTTGAGAATTATTATTAAATAAAAGAATCATTTGTTCTGTTTCTTTCTTCATTCTCTTAACTCTCTGTACCCATTCATCTAATTCAGTAGAGGAATATCGATAAGCGTATCGAATATCTCGCCAGTTTGGATTTTTGGAGTCACTCCAACCTTTTGCATTTCGCCCATGAAACCGAATAAGTACCTGCTCCTTATTCGTCACCTCTGTTATAATGGGAACGGAACCATCTGGTACTTGAGGTTCATCACAAACTACGTGCACCAATCCTTCATTCGCCAAAAAAGCTAATGATTTCTGTCGATAAGCAGGTGCAAACCAACTTTGATGGCGAAATTCGATAGCAACAGGATATTCAGCAAATGCATGCCGCACTTTTTGAATATATCGCACATGTGATTCTTTGCAATCATACCAAGGTGGAAATTGAAACAACAGAAGGGACAGCTTACCTGCTTCTTGCAGAGGATGTAAACTAGCTTTTGTCTCTTGGACAAGTTCCGTCCATGATCGTTCTGGTGCTTTTCCAACACGTCCATGCCCTGTTAGTTCTCGATATGCTTTCACTACGAAACGAAAAGCATCAGGGGTAGACTTTGCCCACTTTTCCATACGATCTGCTGTTGCAATAGCATAAAAAGTGCTATCCACTTCCACAACGGGAAAATGACCAGCATATAAGGATAATTTGTCTGTAGGTTTTGTGCCGGGTGGATAGATATCATGATCACCCCAGCCACAAACTCCAACAAGAATACTACTCATGATGTACGCCTCACTCAAACAAAGATATATTCATTTTATCATAGGGGAAGAGAAAGGAGGAACGATATTGGGGGCATCCCATCATTTATCGATTCATAGCAAAGTTATTGATGAACTAACATCATATTGCCATGAACAGCTTCCAGCAGAAGGATATGGTTTTCTTGCAGGAGTAGGGAGAGAAATAACACATTTTTTCCCATTGAAAATTTTGGATCCTTCTCCATGCTCATTTGGTTATGTTCCTGAGGTATACTGGGAGACGATCAAAAAAATTCGATTGAGTAAGCTTTGTTGTCTTGGAATTATACATACCCATCCACACTTACCTGCATATCCATCAAAATCAGATGCAAAATATTGGGAAAGGCCAGAGCTTAGTTGCTGGATTCTTTCCTTTCGAGAAAAACAAAAAAAGCTAAGTGCCTTTCAAATTCAAAGCGGGCAGATCAACCCACTCATTTATGAAATCATTTACTAGGAGTACACCCATGTCGATATCACTACATACAGATAAATACCAACTTACCATGATGTACGCGCATTGGAAAAATAACACCCATAATCATCGCCGTTCTTTTGAACTTTTCTTTCGCTCCCTTCCATTTGGAAATGGCTATGCTGTTTTTGCAGGACTCCAGCGAGCAGTAGAGTACTTGGAACATCTGCACTTTACGGAGGAAGACATTTCTTATCTTCAAAACAATTGCCCTGATTTTGAAGCAGCGTTTTTTGATTATTTACGCCAATTCCGATTTCAAGCAGATATTGATGCACTTGCGGAAGGAACGGTTGTTTTTGCTGAAGAACCATTGCTTCGGCTGGATGGTACGATATTTGAACTCCATCTGGTTGAGACAGCATTACTCAACTTTATCGGCTATCAGACATTAGTGGCAACCAAAGCAGCACGCATACGCCATATCGCTCCAAAGGACACCTTATTGGAGTTTGGAAGCAGACGAGCACAAGAGCAAGATGCTGCACTCTGGGGAGCTCGTGCTACGTATCTAGCTGGATTTGATGCCACCTCCAATTTACTCGCTGGGCAAAAATTTGACATTCCGACGAGTGGAACACATGCTCATGCATGGGTACAAGATTTCCCTAGTGAATTAGAAGCATTTCGTGCCTATGCGTTTGCATTCCCAAACTCTTCTGTATTACTTGTCGACACATATGATACATTGCGAAGTGGTGTTCCTAACGCCATTCAAGTAGGATTAGAGCTACGAGAAAAAGGTTATGAACTTAAAGGTATTCGACTTGATAGCGGCGACCTTGCTTACCTATCAAAACAGGCACGCAAGATGCTAGACAGAGCAGGATTAAACCAAACCAAAATCATCGCTAGCAGTGATTTAGATGAAGAAACCATTTTAAATCTCAAACAACAAGGAGCTAAGATCGATGGCTGGGGTGTCGGAACCAAGTTAATCACCGCTTATGATCAACCAGCACTTGGCGCCGTTTATAAAATGGTTGCAAAAGAAAATGATGGTGGCACATGGGAACCTACGATCAAAATCTCTTCCAATCCAAACAAGATCTCTACTCCAGGAAGAAAGACGATCTTTCGGATCATTGATAGAGAAACAGGGAAAGCAAAAGGCGATTGGATTGCTTCTTATGAACAACTCTTAAAAGAAGAAGAACCACTCACCTTATTCCATCCTGATCATCCATATAAGCAGAAAGTGGTTACCAACTATTTAGCCCTTCCTCTTTTGCAGCCATTATTACGAAAAGGTAAATTGGTAGAAGCATTACCCACACTAGATGAGGTTCGCTCCTACCATCAAAGACAAATTCATTTATTTTGGGATGAGCAGCTTCGTATCCTAAATCCAGAAGAATATCATGTCGATTTGTCCAAACAACTCTGGGAACAAAAACAGACTATGATTGAGCGTATTTATAAAGAAGTACATCGTTAACTCAAAAAAGGGCTGATGCAAAATGGCATTAACCCTTTTTGTTTTTTATCCTTTCTACCAGAAAAAAAGCCTAATATTTAAGATTATTTATGTTGTGTTGAATTTACACTTCTTTCTAGCAGGATCTAGCGAAAATGTATAGCCGACTTCCTAATTATTCTATATACTTGAGCTTAACAGAATAACCTATTTCGTTAGCGTTAAAAAAGAAAGAGGAGTGGAAAATGAAAAAAGGTGATATTGTTGCCATTATTATCGGTATCATCGTACTGGTCTTTCTATTTTGGTTTCTATTTTTAAGAGACGATACTCCCAAAAAAGAAGAACCTCCAGTCCAAACACCTAGTGTAAATACAAATACACAATCAGATAATTCAGATTCATCCCAGGGAGATGATAGTTCACCAAATTCTGGATTTAGCGATAAAGACATTAATGTTTTAAGCAAATTTGTAACTGATTTTACCACAAAGTTTATCAGCTATGATAAAAGCAAACCAAATGAACATTTAGATAGTGTCAAAGACATGATGACCCCACAATTATATGCTCTACAAAAAAAACTTAATGCTAATTCTCCCGATATTAAAAATATTTCGGTTAAACAAGTCAGCATTGCAGATATTACACCAGGTCAAATGACGAGCGTAAATCTCTATGTAGATGTTACGATCACAACCATTCAAAATCAAACGATCACGACAACATATGCAGAAAAATACCTTCTAACTAATAATTCTGCTAAGTGGAAGGTGGTGTCTGTAGGAGATGCAGAAACAAACCAGTAGTACAATTGGCATTGCAGTTGTTGCACTTATAGTGCTTGGAATGATGGCTTTTGGGTTTTTTTCCATTTTTTTCATTTCCATTATAACCAATAGCGACTTACAACAGCAGCAACAACAGTCGGCAGACCAACAAGAGATGGTCATTCCTTTTAAAGATTTATATCTAAAAATAGCGGACAAATATCCTTCTGTACCATGGAATGTGTTAGCTGCTGTTCATCGATTATCGCCTGAATACTCCAAACACATGCAAGCTTGGAATAACTTTAGTGGTTCATGTGGGTTTTCTCCCATGGTTGCAAATAAACTTAGATTTAAATATGCATCTACACCTGTGACAGAATTTCTAAAAACAAAAACATTAAGTGCTATCTGTAAATACTCCAAAGAAAATAACATTGATCCCATACTTACTGCTGCTATCATCCAAGCAGAAAGCAGCTGGATTATCGATAATGGTTCAGATGCTGGAGCCCAAGGTCTCATGCAAGTAATGCCCTTTAACTTTGAAAAGGGGGAAAACCATTTTGATGTAGATACAAATATCATGCGTGGCACTCAGGTTTACAAAAGTTGTTTAAAACTGCATCCTGATGAAACGATCGCCCTTGGCTGTTATAACGGAGGTCCCGGTGCGGTCAGTAACAATCAATTACCTTCGGCAGATGTGAACCCGGAAACACATAATTATCCGGGAAGAGTACACGCTGCATATGCTGAAATCAGCAAATATTCAACCCCTGCTTTTCCTGAAAATAATTCAGATAATGAAAAAGACAAAAACAAAAACAAAGTCACCACCGCAGATGTAGAAAAATGGTTAGATAATAAAGCAAAACAACTCGCTGACTTAACTCGTATTCAATCGGATGAAACAAAAGGAAGTAAAACTTGTCGCGACAAAGTTCAAAAAATGAATTTAACAATGGCTACAGGTTTGGCATGTGCCGTATATATGCAAGCTCCTGATGAGTATCAAAAGTCAGATGAAGCCCAGTTTGACTACGTGAAAAACGTAGACAGCACAGCAAACGAGCTGTTAATGGGATCTGGTGGAGTACTCTTTAACGGAGGTTCTGGTTTTGGAGGAAAAATTATCGCTGCTGCCAAACGATGGGAAGGTACTCCTTATGTTTATGGGGGTGGAGGCAAAGATGGCCCAACACCCGGCGGAGGTTTTGACTGTTCGAGTCTTGTACTGTATTCCGTTTACCAAGCATCTGGAGGTAAACTTACTCTGCCCCGTGTTGCTGATGACCAAGCAAACTCAAAGCAAGGTCAAGTAACTGTATCACGAATGCTCGGTGCATCTGTTAATTTTAATTTACTCCAACCAGGAGATGTTATCTATTTTGATAATATGCCTGATAAACCAGGCTACGATCATGTAGGCATATATGTCGGCAACAGGCAGATGATTGCTGCACCCAAAACTGGTGATGTAGTAAAAGTACAACCTCTAACTGACTCCTATTGGCAAACAAAGTCATGGCTAGTAAAACGATATGGTTAATTTTACATTTTGTTTTTAGAATCCAAAACGAAAAAACACCTTGTATCATCTGTAAAAAGATGCTGCAAGGTGTTTTGCTTTTATCAAGATAAAGCCGATATTTGTTCGCTTTAAAATTTTTAAAACTATATCTTTTTATAATAAATTTAATTATAATGAGATTAGTCTTATTCTTCAGCTGATAGTACTTTTTTCTCTTGACTTCTTAGCCTTATGAGCTGATAGACATGACTAACAACTACTTTTAGCACTGCATAAGTAGGGATGGCGAGCAGCATTCCTAAAAATCCTGCCAAACTCCCTGCAACGAGCAATAGCAAAATGATGGTAAGCGGATGAATGTTTAAGTTTTTCCCCATTACATTAGGTGTAACAAAATTTCCTTCTACTTGCTGAGCAATAACTGCCACGACCAATACCTTGATAATCATGGAAGGAGAGTGGATAGAAGCGACGATAACAGCTGGTGCTAGTCCAATCAGCGGTCCAATATAGGGAATTACATTGGTAAACATTGCAAATATTGCAAGTAATAATGCATAAGGCATTCCAATTATGAGATACCCAATAAACACGATCAATCCGATTGTAATGGCAACTAGTACTTGACCTTTGATGTAGGAACTCAGAGCGTGATCGAGATCATGTAAGATCGATACTCCATGTTCACGTTCTCTGACTGGCAAGAGTCGAAGCACATAAGGCGCCGCTTTATCTCCCTCTTTTAACATGTAGTACAAAATAAAAGGAACCGTCACAAATACGAGGATGATGTTTGTTACGATACCAAAAAAGCCAGCCAGATTACTGCCGATGGTAGTATAACTGGTCTTTATATAGTTGACTACACTGTCAGCAATCACATTCCAATCCACATACTTATTCACCCAAGGATTATGGTTTAGCGCATTAAATTGAACTTTAGCAGCGTCTAACATAGAAGGGAAATTATTAATTAATGCCTCAAACTGATTTCCCAGTAATGGCCCAATCGAAAAGCCCAATAGGACAAATAATCCTAAGATTACCAAGTAAATAATCAAAATGGAGATTCCTTTTGGAATTTTAAACCGAAGCATAAACCTGACGATGGGACGAAACAGATAAAATAATACACCTGAGATGAGAAATGGAAAAAACAAAGTTTGTACGAAAACGACAATGGGTCGAAAGACAAAACTGACCTTACTTCCTAGTAAAACGATAAGAAGTAAGAAAATGATGGCATATAAGGTTCGAAAAAACTTAGTTTGCGGCAACTTGTTCCATCCCTTTCAATCTAGCAATTGATTCTACGATTCATCTTAACACAAAGTAAAAGAAACATGCTGTTCACATGTTTTTCACAAAATGGTTTTAAGACACAATATAGTCTTCTTAAAAAAGAGGATTTCTCTTATTTGAGAAGAACTATCCTAATCACTCACCTAAGCCTTAGGCTAAGCACACTATATTATACGGGTCATGATCCTGCGCTAAAAGCGCAAAATCATGCCTTTGTCTTACTGCGTCGCTTTGCTGACTTCTTTTCATCAGCATAGACGGCATTGATATGGCCACCTACAATAAGTACAAGAGAAGAGATATAAAACCAACCTGTTAAGATGATGATTCCTCCTAAATTTCCATATACCAATGAGTAATTGTTAAAGGAAGCATAGTAGGAGAAACCTAGAGAACTGAGTTGCCACCCAATTGTCGCAAAAATTGCACCAGGTAATGCTTGGATCAATGTAACTTTTGTATGAGGTGCCATGATATACAAGCTGAGTAGAACAAAAAACACCATTGCGCTGCTGATGAACCAACGAACATATACCCATAAGTGAACAAACCAAGCAGCCAGTGCAATTTCACCAAGAAAATAGCTCGCTAAAAGTTGACCAAATACCGATAAGCCAAGGCTGACCAATAATCCTGCAAGCAACCCAAACATGAGGAAAAAACCCAGCAAGGCTCCTTTCCAAAAACTTCGATTATTGTTCACTTGATATGCAAGGTCCAAACTGCGGATAATCGATTGGAAGGCAAGCGAAGCTGTATAAATAGTTGAAATAATACTGAAAGATAACAATCCACTATTTTGTTCATCTAAAATACTAACTAAATTATTTTCAATTAAATGATAGGTGCTTGACGGAATTACAGGTTTTAATACAGACAATACATTTTCACTACTATATGGCAAGTAACCAATCAGCGTAACTGCAAGTAAAAGAAAAGGAAAAAACGAAAGTAAAATATAATAGGATAGCTGTGCTGCAGTATCAAAAACTTGATTATGCTTTAATCGGTAAATTATGGTTTTTAATAAATGTACCATGATGTGACCTCCAGTTCCACTTACCTACAATATTGACCGAAATACAGTAGGTTAATCTTTTGAAATCTGTGTAATATTTCTAAAACTCGGTTTTCTTTTGTTTTATAAAAGTTTAATATATTTATGTCCAAACTTTTCCGTTGAGGTGATAACAATGAAAACATTAGCTCTTCATGAAATGGGGGAAGTAATTCGCAAAGTTCGTAAAGAACGTGGTCTTCGCCTCGAAGACTTAGCGGATGAAAATATTTCCCCTGCTACTGTCAGTAATATCGAACGGGGCGTCGCACATGTCAGCCCTGAAAAAGTAACTTATTTGCTTGAAAAATTAGAATTACCTATGAGCAAATTACCCGAAATGCTTGTCCAAGAACAAGTCGAACTCAAGCGAGTAAAATTTGCTCTTTTAACCATATCAACCTTGCGTCAAATCGGATATGTCGATGATGCCTTAGCAAAATTAGAAGAATTAAAGCTAGACGATAGTCATCCATATATCGCACATGCTTACTTCTATAAAGGCAAATGCTACATGGCAAAAAAGAAATGGAAACAAGCAGAACGTTCTTTCTATAATGCACTGCGCAGTGCTCAACAAAATTCGTATCAAGAAAATAATATGGAATCTGCTAGTTATCTTTTACTAGGAGTATGCAGCAACCATCAAGGTAATCTGGAGCAAGCATTAGAGTACATTAATGATGGTCTACTTGCCTTTTATGAAGACGGTGAGATGCAGCATGTCAAACACCTCTTGCATAAACATAAAGGAATTATGCTCCAAAAATTAGGTCGTGTAACAGAAGCAATGCAACTGGTTCAAGATTCATGGCATTTATTAACAGAAGTAGATGATATTGAAACGACGCTTGGATTTTACT
The DNA here is from genome assembly GCF_022511585.1 of Shimazuella soli. GTDB lineage: Bacteria > Bacillota > Bacilli > Thermoactinomycetales > Thermoactinomycetaceae > Shimazuella > Shimazuella soli. Next base: position 20,089 of record NZ_JAKWBN010000005.1, on the reverse strand, counting down.
GGCTGCGCTCTGAATTATCCCGTCGTACTGGCTTGATTGAAGAAGCAATTGAATATGCCGTTGAAGGTATTGATATCGCCCGTAGAAATAAACAATATAGTGCAATGTTCGATTTATGGATTGTTCTTGGAACTATTTACACTGCACAAAAAGATTGGGAAATGGCAGAAACCTCCTTCCTCATGGCTCGCAAACTGGAAGAAAAAATTCCAATTGATCAGCGTTGGGTGACGGTCTACAGCCGTACAGGAGTCCTGTACTTGAAACAAAATAAATTATCTGAGGCATTTGAATACTTCCAACATGCGATCCGATATGCAACTAAGTTTCAAGATGCACCTCAGTTGGTATCCAATTTAGTACTTACTGGTGAACTTTGTCAAATGATGAATGATACAAATAAAGCAATTCATTTCTTTGAACAAGGGATTGAGATTGCTCAAAAACACCAGTATAAAGATATGGAATGGAAGATTTGGTATAACCTAGCAGGCTGCTATAATGGACAAGACGAAGAGAAGTTCCAGCACTGCATGCGCAAAACCTATGAAATTAAAGAAAACATACTTGATGGTCCTAATGAGCTAGGATTAGCAAACTAATATATTCTGTAATGGAAGGAACTCCTCTTGGGGTTCTTATTTTTGTATTAGATTACATTTAAATGCATAAAAACAAAATAGGGCAAGTTTATATTTCCTATAGGAAGTAATCATTAAAATCTAATTCTCCAAGAAACGAATAGTTTCCTAGAAAAAGTGTAAATGGTTGGAAATGCAATTTATTCATAGAAGACGGTCATTAGCTTTCGTATTATGTTATACTTTTAACTTAGATTGATCGAAAGGGTGACGATAACGTGCAACATTTAAACTCTGAGGAAATTATTCAATATATAGCAAAATCGACAAAAAAGACTCCTGTTAAAGTCTACATAAAGGGAGAACTTGAGAAGCTTTCTTTCCCAGATGAAGTGCAAACATTCTTTTCTGGAAATTCAGGTGTTTTATTTGGAAACTGGACAGATATTGAACCTGTATTAAGCGATAATAAAACAGCTATACAAGATTATGTCGTAGAAAATGACCGCCGTAACTCGGGTGTACCTTTACTAGATTTAAAAGACATAGAGGCTCGTATTGAACCTGGTGCGGTTATTCGTGAACATGTACAGATCGGAAAACAAGCGATCATCATGATGGGCGCTGTGATCAATATCGGTGCAGTAATCGGAGAAGGAACCATGATCGATATGAATGCTGTAGTAGGTGGACGCGGACAAATCGGAAAAAACTGTCATATCGGTGCGGGAGCTGTGATTGCAGGAGTAATTGAACCGCCTTCAGCAGCACCTGTAACGATTGAAGACGAGGTACTGGTAGGAGCCAATGCAGTTATTTTAGAAGGAGTAACAGTAGGTCATGGATCTGTTGTTGCAGCAGGGGCAGTAGTTACACAAGATGTACCGCCAAATGTAGTCGTTGCAGGCACTCCAGCTCGTGTTATCAAGGAAATTGACGAAAAGACAAAATCCAAAACAGAAATCTTAGCAGATCTTCGCAGTTTATAGGAGGTTTCATCAAATATGACGGATTGGGCCTTGTTGGATCATGAATATCTCATGTCCACTTACAGCCGTTTACCACTTGTAATCGATCATGCCGAAGGTAATTATCTTTTTGATATCAACGAAAAGCGGTATTTAGATTTATTCACAGGACTAGCAGTAAATATTTTAGGGCACTCCCATCCGTATTTGATGAATGCGCTGGCTACACAAGCTGAGCGCTTCCTTCATATATCGAATTTTTTCTATAATCCTCCAGCTATTCGATTGGCGAAGCGATTGGTAGACAATACGCTCGAGGATGGAAAAGTATACTTCTGTAGTACTGGAGCAGAAGCAACGGAAGCTGCGATCAAGAGCATTCATAAATGGATTAGCCGACAAGAAGAACCCAAAGAAGGAATCATTGTTCTCAAAAATAGTTTTCACGGTAGAACACTTGGAGCTCTGCGCTTAACACGTCAACCTGGCATTTATCAGGACTTTCCAACATTACCAATTTCTATTTATGAAGTGAACATGAATGATATTGCTGGCTTAAAAGACATATGTGAAAAGCATCATCCTGCTGCTATCTTAGTAGAGCCTATTCTCGGTGCTGGAGGCATCTTACCTCTGACACAACAATTTTTAGAGACAGCGCAAGCTCTCTGTCAAGAAAAAAATATGTTATTCTGCTTGGATGAAATCCAGACAGGTGTCGGAAGAACAGGAACATTATTTGCTTACCAAGCTTATGATTTGAAACCTGACTTGATCCTTTTTGCTAAAGGTATAGGCGGAGGCTTACCTCTAGGGGGAATCATTGCAGGACAGAAACTAAAAAACACATTCCAACCAGGTGATCATGGAACTACTTTCTCTCCTTCTCCCCTTTCCGCAGCTTTAGGTAATGCGGTTTTAGATGTATTGATTGAGCAACATCAACTGGAAAAGGGAAAAGAAGTCGCCGATTTCCTATGGAGTGAATTACAAAAACTACAAAGGAAATTCCCAGCTCTTATCGAACAGATCAATGGGCGTGGTATGATGATTGGAATCATCACCACACTCAGCAAAACATCTATCGAACAACTCCGTCAGGAATTTTTAGAGAATGGAATCTTAATCAATATTACAGCAGGTACCATAATTCGATTGTTACCACCTTTGACTTTGACAAAAGAGGAAGTAACGCACTTTATCGATATTTTTCATCAATTATTAGCGAAAATGGAGTAAAGGCATATGACTGTTTCTTTGGACAAATGGATACAAATCAGACGACAATTACATGAGATACCGGAACCTGGATACTTAGAAGAAAAAACACAAGCATTTCTTCTCTCTCAGTTAAAAGATTTACCTAATATAGAATTAAAAACTTGGAAAACAGGTATTATTGTCAAAGTTTCTGGAACAGCACCACGCAAACGAATTGGCTTTCGTACAGATATGGATGGATTGCCGATTCAAGAAGAAACTGGTTATGAGTTTCAATCTACTCATCCTGGATATATGCATGCTTGCGGACATGATCTTCACATGACGATTGCCCTTGGATTGGTTCACCATTTTTCCTATCATCCAGTGCAAGATGACCTTATTTTTATCTTCCAGCCAGCAGAAGAAGGACCAGGTGGAGCAGAACCGATGATGAAAAGCATCGAGTTTCAATCTTGGAAACCAGATATGATCTTTGCCTTGCATATTGCTCCTGAATATCCAGTAGGTACCATTGCTACTCGCCCGGGCATTTTATTTGCTAATACGTCTGAGATTCATATCCAGCTCATCGGAAAATCAGGTCATGCTGCTTATCCGCATCAAACGAATGATATGGTAGTGGCTGCAACACAACTTTTCACCCAACTCCAAACAATCGTCTCACGTAATGTGAATCCACTGGATTCTGCCGTTCTTACTGTTGGAAAATTAACAGCAGGAACCAAAGAAAACATTATTGCTGGTTCTGCTGAATTGAACGGAACCATTCGTACCCTTTCTTTAGAAACAATGAAAACCATGCAGCAACGTGTTAAAAATATTGTTCAAGGTATTGGTACAAGCTTCCAATGTGAAGCTATTCTCGATTGGGGTATGCAATATGTTGATGTCACCAATCACGAAGCAGTCACCAAACATTTTATGAACTGGGTTGAGGAAAAAACCGAGTATCAATTGGTAGAATGCAGGGAAGCGATGACAGGTGAAGATTTTGGTTACTTTCTAAAAGAAATTCCTGGCTTCCTATTTTGGCTTGGTGTGGACACTCCATACGGATTACATCACTCGAAGATTACCCCAGATGAAAAAGCAATTGGTGTCGGGATCGATACGATGATTCGATATCTAGAGGAGATTGGAAATTAGGATGCAGGGGGAATGGATTGGATGAAAGCCCTAAAACAAGTCTCTCCTTTCTCTAGCAGTGGTGCAGAGAAAGCAAAACGTGCTGTCTTTCAAAGATTGCAACAAAATAAACAACTTCAATCATTTATGCAAGCACATCCAGATATTCCGCTCTCCACCTATTGGCGCTCTATTCCTAACGTAAAACAATATGTTACGGAAAAAACAGCCTGTGAAAATTGTCGTGGTCTTGAAGGATGTACGAATATAATCACTGGTCATTTTCCAAAACTAATCGAGTACAATGGTTTTTTTGACCTGCAAATGCAACCTTGTCGTTTTCAGCGTGCTGAAGAAGAAGCAAAACGTCGACGTTCTCTTATACGCTGTGAACAAATCCCTTCCGATATCCAAAAAGCAACATTTGAAACATTTGTCTTAGAAGCGAAGCGCGCAAAAGCTTTTCAGGCTGCACTTCATTTTTGTGTCGCATTTCGGGATGACAAAGCGACTAGGGGACTTTATTTGTACGGGGATTTCGGTGTTGGCAAAAGCTATCTGGCAGGAGCTATCATGAATGAACTAGCAGTGTATGGCGTTTCTACATTGATGATTCATACATCTGCTTTGTTTTCCGAAATGAAAAATGCAATCTCGCAAAATGGGGAAGGAATCACAGAAAAACTAGAAGTTGTCAAAACAGCACCTTTGCTGATATTGGATGATATAGGCGCAGAATCTTTAACACCTTGGATTCGAGATGATATTTTAGGTGTCATCTTACAATATCGTATGACAGAACGTTTACCGATTATTTTCACCTCCAACCTAACCTTAGAAGAATTAGAAGATTACTTCTCCAATACTCCAAAAGGCGGCGAAGAACTCATCAAAGGCAAAAGAATCATGGAACGAATCAAGCACTTTGTACAACCGATCTTTGTCGATGGAGTCAACCGTAGAAGTGAAAACCATATATAAAAGAAGCTAACTACATCATAAAAGTTAGCTTCTTTTTTTATTCAAAAGAAGCGAGCTCCCATAAATACCAAAAAGAAAATGATCAGAGCAAATAACAAAACAAAATAAAAATTTTTACCCAGCCATCTAATCATTTTTGCATCACCCTCTTTCTATTATTTAAAATTTAAATTATATTAATAATATATAAAATGAAAGGGGTATCATCATGAAAAAGAGATTATCAATCACAGCAATGTTTACCCTTGTTCTAACTTTATTTGGATTCACTTCTCAAGCTTTTGCCTATCAATTGTACGAGGTAGTTACAAGTACTTCAGGTAACTATATCTATGTGCGTGATTATCCATCAACTTCTACAGGAACAGTGATTGGCAAAGTATACGATGGCCAAGTTGTAAGTTATCGTTGCTATACAACAGGAACAACGGTAAGCGGCTACTTTGGCACCAGTAACATTTGGGATAAAATTTATCTTGGAAAAGACCATGCTGGCGTTTCCATTTATGGCTATGTTTCCGATACTTATATTTATACCGGTTCTGATAGTGGATCTGGTCTTCCTTGTCGATAATATCATATATCAAAAAAAAGAGGCGACTTTTCTGCCCTCTTTTCTTTCATCTAATTTGCTAATCTAAACACATTGGTCAAGAAAATCATTAACTTGTATACATCATTGTATAAAATCCTCTCTTCTTACCTAGTTAAAGAAGAGGGGTTTTTTGTATCTTTATCGTCAAACCATCGGAAAGTAAAATTCATTCTTTCTACAATATATTTCAAATAGATTCATAATATAATTAAACTTTATAATAAAACACATAAGGAGATTTCATAAAATTAACACCATGAGGAGAAGGTAATGATTCATATAAAAAACAAATTTCATCTTTCACACAAATTCCTTTGGATGATGGTTATTTGTTTAAGCTTGACCCCCCTTCTTGCAATTTTTCAAGCCCAAGCAGAAAATCCCGAAAATCCGAAATGGCAAAAGTGGCTGAAAATGAACAGCCACCCAATTGAAAAAACCCGCCCAGAAGTAGGAGATTATTATCGAGATCTACGCTTTTTGGATCAAGTCCTGAAAAACAAACGCATTGTATTTTTAGGAGAGAGTTCACATGGAGCAGCAGAATTTAATTCTACAAAAGTACGTCTTGTCCAGTATCTCCATGAAAAACAAGGATATCAAGTACTCGCATTTGAATCAGGGCTAGGGGAATTATTCGCGGTAGATGCTCAGATAGACAAACAGGCAGCCGTACAATCCATGAAAGATGGATTATTTGATATTTGGCAGACAAAAGAAGGACTGCCCCTTTTTGAATATATAAAGAAAAACAGTACAACCCAAAATCGTCTGCAACTAGCAGGAATGGATATGCAGCCGGTTGGTTCTTATGGGACATTTTTAAGCAACTGGTTTCAAAAGATTGACCCGCAAATGGGAAAGTTAGCAAAACGAACAGAAGAACGATTTGCTGAGTCCCTCCAGCAGTCTGACATAGAAGCTTTTCATCATGATCAGCAGAAAATGATTGGGGCATATCAAACGTTATATCAATTTACGAAAAGACACGAAAAAAAATTATCTCAAATCTATCCAAATTCACCTAACTTGTTAAAAGGAACCCAATATGTATTACAAGATCGCATTCATTCTGTAACAAAAGTGATGCCCTTTTATGTGTCCTATAATAACTACCTGCAAGCAGGAAATAAACCCTTAGCCAACAAAGCATTTGATGACTATTATGTCGCACGTGATCAAGCGATGTCCAAAAATTTGGTCTGGTTGACTGAGACACTTTACCCCAATCAAAAAATTATCGTCTGGGCACATAATCTTCATATTCGAAAAAACAATCCGCAAACGCAAAATCCTAACCGCAGGTCTGTCAATAGCTTAGATCACTTATTACCAGCTAAAATCAGACAACAATCTTATATCATTGGACTCTATATGAATCGGGGTGTCTCTGCTTTAAACGATCGTAAACCTCTTAAAGTGCAGTATCCACATCCAATAGGAACCGTGGAATCTATTCTAAGTAAAGCAGGATATCCGAATTTATTTGTCGATCTATCGCGGGCAAAAAAACGAGAGGAAACTTCATGGATGTATACGAAGCGTGGTATTTTAGATTGGGGAGGTTGGGATGAGCAATTAGTACCAAAAGATCAATATGATGGGATTTTATTTATCGATCAAGTGCATATGCCCCATTACTTGAGTGAGAAATCTACAGATAAAATTATTCCCTATTTTTCTGATATCTCTGACCCTAAAGAAAAGTAAGCCCACCTTCATATGTTCTAAGGTGGGCTTACTTTTCATCTATTTAAAGAATCAAAATAGTCGCGCCCCGTGAAGTGTGCGGATCGGAAGATCCACTCACCCACGGGGATGCGTCACGCCGTCTGGGCCCTCTATTCGAGTCCCTTCTGCGCTCCGGGGAGAAGCTCAACAAGAGCTACGAACACCTGAGTGTTCTGCAGACCCTCGGAGGTCAGGTAGTCCATCATGTCGAGACACGCGATCGTCAGATCCAGATCCAGGTCCCTGTATGCACACGTGAACTCCTGCACTTCCTTCCGCTTCCCTTCTGCGAAAGACTTCAAAAGTCGGTTGTAGGCCCAGCTCCCGTCGGACATCATGCACATCTTGCTGATGGTGGGGAGCTTGGTGTTCGTCTCCAACTTGTGCGAACCGAGTCGACCCAGCTCATAGTTCAGGATGTACACGTAGTGGTCCCACCATTCGTTGGCAGTAACCTCCTGTGCGTCAAGTGCTTCGATCACACCCTGAAGTCGCTTGGACGGCTTGTAGTTGAGCTTGTTCGTGTACCAGCTCCGCCCCTTCCGACGGCCGACCAGCACCTGCTTGACGGCGAGATCGAGGAAGACGAAAGTGGTCTTGGGCATCGCGGTCATGGCTGCTCCTTGTCGACGTGACTACTATTTTAATTATAAGGGAAATTCCCAAACAAATAAAGGCGACTCCCTCTTCATTCCTTATCCGAATACATACAGAAAATCCCTCTGCCTTTCAGCAAAGGGACTTCCAAAAATAATTAACCAATAGAACCTTCCATCTCAAACTTAATCAAGCGGTTCATCTCAACAGCATATTCCATTGGCAGTTCTTTCGTAAATGGTTCAATAAAGCCCATGATAATCATCTGTGTTGCTTCGTTTTCTGAAAGTCCACGGCTCATCAAGTAGAAGAGTTGATCTTCGCTCACTTTGGAAACTGTCGCTTCGTGTTCCAAGATGATGTTATCGTTTTTGATCTCATTGTAAGGAATCGTATCGGAAGTCGATTCATTATCCAAGATTAAGGTGTCACATTTTACATTTGCTTTAGAGCCTTCGGAGTTGCGGCCAAAGCTTGTCAATCCACGGTAAGTTACTTTTCCACCTTGTTTACTGATCGATTTGGAGATAATCGTAGCCGTACAGTTTGGTGCGAGTGCGGTAACTTTTGCTCCTGCATCTTGGTGTTGATCTTTACCAGCTACTGCGATGGAAAGAACGTCTGCTTTTGCACCTTCACCTTTCATGACAACTGCTGGGTATTTCATCGTCAGTTTACTTCCGATGTTACCATCGACCCACTCCATATGTGCACCACGTTCTGCAACCGCACGTTTGGTTACCAAGTTATAGATGTTTGGAGCCCAGTTTTGGATCGTCGTGTAACGACAACGTGCGTTGTCTTTAACAATGATCTCCACTACAGCACTGTGCAAAGAGTTGGTGCTGTACACAGGAGCTGTACATCCTTCTACATAGTGCACAAAGCTTCCTTCGTCGGCAATAATCAAGGTACGTTCAAATTGTCCCATATTTTCAGAGTTAATGCGGAAGTATGCTTGCAGTGGTACTTCGCATTTCACGCCTTTTGGAACATAGATGAAGCTGCCACCGCTCCATACTGCACTGTTCAATGCAGCAAACTTGTTATCTGCTGGAGGAACAACTGTACCAAAGTATTCTTTGAGTAACTCTGGATACTCGCGTACAGCAGTATCCGTATCGCAGAAAATAACCCCTTGTTCTTCCAGTTCTTTTTGCATGTTGTGATAAACTACCTCTGATTCATACTGAGCAGATACCCCTGCTAGAAACTTTTGCTCTGCTTCCGGAATCCCTAGTTTATCAAAGGTTTGTTTAATCTCATCAGGTACTTCTTCCCATGTTTTCCCTTGTCGTTCGGAAGGTTTTACATAGTAAGTGATGTCATCAAAGTTTAGTTCATCCAATTTACCAGGCAACAAAGAAAACCATTTGCTATTTAGGTTACTTGGCATTGGCATTTTATAAAACTGTTCGAGAGATTTTAAGCGAAATTCCAGCATCCAATCTGGTTCGCCTTTCATTTTCGAAATCTCTTCTACGATTTCACGAGTAAGTCCACGTTTGGCACGGAACACAGACACGTCTTTATCGCGGAAACCATATTTATACTCGGATAGTTCTGGTATCGTAGTCATGAAACGCTGCCTCCTTCTTTTGTGTTTATTGCTTTACACCTTTTTCAAGTGCTTTCCAAGCTAGAGTCGCACACTTGATTCGTGCTGGGAACTTCGCTACCCCAGTTAACGCTTCAATATCTTCAATCGGAAACTCTTCCGTATCTATTTCTTCTCCTTGCATCATTCGTGAAAAAAGATCAACCAAATGGAGTGCCTGATCGACAGTCAAACCTTTTACCGATTCTGTCATCATCGATGCAGAAGCCAGGCTGATTGAGCATCCTTCGCCTTGGAACTTTGCATCCTTTATCATACCATTTTCTACGTTCATTTGCAGAGATATTCGATCTCCACATGTTGGATTGTTTAGTTCGATGGAGATAGCACCATCATCGAGCTCCCCTTTGTTACGAGGGCGTTGATAGTGATCCATAATAACCCGGCGATATAAATCATCCAAGGAAGACATGTCCGAAATACTCCTTCGTCTTTTGTAACCCTGTTACGAGTTGGTCAATATCTGATTCATCGTTATATAAATAAAAACTAGCCCGAGCGGTCGCTGTTTCTCCTAGTAATCTCATCAATGGCTGGCAGCAGTGATGTCCAGCACGAACCGCAATACCTTCCGCATCTAGCACGGTTGCAACATCATGTGGATGAATACTGTCTAAGTTAAAGGTAACAGCTCCAATTCGATTTTCCAATGGGCCAAAGAAACGAATTCCCTCGATTTTGGATAGTTTTTCTAATGCATAGGCTGTTAATTTGCGGTCATGCGCTTCTACTTGATCCATGCCGATTTCTTGTAAATAGTTGATAGCAGCTCCTAGACCAATCGCACCAGCGATAATCGGAGTACCACCTTCAAATTTCCACGGCAGCTCTTTCCAAGTAGCATTCTCTAGGTCAACATGGTCAATCATCTCACCGCCAAATTCAACTGGCTCCATCTCTTCTAGCAGATGCTCTTTTCCATACAATACCCCAATACCAGTAGGGCCCAGCATTTTGTGACCAGAGAAGGAGAGAAAATCAACATCCAGGTCTTGTACATCAACCTTCATATGAGGAACACTCTGTGCTCCATCCACTGTTATAATGCCCCCAACTTCATGCACCAACTTGGCAAGTTCTGCTACTGGGTTGATGGTTCCAAGCACATTGGAAACATGTTGGATTGCAACAATTTTTGTTTTATTGGTTATGAGTGGACGTACTTTTTCCAAAAGAATTGTACTATCTGCTTCTAACGGCATGTATACCAATTTTGCACCTGTTTGTTTTGCAACTTGCTGCCAAGGAATGAGATTGGCATGGTGCTCAGCTGGACTAAGCAAAATCTCATCTCCAGCTTTGCAATTTACCAAAGCATAGCTGCGGGCAACAATATTCATACTAGTTGTAGCTCCGCGGGTAAAAATGATCTCTTCACGCTTATTCGCATTGATAAACTTTTGTACTGTGTCCCGTGCACCTTCATAAGCATCTGTTGCTCTTGTACCAAGTGTATGCACACCACGGTGAACATTGGAATTATATCCTTGGTAGTAAGCAGCTACTTTCTCAATCACACTGTTTGGTTTTTGAGAAGTTGCTGCACTATCTAAATATACAAGGGGATGGTCGTTTACTTGCTGAAATAGAATGGGAAAATCCTTTTTCCATGGGTTCATGATGTAAATTTCCCTTCAATTGTCTCATGAATACTTTCACGCAATGGTGCTGATGGGATATCAGCGATAATGGTATCCAAGAAACCCCGAATGATCAATTTAGAAGCTTCCTCTTTCGAAATACCTCGAGACATCAAATAAAACAATGTCAAAGGATCAATACGACCTACACTAGCAGCATGACCTGCCGTAACATCATTTTCATCAATCAATAAGATTGGATTCGCATCTCCACGCGCTTCAGGGTCCAGCATTAACACTTTACCTGTCTGCTGCCCATCTGATTTACTAGCACCTTTTTCAATCTTAGTAATACTATTGATGATACTCGTCGCTTTATCTTTCATCACAGAGCGTGCTTGAATATCACTTGTGGTATGAGTACCAAAATGAAGAATTTCAGATGTAATATTGGAACGCATTTCACCAGCACCAAAAGCAACGGATTTTACATCTACATGTCCGCCAGTTTCCTTAAGATTTGTAGTGCTTTTGGAGATAATTCGGCCATCGCTGAGATCTGCGACAATCCATTCCATATCTCCATCTCGACCTACTGTTGCAAAACGATTCATCACATCTACAACTGTGTTCCCAAAGTGACTGACTGTCGCAACTTGAACTTTGGCACCATGTCCGACAAATGCCTCAATCACACTATTACTAACAGCCGCATCACTACTAGTACTCAAAAAGTTTGTTACGATCTCTACCCGGCTGTTCTCTTCTGCTACGATTAGCACATGAGGGAACATCCCAGCATTTTTTCCATCTAACCAAAAAACAGCTTGCAGTGGTAATTTGATGGAAACATTGCGCGGAACATAAATAAACGCTCCTCCTTGGGTGAAAGCTTGATGAATTGCAGCCACCCGATCCGTAGTATCTTGTCTAAAAAGATACTTTTTCAATAGTGTTTCATGCTGTTTATATGCAGTTTGAAGACTGGTGAAAATAACGCCTTGATCCAAAGCTTTTTCTGTTTGATATACCGCTGCATCATTTTTTTGCACCAATACATTGCTCTCTTCCAATATTAATCGACTAACCGCATCGGGTAATTCCTCTGCTTGTTCAAACTTTTCACTCGCCTGATACAGTTGAAACTCAGAAAAATTCCATCGATCAATATTCGTTTTTTCTAATTTGGGCAGAGGAAGGGAGTCGATCGCACTAAAAGCTTCTAGTCGTTTTTCCAATGCCCACTTTGGTTCATTTTGTGATTGGGATAATTGGGTAATTTGTTCGCGACTGAATACACTCATTGTTGGCACCATCCTTACACCCTATGTCCAACAGTTTCATCTACAATGCCCAGCTCTTCTTTTACCCAATCATATCCCTCTTGCTCTAGACGTTCAGCTAATTCTGGACCACCGGATTTCACAATTTTCCCTTGCATAAACACGTGTACAAAGTCCGGTTTAATATAGTTCAACAGGCGTTGATAGTGGGTAATAATAATCACACCTCTATCAGGACTTCTCATTTCATTTACACCAGCAGCAACAATTTTTAATGCATCTATATCAAGACCAGAGTCGATCTCATCCAAAATGGAGAAAGTAGGTTTTAACATCATCATTTGTAAAATCTCATTTCGCTTCTTTTCTCCACCTGAAAACCCTTCGTTTAAATAACGGGTAGCAAAAGATTCGTCCATCTCTAATACTTCCATTTGTTTATCCATTTCACGAATAAACTTCATCAATGAGATCTCATTGCCTTCTCCACGCTTTGCATTGATCGCACTGCGCAAAAAGTCAGAGTTCGTAACCCCGCTGACTTCACTTGGATATTGCATTGCAAGAAATAGTCCAGCACGAGCACGCTCATCTACTTCCATCTCTAAAAGGTCTTCCCCATTGATGGTAACACTCCCGCTAGTAACCTCGTACTTTGGATGTCCCATCAAAGCAGAAGCAAGGGTACTTTTCCCTGTACCGTTTGGACCCATAATCGCATGGATTTCTCCGCCGTTTACGGATAGATTCACACCTTTCAAAATTTGTTTATCTTCAATAGAAACTTGTAGATCCCGAATACTGAGGTTCGGTGTTGACATAGTCGCATTCCTCCACGCACTTTCCACCTATATATGACAATAAGGTAGTGTTCTCATTAATTTGGTGTAACCTAAATTAGATTGATTATCATGTGATTCTCATTATATTCTAACGTAGACAATCCCATAGATCAAGGTGATCTTGATTTATCCATAAATCAGGAAATAAACAAACAATTAATAGTAAAAAAATTCCTTTTTTAATAGGATGATTATTTTTTAATTAACAAAAGATGATATGTATATTTTATATAATTACTTTGTTATTTATAATAAATTTCCACTTTATATTCACGCATTGCTCACATTATTTTATACCCACTTTTTATGAGAATAGTGTACAATAGAAAGTATCTTTTGAAAGATTCTCTCTTCATTATTCTCTTTTTTGGGGGAAATTTTGTAACAACTGGGGGCAGAAAGGATGAAGAAGTATAATTTAAATACAGCTGATGTTAGTGTTAACCATTATATTCAATCTAAAAATGTTATTTATTTACGTTCTCAAGACAAAAAAAAATTCCAAATTCATGAAAATAATGGTAACTATGAAACATATACTGTGCAAGACTACCTTAACAGTTTAAATAATCGCAGATTGCTCCGTACATGGGAAAAATGCCGATCTCAAGTAAAAGTTGCTCCTCATCTACCTGAGATTATTAAAGTAATTATTTATGAAAACACTTTTGATGATTTGGAAACATTAGTTATCAAATCTCACCAAGAAAGCAATACTTCTTCCATTAATTCCCAGTCCATTCGACAACTGTTTTCCAAAATGAAAGAAATTGCTCTCCTCTTAAAAAGAGATTTAGATGCAGATTACTGGACTGAATTGACAGATTTCTTCCAAACCTGTATATCTCTTCAAATACTTAATGAGTCGTTTGAGCGTACTTCCAAAGGGCATTAGTTCTTTGAATTCTTCATCCTCTCCATTTTTTACAACTTCCAGACAAATAGGATTTCCTATTTAATTGAACTCATATGATGAAATTATATTTTCCAATTGTTACACTTTAATGACACTCCTATACTGCATAAATATTCCAATATATTTATAAAAGGTATTTTTCTTTTATCTAAAAAAACCAGCCAAATCCCTTTATAACAAGGAAAATTGACTGGTTTTTTCTCATAATTCTGTTGTTACTGTTTGCAAATATTCCTCATGAAAATACTCGATTACTTTTTCCATCATTACTTTTCTCGTTAAAATCCCAACAAACTGGTGACGTATATCAATTATTGGTATATACGAGCGATTTACCAATACTTCAAAAGCAAATGAAAAAATGGAGTTGGCCATAATTCCCATGTGGTTCCGATCCATTGCATCCAATACACGGTACTCTTTTAATTTTGAAAAATCGAGTTCTTGTGCCTTATTTGGGTTAATGAGAAAATCCAATATGTTCGTCTTACTGATAATCCCTTCAACCTTACCATCGGGATGAATGACTGGTACGGAAGTTGTACCTTTGCGAGTTAATACGATTAGAGCTCGCTCCAGTGACCAATCTGGTTCTAATACAACCACTTTCTCCTTTGGAATAATCAGCGGAGTAATCTCTTTAGTAAACAAAAGGTCGGCATTTTTATTCATAAATCATAGTACTCCCACTTCCCTTTAACCGGGTTAATCTTCTGTACTTCCATCCGTTGTTTGAGGGAATAAACAGTCCTACCTTATTTATGGTACCGCTTTCTTCTGTCAATTGTCAATACATTTTCTGTAAAATTACAATATTACATCCTTAACTCTACGCCTTTTTTCCATTCATTTTCTGTGTCCAAAGTTCAAATACCCTTTTTTGTATCATGATAAACTTTGCACTTGTTTCATAAGAAAAAGCCCTCATTGGGGCTAACTTATTTTTTATTAATGTGTATGCTTTTGAAAGGAAGATAATGCATCTTGAACAAGTGTAATCGTCTGTGACATCGACACTCCTCCGCCAAAAGCTGTTGTAACTGCCGCTGCCTCTATTATTTCTTGGCGAGATGCTCCATTATCGATTGCTCCTTTTGTATGGTAAATAATGCAATACTCATCATTACTGTATACACCTAATCCAAGGGCAATTAAATGTTTTGTTTTTTTAGATAAAGTTCCTTCTTCAAAACAAGCATCAGTAAATTTAATATAATTTTGAACGACATCTGGAAGATGTTTTGCGAGTTCTCCTAATCCCTCTTTATAATCCAGTAGTGAATCTTCAATAACATTTCCGTCCATGTGCGACCTCCAGGTTAAAAATTTCTCCCCTAGTTTCACACAGTATACATTCATTTATTCCTTTACAGCTCTCTTTCAAATAGAAAGACTCCTATTGCCAATGAAGAGAGTAGTATCAGTAAAATCCCCTTCTTTTTTGATAAAAATAAATAATCTAACTTGACAGGCCTAAAACATGTTCAAAAAGTTTGGTATAATGAAATTGTTGTATTTTCTTAAGAGAGGATTTTATATTTGGATACACAAAAAAAAGAACTTATTAAAATGATACTATCAATAATCAAACAAGTTTATCAAAAGACTTTACAATTGGAAGAAGTTTTTGGCTCACAGAGCATACATATTTTCTCTAAAAGCTATGATCCCCTCAAAGAGTTATTGGAGTTATTACATATTTCAGGTGAAGAATCAGTGCTTGTATCCACATTAGTTGGTATTTACCTTGAAGGGGATATGACAGTGGATGAAATTATAATTGAATTGGAAACATTGACTGCACAAAATGTGTAGAATATAAAACCAGACTATACACGTCTGGTTTTATACTTTTTTAAGACACTTTTATAATGGTTGGTTTTGCAAAAAGGATACCTGAAGAAGTTAATACTCCAAAAATCACCAAAGCTGCCCCTATCATCTGTATGAAAGTTATTGGAGTTCCGGTCATGAGAAAATGATGAATCCAATTAAGTTAGGAAATACATTTTTGCATTTTTCGTTCTTCCATTGAAGAAAACGTAATGGCGCCCGATGAGACTAAAACTCCTAGTATAACGAGCACAGTTCCACCTACTTGAACCAAAGTAATTGGTATTCCACTCCATACACTTGTAAGCATAGTAACAATTGGAACTAAGTTAAAAAATAGAGAAGTTTTTGTTGCACCTAATTTTTTCATTCCTCTATTCCACCACAAATAACCTAATACAGTGGTAAACAGTGCCATAAAAATAACAGCTCCCCAGACCCCAATCGGGACACTTACTGATGATTCTGAAGCAGTAAATGCAGACATGATAATAAGTCCAATTGCTCCTGCCACCATCGTATAAGTGGTCGTTGATAACGCAGTTCCATTTTTTATAAACCGTCTGCTTAAAACCCCATAGAGAGCCCAGCAAAGATTTCCTGCAAATAAGAACAGATCTCCTATTGAAAAAGATAGATGTGTGAAAGTTGACAGCGAACCTTTTGTCAATACAAACAAAACACCAGTAAACCCAAAGAAAATCCCAATCACCCCATTTTTGTGAATCTTATCTTTTAGGATCAATCTTGCAAAAATAGTAGTGACTAATGGATTCAAGGCCATAATTAAAGAACCATTTACAGGTGATGTATGATTCATCCCCAAAAAGAAAAAGGTATTAAACCCAAAAATTCCTATCACACCAATAATGATGTACCACAAAGCATTTTGTTTTAAAGAAGACAACTGAAGACCTTCTTTAAAAAATAGGACTCCGATCATCACAACTCCTGCTATTCCAAATCTCCAAGCAGCTACATGAGATGGAGTGAGAAATGCAACTGCATATTTAGCCAAATTAAACGTCATACCTGTAAAAACAGCGAATCCAATCAACATAAGATAAATTTTTACTTGTTTCATGAGATTACCCTTCTTTCATCTATTTCCGAAATAATTTTTTGGATAATCTCAGGCTACAACTTCGACTAAACTCTAAGTCAAGTTAAAAAAAGCAGGCCTTATCAGCCTGCTTGTAAACTTTGCTTTATATCTGCTACTTTTTGTGCAAATGCTTCATCAGATAATACAGGATGAGCTTCTTTTCCTTGAACGATCTCTGGTAAACTCAGCCAAGATTTACATCCGCCATACTCAGATAACATTGGAATTTCTGCTGGTTGTTCTAATTGATACACACGCAGTAACAACACATGTAATGGAAGTTTCTTTTTCCATTTTAACCGCTCTGCTGCAAATTCGTTGGTCCAGATATGATGAGGGTAAAGTGCTTTTAGTTTTTCTTCATCTAATAGCTCAATGTCCTCATATAACTCCGCATAGTATTTCACTATAACTTGTTCATCTTCTGGGGACCAAGTTTCGATGCTTTTTGCAATATTCCCTTGATACTCCTCTTTCAATAACTCTGCTTTTTGGTGCTCATATGCTGGAAACAAAAAGAAGTTATCACTAGTTACTTCAAAGTGACGGGTTTCCTCATGAATCCCACCTTTTCTGAGCAGCATGATCTGCGTTCCTTTTCCAAGCTCATCCAATGTCACAGCCCAATCACGTAATGCTATATGTGTATTTGTTTTCATTGATATCAACCTCTCCATTGTAAACCAATAATCTACTCTGTCTCTCATGTTAACACAAACTAACTTCATCAGCTAATAGACCAATTAAAGATAAATTGATGGATTACATAATTGTCTATAAAATTAAACTATCTTTTTGTAGGAGGATTACCGTTAATGTGGCTCTTTCTAGCCTTTCTTTGCTTCCTTTTTAATGGCTTAAGTGCTTTTTTCTTTAAGATCAATACGATGAAAGGTGGTACATCGGAAAAACTACTTTTTGGCTTCTATCTATCTGGTTCATTGGGATCAGGCCTTTACCTTTTGTATACCCAAACTTGGGATTGGAATTGGAATATCCTTGTTGCAGGGAGCATTATAGGTATAGGTACGACATTAGGCAACCTGCTGTATAGTAAATCAGTCTATATCGGTCCTGCTGGCTTAACAGCAACCGTGGCACATAGTCATGTCATATTAATAGTGTTTATGTCTATCTTCCTTTATTCAGAATTTCTAAATTGGTTTGAAGGATTGGCTATTCTATTAATCATCGTTGCCATTTTACTACTTCCCTTTGATCCGAATCAAAAGTTACGCATTCAAAATAATCTGTGGTATCTCTTTGTTGGTGTTGCGTTTATTGGCTTTTTTATTCGAAACGGCGGGTTAAAGATTACAGAGGAAATGCATCTCAACAATAATCCCATTATATTCCTTTCTTATG
This sequence comes from Shimazuella soli, assembly GCF_022511585.1. Classification (GTDB taxonomy): domain Bacteria; phylum Bacillota; class Bacilli; order Thermoactinomycetales; family Thermoactinomycetaceae; genus Shimazuella; species Shimazuella soli. Next base: position 1,745 of record NZ_JAKWBN010000005.1, on the reverse strand, counting down.
TATTTGGATTGATCTGGTTTTCTACTACTTTATGGTTAGGCCGAGAAAAAAAACAACAGGTTAAAACAACAGGCATATTTTTTGGAATATTTGCAGGAATACTCTCCTTTGGTATGATGCAAACTTTAGCAGCAGCATTAAAGATAGGACCTGCTAGTATCATTTCACCAATTGCGTCGTCTAATGGAGTAATTGTCGCTGGTCTTTCTTATCTTATGTATAAAGAAAAGTTCTCAAAATTTCAATTTGTCTCATTCATCGTGTTGTTAATAGGGATTATCCTTATTAATATCGATTAAACCACTAACTTAAATACTGTGGATAATGACATAAGCAAAGTTATATTTGCAATATTTAATGATTCAATAGAGTTCTAAGGGAGCTGATTGTCATGCAATTTTTGATACTTGCCTACGATGGAACGGACTCAATGGCAAAGGAACGACGCTTGCAAATGCGAGCTGAACACATTGCATTAGGGGATAAATTGGTGGAGAGTAGAAATATGTTGTTTGGAGCTGCTATATTGGAGAATGATCAAATGATAGGATCTATGTTAGTCGTAGACTTTCCAACACGCGAAGATGTGGATAATTGGTTAGCATTGGAACCTTATGTTATAGGAAACGTATGGGAAAAAATTGAGATAACTTCTTGTCAAGTTGGCCCTTCTTTTGAAAAGGTTTTGAAGTGATAATTTAAGCAGCACAAAGTAACCGCTTCGCTTCTTGCGATGGATATCTCCTTGTTGAACACGAGTATAAATCCATTCGATGGGTGATTTCTTACGATTTTTCTTGCTGAGTGGATTGGCTAGCGCCAGTTCCACTCAGCAAACGCGGTTCAATTCAGTTATTTTTGATCTTTATTGAACCTGCTCCCAAATGCTTTAGGCTACGGAATGTTCTTGGAAGATCCTGTACGCACTCTTCAAATTTTTCTGGTTCAACTGTTCTGTCCCGTGCTTCGTTTCGTTGACGTGCGATTTCTGGTTTCACGTCAATAAGGATCGAAAAAATGTAATAACCAGCCCCCATTGCCTCAACCATCTTAATACCACGTGGTACTAGAAGTGAGCCACCGGTTTGGAAGATGGCCCATCGCCCATACAGAATGGTTTCCTTAAACTTATTGTCTAGCTCCGCCCGAGTGAGATCAAAATACTTATCTGGGTTCTTTTTATCATAATCCGAAGGGAAATAAAGATCGGGATCAAGCTGATCCATTTCCTTTCCGAAGACGTTAAAAAAGAATATTTCCAACTTCTTTACGAAAGTACTCTTCCCCGCTCCCGGCAAACCGAACATGAACACCATGATCGGTTCATTCTTTTTATATCTTTTGAGCACGTACAAGAGCTTTACCCGATTCCAGATGTTCAAATCTGAATTACGGAGAATAAGGAAGACTAGCTCTAGATTCATGTGAATCTCTTTCTCTTGTATGGACATAATCCTTAATTAAATTTAAACATATGCAAAATAAATAAACAACGTGATCCGAGCAAAAGAGGGAGCTTCTTATGTCTATTAGTAAAAAAACCCCAAGCACATTTGTCCTTGGGGTTTGGATATTATTCCCTGAAAACCGAAGAGTGAGTAACACGTCTGCTGTTTGGTAACCGAATTTGTACCAAAAGGTACTCCATAGAAAGGAGGTGATCCATCCCCACCTTCCGGTAGGGATACCTTGTTACGACTTCACCCCAATCATCTGCCCCACCTTCGGCAGCTCAGTCCCCTAAG
>NZ_JAKWBN010000004.1 GCF_022511585.1 Shimazuella soli | reverse complement strand
AAGTGGGGGTTTTTGATGATATGCATAGTAACTAATCATTTAAAAAGTAGTTTCCTAATGAATAATGATTAACCATAGGTATAGTCCTGTTAAGGTGATAAATAAAGTTGGTACAGTAAGAATAAATCCTATTTTAAAGTAGTACCCCCAACTAATACGAACATCTTTTTTCGCGAGAATATGAAGCCAGATGAGTGTAGCCAAAGAGCCGATTGGAGTTATTTTTGGACCGAGGTCTGATCCTATTACATTGGCATAGATGAGGGCTTCTCGTATGACACCCTGTGTAGGTGTTGCATGTATGGCTAAAGCATTGATCATCAATGTAGGTAAGTTATTCATGATGGAAGAGAGGACAGCGGATAAAAATCCTGTCCCTACTGTAGCTATGTATAAACCACAGTTTGTGAGCCAGGTGATCATTTGACTAAGTTCGTCAGTAAGGCCTGCATTTTTTAAGCCATAAACCACCACATACATGCCGATAGAGAAAATGACAACAGACCATGGGGCGTTTTTCATAATTTTTTTGATCTCAATGGATTTTCTTTTTAGTGAGGCGATAACCAAAATAATAGCAGCAAAACTCACTACAAAAGAAACAGGAATTTCAAAGTATTCACTAATAAAATATCCTCCAAACAATAAGAACAAAGTAAACCAGGTCAGTCGAAATAGGATTAGGTCGTTAATCGCTTCTTTTGGTTGTTTTAGCTGGGATACATCATAGTTTAGTGGGATACTTTTACGAAAGTAGAGAAACAGTACCATTAAACTTGCGCCTATTGAAAATAGATTAGGTACTAGCATTCGACTTGCATATTCTACAAATCCAACGTGAAAAAAATCGGAGGAGACGATATTTGTTAAGTTGCTAATGATGAACGGAAGGGACGAGGTATCCGCGATAAAGCCGCTAGCCATCACAAACGCTAATACCATTTTAACATCGAAATTCAAAATGCGAACTATTGCTAATACGATGGGAGTCAGGATAAGAGCAGTGCCATCATTCGTGAAAAGTGCAGATACGAGAGCACCTAGTAAGATCACGTAGAGAAACATCCTTCTTCCGTTTCCTTTTGCTAAACGAGCCATATGGAGAGCAGACCATTCAAAAAAACCGATCTCATCCATGATCAAAGAAACTAGGATGATTGCTACAAATGCAAATGTTGCATTCCAAACGATTTCTGTCACTGTCCATATGTCAGACCAGCTTATAACCCCGAGTAAAAGTGCTAAAACAGCTCCCCCAGATGCTGACCAACCAATAGACAATCCTTTTGGCTGCCAAATAATGAGAACGATTGTAATAACAAAGAGAAGAAAAGCAATCAGTGACATGTATTTTCTCCTTTTACTAAATAGATGAAATATAGGGAAGGGATAATATTTTTAACTATCTGAATTCAAGTCTATTGTAACTTTAATGAGCAATAAAAAGCTAGTCAAGTCATCTCCTTCATTTCATAAACTTTATCACCTTGAAGTTTACTATTCGAAAATCAAAGTTGAATACTTGAGACGATGCAATAAAATTAGAAAAGAACGAGGTACAGCCCCTCGTTCTTTATTTCGATTCATTCTTTTTCTTTTCATCTTTCTTTTTGTTGTCCTCTGTTTGTTTCTTATATGCTTCTTCTGAATAGACAGAGGAATGATGGATAGTTGGATCATCTTTATTGAGGAAGTAGATCAATTTGAATTGATATCCATTTACATGGTAGATATAAATAGATTCCCCAGTATTATGCTTAATCTCATTTGGCTCCCCCAAAATTTTTACTACTTCAGAACGGGTTATTTCCATTAATTTTGGGTCATGTGAACGTACATCATAAATAAGATCTTTTTTGCCTACTCCAAAATCCAAATTCCGTTTGCTATAAATGTAGTAAGGGAAATCTTTACTTTTTGCGTTTGGCTCTCCATATTTTTTTTTGACATCTTTTAAGGTGTTTATACCAGCTGCAAAATCACTACCTATTACCTTACCAGATCCAGCAAGAGCTAAAGATTGCAACAGGTATTTCTGATGCTCTGGATCAATTTTTTGGGGGATGTTCTCAGGAATGGTTGTTTCTTTTGTTGATGTTGTTTCTTCCAGGGATTGTGATGTTTCAAGCGTGTTGTCCTCATTTTTTTTTGGCGATGCGGAAATGAAGTCACAGCCATTTAATAAGAAAAAAACAAGAGCTGATATACCAATCAGACGAACAAACTTCATTTCATAGCCTCCATAACATAACGTATGTAGGATTTTTATAACTGATTTGCAAGCAGTTTATACAAAGCTTGCGTACCGCTGTTTTCTTCGCCTTTTTTCGCTAGTTCTTCATACAATGACTTCGTTAGTTCTAATCCTGGTGTGCGAATTCCCATTTCTTTGGCCGAATCTAGTGCAATGTTCATATCTTTGATAAAGTGTTTGACAAAAAAACCAGGAGAGTAGTCTTCTGCTATAATTCGTGGTCCTAAATTGCTCAAAGACCAGCTTCCGGCCGATCCGGCAGCAATACTTTTTAAAACTTTTGTTGGATTTAAACCAGCATTTACTGCATATAGAATAGCTTCACAAACTGCCATCATCCCAGATGCGATTGCGATTTGGTTACTCATTTTCGTATGTTGTCCAGCACCAGCTGTCCCTTGCAGGATTACGTTAGAACCCATGATATGTAAGATAGGGGATACTGCTTCAAATGCGGTTTCTTCTCCACCAACCATAATGGTCAATGTACCATTTTTGGCACCGATATCTCCACCTGATACTGGAGCATCGAGTGCAAAAATGCCGGTCTCTTTTGCTGCTTGATAGATTTTTTTTGCCAATGATGGGGTAGAGGTGGTCATATCGATCACATAAGTACCAGCATCCGCATTTGCCAGAATTCCAGATATTCCAAAATAGGTCGTTTCTACGTCTTTGGGATAACCAATCATCGTAATGATAACATCTGCTTCTTGAGCAACTTCTGCGACGGTATCTTTCCAAGTAGCTCCCATTTGTACAAGCTCATCCGTTTTTTCTTTGGTTCGATTGTAAACCAAGAGAGAATAGCCAGCTTGAATAAGATGAGCAGCCATTGATTTCCCCATCACACCTGTTCCGATGAATCCAATAGTAGTATTTTTATTTAGCATGTTTTTTGCAACTCCTTTGCTGGTATAAGAATAATTTACATGTATGAAAGAAAGGAAGCAAGGGGAAGGCTGAGTTCTTCCATTTTCATTCGATATTATATTTAATTCGGAGAAGGGTTCTAAGTAGAAAAAAAGCTGACCATCAAGGCCAGCTTTTTCCCTCATAAATACCGCTTTTTCCAAAACACAAACGTAGTAATGCTAGACAATAAAACTGAAGCAATCATAATGACAGCAAAAGCATGGGGGGAGTGTTGGAAAGGAATAGGAATGTTCATCCCATATACACTCGCAATCATAATAGGGAACGTCAAAATAATGGTTAGGGATGTTAGGATTTTCATGACATTATTCACATTGTTAGAGATGACAGAAGCAAAAGTATCCATTAAGCCACTGACAATGGGAGTATAAATTTCTGCCATTTCAATCGCCTGTCTATTTTCAATGATGACATCTTCTAGTAATTCTTGGTCTTGATCATAAAGTCGTAAATGTTGTCCACGGGATATTTTTTGAGTCACCACTTGATTCGTTTTTAGCGAAGTGGTGAAGTAAACCAAGCTTTTTTGCAAGTTCAGCAGGGAAAAGAGTTCTTGGTTTTTTAAGGATTGCCGTAGCTCTTTTTCAATTTCATTTGTTTTTCGGTTAATCTGTTTTAAATATGCTAGGTAGTACGTAGATACGGCATTTAAAAGCTGTAAGACAAAGCGCGTTTTCATGAAGGTAAAAAAGTTTTTCACTTTTTTGCGTGTGAAATCTTCTAAAATTGGTGTTTCTTTTAGACACACAGTGATCAAGAAGTCTCTTGTGACGATGATTCCGAGCGGAATGGTAATAAATTTTTCTCTTTTGGTGCCATTGGGTGTCATGATGGGCAAATCTATAATAATGAGAGTGCCTTCGTCTTCTTTTTCAATCCGTGATTTTTCTTCTGGGTCCAATGGATCTTTGATGAAGTATTCGGGGATTTGGGCAGCGAGTACTACATCATTGATTTCTTGTTCGGTTGGATTGATCAAATGAATCCAAGTGCCTTTTTCAAATTGATTTACAAGTGCAAGTTGCCCTTGGGTATTGGAACGATACACTTTTAGCATGGATGTTCACCTCTGTTTCATCACATCCAAGTAAAAAGGGAATCATTCTTACTTGGACATGTGTAATGTTGTATAACGATCGACGTATCTCCTATAGCCGGATCATCGGTAAGAATGATCCCCACCTCCCTTGATGGATGTAAACAGAAAAACCTTCCACTCAATGAGCGAAGGTTTTACAGCACAGAAAAAATGCGCAGCCGACAAAACCTACCTCTCGTTGAGTTTTAGCACTGTATAGCATAGGCTTATGCCAGCTACGTTAAGAAAGACCTTAAGCCGATCTTTCCTGTTCTACCCATTGGCGTCTTTCGACATTTTTGGGCAGTAGCTTCTCTCTATACAGGAGCCTCACCTAACGGTAAGTTAATTTTTAATTCCTTCTATACTATACGCGCATCATAGCTGATGCGTCAAATGTTTTCTTTAATAAAGGCTTATTTTTAGAATTTCGTACACATTTTGATATTTAAAGTCCTAGCGCTTTTCGTAGATCAAAGTAGACATTAGTTATAAATGATATAATATTAGGAATATTTATTGAATGAAGTTAGGGGGAATCGCATGAAGTTTGTTTTATTATTTGGACCACAAGCTGTTGGTAAAATGACTATTGGACAAGAACTAGAAAAGATAACAGAACTGAAGCTTTTCCATAATCATATGACGATTGAACTAGTTTATCCTTATTTTGGATTCAGTGCTGAATCGTGGAGACTATCAGATTTGTTTCGCCAAGAAATATTTAAAGCTGTGGCCGAAAGTGATTTATACGGTTTAATTTTCACTTATGTATGGGCTTTTGACCAACAAGGAGACTGGGATTTTGTTCAAAAAGTTTGCGACATGTTTGAATCAAAGGGTGGCACTGTTTACTTTGTTGAACTGGAAGCGGATATAGAAGAAAGACTTAAGCGTAATAAATCTCCTCACAGACTTGAGCAAAAACCTACAAAAAGAAATATCGAGCAATCTGAACACCATTTAAAAACCACCATGCAAAAGTACAGATTAAACTCGACAGAGGGAGAAATAACAAGGGAGAACTATATTAAAATAAATAATACAAACTTAAAAGCAGAAGAAGTTGCTAAAATCATAAAAGAAAAATTCCAGTTGTATTAAAGTTCTAAACGGATATACAACCCGGAAACCAATGAAATATAATAATTTCGATTTGCTTATACAAAGATCTTGACATATTCTAGCATGGGATTTTTCCTTGAAAAGGATATTGTTGTTTGTAGTTCTTTCCATTTGTGTATTCAAAGGAGAATCTTTTGTCTTTTAAAGAGAGAATCCCAGTATTCAAAATTATCTGGGATTCTAATGCTGGATGGGGATTATTTAGCTGTCTTCACCTTGGTTTGTCGCAAGGCGTATTCAACAAATAGAAAAAGTGTATGTTTTGCTATATAAGTTGTATTCTTGGATTCGATCTAAATTTGGTTCATAACCGAGCCCAGGTCGGTTGGTAGCTATGTCTTCAGCCACCCATTACGGGTGCCAAACCCGCCGCCACAACCACCAACACGTCTCTTACCATCGCTTCAACCGTGCGATTTTGGGGATTTCGACTCCACTGGACGGCTGACCCCAAGATCCCCCAACTGATGACGAGGGCTGTGGTTTCCACAATCTCTTGCGAGGCAGAAGTATTCGAATCTTCACTCAACCATTTGAACAAAATTTGATAAAGTTCTTTTTGCATTGCAATTTCTAACAGCGGTTCAAACTGACTGTTCGCTGGGATCATATATTGTCGATTATGAGCAAGAAAAACGAAAACAGTTAGAATTAGGGTTCTTAAGCTAGTAATATCCGAAATTGAAAAATCAGGCAATGATTCTTTCAGTTTCCTCTGAAATTTCCCCCTCATCCAACACTCAAGAAATGCATATTTATCTTCGAAGTGCGCATAAAATGTGGCGCGATTCACAGTCGCTCGATTAGTAATATCTTGCACGGAAATGGAGTAAATATTTTTCTTTTGTTCAAGCAGTTCTATAAAGGACTGCATTAACAACTGACGCGTGCGTTTCACGCGGGGATCATTTTCGTTTACTGGCATGTCCACTACACTCCTCCACTTAGGATTACTTAGGGTTCCATTAATTAATAAACCAAGAAAACTCCTAAGCTCAAAGACAACAAAAACGCATGAATGTTGTCTATACAACGATAAGGGCCATTTGCTGATTGCTTGGATTGTTCAAACAACTTATGATTCATTATACAGTGTAGTTTACACGAAAATGTTGTCTAAGCAACACTGTAATTTTTTATCTTGGAGACTTAGGTTATTTAGAACCGGCAAAATGCAAGAAAGGATGTTGTATGTGAAAGAAATGATGAAAACACAATCTGGAGAACCCAGTGTCATTCGAAATTTTTCTTGGAGGTGGTATACATGATCGTCATTGCCACTCCTACTGGGCAGATTGGCCATCAGGTACTTGACAACGTGCTCGATAGCGACGTGCCGATTCGCGTGATTGCCCGTAATCCTTCCCGTTTGTCCCCGAAGGCTCATGGGCGCGTTGAGGTGGTTCAGGGATCTTTGACCGATATCGATGTTATCACTGAGGCGTTCGCGGGCGCCAATAGCGTTTTCTGGTTGCTGCCCCCTAATCCTAACGCTGCAAGTTTCAACGGCCACATGCAGGAATTCACTCGTCCTCTGTGCGAGGCAATCACTAGGCAAAACATTAAGCGCTTGGTCTACGTTGCAGGACTGGGTCACAAGGAAGCCACGTATGCGGATTCGACAGGACGGGTGATGGACGAGATGATCGAGAAAACCGGAGTGAGCTACCGGGTGCTGCGGATGCCGGCGTTCATGGAAAATCTCCTCTGGCAGGTCAAGTCCATCAAGCATCAAGGTATGTTCTTCTACCCGATTTCTGGAGATCGTAAGCTTCCTACCTGTGCCACCCGTGATATCGCAGCTGTCGCGGCGAAACTATTGCTGGACAATACTTGGAATGGGCAAGACTATTTTCCGATCCTTGGATACGAGGACCTGTCCTACAATGAAATGGCTCAGATCATGTCCGAGGTACTCCAGCGGCCTATCCGCTACCAGCAGGTCTCCGGCGAAGCCTACAAAGCAACTCTGATGCAGCACGGATCGACTGAGGCGTCAGCAAAATGGCTGGTCAACCTGCTGGTATCAGTTGATGGGGGGCTCTATAACACCGAGCCACGCACTCCTGAATCCACTACCCCTACCAGCTTCCGTCAATGGTGTGAGGAAGTGCTCAAGCCAGCTGTCCTGTCTTGAGCACCACTTGGACAAGAGCAAACGTGGAGTTAGTTTTTTCCTTTACTCTTACCAGTAGTCTTTTTTATGCTCAAAGTTCGAAAGGATCATGAATGATAGATTGCGAGCGGGAAAATCCAAAAGATCATAATCATTGAATTTAGAATGCAAAACACCACATAAGAAATCCTCATGTGGTGTTTCACTGCATTTCTAATCGCTCAACTGTGTGCCGTACGGTTTTGCCATTATTCGTTCCCACAGAGGGATAAACTGTTTGATCAAAGGTCCGATGGTCAGTGCTGTTAACAGTGTACCAACAGAAACTGGTCCTCCGAACAAAAAGCCAAACAATGTGACTGTGCATTCAATTCCGATCCGGGTTTTGCTGATGCTCCAGCCCATTCGTTCATGCAAAACTAACATAAAGCTATCGCGCGGTCCAGCTCCGATCCGTGGTGAGATATACATACCCGTACCAAATGTATAAATTAGCAAACCGGCAGTAAACAAGCAGATTCGTTCGATAAGAGTCTCCCCAGAAGGGAGCCATTTTAACCACATGAATAAGTCAATAAACAGGCCAAAGAAAAACATGTTCAAAAACATACCTATATTTGGCTTGATTTTACCAATGAAATAAGTCGCAAGAATGATGATAGCTCCCATAATTTGCGACCACATCCCAATGGTTAGTCCAAACGTATTTTGTAAACCGATATGCAGTGTGTCCCATGGAGCAACACCTAAATGGGCTTCAATCATCATGCCGATTCCATAACCCATGACTGCCAATCCAAGCATGAACATACTATATCGAATCACCATCGGATGAAGCAAAAACTTTTTCCTCATAATGAATTCCCCTTCATGAATGATTTTTTCAAAAGATATAGGGAGGTGATTGAGCAAATACTACTTGTGTTTCTAAATGATTAGCGAGCATATGCATATCGGTTACCTTCTTTCAGTAGTAGCATTTTTGTTATTTGGTGAACCGTCATAAGGGGAATGAGGGTTTGCTTGTTCAACAGGATAATTGTCATCTATATGGAATTATTTTATTTTTAAATTATCTATGCTATTTTTATATAAAATAAATTACTTGTCAACACATTTTGGATTATAGACAGTGTAGCTGTAGGGTACAAACCTTGGACAAACTAAACTAGATAGATGGAGAGTTGTTGCAATTGACAGTAGATTCTATTGTTTCACTTGCTTTACTGTTAAAAATGAGAGGAAGAAAAGGGGAGATTCAAACAAAAAAATGATGATAAATCCAGAAATCTGGTAAGGGAACTGGGATGTCTGTATTCTGAATTTCGTTTTATATGTACTAAGTGGGTTGTTAATACCAAAGACAAATCTACCGATTTATTTTCTACCTCTTCAAACAACATTACCTCATCCTCATTTCGAAGCGGGATTGGAGTTATTTGGAGCATATTTGTGCACAAACGGTTTTCATTTGGAGGTGCTTCACTCATGACAAAGAAAATGCATTTTACTATCGGCCCAGTCCAAGAGTTTGTGGCACAATCTAGGCGAACAAGGGATTTGTTAGCAAGTTCGTTTTTATTATCGTATCTGGCAGCACATGCTCATGAGTGATGTGATGAAATATAGTGGGAAGATTAATTTTCCACATGTTCACAATAAAACAAAGATAGTGGATCCTTTGCTACAAGCTGTCTATCACAATGAAAAGCAAGGTCCATGGATTGGAAGTATTCCCAATCGCTTTTTTGCGGAACTAGGACCTGATTATCATCCTGATCAAACCGTAAAAGCAGTAAAGAAAGCATGGTTTCGTATCGCAAATACCATATGGAACAACGTGGTGGAGCCTGCAGCCGATTTAGGAAATGGCACTCAGGAGCCGAGTTGTTCCGCCAAACCGATTAGAAGTCCTTCGATTCCACGAATGTAGCAGAGCCGATACGAGTCCTCGTACTGAACCACTTCGCCAACAAGTTGAGCACCATACTTAGTAAGTCTGGATACCATTTCGTCAATGTCTTCAACGGTGAACATGACGCGTAGATAACCGAGGGCGTTTACAGGAGCAGTCCGGTGATCTGATATAGTAGGTGGGGTAAGAAATCGCGAAAGTTCAAGTCGGCTGTGGCCATCTGGAGTAACCATCATAGCAATTTCTACACATTGAGAACCTAACCCGGTTACACGACCAGCCCATTCACCTTCGACAGTGGCTCGCCCTTCGAGCTTCAAGCCAATCTCTTCGAAGAAAGAGATTGCGTCATCAAGGGATTCTACAACGATGCCGACATTGTCCATTCTTAGTAATTTGTTTTTTGCCATAGTTTTCTCTCCTTATGTGTAAAAATTTATTATCTGATCATCTTCATAACTATTCTACAAATTCCTTCTAAACAAAAACACCTTGTCACAGTTCATGATAACAAAGAAAAGTCACAAGTTGAAAATGCAATAGACTCAGAAAGAATTGCTATTCTTGATACTTTTATCTTTCCAATAATTTTTCTATATAGGCAGTACCTTGAGTTAGCAATGAAATCAATCTATATATCTTATTCTGATGATAATGTACAGCAAAAAATCAAAACCATAGGTAAGGTAGGTCATAACTTAGAAAATCTATGGTTAAAAGTAGAGCCTATAATTAAAGAGGCAAATTCTTCAAAGGATGATGACACATTACTTATAGTTCAAGACTATATATTGCAATTTCACAAATTTGATGGGAGGTCATTTAAGTTCAGGTACCCAATTAACAAGCGACTTGAACCAATGCTAGAAAAAGAACACTTTATTGATCTAGTAAATTTAAAGAAAAGAATGGACGAACTAGAAAATTTCTTTTCTGGTGTTGATGGACAGCTTGATCATATAAGAAGTTTTAAACAAGAATGGGAGTCTGAAATGAAACGTTATTATGAGTATTACTGATCCATTTTAGTAGGCCATCTATCAGAGGATTGAAATGTGGATATAGTCTTGTCTAGAACTTATAACAGGAGATTATATTCGTTCTATTTTAAATAGAAGTTAACACTTAAGGTGTTAGCTTTTTTGAGTGCAAATAAAAAAGCCCTAATGGGCTGCATTAGTGATTCTCAGTATTTAAAATTTTAATATATTCCTCAACTGAGTGCATATTTAGCTTCTCTAAAACGGGTTCTAATGCTTTTTTTTGGTTTTCAATTTTAGTTTCTTGATTTATCGATGATTCGATTTTGTTGTTCTCGTCATTGTTTCAGGTCATCGAATCGTTCATCCATTTTTCCAAGGCTTTGGATAAGCAGACTAATGTATTTTTGATTATCGGTTAATTCGGACATATGTATTTTCCTTTCTTGATATCGTGGGTTAGAGCTCAAAGTACCTAGAACTTTTATTTGTAACTCAATGTATTTTGGGATTATCCGTTCTTCCTACTAAATAGTCTATTGAAACATTGAAGTATTCGGCCAGAGAAATAAGTGTACTGTAGAGGGCTTTGCAAAGCAAGAAATCCTGGATGGAATCGACCTAGCATTTCAGTCCTCCAGTAGTATCAATTCATTTGAATACTGCTTGAAGGTTATCCGAACGCAGAGAGAATATATAGGGAGAAACGACTGAAACAAAGGAAAGTTGTTCCGATAAATCACAAACAGAATAAGCAATATAACAAATCTGCTAAGCCAACACCAAAGATTGGAAAACGAAGACAAAGTACCGCAATGGTAAAGACTGGACAAGAAAACAATGAATTAGATTTAAACGCAGAAGAGCTTCAGAGTACATATGAGGATATTAGAGCTACCATACAGTTCCTACGTAGCACAGAAAAGCAGGTATTACAAAACATGGAAGCCTGATGCACAATAGTGGTTCATATAGCATATTGTTCATGTTTAGAAAACCAAACATAATGAAAAGTAGCCCCACTAAGATGGATATCACTCCAAGTGGGATGCTTACCCTTGAGCGGATTTACTTTGGCTCTTCGAGTAGTTTGTCGACAGGGGCTTCCAGTAGTTCAGTGGAAATTCAATATTCAATAACACTTAAAAGATAAAATATTTATTTTCTTTATCTTATCCCATTTCTTTCCGTAGATTTACAGGGGGAATTCCAATTGAAAAACAACGGCAGATTTATTAGTATTGATAGTCAGTCCATCCATGAAGCATTAGAAAAAACATCCTGTCAGTATTTAGTAGGAAATTTGAAACTACCCCAATTGATCCAACATATTAACGAAAGTGACTTAGAAATTGGAATTTCTTACTATAAAGAGGAGGATTCTTATGAATCGGCACATTGGCACCCTGTACAGAAGGAGTTTCAATATGTTCTGAGTGGGAGAACGGTGTATACTAATGTAGTAACTGGAGAGAAATACGAGTACAGAGAGGGAGATTTTTATGCAATTTACCCTGAAATATGTTATGAGCAAGTAAGTGACGCAGGGACAAAAATTTTGTTTATTAAAACGCCCTCCCTTAATGACAAAGTTGATTGGGATAAATAACTCCAATTCTTCAAGGGCTATTTTACTTACTTCTGGAAGTATTTCTTGAATAGGTCTTTAGACTCATTTCGTAAAAACTACACCAATCTAATATTAAAGCAATTATAAATATCATTGGATTTGATATCGAAAATGATTCTGGAAAGAACGCATTAAAACAAGTTGCGGAAGCTGGACAAGGTACATTTACCTCTGTCGGATACAAAAGTAGATTTAGAATCAAATTTTCAAAGTGAATTTAAACGGTTATATGATGAGTGGCAAAAATGGGGCGAGATGAATTGGGACAAATCACAAAAAATTGGAAATGACAAATTGTATACTCTCCAAGAAACATACGACAAGTTTGGGAAGCAAACACAGTTGGAATTAGACCAACCCTATAAGAATAACAAAAAAAGAGGGGTTGTCCCTCTTTTCATTATCTAAGTTTGCAACTCAGTTATTAAAAGGTTCAAATTTTCTTCAGTAGTGTTCCATTCGCTTGGAGTCAGGACAATTTTTTTGATGGGAAATCCTCCTCTTTTTGTAGGTTTTTCAACATTTTTATTATATCATTTATTCGAAATAAAGGTCATTTTCAAAAGGATCCAAAGATTTGAATGAAGTTTGGATAGAGCATGGTCAAATAGAGATTACATATAAGAGCCAAAATGAATGGAAAACATATTAGACATCTTCATAAACAAAACATTATTGATTGTAAAATGGGTGGGAAAATTCAGTCCATTAAACAAATCAAAATAAAAAATGGCTACGATATGGCTTTTATTAAGATCAAATCTCTAAATGGTATAATAAAATTAACTGTATTCCCACAAGAATTCAAACAGTACAAGCATCTCCTTCAAGAAGGGGAATGGGTTATTTCTAAGATAAGACACATTGCTGAGAGAATCACAAAGGAAGATATAATGACCATTGCCTATTATGTGATATATGAGCGTTTGTCTGCGATCTGGTATTAACCAAGCCTAGAACTATTGTTTATTATTGGTTAGGAGGATATGTTGATGCATGAGACACTTAATATATTAGCTAATGAAATTGCGATTGCCGCTGAAAAATCGTTTTTAAGCTTATTTCGAAACCAAGAAAGTTATTATTATTGCGCACTGGTGACTACAGGAGAAGCCTTTCCGCCGATTATTTCCGCTTGGTCTTGGGAAGCTCTTGCAAGAACTTCAAGTGAAGAAGCTGAGTGGTTAAAATGGTCTTACGCAGATTCTCCGTATTTTAATTATGGATCAGAGAATTTTGAAACTGTAAGGAAGCTATTTTATGAGCGTGAACATGACCATACTGATATGGTTAAGTGGCTAAAAGAGTATGACTTCCGAATGGAGGCTATGGTTTTAGCAATGGAAAAATTGGATGAAAAAGGCTTGTTCTCGATAAACCAACCTAGAAACAAGATTTACATTAATGTTGAGGTAATGCCACCTGATGAATCAAATACTGTGAGAGCCCTGCGGCTAAATAAAAGAGAAAATATTTTGGACTGGCTTAATGAAGCTGCTGAATGAAATAGTTTGACGATTATTCCGCACTATATTTATTGTAAAACTGCCCATTTTTTAATAAATGTCGATTTATATTTTAATTAGAATCATCATGAATTAGAATGATACCAGAGAGAGAAAGGTGATTTAATACCTTTCTAAAAATTCTAGATGCAACTGAAACCGATATAATTCAAAGGAGAATGGACATGTACATATGCAAAACTTGTGATAAGGAATATGAGGTGTCTCCTTCATATATACGAATGGTTAAAGATTTTAATATTATCGGGCACCACCTGGAGAAATGTGTAGAATGTCTAAAAGTAGATGAAGAATACCAAAGATATTGCCTAGCATTTTTTAAGCACACTAGGATTGATATTTGTGTAACAAGTAACCTTTTTACCAAGTGAGTACAGCAGCAACAAATGAAGAAACCATAACCCAAAAATTAGATTAATAATCAAGCCAAAAGCTGGTTGGAATGAATACTGTTTTGGACAGGGCTCATACCGGCCAGTTTTTATTTAATCCGTGAAATAATAATCCAAAGGAAGTGAAAAAATTGATTATGGGCGTACTATTTGTTAGTTTTCTTCTTATTTTTCTTATTTGGACAAACATAGAGAGGAATTCAAAAGCTTCCGTTATTCTTTCTAAGATATCAATTGGAGTTGCTTTGTTGTTTATTATTGGAACCGTACTTTTTACAATGATTGCTATTTTTTTATTTCGATTAGATCCTTTAAGGTAACACTAAAACTCCTGAAAATTATAAATTTATAAAGTGAAAAAAAGATTCTCATCTATACAAGATATAATCATACTGTGTTAAATTCTAATTAGATTTATTTGCTAGAAAGGGGAGAGATCTGAATGAAAAAGATAGGTTTTTTTATTTTTCTCATGTTATTTATGGTTTTCGCAGGATGTTCTTATAGCTCTCATTTTGATATGGATGGTAAAAATGTTAAAAATTCAACAAAAGTTCAGAAGATCAAGTTTGTTAAAGAGTATTTAGACGACTATAAGCAAGAAACGGTTATTACTTCATCAGATGGAAATGGATTAAATGCTCGTGTCTATTTTAAAAATGTTCCAGACACTGAAACACATATCACTTTTAAATGGATTAATGAATCAGGTGACTCCACTAGTGCAAAATTAACCATCAATCAGTCAAATGCAGCACAACCTGCAAAAGCATACTTAACCACAACTAATCCACTGCCTGCTGGTAAATATACTTTGGAAGTTTACTTAACTGATACTGGTGACAAAATAGGAAGTGCTACCATTGAAGTAGTAAAATAAGCCTTATGGGGTTGGACAAGCATCTGATGATTTTGATATCGTTGCTGCACAACTGAAATAGCACGTCGTGTGAAATTAAAAGTAAGAATTTGATGCTCATATGCTATTGAAGATTCACCTTTGGTCGTGTGTGTGCAAGGTATAAAATATAGGGTTCCATGGCATCATGAAATATCCGTTTTACTATAAAAATGCTATTATTAATTGAATATAATCGGTTTCCTTGGGAGTAAGTATGTGGGAAGTATGGGCATTCGAGCCGACGACACGAGAGAAAAAGAGATTCACAATTAAGGAAGGACCACTCGATATTGTAGAAAAGGATGTTTATCTGAACGGTCAATGTTACGCCCTTGCTCTTGCATTGCATGAGTGGAATGAAGAATGGATTCCGGTATGTTGGCTCAATGCTTGCTACCTTGGGGAGAATCCTGAAGTGTGGCAAGGGAGGGATGTCAACGAACTTGCAGACTTCAACCGTTCTGCAATGGTTCATGTCATGGTAAAGTCACCAACAAGTGATGACTTCCTTGATATCGAAGGATATCATGACATGAGTTATAGCCATACAAATCCATTTAACAGGAAACTTATCCGTATGGATATTTCCATCGAGAAAATCAAAGAACTGATGCAGTCGCACCGCTTGCCACAAGACATGGATGCTGCAAGGGCAGTGGCGAGGACAGTTGTCTCAACATACGGAATCAAATAAGAAAGTGTTCATAGGCGAAAGATCCCATTTCATCTCCTGAGGGAGCACGTGCCCTGCTGATCAGCAGGGCACATACATTATATAAAAAGAGAATATTTCTCGCTTGTCCTATCATTTGTTTTCAATCTACACATTTTAATGTAATTATCGTCAGTTCAGGTTTACAGTGAAAACGAACAGGCATGCGAGTCATTCCAATACCTCTTGTAGTATAAACTTGATAGTGACTACCTTTTACTCTATTTAAACCATAGGGATATTTATTTGAATATGGGGGCGTATAAAGCGCTCCTACCAGAGGAATTCGGATTTGTCCGCCATGGCTATGTCCAGACAGTTGTAAATCGATAGGATAGCGATAAAATTCGTCTGCGAAATCCGGCTCATGAGATAGAAGGATAGTGCAAGCATCTTTGGGAATACCACCTAAAGCTTTCCTTATGTCTGCCTCTCCAACCCAAGGATCATCAATTCCAGCGATATAGAGATTATCTGTATGTCTATTTAATGATATATGTTCATTTAACAAAAGTTCGAAGCCGGCTTTTTTCAAAACGCGTTTAACGGATAGCTGATTGGACCAGTTATCATGATTTCCTAGCACAGCATATTTTCCATAAGGAGCTTCTAATTGAGACAATAGCTTTGCTGTTTTTTTGGTTTTACTTGGAGCTTTATCAAATAAATCTCCTGTAAAGCAAATACAATCAGGTACTTCATTTTGAATAGCATAGATTAGTGGAGATAGATCGTCTATCTCAAGGTGAAAGCCCAAGTGTAGATCACTAAAGTGACAGATGGTAAAGTTATGAAAACTTGCGGGTAAGTAGGGAAGAGTAATATCGATTTTGGTTGTCTCCAGTTGATAAGGTTCAACCCATCGGGAATATGCGCCAGTTAGAGTAGGAATTCCTATTATTCCTGCTATATAATAAAAGCTTCGTTTGATAAAGTCTCTACGATTTATTTTATGATTTTTTGTTGCGTTTATGGTAGGTTTTAAATTCATTTCCTGCAGACCTCGCTTTAGTAGATACTACTATAGGTTATGAATGTTACATGGGTATTACGTCATAAAATCCAAATAATAGTAGTTGTTAGCAGGAGAAGTAAAACCCAGAATAAATCAATCAACGAAAAAAGAGATGCTACTGTTAACCAAAAATATCACTCGATATTTTTTGGATAGTAGCATCTCTTTTTTACACTCTATAACATGAAACTAGAAAACGATTGTATATTTCCTCATAGACACATTTTTAGAATTTCGTACACATCTTGCTGGGTAACGGGTTTAAAACGTCCAGTGGTTCCATTTGGTGCAGCTTTTTGAGCCATATCCTGTAGTCGTTCTTCATTAATTTTATAATCCGCTAGACGACTAGGTGCTCCGATACTGTTCCAATAAGAACGGAGTTTTTCGATACCTTCTAAGGCTATTTCACGATCGGATTTTTTAGCTGGATCTACTCCAAAGACACGAATTGCCAGTTGTTTCATTTTTGGAGTAGTAGCATCTAGATTGTATTTAATCCAATTCGGAAAGATAATTGCAAGTCCACCGCCATGAGGAATATCGTAAATTGCAGAAACTGCATGTTCAATTTGATGTGTTCCCCAATCCCCTATCATTCCCATACTGAGTGTTCCGTTTAAAGCCATTGTACCGCAATAAAGAATAGATTCTCTTGCTTCATAGTCTTCCGGATTTGCGATTGCTTTTGGTGCTGCTTCCATAACGGTGCGTAGGATTGCTTCTGAAAATCCTTCGTTTAATGGAACATTAGGTGAATCGCTGAAGTATTGTTCCAATACGTGTGACATGATGTCTACAACACCATAGACTGTTTGATTTTGAGGTACAGAAAAAGTATGTACTGGATCGAGAATGGAAAACCGTGGAAATACATGCGGTGAACCCCATCCTATTTTTTCTTGTGTTTCCCAATTGGTGATGACTGATCCTGAATTCATCTCCGAACCAGTTGCAGCAAGTGTTAAAACAGTACCGAATGGTAATGCATTTGTTGCATGTGTTTTTTTCGTGATGATGTCCCATACGTTACCATCAAATATAGCTCCTGCAGCGATCGCTTTTGTCCCATCGATGACACTGCCTCCACCGACAGCTAAAATAAAATCAATTTTTTCGCTTTTACATATATCGATGCCCTTTTGTACAGTGGAAAGTCTTGGATTCGGCTCTACTCCACTTAGTTCAAAAACAGTAGCATCGATTTTTGCTAGTTGTTCTTGCACTTGGTCATAGAGGCCATTTCGTTTAATACTACCGCCTCCATAGACGAGTAATACTTTTGTACCATAAGGTTTTATTTCATTAGATAGATGAGACAATTGACCACGGCCAAAAATTAATTTGGTAGGATTTTGGTAAATAAATGGTTCCATATATGTTGGTCACCTCTTTTATTTATATGGGTTAATTATATCGTACCCAGTGAAGGAACAAAAATAAACGATAACTCATAATTTATTCAAAAGTTCGTTTGACCATATATAAAGAAGGAGATTACAATGATATTCAAACGAATTTTTGAATGAAGGAGTGCTATTTTATTGGATAACGATGTTTGTTCTACACCTTGTGAAGAAAGTGAAAAAGTAAACACGATTTCTGAAAGGCTAAAGCAGGAGGACTTTGTAGGTATAACCGAATTGTATAGAGCATTGGCAGATGAAAATAGGTTAAAAATTGCTTATGCACTGCTTTTAGAAGAGGAGTTATGTGTTTGTGAAATTGCAAATGCAATAGGGACTTCTGTTGCTACGGCTTCCCATCATTTACGGTTTCTTCGTAAAAAAGGTTTGGCAAAACATCGCAAGTTAGGAAAAATGGTGTATTATTCATTGGATGATGAGCATGTGAAACAATTGGTGGAAATAGCTTTTATCCATCGAAAAGAGGGAAGATGTAATGAGTAGAGATGAGCATGTAGCGGTATATCGAATCGAAGGGCTGAGTTGTTCTTCTTGTGCGAAAAAGTTTGAAGATAATGTCAACCATATTTCAAGCGTTTCAAATGCAAAAGTTAACTTTGGAGCTGCTACCTTAACCGTATGCGGGATTGCAACGATTCAAGACTTAGAAAAAGCAGGATCCTTTGACCATTTACAATTGGTTCCTAAACATGAACAATTTGAAAAAAAAGCATGGTATAAACAAAGACAATACCAACAGCTTCTTCTATCTACGGTTTTCCTACTCAGTGGATTTATTACCCACATGATAGATGGAGAGCACAGCCAATTTGGCATCTTATTTTATATCTTAGCTACACTCATTGGTGGAAGTACGCTTTTTGTTGAAGGCATAAAAAATCTCATTCAGTTGCGATTTGATATGACCACTTTAATGACTATAGCTATTTTGGGTGCTTTCGCGATAGGAGAATGGAGCGAAGGTGCTACTGTTGTTATTTTATTTGCAATAAGTGAAACCCTAGAACGTTTTTCTATTGATCGAGCAAGAAAATCTATTCGATCCCTGGTTGATTTGTCGCCAAAAGAAGCATGGATTAGAAAAGATGGAGAAGAAAAGTGTGTCCCTATTTACGATGTAGAAGTAGGAGATATTTGTATTATTAAAGCAGGCCAAAAAATAGCAATGGATGGTAGAGTTATCAAAGGAGTTTCATCTGTTAATCAATCTGCGATAACGGGTGAGTCTATTCCAGTAGTCAAACAATTAGGTGATGAAGTATTCGCAGGAACGTTAAATGAAGATGGATATCTAGAAGTAGAAGTGAGCAAAAAAGCAACGGATACTACTTTATCAAAAATTATACAGTTAGTAGAAGAAGCACAAGCAAATCGTGCACCGTCACAGGCGTTTATTGATCAATTTGCAAAGTATTACACACCAGCAATCCTTATTCTGGCTATCTTATTAGCAGTTGTTCCTCCTTTCTTTCAAGGGAATTGGCTTACTTGGATTTATCGAGGATTAACAGTACTAGTAGTAGGTTGTCCCTGTGCATTGGTAATTTCCACACCTGTTGCCATCGTTACATCGATTGGAAATGCGGCTAGAAATGGCGTGCTTATTAAAGGGGGAGTTTATTTAGAAGAATTAAGTGCCATTCAAACGGTAGCTTTTGATAAAACTGGTACATTGACTCAAGGAAAGCCAGAGGTTACGGACTTTCTATCGTTTACTGATAAGAATGAAAGATCACTTCTTGAAATTGCCATGACTTTAGAAAGCGGTTCTACACATCCTCTCGCTGCTGCTATCACCCGTTATGCGAATGAACGTCTTATCATTCCACAAGAAAATGTTGAATCTTTTCAATCCCATACGGGAAAAGGGGTTGAGGGAATCCTTTATGGGATACGTCATTTCTTAGGAAGTCCTTCTTGGTTTGAGAATAAGTTGACACCAGAAGTCACCTCAAAAATTACTTCTTATCAACAAAAGGGGAAAACGGTGGTGTTATTAGGTACAGAAAAGGAAATATTGGGTGGATTTGCTATTGCAGATCAACCCAGAGAGAAAAGCAAACAGGTGATTCAAGAGTTAAATCGAGTAGGGGTCGAACATATTGTTATGCTTACTGGGGATAACGAGCAAACTGCCAAAGGAATTGCACATCATTTGGGAATAAAGGAAGTTAAATCAGATTTAATGCCGGAAGGCAAACAACACTATCTCAAAAGTTTGCGAGATACAGGTATATCTGTAGCTATGGTGGGAGATGGAGTAAATGATGCTCCAGCATTAGCAGTATCTCATGTAGGAATTGCAATGGGTGGAGCTGGTTCAGATACTGCTCTAGAAACGGCAGATATGGTTTTAATGGCAGATGATTTAGAAAAGTTGCCCTTTGCTATTCGTTTAAGCCGATTTACGAAGCGGATAATTGGACAAAATATTACAGTGGCATTAGGTTTAAAATTACTTGCATTGCTTCTCATTATACCAGGGATGCTAACTCTATGGTTAGCAGTGTTTGCTGATATGGGTGCAACTGTTCTGGTGACCTTCAATGCACTTCGTCTCTTACGCAGTAAATAGTTGGTTTCCTAACTAACTTCTAGAATATAACCTCTACTTTTTAGGAAGCATTTTTGCTGAAAGAGATGAAAATGAAAGAGGTTTAATCAATGAAACTGGCATGGAAATCAAGTATATTTGCGATTTGGGTAAGTTTGATTAGTAATGTATTGCTAACAATTGTTAAATTTATCGTTGGTCTGTATACAAGGAGCCAAGTTCTTATAGCGGATGCTCTTCACAATGCTGGTGATGTAATTGCAACAGTCGCTACTTTGACTTCTTCTATGGTTTCCAAAAAGCCTGCTGATGAAGATCATCCCTATGGACATGGTAAAGCTGAAGTTATCGCTTCTTTTATTGTGGCAATTATACTTGCTGTAGCTGCTTTTTATATGGTATATCATTCTATTGTTGCATTATTTGAACCAGCTGTTAAAGCTAGTTTGATTGCTTTAGTTGCTGCCTTTGTTTCCTTTGTCTGGAAACAAAGTTTGTATCTATACTGTATTCAATTAGGAAAATCGTCGAATAGTAAGAGCTTAATCGCTACTGCAAAAGACCATTTAGCAGATGTTTATGCATCACTTGCAGCGATAGTAGGTATTGGAGCTGGATTGTTAGGAGATGCCTTTTCTATACAATTTTTGAAATTTGGTGATCCGATTGCAGGTATTATTGTTTCTTATTTTGTTTTGAAGTTAGCATATGGAATGGCAAAAGAATCAATTGGTATTTTAATGGAACAAAATGTACCTATGAAAGAGTTATCCCAATTTCACCATATCGTCGAGGCAATCCCTGAAGTAAAACGAATCGATCGAATTCGTGCCAGAGATCATGGACATTATATTATTGTGGATATACGAGTGAGTGTACCAAATCAATTGACTGTGAAAGAAGGTCATGATGTAAGTAGGAGAATCAAAGAATCGATCATCAAAGAAAATCCAGACGTGGAAGAAGTTTTAATTCATTTGAATCCTTGGTTTCCAGATAATAAGCCATAAAAAGAACTTCAAATACAGTTCTTTTTATGGCTTTGGTGCTAGTATAGGAAAGTTATCCTTCTTGGTGATTTTAGACTTTACGTCATTCCAAGATTTCTCCCATTTCTTCTTGGTCAGCCCCGGGTATGCTTTTAAGTTTCCTGCGGTTTTGGTAGGTAAAGGTACAACCATATATTCTGTTTTTCCACCCTTTTTGTATTTATTGACTAAGGTAGGTAGAAAAGAAGCGTTTGTGAGTTTTATTTTTCCTGTTTTCGCATCTTTCATGATATCTAAATAGACAATAACACCTTCGTCCGTATATGAATTAGACTGATTAGAAATAAAATTCCCCATGGAATATACAACTAGTTTTTCTTGGCCATTTACCATCATTTTCTCTATCTGTTGCGGAACATGGGGACGGCTTCCAAGTATTACATCTGCTCCAGCTTGAAGCACTTTTAAAGCTGTCTTTTTTTGTTTTTCATTTGGATTTCGTTGAAGTTCTGTTCCCCAATGCAAAGAAACAATTACATATTCTGCACCTTGTTGTTTTAGCTGTTTGATATCCTTAGTAATTTTAGCAGGATCAATTAGGTTCACGAGATAAGATTTTCCCTTAGGAACAGAACTATTTGTGCGTTCTGTATAAGAGAGAAATCCTAATTTTATTCCGTTTTTTTCAACTATAACACCTTTATGATCTTGTTCTGATGGTGCTGTTCCTGTTATCAGAAATCCATTCTTTTTAATGGTAGAGTAAGTGCGTATGATACCTTTTTCACCTGTATCATTTGCATGATTGTTCGCAGTAGTGAGAATATCTACTCCAGTATATTTTAAAGCATCTAAGGTTTGATCAGGTGCATTAAAACTTGAAGACCTACTATACCTTTTACTTTCTCCAGCTAAAGTCATCCCAAAATTAGCAATCGTCAAATCGGGAGAAGATAAGTATGGTTGTACTGCTTTAAAAAACTTACGGAAGTCATTGCTATTGGCTGTTTTTCCAGATTGAATTTGTGAGTCATTCATGATCACATCTCCAATTGCTGCGATTGTTATTTTAGCAGGTGGAGGTGGTGCTGGCATCTTTTGTTTTTGCTCGCCAGTGTTATGGATACGCACCAATTTACATGCAGATAAAAGGAGAAATAAGGCCAGTATGGATACAACTACGATGGATCGTTTCAGCAGAATCACACTCCAAAAATATTGCTATTACTGTTATACGATATTGTATCAGAAAAAGGAATTAAAAATTTGTCCCGTTGTTGTCTGTTTGTGAAAATAGTATAATTAGGCTTAATGTAATGAATCGGATGGAGGATTGTTGGATGTTAACAACTATTGCAAATCTACATAAGCATATAGATGAAGAAGTAAAAATGGGAGTTTGGATGTATAATCGCCGCTCCAGTGGGAAAATTCAATTTTTACAATTAAGAGACGGTTCAGGTACAGTCCAAGGTGTTTTGGTGAAAAATCAAGTTGATGCTTCAATCTGGGATGAGGCAAAGAGCTTAACTCAAGAGAGTTCCCTATACGTTTGGGGAAAAGTGAGAAAAGACGATCGTGCACCATCAGGTTTTGAATTAGATGTTACAAATATTGAGGTTATACATATTGCAGAAGAATATCCAATCGCCAAAAAAGAGCATGGTGTTGATTTTTTGTTAGATCATCGTCATCTATGGATTCGTTCAGAAAGACAGCGAGCAATTTTAAAAATACGCGCAGAGATCATACGATCGATTCAGTCTTTTCTAGATTCAGATGGATTTAGCCTAGTTGATCCTCCTGTATTAACGCCTTCTTCTTGTGAAGGTACTACCAATTTGTTCCATACAAAATATTTTGATGAAGATGCTTATCTTACCCAAAGTGGTCAGTTATATATGGAAGCTGCTGCCATGGCGTTGGGAAGAGTCTACTCTTTTGGTCCTACTTTCCGTGCAGAAAAATCCAAAACACGCCGACATCTGATTGAGTTTTGGATGATTGAGCCCGAAATGGCTTTTGTGGATCATGAGGGTAACTTGGAAGTGCAAGAGAAGCTGGTGACGCATGTTGTGCAATCTGTGCTAGCAAATTGCAAGCTAGAATTAAAGGTACTAGGAAGAGATATCAGTAAATTGGAGAATATCAAAGCTCCTTTCCCTCGCATTACGTATGATGAAGCAGTCGAGAGGCTACAAAAAGCTGGTGTAGAATTCACTTGGGGAGATGATTTTGGTGCTCCACACGAAACATTATTGGCGGAGCAGTTTGATCGTCCTGTTTTTATTACAGAATATCCAACGAATATAAAAGCATTTTATATGAAGCCGAACCCAAATCGACCAGAAGTAGTATTATGCGCAGATATGATTGCACCAGAAGGTTATGGAGAGATAATTGGCGGCAGTCAACGAATCGATGACCCTGAACTTTTGGAAAAGCGTTTTAAAGAACATGATCTTTCTGCACAAGATTATGCATGGTATTTGGATCTAAGAAAATACGGATCTGTTCCACATTCCGGCTTTGGATTGGGATTAGAGAGAACGGTAGCTTGGATTTGTGGATTGGAACATGTAAGAGAAACCATTCCTTTCCCACGTATGCTCAATCGTATGTATCCATAGATTGATTTTATCGACAAGGGGTTTGCAAATGAAGGGAAACAACGATAAGATGCGTACCACTTTGGTACAGCTTCTCCAAAAGGGTACAATAACGTTACCAGTTGCTTTGTTTACTCAATATAAACGCCTTGGTTTACGAGAGACAGAGGTTCTGCTGTTAACTCAGCTCCTTATTTTTCAAGAAAAAGAAAAAATTGCAGCACCAACATTTCAAGAGCTTTCACAACGAATGAATCTCACCATACAAGAAATAGCAGATATGGTGGCTAAATTATCGAAAGATGGTTGGGTTGGGATCGGTTCAAAGGGAGAAAAAGGATATGATCTTTCCTTGATATACAAAAGACTTGTTTCTATGCTTGAAGAAGAGGATGAAGAGATAGTACAAGTAGATTCAAATGAACATTATCAATCCTTATTTCATTTAATAGAGCAGGAATTTGGCAGACCTCTTTCTCCAAATGAATGTGAGTATATCATTAAATGGCTGGATGAAGATTTTTATCCTGAGGATTTGATAGAAGCAGCTCTCAGGGAAGCAGTTTACTGTGATAAATTGTCCATTCGCTATATGGATCGAATCCTAATAGAATGGGAAAGGCACCAAATTCATACAGTGGAACAAGCTATTGAGTTTTCAAAACGTTTTAGACAACCAGAAGTTCCAGCAAAACCAAAACGTTCCACTTCTGAGTTTACTTTTTACAATTGGTTAGAAGGTTAACAGTTAACCCTCCATAAAAAGTTTATGGAGGGTTTTAAGAGTTATTCAAAAATATCGCCAAACCATTTAGCTGTAGGTTTCCATACATGGTAATGCCACCAACGAAATGGAGGGGCAATGATATGATGGTATATCCAACGGGATGGTATCCATATTAGGTTCAGACTTATCCATTTTAGAGGAATCCATACTAAGTTTACTGTAATCCATTTCAGTGGTATCCAAAGTGCATAGTACAATGCTTGACCAATCATTCGAAAAATCCAAGAAATTGCTATGCCTGTCCAACGGGCCACTACTACGATAATTTCATACCATATCCAGCGTAGTAGGGTGTATATTCCATGTTTCCAAAGCCACGCAACTGGAAATATGATGAGGTAATATAAGATCGGATATAAAATGTGTTTCCAAAGCCAAACAAATAAATATCGCCATATAAACATGGCAACGGGAGAGATCACATACTTCCACAACCAATTCATTGGTAACCAAATTACATAGTATAAAGGATAGCCAATGATATATTTTATAAGGAATGTAAGAACTGGTTCCAGTATGTTCGCCCATAGCCATTGACTAGGTACAGATATAAGGTAAATCCATATCCATTCCAAGATTTTATAAATCAAATAAAATGGAAAATAAATCACAAATACGATACCTCGTACGAGAGCTTTTAGCCCTTTTCCTATTTCCTCCATGCTTCTCTCCTTTGATGACTATTTATTGCTTTTTCGTTTTCTGTGGAAAAAAATAATGGAAAGTATTTAACCATGATAATAGAAAATAGTTCGTTCGAACAGGTAATTTTAAGGTATAAATGTAATAAATAGGATTTTCCCCTTTTTTAAAAAATTGCTGCAAATGTTCCCAAATGTAGTTATGCCGAAAGTTGTTTATCATTCTATAACTATTTGTTATTTAATATTATTCTGTCAAATTGTAAAATAGGTATGAATATGAATCAAGGAGGTACGATTTTGCTTTGAATACCACATTGTTTTTTGTAAGGTCAGGAGAAACAGAATGGGATATCGAACAACGAATGCAAGGAAGGAAAGATTCACTACTCACTTCTGTTGGGATAGAGCAAGCCAAAACACTGGCACAACGTCTGGAACATATTCACTTTCATGCTATTTATTCGAGTGAGAGTAAACGGGCTTGTGATACTGCTTCTTATATATTACATAATCGTAAAATCAAGTTAAAACGAACAACGGATTTAATGGAAATGTCATTTGGTGATTGGGAAGGTCGAACCTTAAGTGATATACAACTAAATTACCCAGATGAATATCATTTATTTTGGAAAAAACCAAATGAATATGAAGCGAAAGAAAGTAAAGGGGAAACTTTTATAGATGTGCAAGAGAGAGTGATCCCGTTTGTTCAAATTATTGTAGAGAGACATGTAGGGGAAACTATTTTGCTTGTAACCGATACATGTGTGATTAAAACTCTTTTCAATTTCTATTCAGGTTCAGATCTTTCAACATTGTGGGACAGTCCTAATTATGATAGCACTAGTTCTTTCATTTTAGAATTTACTCCAAATGAAGTACATTTATCTTTTGAGGGAGAGCGCTTAGGATAAGACTAAGAAAAGCAGTTGGAGCAATCGTTACCCAAAATAACGATGTATTACTTGTTCATAAAGTGAGGTTGATGGATAGGATAAATGGTCCAAAGGAAATTAAAGGGTATTGGGATTTTCCAAAAGGGGGAGTTTGTGAACGAGAACTCACCTTAGCTCTACAAATTAGAGGAGATTGGTTCCACTGATTTTACAATTGCAAAAAAATTTCCTACGCCAATCTCTTTTCGGTTTTTTAAGAAGATAGCAGAGTCAATTGGTTACCAAAGACAGGAGACTACTATGTTTCATGTACTTTTTCATGGCGATCGAACTGAATTAAAACCATTAGATAAAGAAATATCGGAAATTAAGTTTTTTCCTTCAGAACAAGTTATCTGTATGCTTCATTTAGGGGAAACGAAAAAATTTTACCGAACTTATAGTAGTATTTTATTTTTGTAGTTTCATACATAATATTATAGATTGAAAATGAATAAATTTTTTCTTTGTTATATAAATCAATGGAAACTGATAGAAATG
Source organism: Shimazuella soli (assembly GCF_022511585.1). GTDB lineage: Bacteria > Bacillota > Bacilli > Thermoactinomycetales > Thermoactinomycetaceae > Shimazuella > Shimazuella soli. The sequence goes on along the minus strand of NZ_JAKWBN010000004.1, from coordinate 193,737 downwards.
CAAAGCTTTCACAGTAAGTAAAGAGAGGAAAGGAGCCTATTTCTTAGAATAAAGGCTCCTTTCCTCTTTTTCGACCTAGATGATCCATGGATGGAGAAAAATCAGCCATTGCTATAGGCTAGCCGTCACTTTAAAGGGGAGATGAAATAGAGTGTAATATTCTATTCAGAAAGAAGACGCAGTAAATTTATCAGTAGAGATTTCAAAATTGATATACTCCAAACAAGTTTGCAATAAAAACTAAATTTATAATATAAATCATACCACCATAAAAGTGTTTCAAAAGAAGTGAATATTGTATAAAAAAATATAGTTTGCTATAGTTATGAGAGGCGCAAAAAGAGTAGTGCCTTGAAAGAACTAGGAGAAAAACACAGAATGCCTGCTGAAACACAGTGTGATCTGCTGTCCCTTCTCATCGGTGAGCTGTTGAGGAACGGACACGAGATCACGTTGCAGTTCAACAGTACGAACCTGAAGCTGAAGAGCAACGACGATCTGTCTGAAGTCGGGGTCGAGAACTACATCCTTTCCGAGGCAGAGGCAACTGCACTTCTGGAGAGTGAAGGACTCTCGGCAAGCTTCCTGTTTGGTGGGAGTCACTTGATCAGTGAGTCGGATCTTGTCCGGCTCATCTGCAAGGTGTTCATCGCCTCTGGAGTCGAGGACATCTTCTGCGAGACTTCAAGTTCACGCGCCTTTACGTTCGTGTCGTAACAATACTCGAACGCGGAGGAGAGGTCTGGGTGGGACATCAACCCCACCCAGATCACCCGCGGATATTATTAACGGAATATTTTATTTATTAACATAAGTACGTGTATTGTTATTTGTTATAATTACTGTATTGTTTAGTAAATATATCTGTAAATTGTAAGATTAGGAAGGGGTACAGAGTAATGTTACGTCAAGGAAAACTAGCGATTCTTGTAGTGCTTAGCTTTGTTTTAACATTTTACACCTTTGGAGTAGCTCAAGCTGCACAAAGCTCTGTTTTAAAGAAAACGAAAGAAGCAGCTCAAAATGGACATATCATTAACAGTGAATTTGGAATCAATAGTGACAAAGGGAAAATTAAGAAAAAATACGGTAAACCAGATCAAGAAGATCAAGCGATGCTAAATTATCTTCATTCGAGGCAAGTAGCCTTTGGTTTAGATAAGAATAAGTCTACTACTCTGTATTCGGTAGCGAAAGAATATAAAGGCATAACTTCCGATAAAGTCGAGAAAGAACTGGGAAAACCAAATTGTGTAGAGGGTGCTATGGGGAAAGCATACTGGTCCTATCACTTAGGAAAATATTTACTCACATTCCAGTTTCAAAATGGCGAAGTGAAGACACTCCAACAAGTGATAGTGGAAAAGAATAGAACATGTAACGAAATTAGATAAGTTATCAAAGCTGTCTCCTAAAGAGACGGCTTTTTTTCTTACAAAAAAGCTTGATCTAGAGTTAACTCTAGGCTCTATACTTGAAAACATCAAAAGAAAGAGGTGTATATCAATGGTTCAAGGAAAAGTAATCGTTTTAACAGGTGCGTCGAGTGGAATTGGAGAAGCTACAGCAAAAGTTTTAGCTAGAAATGGAGCAAAAGTAATGTTAGCAGCTAGACGCAAAGATCGTTTACAAGCTTTGCAAGCTGAATTACAGGGACAAGGAGGAGACGTAAATTATTATGTAACAGATATAACTTCTCATAAGGAAGTAAATGAGTTAGCATATTACACCATTGAAAAATATGGGAAGATTGATGTGTGGATTAATAATGCAGGAATCATGCCCCTCTCGTTCTTACACGAAAGAAAAGTGGACGAATGGGATCAGATGATTGATGTGAATATGAAAGGCGTTCTTTATGGAATAGATGCAGTCTTACCACATATGAGAGAGCGAAAAAGTGGTCATATCATTAATGTATCGTCTGTTACTGGTCACATTGTAAACAAAACATGGGCTGTTTACTCTGGCACTAAATTTGCTGTACGAGCAATTACGGAGGCACTCAGACAAGAGGAAGCAAAGAACAATATTCGCACTACCATTATTTGTCCAGGTGCAGTAAGAACAGAACTTGCTAATACAATATCTACAGAATCGATCAAAAAAGAAATTGATGATAATATGAGTATATCATTATCACCAGATGCCATTGCAAATGGAATACTTTATGCGATCTCGCAACCGGAAGATGTCGCGGTAAATGAAATGATCATCAGACCAACAAGGCAGGAACTATGAGGTGAGCAGATGGGTTTAACCATTGGTCAAATCGCAGAAAACACAGGGCTGTCCATCCATACCTTGCGATATTATGAAAAAGAAGGTATTATGCCCCATGTGAAACGAAATGAGAGTGGAAACCGTATTTATGAACCTGAAGATGTGGAAGTCCTTAAATTTATTTGTTGTTTGAAAGAAACTGGCATGCCAGTAAAAGAAATTAAGAAATTTGTCTCACTTCTTATGATGGGAGAACAGACAATTGAGGATAGAATTACTATATTACTTAGACAAAAGGAAAATGTCCAATCACAAGTCGATCAGTTACTATCTTACATTCAAATGTTGGATGGGAAAGTAGAATTCTATAAATCAATATTAGAAAGTAGTAAAAAAGAAAAACGAGTATAAGATGACGCTTATACTCGTTTTTTTTCTATTTTGTTAAGACTTGATCCTGTGGGTTAAGCTTTTATTTCGTTTTTTACTTTAGGAATCGGAATAACGTATTGATAATAGGGTACTCTTTCAAACAGTTTCAAGGAAAGGATGCTCACTAATAGATAAAAGAGAAACGTAAAGAAAATAGATGTTGGGTTCCAAAAGAACTTTGGCATATACGTTGCGTAATAGATATAAAGAGGATGCATCACATAGATTCCCATAGAATATTCTCCGATAAAAGTTAACGTTTTATCTACGGTTTTCCATTGCTTGACTTTTGGATATACCCCGATTAATACAACAAAAAGAATAGGGACACTAATCATATTTTCTATCCGATGTTCTACAATCGTATGTATGCGGTAAAACGTCCAAAGTCCATCTGCCATCACAAGGGAAGCAAGTACAAGATTTGTTTTGGGATGAGATTGTATCCAGTCTCGTATTGGTATCCAATACTGTGCGAGGTATCCTCCTAGAATAAAATAATAGATCCAATTAAAGAGATATACTTTGTCCCAATGAAAATAGAGAGGCACTATTTTTAAGAAAATAAGTTGAACAAAGAGCGAACCAACTAGCATGATGTTCCATTGTTTTTTGCTATTTGACCATCTCTGTAAGAGGGGGAATAACAAATAAAATTGCAACACTAATGAGAAAAACCATAGATGATAGAATCCATCTCCAAGATAAACCATGGAGTAAAAATAATCAAAAGAAAAGGTGAAATTACTATGTCCGTTATAGAGAGCAGTGATAATTTGATAAAAAATGGTAAAGGCAACAAAAGGAATAATTACTTTACTCGTTCTCGATTTCCAATAATGTTTCGCATCGAAGCCTTTTTGTTTTTTGTGGTAGAACAATAGAAAACCACTAATCATGATAAATAAGTTAATTCCATAGCGACTGATCTGATTGAAAAAGGAAGTGTACCAAACATGATGTTGATCGTGAATGTAGTAATAGGAACCTGTCACATGGATGACTAGGATCATAAGGCAAGAGATAGCCCTGATCATATGAATCTCATAGAGGTAATTACTTTTCTGCAACAGACACACACCTTTTTACAATATTCACTTCTAACAAAAGGAAGCAAAACTTCTTTTGTATGATCGAATGAGTTAGTTACGAACCTAACATATTATGAATAAATAGACAAATGGAGTTGTAAAATCATTTCATTATGATTAAGTCTGAAAATAGGAGGACAAGGAAGGAAATAGAAGGTGATTTAATTTTGATTTGGAATGTGAATATATTTTTAAAACAGAAAGAAAAGGCATCGTGTGTATGAGTTAGAAATGAAAATAAAAAAGAGATTACTGGTAAATTGATAGTATAATGATAGAAAGAAGTTCCCAACTTCGAGTTTGGAGTTCAAGTGAAAAACTTGAGAAAGATCTACCAAAGTACGCTCATGCGACGAGCATGGAGGCTTATGTGGGAGAAAAAGAAATTCACAGTGTTTCTTCTCTTCTGCGTCCTCTCAACGGCATTGATCTCCATTGTGCATCCCCTTTTGATGAAAATTCTCATCGATAATGGGGTCATGCAACGAAGGGGGACCGTCCTCTATGTTGCTATCACGGGGATTATTCTGTTTGCAGTGATTGACTTCTTTATCACTGAATCAGAACATGTTCTACAATTCCTGCTGAAGTCCCATGTCAACCTAGGACTACTGAGTTCCCTAATGGGCAAACTAAACCGGGTTGCTCCTCCTCGTCTGTTTCACAAGCATAAGCTTTCTGAAATGACATCCGGTTTGAAAAGATGGACGAGCCCCGTCTCAAGTATGGTCTCTTCTGTCATTCCAGACTTGATTCAGCAGATGTGCCGGATGTCATTTGCTTTTGTGGCTATGCTCTGGATCAGTCCACTGATGACCGGTTGCTGCTTGATCGGTGTTCTATTCATTTTCTTGGTAAAGCGTAAGTTGAAGAAGTATACAAAGCTAAACCAAGAAATGTTTGAACTGGAAGACAAGATCGATGCACAAACGAACGATTATATTCATGCGTTTCGTGACATTCAGGTCAACGGAGCGGGTGAGCAAGAAAAGGAAAATTTTGAGATCTCGGCTCGAGCCTCTATGCAAAAAAACCTCGAAGTTTCTCGAGTGAGGATCTTGGGAATTGAGCTCTACAAATCTCTGACAGACGTAGCGGTAACAGCAGTCATTCTTGCGGTGGGAGTTGTATTTTACCACACACTCACCATAGGTCAGGCTTTGCAGTTCATGAGTTATGTTGGTACGTTTCAGGTGAGCGTCAATTGGTTTGTTGGCCAATACCTAACTGTACTGGAAATGACTGCTGAGTTGGATCGCTGTGATGATGTGCTCTCACTGGAGCAGATTCCAGTTCATCCAGAACCGGTTAATCTGGATGAAATTGAGGAGCTGGAATATCGGAATGTTACGGTAACTTATCCGGGTAGTGATGAGCCTGTACTCCGCAATGTGTCTCTGAAGATTCGGCAGGGAGAGACGATTGGCCTTGTTGGTCCGAGTGGTTGTGGAAAAACGACCCTGACCAGTCTACTGGGACGTACGCTGGAACCTGATTCCGGCCAGGTTCTCATCAATGGCCGATCTATCAAGGACTACCCCTTGGAGAGTGTCCGAAAGAAGGTTGCATTCTGTTTTCAGGACCCAAACTTTCTCGGTGAGCCTATTGCTGAGAATCTAAGAAGGCTAGGAAAACCCAATGCAACCGATCAGGAACTCAGAGAAGCAGCTTTTCATGCTTCGTTGGAATTGTCTGACGAAATGTATGAGAAGCGTGTAGATACCCTTTCAGGTGGTCAAAAACAGAGGCTTGGAATCGCACGAGTCCTCCTGCGTCGTGCCGAGGTGAACGTTTTTGATGAAATCACCTCTGCTCTTGATGCAAATACGGAAGAAGAATTGCTTCGTCGCATGCGTAAAAGGTTGGAAGGCACAACCAGTATCTTTATCGCGCACCGACTTTCCACTATTCGTGGAGCTGATCGGATTGTCGTGATGGATAAAGGTGAAATCGTGGAATCTGGTTCACACCAAGAACTCATGAGCCTCCATGGCCTTTACCATGAACTTTGGACGAAGCAACAGGGACAGTTGTGCTGTCGCTGTGGCGAGAAGATTGACAAATGAGGTGAAATGGCTCGATCAAAGTCCATTTGGTCGCCAGTTTCCTTCCATTTCACAATAGAATAAGTGAACAGGTAAACCGGCTTGATTAGAACACTGTTCGGATCGCCGTAACCTGTTTCCGCCCCCGCTGGATGTACTCAGTGGGGGCGACGCATTTAACACAAATGAAAAAGCGATTCAATTTGAATCGCTTTTTAGGTGAATTAGTCAACAATAACATCAACATTTGTGCCAAATACAAAACGAAGTGTATGTTTTCCAGCTTTGTAATAGACTTCCGTTCCATCTTCATAATGTTTCACTTTATTTGGTTTTCCTAGTGCTTGTCTCACTTCTTTTTCGTTGATACTCTGAAATCTTTTATCCAGACTATCAACGGAGGTTACTTTATTTGCTTTTAGTTCAAACAGTATTTTCCTTTTTTCATAAAACAATGTGTTTGCATCAGAATCTTCAGGTTTACCCCATTTTTTTACGATTGCGTTACGAGTAGAGCCAAGTCCAAAGGATTCGCTATTGATAACTTTTCCTTCAGCAGCTAATTGCTTTGTTTGTTTAATTAATTTTTGATGATTCTGTTGTTGTGTATTTTGGTGTTGAGTGGATGTGATGGGAGAGGCATAGGCATAGCTGATTTGAGATATGCCAGCTAATAGAGTTCCTACTGTAAAAGTAGTGGCAATAATGGTTTTAATTGATTTGTTCATGATATGAAAACCTCCAAAAAAGTGAATAGGCTTGATACAATGCTAATTATAATGAGGGGAAAAAATAGAAAAAGGGTAAAAATCGAAGAGTAATTTTCCTCTTTTTTATACCAAATATATTTTTGGAGGAAGAAAATGTTTCGTAATCTCAGTATCCTTGCCGTATTCATCATAGGATTAGGAATTTGTGAGTACTATGGTTTCATCTGGCACAACTCTATTTTTACAGTGGGTTATGAAGTGAAAGGACTGGATGTATCTCATCATCAAGGGAAGATTGATTGGAAAGAAGTTAAAAAGGAGGGAAAATATGATTTTATTTTCCTAAAAGCAACAGAAGGCAAAGATTATGTAGACGATCGATTTGTTTATAACTGGAGAGAAGCCAAAAAGCAAAAATTTCTAACTGGTGCCTATCATTTCTTTTCCATGCAGAGCAGTGGAATGGAGCAAGCAACTCATTTCAAGCATATTGTACCTGCCCAGTCCAACAGCTTGCCTCCAGTGATTGATGTAGAGATAACTCTCTATCATGATAAAAAGAAAGTAAGAGATAACTTGCAGACAATGCTTAAAGAATTGGAAAAAACGTATCATAAAAAACCTATTATTTATGTAACATATGCAACCTACCATACATATATAGAGCATTACTTTAAGGATTATCACATATGGATTCGAGATATATGGAAGTATCCCTCGATAGATAAGAGTAAATGGATACTGTGGCAATATCACAATCGAGGGCGTGTAGATGGCATCACAAATTTTGTAGATATAAATGTATACAGTTGTAAACTTACAGAGTTACAACAATTAAAGTGACTACATAAAAATCTCCCACAATCCCATACCAAGAAGCAATATTCCTGCAATAGAGCTAGCAAATTTGTTAAGCCAAGAATAGGATAAGCTAAATCCCATACGAACTCCGATCATCATCGTACAAAAAGACATACATCCTACTACTAATCCAGACCACGTAGGAGATACACCAGTAATTCCACCACCAATTCCAACCCCAAAGCAATTTAAAGAAAGAGCTAAGCCTAATAGGAAAGATTCTGTTGAGGAGATGACTTTGTTATTATCGGTATCTGCTCTTTCTGGATTATCTAAGATTTGCTGAAGATAGTTTCCTTGTTCTGTTTTTTTATTGGATTTCATGATCCGTTGCCAGTCATTCCATATTGTCCATGCTCCTAATGCAAAAAGGATTATTCCACCTCCTATATGCGCTAAATTCGGATCAATATAAGCACCAATCAAACTTCCGACTGTTACTGAAAAATAAGTAATCATCGCCCCGATCATGGCGATGATGATATTAGATTTTATGGGAATCTTAGTAGATTGCACGCCATAAGCAACACCGACTCCGAGGTTATCTAAATTTGCAGCAACTCCGATCAACATTATAGTTAACCATTCCATATCCAACACCTCCTGGGTTTCTGGACATTTGTAACAGGATATGCAGTGGTTAATAAATGTTGAAAGGCAAAATATGGTACAGTTTGTTCTTCGTTATGCTTGTCTTTCATATAATGTGTCATCAAGTAAAAATGGATGGATGAGCTATGCTGTTGGTACAATTTATTTTTGGTTTATTGATCAAAACGTTTGGACTAGCTCTGATTATTCGCTCTCATTTGGGTACGGGTGCATGGGAAGCATTTTATATTGGCTTGTCTAAAAATACAGGATTATCTATAGGTTTTTGGATCATTATAATTGGATTTTTTCTTATTTGGTTCAATGCTTGGTTATGGAGACGAAAGCCGACCTATTCTTCTTTTGTTACTATCGCAATTGTAGGTTTATTTATCGACTGGTGGTTAGGCTTGCTAGAAATAACACCCTATAGTCTTCTTTCACAAATGACAATGTTTTGGATCGGTTTATTTATAGCTGCAATGGGGGCATCTCTATACTTATTATCTAACGTTTCACCAACACCTATTGATCAGTTGATGTTAGCTTTGTCTCATCGATTTCAAGTTTCCCTTATGTCTGCTAAGACGATCGGCGAACTCTTTGCCCTAGTATTTGCCCTGGCATTACATGGATCAATTGGATTTGGAACGGTTATATTTACGCTTCTCTTTGGTCCGCTTATTCAATTTTTTATGACCGGATGGAAAAAAGTAAGCAATAACCGTGCAGGGTGAATATGCAGCAGATGAACAAGGTACTCGCGTTTTATTAAAAAAATTACAAACTATAATCTCTGAAAATAGTATAATAATAATGCTTATATTTTTTGTGAGGGGGCAGGAATAATGTTGAAGATTGGTATCATATTAGGGAGTACAAGACCAGGTAGAGTAAGTCCACAAGTCGGGAACTGGGTGAAAGAAATCGCGGATAAACGTGGAGATGCAAGTTATGAAATTGTAGATATTGCAGATTATAAACTACCCTTTTTTGGTGAACCTAGAGGAGAAGAGCAGACAAAAGCATGGACTCAAAAATTGGATAGTTTGGATGGATTTGTGTTTGTGACTCCTGAATACAATCACAGCATTACTGGCGCATTAAAAAATGCATTGGATTTAGCCCGTGAAGAATGGAATAACAAGGCAGCTGGGATTGTTAGTTATGGATCAACTGGAGGTGCCCGTGCAGCAGAGCACTTAAGGGGGATACTAGGCGAATTATTCGTTGCAGATGTAAAAACACACCCAACTTTATCGCTATTTACTGACTTTGAAAATTTCAGCGTCTTTAAACCAGCAGAACTTCATTTGACCAATATCACCCTTATGTTGGATCAAGTAGTCGCTTGGAGCGGTGCATTAAAAACACTCCGTTCCTAGAACAAAGAGAAGGATCAGTATGATAAATACGATCCTTCTCTTTGTTCGTTTTTCAGATAATTTTATATATTAAATATATGGTATAATGTTATAAAAACAGACTAGGAGGAGTCTAATCCTGTTAACTATAGCCTCTGCCTTACTAACTTATCGAGTAGGTGAAGAAAAAGACATCCCATTCATTATCGAGTTGGAACAATCGAATACTCCAAATGTGGGGTGTTGGGATATCGAGCAACATAAAAATATTATATCCAATCCTGACCACACTCATATTATTATTGAGAAGGAAAACACTCCAATTGGATATGTTATGATATTAAATCTTCATAATACAGACGGTTCATTAGAATTTTCTAGATTTGTAATGAAAGAAAAAGGACAAGGATATGGAAGAGAAGCACTTCGAGCAATCCAAAAATGGATATTTGAACATGAACATACTCATCGCCTATGGTTAGAAGTAAAAGATTTTAATCATGAAGCGTATCGGTTGTATGTTTCAGAAGGGTTTGTCCAAGAAGGCTTATTACGTGAATCATTGCGCTATGAAAACGGCTATGCTTCTATGATTGTGATGTCTATTTTACGCGACGAATTTTTATCCCGATATCTTAGAGGAATCGCAAATAATTAAAGGACTTTATTTACGAAATAAAACAAATAGAATAAAAACATAATTTAAGAAACAAGCCAAACTCCATTAGGGAGTTTGGTTTGTTTCTTTTTCTTGCTTTTGATAGTAATAAATCAGAAATTCTTGAAATTTAAGTGCGGATTTGGATAAATATCGATTTTTCATCCAGACGATTTGGAAGGTGCGTTTACATACAGGCTCTTCAATAGGTAATAAGACGATTTCAGGATGGGTAACAGCTTGTGTTAAGAAAGCAACTCCTATTTCTTTTTGTACAAAGCTACTAACTGCGGATAATTCTTCTACTTCACAAACAGATTGAGGGGTAAATCCGGCTTCGTTGCAATAATGGTCCGTGATTTGTCGGAAGTGATTTCTGGTAGGTAAGCTAATAAAGTCTTCTTCTGCAAATTCGATGAGACGAATACTAGAGCGATTTGCAAGTTTGTGAGATTTGGGGACGCCCAAAAATATTTCTTCCGTAACAAAAGGGTAACTATCTAAATCATTGTTATCTATTGGTAGAGATGTGATGTAAAAATCGATGTCTCCATTTCGCAAAAATGTTTGGTTTTGTATTTCAGAGTAGGTTTGTTTAATTAATAGTTTATTATCGGGAAACATGGTTAAAAAAGATCGGACTAATTCTGCATCACATTGGTGATCGGTAGAAGCCAATATCACTCGTCCTTGAATTAGGTTGGCTTGATCTGCTATTTGCTGTTTTCCTTCTTCAAGTGCCCCTAAAGCAATTTCCACTTGTTTTAAAAAGATTTGTCCATATTCATTTAGGCGAATTTGACGTTTTTTTCGATCAAATAGAGGGACTCCTAAATCATTTTCTAATCTAGCGATTGTTTTGCTTAAGGCAGGTTGAGCAATACGAAGTTCTTCTGCTGCACGTGTAAGATGACCAAGTTGTGCAACTTTGCGAAAATATTGAAGTTGCAGCAATTCCATGGTGTTCACCTCATTCATATATCACATGGAATGAATTTATATATAAATATATATTTTAAATTATTCTTTTTTCATTGTACCATATAAGCAATCAAGAAGTTGTATACAAAGAGCGAGATACATTGATGAAGTATGGTACAACTTAGGTCAAATCGAACAAGATTATTTGGAATATTGGCAAAATTGGAGGATGGTTAGAATGAAAAATTTATCTATTTATTTATTGGCAATTGGAACATTTTTAACAGGTACTTCAGAGATGATTGTAGCTGGAATTGTAAATATTATCGCAAAGGATCTTCATATAACTGTTGCATTAGCAGGTCAGTTGGTAACAGCATTCTCACTTGCTTTTGCGATAGGTACACCCATAATCGTCACGATTACTTCACGCTTAGAGAGAAAAAAAGTATTGCTAGGTTCACTGGGTTTCTTTTTAGTGGGTAACCTGATATCTAGTTTTCCTTTTCCGTACTTTGTTTTGTTGACAGCGAGGGTGATTCTGGGAGCAAGTGCAGGTGTATTCATTGTGGTAGCAATGAGTGTGGCTAGTAAACTGGTCTCAGCAGACAAAATTGGAAACGCGATAAGCACTGTTTCTCTTGGATTTGGAACAGCTTTAGTACTAGGTGTACCAGCAGGTGTAGCACTAACAGGATGGCTTGGTTGGAAGTCGATCTTTATCCTGTTGGCAGTTTTTAGTTTCTTTATTATGATTCCTCTGGCAAAATTGATACCTACCTTAGAAGGAGAAGAACCTGTTTCCATTCGACAACAACTGTCTATCTTGAAAAATGGAAAGATTTTTAATGGGTTACTTATTTTCTTCTTTTTGATTACTGGTTATGGTGCAAGCTATACGTATTTAACCCCTTTTTTACAAGAAAATCTTCATCTTGATATGAATACGATTAGTTTGAGTATGTTGATTTTTGGGATCTTTTCTATCATAGGAACTCGATTTGGTGGATATGGTTCAGATAGATGGGGAACATCGGTAACTATTGTCTACAGTGTCTTATTTCATGCAGTTTTCTTAATCACTTTACCTTTCTTTACGGATTATGTATATGCAACTTTATTTTTAGCAGCATTGTGGGTTAGTGTTTCCAATATCACAATTCCTTCTTTGCAAACGTATTTTATCCAGCAAGCTCCACAGTCCTCAGAACTTGCACTAAGTGCAAGTACCTCTATGGCACAATTAGGACTAGCCACAGGTGCGGGAGCAGGAGGTTTGTTAGTAAACGCATCTGGCACAGTCTCTTATAATCCTTGGTTTAGTGCCCTTGCTGTTGGATTGGCTTTTGTAATAGGAATATACCTGTTTTTTTCCCGATCAAGAGTAGTATCGCAATAAGATAAGAAAAAGAGCATCAGCTAGAAATAGCAAGATGCTCTTTTTCTATTAGAAATGCGCAAATTTATTGGTTTCGTTATAATTTTAATAGGGCCAAGAGTAAAAATAGGGGGAATAGAATGAGTATTAATATTTTTTCAGCAGATTTCAAAGTGAAATCCCATCAATCTTATGCCAGAATGAGAAAAGAACAACCGATTTATCCAATTACACTACCAGGTGGGTTTCGAGGTTGGTTAGTAACCAAATATAAACATGCACAAGAGATAATGAATAATCCTCAATTCATTAAAGATCCGCATGTCTTTCCAGAAAAAAATCATTATCGATTTTTCCCTGATGACTATCGAGAATTTTTTATGAGCCATTTATTGAACACGGATTTACCGGATCATACTCAATTGCGTAGATTTGTTCAACCTACTTTTACTCCAAAAGCTATCAACAGACAAGAACAAATGATTGAAGAGCTCACCAATAAACTAATAGATGACATAGAAAAACAAGGAAAAGAATTTTGTTTGATTAAAGATTTTGCATTCCCTTTACCATTTCTTGTTATAGCCCAAATGTTGGGGATTCCGAGTAAGGATATGCGAGATTTTCAAAAATGGTCCAATATCATCATAGAGGCTATCAATGATCCAGTAGCTATGAAAGCTGGAGAACCTTATTATAAACTATTCTTTTCTTATCTTAAAAAATTAGTAGCACTCAAAACAGCTAAACCTGAAGAAGATCTTATATCAGCATGGATTCAAGCAAGAGAAGAAGGAGAAAAATTATCAGAAGATCAGTTATTCGGCATGATCGTTTTACTCATTTTAGCAGGTCATGAGACGACCGTTAATCTAATCGGGAATAGTATACTCGCTTTGATGCAGCATCGAGAACAATGGGAGGAATTAAAACAAGATAATAATTTGATTCCTTCAGCTTTGGAAGAAGTACTTCGCTTCTATAGTCCGATTGAGGTAGCTACTGCCCGATGGGCAAAAGAAGATATAGGACTTGAAGGACAACAGATCCGCCAAGGAGATACGATCTTTATCGTATTAGCTTCTATAAACCGAGATGAAGAATTGGTACCAGATGGAGATGTTTTTAATATTCATCGAAAACCTGTCAAACATATGGCTTTTGGACACGGTATTCATTATTGTCTTGGTGCACCGTTAGCCCGGTTGGAGGGAGAAATCGCTCTTAGAGTATTGGTAAACCGCATGCCAAACTTATCAATGACAATCACTGATGAACAACTTTCTTATCGTCCAGGATTTTTATTAAGAGGATTAGTAGGATTACCAGTTCGTTATTAAAGAGACTCTAGCAGAGGATCAAATGCAAGGGAAAACTTGAAGAAGGAGATTTTGTCCTGCTTTCTGGTTTTGGAGGTTTGTATAATCACACAGTCAGTCAGGGTGGAGATATCATAGTGAGAGGCAAAAATAACCCAACTATGGTTGGGTTATTTTTTTAACGCAATGATTGAACGACCTTTTCTAAATGTAACTTTCTCGAGGCTTTGAAATATACTACTGCATTTGAAGGAACTTTATTTTTTATATGTGCAATCAGTGGTGCGTGACGATAGTATGAGAATACTTTATTTGAATTCATGCCATTACGGATAGCACTCAATGCAATTTTTCTTCCCAATCTTCCGACTGTAATTAATTGATCAATATTTAATTTTGCGGCATATTGACCAATGGAAGCATGAGATTTGTCAGAAATGCTTCCGAGCTCCAGCATGTCACCGAGTACAGCAATTTTTGGTCGTTTATATGCAATTTGTTTCAATACATTTAATCCAGCTTTCATAGCAGTTGGATTTGCGTTCCAAGCATCATTGATAAGTGTACGACCTGTTTTTGTAGATAGTACTTGTAACCTCATCTTTGGTGTTCGAAAACGTGCCAATCCACGTTGGATATTTGATAAAGATATCCCCATACTAGTAGCAATACCAATTGCAGCTAACGCATTATAAACATTATGTTTTCCATAAGTAGGGATAAAGATATTTGCTTTTTTGGATTGGACGATCACATCAAAGTGTATCCCTTTTCCAGTGTATTTAATGTTTTCGCCTCGGATATAAGCATTATCACCAAGACCGAATGTTCGTATTTTTGCTTTCGATCGTTTAAGATCAAGACGTTTGGAACGTTCATCATCTGCATTGATATATAAAACTCCGCCAGAACGCACACCTTCCACTAACTCTTGCTTTGCTTTTACCACACGATTGAGCCCACCTAGACTACCAGCATGAGCCTCACCCACATTGGTGACAACTCCTATGTGTGGTTTCACAATATTACACTGCCGCCGAATATTATTTAAACTTTTCATCCCAATTTCAAGTAAAAGTAAGTTGTGCTGGTCATTTAGGCGGATTAAATAGTTTGGTAAAAATGAAAATGTATTCAAATTACCCTCTGTGTGTACCATACGAAAGTGTTGACGTAATATAGATGCTACCATAGCGGTAGTCGTTGATTTTCCAGCACTTCCAGTGATACCAATTACTTTTGGATGAAATTGTTTCCAGTTCCACAAAGCCATTTTCCAATAGGCTGCATAGGGGTCCTTTACTCGTATAATAGCTACACTTGCAGGAATACCTTTTGCACTTAAATGATTAGGAATAACTACAGCAACTGGACGTACTTTTTGAATTGCTGCTAGTTGTTTTTCCCACTTACTGTGTTTGGTGCAGATATAGATTTGATGGGATTTCAATGAGCGAAATCTGGCAAAGTTTATTTCGTGAATAGGTAAGTTAGGTTTGCCAGATAATAATTTTCCTTTCATGATGTTTACAGCTTTTCCGAGAGTAGTTGCCCTCACCTTTCTCCCTCCCATATTTCTCTCTTCTGCGCTATATTATTCGATCAGGCGGATAGAGGAGATGGGTGTGTACCCAAATTGTTGAGAAAGTTTAACAATGGATCATGGTATTTAGAGGTTACAGATGTTAAGATAGGAAACGATGTATGATGAAGAGAGGAGGAATCCTAATGAGCGGTTCCCAATTCTTTCAAATTTTTTTGTATGCGAGTAACTGGGATATTGTTTTAAATTTGGTTTTTATTGCGATTGCATTGGTATATATTTTATTAACTGGTCCATTGGTAAAGTTTATTTCAGGAGCAACACCAGTTTCTGGGCTCCATCGCTTTTCTTTTATCATAGGACTTATGTTTTACTACTTTGCAGAAGGTAGTCCTTTGACCATGTTGTCGCACGAGTTGTTCAGTATGCATATGGCACAGATGACTATTTTGTACATTGTTATGCCGCCCTTATTGTTACTCGGTATTCCAGAATGGTTCGTTCGTCCATTACTGAAAATAAAATTTTTCCGCTCACTATTGACTTTCTTCACGAAGCCGTTGATTATCTTATTTATTTTTAATGGTCTTCTCTCGGTGTATCACGTACCAGCTGTCTTTGATATGATTATGGAGAACCATCTGTATCATAATATTGCTCACACTATTTTACTTATCACTGCTTTGTGTATGTGGTGGCCCGTCATTTGTCCTGTAGAAGAGTTGGATAAAGTAAAACCATTACACAAATTAGCTTATATTTTTGCAAATGGGGTTTTACTGACACCTGCATGCGCATTAATTATGTTTGCAGATGCTACGATCTATCCCATGTACAGCCAGGTTTCAGCTTTTTCGATTATGACACCACTTCAAGATCAACAAACTGGCGGTGTGATTATGAAGATTACACAAGAAGTGGTTTACATTACAGCAATTGCTCTAGTCTTTTCCAGATGGTTTCGCATCCAGCGGGCTCAAGATGAAAAAGAATTAGCAGAATGGAAAAAAAGTCAGCTTGCTACAGATAAACCATAAGGAGAGAAAGTTTTTGAAAAAAAGATGGCTCGTTATCCCAATCGTTTCTTTATTTATACTACTTGCTGCTTGTAGCACCTCAAACAACAAATCTGAGACACCAAAAACAACTCAGCAGTTATCTGCAGAAGAGACTCTCTTTCAAAATCATTGTTCTACTTGCCATGGTGGAAATTTAGAGGGTGGATATGGCCCAGCACTACAACATGTGGGGAAAACATATTCTAAAGAACAGATTTTAGAGATAATGAAAAATGGTAAAGGCGGTATGCCTTCCCAGTCATTTATACCTAAAGCAGACCGAGAAAAATTAGCAACATGGCTATCCAATAAAAAATAGACACGTACAGTGTCTATTTTTTATTGGATGCTTGTAAATGATGAATCTTTTAGTTGTTGTGATATGATCATGAAGATGGAAATGTGTAACGAAGTAGGTGAACATCAGTATGGAAAGATGGATGCAGGATTTAGTGAAAAAACATCGAGTAGAACTAGAACAAAAAAAGTTGACAGAGAAACAACAAAATATATTAGAAGCAGCAATTCATCTGTTTGCAGAAAAAGGATACAATGGTACGACTACTAGTGAAATAGCAAAGCTTGCAGGTGTTGCAGAGGCAACCATTTTTAAACATTATCGTACCAAAAAAGGACTGCTTCTTCGTTTGGTTATTCCCGTAATCTCGAAGTTTGCTAGTCCTATTATTTTAAATACATTGGTAGAGATTTTAGATCAAGAAAAGCCAATAGAAGAAATCTTACAAGACTTGATCGAAGATCGAACGAAATTAGTCGAAAAGAATTGGAAGACAATTCGAATTGTATTAGTCGAAAGTTTATTTCATCCTGATATTCGTGAAGCATTAAAAGAAAATGTAGGGAAGCATGTTATTGATATTGTCAGCCAAAAGATAGACCGTTTAAAAGCAGCTGGAAAGATAAGGGATGATCTACCTAATCGTGTCTTGATAAGAGGCATTATGTCTTCTGTATTTGGTTACTTACTTGCTAAAAATGCAGTTCCAGAAGTTTTATCAGCAGGTAAGGAAGATGAAGAATTAAAGTGGACGGTCGAGCTGATGCTATATGGAATAAAAGGGGAAAACAAGTAGAGTCAATAAAGGGATTCTACTTGTTTTTTATGTGGTTCCAAGTTTCTGTTGTGATTGCGAATATCTTATGATCTTCCCAAACTCCATTAATCTTAACATGATATTTTGACAAACCTTCATATAGAAATCCGTTTTTTTCCAATACTCGAATAGATCCTTTATTACGGGGCATAACTCCTGCTTGTACACGATGGAGACCTATTTCTTCAAATGCAAATTGCAGAGCAAGTTTGATTGCTAATGTCATATAACCTTTGCCTTGCATATTCTCTGCCATGGAGTAGCCAATGGTACTATTTTGCCAAGAAGCTCGGACGATGTTACTCAATGTTATTCTGCCGATAAGTTGATGATCATAGAGAAATATGCCAAATCCATAAGATCGATCATTTTCCCAGTCAGTTATTTCGGTTTTAATCTTTTCCAGTTGTCCTTCTAAGGTATAGTAAGATTCAGGTCGTATAGGATTAAATGGTTCCAAAAATGCTCGATTCTCCTGCCAATAGTTGTAAAGGAAATCTACATCTTTTGCGCTTAAGGGACGAATATAAAGACCATTTGTTTGCAGCATACGGATCACCTTATTTTAGTTTCTTATTCTTATAATCAAAGATCGTTTTTTCTTTTATGAGAATTATATTCGCTCATTTTTAATATCCAAAGTGATCAGGATCTTTACCTGTCCGAAGATTTTCGTTAAGCGAATTGATTTGCTCCATATCTTCAGGAGTAAGGAAAAAATCAAAAATATTAGCATTCTCGATAAGACGTTCTTTTTTAGTAGTCTTAGGTATGGTAATAACGCCGTTTTGTAAATCCCATCGTAAAATGACTTGAGCAATGGTTTTGCCATATTTTGCTGCAATCTTCATAAGGGTGGGTTCGCCCTGAAGTCTGCCTCTCATCAAAGGTGACCAAGCTTCTAATTGGATGTTTTCTTGCTGGCAAAAAAACCGCAACTTCTCTTGTGAGAGTTTCGGATGGTATTCTACTTGGTTTACCATAGGCTTTATCGTTCCGATATTCATTACATCTTGCAGGTGATGAATGTGAAAATTACTTACTCCAATCGCTCTGACTTTTCCTTCTTGGTATAGTTTTTCTAACGCTTTCCAAGTATCCTTGTATAGATTAGGAACAGGCCAATGAATTAAATAGAGATCCAAATAGTCTAATCCAAGACGTTCTAGGCTCTCATCAAATGCCGTGAGTGTAGATTCATAACCCTGATCTGTGTTCCATACTTTTGAGGTAATAAAAAGTTCTTCGCGTGAGATCGAAGCGGCTTTTATTGCAATACCTAGGCCTCTTTCATTCTGGTAGAGAGAAGCAGTGTCAAAACTTCGATAACCAAGCTCAAGAGCCGTGTGCACCGTAGAAATCAGTTCTTCCCCTTCTTCGATTTTATAAATACCTAAACCAAACCATGGCATTTTTACTCCATTATGCAAAGTAGTAGTGGAATGGATATCCTTTATCATTTAGCTGTATCTCCTTAAGGGAAATGTAGGTTTGTCTTTACTTCATTAATTTGTTCCAAATGTCTTTCTTCATGTAATCCTACAAATTCTACCCATTGATAAAAACTCATAGCTTCTCCAAACACGGGATGGTTCATAGACTTTTGTGCTAATTGATCAGCAGTTAATCCTTTTATCAGCAGCTCAAAAGCATGTCGAGAATTGTTTAATTTTTTTCGCAGTGAGTTCAATGTTCGGAACTCATCACTAATTGGAATTGGATAAACAAGTTTTCGAGAGCGATCTAGGGTTAATTGAACAGGCTTTACGATTGGTTTTTCTGTTTTCATTTTAAGGTGTTGAATCATTTTTTGGGTAATGGAATCTTCAATCAAATAAAGATGCTCGAGTATTTGAGCGATGCTCCATCTGTCAGATGCCTCTTGTTGATTGATTTGTTTGTCTGTTAAGTGCATGACGGTATTCCAAATGTCGTTGCGAATTTCGTTATGTTTGAACAAATCAATACCCCCTTTAAACCTTATTATACATCGAATACTCTGGTAGGATTTACTAAAAACACCTTTCCACAACAGATTGGTGTGGGAAGGTGTTATTTTGTTTCACTTAAGGATGTAGAAGAAATAGTAGGATCTTTTTTTATTTTCCAAGGAATTTCTGCTAGTAGTATTCCAAGAATAATAATGGAACAACCAAATAGTTCTTCATTCGATAAAGTTATACCATTCACATAGTAGTCACCTATTGCTGCAAATACGGGTTCAAGAGTAAAAATGATTGCAACACGTGCAGAAGGGACTTTTTTCTGGACGATGGTTTGTGCTACAAAGGCGTAAACTGTTGCAAGAGCAGAAGTAATTAGAATAGCTGTCCAAACAACTGGTTTGCCTAGTACATCAATCTTTACAGATTCGAAGCACAAAGATGAAATTCCACTGAGGACAGTGACGGTTATAAGTTGCCAAATGACAAACGTGTAAGTTCCTACTTTGTTTGTAAAGTGACCAGTAAGAGCAATTTGGATTGCAAAAGCCAAAGCACATCCTAAAGCAAGTACATCACCTATGTTCATTCCTGTGATCGATCCTGACAGAAAATAAAGACCAATAACAGAGCAAATGACTCCGATTAAAGTAGGTATTTTTATACGGTGTCGAAAAAACAGGAGCGCAACAAAGGGAACGAAAGCGACATTCATTCCAGTGAAAAATCCAGATTTACCTGATGTAGTGTAGAGCAAACTGAATGTTTGCAAGGCGAATCCGAGGAATAGGAAAAATCCGATCAATGCCCCACTTTTTATAGCAGTCCAGTTCCAGATGTTTTCTTTCACAAAAAGCTTATTGATGAGCCACAACAACAGGAAGGCAACAAAAAAACGAATTGCTAAAAAAGAGTAGGGAGGGATTGCTTTGATGGCATTTTGAACCACCACAAAAGTGACCCCCCAAAAAAAAGTAACGGAGATCAATATGAACTCTGGCAAAAAGCGTCTAGACACTTTTTCACCTCCTCGACAAAACTCCTACTAGAATAACATAAATTATTATGTTTTGTATATTCAAAATCAAATTTTGTATTTTTAGTATTTATGTTGCTAAGAAGAAATACGCAATAAAACACAAGAAGTTAAAAAGAGATCTTTGTTATGATGGGGTTTCTTTTTATTCACCTATTACTCTTTGCACAATTTGTTTCATCTTTATTTCTGTATTTTTATCAGATGGAGTGAACACACTACAACGAATGTCAGAGTTTTCTTTTATATCCAAAGAGGTAAGATCAAATAGCATTTTCCCCATTTTTGCATGGCGAAATTCGATAAATACTTCTGGAGATGAGCTGACATCATTTTGGTGCCAAAAAGATTGGAAGTCTGCATTTTTAGCCGATAATTTGCTAATGAATTCATTGTACCAAGGGTCACCCATGTATTTCCCATAGTAAGAACGAAACAGAGCTAAAAACCCCCGTACAAAATCTGGCCAGTTAACTGCTAACTGTCGTAATTCTCTGCGGGTAAATAATAACCAGATCATATTACGTTCTTCTTGGGGTATTTGATCAAAATTAAGAAAGACACCAGCAGCAGCTTGATTCCACTCAATAATATTACATCTACTGTCTGAGACGATTGTGGGAAAATGGCGTAATTCATGAAGAATAGCCTTCATACCACTGCTGATTTCGGGCGCCTTTTCACTATTTGGTAGGGTTGGCTGATCTAAAGCCAACATAAACAAATATTTTTTCTCTTCTTCGTTCAATTGAAGGGCAGAAGATATACTGTTTAAAACCGAAGAGGTAAGGGTGATATTTCTTCCTTGTTCAAACCATGTATACCATGTTGTACTTATGCCAGCTAATTGGGCAACTTCCTCTCTTCTTAAACCAGGTGTTCTTCTACGCCCAATAGAAGGTAATCCAACTTCATGAGGTTGTAATTTTGCCCGATGTGTCTTTAAAAACTCAGATAAAGCTTTTAGTCGGGTGTCTTCATTCATATTTCTATAGTCTCCTTTTGGGTAAGCAGGTTTTCTATATGCTAGCATTTATTATACTAGGATAACCTATAACTTGTAATAGGATAACAATCTGTGTCATTCTAATGGAAAATGTAGTGAAATGAGGGAAGAATGATGGAAAGAGTTGTTATTACAGGTATGGGAGTTGTATCCTCACTAGGAAACGATGTAAATGTATTTTGGGATCATATTCGCCATGGAATATCTGGTATATCTACCATTGATACATTTGATACATCAGCATTTTCCACTAAGATAGCTGGTTTAGTTCGTGATTTTGATGCAGTGCATATTGTTGGAAAAAAAGAAGCCCGAAAGATGGATCGATTTTGTCAATTTGCCGTTGCTGCATCAAAACAAGCTATTAACGATGCAGGTCTCGTTATCGAAGAAGAAGATAGGGGACGAATCGGTGTTTACATTGGGTCAGGTATTGGAGGAATTCAAACGATATTAGAAAATCACCGTACCATGATAGATCGTGGACCATCGCGTGTAAATCCCGCTCTTGTACCGATGATGATAGCGAATATGGCAAGTAGCCAAGTAAGCATACTGTTTGGGTTGAAAGGTCCGACCATGTCGCATGTTTCTGCTTGTGCGACTAGCAATAATGCGATTGGGGAAGCATTTAAGTTAATCCAAAGAGGGGGAGCCGATATTATAATTGCTGGAGGAGCAGAAGCAGCTATCACGGATCTAGCGCTTGCAGGCTTTGGGAATGCGAAAGCATTATCTACGAGAAATGATGAACCTACTCGTGCAAGTAGACCATTTGATCGAGATCGAGATGGATTTGTTGCTTCGGAAGGTGCAGGGATTCTGGTATTGGAATCTTTGGAACACGCGCTGAAAAGAGGTGCTACAATCCATGCAGAAGTGATAGGTTATGGCTCTACTTCTGATGCGTATCATATGGTTGCTACGGATGTAGAAGGATTGGGTGCTTATCAGGCAATGAAAGAAGCAGTAGATGATGCAAACATTTCAATTGAAGAAATCGACTACATCAATGCACATGCCACGAGCACACCTGTAGGAGATCTCTCAGAAACGATTGCAATCAAGAAATTATTGGGAAAACGAGCTTACGAAGTTCCAGTCAGTGCTATTAAATCGATGGTTGGTCATATGTTAGGGGCCGCAGGTGGAGTAGAGGCAATAGCTTTAGTAAAAACGCTCCAAGAAAACATTATTCCACCAACCATTAACTTAGAGAATTCTGATCCAGGTTGTGATTTGGATTATGTTCCAAATGAAGCACGAGAACAGCTAGTGGAGATCGGAATCTCCAATTCAATCGGTTTTGGCGGACATAATGCAGTTTTGGTTTTGAAAAAGTTTGGATAAGGAGTTAATCACTCACGGTTTAATATCAAGGTTTTTTAACTTGGTTTAAATCGTGTTTTCAGTATATATGATCAAGAACTAACGATAAGTAAATCTTCTGTAAAGTGGGATCAGGGCTAACAAATAACAAAGTTTACGCTGTTTGAAAAAGAACAGTGCATTTGTGGTGAATAAAACTTTATTGGTAAATCAAACTAATTAACAGGATTTATTCCAAAAGTCACAAGAAGGGTTGTTCCGTATGAATGAAATTGAACTGAATGGCACGATTTTTTACGAACCAACAACAAACCAATGGACCAGTTCTGGTACAGGTTGGTGGATTGAAAAAACGGACAATCATATGGCCAAAATTACGTTTGAAGAGCCAATTACCTTTGATTCCCGGAAAATATCAAAAACAAAAAGTTATAGTCTTTTTATCAGCAACATCAATCAAAATGGGGACGTGGATACCTATCACGTTGATGAAAACGGTTTCATTGTTACTTGGAAGAATTATTCCAATGAGACTTGCATTGCTTCTTTTCAAGTAGTAGGATCAAAGGCATGTTTCGTTCCAAATGATAGGAACTTGGGCACTCAAGAGAGCGTAGCTGATATTTATGCAGCTGAACTGTTATTTAGTTATGAAGCTAAATATGGTGTAATTACACTCATGGGTTCTGGTACGATTTCATGCAAAGAAATTGCTAAAGAAAAACTAGATATATTAGGTTGTCATGCAGATGAAGTAAAGATAGCACTTGAAAAGGAAAACCATCCGCTTACGAGAAAACTTTTGCAAGATCGGTTAAACAAAACAAATATGAGGATGGAGCGTCACAAGAAAATGATTGAAAAGAGCGCTAAATACTGGGATTCTGCGCTCCAATTTGGAGAGTTGTGGGGACATTATTCTGCAAATGAACAGGAGGATGTACTTGGGGGGTGTTATGTACCATTATGTACAGGTGGAGGGCCTGGTATCATGCAGGCAGCTGCTCAAGGAGCAAGAAACAAAGATGCTCATATTATAGGGATTGATTGTCAATTTGGGGTAGATAACTTTTTTAACCTCAAAGATACATACTCCATCCAAACTAATCAACGGCTACGGCTTAATAATTTTTCAATCCGAGAGGGAGTTTTGATCAATTACTCTCATGTTATCTTGTTTTGGCCAGGTGGATTTGGAACAGCATGGGAAGTTTTTGAAACGCTTTCCAAAATACAAACCAATCACCTTCGAAAGCATCGAACAAAGGCAATATTTGTTCATCCGGAATATTGGGAACCTATTTTCAAATGTATTGATAGTATGCGGGAACATGGTGCGATCAACAGCTACGGCGATCGAATTAAAATTCCCGGCATAGATGATCAATTACCAGAAGAGGCTTACATTGCGGAAGTCGCTAATGGCCCAGTAGAAGCTTTCGAAAAAACAAAGTCATTTGTAGAAGAATTATATCAAAAGAACCAATTAACATTAAAAGAGTGAGAAAATCGAATCGGGTTGTTTAAAAAAGAATCAACATAATAAAGTTGATTCTTTTTTGTATGAGTGATAAAAGAAGGGTTTCTTTCTACTCCAATTCCTAATAAAGTTGTTAGGATAAGTATACAAAAGGAGATGGAAACATGACATCAAAAAACTACCAGTATCCAGTAGAATACACCCTGAAATTAATCGGAGGAAAATGGAAACCACTCATCTTATTTATCCTATTAGAAGAAGGTACGAAAAGGTTTGGTGAATTCCGTAAAATCATAGATGGTATCACCCAAGGAGTGTTAACTACTCAATTGCGAGAATTAGAGAATGACGGACTAGTTGAACGAAAAATATATGCTACTGTACCACCAAAAGTTGAATATTCCCTTTCGCCTTTAGGAAAAACTTTATACCCCATTTTAAAGGGAATGTGTGATTGGGGAAGCAAACAGTTGAACCAAAATTAGCGAACCAGTTCTTCTAAAGACTCGGATATATGTTTTTTGTATTTTTCGGCTTGATCCAATAGATATTCGTCACTGCCTCTATCAGCATTGTATGTGATAAACGAGGGTAAAAAGGTTCCATTACACCGCATAATTGTCGCCTGGATTGGTTTGAATAATTCACTTATCGAAAACCAATCTCGACCACCAGCTCGATATGCATGCTCTGTTCCGCCTGTTGTTGTAGCAAGAATAAATTCTTTTCCTTTTAAATTATCCCCTTCTGGACCAAATGCCCATCCAAACTGCAAGACATCATCAAACCATTTTTTTAAAAGCGGCGGGCAACTGTACCAATAAAACGGAAATTGAAAAACAATTCGATCGTACTCTAATAATAGCTTTTGTTCTTTTTCTATATCGATTTTCCAATTTGGATACTCTTGATAGAGATCACGAATAAATATATTCGATTCTTTTGATATTTCCGTTTTCAAAATTTGATTAGCACGAGATGCACCTAAGTTGGGATGTGCCACGATCACCATTATTTTCATGTTTTTCATCCTTTTTCTGTTGTTATAAGAACTTATGAGATGATTATGACAGGTCTAAAACTGAAAAATAAGTACTTAGATTTTTAGGAGTTAGTATGGTGTAACGTACTAATCTATGAGATCGCCGTTTTACAATCCCTTCGCAAGCGACTACATTGTAAAAAAATTTGGATTAAGGGAGCAGACCGCAATCGGAATCCAGAAGAGGATCTTCCCCAAGATTTTGAAGAACACAAAGAAGAGCATTTTCAAGCATTGAAAATCCCACTGGATGTGGAACTTTTCATTTCGAAAATAAAAGATTCGATGAAAGACAGCCTAAGTTTACTAAATCAAGGTTCCGAAGAGAAAAGCAATCCAAAAGTAGTGATTACTACGAAGAATAACAAAGGTTGGATGAAAGTTACTCCCCTAGAGAAACAGGAGGAACCGTAGCCAACAGCTCTCAAGAATCACTGTTTTCATGTCATTTAGCAAGTTAGCTGATATTCAGACGGCTATTTCTCGCCATTTCTTTTGTTCGAATGCATTAGAAAAAGGACTAAACGTTCATGAAGTAGAATCCATCGCTGGGCATAGTAACATCCATACCACATTGCTTTATACCAATCCTGGTCGGAAAGCAATGCTGGATAAGGGGTACCGGGGAGATACGTGTAAAAATAGGACATAGACTAGAAATATTTACCAATGAATACAGGGAGTTCAATAGAGGGAAAGGCGAGGAATGTATTTGCTTTTTAGAGTAAATATAAGGAGATAGCCTTAGAACTTTTACTTCACCATTGCATGCGGCCTAAAATATCCCAAATGTGTGTTTTTCTCGAAATGATTCGGTGTTCATCGTATTTGTAAGATCGAAGAAGTTCTTTTTTTACGATTTATAAATACAAATATTTAGTTAGCTGTATTTTCAGTTTTCTAAATCAGTTATAATATAGATCAACCATTAAACGAAGGGTACAAGTCATGAGTTCTCATGAGAAGCCGTCGGAACAGCCGTCCATCGAGGATTTCAAAAATTCGTACTTCGAGCAGCTCCTGCAGTTCCTCGAAATGAGAAGCGGGAGCGAGAAGGTGGTTACTGCCTTCGCTCTTGGAGCCAAGAAGGGGTTAATGATATCTTTTCAAATTGATAGAGTAAGGTGAAATTATGCAAATAAAACAACAAGGTGAGCGAATAAAACGAAATTACCAAGTGATCAGTATATTTCCATTTGTAGATGGAGTTTTATACTACACAACGTATGATTCGTTTGCCCCTGAAGAAGCGCCGACACGATTTATCCATGCTATTGAATTGCAACCAGTACCTGATGAAAGTACGATTGCTCAATTACCTTTAAGAAATGAGCATATTTTTGTCCCGCTACAAGAGGTTTTTGTGGAAAATGGAGTACTTTATCAAGTATTTGAGAAAATGGAAGGAAATCTAATGGGAATCTATCTCTATCAGCATGCTCCACTTGCTTTAGGGAAGATCTCTCAAATTACACAAACCATCTTCGATCATTTGATGGAATGTGAATCTCAAAATGAGTTTGCTCTCATTGACCCACAAAATATGGTTATTGAAGACAATACAAAGATACGTTTTTTATATGGTGGACCTCTCGCTGTTTTTCCTTCGGACAAAGCTGTAGCGTATAGTGAACAGGAACTCGCAAAACAATTAGGCGAGTTATTATTTCATATGCTTACTGGTGATAATTTTGAAGAACATAAAGATGAAATGAGACCACTTCGTTCTCTACGTGGAGATGTTCCTGTTGAACTAGAATCTTGGATCATGAAAAGTGTTTCCCCAGATCCCATCATGCGTCCTCCATTACATGAGCTTTGGCAATGGGCACATTCTTTTGGTGGTAAAAAAACTGGCATGATTGAAGATGAGCAGACGAAAAAACAACCCGAAAGTGAACGAAAGAATAAATTAGATCAAAATCTAATGGATAAGTTGCTTCCCGATCGTCCAAGGCTGGACTCATTCGGTGTAAAAGATGTAAAGAAGACGCAAAATAAAGTAGGTTTTAAAAAACCAAAGAAAAAGCTACTTTCTTGGGTCACTTGGACAGCAATCGGTGTTTCAGCAATCATCTTTTTGATTCGTTTGCTGGCCGACCCTAGTCCTGACGTTGCACCATTAGTAAATGCGAAAATCATACAGGAAGTAGAACAAAATGAAGCAGGAGCGGTAAATTTCTATAATCAATCGATTAAAGCTTATGAAAGTGGTAATATCGATAAATCATTGTCCTTAGCTAAACAAGCTCTTGCTGCCGACACAGAAAACAAACCGTACTACGTTCATCTCGCCAATCTATATGGGCTGAAAAAAGATTATAAATCGGGAGTGTTGGTGTTAACTTCAGCAACATCCTATGTTTCAGATGATGCGAAGTTATATGACCAATTGGCAGTCTTTGATTACTATGTACGAGATTATCAAAAAGGAAAAGAGGCTATTGACAAAGCAGTCGAACTCAACAATAATTTGGCAAGTGTGCATTACCACCGAGGAAAAATTTACAATGCCTTAAAAGATAGCAATACCGCTGTTTCCAGCATGAAAGAAGCAGTCCTCAAAGATCCGAAAAATCCCTTATATTTTCATGATTTTGCTCTCATACAATTACAAGCTAATAATGTTCGATCCGCAGTGGAAAACGAAAAAAAAGCAGTTCAATTAGATAGAAAAAATATTGATTATCATATTACCCTTGGACTTTTATATCTCAAACAACGAGACGAACTACTTCGAAATAAAAGCCTACGACCTGAGGTTAAGAAGCAACAACTAAGAGAACTTCTCGATTTAAGTTATTATCAATTTTTTGATGTGAATAAGATAGATGATAAAAATGCGGAAGCATATTATTACAAAGCGCGAGCTTACTATATCCATGGTAAAGAGAATCCCAAGGGTTATACAAATGCAATAAAAGATTCTAAATATGCAGTCGATCGAGATCCTGAAAATGGGTTGTATGCTTATCAGCTAGGGGTTTGCTATATGGCTGTGAAAAACAAAGCCGCAGCAGTTGCAGCTTTCCAACAAGCCCTTAAATTGGATTCCAACAACCGCCTCTACCAAAATGGACTAGCAAGTGCTCAAGCTATGAAGTAGGGAGTTGACTGGTGCTCGGCTTTAATCAGTTCCATACCCCAGATAGAACTTGTATTCAAAACATTTTTTCAAATGGACCGATGCAAAGAGGTCAAACGAGAGAGGATAGAATGTCATCTGTATGGACAATTTATTGCGGTTCTTATCTGTTCCACTAACTATTTCGGATGCAAGAATTTTTACTACGCCATAAATAGGTGGAGTTAAGTGAGTATAAAGCTTTTTACATGATTCAAATCTATTTCTCTTTGTTCCATCAAGCCATCCAACAGGAAAACACCCAAGCCTATACAAAGATCCTCCTTCGCCCCATTCTATCTACTTGAGAAAAATGGGCGGAAATCTCCCACTACGAGAAAAAGACGATTGACATGTTATGTCATAAAAGAGAATTCATATCCCTTTCGATGCTATAGACATAAAGACCGGCGGCTTCGTTGTACTACCTTAGCAGTACAACGAAGCCGCTTGGACACCATCTACTCCTGTTGTTGCCGCTTCCTGATCGCGGTCACGGTGATGATGATCGCTGCAGTTGCAGTTACCCAGAAGGAAATGATGGAGGCCTCCGCTGAAAGCCAATCCCCTGTGAGGGACTGGTAAGATCGTTCATACCCTTCCGCTACCAGTACGGTGACGGAAGACGCGATAGCGCCCCACCGAACAAGGTGGTTGGGCGGAAAGAACAGCACGAGCATCAGCAGGGGTGACAAAGCCCAGAGAGACACGTCCTCTCCAAGATTCACTCCCTCCAACTGAGAGAGACAGCTCTTTGCTGCAACAAGGGCAGCAAAGAACCCGACGATATATGAATATGCTGAACGCATAAATCCCCACTTGTTGGGCAGGTGTCCACTATCATTATACTACTTTTGTATACTAGTTTTAGTATCAATGAACATCAAAACTCGACACAGTCTGTAGAAGAATGCGACAAGTTTGGTTCGGTCGCAATTGAAAAACAGTATGGACGAAATAGTTAATGCTGTGGCCCCTTAATGTACGAAACATTTCACGTATCCCTTATATATTTCTTGTTAATCAGCTTCTGAATTTTGAGCATAAAGTTTATGTTGGTTCTGTGGTGGACATGTTTCCACCACAGAACCGTGAACGACCTGTTAGGAGCTGGAATTCACTCTTCTTCTCCAAGCTCCTCCAGTTCATAATCTCCGCGAAAAGGTGGTGTACGGAGGTCATTCCCACCAACAACGCCACTGATGGTAATGCCCACTCTCACCCGTCTACCATCACTCAGCGTGAAGTAGATAGAGGGAAGCGATCCGAATACCTTGTGATTACAGGTCCGTCCGACTCGGATGATAGGTGGGTTGCGTACGAGCCTGATCAAGTAGATCAGGAGCCCAATCACAAAGAGGAGGAGTACGACAAGAAAGATAAACATCGGGAATATCATCAGACTGACCCTTGATCGTTCGGTTGATTACCCCAATCTTACCATAACTCCATCATTATTTTCGGACATAAAATAACCACATCCCAATCCTTCCTACAATTGTATCTTGCTACGTTGCAATGGAATTCAACCTCTTTAACTAAAAAGTAGAGGCTTACTTTCCTTATAAAAAATGTCATAGAATTAGTCTTCTGCGTCACTTTATAGTTATAATTTGTTCGATTCATAAGTCCTTACTTGACAAGTCATATTAAACGATTTGGAGATTACATCATTGATCTGAAGCAGTCTCCACAACCTTTTGAAGGTGCGTTGGATTTCACAGGTTAAAAATGCATTAACCCAACGACTGTTGGGCTTCCCAAGCCAATTGGTAAATATTCCTAGGCTATGTCCTATTTTTACAGGTATCTCCCTGGTACCCCTTTTAGCGCAGTGAAAGGAGAGAGGTTTCATAGAAGGGTTATATTAATCCAATCGAAAACTAGTTTGTACTACAAATCACACACATAAAAACTTGTTCATTTTTTATAGTAAAAAACCTACCTCTAAGTTTGAGAAAAGACGGAGGGAAATTCATAATGAAAGAAGTTGGAATACAACACATAAATAATCAACATAATATGAAGGAAATTTCAGAACCCGTTAATCACCAATTGGGGTTAATCTTTACTGGTAAACATATTAAGGGAATTATTCAAGATAAATAAAAGGTTAAAATAGGCCGAAAAAACATAAAAAAGCAAGTGATTCACTCGACAGGAGATAGAGTAACATGCATGATAATCAAAATACGGCACCAGATCATACAGCAGTTCGGGTTGCATTGTGGAGAGTTTTGCATGTACAGGTTGATTCACCACCATATATACTTAAAGACAAGGTCGGCCTAATTGGCTTTGGCCCTCAAGGCAGGTTTCCAAGAAGTCCAACATGTATCATCGGCTGATCTTAGCCAGCACTACTTTACCTATCGAATCGATGGTCTATGGCAGCCACCGTTGTTAAATCGCTGATAACCAGTGGATGGAGATCTCTATTAAAATAAAAGTGTATTCATCAATGTATTCGGTGAGAGCCTTCTTCAAGTTCTATTTTATGTGTATGCTAGTTGGACATAATAGAGGTATAAGAAAAGCAAGGATTTGAAATGGTATGAACTCCAAGACAGTAGAAAAGAAGGATAATGGTCCTAGAAAGGGCTCCAATTATATCATTACTGCTACCTCTTTATTGTTAGGATTGCTCTTGGCGATGGTTGGCGGCTTTTTGGATGCATACACGTATGTTACAAGAAATGGAGTTTTTGCCAATGCCCAGACAGGAAATGTCGTCTTACTCGGTGTAAAAATGGCACAAGGACAGTGGCATCAAGCATTTATTCACATTCCACCGATTCTTGCTTTTATTATTGGAGTTGCTCTTGCAGAACGGATGAAACATCCAAAGAAACCGCACAACACTGCACGATTTGTCTTACTTATCGAGTGCATAATTTTATTTGTCATTGGTTTTATTCCAGTAGTAGTTCCGAATATTATCATCACCTCGCTTATCGCTTTTGTCGCCTCTGTGCAGGTGGCATATTTTGATAAACTGGATAAATGGTCGTATAACAACACAGTAGCAACAGGCAATTTGCGTACTGCATCGCAAGCAGCATACTTAGCTTTATTTACCCATGATAAAAAAGAAAAAGTTCGCTTTACCCGTTTTCTAGGGATAGTTCTTGCATTTTTCACTGGTGCATTGCTTGGAGCATATGTAGTACCTTGTTTAGGAATAAAATCGGTTTGGATTGCAGCTATGAGTCTTTTGGGTGCAGTATTTCTTTTTCGCAATGAGGATGGGGCATGGGAGAATTAGATCAAAACAGTGGAATAAGCCTTATCAGGAAGATGAAGGTTCTTTGTTTCATGTATTTAAATAGTAATTCTGAGACTAGAGCAGCAACCCTATCACTGGGCCTATACTAGAAATAGATCTTGAATGTAAAAATGGATTATAATGTAGCGGTAAAGGTTGAAGTGGAAATTGTCAGAGATCTTATTTTAAAGCGGATGCTAAAGGAGAGAGATTTTATTGAAATCTCGTATATCTGTACTCACAATAGGTGTCGATGATTTAGAAAAGTCACTGGTATTCTATCGGGATGGATTGGGACTTCCCACCCAAGGAATTATCGGTCAGGAATTTGAACATGGAGCTTGAGTTGCAAGGTGGTTTACGATTAGCTATTTGGAAGCGAAAAGATATTGCTTTTGACACTGGTATAGAGCCAACAGATCCATGCGCTACAGAATTTACAATAGGTCATAATGTTACATGTCGAGAAGAAGTAGACCAAGTAATGGAACAAGCAGAAAAGGCTGGTGCCACTATCATCAAAAAGGCTCATGATACATTTTGGGGCGGTTACTCTGGTTATTTCCAAGATCCAGATGGTCACTTGTGGGAGATTGTTTGGAATCCTCAGTTTGAA
Source organism: Shimazuella soli (assembly GCF_022511585.1). Lineage (GTDB taxonomy): Bacteria > Bacillota > Bacilli > Thermoactinomycetales > Thermoactinomycetaceae > Shimazuella > Shimazuella soli. The sequence goes on along the minus strand of NZ_JAKWBN010000004.1, from coordinate 161,587 downwards.
ATAGAGGAATAAACAGAATATAAGTTAATAATGTAATCTCTTAGTATCTCTTAACATACGAAATCCCAACTTTCATTCTTACTAGACTGAAAATTGGGATTTCATTACCAGTGGAAATCTCCTTCATGTATTATTCCATTCGCATAGACTCTATATCATCATTCCAAGCATCCCCTACATAAGGAACTTCTCCACAAAAAACCGTGCTTTTTCCTCCATAATGCTGATTTTCATACACTCTAATACAATTTGTCCCAGCACCATTAAAATCATTAATTATAATTGAAGATACTTCATTATCCCACCAACCTAGTGAATAATAACCTTCTGAGTCAACACAGCCATAGTGCCGCCACTCGCCTTCATAATTAGCATGTTCATACAAAGTAACATCGACACAACCGGCTTTTTTGGTGTTGCTTGTGACGTTTGCTGCGCTTACAGGACTGAATCCAAGCGATAATATCAAAGCCATTATGAAACAGACAGTCATCCATTTCTCAACGTATTTTTTCATGATAATCTCTCCCATTTACGTAATATTCATAATACAACCTATATTTTACCATAAATGTAATATTCGGAAGTGTATTGAAATAAAAAGCGGATTATATGACTGGTTCAATTGTTGTAGTCGGTAGAGGATTAATTTTATAAAGTGATAGGTTAATTCCTAGTGATGGGCAGTGTAATTGAAGTTTCCTAAAACTAATCGTTGCCGAAAACAGGGTACGACGGGCGGCTTGCATTACCGGTGTTTGGTCACTTATCGATGGAGTGGTGATTCCATCACAACAATAACTCCATCGCTGCATGTTCTTTATTCGCAATCTCAAGCAAAAGTTTGGATGCCTGTTGTAACTCTTGGTGCCTACCCGTTCTTCCTACATGATCGATCATCTCGGAGACATTGATCCACATTGGAGCGATTTCCGTAAACAAACGGTGGGCTTGTTCGATTTTCGGGTCTTCTAACCGATCGGCGCATTCTTTCAGGAAATCCCGATACAGATTCCGAAACAAAGCACCCCCGGTTCCCGCGCGTTCCATTAGCAATGCGGTCAGGCACAGGTCATGCTCGATGTTGTTGCTGCGAGAAGGCCACTTCAGAATTTCACCGCTCATTTTGACAATGCCTTTATTCCCGATATTGCGAATGGGAGGGTGCAAATAGTCATGTGCATTTTTGGTCAAAGATGCACGTATAGCGGGAACAAGTGGCGGTAAGGCATCGATTGGCTCAAGCGTAAAGGAACGATTTCGAGAACTCATAGGTCCTTTTGCGTTTCTGGCCGCGGCCAAGCTTGTCAAACGCGTTTTCACCAGTCCTCCTTGCTGTGCAGTATCCGCCATGTATGCGTATTCGACATCCGCGCCGTAGCCGTATAGAACCGCATAGTGACCGGCAAAGTGTACTTTGTTCGTGAAATAGTCCAAGTAATAGGAATCTAATTTCAGCCCGACCGGAATCCCGTGATCGATACAACTTTTTACGTTCTGCCATGCTTTGTTAACGGAAGACGTATCTCGAATTTTGATGGTTAAACCTAGAATGTTGGCGAGATTAGCCGTCAATTCATCCGGTTTCACCCTTCCTCCGATGAATGGAAATTCCATTTTCTTCGAGTCCCAATAAATGAATCCAAGACCTTGTCCGAGTCCGAAAAGCATCGGTTCCGACAGATGTACTCCCGCAAATTGCAGTAAATTGCCCATGGCAGTCGTTTCGCAATGTTCACCTTGGTAAGGAACGAAACCTTCAATGATTTTGGCCATTTCCCTCTGTCTCCTCCTGCAATTCGTTAATTAAACTGAATACAAACTGTTCTTCGTTGTTGATCATGCTTATCGAATGCAAGAACAGTGCTCTTACATTCAGCGGAAGTTGAACGTCACCTTGCAATTTGTACTTCTGCCTTATCTTTTTTAAAGCCTCTCGTAGAAAAACCAATCGTTTCTGCAAAGCAACTATTGCCTTGTCCTTTCCGATAACAGGCAGAGCAGCCAAACCGAGATCGAAGCGGTTGTCGCGCTCTCGTGTTGACGATAGACTGTCAAGGATTTCATTTCTCAGCTTGGTCATTCCGGCTTTGGTCAAGGTATACCGGGTCGGTATTGGTCCCTTGCCCGATTTTTCGTCGGATTCCTCGGATGCGATCCATCCTTTATCGCTAAGTTTTTTCAGTCCTGTGTAGATCGAAGTCGTGCCGATATTCGCCCATTCCCGATAGCCTCGCTGCTCAACTAACTTCTTGATATCGTACCCCGAAGCTTCATGGCATTCCTCAATCATTTGCAGTAGCATGAATTCGACATTCGAAATTGGATGCATAGACAGACCCCTTTATCTCCAGTATTTCATATATGTAATATAACACTAGTGGAATAAAAGTTCAATGACTGAATCTTAGAGGACGTGAAGACTGATTTTAATGCCATAATCCATTAAATAAAAGGAAAGAACGATGGCATTAGTAACAAAAGTAACTTTCTTGATGTATCGTCTTGACATTTCCCTCAGTTGTAATTATTATAGTTACAACCGGAGGGTGTCAGTAATGAAAATAAGCAGCAGATTTTCCATAGCGGTTCATATTCTTTCGTTGCTTGCTACTGCTAAAAATGCACATGGCACGTCCGAATGGATTGCCGATAGTGTCGGCACGAATCCAGTAGTTATTCGAAGAATACTTGGACAATTAAAGAGAGCAGGATTGGCAGGGGTTCGAGCTGGCACGGGAGGAGCTTTTTTGATTAAAGGATTGGAAGAAATTACGTTGCTGGATGTTTACCGAGCAGTTGAGGTAATGGAGGAAGGGGAGCTCTTTCACATCCATGAACAACCGAATCCAGATTGTCCGGTTGGTGCAAATATTCAAAACGTCCTTGAACTGATCGTAAGACGGGCACAACATGCAATGGAAGCAATCCTAGCTGATATTACGATGCATGAATTAGTTTCTGAGCTTAACGAACAGATAAATAGGCAATAATATACTAATTTTTTTTGAAACTGTTGTAACAGTTTCGATTACAACACCCACTCAAAATGACTGAAAGGATGAGGCTAGAATGAAAATTGAAATTTGGTCCGATTTTGCTTGCCCTTTTTGTTACATCGGAAAAAAACGGCTAGAAGCCGCCCTTGACCAATTTGAGTATAAAGATGATGTAGAAGTTATTTTCCGAAGCTTTGAGCTTGATCCAAATGCACCAAGAGATGTGGATCATGATGTACATGATATGTTGGCTATCAAATATGGCATGAGCCGGAAACAAGCGATGGCGATGAACCAAAATCTCGGGATGCAAGCGAAGGAAGTCGGGCTTAGATTCGAGTTCGACACTATGATATTGACAAACACGTTTGATGCTCATAGATTGGCACAATATGCTCTTAGTGAAGGTAAAATGAACGAAATGGTACAAGAGTTGTTTCGTGCCTACTTTACTGATTCTCAACATCTAGGAAATCACAAAACGTTGGCCGAATTAGCGGTAAAGGCAGGGCTGGATCACGATGAAGTGCTCAAAGTACTTGCAGATGGGGTTTATTCTGAAGAAGTGCGAGCAGATGAAAAAGAAGCAAGTCAGCTCGGTATAAGTGGCGTACCATTTTTCATCATCGACCGAAAATATGCCGTATCTGGAGCGCAGTCCACCGATATGTTTCTCCGAGCTTTATATACTGCTTGGAAGGAATCGCAGTCGCTGGAGGTGCTGAACGACGTTGAGAGTGAATCTATGTCATCGACTTGTGATGATGCTTGTACACTATCGGCTAAGCCTAAGAAGTAATATCGAATAAGCAAAAAGCTCCCATTAGAGATCTTTTATTATATACATTTGTTGTAACATACTATATTACAACAATAAATAACCATATTGGAGGAAATACGATGAAAATTTTAGTGACAGGAGCAACAGGGAAATTAGGTTCAAAAGTAGTGGATTCTTTATTGAAAACCATACCAGCAAACCATTTGGCTGTCAGTGTTCGCAATCCAGAGAAAGCAGAAAAATTCCGTAATCAAGGCGTAGAGGTTCGACAAGGAGATTTTGATCATCCCGAAACGTTGGATACAGCTTTTGCTGGGATTGATAGAATCCTGATTATTTCTGCGGACGGAGACAATGAAACCCGAATTCACCAACATATAAATGCTGTAAAAGCCGCAGCCCGTGCGAACATCGGTTTTATTGCATATACAAGCATTGCGAATGCAAGTGAAAGCAAAAATTTAATGGCTCCACCTCATCAAGCCACGGAAAGGGAAATTTTAAAAACCGGTATTCCTTATGCTTTCTTGCGCAACAATTGGTATTTGGAAAATGAAATATCAAGCATTCAAGGTGTACTAGCAGGGGAACCTTGGGTGACATCAGCAGGATCTGGCAAAGTGGGCTGGGCCCTTCAACAAGAATATGCGGAGGCAGCAGCAGCTGTGCTTACAGAAAGCGGTCATAAGAACAAGATCTACGAATTGTCCGGAACACTTTTGACTCAAGGAGAATTGGCATCAGCACTTGGTAGTGTTCTGAATAAAGAAGTACCTGTTCAGGAAGTCGACGATTTTACCTATGCCAGTATCATGAATCATATCGGTGTACCAGACTTCGTTGTTCCGATTCTCGTCGGGATTCAGAAGGGAATTCGTGAAAGAACATTGGAAGTAGAAAGTAATGACTTCGAGAAACTACTCGGTAGGCCGCTAACACCGATTCAGACAGCTCTAGGCCAACTAGTTCAATCCATTTCCTGACGACTAATTTTATAAATTTTTCCACCTGAATTAAAGAGGAAATACAGGATATTCCCTCTTTAGTTAGAATACAATAATATATTGAAAGCACAGGAGGAATCATTATGTCTGATTGGTTCAAAGCAAAAGAAGATATTAAACCTGCTAATCCAAAATCAAATTGGGCAAAAGGACCAAAAGGAGATTACGATGGGGTTCCGCGTCAGTATCTAGAAGCAAAGTCCGACAAAGTTTTAGAACCATCACGAAAGAATCCATGGGATAAATAATTAATTATCAAGACACGATCTATTAGTCGTGTCTTGATTCATTGTATAGACTGCTGTTCTTACTAATGATATTGCTTGGTATAAAGGCAATTCGAATGAAAGACGCCATGAAGTAGGCGAGAAAATGCCTAATGAATGGGGTTTGAGTGACATGATAGGGGAAATTTGGGGATGATGTTGAGACTTATATAATATAGAAACTTTTGGTAATTATCGGATCATTCGGGGAGGGAGTTGGCGGAAGAAGAACGAGGTTGTGGAGCCACTTGTCGACGAAAGAGTATGCCTGATTTTTATATTGATGATATCAGCTTTAGAATTGCTAGATCCATTTAAAACAAAAAACACGTTTCCAACGGGTCCAACTACTTTTAAGGAATCGGTTTAATTATGTTTAACAAAATTTCTATTTGAAAGGTGCACGGGATTTGCCCAATTTGTGTCCTGTTTTTACATGTGTCTCCCAAGTTTCCCTATCATTAAGGGTGCCAAGTGAACTCATTTATTTGTTTGTTGAAAAAAGAATGGGAGTTTCTTTTATAGATCGCCTCCAGATCAGGTGATCCATTCCTGGACCCCAAAAGTCCTTAAGTAAAATATTTGGTGCTCCAAATTTATTTTCCCAAATATTTTGTGCACGCGAATATCCACTATCTAAACAAAATTCTTGGATCCCTCTACTGAGCAATGTAATCAACATCGAATGCAAAAGAGTATTCCCGATACCTTTTCTCTGGTAATTTGGGTGTACGAATACGGTTGCAATTTCTATTAGTTTTTTCCATGATTTATTTGTGTTGCTAGTGATTATATTGTTAGGAGAGCCACATTCGATGGTGCCAACAATACTGTTAGAAGGAGGATCAATTGCAATTAAAAAATAACGGATTTCTCCATTACTAGAAAGATCCAATTGTAAGTGATGTTGTTTGCTCTGTACCTCTGTTGTTATATCCTCATTCCAATCTGACAATCCTTCTTTGGCAAAGGTATCATGAATGACTTCGTCAAAAAATGAATGTAATTCTTTCACATCATTCAAATTTGGTCTTCGTATCTCTACTTTTTGCATATTTTTCTCTCCTAAAAAAAGCGAACCGGTGTGAGCGGATCGCTTTTGTGTATATGGAAACGTCATAGTAGGTTTAAAATGACGTCTTTTGCCATTGTTTTGTTACTTCTCTTATCCTATCAAGCTGTTTCCAATATGCTCGAAGTGCTGCTTCACCTTCATGAGTGATCTGTATGGTGGTTTGTGGAATCTTTTTTCGGATGTAGTTTTTATTGATGAGAAGGTACTCTGCTCTTTCCAATTTGGAGAGATGACTAGATAGATTTCCTTTGGTTAAGCCTGTGAGTTCTTGGAGAAATAAGAACTCTGCCATGGAGCAAGCTTCCAAAGCACTCATAATGGCTAAACGAGCAGGCTCATGAATGAGTTTATTTAGTTTGGCCATCTCTTGAAAAGGCATCATCACAAATCTACCTCCTTAAACTAGTTTGCAAATCAAATCGAAAAAAAATATCGATTTTTTGGTATAATTAATTATCCTTATTTTTCATCTTCATCCACAAATTTAATGCGAGATAGATGGTCATGCATTTGGCCACGTATTCCTTGCAAATATATTTCTCTTAGTTCTTTTTGTTCTTGTATTTCATCTTCAGACAATCCAAGATCCTTTTTTTTGTTAGCTAGGTAGTTGATACGTGCAATGAGTTCAGGTGTTATCACAAATACACACTCCTTCAATTAGAGTGTAACAGAAGTACAGCAGGAAGGGAACGAAAAAATGAATGCCATTATTTATACGCGAGTGAGTACCAAAAAAGATACACAGGAGTCTAGCTTAGTTCGACAACAAGAAGAACTTAAAAGTTGGGCCCAAGAATTAAAAATGAATGTCCTCCAAGTTATTGAAGAGCAGCATAGTGGATATGATTTGAATAGAGAAGGATTATACCAGATGTTAGAAATAATGAAAAAAAGCAAAGTAGATGCTATTCTAGTACAAGACGATACACGTCTGGGTAGAGGAGAGGCAAAGCTTGCAGTTATCCACCAATTACATCGAGCTGGCTGTCGAATATATTGCAAACTTCATGGAGGAGAATTAGCACTTGATGCTGGTGAATCTACTGTATTACATATCATATCGAAAGTAGAAGAGTTACAGCGTAAAATGATGAATCAAAAAATTAGCTGGGGGATGAAGCGCGCTGTAAAGGAAAAAGGGTATAATCCCGCTAAAAATCTTAAAAATCAAGGTCTAGGCGGCAGAGAGAAAAAAGAGGTTCCGATGGAACAGATTGTAGCTTTAAAGGAAAAAAAGCTTACATATGAAGAGATTTCCGCTACATTAAAAGGATTTGGCTATGAAGTTTCTCGAGCTACTGTACATAGAAGATATAAAGAATGGTTAGCTGAACAGGAGGAATTACAGAATGGATGACAATATTTATCAGACATTTACAGAAGCGTTTGGACCTCCTAGTTTTGAACAAAAGGTCCAAAATCATATGCGTTATTATCTTAATCGGTATTCAGATGAGATAATTCAAGATCGATTAGGGAGTATTTTTGGAGTAAAAAGAGGGTTATCTCGAGATCCCAAAGTTCTTTTCGCTAGTCATTTGGATGAAGTAGGCTTTATGGTCGTTCAAATATCGAAAAAAGGCTTTATTCGGTTTCAAACACTCGGAGGTTGGAGTCCAACTGTTTTGCCAGCGCAGCGTGTGGAAATCATGACACAATCTGGGAAATGTGTCACGGGAGTAATAGGTTCCGTTCCGCCACATCTGTTATCAGAAGAGAAAAAGGGAAAAGGGCCAGATATAGAATCAATGTTTATTGATATTGGCGCACGTTCTGATGAAGAGGTAAAAGAGTGGGGAGTCTCTATTGGTGATCCTATCGTTCCGATTAGTCCCTATACTCCTTTAATGGGCGGAAGAAGGATACTTGCTAAAGCATGGGATAATCGTTTTGGCTGTGGGTTGATTATTGAGTTATTGCGTGCTCTAAATGGCATAAGATTACCTAATACACTATATGCAGGTGCAACAGTACAAGAAGAAGCTGGTTTAAGGGGGGCTGTTACTTCAGCGAATTTGATTAAACCTGATGTATTTTTCGCAGTTGATGTTGGTCCAGCAGGGGACACACCAGGGATTCCAGATGCGTTTGGAGAAATCGGAAAAGGTGTACTTATTCGTATCCTTGATCGATCCATGATTACGCATCCGCAAGTCCGTGATTTTTTACTGGATATTGCAGAATCTGAAAAAATTCCTTACCAATTTTTTATTTCAAAAGGAGCAACAGATGCAGGAGTAGTTCATTTGTTTGGTGAAGGAGTTCCTTCAGCTGCAATTGGTATTTGTGGTAGATATATTCATTCTCATGCAACGATTGTAGATCGAGAAGATATAGAAGCAGCAGAAAAATTTGCAAAGGCAATAGCCAAAAAGTTAGATAAAAGCACAATAGATTCATTTCTTCGATATTAGCTAAATCCGTTCCTCTCTGGGAGGAACGCAAGTTATTTAGATCATCACCCGGCATTTAGGACATTGGTTTATTGGCTGGTAATTAATGTTGATTTCGTGCCATCTTTTGCAATTTGAGCAATATTTTCTAATTTCTTTTGGACTAAAGGGTTTATAGTTGGGATCGATTTCACCATGATTTGGCATTTACCCCACTCCTTTTATTGAATTATTCTCGCTCACTATCATTATAATGTATAAGAAAGTACAGGCAAAGGATAGAAAGGTTGATCAATTATGAAAGTCTTAGTCATTAACGGCAGCTCTCGGAAAAAAGGGAACTCTGAGTATTTGACAGAAGTGTTATTAAAAGATATCCCTCATGCTACATTATTTTTGAGGGATTATCGTATTAATCCTATTATTGATCAGAGACATGAGGCAAACGGATTTGATGCGGTTGATGATGATTATGATCAAGTTTTAAAACAAGTTCTGGAATATGATCTTCTACTTTTTGCAACGCCTCTTTATTGGTATGGAATGTCTGGTCTCATGAAAAATTTTGTGGATCGTTGGTCACAGAGCTTGCGTGATAAAACAATGGATTTCCGCGGAGAAATGGCCAAAAAGCAGGCATTTGTATTAATTGTTGGAGGAGACCGTATACATATCAAAGCATTGCCTTTGGTTCAACAATTTCAATACATTTTTGATTTTATGAACATGTCTATGATTGGGTATTTGATTGGGCAAGGTACAAAACCAGAAGAAGTTCAAAACGACAGGCGTGCACTTGAAAATGCTGCTACATGGAATAAAAAAATTCAAGAGTTGTTATAGAGTAGCTACAAAGCTACTCTTTTCCTTTTGGGGTCGCCGTTCCCAAAAAAGAAAATTGTACGCTTGGACATATTTTCGACAAAATAAACCAACTACTGTACGTTGATGTGCACCTACGCTCAATTTAAGCGAGAAATACTCATTCTTATCAATTAAAGATTCCTGCGTCCCAACCCATCCTTGTTATTTATATAATTAACGTTATTTTCGGGGGCAACTAAAATCGATTCAGCTACCCAACTCCAAAGACCTTCAGTGGGGCATGAGCTGGTGGAGTAGCAAAATCAACCATCAAAACTATGGATCGTAGAGCCCGTTTAAATTGCAAAGCTAGCTGATCAATGTGTTCCCATCGGAAAGCAACTTCGTCAAACCTGGTATTTGCAACGTTGAAATTATAATATTTTGACTTTGTAATGGTTTAACCAATGGTGTAGTTGTAACCAGTATGCAAGAAAAGATGGGGTATTAAGTAATTGACCAAACCATGGGAAGTCAAGAGTACGTAGATCTTGTTCGAGAAATGCTTTCATTTTCTTTCGATTCATTAACTGAAAAATAGGGGAGTCGTGTTGAGAGAGTAAATCACGCATTTGATCCATCATGATACGCAAATAATTCGGATGATGTGTTTTTGGATAGGGTGTTTTTTTTCGGGTTCGGATAGTTTCTGGTAGTATTCCTTTTAACGCTTGTCGTAGTAGCCATTTTTCTTGAGGGCCAGCCATTTTTATTTTCCAAGGTATATTCCAAACATATTCCACTAAGTGATGATCACAATAAGGCACACGAATTTCTAGACCAAAAGCCATTCCCATACGATCTTTACGATCTAATAAAATAGGCATCGAACGCGTTAAACAAAGATAAGAGATTTCACGTAAACGGGCTTCCTTATCATTGTCACCTGCATACCGAGGGACTTCCAAAAGGGCATCTGTATAACGGGATTGAAAATATTCTTTAGGGGTGATTCTTGCAACTATTTCTTCTGAGAGGAATGGTATTCGTTTTTCATACATGGCGGCCCAGGGGAAGGTAGGAGATTGGATTAAATCTGGACGTTGAAACCAAGGATAGCCTCCAAATAATTCGTCTGCACATTCTCCAGATAAGACTACTTTTACTTTTTTCTTGATTTCGCGCGCAAATAAATATAAGGATGCATCAAAATCAACCATTCCAATCAAATCACGTGATTCTGTTGCATGATTAAGTGAGTGAATTAATTCCCTATTATTAATATTTACACTGTGATGTTGAAATTGCATTTGTTGGGCAAGCCAATTAGCCCATGGAGTATCTTCACTAAATTGAAATTCATTTTGTTTAAAGTATTTTTGATTATCCTTATAATCTACAGAAAATGTAGGAAAAGACTGTATTCCCTTATCATCTAAAATTTTTTTGGCAATAACTGCAATAGCGCTTGAATCTAATCCACCAGATAGCATTGCACCAATTGGAACATCGGAATGAAGTTGTTTCCTTATGGATTTAAATAATAACTCTTTAATCTGATTGATTGTGGTAGTGATAGAATCAGTGTGATGATGACTTGTAAGTTGCCAATATCTATGCTTTCGAATACCTTTTCTATTTAAAACAAGGGAATATCCTGGTTTCAATTCAGAAATTCCTCTAAAAACACCTATGCCAGGTGTACGAGCAGGTGCCATTATAAGCAATTCTGCCAATCCTTGTTCATCTACTTCGGCCTGAACTTGAGGAAAAGTAAGTAGGGATTTGATCTCAGATGCAAAGAGAAAAGAAGTAGTTTGTTGGGTGTAAAAAAGAGGTTTAACTCCAAGACGATCCCTGGCCAGAAATAGTTCTTGTTGTTGTTCATCCCAAATCGCAAAAGCAAAAATTCCGTTTAAGTGAACCGGACAATTTATCCCCCATTCAACATAAGAAAGTAGAATTAACTCTGTATCACTTGTCGTATGAATATCATATCCCTGTGCTGATAGTACTTGACGCAGTTCATTCATGTTGTATATTTCACCATTATATACAATGACAAATCTACGTTCGCCAATGTTTTTTATCATTGGTTGTTGACCTCCAACAGGATCAACTACTACTAAACGTCGGTTTGCCAAGATGATATGTTCAGATAGCCATTTTCCCTCTTCATCAGGTCCACGTGGAGCAATTGCTTGATTCATGGCATCTATAATCTTATGTTCACAACTGATATCACGCGACCAGTCGACCCAACCAGCAATACCGCACATCAATTTTTACCCCCTTCGTAAATCTTCTAAATATCATATACTTAAATATTAGCATATTTTTTATTGAATATTTTCATTTTTGACCATTCATTCCGACCAAGGATGACACTACCAGCATGCTAAATGGGGTAAAACGCTTCGCCAACACAAGATTTTTCAAAGTATGTCCCGCAAAGGAAACTTTGGACAACTCACCGATGGAAAACTTCTTTGGGTTGCTCAAACAAGAAATCTACTATGGTGTTGCTTCTCATACATACGAGGAATTGCATGAGGCGATTACCAACTACATTCACTACTACAATAACAAACGGATAAAACAAAAACTGGCTGGTATGAGCCCTATCCAATACAGGATTCATTCCAACCAGCTTGTGGCGTAATTTTTAGTTCTTCACTACATATGAAGGGGGCTTTGTTTTCATACACTTCCATTATTGTTCATTAGCAATTCTAATTCCAATCTTCTTAATAGAAGTTCTTGTTGAGTTTCTTTATTTTTCTCATGTTTGATTAAATGATAAAGGACTTTATGTTCTAATCTTTTGAGATCATAAGTCTTACTTAGTTCCCAAGTTCTGTAGTAAACCAGCATTGCTTTTTCTAAGTTGTTTTCAATAAGTATTTTACCCTGTAAAAGCAAAGCTTTCGTTAATTTATACATATCTTTGTGTTGTTCTGCAATGTTTATTGCTCGTTGGATTTCCGTCTCTGCTTTTTTGTACAAACCAATTTTTGCATAAAGCCTGGCCAGGCTTATATGTGCCTCTGTTATGATGGTTTTCGATTCTAAATTATTTTTAGATAGTAATGCTATCTCATAGGCTTTTTCGCTGAAATCGTATAGATCTCTTATATAAGCGATATCACCTAGTTCAATCCACAACTCAAATCCTATATCAATGAGAGAATTAGTGGTAGCAATTTCAATTGCTTCTTCTAGTATATTTGTTGCTTCATCATACCTACCTTGATACTTTAGTAGGACCGCCATCAGCTTGTAGACTCTTGCCTTGGTTGAAACACTTTCTATTTCCAGTCTATTATTCCAAATCTGTTCAATGATTAAATTCGATTCCTTTATTCTTCCAAGTTTAAGAAGAAAAAGTGCTTTATTGTATATTAAATCATCCTCTACATATTTTCTTTTTCCATTTGGATGAAATGCTGTATTTCCTTCCTCGGAATATTCTAATGCGAGGTTGAAATTATTTTCTTTATCTGCGATCATGCTTAAATCTAAATAGGCAGAAGCTAGAATATTTAAATGCATGTCAATATAGTCGTGATCTTTGGCGTTTATCACTTCTTTGTAATGTTGGCTTGCCTTTTCTAATTTGCCTCGTTGCAAATAATATTTTCCTTTCAAGTAAATAATAGTTGTCTGAGAATGAAGATAGTTAGCTGCTTCTTTGAAACGTGCTAAAGAGTAGACATTTTGTCTAATCATGGATTCAATAGCATGAAAAACAAGATCTTGTATTGCTTGATCTTGTTTTAGTTTTTTTAGCATGCTTGGAATATCCTGAGTTTGAATATTTAGAATAGAAAATAGATGTTCTAATTTTTCTTTTCCAAGCGTGCATTGTCCTCGTTCAAACTTTGATAACGTACTGATTGAAGCTATTGCTGATAAATTTTTGAGGTTTAATCCTAATTCTTGTCTCGTTTTGCGTACTAGATAACCAATAAAGTAATCAGATATTTCCATAAATATTCCTCACTAATATAAATCTAATCATTTTCACATTAAGATTGTAAAAGTTAATTGTTGGCATGATATCTAACAAAAGAATCTATACATTTATAATTGAAGTTGTTTCATTTAAATTATATAGTAACAATTAAGCTAGGTAACCACTCCATATTATATCAGATATTTTGGTAGAATTTGGAGTAGGATTATAAAGTTTCTGTTAATTCATTTTTGATAACTATCTTAAAGACCGACAATACTCAAGTAGTAATAAGAAACGGATGGACTGTTTTAAATACATACTAGTGAACAAATAAATATATCTAAGATTAAAGTAAAATAACAGAAGGTGTGAACACAATGCAGGAAAAATATAAGGAATGGGTAAAAATCTGGAATTCTACATACGAGCAAATTCAACGTGTGCTACCAAAGGAGAATATTTATCCACTTACCATTCATCCTCCTGCAACTGAAAAGGAAGTAGAACAAATAGAAAAACAGTTGGGTTATTCATTGCCTGCGACTTTTCGTCACACTCTCCTTCATTTTTCCAAGGGAGTAGATCTATATTGGAACATGTATGAAGAGATAGAAGATATGATTCCAGAAGAATTTGAAGGTATAAGTTCAGGGACGATTCGATGGGGTATTGATGATTTTAATTTAAAAGACTTGGAATCTCGAGCCGCACAAATGGATGCAAGAGGGAATGACTATAACGAATATCAATCTGCTATGGACATAATATGGCGTGTAACTGGTTCGGGTAATTTAGATGATCATGAAAAATTCGTCAAGGAATATGAGGAAGAATGGAAAAATAGGAAATGGTATCGTTCTTCTCTACATAATAAATTACAGTTTATGTCAGTGGATAATGGAGATATCATTGCCTTTGATTTGCTTGCAGAAGGAGAACCGGCTGTTGTGTACTGGGATCACGAAACCGAAGAGGTGACTTATCTCGCTGATTCTTTTCATACCTTTATTGATCAAATAACTTCGCTTTATTGCATTGGCAATGAAAGCTGGCAATATGGTCCTTTTCTAACAGATGAAGGTATAGATGCAGAAGGAGAAGCTGCGGAAAAGTGGAGGAAATGGTTTCAATTTTTTGTATCCAGAAACGAATGAAGTGGAGAAAACCAAAAATGGAACTAGAAACTTTGGTTCCAAGGTAGATAAAGGGTATATTGGACACAAAGCTGCTAAAATGATGAAACATTCAAAAGTGATGCAGAAGAGGCAGCAATCAGCTATTGAGGAAAAATCAAAGCTACTTAAGAACATTGAACAGGCCGACAAATTGAAGGTTTCACCACTCATTTTTCATAAAAGTCAACTTGTTGAACTAGATAATGTCACGATTTATTACGATCAAAAACGGATTTGCTCAGATATTAGTTTTACAATTGAACAGGGGGAACGAGTATCATTGTCAGGAAAAAACGGATCTGGCAAATCGAGTATTCTAAAACTGATTTGTAATAAAAACATAAAATACAATGGTGATTTTAGAAAAAGCTCTCAACTTAAAGTATCTTATGTTTCCCAAGATCCTTCCATGTTAGAAGGGAATTTAAAAGAATACGCTGGAGTAAATGATATTGAAGAAAGCTTATTTAAGTCCATTTTAAGAAAACTTGATTTTCTAGAATTCAATTTGAAAATGATATATCTACTTTTAGTGGAGGACAGAAAAAGAAAGTACTAATTGCAAGAAGTCTCTGTGAAAAAGCTTATTTGTATATATGGGATGAACCGCTTAATTTTATAGATGTAATCTCACGTATACAAATCGAAGAATTACTGCTTCAATATAAACCAACTCTTTTATTTGTAGAGCACGATAGTGAATTTTGCAAAAACATCGCTACTAAAAAGATAGAAGTTTGATACAGGGTTATATTTGACTGATTACAAAAGAGAATGGACCTTATATAAGGATCCATTCTCTTTTGTTGGAATGACTCGAGATAAGAGGTTCTGCCTATCTACCAATCTTTTCGGTGGTGAACAATCACCATGTAGTGATGTGCATTACTATGAATCTTGGTCTGATTTGAATACAAAGCCAATGGTATGGGAGAACCTTGTGAAAAAGAAGAAAACCTCCCCATCCAGACTACATTGTCCAGTTGTGGATTAAAACAAAGCAGCAAAGGAGCTAAGAGAATAGACATGTCCAGAATGTAACATTCATCATGATCGAGACATCAACGCAGCCAAGAATTTTTGCAAGAAGGTTTTTGATTAATCACGGCAGGTCTAAGATTTGAGTTCTTATTTCCTTTTTAATTTAATAGATTAGCTATTTCTGCATAATAAAGATTATATGTTTGCTTCTTTCCGTTATGGTGGTATTTTTTCGCTCCAGACTCGAAACTGATATAGATTTTATTTCCTATCTTTACCATATCTTCAGACATAGGATTTATCGTAAACTGTGTTACTTTTTTTGTTTCAGTCCCAAGCCCCTTATAGATGAGCAATTTGCTATCTTTTTTCCTACCGAAAGACTGACTAAATAAAATATAGTTTTTTTCTATGCTTCCATTACCGTAAAACTCAATACCTTGAATATCGGATGGTGTTTGATATTCTTTGCTGTCAGAAGAAAGATCTTCTTTATCATTGAGTTTATGACAATATAATAAACCATGAGATCCTTTTATTTTAGGAACCCATTTTCCGATGCATAATAGTTTGGATGGTTGGTGGTATGTAACATAGGAAGTGCCATGTGCAAGACCATACATTTTTTTAGGGACTAGTTTGCCTTTATTTTTAACATGGATTAAGGCTTGGAGTGAGTATTGGAGAAGATAATTATGTGACCTTTCTGTTGAAGCAACCCATAAGTAATTAGATGATACTGTAATTCCTCCTACATGCCCATAGTGTTTATGGGTATGGTTTTCGTAGAGGTTTATCATTTTATATTGTCCTGATTTGAAAAATACAGCAATGACACTTGCGTGTCCTTCAGAACCTTTGCCTTGATCCCAATAGTAAGAATGAAGTATCCAGTTTTCTGATTTTAAATAACTTAAACCTTGTGGAACCCAGCCAGAATTCTTTATTCCTGGAATCTCAGGACCTGGCTTGAATTTTGAACTTGCATTTACTAAGGGTGTAGTAATTATCAAACCAGCCAAACAAACAAATAAAAAACTGCCGAACCATTTCTTCAAATACATTTATCAACCACCTCTTTAAGATCATATTTGTTGATGACTTGTCTCTATGAGCGGTCTATCTCATATGTTTAACTTTAGTAAAAAGAGGAAATATTTCAAATGAAACGTTTTTTCACTTTACATAAGGAGGTGTCTGTTTGTCCTCTAAAAAATTACTGTGGTTAGCTGGCCTCGGTTTTTTATTTGATTCGATGGATGTTGGAATACTTTCTTTTATAATTGCAGCAATAAGACCTGAATGGGGTTTAAGTGCTAAGGAGATCGGTTGGATTGGCAGTATTAATTCCATTGGAATGGCAATCGGAGCATTTACGTTTGGATTATTAGCGGATCAAATTGGACGAAAAGCAGTTTTTATGATTACCTTGCTTTTGTTTTCTGTAGCTAGTGGATTAACAGCATTCACCACTACTTTATGGGCATTTTTGGTTTTGCGTTTTTTTATTGGGCTAGGCTTAGGTGGAGAGCTACCAGTTGCAACTACTTTGGTATCTGAATCAGTATCGCTACAAAAACGAGGGAGGACGGTTGTTCTTCTGGAAAGCTTTTGGGCAGTAGGTTGGCTGGTTGCAGCGGTCATCTCTTACTTTGTAATTCCTAAATATGGGTGGCAAGTGGCGATGCTTCTAACCGCACTACCTGCTTTTTATGTATTTTTCTTACGGAGTCAATTACCTGATGAATCTACTATCCACACACCAAAGAGATTAGGTGTTTGGGAAAGCATTCGTAAAGTTTGGATGAAACCATACCGAAAACAAACAATAGTGTTGTGGGTATTATGGTTTTGTGTCGTTTTCTCCTACTATGGATTGTTTTTATGGTTACCAAGTGTATTGGTAATAAAGGGCTTTACATTGATTAAAAGTTTTCAGTATGTCTTGATCATGACACTGGCACAGCTCCCTGGTTATTTCACAGTTGCTTGGCTAATTGAGAAAATTGGTAGAAAACCAGTATTAGTTGCATTTTTAGTTGGTACAGCTGTTAGTGCATATTTTTTTGGAAACGCTGATACTCAAAATACATTGCTTATTTCAGGGATATTCTTATCTTATTTTCATTTAGGAGTATGGGGCGCAACATATGCTTACACACCAGAGCAGTATCCAGATGATATTCGGGCAACAGGCGCAGGAATGGCTGCATCTTTTGGTCGAATTGGAGGTATTTTAGGCCCATTGCTAATTGGTTATTTAGTAGCTAAAAATACAAGTGTTTCTAACATATTTCTACTTTTTAGTATTGCGATCATCGTCTCTGTGGTAACGGTTTTCATGTGGGGGAAAGAAAGTAAACCAGAAGCAATAAATAGTAAATAGTACCAAATGTATTTTATTGACTGTAAACCAAATGGTTGTATATAATCTGATATGCAACCATTTGGTTTTATTTCAAGGAGGATAATCATGACAAATACTACACTACCTGCTATAACAAAATCCGTAATATATGATGCCCCAATTGAAAAAGTTTGGGTCGCAGTATCTACTTCTGAGGGAATCGCTTCTTGGTTTATGCCAAATGATTTTCAACCCATTGAAGGTCATAATTTCTATATACAATCCCCATTTGGTCCATCGCCATGTAAAGTTTTAGGAGTAGATCCACCTAACAAACTAACTTTCAGTTGGGATGAAGATGGATGGGTGGTTTCATTTGAATTAAAAGATGTATCAGGAAAAACGGAATTCACCTTAACTCATGATGGATGGAAAGGCGCAGATGATATTGTTCCGAAGGCAAACCAAAAGCAGTCCGTTATACACAAAACGATGAGCGAAGGTTGGGAGGCACTCGTTGAGTCAAATCTTCGTAAGGTAGTAGAAGAATAATGTCAGTAGCGCCAAAGTATGATGTTTTTCAAGCAATTGCAGATCCCACAAGAAGAAAGCTTTTGCAAATTCTCTCCAAGAAAGAAATGCCTATTGCAGAAATAAGTAAGTATTTTCCCATGAGTAGAACAGCAATATCCAAGCATCTCTTTATTTTATCTGAAGCCCATTTAGTAAAAGCTGAAAAAAAAGGAAGAGAGAAGAGATTTACGCTTCATGTTGAACCATTAATGGAATTGACGGATTGGTTATCTTATTTTGATCAGTTTTGGGATAACAAATTAGATAAACTCAAATATTTGGTGGAGAAAAAAGAAGACTAATTGGTCTTCTTTTTTTACACGGAATCCATTTACTATTTTTAATTATACGAAGAATAATTGTTACTTTAATTTAAATTTTATATATAATGAAATACAAGTATTCCGAAGTCTCTTTACATGTAGGGGAACAGCTATGACAAAAAGAAAAAGTCTACTTGTTGGTAGTTTACCTTTTGAGAATGAACAAAAAGCGATGACTTTGGCAGTAGAAAAATTAAGTATTCTCTTATAAGTTTGCCAGATGGAGAGATCGGAGAAAAAACAGAGCAATATCCAGAAGGAAGTAGAACCGCTTAGGCAATGAATGTTATTGATATGTGTATTGCAGACATCAGGCAAAGTAAAAGAGATCTGTCTACGATATTAATATGTTCATGACCGAGAGGAGAGAGGCGTTGAACGTTTGACTCTTCAACCTGTTCTCCCATTTCGGAAATAAGAGTCAATGCTGCCTCCATGTAGCGAGTATTCCAAACGACAATCGCATTTACCACCAATCCCAAGGCTCCCAGTTGATCTTCTTGTCCTTCTCGATATTTTTGATAAAGTTCTCCTCGTTTCCCATAACAAACCGCACGTGCCAAGCCATTACGAGTCTCCCCACGGTTTAAGGGGTACGGCAAGAATTAGTTCTTTTTTGGGCCACTTATTTTTAGGTAGCCGTTCGAGGGACAAACAATTATAATATCAGACGCAATATGTCCAACTAATAGATAACAAAATAATTATTTTTCTTAATACCTAATAAAAGAAGCCCATAGAACTCAAACAATTTCAAAAGGTCTAAGGACTTCTTTAAGTATTAATCTGTGTTCAACCTGTTCAAATCGCTGTTATCCACTTGAAGAAGTAATTCTCCCTTTGTTTATTATATAAAGGCAAGAGGATTTTTTTATGCTAGCTTGACAAGTTGCTTTCCGAAATTTTTGCCCTTAAGCATCCCGATAAATGCTTTCGGAGCTTGTTCGATACCATCTACTATGCTCTCACGGTACTTTAGCTTCCTTGTTAATAGGAGTTGTTCAAGCTCGTTTAATGCTTCTTCCCATTGATTTGTATTTGCGTCCTGTACATTGAATCCCTGAATTTTGACACGCAAGGTCAATAATACTCCAAAATTGTGAAACCCCTGTGGGAAGGTCTCATTATATTGAGAAATCAAACCACAGAGAGGAATACGTGCAAATGGGTTGAGACGTTGCGACACAGTTTCTAGGATCTCGCCACCAACATTTTCAAAATAAATGTCGACTCCCTCTGGAGTAGCTCTTGCCAAGTCTTCAACCAAATGACCCGCCTTATAATCAACACAGGAATCAAAGCCGAGTTCGTTGATCACATAGTCGCACTTCGTCTTTCCACCTGCGACACCAACGACACGACACCCTCTGATTTTTGCTAACTGGCCAACAACACTGCCCACCGCTCCGGAAGCAGCCGACACAACGACCGTCTCACCAGCCTTTGGTTGTCCAATGGATAGGAGTCCGATCCAGGCCGCCACGCCAGGCATGCCCAAGGCTCCCAGGTAAACGGAAGGTGCTATGCCATCCTTTGGGGAAATCTTCCTCACATTTCGACCAAGTACAGCATCTTGTCCGTTAAAGATACTATATTGTTGCCAACCAAAATACCCTAACACAAGATCATTCTCTTGAAAATCGGGATGTCTTGTAGCTTCCACCACGCCGATCGTTCCCCCACGCATGACTTGTCCTAACTCAACCTTTCGAGCATAAGATTTGGCTTCGTTCATCGTTCCGCGCATATAGGGATCAAGTGAAAGATAAAGGTGTTTAACCAACACCTCCCCATCCCGTAATGGGGGGAGTGTTGTTTCGATGAAGCGGAAATCACTCTCCTGTACCCACCCCTGTGGTCGATTTGCTAAAAGTACTTGTATATTCCTACGTTCCATAATGTTGTTTTCTCCTCTCAAATTTGATATCAAAGTATTCCATCTATCATCGATCTTGTGATTCCTTTTCATTATTAATGGATAGGATAAAAATGGTACTCATAATACACAATGTACCTATCCATTCTGCCAAACCAAAGTTTATATGTAACCAAATAACTGATAATACAACTGCTGACAATGGTTCTACACAAGCTAATAAACTGGACTCAGAGGGACTAAGATATTTTAGACTCTGCAAATAACAATAAGAAGCAATAATGGTTCCGAATAGAGTAATAAATAGAAATGCAATTGAGGTAGAATATGACCATTGTCCCTCAAATTTCCATGGAGGATAGGCAAAACTAAATATAATTCCTCCTATTACCATCCCCCAACCTACTATCAAGGATGATCCCCATTTTCTAAGTAGTTTTTGTGGTTGAATGGTATAGAACGCAAGCGCAAATGCTGAGCTAAGCCCCCAAAAAAGTACCCCTCCAGAAATAGATAGAGTATGAATGTTCCCCTTTGTTATGAGAAAAAATGCTCCTAAAACTGCTAATGACATCGCAAATAACTTTTTTACTGTTGGGAATTGTTTGGAGCGAATTGCTAAATAACAGGTAACAAGTATAGGAGCCAAGTATTGGAGAACAGTAGCTGTAGCTGCATTTCCATAATAAATGGCTTTAAAATAAGTGTATTGAACAGCTAGCATTCCGAATACTCCATATAATACCAATATCAGGCGATCCCGTTTATCTTTCCAAATCTCCCAAGTGCGTTGTTTTGCACTTTTATAACCAAAAAGCAACATTAGAATCCCTGCTAATAATAAGCGCATTACAGTTAACCACTCTGTGCTAATCCCCTGATGTTGAAAAAGATACTGAGCAACAGCACCTGATCCTCCCCAGGAAATTGCAGCTGTAAGTACAAGAATCAACCCTCTTATTTTTGAAACATTACTCTTGGAACCCATGTTTCCTCCCGAATTATAAATCGCTCATATACTTTCAAATGAATAAAACTAAATTGGTTACACCCATGAATAAAAAAATATCATAAATAGTGTAGATCACTTATGAATGTAATTCTTGAGAAGAAAGGGTAAGAGTTTCTCCCAGTAAATCAGCTACAGTCGTTTTTGCTAACTTTGAATGAAGTGCTTTTTCTACATCACTATAATAATACTTCAGCACTGGTTGGATACCTTTTCCTATTGGGCAATTCTGATTTGGAATACTACGATGGAGACCAAAAATAGGTTTTTGTTTAATGGCTTGATAGACTTCGGATAAGGTAATGTTATCAGGATTTCGTGCTAGCTTCCAACCAGATCCTGTACCGTATTGAACAACTACAAGATTACTTTTTTCGAGTAAACTGAGAATCCGACGAATAAAAACAGGATTTGTATTGACGCTTGTAGCTATTTCCTTAGAAGTAATGACTTTATTCTTTTCGGCAACTAATGCCATCCTTGCTAAAATATGAAGAGCAATGGTGAAATGACTATTACTCATGGACTCCCCCCTCTGTAACTAATATAGTTTCATCCAGTATATTTGTCAAGTATATAAATCGTACTATGCAATGGTTGATTCTAAAAGATTTTGAACGTCCTGGCTATCAAGCGATGAAGCTAGAGAGATCATTTATTTTGATGCATTAGACCGACTAGTACGGGATTACGATGGTGTTATTCAGGAATGGAAGTACATTACACGTAATCTTAAGGCAGATATTATGGTGTTAGAGAACGCCTCCCTATTTGATAGTCGGAAATTTCGTGAAATGGGGGATATGGGTCGTTTGATGGAAGATCAATTTCTGAGCCTGCTCGCTTTATGTGGCTGATCAAGAGAGAAAAAAGATCAGACAACGGCAAGCAGAAGGAATTGCACTTGCTAAAAAACTCGGAAAACACATGGGGAGACCGAAGAAAAATCTTCATAGCCTTACCAAATATCAACTCCAGACAATAGAAGAAAACTATCCTCGTTGGAAAGCGAAAGAGATAACAGCTGTTGAATTTATGAGAAGAGTCGAAGTGAAAAAGAACACGTTTTATAAGATTATCAAAGAATATGAAAATACATTGGATACATCAGGAGGAAACAACTTTGCCCAGTATTCAGGATAACGGCTTATCCCCGGCTGAAAAGTAATCCACTTCCAAAGAATTAGATAAACTTTTTTCACCCAGACCCGAAGAAATCACTTGGGTCAAAGAGAAAGCAAGAAACCCTTTCTCACAACTAGGTTTTCTGATTCTGTTAAAAACCTTTCAATGTCTCAACCACTTTGTTCCCATTTCAGATGTTCCGAAAGTCATTCTTAAACATATCGCAAAAGAGGCGAGTCTCGACCTACCAAAACCCAACATGACGAGAGTATACCCACCATTATTTTGGCCATCATCCAAATAATTACGATTTTAGGAGGCCAGGGAGTAGGGTTGCGTCGTGTGATTGTGAGGTCGGTTTCCACCCTCCAAATTCCCTGAAGGGAAGGATATTCAAGATCAACTGGCTCCATGATGGGAGTCCTTTCGTGAACGGTGGGCTAATTATTCAACCTAGATTCATAATAAGATGAAATACATCCCACTGCACATCATTTATTGAATTGAGTATAATTTCCAAGATGTAATATGGTGAACAACCGAGTGGAATTCTGGAATAAGGGTTAGAAACTTCAATAGATTAAGGGGATATGTAATGAAAAAGTGGATACGTTACACACTTTACATTCTGGCTGCTTTGTTTTTGCTTGTAATGGGTTGGATTTATCTGTTCCTCAATGGGAATCCCGTTCATATTTATCAACTCGAAAAGCAGATGAAGGAACAGCTATTAGAACAAAACTATAAGGAATCAGAAATTTCTTCCATAGAAGGAGCGTACTTCTTTAAATTTTCTACTTATTCGGTATATGTAAAGTTTAAAGACGAACCTGGACGATTTTGTTCTGTAAGATGAAACATTTTGAAAATATTCCGGAAATATCTGTAGATATAATAAGAATTACCCTAACCCCGCATTCATCTATGTTACGGGGATTTAAACAATAAATCCTTAATACATCCAGATAGTCTGAAGCCAATGGTAGAATTTACAAATAAATGGATTTCGAAGTGGCCCGCCAATCACAATTAAATTATGTTCATTTTCCATTAGCAGAAGGAAATATAGGTCCAAAATTAAACCGTGAATTCTATGAGCCGCTCGGTAGCATTCGTTTACCCGATAATGCCAGATTTGTCGCTGGATTTGTTCATGAAAATAGAAGTATAGATGAATTGAAGCAAATTTTAATGAACCTTGATTCTATCCGTAACCAACAAGTTGATGTAGCATGTTCTTGTGGGTTAGGCAGACGAAAATCAATGGTAGGGTTACAGCTTTTAGAAACAATGAATCAATTAACGCAAGTGTAATAGTAACTCTTTAATAAAAAAACCTGCACCTCTAATTGCTGGGTACACTGAACAATTAGAAGTGCAGGTTTTTTTATAACAAAATTTATTTTTCCTGCACTCTGTCGAAATCTTGCTATCCTATTGTTAGGTTATTACAAACGGATGTACGAAACAGTATAATGGGATTGACTAGGAGGTATCCTTATGAACCAGGCTATTTTTGAATCTGTTTATAATACTGTTGTACAGAAAAATACCAAATATGATGGGATTTATTATACAGGAATTAAAACCACAAGGATCGTCTGTAGACCTTCCTGTAAATCCAGAACTCCAAAGAAAGAAAATGTACTATTGTTCCAAAGTGTTGAAGATGCAATAAAAGCTGGTTTTCGTCCATGTAAAAGATGCAGACCTGAACAAATAGGTACATTAGGACCAGATGCCTGTATTGCTTATGATGTGAAACAAATTATTTTAGAATTCTATGCAGAATCCGTTACCTTAGAATACTTATCCAAAAAAATGGTTATTAGCCCTTATCACTTGCAACGAGTTTTCAAACGAGTGACAGGGATAACTCCAGCGAAGTTTCTTCAAGAAACGAGAATAAAAAAAGCAAAACAGCTTTTGCAGAAAAGTAACTTCTCAATGATAGAGATTTCAAGGTTAGTAGGATTTCAAAGTCCATCACACTTTTCCATGATTTTCAAAAGATATGCGAATATGTCACCTAACCATTTTCGAGAGTTCGCAAAGAAAGAAGGGGAAAGCGTTGCATTCTAACTCTAAAGAAACAAATGTATATTGGGGAGAAGTAGTCACTCCCTTTTTCCAAAACCGTAAGTTTTATCTAGCAGCAACAGAGAAAGGGTTGTGCAGAGTTCTATGGCCAAGCGAATCATTGGATGATTTACAAGCTTGGGTTAATAAAATGATTCCTGATGCCAATTTGGAAGAAGGACAACATAAAGTAGCAGAATATGTGCAACAAATAAAAGATTACCTTCATGGAAAGCGGAAGACCTTTAGTCTTCCTTTAGATATGCGTGGTACGGCATTTCGGATAAAGGTATGGAATGCTCTTCAACAAATCCCACATGGTGAAACTAGAAGTTATGCGGATATAGCGGATGCTATTGGAAATTCAAAAGCATTAAGGGCAGTAGGTACAGCAAATGGAGCAAATCCCATACCAATCGTAGTGCCATGTCATCGGGTGATAGGAAAAAACAAAACGCTCACTGGATTTGGAGGAGGTCTCGAAAATAAAAAACGATTACTCAATCTGGAGGGATATGATGACTATATCGACAAAGGGCATTTACGCTACCAATTTTAGGCGAGAGCAGGACTGTGTGTATATCCCACTTCCAAAGGAATTTAGTTTTGAAGAAGTACTTCGGTATTTATCGCGTTCTTCCATCGAAGTACTCCATTATGTGTTAGATAAAAAAGTTTTGAAATTATTAGATATAAATGGACAATTGATCTTAATAGAAGTAAGTCAACCTAACAAGGAAGAGTTGCAAATTCGTTTTGTCGATCACCATCCAAAGACAGAGCAAGAATTTGTGTTTCTGGTGAACTATATAAGAGATTGGTTAGATCTAGATACTCCGCTTCATTTGTTTTATGAACTGGCCACTGGAGATGCCATTTTAAAAAATCTAGTGACTCCATACTATGGACTACGTATTGTTGGGATTCCTGATTTGTTTGAAGCTCTTTGCTGGGCGGTAATTGGACAGCAAATTAATCTTACATTTGCATATACATTAAAAAGAAGATTTGTGGAGAGTTTCGGAACACCTTATGAATGGAACGGGAGAAAGTTTTGGTTGTTTCCGAGTCCTAGTCAGTTTAACTATGAAGCAATTGGGCGATTACGCAAGTTACAATTCACACAGAAAAAAGCTGAATATATCGTTGGCATCGCAAAAGAGATAGAAGAAGGGAATTTGCCAAAAGATAATTTACTACTTGATTTACAGAAAGCAGAACAAAAATTATTATCGATTCGTGGGATTGGTCCATGGACTGCTCATTATGCCATGATGCGTTGTTTTCGAAACCCATCTGCTTTTCCTGTAGCAGATGTAGGTCTTCACAATGCTTTAAAAAACATTCTTCAACGAAAAGAAAAGCCGAAGGTAAGCGAGATTCATAGCCTTTTTATACCTTGGAAAAACTGGGAGGCATATGCAGTGTTTTACCTTTGGAGAAGTTTAGAAGATATTTAATGAAGCAAAAGAAGCACCCCTCGATTTTGGTATCATCTAACTATAAATTAGAAATGATTGTGTTGCATATAAGGTAATCCCCAGAAGTTAGTTTAGCTGATTTGAGGATATTATTTATTGTATGAAATTAATCCTTTATCCTGGATCGGTTCTTTTGGCCAAATTGTGTCTCCTGAATCTCACGGCTTTCCAGTTAAGAATTTAAACAAAAACAAGAGGCCTTAAGGCACTCTTGTTTTTGTTTTCTTTATTCGACAACACCTACAGCGTCATATGCTTTGCTTACTGAAGTTACTTCTTTAGAATTCGCTCCATAAAGGTCTGTAGCTGATTGAATAGCTGCATCACGCATATCGATAAATTGGGAAGAAGGCGTTAGATAATTGGTAAGTGCACGGTAGTAAATTGCTTTTGTTTTAGCTCTTCCAATTCCCACTACTTTAACATCGTAATGAGTTCCTCCTGCTGCGATCAAATAGGCAGCCTTATTGTTTATTCCGCTATTAATATGAACGCCACCATTATCTTGCCAGCCTAAATATCGATCATCATAATTGTCAGGTTGATTGTATTTAGTTGGGTCTGCCATGGATCGAAGGGCATCACCAGGTTTATTTGGAGTATAGATATCTTCACCAAGTAACCAGTCATCGGAATCTACCATTACACCCATAATATCTGAAATAGACTCATTTAATGCTCCAGATTCGCCTTGATATTCCAGATTGGCTGTGTACTGAGTAACTGCATGGGTGAGCTCGTGCGCAACAACATCTAGTCCTCCAGCAAGAGAAATAAATGTTTTTCCATCTCCATCTCCATAAATCATTTTCTCTCCATCCCAAGCCGCATTATTCCATTTGTCACCCACATGAACATATGACTTGATCGCACTTCCTTTTCCATCAAAGCTGTTTCGACCGAAGCTTTTTTTGTAGAAATCATAGGTTGCTTCTGCATATGCATGTGCATCTACTGAGGAAGGATCTGAAAAATTCTTGGTTTTACTAGAAACCAATTTACCTGTAATAACAGGTGAGTTTTCATCTTCATGTTTTGCATCATAAGTGGAAATGTTGCGAATTTGGTCTTTGAGATAGTATAAGTTACCGTCCTTTGTGATTTCAAAGGTTTTTTTATCTCCTTTTACACCTTTTCCATTTCCTGCAATTTCGTTCAGAATGTTGATTTTTTGCAAAATTTTCCCACTCTTCGCATCGATGAAATATTGCCAGATTGTAGGTTGAGGGGATAAGTATGCAAGCTTGATCACATAGGCATAAGCAAATGATTTATGGTAAGGAAATACTACTAGCTGGGAAGTAGGTTGGTACAAATATTGTTTTACATGCTTGGTTTGTTTTTTTGCAATGGAGATTGCTGTAGGAACGGAGATATGCTTGATATGTTTGAAAGCTGGCAGTTTAATATTCGGAATCACTTGACCCATGTAGCTGGTAACGGTATTTGCACGATTGAAATGTACGGTTTGCTCTGATCCATATACTGGGACACCTAAATGTACTTGTTGCAAGCGATAGTGAGACATTCCTAAATTATCTGTATTTTTGCTCTCTAATTGAAAGTGGTCTTGAACTTGATCGGCAATTTTAAAGAGGTTTTTCCTTGCATTTAAGTAATCCCATATCAACTCATTAGGAGCTATTGTTCGTCTGGAAGATGACCAATTTTCCTTTATAAAGGAAGCTGTTTTATAAATTGGATGATAACGGACACTTAGCTTTTCCTTTGCAGTTGCAAAACCAGACCAGGAAGTAAGTGTCAAAGTAGCAGCTAGACAAGCAGATAGTGAAGCAGAAAACCAGCGAATTTTCATTCATTCAACTCCTAATAAATTGTATTTTTTTACAGATAAAGTATAAACGATTTTTAAAAGAATTTCCAATAATTTTATTTTGTATTTTTTCATTTACAAAAACAAGAAAAAGATGCTAGCTTGTTTCGCTAGCATCTTTTTAGGTTTGTATTCATTTTTAAGCAGATTCAGTTGTTTGACTCTCTGCTACAGGCTTGGATGCTTTAAATCCAACAAACAAAGCTAGTATGGCTGCTAAAAAATGTACGACTTCAATGGTTGGAGTAGCTGATACTAGACCAAATATGTCTGTAGTGAATAAACCAATTACCGCAACAGCTCCATAAACAATACCAAAGATGATGGAAACAGCCTTGCTCCATTGGAAACTCCCGCTAACAGCTAAGAAGATAACTCCAGTGAGCAGATGAATGATGTTATGCGGTGCTGTCAAATGAAGTAAATCGTGGATGGGACCAGTAGTCGGCAAAAAGAAACCAGCAACTCCTAACAAAAGAAATATCACTCCAAAGACCCGCAAAAATCCTTGTACCATAAAACAGACACCTCACTTAGATAATAGATAATAAAATCAAACACAGTTAGATTTTACCATATAATATACGCAGTTAACAAATTTTTTATAATATTATATTTATTAATGTTTTTAGAGGAGTGAGAAATAGATTCGTTATTCTACAGTAAGGGAGCCTTGGTACATTCCCATTCCGCATGTAAATGTTATTTTTCCTAATTTATTAGGAGTAAAAGATATTACATTATCACCCTTTTTTAATTCTTTGTTTATTCCCAAATCTCGAATCAAAAGATAAGAAAGACATCCAGCTTCTGTTGTTTTTTGGAAATGAAGTTTTGTAGGAATTCCAACTTTGAGAAAAAGATTGGAAGGGGAGTATCCGTTCTCATTCACTTGTATGGTTGCTTCTTGATAACCCTTCTTTTGAATGCCTTTTATTTCTTGAGTTGCAAGCAGAGGTGTTTCTGCACTGGATTGGACAATGGCAAGGATGGTTAAGACCAAACAAATAGGAAGAAACACATACCATGTTAGACTGATTTTTTTTGAAACAAAAGAAGGTAAGCTTTGTTGTATTAGCTGGTAAATAAGTATGATTGTAAATACATAGAGCAGCAGAAAGAAACCGATAAACAGATTGGGATGACTATTAGTTACCATCAATCCAGTCATCGGACCCATCAACCCTCCCATAATCCCAGATAATACGCCATCCAATTGTGCCAATATCCCAAATGGGAAACCTATGATATATCCAGTAAATACTCCTAATACCATCATGTAAATAGTGGCAATGGTTGGATTGCTTACAACTCTTAATGATATGGTTATTCCGATGGTGAGTGCTACCATCATTGCTACCGCCATGGCAATCATCATCCCATTCATAGAGGGGATGTATTCTCTCCATATATATACTTGGTAGCCAATAAAAGCTGCAATTATCAACACAAAACATACTATTGAACCGATAATCATTTATCTACCTCCATTTTATTTGTCTAAGCTTATTTCGACATTTCAGATGGATAAACCTATTTACGTATACAAGTATTGGAAAATGTATAGGCGTTACACAGCGGTTTCTAAATGTTACAATACAGTTAACAAATAAATACATTTCTCCAAAGGGGGATCTCCATGCCGAAATTTCTTTGTGTACAATGCGGGACCCAGTATGCTGAATCTGTAACTGAACCTCTTAAATGCTTGGTCTGTGAAGACGAAAGGCAGTATGTAAGATGGGATGGACAAGCATGGACTACGCTTGCTGTTATGCAAAATGATGGATTTGAAGTGGTCCCTTACGAGGAAGAACCTGGTCTATGGGGATTGGAATTAAATCGTTCCTTCGGAATAGGACAGCGAGCTTTATTGGTTCCAGGTGATAAAGGAAATATTTTATGGGATTGTATTCCTTATATCAACGATCGTGCCATTCAAATAGTAGAAGATTTGGGCGGGTTAGAAGCTATTGCTATTTCTCATCCCCACTATTATTCTACCATGGTAGAATGGGCAGATGCTTTTAATGTTCCAATTTATTTGCATGCATCTGATGCTGATTGGATTATGCGCCCCAGTGATAAAATCACCCTTTGGGAAGGAGAAACTTTTTCAATAACTCCTGATTTGGAATTAATCCATCTTGGTGGACATTTTGATGGTGCTTCAGTACTTTTATGGAAACAAGGTGCAGAAGGAAGAGGAAGTTTATTATCAGGAGATGTTATTCAAGTTAACCGCGATCGCCATTATCTTAGTTTTATGTACAGTTATCCTAATCATATCCCTCTTTCCTGTAATACTGTAAAAAGAATTGTAACCAAGTTAGAAACATATAATTTTGATCGAATCCATGGGGCTTGGAGAGAAAGATTTATTTGGGAAAATGCAAAAGAGAGATTAAAAGCCTCTGCTAAACGATATAAAAAATACTTAGAAGCTTAATTCATCAAGTGCTCCTCATCAGGAGCACTTGATTATTTTTTATAGTGATATTTCTTTTGTTCATGTTCTATTCATAAAGTCCCCTTATAGTATCCAATAGAACGAGCGAAAGGAAACGATAATATGGAAAATGTAAGTGCAGCTAATTCGTATATACCCCCTCGAAGTAATCGCATTTTAGTAATGATCGGACTGATTTTAGGTTTAATTTTTTCAGAGTTGGATGAAACTGTTGTGAATACAGCATTGCCAACCATCATTCGTGATTTAGGCGGGTTGCCCTTATATGGTTGGGTTGCTGGTGTATATATGCTATCCATGTCAGCGTTTATGCCTATTCTAGGTAAGTTATCAGATTTATTCGGCAGAAGAAAGATTTATCTATTAGCGATGCTTTTGTTTATAAGTGGCTCGGTTATATGTGGTTTATCACATTCGATGACACTGTTATTAATAGGTCGAGGTATTCAAGGGATGGGAGCAGGAGGATTAATGCCACTTGCGATGACGATCTCAAGTGATTTATTCCCGATTGAACAACGTGCGAAGTTTCAAGGGTTCATGGGACCAATTATGTTTATTCCTATGTTGTTAGGTCCGATGATGGGGGGATTCTTTGTTGATCAAATGAATTGGCACTGGATATTTTTTATCAATATTCCAGTAGGTGTTTTAGCAGCTGCATTACTTTTGATCGGTTTAAAAGAAACCGCACAAACAAAAAAAGTAATTATTGATTGGGCTGGGGCGTTTTTGCTTATGGCTTCAATAGTGACATTGTTAATTACACCTGTATTGGTTGAAAATCAAGGATTTACTTGGGGTTCTCCGGTTATACTTAGCTTGATCTTTCTCGGGATCGTCTTGATCGGTATATTCATTTGGGTAGAATCAAAAGTGAAAGAGCCTATCATCCCGTTACATCTTTTTAAAAATCGAAATATCTTAGTACTGTCATTAATAGTGTTTACTGTTGGTGTAGGTTTAATGGGATCTTTTTCATCATTTCCTTATTATGCACAACATGTATTAGGGCTAACGCCTACAAATGCAGGTTACTTATCATTACCATTAATGGTAGGTGCAGTTGTCTCATCTATTATTTGTGGTTTCTTATTGACAAAAGTTCGATATCGTGAATTGATGGCAATAGGATTTATTTTACCTGTAGTTGGCTTTTACTTATTTACTCATATTAATATTTCTACCACAGTAGTTCATATTATTATTTTCTTTTTGATTACCGGCTTAGGTTTAGGAGTTTTATTTGGCGGAGATAATTTAATTGTTCAAGAATCAGTGGAAGAGGAGCATAAAGGAGTAGCATTATCTACTGTACCCTTGTTCCAATCCATTGGTGCGACAGTGGGAGTAAGTGTATTTGGGACTTTGCTGTCTTCATCCTTGACATCTCAATTAAATGGCATTGGGCATGGATTGACAAATATAGGTAACATAGCTTCTGGGCAAATTCCAGCTAACTTGTCTCCTGATATACTGATCCTGATCAAGACAGCAGTTATTAGCGCATTCCAGCATATTTATCTATATGCATTCATTCTTTCTATAGTTGTATTTGTTTTATGTTGGTTCTTAAAGAAAGAGGTACTATTGTCTGAAAAGAAATCAATAGAAGAATAGGGAGTATGTATAACAGTCAAGGATTAGTACTTGGCTGTTTATGTGTTTACTTTAATATAAAAAATATGACAAGGTATCGTGCTTCTTTTACCAAAAAAAGGGATCTACTTAATTTAACGTGTAATATCAAGAACGAACACAGGTCTAATTCATTCTTACTAGATTTCATTTCTTCTTTTATTTCTCAATACTATAGTTAACTTTTTCTATAGAGACAAAATAGGAGGTTATTTAGACGGCGAGAAGAGTCCGATTACTCTTGTTTTCGCCACAATTAACGTTACAAAATGTTAATTTTGTAACGTTGTGGACTGGAGATAGATACTGATTTAAATTTTCGCATTTTGTTCTATTGATTATTTATGATTTCTATCTTAGAGTGTGTTCTAACATCAAGTGGTTTCAGCATCCGAAATAAATCAATCAAAGATAGCGATCTTAAATTCTTCCTCTATCCCTCTTAAAAGATATGCCATCATCAAGAGGATCAACAAAAGCGTGTTCTTGCTTAATAAAAAACAACCCTAGTAAGAACCTAAGGTTGTTTCGTTTACATTCCATAGTCAATACTTTGCTGGATTTTTAGCTAATCGCAGTTACATTCATCTTTTCCGGTTTTGGGACATTTTGAACGAATCACCTCATTCACCCCCTGAGTCGGAATGGAAACACTCAGATGATCTCTCATCTTTTTCATTATACAAAAAAATAAAAATCACATATACCCTTGTTTTTGAAAAAATTGAATTCGGATCAACCCATGCTTTTTTGCCTTTCTTATGGTAAAATGTTGCATGATTTATTTGTGTGGAAAGGAAGAATAAACATGAGTACACTCACAACAACAGAGAAATATCAAGTGTTGTTATATTATAAATATGTTCATATTGAAGATTACGAGATATTCGCTAAACAGCATCTGGCTTTTTGTAAAGAATTAAACCTAAAAGGAAGAGTGATGATCGCTTATGAAGGGATAAATGGTACTGTCTCTGGTACAAAAGACGAAACGGATAGATATATGGCTTTCATGCATCAGCATCCTCTATTCCGTGATATGCAATTTAAGATTGACGAACATGACGGTCATGCCTTCAAAAGGCTTTCTGTCAGACCTCGTAAAGAAGTAGTAACTTGGAGACTGGATCAAGAAGTTGACCCAAGTGAAACCACAGGGAAACATTTGACTCCAAAGGAGTTTAACGAGCATCTGAAGCGTGACGATGTGATCATCATTGATGGAAGAAACGAATATGAGTATGACCTTGGTCATTTCCGTGGCGCTATCCGACCCGGTGTAAACACGACGAAAGAATTCCCTGATTGGGTACGCAAAAATCTCAACGAATACAAAGATAAAAAAATCATAACCTATTGCACGGGCGGAATTAGGTGCGAAAAATTGACTAGTTTCCTCATTTCCGAAGGTTTTGAGGATGTAGCTCAGCTGGACGGCGGTATCATTACTTATGGCAAAGATCCTGAAGTAAAAGGAGAATTATTTGATGGGAAATGTTATGTATTTGATGAGCGGATTTCTGTTCCGGTCAATCAGGTAGCACCGACAGTCATCGGAAAATGTTATCACTGCAATCAACCAGCTGAAACCTATATCAATTGTGCTAATGATTTCTGTCATCGCCAACATATCGTATGCCCTACTTGCCAAAGCGAACATCAACATTTTTGCTCAAAAGAATGTGAAGAGTTAGTAGCTGCAAAACAAAAAGCTTGAATTTAATTATCCTACTATACGTAGGATATATTTTTTTAAAAACCCTTGACAAAATTTATTTAATATGATATTATTATTTTTTTGATTGATTTATAACTACCTTCGAAGTAGAATTAGTAATATCATTTACTTTGGAGGTATATACAGTGTCCAAACTAATTCCATTAGAGTTAACTGCTACGATGATGGGTAATAGTAACACCATCTTCCCTGCCCTTTTGTTTGATGATAATTTTTCAGTCTTGATTGATACAGGATATCCTGGCCAACTCCCTCTCCTTCAACAAGCCATAGCGAAAGTTGGTTCATCTTTGTCATCCATTGAAAAAATTATCCTTACTCACCAAGATATAGATCACATTGGTAATGTATCTTCTCTCCTTAACATGTCCTCTCACCCTATAGAAGTAATCGCCCCTTTATTAGAACAGCCTTATATACAAGGAGAAAAAACATTGCAGAAGCATACACCGGAAGCTATTGCAACGGCGGTAAAGAATCTCCCGTCAGATGTTCCTTCACAATGGAAACAAGCGTTTCGGCATACATTAGAAAATCCCCCTACTGCAAAAGTAAATAAAACAGTAGTAGGCGGAGATGAACTTCCGTTTTTGGGAGGAATCATAGTTATTGATACACCAGGACATACGATTGGTCATACTAGTTATTATCATAAGACAAGTAAGACGTTGATTGCAGGAGATGCTCTGACAGTAGAAAACAATGAATTAGTTATCTCTTCCCCATTACTCACTTTCGATATGGAAAAAGCAATAGAGTCTATTGGTCACTTGACTCATTATGATATTGAGACTGTCCTATGCTACCATGGAGGTATATTTGATCAAGATGTTAATGCTTGTATGCTTGAGTTGTACCGCTGTCAAAAAAATAAATTGCTCTAAACCTGCTTTCCAATACTTCTCATTTTTTCTTCATACCAATTTTTAGCGTGTCGCATAAATAAAACTGCATGTTTTACCATTTCCAATGCTTCATAAATGGATGTTTCTTTCGGATAATAAGCATTCGCATGGTTATAAAACGCCCCAGCACTTTCTTTAAGTTGCTGTTTTGGAAGACAGTGGATTGCCATGTTTTTTGGCATATTCCATATCTGGATAGCATTTTCATGCTCTATCGCTAATATTTGATATATCAAAGGAGAAACCCTTGTGCATAAAAGTCGAATAAGGTGAGTTAATCGATCTTTGCCATGATCCAATAGGGAAGAAAGATACTCGGGTGTCTCTGTTAATTTTAACAAGGATTCGTGTGCAGATTGTTTAAGCTGTTCGTTAGTTGCTTCTGGAACTGGGAGTCTCCCAGCTACTATTTTATATGTACCAGATACTGGCCCTACATAGTCCCTAGGCAAATTTTTTGATAACGCTTTACATTGAATATATCGGAATGGCGAGGTATTTATTTTAGCTAGATCTTGATGGATTTTCAAATATAACTCTAGAGGAAGCATCCCGTTATCCTCAAAGATCTTATCTTCTAAGAATAACTGAAAATCAATATCGCTGGATCCTTTGATAAATCCACCTTTCATCGCAGAACCATGAACAATAAGTCCAATGAAATCGTTACCTGTGTGAGTTTGGTATACCTCCACTACCTGATTCGCGATTTTTTCTACTTCTTTTAGCAAACTTTATGCCTCCCTTTTCAATTTAACAGTGATCAAACAATAATATTTTCTAACCAAAGGAAGCAGTATCTTATTGTCAAAAATAAACCGCCTATCATTGGGCGGCTTTGTTTTTATTCTATTATTTTGCTAGTAACCTATTTATTACGGCATACAAATAAAATTGGTTCTCTCCCCTTTGAGAAAATCTTTTCTACTGCTACTATAACACAGTACATATATAATAGAAAATTCAAACGATCGTCATGTGTTTATTTGCGGGTATCTTTCCGATAGACTATAGTTACAAAAAAAGAGTTAGATAAGGATGATGAGAGAATGTTTCACTCGCGAAGGCTACCCTCGAATATAAATCGACTTATTAGTGATTTTCCAGAAGATGTACAAGATTTCTTTTTGGAAATGATTAGTGCAGAGAGATCCCCTTTAACAATCGCCAATTATGCTTACGATTTTTCTTTGTTTTTCCGTTTTCTAAAAGAAAAAAATAAAGACATAGAATCATTGGACGCTTTGACCATCAAAAGGTTTTTTCGTTACATAGAAAATGGATATGAACGGACAATCTATGTCCAAACTGCAAAAGGAGAATGGATAACCAGAAAGCATTTTCATGAGAATACAAGAAGTGGTAAACAGAGAAAAAGAGCCTCTCTTCGTTCGCTATTTCGTTATCTGGTGACTGCACAAGTTCTCGAAAAAGACCCAATGCAAGCTTATGAAGATGCTAGCTTGAGAACAAGATCGAAACAAAAAGTACCTGTTTTTTTAACGATGGAGGAAGTGACTCGTCTTCTGCAAGCTGTTCAAACTTATCATAATCGAAAGACTACAATATCTTGGATTAAAACAAGAGATCTTTCCATTTTATTGCTTTTATTAAACACTGGGATGCGTGTATCTGAGTTAGTTAACTTAGATATGAATAGTTTGCAGAAAGCAGGTGATTCTCTTCGGATTGTAATCATGGGAAAAGGCGGAAAAGAACGGATGTTAAAATTGAATGCAGTTGTAGTTGGTTCTCTGGAGCAATATTTACAAGAACGCCCTTCATCTCATGATCCTGCCCTATTTTTAAACAAAAACGCTAATCGATTAAGCAGAAAAGGGATCTCTGAACTTATCACCAAATATGTTCGGGAAGCGAAACTCCCTCCCAAAGCTGCCAATATATCTCCACACAAACTTCGTCACACACTCGCAACTATGTTGCTATCAAATGGAGAGAATTTAAGGGTAGTGCAAGAGATTTTAGGTCATTCTAGTATCCAGACTACACAAATCTATACCCATGTTATCAATACAGAAAAAGATGATGCATTGGATAAATTAGCATCTATACAAGCAGACATTCTCTAGAACAACCGTTTGATTTTTTTATCTTGTTTCGCTATAATGGTACAGACCGATACAATATGTTCGGAATTTTCCGGGAGAAAAGGAGATGAGAATGTGAAAAGTAATAAACTTTCTGAAAGGCAACAAGCTATTTTAAACTATATACAAAAAGAAGTTTATGAAAAAGGGTATCCTCCTTCTGTAAGAGAGATCGGAGAAGCAGTAGGTTTAGCATCTAGTTCTACTGTACATGGGCATCTTAACCGTTTGGAAAAAAAAGGTTATATTCGACGTGATCCAACAAAACCAAGAGCAATCGAGATCCTGGATCAAAATTCTAATGCACTTAAAAAAGATACTGTAATGGTACCACTGGTGGGCAAAGTAACAGCAGGCGAACCAATTACAGCTGTAGAGAATATCGAAGATTACTTCCCTCTTCCTGCACGAATTGCAGGAGAAGATCGAACTACTTTTTTACTGTCTGTTCAAGGTGATAGCATGATAAATGCTGGAATTATGGATGGAGATTATGTTGTTGTCCGCCAACAGAATACAGCTGACAACGGAGAAATCGTGGTAGCCATGACCGGAGACGGAGAAGCAACGGTAAAACGCTTCTTTAAAGAAGGGGATCATATTCGGTTGCAACCAGAAAATGATCGCTTGCAACCATTACGTCTACCTCAAGTTACCATACTTGGTAAAGTGGTAAGCTTAATCAGAGAAATTGTATAGATGACGAAAAAGGCGCTTGTTATAGGAGCAAGCGGGCTAGTTGGTTCTTCTTTGAGTCGTTTGCTCTTTGATGATGAAACATACGATAAAATACATATTCTCGTAAGGAAATCAACAAATTGGATACATGACAAATTAGTTGAACATGTTATCGATTTTGAACAACTTCCCTTTTCTTCAGGAATATTTCAAGTTGACAGTATATTTTGTTGCCTTGGAACTACCATAAATAAAGCAAAAACAAAAGAAGCTTTTTATCGTGTGGATCATGATTATGTCTTGGATGCTGGAAAATTAACTGCCGAAAATAACGCAAAATTTCTTGTTATAAGCTCGATGGGTGCAAATCCAAAATCGATGTTTTTCTATAGCAGAGTAAAAGGCGAAATGGAGCAAGACTTACAAAAGCTAAAGCTTCCATCTCTACATATTTTCCGCCCTTCCCTACTGTTAGGAGACCGATCAGAATTTCGGCTAAGCGAAAGATTAGCAGCTCCTTTCAGTAGGTGGTTTCTTAAAGGACCATTGAAGAAATATAAACCAAACCAAGCGCAATCCGTGGCCCAAGCTATGATTCATGTTTCAAAAGAAGAAACATTAGGTTTTCATATATATGACTCCACACAAATAGAAAAAATCGCAAAAAGAACTGAAGTGACCCCAAAAAGTTAGACACGGAAATTCAAGCAATCTGTTGGGTATGTGTTCGGTATTGAACTGAACTCATACCCATTAATTTTGCCTTTTTTCATTTGTGGTTGTAATAGTGAATAGTGATCCATACTCTCATTTTTTTAAAATATAACTAATTTTCTTTTTTTATAAGCCGAAGAAATCCTCCATTCCGACACTATCCAAGTAATTGCCTTTCTAAGACATACTTTGAAAGATTCCTCGTTTTTTCATCGCATGCCGATAGGATCTCTCTTCAGGAAATGCCATCCCTGATCGAAGTTAAATAGGCGCAGAACCAGCAACCAAACGACAAACCCTAATTTGATCAAAAAATGGAAAACAAACCGATATCTATTTCAAATCGGTCTGTTTTTAACCAAAAAAAGAAGAAATCACATGGTTATATTCTTCTTGAGCTTTTGTAATAGCTAATTTTGAATATACTGTAGAGGGTTGTTGTGTCAATTTACGTTTTGTATGTTTCAAAAGACGTTTTTTATATTTTCGATTACTCTGGGATCTGTAACTCTGCTCTTATCAATCGAGCGATTTTAGTTTCAGTAGAATAATCACTAGGATTCCATTCACAATAATTTTTCAATATTGCAAGGGAAAAACGGTATTCAGGATCAGCAAAAGCAATTGCCCCACTAATACCAGGATGTCCAAACACTTCTATTCTGCTACTAAAAGCCGGATGTATCCCACCCAATTGGTAACCTAATCCCCTCTTAACTTTTAAACCCAGAACTTTATCTATACCAGAGCTTTCTAATTAAGTAGAAATAGGATCATCATAATCAATTTTTCCTGCCTCAGCTAATAGATGAATTGCTGTTGCTACAATCCCTTTTCCACAGGAAAAGACAGTAAAAAGTGTATCTCTAGTTACTTCTTGTCCAGTTGATGGATTAGCTATTCCTGCCCAAGTATCTAAAACCAATTGACCATCCACATATGCTGCTGCTTGAAGGCCTGTCTCCTTACTTTCTTTGATACATTCTTCCATGAACGCTTTGATTTTTCGGTTTATTTCCATCAGCTCTTTACTCCCATCTATTTCTGTTTTGTTATGTTATTTATGAATTTGTGATTTTTAGCATTCTTCTCTCTACGATTTTGCCCTGTTTCCATTAAATTGAATTACTCCTTCCTGTGTTTTTTTATTGTATACTAAAACAGTGACAACTATTGGCGCTGTTTTAAAAATAAAATAAAGAGAGAATCCTATGCCAAAATCAAAACGTTTAATAGAATTGATGATGACTGTTAATCGAAAACGGAAATTTACTATTAGTGAACTTGCCGAAGAATTTGGTGTATCGAAACGAACCATGCTACGTGACTTGCAAGAACTTAGTGAATTAGGTGTTCCACTCTACTCTGAAACAGGACGACATGGTGGCTATCAAGTTTTAAATGAACGGATACTACCGCCCATTACCTTTACCGAAGATGAGGCAGTTGCTATATTCTTTGCTAGCTATGCATTGCGTCATTATTCTTCTCTTCCTTTTGAATCAGAGATAAATAATGCATTGAAAAAGTTCTTTTCCTATTTACCAAATGATGTAAAAGATAAAATAGATAAAATGAAAAATCGAGTAGATTTTGTTGTTCCTATGCGTCCGCTTTCTACCTCTCATTTAGCCATTTTACTGGATGCAGCGATTCAGCAAAAAGTGGTACGTATTGAATATGACTCTATTCGAGGATTTTCATGGCGAGACATCCAACCGATCGGAATCTATGCTAGTCATGGATTTTGGTATTGTCCTGCCTATTGTTTAAAAAAAGCTGATTTTCGCCTATTTCGCTTAGATCGATTACGTTCCATTGATTCGAATCCTAATAAACATACGGAAAACAAGAATTTAATTAATATCAACCTTTCAAACTGGGAAACAATCACAAGAGAAGATTCCGGTGATATGAATGTTTATATTGAATTAACTCGAGAAGGAGTAAGAAAATCTCAACTAGAGCCTTGGGTTGTCTCAAGGTTGCAAATTAATTCAGATGGATCAGGTTATATAAAAGGAGATTTACCAAGAAAGGAAATAGATTACTTTGCTGATTACTTTTTTGGTTTAGGCGGGGAAGCTTTGGTAAAAAAACCGAAGGAGTTACAAATAAAAGTGAAGCAAAAACTACGAAAGATGTATCAACTATATGAAATGAGTAGGGATGGTAGTTTTTGATTATTGGCGACTTATGGTTGTCCTGAACATGGTACAACGATGTTCAATCATCAATGTTCATTTTTTGAAATTGGATTAAGTACCGTTTGTCCGGTACTTTTTGATGTGTTTGAGTATATCCATCATCTATTTGTCAGACCAGAAATATATAAAAACACTTGAAGTTATCCGATAGCAGCAATTATCACAAGAAACTAAAATCTCCTGAAACAAGTGGTTCACCAATTTTATTAACCGATTATTTTCTGCTTATGTCTTAATTCATAAACTATTTGGGCTTTTCCCTGTCATAGATTTTTCTTTTTTTGAATTAGGCATCTAACTTTATAAATAAGTCGTCCTAGGAAAACTGTACCTCCCAATTGCTAGATACACACAACAATTGGGAGGTGCAGTTCTTTTCTTTGTATTTCTTATTCTGTTGTAATTTGCCATTGTACGTCATATTTATCGATTACCATTCCATAGGACTCACTCCAGAATGTCTTTTGTAATGGCATGTATACTTTACCCTCTTGAGATAACTTCTCGAAGATAGCTCTTGACTCTTCTACACTATTGACGACAATAGCAATCGAAACACGAGAGCCTGTTTGCTGTTGTTGACCTGGGAAAGTATCAGAAAACATCAGATCAGTTTCCCCAACTTTTAATAACGCGTGTAGAACACGATCTTTTGCTTCGGGAGGTAAAGAAAATGATGGGTCTTCAGGCATTTCTCCAAAGGTTTGAATAGAAATTACTTTTGCGCCAATAGCCTCTTGGTAAAATTCGACTGCTTCCTTGGTGTTTCCATCCAAAGTAATGTATGGATTCATACGTAAAGCCATGTATATCCCTCTTTTTTTCGTTATTAAACACGCTAAACATATTACCATAGGAAACAGCTAAACACAAACAAACGTTTCTTTCGTATATTCGTATTTTTTTAACCCTTTTTCTGATTGATATGATGCATAATAGCGTTGTATAAAAAATCGGCTAAGTCTTCATTGCTAAATTGATTGATATAATCTTTGAATCGATTATGAAATTTATACGTATTTGCAATACATGCTAATATCTCAGAATCACAAACCATAACTTGTTCTAGATTACTTTTCCATTCTGTAATTAATTGCTGTACTTCCTCAGAAGAAGGAGACTGGTTTATACAGGATGCCATTCTTCTAAATACACTTTCCATGTTTTGTTCAAATACAGAGAGTAAGTTTGCTTTTTCACTAGGTGAGAGTTCTTCTAGTTTCCTCTCAAATTCTTTGTATTTTTCTGTTTCTCCATAGAAGAATTTCGCTTCATGAGCATACTGTTCTTGTAAGGGTAAAATGGATGAATCATGAAAAATACGTATATTGTAGATATCTTTTCCAGATACATACTCGTCCAATGCAGTAATAATTGTTTCCAATCGTTGCTTTTTTATCCATAAAGTTTGGCTATGCTTTTTTAATAGTTGTTTTTGTTCTTCCTTCGAAAGTTTCAAAATGTCCTTAATCTCTTGTAGAGAAAAATCCATTTCCTTTAAAAATAAAATGGTTTGTAGTTTTACTAAACTATTTCTATCATAGAGTCGATAACCATTTTCCGTAAGATAAGTTGGCTTTAATAAATTGATTTTATCATAATAATGTAAGGTTCTTTTTGTAATGCCTGTAATTTGAACAATATCTTTAACTAATAATAAATGTTTCTTCATCCCAAAACCCTTGTACTTCATCTAATATATCATTTGCAGGAGTAATCGTAGCTTCATAAATAGTTTTACCTGTTTTTTCTAGATAGTATTTGATTAAATAATACCCACAGGCATAACCGGCACTATAAGGC
The DNA here is from genome assembly GCF_022511585.1 of Shimazuella soli. Lineage (GTDB taxonomy): Bacteria > Bacillota > Bacilli > Thermoactinomycetales > Thermoactinomycetaceae > Shimazuella > Shimazuella soli. Next base: position 119,240 of record NZ_JAKWBN010000004.1, on the reverse strand, counting down.
ATATTGACTGGTGTCATGTTTTGAAGTTTTGCTAATTCATCACCGTAAAGATATGGTGACAAATTAGCGAAGCCTCTTAGTTGTAATTTTTCCTTGAGCACAGGTTTAATACGCGTATTAAGCGTTTCCCTATCTGTTTTTGATACCCAAGGTCCGAGCATATCCTCTCCAAAAATAGAAGTAGCATAGTTTTCTGCTAATCCTTCACTAACAATTAATTCACCTAATGTAACAGCAAAATGATCCCATTCAATAAATTGATAGCGAACATTATGATTACATTCATGAGCTAAAGCAGCCTTCATACGAGGTATGGTGTATTCATTTGGCACAAGTGTACCAAAAATATAGCCAGGAATTCCCCCATCACCACTATATCCCTCATTTATTATTAAGAAAGGGCTATTTGGATTTCCTAATTGAATAGTAAATAGATAATCAGATACCCGAAGATTCACGCCGTGCTCTGTAAATAACGAGAGGCTTTTCTTAACTGCTTCTTCACACTCATTCCAAAAGGAATCGGACGAAATTAATTCTAATTCTGTTGAAATCTCATTGGTGATCTCAGTAGGTGAGATGCCTGTCATATTGTTCAACATAATAACATCAAAACCGTTAGGCTCTTTTGCTTTAAAAGGAATATGTTGTGTTTCCCACTTTTTCATAAATGGAGCAAACATTTCTTGTCTGAGTAATTCAACTTTTTCTTCTTGTGGGGCTTGTAAAACTTTGCGATATATTTTATCTGAACGTAAAGCTTTTATATTCACTTTTTCCACCTCTCTCTTCTTTGATCATCATTATAGACTATGACGTTACGTTATAGTCAAGGAATTTAATTAAACAAAAGAGGAGTCCATGTCACCAAGCGCAATTTGACCAATAAATAGAAAAACGACTTGAGATATTAAGAACTCAAGTCGTTTTGTATATGTGAATAAAAGCCGATTTGTCAACATGTTGTGTTCGAAATTAAATCCTCTTTACAGGCAGATTTTATGAAAAAAACTGATCCTAACTAGGACCAGTTTTTTTAAGGTTATTTAGAAACGAGAGAAGATGTATTCACGAAATGTTCGATTCGATTAAAGGCCTCTTTTAAGTTATCCATAGATGTTGCATACGAGATACGGATATATTCGTCTGCTCCAAATGCAGAACCTGGGACAACCGCTACTAATTCCTCTTTTAGGAGGGCAGTGGACCATTCGTCAACAGATGAATATTTGCTGCCAAGAGCATCTTTTACATGAATAAAAGCGTAAAAAGCACCTGGTGGAGTAATGCAACGGAATCCTTTAATATTACGAATCCGATTGATTACATAATCTCGCCTTTCTTTAAATGCTGCTTTCATTTGAATGACAGGTTCTTGAGGGCCTGTGAGAGCAGCGATGGCCGCATATTGAGATACAGAGGTAGGATTAGAAGTACTATGACTTTGCAAATCAGTCATAGCTTGGATAATTTCTTGGGGACCTGCTGCATATCCAATACGCCATCCTGTCATAGCATAAGTTTTGGATACACCAGTAATGATAATGGTGCGCTTGAAAAATGCCTCATCTAAAGTAGCAATGCTCACATGAGATTTATTATCATAGATAAGATGTTCATAAATTTCATCTGACACGATCAACAAATCATGCTTTACAGCTATATTTCCTAACTCGAGTAGTTCTTGTTTGCTATATATCATCCCTGTTGGGTTAGATGGTGAATTGATAATAATTGCTTTGGTTTTATCTGTTATAGCTGCTTCTAACTGCTCTGCTGTGATTTTCAAATTGTTTTCTTCTTTACCATCCACTACAATAGGCTTTCCACCAGCTAGTTTTACTTGTTCGATGTAGCTTACCCAATATGGAGCAGGAATAATTACTTCATCACCTTCATTTAAAATGACTTGGAAAAGGTTATAAAGTCCTTCTTTTCCTCCTACTGTCACCATAACTTCTTTGGCTGTATACGTTAGTCCATTTTCATTTGCAAATTTGGCGATGACCGCATCCTTGAGTTCTTTGATTCCCCCTGAAGCAGTGTACTTGGTAAACCCTTTATCCATAGCTTCTTTTGCAGCGGTAAGGATATGTTCAGGTGTATTAAAATCTGGTTCACCAGCACCTAATGCTACTACATTGTGGCCTTGTTGCTTTAATGCGTTTGCTGTTGCTGTGATAGCTAATGTTGGGGAGGGTGATAATTGTTTTACGCGATCAGAAAGTGTCATTTTTTTCTCCTTTATCTCCAATTATCTGGTTTGTTTCCTTTATGATAACACCTTTACTGCTGGTCGACCAGATGTTTTGCTTCTCTTGCAATCATTAACTCTTCATAGGTAGGGACTACTAAAACTTTCACTTTGGAATTTGGGGTGCTGATTTCTCTTGTTTTTTTGGAACGAATATTGTTTTTGGATTGATCTAACTCAATACCAAAGAAACTAAGTTCTTTACATACCTCTTGCCTTACATAGGAAGAGTTTTCTCCTACTCCAGCTGTGAAAAGTAGTATATCTACACCATTCATCGCCGCAATATAAGATCCAATCGTTTTACGAAGTTTGTACAAGTACATATCTATTGCTAATTTTGCTTGTTCATTTCCTTCTTCCATTGCTTGAGTGACTTCCCGCATGTCACTGGACATTCCTGTAACCCCTAATAATCCACTATGTTTATTCATCATGGATTGGATTTCACTTAAAGTTAAGTCTTCTTTAGCGATCACGTAAGGAACAATAGCAGGATCAATATCTCCGCAACGTGTCCCCATCATTAATCCTTCTAAAGGTGTCATCCCCATACTGGTATCAATAGAGATTCCATGATCGATTGCAGTGACACTGGCACCATTACCAATGTGTGCCGAAATTATTTTTAATTCGGTTAATGGTTTCTCTATAAATAATGCAGCTTGTTCAGATACATATTTGTGTGAAGTTCCATGAAATCCATAACGGCGAATTTTGTGACGTGTATACAATACATATGGCAAAGGATACAAATACGCATGTTTTGGCATTGTTTGGTGAAAGGCGGTATCAAAGACTGCTACATGAATTGCATCAGGTAACTGTTGCTCTGCAGCAGCTATCCCTAAAAGATTTGGAGGATTATGCAGAGGAGCTAAGTCAACAGTTTTACGAATAGCTTGTCTCACTTCACTTGTGATCACAGCTGATTCAGAAAAAAACTCTCCACCATGTACAACTCGATGTCCAACGGCAGCCACTTCGTTTTTACTAGCAATTACACCATCTTTATCATCCATCAAAAGCCGAAGGACAAGATTTAAGCCTTCACGGTGATCTAGAATTTCTGCTGTTTTCATTAACTCTTCTTTATCTGTCGCTTGATAGGTGATGATTGCACTTTCTGTTCCGATTTTTTCTATCAAACCTTCAGCAATAACGGATTCATCTTCCATTTCAAATAGTTCATATTTAATAGAAGAACTTCCACAATTTATAACTAAAATTTTCATTTCTTCCCGCTCCGTTTCTTGGTTCCTTCCATATTATTTATCAATAGCATACGATATTATTTATCAATAGCATACGGTATTTTTTAGCTCTCCAAAAAAGCGTCATGGCAATACCCTTTTATCATAAATAACTTTTATGATTCTAATAATATCTCTTACATATGCTTTCGATAACAGGATATAAAACAAATTTCATCATCCAGTTGATATATATGTATAAAAAACCAGCTATAAAAAAGCTGGTTTTAGGTTACAATCGATTGCCGTCTTTATCGTACTTAAAAAATCCTTCTCCTGTCTTAATCCCTAAATGACCTGCCCGAACCATCTTTTTCAACAAAGGAGCTGGGCGGAATTTGGTGTCCCCAAACTCCCTGTACAACCGTTCCAACGCTGCTAATACAGAATTCAACCCAAATCGGTCAGCCATTTCAAATGGACCAAATGCAAAATGGTATCCATGCTTCATGGCAAAATCGATTTCATTTGCTTCTGCAACGCCTTCCATCAATATATAAGTTGCTTCATTGATAAACAGGACAATCATTCTTGTGGTTACAAAACCCGGAGATTCAAAAACCTCTACTCCAGTTAAATGAAGTGTTGTCAACAACGTCCGAAGATCAGCTACAGTTTTTTCAGATGTTTTTAAACCTCGAACTACTTCTACCAAGGGGCGTTTGGTTACAGGATAGACAAAATGTAGACCAACAACTTTTTCGGGTCGATTGGTTACAGCTGCTATCTCTGTTAAGCTCAAGGTGGATGTATTACTTGCGAAAAGCACATCTTCTCGGCAAAGCTCATCACATATTTGAAAAACAGCTTTTTTGGTGCTCATGTCTTCTACCACAGATTCGATTACAAAATCTGCGTTTCTCAATAATTCTATATTCGAAGTAAATACAATGCGGGATAACGTAATTTTTTTCTCTGCGGTTGTAATCCCCCACTTCGATAATTTTTTATCAAGGCTTTGCTCAATCTTTCCTTTTGCATACTGTGCTAGTTCTTCTGTTTTTTCTAATAACAAAACTTCATATCCTTTGGAAGCACACAATTCAGCGATTCCTTGTCCCATCGTGCCTCCGCCAATAACAGCGATTTGTTGTATTTCTTCTGCCAAAACAAGATAACTCCTTCCCTAGCTCACTAATTCTCGCGCTAACAAATCCCGAAATTGTTCTCCGTCTATTCTTTCTTCTATTAACAGGAGGTTCAAGCAATCTTGGAGAAATGAATAGTGCCGCTTGGTGATGTTCAAAGTCTGTTCATACAACTCATTCAAAATATGAGTAACTTCTTTGGATAATTTGTCAGGATCAATCAGAGACATATCGATTATACCCAAAGAAGAAAGTCCTGTATCAATCATTGTTTTGCAAAGGTGTATGGCTTGTTCATAATCGTTTTTTGCTCCAGTGGATCGATTTTGATACCATGTTTCTTCGGCTGCTGTTCCCGCTAAGCAAATCATGACTTGCTTTTCAAGTTGAGATTTCGTGTGTAAATAACGATCTTCTTTAGGATGATGACGGACATATCCTAATGCTTGGCCACGGGGAGTCAGCACAACTTGGGCAACAGAATTAGGTTCCAATAACTCAGCAACTAGAGCATGTCCCAATTCATGGATAGCAACCCTTTTTTTATCTTCTGTAGAGGTAGCACGATCAATCTGTTCTCCCATTAGAACCTTATCTACAGCTTGTGCAAAATGCTTCATTTTAATTTGCTTTGCCTCATCTCGCATCGCATAAATTGCTGCTTCATTCACGACACTTGCCAAACTAGCACCAGAAAAGCCGAATGTTTCTCTTGCAATCTTATCGAGATCCACCTCATCATGTATCGGTTTCCCTTTAACATGGAGCGATAAAATGTGTTTACGTCCTGCTTTATCCGGCAAATCCACTGCTATATGCCGATCGAATCTTCCAGGACGAGTTAATGCTGAGTCTAACAAATCTTTTCGGTTCGTTGCAGCAATCACAAAAACGGGGATATCATTCTTTTTTATTCCATCCATTTCCGTTAATAATTGATTGAGAGTTTGGTCATACTCTTTATGTTGAGAACCTTCTCGTTTGGCACCGATCACATCAATTTCATCAATAAAAATAACTGCTCTATTTTTCTTTTGATTTTTTGCAGCTTTTCTAGCCTGAGAAAACAATTGACGAACACGATTTGCACCAACCCCGACGTACATCTCGACAAATTCACTACCAGATGCAGTGAGAAAAACTGCATCTGAATAATGAGCCGCTGCTTTGGCCATCAATGTTTTACCGGTTCCAGGCGGTCCGGTTAATAGAATTCCCTTCAGGGGTTGTATACCATAATCTTTCATCTTTTCTTGTTGGATTAAAAAATCCAGCGCTTCCATTAATTCTTGCTTTGCCTTTGTCTGTCCTCCGATGTCTGTAAATTGGATATTGGGAATCGCATTACGTTGATCTTGTGAACTACCTTTATTCCAATAAGATCCGACTTTTGTTCCAGCACTAGAATAATACCAAATCGCTACGCCTATGCCTATTATTACAATCATAGGTAACAATGGCACACCCAAATAAGCGAGAAACAGAATGGTTCCTAGCCCTGCTCCGATGAATGGAAGATACATATTATTTCACCGCCTTTATAGGTAAAATTTGGTACCATGTTTTATTTTCGTCCTTTAGTGAAAGATAAACATACTGATCGTCTATATATAGTTGATAATGCAGATGATATTTAGAGGAAATTTGCTTAACAGTAGTTTGGATTAATGTGTACTTTCCTGTTTCCAGACCTTCCTTTACTCCAAATACCATCTCATGCCATGCTATTTCCACTTTATTGGATTGTGGATTGGTAAAAGTAATATGCCATTTTCCTTTACCAAGATTTTTATCCAGTTGTATAGATACTTCTGGAAATTTATCTATAAAATCATAGGTCGGTTTCACGTTTAATTGCACTTCTGTATCTTCGGGATCTGCTTCTATTTTTGTGAGGGAAATATCTTTTTGAGCATGGATTACATCTTTTATAGGCTTTTCTATTTTAAAGTACTGATAACCTTGGTATCCACCAAAAAGCACAATTAACGTGACAACCAAGCTAATCATAATGACTTTTATCTGCTTTGTCATGATCGTCACGCACCTCCAGTTTTTCGGTATATCAAAAAATACACTATGTAGTATATCATATGTTATATACATCCGTAGGAAGGAAAGATTGGTAACACGAAAAAAGACCGTAAAAACGGTCTTTCTAAAATGTGTAAGACATACCTTCGATCCGCCAGGTGATACTATAGATACACCGCAAGGGAGGGTATTAGATGACTTCTTGTTGGTTGTACGATTTGTTGGAAACTCATCTGTCTGAGGTACAACTAGGTAAGGTGGAATCCTTTATTCATGCGGAATCATGGGCCTCCCCCGCAGCCCGATACCGAAATTGGAATGAAGATGAAGAACCACCGTTACGTTTTCGTTTGGATATTGATGTACAAACATAGCTTTAGTTAGTCTTAGTTTTTCAAAAAAATCTTCTACCTATTCCTTCGTGTATTATCAGTGCTTTGCCAAATATTGGTGAGCACTTTTTTTTATTTGAGTGCAGCACTACAAAGGTTATGGACGGTACAAACCTTTTTGACTAAAGCTTTTCTCCATGAGCCGATTACAACTTAGTACATAGCAGAAGAACGCCCCCTTAATATACTTAATCACTTGAGAGCAAGTGTCAATAGAAAATGACTTGAATTGTTGTATGTACAGGTTCAAGTCATTTCATGAATTTTAGTTTTGATTTTCAAAAGGATCTGTAAAAAAACTTTATTCTTTCTTTATTCTTCCTGCTTTTTTTGCTGCTTCTTTTAATATGACCTCAATTTGAGCATTCACACTTCGCAAATCATCCTGAGCCCATTTTTCCAGTACTTCATATAGTTTTGGATCGATCCGAAGTGGAAATGCTTTTCGTTTACTCATTTACAACACAACCTCAATAAATGCTTCCTGTGTTGATGATAGGCTGTGTTCCTTTTTCAGAAACAATGGCAACCATTAGGTTATTGACCATCTGTGCTTTTTTCTCTTCGTCCAACTCGACAATTTCTTGCTCTTGAAGCTGATCAATCGCTGCTTTTACAAGCCCTACTGCCCCGTCGACTATCACTTTACGAGCAGACAAAACGGCATTTGCTTGCTGTCTTTGCAGCATAGCAGAAGCAATTTCGGAAGAATATGCCAAATGCATAATCCGTGCTTCAATTATATCGACACCTGCAACATCCATTCGCTTTTGTAAATCATGAACAAGAACCTCTGCAATTTCATCACTATTTTGCCTTAGAGTGAGAATGTTTTCTCCTTCCTTTTCGTACGAATCATAGGCATATCTACTTGCAATATGACGAATTCCAGTTTCACTTTGAATTTGAATGAATTTCACATAGTTTTCAACATCAAACAATGCTTTTGCTGAATCATTTACCTTATAAACCACTACTGCGGCAATTTCAATTGGATTTCCTTCTAAGTCATTTACCTTTAATCTTTCACTTGTAAAGTTGGTAACGCGTAATGATACGCTTCGTTTAAAGGTGAAAGGAATCGTTGCCCATAATCCCTGATCACGAATGACACCTAAATACGTTCCGAAGAAAGTTAATACTTTTGCTTGGTTTGGTTGTACAATTGTTAAACTTGTGAAGATAATCAAGCCTAAAATGATTACTAAGATTCCGCTTGCTTTTTCTCCAAATGAAAGAGCATGGTTAGCTAAGTATATTCCGCCAAAAATACATATTAGTGCAAGAAGTAGTGCTGCATAACCATTGATTTTAAAAACTGATTTTTCCTTCATTCTGACCCCTCCATGATATAAGAGTGATATCACTTTTATATCATTATAAAGTGATTGTGAAACAAAGTAAATACATTATCCAATATCCCTGCAAAATAGAGAGGACATGCCATCGAAATCGTTAAACAACCCTTATTTCATCCTTGCTAAGAATTTTCAACCGTTTTGGTTAGTTTTGTTTTTTTCTTTCCATCTTTGTCCTTTCTTAAACGAAGATCAATAGGAATCCCGAACAGTAAAAGCGTATCCACCATGTTTTAGGTTTTTTTTGAGCTGCTTGCTACTCATTTTCCCAAAGGTACCTTTCAAACAGCAACAGTGGATCGCGGAAAAGAATTTGCCTGCTATGAAGCATTTACGGAGTTCTTTCCTAAAGGCACCAACCTAGAAAAGGCTCCGAGGAAGAGCTGGAATTTGCACTCCACTGGATTAATCTTCTCCCAAGAAAATGTCTTGGTTGAAAATCGGCAAGGGAATGATGCAACAAACCCTACTAAAGAGAGACACCCATTTTTCTACTTATAAATTGGCAATGGTTCGATTCGCTTTTTTGCCATTTTCGACACGTACTCAAACAATGAAGATCGAGCTAATGTGTTACGTATCCAAATACCAAACGGCGGACGTTGGAATGTATGCCATCAGCCCCAATAACTAAGTCAAACGAACGAGATGAATTTTTTTCAAAAAAGACGGTTAATCCATCGTTGGATTGCTCTATTTTTGAATAGAATCGTTGAAAATGTATTCGACATTATTTGTCACTTCGTATAATAAATCTACTAGATCTCCACGCATGATCTCTACTTCGCCGCTACTGTTTTTTTGTCTCGATTCATTCATGTCTATACGTCCTATGACTTTGTTGTCTGCATTTACAAAGGACATTCCAATAGTGTCACGTGCCTTCTTTTGAATTATTGGCATAATCCCCATCCGTTTTGCTACCTCGATCGCCTGTTTTCGTATATCAACCCCATTGCCATCCTCTCGCAGCTTTGGAGCTCGCTCGATCACAGTGGGACGAAATCCATAGTGTTCCAACCAGTACGCCAAAGTCAGACCTGCAATACTTGCACCTGAAATCAAAATTCGTTTGTTCATTTGTATACACCTCATAGGTTTTATTATTTTTGTAGAGCATTTTGCATGTCTGCTTCATCGCGAACTTATTAAAAGTCCTATGCACGTCTATTTCGTCCTTTCACCGTTACTTTACAGAATAATTAATCGAGAACTTATGTCTATCTAGGTCACCGTTTTTCAAAGTGCACTTCAGGATATTGTTTTGATGGTCCATCAAGCAGTTTTGCTGGCTTACTCTTTAGATACTTATCAAAAAACGCCAATGTGTAAGAATCAATGATACTGTTTGCACGATCTCCATCGATTGGTCCGGTTAGGCCTGCCAATGACAATAGTGGTGAGTAGTATGTCGTGAAATAAAGAGCCAGGCGTCAGGGACGACACCAACTCAAATCGGCTTGAACAAAGGAGAGTCAGCAAATGCGTTAAAAGAGTGGTAGCCTTTAACCGATTAGGAGAAATACGAGATCGAATCTACGAGGATCAATCCTATCGAGCAAGTGGGATACAACTGGTTGTCACTGCGATTGTTCTATGGAATACCGTTTATATTGCTCAGGCAGTAGAAACCTTACGAGCAAAAGGGATGGATATTCCAGAAGAATACTTGAAGCATCGAACCTCACAGGTGATTATATTTGGAATCTCAAGCAGCGAATTTCTTTTGATATTCTTCGACCTTTGAGAGAGAAAAAAACTTAAATAAACTGGGAGTAATTGTGATCAACCGACTGCTTTTGCTTAACGTACAGGTAGTCGGTTGAATTGTGCCTAAAATATGTCTAAGCGTACAGTGGGGGACCCCTACTATAAAGGAAACGCTAAAATGATATATTCAGAATTTTTTGTTATTGGCAATTAGAACGTACTAGCTACTTTAACTGCCTTTTCAAGGCCATCTGCAATAATTTTTTGAGCTTGCTCTGGGAATTGGTTATGTCCTTCAATCACTACGGTTTCCATATTCGTTGTACATAAGAAGTTCATCATGTTCGTAACGTATTTTACCGCCATTTCCATTTCGGATCTTGGACCTTCTGAATATACACCGCCACTTGCGTTTAATAAGGCAATTTTCTTATCTCCAATCATTCCTACTGCACCTTCTGGCGTGTATTTAAATGTTTTGCCAGCGCGATTTAAATAATCAATATAGGTGTGAAGTACAGCAGGGATTGTTAAGTTCCAAAGAGGGAAAGCAAATACAACCTTATCCGCAGCAAGAAATTGATCTAAATATTTATCAGCAACAGCGACTGCTTTTGCTTCCTTTTCTGTTAAATCTAGTTCTTTGCTAACCTTAAAAGAACCATTAATATAATCTACGCCTACATATGGCAATTCTTCATTGAATAGATCAAGCTCTATCACTTTATCATTTGGATGTGAATCTTTATAGCTTGCTAGAAAAGCTTCATATAATCTCACACTTACTGACTGATCTGCCGGACGATTGTTAGCTTTTACAAATAAAACTGTTGTCATTCTCTGTTCCTCCTTGGGTCTTTTTTAGGTTGCTATATTTTGTTTATTCTTGCAGTGGAACGATATTCACCATACATATACCTCACCTCCCCTTGGGGGCTTAAGATGATAATCGAATTAAATATCATTTATATTTTGAATTGTTATACAAACCGGTCATAATGAGATTCCAAACATGCTCATATTCTTGATCGATAGTTGGGGAAGTCCACTCATTGGCATGTCCAGGGTGGTGAAATCTGATCGTTGCTGTAAAAACAGCAGATGCAGAAGTTGACGCATTCTCTGATTTGAATTCATCCGCTTGGATTCCTTCTTCAATAATTCTCGTAAGCTGAAGTACTAACTCATTCACATGTGCTTGAACAACATCATTCGCTTCTTCTGCAAGCGCTACGTACATCGCAAATAATTCCGGATCTTCCACAGCTTGAGAACGTTTTATTTGAATTAAAGTATCTAACCATCGACGTAATCGCGCTGTTGCACGTTCTGGTAGCGCATGTATTCCTTCAAGTGAATATGAAATGCGTCTTAGCCATCTATGAGCTACTGCTTCTCGAATGGAAACTTTGCTTGGAAAATGGCGATAAAGAGTTCCGTGACTGACGTTAAGAGCTCTTGCCACATCTACGACCGTTGATTTTTCGAGACCAAATCGGCGAAACACCTGTTCAGCCGTATCTAAAATTTGTTCTTTTGTTAAAGGTATTTCGACCATGTTAAAGCACCCCTAGAATTGGCATTTGATTTGCTGCATAACGAGTTCCAATTACGGCTCCTGGCGGTACGGCTACTTCAATGTTTGCAAGTTCAACATCCGTAAATGTAATCTCTAGGGCACTGAGTGCATCATGAAGTTGGGTACGTTTTCGGGCGCCTATGAGCGGAATAATATCATCGCCACGGGATAATACCCATGCAATCGCAAGTTGTGCAACATTAATATTTTTTTCAAGAGCAATAATTCGCAACGATTCAACAAGCGCTAGATTTTTATCCAAGTTCTCACCTTGAAAACGGGGTGAGAATGTACGTGAATCAAGCGAACCTTGACGATCTTTGGACCATTTGCCGCTGAGCAGACCGCGTGAAAGAATTCCGTATGCGGAAAGAGTGATACCCAACTCACGTAAAGTCGGCAATATTTCCATTTCAATGCCCCGACTAAAGAGCGAATATTCAATTTGTAACCAACTGATTGGATGAACGGCGTGAGCACGTCGAACAGTTTCTGCATTTGCTTCAGACAGTCCAATATGCTTCACATAACCAGCTTGGATCAAGTCTGCAATGACTCCAACTGTTTCTTCAATTGGAATCGTTGGATCGACACGCGCAGGTTGGTAGAGATCTACATAATCAACATCTAGACGTTTAAGCGTATATGCTAATGAATTTTTGATAGCCTGCGGCCGATAATCCATGCCAAGCCAAGAACCATCAGGAGACCTTAACATCCCGAATTTAACGGCGATAAAAGCATTGTCACGTCGATGGCCTAGTGCCTCACGCAGGAGTAGCTCGTTATGGCCAACACCATAGAAATCCCCCGTATCAAAGAGGGTAATTTGTTTCTCGAGCGCTTCGTGTATAGCAGCAATACTCTCTTTGCGATCAGTTGCACCGTAAAGATCAGACATCCCCATGCAACCAAGACCTATAGCTGAAACTGTCGCATCGCTATGGCCTATTTTACGTTGATCCATTAACAATTCCTCCAATCTGTTGATGAGGTAATTGTAGCACAATTAATACAAATTACAAGTGACAGACATTGAAATTTGTCACTTGTAATTTGTGCGCTAAGGCCTTTAATGGATCAGTTTGGGGTATGGCAACCAAAAGCGAAATATGGGACCATATGCAAATAACTTCCAAATTAAATAAGGGAGTAGTTCATGACCTCCGAACTACTCCCTAGCTTATCTATGTAACAACTTCTGTTAATTTGACATCCGTTTCAGAGTTTCCAAAGATGTGTTACCTGCCCCCCCTAAAAGGCCTAGAACCAGCATCCGTGTCATAAAGCGCAATTTGACCAAATAATGGAAGAATGACTTGAATCCCTAATCGGGGGTCGTCCGAGATAAGTCCAACAGCAGCACGATAGATAGGAAAAATTGGAAAAAGGGCACAGAGGCCCTTCCCATCAAGCACTTTCCAACTCTAATTTTAATTTCCCTTCAAAAGGTTGAGGTTGTTTTATTCATATCTTTCATCTCTTCCGCTAAAACTAAAATATCGCTTATAACTTCGAACAACATTCCTGATCCTATTTTTAGCATTCTATTCGCTCTTTATTTTGAAAGACCAATTTGTAGCATGATACTTTTTCACAGCAATCAATTGTAACTGAATCTTTCCTGATGTCGGCTCGCCAACAATCCCTATATCCTCTGTAAAAGATTGCGTTTTACCTTGTTTGCTTTTTCCGTTTTCTGACCCATGTGTAAACATTTCTTTTACCTGACCTTTTTCGTCTCGAACAACCCATCCATACGAATCGATGTCTTTTGAACGCTCTCCCTCAATTGTAATCACCGTATTTCCATTCACCTTCTTCATGCTTTTTATCATGATTTTCCCCACACTTGTGCTTTTGGTCACAGGTAATGATTTACTTGAAATAGAAAATGTTTCATTTGCAACTGTAGCGTACGACATACCAGTTAAATGGAAAACGTAGTACTTCGATTTTGGAAATGGAGGATGTTGAATTTCTTTGTTTGTTGTCTCAGCTCCTGAATTGAAATCATCTGTGCCGTAAATCGCTACCTTCTTGTTGTGTTCATCCGTTATATAATATTGTAGGTCTACTACTTTAAAGTCATCAGCATCTTGACTTGGTAATTGCATTAATTTTTCTGATTGATCCACATGATAAAACAACCGACTTAAACTGGGGGATAATACCAATTTATCGAACGTTAATTTTATTTCATGTTTCCAATCCAAAATAGCATCCAACTTTATTTCCTTGGAAGCATTTTTCTCTTTTCTTAAATCAATAGGAAATTGTAAAACCCATTTACCTTTTACTCCTGGTTGGATCACTTTTGTTCCTATTTCATTGGTTATTTCTCCAATATTGGTAAAATGCAAATGGAAAATAAATTGTTTTTCATTTGCTATATTTTTAGGAAGATCAAAAGTAACCACACCTCCAAGCTGCTTGCCTTTTCGATCCCATACAGGACCACCATGCCCACCAAAATGTAATTTTTCTCCATTTAAATTCGTCAAATAAATAGGGTCTCCAGAATCACTCTTCACCAAAGATGGGTCCATGCTTTCACCTTTCTCGTTTACGATATCGTAACTCACAGAGATACGATTGAGATCAGCAACTACTTCTTTCACTCTCACGGTTACTCCTTGATCTGTCACTTGTTTTCCCACTGTTTTACTATGTCCATTTTCAAATGCTTCTTTTAACCCCGGATCACCACTTTCCATAAAAATACTTTTTACATATGCAGCGAATGCTGAGGAAAGACCCATTCCTAATGAGAGAACAATCATGATGGAAGCAGCAGTAGCAATAAGCATCTTTATCCAACTTTTGCGAAAAAAGATGGGAGACTTCATTTTTGTCAGTCTTGAAGCAAGACGATCGTTTAATTCCTTAGGAACAGAAATATCCATATACTTCATCAATTCCTCTTGTTCATGAGCCTGAAGCTCCAATTTCGAGTTATCTTGCTTAGAATCATAGGGTTTCATCCTTTAAACCTCCTGTAACGCTAACTTGGATTTTAGTAATTTCAATGTTTGGTATAATTTCGTTTTTACCGTTCCTTCTGGTATTTCGATTGCTTCTGCTATTTCTTGAAAGGTATAACCAAGAAAAAATTTCATTTGAACAATTACCCGTTCGCTTGGAGATAAACTCTGTAAAGCCAACTTAAGGTCTACTATTTCCTCTGGATTTTGCCCGATAACTGCTTGTACCTCCGTATGAAAACGGGCATTTTTCTTCTTTTTCAGCTGCGTTTTACACTCGTTTATCACGATTCGAATAAACCAAGTAGAAAAAAATTGAGGTTCTCGAAGAGATTTAATTTTTCGGTAAGCTTTCTCCATCGCATCACAAACCGCATCCATGCTGTCATTCTCATTGTAGAGGTAACAGTATGCAATCCGATAAGCTTGATCTTTGGCTGAAAAAACAACCTGCGAAAAACTCTCCCAATCTCCTTTCTGTGCCTTGCGTATAAGTTGCTCCATTTCCATCACTTCACATCCATTTCCACAGAAGTTAAAAATCATCACCAAGAGATAATTGCTTATATGATGCCAGTGAAACTGCTTTAACTTGGAAGATCTACCTATTAGATCGATCAAAACCAAGAAAAGTTTGGGTCAAACAAAATTAATTATGGCAAATTTCAAAATGGATCGAATCATCTCATCTCGATCCAGCAGGATATTTCCAATTGTTGGGCAAATTGGGATTCCGACAGAAAAAAGCGGATTTAGGGTGTTTTTTCCCAACGCCTCGAAAAGGCGGAATATCGAATTTTCATAAATTTAGGTTTTTTGCATATCTCCCAAAATTGTTCATTAGGGATCAGTGGAACAGAAAACCGGAATAGACCTTATCGGATATGAAAGGATCAGGGGATAAAATCATCTTGTACCGCCAACATTTTGTAAAAACTAATGAATGTCCATAAATTGGACATAATATTCCTTCTTTTTATCAAACTATTTTTACCTTCCAATCATCTAATACATGTATCAATAAAAAAACAAAAGAGGGATGTCAGATGAAAAAGTTTTTGTGGATGAAATTAGTAGTTGCTTTCGCTTTTATAGTGGTGTTGACTGGGTGTATCTCATCTGCACAACAAAATGCAGATGCAAGTAGTAAGGATGTTGGTCATCAGAAACTAATCAAACAAGTATTAGATTTAGCTGCAAAAGGAAGAACGATCAGCAGCGAAGAATTTGGAATTGGTTCACAAGAAGCAGATATTGTAAAAAAATGGGGAAAACCAACAAGCTCCAATGATACATTTCTATCTTATGCGGCTAAAAAGCAAACGGAATTTGGTTTACATAAAGGTATCGTAACTTGGGTTAATTCCGCTGATAAAAGACTGAAAGAAGTCACGTATGAAGAAGTAATAAAAACAGCAGGGACTCCTGCTTCTGATGAGAAAAAAGACGGACGGCGTTATGTGATTTACCAAAGCGGGAAATATAAATTAAGTTTCCTATTTGATGGATATAAAACAACAGAAAAGATACTGACTGTTTTTGTACATCCCAATAAATAACTTAGATTCTTTGATTAAAAATTAGCCACCTGAAAGGGTGGTTTTGTTGTGTAAAGGGAGTAACAAAAAGGGTCGGTTTAGTTATTGTGTTGCACGAGTCCTAACCAAACCTTCAAACCCGTAAAATGATTGTCACAAAAATATATAACAATATTGTTTTGTCACTATACTTCCTAAATCTCCTTTTTGGTACAATTGGAACATCGTTTCCATGATCAGGAGGGATTTTTTTGAGTTTCATCAAGTTTGGTTATATGCGAGTTTCCACCATGGATCAACATTTGAATCGGCAAGAGCAACAATTAAGAGAAGTAGGCTGCGAACGTATTTTTTTCGAGAAGGTGACAGGCACAAAGCGGGATCGACCTGAACTAGAACGGCTTTTAGAGTTTCTTCGTTCTGGAGATACCGTCATTGTTACGGATCTCACCCGCCTCTCTCGTTCGACGAAAGATTTGTTAGAAATTGCGGAACTGATTGCAAACAAAGGAGCGAATCTCAAAAGTTTAAAAGAATCTTGGCTAGATACCACCTCGGCTCATGGAAAAATGCTCTTTACTCTCTTCGCTGGAATGGCCCAATTTGAACGTGACTTGATCGCAGAGCGAACCAAAGAAGGAATTATCGCTGCTAGACAAAGAGGGAAGAATCCGGGTAGACCTCCTGTCGATCCAGAAAAAATTAAATACGCTTTATATCTGGTTGATCAAGGATCTACGATCACTGAAGCAGCTGAAAAAGCAGGAATTTCAAGGATGACACTATACCGTAGAGTCAAAGATGAACAAGAGGTTATTCCAGAGTAACAAAGATAACAAATGTAGATAGGCCGTAATTTCTTCTGAGAGGATACATCATGAAAAGACAATGGGAATTAGATGAACTGATCGAGAATTTCACTTTAATAGAGCCTGAGAGACAGTTGGTAGAAAACAAATATTCCAATTCAAGACTTGGCTTTGCTGTTCTGATGAAGTTTTTTCAGCATGAAGCCAGATTTCCAGCTAAATCGAGCGATATTCCAAAAGCAATGATTGATTTTATCGCCAAGCAACTGAAAGTTCCTTCCGAAATGTTTGATCACTATTCTTGGAGTTCCAGAACCTTGACGAATCATCGGAGAGAGATTCGGAAATTATATGGATTTCGTGAAGGGACACTGCAAGATGAGAAAGAGGTCACACATTGGTTGCAGGAGAAAGTTTGGGACTATGCCGAGGAGTTTGAACCTTTAAAAGAAGCTTTCTATGCTGAATATAGGCGTAGAAAAATAGAACCTCCTACCAATGACCGGGTCGAGCGAATGGTCAAATCTGCCCTTTGGAATCGAGAACAGCAATTTTACCAAGATACCTATCAAAAGCTTTCTTCTACTTGCCTCTCACGTATGGATGCCCTGATGGAATCTTGGGTGGACATGGAGAACGAAGAGACAGGGGATGAAAAAGAGGATAAAAACAAAATTACTTTTCGCAAGATTACACTCGGACCAGGTCGAGTAAGCAAAGATACGTTATTTCTGGAGATAAAAAAGTGGAAAACACTACATATGCTGGAGCTTCCAGAGGATCTATTCCACTCCGTCCCACCCAAAATAGTAAATAGGTATCGATTACGTGCTGTTTCCGAAGAAAAAAGAGAGCTGCGTAGACATCAATCACCAGTTCGGTATACACTACTAGTTGCCCTCTTTTGGTCTCGCATCAAGGAGATCACGGACAGTCTCATCGAACTTTTAATCACGCTGATCCATAAGATTGATGCCCGTGCGGAGAAAAAGGTCAATAAAGAACTGATTCTGGAAGTGAAGAAAGTACATAGCAAAAATGACATTCTGATTTCCTTATTAGAAGCGGCTTTACAAAATCCAGATGGAATTATAAAAGATACCCTATTTTCTGTAGTGGACACAGGCACCTTAGAAAGCATCATTACCGAATTGAAATATAAGAAGTCGATTTATCAAGAAAAAGTATATTGGAAAATACGAAGCTCCTATAGTAGTTCATATCGATCAGCAGTGACAGAATTGCTAAAAACCTTGGATTTTCGATCGAATAATCAACATCATCAGCCTCTGATTGAAGCCATTCAGTTGATTCGCAACTATGCAGGTTCTGCTTCCGTTAATTATGCTCTCGATGAGGATGTTCCGACTGGGAAAGATATCATCCCTGTGAAATGGAGAGAGCACGTCATGGATACCGATTCCAAAGGGAATGAGAAAATCAATCGGATGAACTATGAAATTTGTGTACTTCATGCTTTAAAAGATAAATTAAAATGTCGCGAAATTTGGGTAACAGGTGCAGATCGTTACCGAAATCCAGACCATCACCTTCCCTCTGACTTTGCGAAACGACGGGAAGAACATTATGCTGTATTAAAACTTCCTTTGAACGTAGAAGAAAAGATCACCGAATTACAAGAGGAGATGCATGAGAAGCTCACCATGCTCGATCAAGGACTTCCTAAAAACGAAAAGGTATCCATTTCGGAATACAGGGGTGGGTGGATCTCCGTTGCAGATAGTGACGTACAACCTGAACCCAAGCGATTAGCTTATCTCAAACAGGAGATTGCCAATCGTTGGTGGATGACCAATCTGACGGATATTTTGAAAGAAGCGGATTTACGGGTCGGTTTTACGGATCTCTTTCAAACGTTAGCTACTTATGAGCGGTTGGATCGAAAAACCATTCAAAAACGGTTACTTCTTTGTCTTTTCGGATTAGGAACAAACACAGGCTTGAAACGGGTTTCCTCTGGCAATCCAGATGTGACCTATAAAGACTTGCTATACATCAAACGAAAATATATCTACAAAGATAACGTAAAGGCAGCGAATGAACACCTAGTAAATGCCATTTTAGCGGATCGACGAGAAGAGATTTGGGGGAGAGGAACAACCTCTTGTGCATCCGATTCTACAAGAGTGGCAGCATATGATCAAAATCTAAGAACCCAATGGAACCCACGTCAACGGGGACCAGGAATCTCTGTCTATTGGCATGTGGAGGAAAAGTCCATGTGCATTCATTCGTCTGTTAATACACCCAATTCTTCTGAAGTCGCCGCAATGCTTCATGGATTGCTGAATCACAATACCAACAAAGAAGTCGATCGAAACTTTGTCGATACTCATGGGCAGAGTGAAGTGGGTTTTGCTTTTTGCTATCTGCTTGGTTTTAAACTCATGCCACGACTAAAAAACATTCATTCCCAGAAACTGTACCGGCCTAAGACTGGAGTCCCTTATCCTCATTTACAACCCGTTCTTGTACAAAAACCCATTGACTGGGATTTAATTCGCAGACAGTATGATGAAATGGTGAAATATGCAACTGCCTTACGATTAAACGTAGCAGACACAGAGGCCATCTTAAAGCAATTTTCGAAAAACAGCTCTCATCCTACCTATAAAGCCTTACAGGAGTTAGGGAAAGCGATAAAAACCATCTTTTTATGTGAATACCTCCATGTGGAAGAAGTGCGAATCGAAGTCCATGCTGGACTAAATGTCGTGGAAAACTGGCATTCCGGTGGTGACTTTATCTTTTATGGAAAAGGGGGAGAAATCCAAAAAAATCAACCTCAGGAACAGGAAATTGCCATCCTCAGCCTTCATTTACTGCAAAATTGCTTGGTCTATATCAATACGCTCAAAATCCAACATGTCCTGCAAGAAAAAGAATGGCTGGATCAGATGGCTGCAGAAGACTATCGAGCCCTTACTCCTCTTATTTATAACCATATCAATCCGTACGGTGAATTTCGCATGGATCTGGATCAACGAATGGCTCTATAAAGGGTATGCATCCACATTCAATTGACAGGACATTTTGGTAATTAATTGCATTTTGAAATTCAATAAAAGGAGTCCAGTCGCACACGCACACATCATGTGCGAAAACGCGACTGGTTGAACTTCCTATCCTTTCCGGAACCTGCTGATTCCACTTTTCGCCACCTTTGGAGCGGCCTTTCGCCACCCATCTTGGGAGAACGCGAAGATCCTACTGATATCTTGTGACGGGAGTTCTTGCATCCCAATCTTTTCGTGAAACCTCAACGATTGGTCGTTTTTACGATTCACGAAGGCCCAAACTTGCTCCAGCCCACCGTTTGGGAGAAGCTGCCCGAAAAGTTGATCGAGGACAGTGACTAGCACCAACTGAATCACGCCCTTTTTTCGGTAGTCCTCCATCAAGAGGTAGCCTACGTCCGAGATCTTAGTGGATCGAGGCTCCAGATAGATGATTCCCGCAACTTTGTCCTCTACCAAGATGGTATATAGGATTACATCGTCGCTTGGCCGCACTAGCTTCTCTACCGTTTCAACACCAAACCATTGGAGCGGTTTGGTGGAGTCCGTTTCCAGTTGCCGCAGATCCTCGATGTGGTCCTGCTGGTACTGGATGACCTTGATAGGACAGGTAGGGTGCTCCATGGAAGTGGGAAGGGAATCTCGCAGGCTACGCATTTCTTCTCCTAAAGTGAACACGGACAGGGAATTCATATTTAGTTTATATCAAACGCTATAGAAATGGTTTGAAAAATATAATAACAAACTACTTATGATAATCATTAACTCCATGAGAAAATCTCTTTAAGCCGTTGCTGGTTCTAGGTCCGGCGGTTGGATGAATCGCGCTGTATCTTACTGCGCAACTCACCCAATCGCCGGACCATTTCTTGCTATACACAAAGTATGGGTCGGTTCCATTTCCATTATTTGGTCAAATTGCGCTTTATGACACGGATGCTGGTTCTAGGCCTAAAAGGAAACACACACTAAAGAGGTTTAGGGAGCAGTGGAACAAAAAACCGGAATAAGCGTTACTGGCAGTAAAAAAGGAACAGTGATAGGTAAAATCACTGTTCTAATCATGAATCAGACTACGTAGTTTCCCATTCGCAACCTCATCAGGCAAAGTAAAAGAGTATCTGCCCACGATATTAATATGTTCATGACCGAGAGGAGAGAGGCGTTGGACGTCTGGCTCTTCGATCTGTTCACCCATTTCGGAAATAAGAGTCAATGCTGCCTCCATGTAGCGAGTGTTCCAAACGACAATCGCATTTATCACCAATCCCAGGGCTCCCACTTGATCCTCTTGTCCTTCTCGATATTTTTGATAAAGTACACCCCGTTTCCCATAACAAACCGCACGTGCCAAGCCGTTACGAGTCTCTCCACGGTTTAACTGCGTAAGGATTCGTCTCTGATATCCCTCGTCATCAAAAAATGTATCTGATAGGCTATAACGGCAAGGCATCGCCTACTTCCGCAAAAAAGACACGACCAACCAACCCTGATCCGATTGTCTAAATGTAGAAAAGACCTATACCTAATAAGATATGGAAGAATTTATCTGACGGATTAGAATACCAACCGTCTTACTACCCCTAGAACAGTGATTTACCTATCGTTGTTCCTCTTTTATTGCCAGTAACGCTTATTCCGGTTTTCTGTTCCACTGCTCCCTAAACCCCAAAAATCACTCCCTCCACCATTTTGAATAAGCTAGGAACCTATAGCAAGAAAAATAAATTATATCAAGCATTCCGTGAATTAGGACGAGTCATCGTACCATACCATGTTCTTGCTAAAGTACATAGCAAATGAAGAATTGAGAAGTACGATACAAGTAGCTACGAATAAAAGCGAATCATTTAATAGTTTTATAAAATGGTTGTTTTTTGGTGGAGAAGGAACGATTGCTGAAAATAATCGAGAAAATCAAAGAAAAGTCATTAAGTTTAATCACTTAGTAGCTAATTGTCTCATCTTTTACAACGTATTTGCATTAACACGAATTTTACATGAATATCATCAAGAAGGTAACGAATTAAATGAGGAACTATTAAGTGAGATAAGCCCATACATTACAGCTCATGTGAATCGTTTTGGCAAGTATGGACTTGATCGTGATCGACAACCACCTGATTTACAATTTGACATGCCAATTTATCAAGTGGCTAATTAACGCAAAGGTATTAAGACGCAGTATTCTCTTAATACCCTTTTGAATTGGGGAATATTTGCATATGGCCCCATATTTCGCTTTTGATTGCCATACCCCTATCCCCTTTACTTGGGCAATAATAAGCGATTAATGCAAACAACCGACTATTTACCTTAACGTGTAGGTAGTCGGTTTAATTGTGTCTAAAATATGTCTTAACGTGTATTTTTTTCTTTGGGTACGGTGACCCCGAATGGCTGAGGATTCATTGGAGCTCTTTTTAATTTGGTTTTGGAATTAGATGACGTAGTCTATTTATTTCTTGGAAGAACTATTTAAATCGAGAAGTAAATTTTTGCAGATGGTTCATCTTATAAGATCAAAAAAAGATTGATTTGCTTCTGCACTTACTTTTTCTTCATCTATTGTGGTTAACTCTCTATTTCTCATCAATGCTTTACCATCTACAAATACATCTACGATGTCACTGCGAGAAGACGCATATACAATATGAGATACAATGTCATGAGCAGGTTGCATATGGGTACCAGTTATATCTATCGTGATAAAATCTGCTTTTTTTCCTTTACTTAAGGTTCCGGTAATTTCATCTAAAAATAACGCTTCAGCTCCATATGCTGTCCCCATTAGTAGAGCTGTTTTGGCTGGGACAGCAAGTGGGTTTTGGTTGACACCTTTATGGATAAGGGCTGCCAATTGGATTTCTTCCAATAAATCTAAATTGTTGTTGCTAGCTGAACTATCCGTTCCAAGTGAAGGTCGTATACCTGCGTCTATCATCTTTGTAATAGGTGCGATACCACTTCCTAATTTTAGATTACTTCCTGGATTATGAGAAACCTTGACATTTTTGGAAGCAAGTAAATCAATTTCTCCTTCAGTAAGATGGACTGCATGTGCAACCAATGAAGGCAGATCGAAAAAGCCAAGGGAATCCAAATGCTCCACTGGCCTTTTTCCATATTCTTCAACATTTTGAGCTACTTCCCTTGCTGTTTCGGACATATGAGTATGGATAGGTACACCAATTTCTAATGCCTTTTCAATAAATCGAGCGATATAGTCTGGTGTGCATGTGTAGGGAGAATGAGGAGACATCATGGTACTAATTCGTCCTTCTGCTGCCCCATTCCAATTTTTTGCAAAGTTTGTAGCTTCGATTAATTTGTTTTTTCGTAAGGCATCATCACCAAACCCAATACAACCCCGACAAAGCGATGCCCGAATTCCTGTTTTCTCTACCAATTCTGCTACTGCATCCATATGATCGTACATGTCTAAAAAGCAAGTGGTGCCAGAACGGATCATTTCCGCAATAGACAATGCGGTACCAGCAGTGACTTGTTCCCGTTTGTATTTCGCTTCTAGGGGCCACATTTTTTCTTCTAGCCATTCTTGTAATGGTAAGTCATCAGCATAGCCGCGTAGTAAACTCATTGCAGTATGACCATGAGTATTTATGAATCCAGGAAGTATAACTTTGTTACTCATATCCACTGTATGATCAACGGCCATGTCCATTGGAAATGATTCCCCTTCATATACCCCTAAAATCATATTATTTTCAATAACAAGCGTTCCCAAAAAAGGAGAGAAATCAGTTTCCATTGTCAGTATTATTGCATTTGTATAAGCTGTTCTCATGTTACCTCCATTATTTCAAAAGAATGGTGACATTCTCGTTTATTCGATAATAATTTTTGAATCCACGCATTACATATTCTTGGTCATTTAGTTCATAACCTGCAGCAGATCGATTCTTTAATTTTGGCAATACTAGTTCTCCTGCTTTCATGTTTTGGTGTTGTTTAATAATATGAATTCGTTTTTCTTGAATATTAGCATTCAGGCGATATTCATTATACAAGTACTGATAATTAAGTGCAGCAAAAAAAATAAGGAATATCATCAGCTGTTTCTTTATTCCCGAACTATGTATAGCTTGAAAAAGTAAAATAATACTCCCCATTGCTAGAGGTATTGCTGGAAAAGCGACTCTCCCGCCTGTAAGACTTGGGGTAAATACAGTAGCTATGTTTATTAAAATAAATCCTAACGGGAATATCAAATATATATAATCTCGCATTTGTACAGTTACATAAATAGACATTGCAACAAGCATACAAATTAGAACGATACCATAAAAACTCAAATAAGCTTTATGCAAAAACCACTGATCAAATGGATTAGCTTGTCCAAAAAATGGTACAGACAATAGAAGCGGAAGTGACACAATAGGCGTTCCTAGTAACCAATACCATTTTTTTGAAATTTGGTATCCGATTATGGCAAGCGAGGCAATTACTAGAATAGTAAAAATGGCTTGCTGATGAATAAAAAAATCGATCATCGCTGGAAAGGTCTGTTTTAATTTTACAATAGTAGATGACTGATTGTAAGATGCTAATGCTTTTGATGCACCACGTGCTTTTACACCAGGAGATAAGTATAATCCAAGAAAGCCAATCAAACTGGTGAAAAAAAACGCTACATATAATAATTTGATTTTCCTGTATACTATATACTCTTTGCAAATCCAACAAACTATTAATCCTAAAGTTAGCAAGGACACTTGTTCTTGGGACCAACCTAATAGAAAAGCAAGACAAAAAAATAAAATAATCACTGCTTTATGCTTAATAGGTTTGTGGATATCGATACGACGGAAAAAAATAGCTAATAGCATCAATCCCAACATGGGATAAACATAATTAAATGATCCTACAGCATAAAACAAAGTTTGTCTTGCGATATAAATATGAACCAAAAAAAACAAGGACACCAAGGTCCACGCAACCATCTCATCTCCTTTTTTGGGAAAACGAACAAAAACAGCATAAAAAATAGCATAGGCCAAAATAGTAAGAAGAAATGGATTTACCCATCTCCAAAATTCAATACCATGAACAAGCAAATAAATGGTAAAAATATTAATAAAAAAACGACCATTTACATGGGTATAGTCATATAACTGATTTTCAATGACTTGTGTAAATGAAAACGTACTGCCTTTAAAATGAGGAAACAAACTAAAGTAAGTCGCATATCGATAATCATCCCCATACATGTAAATAAAACGGCTGATCATAAACATACATAGGAAAAGGAAAAGGAATGGAACATGCGGAAGAATCCGCTGGTAGTTATTTTTCATTTATTCTCTCCTATCAATAATACTGGCCTTGAGAATTAATTTATCACATAAAGTAAAGAGTAATCAAAATCTAATAAATATCTTCATAGATATTTATTCATTAAATCCAGCAATGGTGAAAGATTGTATTTTGATCCATTATAGAGAGATGAAAATAAATCACCTTTTTCCTGTATGCGATCTGCAATATTCATCAGAGTAAAATCGTTTGGTACAATATCTGTTTCTAATTCATCCCATTCAAGTGGTGTAGATACAGTAGCCTCTTCTTTAGATCTTGGAGAATAGGGGGCAATTAGTGTTTTTCCTCTCCAATGTTGTAAGTAATCGAAATATACTTTTGTTCCCCTGTCTTTTACTAGTCGTTCGATTGTAATTAAGTTTGGATATTTCTCCGATAAATAACGAGCCATGAATGTACTAACTTTGCGAGTCTCTTCAAATGTATGAATCGGTTCTAATGGGATATAAATTTGCAAACCACTTGCTCCTGAAGTTTTCACTACTCCATCTAAACCCATTTCCATCATTAATGTTCTTGTATGTAATGCAACTTCTTTTACCTGTTCAAAAGGTGATCCTGTTGGATCAAGGTCAAAAACTAATTCAGTCGGCACATTCATATCAGTATATAGATGAAAAGAGGTATGAAACTCTAAACAAGCAAGATTGGCTAACCAAATTAATGTTGGTACATTTTGTAACATTATATACTGCGTGTTTTCTGCTTTTGAAGTAGCAACAAAATCAGGCTTAGATGCAGGAACATTTTTTTGATAAAAAGATTCTCCAAACACTCCATCTGGAAAACGAATGGTGGTCAATAAACGATTATAACAGTATTTTAATAAATAAGGACTTAAGATACCTAGATATTGGACATAGTCCCACTTTGTTATACTTGGAAAAAGTTCTTTATCTGGGTTAGAGATCTTTACTTCTTCATCCTGTATACGAACATACATATCGCCTAATTACCTGCTTTCCATGAGCAAATAGATATTTATCACATACACTGCTGTATATACTTGAATCGAGGAGGAGTTAATATGTTCAACAAAACAATCGATTATGATGCTTTATGGGACGAAATAGAAAATGAACTGGATACAGATGTAGCAATCGATGAGTATCAAGATCCTAACAATATTTATCCATCTCAATTTTATCCTGGTTACCAACCTGTTGGTTATGATCCTAGATTCTTTATGTTTTTTCCACATCGTCGTCGTTTCTTCTTATGACATACAGCACCTTATTAAGGTGCTGTTTATTTAGGCATTTGAAAGTTTTCAATTACAGGATTGCGTAATGTCTTATCTGGTGTCCACTCTAAAAACCGAATTTTAGTTTGTATATTTGGTGTAAACCATCTAATCTCTTCTTCACGAAATAAGGGAATATTGGTAACTGGATCAGGAATAGCTAGTGAACTGCTATATACAGTTAAAATTCGTTTTTCTTCTGAGCTCAAACCCGAAGATACTCTCCCTATATATTTCCAATTTCCTTCTACTTTTATTCCTAATAATAAGGAATACACACTTCCTGATTTAAAAGTTACTCCGAGGATGGATGCATTTATATATTGAAAGTGTTTCACTTTTCTCCAAGTTAGATGTTTTTCTCCTATGTGGTACTTACCTTCTCTTTCCTTTATCACGATACCTTCTAATCCAAGCTCTTTTGTAAACTCAAATAAGGTTTTCCCATCTTCTGTTGTAGGACATATTTGTATCTTCTCGGATTCGTCTAATATATTTTGTAAAATGGAAAGACGTTGATATAAAGGTTTGTCTACTAACCAATGATCATTTCGAAGAACATCAAAAACCACATAGTTGACTGGTATTTTTGAAATAGATCGTTCAATCTTACTTTCTGTTTTTATTCGATCTCTTTTTGCTACGAGAAAAAAGTTAGGTTTTCCATTTTGTAAAGCTATTATTTCTCCATCTAAATATACTGTTTGTTTAGCAAACCTGTTTGCAAGTATGGATGTGATTTCAGGGTAGATTGCAGTACGGATATTGCCATGTCTCGTGTGTAAATTCACTTTCCCGTTTTCAATTTTTGTTAAGATTCGTATTCCATCCCATTTTACTTGATAAAGGTACTTTGATTCTAACAGGAGTTCTCTGGATAAAATTGGTTCCATTGGTTTTATAAGTAGAGTCATTTCTTAATTCCTTCCTATACACTCTTCTTTAAAAATCGTAAACGTATCCACCCTACCCCCATTACTAATATAGGTAAAAGCATAAAAATAAGAATTAATAGCCCCATCAGATGCGTGACTGTAGTAAGGTAAGTTGCTACATTTGGAGTAAACCATAAAGAAATAGGTATTAGTAACATTCCGAAAGGAATAGAAACAACAGATCTATCTTTTAGATGAAATATTTGTTTTACACTTGATGTAATAACATGCATTAAAATCGATAATTTAAAGAAAATGGATATAAACCATATTCCGGCCATAATGACTTCAACTCGTTGAAATACACCTGCAAAATCAATTTTCTTTGCCAATGCATAAGCTGGGTATGTTGTCCATATAGCTGCTTTAGGTCCGAGAATTAGAATAGAAAACAGTACAGTAATCAAGATGATTATTCCACCAAAGATTGCACCTGACAAAAAATAGCGTTTTATTTTTTTATGCTGCTCTTTGCTCTTATTGATATAAGGTATAATCATAAAAAAAACAAACAACTCACCAAATACAACGATCATATATCGTATACTCGATTCCCATACAGGATAAATCCCATTTTCCAGTATAGGTTTTATATTATTTACTTCTATTAATGGTAACAAACCAATAGTAAACAGCCCAAATAAAATTAAAAATAAAGGTAATAGAGATTCAGCTGCCCTTGCTAAAACCTCGATTCCTAAAATATTTCCAAACACTACTAAAGCGATAAACATATACTCAATCGGAACAATTGGAGTATAAACCAATATTCTGCTACTGATAAAATGGCCGATATTCATTAAAACTACAGAAGATAAAATAACCAAAAAAACAACAAAACAGAAAGAAACGATGGAACCAATCCATTTTCCCAAAACCAATTGTAGTATTTCTACTAACGTTTTTTCCAAAAAGTGTTTCCCTAAAGTAGTATATATCCAGATAAGCACTGTTCCCATCAGCAATCCTAAAATCGCTGATATCCAACCATCTTGATATGCAGTGAGTGTTGCTAAACGAGGACCAACAATAATAGAGGTACCAATCGTAAAAAGAAATACCAAAATAAAAAACTGTCTTATCCCAATTTGCTGCTGATTAAGCATGAGATCCCCCCTATCGTTTAGGTTTTATTACTTTTTTCACTCCATTTTTTTCTAACAAAAAAGACTCCCATAGTAAGAATAGGAATTATCATAATGGAATAAGTAAAATACATCATCCATTTTTCAGTATAGGTTTGATAATCAGCAGCACTTGGACTAAACCATTGGGAAAGTGGGATAAGGCTTATTGCAATTGGTATAAACAAACAGTTAAGATCATGAAATCGGAATAACTGTTTTATACACAAAGCTGTAGTATAGACACATATGGATAGTTTCACAAAAATGGAGAACATCCATATTCCTGCCATAATAACTTCTATCCGTTGAATTACCCCACCAACATCAATCTTCTTTGCAATTGTAAATGCTGGATAGGTATTAATAGCAGTTCCCTCTCCACCTAAACTTAAAATAGATAAAATGGTTATTAAAATGAGAACTACTCCCCCAATGAAAGCACCTATTACATATCCACTTATAATTTTTTGTCGCTTTACGATGAATGGGGTAAGCATCAGAAAAAGTACCAATTCGCCAAATGGGAAAGAAATAAATCCATAGCTCGCTTGAAGAACATCATAGAAACCGTGTTCAAATATTGGCCTTATATTATCAATCGAAATTTGAGGTAATACAGCAATAACAAGAAGAAAAAACAAGATGCTAAAAATGGAAATCAAAGATTCCGACGATCGGGCTATTGTTTCTATACCTAAACGAACACCTATTACAATCACAACAATGAAAATATACTCAACCGCATTTAATGGAGTGCCGATAAGCAATCGGGAATTGACAAAATTACCTATATTCGAAAGTACCAGACTTGACAATACCAGACCAAAACTAGCGAACAAGAGCCCTATCACAAAGCCTAAATATTTACCAAAAGAAAAATTTATTACTTGAACCAAAGATTGATCCCTAAAATATTTACCCATAGCACCAAAAACCCATACAATTAACAATGCAATCAATAATCCCAATAGGCCGGAAATCCAACCATCTTGTTTCACATAAGCTGCAAGCATACTAGGAGTAATGATGATAGAAGTTCCAATTGTAAACAAAAGAACCAGTATCGCAAATTGACGATGTTCAATTTTTTCTTTTCCCATCATATTTTGCCTCCATTTCTACCTAGCAATTAAAAATAAAGGAATTTTACTACATTTGCAGCCGTTGCTAGGAGGAGAAAAAAAGAGAAAAACCATATTTCCTTGATATATCCTAATTTCCTCAATCGTGGAATCTCGAACAAAGCCACTACAATGGCCACAAGACATACAAACACGGATTGCCACAATTTCTTTTCCCTCCTAATCCAAACTAGGTGTAGTTTTATTTACTTTACCGAAGTTACGTATTTCCACTTTTACTTCTATCTTTACAGGCATAGTGGAAAAAGTTTTTCCCCAATCTTTCTTTAGTTTTTTCCATTCTTTTGCATTGGATTGATGAATATTGTTCCCAAAGCCAAAAACATCAGCATGGTATTCTTTCTGTGTTTTTTGCAGAGCTTTGACTATCTGATGTTTAATTTCATTCTCTGTTTTTGTTTCCAGAACATTAATCACGTTTTGTTTCAATAAATCTGCTTGACATTGGAGTTCTGCAACATTTGCTTCTGCATGAACTTGTACTATGGCTGATGGTTTATGATTCTTTACTCGTGTTCGTATTGTCGTTTTAGAATGAATGATTTCGGTAACATCTTTGCGTTGTTTGTTACAAGGCATATCAACTACCGTACTTTTGACTTTATTGATGACATATTTGTAGCCGGAAGCTTCTGTTTCCTCCAAATAACCAACCAACTTGTCCTTATGAAGTACTCCTAAACTGGTATATTGCAAATAATTTTTTAATGCTATATCCTCTACATTTTTCTTTTGCTCACCTTCCTTTAAACTCCCTTTGATTTCGATTGCTGAGATAACTGCTTCTTTCCCATCACTAGCAATATCATTATCCAATTGATCAATTTTTTGCGTCGTGTATGCGGTCCAGTATTTTTCTGCATGATTAAGCATCGTATACATATAAGTGGATGGTACCTTTTCAAGAGGCGTCACCATAGTTAGTACATCTTGTGCCCTACTGTCTCTTGTCATGATGATAAAAAAATCGCTTCTTAATTCATGATCCCTTGTTATAAAATCGAGTACAGGGGCTACTCCATCTTTCACAACGGATTCTCCAATCACAAACATACGCAGATGAGATAAATATAATTTTCGAGGTGTAGAGCTTGTCAGCTTTCGAACTGCACCTATTAAAGTACGTGCTCTTGTCTTGTAAGTTATTACAGGAACCCTTCCGCTACCTCCTTTTGAAGCAATTTCACCTGGGTCTACTACTTGGGTAGATAAAATATAGTCATCTCCAACTTTATCTACACCTAAACCGATTACTAAGGCTATGTCATTTAGTTCCTTACGGCTCCAACATCCCGTTACCATTATGGACACTATAAGGATTAGTATCAGAAGGAGATTCTTTTTTCTCATCATTTACTCTTCCCTTTTGCTTTCTCTTTCGAAGGTGGTGAGTTATTTCCACGTACTACATCTTCGGAAACCAAGCTGGTTGGACGCTTATCCATCATCCAATGAGGCATCCGAACAACACTATCTTTAAATTCAGAGGAAATGTATGGCCCATAAGGTGTCATATAAGGAATACCAAAAGAACGAATACTACATAAATGAAGTACGATCACAATAATTCCAAGCATTACACCATACAAACCAAATCCAGCCGCAATCATCATAAGAATAAAACGCAAAATACGTAATGCGATCGACATGTTATAAGCCGGGATAACAAAGCTAGAAATCGCAGTAATCGCTACCACAATAACCATTCCTGCAGATACAATCCCTGCTTCTACGGCTGCTTGACCAACAACTAATGCCCCTACAAATGACACAGTCTGACCTACAGCTTTTGGCAACCGAACTCCTGCTTCCCTCAGAATCTCAAACATAAGCTCCATCATAAATGCCTCTACAAAAGCTGGAAAAGGAACAGCTTCCCTTTGCACCATTAGGTTTACAAGCAGTGGGGTTGGCAACATCTCTTGATGGAAAGTAGTTACTGCAATATAAACTGCTGGTGCTAGTAAAGAGATAAATAAACAGATAAAGCGAAGAATACGAATCAAACTAGAAATAAGTGATCGTTCATAGTAATCTTCTGCAGCTTGAAAAAATTGGTTGAACAAAGCAGGTACAATTAAAACAATTGGAGTACCATCCACAATGATTGCTACCCTTCCTTCTAATAGAGCAGCAGCTACGACGTCTGGTTTTTCTGTATGATGTATAGTGGGAAATGGGGAATATACCTCATCTTGAATCAATTCCTCAATGTATCCACTCTCTAATATCCCATCAATATCAATTCGGTCTAATCGTTTGCGAACTTCATTTAGAACATTGTCATCTACTAAACCATCTATAAACATGATACTTAACTGTGTTTTTGTGATTTTACCAATCGTCTTGCCTTCTAAACGCAGTCGTGGATTATTAATTTTCCTTCTTAACAGAGCAGTATTGGTTCTCATCGTTTCACTAAATGTCTCTCTAGGTCCTCGAACTACCCCTTCAGCTTCTGGTACCCCTCTATCTTTCCATGATTTTAAAGAGACGCGATATCCCTTTTTGCTCCCTTGCATAAGAAAAATAACTTCTCCAGAAAGCATAAAAGTAAATAATTCTTCAAAGTTTTCAATTTGGCTTACTCCGCCTATCGGAAGTAAAGATCGCTCAATAAATGGAAACCAAACCTCCGGTGGAATACGATAGTCTGTCCAATCTTTTTCCTTCAGAAAAACCATTAGTGGTTCCAATACAAATTGCTGTAGTGCATTTGTATCAGTCAAGCCTTCTGTATAAAATAAACAAGCAGCTAATTTTTGTTCTGCTCCAAAACGAAATTCCCTAATCACAATGTCTTGACTTTCTCCAGTAGTTTCTTTTACATGACGGATGTTTGCGTCTATAGATGCAGAAATAGGTTCTGATTCCTTTTTATCCTCTTTATTTGCTCTATCTGATTCATTTGCGGCTTTACCTTTGGTATTATCTGGGGAGTTCTGAGATGTATCTTCTTTATCTTGCTCAGCTTTGTCTTCGCTTTGTCCCTTTTCTTTGTTCGACTCATCTTCGGTTGCAGCATTGCTATCATCTTTTAATTCTTCTTGCTCGGCCTTGTCTTCGTTTTTTCCCTTTTTGGTTGATTCATCTTCAGTTGGAGCATTACTACCATCTTTCAATTCTTCTTGCTCGGCCTTGTCTTCGTTTTTTCCCTTTTTGGTTGATTCATCTTCAGTTGGAGCATTACTACCATCTTTTAATTCTTCTTGCTCAGCTTTGACTTCATTTTGTTCCATTTCCTTGGTTGATTCATCTTCAGTTGTATCATTCAACGGAGTTAAATCATTCTCTTCATGACTTAAAGAATTATCAATTTGATTTTTTGATTTTTTCCCTATGATCTTAGTATGTAGATTTCGTTCTTTTTCACTGCTATTTTCGTTGATAGTTATTTCTTGTGACGTTTTATGCGGTTTATAAGGCGATTTTAATCGCTTTTTTTCTCTTTTCTTGTTTTTGTCTTCATTTGAATTCATGCCGATCCCTCATGTCCTATATTTTCATAAGAAGTTACATAAATTTTGCTCTAATATATGGTATTTCATGCACAAAAAAGGTGAATTAAAATCAACATTGATCTTCATAGGAATAAAAAATGCCACTCCTATGAGTGGCACACTTCAAATTTGAAATTATCATCTTTTATTTCAAATATTTATTCACATCAGATAGAAAATATTTTAGTTTAATTCCATCATATATTTTCGGCCGGAATAGAGCACAAATAATCCAACCAATACAGCAAATGCTCCAAAATAAAATGGAATGTGCGGATTAAACCATTCGGATAATTTTCCTGCTAACCAAGGAGCTATGGCCCCTCCCACAAAACGAACAAAACTATATGCAGAAGAAGCGACAGATCGTTCGACAGGAGAGACTTCCATCACAGCCGTAGTGATCAATGTGTTGTTTATTCCAAGTAATCCACCTGAAAGAACAATACATATAATAAGTACTGGAACATATTGAATGGAAAATCCCATGATAAATAGAAGTATCGCAAATAAAAATAAAACCATGTACATAACTTTTTTCGTACCAAAACGTTCTTGAAGTTTTGGAGCAATCACTACAGACGATATTGCTAAGAATACTCCCCAAAAGAAAAAAACAAACCCAATTCCATGCTCATCAAGACCAAGAACAAAGGGTGAGAAAGCAAGTAAAGTAAAGAATCCAAAGTTATAAAACAACGCTGTAAGTCCGATGGACAATAAGCCTCCATGCCCCAAAGCACGGATAGGATCGAGAATAGAGCTTTTCTTTGTTGGCCTTGGTACTTTGTCCAATAAAATAAACACTGCTACAAAACCGATAACCATCAAAGCTGACACACCAATAAATGGACCTCTCCAACTAATACCTCCTAAAAGCCCTCCTAGCAATGGTCCTACTGACATACCTAAACCGAGTGCTGCCTCATATAAAATAATGGCACTTTCCGTCCCACCAGCTGCGACACTGACAATTACTGCTAATGCAGTAGAAATAAACAAAGCATTACCGAGTCCCCATCCAGCACGGTAACCGACAAGCTGTCCAACCGTCTCCGACAGACCACCAAGTAAAGAAAATAAAACAATTACAAAAAGGCCCACAAGTAAGGTAGCCTTTGGCCCGATACGACTGGACAACCAACCAGTAATAAGCATCATTACACCGGTAACAAGCATGTAGCTAGTAAATAATAAAGAAACTTGACTTGGAGTAGCATGAAGTTGCTTCCCGATTGCTGGTAAGATAGGATCAACTAGACCTAGACCCATAAAAGCAACCATACAAGCAAATGCTACTGCCCATGCTGGTTTTGGTTGCTTAAAAATAGATTTGAGCGAATGTGGCGGCTCTTCCACCACTAACCCTGTTTTTTCTGTTGCTTCCATAAAACAAAAATCCTTTCTGCACACAAATATTTCGGTTTTCTAAATTAATTATAACATATACTTTAGTGGTTTATTATTTCTCAGAAGTATTTTTTTATTGGTAATTACATTTTCCGAATGCAAAAACAAAAGGGTCCTGATAGGACCCTTGGATTTTCCGATCCTCCCCTTGAACCGTAATCCAAGGGGAGGGCGTCACCTTACTCGATCACCGGAATCGGTGACCCGCAGGGTGACAATTCGAGCACAATCCACAACCAGGAATACTGCACAGCCTGGTCTTCCTGTCACAGTTGGGGCAGCTGCCCTCCCACCAGAGCGTGATGACTCCGGGGATCCGCATGGCCGCCTCAACTAGTGTTGGGGTTGAC
Source organism: Shimazuella soli (assembly GCF_022511585.1). Lineage (GTDB taxonomy): Bacteria > Bacillota > Bacilli > Thermoactinomycetales > Thermoactinomycetaceae > Shimazuella > Shimazuella soli. The sequence continues at coordinate 84,156 of NZ_JAKWBN010000004.1, read as the reverse complement.
CAATCAGCACCGCGACCGAGGTCGGGTCTGCTGATTTGGAGTGACATTGGATCGTGCTTCAAGGTGATTGCACCTTTCCTCGCGAGGGAAAGCGATTTGCTCTCCATCTTTATTATATTCTGAAATTTCATTTATTAAAAGATCTTTTGTAAAAAAATACGGATTCCACTTTAAGTTTTGGCATATTCACATGTGAGTTTTTTACATTCATACATAAAAAAGCGAGGAAAAAAAGTCCCTCACTTTTCATTAAACCTAAAATACTTTATTCACTCTTTTGTTCTTTCTTTTTTTCTTTGAGTTCTGCTAGTCTTTGTTCAAATTCAGGCCGATATGGATTTAGTTCCGGCCGATCACTATTGAGCAACTTTTCTAGTTTTCGTATCATTTGTTCTTCATCTTTACCTTCATAGTCTAATAAGTCAAAGAACTTTTTATCGTCCATTCTATCAGCCATTTGCTAACACCTGTCCTTCCTTGTGAAATCTCATACTTCTCAAAACCTTAATAGCCATTTTATCACAATGAGCATCTGTTTTTGTTCCATCAAACACATTTTAAAGCGAATTTTATCTTTCTTATTCTTTAAATGAATTCTCTTTTTCTTATGCCCAAGCATTTTGTAGATTATTTCATATTTTATAAAGGGAGTATTTTGTTTCCCATTAATCATAATTCATCTGTCAACTGAATAAATTGCCTTAGGAGGTGAATGACAATGCCATTGCTCTTATTACAACTTTCTCTAATTGTCATCTTTATTCATGCTGTTTATCATGCTGTTCTTGATGTTCAAAACGGGTTAAAAACATTTTCCGATTGGATTGAATTCCTGTATCAACTCGCTATCGCGGTTGCTGCTGCTTGGTTTTATTATGCATATACATTTTGACAGTAAAAAAATGCAATTCTCCCTTTTCGGAGAATTGCATTTTTCATTGATGTACAATAAAATATTTAAGTGTTCGCATACGAGCAACAAAAGCTGCGCGGTCCTCTAGATCGAGGTTAAAATATCTGCAAGAATCATCTATATGTTGAATAAATCGATTAAAATGTTCTTCGGTTACACTTAAGTTAGTATGTGCAGATTTTAAATTTGCACCATTGTATGATCTTTTAGAACCTAATATGTAAGACAAAAACAATACTTGGTGTTTCCGTAGAACATTCATATCTACCCCTACAAAATAAGACGCGAGTTCCGAGTCACTCAATATTCGATTGTAACAATCATTCACTATTGCAGTTATTGTTTGAACCCCATATTTATCATATAGAGTAGATGAAAAATTGCTTAAGGGTTGCAATAAACTTCCCTCCAGAGATTTGAAATACTGTTGGTAAATAAATATTTATGAAAACAATACAATTATACTACTGACCTACAAAAAAAGAAACGGATAAAGCGGTATCCGTTTCTTTTTTTGCTCTTACAGATCATTAAAATCTAAAGAGCTCGCTTTTGTATAATTGGTCACTTTTTGTTCAAAGAAATCAGTTTTGGTTGCATTTAAATTAGAGAAACTTTCAACCCAGCGCATCGGATGTGCAGTGATCTCAGGATATAAGATAGGAAGACCTAACCGACCTAATCTTTCGTTAGAAAGGAACTTAATATATTTTGCAATCGTCTCATTGTTTAAACCAGCTATTTGGTTTGCTGTAATATATTGCCCCCATTTAATCTCATGTTCCACTGCTGTACGAGTCATCTCCCGTAGTTCTTCTTTAAAATTATCATCAAACAAATCTGGGTTTTCATTTTGCAATTCCTTAATCATGTTTTGAAAAAGAACAACATGGGTTAGCTCATCTCTTTGAATATATTTGATGATTGTCGCAGTTGCTGTCATTCTGCCTTGGCGGGCCAGCGCGTAGAAGAACGAGAATCCACTATAGAAATACAAGGATTCTAAAAGAAAGTTAGCCATACAGGTGCGAACAAATTGTTTATCATCTTTTTGATGAACGAATTGTTCGTACAAATCGGCAATAAATCGGTTACGTTCTAATAAGTGTTCATCGTTGCGCCACTCATCATAAATATTTTCACGCGTTTCAGGAGAACAGACACTATCTAAAATATAACTATACGATTGTGCATGTATCTCCTCTTGGAAAGCTTGAATATTCAATAAAGAGGATACTTCTGGTGCTGTTACATACTCATTGATATTCGGCAAGTTTTCGCCTTGAATGGAATCCAAAAAATTAAGAAAAGAAATCGTCTTATCAAAAGCGCGTCTTTCCGCATCTGTCAATTGTTGGAATTCCTTGGCGTCACTCGCTAAGGGAATTTCTTCTGGAATCCAAAAGTTATTCAGCATGGTACGATATAACTTATGGGCCCAATCGTATTTGATGCGATTCCATTCCCTAAGATTAGTTGTATTACCATTGATCAAGCGTTGTGTACCACGTTGGCCTGATTCATTAAATATTTTTTTTCGCTGTAGTTTTTCCATGTTTATGCTCCCTCTCTTATGACGAACAACTTACACATTCTTCGATTTCAACAGATTGATTTCGAACATAGTAGATTGTTTTTAATCCTGCTTCCCATGCAGTGATATACAACTCTAAAAATTCTTTTGCATTTGTTTCTGGAGTGATATATAGGTTAAATGATTGAGATTGATCAATATGTTTTTGTCTTTTTCCTGCTGCTTGTATGCTGTACCATTGGTTTATTTTATGCGCTTCTTTGTAATACCAAGTGGTGCTCGGTGATAGATTGGGTGCTGTTTGGGGAATAGAAGCACCGCGTTTTTCTTCTACAAAATACTTGGCATAAACAGGATCAATCCCCGCAGTCGAACCTGCGATAAGCGAAGTGGAACCAGTAGGTGCAACTGCAAAAACCCAAGCATTACGCATACCATTTTCTTTAATTTCTTTCTCCAGTTCTTGCCAGCGTTTACTTGTGTAGTTACGTCGCTTAAAGTACTCTCCTGTTTCCCACTCACTACCTTCGAACACAGGATAACTTCCTTTTTCTTTTGCTATCTCCATCGAAGAACGAATAGCTTGATATGCGAGCTCTTCAAATAATTTGTCCGCTTCTTCCAAATGTTCTTCTGATTCCCACACGATCTGATGTTGAGCAAGATATTGATGATATCCACTTGTTCCAAGTCCAACAGCTCGATATTTTTTATTGGTACGCTCTGCTTGTTTAACAGGATACATATTCAAATCAATGACATTATCCAACATTCTCATTTGAACAGGGACTATTCGAGCGATATCTTCATATGTACGAACCTTACCCAAGTTAATAGAAGAAAGATTACATACAACAAAATCTCCAGGTTTTTGCTTTGTAACAATTACTCCATCTTCTAACTCTTCACTTACTAATTCGGTAGGTGCCATGTTTTGGCATATTTCCGTACATAGATTAGATGAATAGATCATACCTTGATGCTTATTTGGATTTGCTTTATTGACCGTATCACGGAAAAAGAGAAAAGGAGTTCCTGTTTCAAAAGCACTGACCATTACACGCTTCATGATATCAATTGCAGGAATTTCAATCTTTTCAATACCTGGATGCTCCACACATGCCAAATAACGATCTTCCCATTCTTTCCCATAATAATCTTCAATGGAAAAGCCCATTACTTCCCGAACTTCATGTGGGTCTAATAAGTACCAGCTCTCTCTTGCTTTCACCTTTTCCATAAATAAATCCGGAATACAAACCCCAGGAAAAATATCATGCGCTTTTAAACGATCATCCCCGTTGTTTGTTTTTAAATTTAGAAAATCAAAAATATCCGCATGCCAGACGTCTAAATAAATGGCAAATGCACCCCGACGAACACCCAATTGATCTACTGCTACAGCAGTATTGTTGTAGTTGCGAATCCATGGCACCACTCCACCTGATGCACCTTTGTGTCCGCGAATTTTAGAACCTTTGGAACGCACTTTACCAAGGTATATTCCCACTCCACCACCGTACTTGGATACTTGGGCAGTAGCTGAGTTTGTTTGGTAGATAGACCAAAGAGAATCATCAACAGTATCAATAAAACAAGAAGATAATTGATGTAGAGGTTTTCCAGCATTAGCTAAAGTTGGAGTTGCTACTGTTAACTCTAAATTGGAAAGAACTTCATAAAATGCTTTTGCCCAGCGCACCCGATCTGCTTCTTGCAGGGCTAAGTGCATAGCAATGACCATAAATCTCTCTTGTGGTAACTCCATTACTTGATTGTCAAATGTCCGAACCAAGTAACGATCAGCTAACACCTTAATACCAATATAGTTAAATAACTTGTCTCTCTCTGGGGAAATCGAGCGTCCTAATTCTTCGATTTCTGCTTTTGTATAAGTATCCAATAAATAAGTGCCATATAACCCACTATTTGTTAAGGTATGTAACAAAGAATAAAAATCGCCATAAGAGCTTGTTTCCATATAATTTCGGTTTGCTGCAGCCTGTTTATACAATTGATAATGAAACAGACGAGCTGCTACAAATTGCCAATCTGGTTCATCTGCACTTGTTTTTTCCACTGCTACTTGTGTCAAAACAGCAAGCATCTCATCATTTGATTTTTCATTTAATAACTGAAGTTTAGCTTCCTGGATTAACTCTTCCATCGACAAATGAGGAAAATCTGCACATGCTGCCTGAACTTGCTCTTCATATGTAACTTGGTCCCTTGCCTCAATCATCTCATTCACGTCCGATCTATATATAGTTGCTATTAGAGTATAACTCATACCATATATTGTGGAAAGACGAAAATTGAACGAGAAAAATCTCTTTTTGTGTGCAAAATAAGATTTACCGTTTAATATGTAACTCAATCTCTTTTGTTCATCTTTTTTCAATAGTTGACGAAAATACAGAACATATGTTTCTACATAAACAAAAGAAAGCTTACTTCCCTTAGGAGAGTAAGCTTTCTTTTTCACTTAAAGTGATTTACTCCAGTCATGAACCGCATTACCTTCTAAAAATCTTTCGCAATCTAGAGCTGCCATACACCCAGTTCCGGCTGCGGTAATTGCTTGACGATAAACATGATCTTGCACATCACCACAAGCAAATACTCCAGGAATATTGGTTTCAGTGGTACCAGCTTTCACGTCTATATATCCCAATTCATCTAATTTGATTTGTCCATCCAAAAACTCTGTGTTAGGCTTATGTCCGATAGCTACAAAAATACCTTCGGTCTCTATTAACTCTTCTTGGCCAGTTTCATTGTTTTTTACTTTTAGTCCTGTTACTCCGTTCTCGTTGCGGACAACTTCAAGCGGAGTTTTATTTAAGCCCCAAGTTATTTTCTCATTTTCACGGGCACGGTCTTGCATGATTTTAGATGCACGTAATTCTTCTCGGCGATGAACAATATGAACTTCTGATGCAAAACGAGTTAAGAAGTTCGCTTCTTCCATTGCAGAATCACCGCCACCTACAACAATAATCTTTTTCCCACGGAAGAAAAATCCATCACAAGTTGCACAAGTACTTACTCCAAGCCCAATGTTTTCACGTTCTCCTGGAATACCAAGTAATTTTGCTGTTGCACCAGTTGAGAGAATCAAGGATTCTGTCTGGATTTTTTCTTCCCCTAAAAATAAGGTAAAAGGTCTCTCTGTTAATTCTACTTTTTTGACCCAGCCTCGACGAAAAATTGCCCCAAATCGTTCTGCTTGTTTTCTCATATTTTCCATAAGTTCTGGACCCATAATACCTTCTGGGAAACCAGGGAAATTTTCGACCTCTGTAGTGGTTGTCAGTTGTCCACCTGGCTCAGGACCCTCAATTACTAATGGTTCTAGATTGGCACGCGCTAGATAAATCGCTGCTGTTAGTCCTGCTGGTCCAGTGCCCAGTACGATTGCTTTATGCATATGATGATTATCCTCCTAGACGAAAAATAAAAAATTTCCACTCCACATTTATACCCTATTTTATAGGTAGTAAACCAGCCCTACTTTTTAAGTGATTTCCACAATACCTTCAGTAATCTGTTTCACATCTGGAAGTCTTGTGAGATTATCGACCACATCGTGGAATAAGTCTTTTACAAATGATTGAAGAATTTCTTTTCGAGGTGTATTGAGTACAGTAAGGTAGTCGGGATGAAAACCGACACGCATTTTATTTTCTTGTACTACTTTTTCAATTTCTGAAATTTCATTTTTCAAAGCTGAAATAAAAATCTTTCCTGCAATACTTCATGGACTAAAGGGATAAGTCGAGAAGAAAAACGATAAAATAATAGCCTGAAATTCTTTTACTGTCATCATTTTAGAAGGCGAAGAGTTATATACCATACGATCATTTTTATCACCATATTAGTATGTACGGCGATGATTAAAAACACGCAAATTCAACAAGGAGTTTTCAAAATGCCTGAAATTGAAGTAAACAACACCAATTTATATTACGAAGTAATTGGCGATGGAGTACCGATTATTTTCATCCATCCTCCCTTATTATCTAGTTCTAATTTTTACTATCAGCAGCTAGAACTAGGCGAACAGTTCAAAATTATTACCTTTGATATTCGCGGACACGGCAAAAGTTCTTCTGGTGATAAAATCCTTACATATCCCCTAATTATCGAAGATATGATGGGTTTGCTGGATGCCTTGCAAATCGAACAAGCATATATAGCAGGTTATTCTACAGGTGGTTCCATCGCACTAGAAGCGATGCATACATATAGCAACCGGTTTTGTGGTGGAATCTTAATTAGCGCAATGGTAAAGCCGACAAGCTTTTATCTAAAAAGCATTATTCAATTGGCTGTATTTCTTTCTAATAAGGCAACCCTTCCGATATTGGCTAAATCAATATGCAATAGTAATTCAGACTGTACATCTACCTATCAAATGTTATATCATGAAGCGATAAAAGGAAACCCTAATCGAATACAAGAATACTACCGCTATAGCCTTTCGTTCGATTACAGTAAGAAACTCTCGAATATCAAGCAGCCATCTCTTCTTTTATACGGTGGAAAAGATAAAAATTTTCAAGCAGACAAGCAATTGCTGCAAGAAAAACTGTCAGACCATACGCTCGAAATGATCGAAAACGTTACTCATCAACTTCCTACAAAAGCAGCGAAAACACTCAACACATCTATTGCTAATTTTATCCACCATCGGGCATAATGAAGGGATAGAAATAGGAGGGAAATGAAAATGAGTAAAACAAAAATCACCGTTCGTGATAATGGATCTTTGCTGATTCAAGGTGATTTTGAATTGGTAGATGCAGAGGGAAATGTATTTGAAACCAAACCAGCTATCTCTCTTTGTCGATGCGGTTTGTCTGATAATAAACCATTTTGCGATGGAAGTCACAAAGGCAATTTCGAAAGTGTTGTCAGAGCAAAATAGCACATCAAAAAAACACCTTTTCATAAGGTGTTTTTCTCATCCTTTGCGCATTAACAAAGTTGTTGGTAATGTCGCAAATCCTAACTTCTCATAAAAAGCTATTTTGTCCTCTTTACAATATAATTCTACCCGCTCAATATGAGAAGTTTCATCTATAATATCATTCATCAATTTCTTTCCTAGTCCAGAGCCTCGCAGGTCTTCATCCACTATCACATCGAAAATGATAGCACGGTAGACATGGTCGGTCAGCACTCTAGCAAACGCTGCTAATTTATCCATTTGTTTATCCCAATAGGCAAAAAGCAAATCACTAGAAGCGAGCATCTTTTTTATATCTGCTAAAGTCCTCTCACTTGTCCACCATTGGCGAGAGTATAGATCGTGTAGTTGTGAAATTTGGTGTTCGTCTAATTGACGAAGTAATTGATAACCGGACATGTCTAACCTCCTCTTCACATAATCATATTTAGTGTAGACGATACCCACACGATTCGAACAGAGTACAAAATCTGCCATCTTTTCATTCGTAAAAGGAGGAATGGTATGAAACATATAAAAGTTTCTCTTATCGGTACTTTTGTTTTCGTAAATCTCGTTTTAATTTTATTCTTATGGGAAAGAAATGCAGTCCACATAGAAAGTGATGTACCTTCAATAGCGGAGGTAAATACACCTACTACTAGAAGTGAGATCATATCAGAGAAGGTGAAGACAACAAAACAAGGTGATTATATTGTTGAGGACTACGAAGCGATCGAGGTTTGGTATGACCGAAAAGGAAAAGAAATCAAGCGAAGTCCGACTGGGGATCACACCTATTTGCGATATTGGAATTCCAAAAAAGGAAAAGTCATCATAGATGATCAAGGAGAATAAGAGAACAGACCAATTTATTTTGATTGGTCTGTTTTTTATATGTATCACAAAAAAAGATCTAATTCTACTTGAAAATAAAGTATCCACCAAACAAAGGATAAGGAAATATTGTAAATATATAATTTATTTTGATATTTACTTTTAAATTCATTATAATGAATATGGCATTCGTAATCACCCTTTGACAGCATGGGTGACGGACTCATCGGAGGCAATCATGACTGCTCAGACCATTGACACCTTCTCCAGCCTGACGACTCAGCAGCAGAAGGAGTCGGTCGAGAACGTGAAGGAAACCACCAAGAACGCGCAGGAGAACATCCGCGCAGCAGACTCGAAGGCGAACTTCCTGGGTACCGGTGGCGGTACCCTCGCCATTGCTGCGGCGACTCTGGTCGGCAGCTCTCCCGACAACCTCTCGAACCTGCTGAAGGGACTGCTGCTCTTTGCAGCCCTGTTCTTGATGGCAGCTGTTGTCGCTACCCAGTACGCGGTCTACCCGCGAACGAAGTGCTTGAACAACAAGTCGCTCTCCAAGGAGGACCTCAGCAAGCAAATGCTCGCAACGGACTCCGAAGAGTTCATGCAGAGCAAGTACAACCGTCTGCTGGATGAGTGCCACTACCTCACGGCGCACATCCTTCCCATCAAGAACAAGTGGATCAAGATCAGCATCTGGCTCGGTTGGGTCGGCGTATCTGTTCTGGCAGTAGCCACCGTAAGTTGGATGGTCACACTCTTCGTGTGAGCCACCTCCCCAAATGCTGTCAGAGGGCCGCCGCATATCGATGAGATCGATATGCGGCGCCTGCTTTATATTTAGGAACTTGCTCGCTGTTCCTCTTCAGGCGGCTTCTTTTTTGCTGCTTCTAAGCTAGCTTTTAAAGCTTCCATCAGATCAACGACTTTTTCATCACGCACTTCTTTGACTTCTACTATTTCTTCCCCTTGAATTTTCTTCTCAATCACTTCTTCTAATGCAAGGCGATATTCATCTTGGTACTTGCTCGGATCAAACGCAGTCGTCAATTGTTCGATTAACTGATTCGCCATCATCACTTCTTTTTCATTGAGCTGTAAATCTTGTGGAACATCTGGTACTAATCCGACATCACGCACTTCATCTGGATAAAAAATGGTTTCCATGACCAAACAATCCCTATAAACCCGAACAACAGCTAATGTTTGTTTGGATCGAATCGTTATTTGGGCAATCGCGATCTTCTGTGAGTCTTGTAATGCTTTTCTCAGCAGAGCGTAAGCTTTACTCTTTGCATCTTGTGCACCTAAGTAATATGTTTTTTGATAATAAATCGGATCAATTTCTTTGAGATCAACAAAATCTAATATTTCTATCGTTTTTCCTTGATCAGGTAATAATTTTTCTAACTCCTCTTTTTCCATTACCACAAATCGATCCTCTTGGTACTCATAGCCTTTGACTACCTCAGACCATGGGACTTCCTTTTTGCATTTTGGACATGTGCGCTCCATTTTGATGGGAGTTTGACATTCTTTATGCAGCGAACGAAATCGCACAGGCTTTTCTTCCGTAGCAGCGTACATTTTTACTGGAATATTGACGAGACCAAAACTGATAGAACCTTTCCACATCGTATGCATTTTTGATCATTCCTTATGTTATATTGAGCTGTTCCCAGCATGCTAATGTTTGCTCTGGCCTACCTTCTAACAAATGACAAACCCCTTCATAAAATAATGGTTCCTGCCACTTTGTTGCTCTTTGTCTCGCCAACTGAAAATGCTCCATCGCTTGGGGAATTTGACCAATTTCTAACATCGATCTTCCTTGATGATAATATCCCATCGCCTGTACCATCGGCTTCTCTTGATCGATTAAAGATTGCGCCATCTCCTGTACTTCCTCATACCTGCCTGATTTAGTGGAAATACGCATTTTCATCGCTTGCCAAATCGGTTCATTTTTCACTTCATCAGATAACATCTCATAAGCTTTTTCAGCTCGCTCTGCATTTCCTTCAGCAAGTTTAATCCACATAAAAGTAAAGAGTAGATCAGGATCATTTGGATAAAGGGTTAAACCTTTTTTCACCCATAATTCCGCTTCTGTCTTCTTCTTCATTGTCCAATAATTCCAACTCAATCCATGATATGCTGCTCTTTTATGTTCTGGATGTGCCAATAATTTTCGATACCAGATGATAGCTTGATCGGCTTGATCCATCTCTTCATAATCATGAGCCAAAGATAACATCACTTGGGGATGGTTTGTTTTCTCTAAAGAGGCCAATCTCCAATAAGTCACGCTTTTCCATTCCCCATAATGGCGATAACAACTAGATAAATAGAACATCGATTCCCAATCATGCTCATTTAACGCTAAAACATGATAAAAGGCTGGAATAGCATCCGAATACTGTTTCAATCGAAAATATGCAGCACCTAAATTAAACCATGCATCAACATTTTCTTTATCATGTTCAATTGCTTGTTGAAAAGAACGAACCGCAGCCGTTTCATTCCCTTGCTTTACACGAATACATCCGATCATATGGTGGGAAAAAGCCAAAAAAGCTGACTGTGTAGCTGTAGCTGAAACCAATTGAAAATGCTGTAATGCCATCTCCCATTCTTTTCGGTGAAATTGACTTAAACCTAAATATAGACGACCAAGCAAAAAATCTGGTTCTTCCTCTACCACTTCTGAAAAAAATCCTTCTGCTTCTTGAAACATCGTTAAATCGTAATAACCTTGACCCTGTCGAAATTGCCGAACAACAGATTCATCTAACCAAAATTCCTCTTCTAACTCTATGTCTTCTTCACCAGATAATTCAGGATAATCTGCTGTAATTGCTGCCATTTTATCTTCTATTTTTGCCCATGTTTCCAATAGCATATGAGAAGCCCGTTTTAATTCAGAATAACGTTTACGCCATTTACATTTATCATCAGAAGAAGAATGAGGATATTTTTTCTTTATTTCATCAATCTGATCTTCCATTTCTTGAAGCCAACTTTCATAAAACATTCCTTTTCCTCCCGTACAAACAACTGATTATAAGAAAGTATCTCCTGTAAGAAGAATTGTATGCTGCTTGTTTGTTGTAGGAAGTACGAATGTTATATATACTTACAGAAAATAGACCTAAAGAACGAGGGAATATTATGGCAAAAGCAGATAATATGCTAGCTATTCTGTGGTTATTAATTTCTAGACATCGAATGACTGCATCTGAGCTGGCCGAGAGCTTGGAAACAAGCGTACGTACTATATATCGTTATATTGATTCCTTATGTGCTAGCGGAGTCCCAATCATAGCAGAATCTGGACATGATGGTGGTTATCGATTGTTTAACAAATTTATAGAGACTCCCTTGTTTTTTGATACAGATGAGCGAAAAGCTCTATATTACGCTTCCTTATTCGCCAAACAAGCTGGTTATCCGTATGAAGGCTCACTAGAAAATGCACTTCAAAAAATTAAATATCAAATGAGCGAAGACCAACAAAAAGAATTTTCCAATTATACTCGTGGATTTGATGTCGTAACTCCAGCAATCATGAAGATAGATGATCAAATGCTGCGTACGATTGAAAAAGCAATTGCTTCTTGTAACAGGCTAACACTCCATTATCAAAAGACAGGATCTAATTCTCCTGAAAATAGACAAGTAGACCCTTATGGTATCGTTCATTGGAACCGGAAATGGTATTTAGTTGGTTATTGTCACTTACGTGGTGAGAATAGAACCTTTCGACTAGATCGAGTAGAAAAATTAGAAATAGAATCATTTACTTTTAACCGTCCAGAAAACTTTATAGCAACCGATTTTTTCTTAAGTTGGCTTGCCCCAAAACAAAATCAAAGAAATTTTGTACCGTTGACGATTCATGGAAATAAAGAAGCCATTCAGTATCTGCGTCATCATTGGCAACTGCAATATTATTTTGTCCATCAAACCGAAACAGAAATTCAATTTTTAGTGGAACGAGAAAGTTTGGAAACGTATATCCCTGGTTTTTTATTCACCTATGGAACTACTATAAAAGTAATAGAACCAATCTCTTTAAAAAAATCGTTAACCATACTTGCTCAAAACTTAACAAAACACTATCAACAAGATTAGGAGTAACGACATGGATAAACTTCATCTAGAAGCTTGGACCGAAGAATGTCTTTTTTTGCTCTATCTCCAAAATACACCTGAAATGACAAAATACCTCGGAGGACCAGAAACAGAAGCTCAAATTATCTCCCGACATAATCGGTATCTAAATATGGGTGATACCGGAACCTTCTATCGCATCATTTTCGAAACTGAAACAATTGGTTCCGTTGGCTATTGGGAACATTTATGGAAGGGTCAAATGATTTATGAAATAGGTTGGGCCATACTTCCCGATTTTCAAGGAAAAGGACTAGCAACACCTGCAGTAGCCAAGGCTATCGAAAAAGCGAAACTAGAAAATAAACACAGCTATATTCATGCTTTTCCATCAATAAGCAACCCAGCATCAAATGCTATATGTCGTAAATTACATTTCACACTAGTAGAGCAATGCCAATTTGAATATCCGATAGGTCATTTTATGCAAACAAATGATTGGAAACTCCAAATATAGTATAAATAAATAGAAGTACATAGCCTCTAAAAGGTGGCTATGTACTTCTATTTACGTAAAAATCCGCCTTCAGAATTGATGACCTGTCCTGTTATCCATCCAGCTTCTTCACTTGCTAAAAACGCTACCAAACGCGCAGCATCTTCTGGCTGACCTACCCTGCCCATAGGAAATTTCGTAGTTAGTTCCCCTTTTATTTCATCTGTCATCCAACCCGTATCTGTAGGACCAGGGTTGACTGCATTAACCGTAATACCAAGATGTGCTAACTCGGCCGATAAAGTTAAAGTAAAAGCCGTAATAGCACCTTTAGACGCTGCATAAGCCAATTCATTTAACATCGGCCCTTGTGCTTGTCCTGAGGTAAGGTTAATAATTCTACCCCGTCTGATAGTTGAACCTTCTAATTGTTTCGCAAATTCGACACTTAGCAGACATACTGCACGAACATTTACTTCGTAATGCCGATCTAAAATATCTGCATTTAGCTTTTGATAGCCATCTAAACTTGAATATGCAGCATTATTAACTAATATAGTAGGTGATCCTAAATGAAGGACGACTTGATTTATAAGGGTATCAGCTGCTTGTTTATCTCCCAGATTGATTTCTAATGATTTACATCGAACACCTTTGTCTCTAATCTCATCAGCGAATAAATTTGGCCAATATTTATCTGCTTGCCAATGAGTAAAAAAGATATCAACACCATTTTTAGAGAGCCTTCGACAAATAGATGCTCCAATTCCTTTTGGATGACTGACACCTGTAACAATCGCTATATCCATTCCACACCTCCATGACTTACCATTCGTCTAAATCGTAATCTGTCTTTAGATCTATATTACAAGAATCTAAAGATACAATCATGATAAAAAACAGAGAGTACTGTGTACCCTCCGTTTACTTTACTTTGAAAAATGCTCTTTATACCAATTTGCTGCGGCAAGTACTTCTGATTGAGTTAGTTGGTGTCCATATGTCTCCCAATGAACACTGACAGAAGCTTTGGCTTCTAGTAATAATCTTTCTAATTCCTCTGTCTCTTGCGGAGAACAAATGGGATCATTCATCCCTGCGCTAATGAAAATGTTGGTACCTGATAAATCAGGCAGCTTGAGTCCCCGAAGAGGAACCATAGGATGGTGTAAAATAGCTGCTTTTAAAGCATTTTGATATTGAAAAAGTATACTCGCAGCGATATTTGCTCCATTTGAGTATCCGATAGCAATCACGTTACTTCGATCAAAAGAGTATTGCTCTGCTGAGGTGTCAATAAACTCTTTTAGTTCTTTTGTGCGGATCTTCAAGTCCTCTTCATCAAATATCCCTTCAGCTATTCGTTTAAAAAAACGAGGCATACCATTTTCTAACACATTGCCTCTCACACTCAATACAGAAGATGTTGGCGAGATGATTTCGGCGAGGGGCAGCAAATCCTTCTCCGTTCCCCCTGTACCATGTAAGAGAAGAAGAACGGGAGCTTGTTTATTTGATCCTTCTCGATAAATATGTTTCACTCTACATCCTCCTCTAATGTTCTTACTTCAATATCCGGCAAGTTGCTTTGAATTTCGTGACGATATTTTTCAAACCAAGCTGGCAGCATCAATTTTTCACCCAAGTTTTCTGCTGCTTCATCGTTTGCAAAACCAGGAGGATCTGTTGCGATCTCAAACAAAATTTCTCCATGTTCACGGAAATAGATCGCATGAAAGTATTGTCTATCAATGATTTTCGTTGGATGGTATCCGCTATTCTCTACATGAGTTCTCCATAATGTGTGCTCTTCATCCGTTTGGGCTCTCCAAGCAATATGGTGAACAGTTCCAGCACCACCTATACCATCATAGGTCACCGATCGATCGATGTCGATAATGTTGCCAATATCTCCTGTAGCTTGGTAACGTACAAATGAGCCTTCTTCACCAATTCGTTTTAATCCCATTACACTTTCCAATGTTTCAGCTGTTTTTTCGGGAGCTTTGCTATAGAGGACTGCTCCCCCAAACCCTTTAATTGCTTTATCTGTTGTAACATTTCCAAAAGACCAATTGCTATTTTCACCACTTTCACGTTCTACTATCTCAAGGCGCAGTCCTTCTGTATCTTGAAATTGAAGATATGTTTCTTGGAATCGCTCTACTTCTGTCACTTTTACGTTAAAACTCTCCAACCGCTGTTTCCAAAAATCCAAAGAATTTGGTGGAACCACATAAGTTGTAATACCAACCTGTCCCCCGCCAATTCGTCCTTTTCTTGAACCAGCCCATGGAAAGAATGTGATAATTGTTCCTGGTTTACCGATTTCATTACCAAAATACAAATGATACACTTCAGGAGCATCAAAATTAATAGTTTTCTTCACCAGTCTTAACCCCAAAATTCCTGAGTAAAAATCTACTGTTCCTTGTGCATCTTGTACAAATGCAGTGATATGGTGAATTCCTGCTGTTGGTTGTCTCATTTTAAACACTTCTCTCTTTTTATTTTTAGCATATCCAAATGAATCCCCAAATACTTCATAATTAAAAATCTTAAATTAGAGATATATGGCAAATAAAAACTACTCGACCTAATAATGTTCTTGTGCATATAGACCCATCTTTTTTAACAACTGACTAGCAGTCTTTTGTTCTTCCTCTGTCAGGCCTTTTACTGCATTTTCAATCACTTTTGTATGATGAGGAAAAACTTCTTCGATAAACTTTGTTCCCTTATCAGTGATTTCTGCATAAATAAGACGACGGTCACTAGTAGAAGACTTTCGACACACTAAATTTTTCTTTTCTAACTTATCTACTACATAAGTGATATTCCCACTGCTCATCAATACTTTCGTACCAATTCTTTGCAAGGGTTGTGGGCCTTTGTGATACAACAATTCCAAAACTCCGAATTCAGTGCGATTTAAACCTAACCTTTTAATGTCTCGGTCAGCATGCGCATTCACCCACTGTTGAGCACGGGATAGAGCAATGTATAGGTTTAATGCGTTGTTTTTGGTTGTATTCATCGGAACCACTCCCTTTCTGTTGATTTGTTTATTTATCTTAAATTTAAGATATAACAATTGCAATTAATTGTCAAGCACTAAATTCAATAAAATAAAAAGTTTCATTGTTGATATAGTTTAACATAAAAAAGTGTCTAATCTAGCATCTGTTCATAATTGATTCTGCGGATTGGAAGCAGAAAAAGATAACAGCTGTAGAAGCCATGAAAAAAGTGGGGATGAAAAGTAACACTTTTTATAGAAAGGTAAAAGAATACGAATCGAACCTTTAAACAGTGAGATGAAAAACAACCTTTGCATTGAATACAAAAGTTTGTTTTTTGCTAATGTATCTTTTCAAGGAATTTGGGCAAAAATACCCTTTCTCGACTTGACTTAGTTATATAATGAATAGTAATGTTATAACTATGAAAAAGCCAATCAAAAGCTCACCAATTGCCCTAGCCATACTTTGTCTTCTTATGGAAGAACCTATGCACCCTTATCGGATGTAACAACTTCTTAGAGAGAGGGGGAAACATGAAGTTATTAATGTTCGCCAACGGACTAGTATCTATCAAACAATCGAACGTTTGCATCATCATAAAATCATCGCAATACAAGAAAGAAAGCAGAAAGAAGGCAAACCTGATCGGACAGTTTACGAGATAACAGACGTAGGAATTAAAACTGCTTATACATGGTTACGTGAAATGCTATCTGTACCAAAACAAGAATTTTCTGATTTCCCTGCAGCAATTTCTTTTCTTATGTTTTTAACACCCCAAGATGTAATTGATCAATTTCAAAAAAGAGCAAATGCTCTTGAAGAAATATTGGCTCAAATCAAATATCAATTTTCCACAATTGGGGAGATTCCTCGTTTGTTTTTGCTGGAGATTGAATATCAATGCGCAGTGATTAAAGCTGAGTTAGAGTGGATACGATCCATTATTAATGATATACAAGCAGAAAAGCTTCAATGGGATATGGAATGGCTACGTAAAATAGCAACTAGCCACTCAAAATCAGAAGAACTCTAACCTAGGACAACAGTATAATTGCTCTTATATTACATCGAAAAGAGGGTACAAAAATCTTTCTATGTACCAATAAGCAGCGTGTATAAATCTGCTTTAGGAGTGTTATCTTTGGACCAAAAAATTCCTGTTTTGATCATTGGCGGAGGTATTGTTGGTTTATCAACATCTCTTTTTTTATCTTCACATGGCATAAATTCTTTATTAATCGAACGTCATCCAAGCACTTCGATTCATCCTCGTGCTGCAGGTTATTATCCTCGCACGATGGAATTGTATCGCTCAGTAGGTTTAGAATCCACTATTCTGGATTACAGTCAAAAGTTCAATACCCCTTGCATCGGCAAAGGAGAAACACTTATAGGGAAAGAAGAATTTCGTTATGATCTACCGAATGATGACTTCCTTAATAAAATTACCCCAACTACGTATGCAAATATTCCTCAAGATGTTTTAGAACCTATTGTATTAGCACATGCTAGGGTGTTAGGGAGTGACATACGATTTAATACGGAACTAGTATCATTTGAACAAAATAATGAAGGAATTGCTGCATTGATTAAAAATAGAACCACTGGGGTTGAGCAAACCGTTTATGCTCAATATTTAGTCGCCGCAGATGGATCAAAGAGCCCCATCCGCCAAAAACTTAAAATCCCTATACAAGGACTTGGCAAGGTAGGTGACAGTATGAGTATTCTATTTAAAGCAGATCTAAAAAAAGCCTTAATGGGAAGAAAATTCAATGTCTTCTACGTTGACAACCAACAAGTTAGTGGACTTTTAGCGTTTTATGACGATCGTTCATTGTTGACATTTCCTTATTATCCTGAGAAAGGTGATCACATAGAAAATTTCACCGATGATTATTGTACAAAACTGGTACGTTCAGCAATAGGAGATCCTAATTTGGATTTGGATATTTTGAAAATACAGCCTTGGGAAATTTCATCCTTTGTAGCTAAGAGCTATCAAAACAATCGAATATTTCTTGTGGGCGATGCGGCTCATGTTATGCCTCCAGTTGGAGGTTTTGGTGCAAACACAGGCATCCAAGATGCACATAATTTGGCTTGGAAGCTTGCCTACGTTCTTAAAGGTATTGCTAATCCCTCTCTTCTCGCTACTTTTGAGATAGAACGTAAACCTATTGCTGAATTTACTGTAGAACAAGCAACATTACGATTGATGAGCCACAGTGGTTCTAGAGAATCTTCATCTGACAAAATTGTAGACGAAATGAATGTGACCCTTGGTTACAGCTATCGATCTCAAGCGATTATCGAAGAAGAATCAGATCTTATTCCTTTCTCTAATGATTCACGCCAACGAACAGGGCAGTCTGGTACACGTGCTCCTCACTTTAAACTTAAGAGAAATAATGACTCATTGTCTACACTTGATCTTTTCGGTCATCATTTTGTCCTTCTTGTTGGTGCAGACGGAAGAGATTGGTCTAAAGCAGCTCAAAAAGTAGCAAAACGCTTGAATATTGTTCTAGATATTCATGTGATAAACAAAGAAAAAAACCTTTTAGATGTTGATCATTTATGGTGTGACACATATGGAGTGACTTCAAAAGGTGCTGTACTTATTCGTCCAGATGGGTTTATCGGTTGGAAATCCCAGAATAAGGTAGAAAACCCTGAGCAAACTATGGAACAAGCCTTATCTCAGTTACTTTGCTTGGATGCTTAGTAGGTAAGGGGCAATGTAGTGGCTCTACTCCATAGCCATCAAGCTAAAAACGAAATAATCTCCCCAAAAACACGCTATTCTTTCTCAAAGATTTAAAAAAGAAAAGGATGGCGTTTTTTCTGTGAAGGGAACCACCGAAGTAGACTCATTTGTTTTCCTAGATTTTACAAAAATATTTGTCGCCTACAGAACTAGAACAATTGGCTAGGACAACCGAATTTGTAAGACGAATGAGCACGTATCGGGACAAGATCTAGTTACCATGTGTGTTTGGTTGAGTCATAATCTAGCTAGTACATCTCTCATCCAGCAATTGTTTGCACATTTACTGAAAGAAAAACTAGGTTCATCGAGTGCAATCCCAAGTGAATATCGCGATCATTACTTCGGATTCTCGACTGAACCACGTTCCAAGTTACAAAAACACCCAAAGAGAACTGAGGAAACATTACACTTGGTTGTACTATATCCCAGAAATTTAACTTAAAAAATACAACCAAGATTTCTATCAAAATGGAAACCTTGGTTGTATTAACTCAGCATGTGGTTCCTGCGATTTCTTGGCCTAAAATCTCTTCAATTTGATTATTCTCATTAAGAATTGCAACTTTTGGCCGGTGTCTTCTCACTTCTTCTTCACTCAACAAAGCATAACCAATAATAATGACATTATCGCCGGGGTGAACTAGTCTGGCAGCTGCACCATTGAGACAAATAACACCACTGCCCCTTTCCCCTTTAATCACATAAGTTTCAAATCGTGAACCATTATTGTTGTTCACAATTTGAACCTTTTCATTAGGAAGCAAGTCTACAGCATTCATTAAATCTTCATCTATAGTCACACTACCCACATAGTGAAGATTAGCTTCTGTTACGGTGGCTCGATGCAATTTGGATTTCATCATCGTTCGGAACATGACTTTCCCCTTCTGCTGAAAATAAAATATTGTCAATTAGTCTGGTTTTGCCAAAATAGGCTGCAAGGGCTACTATAATTTGTTTGTCATACAAACTAGTTGTTGCTTGTAAATTTGGATATTCTAATGTCTCTATGTATTGTAGTTTTGCTAATGGTTTCGTAGATATTCTCTCTCTTACATATTGATTTATTTCATCCGGTGTATTCCATTTTCTTGGTATTAATCCATCACGAACTTCATTTAGTATTTGAGAAAGAATAGGAGCTTGTTCTCTCTCTTCTTCAGACAAATAAACATTTCGTGAGCTTAATGCCAAGCCATCCTCTTCTCTTACTGTCTCACAGGGTACAACTGTTACCTGAAATGACAAATCTTTGACCATTTGTGTGATTATCGCTAATTGCTGTGCGTCTTTTTGTCCAAAATAAGCACGATCTGGTTTTGTTTGATTAAATAATTTAGCTACAACGGTTGTCACTCCATCAAAATGGCTCTCACGATACTTACCACACAATACATTTGAAATTTTATTCGACACTTTTGTCGTAATAAGCGGTTCACTTGGATACATTTCTTTTACATTAGGATGATACAAAACATTTACTCCAGCTTGACGAGCTAAATCAAAATCGCGTTCTAAATCTCTTGGATATCTATCTAAATCTTCGTTTGGACCGAATTGCAGTGGATTTACAAATATGGACATCACAATAAAGTCACATTCTTTTTTTGCTTTTTTAACCAAACTCAAATGTCCCTCATGTAGATATCCCATTGTTGGAACCAAGCCTATGATACTATTTCGGTGCTTTCGCAAGGAATTATTTAATTCTTCTACTGTTTCAACTAGTTCCATCCACTCTTCCCCCATATAAAGCTAATTTTACTTCTTCTTTTAAATGGATAACGTGTTCTTCACTAGGAAATGTTTGGCTCTTTACTTCTTTTACGTACTGATTCAAACCCATTTGCATAGACTTACCTACAGCTGCAAACTGTTTAACAAAGGAAGGCGACCAATCTCCACCAATACCTAACAGATCGTGTATGACTAATACTTGACCATCTGTATACCTTCCTGCTCCTATTCCAATCACAGGAATGGACAACATATTACTAATCTCTTCTGCTATTTCCTCAGGAACACACTCCAATACTAAAGCAAAGGCCCCTGCTGCTTCTACTGCTTTTGCATCGAACCGTAACTGTTTAATTGCAGGTTCTTCTCTGCCCTGTATAACATATCCGCCTAGTTGATTAACTGATTGAGGAGTAAGCCCAAGATGACCCATTACAGGTACACCTGCTTCCGTCAAAACTTTAATCTTTTCTAAAACAGGCTCTCCTCCCTCAAGTTTTACGCCATAAGCGAAACCTTCTTGCATTAATTTGCCAGCCGATTTTAACACTTCGTCAGTAGAAAGATGAGCAATAAGAAATGGTAGGTCCGTAATTACCATAGATTGCTTTGTTGCTCGTGTAACTGCTTTGGTATGATGCAGCATGTCTTCTAATGTTACAGGAATAGTCGAATCGTAACCAAGCACTACCATACCAAGAGAATCTCCAACTAAAAGTATCTCCGCACCTGCTTCTTCTGCAATCCTTGCAGTTGGAAAATCATAAGCAGTTACCATTGCTATTTTCTCACCTTGTAACTTCTTCTTATCTAATGTTCTTCTTGTTACACCCATCCGAAAAACCCTCCTAAGGCAATATGCGAACCTATGGGAAATAAAAAAAGCTCTTCCCTTTAAGGCGAGAGCTGGCTGGTGCAAGTAGCCGATACATACAGAATCTGTGTAGTAAAAACAGATTAAGCCAGTACAGCATGTTTTGTGTATCGCTCCATTATCGGATGCAATCACCTGCTCTATGCTTAGAGTAGCCAAAATAGCACAAAAAAACAATAGGAAATTCTTATTGTATTGGTTGATATTATCATTTTTATCAATAAAAGCAACACCGCCATCCTAGAAGGATGAAAACACTTCTAACAAATGATCTATATGTTTATCATTGTAGTCCAACGACCACGTAGATTCTCGTCAGATAGAGAAATCCTCGTGGCCGTGTGGCGATCAGGCACAGACAGGACACACTTCCCCGTTTACATCATCGATCTCACGTCTCAAGTCGACATGCGGTGCCAAACTACCAAAAAAGCGCAATGCATTGGTCTCTTTGGCATAGGGTTGATCCGAAGTGAAGGAAGATCCTGTCTTGAGAGAGCTCACTCGATAACCAAACTTGGGAATGAGGACTTCCCTCACACAGTATTGATTCCCTTCACGGTCTCGACCATATGTGTGAAGCCGTTTCCTATGAAAGAAACACTCACTCCCCTCTCTATTAGAGATAGCACGCCGCGAGTCGGATTCAGTGAATCCAAGGAAGTATCGAAATGCTTCGGCTGGCTTCCCATAAGAACCATTCTGGTTCGGTTTGGAGGATGTGATCCTGTATTTGTGCTCAGGAGTAAAGATCTCCATGAGGCAGATCTTGTCTCCGTTACTATTTTCGCCACAGATGTGAAGTCGCTGTTTTTGCTGCGCCATCTGAGTACCTCATCTTTTGAATCAGCGGACCCTATCTTTTATATTATCAAAGAATTAATTTTATGTTCAATTAATTTCATATATTTCCGTTATAGAAAACGAGCACACATTCTTGTTGTGTACTCGTTCTTTTTATCTTACTTATCAATATCAGCAGAATATATCTTAATTAATTCTTCCCCGGATCTTACTAAAAGGGATCCATCCGAACTCAAACTTTCTGCTACCCCCACTACTTCTTTTTGAGGGGTTTTAGCTGTTATTTTTTTCCCAATTAAGTTCGATAAAGACTCCCACTTATTGCGAATTGGTTCAAATCCTTGATCTAAATACAGATGATAATAACACTCTAACTCTTTCATCACTTCTGCAATGAGGCTTGCCCTTGAAAGTATATGATTACCTTCTACAGCCAAAGAAGTCGCTACTTCTCTTAACTCAGATGGGAAATGCTCCGCTTGTTGATTCACATTTATTCCCATCCCTAAAACAACATAATCGATTTTATCTTGATCCCCACGCAACTCTGTTAAAATGCCACAAATTTTTTTTCCATGTAAAAGGAGATCGTTTGGCCATTTGATTTGGATCGGTAGATTGGTTTGATTCATAATTGCCATACTAACACCAACAGATGCCAACAAAGTAAGATGGGAAGCCTGTTGAATTGGAATTGACGGACGAAGGACAAGACTCATCCAAACACCTGTCTTAGGTGGAGAATACCAAACACGGCCTAGCCTTCCCTTGCCATCCTTCTGCTCATCAGCAATGACGAGTGAACCTTCCGGTGCTCCAGCTCTAGCCCACTGATGAGCTAAAATTTGCGTTGATTTTGTTACTGGTTCATACCTTATTTGTCGACCGAAAGCCAAAGTTTGTAATTCATTTTGAATCTCTTCTGCTGCTACCCGATCTGGTCGATAGATTAACTGATAACCTTTTCTTGGTTTAGCATCTATCTGGTATCCTTCATTTCTCAATTCTTCGATGTGCTTCCAAATTGCTGCCCTGCTAACACCAACTCGTTTACTGATCTCTTCTCCAGACAAAAATGTAGTGCTATCATTCAGCAGGACGGATAAGATTTTATGGCGTAATTCCTGCCCCATATTTCCCGCCTTCCTTTTCTAAAACCTGTTTCTGATTTTTAATATGTCCAAATGCTACTTGATAAAATAAATACTGTAAAGTCTCTCTTATCCAAGGACCTGGAGTTCGTTCTGTAACTCGTAATAAATCATTTCCGTTAATAGCTAATTCGGAAAAATGATGGACAGGCATTTCCGTCCACCATTTTTCCAATGGAAGAGATGATTCTCTCCATGAAATGATTCGCCATAACTTTTCTGCTAATTGTACCCTTTTAAAGTGATGCTTTAATAATAGAAGTTTTCCTTCTTTTTCTTTTATATTCGGGTTCCATGATGCGATCAGGTTAATCATGTTGAAGATTGTCTTCTTTTCTGAATTGGAGAATTTGAATTTAGGCAACACATCAATTATGTTTGCTTTGCAAACTTGTTTATGATTTTCATTGTCGCGAAAAACAAGATAAAAAAAGTAAACCCACTTTTCCAAATGAGTTTCAAATCTATCAAGATTTTCCCATTCTCTCTGCTGAATATTTGGTGTTATGGATGTTTCATAAAATGGTGGTAATTCACCTAGCAAACCTGTTTCCACTAAAGGAATCAAACCTTTAGAAGGTTGATTCGTTTTCCAGATTCTAGTAAATTCTGCTACAATTCGCTCTACAGCTAAGTGATTTGCAAAACATTTACAAGTGTTTATGGCTACTTTTGTAGATTCTTCGATTTGAAAGGAAAGTTGCGCTGCAAAACGACATGCTCTCATCATTCGAAGGGCATCTTCCTTAAACCGTTCTTCTGCTTTTCCAACGGTTCGAATTAATCCTCTTTTTAAATCTATACGACCATCAACATAATCGATTACATTTCCATCTCGATCCATTGCCAGTGCATTGATGGTAAAATCCCTTCGCATCAAGTCGTCCTTCAGATTAGAAACGAACTTCACATCCCTTGGTCTACGACAATCTTCGTATGTTCCATCTACTCGAAAAGTGGTTACCTCTACAACGGTCTTATTTTGTATCACACTTACCGTACCGTGTTGTAACCCAGTAGGAACAGTCCGTGGAAATATTTTTTGTACTTCCCCTGGTAAGGCATTAGTGGTGACATCATAGTCTGCTGGTTCTTTATTGAGCAGACTATCACGCACACAACCTCCCACCAGATATGCTTCATACCCAGCTTTTTCTAAAGCTTCTAATACTTTTTGGGCAGCTATAAACTGCTCACTCATTTATTCTGCTCCTAACACACGCTTGTATAGTGCTTCATATTGATCTACGATTCGATCTGCACAAAACTCCTGGTCAACTCGATGAAGACCATTTTGCACAAATAACTTATGCTTGGACTCGTCCTGTAAAAGATGAATAGCATGCTTTGCCATATTCTCTACATCTCCTAGTTCAGAAAGAAATCCTGTTTCTCCGTGCACTACTACTTCAGGAATTCCACCAATACGTGCCCCCACAGTAGGCACGCCACAGGCCATTGCTTCCAACGCCACCAATCCAAAACTTTCTTTTGCAGATGGTAATAGAAGTAAATCTGCTATAGACATAAACTGCGAAACGTCATCTTGTCTTCCAAGAAAATTCACTTTATCAGTTAGACCAAGTGATTGCGCCAACTGATGAATAGCAGACCATTCAGGACCTTGTCCAACAAGTAATAGTCTTGCTGGAATTTCTTTTTGAATTTGATCAAACACACGTATGACATCTTGAGGTCGCTTTACTGCCCGAAAATTTGAAATATGAATGATTAATTTTTCATCAGGGCAAACATAATTATCTCGCAAATATCGAACGTTTCGAGGATGATAAATTCGTTGATCCACAAAGTTATAAATTCGCTCTATCTCTTGATCAGCAGAAAATAGATCTCTTGTCTGCTGTTTTAAACTTTCAGAGACAGCCGTAACAGCATCACTTTGCTTCATGCCGAAACAGATGATGTTGTGTAGTGTTGGATCTTCCCCCAGTACGGTAATATCCGTCCCATGTAAAGTAGTGACTATCTTTAATTTTTCTCCAACCATTTGTTTAGCTAAGAAAGCAGACACCGAATGAGGAACAGCATAGTGAACATGTAACAAATCTAACTCATATAATTTGGCTACTTGAGCCATTCGACTAGCCAAAGTTAAATCGTAGGGGGGATATTTAAATAACGAATATCGGCTTACTTCTACCTCATGGTAAAAAATATTTTGTTGAAAGCCTCCTAATCGAAAAGGCATATCGTACGTAATAAAATGAATATCATGACCACGTTCTGCTAATAATTTTCCAAGTTCTGTCGCGATAACACCAGAGCCACCGTGAGTGGGATAGCAAGTAAAACCAATTTTCATGATGGATTCCCCTTACAAAAGGTAACTTAATGAAATAGGACGTGCGCTGACCAAGGCTTCCCCATACATCACGCCGATTTGTTGTCCCCATAACCGATCTCGCCCTTCAATCATTCCAAAAAAGTTCGGCGTGTTCAAAGGTGTTTTAGCATTATTTTCTTGTTGGCCAAATTGGCTTTTATATGCTTTAAAAGCTGCAATTTTTTGTTGATACACAGAACCAATATCTACAATGACATCCGCTTCAGCAAGGTCATTGATGAAATAATGATACACTTTTGTCACACGATGAATTTCTTCATCTCCAGGAGTAACAATTTTTTTAATAGCAGCATCAAAAATAGCTTCTTTTACTAATTGATTACAAGCTACATGATCAGGATGGCGATCTTTAAAATAAGGTGAAAAGATTATTTTAGGCTGAAGCTGACGTATAATCTGAGTTATTTTTAAAATCTGTTCTTTTGACCCTGTAAGACCTCTATCTGGAAAACCTAAGCAATATCTTGCAGTCAATCCAAGTGCATGCGCCGCTTTTTCCGCCTCCATTTGACGATTCTCCACCGTACCATTGGAAGACAGATCTGCATAAGTGAGATCACAGATTGCGGTTTTAAATCCAGCCCTTGCATGTTTTGCTAGAATTCCACCTGCACCCAATTCCACATCATCAGGATGTGCCCCAAAAGCTAATATATCAATTTTATTCATAATACTACCCCTATACTTCTAAAATATTTTCTAAACCATATATCAGTTCATTTAATTCTAATACTCTCTCTACCGCTATTTGCACCCCAGGCATAAAAGACTCACGATTCAAAGAGTCATGACGAATTGTCAGTAACTGTCCTGTTCCTCCAAATAAAACTTCTTGATGGGCAACCAATCCTGGTAAGCGAACACTATGGATACGAAATCCATGATACTCTGCTCCTCTCGCTCCTTGCCACATCTCCATTTCGCTTGGGTGACCTTGTTTTAATTGTTTACGACTCTCCGTAATCAATTCAGCCGTCTTAAGTGCTGTCCCAGATGGTGCATCCAATTTACGATCGTGATGAGATTCGATTATCTCTACATGAGGCAAATATTTTGCAGCTTGAGCTGCAAATTTCATCATGAGAATAGCTCCTATAGCAAAGTTTGGAGCGATAATTCCACCTAACTTATTTTGTTTGAACTCTGCCGTTAAAGCATTTAGTTCATCCTCCGTAAGACCCGTTGTTCCTACTACAGGTCTTACCTGATAAGCACAACAAATTTGTAAATGCTTCATAATCATTTCGGGGCTAGTAAAATCAACTACAACATCTACTTTAGTAGCTTCGATTGCTTCTTTTAAAGTCGCATAATACTTTGCATCTGCAGTTACTTCTTGTTCGGCGTATGTACGTGAAACAGCCCCCACTAACTGGAAATGTTCGGTTTGTTCTATCAGTTTAACAACCTCTTGACCCATTTTCCCTGAAGCGCCTGCCACGATGATGCGAATCGTCATGATGTATATCTCCTTCTATTTTCTCGTCCATCGATCTTTGTCTCGAGTATTGTATTTTTCCATAACTTGTTCAAAAGCAGCCTCTAAACTAATTCCTAGAGAATTGGCAAAGCAGGAAATAATAAAAAGTAGATCCCCTAACTCTTGTTCAATCGTATTTTCATCTTCACTCGCTTTTTTTGGTTTTTCACCATATCGATGATTTACCTCTCGAGCGAGTTCTCCAACTTCTTCTGTCATTCTAGCTAACATGGATAGTGGATGAAAATACCCTTCTTTGAACTGGCTTATATATTGATCAACATCTTTTTGCATTTCATTTATTGTTTTTTGAGCCATACATTCTCCTCCTTACCCATCCATGTTAGACCACTAATTCCATCTCGGCAACCATATTGCGTGGAATTTTGGGGAATCTATAGTAAAGTAAATAGGTAACTGCATAAGAAAGAGGCGAAAACCTTGCAAAAATTTCTCATTCATCTACGCAACATATTAACTATTTTTGTTGGTGGTTTCATCTATTCTCTTGGAATCAATAGTTTTGCTCTTGCCAATAAGCTTGCAGAAGGTGGATTTACAGGAATTGCTTTGATTCTATACTATTTTTTTAAATGGTCTCCTGGTCTAGTGGTATTCCTTTTGAACATTCCTTTACTTATTGTTGGATACAAAGTTTTTGGCAAAAGAACATTTTGGTATACCGTTGTAGGTATATCATCCGTATCGGTATGCTTGGAATTAACCAAGACTTGGCAAAAGCCTACCGATGATCTCCTGCTTGCCGCTTTATTCACAGGTGTTTTAGTAGGTATAGGTGCTGGCATGATGTTCCGTGTTGGTGGTACTTCAGGTGGTGTTGATATCATTGCTCGTTTGATGGATCGTTATTTTGGCTGGAACTTAGGTCGTACTTTCTTGATGTTCGACTGTACAGTTATCCTCGTATCCATATACTTAATTGGACTCGATAAAGCAATGTACACCTTAGTAGCTGTTTTTGTAGGCTCTAGGGTCATTGATTATGTGGTCGAAGGCGGAAAAACAGCAAAAGCTGCCTTTATTATATCCCATTCTCCTCAGCCATTAGCAGATCAAATTACAGAAAAAATGGATCGTGGTGTGACAAAGTTAAAAGGAACTGGCGGTTACACTGGACATGAAAAAGAAGTACTATATGTAGTTGTATCTCTTCGGGAAATGCCGAAGCTAAAATCAATTGTACATAAA
The DNA here is from genome assembly GCF_022511585.1 of Shimazuella soli. Lineage (GTDB taxonomy): Bacteria > Bacillota > Bacilli > Thermoactinomycetales > Thermoactinomycetaceae > Shimazuella > Shimazuella soli. The sequence continues at coordinate 55,893 of NZ_JAKWBN010000004.1, read as the reverse complement.
ATCGATCCACAAGCGTTTATTGTTGTAAATGATGCCCGAGAAGTACACGGAGAAGGTTTTTCTTTTGAGCGGACATCAATCTAAAAAGATAGGCTAATTCAGCCTATCTTTTTTAGTATTACGAAACAATAGACTGCATTCTTTTTCTCCAAGAAACAAAAGTCAAAATCCCAATAATAATAACACTAATAACCGATAAAAAAGTGGAAACAGGCACTTTACCGTCTGGATTTGTAACTGCTAATACATCTTGTTCTGAACCATAAAATAAAGGATACCATAACTTACGAAGTTGATTTAATGCTATCAACTGGTGATCTTTGTTTGAATCACGTTCTAAAAAAAGAAATAAAGAATCCACTTTCTGTACAGTAGTAGGCGTTTTTGTAACAACTAATGCAGGTCGCAAAATTACATAGTGATTATGCAGAATATTTCGTTCTTCCCTTATATCTTTCCCTTGTTTAATATCCGAAATCATCTTATCTACTTGTCTTTTTAATATAGGATAATAGGATTTCCACATTGGCTGATAAGGATGACCAACTGCGTCAAATGTCATTAATAATCGCTTTGCATAAAAGTTTAACTCATTTGGATTTGGTGTAATTCGATTTAATCTTCCTTCTAAATCGATGATGGAAGTTGATAAAGCTTGAATAGCTTGGACACTCAACTCTTTTTCTGCGAAATTTGAATGGGAAAAATGTTTTGCTAACTCATCTAATATTTGCCTTGCTTCTACATACCGACCTGCATCTACTTCTTTGGCAATTTGCATAGCAGAGGACACCCACAATTTCGTGTCGGATTCACTCCACATTTGCTTAGCCTGTACGAAATTTGGATAAAGAAACAAACTCATCATGATCATACAAAAAAAACGTACCAATAAGATCACCTTTTTCGGCCTTATTGATACAAATTTATGCTCCTATGTCTCGAAATTAGAAGTCTTATTTGCTTTTCTTTTTTCTATAAAAATTGAAAACAGAAAAATAGTGGTGAAACTCAGTATTAATGTAAACCATCCGACTAGATGATCATAGACCTCTAATTCAGGAGTCAGCCAAGGATGTATATCTAAGCCATAGTCCAATGCATCGTTTAATAAGGTCCATATAGAAACAATCGCTAACTGACGATAGCCAAAACGAAAAATAGGAGCATAAAGTAATGCTTGAACAGCCATACCTAGGTGAGAAAACATCAACATATAATGTTCCCATGTGAGTGAGGAAATAAAACCGTTCGAGTCTAAGGCTGCTCCCCATAAAATCATTACTACTGCCCAAATACCGTATTTGAATAACGTTATTGCTGCAAATGCTTCGAGTAGTAGGCTCTTCTTATTTAAAAGATATAAAAATATAACCACAGTAAAAAACAAGCTAGCTGTAGGACTATCAGGAACAAAAATAAGTAACTTCCAATCGGTCTGCTGCATCTGGTTTCCATACCAGTAATATCCATAGACTGTACCTAAAAAGTTAATAACAAAAAGCGTCCATAAAAACCAACGCTGCTGTCTCCAACTAAGAAATACCTGTAATGCATACATTTTATTCTCTCTCCTATTAGAAAAAACCCCGGAAATCCGGGGTATTTGTCAAACTACTTTTGTTTTTGTTCCATCAACCAATTTACTAATATCTTTTGTTGTTCAGGCGAGCCCTGGAACATTCCAGCTGGCATTACGCCACCTTTACCTTCATTGATATACTCGTTGATTTGTTCCGCAGTTCTACGATTACCTACTCCTAATAGAGGAGGTCCGTTCTTACCTTGAAGTTGTTCACCATGGCAGCGGATACATGCATTTTCTTGATAAAGTTTATGTCCTTCTGAATTTGCATCTACAATCTGCTTATTTTTAGTAGGACTACCTACAGCAGATTCCAATTGTGTTTCATGCTCTGCTTCTGCTGCCCAAGTGAGAGCGCAAACGGAAACGATGGCAACAAGCATCAAACCAATGGTGACAGGTCGTTTCGATGGACGACGCTCTTTGCTTCGATCTAACCAAGGTGCGAGAATGAGCGATGTAAACAAAATTCCTGGTAGAACGAGTGTACCAATTACTACAAATGGACCTGATGCCCATTTATATTTTAAAAGCTGGTACATAAACAAGAAATACCAGTCTGGTACTGGTAAAAATCCAGTATTAGTTGGATCGGCAATATCACCAAGCGGAGGCTCTTCTGCCATTACTAATGTCATAAAACCTACTAAAAATACAGCTGCTACCATCCACTCTTTCAGAAGAAAGTCAGGGAAAAATGCCTCCGATTTATGAGGAAACTCCGTATAGTCCGGGGGATACATCTTCTTCCGGTTAGCACGTACGCGAGAGTCTCCGACATAGTGGACTTGTTCTTTATGGTTTCCATCTTGATTATGTGCCAAGTGGATTCCCTCCTCTCGCGAAGTTTATAGTGGTCCGGAAATTCCTTGACGACGAATAAGTATAAAGTGTGCTCCAAGTAGTGCAAGAAGTGCTGCAGGGAAGAAAAATACATGTAGAGCAAAGAAACGAGCAATTGTCTGAGCGCCTACAATATCTCCACCTTGCAAAAATGTAGCAATGTAGGGTCCAAGATATGGAACGGATGCAGCAATTTGCACCCCTACTTTGGTTGCAAAATATGCTTTGTTATCCCATGGTAAAAGATAACCTGTAAAACCAAGTCCTAACATCACAAAGAAAATCAACATGCCCACTACCCAGTTAAATTCACGTGGATGTTTGTATGAACCTGTAAAGAAAACTCGAAGCGTATGTAGGAATAACATCACTATGGCCACACTCGCTCCCCAGTGGTGCATACCTCTAACAATCGCGCCCATAGCTACTTCATTTTGTAAAAACTTAACACTCGCATGCGCGTTAATAATATCAGGAACGTAATACATTGCCAGAAACATTCCAGATAAAATCTGAATGACTACAACAAAAAAAGTCAATCCACCAAAACAATAAATAAACGCCGAAAAGTGATGGGCTGGGTTCACGTGTTCAGGAACCTCGTGATCTGCAACATCACGCCAGAGAGGCGTAATATCTAATCTCTCATCTACCCAGTCGTAAATGGCGCGTAACATAAGCATGTCACCTCCAATCAGACGAACAATTATGTCTGCATTAATGGTCCAATCAAAAGTTTTCCATTTGCTTCTTTCGTTTCATAGCGATCAAGCGGCTTCGGTGGTGGCGTACCAGGTATGTTTGTGCCATCTTTGGTATAACGACCAAAGTGACAAGGACAGAAAAAAGTATTAGGATACTGAGGGTTTGCTTCCCAAGACACCGTACATCCAAGGTGCTTACAAATAGGAGAAAGAGCAATAATTTTACCTTTATCCCGCAAAACCCATGCTGTCAATACTTCGTCAAAAGAGTACCAGCCATCTTTTTTGTGTACTTTAAACTGCACTGATCTTGGTTTGTCTGTTACTTCTGATAGTGGTAAATTTACATCTATAAAATTACCACCTTGTCCCTTTTTTAGAGCAGGGTCAACAGCAAAACGCACCATAGGAAACAGCATTCCAGCACCTAGGAAACCCGCCGTACTGCCTAATGTATACGTCAAAAACTGCCGACGGGAAAGTTTCTTGCTCACGACACATCTGACCTCCCTCTATAACAACATCACCGTCCAACGGACTGGAACCTTACTTCAATAGGACATGAAAATACTTTACTAGGACATATCCATGATAGCGAAACGATAAAACAAAATCAAGGAATCCGACAGGATGTTTTCAAAAATGAAAAATGATGTTTTTTCTTTTTTCAAACAGATTGCCAGATATGTAAAATTTCTTCATACAATCGTTCCAGTTCCACTTCTTTGTCTACATCTTTTTGAACTGATAACAGATGAAAAGATGTATCCAGTTTATTTTTGCCCCAAGTTTCTTCTAGTATTACCAAGAACCTATAATGAAATCCACTATGTACCAATTCTTTATCAAAACTCGTAATAACAGTCTGCAGTAGCTTTTCATCCCGACCTATCAAACTACAAGCTGGTAATAATAACATTCTCCCTATTAATTTTTTTTCTAATTCCTCTGTTATATATTCGATCAAATTCGCTTCTTCCAATTGTAACTCTTTATGTACCATTCGATACTGATATACAGGCAGACATACCGTATCCAAATAAGGAGCGATAGATGTCCAGTTTGTCTCATTTTGTTCTAGTAGTCTCATCTGGTCCTCCAAAAACAAGCAAAGCTCAGCTATGCTGAGCTACTTGTAGTTTGCTTACTTGCTCTCATCAAGCAGTTTATTTAATTCTGTGCTTAATTCTAGAAACGCATTTTTATCTTGATTTTTTAGTGATTCATCTATTCTAGCGTACAATTGCTTTTTTTGGAACCGGCGTACCGCTTGGTCGAGAAGCATCTCCGCAAACAGACTGAGCAATTGGTCTTGCACCAAGTCTTGTCTTTCCATGGGATTACCCTCCAATACGGCGGCAAATTTAGGACATGTTGTCCTATCCTGAAAATACAACCCAATGTATATCTCTTCATCCGGGAAAAGTTGTAGATCATAAAATACAGATTCTACATCTGTACCAACACGCTTTTTTCGAGAAAACTGAAAAGGTGGCATGTCTGAACATTTCGTTGAAATAACAATTGATTTTGGTAGTTGAGAAACATGTTCTACAAAATGAACTCTCTTAAGTAATTCGTCCTTAGACGATAAATAACTTAGCAACCATGCAACTTCCCTTTTTCGGAGTTCATGATGCCCTAAAAACCAATGAATAAACTCCTTTTTCTCTGAAACGCTTATGGTGCTCAATTCCCAACCTCCCAAATGATAGTCACCAGTAGTTATTTATTCGACAATTAGGCTTTTAATCCCTACCTTGAATAAAAGCTACATCAATGACTTTCTCTTGGAAAGCGGATACATCTGAAAAGATCTTTATACCTGTAGGAGTAAGTGTTAAAAACCGTTCGCCTGTACTCTCTTCCCCGATCTTTAGTACGCCTAAATGAGCAAGCATCTTGAGGAGTCGTGTAAACAGCGATTCTTCAGTTTCATAATAAAAAGGGCGAATCCAAGGGTAAACTACTTTCTTAATTGTCTCTACAGGAAACCAACCTAAGTGAGCAAGCGACCCTATCCATTTCAATATAATTGGCAAATTAGGAATTGGCCGATTGTACAATCGAATCCAAAACCGATAAAGGGATAAAATCAAACCTTCCTCATCGGTATTGGATATATTCCCGAAATTTTGTTCTGCTAAACACAAATATCCTCTGGAATCCTCAATCAAATATTTCTCATAAAAAGCGAAATCATACAGCAGGGAAAAACGATCTGGATATAAGTGATAGCTTCGTCCAAAACCGAATCGAGGCCCTCTGCCATTTAAAAGCTCTTCTGATACTGAAAAAGTATCCATTATCTGCCGCAATTGATTCCGGTAAATTCCTCCTCCATCTGTTGTACGAACGATGTGCTTTCCTAGAAATTCTAAAAACATTTTTAAGTCATGTATCATTTGTTGTTCTTCATCTCGATAGTACAATGGCGGTCGAATCATCACTTCTTCATAAAAGGGACTAAGGAAACAATCAATCATTTGGTTTCTGGTATCGCTAGGAACATGATAAAGATACTGTGTATGATGGGAGTAACCTTGGAAAAGCCAACCTCTTTTGATTGCCTGAACTACAAGTGAACGTGGTTCTCCTTCTTCTTGACAAAGTGCAGCCCTTCCTTTTGCAAGTAATTCTTCCATCGTAAAGGAGGGAGAAGTGTCAAATACAAGCAACTGCAAAAATCGACACTCTATGTCTGATAGTTTGCCTAATTGTTCTTGATAACTTCCTTTTCTTCCTAACTTAGGCAATAAAGAGCGAATTAGATCATACTTGGAATGCGTAATTAACTCTTCACCATGATAAGTTCTGCTAATTTGCCTCAGTTGTTCCATACTGGTATACGTTAACCATTCCGCGATACGCATATTGATACACCCTTCCAACCAAAACTTCACAGCACCAGTTTGGCCGAAAAAGCGGAAAATTAGACAAAAAAAAGAACCGTTCCTTCCGAAAACGGTTACATTTATATGTATTATGGAAAGGAATAGAGAGAAACCATACTGTAAGAAAGATTATAAAGGTTATATTATGAAAAATCAAGATATGAATAGTACAAATGAAAAAATCAAGACAACTTATGGCCCTTACCATTTCCATGGAAAGGAATTTGTCAAACAATCAATAAACAACTCAGCTGCTATGCTTGCAGTTATTTCTTGTAATCACATAATGGATCTGATTGTATACCCTCTTCTACTTAAAAACATACACATGGTCAATCATCCCCATCGCATCAAAAATCTGCAAAAAATAACAAGATGCTTCTCCCTTTTACTCTCTCATTTTTCGATAAAAAATTATTTCTTATACTATTAATATATACAAATCCAAGTTGTCAGTTTAAACAACACTAACAATATACAGTTATTTTTTATTTAATAATTAAATGTTTTTAATTAAAATACTTATATTGATTTTGAATATAAGTATGTGATACAAAGAATATGAGTAACATATTTTTATTTGAAGGGGCAGTGTAATGGTCCAATCCATTGATCGAGCGATGAAAATTATTCAACTTTTAATTTCGGATCCACATAAGAGCTATTGGCAAATTTCCGAAATAGCTGACCATACGGAATTACCTTTGAGTACCGCTCATCGCTTGATTAGCAGTCTGATTCGCTACGAACTCGTTACACAGCTCCCCGAAACTAAACAGTATAAAATCGGGAACAAATGGATGGAAATCGGCCTTGGGATGTTGGAAAATCTAGATTTTCGTGTAGTAGCTCGGCCTTATATGGAGCAATTAGCACTCGAAGTAGAGGAAAGCATCTACTTGAATATCCCAAATCAAACCGACTCTATTATTATTGAACGAGTAGATAGTCCACTAAAAGTAAGAATCATAGATAACTTAGGAGAACGCATCCCATTAAACGTTGGTGCAGCAAACAAAACGATATTAGCCAACATGCCGAAAGATAGAGTAGTTGGAATTTTGAATCAATTGATTACAGACTCTCTTACTCGTACAAAATTTCTTGAACAGCTGAACAAAATCCATGCATCAGGATATGCACTGAGCTATGGGGAAAAAACAGAGGGAACTGCATCTGTTGCTGCGCCGATCATCGGATATCATAATCAAATTATTGGTGCATTGAGCATTGGGATTTTGAGTTATACCATCACAGAGGAGAGACTTTCTTACCTCATTTCACAAGTTCAAAAAACAGCGAAAGAAATATCTATACGGCTAGGGAAACAACAATAATTTTTGGTCATATAACGGAAAATGTTTCCGATATGCGGAAAAAGGAGAGAGAAAATGAGTAAATGGCAAACCAAGAATCAGTTGATCGATCTTCTCTGTGATTTAGTTGCAATTCCTAGTGTAACCGGAACCGAAGCAGAGATTGTATTTCCGAAATATGTACACCAACAATTGAACTCTTTGTCTTATTTCCAGCAACACCCCGATCATTTACGGTTATATCCTACAGGCGATGGACGAGAGTTTCTAATCGCAATGGTTAAATCAAAGCGAGATATACAAAAGGCCGTTATTCTCGTTAGTCATTTTGATGTAGTCGACGTAGAAGATTATGGCCTCTGGAAAGAAAGCGCTTTCGACGCAAAACATCTTACCCAAATGTTTTATGATGAAAAAGAATCACTACCAGAAGATATTCAAAACGAAATGAATGCCAGTGAAATGCTTTTTGGTCGAGGCACAATGGATATGAAATGTGGATTAGCCATTCATATGTCGATGATCGAACAAGCTATTGAAGGTAAGTTCGATGGAAATCTTATTTTGTTAACAGTTCCAGATGAAGAAGTGAACTCTGTTGGAATGAGAGCAGCTGTCCCTGCTCTTTTGGAACTAGCTCAAACCTATCAACTAGAATATAAAGCAGTATTGAATTCTGAATCGATGTTTACCCGTTTCCCAGGAGACCAAAATAAATATATTTATACTGGAACAATAGGAAAAGTACTGCCGGGATTTTTGTGTTATGGGGATGAAACACACGTAGGAGAACCATTTTTGGGATTGAACGCCAATTTTATGGCTTCTCAGCTCACCTGTGAATTAGAATTAAATACTGACTTCTGTGAAGTAGTAGAAGGAGAAGCATCTCCACCTCCGACTAATCTCATTCAGAAAGGGCTAAAAAGAGACTATTCGGTTAAAATTCCTCACCGAGCTGTTACCTTATTTAATCTCTTTATTCTAGAGAAAAAAATGGATGAAATTGTTCATTCTTTATTAGAAAGCGCACAAAAAGTGGCAGTAGACATTAAACGAAACTATGAAAAACATGCCAAAAGTTATGTGCAATATGAACCATATACTCCACAAACGGTTGAAATACGTACTCTCACATACCAAGATTTGCTATACTATGCGGTCGAACATCATGGACTAGAGCAAGTCCAACAAATCGAAAAAAGAGTAATGAACCAAAAAGACCAAGAAAACGATGAGCGGGAGTTGACAATTGAATTAGTAGATCAACTAGCTATTTTGTGTAAAGAACTAGCACCTATGATCGTACTTTTCTTTGCACCTCCCTATTATCCTGCTATTTGCTCACGTGATAATAGTTTAATAAAACAAGTTACATCTGAAATGATAACCTACGCGAGAGAAAAACATGATATCTCCTTGCAGAAAATTAATTATTTTGGTGGAATCTCAGACTTGAGTTATGTAGGGTTGCAATATCCAATTAATTCCATTCAGTCCTTTGTTAACAATATGCCTTTATGGGAAAAGGGATATTCCGTTCCACTTAAAGAATTAGAACAGTTTAATGTCCCTGTTATTAATTTAGGTTCAGTCGGAAAAGATGCTCACCAACGAACAGAACGTCTTAATGTAACTTATACAGTTGAAATATTAACAGATCTACTACCTACTTGTATTCGCAAGCTATTGGCAGATGCGTAAAATAAACCTTCTATAATAATGTTTTAAACCCCAAATGTTAGATTTGTTGGTCTAACTTTTGGGGTTCACTATATAATTTGTTTTTTCTATCACTATTATAATTGTTTCAATAATTCATAAAATCCTGGGAAAGATACTTGAATTGCCTCAGAACCATCCACTACTACTGGTTCATCTGCTGCTAGCCCAGCAATTGCCATTGCCATGCCGATACGATGATCTCCATAGCTACTGCAAATAGCTCCACGAAGTGGAGTTTTTCCTTCAATGATCAAACCATCTTCGGTCTCCTCCACTTGAGCTCCTAGTTTTCGCAATTCATTTGCAGTAGTGGAAATTCGGTTGGTCTCTTTTACCTTTAATTCTGCTGCGTCTCGAATAACTGTTTTTCCTTTTGCTTGAGTTGCTACTACTGCAATAATTGGAATTTCATCAATTAACCGAGGAATAAGATCTCCCCCAATTTCAACCCCTTTTAATTCCTCACAGGTTATAGTGATAGAACCGATTGGTTCACCAGAGGATTCTTGTTGTTTCTCCACTGTTACCTGTGCACCCATCGCTTTAAATACATCGATAATACCAGTACGCGTCGGATTTAATCCAACGTTTTCAATCGTTATCGTGCTACCTGGTACCATTAAAGCAGCTGCAAGGAAAAAGGCAGCAGAAGATATATCTCCTGGTACAATAACCTTAGTAGCTGTAAGCTCTTGTCCCCCTTCGATACTTGCACCATTATTGAAACGCTCTACTTGTACCCCAAAAGCACTGAGCATTCGCTCTGTATGATCACGGGAAGTCGTCGGTTCTAACACTGTCGTTTTTCCAGATGCTGATAAACCAGCTAACAAAATTGCTGATTTTACTTGAGCACTAGAAACTGGGCTTTCATATATAATTCCTTGGAGTGGTGTACCTTTAATTGTAAGTGGCGTAAATTTTCCATTTTCTTTCCCACTAATTTTTGCCCCCATCATACGCAATGGTTTTGCAACGCGATCCATTGGTCGTCTTCCAATGGAGGCATCCCCTTCAAGTATGCTCGTAAAAGAGGTACCAGCTAGTATCCCCATCATGAGACGGATAGTTGTACCAGAGTTACCAACATCGAGTGTAGATATCGGCGCTTGTAAACCGTCGATTGATTTTCCTATGACTCTTACACTAGTAGCCGAAGTTTTCTCTACCTGAACCCCCAGCTTTTCAAAACAAGCTATGGTTGAGAGACAGTCTGCTCCAGGGAGAAAACCTTCGACTGTAGTAATACCTTTCGCTAGGGAACCGAACATGATAGCCCGATGCGAAATGGATTTATCACCAGGAACTGTAATCACTTTTCGAAACGGCTTGATCCGGTTACTTGTTAAGGTCGACATGCTGAGCCTCCTTTTCATTTTCTGTATATGTGGTATACCCAGATTCTTCTAAAACAGGAATTGCGCGTTCATAATCATCCAGACGGCGAAAAGTCAACCGAAGAATACCATGTACCTCTTCTCTATTTTCCATGATACTTATATTACTCAAATTTATCTGATGCTCTCCAAGCAAAGTAGCTATTTTTCCAATCAGTCCTGGTTCATCGGGAATATTAATATAACATTCATAGATTGGAGCAAGTAAACCACGTTTCTTTTCTGGAAGTCTTTGACGGAGGTCACGAGAGCGAGCAAAAATTTTTTCAATCCATTCTGCATCCTCTTTTTCGATAGCATGCTGAAACTCAGTCATTTGCTTGATCCAATCCTCTAACAGCATTAACATCTCTTTTCGATTGCTGAGAAGAATATCTCTCCACATGATTGGATGGCTTGCGGCAATCCGTGTTAAATCCCGGAAACCACCTGCTGCTAAGCGATGAAACCAACCGTTTTCATCATTATAATTTCCTACTTGAGCAACAAGTCCAGTTGCAATGACATGAGGCAAATGGCTAATAGCTCCAACAACTTTATCATGATATTCAGCGTCCATTACCACTAGTTGCGCATGAGTTGCCTGCTTGAGTAATTGACTCAATCTCTCTACATCTATAAGTGATGTATCTGGTTCTGGAGTCAATACATAATATGCATTTTCAAACAACAGTGAATGTGCAGCTTGTACTCCAGAACGATGCGACCCCGCCATTGGATGTCCACCAATAAAAGTGTAGCCCTGTTCCGTAAGAATTTTGCCATATGTTGTGATCTCTGCTTTTGTACTGCCTACATCGCTAATAATTACCCCAGTTTTTAATTTCAAGTTTGCAAGCTGATTGATATAAATCCCAATATGACCTACAGGAACCGCTATAAAAATATAATCAGTATTTATAACCGCTTGAGAAAGGGAGGTAACTCCTTCATCGATAACTCCCAAGTTTAAAGCTTGTTGTACAGTATCAGCATGTGTATCAAAACCGATAACATGATGATTTGTTCTTTCTTTAAAAGACAAGGCGAGAGATCCTCCAATTAATCCGACGCCTAAGACAGCTATTCGCTTTCTCATTGTGACACCCTACTCTTTTTCTCCTGTAAAAAATTGCTTAACCCCGAGAGAAATACTTCATTTTCTTCCTTATTCCCTATGGTGACCCGTAAATATGTTGGAAAACCAAGTGCTTTTCCAGAACGAACAATTATTCCTTTCTTCAACAAGTAAGAAAAGACCTCATCCCCATTGTATTCAGTATTAATCAACAGAAAGTTGGCTTGAGATGGATAGTACCCAATCCCCCATTCGTCCAAACGTTCCATTATTTGCTTCATACCCATTCGATTTTGATTTCGACAATAAAGTACAAAGGTTTCATCCGAAATAGCTGCTAATGTAGCAGCTTGAGCTAGACGATTTAGGTTAAATGGTTCGCGAACTCGAGATAATTGTTGCACTACTTCTGGATGAGCAATTCCATATCCAGCACGGAAAGAAGCTAATCCATAAATCTTTGAAAAAGTACGTAAAACAATAATTCTAGGATTGTAATCTAGGAGAGAAAGGGAATCTGGAAATGTATCGTCAGTTACATACTCTACATAAGCTTCATCCAAAACAACAAGGACATGTTCCGGTAACTGATCAATAAAGTTGCTCAATGACTCATGATCAACAAATGTTCCAGAAGGATTATTCGGATTGCAAACCCAAACCAGTCTTGTATTTTCATTAACTGCTTCAAGCATTGCATCTAAATCATGTTTCCCTTCTCTCAATGGTACCTCAACAGGAACTGCTCCTTCGATTCTCGTCGCCGTTTCATATCGAGGAAAAGTAGGAGTAGCCATTACAGATTCTGTACCTGGTTCTAAGTATGCACGTGCTATCATTTGGATAACTTCATCCGAGCCATTTCCAAATATTAATCGGCGCTCATCTACTTCTAATGACTCTGCTAATTTTTGACGCAATAAAGGAGCGTCGTCCTCTGGATATAAATGAAATTGATCTTTTATTTGAGTGAGAGATTCCCATACTTTAGGTGAACAACCAAAAGGATTCTCATTCGATGCTAATTTGATAACTTTTTCTAATCCAAGCTCCCGTTTCACTTCCTCTAGTGATTTACCTGGTTGATAAACGGGTAAGCCTTGGATAGATTTTTTGGCTGATATCATGATAATCCCCCAACATTTTTTCTTTCTATCTTACTAGCTTAATAGCCCCTTGACAAATACGCGAATCTGTTCAAGTGATTTTTGTTTCTCTTCTTTTTTGCAGAGCCCTTGCTCCAATTCCATCACTTGTTTTACTAGTGCACTGCCAACAATGACGCCATCTGCTTTTTTCTGTAATTCTTGCACCTGAGATGCCCTAGAAACACCAAATCCAACCGCTATTGGTACAGGGCTATTCGATCGGACTTGCTGCAAAAACGCATCTAAATTGGAAGCAAACGACTGTCTAACTCCTGTCGTCCCTAATGAGGATACACAATAAACAAATCCTTTTGCTGTAGAAGCGATCTTTGCTACCCGTTCTTTAGAAGTCGGTGCTACTAATGGTACAAGATCCATATTCAGTTGATCCAATTGATTCCGAAGTTCATCACTTTCTTCAAAAGGCAAATCTGGTACAATAAATCCTGCAAAACCTGCTTTAGCTGCATCTCGAGCAACTTGATTCAATCCATAAGAGAGCAACGGGTTGTAATAAGAAAATAAGATAAGCGGAATATGATTTCCTTGTTCACGCACAGTTTGGGCAATCGAAAAAACATCTGCTAAAGTGACACCATTAGCCAATGCTTTTTCGGCAGCTTGTTGGATGATAGGACCATCTGCTACTGGGTCTGAAAATGGAACACCTAACTCAATAGCTGTTACACCTTCTTCAGAAAGTAAATGAATAAGATCAATAGTCACTTGCTTTGATGGATATCCTGCGACTAAATAAGGAATTAAATTCGTTTTATTAGACTGAAAAGACTTTGCTAATGTAGTCACTCAGATACCCCCTTGAAAATATGCTCGGATTGTTTCCATATCTTTATCTCCACGACCAGAAAGGCACACCAATATTTTCTCTGCTGCGCTACCATTTGAAGCTAAACGGATGGCTTCTGATAAGGCATGTGCTGATTCAATAGCTGGAATAATTCCTTCTAATTCACATAATTGCTTCACTGCTTCCATCGCTTCTTCGTCCGTTACTGCAGTATACCGTACTCGTCCAATTTCTTTTAGATGAGCATGTTCAGGCCCCACACCTGGATAATCCAAACCTGCAGAAATCGAGTGAGCTGGAATAATTTGACCATGCTCATCATGAAGCATATAACTATACGATCCATGTAATACTCCAGGTCTTCCTATACTAAGACTTGCAGCATGCTCTTTTGTATCCAACCCTTTTCCTGCTGCTTCTACCCCATGAATTTTCACAGCTTGATCATCGATAAAAGCCGTAAACATTCCAATTGCATTACTTCCACCACCGACACAAGCGACTACATCTGTTGGTAGACTACCTGTTCGTTCCAACATTTGCGCACGTGCTTCATCACCAATAACACGTTGAAAATATTTAACCATTTGCGGATATGGATGTGGTCCAACGGCAGATCCAATAAGATAAAAAGAATCTTCCACAGCAGCAACCCATGCTCGCATCGCCTCGTTTGTTGCATCTTTTAGTGTTCGAGAGCCAGATGTAACAGAAATAACCTCTGCCCCTAGTAATTCCATTCGAAAGACATTTTGTGCTTGTCGACGCACATCTTCTTCTCCCATATAAACTTTGCACTCCATACCAAGTAAAGCTGCAATCGTAGCAGAAGCAACACCATGCTGACCTGCACCAGTCTCTGCAATCAATTTTCTTTTGCCCATTCGTTTAGCTAGTAGAGCTTGACCAATCGTATTGTTAATTTTGTGTGCTCCAGTATGATTTAAATCTTCTCTTTTTAAATAAATCTCTGCTCCTCCAGCATACTCAGTCAATCTTTTTGCAAACGTAAGCGGTGTAGGTCTTCCAGAATAATTCACTAGAAGATCACGCATCTCTATTTCAAAAGTTGGGTCATCTAAAATCGCTTCAAACCCTTTTTCCAGTTCTAATACAGCATTCATCAACGTTTCTGGTACAAATCTGCCACCAAAGGAACCAAATCTACCATTCGACTTTGTCATGCTTTTTCATCCTCTCTACTAACTTGATCATCTTTTGATTATCTTTTCTTCCGTTACTTTCTATTCCTGAAGAGAGGTCCACCCCATCTAATTCATAATTACTGTAAAGGTTGTCAATATTGGACTCATTCAAGCCACCTGCGATCCACAAAGGAAGATGAAGAGATTCCGTTACTCGCTTTGCTTGAGGTATATAACTCCAATCAATTAGCTCACCCTTCCCGCCAGAAGCATGATCCAATAAAACGATATCCATTACATCTTTATAGGATGGTATCTCTTGTAACTGAGTTTCCGAAAATACTTTGATAATGGGAATCTGCCAACTTTCCTTTACTTGTTTACAAAACGCCGGCGATTCTTGTCCGTGTAGTTGTACCATGGATAAACCTAGGGATACAGCATTACCTACTTCCTCCAGGCTAGGATTTTGAAAAACGCCAACCCGCCAAATAGAATCAGGAATGATAGGTAATAAGTATGCCAATTGCTCCAATGAAACTGTTCGCTTACGGTTCGGAACGAGAATAAAACCAATTGCTTGTATAGGTAAAGTAGAAGCGAACTCCACTTCTTCTATCGTTTTAAATCCACAAAATTTCATTGCGATTTGCTTAATTGTTGTTCACCTACTCTCTTTAATTCAGCGACTGCTTTGGCAGGTTCCGGATGACGCATGAGAAATTCACCCACTAACACGCCATTGATGCTTGCATCTGCCATTACTTTCGCATCATCTAAAGTGAGTATCCCACTTTCTCCAATTACAGGAACAGGAGAGGTTATCAAAGGCCTTAATTTGGCTGTAGTCTCCAAATCTACTGCTAAAGTGTGCAGATTACGATTGTTTATTCCAATAACATCAGCGTTTACCTGTAAAGCTACTTCCACTTCAGACTCTTCATGAACCTCAACCAAAACTTCCATCCCTAGTTGATGAGCTAAATTGGAAAGTTGTGTACAACTATCCTGATTCAGAAAAGCAACGATGAGCAAAATAGCGTCAGCACCTAGAAATTTGCTTTCCAAAACTTGTAGAGGATGCAAAATGAAATCTTTTCGCAAAACAGGGATAGATACTGCATCTTTGACCTTAATAAGAGACTCTGGGCTTCCATGAAAGTATTCCGTCTCTGTTAAAACCGATATGACATTTGCCCCGCCTTTTTCATAACGTAAACCTTGTTCAACTGGATTTACATTACTTGCAATAACACCTTTTGAAGGAGATGCCGGCTTTACTTCCGCTATCACAGCAAATGGTGAAGATTCAATCGCCGCACGAAATGAACGACCTTTTGGCATAGAAGTAGCAGAATCCCAGTCCGATACGTTGTTGTACTTTTGTTCTAAAAGGGCAATTTCTTTATGTTTAATAGCCTTCATTTTTTCAAGAAACATGTGTTTTCACCTCTTGGGAACTTTTTGCTACTTGTTCTAATTTTTGCAGCGCCAAACCAGTATCAATCACCTCTGCAGCTAGTTGAACTCCCGCTTGGAGACTATCTGTTTTTCCAGCAACATAGAGAACAGCTGCGGCATTTATTTCCACTATAGAGCGTTTTGCGCTTTTCTTCCCTTGTAAAATCTCTCGAATAATCGCTGCATTTTCTTTTGGTGATCCACCTTCTAAATCTTCGATCATGCAAGGGGATAACCCAAAATCTTGAGGAGAGACAGTATAAGTATTCACCTGTCCATCTTTTAATTCGCTTACTTGCGTTGGTGATGTAAGGGAGATTTCATCCAATCCATCTAGTCCAGAAACAATAAGTGCATGATTGCTACCTAGAGCCTGTAATACTTTTGCCACCTTCTCTGTGTACTTAGGTGAAAATACCCCTATCAATTGACGTTGTACACCTGCAGGGCTAGCCAAGGGACCTAGTAAATTAAAACAAGTCCGAAATCCTAAAGCTTTACGTGTTGGATTGACATATTTCATTGCGGGATGATATTGAGGAGCGAACAAAAAACAAACTCCTGTATCATTTAGCTGTTTGCTCGATTCATCTGGAGTTAAATCCAGGGTTATGCCAAGTTCCTCTAATACATCCACACTTCCGCTTTTACTAGATATAGCTCGATTTCCATGCTTAGCAATGGATACACCAGCTGCTGCGGCGACAAAAGTCGTAGCAGTAGAGATATTAAATGTTTTTCCTCCATCTCCACCTGTTCCACACGTATCCACACTATCCACTACTAAATGAGGCAGAGGAGTTGCATATGCTCTCATACCCTCCACTAATCCAATCAATTCCTCCACTGTCTCTCCCTTGATACGAAGTGCCGTGAGAAGGGACGCAATTTGTACATCATTGAGTGAACCACTCATCATTTGTTCCATTAAATAATAAGTGTCTTTTTGCGTCAGGTCTTTGCCTTCTAGTAATTGATTGAGTAAAGTTAAAAACATCTGTTACTCCTCCTCTTCTCCTAATTCTTTGTCTGAGCTGATTTGGCTAATTGGATCGCAAGTAACATCGCACTTGCTTTATGGCGTGTTTCTTCATATTCCTTTATTGGATCAGAATCATAGACAATCCCCGCGCCTGCTTGCACAAACGCCTTATTGTCTCGAAAATAAATCGTTCGAATCGCAATACATGTATCCACATTCCCAGCAAAATCAAAATACCCTACCGCTCCAGCATAAATCCCACGTGCTTCAGGTTCTAATTCTGCTATGATTTCCATCGCTCTAATTTTCGGTGAGCCGGACACAGTACCTGCCGGGAAACATGCTCGAAATGCATCTAATGGTGTATGTTCTTTTGACAATTCTCCTGTTACTTGGGAAACCATGTGCATGATATGAGAATATCGCTCTACATGTTTAAATGCTGTTACTTGAACAGTACCATAGGTAGATACACGACCGACGTCGTTTCTTCCCAAATCCACCAACATGAGATGCTCG
The DNA here is from genome assembly GCF_022511585.1 of Shimazuella soli. Classification (GTDB taxonomy): domain Bacteria; phylum Bacillota; class Bacilli; order Thermoactinomycetales; family Thermoactinomycetaceae; genus Shimazuella; species Shimazuella soli. Next base: position 38,309 of record NZ_JAKWBN010000004.1, on the reverse strand, counting down.
GCATTTTCTTTTGGATCTGCAAGCAGTTCCTTTGCTAACTCCTCATCCTCAACAGCGTCTTGACTTCTCGGCCTGGAACCTGCAATCGGTCTTGTCTCTACTAAGCGATCTTGAACCCGAACTAATATTTCCGGAGATGTTCCAACAATCTGCTCTTCGCCCATTTGTAGATAATACATGTATGGAGAAGGATTTAAATATCGTAAAATGCGATAAACCATCATGGGATCCGGAGTACATTCAACGGTATACTTTTGGGATGGCACAACTTGAAAAATATCACCTGCACGGATGTATTCCTTCGCATTTTCCACTGCTCTGCAAAAAGTATCCTGTGTAAAATTAGAGGTAATATGGCTAAAATCCACTTCTTCACGAACTAAATTAGGCAATGGTTCAATGAGGGGATGTATCGTTTGCAGACGATCCTTCCATTTCTCCAATTGATCGACTACTTTATCATAATCCATCACTTCGCCATTTTTTGCTTTCACATGCATAACCAAATATAAGACTTGTTCTAAGTGATCAAATACAATTAGACGATCATAAAAAGCCAGATGTGTATCATACGCTTTCGACTTTCCTGAAGAATTAACGAGCAATGAGTTCGGTTCAAATGCTTGAATCAATTCATAACTAAAATATCCTACAGCTCCTCCAAGAAAAGGCGGAAAGCCGTCATATTTTGGAGAAGTACTTTCATCCATTAAATTTTGTAGAAAAGGTAATGGATCGTCTGCTGGAAAAACTTTTATTTTATCGGCAATAGTGACAGTAAGCATACCTTCCTTACCCGTTAATATACAATAAGGCTTTGATCCCATAAAGGAATAGCGAGAAAATTTTTGACTTCCTTCTACGCTTTCCAATAAAAAAGAATACTCATCTTTGTCTAACGCATGAAATAACTGAATTGGTGTAACTGTATCTATTTGGATTTTTTTACAAATGGGAATATGGGAATATTGTTTGGCTAAAGCCTCTACTTCTATTTTGGTTGGATAAATCAATGGACTTTTTCCCTCCTAATGAGGTAGGAGAGAGAAGGATATAGAGGGAAAATAAATATGAAAAGCCAAAGCACCGGATGCTTTGGCTGTGGTTTGTCATCGTAAACTCAGCTCTACTCCGCTAACTATATCCCGATCTCTACTCTACTCATCTACTCAGACTCAATCTCTACTTTAACAATTACTAACTCATACTCTATATGAGGACACTCTTCCCTGTCAATGGGAACTTTACGATTTCAAATCTGGTCGTAACTTTACCGCTTCATTCAAATAAACATGTCGAATCTTATTTGCTGATTTGTCCGTATTGACAAGGAACATCATACGAATGCAAAGGGCTAATCCATTTGGCACATCTACTTCACTAGCGCCCATCAAAGGTACCAATTCCCATCCCTTTAAAGAACGTATAGCGGCAGCAGGAAAAGCAGCATTTAAGTCAGGGGTACTTGTTATCAAAATACTGGCTACATCATCTGCATGTAAATCATTCCGTTCGATAAGAGCTAAAGACAGCTCTTTTGTTGCTTTTAATATTTCCTCTTTTGTGTTTGTTGAAACTGTTGTAGCCCCACGAATTCCTCGAACCACTTAAGTACCCACCTCTTTAAGCTTTTTTAAGACTTTTTTTATCTTTGTTTCTGGAATCTCATTTACTATTTCTACGTTCCCCAGTCTCCTACTCAATACAAAGGTGTAGTTGCCTTGTTTTGCCTTCTTATCTCGCTTCATTATTTGTAACAAAGCTTCATCTGACCACGGCTCTTCGATTCGAGTCGGCAAAGAAAAACTTTGTAACAAAGATTCCGTATCTTGGATTAATTGCGCAGGGGCATCCAACATCTCTACACTTAGCATAGCTGCACCCACCATACCAATCGATATTGCTTCTCCATGGGTATAATGGCTGTAATTCGAAATAGATTCTAAGGCATGACCGATAGTATGACCATAATTTAAAATAGCACGTTTTCCTTTTTCCGTTTCATCCTCGGAGACCACACTAATTTTCACTTTACAACCACGGTAGATCGCTTCTTCCAAGATAGAAAGATTTCTCGCTTTTAAGGCCTGATTATTTTCCACTAACCAAGAAACAAATGATTTGTCCCAGATCAATGCGTGTTTCACAACCTCAGCAAATCCAGAAGTAAGTTCTCTAACAGGCAAAGAAGATAAAAGACTGACATCAAATAAAACAAACAATGGTTGGTGGAAAGCACCCATATAATTTTTACCCAGCCTATGATTGATACCAACCTTCCCTCCAATACTGCTATCATGAGCTAATAAAGTAGTTGGTAATTGAATAAATGGAATGCCCCTCATAAAACTAGCAGCAAAAAAACCAGCTAGATCTCCTACCACCCCTCCCCCAAGTGCTATAACAACACTAGAGCGATCTAAACCAGCTTTAATCCCTTCTTCATATAGCTGGTCTAAGGTCTCTAAAGATTTACTGCTCTCTCCCGCTGGAATGACTGAGAGGGTAACATCATAACCAGTCGAACGAAGTGATTCTAATAATGGCTTGGCATATAAAGCAGAGATATGGCTATCTGTTACGAGAAACAGCTTTTGAGTTGTTTCGATACTATGTTGACTAAGAAGTGATGGTAATTTTGATAATAACTCAACACCAACATAAACCGAATAAGTTCGAGTTTTCGTTTGAACTTGTAGCTCTCTCATTTCTTAAAACCTCTTTGTTTTTTCTCGGTATTGAGTAACTTGTTCAATCAATTCGTCAATCGTATCGGCTGGAAATTTCTCCAGCATTGCTTGTGCTATTTCCCACGCTACCACATTTTCAGCTACTACGCTTGCAGCTGGTACCGCACAACTATCGGAACGCTCTATACTTGCAGCAAAAGGTTCTTTGGTGTCTATATCCACACTCATCAATGGTTTGTACAATGTGGGAATTGGTTTCATCACTCCGCGAATAATAAGCGGTTGTCCTGTTGTCATCCCACCTTCAAAACCACCTAATCGATTAGTTGTTCGACCAAACCCTTGTTCTTCTGACCAAATAATTTCGTCATGCACCTGAGAACCAGGACGTTTTGCAGCTTCAAAACCGATTCCAAACTCTACACCTTTAAATGCATTAATGCTGACAATTGCCCCAGCAATCCGCGCATCTAACTTTCGATCCCAATGTACAAAGCTTCCAAGTCCAATAGGAACACCTTCGACAATTACCTCAACAATACCACCTAAAGAATCTCCCTCTTTCTTTGCTCGATCAATCAAATCTTTCATTGGTTGCTCTGCATTTGGATCAACACAGCGAACCGAAGACTGTTCTGAACGTGTTATTAATTCTTCTAAACTGAGCTCTACTCTTTCTGCTTCTACTTCTCCAATTCGAACCACATGACCACCAATACGAATTCCACATAGTTCTAAAATCTGCTTCGCTACTGCACCGACAGCCACTCGAGAGGCTGTCTCTCTTGCACTCGAACGTTCTAGTACATCACGCATATCATGGTGATTGTATTTGATTGCTCCATTTAAATCTGCATGACCAGGTCGCGGACGAGAAATCCGACGTTTACCAGCCTCCTCAGGATCAGCTAGTGGGTTCATGATTTTTTGCCAATGGGTCCAGTCTTTGTTTTCAATCACTAATGTAACTGGAGCTCCAGTTGTTTTTCCAAAGCGAACACCAGACAGGATTTGAGCTTGATCTGTCTCAATTTGCATCCTTCGACCACGACCATGTCCTAACTGTCTTCTATGTAATTCATTATCCAATTTTTCTTTGGAAAATGGTAATTGACTTGGTAATCCTTCTATAATAATTGTCAATTGTGGTCCATGTGACTCTCCCGCTGTTAAATACCTCATCCTATACTCTCCTCATCTATACATATAAAAAATCGTTACCTGTAAGTGTAACAAATAAACCGCTGTTTGGGCTAGAGCTGAAACAAAAAAGAGTTTCCTCACATTTTATTACATTAGAAAATGCTCATTCTCCTTTTCTCTCCTTTCCCTTCTAAACATTTTTCCTTTCTGTTCTTCCTCACCAATAATGTACTTATCATCATTACATGAATCTATTTGATTTATATCGCATTTCATTAGTTGAAATTCTTTTCATGATTAGCATACGTATCCAAAATTAGATAATTTATATTAGAATAAGATTTTATTAGTAATTTTTCGAATAATGGTAATAGAAAAGGAATGAGATGATGAAGAATCACTGGAAATCTTATCTTATTTGGTCTTTCGTTTCTATGCTCGGTGCAGGGTGTTTTGCAGTCCTTGCCTTAAATCGTGGAGAAACCGTCAATTCTATCTGGCTATTAACTGCTGCTGTATGTACATATGCCATCGCTTACCGATTTTATAGTCTGTATATAGCCAAAAAAGTACTGCAACTTGATGATCAGCGGAAAACGCCTGCTGAAGTCTATAATGATGGAAAAGACTTTGTTCCTACTAATAAATGGGTCTTATTCGGTCACCATTTTGCTGCAATTGCCGGTGCAGGTCCTTTAGTTGGTCCCATTCTTGCTTCACAAATGGGATATTTACCAGGAACACTTTGGATTATTATTGGAGTGGTGATCGGTGGAGCAGTCCAAGATTTCATTATCTTATTTGGTTCTATGCGGAGAAACGGAAAATCGCTTGGTGATATCGCTCGTGACGAAATAGGTCCTGTTGCGGGATTTACTTCTCTCATTGCAATTATTGGAATTATGACCATTTTGCTTGCTGTTTTAGGATTAGTTGTAGTCAAAGCACTCGCAGAAAGCCCTTGGGGAATGTTTACAATTGTATCGACAATTCCAATTGCTTTATTCATGGGAATCTATATGCGTTATCTTCGTCCAGGAAAAATACTCGAATCATCTCTGATCGGATTTTTTCTTCTCTTAATCTGCCTTTGGAGCGGTCAATTCATTGCAAATCATCCAATATTAGGTCCCTTGTTTACTTTTGAAGGAACAACCATCGCTTGGATGATGATTTTATATGGATTTGTTGCTTCCGTCATTCCTGTATGGCTACTTCTTGCTCCTCGCGATTATTTGAGTACCTTTCTTAAGATAAGTACTATTTTAGGATTAGCAATCGGCATTTTACTGGTGATGCCTGAATTGCAGATGCTTGCACTCACCAAGTTCATCAATGGAACAGGCCCAGTATTTTCAGGAAATCTATTTCCTTTCGTTTTTATTACCATCGCCTGCGGATCTATTTCTGGTTTCCATGCACTTGTTTCATCTGGAACAACTCCAAAAATGATCATGCGTGAATCACAAGCACGATTGATCGGTTATGGTGGTATGATTACAGAGTCTTTTGTCGCCATCATGGCGCTGATTGCTGCCTGCATTATTACGCCCGGAACATATTTTGCCATCAACAGTCCTGCAGCCATTATTGGTACTGATGTGAACAGTGCAGCGAAAGTTGTGTCTGAGTTTGGCTTTTCCATTACTCCTCATGATCTATCAAATCTAGCAAATCAAATTGGCGAGGAATCCATTTTATCACGAACAGGTGGAGCCCCAACTCTTGCAATTGGAATGGCTACTATTTTTTCTTCTGTCATAGGAGGAAAAACATGGATGTCCCTATGGTATCACTTCGCAATCCTATTTGAAGCAGTTTTTATTTTAACAACAATCGATGCTGGAACAAGGGTCGGTCGATTTGTGTTACAAGGTTTACTCGGCAGAATAGCTCCAAAACTAGGGAAAACAGACTGGTACCCTGCTAATATCTTGACAAGTGCAATTATTGTTGCAATGTGGGGCTATTTCCTCTATCAAGGAGTAGTAGACCCACTTGGTGGAATCAACACGCTATGGCCTTTATTTGGGATTGCCAATCAAATGTTAGCAGTTATCGCTTTAGCTGTAGGAACAACGATATTGATCAAAATGGGAAAAGCCATTTATGCATGGATTACTGCTGTGCCTCTCATTTGGTTAACTACCATTACCATGACAGCAGGTTGGCAAAAAATATTTGATCCAAGCCCAGCAATTGGTTTTTTGGCAGCATCCGACAAATACCAAACTGCCATGTCCAGCGGTAAACTTCTAGGTCTTGCCAATAATATGGAGCAAATGAACCAAATTGTTTTCAACAACAGAATAGATGCAGTGTTAACAGGCATCTTCATTCTCTTTATCTTGATTATTTTACTTGATTCTCTACGTGTATGGTACACGATACTAATAAAACGAGAGTCCCTTCAGCTCTATGAATCAAAGTATATAAAAAAGGAGGTATAATTATGAGATGGCTGAAAACAGTTGCTAATTACCTAAATGAAATAGCAGGTGTACCGAATTATAAACGGTATTTGATTCATTTTCAAAAACACCATCCTGGTGGAACGCCACTTTCTGAAAAGAAATTTTACCAAAAAGCAATAGATGAAAAATATGGGAATAGTAGCATCAGGCGTTGTTGCTAGACCATATCAACTTATTTAGAAAGGACTGCATGAGTTGAAAGGTTTTAATCACCTTACCTTACGTATTAGTGACCTTCAGAGAAGTCTAACTTTTTATTGCGATATACTTGGAATGACATTGGTCCATCTAGCTCGAACCGATGCTTACCTTGAGTGGGGAACTGCGTGGATATGTCTATTGGAAAAGAGAGATCAGAAATTCCCTAATGAAGGATTAGGAATGGATCATGTCGCATTTACCGTAGAGGAATCTGATTTTCATCGATTAGTAAATCGAATGAAAAAGCAGGGAATTCCTATTGTAAGAGAACCGATCAAACGCGGAGGTGGACTATCCTTTCAATTCCAAGATCCAGACGGTATTGTATTGGAAATTTTCACTGGCTCCCTAAAAGAACGAATGAAAAATTGGCAATAACAGTACACTTCCCCTTTCCTTATGGATAATTCATATAATTAACCATATAGTGAATATATGGAAAGGGGTGTTACTATTAAACTTTTACTTTCTTTATCTTTATTAGTGGCAACTTGGCTAACTTTGTCTCCAAACAACTCCTATGCAGCTCAAGATGAACCCATCTACTATCAAATTGAAATAAATAAAGAGACAAACAAACTTTATTTGTACGCTGATGGTAAAGTAAAAAAAACGTATCCAGTTGCTACAGGACGATCAAATGATTTAACACCAGAGGGCACCTTTCCTTTGGTTGTAAAAATAGTTGACCCTAAATGGAAGGATACTCCAGGCGGTGATCCAAAAAACCCCTTAGGACCTAGATGGCATGGTCTAGAAGTGAATGGAGATCGCGGCCGCACCTATGGTATTCATGGTACCAACGATCCAGATTCCATTGGCAAACATGCATCAAGTGGATGTGTTCGCATGAATAATGAGGATGTCAAAGAACTCTATCAAATCGTGAATGAAGGCACTCCCGTATGGATACATAGCGGAAAAAGTGATAATCATTGGCGAGGTAATGCATCAGTGGGGTTACAAAAAGAGGCAGGAACTGTTACCATACCTCGAACTAAAGTAAAGCTATGGACAGGCCCTAATATAGGTTCGTTTATCACTACTACAAAAAATAAATCTACTACACTTGAGAAAACAGGAATATCCGGAAATTGGGTGCAGGTAAAGCTAGGGAATAACAAATACGCGTTCATTCAAAAGAACTTTCTTATTTCAGCAGAGAAGTCTACTATTATTGTAGATGTAGACTTGGCAAATATCCGCTCAGAACCAAATACCTCCTCTACAGTCCTGCAGAAAGTAAAATATGGAACCATTTTAACTTACAAAGATGTGCAAGACGATTTTTATCAACTGCAATTAAAAAACCAAACCACAGGTTATATCAGTAAGACAACTGTACAAGAATAGGAGCAAATATAATGGCTATTCAAAAATTAGAACATGTAGGAATTATGGTCCAAGATCTAGAACAATCTATCGCATTTTATCGTGACGTGATAGGAATGGAAATTCGGGGTACATTGGTGCATACGGACCCAAGCATCACACTGGTATTCCTTTCTTTTCCGAGTTCTTCTGAAACTGAAGTAGAGCTTATACATGGTTACAAAAATGATTTACCAAAAGAAGGAGTCGTGCATCATCTAGCATTTGCAGTTGACAACATAGAAAAGGAAATAGAGCGTTTAAAGCAACTTAATGTGCCTTTTGCTGATGAAGAAATTACAATTCTACCTAATGGAGCAAAATATATCTTTTTTTATGGCCCTGATAAGGAATCACTTGAATTATTCGAATCACCGAAATAAAGTAGTATACCCACTTGGTATATACCAAGTGGGTATTTTTAAATGAAATTATCCTAAAAACTCTTGTAACTCACGGATTAATTCCTCAGGAGCCTCATACATACTCATGTGACCTACCGATGAAATGACTACTTTTTTAATATGATCTCCTTCTGCTGCAAATACTCGCTCGGCTGGAACTACCTTATCATTACTCCCAGCTACCAGAAGAACAGGGACAGTTGCGGTTGCTAACACAGCTGATAAATCTGGTCTGCTGCGCATTGCTTCTAAAGCTGCTAGTGCACCTTCTGTTGAAGTTTTATAACCAATTTCTTTTGTAATTTGTTCGTATTTCGTAAGATGATCAGGAGCAAATAATTTAGGAACAAGACCATCGACAAATACTTGGAGACCATCTGATTTGATCTTTTCCATTCCAGCAAGTCTACCTGCTTTTGCTTCCTCCGTATCTGGAAGAGCAGTAGAATGCACAAGTGCAAAACGTTCTAACAAAGAAGCATACTTTTTAGCAAAAGCCACAGTAATGTACCCACCTAATGAATGTCCAATCAGCGATATTTTCGTAAGGTTTAGTTGCTGGACAAGACTTGCAACTTCATCAGCATAATCTTCAGTAGTAAAAGTTTCATCAGATAAAGAAGAACTTCCATGTCCAGGTAAATCAATTACGATTACTCGATAATTTTGTGAGAGCGGCTCTATCACATGATCCCAATAATGCAGATCTCCTACAAAACCATGAATCAGCACTACTGGGTTTCCTGCTCCTTTATCTGTAAAGGAAATCGTTGTCCCTTTAGTGGTTTTTATTGTTTTTGTTTTCATATGTATATCCCCATAAATTGGGTTCCCCCCTCTATCTACTCTACTTTTTCCTAAATCATTCTATTATACTATAACAGAATAGTCACAATTTTAATATTGCATGTACATACCAAAAGGAGGTTTGTATTTGATTCATATTATATCCGGAGACTTATTAAAATCCGATTGCACCATCATCGGACATCAATGCAATTGTTGGGGAGTAATGGGCGCTGGAATTGCAAAGCAAATACGCCTATTGTATCCGGAAGTTCATGAGACAGATAAAAACTTTTCTATTCCTTACGGCGCAGATCGCTTAGGACGTTTTTCATATACTAAAGTCAAGGATAAAAAAGTAGAAAATCGCCTCATCTTCAACTTATATGGACAAAATCGCTATGGGAGAAAAAGAACATACACAAAAGTAGAAGCATTGCAACAAGCGGTAGATACAATGCTTCAATTTATACAATCTGAATACGAGGGAACGATTAAAATAGGACTTCCATTTGGAATAGGTGCTGGATTGTCCGGTGGAAATTGGGATGAAATATCTCAGATGTTATCAAAAGTATCTGAGCAAAATAATCAAGATATCTTTTTATATCAACTTCCATCACCTGATCAAATCCGATACCACAGAGAACAGTAAGACTTCTCTTCTGATTAAATAAAACCCAACACTCCAAATAATATACGCTATAATTACTATAAGGAGATATCCAGAATGGAATCTCACTTATTTTTTTATTTCTCATGATGTAAGTACACAACAACACTTGGATCCTTTTAAGGACTGAGATGGAGGAATGAATGATGGTGAAGGATTTAAAATTTTTACAAGCTCAAAAATCAAAAAGAAAGATTTCAATGGTAACTTGCTATGACTATCCTACAGCAGTTTTGCTCGATCATGTAGATATTGATGTCGTATTGATTGGAGACAGTGTAGGTACCAACGTGTTAGGATATCACAGTGAAAAAGAAGTTACGATTGAGGACATTCTTCATCATGTAAAAGCAGTTCGTCGTGGTATTTCCAAAGCTTATGTTGTAGCTGATTTACCTTATCAAACCTACCAAAACCCAGAAATGGCTCTTCAGAATGCAATAAAATTGCAATCAGCGGGGGCTGATGGCATTAAATTAGAAGGAGCACACGAAGAAATTATTCACCACCTAACTTCAAATGGATTTGAAGTATGGGCTCATCTTGGATATAATGCACAATTTCAGCCTAAAGCAGCGATACAAGGGAAATCATTTTCCGAAGCTAAGCAATTGATAATAGACTCCATTCGAATACAACAAGCAGGTGCTAAGTCATTAGTTTTGGAACTAGTACCCGAAGAAGTTTCAAGCGAAATAACGAAAAAATTAAGGATTCCTACTATTGGCATTGGTGCTGGACGCTATACGGATGGTCAAGTTTTGGTCGTACATGATTTATTAGGAATAACTCCGCATTCATTTCGGCATGCAAAAAAATACGCCAATTTACGCAAAGATATATTCGAGTCCTTTCAACTATACATCCAAGATCTTCAGATGAGTAAATTTCCTACAGAAGCACATTTCAAACATATGCACCCTGACGAGCTAAAACAATTTAAGATGTGGCTTGAAGATGGGATAGAGTTTAATCAGATTAAAAATAAAAGTTGAAATAAAAAAGGCTTGAAGACCTAGTATGAATTAGGATTCAAGTCTTTTTTATATTTTTATTTATCTAACATTTGGTTGAATACATTTTTGAGCTGGGTTAATGATCAGTTTGTTTTGGATACACCGAATTTTAACTTGTAATCCTTTTTCTATACAACAAATGTTAAAGAAGTTTATGTGCTTTTCAATATCCTTGACTGATAAACTTATAAGGAAACTATCACCTCCATAATCTCATCCGCAATCCCTTTTTCCCAGGCTCTTCCATGATTTTTTTCCCTAGTTCCAATTCTCGAATCAAAGGATATAACGAATCCAATATGTATTTATAATCATTTGAAGTTATTTTGTTAGATTTTACAGCCTTTAAAAGGAGCTTTTTCTGAAAAGTTTTAGAAAGTAACTTCTTAACTTCTTCTTTTAATGCTAGATCTTGTTCCCAATGTTTTTGTAACAAACCAATCCCGGCTAATAACTCTCCATCTCGAAAGTAACCTAACAAGATATCGTTATCCAATCGATAAACTATTTCCCAGCCTATGTAATCCAAAAAAATATCTTGTCTTAACCCTCTGGACAAGTCAGAAACCGTTAAATCAGCCAATGTTTTATGTCTAATTCGGTTATACCATTGTGGTAAAGGATATTTATTTGATTCTTCATCATTAAATTCATCATAGTTAAATCCTTTGATTTTTTCTATTTCTTCAAGAGTTAAACGACATATTTCATCTCTTGCCATCTTTTTCACCCCCTTAAACCAATAAGAACATTTATTTACTAATAGAAATTATACAAGAATCATCTACACATAGGTTATAAAAAGGAAATAATTATAATAATCTGATTTTTAAAACCCGTTCTATGCAAAAAGGATGCTAGGAGCATCCTTTTCATCATTTGTGTATTTCTGCTAACTTTTTTTCAGAAGGCAGAAAGAATCCTAGAACACCTAATATAGGTAAAAATCCAACGATTGATATGGTTTTCGTTATACCAATTAGGTCTGCTAGATTTCCAAATAAAACCGAACCAATTGCACCTAATCCAAAAATAAAACCCACTGTTAATCCTGACATAGTTCCAATCTTGCTTGGAACTAAATCTTGTGCATAGACAACAGATACAGAAAAACTAGTCATCATGATAAATCCTATTAAAAGTATCAAAACAAAACAACTGATAGGTCCAACATAAGGAAGTAAAATAGTGAATGGCGCACTTCCTAATAGAGAATACAAAATTACATTTTTCTTCCCAAATCGATCACCGAGAGGTCCACCAAAAAATGTTCCTACTGCCCCGCTGATGAGAAATGCAAATAAATATGCTTGTGAAGTGGTAATGGAAAAGTGATACGTTTTAATAATGTAAAAACTGTAATAATTGGTCATACAAACAATGTACAATGAGCGGGCCAATAAGATAAACATCGTCAATATAAGGGCAATCCATACCGTTTTGCTCAAATTAGCAGACCCTATTGCCGCTTTTTTCTTTGTCATCACACGTACATGAAGTTCATTTCGATACCACTTTGCAATATATGTTAATAATAAGACAGCTAGTGCAGCTGCAAAAGTAAACCAGATAGCACCAAACTGCCCAAATGGAACTAAAATAAGAGCTGTAATCAGAGGAGCTAAAGCTTGACCTGAGTTTCCTCCTACTTGATAGATGGATTGAGCCAGACCCTTTTTGGAACCAGCAGCTAAATGTGCCACTCGAGAGCCTTCAGGATGGAATACAGCAGATCCCATGCCTACGAGTGCCACACTAAAAATAATCCAACTATATCGGGGGATAAGTGCCAGCATCAACATTCCTAACAAGGAACATGCTAGTCCGAGCGGTAATGCATAGGGTCTTGGTTTTTTATCAGAAAACCAACCGATCACAGGCTGAAATAAGGAAGAAACGATATTTAAAACAGCTGCAATTACCCCTAATTGAGTAAAAGTAAGGCCCATTTCCTTTTCTAAAATAGGAAACATCGCAGGAACTACTGCTTGGAGGGTGTCATTTAAAAGATGACAAATACTAATGATAAACAATATCTTATAGGTAGTAAGCGCAATCTTGTTATGTTCAGGTGTGGTTACTGAGATCGGAGAAGACATTTCTTGTACTTCCTTTCTTTCCGTCATCCATTTTGTATAATAACATTTATAAATAAAATTAAAAAGGTTTCCAACTAACATTTTTTGTTTTATTAACCTGAAGATGGTCGATACTAATAAGAAGATATTTCCATCGCTCGTTTTAGAATAATTATGGGAATCTCCTTTCGTGTCCTGGCGAATAAAGTATAATAGAAGAGAGCTATGCTTCCTTCTAAAAATATGTATATAAAAGATTTTTGAAAATACAGATACAAAGGGTGACCACAGTATTATGATTAAACCAAGCGCAAGCGCTTTATATAAGGAAGCATTTGAAGTTTTAGAAAAAACAAGTCGAACATTCTCTATTCCAATTAGTTATTTAACAGACGGATTAAAAGAAGCTGTAGCTTCTGCTTATTTATGTATGAGAGCTATTGACGAAATCGAAGACCATCCTGACCTTCCATCTGCTACAAAACATGATCTTCTAGTAGAAATTAGTAAATTATTAAATGCTGGAGACATGGATGAAAAAGTTTTGAACGGCCTCTATAAGCCCTATCAATCGAAGCTTCCTGAGGTAACCCTTCGATTATCAGATTGGCTAAAAATATGCCCTCCAGCACTTCAAACACGCATTAAAGAAGCGACATCCATCATGGCACAAGGAATGGCAGAATGGGTGATGAAAGATTGGCAGATCAAAACTGAAAAAGATTTAGATGATTATACCTACTATGTTGCTGGATTAGTCGGTGTCATGCTCTCAGACATTTGGGAATGGCATGATGAAACGAAAACCGATAGAGATTTAGCCATTGCTTTTGGAAGAGGATTACAATCAGTGAATATACTAAGAAATCGTTCAGAAGATAAAGATCGTGGAGTCAATTTTTTCCCAGACGGTTGGGGGGAAAAAGAAATGTTCGATTATGCGAAACGAAATCTCGAATTAGGGGATACTTACATCGAAAGTTTAAATCCAGGATCGATCCTCCACTTTTGTGAAATTCCTCTAGCTCTTGCTCATGGTACATTGGATGGTTTAGCTCAAGGAAGAGAAAAAATTAGTAGAACTGAAGTAAAAGAAATTGTTAATAGAGTAGTCTCGGAATAAGAAAATAGAAATAACAAAAAGAGTGTCTCTCAATAGGCACTCTTTTCCATTCTCTGCTTCTCCAATTCTGTTGTCATCTGCTCGACTAATTCTGGTCTGCCATGAAATTGAGCAGGAGTGTTTTGAAAATGGGCCACTTCCCACTTCCCTTCTTTTTGAATTGCTACTAACGTCTGCACAGCATTTAATTCAGGATTTAACTTTGACTCTCCTTCTGGGACCATCCCTGCAATCGCCCGTAAAACTGCAATTTCAGATTGCAAAAAGCGAATATTTTTAATGATACAAGTAAAAGGAGGAGTTGAATGATGAGCAAAAATCTCATCTAAGTGTTCAAATATAAGTTGACGTCCAGAAATACAAGTTCCATCAAAACCAATCATCTCCCCATTTGTCTCAAAGCAAGATGACATTTGCTCCGCATTACGATCATTCCATGCTTGTATTAACTTAAGATATAGTGTCCGTACCGAGTCTTCATTCTTCATTTAGACTGCTCCTCCCATGCTCAGATGAGCAAAAATAAAATATATGATGCATATCCATCTTAGCCAAATAAGCGTCTCTCCCATTCCCTTTGAAGTTTGTTTCTTCACAGCAAAAGACCATTGTTATCAATGGTCTTAAGTGCTACCTTTACTTTTTATCTTGCTACAGCAAAAGAAACCTTGGAATCCAATGCTTGGGATAGATCTTCCATAAGGTCTTCAACATTTTCTAAACCTACAGAAAAGCGAAGCAACCCATCTGTTATCCCATGTTTTAATCTAACTTCTTTTGGCATTGCCGCATGGGACATCAATGCAGGATAAGATAAAATACTTTCTACAGAACCTAAACTAACAGCAACGATAGGTAGTCGAATCTTCTGAAGTAGTTGCCTTACTTTTTCTCCACTTCCTACATCAAAAGATAATACTGCACCATGCCCACTGGCTTGTTTGCACTGGATACGATGACCTTCATGTTCCTCTAAACCGGTATAATATACTTTCTCCACTTCTTTATGCTCCTGTAGCCACACTGCTAGCTTTTCTGCATTTTTGGAAGATATGTCCAACCTAGCTTGCAGTGTTTTTAATCCACGAAGGATTAACCATGAATCTTGCACTCCGAGTACTGCTCCAAACGCATTTTGCAGGGTCTTCATTTGATCTGCTAATTGTTCATCCCTTACTGCTACAAGTCCTGCCACTACATCACTGTGTCCGCCCAAAAACTTCGTTGCGCTATGCACAACGATATCAAATCCAAATGCTAATGGACGCTGATAATAAGGTGTTAGAAATGTATTATCGACAATAGATAATAATTTATTTTCTTTTGCTATTCTTACTATTTCACTTAGATCTGTTACTTTAAGGGTTGGATTAGAAGGAGTTTCGATATAGATAGCTTTCGTATTTGGACGAAGTGCTTGAGTGATAGCTTCTGTTTTGGTTGTATTGACAAAGGTACTATCAATACCAAATCGACTGAGCACTTGCGTTAAAATACGATACGTACCACCATAAACATCTTGTGAAACAATGATATGGTCTCCTTTGGACAATAACAGAAACACAGTAGATATTGCTGCCATACCTGAAGCAAAAGCAAAGCCTCGACAACCACCTTCTAGCTTTGCAATGGTATCTTCTAATGCTTGGCGTGTTGGATTTCCACTTCGGGAATAATCGAATTGTCCCGGTTTATCAATATCAAACTGATGAAAGGTAGAAGCTTGATAAATGGGAACACTTGAAGCCCCTGTCTGTGGATCTAACTCATTTCCATTATGCAATAACAATGTCTCTATTCTCATCCAAATCACTCCCCATTTCTTTTTACTAGGCACTTATCCGTATTAACTACTGAAGTTCTTGTCCTATTTTTTTGCATCAAAAAACCCCTTCTCCTAAGAGAAGAGGCCAGTTTTATCCATCGTTTCCTCTTCCCTTATCTATCAGGAATATACTTCCTGCAGGAATTGGCACCTTATTGAATAAATCAATTGGTTGCCGGGCTTCATCGGGCCAGTCCCTCCGCCACTCTCGATAAGAGAATTATCAAAATATTATTTTATTCAAGATTTGCTCTAGCTATTTTTAGGTTATCCTACATCCGGATAGAAGTCAAATACGAAAACAAAATTATCCGATATTATTGTGAATTGGGGTACTGATTGTGGATGTGGGTATCCACAATCAGTACAGAACCCCGAGAGCGCTTGTTATGCGGCGCTCAGCTTAGCCAAAATGGCTTCAACGACAGCAGTCCCCATGGTGGTCCTCACTTGGCGCCTGGCAGACTGACCTCGACCGTTGTCGAGACTTGCAAGCGGCATACGGTGGGAAAGACGACCAGGGGCTCCAGGACCCAGAGTTTGCACACCACAAGGCTTCTTCGAAGGGCGGTTCGGCATAACGACTCCAGAGTTCTGGTTGACACCAAATGTAAGTTAAGTATAACGCCTAAACAAAAAGAATTGCAACTGTTCATCGATTATTGTATATTCATCCAAAGAAATCCTTAAACCCAAAAGCAAGTACTCGAAAATTTCTGTATAGCAAATAATCAATCTTCTTTTTCTTATAACCCTGTAGTATAATTAGTAGTTGGGAGTAACAAATTTAACCAAATATAATCTTTCTCTTATCAAGAGCGGTGGAGGGACTGGCCCGATGAAACCCGGCAACCAATTGATCTAAGGATCAATATGGTGCCAAATCCTGCGGATGATTGGATTCCGCGAGATGAGAGCTGGCGACACAATCGTTCACCTTTCATCTCTAGATGAAAGGTTTTTTTGATCTTACACAAAGGATGATAGTAATGAACAGAAAGCCCATTGTAGAGCGACTGAAAGAAAAAATACTTGTCATCGATGGAGCGATGGGAACAATGCTTCAACGTGCGGAGTTAAGCGAAAAAGATTTTAATGGTGAGGAATATGAAGGATGCAATGAAATATTAAATCTAACCCGGCCAGATGTAATTCTTAATATTCATAAATCATATTTAGAAGCAGGTGCCGATATTATTGAAACCAATACATTTGGGGCAACTTCCATTGTTTTAGCGGAGTATGATTTACAAAACCGAACAACAGAAATCAACCAAGCAGCAGCCCGAATAGCTTGTACAGCCCGAGATCATTTTAGTACAGCAGAGCATCCTCGTTATGTAGCCGGCTCTATCGGTCCAACCACCAAAACCCTTACTGTGACAGGCGGAATTACTTTTCATGAGCTAGCTCACTCCTACTACGAACAAGTGGAAGCACTTTTGATGGAAGACATTGATCTACTTTTATTGGAAACCTCACAAGACACCTTGAATGTAAAAGCTGCTTGTATCGGAATGGAACGTGCTTTTCAAGCGAGGAAAAGACGTGTTCCGATTATTATTTCTGGAACAATAGAACCAATGGGTACCATGCTAGCCGGGCAAAATATCGAAGCATTTTATTTGTCGATCGAACATCTTAATCCTCTTGCAGTTGGATTAAACTGTGCGACAGGACCGGAATTTATGAAAGATCATATTCGCACTTTATCCACTCTAGCTACTTGTGCTGTTTCTTGTTATCCAAATGCTGGTCTACCAGATGAAGACGGTAATTACTTGGAAACTCCATCAGCTTTGGCAAAAAAATTAAGCGAATTTGCTGCGGCTGGGTGGCTTAATCTAGTCGGTGGTTGTTGTGGCACAACACCTGAACACATCCGTGCGATTAAACAAGCTGTTGCGGCCTTTCAGCCACGCAACCCTGCCCCCTCTCACCTTCCTGCTGTTTCTGGTATAGAATCTGTCTATGTTGAGGAAGACAATCGACCCCTGCTTGTCGGAGAACGTACCAATGTAATTGGATCACGTTTATTTAAATCATGGATTGCAGAAGAAAAATACGAAGATGCATCTGAAGTTGCTCGTAAACAAGTAAAAGGTGGAGCACAAATCATCGATATTTGTCTTGCAGATCCTGATCGTGATGAGTTAGAAGACATGGAACAATTTTTGAAATTTGTGACAAAGAAAGTGAAAGTGCCGCTGATGATAGATTCTACAGATCCAAAAGTAATAGAAATGGCTTTGTCCTACTCCCAAGGTAAAGCGATTATTAATTCCATCAACCTCGAAGATGGAGAAGACCGTTTTGCGGAAGTTGTCCCTTTGATCCATCGTTTTGGAGCTTCTGTAGTAGTTGGTACCATTGACGAGGAAGGAATGGCTGTTTCAAAAGAACGAAAATTAGCAGTGGCCCAGCGATCCTTTCAGTTGTTAACAGAGAAGTATAAAATAAATCCCCAAGATATTATTTTTGATCCACTCGTTTTTCCTGTTGGTACTGGTGATGAACAATATATTGGCTCTGCTTTAGAAACAGTAGAAGGAATTCGCCTTATAAAAGAAAGCCTGCCAGCATGTACCACTATACTCGGGGTTTCTAATGTCTCATTTGGTTTACCTACTGCTGGTCGTGAAGTATTAAATGCAGTTTACCTTTATGAGTGCACCAAGGCCGGGCTCGATTATGCCATTGTGAACTCCGAGCGCCTTGAACGATATGCTTCAATTCCTGACGAAGAAAGACAACTAGCAAAAAAATTGTTATTTGGTACAAACAAAACGAACTATGAAGAAGTATTAGCTACTTTTACTGAATTTTATCGCGAGAAAAAAATAGAAAAGAAACAATCTGCGAAAACCTTAACTCTAGAACAGCGCTTGGCAAATTATGTTGTAGAAGGTTCCAAAGACGGATTAATTGCCGATCTAGATCTGGCTCTACAAAAGGACTCTCCTCTGGATATCATCAATGGACCACTTATGGCTGGAATGGATGAAGTCGGACGACTCTTTAATGATAACCAATTAATCGTAGCCGAAGTGCTGCAAAGTGCAGAAGTGATGAAAGCCTCTGTTGCACATCTAGAGCCTCATATGGACAAGAAAGAAACTTCCTCCAAAGGAAAAATCATTTTAGCTACTGTAAAAGGAGATGTTCATGATATTGGGAAAAATCTAGTTGAAATTATTCTGTCCAATAATGGCTATAGCATTGTAAATCTCGGAATTAAAGTAACTCCAGAACAATTAATTGCTGCTTGCCGTGAAGAACTACCCGATGCAATTGGTTTATCAGGACTCTTAGTAAAATCAGCACAACAAATGGTTATCACTGCTCAAGATCTACAATCAGTTGGAATCGACATTCCTCTCTTAGTAGGTGGGGCTGCTTTAACTAGGAAATTTACCGAAAACCGAATCGCTCCAGCTTATGAAGGACCTGTTCTTTATGCCAAAGATGCTATGCATGGCTTAGATTTAGCAAACCAATTAAGCTCTCCTAACAAAAGAAAAACCATTGTCGAGGAAATGCATCAGAGAAAAGAACAAATAAAAGAAAAACGAGAAACCATAGAATCAGTAGTTCCCATCACTCGAACACCTGTGACTCGCTCACCAATCGACCGAAAAGCAAAATTATTTGCTGCTCCTGATTATGCACGTCATGTTTTACGAAATTATCCCCTTCAACATCTGAAAGCCTATATCAATGAACAGATGCTCTTGGGAAAACACTTAGGTATAAAAGGAAATGTAGCAAATTTATTAGAAAGTGGTGATCCAAAAACGGTTGAACTAAAAGAGCAATTGGATCACCTTTGGAATGAAGTTATAGCCAATTCATATTTGTCACCCCAAGGTTTATATCAATTTTACCCAGCACAATCCGATGGAGACACTGTACTAATATATGACCCTACCAATACATCGCAAATAGTAGAACAGTTCCATTTTCCAAGACAACAGATAGAGCCTCATTTATGTTTAGCTGACTTCCTTCGTCCAGTAACTTCAGGGGAGATGGATACCGTTGGATTTTTTGCAGTCACTGCTGGAAAAGGGGTACGAGAGCTCGCGGAAAACTGGAAAAATAATGGATCTTACTTATACTCTCATATGATTCAAGCTTTAGCTTTAGAGCTAGCCGAGGCCTTTGCAGAAAGAATACATCAGATCATGCGGAACGCATGGGGCTTCCCAGATCCCCTAGAAATGACAATGAAAGAACGGTTTGGGGCACGTTATCAAGGAATTCGAGTCTCTTTTGGTTATCCTGCATGTCCTGACCTAGAAGACCAAAGTAAATTATTTCATCTCTTAAAACCAGAAGATATCGGAATAGAGTTAACAGAAGGATTTATGATGGAACCCGAAGCATCTGTCTCTGCAATGGTATTTGCCCACCCACAAGCTCGTTATTTCAATGCGATTTAGGAGGGATAAACTTGATACCTTTTCGAGCATACATGAAAGACCATATTCTTTTAGGCGATGGAGCGATGGCTACTTACTTGTTCCAACAGGGAATATCCGTTCACACCTGCCAAGAAGAACTAAATTTAAGCGAGCCAACGCTCATTGAAAATGTGCATCGTAAATACGTGAAGGCAGGCTCCATGATGATCGAGACTAACACTTATGGTGCAAATCGAGAACGTCTTTCACGTTATGGTTTGGAAAATAAAGTAGCAAAGATCAACCGAGAAGCCGTTACTATTGCCAAAACAGCTGCTGGAGAGGATGCATATGTCTTTGGATCTATTGGTTCCATACTAGCAGGGCGAGTGATGGAGTATGATCCAGAGGAATATCTAGATTTGTTTGAAGAGCAAGCAACTGCCCTTTTATATGGAGGCGTAGATGGGATATTGTTAGAAACTTTTTTGGATGTACATGAGTTAAAACTAGCTGTAAAGGCTATTCGTAATCTCACAGATTTACCCTTATTCGCTCAATTTTCCTTAATTGAGGTTGGACGAACGCGTGATGCTTATTCCTTATCAGAAGCTTTTAAAGAAATCGCAGAAAAAGTCGATGGAGTAGGATTAAATTGTCGGCTCGGACCTGTAGAAACTTTACGTAGTTTGGAAAAATCAATTGTTCCAGAGTCCCTCCTGCTTTCCGCTTTTCCAAATGCCGGCAGACTAGGAATTACAGACGGAGAAGTTAAGTATAAATCCCACCCTGCTTATTTTGCTGAGATATCGAAGCTAATGATCAGCCAAGGCGTCAATCTCATCGGCGGCTGTTGTGGGACAGCGCCTGAACACATCGCACAAATGAAAGATATTGTGGAAAATGTAAAGCCTGTCAAACGCATCAACCCATCAATTGATGAATTTTCCATTAATCATACTCGACATGTGTTGGTTCATCGACAAAATCAAGACTCCATTCTTTCCAAAGTCAAACAAAAACGAACGATTATCTGCGAGTTTGATACACCTAAAGATTTAGATACTACTGAGTTTCTAGTAGGTGCGCAAAAATTGCATGAGGCCGGGGTCGATTCTATCACCATGGCTGATAATGCACTTGCCACAACACGAATGAGCAATTTAGCTCTAGGAGCAATCCTAAAATCCCAGCTCGGATTGAATCCCCTTCTTCATATTGCTTGTCGTGATCGTAATCTAATTGGTCAACAATCACATTTGATGGGGTTACATGCGTTAGGAATTGATCAAATACTTGTGATCACAGGTGATCCATCCAGAATCGGTGATTTACCTGGTGCTAGTTCTATCTATGATGTTACTTCTTTTGAATTAATCCGTATGGTAAAACAGTTAAACCAAGGACTTTCTTTTTCAGGAAAACGATTAAATCAAACCGCCAATTTTATAGTAGGTACTGCTTTTAACCCTCATGTACGGAAAATTGAAAAAGCGGTAGAACGATTAGAAAAAAAGATAGAAGCTGGTGCCGATTTTGTGATGACACAACCTCTGTATGACCATCAAAGTATCCATCGTTTATATGAAGCGACCAAACACATTCCAATTCCTATATTTATCGGGATAATGCCCATCACTAGTTATCGAAACGCTTTGTTTTTGCACAATGAAATTCCAGGAATTAAAATTACAGATCACGTATTAGCTCAAATGGAAAAAACACCAGAGCCAGAAAAGGCAAGACAACTCGGTATCGATATTACAAAAGATTTACTGGATGGTGCAATGGAGAAATTTCGAGGTATTTACTTGATTACACCATTTTCCTTTTGGCAGATGAGCGTAGAACTCACTCATTATATTCGCGATCAAGACAAACAACTTAAAAAAGTGATTCCTTAAGCCAAAACAGAAAAAAGCTACTACACACAAAAAACAACTACCTTTTTACAGTAGTTGTTTTTATCAATTAGTTATTAGTTGTATTTACCTCTAAAATCTTACTTTGTTTAACAAGACGATTCCACGTTTCTGGACCAGGATAACCATCCGCATCTTGTCCTGGTTTTGTACCTTTAAAGCCTTGTGATAATTGATATTCTTGTACATTCAGACGATCTGCTTCCGTAAATTGGTTGGATGGACCAACACGATAATGTTTCCCTTTTCCCACTCTTTGCAACATCACACCTAATTGATAAACATATTTATTGCTTGCGCCTTTTTTAAAGTATTGCTTGCCAGGAAAGGATGCTGTATAACTGTTCGCTGAAGTTTTTGCTCCTACGTTCGGATCCCCTTTCCAAACTCCTGTGGAGGGACCTGTATGAATCCAAACAGGGGTTCCTAATGGAACGATGTTAAACAACTCTACTACGTCTTTATTGAACATCCGAATACATCCGTGGGAAACATGTTTCCCAATCGAGCTAGGGTTATTGGTACCATGAATACCATAATATCTTCCCCCATCCCCATTTACATTCAACCCATGCCAGCGAACACCCAAAGGATTATTTGGATTTGGTTTACCGTTGATCGTACCAGGGACATTTTTCCATTGAGGATTTACGGTTTTCATCACAATTGGAAAAGTTCCTTCTGGTGTAGCAGAAGCTGGAAATACTTTGGAACCAGCTGGAATTTTTGCCGTATTTGCTCCAGTTGCCACTGGATAAACCTTTATTACTTTTCCATTGCGGTAAAGATATAGTTTGCTAGGTGTTTTATCAGTGGTCTTGCTGATCTCTATTTTATAAGAGACCGGAGCAGCATTTGTATGAGTCGGAAGAGTAATTCCAACTAACATTGCAAACGTCAAAATGAAAGTAAAGTAAACATACCCCTTCAATCGTTGCATCTTTTTCTCCTCTTTCTATTTAAATAACATACTTAGCATATCGAAAAATGCAACTATTGAAAAGAGAATATCTATGTCAATTATTTTAATTTTAAATGAAGAAATTTGTTGTCTCTCAGGATATGTAAGGTGATTTCTTTGACCTTTTGACCGAACAATATCTTGTTATCCAGTCTCGCATTTATTTTCTGAGCCAAATAAATATATTTGATACCATGTCTATGAATCATTTCATGCAATACTAATTAAAAAAATACTGGCATCCACATTATTTTCGTATTATCTATCATTTTGTAATATAATGATTAATATTTAAAATATACATAAAAATAAGGAGATCATGTATGAGTGAGTCTTCAAAACTAACAAAACTCAATGTATTTCTTTTATTTGGAAGTCTTTTCATGGGAGTTCTTTTTGACTATCTGTTTTACGACATAACAGTTGGTATATCTTTTCTAATCTTTTGGCTTCTATTCTATGTTTTTTTCTACTTTATTTTCAAAGAAAAAATTCAATTCGATAAAAATTTCGCATGGTTTTTAACTATTCCCATTTTCTTTTTAATTTTAACTTTTGTTTTGTATTCAAATGACGAATTCCACGTACTCAATGCTCTCATTGTTTCTTTGTTATTTATCGTACAAGCAATATTATTAACAAAGAACAATAAACACCCCTGGTATAAACTTCCTTTTCTTGGTGAGGTTTTTAATAAGACCATGGAATCAATCGCAAATATTTTAGTTCCATTCAAAATAATAGGAGAATGGGTGCGGTTAAAGAGCAATAAATCAGCTTATGGAGTCATTGGAAAAGTGCTCATTGGGATATTATTTTCCCTCCCACTTATTGGGGTTATTGTAGTCTTACTCACCTCTGCGGACAGTATTTTTAATCATTGGATAAATGAAATCCCTAACTTTTTTTGGAAAATGGATTTCGGAGATATTCCTTTTCAAATATTTCTTATTTTAATTGTCTTTTTCATTATATTCACCTTTTTTTGGTCATTGAAGCATCCATTTGAAGATATTGAACTACCTTCTGTTGAATTCGAAAGAAAACCATTTCGAATCGATGGTATTATCACCTTAACTATCCTATTTCTTATCAATATTATTTATATCTTGTTTACGGCTATCCAAGTTTCTTATTTATTTGGAGCAGCAAAACGCTTATTACCAACTGGGGTTACGTATGCAGAATATGCTACACAAGGCTTTTATCAACTTGTAATCGTAACCATATTAAACATTTTCATTGTGATCTTAGTCATTTACTTGGTTCAAAAAAAGCAAATTACTATATACCGAATTGTGCAAGTTTTACTGAGTATATTGACTGCTTGTACAGCTTTTATTTTGGTTTCTGCATTTCAAAAGCTTTCTCTATATGAAGGAGTTTACGGGTACACTTATACTCGCATTTTAGTTCATGCTTTTATGATCTTGCTTTTATCTTTCATGATAATCTCTCTCATGAAAACATGGAAAAATGATATATCCCTGATAAGAATATCATCTATTGTAATCCTAATCTGGTATGTTACCCTTAACTATATTAACATCGATCAAATTATCGCAGAGCAAAATGTAAAGAGATATTACTCAACAAAACAAAACCTATCAACATCAGCTCCATATAGTAACAAGAATCGATATCGCTATAGTGAATATGTAGATATTTCTTATCTCAATCAACTTTCCTATGCAGCAGTTCCACAACTGATAAGATTGAGAAGTGAACCGAAGTTAAAACCCATTATTGATAAAAATCTTAAAATGATAAAAAGCCAACTGGATAAAGAAAAAGATTGGCAATCCTTTAATATCTCCAAATACAGAGCTAAAAAGTTATTGGATGAAATATTCTAAACAAAAAACACAGCCGTTCATACAAAGGGCTGTGTTTTTTGTTCATTTTTGCAAAAACAACCTCAAATCAATGAAACTAATTATATTAAGTACGGTTTACTTTCATATATTTCTCTATTTCTACTAATACTTCTTCTATGCTGGCATCTAACATGTTTATAGGAACATTAGCCAATGGTGTATCATCCATATCTTTAATTAACAAACTTTTGCGGCGTCGCCCATAATGCCTCATGTAAAAACGAAATTCAATTTCTCCAATTTCGTCCCAAGATTTCATTATTTTATCATGAAAAGAATGATATACTTCTAACCCTTTGTCGGTAACAGTCATAATAGGATTTTTTAGTTTTAGGAAATTCCAATGCTTTCGAACACTATAAAAAGAGAGTAACCCTGATAATCCAAATAAAAAAATAGGAGCAAGTAAAACAAAATCCTGGCGATTTATAATAGAATTTTGTACAAAATCTGCCGCAATTGAGCCGAGGAAAATAAAAAAAAGAAAAAAAGTAATAACTATAAAAAGAACAAATAGGAAGATATTTATGACTAACATCTGTAATCTTCTATTTCGATTTTGATATATTTCCATTTGCCTATCTCCCTAAATTCTTTAAAGATTAATGCTTTTTTTGTATGGTACCACCTTTCGGACATTTCCATCAAGCACCAAAAATACCATGTCGTATCGACAGGGTATTTTGATATTAAAAGTTAAAGTTGTCTGGGTCTGGACCAAATCGATGATCTTTATTTAACTGATTTAATACTAGAATGTCTTCCGCTTCCAATTGAAAATCAAAGATGTTTGCATTTTCCTCGATCCGACTGGGGGTAATGGATTTTGGTATGGTCACTACCGAGTTTTCAATGTCCCATCGAAGAATAATCTGTGCTGGAGTACGCTTATATTTGTGTAAGGTAGGGATGTAATTCCACCTGATTAACCATTGGAACTATTTCTGCTTTCTCAAGTAATGTATCCAGATGATGAGGTTGAAAGTTACTGACACCAATCGCTCTAACTTTTTTCTCTTTATATAGTGTTTCTAACGCCCGCCAAGTTTCAGTAAACTTCCCAGCTACAGGCCAATGAATCAAATATAAATCAAGGTAATCGAGTTGTAAACGCTCAAGACTTGCTTCAATAGCAGCTAGAGTAAATTCGTACCCTTGATCGCTGTTCCAAACCTTTGTCGTAACAAAAAGATCTTCCCTCTTCACATCACTTTGAATAATCCCTTTGCCCACACCTACTTCATTCTGATAAATCTTTGCTGTATCAATACTACGATAACCAGAACGGATTGCATAATCAACTGCTTGTTCTACTACGGAACCTTCAGGGGTCTTCCAAACACCTAAACCCAACAAAGGCATTTCAACACCATTATGTAGTTTAACAACTTGATTCACATTAGTAGTCATGCAAAGGCCTTCTTGTGTGATATTTCAACCATACAAAATAAATCTACCACTGAGATGATGATAATTTATCTTTTTTTATTTTATCACAGTCCAGATATTTTTTTGGATAATGGTGACAGATCACCTTTCTGACCATAATGCAAAATACGCAAATACTCACCATAAACATAGGATTTGCCCTCTGGGGTATGCATCCAATTGAATCGAGAAATACGTCGATTTTCCCATGGAGAAGTATCAAATGGATAAGGAATGTAGGAAAGGTTTGCTGGCAACTGTTTCTGCAAAGTTCTCCATTGTCTTCCTGCTCCATAACTTTTACATACAAAACCAAGTGTTTGAATAGAGGAAAAGTCGAACAACGCTTTTGCAAATGTAATATTTTCTAGTGTATCAGTAGATCGATCTTCGATCAAAATTACTTTGTCTGAAACTCCTAACTCTAGTAATTTTTCACGTATCACATGAGCTTCTGGACGATCTCCATATTTCCAGGTGGAATGTCGAATTGCTCCAGGTTTAATCCCTCCTGTCACGAGTATTCGTTCTACTTTTTTGGCTTGATATATTTCAAATGCTGTTTCCCAACATCCCGGATGAGTTCCGCCAAAAACAAATAATAGATCACATTTTTTATTCGTAGGGAAAACTTGATCTTCATCAAGAAAGACAATTTTGGTGAGAAGATCTATTTGCTCTTGTGTAAGAGGGGGAACATCTGGACACTTTGGAATCATTTCACCACACTCCCAATTTCCATCAAAGGACAAATAAGTAAACATCACAAAATATTGATCTGCATTTATCTATCCTTGAGGAATTACAAAAAAACTGCTGATCCACACAGGTAAATACCACATAATAATTGTAAGGACAATAGCTATAATGGATGGAAAACCAATAACTTTGTGAAGTCCGACTACTGTTATCACCCAATTCCAAATGATAAAGATAGTAACAAAACCAAAGACAAACGAAAAATGACTAGAAGTCAAATGAAACAAATCTTGAAGACTGTAGCTAAAAATATTTTCTCCCCATTCCAACAAATGAGCAGCTGCTTGTAGGAGTAAACCTAATGTAGGAATGACTTGTAGAAAAACAGATAAAGATAATACCTGTTTGAGGGTCACTGATTTGCGAAACGATTTGGCAATTGCAAAAATCAGGAGCGAAACGATACATACGGATAAGAGAAAAGTTATGAGATCAGAGATTAGAAGATCCATTGACATATACGAATACGTAATGGTAGGAGGTGTTTGAACAGAATTAAGTGGCCATTCTTCTGTTTTTACTCTCGTAATTCCTAACATACCTAAGACATGTACAATAGAAATTATCGCCAATGGAAGCCAAACTGCTGGATGTAACCGAACTCGTTCAAGTTCCACATGAGGTCTCCAAATCATCCCCACAATAGATGGTTTCTTCACTATTATCTTCCTCTTTTGATTAGTTAGACAAAAAAATGCAAAATAAATAAAGTGTGTTCATGTAGGTATATTTTACATTTTGTCGAGTTCAATATTTTATGAAATAATAATATCATAATTTGAAGTTAATTTTGAGGTGTAGAAAATGGATCAAAACCATTATGAATGGGTGAAACAGACTAGAAATATTCTTTTAGATTTTTGTGAGGAAATAGAGCCAAATGACTTTACCCGACAGATGACAGGATTCGGATTTTCATCCATTCGTAATTTACTTGTTCATGTTGCAGATTGTTATATAGCTTGGCTAGGATCGTTTGTGCTTCTAAAAACAAAAAAACCACTTACTCCAAAAGAATTCCTTAGGCAGATGGATGTCCAAGCTGTTCGGGAGAGGTTTTTTTTAGCTGACAAATATGTTAACGATTTTTATACAACATTATCTACTGATGAAAGAAACATTATCATTGAAAGAGAAGCTCTATGGAGAAATAATGATGAAATTATCACTACTACCCCAAACAAACTCTTTATCCATGCCATCACTCATGAATTCCATCATAAAGGGCAAATCGTAACAATGGCTCGACAGATGGGATATGATGAAATACCAAATACTGATATTTCCGGAGTCGAGTGAAAACCTCAGCTATGTATCAAATCATAGCTGAGGTTTTTGTTTTAATTGGTTGTATATATTTGAACGGCATCTCTTAAAAATAATGCTAATCCAGGTTGATATTTATCATAATAGGAAGTAAACCTTTCGTCATCCACATACATTCGAGCGATCCCCTTATGAGCATCTAAACTGTAATCATGCCAATAATACATAAGCCATTGTTTATGCAAATCAACCGCTTTTTGAGCAATTGGGCTAGCAGGATCTCCATCATGAAAAGCTTCCACCAATGTTTCAATCATTTCTTTCTCCAAATGAGTGATTGCCTCATAATCCGTTACCTTCTCATTGGATCGATTAACTGCTTCATCACCATATTTTTTTCGGATTTCTTTGCCATACTTTATTTCGTTTTCATCTATCATATTTTGTTTCAAACCTTCAAACTTTTCCTTATCTGACATTTTTATTCTCCCTTCCCGAGCGGCAATGGACTTTTCTACATTGATAATCAATGTTTCCAATTGCCTCTTTTTGCCTAGGAGTTGAATACGATGTCTTATTAAAGCTTCGGTTTTGTCAAATTCTGGAGCATGCACAATCTCTTTAATCTGATCTAAGGAAAATCCGAGTTCTCGGTAAAAGAGGATTTGCTGAAGCTCATCTACTTCATTCTTTCCATAAATCCGATAACCTGATGAGTTGATCCTAGCCGGCTTTAAAAGATCAATCTCATCATAAAATCGCAAAGTTCTTGTGCTAATACCTGCTAAGTGTGCCAGTTTCTGAACCGTGTATTCCATCTCATCTCCTCCTGACAATTTAAATGCTACACCTTAACGTAACGGAAAGGTCAATATTTATTCTGCCCTAATTTTTAAAGAGGATTTAAACAAAAAATGATCCGAAGAGAGGATCATTTTTCTTCAACTAACTTTCTTTGATTTAACTTTCTCCACTCTTGCCCTAAATACTTTGGAGCTGCACGTAAATATGCTTCCTGAATCAATTCCATCAGGTAAGTCCAGTCTTCTTCTTGCGGATTTCGAATGGAAACCCAACCATGGCGACCAATATACGGAGTTTTAAAAAACTTCGATTCTTGTATGAGTAATTCTTGCATTTCTCGATTGGACTTAAAACACAAACCTGCTCGATCTGTTATTTTGACAAAAGATTTTCCATGAACTTGAAATGTTACATAACCAAAACCATCTTTATGTTCCATGACTTCTGAAAGATTCGAACAAATTTTGCGTACATAATGGAGTATATCTGTGTTTTGTAACTGCATATCTGCTACACCCCAGCCAATTAAAAATCATAAATCCAAGCTATTTAATAAATCCCGTAGAACCTTCAATTCTTCTGTAGTAAACGTAACACCTTTACCCATTTTTTCACGATCTGGAGCCCATTCACGAAGATCATATTTCTCTTTTTTTCCGTTCCAACTGATCAAATTTAATTCTTTTTTCCATCCTTTTGGGGATTCAGATAGTACACCTAATGTTCTTTTTATTTCATATTGTATGTCCGCCATTTTTTAACTCCTTTATGTACACACTATCTTTCCACATAAATCAGCCCATTTGCAAAGGACTGAAAACCTAATTGTTGATAAAAGGAAATACAATCATTAGCTGTTAAAAGCTGAATAGTCAAATAAGATTGATTGCACTTTGCTATAAGCTTTTGCATAATATCCCTTCCTATTCCCCTGTTACGATAATCAGGATGAACAATTAAACCAGTGATATAGCCAATGATCATTCCATCAGATACGACTCTACCTGTACCTATCAACTTATCACCATGATAAACACTCAGTATGTACCAACTATTTTTCATTGCTGTGTATAACTGATCTTTTGATAATTGAAGAAAATCATTCCAATGTTCGTATTCATAAAGGTTATATAGGTCAGTGGAATTTGGGATTCTTTCTAT
Source organism: Shimazuella soli (assembly GCF_022511585.1). GTDB lineage: Bacteria > Bacillota > Bacilli > Thermoactinomycetales > Thermoactinomycetaceae > Shimazuella > Shimazuella soli. The sequence goes on along the minus strand of NZ_JAKWBN010000004.1, from coordinate 7,944 downwards.
AAAAGAAATCTTCATAGGATTCCTACTTTCGTTTTATCATCTCCTTTATGTTTTGTAATTATATCAAAAAAACCATGGCCTTATCACAGACCATGATAGATTTCACATGATACATAGATCCATTGTATTGTTAAAATTAAAACAGTGAACCTTGATCGAGAATAGAAGCAAAATCGTTTCCTTTTAAATACTTGCCAATCCCTGCACCTTTGGTCATATAATACGATTTTTCTTCGAATTCACTACCACTGAGATCATAGTACCCTCTTACCACACTATTTTTCTTTGATTTCATCGCTTGAACTCCAATAGTGGTTTTGCTAGTTTTTGAGTTTATCATAGAAGTATGGAAGACAATTGCTTTTTTGATCGTAGAAACTGCCAAAATTTCCTTATCTTCAAAAATATGATCCCAATAGAGAGCTTTCTTATTGGCATAAGCATTTTTCAACATGGAACGATTTTGTTTGGTATAGTAAGCCGACAATGCTATTTTTGCAACCTTTCCATCTTCATAACCAATAAGGAGATCTCCCTTGTAGTCATTCGTAACAGTTACAAAAAGAATAGTCTCATCTTGTAAATTCAGTAGTGTTGGAAGATACTCTCCAAGACTTGATAATTTATGATCTTCTATCTCATACGTTTTATATTTGTAACAATTGTATTTGTCCGTGAAGATTAAGAGGTCAGAATTATTGGTAGTACTGTATTGATAAATAATTTCATCTCCATCTTTTACTTTCATCGCATTTCCACCTCGAAGTGAGGTCAAAGGTACTTTTTTCAAGTACCCTTCTTTGGTAACACTTATTCGAACATTGTAGTTATCAATGGTTATCTCTTCTGGTGCTACAATAGGTAAATCATCAGCAAATATGATCCTTGATTTTCTCTCTATTCCATGTGTTTTTTTCACATTTCTCAATTGTTGGATCATCTTTTTATTCAATTTTGTTTTGTTATGAATGATGTCATGCAAATCTGCAATCTCTTTTTCTAACGTTTCTATCTCTTCGATACGATGAAGAAGATATTCCTTATTCAAATGTCGTAACTTAATTTCTGCCACATACTCGGCCTGTAGCACATCAATGTGAAAAGCTTCCATCAAGTTTGCAACAACTTGGCTATTTTTGTTTGTCTCACGAATAATAGCAACTGCTTTATCGATATCAAGTAATACTTGCTTAAAAGCCAATAAAAGATGTCTTTTTTGTTCCTTCTTTGTTTTATCGTATTGGGCCCCTCTTTTGATAGCATTGCCACGAAAAGTAACCCATTCTTGAATTATCTGTTTTATTCCCAATGTTTGTGGTCTACCATTAACAATTAAATTAAAATTACAAGAAAAGGTATCTTGCAGTGGAGTCATCTTAAATAACTTTTCTACCAACAGTTCCTTGTTTGTACTGTTCTTTACAGTAATCTCTATTCCTTTTGTATGAATTCCATAAATATCATCAATGTCTACGATATCTTTTATTTTTCCTTCTTTTACTAGCAAGCTTATCTTTTCAATAATCGCTTCAAAGGTAGTAGTATAAGGAATCTCCTCAAATATAATCGAATTACCTTCTATACGATAAGAAGAACGAATTTTGAAAGAGCCTTTACCAGTGTGAAAGATATGCTTCATCTCTTTATCATGATAGATAATGTTTCCACCTGTAGGGAAATCAGGAGCCTGAATATATTCGCTTACTTCTGTATCTGGATTTTTAATACTAGCGATTGTGTAATCAATCACTTCATTTAAATTGAATGGCGCAATGCTACTAGCCATTCCTACTGCTGTACCACTTGATGTATTTACTAAGATCGATGGAAAAGTCACTGGTAGCAGACGGGGCTCTTGGAGTGTACCATCATAGTTTTCGATCATATCTACTGTATCTTTATCAATATCTTGAAACAATTCTGCTGCAATGTCTGCCAACTTTACTTCTGTATAACGGGCTGATGCATACTTCATATCACGAGAATATTGCTTTCCGAAGTTACCTTTGGAATCAATATAGGGCAGGAGCAGCGATTCGTTGTCTTTGGTTAACCTCACCAAAGTCTCATAGATCGCCATATCACCATGAGGGTGTAAAAACATGGTTTGTCCCACTACCCCTTGGGATTTTTTTCGACCGCTTTTTAATAAACCCATTTGGAACATCGTATAAAGAATTCTCCGCTGACTGGGCTTTAAGCCATCAATTTCTGGCAGTGCACGATGCATAATAACATGTGCGGTATAAGGCATATAATTATCTTTCAAACTTTGCGTTATATTTTGTAAAATCATACTATAATTCCCTCCTTTTCACGCTAATCTAACGCGATATCGATATATTCATGTAAGTTATCCTCGATATACTGTTTCCTTCCTTGTAGATCATCACCAAGAAATAATTCAAAATAACGCCCTGTCAATTCAACATCTTCTTTTACAATTTGGATCAGCTTACGAGTTGCTGGGTTCATCGTCGTCTCCCACATCATTTCTGCAGTGTTCTCTCCCAATCCTTTGGAACGTTGAATCACTACTTTTCCTTTTAACTTCTTGACAATGGCATCTTTTTCTTTATCACTATAGGCAAAATAAGATTTTTCTTTGTGTGTAATCTCATAAAGGGGAGATTCTGCTATAAACACTTTTCCTGATTCGATTAAAGTAGGCATCAATCGATAAATTACAGTTAACAATAAAGTACGAATATGGAAACCATCAATGTCTGCATCTGTTGTAATAATGATTTTAGACCAACGTAGGTTTTGAAGGTCAAATGTATGTAAATCTTTATTAAATTTAGATTTCACTTCGATTCCACAGCCTAAAAGTTTCACCAAATCCACAATAATATCGTTCTTGAAAATCTTGTCATAATCCGCCTTTAAACAATTCAAAATTTTCCCCCGAAGTGCATAAATGGCTTGAAATTCAGCGTCTCTTCCTTGCTTAGTAGAACCTAGCGCCGATTTCCCTTCCACAATATATAATTCCGTTTGATTCTTATCTTTTGATTTACAATTGATAAAGCCATCAATACGATTGGTAATATTGTTTACAGAGGACTGAAGCTTCTTTTTCACATCTAACCGTGTCTTCTCTGCTTTTTCTCTACTGCGTTTATTGATGAGAATTTGATCGGCAATCTTTTGAGCTTCCAATGGATTTTCAATAAAATAAACTTCTAATTTTTCACGCAAATACTGGGTCATATACTCTTGGACAAACTTAGACTCCATCTTTTTCTTTGTTTGATCCGTATATAACGAAACAGTAGAGTAGGAATTGCTTATGACAATCAGACTCTCTCTCACATCATCAAAACTGACCTTTTTCTCCCCTTTGGTATACTTATCTTTGAGAAGATTATCAATTGCTTTCGTAAATGCGTTTTTGATGTAATTTTCTGGAGTACCACCATGCTCTAATAAAGATGAGTTGTGGAAATAATGCATCTGTTTTACCTCATTATGAAACACAAATGTAATTTCTGCTTTAAACTTAAACTCAGACTCCTCATTCTTTTCCTTTCCTTGTGTCTCTGTTCGAAATTGAACGATTTCCGTAAAGTTTTTCCCATCGCTTAACTCTGCAATATAATCTTTTACACCGTTTTCATAAAGGAACACATCTGTTGTCTCATCCATCTCATTATGAAAAATAAACTTTAATCCGCTATTGACGATGGCTTGATTTTTTAGTGTTTCTTTAATAAAGTCAGTATCCACTTCATTTTCACCGCGAAACACTTCAGCAGAAGGCAGCCAGTGAATACGTGTGCCGCGATAGTCAAGCTTGTGCTTTTCTTTGATTAAGTCTCCTACCTGTAAGCCTTTTTCAAAGCGGATGTAATACTTGTAACCATTTGGATTGATAGCAGTACATTCAAAAAAATCACTTGTGTAGTTTGTTCCTGTAGCTCCAACTCCGTTGGTTCCTAATGAAAATTGGTAGTTTCCAGTAGTATCATTGTTGTTATACTTTCCGCCTGACCACAACTCATCAAAGACTTTTTTGTAAGCGTATTCTCCTTCTTTATTTTTATCCATTGGAACAGAACGACCAAAATCTTGAATCATAATAGACTTATCTAGATATTTGGTGATAATAATTTCTTTCCCAAATCCTTCTCGATATTCATCTATCGCGTTTGCTAATATCTCAATAAAAGTATGGTTATGATTTTCTAGTCCAATCGAAGCTGGTTTGGCACGTACACCACCTAAAATCCCCAGTGATTGGATGGAATCAGAATTATATGTATCTATACTCAACAGGTGAACCTCCTTTTAAAATTGTGCATAATGGAACTAATAGTCTAAAAATAGATAATTATATATCACTACATTTGTCAAGTTTCAAGCGAACAAACCCACCCCTTTCTATGTAAAAATAAGGGTAGGTTTGTTCGCTTATCTACTGATTTCTTACATTATTCGAAAGGTTCGTTGCTACGGTTTGCCAAAATAACAAAAGTAAGTGTGCTTTCAAATTCAATTCTGCACTAATTTTTTTTGAAACCATTCTCTATTTTTCTCCAGAATGTCTGGAGATAATTCGTTGTCTAATGTTTCTCTTAGCCACATCAGCGTTTTTTCCTTTAAAAAATTGTACATCTGCTGTTCTGCTTCTAACATGGTACGATTGATTAAACATGGAACTTCATCCTCATCTTCTTCAGCTTCTAGAGCTTCATTTGTAAACGCTTTTGCGATGATATTTTTGCACTGGAAAATCGGTTGCGAACCTTCAATTGCAATAACAACATCATAAAATGTAATTTTTTTAGGAGATTTGGTTAACTCATATCCTCCTTTTACTCCTGGTGTAGATTGTACTATTCTAGCTTTGGCTAGTTTGGTAAAGATTTTAGATAGGTAAGATTCGGAAACACCTTGAAACTCTGCCAAATCTTTTATACCAATTGGTCTATTCAGAGGAATAATATTAACAAGACAATGCAATGCATATTCAACACCTACACTAAAATTCATCATCCATACCTCCTCCCCCATTAAGGACACTAATTATCTATAATATACGTGACAATCTTTTAAATTACAATCAACCTATCCCTTTCATCCATTTTCCTTTATAATGGAATTCACCTGACTCCAAAGAGAGGTACAGATGCCACTTCATCTTCCCGAAACACGTAACAGAAAGAATTTTGAAGTCGTCGGCACATTGGGTCAATATCAAGTGAGGGGAATATGTACTTCGCTGTCTAACAAATGGAAGCTCTACTTCCCTGACTTGATTTTCACCCATCTCATCTCAGGAGAGATATACCATATTGTTCCCACTAGTGGTCTTCGAAGCTTTTTGATAATCGATCCCACCAGAAAGGAACATTGCACCCTTCGAGGCATTACTTTTTGTACCTGTTCCAAGGAGCACATCGTAGGACAGTATTAATCAGCTGTCATACGCAACGACCGTGGCCAGTAATTGGTCACGGTCGCCCTCTCTTTTCAACTACCTATTTTCTTTCCATTAAAATGGAATGTGAATCAACTAAATGTTTATCCCCTTCTATCCATTTTTTGTTCATTTCTAAAGTAGCATTTCCATCATCTTGATGTGATATATAAATCATCTTTTCTCCAGCTTCTTCTGAATCAAACATCTGGTGGACTGCTTCCTTTAGCTTTTTTACATCGTTCGGATGACAACGAACATAAAAATCATAAGAATAAGCATAATTGAACTCATCATAATAAGTTGCTATCAGAATAAAATATCTCGGATCGTGTGAATCAAAAGCAACATCATAGGACATCAAAGGGGGGGCATAAGTCTCTTCGTCAAAATCCTCTTCATAATCTATTTCATTTGAAATATACATTTGTCTGGGTAATATACGTGCTGAATATCCTAATCTCCCCATTATTGCTGATATCCACTTATCCGCATCATAAACCCCAGCGGAATGATACCAAGTTAACTGTACAACTTCATTATGCCCCTCCTGCATAATCTCTTTTATTGAAGGAATTTCTTCATAGGTTGGCAATGGTTTGTTATGTTTATTACAAAATTCAGTAATATGGATTATAGCATGATAATCTCCTCTTATCAGAGCAAATTCATAAGGGCGATATCCTTGGTCATTCCTTATATCCAAATCGGCACCATAATGAAGAAGTAAAGGAATGAGATCTGATTTATTATACGAGATTACTTTAAATAAAACAGAAGGATCAAATTTCAATGGTAAGTTGACATCTAAACCTGCTTCTAAAAATAATTTGCATATTTCATAGCTGTTTCTACCACTAATAACCATGTCCCATAAATCCCCTGAATCAATCGGTACCCCTATGTCGATAAACCTCTCTACAACCTCCACTAATCCACGATCAACAGGCCAGGTAAAAAAACTAAACCTTCCCATTAATTCTGAATTTACTTCTGCTCCATACCGCAGAAGGAGATCAATTGCTTCTTTGGATTGTGCCTCTCGAAGCGGAGGATGGTAGAAATAATGTCCCCTCACCTGAGCTTCCGTATCAGCCCCTGCTTTTAGTAGCAGTTCCATGATTTCTAGCTGATTATTTTTCGTAGCAATATGTAATAAACTCAGTGATCCGGTATATGGATTTGGATCTGCACCGTATTCGAGTAACAACTTCATAATTTCTGTATGCCTCAGAGCTAGTTCTAAAAAATCATTAGAATAAGACAAATCAGCCCCATATTCTAGTAACAGTTTTACAATCTGCCTATTTCCACTTTCAATTGCATGATGCAGGGGTAACCTATATTGCAATTGATATCCCTTGTAATTCAACATATCAGGATGTACTCCCATTTCTAGCAAATCTTTTACAATCGAGATATTTTGCTCGCAGATTGCTTCTTGTAAGGAAAGGGAAGGTATGGACTTAACACTTTGTTTTGTTTCTTGATCTATTAATAACTTTAATAGTTCTCCTGTAACAGCAACTTGCCATGGCATTTGCTCTAAATCATTTTGATGATACTTATTTGCACCTTTTTTTAGCAAAAAATCTACTGCTTTTTTATTACCAGACAATGCAGCAAAATGCAGAGGGGTATTACCCAAAAAATCTATACTATCTACAGCTATTTCTTTTTCTTTAATGAGATACTGGAGTACTTCTGGTTCTGCCGTTGTTGCAGCCATATGAAGTACGGACACTTTTGTAGTTGAATCAACCAAGTCACTACCTGAATCAAATTTGACATGTAGTAATGTTGAATTTTCCTTCATCGCAACTTTACATAAATGATAAAAATCCATGTTTTCTCGATGAAAATAATTTAATAGTACTTGAAATGGAGAGGACAATTTATTTCACCTTCCTTTCTCTTTCTACGACTATATCAAGCTAGCATCTCAACTGGCAATTGTAGAAAATCAGATTCATTAGAAAAATTCATTTTACATCATCTCCTCTAAGCCTTTATAAAATTACTTTAAACTGCCTTGACAGGCATTGTCAGGATAAAAAATTAAATCAGTGACAATAGTTGACACTATTAAGTACTAAACTATAGTTGTAGAACAAACAGAGGAGATGAAAATATGGGTTTAGAAATGGTACCTTTTGTTATGTTAAATGGAAATGCAAGAGAAGCAATATCTTTTTATCAAAAAACGTTAGATGCTGAAGTTCTTTTTATTCAAGCAGATGAAAATAGAGTCGACCATTCTGTTTTAAAAATCGGGGAAAGTAAAGTGATGATCTCGGATCGTATTCCTCAGCTTCCACATCAAACAGGTACACAAGTCAATATTTGTATTACCATACCTGATAAAAAAAGAGCAGAACAAATATATGCTGCACTAATAGAAGAAGGTGTAGTGCACCTGCCGATCGGGGAAATGCCCTTTAGCCCAGCTTATGGAATTGTTACGGATAAATATGGTGTTTGTTTTCAAGTGTTTACGCAACGAAATAAATAAGTTTAAAACC
>NZ_JAKWBN010000003.1 GCF_022511585.1 Shimazuella soli | reverse complement strand
AGTAGCTTCTCCTACTTGGTTCCTTGGTGAATCATTACATTCACCCGGTGTTTTGCAACTTGACGAAAAAGACACACATGTCTTTCTCTTCATCTATTTCCTATCCAATTTTCAAAGTGCGACTGTCTCACTTGTTAGTGTTTCAAGCGCGACTTTTATATTTTATAACAACTCGTCCCGAAAATCAAGTAGAAGTTGTTGTCAGTCAGCCGTTTTGTGTGTTGCTCGCGGCGACAAGAAATAATATAACACGGTCAATAAAAGATTGCAACCCTTTTTTTATAAAAAATTTACGATAATCCAATGCCAAAAGAAAGAATATTAGTTGCACCCAATAGGTTCAACTCCAAAGAAAGAAAAAAACAACAGTCCAAGGTAAAGGAATGTTGTTTCATTTTTAGACATCTGAACTAATAAAACCATTCTCTTTGATTGCTTGATTGTACTTCACAATTTACTCTTAATCCCTGCGATTAATACTTCTAATCCAAATTGAAATTCTTTGTCCATATTTGGAATCGAAAGTTCAAAAGGAAGTCCATTTTCTTTCTTATTAGAAATTGGACTATCAGTTTTCAATCTTTTTACATCTATGAAACGATATTCCTCAATAACAAATGCAGATACATAATTGTTTAACATCCATGACACAGAGAATATATCTTCTTTATCAAATCCGAGTTTCATAAAAATATCACTGAACTTTTGAATTGATTTCAGACGGTGTGGTGTAGATGGTGGTGTTTCAACAAGAATATGTGCAGAATCACGAATGGTTAGTAAAACCGATCTCATTTGATGAAATAATTGTATTAATTGTTCTTCCCAAGGTAGTTTTTCATCAGGAAACGGAATTTGTTTGCTTATTTCTTCTGCCATGTATGTCATTAATTCCATTTTATTTTTAAAGTGCCAATATAAAGATGCGCCTTTGATTTCTAGTCTCTCTGCCACTTTTCGCATTGTTAATTTTTTAATTCCTTCTTGATTAAGAAGCTCCAATGAAGCTTTAACAATTGAATCTTTATCGATGTTTTTGCTATTTTCTTGATTCGAAAAATTCCCTGTCACTTTCGAACACTCCCTTCTTGACAAGTATATCATCTTTATTGTAATCTAACATTGTTAGCCAACTAACATTGTTAGATTACTTTGCTAATAAATTCAAATTGGAAAGGTAGATAAATAATATGAATAATAAAGTTCAATCTCATGATAAAACGATTCCAGTCCTCATAGTTGGAGGTAGTTTGGTAGGTCTTTCCCTTTCTCTTCTTCTTGCTCGGCAGGGGATTTCTTCGATGGTAGTAGAACGTCATCCAAACACCGCTATTCATCCACGTGTTGCAGGTTTAACCGCTCGAACTTTGGAAATTTTTCGCTCTTTAGGAGTCGAAGCAGATATACGAAACGTTGAACCGCCGTTCTCGAAGGAGAGTAAAGTTTTCCAAGCGGAAAGTCTTGTAGGTGAAGTGTTTAATCAAACAATTGAGGAAATGAGTGCCTTCTTTCCAGATGACAGTCCTGCAAAAGGAAGCTGTATCGCACAAGATATACTTGAGCCCATACTTCGAAAACATGCCCAGCAGAATGGAGTTGATCTTCGATACCATACAGAGATGACCTCCTTTAAACAAGATCAAGATGGGGTATCAGCTACTATTCGAAATCGATCCAACAACACTACCCAACAAATTCGAGCCAATTTCATGATAGCTGCTGATGGCGGTAAGAGTGGAATTCGAAAACAACTTGGTATTGAACAACATGGAGCAGGAACGATTATGCATAATATGAGCATGGTTTTCGAATCAGATATCGCAGAGTTATTTGCAAAACGAAATGCTGTTATGGGTTTTGTTCGAAATGAAAAAGTTATGGGAGCATTTGTACCTTATCCTGGTACCTCTGTACGATCTAATCTCTATCGAATAGATATTTGGTACGATCCATCCAAAGAATCAATCGCAGATTATCCAGAATCTCGATGCATTCCTTTGATTCGTGCAGCAATTGGGATTCCTGACATTCCAGTAAAATTAAAGACAGTACTTTCTTGGGAAATGGCCGCTCGTGTATCCGATCGCTTTCAAGAAAAACGAATTTTCCTTGTGGGTGACGCTGCCCGTGTACAACCACCAGCTGGCGCTTTAGGAGGTAATACAGGGATTGCAGAGGCACAAAACCTAGCTTGGAAATTAGCTGCAGTGCTTCGTGGTGATGCGAACTATGGTCTGCTCAATACTTATGAAGCAGAACGCTTGCCAATAGCCGATCTAACTGTCAAACAAACTACGGCTTTATCACAACAGCGTGCTACTGAGGAGATCGATCAAATTACAGTAAATACGCTGATGATTAACATGGGTTATCGTTACTTAGAAGGTGCATTTGTCCCAGAAGATAAGCCAGATACCACACAAATAAAACTACCTAACGAGTGGAGAGGACTTCCAGGAACTCGTGCACCGCATGTTGCTTTAGAACAAAACGGCAAGCAAGCTTCAACCCTTGACTTATTTGGTACTAATTTTGTTCTAATGGTTGGATCTGATGGTGAGAATTGGATTCATGCAGCTAATAAAGTAGCAAAGAAATTTAATCTTGCGCTATCTGTTCATCATATAGGGGCAGAATTCACAGACAAGGATGGACAATTCTGTAGCTCTTATGGAATCAAAACAACTGGGGCTGTTCTAGTAAGACCCGATGGAATTGTAGGTTGGAGAAATTCCGATATGGCAGATAATCCAATACAGTCTCTAGAAAGTGCGCTTTCGATTATACTTTTTAAGTAATTATTGCCCACGAGAGCGGTAAAAAACCATTAAATTTGGCCTAAAAAAAGATTCCCTTCCAATGGAAGGGAATCTTTTTGGAACATAAAGCTATTACATCATGCCGCCCATTCCACCCATGCCACCCATATCAGGCATAGCTGGAGCTTTGTTATCTTCAGGCTTATCTGCAACAACAGCTTCAGTGGTAAGAACCATTGCAGCTACAGATGCTGCGTTTTGAAGAGCAGAACGGGTAACTTTAGCAGGGTCAACTACACCAGCTTGAATCATGTTTACCCATTCTCCAGACAGAGCATTGAATCCTACTCCAACGTCTTCTTTTTTCAGACGCTCTACAATAACAGAACCTTCTAGACCTGCATTGTGTGCAATTTGGCGTACTGGCTCTTCTAGGGAACGTTTGATGATAGATACACCTGTTTTTTCATCCCCGATTGGAAGAGAAGCCTCTAATTCTTCTACTGCACGAATTACGTTAACAAGAGCAGTACCTCCACCGGATACGATACCTTCTTCCACTGCTGCACGTGTGGAGTTTAGAGCATCTTCGATGCGAAGTTTTTTCTCTTTCAATTCGGTTTCAGTAGCCGCACCAACTTTGATAACTGCTACACCGCCAGAAAGTTTTGCCAAGCGCTCTTGTAATTTCTCTTTGTCAAATTCAGAAGTGGTTTCTTCAATTTGTTGACGGATGTGAGAAACACGAGCTTTGATGTCGGTAACTTCACCAGAACCATCTACGATAATGGTGTTGTCTTTGTTTACACGTACTTGACGTGCATTACCTAGAGATTCTAAACCAGTTGTTTTCAAATCGAGACCGAGATCTTCTGTGATCACTTGACCACCGGTGAGAATAGCGATGTCTTCTAACATAGCTTTACGACGATCACCAAATCCAGGAGCTTTAACAGCTACAGCAGTGAAGGTTCCACGTAATTTGTTCACAACAATGGTGGTAAGTGCTTCCCCTTCTAGATCTTCAGCAATGATCAAGATAGGACGTCCTTGTTGTACTACTTTTTCCAAGATAGGAAGAATCTCTTGGATGTTGCTGATTTTCTTATCTGTGATAAGAATGTATGGATCATCTAATACTGCTTCCATTTTATCTGTATCGGTCACCATGTAGGATGCGATATATCCACGGTCAAACTGCATACCTTCTACTACTTCAAGTTCGGTAGTAATTCCTTTGGATTCTTCTACAGTGATAACGCCATCGTTGCCTACTTTTTCCATCGCTTCAGCAATAAGTTTACCTACTTCATCATCGTTTGCAGAAATAGCTGCTACTTGAGCAATAGACTCTTTGCCTTCGATTGGTTTTGCAATCTCTTGGATTTGGGTTACAGCTGCTGCAACTGCTTTTTCAATACCTTTGCGAACGATCATAGGATTTGCACCAGCAGCTACGTTTTTCAAACCTTCGCGAATGATCGCTTGAGCTAGTACAGTAGCAGTAGTAGTTCCATCCCCTGCGATATCGTTTGTTTTGGTAGCTACTTCTTTTACCAATTGAGCTCCCATGTTTTCGAAAGCATCTTCTAGTTCGATTTCTTTTGCAATGGTAACACCATCGTTTGTAATAAGTGGAGAACCAAATTTACGTTCCAATACAACATTACGGCCTTTTGGCCCCAAAGTTACTTTTACTGCATCTGCAAGTGCATCTACACCGCGAAGCATCGCACGGCGAGAATCTTCACTGAACTTAATATCTTTAGCCATTTTTAAAAATCCCCCTTCTTATGTAGAAATTACTCAATTACTGCAAGGATATCGCTTTCACGTAAAATGAGGTATTCTTTTTCGCCATATTTTACTTCTGTTCCAGCATATTTGGAGAAAATAACAAGGTCACCAACGTTTACTTCTACTGCAACGCGGTTTCCGTTCTCATCGACACGGCCGCTGCCTACTGCAACAATTCTGCCTTCTTGTGGTTTTTCCTTAGCGGAATCAGGTAGTACAATACCGCTAGCGGTTGTTTCTTCTTTCTCAACAGCTTCTAGAATGACTCGATCACCAAGTGGTTTGATCATGATAAGAAAACCTCCTTTTTGTCGTTCGTTTGTTAGCACTCGTCGTCGGTGAGTGCTAACACCCACTACTTATATTAATCATCTAAGTTACATTTTGCAAGGTCTCTGTGAAAAAAAATCCTAGTCTTCGTTCTCCTTTTCTTCTAATAATGATTCTCTTTCAATTCGCCGATATAACCAAACAGATAATCCAATGCTCACCTCATATAACAAGATCAATGGAACAGCTACCAAGAAGTTGGAAAGTAAATCTGGTGTGATAATCAGGGCGATTACAATTAAAATCATATACGCAACCCTACGCACTTTGATCAATAAGGATGGTGTGATCAGTCTCAGACGTGTTAAAAAGAGAACAACAACAGGTAACAAAAATAATAGTGCCAGTGGGACAATCACGTTCATCATAAAACTGATGTACTGATAAATCCCATACATCTGTTTAACACCAAGTTCTTTCGATATATTTGAGAGAAAATCAATCATCAATGGAAAAACCAAAAAGTACCCAAAGGCTAACCCCCCGATAAAAAGAAGGAAAGCGACTGGAATATAAATGAGAGCTGCTTTTTGTTCCCTTTCTTCCAGTCCAGGACGTACAAATTGCCAAAGATGATAAAGAAGTACAGGTAAAGCGAGAACAAATGCTGCAACCAGCGAGATTTGCATATAAATTTTAAATGAATCAGCTGGTGACAAAGCATACAAAGCAAAGTGTTGATTGGCATCTTTGCTGATGATCTTAAAAATATCTGCTGCATAGATAAAACTCACCACTAAACCAACAACAAAAGTAGCGAGCACCCATATAAGGCGTCGCCTAAGTTCAATGAGATGATCTGTTAATGGTTGGTATTCTTCTTCGCTCATGGATATACCCCTTAAAACTCTTCCTCTTCCAGACTTTCATCTGTTGGAAACTTTTTCAGAAAATAAATTAGCGTCTGAAGTTCCGTAGTAAGATCTATATGATGAATACGTACATGATCAGGTGCTGTTATACGTGCAGGTGTAAAGTTTAAGATTCCTCTAATTCCAGCATCTACAATAAAGTCGGCAGTTGGCTGAGCTACATTTAAAGGAACAGTCAGAATTGCTACTTCCACATGATGCAACAAAATTACTTCAGCTAACCGATCCATGGAATAAACCGGAATACCATCTATATCGGAGCCAATCTTACTTAACTCTTGATCAAAACCAGCAACAATCTTTGTGTTGTGAGAGCGGTAAAAATTGTACCGCAATAAAGCTGTCCCTAAATTCCCAACACCAATGAGTACCACATTTGTGACCTCATCTTGTTTAAGAAAATCTCTTAAAAACTGCAATAGATAAGTAACGTTGTAACCATATCCTTTTTTCCCAAGTTCGCCAAGGTAGGAAAAATCACGCCGGATGGTGGCTGGATCGATCTGTAATGCTTCACTTAAGTCAGCAGAAGAAATCCGCTGTTTGCCAATGGCATGTAATTTTTCTAAATAGCGGTAATATAATGGCAATCTTTTTGCAGTTACTTTTGGGATTTTCTGTTCTGCCAAGGATAGCCACCCCCTCCCAGCTTATATTATACGGCAAAAAATCGAACAGGCAAAATATCAAAGGAGCATATTTTTATATCTCCTTGTTAGGTGTAAGCACAAAATCCATAGGAATATCATGTACTTCTGGATAAATGGTTTCCACTATTTGTTCATCGTAAGCGATTCCACACTTGTAGACATCAGGTAATTTTTCAAAAAACCGATCATAGTGACCTTTGCCAAAACCCAATCGATATCCTTTTCGATCAAAAGCAACACCAGGAACCAAAACCAGATCGAGTTTGGTGATATCTATCTTTTCACAAGACTTATCCGGCTCCATAATATGAAAATCTCCTGTTTCCAAAGCACTAGGTGTCGTGAACAAGCGCGGAACGATCTTATCTTGTTCCATACTGGGGAGCGAAACCCTCTTTCCTGATCTCCAAGCATCTTCGAAAAGCGGATAGAGACTGACTTCATTGCGAACAGCAAAATAAGCCAATATAGAAGTCGCTTCTTGGTAAATGGGAAGTTGCTTGATTTTCTCACAAATTTTACGCGATGCTTGTATACGGTCTGGAGAACTCATTTTTGTCCGAAGTGCTATCATATCTTTTCGTATTGTTTGTTTTTTCAATACATTTTCACCTACGCTCTATCTTTCACATGAACTTATTTATCATACCACTTTTTGAGAGACATGAAAAAACCAAGCTGTATTTTGCTTGGTCAACGTTACTGAAGTCCACAGATGGACAGGCTGGTTGTATGAGAGAATACCAAGATGTTGTTACGTAAGAATTAACTTAATTAAAGAATCAGAAAGTCTAAAAACAAAGAGACAAGAAAGCTAGCTCAACTAAATCTCTCCTACATCGCGAAGGATCTTTGTGTAAAATTGTTTAGAAAGATAAAAATTTACATCAATCAATCGATCAAGAAGAGGTTTAACTTTCCCTATAAAGCCACTTTCTTTTCCCAGTACTAAAATACCAACAGTTCCAATGGGTTTAAGCATCATCGTTCTTGCTGTTTTTCTAGCACTCTGGTCATCCAAAATAACACGTTCTATCTCTAACTCCTTTGCAGCAACCATCACTTTAATCTCACCGGCATGCAAGTAACCCATACATTTTTTTCACAACTTCACCATTTTTCACTTCATATCTTTGGAATGTTTCGTTTTCCACAAGCCTAAGAAGTTCTTTACACCCATACATCTCACCATTCTGATCACTTACCGTTTCCCTATAAACTGCATTTGGAATATAAACTCTATCAAACAGTTCATCTAAAATTTCTACATGACCGATTTTAGATAAAGCGATTATGGGACTTGTATTGCAAACGATTTCTTTCATTTGGATGATCCATTCTCCTCTAACCAACTATCGATAAACTCTCTATCTTGCTCATAATGTTCTGCTGTATATTCACCCCATGGTATACGATTTCTCTTTAATACTTCCATAAATTCAAAAAGTGACAGACCAGATAATCCAGCAGCTCGTTCCAAAGACACTTTTTTCTCAACAAAAAGGAATACTGCAAGAGACAATTGGATTACTTTTTGGTCATATCCTTCAAATTCTAGGTTTTTAACCATTTCATCGGGAAGCTGAACTTCCCATTTTTTTTGTGGTTTATACCCATCCGTTCCACTTCCTTTTTTGTTCTTATCTTACTATATGCACTCCGAAATCTGCTAGCAATGCAAAAACCAGTCCACTCTTAGTCTGCACAATTTATATAAAAAGCCCAAGGTGAAATTTACCCCTTGGTTTGAATACATAAAAGTAATTCCCTCATTTCAAATGCTACTTGCTACTATCATCTATGTCGTCGATTCTTATTTTTGGGGGACGAATGCTTATGATAGTACCACAAACAAACGTCCATCCACCCTTTCCAGCCCCAACTTTAAAGAGCCGAATTTTAAAGGGTGTCTTTGTTTCTCTCCTTACATGCAGCCCCAAAGATCAGGAAGCAGAGGATCAATATCAAGCCTTCCCATACCAGTGGGTTCGCAAAGGAGAGAGAAAACAGCGTCTCCTTGAACTCACGACAAACACCAGCTCTGATCAAAGCTACAGGCTTATCGTCTGGAGAGAACTGCTTCAAAACAGCAGAGAACATAGAAGCCTCATTCGTTACGAAATGTTATCTACAGGTACGTAATCAGTATACCTGTTGTGTTTGGTTTTCAAAAGATATTTTCTAATTTGTAAAATAAGACAGAAGAAGGCTAGCCATAAGGCCAGCCTCTTTTTTATATCAATGAGTTTTTTATCGGGGGACAGATATACGAGGAAGTATGGATACCTCAACTCGACACACTGTCCTTCCGTCCAAATAAGCTGTTAGTGGGGATTGTCTCTCCCTTGAATCAACGAAAGACTAGTACTTCTTGTTCCGCTTGGACTTAGTGCACGCACATACCGACATAAAGGGCGATTCAAGCGATGACTTCAAGAGCAGAGTCGAGATCCTCACTGATCTTAGTCACGGATTTCCGACCTTCAGACCGATCAAACCGAGTCCAGATTCCAGCGTTTCGAGCTCCGCTCGAATGATCGAAAGGATGAAAACACCAGCGACTGCCACAGCGAACAGTGCGACACGGATCCTCATGATTCCAGCTCCCTAGTTACTGAACGGATGTTGTTATGCGTCTAGTATATTAAAAGGAAAGGAGAATACAACCCTTTGTAAAAAAGTACAAAAAGGAGGCCAGCCTTCTAGGCTAACCTTTCTGTGGTCTATATGAAAGTTATGGATTTACAGGGGACAGCGATGTGGACGAATGAATAATCATCGCAACATCACTGCCCTCCCGCCCCTTCGGGTGAGTGGTTGCTCAGTTTCGCTTGAATGGGGCCAAGATGGCATTCCCGATGATGAGCACCATCGTCAGGATACCCGCGGTCACAGAAGTCCACACAGCGTGATACCCGAGGAACTGCCAAGCAGAGTGCACCATGGACATCCCATGCGAAATGACGGGCCAGTGAGACCTCTGCTCCATGCTGGGACCATCTACTGGCGACATCTGGATCGGGGACTCATGGGCGGGATGCTTCGCCTCGTAGTCGGCAGGACCCTTCATCAAGACAAGAAAGAAGAAGCTCATGACCATGGCAAACAGCCCGGAACAGAAGGCGCCACTGATCTTTTCCCGGTTCAAGCGTCCACGGAACTTGTTCATAACTCTCCCTTTCCCAGCATCATGCTGGATTGTAGGACGGGAATGGTCGGTACCTTTATTATATATAGATTTTTCTTTAAAATGTAAAATTATTTTAACTTGATGTTCCGTTCACAAAATTTATTTGCAAACAAAAAAGCTAGCAAAGATACTAGCTTTTCTCATCTATATGGTCTTTCATTATATTGCGGGGGACAGTGATGTGGATGAGTGAGTACTCGATCCGACATAACTGCCCTCCCGTCCTACGGGTGTGATCAGAAGCTCTGGTACCTGCGGAACGGGTCACCGCTGCCGGCAGCTGCGCACATCGCTATGAAGCCGATGGTTCCCGCCGTCAGGAAGGGGTGCTGCAGAGCGCTCTTGGTGGAGTCCCCGAAAGACTTCATGGCGTTTTCGGAGAACTCCGCGATGTTGCGGACAACCGGAATCTGCTCAACATGGAAATCGATGACGGGACGGTGCCGCGAGTGCTCGACCGGGGCGGTGGCCACGGGAGCAGACTTGCGGTGCTCAGCCCCGTTTTCCACGCTCTTCACCACGTACATGGCGAAGAGGCAAAAACCAGAAACGAACAGGAAGACACCGGCCAGAGCCAGGGCCTGGACCAAGAACTGACGGGTACGCTCGGAAAGCTTGGACAGCTTGAACATCTGATGCTCACAATCTCCAGCTATTGCTGGTTGCAGGACGGGATACGATACTTTTATTATATACAAATATTCCTTGTAAACAAAGGCTAATCTACATACATGACAATACGAATTTTATACATCAAAAAAAGCTAGCATTTCAGCTAGCCTTATTTCATCTATATGGACTTTCATTACATTGCGGGGGGACAATTGGTGTGTACGATTGGGTGTCGTAACAGCAATTGTCCGTCCCGTCCGTGGAGCGGTCAGTGTGCGGTCACTGCCCCGAAGGGCGGATGACCGTGGGATTGACCACAATGACCATGCGCTCGATCACGATGACCATGCGTTCGACCACGACGATCACGCGCTCGACCACGACGACCATGTGGAACTGAATCTCGACGTCCAGGCGGGGCTGAGTCTCAACGACCGTAACCGGCTGAGCCTCGATGATGGCACCCCTGGAGATACGGTTCCGACGAGCGGTGTGCACCCGGTAGGCGACGTAGATAATCCCGATGATGCCATAGAGGACCAAGACGATGCTGTAGAAAAACACCAGGTAGATGAGCCAGTGCCTCAGCTCGCTCGAATTGGCGATCGACAGAAGCTGGTCCTTCGACCAGCTGTACAGCGGGAGGACCTCCTTCCGAACCGCGCCAGCCTTCTTAGGGCTGAAGAGGAAGAGTGCCCCAAACAACACGAGGAGAGCGGCGATGATCCTAGCGATGCCGTGCGCGATGGCGTGAATGTTGAATCGCATGGCTGACCTGCTTCCTTCAATCAATGGACGGGACATTCATTATTACTCTTAGTATATGGAAAAAACCGCGAAATGGGAATATTAAAAATATGGAATGAAAAAAGCTAGCACCTCTGCTAGCCTGGTTCTCATCTATATGGACTTTCATTACTTTACGGGGGACAATTGGTGTGTACGACTGGGTGTCGTAACAGCAATTGTCCGTCCCGTCCGTGGAGCGGTCAGTGTGCGGTCACTGACCGGAGGTGATCGCCTTGCGCTCCGGGCGACGCTGCTCTCGCACGTTGGTGATCACGTTCCTGATCTTCGACTTCATCGCCTCGATCTTCACCTCGATCATCTCCTTGAGGAAGTTGACCACGGCGAGGATCACGGGGTCGATGTAGCGCTTCGCGAGGAACGCGATGATGAGCGACAGACCCCAGTGGTGGATGACCCACGACATGCCGGTGTTGTTCACCATGAAGTCACCGATGGCGATGAGCTTGTGAACGAACTCCGCCTTGTGCTCATCCGTCAACTGGACGAAACCGTCCTTCAACTGGGTCAGACCCAGGAGGAGCTGGTGGAGGCCCAGGAGGATGTGCTTCTGAATCGCCTCGGCCCAGTCAGGGCGGACGATGAGGACGGCGATGACGACGACCAGAACCTTGGTGTTGAAGATGCGACGCATGATGTTGACCTGCTCTCTTCGACTAAATCGAATGGACGGGATACTAGTTGACTCTTAATATCAGTATATGGTAAATTCCACAAAATGAGAATACTTAAAATATGTTCATAAACGCAAAAAAGCTAGCAATATCTGCTAACTTTGTCTTTTTTCTTTGTTGTTTCATCTATCAATTTAACCCAAGAAAGTTTATTTACTAGTAGTATTATTCTCCTCAGATTGAACCAAATCTGCCGAACCAAAAATCTTCTCCCAAAACCCATATTTTTTTAATAAAACATATAGTATTGCAGAGTAAATCAACACGCTCTCTATCAAATGAAGTGCTTTTGTCAGATCCAGCACAAAACCATTTATCGTAAAAACAACTTGAACAGGTGCTAATAGTTTCCAAATAACCAATTGTCCTATACTAAATGCAGCGACAAATATAACGAGTTTGCCGAATTTTCTCCATTCTGACTGATTCATACTGCTCTTCATTTCCCCTAATAAATAAACCTATATCATCGAATTGTATCGTAATTATACAAAATCTAGAAGGGAAATTTGCAATAAATTAAACCAATGGGAGATTTGCTACTGCATTTAATTCCAGATCCGCTTTTTTCTCAGCATCATAAAAAAAGTATGCTGCAGATGCAATCATTGCCGCATTATCGGTACAGAGTTCAAGCGGCGGTATACATAATGTCCTATTATTTTGCTTTGCTCTATGATGCAATCGGCTGCGCAGACCGCTATTTGCCGCTACCCCGCCAGCTACAACAAGATGTTCTACACCTCTTTGCTCCATCGCTCGAAATGTCTTCTCTACAATGACATCCAACACTGCATCTTGGAAACTTGCTGCTAAGTTTTTTTCGGAGTAACGCTCATTTTGTTTGATAAACTGCATGACAGCAGATTTTAAACCACTAAAGCTAAAATCGAGTGACTCTTTTCCCAGCCATGCACGAGGCAAGGGATAAGCAGGAGAGCCTTGAGCCGCTAAACGGTCAATGTGCGGCCCTCCTGGATAAGGAAGGTTCATCAACCGAGCAACTTTGTCAAATGCTTCGCCCACTGCATCATCGCGTGTGCGTCCAATCCGCTCAAAACGCATATGATCTTCCATATAAATGAGCTCCGTATGACCACCAGAAACGACTAAAGCGATCAAAGGAAAGCGAAGAGGTGTTACCAAGTGATTGGCATAAATATGCCCTGCGATATGATGAACGGGGATCAAAGGAATACGCAAGGCAAACGCTAACGCTTTTGCGGCTGCCACCCCAATGAGCAGAGCACCGACTAAACCTGGGCCTTGGGTAACTGCTATGGCACTAAGCTGATCTTTGGTTACATTTGCTTCTGTTAATGCTTGTTCGATAATCAACGTAATCCGCTCAACGTGGCGCCTGGAAGCAACTTCCGGAACAACACCGCCAAAAGCTTGGTGAATCTCCATTTGAGAACTTATGACGTTCGACAACACTTTCTCTCCATTTACAACTACAGATACACTTGTCTCATCACAACTTGTTTCGATACCCAGTATCACGGTTTTATCCTTCATTTAAGACCAACCCCATCAGTATGGCATCTTCTCCATTGTCTGGATAATAATTTTTTCTCGTTCCGATCACAGTAAAGCCCAAGTTTCGATAAAGATGTTGAGCTCTTTGATTGGACTTTCTGACCTCGAGTGTCACTTTGGAAGCCCCCAGTTGTTTAGCCAGTTCGATCATATAAGCCACGATTTCTTTTCCTGTACCCTGTCCGCGATAATCAGGATGAAGAGCGACATTGGTAAGTTGAGCTTCATCCAGTACTACCCACATTCCCGCATATCCAACTACGTTTCCATCTACAAGGGAGACTATATAATAAGCCAAATCATTTGCAGTAATCTCATCTTCAAACGAGATTTCACTCCAAGGATCAGTGAAAGAAAGTTTCTCAATCTCCATAACGGAAGAAATATCCGTTACCTTCATCGGGCGAAACAAAACCGTTTTGATAGAGTTCATGTTAAACGCCCCAATAAATTTTTCTCAGCCAATGTCAATTGCAAATAATTAGGAGAGAAGTCATGTCGTTCACCCTTACCTGTTTCCAGCCATTTTTGCAGGGATAATATGCCAAGATTACTTGCACGTGGAAGATTATGACTAGTCGGCGCCATAATCGCTCTTTCTTTTAATGCAGATGTTATTTTATCGCTAAACATAGTGACATCATCACCAATGAATAGTGTCTCATTTTGGTCTTGTTTCAACTGCTCCAGGAGATCATCCACCAAAATAATTTGTTCTGGCAATTTAAGTTGCAGACGGTCTTCTTGCCCTTGGTATACTGCCGTATAGGCTTGTTCACGTCTTGCATCAATTAATGGAACAATATTTCCTGGGAAATGCAGTCCGTTCATCGCGATAACTTCCAGTGTGGAGACAGCAAGAAATGGTTTATGTAAAGCCCATGCAAACGTTTTAATGGTTGTAACACCGATTCGAACTCCTGTATAGGAACCAGGCCCTGCGGTAACTGCAAATAAATCCATATCCGATAACGTCATATCTAAATCTGTTAACAGTTCGCTGATAGCAGGCATCAATCGAACAGAATGATTTTTCTTCAGATTGGTAGTCTTCTCTCCAAGTATTTTTTGCTCATTTAATACAGCAATACTTAGTACAAGCGTAGAAGTATCCACTGCTAATATATTCATAGTCCCCTTAACTCCTTGTACAATGTGGAAGAATCGATTTTAATGGCTCTATCCCCTGTGGGCAGGGCTTCTATTTCAATAAAAATGGTCTCTTTCGGTAACAACGAAACAATTCGTGATGGCCATTCGACTAAACTCACACCATCTCCATATAAATACTCATCTAAACCTAGTTCTTCCACGCTGTCTTCCTCTAATCGATACACATCCATATGATAAAGAGGTAATCTTCCCTCATAAACTTTTAAAATGGAAAAAGTTGGGCTGTCTACATACTCTTCTACACCAAGCCCCTTAGCTAAACCTTGCGAAAAAGTTGTTTTACCTGCTCCCAGTTCACCAGATAAAGCAATAACGGCTCCCTTAGATAACTTCGTGCCTATTTGAAATGCTAATGCTCTTGTTTCCGTTTCATTTGCTGTATAAATAATCGGTTTATCCAAGGTTTAAACACCGTCCATGTTTATGAAATAATACTATCTTACCAAGAAACAGGAAAAGAAGAAAGTTTTGAGGCTCCAGATAAAGGAAAAAGCTGTGCAGATGCACAGCTCTTTGTGATGGAGCGGGTGAAGGGAATCGAACCCTCACATTCGGCTTGGAAGGCCGATGTTCTACCATTGAACTACACCCGCATATATGAAGTTTGGTCGGGGCGACAGGATTTGAACCTGCGACCTCCTCGTCCCGAACGAGGCACTCTACCAAGCTGAGCCACGCCCCGGCTTTGGTATAAAAAAAGAAAAGTTACAGTCATAACTCTTCGATGTGTGAAATTGGTGCGGTCGATGGGACTCGAACCCATACGGCCTAGGGCCACTACCCCCTCAAGATAGCGTGTCTGCCAATTCCACCACGACCGCAAAATATAAAGTTTATAAAAATATGGTACGGGTGAAGGGACTTGAACCCCCACGCCTCTCGGCGCCAGAACCTAAATCTGGTGCGTCTGCCATTCCGCCACACCCGCATATTTTTGAAAATGGTGAGCCATGAAGGACTCGAACCTTCGACCCTCTGATTAAAAGTCAGATGCTCTACCAACTGAGCTAATGGCTCTTACTTATTTAAACTTGCCTAAAAAATGGCTGGGGAGGAAGGATTCGAACCTTCGGTACACGGTACCAAAAACCGATGCCTTACCTCTTGGCTACTCCCCAAAAGTGTGAAAAAAGTGGGGCGATCGAAGGGATTCGAACCCTCGAGTGCCGGAGCCACAATCCGGTGTGTTAACCGCTTCACCACGACCGCCACAAAAAAATGGCGGGGCTGACGGGATTCGAACCCGCGGTCTCCTGCGTGACAGGCAGGCATGTTAGGCCTCTACACCACAGCCCCGTATAGGTAAAGATATATATTTTGAATCTGGTGGGCGTTGACGGGATCGAACCGCCGACCCCATGCTTGTAAGGCATGTGCTCTCCCAGCTGAGCTAAACGCCCAAAAATGGTGACCCGTAGGGGATTCGAACCCCTGCATGCCAGCGTGAAAGGCTGGTGTGTTGAACCGCTTCACCAACGGGCCATTGAAAACCGAAATGTCTGGCGGAGAGAGAGGGATTCGAACCCTCGCATGGCTGACGCCATCTAACGGTTTAGCAAACCGTCCTCTTCGGCCTCTTGAGTATCTCTCCTAAGTTGGCTCCCAAAGCAGGACTCGAACCTGCAACCTATCGGTTAACAGCCGATTGCTCTGCCAATTGAGCTATTTGGGAACATTTTTGAAGACAAGAGTTATTTTATCAAAAAGTGCTACTTAATGCAAGCTTTTTTTATCCGCTTCAAGCGACTTCTATAATCTAGCATGATTTGTCCTTTCACGTCAAGCATAAATTTTCATTCTTACAAAAAAACCTCCTCACCTGATGTGAGAAGGCTTTGCTTACTGCTAATTAGTCTCTGCTCAAAATGTTGATCAAGTTTTGCAAGATCGCAATAAAGTCAATATAAAGCATCAACGCGCCATAAATAGCTACTTTTGTAGCTGTGTTTTCATCCATGGATTGAATGCCAGCACTCATATGTTTAATATTTTGCACATCATAAGCGGTAATCCCGCAAAAAACGACGACAACAATATAGGAAAGGATTAAACTTCCTGTACTACTGTGCAAAAAGAATACATTCACCAAAGTAGCGAGTGTCAATCCCAAGAGAAGCATCAAGAAGATAGAACCCATTTTAGAAAGATCAGCTTTGGTAATAAATCCAATCGCTGCCGAGATACCAAACATACCAGCTGTTATTATAAAAGCTGAACCTATTGTACTGACTTCTACATAAGCAAAATATAAGCTAAAGGTTACCCCATTTATAGCTGCATACAAGAAAAACAAAAACGTCGCTGTGAAAGCAGATATCCTGCCGATCAAAGCCGAGATAGCCATTACAATTACAATTTGAACAATGATGGCACCCCAGATGATACTTCTGTGAAATTCAATTAGGCCAGATATATTTAT
Source organism: Shimazuella soli (assembly GCF_022511585.1). Taxonomy (GTDB): domain Bacteria; phylum Bacillota; class Bacilli; order Thermoactinomycetales; family Thermoactinomycetaceae; genus Shimazuella; species Shimazuella soli. The sequence continues at coordinate 391,850 of NZ_JAKWBN010000003.1, read as the reverse complement.
ATTACTACTTAAGAAATAAGCAATAATTCCTGTAAGTAGTAAGCCAGCAAACATCCACGAAAAAACGCGTTGAAATAAGCCTCGATCTGTTCTAACCGCAGAAGAAGATTGATAGTATTGTGGTCCCACTACTCATTCCTCCAATATGGATATAAAAACAATTTCTCAACTCCAAGTATACTTATTTGATCAAGAAAGATCAAGCAAACCTAGACTTTCTATGCTCTTTTTCGTCTCTTCTGTTCCCAATTGGTAAATCGTCGAATAAATTTCTCGAACATTTTCGTCTACATCTGTACTCGCTTTTTGCCGGTCTTCTGTTTGAAAAGGCATATGCGACTGGACAAAAGTATCCCACTCTTTATTATATGTTTGTTGAAACAAATCTTGTAAGTCTTTTATTTCCTGATCTGTTGCCTGAATTTCAAAATCATATGGTGCATCGTCTAACAACTGCTCGGAGTGAATGGTTCCATCAACTGTTACATAATAGGTTTGTTTTTTCATTTAAAATTCACCTCTTCTACCTTTTTCCCTCAAACTTTTCATTTCATGCATACTTTTTTCGCGAATTCTTATAAGTGTAGGCACAAGACAACCCCTGTCTGTAATAAACATAAGTAAATATCAGTTTTATACAGGGGGAATATGCCATGCCCAATTGGCTTAGTAAGCAATTGATGCAAGCATTTCGGCAAAAAGATCGCGGTCAAATACGTTTTTTAAACCGATGCTGGTTTACTTTTATAAAAAAAGAATACGAGAGCAAAGATAAAAATTTATTTTGAGATTGAAAATGAGGAGTTTCAGCAAAAAAAGCTAGGCATCTACCTAGCTTTCTTTTTTATTCTTGTACCATAGTGAGACTGACCCGGTCACGGATTTTATCGACAGAAAGCACCCACACATCCACAATATCCCCTACTGTAACTATATCCATCGGATTACGAACAAATCGGTTGCTGAGCTTGGAAATATGGACAAGACCATCATTTTTTAATCCTATATCTACAAATGCCCCAAAAGCAACAACGTTGCGAACAGTTCCTTTTAAGTGCATTCCTGTCTCCAAGTCTTCCGCTTTTAACACATCGGATCGAAGAATGGGACTAGGTAAAGATTCTCTGGGATCTCTTCCTGGACGGAGCAGGGAATCAATCATATCTCTAAGTGTTGGTACGCCACTATTTAATTCCAATGCCATCTTTGAGACATCGACATTTTTTAACTTTTCCTTGGATTGATCCAGACCCAATTCTTCTACTGAAATACCGAGTTTTAGCAAAAGTTGTTCAGCAATGGGATAAGATTCGGGGTGAATAGGTGTTTTATCGAGTGGATTATCACCTTCGCGAATACGCAAAAATCCAACACATTGTTCGAATGTTTTTGCTCCGAGTTTTGGTACTTTTGTAAGCTGCTTTCGGTTTGTATATTTTCCAATCTTTTCACGCTCTGCTACTATGTTTTTTGCTACTGTCTTGCTCACTCCTGAGATATATTGGAGCAAAGATGGAGAAGCAGTATTGACGTCCACTCCAACATAGTTAACAGCTGACTCTACGACTTGAGTTAATGACTCTGATAGTCTCTTTTGATTTACATCATGTTGGTATTGTCCAACACCAACTGATTTTGGATCGATTTTAACCAATTCTGCTAGTGGATCTTGCAGCCTCCTTGCTATAGAAACTGCACTTCTTCTAGCTGCATCTAACTCAGGAAACTCTTCTTTCGCCAATGGAGAAGCGGAATAAACACTGGCACCAGCTTCATTGACAATCACATAGTACAAGTCTTTATCGGATTCTTGAATCACTTCTGCAATGAAATCTTCTGTTTCTCTTGAAGCAGTTCCATTTCCAATTGCAATTAAACTAATTGGGTATTTTTCTAATAGCGCGTAAACTTTTTCCTTTGCTTCTTCTACTCGATCATTTGGCTTTGTGGGATAGATGACATCAATATCTAATAATTTACCTGTATCATCAACTACTGCTAATTTACATCCAGTCCGGTAAGCAGGGTCGACACCAAGAACTACTTTTCCAGCAATCGGTGATTGGAGTAATAGATGTTTTAAGTTCTCTTTAAAGATATCAATTGCTTTTTCTTCCGCATCTGCCAGCATTTTCGCATGAATTTCTCGATCGATAGAAGGAGCGATCAAACGCTTATAGCTATCTTGCATAATCGGAAGTGTATATGTATTTTCATGAGGGAACCATTTACGAAGTAAAGTATAAACCTCTTCCTCTTGTACCTTAATTTTTAGTTTCAGCACCCCTTCTCTTTCCGCTCTGCGAACGGCAAGAACACGATGAGAAGGCATGGTTCGTATGGATTCTTGATAATCATAGTACATCTCATAAACAGTAGACTCATCAGCATCTACTGCCTTTGATTCTAGTATCCCTTGATTCCAAGTATAGGTGCGTACCCATTTCCTCGTGTCAGCATCTTCTGAAAGCTCTTCTGCCAGAATATCCAGTGCCCCTTTTATGGCTTCCTCAATGGATTTGACATTTTTCTCCTCGTTTACAAAAGAAGCTGCCAATTCTTCGCTATTTACAGTCTCTCTGGACTCTAAAATAATTTTAGCTAATGGTTCCAAACCTTTTTCTCTTGCCATACTCGCCCTAGTTTTACGCTTTGGACGATAAGGGAGATATAAGTCTTCTAACTCTTGGAGTTTGGTCGCTTTCACTAATTTTTGATGCAGTTCTTCTGTCAGCTTCCCCTGTTCATCTATCAATCGGATAATTTCATCTCGACGAGCATACAACCCTGCAATATAGCGATATCTTTCTTCAATTTGGCGAAGCTGTTCTTCATCCAGCTCTCCAGTCATTTCTTTTCGATAACGCGCGATAAATGGTATTGTGTTCCCTGCTTCTAACAATTCCATCGTTACTTTTACTTGCTCTACTCGAAAGGATAACTCTCGAGCAACTTGCTCGATTAAATCCATAACGTCTACAGTTGCTTCCATAACTTCCATCTTTGCACCACCTAAACTTGTGTTCGCTCTATTTTGGCATACTTGGCTATCTCGTGTAAAACAGGATAACGAAAAAAAATTGCCCACAAAGTGGACAAGTTGTAGCTTTCTTCAGCGGGCGCGGGAAAGCATTTGTTATGTAGAATCACAGGTGTCTAAATGATTTCCGACAAATCCATGCGTATCGTTTGACGAAGCTTTTTGAGGGCACGACGCTGCAATCGGGAAACATGCATTTGAGAAATTCCTAGGCGATCCCCCACCTGCTTTTGACTCAAGTTTTCAAAGAAAATCAATTCTAAAATTTCTCTTTCTCGACTACTGAGCGATTGAAAGATCTTCTCTAATAATAATTGCTTATCAATTTTTTCGAATGCTTCATCCTCTGCCCCTACAAGATCAAATAATGTCAGGGGATTTCCCTCGGTTGAAGATTCGATTGGAGAGTCCATGGAGACCGCTTGATAACTTCGACCCATTTCCATTGTCTCTAAAATTTCTTCAGGTGTGACTTCTAGATATTCTGCAATTTCCGTAACCAATGGGGATCGTTGTAGATTGATGGTGAGCTGCTCCACTGCTTTTTTAATACGAGGACCTAGTTCTTTAATTCTGCGGGGAACATGAACACTCCAAGTTTTATCACGTATATGACGTTTTACTTCTCCAACGATCGTAGGGACAGCAAAACTTTCAAAACTTCTGCCCACTTCTGGATCATATCGTTTAATCGCAGCGAGTAAACCAATCATGGCTACCTGTACAAGGTCTTCATATAATTCCTGCCCGCGTGAAAATTTGTATGCGACGGATTCCACCAAGTCGCGAAACTGGGTGACTAGCTGTTCCTGGGCTTCTCTATCTCCTTCCCGCCTATACCGATCGACTAGCTCAATAATTTGATCTTCATCGAGTCGGGTAGGATGCGGGCGACCCGGCATGCTCCTCCACTCCATTCTCTTTTATAAATTTAGTCAGCTTAACTACTACCCCTCCTTCGTCTTGAATATCGACTTGATCCATCAGGGATTCAATAAAATATAATCCCAAATCTTGTTCGCGTAATGCCTTTAGTTCTTGGCTTTCTAAATCTTCTTCGTTTATACACTGATCTGCTACTTCAATTTCGAGGCGATTGGAGAATATATTGCAACATACTCTTATGTCACCATCTCCATCTGTATATAGTGCATCTACTGCATTTGTACAAGCTTCAGATACTGCTAATTTTAAATCCTCAATATCATCATAAGAAAAACCCATCCGATTGGCAATCCCAGAGACCGCTAAACGAGCAATACTGACAAAGTCACTTTTGGCGGGAATGACTAAATTCACCAGATCAAGGGGTTGTTCCTTCATTGCAATTCATCCTCCTGAGGGTTTCAAAATCAAAAACCTTCTTCAATTTGTTTACTTCATTTTTTCCCAATAGATACTGGACATGCTCTTCGCTTGAAACGAACCAAATACATTGTTATGCAAGTGTTAATGAACATTAGATGAATTCACAAGATCATTTCCCCGTAAAGAAAAGTTGTAAACATAAAAAAAAGCAGGCACCATGACCTGCTAAATGAAATGTTAAAAATCAATAAGTCCTAAACTTATCTGAAGTGCATCATTTACTCTACTCATCATTTCTTCATCAAGATGAGTGATTTTATCTGTTAGCCTCTGCTTGTCAATCGTCCGGATCTGTTCCAGCAAAATGACCGAGTCTCGATCAAAACCATATGCTTTAGCATTAATCTCCACATGGGTAGGTAGCTTGGCCTTTTGTATCTGGGCAGTAATCGCGGCGACGATAACAGTGGGGCTAAAGCGGTTTCCTATATCGTTTTGAATAATCAAAACAGGCCGAACCCCACCTTGTTCGGATCCGACCACAGGGGAAAGATCAGCAAAATACACATCGCCACGCTTTACGATCAAGATACCTACACCCCGCTAACCAAACGATCCAAGGTACAATCAGCTTCCTCTTCCGCTTGAAAAGCTTCGTGTGATATCCCTAGATTAATTCGAGCCATTTCCATGTACCCTTTTTTCATCATTTCTCGAATGAAGCGCTTTTTTCTCTCACGGAGATACAACTTCATCGCTTGACGAATAAATTCGCTTCGATTGGAGTTATCCTGTTCTACCAAACCATCCACTTCTTGAAGCAAATTTTTCGGTAGGCTGATCATGATTCTCTTGGTACTAGACAAAATATGTGCACCCCCAACCAATCTACACCGTTAGCGATATTTAGTAAAACCTACAATTTTTACTGTAATGTCCCTATAACACCACATAATACTACCATTATGTTGAATGGAACGCAAAAATATACGATATAAAACATCGCAAACGAAAAACATTCCTAGCAAATATAAAAATAGTCCATATTGAGATTCTACACGATTAAATCGTGAGATTGTTAGGCAGTTAACGCACAATTCATTTCTGTTTTGTGCGACTCCCAAGTTAAGGGCTGTCTCATCAGCCCATTCTATGCAGTTAAAAATGTACCTGCATAGGTGGAATACCTGCTGCCAGCGTTCTCGTTTTTTTACCTCGAACGAATTTACCTCTGAGAAAATTATTGTCTGAAGAAATCCCAATAAAGAGGTAACTTACTGCCAGTAGGATGAGCACTGCTCATGTGCTCTAATTTACAAAATATTCCCTTCGCTTGCAACTATTTTTTAAGGCTTTCAAGAAAGGAAGTATTTATTGTAACTTTATTCGTGCAAAAAAGGAAAATTCCTTTTATCTTTTGTTTCCCTCTTCAGAATGAAGTGCATTCCGAGTTGAAACAAGTTGGCCATTTTGGAAATACAGGCGAGGTACTCGGCTGCCGAGACGGGTTACAATCTCATAGTGAATCGTATCGATTTGCTCTGCAATCTCATCAGCTGTAATCTCCTCAGCCCCTTGTTTGCCAATCCAAACCACTTCATCATGGACAGCCACCGGCATTGCCTTATTTACTCTCAGCATCACTTGATCCATACAAACGCGACCCACGATCGGAACCCGAGTACCACCGACAAGCGCTGTCCCTTTGTTAGACAGATGTCGGGGCAGTCCATCTCCATACCCGATTGGAATGGTCGCGATCCATTCATCGGTGGAAGTCGTATACGTTTTGCCATAACTAATACCTGAACCCTTAGGCAAACATTTAAGTTGTGTGATAGATGATTTCAAACTCAGTGCTCGTTTCAACTTGACATCTGGATTTGATACATCCTGAAATCCATACATACTAATACCTATGCGTACTAAGTTACACCATTTCTGCTTCATACGCAAAGCACCAGCACTGTTAGCAGCATGTCTAAGCGGAATTTCAATTCCTAATTCATCTAATTGTTGCAGAATCTCCTCGAATAGATGCAACTGATGATCAAAGTAATCCGAATTTTCATCATCGGCTGTAGCAAAATGCGTATATATTCCTTCAAGTTCCACCCATTTCAAGTTATTAACCTGGTTGATAAAGGAAATAACTTCACTCGGTGCTATTCCCAATCTACCCATCCCTGTATCTACTTTTAAATGGACCTTCGCAGTTTTCCTCAATCTCTGCGCTACCTGTTCAATCTGTCTTACATGATTTAGATCAAAGACCGTAAAAGTCAAATTGAACGAAAGAGCAGCTTCGATAGCATGTGGAGGAATATATCCAAACACAAGAACAGGAGCTCTTATCTGTGCCTCTCTTAACTGAATGCCCTCATCTACAAATGCTACACCTAAATGGCTTGCTCCTGCAGAGATTGCAGCAAGAGACACAGTAACAGCTCCATGTCCATACGCATCGGCTTTTACCGCCGCAAGGATCTTCGTTTCAACTGGTAAAATTCGGCGAAACTGAGTAATGTTATGCTCAATCGCATCAAGATCCACTTCAATACGGGTATCTCGATAATACGTATGCTCCACTTCCGTTCACCTCAGCAATAGCCAAATGAAAATAATTAGTCTTATTATAACAAAATTGGCTATAGCTTAAAACAAATTATTATTTTTCAGTTTGATTCAATACCGAATTAGCAATTTTTTGCATTTCTTCTAATGGGATATTTCCTACCAGTTCAAAATCTTTCCCATCCATTGTCCAAGAAAGATGCTGCTGGGTAGCAAATTTCATCCAAACACCTTCTGCGTCGTCTAAATCAATGGGATCACCTTTCATCGACGTACTAACTTCCATTGTTTTCGCTAACCTTTGGGTGAGTGTAAACGGTTGTTTCCCCATAAATCGCATCACAACAATAGGTCCATGCATACCTTGAATGGTTTCTTCATCTATTAATCTACTGCCACTAGGCAAGTAACCCGGGGTTACAGCAGATAATGTTTTTGACGTATTTGCCATCGTTTGTTTTGTGTTCTCTGGTAATCCTTGAAGATTACGGTCCATATCAAAAGCATCTTTGTCAAATGTAGTATCCAGTTTAAACTTATCGTATTTGACTTGAACCATTACATGATTATTCTCATCTAAAATGTTAACCCGTTTTGGCAAATAATCTCGATCCAGCCAAATTTGTTGTTTCACCCAAGTACGATGGTAATCATTATTCGTAGCTACATCAAAACGATAATCATTCTTTTCGGTTCGAAATTGCCGCTTTGGGTCTGTGATCACATTTTGTAAAATGGATTGGTACAAATAAATTTGTCCACTATTAAGCGGCCAGTCACTTTGGAAGCGAAAACTTTTTTTCAAGTGTGGAGTTAAAACATATACACCACTTTTGTTTTTTAATAAGATTTGTGTAATATTTTTCTTTGTGTTTGTAAGTGCGACTCGATAAAAATTAGGCTTCTGATACCAAACCTCAATATCAATGGATTGTGGCTCTTGTCCATTGTTTATCGTCATAGTTCCATGACTGGAATACGACTCCAAGTGCTGAGATCGATCAGTTAAATCTTCTATGACATCTTTGGAATCTTTCGGACCACAAGCAGTCAACAATAAAAATAAGCAAAGTACACCAGCCCATCTTGCTTGCATTTCTCTCCTCCTTATCATTTTTAGGAAACAAGATATGTCTGTCCTTTAATTGGTACATGTTTATGCTTGCAAAAGCTGGTTATTCGTGAAAAAAAATAGCCCTTCAACAGAAGAGCTATTTTTCCAATACAACCATCGCCACTGCATAATGATCACTGTGAGAAATAGACAAATGAATGTTAGGTTTATTTTCTGAATTTCCCCACACTGCTTGAGGCGCTCCTAACGAATTAGCAAGTATAGATACATCATGAAAACCAAAATCCGCCCCGATTCCAGTACCTAAAGCCTTGGAAACTGCTTCTTTTGCGGCAAAACGACCTGCTACAAACTCTATCTTTCGCTTCTCTTTTTCTGGTACCAAAGCCTGTTCGCTCGGGGTTAAAATTCGGTTTATCAATCGGTCGATTCCAATCTGCTGAATACGTGACAACTCTACAATATCTGTCCCTATGCCTACAATCACTGCTTCACACCTTCCCAAATTTCTAACTCTATTTAAAGTTTATAAAAAGGCTGAAACCCATAATCAGCTAACCTCCAACATCTTAACTATAACAAGAAAATGCAAAAGTTAGCACATGATGACTGTCTATTTTTTCTATTAAAATTTTCGTGATAATGATGTTATAGTAACGATGTATTATTGGATCTATCTTGGAGAATTCCCATGGGAACTCATCCTGCAGTAGCCTTTCGAGCTTTCGTGGAGTACGTCAACGAGCGATATGGGACGGGCCTTAAGTTGGGACCCACAGGCACTGATGCCTCAAATGGCAGAGTCACTGTCTTGCTTATGGGTACCAAGGTCGTACATCACCAGACCAACGCCCGTTCGAGTATCACCAACGCTCGCGGGGTCATAGCTGATGATCTGGGGCTTTCCTGAGGTAGAACATGAGTGGTGAGACCTCTTCACCACCAGCTGGGCGGCAGCCAGTCGACCCAACACCACCATTTTCATTTGAATACAATCAGCCACTCTTTTTAGGAGTGGCTTTTACAATTTCTATCTCACATCATCCTGATAAGTGGAATCTTTGTTTTGCTTCATGTTAAACTATCATTGACAATTATGTAACATATTTTACATAGGGAAACGAAGGAGCAATACAAACATGTGGGATGTAAAAATTAGCTTGTTTATTCATGTATTCAGTGTAGCAACTTGGTTTGGTGCAACTACTTTAATGGCAATGTTTCTTCGCAATGCAACTCGTACTGATGATGCAGCGATTATGACCAATTCACTAGCAACAGCACATCGGTGGAACCTCACGATGATGATACCAACTTCCGTACTAGCTTTAATAACAGGAATATATATGCTGATGCAGTATGATGCAAACAAACCACTCTGGCTCTTGGTAAAAGAACGAGTTGGATCACTATTTATCATCGTTTTTATTTTAGTTATCGCACTTTATGGTAAAAAACTACTAAAAGCAGCAAAAGATTCTGCTTCAAACAGTACTACTGCTTCCATTGTAAAAAGATATATCATGATATTAAATCTATCTGTGCTCGTCATGTTAGTTCTCATTTTCTTTGTAACTACAAAAATATAGGCAGAAATACGATTTCCAGCTAGCCTGATCAAGGCTAGCTTTTTTATCTTCACAAAGAATATTTGGATTTATAATGGATGTAAGACTTTCGACATCCAATAGACACATATCATCCCCAGTTTTCTTACTAAATTTGTAAAAATGTGAATATTGCAGACGGGTAATATATGGTTTATCATTAAAAATGTATCATAATTGGGGGTGGAGGGATGCTTAATGGAAGAAGATTATAAAAGTGGACAAGAGCGGAAAGAAGAACTCCAAGAAAAAATTCTTCGCGACATCGAGGATCTAAAAGAAACCACCGACCAAGCAGAAAAAGAGGGTTGGTACTAGCCGTGAGCGATCGAAAAAGTTATGAAAAATGGACAACGGAAGAATTTGTGATCAAACGGGATGGCTTACGAACAAGAATAAAAAATGATATTGATTGGTTAGACCAAGTAATCGCACAAGAAGAAAGAGAACTAGCTCAATTAGAAGTAAAAACGAAATCGTTTCTATCATACTTATTTTTACGCAAATAATGGGCTGACCAATAGGAAGCCCAATTTATTTTTGCATCTTATACACCAACTAATTGCTTTTTTCCTACTTCATATCCTTCTTCCAATATAGCATCCACGATCTGTTCGATCTCTAATTGCTGTTCATCGAAAGACACTGATACTTCCTGTTTATTTAAATCAACCACTACTGTGTTCGTCCCCTTTAGTGCGCCAACTGCTTGTTTAATAGCTCGAACACAGTGTTGACAAGACATCCCATTTACAGATAAAAGTATTTTCGACATAACCTTCTCACCTTTCAAATCGATAGTAGTTAATTCGGCAAAACGAAGGAAAAACCTCCCTGTGCTAGAATTATAACTTTTTTCCTCAAAGTATGCCCACATCTAAGAATACTAAAAACCACTTCTAAAGCGGTTTCTTGATAAAAGTAAAAAAGCGCTGTATCTTTCAGTAAGATCAGCGCTTATTCTTCTATAATTAACTAGCCATATTTGAACTTTTTAGCAACTCTTCCAACTTCACAATCGCATCATCTTCATCTGAGCCTTCTGCGGTTATTTTAATTGTCTCCCCTTTTTTAATACCTAATGCCATTACACCCATGATAGATTTTAAATTAGCTTTTTTGTCTTTATATTCTATGTTGATTTCTGAACTAAATTTGCTAGCATTACTCACTAAAAGACTAGCTGGACGCGCATGTATACCTGCTTCTTCTATCACAGTAAATGTTTTTTCTTTCATCATGATCCTCCTGATTTTTTGTAAGAATAAAAAAATCCCTAAAACAAAAATATAAAATTCTTCTTTCCCTACAAACTCTTTTGCTATGTACAGTGCACTGGAGTTAAAGAAAGGTCAGATAAGGTTGTTCTGGTAGTATATTCATAACTAGGATGAAATACACAACCTCATCTTCCCACATTATTTAGAACTATAATTTTTATCCAGTATATTTAGTATTACAGTTCTTCGCCATTAGATGCAACAACATTTTTATACCAATAAAAGCTATCTTTCTTTCTCATTGACAGAGTTTCATTTTCTAGATCGTCTTTACATAGAATGGCGCGCCAGATAGAAAAATATAAAGAAACAGCCGGTCTCGATTCATTGGCTGTTTTCTTTATATTGGTCCATGATATTAACTAGTATTCTCCTCATCTCATTCACTAATTCTACTGGTTTTTGTACCATAGCATCTGTTCCTAAACCAATAAATACTTTTGCTAAAAATAACGTATCTCGTGTATGAATTTTATCTTCCAGCCACCCAGTTCCATCTCTCCGCACATTTACTTGGAAGCGACTCCCGATATCAGCTTCACAACGCTGAACACCTTCTGAAGTCAACTCTACATATAAATCTAGTGAAGCATTCTTCCCTTTTCGCATCGATACACGGTTTCCAAGATGAACATGCTTAAGATCAATTGGTTTTGTCTCGGAAAATTGGATATCAGAAGTGATTTTATCACAACGAAACAGTCGGATATCCTTTCGAATAAAACAATATGCTGGACAATACCATAAACCGCTGCTAGCATATACTCCAATTGGTTGAATTTCTCGAGTAGTTTGCTCTGTCTTGGATTTATATTCTATTTTAATTACTCTTTGCTCGACGGCTGCCTGTAATAAAATCGACAAATAAGGTGTTTTTTGCTGACGTATAGGAATAACAAAATCAAATCGATTTTTCATTTGGTCAATTCGATCACGAACATCCCCTGTCATATAAAAATAAAACTTCTTTAAAGCTGAAGCAGTTTCCTCTTCAAAAGGCAATGAAGAATAGTGCCTTAAGGCATGGCTCGCAAAAAACATAGCAACAGCTTCTTCCTCTGTAAAAGCAATGGGCGGCAATACACGTTCATTTAACACTTGATATCCACCATGCGGGCCGACTTCTGAATACAAAGGAACTCCCAGTCCACTTAACTCCTGCAAATCTCGTAATATTGTCCTCCTAGATACACCAAATTCATCAGCCAATTCTCTTACTGTAAATTTCCTCTTTCGATTAACTGTCATCATCAATTCAATCAGTCGCTGGGATTTATTGGACATTTGTTTTATTCCTTTTTTCATTTTTTAACTATGACAAGTTTTGTCACCATCATAGTCTAAGATAAAATCAAGTTCAACATAGAAAATGATTTTAAGGAGTTATCTAACATGAAAACAATCTTATGGGCAACTTTATCTGCAAACGGAAACTATGCACAATCAAGTCCAGAAAATCCACCAAAAAAAGAAGCTCTTGAAGACTTTATCACTCATGCAAAAGCTGCTGGAAACTTTATTGTCGGTCGAAAAACGTTTGAAGGAATGCTGGCGAGCGGGGGAGGGGGAGAAGATTTTGCAAATTTAGACATAGTCGTTATTTCTCGCAGCAATAAAGAAATACCAGGTGCCACCATTGTCTCCTCTCCACAAGAAGCTTTGCAGTTTCTAAATGAAAAAGGGCATCATACTGCACTTCTCTCTGGTGGAGCTGATCTGCACAACAGCTTTCTTACGGAAAATCTAGTTGACGAAATTGTCTTAAATATTGCCCCAGTACTCGAGGGAAAAGGGTTGAATTTACTTATAAACAAAAGCAAATATACATTTAAGCCCATCGAATTGCTAAATGTTAAATCGCTAGGAAATGGAGTTGTACATCTGCATTACAAAGTCTAACAATAAAAACGTGAATACTTTGACGACTAGCTTTCCGCACACACAAACCCAGCTACTCACAAAAACCGTTGAGTAGATTGGGTTGTTCTATTTAAACGAAATTATTTACTGGCTCCGTAGCAATATGAATCACTACGGATGGTGAATAACTGAAGAAGAAACAGGAGTTCTCTGAGCCCCTACATCTCTTGCAGCCGCCAGATGTGCTCTTCACTACCCTCACCATTGATGTTGACAGTCGCGTTGACAGTTCTTATACAGTTTTAAAACCACTTGAAGTTTTCTAATAAATGTTTTATAGAGATATAATTGTGATGAGAGAAGCTTGTCCTTGGAGTTCCATCCATGAGATGTAACTACTCCTATAAACATTCATGTTTAGCATGATCGCACACTCCACTGCGACTGTAAGCATAGTCTGCCGATTGTCTCAAATAAGACCAAGTCATATTACTAAAATGATCTTATTATTCCCAAAATATATAAAGGTTAAATACTCCATATTCCCCATTAGTAAATATGAGAAAAAATTTTAACACTACACTCTTCTTTTATTTTTATCATTATTGAAACTGATCAATACCATAAGAAATACGAAATTGATGCAATACCAACAGGAAAGTATATTTATATTGTAATCAAAAAGAAGTTGAACAGTAGATGAAGATGTTTATGGAGAATGGAATTAAATCGTTAGGGATAACTAAGGAGGAATAGGCAAATGCCATACTTTGAATCAAAAGATCAAACAAAACTTTTTTATCGTGAATGGGGAGAGGGAAAACCAGTCATTTTTATTTCTGGGTGGTCATTGAGTTCTACTATGTGGAATTACCAAATGATCGATCTAAGCAGCAAAGGGATACGTTGTATTGCTTATGATCGCCGTGGACATGGGCGTTCAGATGATCCAGGGAAAGGATACGATTATGATACACTCACAGATGATCTCCGTGCATTAATTGAGCATCTGGATCTTCATAAAGTTACCCTCATCGGTCATTCCATGGGCTCTGGAGAAGTCGTCCGATATTTAACACGCTTTGCAAGTGATCGGATAGAGAAAATTGTATTACTTGCTGGAAGTGTACCTTACCCAGTTAAATCAGAAGATAATCCTGAAGCATTTGATAGACAACTTTTTGAAGTTGTGCGATCTTCTTGGAAAAAAGATTTTCCTTTGTGGCTGATTGAAAATGAACCAGGTTACTTTGGCTATGAGCTGCCAGATTGCAGTGTTTCACCTCAAATCGGAGAATGGACAAGATCAGATATGCTCCAAACATCGCTTAAAGCTATACTCGATTTCCACTTGGCTGGCATAACGACTAATTTTACAGACGAAGTTGCAAAAATAGATGTCCCTACTTTAATCATTCACGGTGACAGAGATGAATCCATGCCAATTGAATTTTGCGGGGCAATATCAGCACAGCTGATACCCAATAACAAATTTATCGTATATGAGAATGCTCCTCATGGTCTATATATTACACACCGGGAACGACTCAACAAAGATTTACTTGAATTTATTAAGTAAAATTCACTAAATGGAATACGAAATATTCGATGAATAAACAAATAAAAGATCATCTGAAAAATCAGATGATCTTCTTTATCGTATCAATTGTTTATCTCAGTATGCAGACCAACCTGTATCTGCCGTATTGACAACTCCGCACGGCTAAAGCCTTTGGATTCTTGGGACGATAGCCTCTTGACTATTTCATTACCAAGCTAACCCCGTGTGTATGCATCGAGCAATATCAGAACGTTTCATTTAAAAGAAATAATCTACCTAAAAACGCTGAATATTGGCGTTCTTTGCTTTGTATATATTTTGAATACTATTGAAATCAGTATATATCTATGATTAAATACATTTAGTTCCTGTTTTGGTTTGATTTTCGGTCGAGTATTACTCCCGAATAGGCTGAATCCTTTGGATTTCCATCAAATCAGCTGCAAGTAAACAGGCGCCTTGCGGATACGCTTGTGGCAATTGCTTCGATCGTGTGCTGGCTGCTTCTGGTGCACCCGCGCGATCAGTCATCATTAAGCACCCTCGTTGGATGAGTGATGACATTGGTAGTACAAGCTTAGTTGTTTCACGTTTTATGTTTCATGCTTTACGCTTTACGTTTGTGCTTTATGTTCACAATCTTGTGAACACTGTAACACCCTTATGATGTGGATAGTGGGAACGAAAATCGAATACGTGTGGGCGCATGAGAGATCCATTTTCTGTCAGGTGATGACACTGTCGCTTTGTTTTATGGACAAAACATCATCTGAGGAGAGATTTATAATGGATAATAAAAAACTTTCATGTGTGGAGCAGTCTTTTTTACCTCTTACGGGGAGCATCGATGCGGAGAAAGTGGAACAAATCGTTGCTCGTGTATTACCGGAAACTGTCGATCAGCAGCAGGTCATCGTCCAAGTCATTGTCCAATGCGGAATGAATGATGCAAAATTGGAACAAATATTGGATCAAAAATTGGACCAGCGGCTTCAGCAGCATCGGCAGGAGACGAAACAGGACATACAGGAAATTGTAGGTCAAACCGAGGCGCGCGAAGTGAAACGAGATGAGCGGCTTCACAAACGAGTCGATTTTATTCGCTCAGCTGTGATGTTTCTCAAACGACATATCGTCAAAATCTCGTTAAGCGCAACTGGTGTATCTACGAGTGCTTGGGTAGTTTTTTCTCAAGATGTATGGAATGATCTCAAAAAAGAGGTAATCAAGCTTGTTGTGGAGAAAAAACTCGAAACAATTGCAACGGGAATACAGCTGGGTTTACATGGTCTGATTGACCCAGTAGCACCTGTAATAGTGCCCGTATTGTCAGCGCTTTTGCCAGAGTTAGAACTCCATAAAAAAACAGCTACCGCATTGCTGCAAGTAGCTGCCTTTTTCCTAAACCACACGGTACTGGATTGGACCCCCGTCCGTCGTGGTTTAGCATTTATCAGAAGCATGTTTGCTTCTAAATAAACCTGACAGAGGATCGAAGCGTTCACACGCTTTCGATCACTGTCCACATCATTATAAAAAATCCAGATATTTCTGTCAAGGAATGCTGGCTCATTAGACACAAACAAAGCTCACTGTTTTAAATAGTGGGCTGTTTGTGTTTCATACCTTTTTTCACACTCCATACGGCTAAAGCCGTAGGATTCTTGGGACTGTAGTCTTGTGACTACTTCATTACCAAGCTAACCTCGTGAGCCCCACGATTGAACAGGATATTTTATTACCTCATGGAATAGACCTACTGCTTGGTTTTCGCATTTCAGACTATCCATTACATGTAATCGGAAATAGTTTACCATACGGATATGTGTTCGTAAAGATATTTTCTGAAAAAGTGTTGGACTTTTGAGAAGGACAAACCCTCTCTCATCCAACGCTCGTTATCATCCCACGATTCAAACTGTGGGTTTTCTCACTCGCAAATCTATAAAAAAATGGCTAACGACTTTGAGCCGTTAGCCATTTTTTATAATGATAGGTAAGCTTTTGAAGTTATCTCCAGCTTTTCTCCCGCTTCACACCGTACAGGCGGGTTTCCCAGCCTTCATCTCATGTTATTTACTCTACGGTTACACTTTTTGCCAGGTTACGTGGTTTGTCAACATCATATCCACGCTCCACACAAGCATAGTAAGCAAGAAGCTGTAGAGGCACTACTGCTAACACAGGAGCAAATAGATCATGGATAGCAGGAATATACATTACTTCATCGACTGATTTTAGAAGTTCCTTATCGCCTTGTGAAGCCAACCCGAGTACATGTGCACCACGAGCTTTTACTTCTTGAATATTGCTGACCATTTTTTCAAACACTGCGTGTTGAGTAGCAAGTGCAATAACTGGAATACCTTCTTCGATCAAAGCGAGTGTTCCATGTTTTAACTCTCCAGCTGCATATGCTTCGGAATGAATATAGGAAATCTCTTTTAGCTTGAGTGATCCTTCTAATGCTACTGCATAATCCATTCCACGACCTAAGAAGAACAGGTGTTCATGGTGAACAATTGATTTGGTAAAGGCAGCAATCTTATCTGCTTGCGCTAGTACCTCTTCTGTTTTTTCAGGTAAGGACTGAAGTTCTTCCAGCAGATTACCAAATGAAGCAACTGCACTTGTCTCTAACAATTGTGCTAGATACATCCCTAGTAAATAAATAGCGATCAATTGGGAAGTATAAGCTTTCGTCGATGCCACCGCAATTTCTGGTCCTGCCCAAGTGATAATTACATCATCTGCTTCACGAGAAACACTGCTGCCTACAACGTTGGTGATAGCCAAAACACGAGCACCATGTCTTTTTGCTTCTCTTAATGCAGCCAATGTGTCTGCGGTCTCTCCAGATTGGCTCACCACAATAACCAATGTATGCTCATCAATAATCGGGTTACGATATCTGTATTCAGAAGCAACATCGATCTCAACTGGAATACGAGTTAACTGTTCTAAAACCGTTTTACCCACTAACCCTGCATGATAAGCTGTACCACATGCGACGAAATGTATTTTATTGATCTGTTTTACACTTTCTGCTGTCAATCCAACTTCTTGAGACAGGTCAACCAATCCATTTTTGATCCGTCCAGCTAAAGTATCTCGAATTGCCTTTGGCTGTTCGTAGATTTCTTTTAGCATAAAATGGTCGAATCCGCCTTTTTCAGCTGTTTCCATATCCCATGTTACACGCAAAACGTCACGCTTTACAGGTGTACCGTCTGTGGTCATCAATTCCACACCGTTTTCATCCAAAACAGCCATTTCTCCATCTTCCAAGATATATACATCACGAGTATGTTTCAAAATAGCTGGGATGTCAGAAGCGATAAAGTTTTCCCCTTCACCAATACCTACTACTAGAGGGCTGGCCAATCGTACAGCAACTAATTTGTCAGGCTCATAGTTACTGATGATTCCAAGTGCATATGCCCCTCGAAGGCGTGCAACTACTTTTTTCACTGTCGAAACAAGATCTCCATCGTGCATATCCGATAACAACTTAGCAACTACTTCTGTGTCCGTTTCAGAAGTAAATGTATGACCTTTGCTGATGAGCTCTTCTTTCAACTCAATGTAATTTTCAATAATACCATTATGAACAACAGCAAACTGCTCTTCTCCATCAACATGTGGATGGGAATTTGCATCGGATGGTTTGCCATGTGTAGCCCATCGGGTGTGACCTATTCCAAGTTGGCCAGTTAATGCTTTCTCATCAAGATGGCCAGCCAAATCAGCCAACCGGCCTTTTGTCTTTTTCACTCCGATCGTATTTCCGTTGTAAATAGCTACCCCAGCGGAGTCATATCCACGATACTCCAGCTTTTCTAGTCCTTCTAAAAGTACATTTTGAGCTTGTTTCAAACCAATATATCCTACGATTCCGCACATATGCAAAACCTCCATCTATTATCAAATTTTCAAGGTGCTAAACCTTACTCTCCTTTTCGCCTTCTCTCTATTTTTGCTCAGCTGGTCACCCAATTGAATTGTATAGAGAGTCGTCGGTGCAGACGAAACACCGGGAGGCATCCGCCGATAAAAATCGATAAACCTCCTCCTCGTCAACTGCAACGCTTGCAGTCCTGGCGCTTACAACATATAAAAAAATATACTCTTCCCTTCTTTCCAAGCATCACCCCTTATTCGAAAGTTAGATAAACTTTTTAGAATCCACTACACTATCCTATTCAATTTACAAGAAAAAGTAAAGGGTTAAGGAAGAAAAAGCCAAGTTCAACCAAGAACCTGGCCGGATTTATTTTCCCATTTCACGTTGAATGACATCTGCAATCTTTTGCACATACTGTTTCACTACCTCTTGATCTGGTCCTTCTGCCATGACACGAATCAGAGGTTCTGTACCGGAAGGACGAACAAGAACCCGACCATTTTCCTTTAATTGCCCTTCTACTTCATGGATTGCAGTTTGGATTGCTTCGTTTTGTTCCCAGCCTTCTTTGCTCTTTACTTCTACATTTTTTAGCAGCTGAGGATATGTTGTTACACGAGCACTCAGATCAGACAAACGCGCTCCTGTTTCTTTCATCACCTGCAATAGTTGAATTGCAGAGAGCAGTCCATCACCTGTTGTATTATAGTTGAGAAAAATAATATGACCGGATTGCTCACCACCAAGGTTATAACCTCCAGAAAGCATCCGCTCTAATACATATCTATCTCCCACTTTGGTTTTTTCTGTGAGCAGACCTGCATTTTCGGCAGCTTTAAAAAAGCCAATGTTACTCATAACAGTTGTCACAATGGTATCTTGATTTAATTGACCATGTTCTTTGAGATATTGCCCGCAAATAAAGAGAATCTTATCCCCGTCGAGCAATTCACCTTGTTCATCTACTGCAATTAATCGATCTGCGTCCCCATCAAAAGCTAAGCCGATATGAGCACCTTTTGCAATTACTTCTTGTTGCAGCGATTCTGGATGAGTCGACCCGCATTCAACATTTATATTTTTCCCATCAGGTGTACTGTGAATAGTAGTTACATCTGCACCGAGCTCACGAAGCAATTGGGGCGCTAATTGGTATGCTGCTCCGTTTGCTCCATCGACCACTACATGAATACCGCATAAATCAATATCAATAGTCGATTTTAAATGATTTAAATAATGCTGATAAGATTTGGAATCGTCTACTACACGTCCGATTTTATCGGCTATCGGTCTTTGCAATGTATCTTCATTTTCATTGAGTAGCTGTTCAATTTGATCTTCTATATGATCTGCTAACTTTTGACCATTAGCATTGAAAAATTTTATTCCATTATCCGGGAAAGGGTTATGGGAAGCTGAGATCATTACCCCTGCATCTGCTTCCAAATGCTTGGTTAAAAAAGCAACCCCAGGCGTACTGATAACACCTAATCGAACTACATCAACACCAACTGAAGTGATACCTGCAATTAATGCGGCTTCTAACATCTCTCCAGAAAGCCTGGTATCTCTTCCGATTACCATTTTAGCATTTTGGTTTTGTTTGGTTAGTACATAAGCTCCAAAACGCCCTAAACGGAAAACTAGTTCTGGTGTTAATTCTAAGTTAGCTACTCCCCGAACACCGTCGGTTCCAAAATATTTGCCCATGTTATTCCTCCATCATCAAAAAAACAAAAATAACCGATTCGATCATATTCTGCCTTTAAGAAGGCGTCCGACTCATTTTAACATAAATCTCTATCCAGTTGGGGGTCACTTTTTCGACCGGCGAAACAACCTTTACTTCTTGTTTTATCGTTGTATCTTCTGTAACTTGTGACAAATCGATCGATCCAGCAGGATACGTTTGTAGTGTTTTTAGTTTTTCAACAGGTCCATAAACCCTTATATTTAGGGGATTAGTCGTTATCGATTCGACTTTATACCCTTCTGGCGGCGGCTTGCTCACCGTTATTTGAATGGGAATATCTCGGTATCCATATTCCACTTGCGGCTGAGGAGGCGGTGAGACTACAGGTAACTTTTCAATCGGGATAGTTACCTGTGCTTGAATTGGCATGACTTTCACTTTTGGCTTTTTCGCCGTATTGCTATGTACAGCTAAATAAATATCTTGATTAATGGTTTGTTGTAATCCATTTACATTTACTAAAGCTGTAATGTCAGTGACCTTTTCCACTTCTTGTCGAATCCCAGATACACTTACGTAAGTTGGGGTATATGTAAGAGGCAACAACTTATATCCATCTGCCACTGCTCCCCTTGTAATGATTGTAATAGGGATAGTTTTGGTAACTTTTTCTGCTATTTCGACCGATATCGTACTGGGATTTGGCCGAACTTGCACATTGGCAGGTAAACCCTCGACGGAAACTGGTAAAGCTAAATATCTGCCGGCTGACAACTTCCTTAAATCCACAAAAACACGATATGACGGCAAACGATTGATCGTGTTTTTGTCTCCAGTGAACACAAGATCTACTTTATGCTTCTCGCTCAAAACTTGGTACTTTTTTGTATTATATCGATATTCAACTTCAATTCCTCTTACAGTAGTAGAACTGCGGTTAACAGAAATAGGGAGAGTTGGCTCTGATACCATAAACCACAAAATAGCAGCCAGAATGAGCGAAATAACCCGAAGCACCCATTCCCGTTGGAACCAACTAGCCATTTTGAACACCCCTCTCTTTACCCAACTTTACTGGTTTCTGTTTTAATAGTTGGAAAAGATGAGATAAAAATGCTTCATTGGATAAATTTGTTTCCAACAGCCCATTTTGAGCAATGGATACCACACCACTTTCCTCTGAAACTATGATGACAATCGCATCTGATATCTCTGACATACCCAATCCCGCACGGTGCCTGGTTCCTAATGATTTTGATATTCTCGTACTTTCACTCAGCGGCAAAAAACATCCTGCCGCTGTTATCTTAGATTCTTGAATAATAATAGCTCCATCATGAAGAGGTGTGTTTGTAGCAAAAACCGTTCGGATCAGCTCGGAGCTGACATCTGCATTCAGGGTAACACCAGTACGTATATAATCATATAATCCTGTTCTTTGTTCTAGTACGATCAATGCTCCAACATGATTAGAAGAAAAATATTGTACCGCCTTTGCGATCTCCCCTACTAATTGGTTCACTTCTTCTTCCCGAATCACTCGATGGCGACTAAAAAATCCCCCTCTGCCAATTTGCTCTAGTGCACGGCGTACCTCAGGCTGGAAGATGACAATAATCGCTATCACACCGACGGAAAAAAGATTTTCAATCAACCACGTAACAGTACGAAGCTCAAAGTAACGGCTGATGATCCAGAGTAATACAACAACACTAATTCCTTTTACAAGTTGGACAGCTCTTGTCCCTCTGAGCAATAGCAGCAGCTGGTAAAATATGAAACTGACGATAAGGATATCAACTAGATCACTCAGATATTCTTTAACATCGCTGGTTAACATGGATGGGCCTCCAAGAAGTTTCTTGTACCCTTAGTATGCACTATTTTTAAAAAAGAAGTTAGATTCAAAGGAAAAATCATGACGCTATAAATCTAACAAATACAAATCAAAATATTTTCTGTTTATTACAATTAATTGATAATTATAATTAAGTTCAACCATCCCTCTTGTCCTTGGAGGACAGGGAACATGGATAATCCGCAGGAGCTCCTCAAGGGGAGCCAGAACCAGACTGAGAACGACGCGGTGAGCATGGAATATCTGCAGGCGCTTCTCAAAGAGACCCAGGACCTCCGCCGTAAGCTCCAATGGCTTCTGCGTCCATTGTCCTGAGGGAAAGGGGCACCGCTTTGAGTTCTTCTAGACTCGAAGCCGGTGCCCCGCCTGATTGAGCTTACTATAATAGTTATTTTGGAACTCAGTTCAAAACTTAACCTTTTAAAATTAAGTTCTTAACCTTATTTTTCCCATTAACTACTCATGAAAAATCCATCACCATATTATGGTCATTTTCCCATTTGAATTATTGGAACTTAAACTATTTTTTATAGAGAGCTTGATCCTTTAACACTTGATATCTCCCCAACTAGAGAATTTTCTTGCCAAATAAAGAACTGATAAGAGCCACTGCTACTTTCGCTGTAATATTTTCCCGGTCGAGTATCGGATTAACCTCCACAAATTCAGCAGAAGTAATTAGCCCCGACTCCGACATCATCTCCAAAGCAAGGTGACTTTCCCGATAAGTGACCCCGCCAGGTACAGGAGTACCAACACCAGGAGCATCACTTGGGTCTAGTCCGTCTAAGTCAAAACTTAAATGTACTCCATCTGTATTTTTTCCTACTATCGATAAAGCTTCTTCCATTACCCGCGTCATTCCTAAGCGATCGATTTCATGCATGGTAAATACTTTTAATCCCATTTCCCGGGCAATAGCCTGCTCTCCTTTATCCAGCTCACGAACACCGATGAGAACTACATTTTCAGGTTTTACTTTTGGTGTATATCCTCCTATATGAACCAAATCAGGATGACCAATACCTAGACTCGCCGCTAGTGGCATGCCATGGATATTTCCAGAAGGTGATGTTTCTCCTGTATTTAAATCCCCATGGGCATCGTACCAAATAAGCCCGAGATTATGATAATGTTTGGCTACTCCAGCAACGGTTCCGAGCGCCATGCTATGATCTCCGCCAAGCACGAGCGGAAAGCGCTTTCTTTCAATCACATCAGATACGACATTTGCTAAAGATTCATTGACATCACATACAGCTGTTAAAAATTTTAAATGATGATCTCCAATATCAATCGATTCTGGACTAGGCACTTGAATATCACCAAGATCCTCTACATCAAACCCTAAAGCTTTCAAAGCTGTTTGTAATTGAGCGTAACGGATTGCGCTTGGTCCCATATCTACACCACGTCTGCCTTGACCTAGGTCCATTGGCATTCCTATCACGCTTATTGGATTATGTTTGCTCATAGGTTTAACCCTTCTTTCTGATTCTGATAAGCGCATTGTATCATTTTTTAATATAATTTGTAAAATTTTAATATTTATTCTAGAAAATGTATATTTATGATCGCCAATTACATACACGAATTACTTTTCCCGAAAAAGATAAAAACATAGCTGATAAAATTTAATCAAACAAATTTGTAAAGAAACTTAGAAATTTCCCCTAATCTAACTACTACATACATTTGGGTTCATTTCCATAACTTATTAAGTATTGTTCAACGTCACTAAAATAAAAAAAGATACCCATTAAGGTATCTCTTCATCTATGGAGCGGGTGAAGGGAATCGAACCCTCACATTCGGCTTGGAAGGCCGATGTTCTACCATTGAACTACACCCGCATATATGGAGCGGAAGACGGGATTCGAACCCGCGACCCTCGCCTTGGCAAGGCGATGCTCTACCACTGAGCCACTTCCGCAATATATATTTAATCCTATGATCAAAGGTTATAAATGGTGAGCCATGAAGGACTCGAACCTTCGACCCTCTGATTAAAAGTCAGATGCTCTACCAACTGAGCTAATGGCTCTCAAGATGTAAAATGGCTAGGGAGGAAGGATTCGAACCTTCGGTACACGGTACCAAAAACCGATGCCTTACCACTTGGCTACTCCCTAAAAGTAGTTTTATATTTCATATAAGTGGTGGAGGGAGTAGGATTCGAACCTACGAAGTCGAAGACAGCGGATTTACAGTCCGCCCCAGTTGGCCACTTTGGTATCCCTCCGTAAAATGGTGGGCGCTGACGGGATCGAACCGCCGACCCCATGCTTGTAAGGCATGTGCTCTCCCAGCTGAGCTAAGCGCCCATATGAAACTGTGGTGACCCGTAGGGGATTCGAACCCCTGCATGCCAGCGTGAAAGGCTGGTGTGTTGAACCGCTTCACCAACGGGCCGAGACAATGGTTGTGGAGCTCTCTACCAGGCTCGAACTGGTGACCTCTTCCTTACCATGGAAGCGCTCTGCCGACTGAGCTAAGAGAGCATGGCTCCCAAAGCAGGACTCGAACCTGCAACCTACCGGTTAACAGCCGGTTGCTCTGCCAATTGAGCTATTTGGGAATAATCTTTCATTTCGACAAAGTGTATTTTAGCAAGAACACTTATGTATTGTCAAGTTATATCATTATTTATAGCTTTTGTTGCTTTTGGCGACAAGAATTAATATAGCACAGGTAGTATTCCATTGCAAGGACTTTTTTATAAAAAAGAGATATTTTTTCTTAGTACTTAAAAATAGATTGTAAGGCTTCCTATTTATTGCTTTAAAGAAACATATCCATTCATAATTTCACTACTTTTTATGACATAAATTCTTTATCGAAAGACTGAAAGAAAAGCAATAAAAGCGGATGAAGGATAAACAAGATCTGAAAATAATCTCCTATTCCGTCAATAAAAATTCACATTCGAGCAGAATCCTTATAAAATCGGTCTTTTGATATTAAGTTCTAAAGAAACCTGCAATACCTATTTTTCCATTACCTAAATTTAAAAAGAAAACACGACCATAAGTAATATTTACCTAGAGAAAGAAGCGAATGAGTTGGGAAAAGTAAAGTTGTGAAATGTATATTTCTCACGCTATGATTTCCTTTTTTACACTTACCAGGCATATAAAAGTAATTTTTATTAGATATTTTTCCTATTGATATTTCGGATTCGAAACATTATAATACAAAATGTTAATGAGGTGAAATATTAATGTGAGGTGATATTCGATTGACGGATGATGAAGTACTAGAATTTGTTAGTGCCATGCGATATTGTGTGAAACGATCTTTTCACATCCTGCACGAGCATTTCAAAAAGTACAACCTGACTATTCCACAAGGGCAGGTTTTAAGAGTGCTTAATCAAAAAGGCCCCTTGTCTCTAGCGGAAATCAGCAAAGAATTGGATTCAAAACCCAGTTCTATGAGTGGACTGATTGACCGCTTAGTGAAAGCGGGCATGGTGACTCGAAAACGAGATGAAGAGGACCGCCGAGTGGTTTGGATCGCATTAAGCGATAAAAGCAAGCAAATATTTGCTAATTTCCCATTTACACAAGCGCAATATTATCGGACTTATTTAGAAAAACTTTCAGATGAAGAGTTTACTCAACTCTCCGTTAATCTACAGAAGCTTGTGAAAATCTTAGAGGAAGGATAAACCTATGAAACAATGGTTAGCTACGTTTGTCGTAATTATCGTGGTCTTGGGGATAGCCGTTTTTGGATATCAATATGTCACAGATGCACAAACGTATGTTTCTACCGACAATGCAACTTTAGAAGCCGATACGTACTCTATTGATGCAGAGCAGACGGGGGTATTAACGGATTGGAAGATTAAAGAAGGAGATAAAGTAAAAACAGGAGATATAGTAGGGAAAATCCAAAATAAATCTCTTACTTCCAAAGTAAATGCAACGGTTGTAAAAACTAGTGTTTATGCCAATCAAAATGTTTTCCAAGGTCAAACACTAGCCAAAATGGCAAACCTAAATGAAACATACGTATTAGCCTATATTGATGAAGATCAGATCAGTAAAGTCAAAAACGGCAAAGATGTCAAAGTCACGATAGAATCACTATCTTCTGAACCCTATGATGGAAAGGTAATACAGGTCGGATCGGGTGCAGGTGGAGTATACGAGTCAAGCCCTACTACTTCTTCTTCCCGTTCTGAAAAAGAAGTTCAACGTGTTCCTGTAAAAATTTCCGTCAACAATTTACCTATTGATCGTTTGACTCTAGGAGTCCATGCAGAAGTTAAAATAGAAAGATAAGGTGATAAAAAAATGAAAACCGGTAAACTTATTGCAATTAATACCGTTGTATTCTTGATTGTAATAGCAGTCGGAATCGTAGGTATCAACTACTACCAAAATACTGTAAATTATATCTCAACAGATAATGCCAAAGTCTCTGGTGATATGGTACCCGTTACTGTTGTGAATGCTGGTAAAATAACAGATTGGACAGCAACCGTTGGACAACAAGTAACCGAAAATGAAGCAATTGGTAAAATCACTGGTACTAGCACTACTTCTATCACTTCTCCTATCGCTGGTACAATTGTTCAAAGCAAAGGGATGAAAGGTGAAACAGTAGCACCTGGTCAATCTCTAGCTCAAGTAGTAGATCTTAGCAAATTGTATGTCATTGCAAATATTGAAGAAACAGAAATCAAAAACGTAAGTATCGGTCAAGATGTAGACGTAATTGTAGATGTTGATAAAGGTACTACTATTAGCGGAAAAGTAACAGAAATCGGGAAAGCAACGAACTCCGAGTTTTCCTTATTACCATCCCAAAATGCAAGTGGTGATTACACCAAAGAAGTAGAATATGTACCTGTGAAAATCGAACTGGAAAGTTATTCTGCTCAAGTTGTTCCTGGAATGAATGCAACTGTAAATATACATCGCTAAAGGATGTGAATGAATATGACAGATTCATCGAATCATACTATCCGTTCACAGATTCCTTTGCTTGCGATTATTATGCTAGGAATGTTTATATCCGTCTTAAACCAAACGTTGTTAAATGTAGCAATACCACATTTGATCACCGAATTTAATGTGACCGCAACCGATGCAGAATGGTTATTGACTGGATATATGCTCGTGAACGGGATCTTGATTCCTCTATCTGCATTTCTGATAGAACGTTTTGGAATTCGTAATTTATTTATCACAGCAATGATCTTTTTTACTGGTGGATCATTTGTTTGTGGTCTAGCTCCTACTTTTTCGATACTTTTAATAGGTAGATTATTACAAGCTGTTGGTGCTGGGATTCTCATGCCACTGAGTATGACCCTTATCTTGTCTATATTCCCACCTGAAAGCAGAGGGAAAGGGATGGGGATTTTTGGACTTGGTATTATGTTTGCCCCAGCTATTGGACCTACTCTTTCTGGTTGGGTGATGGAACATTATAGTTGGAGATTATTATTTAATGGTATCGCTCCGCTAGGATTATTGGTCCTAATCCTGTCTATCTTTTTATTGAAAGATTTAGGGGGAACCAACAAAAACCTGAAACTCGACTTAATTGGAACGATTTTATCCACCATTGGTTTTGGAGCATTACTTTATGGACTCAGCGAAGCAGGAAGTAAGGGTTGGGATGATCTAATCGTCGATGCATCCCTAGTAGTTGGAGTGATATGTATTTTCTTGTTTGTCATTCAACAATTGAACTCCAAACGTCCAATGTTAGATTTTCGGATTTTGAAATATCCTGTCTTCACTCTATCCAGTATCATTAATATGATCACTACCATCGGGATGTTTGGCGGTATGTTCCTCGTGCCGATTTATTTGCAAAATTTACGAGGATTTACGCCTCTAGAATCAGGATTACTCATGCTTCCGGGTGCAATTCTCATGGGAATTTTATCTCCTGTCTCAGGTGTCTTATTTGATAAAATAGGACCACGTCCATTAGCTGTGGTAGGAATGTTGATCACCCTTGTCACAACTTATGAATTTACAAACTTAACATTGGCAACAAGTTATACCTTTATCGTCGTGCTATATATGGTTCGAATGGTTGGAATGGGTCTTTTGATGATGCCTATCCAAACTGCTGGAATGAACGAATTGCCACGGGAAAAAAATGCTCACGGTACAGCGTTAGCCAACACAACCAGACAAATTGCGGGTTCCATTGGGATTAGTTTTATCACAACGATCTTTACCAATCGCACCACATTTCATATGGGACTATTGCGAAACTCAGCCAATACAATGGACCCTCAGTTTCAGCAATCGTTTATGGATCAAGCTATCCAAATGTCTCAGCAACTCGGGATTCCCATTGAACAGGCAAAAGCTGCAATAAGCAATGTCCTGTATGGTCAAATCGGTCTACAGAGTTCCATGTCTGGTATACAAGATGCATTTTACTGGACAACCGGCATTACGGTACTAGCGTTTATCCTCAGCTTTTTCTTGACAGATGTTCGCAAAAGAAAGAAACCAGTAGTACCTACAACTGCTCCTAAATTAGAAAAACCAAAAGAGTCTTTAGAACCAGTTACAACTTGATAAGAAAAGCTGCTGATCAACTAAAGTGCCCTTTTACAAAGAGGATACACTTTAAACATCAGCAGCTTTTTTACATACTATAAAAATTTCAATCCGCCTGCTGAATGCAAACAGATTGAAATAAAGATTTAATTATAATGAGCATATGTTTTTATGCAACAAACCAATTTGAATGAAACCTGATTTTTCATACCAAAATACATAAAAAAATTTTTGAATACCTATTGCATTAAGTGTATTAGTTGTTATAATACACTTAATGAGAATGATAAAGGAGCGAGATTCAAATGTATAATTACGCTATATATGGCCTTGTATTTCTTATTATAATTTTAATTATTTGGAGGAGAATGAGAATTGGGACGAAACCAATCAAAGGCAATGGTATTGGTATCTTAATTCCTATTCCCATTTTCTTGCTGATGTGTTTCCTAGCTGTCTCACAACAAAAAGGGGCATTCCATGTTTGGTATGAACTTGCGGGGATAATATTTGGATTTGCAATGTCTATTCCGTTAATACTTGCAACAAATTATGAAATTCGTGAAGAAGGACAAATTTTTGCAGTGAGAAATAAAGTTTTCATTTATACTTTTATCGCGATTATTATCATCCGAATTCTTCTTCACCAATACTTGCAAATGTTAGGAACGCAGACAGAAATGATGATATTGCTTGCAGTTGCTTCTGGATATTTGATTCCTTGGAGAGTTGCTTCTTACCTTAAATTTCGTAAGATAAAACAACTAGCTTAATAAGTTGCCATAAAACCTTAAAAAACTTACGGGTAAGTACTGAATCGGCCCGTCCACACATGCAAACACCCCACCTTTGAAGGCAAATTCAAAAATGGGGTGTTTTACTGATTTAATGAGAAGTAGGTGTGAAACCTTTTGGTTTATAGTTATAGACAGTAGCCTTTGCGTTGCATTTCTTTGTATTATCATCCCAATAGTCATCTGAACAATAGATTCTAAGCTGATATTTACCATATAACCCTTTGAATATATGTCTTTTTTCACCTTTATTGGTTAAACCATGTGTAGAAACTCCATCTGTTGCTGATATTTTTTTCTTTGTTTTTACATCCATCAAGTAATAACGAATATCAAATTTGTTGTAGTTATCAACCACAACATAAAGGGTGTGGTTAGAATTTGCAGCTATTACAGGTGTCCAATGGTTATTACGCGTTCCTTTGATGTAAGTTGAAACAGAATAGTTGCCAACAGCCGCATAAGAATTAGACTGAACTGTAAAGATAAACACAAATGCTAAAAATCCTGCAACAAAAGGTATCCATAGCTTTTTCATATAATCTCCACCTTCATAAATTCAAATATAAGTCTCATACTAACATTAAATTTCCGTTTTTTTGAATTAAAAATTTATAGAAATTTTGAAAGTAGTTTTAAAAGGTAAAACTTTCGAAGGAACAATACCTTTTGAGTAAAAAATCCACCTCATTGAGGTGGATTTTTTTTTATTTCATCGAGTCCAAAAACTCGATTACTTGTTCTTTTGTTTTGGCGTATCTACTTGGAAGGCGTCCTACTTCTTTTCCTTCTTCAAAAACGATAAAAGTAGGAATTCCTTTAACATTATATTGCTCGGCAACTGCTTGTTCACTGTCTACATCAATCTCAGCAAACTGAAACTCATCAGCAAATGTTTGTGTGATCTCAGGCATATCTGGTGCAATTCGCTTGCAATCCCCACACCAGTCTGCACTAAACTCAACTACTTTTCTTCCGGAACTCGTAAATTCAGCAAATGTTTTTTCGTTGAGCATGTCCATTGTAAATCCTCCTCAAATCTGTTTGAAGTAGTGGTGTAATAATGGCAATATGAGCTTAGCATTTCTTGCTACAGTAGAAGATGCAACTTTATACTTCTCCGCTACTTGTGCCTGAGACAGCGATAAATCATAGTATTTTGCGACTACATATTCTATAGCGGCTGCCATTCCTTCGACTTTTCGAATCATAATTTCGGAAAACTGCCGAAGGAAATCCCAGAGCATCTTTGCATCTTGTTGTTGGGCACTTTCATAAGTATCCATGTTTTCTAGGAGACGAGCCAGAACTTGCTGCCACTTTTTCTCCTGACTGTTAGAGGAATCCTCTAGTGCTAACATCTCACCATTATATAATACCTCATATGGAGGTTCTGCATCCATATGACGCAATGCAAAGAACGCGATCTGTTTTAATTCGTCATCTTCCGTTGGCTTACGCAAAAAATGGCGCAACAAAGCCTCAGCTTCTTTATGTTTAATCCAACGCATGAAGGTGAGCACTTGTAACTTTGTCTGACGGTCACCATGAGTAAGTGCCCATGTCAAAGAAGTATGGAGAAGTGAATTTTTTTCATATTCCAACGCAACTTTTTCAACCATCTCTCCTTGATTGATCTTTAACATATACTCTTCAAAAGGAAGATGATAATGATAGCAAGTTAGAGATGGAATCGAGGTTGGATTTTTCATCCAAATCTCCATTTGTTCTAAATAAAACTTTGGTATCTCTGAGCGTGGATCAAGCCAAGCAGCTCTTCTCCAATACCGATGTGCAGTAGAAAGTTTCCCCACATGAACAGCTGCTGTTGCTGCATGATGATACAGACTTGCCTCGGGCTGTTCGTCTACTTTTAAAAGCCAAGAAAACAACTCATATGCTACTTGATGTTCTCCTAACATTCCCATTGTGACTGCTAATTTATAGGCAGCAGCCGGTTGAACAGGAACTAGATTTTTCAGCATATCCATGATCCCTCTGGTCATGGTTTCGTTTCCTTCATGTTGACTCAATATCGCTAAATTACATAATGCATGTAAATTGTTAGGATCTGTTTCCAAAATAGTGGTTACTATCTCACGAGCTTTTTCCAGTTGACCAGTATAAAAATAAGCCAAACCAAGATTATGATAAGTTGGGAGATAGTCGGGGTTTTCTTTCGCTAATTCTTCTAGCAATTCCGTAGCCTGTAGAAAACGGCCTTCTTCTAAATGCCATTCTGCTTCTTCATGTTTCTCCCGGAATCCAGGCAGAGGAGCAATCAATTGCTTTGGTAATCGTCCCATTTCATAAGCTACCATGTACAACATTTCTTCTGCTTCTTCTGAATATTCGCCTTCGGGTTCATGTCGTAAATATTCAATTAGGTAGTCTTCTGCCTGTTCAAACGCTTCCATATTTATGGCGTTATTTGCCATATAATAATAACATTCTGCCATAGATGGATCTACATCTTGAAGAACAACTTGTAAAATTTCATTTGCTTCCTGATAGTTACCCAACTCAGCTAAAACGCCAGCTACATTGCAGTAATTAGCAGGATTGTCAGGTTCTTTTTCCATGACAACGCGAAAATACTTTAAGGCCTTATCATACTGATGACGTTCTAGTGATTTAATAGCTCGATCAAAAAAGGTGCTTGCATCCATCTCCAATGAGATGACCTTATGATCTGATTTATGTTTAGGAATGGATATCTTTTTCATATTTTCCTCCCAACCAGTCAGCATCCAAAAAATGCCTGATGGTTTGGTACCCCACCAGTATAACATATTTGGAATTGTTTGCTTACATGAATTGGGAATCTTTCTCCTCTTCTATCTTTTAACCAGAGTCTGAACGAAATAATGTACTTATCGAACCTCCAGTAATAATTATTTTAATCGCATCACTTAATAAAGGTGCCACAGACAATACTCTAAAAGAATTACCTAAGTTCTCAAAAGCAATAGAATCCGTTACTACTACTTCCTTGATACCAGGATGAATCAATTTTTGTACAGCGTTATCCGAAAATAAAGGATGTGTTGCACATATATAAGCTGGATTAGCACCCTTTTCCTGCAAACCTTCCACTACGCTCACAATGGTACCGCCTGTATCGATCATATCTTCAATAATGATAGGTGTACGATTGGTTACTTCACCAATGATATGAGTAATTTTAGCAGCATTGTGTTTGGGTCTCTTTTTTAACATAATCGCAAATGGCGCATCGAGCAAAGTTGCTAATTTCTCTGCCATTTTTGCTCGCCCGGCATCTGGGGAAACAATAACTGGATTTAAAATTTTACTTTGAACTATATGATCGCAGATTAAGTGCAAAGCTGACAAATGATCTACAGGAATATTAAAAAACCCTTGAATAGCAGGTGCATGTAAATCTAAAGTGACAACACGAGATACTCCAACTGTCGACAGGAGATCAACAATCATTTTTGCAGTGATTGGTTCTCTAGGAGCATCCTTTTTCTCTTGTCGTCCATAAGCAAAATAAGGAATTACCGCGCTAATACTTCGTGCGGAAGCACGCCTGGCAGCATCTACCATGATCAGAAGTTCCATCAAATTTTCATTTACAGGATGACCCAGTGTCTGAATTAAAAATACATCTTGATTGCGGACACTCTCTTCAAAATGTACATATATCTCGCCACTTTTAAATCTACTAATTCTAACTTTACCTAGTTCTTTATCGAGGTGAGATGCAATGTCAGTTGCTAATGACAAATTGGAGGTACCTGAAAAAATTTTAACGTTGTTCATCCTTTTGACCTCCATTAGCTTGCATTTCTTGTTTTTATTATAGCAGTCCTTTTGTGACATTGAAAATTAATCGAATAGTAGATTGTTAGACTATTTTCATATGGGAAGGTATAAGAGGGTTTTTCTCCCTCTACCTAATATTTTAACTTCATATACATATCCGTTTTTCAAAAAAGAACTTTACAAAACTAATGATATTAGTTATTATACTAATATCATTAGTTTTCATGATAAGGAGCGGATATAAATGAAAGTCACGAAAATGGATACAACCTATCAACTTAGTTTTTTAGCCAATGTATTTCCAGTAAACTGCTATCTGGTAGAAGAAAAACATGAACTTACCCTTATTGATTGTGCTCTGCCCTATAGTAATAAAGCTATTTTAAAAACGGCAATAGAGATCGGAAAACCGATTACCCGCATCGTATTGACACATGCACATGAAGATCATATTGGAGCATTGGATAAATTAAAACAAG
Organism: Shimazuella soli; assembly: GCF_022511585.1. Lineage (GTDB taxonomy): Bacteria > Bacillota > Bacilli > Thermoactinomycetales > Thermoactinomycetaceae > Shimazuella > Shimazuella soli. The sequence continues at coordinate 358,489 of NZ_JAKWBN010000003.1, read as the reverse complement.
CACTGCCAGAGGCTCGTGTATTCATTTCAAAGCGAGATGCAAAACTATTGCGAGGAGACAATAGCCCTGAGGAAGGAGAAGAAAATACTCCTATTCGAGGAGCTATACCTAAACCCCAATCCATTAAGACAGTTCCAGATCAGTTACTCGATGAGTCTGACACCATCGGTTCACTCCAAGTGCTGCTAACTCCAGGTCATACACCAGGGTCTATCAGTCTGTTAGACAATCGAAACAATCATCTTATCGTGGGAGATGCTTTACAAACTCGTGGGGGCGTAGCGGTTTCTGGTGACATGCGACTTTGGTTTCCCTTCCCTGCGATTGCTACTTGGAGCAAACTAGCAGCTTTAAACAGTGCAAGGAAAATAAAGAATACCGAACCAAGTCTTATAGCTACAGGACATGGAAAAATGTTAAAAAACCCTAATGATTCATTAGCAGCAGCAATACAGCGAGCGGAGAACAAATGGAAGGAGCAAGCATAATGCCACGGGTTGGTTTAGATCAAAGTAAAATCATACATGCTGCAATAGAGTTAGCAAATGATCAAGGATTAGAACAAGTTACGATTGCAGCATTAGCAAAAAAACTCGGAGTTCGCCCTCCGTCTCTATACAATCACTTTAGTAGTCTCATCGAAATACGCACGAAAATCGCGAGAGAGGGGATGCAAAAACTCGAAGATACCTTAATTCGCTCTGTTGCTGGAAAATCTGGAGAAGAAGCCATATTATCATTTTCCAAACAATACCTTACTTTTGCAAATGCGAATCCAGGTCTCTATGAAGCAACGATACAGCCGATGAATGTTCCTGACAATGTTGTTGCTGACACAAGTAAAAATATGATTGATCTTTTGGTTCAGTTACTCTCTGCTTTTTCCTTAACAGAGCAAGAATCTCTTCATTTGGTCAGAGGCCTGCGAAGCATTGTTCACGGCTTTGCTTCCCTCCAACGTGCCGGAGGTTTTCAAATGAATTTTAAAGTAGAAGATAGCCTCTTATATACCATCAAACTATTATGTGATGGAATGAAAGCCAAACAATAAGGTGAGGTGCAAAACATCATGATACTCATCAAGATATCGAAACAGCAGTTCTTGGAATACTGGGATATTGGGGATTTAAAAGTAAAAGCACTTGTGGATCTCCAGCGCAAATGTAGAAAAGCAAAAAAATAGAGGATGTTGATGAAACTATTCCTAGGAACGACTCCAAACAAAAATCTATTAATAATCTTTTCAATAAACGAATAATGACTTCAATTTTATGATATTTTTTTAATATAACGAAATATTTTCACTTCATCCCTTGGGGAGGACCTTCTTTTGAAACGATTAAGTCAATGGCCGCTACTTCTTATGATTATTGCTTATACTGCTGTTTGGCTATGGGCTGCATGGTCGCCTGTTGACCGGTTTGGTTGGTTTTTAGAAAATCTACTGCTTGTCCTGTTTCTTGTTATTTTTATCATCCTGCATCGGTCCTTTTCATTTTCCTATTTCGCCTATTTCTGTATCCTGCTCTTTTTAACTCTCCACACGATCGGAGCCCACTATTCATACCGAACACCCATCGATCCCTGGCTGAAACAATGGTTTGAATTAGATCGAGCGTATTATGATCGGGTTGTACACTTCTCCTTTGGCTTTCTGATGGTTATTCCTTTAAAAGAATGGTATCAGCAAATAATAAAGGTAACACCAAAAATGTATGCATTTATCTCCATCACCACTATCTTTTCTGCTGGAGCATTTTATGAATTGATTGAAATGTGGGTAACGATGATAGTAGATCCAGCATCAGGTACAACCTTTATTGGTATTCAGGGTGATCAATGGGATACCCAGCATGATATGGAATTAGCTCTTTATGGAAGCACTATCATGATTCTAATTGCCACTCTTATCGAGAAAATAAAAGCAAGGTCTTCATTGATGCAACAGAAAAATTCAGATCACATCAAAAGCTAGCAGAAAAATGCTAGCTTTTGTCTCGTTTACTTGAATAATTTTTTAAGATGTATGATTTCCACATCAAAAGCTCATACTATCCAACAACTTAATGGAGGGATATTTGTATGAGATTTTCTTTAGAAGAAATGAACATTCTCACTGAAAAACTAGAAAAAGAAAAAGCGCAGATTTATCAAGACTCCGCGTATGATCCATCTGCAAATGACGTCCATCACTTAGAGACAATTGCTTATCTCCAGCAGCGGTTAGAAGACCAAAAAACCGAACTTTATGAAGAAGAAAAACAATATTTAGCAAGCTTGATCCAAGATGAAATCGGACATATTCATGGAAATGGAGAAGCGGTCTACCAGTCTATTTTAGAAAAAATACAGTAAAAAAACCGAGGCTGGATGCGGATCACTCCAACCCAGCCGGAAAGCTCACTCAGCCTTTCTTTTATTAGAATTCTCCTAGTAGTGCTACTAATAGAGCTTTTTGCGCATGCAGTCTGTTCTCCGCTTGATTAAATACTACCGACTGAGGACCATCTAGTACTTCTGCCGTTACTTCTAACTCCCGATAAGCTGGCAGGCAATGCAGAAAAATGGCATCTTCTTTTGCTTGATCCATCATTGCTTGATTCACCTGATATTCAGCAAAATCTTTCAGTCGTTTCTCTTTTTCTTCTTCTTGTCCCATACTCGCCCAAACATCCGTATAAACTGCGTCAGCCTCTTGTACAGCAAGAAGTGGGTCTGTGTAGAATGTGATGGATGCACCGGTTTCCGCAGCTAGAATCTCCGTTTCTTTCCAAACTGCTAGGTTTGGTTCATACCCGGCAGGAGTCGAAATCGATAGATGTACACCTGTAGCTGCTGCACCATGCATCAAAGAATGCAATACATTGTTGCCATCACCGACATAAGCCACCTTTAATCCAGTCAGATAGCCTTTTTCCTCTTGAAGGGTCAACAGATCAGCGAGAGCCTGACAAGGATGGTAATAATCCGTCAGCCCATTGATAACTGGTACAGTAGATGTTTTCGCTAATATATCTACTGTCTCGTGGTCATATGTCCGAATTAATATCCCATCGATATAACGGGACAGTACTTTTGCTGTATCTTCAACCGTCTCTCCTCTGCCTAACTGAATATCTTGGCGATTGAGATTCATTACATGACCGCCTAGCTGCACCATTCCTACTTCAAAGGAAACACGTGTCCGAGTAGAAGGTTTATCAAAAATCATAGCGAGCGTTTTGCCTGTCAAAGGCTTATAAGCTATTTCGTTCTTTTGAAGTTTTTTCAATTCGTGAGCAAGGCTGAGCAGACTGGTAATCTCATCTGGAGCAAAATCGGTTAGAGTCAGTAAACTCTTTCCAGTACAGGTCTTTAGCGGAGAAGGAATCGATAGGGTAGCCATGTAAATCAACCTCCATTTTGGATGATAGTAAGTTGAGTTGGTTCGCAAACTGCTTCTTTGATCAGATGTACAGCTTGATTCAATTGTTCATAAGTGACAACGAGTGGCGGTAACAATCGCAATACATTTTCTCCTGCTGGCAGGGTGACGATTCCTTGTTTTAACAACTGTTTGATAATTGGTGCAACCGGTTTGGATAATTGTATTCCGATCATGAGACCAAGTCCTCTGATCGCTATGACAGCCTCGCTATCAGATAATTCTTCCTTTAGTGATTCTAAGAAATATCTACCTTTTTCTTTTACATCATGAAGTAAGTTGTTATTTTCAATCTCCGTCAATACGGTTTTCGCCACCGTCATCGCCAGTGGATTTCCACCAAATGTCGTCCCATGTGTTCCAGGTCGAAAAACAGGTTTTAATGCTTCTTTTGCCAGCATTGCTCCAATGGGAAATCCATTGCCCAAGCCTTTCGCCAGCGTGATAACATCTGGCCAGATGCCATAATGTTGAAAGGAAAACCATTCTCCCGTGCGCCCGATTCCGGTTTGTACTTCATCCACTATTAGTAAAATGTTATTTTTCTCACACCAGTTTGCAAGCTCCTGTACAAAGGAATAAGAGGCAGGGTAGACTCCTCCTTCTCCTTTGACCATTTCCAATAAAATTGCCGCAGTTTGCGGATTCGTAGCTTGTTTTACTGCATCGATATTTTCAAAAGGCACCGTGATAAATCCAGCAGGAAGGGGACCAAATCCAGTTTTCACCTTCTCTTGACCAGTTGCTGTAAGGGTTGCTAAAGTCCGACCATGAAAGGAACCTTCAAAAGTGATAATTTCTGGTTCCAAGACCTTCTTCTCTTCTTTTGCCCATTTCCGTGCCAATTTGATCGCTGCTTCATTTGCTTCTGCTCCACTGTTACAAAAAAATGCTGCCCCAAGTCCACTATGTCTACAGAGCAAGGAAGCCACTTCTTCCTGTAGAGAAATAGGAAATAAGTTTGAAACGTGCCAAAGTTGATGAATTTGCTGTATGAGTGCATGAGTAAGGGCTGGGTGATGATGGCCTAAGTTGGTAACGCCAATCCCTGATCCAAAGTCTAGATAGGTTTTGCCAGCTTCATCCCACAGCACAGCACCTTCCCCTTTGACAAATGAAACATCATACTTGATATAGTTAGGAAAGAGTGACATGACTCGATACCTCCTGACGCAGACATGTACCTTCAAATGGATGAAGCATGTCAAATGCAAATGCTTTTGAACCATTTGCGATCCATACTTCTTTTACTTTTTGTAATGCTTTGATTCCAGAACGCGCTTTGGGGATCATACCACCAGAGATTTCACCTGACTCAATATAGCGCTCAATTAAACTCGGTGTTGCTTCTGTCAGTAATTTTCGCTCTGATCCAGTTCCAATAAATATTCCATCGACATCACTTATTAAAATCAAATGACTTGCATTCATCGATTGCGCTATTGCGGCGGCTGCCTCATCAGCGTTGATATTGTAATGAGTCTCATCCCTGTCAACACCAAGAGAAGCAATAACTGGAACCCACCCAAGGTGTAAAATAGTGTGCAGGACAGCGTTATTTACTTCTGTCACGTCTCCAACATAACCCATATAGGGATCATGTTGTTTTGCCTGTATTAACTGCAAATCTACACCGCTTAGACCAACCGCTGATAAACCAGTTGCATGGAGTTTACTTACCATTCGTTTATTGACTGTTCCTGCTAATACCATCTCCGCAATGGTGAGCATCTCATGGTCGGTGACCCGGTAACCATTTATAAAGGTCGATTCTTTTCCTGTTTTTTGTGCCCAAGATGAAACTAGGGGTCCACCGCCATGTACGATTACAAGAGAATACCCTTGGTTTTTTAATTCGGCACAAGCGGCAAAAAAGTTAGGATGCAGATCAGTTAACACACTTCCTCCAATTTTGATCACAATCACTCGAGACAAAAGTGACCCTCCTATCTAAGTACGATAACTTGCATTGATCTTCACGTAGTCGTAGGTGAGGTCACAACCCCACGCAACCGCTTGATATGCTCCCTGTTGAAGATTGATGTGAATATCCACTTTTTCTTGGTTTAATATTTCGGATGCTTTTGTTTCATCGAAGGGAACAGGCAGCCCTTTGTCCACAACCGCAACCGTTCCTAATTTCACTTGAACTTGTTCAGGACGCAATAAAGGCTCCCCGTATCCCGCTGCACACAAAATTCGCCCCCAATTTGCATCAGCACCAAAAACCGCTGATTTTACAAGATTGGAACCAACGATTGCTTTCGCAACTTTCCGTGCCATTTGCCTGCTAGAAGCTCCTGTTACTTCTACTTCAATCAAACGAGTTGCACCTTCGCCATCTTTGGCGATTTTCTTTGCTAACTCTTGACATACATAAGTGAAAGCTGCTTGAAAAGCATCCCAATCGGCATGTTGTGGATTCAGTGATTCATTTCCAGCAAGTCCACTTGCCATCACAAACACGCTGTCATTTGTACTGCAATCACCATCCACTGTGATCATGTTGAATGTTTTATCTGTTGTTTCCTTCAACAGCAATTGGAGGTGATTGGACTCAATCGCTGCATCGGTAGTAATAAAGCCCAGCATGGTAGCCATATTAGGGTGAATCATCCCAGATCCTTTTGCCGCACCTGCAATGGTTACTTCCTTCCCATCTACTTGTAATTTGACTTGAACTTGTTTGGTGAAGGTATCCGTCGTTAAAATGGCTTCTGCAAAGTCATATCCACCTGCTTCATTCGCAGTCGGGATGACTTTTTCTAAACCAGATGTCAATTTGTCCATCGGTAAATACTGTCCGATAACACCAGTAGAAGCGACCCCTACATAGTGTGCAGGGATTTCCAAAAGCTGTGCCGCTTGTGAGGCAATGGCCTTTGCATCTTCTATCCCGCGTTCTCCAGTACAAGCATTGGCAACTCCGCTGTTGACCACAATTGCTTGCAGTTTTCCTTCTTTGTTGATATTTTCTTGGGAAATTTTCAGTGGAGCAGCTTGAAAAGCGTTCGTCGTATAAACCGCGGCAGCTGTAGCTGGAACGGTACAAATAAGTACCCCTAAATCCCGTTTCCGTTTGCGTATCCCAACATGAATACCTGCTGATACAAAGCCTTTAGGAGAGGTAATACTCGCTTGATCTATTATTTGAAAAAAACAGGCTGGGACTGCTAGACTCATCTTCCTATCACTCCTCATCTTTGATTTTCCTTTGGTTTATTGATTATGGGTAAAGGGGTGAAAACAAGAGGCCAGCCGTCTCAGGAAACCCAAAGCGAATGTTGGCATTTTGGATTGCTTGCCCTGCGGCTCCCTTCATCAAGTTATCGATCGCAGATAATAAAATAATGCGTCCTGTTCGTGCACCTACATGAAAACCGAGATCACAATAATTACTCCCTTGCACAAACTTCGTTTCCGGCCATTGCTGCCCTCTGATTCGGACAAAAGGAGCTTGCTCATATGCTGAATGGTAAAGGTTATACAAATCTCTATTTGTATAATTATTCATATTGCCCGCATAAATACTGACCAGAATTCCTCTACTCATCGGTACTTGTTGAGGAACAAAACTCACTGCTACTTCAGTTTCCGCAAAAAGACTCGCATACTGTTCAATTTCGGGTACATGTTGATGCCTATCTACTTTGTAAGGACGAACATTTTCATTTATTTCACTAAACAACATTCCTTGATGTACGCTTCGTCCGGCTCCAGTTACCCCTGATTTAGCATCGATAATAATGGAAGCGGGATCTATTATCTTCTCTTGAAGAAGTGGCGCCAATGCCAACAAAGTAGCTGTTGGATAACATCCCGGATTTGATATAAGCCGGGCATGTCGCAAATCATTTTGAAACCACTCACTGAGCCCGTATACTGCTTGATCGAGATAATCACTCGATGCTGCTGGTTTTTGATACCAACTCTCATATACCTTTGGATCAGCTAAACGAAAATCTCCAGAAAGGTCTATCGCACAGATTCCACGCTCTAATAGCTCCGGAATCCACCTGCTGCTCACACCTGGAGGAGTAGCAAAAAAGACAACTTCTATCCCGTCACACATGCTGTCTACACTCAATTCTTCAAAAATAAGTGATGACTCCAGATGCGGATAAACGGAACTTAACCTCTCTCCCGGCTGCGAAGAAGAAAACACTGCCCCTATTTCAAAATAGGGATGTTGCTCCAATAAGCGGATCAATTCTACCCCGCCATATCCCGAAGCACCTACAACAGCTACTTTCACCAACCTTCACTCCTAACAACACACTCTATAATGAATTATTATACATATTAATTCATATTTATTCAATTGTTTTAATAGAACGCTCTGTAAAAAATTATCTCGGATATATTCTCTATCAAACTAAAAAACGATCCCTATACTTAAATAAGGATCGCTTCTCTATTATTTGCTCGTTCTACCAATATATCTGCTAGCTAATTCATCATAGATTTCATTCATAGGAACTCCTTGATTTTGCAAGAGCACCATCAAATGATATATTAAATCTGCTGCTTCATATCTCAATTCTTCTTTGGAGTTATTTTTTGCTGCAATAATGACTTCTGCTGATTCTTCACCAATTTTTTTCCCGATCTTATCTACGCCTTTTGAAAATAGATAAGTAGTATAGGAACCTTCAGGCAGTTTCTCATGGCGGTCAGCTATTAAGGCTTCTAAGTCTATCAACACTTGACTTGGCGGTGTTTGCATTTCTTCAGCTCCTTCAAAACAGCTTGTACTACCAGTATGACACGCAGGACCATTTGGAATAACACTCAATAAAATAGCATCCTGATCACAATCATAAGAAATATCCACTACTTTTTGTGTATGACCAGAAGTAGCTCCTTTATGCCACAGTTCTTGGCGAGACCTGCTGTATAACCATGTTTCTCTTAACTCTAGTGTCTTTTGATATGCTTCTCTATTCATGTAAGCAAGGGTAAGCACTTGTTTGCTTTCTGCGTGTTGGATAATAACAGGTACAAGTCCATCTGTATCCCATTTTATCTCGTTGATATCCATCTGACTTCTTCTCCTCTTTCACGTAATAATGCTTTTACTTCCATAATGTCTACTTCTTCATAGTGAAAGATCGAAGCTGCAAGTGCGGCTGATGTTTTGGTTTTGGTAAACACTTCGACAAAATCCTCTGCACTGCCCGCTCCACCTGATGCGATGACTGGTACAGTAACAGCATCTGATACAGCGCGAACTAACGACAGGTCAAAACCATTTTTTTGTCCATCTTGATCCATACTCGTCAGCAAAATCTCCCCTGCACCTAGCTCCACTACGTGCTTTGCCCAATCTAGTACGTTCCAATCTGTTCGTTCCCGGCCTCCATGTGTATACACAAACCAAATATCCTCTTTAGCATCATACTTAGCATCTATTGCCACTACAATACACTGAGCTCCAAAGCGGCGTGCGCCCTCTTGAATAAGCTCCGGATTTAATACCGCAGCAGTATTGAGCGAAACCTTATCTGCTCCTGCTCTCAATATCTTTGTCATATCCTCTACACTGCGAATACCGCCACCTACTGTGAAAGGGATCGTTAATTTACTTGCTGCAAGGCGCACCACATCGATCATCGTCTTTCTGCCTTCATGGGAAGCCGAAATATCTAGAAATACGAGTTCATCTGCGCCAGTTTGATCATACAGCGATGCCAGTTCAACAGGATCGCCAGCATCTCGTAAGCCAACAAAGGAGACTCCTTTTACCACCCGGCCATCTTTTACATCCAAACAAGGAATAATGCGCTTGGTAATCATCGGTTTACCTCCCCTAGCACGTCAGCTAGTTTCACTGCACCAGTATATAATGCTTTTCCTACAATAACTCCTGTAATACCTTGGGCTTCTAATGATTTTAGCTGCTCGATATCTTTTGTTGTTGCTACTCCACCTGATGCAATGACTTGTCCACCTGATGATTTGGCTATCTGTATTGCAATATCACTATTTACGCCAGAGAGTAATCCATCTTTTGCAATATCGGTAACAATAAAAGTGGTAGCTCCATAATCGGCCATCTGTTTGGCTAACTCAACCGCTGTAGTTGTTCCTTGGTTCAGCCATCCATGTGTGGCAACATATCCATCCCTCGCATCTAACCCTATTGCAATTTGTTTCCCATATTTGGCTAGTGCTTCTTTTACAAACGTTGGATTATCAATAGCGGCTGAACCAATAATCACGCGCTTCACGCCTAAGGACAGAAGATATTCCAAACGTTCCAAATCACGAACACCACCACCAACTTGAACCGATACACCAGATTCCTTGGCAATGGACGCAATCACTCCACTGTTTGTCAATTCACCTGAACGCGCTCCATCTAAATCTACCAAGTGAAGCCAGGATGCTCCCTCTATAACCCATTTTTTCGCCATTTCAAGTGGCGAATCATGAAAAATAGTCTCTTGATTATAATCTCCTTGAATCAGCCTTACACATTTTCCATCGCGAATATCAATTGCTGGATAGATGGTAAATCCCATTTTATATTCTCCCCTCTGCAAATTGATGGAGGAGCTGCATACCAAGTTGACCGCTTTTTTCAGGGTGAAACTGCATACCAATAACATTTTTACGAGCTACAATAGCGGTGATATCTTCACTATAGTCGGTTGTTGCGATCACATCTTCCGAATTTGTCGCCTTCACATGATAGGAGTGAACAAAATAGACATGTCCTTCTTCGAGGCTGCGAAACAGAGGATGGGGGTGACGGAAAGATAACCAATTCCAACCCATATGTGGAATCGGCAAGTCCATATTCAATTTTTCTACTTGACCAGATAATAAATTTAATCCACTATAATATCCATGTTCATCACTGCTAGTAAAGAGTAACTGCATTCCTAAACAAATACCTAGTAAAGGTTTACCTTGTATAGCTTCCTCCACAATAAGATTTGTCAATTTACGTTTACTCAACTCTTCCATCGCATCGCCAAATGCCCCAACTCCAGGAAGAATTAGCTTATCCGCTTGTTGTATAGTATCCATATCGTCTGTGATTACATATTCATGATCCAATCTTTGTAAGGCTTGACTAAGGCTAAATAGATTCCCCATGCCATAATCAATAATCGCTATCACCCTAATACCCCCTTAGAAGAAGGAACACCTTTGATACTTGGATCAATTCTCGTGGCCTCATGCAAAGCTCGTCCCAACGCCTTAAAGAGTGATTCTATCATGTGGTGCGTATTGCGTCCGTAATGAAGGATAACATGTAAATTCATCTTGCTTTCCAATGCAAGTTTCCAAAAAAATTCGTGCACGAGCTCAGTGTCAAAGTTTCCTACTCGATTACTTGGAAATTCAGCACGGAATTCAAGATGTGACCTGCCTGAAAGATCAATTATCACTTGTCCCAGAGATTCATCCATTGGAACAAAGGCATTGCCATATCTTCGAATACCTGCCCTGTCCCCTAACGCTAGATCAATTGCCCTGCCGATACAGATTCCTGTATCTTCTACCGTATGATGATCATCAATATGATTATCACCGATCGCCCGGACAGCTAAATCAAATTGCCCATGTTTAGCAAATAAATCCAGCATATGTTCTAGAAAAGGCACACCAGTGTGTAAATTAGCTTTCCCTTCTCCATCTAAAGAAAGATTTACATCTATTTGCGTTTCTTTAGTGGATCGATCCACATGTCCTCTTCTGTTCATTTTCCATCCTCCATCCGAATGCGAATCGAAGCCGCATGTGCTCCTAAACCTTCTTGTTCCGCAAGTGTTATCACTTGCTCGCTGTCTCTTTGCAATGCTTCTTTACTATAAGAAATAAGACTCGTTTTTTTCACAAATGTATCTACACTCAGAGCAGAGGAGAATCGAGCTGTGCCACTAGTTGGCAATACATGGCTGGGCCCAGCTATATAATCTCCTACTGTTTCTGGACTCATCGAACCTAGAAACACAGCCCCCGCATGCCGCACATAGCTGAGATATTCCCATGGGCTAACTAACATCAGTTCTAAGTGCTCTGGTGCTACCTGATTAGATAAAGCAAATGCTTCTTTGATATCCGAAGTGAGCACAATGGCACCATGTTTCTCCAAAGATGCTTCAATAACAGATACTCGATCCAACTTCTTTGTCTGGTTTGTTACTTCCGCTGCTACTTTTTTAGCAAGCTCCTCTGATGGGGTAAATAACATTGCAGCCGCTTCTGGATCGTGTTCTGCTTGTGCTAACAAATCGGCTGCTACAAATGCTGGATTTGCCTGCTCATCAGCGATTATCACCACTTCACTTGGACCTGCAAAACTATCAATATCCACTTGACCATATACCAATTGCTTTGCTGTAGCAACATATTGGTTTCCCGGGCCTACAATTTTATCCACTTTCGGAATTGTCTGTGTCCCGTATGCAAGTGCTGCAATTGCCTGTGCTCCGCCTACTTTGTATATTTTTTCAATCCCTGCAACTTGTGCTGCTACAAGAGTTGTCGCAGGAATTACCCCATTCTTATCAGGAGGTGTGACCATTATGATATCTTCCACACCTGCTACGATAGCAGGAATGGCGTTCATTAACACAGAAGAAGGATATGCTGCCCTTCCTCCTGGCACATAAATCCCTACTCGATCCATTGGCCGAACAAGCTGTCCCAAAATCGAACCATCTTTCTCCATGTTCCACCAAGAAGTATCTCTCTCCTTCTCATGAAACAAACGAATTCGCTCAGCTGCCGTTTGAAGGGCTTCTACAAATGATGAATTCACCTGCTGCATAGCAAATTGCTTTTCCTCTTCTATTACGAGCAAAGATTCGAGGTTTGCACCATCGAACTCTTTCGTATAAGCAAATAATGCTGTATCCTTTTTGATCCGAACTTCGTCAATAATGCGTTGGACAGTTGAAATAATATCTCCCTTTTGCTCTACAAGATTCTCCCTAGGCTGCCATTCATCCACCCGAACAATCTTAATCAACTTTCCCCCTCCGTTCGATATGCTTCTTCAATTGATCATAAAAGCGATTTACACGTTTGTATTTCAACTGATAACTTGCACGATTAGCAATAAGTCGAGAAGTAACAGAGGTGATCGTTTCTAGTTCCACAAGCCCATTTTCCCGAAGAGTCTGACCTGTCGAGACGATGTCCACAATCCGATCTGCCAATCCAATCAATGGTGCCAACTCGATAGAACCGTTTAGTTTGACTACTTCGACTTGCTCACCGATGCCACGAAAGTATTTTTCCGCAATGGATGGGTATTTCGTAGCAATCCGACCATTCACTGTATCTTTATCAGGAAGACCAGCAACGGATACACGGCATGGACTAATCTGCAAATCTAGTAATTCGTAAACATTTCTCGATTCTTCCAATAAAACATCTTTACCAACGATCCCTAGATCCGCTACACCATACTCTACATAAGTTGCTACATCCATCGGTTTGGCTAAAAAGAAAGCAAGCTGAGCTTCAGGAGCTGTCAAGATCAGCTTGCGTGTTTCTTTTGTTAGATCATCAGGCACAGGAATACCAGCATCTGCAAGTATTGCTAATGCTTCTTCAAAAATTCTCCCTTTTGGCATGGCAATCGTTAAAAGCTCCACCTATTCTTCCCTCCATACGATATCTGTCTGTGTATCGTCTATCTGAAGTACCACCGTATATCCTAGTTCCCTTAGTTCTTTGGATTTTGCTATTGCTGCTTTTCGCTGTAACTTAGGATAGAACAGCGTCGTTTTCTTTGGTTCCATGCACTCGATGTTACAAGTTTCGATTAAGTTATTCATCCGAAAGGCAAAACCTGTAGCTGGCAGCGGCCTGCCAAACTGTTCATAAAGTTGATCATATCTGCCTCCACTTAATATGGCAAAGCCAACTCCATCCGCAAATCCTTCTAAATACATCCCTGTATAGTAATTGATATTGCCCAGTAAACGTATATCTACAGTCAAATAAGATTCATAACCGTAGTCTTCTAAAATATCCCAAATACGAATGAGCTGTTTTGCTGCTTTTACAACACGATTGGACGAGTGAGACAAAAGAGGCTCTAAATACTCTTTGTGATCCAATCCTCTACAAAGCTGCAAAATATCTGCTACAGCTTCTTTATCTTCTAACTGCTGCAATAACGCTTCAAATCCAACATAGTCACGGTGGATCAGAAAATCGGTCAATTGTGCTCTTTGCTCCTCTGATGGGCAAATAGATTCTAATAAGCCTCTAAGTAACTCCACATGCCCTACAACTAAGCGGAAAGAAGAAGTTTGGCAAGCCTGCAAAGCCGTTATAGCTAAAGCTAATAATTCGGCATCTGCTTTAACTCCCGGCTCCCCTATTAACTCCACGCCTGATTGATAAAGTTCGGCACGACGGCCAGCCGCATATTCTTGGGTCCGAAAAACACTTGCATGATAAAACAAGCGCAGAGGCAGGGCTTCGTGTTGTAGTAAAGAATTTACCATTCGAGCGATAGGGGCAGTCTGGTCTGGCCGGAGAATCAACATCGCTCGTTCCTGTCCAATTAAACGAAACATCTTATCTTCCGAAATTGCACTTGCACGTCCTACTGTTTCCGCATATTCTAACATCGGTGTCATCACTTCTTGATAACCCCAACTGGAAAATACATGTGATAAACGCGACTCTATTTCTCGCTTTTTTCTAGCAAGCTTTGGTGGAACATCTTGAAACCCAATTGGTTTCTCAAATGCTTCTGGACTCATTTTTCACACTCGCTTTAGTATGCTAATGTATTAAAGTAATTGTTAGTTATTGTAACATAATACAACAAGTATGGCTACAACATGCAGAAAAAGATACATCATTATTGTGAAATGATGATCAAGTTATGTATGGAATATGGACTAACAAAAGAAGTATATATAGATTCAAATGATTGTTTATTTCAAAATGAATTCATAGTGATCGCTATGGACATCTTTTTTATACCCTATTGATTCATACAGTCTTTTCGCTTGATGATTCGTAACAGCAGTTTCCAAAATCAAGCCTTTGGCTCCTGTTTCACTTGCATAATCAATTGCTCTGGCCATTAATTGTCTTGCGATTCCTCTCTTTCTTGCAGAAACTTCTACATATAAATCGTTTAAAATCCAAAGTTTTTTCATAGAAACAGATGAAAAAGACGGATACAATTGAACAAATCCTAATGGATAAACCTTACTTTTTTCGTTTTCTAATGCTAAAAAAATAACAGATTGGTAGTTCTCCATTCTTTCTCGAATGAATTTTCTACCACCCTCTAAATCTGATGTTTGATTATAAAATACCCGATACTGATCGAATAACTGTGCTACGTAATCTAAATCGGACAAATCTGCCTGTTTTATAATATATTTATCCATTTCATAATCTCCCTTCCATCTGTATAAATAACAACTTCTGTAAATGCAATTATTCCTATTAGGATTATAGCAAATATTGAAATATCATCTTTTTGAGGATATCGCTAGATCGAAAACGCGGGATTTTCCTGTTATTTAAGCTTTTTTCATATAATTGCGTCGCCCCCATACAAAAACCAAGCCTAACCAAGGTTGATCCTGTAAGGGGGCGGTTCACACAGGAGAATGCCTTCTGATCCAAAAAGGCTGAGGTTCACTCCGAAGGATACTTATTTCTTAGAAAATTGGAACCAACGATAGCTGGCTCCTTGCTTTCGAATGAACCAGAAATCCGAAACACTCTCCACCCATGCGATCTGACCGTCGGTCATGCCATTTAGGTTGACAGTGTATCCAATCCAATAACCATCTTTCAGCACTTCGGGCTTGATGCATCCTCCGAAAGAGTAACCCCACTCGAAGAACAGCATCCCTTCTGAAATAATACTTCGAATCTGAATATTTACTGGATGGTTCCGCGACTGGTTGAACGTTTTTGCGAGGTCTGAACCCAAGCACAAGCCATTGACTGTAGGCTCGTTAAAAAGCTTCCTGACCGACGCACTCGTCTGAAAACCGCCAAGCTTATCCATCTCACGAAAGAAGGCTTCCATTGCGAACAAATCGCTCATCACAAGTCCTTTACTAAGAGACATCACCCTGCATGTAAAAAGTATAACAAAAAAGCAGGATAACGATAATAAAACAATTTATAGCACTCCATATCTTGAAATAAATAGAATAGCTCTTTCGCATCATGCGACATAACTTTTCCAAAATTATGATTATATTCAATATTTTTTATGGAGACGAAAGGACTTTTCAAATCAAAAAATAATAAAAAAGTCTTGATCCCAACGTAACGTCAGGTCGTATAGTAAGGTTACCGGTAAAATCACTCGCGCGAAATGAGGAGATGAAAATAACTAAAAAGCATTGGAAAGTAGGAGAACTTGCTAAACAGACTGGGCTTACAGTTCGAACCCTCCATCATTATGACCAGATTGGATTATTTTCCCCTTCACAGTATTCCGATACAGGCCATAGACTCTATGCCGAAATGGATATCGTGAAGCTACAACAAATACTGTCTCTCAAACAGTTAGGTTTTTCTTTAGATGAAATAAAAGAAGCCATGGAAAATCCGAATTTTGACCCGATTAAAGTTATCAAAATGCAGTTAGAAAGTGTAAAAGAGCATATTCGTCTGCAAGAAGAGCTGCGGAGTAGATTAGAGGGAATCTATAAATTGCTTCATGCTCAACAAGAAGTCAAAACAGAACAATTTATAAAATTAATTGAGGTGATTCAAATGAGTGTAGAGAAATACTTTACTCAAGCACAACTAGAGGAAATGAAAAATCAAACCGCACAATGGAGTCCAGAAAAAAGACAACAAATCGAAAATGAGTGGAAAGAATTGATTGCAAACGTACAGGAGGAAATGAAAAAGAATACACCACCTGAAAGCCCAACAGCCGTAAAATTAGCAAAACGTTGGAAGGAATTGACCAACATGTTTACTGGCGGTGACATGGAGATCGTCCAAGCAGCGGAACGTTTTCATGCAGAGAATGCAGGTAATGCCTTGCAGTATGGGGTAGACAAGGAGCTCTATCAATATATAAAAACGGCCATGGCACATATATAACAATAACTATTTCCGTGGATCGAACCTTCTCATTCATTACCATTAACAATGTCAAATAATCTTTCTACAACGCCATTCTATCCTTTGAAAAAGGGAAAGTTGGCGTTTTTCTTTAGTGTTTAAAATATCAGGCACGAGTCAACCTAACTGTTAGGAGGCTGACTCGTACCGCTCAACGATCACTTACAAGCATGTGCTTTTCTGCTTGATCCGGTCGACGAGCAGGGGCCTTTTTTCAGGCCACTCATCACGAAGAATGCTGTACATCCTCACATCTGCTGAACCGCTTACTTGTTTGATATATTGCCGCAGTGTTCCTTCCAGCTTAAAGCCCAGCTTTTCAACTGCATGTTGCGAGCGAGAGTTTTCAACAGCAACGATCGTTTCTACTCTGTTTACTTCTAGCTCATTGAATGCATGATCTAGAAGGAGAAGCTTACTCTCTACGTTGTAGGGCCCACCTTGAAATTTGCTGCCGAAAAAAGTCGAACCGATCTCGAGTCGACTATTCGACACCTCAATGTGACGATAGGAAGTGGAGCCAGCTACTTCGCCATTAATAATGCAGGCGAAGGGGAGCCTTTCCCCTTTAGAAAAGGCACAGTCTGCTTTTGCGATGTACTGCTTCATTTCCTCAGGAGATTGGGGATTGCTGGTAAACCAGTTCCAGATTCCTGAGTCTCTCCCTACTGCGCACCACAATCCTGCAGCATGCACCTCAGCAAGCGGAACCAATTGAACGTATTTTCCCCGAAGGGTAGTAAGTACTGGTCGTTTCACAGATGCTCCAGTGATAGTTGAGCCAATAGTACTAATTGATTATATCAGACCCTGATCAAAAACATGGAATTTTCTATTATTTTGACTTAGCTGTTCACCATTATATGAAGTTAACTTCATACGATTCTCAGATGGTTTCAAACCTTGAAAAAAGCTTTCAACCGAGGAAAGGTACAATATGCGTGACATAGGCACAATGTTTGATAAACCCATCCACAGCATACATACTATGGAGGCTAGGATTTTCATTATTAAATAGAAAAGAATGAAAACAAAATGTATAATCTTAAATAGGGTTGGTCTGTATTATTCAGACCTCAAGTCACATGAGGAGCTGGCATGTCTCGCAACGAGATTCCCGTCGTCAAGACGCTCAACTTCAAGAAGTAATGTGCGACATTGGGGACGGTTCTATTTGTCGCATAAAATACATCATATTTCCATCTATCGGAAAATGGCATACCAATGGTCTCCCGCAGGATCACCATCCCCACCACCACACATAATTTGCGGGCATTGGGGACAGTTCTCTTGTCACATGGTCAAGATACAATAGAATCGCTCTCTTAATCAAAATAAAAACTTAAACAGTAGCCAAATTCAATGATCTTTTGTTATGTTCCAGTAACAAGTGCATCGTAGAGAAAAGAATCTGATTAACTAGTTGTAAAGTAGAGTAATCTTCATATGGAATGGTTATTCTTGTTTTGATCCCTCAGTTCCATAACAAATCTGGAGCTTGTCCAGCTCAGGATAGAGGTAATTTCTCCAAAGTCAATTTACATCTTCACTCACTGTCCCTATGGAACTAGCACAATGTATACCACAATAATGCAGACCTACTCTTTGCAGCTCTAAATATGGATTAATGGGCTTACGTATAATAGTTATGTATACACAGGCTTGAAATGAAGAAACTGGGCACACTGCTCTGTTCCATACTTTAATTCATCAAAATCTCGATAATGAACAACAATTTGTACAGGTTCCTCTTCATAAAACACCTTGAGCTTCAGTGGACTGTTATGCCGATAACGCTCCCATAACCATAAAGTGTTTTCTTCTATGTTTTCAACATGACTCATAAATTGAACACCACAATACAACATATTGACTTTAACACTTTGAAAATACCGAGAAGCTTCCTTCATATTTTGCTTTCGCTTCACTTGATAATCCGCAAAAAAAGCTGTAGCCTTTGGTGGATATCCGAGCACATCACCAAAGAGTTTTATGTATTCCGAGCTGGTACGATCCTTTCCAGCTATGGAGTTTAAGAATTGTTGCTTTAGCCCTTCGTCACAAAAATATAAAGTAAACTCGTCGTTATCCTCATACTGAGGATAGACTCTTAGCTCGTACACTTGGGCAGCAGTTAACTTCATACGATTCTCATAACACGATGGTTTCAAACCTTGTAAAAAGCTTTCAACCGAGGAAAAGTACAATAGAATCGCTCCTAAAAATGTTTTTTGATATTTATACTATTTATATCAGAAAAGGGAGCAAAACTCCCCTCTTCCTAAGTCTCTTTCATTTCACTGAAATCTTCCGCCCCACACTCTGGACAGTACTTCACTCCATCATGCGTGGTTTTAGTAGTGCGACATTGGGGACGGTTCTCGTGTCGCACTGTGCTCTAAAAAAGTCTTACTTGTCCATAGAATTGGCAGGGCAAGAAAGAATGATGGATTCTTCACCATTCTTAAAAATAAACATTTCATCTACACTTATCTTTTTTAATGTGGTGCAAATTCCCCAATCTATTCTTTCAATATCGGTATTCCTAGTATCTTTTAAAAATTTAACTAGCATTACTTTTCATATAAACGATTGTGCGACAGGAGAACCGTCCCCTTGTCGCATTTCACCAAAAAATAACATGCCATTGTTCTCCCTCAGGAACAGTAGAACCACCACCATCATACATATTAGCTAACTCCTCTCTCTGAACGATATAACTTTGTTGCATATGTTAAGAAATTAGTTTCGTCTTGTAAAGCATCATAACAATTGCATAAACTCGTCATGCTTTTGGTGATTAACTCATCAAATGCATACTCCCTTGCAATCTTTTCTGCTTCAAGACAATAGGGAACAGCCTGATCATATTGACTTTGTTGTATATACCACTCTCCAAAAACTAAACAAGATTGTACAAGAAGCCAGTTATCTTTAATTTTCCGACAGATTTTAATGGAACGCTCAATCAATTGTTTTGACTTGCCCCATTGTTGTTTTCCAATTAATAGCTTTGCAAAGTGAACAAAAGCAAACGGAAAAAGATTTTCTTTGTCTTGCAAGTTAGGCTCTAATTCTAATGCTTTTAAATAATACCTTTCTGCATTAACTAGATCACCTAAACTTTCATATATAATACTGATTTGAGCCCACAGTCTAAATAAGTGATCATAGCTATGGTTAGTCCGTGCTAACCGAATCCCTTTTTTTGCATATTCCAATGCTCGTTCATTCATGCGTAGCTTGTTTAAGATCGTTGCATACAATGTATACATTTGGATAATGACCGATATACGAAATTCTTGATCAAGTGAAAGGTTAATCTTAATATGTTTTTCTAGTTCTTCGACACAGAGCAGGGCTTTTTCCAACAAGTTTAACCGTTCTAAATAAATGCTCTTGTTGAGTAGGAGTAGCCCATAGTGAAATCCTCGATCTTCGCTATGCTCGTAATAATCCAATCCTTTAACTGTAGAAGTCAAAGCTTGATGAAACTGGTCTTGGTGATAATAAACAATACCCAAATTCAAAAAACACCTAGGTATTAGCTCATCTACTGCTAACTCTGGTTGCGCTTCTGCGATATGAATCGCTTGTAAAAAAGAATCCATTGCCCATTTCCAATCTTTTTGAGCCGAGTAACATCTTCCTTTTAAATAATAAACATTGGGCTGTAAAATCGGAATGCTCTCTATTTCTTCTGTTTGATTTAATTTTCCTAAGTCGAGAAATGCCTTTTCTGGATTCCCAAGCAAAGTTTCCTCAATATCTTCTAACTTCTCTTTCAAAGCAATAATTTTCTTATCCGCTTCACTAGCCATCCCAAATAAGATGCCTTTGCCTAACTTCTCGGCATAATACTGATATTTCTCTAGGCTAACAGTTGGCATTCCCCGCTCTATCAAGCTGATCGTTGTACCGCCTAGAGCAATTTCCTCAGCCATCCTCTCAATACTTTTGCCTAGTTTTTTCCGTTCTGCACGTAAAATCCCACCAATTCGAACAAGATCAAGCAACTTTGATCTCTCCTACGGTAGATAGTACCCCATCTACTGTTTATTCTCCTAATTACAGGTATAACATTCCGAAAATTAGGAAGTCAACTGTATATTGTTCTGATATTTCGGATTAGTAAAAATAGGGGAGCCCGATTAAAATTAAGCCAAGTAAAGTTAGATTTACCAAGCAGGAAGAGGGGATAAAAATGAGCTTAAAGTTACAAATTGAGGGAGATAGTAAGGTGGTCCGGGACTTTATTCATTATATTCGCATGGATGAACGCTACACCTTTTATGAATCTGCAAAATATGTATTTTCTCCTGAAAAAGATCAAGTCGAGTTTATCTTTGCTGGGAGGGGTATGGATGACACTAGCGGATATGAAACAGATCGGGAAAGAGTTGGCTAGATATCTGGTCTATTGCTGTGAACAAGAAGATTATGTTACCCGTATGGATCATTTACGCTTAGCGACTTCGCGTCTTGCGCTGATCGAGGCAATCTACTTCCTCTATCAAGATGGGGAGCCAATCGCTGTCCAAAGTACAAAGACAATCCAGCTCACTTCTCAGCAAATAGAGGAGTTATGTACGTTTATCCGCACAGGTGACATACACGATGTAAGACAGCTTCATACTTCGATGATTTGTGATATTGCTGCTTTTGATCTGGAGAAAATCCATCAGATCGAACAGTATATCGAGCAGCTGCTAGCTGATAGGAGTGAAGGAGAGATCAACCGATGACGGAGACAACCAAAGTAACCTATGTGACGTTAGAAACAGAAAATGGCTCTATTGTAATTGAATTACTAAATGCCAGCAAAACACAAAATGATGATCATACTGTTCAGGTGAAAGGTGTAAACTATGATATCTTTGCAGTTCCTGTAAATCACCGAAATCATTCTAATGACTAATTTTTTTATAGCTCAGGACTTTCTTTATTGACTTAAAATGCACCGCCCCCATACAAGATATCGATCCTTAACAAGGATGATCCCTGTATGGGGGCGTGATTACGCAGGGGGGCTTAGGTCAGATTCATCCTCCTACTAGCTTGAGCAAGTGGTACCAGAGGAAGGAGTTTCCTACCCTCTGGATGATCCAAATCTCAGAATCACTGTGAACCCAAGCTACCTGATCATTCACCAGGTCGTTCAGATTGACAGTGGTTCCACACCAGCCATCGGTCATCCTCTCTTCGGGCTTGGTCCATCCCCCGAAAGAAGAATCGCTCCTGAAGAACAGCGTTCCCTCTGGCATGTTCGACCAGGTAGCCGGACGGCCTTGCTTCTTGTGGAACATCGTCGTCAGATTCATAAGCGAACTACATCCTGAGCCGACACCAAGAAAAGGAAGTAGGCCATTGTCGTCAAGACATCCAGCAATTTCCTTAAGGACAGCCTCGACATCGAGCTTAGGGCTCATACCATGACCTTTCCGAATGCCCTGTAGGACACCCTCCAGCATAACGAATGGAACTAGCATGTATTATATCAAACATTTTAATCATCAAGAAAGATATTTCTATAACACAGAAGATTGGAAAGAACCGAAAACAAGTAAACAAAAAAGGAGCAACAGATATTGCCCCTTCCATTTGTTTAGACAATTAGTATTAGTTCAAAAAAACGTTAAGCTCACTTTCCTCATTTTCTATGTTCATGAATAGAATACTGATTTAAAATAGGAGTAGGCAAGTAACAGTCCACATCCGAGCGAAAGTGAAGGCAAACCATGGAGTTGATGTCTCTCTCCGGCCACCGCATCTTCCTCAGCGATGACGCGGACGGTGAGCATGTCCTCATCGTCAACATCCACAGCGGTGGGGTGTATGAGCGAGTCGAGGTTGAAGACGGAGCCGTGTTCACCCCTCTGATGGTGAACACCTGGCACTACTGGGAGGCAACTGAGGCGACCAGCAACCAGCGGCTCAGTCTGGCGGAGATGGATGAGGAGAAGTGGGAGGAGTACTGCTCCAACCCCCTCAGCAACCAGCTCTACGTTCCCGCATCGTCGGAGGACAAGTACTGGAGCTTCATCCGCGTCTTCAACGGCCTCGAAGTGAGGGGCATGCCCAACGACGGCGCTCCTCTCTACGGCGGCGAGTTCCGCATCACCGGCGACCAGCTCACGCTGAGCGAATTCTGCTGGGAAGACGGTACCGATCCACTGCTGAGCACCCGGACGTACACGGAAGCTCTTCAAGTGGGCATTCTGAAGGACGGAACGGACCGTTACGAGTACGGGAAGTTCGCGGTCGCAAACCGTCAGAGCCCCCAGTTGTACTCGGAGAAAAACCCCGGCGTGATTCGAGGGATCCATGGTCTGACCTCCGACTACTTCAAGCTTGGCGAGATCAACGTGATCCCCATCCCTTCCACTTGGACCCCAGACATCGAGAAGCAGGACAGTGTCTGGGAACGCAAGGGTGTCGGCCAGATCACGGTACTGGTGCAGGAGACTCAGTCTGGTCCCCAGTTCCGCGGCATCCTGCACAAGGAAGACGGCACCGAGATCCCGCTGACACCGATCGAGGATGGAGTCTGGTTCGACGGAATCACCCTCGGGTGTGAGGGTATGGGTCAGTTCAACCTCTGGACTGACTGGACCGGGGAGACCACGACGGCCCGGTGGATCGACAACCGTCATCTGGGCAAGGCGAGGAAGTGCCTCGGACGAGTCAACAAGCAGTGGGCCAAGGTCATGAATAGGCTGAAGGAACCGGCTGCTGCGTGACCCCTTCATAGCCGCATACCGGATGTGGGCCTCCCCTGTGCTGTTTCAGCGCAGGGGACCCATTTATAAGAAAGAATATCAAGATAGCTTGAAGAAAATGTTCAATCCTTCAAATTGATTTCTATACGCTGTTATGGCATTTATTTATAAATTAATACAATGCGTCTGAAATTTATTCCCTTTATTTAAGTTTTAAGGATTAGTAACAGAGAGGCAGAGGAAAAGAAAAAGAAAGTATTTTGCACAGAAAGGAACATCCCATTGACGGATTATCCCGATTTTGGTTTATCTTTTGAAGAAGGATTTATATTGGGGATAAAACCTGCTATTTATGATTGGAAGGAAGACCCTCTTTACGATCGTTATCAATTCTACCCTGCTCTATCGATGAACAAATTACGAGGAGACAACATGGGATATCGGTTGTTTTTCCAAACCGAAGCATTACGAGAAAATTTTTGGAACAATCAAAAAAATCCAGAGACAATACTCTACCTACTAGTCTCTTTCAATTTTCTCCTCTACACTATATTCAGTAGAAGCAGGGCTTTCTTTACATAATACGCCACTTCCGATTTTACATCTTTTGCAAATTTATTTTCTGCCTTTTTGAAACATAAAAAAAGCAATTCCAATATAACAGAATTGCTTTGTTACAAAAGCCTATAATCAACTATTAATAAACAGATACTTCTTTAATGGTATCAGGAGCATTGCCTGCTTTGTTGTAATAAAATGCAATCTCTAAAGCATGTTTTCCTGCTTTGTAAGTTACGTAAATTCCATCTTCACCTTTTCTTTCTTTACTAGGCTTTCCTAATTCCCTTTTGACTTCTTTATAAGTAATGCCACTATATTTTTTATCGTTCGAAACAATCAAATTTACACGACCAGATGTTGCAAAGAATCCGATTTTTCTTTTATTGTAACCAAGATACTCTGCATCTGATCCCTGATCTGGTTTGCCCCATTTTTTCACAATATCTTTCGTTTTGGAACCTATAGAGAAGTTTTCACTGTTTGTTGTTTTCCCAGCTATTGCACGTTTTTTCATTTCTTTAATGGTTTGTTGATGGACAATTTGATGGATTTCCACTTTTTTCTCAGCAGCGTGTGTAACATTTATAGTAGTGGTTGCAACACCAGTTATGAACAGTCCAGTTGCCAAGCTAAATGCAATTGCAGTATTTTTCCAATTTTTCACAGGCTTTCACCCTTTCATTGAATGTATTTTCATTTTAAATTATCGTCTATCAAAATAAATATTCATTTATGTCTGCATTGTTTCGAAATAGTGTGTAAAATCGGACATATTTATTCATATACTTTTCTATTTTATATGATAACCATGAGAAACTTTTCTGTACGAGATAGTTGCAACTTAAATATTCTAAAACCCCACTTCTTTATTGGGAAACTAGATTGTTCGAAAGTTTAAAATAGACTACATACAATTTCTAACACAAAGTATCCTCTCGTTTCTCAGCATTCTATGGTATGCTACTTTAGATATGTTTTGTAGAAAGGACGCTACCAATGGTATATAAATCGCTTCGTAAATTGCTTTTCCGGATGAATGCGGAACAAGCTCATACCATGACGATTCGCGGCTTGCAAGTCATGCAGAGCACACCTAAAATCAGCAAATTTATTCAAAAGAGATTTACCATAATAGATAAACGTTTAGAAAGTACAGTATGTGGTCTCTCCTTCCCTAATCCTGTAGGCTTAGCAGCTGGATTTGATAAACATGCCAATGTTTATCATGGGCTGTCTGCTTTTGGGTTTGGTTTTGTCGAAGTGGGAACATTGACTCCCAGGCCCCAGGTTGGAAATCCAAAGCCCAGGCTTTTCCGCTTGATAGAAGATGAAGCCATCATTAATCGCATGGGCTTTAACAATCATGGGATAGAAGATGCAAAAAATACGTTTCAAGCCCTCTCCAAACCAAATATCCCGATCGGGATCAACTTGGGTAAAAACAAAGATACCCCCAATGAACAAGCAAGCAGTGATTATCGAAGCGGATTGATGAGTCTCTATGATTACGCAGACTACTTCGTTCTTAATGTCAGCTCTCCAAATACAGAAGGACTTCGTGATCTTCAACATGTGGATGCACTCCAAAAATTACTCACTTCTGTACTATCTACACGTGATGAGTTACTAAAAGAGACAAGCTCCTATCGCCCTGTTTTTTTAAAAATCGCCCCAGATCTCAGTCTGGAACAAATGAAGGATATCATCCAAACGGCAATAAAGTCTGGAATTGACGGTATCATAGCTACTAATACGACTATTTCCCGGGAAAACTTGCATCCTTCTCCTTATACAAAAGAGAGTGGAGGGTTAAGCGGGCGGCCACTAACCCAGAAATCGACGGAATTTGTTCGCCACATTTACCATATCACCGAGGGTAAAACTCCTATTATTGGAGTAGGTGGTATATTCTCTGGAGCAGACGCATATGAAAAGATATGTGCAGGAGCAAACTTGATTCAAGTGTACACTGGGATGATTTATGAAGGACCGGGAATAGCCCGTAAAATCAATACAGAACTACTCGCCATCTTAGAAGAAAAAGGGGTTCACTCCTTAAATGAAATCGTTGGTTCGAAAACTAGTTGACAACTAACTTGTAAATTCGGTATCGTAATAAAACAGTTATACTTCGGCAAGCATTGATGGAGTGAAGTCTGTCTTAATTGGGATGTTTAGAGAGTAGGATTCTCGGCTGGAAAATCCTATCATCCTAGAGACAGATCCCGCCTCCGGAGCTACTCGTGAAAAGCGAGTCGGTGAGAAACCGTTAGCGTCTAATAGAGTGGGTTTTATATGTCCTCATATAAAATCAATGAAGGTGGTACCACGAAGCCATTCGTCCTTCTCTGGGATGAATGGCTTTTTTAATTTTTATAAAATCACTTCGAAAAAGGAGGGATTTCCATTTGAAAAGGATTGTTGTAAAAGTAGGTTCTAGCAGCTTGGTTGATGAATCTGGTTCCTTGTGCCGATCTAAAGTGAATCAATTGGTCACACAATTAGTATATCTTCATCAACAAAAGCTCCAATTGATCCTCGTCACTTCAGGCGCTGTTGCAGCAGGTGTTGGTGCTTTAGGTTGGAATCGAACTACCATGACTATGCCTGAAAAACAAGCAGCGGCAGCAGTAGGGCAATCTGTTTTAATCCAGCAGTATCAAGAAAGTTTTGCACATCACGATATACCTGTAGCTCAATTATTACTCACTCGATCTGACATCGAAGATCGAAAACGTTTTATTCATATCCGCAATACGATAGAACCTCTTTTGCATCATGGCATTATCCCTATTATTAATGAAAATGACACAGTAGCAGTAGAAGAAATTCGTTTTGGAGATAACGACACCCTTGGCGCATTGGTTTCCTTAGTTGCAGCAGCCGACCTCTATGTCATGTTATCAGATATTGATGGGTTGTATACTTCGAATCCCCGAATAGACAAAAATGCAAAACTGCTCCACCAAATTGAAGCGATCACGCCAGAACTTTGGCAGATAGCTGGAGGAAATGGAAGTTCAGTCGGCACTGGTGGAATGAAAACCAAACTGCAAGCCGCTCAGATTGCTACTCAATCTGGTGTAAATGTTCGAATCGCAAATAGTAATAGACCGAATGTTTTACAACACATCATCGCTGGTAACGCAATTGGAACACACTTCATTGCTGATACTCCGTTAAAGAAGAAAAAACCATGGATTGCCTATGGTACAAGGGCGGAAGGAAGTGTAATCGTGGATACTGGTGCATATGAAGCTTTGACAAAAGGAAACTCTAGTTTATTACTAGCAGGTATTTTATCAACAACAGGTGATTTTGTAGAAGGTTCTGTAGTGGAAATTTGCCACCATGAACAAACAATTGGCAAAGGTATTGTTCATCTGTCGAGTCGTGATATAGACCAACTCATCAGCAAACGCCATGAAGGAGAGCCCCTGCCTCTTCTTCCAGAAGTGATCCATCGGGATCAACTTGTCTTACTATCATCCAAAAGGAGTGTTTCCCTTTGCTCGAAAAGCTAACAACACAAGCAAAAACAGCATCACGCAAACTTGTCACCCTAAGCAGTGAAGAAAAAAACGAAGCAATCCGCCATATTGGCAAAGTACTTTGGCAACAAAGAGAAACCATATTAAGTGCAAATGAAAAAGATTTAGATGCGAGTAGAAAACAGGGATTAACAGAGTCTAAATTGGATCGTTTACGTTTAGATGAGACTCGGATACAGGACATGATCACAGGACTTGAACAAATCGCAGACCTAGCGGATCCTGTGGGTCAAAGCCTACAAACAATCGAGCGGCCAAATGGGCTCACAATTGAACAGATTCGTGTTCCCTTTGGTGTTATTGGTATTATTTATGAATCAAGGCCAAATGTAACCGTAGATGCAGCTGGGTTGACTTTAAAAACTGGAAATGCTGTTATATTACGCGGTGGAAAAGAAGCGATTAATACCAACATCGCCTTAGTAAATGCCCTTCGAGATGGATTGAAAGAAACATCACTCCCCGAAGATGCTATTCAAATCATCCAGCAAACGGAGAGACAAACCATCGAGCAATTGATTCGCAGCAAAGGGAAGGTCGACTTAATCATTCCTCGAGGTGGTGCTGGACTTATTCAATATGTTTTGGAACACTCTCTCGTTCCAGTTATCGAGACAGGTGTAGGAAACTGTCACGTCTATGTTGATAAAGATGCCAATCTGCAAATGGCACTCGATATTGCCATCAATGCAAAAGTTCAGCGTCCTTCTGTCTGCAACGCGATTGAATCTTTACTTGTACATGAACAAATCGCACCTGCTTTTTTACCTGCACTCGTCCCGCTCCTGAAAGAAAAAGGAGTTACGATTCGCGGCTGTGAGCAGACACAAGCCCTGCTTCCTAATCAAGCTATCGAAGCGGCGACAGAAATAGACTTTGATACTGAATTTCTCGATCTGATTTTAGCTATTAAAGTGGTAAAGAATACAGAAGAAGCAATTTCCCATATCGACCGCTTTGGAACCAATCATTCAGAAGCAATTGTTACTGATAATCAAGAAACAGCAAACCAATTCCTCACAAGTGTAGATGCAGCAGCAGTTTACCACAACGCCTCCACTCGCTTTACCGATGGATTTGAATTTGGCTTTGGAGCCGAGATCGGCATCTCCACACAGAAACTGCATGCAAGAGGACCGATGGGATTAAAAGAATTGACAAGTTATAAGTATTTGATTCATGGGAATGGGCAAATAAGAGAATAAAATTTAGGAACTAAAATCAGATAAAGAGCGGATTATACTCCCTCTATATCTGATTTTTCTTTTTATATTGGACAAAAAATCCTTTATGAAAGAACGTGAGAAATTTTTGCGAATTAGTATCTCGCTAGAGCAAATCGAGAAGTGGGTTCGGATGATTATCGAAGAAGTGAGACGTAAAGTCAAATCTCTATCAATAATATCCAAGATATTTGTGCGACACAAGAACCGTCCCCTTGTCGCACGTTATGGATGTTCCTGATATAAAACAATCTCCATCTGCTTCTAGGAGACAATTTTTGTATTCTAGAATACGATCAGTAGCCGAATCAGTAAGTTTAGTAATACCAATATAATTAAACCCAGAATCATTTAAATTGGTTGTATAAAATGGATCAAAATCAGAAAGTCCCATTTCCCAGAACGGAATTTGCAATATAGTACATAAATTTCGTAGTGTTTGAGGGTCAGTTATGTTCTTTATACCTCTTTCCAGATCTGACACATAATTTTCACTTACACCAATTCCCCCATCTGCTTTTGGCCAGGATATATCGTAAAGTTTTTATTTCCCCATGGTATGGACAACAATGAGCGATGGATTCACGCCTTGATTCGCATGGAAATAAGGCACTTAACAAAATTAGAAAAAAAGGACTGAAGCGGAAATGTCATTAAAATTTACTGTTGTAGGTGACAGAGATAAAGTACAGGATTTCGTTGAATCCATAAAAATGATCCCTCAGTAGCGTTTTTATAGTGGATCGAAACTTTCGATTGGTGGAAACGAACTACGGATGGAGTACTACTTTGACAAAACTCCTTATGAAAAACCTTTTATCAAAACAAAAAAGATCAGTAGATTATCCATTACTAGTGAACAATAAAAAAATAGACATCGATTTACTAGATGCAGAAGTTTACAGACATAGGAAATGGGATTACTTATATACATGGAAAGAACTTTGACATTTTTGCTAACTAACAACAGCTGGATTTTATATGAAATAAGGGACATTTGATGATCAATGTCCCATTTTTATGAAATTCCTTATGAGGAACTCCTACTGCCTTTCCCATTGCTCATCACTCTCATTGGGTTGCCAGCAACAAAAGTATAAGGTGCTACATCCTTGGAGACAACTGTACCTGCACCGATGACTGCCCCATCTCCGATCTGAATTCCCGGAAGAATCGTTGTATTCGCTCCGATCATCACATTATCTCCTATGACCACTTCTCCGATACGGTATTCATTTATTAAGTATTCATGGGTCAAAATCGTAGTGTTATACCCAATTATCGTATTTTTCCCAATGCTTATTTTCTCTGGATAAAGCAGATCCATCATGACAAAAAAGGCAATTGCTGTATGTCTTCCGATCTTCATCCCTAAACATCTGCGGTAAAAGCTATTTTTTAACCGAAAAAAGGGAAGATATCGGACTCCCCAGCATACTAGGGTATTCCGCAATACCTTCCAAAAAGAAATCGTATGATACATCTGCCAAAGAGAATTGCTCCCTTTGACTGAGATACGGGTAATCTTTCTAGTTATTGGTCTTCACCTCAGTTGTCACAGCTTTTACTTGTTTTGTGTTTGTAACCTCTGTTTTTTTCGTACGTCTGTATATAATAATTCCTACTGTAACAAAAACAGTTAGCATACTTACAAGCTGAGCAATGCGTATATTCCCACCAGTCAACTGGCCGGCTTGAAAGAGAAGACCCATCGGAGACCAGAAAAATTGAAGCACAGCCGCTAACCAGTCAGGACCATTGAACGCTAAGCTGTCTGTTCGCAGACCTTCAATAAAGAAGCGTCCTAGTGAATACCAGATCATATAACTGAACAAAATTTCCCCGCGTTTTGGCACCACTACATAGCGTAGAAATAAGAGAACACCAAAACCAACCAAATTCCAGAGTGATTCATACAAAAACGTCGGATGATAGGTAACTCCGCCGATTGTCATTTGCCCGATGATCCAATTCGGCAAATGAAGGGAGTGTAAAAAATGGACACTTACTGGACCACCATGAGCTTCTTGGTTAATAAAATTGCCCCAACGTCCAATTGCTTGGGCCAATAAAATACTTGGTGCACAAATATCTGCTAGTTGTAAGAAAGAAAGTTTATGTTTGCGTATGTAGAGATAACCGACCGAAAAAGCAGCTATCAATCCACCATGTATCGCAAGTCCACCCTTCCAAACAGCAATAATATCCTCAGGATGGGTGGAATAATACTCCCATTCAAATAACACATAGTACAATCTTGCTCCGATAATAGCAGAAGGTAACACCCAAATCATCATATCTAAAAGCTTATCTGTATCTATACCTTGCCTTTTTCCTTCCAAAACGGCAAGATACAGACCGAGCATAGCTGCTGTTCCCATAATGATTCCATACCAATGAATTTGGAATGGCCCCAGTGCGATTGCTACAGGATCTATCACAAGCATATGTTCCATCCTTTCAACACTTTACTTCACAAAGTCATTGTACAAGAAAAACAGAATAAAAGAAAACGAGGTGATAAAAACCCTAGTATTCCGATCTTACTTAAAAATAATATTATTTATCAATATAGACAAATTTCATATTACATCTATAGGGTAAAATGTAAAAGGAGGGTGATTATCGTGTTAAATGTAGAAACCTATACAAATATAAATAGTATGGAAACAAAAGGATATGATTGCTTGGAGTGTGGACGAAAAACGAGTGTTCTGGAAAGGGATGGCTATGGAACCTGCCAAACCCCAGGATGTCTCTACCACAATCCCATTCAATTTGTTTACTATCCTAACTGGCTGGAACCAAAAATCAGCCGTGCTGGTCGTACTATTTGGTTTCTGTAGCACCTTAAACATTGTTACTTCTCTTCTAACGAATTTTCTAAACGGGTAACAAACTGTTCTGCTGCATGATACCCAAGTATTTTAGAACGGTAATTCATGGCAGCAACCTCAATCAAGACAGCTACATTTCGACCTGGTCGTACAGGTATGGTCAATTTTGGCAGCTCCGTATCCATTATCCGAATCGTTTCTTCTGACAATCCCAATCGATCATATGGATAATTTTCGCGCCATGTTTCCAATCGAACCACTATGGAGATATTCTTTTTATTCCGCACTGCACCAGCACCAAATAATATCATCACATCCATGATCCCCAAACCGCGAATTTCTAATAGATGTTTGATGATTGGTGGAGCAGTCCCCGATAGTTCTCCTTCTGTCACTTGGGTTATCTCAACAGCATCATCTGCAACCAGCATATGCCCACGCTTGATTAGTTCTAAAGCCGCTTCACTCTTGCCAATTCCACTCTCGCCTGTTATTAAAACGCCGATTCCGTATACATCAACTAATACACCGTGCAGCGTAGATACAGGTGCAAGTCGATTTTCTAAATAATCGGTTACCTTTCCAGCGAACTTGGTTGTGGGCAATGTAGTACGTAATACTGGTACCCCTATCTCATTTGCAGCTTTCAATAAATCTGCGGGAGTATTAAGATTCCGTGTGATACATATTGCTGGTACTTCAGGATGACATATCTTTCTCATTCTTTCTTCACGAACATCAGCTGATAAACTTTCAACGAAAGACAGTTCCGTCTTTCCTAAAAGTTGCAGCCTATCGACTGGATAGTAGGTAAAAAATCCGGCCAATTCCAAGCCAGGGCGGTATAAATCACTCGTTTGAATCATTCGTTCTAACGAAACGCCTTCACCAATTAGTTCTAAATTAAATTTCGCTTGTAATTCCTCGATCTTTACGCCAATACTCATCCAATTCCGCTCCATTCAGCCACATCTTCAAATTATACTTTTCGATCTTCATGTGAGAATATGCTAATATGATGACAACTAGAGTTACTAGGTATCTTATCACATTTTCGTCAAACATATCGAATATGGAGAAAACAATCCGAGTAACTTGGTTTTATACCAATAAATAATGTGCGGATAACATCGTTTTAACTTCTTCACTCACTACCAATTTTGTCTATTATGTAACAATGAAGGTTTTATTATCAAAACTGACAAATCTAATTAGTTAAGGTATAATATTCAGGGTTTTTCAACATCTAAAGGAGTGTTTTCTTTTGATACGGAAGCTGGCTTGGATCATTATCATCGTAGGAGTATTCATGATGGTTTTCAATGGTTTCCAGTGGTGGGATCAACTACGAAGAGTAGTGTATGATCCGATCGCCTCCAAGAAAGTGGCTGCAAACTGGGATGATCGACACACACAAAAGGCATTATCAGAAGGGATAGCCAGCAAAAATACGAAGCTAAAAGTAAGCGGGCAGATCGGAGAGCTTATCATTCCTCGCATGGGAGCAATTCTCCCCATTGTTCAAGGAACAGATGATGAATCGCTAAAAAAAGGGGTAGGACACTATATCGGCTATGGTACTGTAAACCCTGGAGAGACAGGACATGTGGTCTTATCCGGACACCGTGATACTGTATTTCGAGGAGCAGGTCAGTTAAAGATAGGTGACCGACTCTATGTGAAATTTCAAGGGCATATCTACACCTATCAAATTCGCAAAACATGGATAACAAACCCTGAGGATCGAACCATTATCGTCCCTATACCAAAACCAGTACTGACCCTTACGACTTGTTATCCTTTTGATTATATTGGAAGTGCCCCAGAACGATATATTATTCGGGCTGATCTGATTGAAGTTAAAAAAGATAATGGAGCCGTTTAGAGCAAATAAAAATAGACTAAGCAAAATAAGCCAACTCATATGTTGGCTTATTTTTTTAATTTCAACTCGCCATACTCACATGATTTAGCTTGGTTCTACATGAATATGAACATCATAAATGTCATGAGTTTGAATCAATTCGTTTTCCACTTCTGTAGAGATATCGTGGGCATCTTTTATTGCTAAATTTGCACCAACACAAAGGACTACATCAACAACTGCGTTGTTTCCATAATTTCTTGCTTTGATTTCTTTTACAGCTGTAACACCATTTACATTTAAAACCGTTTCTTTGTATTTTTCGATCAAGGCTTCATCATAGCCATCCATCAAATAATGAGTTGCTTCACGGAATATATCCCAAGCTGTCTTACAAATAAGAAGTCCTACAATGATAGCTGTAACTGTATCCAGCCAAGCAAGATGAAACTGTGATCCGATAATACCCACAACCGCTCCAATACTTACATAAGCATCAGAAAGATTGTCTTTTGCTGCTGCCATTACAGCCTGGCTGTTCGTCTTAACAGCAAGCTTTTTGTTATAACGATAAACACAGATCATAATTCCTGCACAAAAGGCGCCGACTCCAGCTGCAACTAAGTTCGGAGGTTCTTCTTTCCCGCCTACTATTGAAGTAATTCCTGTATATAAAACTTGAATCCCAACTGACATCATGATAAAAGAAGCGATGAGAGAGGATAGTGTTTCTGCTTTCCAGTGTCCATATGGATGATCATCATCAGCTGGCTTTTGTGAAAAACGCAGCCCTATGAACACTGCAATCGAAGCAACAATATCCGTGGCATTGTTTAATCCATCTGCTCGAAGAGCTTCGGAATTTGCCATATAACCTATACATAATTTCAGAGCGGATAAAAGGAGATAAGCAATAATACTGATGATTGCACCTTTCTCACTCTTTTTTAAATTCTCATATCGCTCCTGATTCAAATCAACATCTCCCCTCCAGCACAAATGCTATCCCATTCTAACAGCTAATGATGATGTGGGTCTAGAGAAACGTTTTTTTGTAGGTCATAAAAAGTAAACGAGAGCAAAAAATGTTGCGCTTATACAAGGCGCCCCTCTCTTTTTTGTAGAGAGGGGCGCAACACTGTTGGTGCTTTATGGCAGATCTACTGAAAATCCTAACTATCCTTTTTCCTTTGTTGTTCTGCCAGCTTTTCTATCATATTTATCGCTTGTTCTTCCTGCATCGTATTCCGAATATAATTCTCTACAAATTCTTCTGCCTGTGGATCACCGCTCTTAAGGATTGCTTTTGATGCTTCCTCTAGATCATAGGCGGTATATTTTAATTCGAATCCATTTTCATCGATAAGTGCCCAATATGCACCTGGAGCCCCAGTAAAAGGCATACCGACACTCCCTGGATTAATAATCTGCTTATCACCTATTTTCCGCACGAACGGAAGATGAGTATGTCCACAAAAAATCAAAGGCTGTTCTACAGTGTGAAACATCGTTTCTACCAGTTCATCTGGAGTTAGAGGAGTGAATATTTCCTCATCACTTTGCGGTGTAGCATGGCAAAATAAAATCTCTCCTAATCCCTTTACTTCTAGTACCATCGTCTCTGGTAATTCAACTAGAAATTGTCGATCAGATGGAGTCAATTGTTCCCCAACCCATTTTTGTTTCTCCACTCCTTTTTCAGATAAAAAAGGGATCGTCTTCCCTTCTGATACCTCTACCACTTCCCGCTCGCCGTTTCCACGAATCATCTGAACATTACCTGGGAAATTTCTTAGTGTTTCCAACGTCTGTAGTGGCATGGGTCCTGAAACAATGTCTCCTCCAATAAAGAGGACATCAGGTTTGATAGATTTTAATTCTTCTAGTACAGCATGTAAAGCCGGCAAATTGCCATGTATATCATATAAAACTGCTATTTTCATTTTCTTGTTCCTTTCTTTTTATATTTCGAACAAACCTCCAATGAATAAACCAAAAAATAAGTAAAATACACACACAACTAATAATTGTAGGCAAAGGTTGAGTTATTGATTTTGACCATAAAAATATCTCCTCAGGTTGGATAATGAAGTAACCTATACTACTCCTTTTGTGAAAGTCACATCGGCAACCAAATAGATGAATTAACTGAAAAATATAATTTTAAATCCATTTTAAGTGAACCTCTCACGACTAAAGTCGTAAGCTTCGTCTACGAAGGTTGATAGCTAGTCTATCCTTATTCGTACAGGCGTGTCCACTTCGCCTCTAGTGTATAAGCCCGTTAGGGCTACAACGTTACTTTTTCGCAAGATGTTTAATGCGCCATGGATATCTGCGTTCATCAACATTCCCGAAGACGTACGATATAAGCCACGTTTCACCCGTGCACCTCTAAAGGTATACGTTTTCGAGTTGGATGGATCATAGGTGGGCAGTTCATCTTGATCCCAAAAACTCGCTTTGGACGTGTAACTTTCTTCTTGTTGCACAAATGTAATCCCATATAACTGACACAAATATTCCAACTTCGCTTTGATCATCCCAATAGGGATATTCACAAAATTTTGGTTGTTGCGTTTACCTAAGTTGGTGCCTTTTTGCAGATTTTCGTTATATCCGATAACCAGTGTCCCAATGCGATATTTCAAACA
Source organism: Shimazuella soli (assembly GCF_022511585.1). Taxonomy (GTDB): domain Bacteria; phylum Bacillota; class Bacilli; order Thermoactinomycetales; family Thermoactinomycetaceae; genus Shimazuella; species Shimazuella soli. The sequence goes on along the minus strand of NZ_JAKWBN010000003.1, from coordinate 322,564 downwards.
ATAATGGATTATCTTACGACAGGTCTTGTTCAGGTAATCGTTCACCAAACGATTTCGTTTTGCCACCAAAGCAACTTGTTGATGCGTATGCCCTTTCTGCTTTTGTTTGTCTTTGATTCGCTGCAAATGGGCATTGCGTTTGTTATACCATTGGTTGATTGCCTTTAGTCTTTTTCCATCGATCAGAAAACTTTTCCCTTTGGAGGTGACACAAGCCGCGAGATTGCTAATCCCCAAATCCTGGTTTTTATCGGTATCCCTTTGAACTGCCTGCTCTTCATACGTGTAATGCACTTCAAAGAACCTTGCTCGATGTTTGGGAAGAATACGAATCTCTTTGATTTTCTTGTCCGCCAACAAGGGAGGAATGCGAACCATCAGTGCAAACCAAAAACCGTAACGATTCATCCCACGAATGAATTCACGGGTGTTCTCGCCACAAAAATAAACTATAATGTTAGTAAAGATTCACTCTATTTGAAGGAATATTATGCGTTTCAAACACCTGCGAGAACTCAGTAGACAAGGGTTGCTTGGTATTTTTACGAGCCTCTCCCAGATTAGCCTCAATTTCGCTGACGCTTGGTTTGTGGCAAAGATCAATTTGGTGGCAGTGACTGCCGTAGGAATTGCCGGTGCCATCCTTATCTTGGTACAGAGCCAGATTCTGAGTCCACTAGCTGGTACCACGTCCGTATTTGTCTCTCAAAGTCGCGGAGGCAAAAACCTGTTGGATGATGACGACTCCAAGCTGTTGTCTGATCCATCCAACCAGATTCGGCTTGCTGTTCATCTGCTTTGCTCCGGTACTCGTACAGATCCTCTATGGAGCAGATCCACAGACCACAACAGACGCAGTGAACTACTTGCGGATTCTGGGTGGATGTGCCATCATCCCTTGCATGTTGGGAATGACAGGCGCTATCCTTCGTGGTAACAAAGACAGCAAAGCTGTCTTCCGCGTTGGGGTAACGATGAACTTGATCCATCTTCCACTGGATTATGTATTCATCTTCACCTTTGGTCTTGGAGTAAAGGGTGCAGCATTGGCAACTGTGCTCGCCAACCTCTTTGGACTGGTATTCATGTGGATGTCGGTAAAGTCGTCGATCTTTCTCAAAAAGACTTGGTCGAACGACTGGATGATCCACAAGCTGCTGTTCCAGCAATCCCTCCTCAATAGAAGGAGTGGTGCCCCTTGGAAGACAGTAATCACCCATCTCTTTGAGCTGAACTACACATGGTGGAAGCTACAGAAAAAGATCTTTGCTGACAGGTTTTCTTGGCGTCGTAACGCGATGCTCCAAAAAAAACTGATCGAGCAATCCCTTTCCACGATGGGTACCTTAATTGTCGCCCAAATTTCGGCGTTGTATCTCAACCGAACCACACTTCAGTATGGAACGGAAATCTACGCAGCTGGGCGCATTGCGAAACAAATCAAAGAGCTGTTCGATGTGGCATGGATTACGGGTTTTTCCAATGCGGTATCTCCTCTAGTTGCAGAGTGCTTTGGAAAGAGAAATTACAAAGAAGCCATTCGATACTGCAATTGGGCTGTTGGAGTAGTAACAGTAGGCTCCGTAATCATGTGGGCGATCCAATCCTTCACAGGAAAATGGATCATCGGTCTGTTTACAGATAATGCCCACGTTATCACGACAAGCTATTGGATGCTTTCCATTCTCGTTATCATGGATGGTTTTTGGGCCATTCAAGCTTGTGTATTCTTTTCCCTTCGAGGGGTCTCCTTCACCAAGTGGCAGTTCACCTGTAGTTTGATTGCCAATCTGCTTATTATGATGGCGATCTGGGTCTCAAATCACAATGGATGGGATTACAAAACCATCTACTATATCGAACTGGTCTACTGGATCATGCTTTGTCTTTTTGAGGTAGCACGATTCTATTCGTGCAAGTGGATTCCTGCGCGAACCCCGAAGCATACTGAGCTATGGATTCAAACATGGAGACCGACATGGTCAACGGCTTGGACACCAGCTGGGCTTCCGATGTGGTCCTCCATCTGGTTCCCGCAGTGGAATCGACAAACGGTCGATGATTCTCAATAGATCAAAAAGCACACTCCCCTATGCAAGAGGGAGTGTGCCGCACTTTTCAAAGCTTATTTTAAAATTCCTCTGGCAATGGATGATGCCACTGTCAATATCAATCCTCCGAGAACCGCAGGTACAAACCCATCAATAGTAAATCCATTTACAAAGAAACTAAGACCCCAAAATAATGCGATGTTAATAATTAAACCAAATAGACCAAGTGTTACAAGTGATAAAAGCCATTTGATTGGCCAGATGAGGATATTGATGACCGCTAACAAAATTGCAATCCAAAATGCCGTGCTCCAAGAATCAACATGTACTCCAGGTAAGTAATTCGCAATCAAAAACACAATGACTGCATTTATAACAATTCCTAAAATCCAACGCATCATTCACCTCTCCTCTCAATAAAAGTATATCGATGTTCATCAGTAGTCTCAAGCAACGAAAAGGATTAAAAGAGACCATAGCAAGATCGCTATGGCGCACTTCAGACTAATTCCCTACTGTTACAGCTTGTTTCAAGCGTTTTTGATCTCTTTTAAGGATCGGAGCTAAGTATTCGCCTGTGTAAGAACCTTTTTTCTTTGCCACCTCTTCAGGTGTACCTGTCGCCACAATGGTTCCTCCACCTTTGCCGCCTTCAGGACCTAAATCCACGATATAATCAGCCGTTTTAATTACATCTAAATTATGCTCAATGACAAGAACGGTGTCTCCATTATCCGCAAGTCTTTGCAAAACAGTGAGCAGTCGAGCAATATCATGAACATGAAGTCCTGTCGTCGGTTCGTCTAACACATAACAAGTCCGCCCTGTGCTCCGTTTGTGTAATTCTGAAGCTAATTTTACTCTTTGGGCTTCTCCACCAGATAACGTCGTTGCAGGCTGGCCTAGTTGGACATATCCCAAGCCTACATCCAAAAGTGTTTGGAGTTTTCGTTTGATTTTTGGGATGTTAGCAAAAAACTCTACCGCATCTTCTACTGTCATACTTAGTACATCCGCAACGTTTTTCCCTTTGTAGCGAATCTCTAAAGTGTCACGGTTATATCTTTTTCCTTTGCACTCTTCACAAGGTACGTAGACATCTGGTAAAAAGTGCATCTCAATCTTGATAATCCCATCCCCACGACAAGCCTCACAACGTCCGCCTTTGACATTGAAACTAAAACGACCTTTGAGATAACCGCGTACTTTTGCCTCTGTTGTCGAAGCAAAGACATCACGAATATCGTCAAACACACCCGTGTAAGTTGCAGGATTACTTCGAGGAGTACGTCCAATGGGAGATTGGTCAATACTGATCACTTTATCGAGGTGTTCGATACCGTCGATTTTTTTATGTTTTCCAGGTACTGTTTTGGCACGATTTAGCTGCTTCGATAACGATTTTAGTAAAATTTCGTTGATCAATGTACTCTTCCCAGACCCCGAAACACCTGTTATACAGGTTAGAAGTCCAATTGGAAAAGATGCAGAAACATCCCGTAAATTATTTTCGGATGCTCCAACCACTTTTATCCACTTATCTGTCGCTTCTCGTCTTTTTTCTGGTAATGGGATAAATTTTCGACCGCTCAAATAGTTACCAGTAAGAGAATCTGGATTTTCCATGATCTCTTTTGGAGTACCAGCTGCTATTACTTGTCCGCCATGAACGCCTGCACCCGGACCAATATCCAAAATATAATCAGCACTCATCATCGTATCTTCATCGTGTTCTACCACAATCAATGTATTTCCGATATTTCTCATTTGCTCTAACGTGGTGATCAAACGGCTATTGTCTCTCTGATGAAGTCCGATACTTGGTTCGTCTAAAATATAAAGAACACCCATTAAACTAGACCCGATTTGAGTAGCAAGCCGGATACGCTGTGCTTCTCCCCCTGATAAAGTTCCGGCGGACCGACTTAAGGTGAGATAATCCAACCCGACATTGGACAGAAATCCAAGTCTACTCTCGATTTCTTTTAACACCAATCTAGCAATTTGTCTCTCTTTCTCTGTCAGCTCGAGAGTCTCAAAGAATGTGAGTGATTCAGCAATCGTCAAACTCGTCACATAATCTATATTTTGACCGCCAATCAGTACATGCAGCATCTCTTCTTTTACCCTTGCCCCTCTGCAAGTCGGACAAGGTTTCGTACTCATATAACCTTCCAATTGCTCACGTACCATGTCAGATGCAGTTTCTCGATGTCGACGAGTTAAATTATTTACTACACCCTCAAACATTGTATGTGTATCACGGGAAAAGCCCATATCATTGGTGTATTGAAAACGAAATCTCTCTTTGGAGCCAAATAAAATGATATTTTGTTGTTCTTCTGGAAGTTTCTCAAATGCTTTTGTCTTACTAATTCCAAAATGTTTACAAACAGCATCTAACAGCTGGTTGTAGTAGTTACTAGACGAACTAGCCCACGGTTCGATTACCCCTTTGTTGATAGACAGCTTTGGATTTGCAATCACTAATGTCGGATCTATTTCCATTCGGTTTCCGAGCCCATCGCACGTTGGACATGCACCAAATGGGCTATTAAAAGAAAACATACGAGGAGTGAGCTCAGGAATACTATAACCGCACTCTGGACAAGCAAGATTTTGACTGAATAACATTTCTTCTCCATCGATGACATCGACAAGAACTTCCCCATCTGACAGACGCAATGCCATTTCTACTGAATCCGTAAGACGGGAAGTGATTCCTTCTTTGATCACAATACGGTCGACAATGACCTCAATCGTATGTTTTTTATTTTTCTCCAGTTTTTCTACTTCTGTTACTTCTTGTATTTCTCCGTCAATCCGAACCCTTACAAATCCTTGCTTTTGAATATCTGCTAATATTTTTTCGTGTTCTCCTTTTTTGCCTTTCACGATGGGAGCAAGAATTTGTATCCTCGTTTTCTCAGGTAAAGCCAAGATATGATCTACCATTTGCGGGGTAGTCTGGGACGTGATTTCGATTCCATGACGCGGACAATAAGCTCGTCCAATACGTGCAAACAACAAACGTATATAATCATAAATTTCCGTAACGGTACCAACAGTAGAACGTGGATTGCGGCTTGTTGTCTTTTGGTCGATGGAGATTGCAGGAGACAAACCTTCAATACTATCCACATCAGGTTTGTCCATCTGCCCTAAAAACTGTCTGGCATACGCAGATAAAGACTCCACATATCTCCTCTGCCCTTCTGCATAGATGGTATCAAAAGCAAGGGAAGATTTACCGGAACCACTAAGACCTGTGATCACTACCAATTTATCGCGAGGGATGGTAACATCTATATCCTTTAAATTATGGACACGTGCTCCTCGTATCTCAATATTTTCAATCGCCAACCGTTAGTCCCCACTTTCTGCTTTTAACTCTAAAAGAATATCTCGTAATTCCGCTGCACGTTCAAACTGCAAATCTTTGGCCGCTTGTTTCATTTCCTTTTCCATCTTCTCTAGGAGTAATTGACGTTCTTTCTTAGTCATCTTCTTGCCACTGCGGTCTGTTGTATAGGTTGCCTTCTCTTCTGCAACTTTTGTTGTCGCTTCGATTACTTGGCGGACTTTCTTCTGAATCGTCATCGGTGTAATTCCGTGTTTCTCATTGTGCGCAATTTGAATGGTACGGCGACGCTCTGTCTCTTCGATCGCTTTTTGCATGGAGTTGGTTATCTTATCTGCATACATAATAACTTCACCATGAGCGTTACGTGCGGCACGGCCGATAGTCTGAATCAGCGAACGCTCTGCACGTAAGAAACCTTCTTTATCCGCATCGAGGATAGCAACCAAGGAAACCTCAGGAAGATCAAGTCCTTCACGAAGAAGATTGATTCCAATGAGAACATCAAACTCACCCAAACGAAGATCACGCAAAATTTCCATCCGTTCAATCGTCTTGATATCTGCATGTAAATAACGAACTCGAATCCCTATTTCTTTGAAGTAGTCTGTTAAATCTTCCGCCATTTTCTTCGTCAAGGTCGTAACCAAAACACGTTCGTCCTGATCCACACGTTTATTTATCTCCCCGATCAAATCATCAATTTGACCTTTGATAGGACGAATATAAATTTTTGGATCAAGCAAACCAGTCGGCCGGATAATTTGCTCTACCATCTCTGGAGTTTTTTCTAACTCATATGGCCCTGGTGTCGCGGATACAAACAAGATTTGATTAATCTTACTTTCAAATTCTTCAAATTTGAGCGGCCGGTTATCTCGAGCAGAAGGTAGACGAAAACCGTGTTCTACCAGCATATTTTTACGAGCTTGGTCTCCATTAAACATCGCACCAATTTGTGGGATCGATACATGGGACTCATCTACCACGATCAAAAAATCATCAGGGAAATAATCGATCAACGTATATGGCGGCTGGCCGGGTTCCGTACCGATCAGGTGCCTAGAATAATTTTCAATTCCTGAACAAAATCCAATTTCACGCATCATTTCCATGTCATATCGTGTGCGTTGTTCTAGGCGCTGTGCTTCTAAAAGCTTCCCTTCTTGTTTAAAGAAAGCCAACTGTTCTTCTAGTTCTGCTTCAATCGTTTTCAGGGCTCTTTCCATGACTGCCCCACGGGTGACATAGTGAGAAGCTGGAAAAACAGCGACATGTTCCCGCTCTCCGATGATTTCTCCAGTCACCACATCGATTTCTCTGATTCGTTCAATCTCATCACCAAAAAACTCTACTCGGACTGCTTGTTCACTTCTTGAAACAGGGAAAATCTCGATTACATCTCCACGCACGCGAAATGTACCACGAGTAAAGTTAATATCATTTCTTTGGTACTGAATATCAACTAATTTACGAAGAACTTCATTTCGTTCTTTTTCCATTCCAACACGCAGAGACAGCACCAAATCACGATACTCAATCGGCGAACCAAGCCCATAAATACAAGAGACACTAGCAACGATAATCACATCTTTTCGTTCGATTAATGCGCTTGTCGCTGAGTGCCGTAGTTTATCTATCTCATCGTTAATGGAAGAATCTTTTTCGATAAAAGTATCAGTTTGAGGGATATATGCTTCTGGTTGATAGTAGTCATAGTAACTGACAAAATATTCAACTGCATTATGAGGGAACAATTCTTTTAATTCCCCACATAACTGTGCTGCTAATGTTTTATTGTGAGCGATCACAAGGGTGGGTTTATTCACATTTGCAATAGTCGATGCAATAGTAAATGTCTTACCTGTACCTGTAGCCCCTAACAAGGTCTGTTGTTTTTTTCCTTCTTTTATTCCTGCTGTTAAGGCTTCAATTGCTTTTGGTTGATCTCCACTAGGCTCAAATTCAGACACCAACTGAAAAAGCTTTTCCACGCTTCTCACCGTCCTATTCCTGCAATTCAACATCTATATAAATCCATTATCTCTTATTCACAGCATCCACCATTATAGCATACTTTCGGTGTCAAGCGAAACATTCGTTCCGATATGAATCTCTCGGTTGAAACCACATCCCTAATATCTTACGGTGTGACGAGTAAAACTCTTAAATGGTAAAGTGTTTACTATCCATTTTGTTCTGAACAGTCTTCCAGATGACCTCACAGTGTAACGAAATAAAAAAGGGTGCCGTTTATCGGTACCCTTTTCTAAATCATTAAACTACATATTCTCTACAAGGGATCAGCTCCAACTATTCCCAAGTGTTTAGGGTCTTTCTCATAAATTGCCCGTTGAAGAAAGTGGCTGTCCTGTTGTTCATCTAATACTTCTAACTTACAAAAAGAGGAGAGTGAAACAGCTTGTTCCAAATCTTCTGCTGTCTGAATACGCACCCCATTTAAACGGTGGATAATATCTCCTGTCTTGATTCCTAATACAGCAGCAGGAGTTTGCGGAAGAACGGCTAGTACCTTTAGCCCTTTTTCATCGGAGACGAACAGGGGTACTTTACGTCGTTCCATAAATCGGCTCCAAAGATACATTACTTCATGACCGAACAACGCAAAAACAGCAGCTGCCCATATCCACTCCTTTTGAAATGTTCCTAACCACACAATAATGGACAACACACCTGCATATAACAGTGTAAGCGTGGAAATAAGCCTCTTTTTTTGTTTGAGAGGTTTCGAACAAGTCTTGCTGGCAAATCCCATCATGATAGGCAAAGGCAGCCATCCTGCTGGAGTAAAAGCAACCAAGGAAATAGGCCAAGTTTTGGCAAGCAGATAACCAGGTACACTCTTTCCAGATATATGATCAAGCCGGACTGGTGTACTGGAATTAGAACCTTCTGCTCGAATTAAAATCCATTCTAAGAAATGGGCGAAACCAACGATATACAACCAATTCATCACAGAAAAATGCTCGACTACGTAATACCACTTTACTAGTCCGATTGGTAAGACCGTTATATGCATATAAGGCAGGGCTAAATGAAGCAAGGAAATAAACCCCACAGAGTATGCAATACAGGCAAAACGCCGACGAAATACAGCAAAAGAAATCGTCATAATCCAAACCAAAAATAGCTCGTCTTTATTTATATCAAACATAAAGGAAGATAATGCCAATGAGAGTGCTAATCCCGTCAATAAACCATAACAACACGTTCGGAAAATGGTTGGTAACGGTGCTTCTACAATGTGACCAAAATGCTTTCGCTCTAAGAGGTTGGTATAAATCGTAAATAGGATAGGAAGTAACAATGCAATAATCCATAGTGGCTCTGTCCATAGAAATATCCAAGTTTTCATAAACCCTAGATGCAAAAGGAACCCCCTCCAGTGCAAACATCTACTAGAGAGGGTTTTCGACATAAGTACCAAATATTCCTTTGAGTTCACTATTTATTCACTAATATGAGCCAAAAATTGGATAGCAGTCTGTAATTGTTTATCATTCTTTGGATCTCGCAATAAACTTTGATATGCAATTCCCAAAAATTTTGCTGTCTGTGCATCCAACTCTCCATTTTCTGGAATATTATTGGACTTTTGGAAGTTTTTCAATGCTGCCTCTGTAGCTGTATCAAAGTAGCCATCGGTTCTACCCGGTTTAAAACCAAGCGCATCTAAAATTAACTGCATATTTTTCACATCAGTAGAATTACTATCAGGCTTCCAGGTTTGTTTTCCTTCTGGTAAATTCGCTTGTGTAAAAGCAAATGGAGCAACTTCGATATTTGGAGACAGTCCTTTTGTTCCACCATGTTGATCGATCCATGTACCATTGGGTGTCAACCATTTTGCGATCGTCAGTTTTAAGTTACTGCCATCGGAATATTCAATACTGGATTGAACACTACCTTTTCCATATGTTTTCTGACCGATCACCGTATACTTACCTGACTGTTGAAAAGCGGCGGCCATGATCTCTGCTGCACTAGCACTACTTCCATCTACCAATATTGTGATGGGATACGATTTTACCTGAGTTCCTTTTGCACGATATACTTCTTTGTTTCCTGCTTTATCTTGTGTACTAACGATAATTTTGCCTTCAGGTAGCAACTGCTGACACATATTCACTACTACCTTTAACAATCCGCCTGGATTGCCGCGCAGATCAATAACAAGACCTTTCATTTTCTGCTTCTCTAACTGTGAGATAGAAGTGAAAAATTCTTTATCGGTTGTCTGCGAAAACTGAGAAATACCAATGTATCCAATCTTATTATCCAACATTTTATTGCTAACCGTTTGTTGTGGAATATCTTTTCTGATCGCAGTTACTGTAAAAGGTGCCCCTCCCCCTCGGACTACTTCCAATGTAACTTTGGTTCCTTTTGGACCCCTAATCTTGGCTACTGCTTCATTTAGTTTAAGTCCAACGATACTTTTTCCATCCACTTTGCGAATTTGATCATTTACCTGCAACCCTGCATGTTCCGCTGGTGAATCCTTTACAATTGATTCGATCGTCACTTGTCCGTCCTTTATCACTACGCCAGCACCTATTCCGGAAAAAGAGGAATTCATAATGGAGGAAAGAAATTGTTTTGCCTCTTGAGGATTCATATACTCAGAATGTGGATCACCTAAAGCTGCAATCATGCCACGCAGAGCACCATCCATTAGAGCTTGGTCCGAAATATTCCTCACATAACTGCTTCGAATAGTATCATAAGTCTTTTTCAGTTTTTCTTCATATGCTTTATATTCTTTTGATTCGCTTGAAACTTGATTAGGTAAGTTGCTTGTTTCCTGTCCCATAAAAAACAAGGAAGTTAGCAAACTGCCTAGAGCCATAGCTGCTATCACCATAAGCGCAACTGTTCTACTACGAAAAGTCATATCTCCAGCCCTTTCTTCATCAACAACGTGATCCAGTCTCTCTATGATGTAACACGAAAACGGAGCCCTCCATGATGCCCGTCCATTTTGGTTCTACTCTAACATATTCCTATCGTTTGAGAAATAGAAGAAGGACATCTTTCACGCTGCGAAAGCGTTACCGGATGTCCTTCTTCCATGCTATATACCAAATGGATTAACTACCAAAATATTTCATTGGGTCTTTCGCAGGTGGTTTTGCACCATAACCAATTCGCACTTCAAAGTGAAGGTGAGGACCTGTAGAGTGTCCATTATTCCCAACAGCAGAAATAATTTCTCCTTTGGTTACTTCTTGTCCTACTTTTACTTTTACTTCATAAGGATAACTATGTGCATATCGCGTATAGAAAGGCTGCCCGTTATATTCACCATGATAAATCGTGATAAGCCATCCATATCCAGAAGATACACGACTTTCTACTACAACCCCGTCAGCTGCTGCTCTATATGGAATTCCTATTTTCCCTTGTGTTCCAAAGTCAACCCCTTCATGCATCCTGCCCCAACGAAATTTAAATCCAGATGTAATAGGATAATCCATAGGTCTTTGTAATGGGCCGGTATATGGGAATTTTAATTTTCCACTGCTAATTAATGCTTTATTGATATCGATTAATTCAGACTCGTTGGCATCTTCCATGCCTTGGAGTTCTTTTAATTTTCCTTTGCTTTTGTTTATTTCTGCCATCATTTTATTAAAAGCATCTTTTGATTTATCTACTTCTTTTTGCTGTTTCGCAATCAGTTGGTTTAATTTATCAATCTGCACTTGCACCTGTTCTGTCGCTTTTTTCTTATCTTCTAATAAAGCATAATCTTGTTGAGCTAAAAGTCGAACCATCTCAAATCGAACCAAAAACTCGCTAAAATTATTAGATTGAAGCAATTGAGACATGTAGCCTGTTTCGCCTCTTTCATACAACTGGCGAAGTCGTTCATTAAACTTTTTCTGATAGACTTCTTCTTTTTGTTCGGCTTGCTTTTTAAGAACATCGACCTTATCTACTTGTACTTGAACGTCATCAATCGCTTTTTGACTTGCTGCCATCTGTGCATTATATTTTTCTAATGTCTTATTTCCGCTCGCAATAGAATCCATCACTTTTAATTTATCTTTACGGATTTGCATTAATTCTTCACGTGTTGTTTTGGCATCCACTTCTGTGCTGCTGCCTACAATTATACTGGCACAAACCAAAACAGCTATCGTAGCCGTGAGTATTCGCTTTGTCCTTTGCAACTCAACGTCCTCCCAGAATGTAGCTATTAAGATATGTATGGCATCGGATCAACTGCTTCTCCATTTTTATGTACTTCAAAATGCAGGTGTGATCCAGTAGAGTGTCCGTTGTTGCCGATATCAGCAATCCATTGTCCTTTTTTGACATGCTCTCCGACTGATACACGCACAGTGCTTCGATACATATGACCATATAAAGTGGATAGCTCATCTGAATGTTTGATCACAATGTAATACCCAAAACCATCAGGATCAGATTTAGTTAGAATAACTACTCCGTCATCCGCTGCAAAAATTTTCTTACCGTCAGGACCAGGCTTGTTATCATCGATGTCTATACCTTTGTGTTGTCTCCCCCAACGATAACCAAACCCTGAAGTAATTGATCCAATTCCAGGTTTCATCAATACACCGGTGCCAAAATTCCCACTATATTGCTGAGATGCTAATTTTTCCAATCGCTCTTGCTCTTTAATAGCTGCTTCTGTAACTTCCTCATCATGTTGAATATTAGCAAGTTCTTTGCTGATTCCTTGTGTTTTCTTTTCGATTTCTGCGATTTTGGCTTTTTCTTTTGCAAAAAGCGGTTGAATCTTTGCTCGTAAAACCTCAATGGATTTCTTTTTATACGCAATAGACTTTGCTGTTTGCTTGTACTCTGTCAACAAGTTACTATCATTCTTCACGATGAGACGAATACCTTCTACACGAGCAAAAAATTCCCCAAAAGTTTTGGCAGAAATCAATTGCCCCATATAACCCATTTCGCCGCTTTGATAGAGATGGATCACTCTTGCATTTAACTGTTTTTGCTGCTGCTTTAACAACTTTTCATTTGCTGCGATGTCTTTATTCAGTTGTAGAAGCTGAGTATCATATTGATCCATTTGTTTTTCGATCGGTGCGATTTCCTTCTTCAACTGGTTCAATTCGCTCTGAGCTTGTCCGAGCTGTTGATTTTTCGACTTTTTATTTTCTTGTATATGCTTCAGCTTTTCTTGTTGTTCGGATTTCTTTGAAGGTGCAGCATAAGCATCTGCACCCCATAAACTAAATGCTAGGCAAGTAGATAGGCTAGCAATAAATAGGCGTCTCATATAATCCCCCCAAGTTCTGTGGTGTCAAAAATCTATATTTTGAGGAACTTACGAACAGAGAGTAAACTACCAGAGATACCAATTATTGCACCTAAAACAAATGTACTGACTGCTAAATATGCCCCTAGGGAAGTTACAGGCATCATCTGAATAACGGTATATGCAGCACCTGAATTCACTGTATCGAAAAATGCTTGGTACAAGATCAGCAAAATCCCTATCGGTAATATAGCACCAACTACCCCGATAAAAGCACCCTCGATGAAAAATGGCCAACGAATAAACCAGTTACTCGCACCTACGAGTCTCATAACTTCAATTTCTTTCCGTCTTGCAATAATGGTCAGTTTAATTGTGTTGGAGATGAGGAACGCAGCTAACACAGACAATGCGATACCGAAAATAAGAATGACATTTCGAACTACACCAGAAAATCCAAGTAAGGTTTGGGTCACTCCACCACCAGAGTCTGTTGCTACAATACCATCGATGCTTTTAGCTTGTGATTCCAGTTCTTTCACTTTTTTGGGGTCGCTTGGCTCGATTCGAATAATGTCTGGTAATGGGTTTTGATCACCGGACTTCAAACCTTCAATAAAGTTTGCATCTCCCCAGCTTTTCTTCATCTCTTCTAAACCTTGATCTTTAGGGACAAGATCAGCTTTTTTTACGAGCGGATTTTGTTTCACTTTATTGAGAATCTCTACTTGTTTGGCTTTTGGCATGCCATCTTGAAGAGATGCTCGCACAGCTAATTGCTTGTCCAATTCTTTGGTCAAGTAATTGATGTTAAACGCAAAAATAAGGAACACTCCAAAAATCAAAAGTGTTACAGCCACAGTACCCATTGCCGCAAAGCTCATCCATGAGTTTTTCATGATTCCGCGATACGCTTCGCGAAAATGGCGACCTAAGGTTTCAATCTTCATAACCGTATTCGCCTCCCAATTCGTCTCGCACAATCACGCCTTGTTCGATCGCAATAACTCGTTGGCGCATCGTATTTACGATTTCTTTGTTGTGTGTTGCCATAACAACTGTCGTCCCGCGTGCGTTAATCTCTTCTAAGAGGTACATGATATCCCAAGAGTTTTCTGGGTCTAAGTTCCCAGTAGGCTCGTCTGCGATAATAAAAGTGGGATTATTGACAATTGCCCGAGCAATGGAAACCCGCTGTTGCTCCCCACCAGATAACTGGGATGGCAAGGCCTTCATTCTATCTCCCAATCCTACTAACTCTAACACTTCTTGAACGCGAGGCTTCATTTCACGTTTTGGTGTTTCTACTGCCTCCATTGCAAATGCAACATTCTCATATGCAGATAAGTGTGGCAATAACTTATAGTCTTGAAACACAACACCAATCCGGCGTCTCACATAAGGAATTTTCCAGTCACGAACACGTTTTACATTTACACCATTAATCAAAACAACGCCATGAGTTGGTTTTTCTTCCCGGTACATGAGTTTGATAAAAGAACTTTTTCCTGCACCACTTGGCCCTACTATATAGACAAATTCACCTTGGTCTACCTTTACATCGATCCCTCGCAGTGCTTCAATTCCATTGGGATAGACTTTCCATACATCGTGCATTTCTATCATAAAATCACCTTCCGTTTTAGCACAGCATTTGTCGTTAGCGATTTTGCCTATCACTTAGGATAGGTAGTCAGGTATTTCTCGAAACTTCTCTCAGTTTCCTCTTTTAATAGGAATAATAGTCAATAAATAAAGAATAACATTCCAAGTCAACAGTATTTGGTAATCAAAAGTAAAAGAAAACTTTCTTCCAATTTGCTATCGAGTTTGTGTTTCTAGAGTAAAAGAATCCACTGTCCAAAAAACCTGTTTTCTATTATAGCATCATTCTTAACGTTTCCTAGACTAATATTTTTCTAAATGATGATATATTCGAATTTGACAGCAAAAATCTCCAGTATAAGCAATAATACTTACTGGAGACTTATTATAACAGATCTTGTCTTTTTCATCGTTGGCAAGAAAAACCAAATATTAGACTTGAATGAGCCTCTTAGCAGTTTCCGCTGCTTTTAACCATTGCTTTGTCTCATCAAGAGACCGACGTCTTAATATTAATTGATTCTCGACTTGTGCTCTAGCTGTGCCACCTTCACTCTTTCTAGCTTCTACTACATTTTCTTCAGCTAGAAATGCATAGATATCTTCTTCTACGATGGGAGAGAATTGTTGGTATTCATCTAACGATAATGCCAGTAAATATTTTTGTTTTGAAATAGCATAAAGTACCGTTTTTCCGGTAATTTCATGCGCTTGTCGAAAAGGCACTCCTTTTGAAGCCAAATAATCTGCTAAATCTGTTGCATTGGAATAACTCTGTTGTATATTTTGTAACATTTTTTCCTTTTTGACAACCATCGTTTCGATAACAGCACT
This sequence comes from Shimazuella soli, assembly GCF_022511585.1. Lineage (GTDB taxonomy): Bacteria > Bacillota > Bacilli > Thermoactinomycetales > Thermoactinomycetaceae > Shimazuella > Shimazuella soli. The sequence continues at coordinate 307,440 of NZ_JAKWBN010000003.1, read as the reverse complement.
CATCAAGGTTAGACAATTTTCTGTTGTTTCGACTGCATCAAATAAAGCTTCTTTATCTTCTTGCATATCTTTGTTAAAGCTGAGCGGCAGAGCTTTCAGCATGGTCAGAAGACCCATCATATCCCCAAAGACTCTCCCTGTTTTCCCTCTGACCAGCTCGGGAATATCTGGATTTTTTTTCTGGGGCATCATACTGCTGCCTGTGCAATATGCATCATCTAGTTCGACATATTGAAATTCTTCACTCGTCCAAAGAATAAGTTCTTCAGCCAACCGTGACAAGTGCACCATGATCAAGGAACATGCAGAGGTTAATTCCACAATATAATCGCGATCGCTCACTGCATCCATACTATTCTCATAGAGGTTTGCAAAATGGAGACGATCCTTGACATATTGGCGATCGATAGGAAAAGTAGTACCTGCAATCGCTCCTGCTCCAAGCGGACACATATCTGTCCGTTTATAACTATCGATTAATCTACCCATATCCCGCTCCAGCATACTCGCATAAGCGAGCAAGTGGTGGGCAAATCTCACTGGTTGTGCCCGTTGCAAGTGCGTATACCCAGGCAGCAGGGTATCTACATTTTCCTCTGCCTGTGAGAGCAGCGCTTCTGATAAAGCAACTGCCTGTTCTACCAGTTCCACTGTTTTTCTTCTCGCATACAGATGCACATCTAATGCACTTTGATCATTTCTGCTCCGACCTGTATGTAACTTACCCCCAACTGGCCCGATGAGATCAATCAGCATTTTTTCAATGTTCATATGAATATCTTCATGTTCTACGGTATATTGCAATTCTCCAGCTTTTGCTTTTTCCAGTAACGTTTTCAGTCCAGCTTTGATCGTTTCGGTCTCTTCGATCGTCAAAATTTCATTGGCGCCCAGCATCTCGACATGCACAATGCTTCCAATGATATCTTCCATCACTAACTTTTGGTCAAAAGAGATCGATGCTTGAAATTCAAGCGCCAGTTGATCCGTCGACTTGGTAAAGCGACCGCCCCAAAGTTTCATCTGCTTTCACCTCATCTTCATGTATCGTTGCATAAATATGCGTCGGTAATCCCCATAATTTAATAAAACCGACAGCAGCTTGATGATCAAATGTATCATCTGTAGAATAAGTAGCCAACTGTTCGTTATACAAGGAGTATTCTGACTCCCGACCTGTAACTGTTGCAGTTCCTTTGTACAATCTCACACGCACAGTACCTGTTACAAATTTTTGCGTTTCATCGACAAATGCATCCAATGCCAATTTCAAAGGAGAGAACCAGAGGCCGTCGTAAGCAAGTTCTGCCCATTTCTGTTCGATCGATGGTTTAAATCTCGCTACATCGCGTGTCAAAGTCAAATATTCTAACTCTCTGTGCGCAGTAATCAATGTAATCGCTGCTGGGCACTCATATACTTCCCGTGACTTGATTCCTACTAAGCGGTTCTCCACGTGATCAATTCGACCGACACCATGTTCGCCTGCAATTTGGTTTAACGTGGTGATCAATTGATGCAAAGGTAATTTTACACCATCTAATGCCGTTGGAATCCCTTTTTCGAAAGTAATGACTACTTCCACTGCTTCATCTGGTGTATTGTCAATGGATTTCGTCAACTCATAAGCACCTTCTGGTGGAGCAGTCCAAGGATTTTCCAGTACACCGCATTCACAACTGCGTCCCCAAAGGTTTTGATCCACACTGTAAGGGTTGTCTAAGTCAATGGGAATTGGAATATTGTGTTCCTGTGCATATTTGATCTCTTCATCACGGGACATCGCCCATTCCCGAACAGGAGCAATTACTTTGAGATTTGGATTTAAAGCTTGAACCGAAAGATCGAATCTCACTTGGTCGTTTCCTTTCCCAGTACATCCATGTGCAACGGCAACTGCTCCTTCTTCCTCTGCTACTTGCACCAAAATCTGCGAGATCAAAGGACGAGACAATGCAGATACGAGAGGGTATTTCCCTTCATACATCGCATTAGCTTTTAAAGCAGATGCGAGAAAATGTTTCGCATAATGTTCTTTTGCATCGACAACAACTGATTTTACAGCTCCTACTTTCAACGCTTTTTCTTTGACAAAATCCAAATCTTTTCCTTCCCCTACATCAAGCGCAACAGCAATCACATCATATCCATAGTTTTCCGTCAACCAGCGAATCGCTACGGAAGTATCTAAACCGCCCGAATAGGCAAGTACAATTTTTTCTTTACTCATCATTCATCCGCTCCCATGTAATAAAAATTCATCTCAATGAGTTATTATACATGATTATGCAAAAAAATGTATCAAAAAGTTATTTTTTTATAACTTCTTCTTTCTGGCAATGGTAATATACATATTTTCCCCCATAAAACCACGCGGCGGACACCGCTCTCCTTGACGTTTGTCTTAGAGAGCTGCGCCCGCCACATTTGACTGGTTACTTGCGCTTGCCGCCGGACATGCCGCCCGAAGACGACGAGCCGCCCGAGCTGCCACCCTTGGACGTGCCGCCCGAAGACGAGCTACCCGAGCTGCCGCCCGAAGACGAACCACCCGAGCTGCCGCCCGTGGACGTGCCACCGGAGGTCAGCGTCTTCGGCTTGGACGGAGTCGCCGGGGTCAGCGTCTTCGGCTTGGACGGCGTCCCCGGGTTGACGTTGTTCGACGTTCCCGGCGTGGACGGCTTCCACGACGGGGTCGCCTTCCACGTGCTCACCGGCATGGCCGTGGCCTTGCGCTTCTTCTGGCCCTCGAAGCAGAACACCAGCTTCCTTCCCGTCCCCGGGACGAAGCTCAGCTTCTTGCCGCGACCGCACCAGTACTTGATGGTGAGGCGCCAGTTGTTGACCGGCGTCATCACCGCGGTCTTGGAGGGCTCGTAGCACTTCTGGATCTTGCGCCCACTGTCCTTGTAGACCGCGTACTCGTCGCGCTCGCAGCGAACCTTCACCGCCTTGGACTTCCAGTCGGCGATCGGCGTCGCGTCGAGCCGAGACGCCTTGACCGCACCGTAGTGTGCCGGCGTGGACGAGCATCCCGCAACGAGCGATACGGCCACAGCGGCCGTACCGAGGGCTGCCAGAGGCTGCTTGAACTGCATGGGTCCTCCCCAGTCAAAAGTATCTCCCAGATGGAGATTCTTATATCTATCGTAATCAAAAACGAACAAAAGGTAAAGGAAAATTATTAAAATTCCAATGAAATGGCGCGGCGGACAGCTGCTCCTCTCTAACCGAAGTCAGAGAAGTGCTGCTGTCCGCCTTGATCAGTCTCAGCGGATGTCGCAAGTGTCAGCGGATGCTGTTTCTACCTTCTTCTAGCTTCACCCTGTGGCCGTAAGGGCCAAAACGGCGAAGAGGACAGCTGCGACAAATCGCTTGAAGTTGCTCCCCCTGTAATTCCACAAAGGGGCGACTGATGTTTCTTTTGTTTATCTCACATTTACTGACCTTTCAAGATCGATGGGCATGGATTAGTTCATGTTCGGTTTGCCCTTCCTCCGCCTCCAGCGTTCCTCCGGAGTATGGGGATCATGCTGGTGTTCCTGTTCGTGCTTCGTATGTTCCATGAAGTGATGAGACATACTGTTCCAAACCTGCTCGACTCCGACCTGTTGGAGCCCCAGCACACATGCCACTAGAAACGACAGGAGGATTTCAAGGAGGATTTCATATGGTCGCAGAAGCATATCTGTCTCTTTCTCTGTGTTTTTGCTTCCTGTCTTCCTCATCTTACGTGTACTGCGACAGGTGTATAAGTCTCGTTGGCATTTCTTATCCTACTGTTAAACAGATATTTATACACTCTTAATAGAAACCGTTTTCTATTAATTTTTCGTATAGTTGTGCTGTGATTTTTTTCAGTCTAAAATGAAAGGTATGCTATGAAGAGGAGTTTATGAAAATATGATTCGTATACTGGCCTATAGCAAATCAGGAGAAGTGCTAGAAGATTTAAAGCTTGAAGATATGGAACAAAAGCGTAATGAATTAGCATGGTATTGGATTGATTTCAATGAACCGACAGCAGAAGAAGCCAATGAATTGTACAAGCTCGGATTCCATGAATTAGCAATACTCGATTGTCTTCATCTGCAACAGCGTACGAAGCTGGATGATTATGATGATTATCATTTTTTCGTAATCAATGCGATTGATAAAGATAACCTCAGGCCAAAAGAAATAGATATCTTCCAGCATCGTCAATATGTCGTCACTTTCCACTATAATCCCCAAGATGAAATTAATATCGTGTGGAAAAGAATGCTGAGCGACTCCAATGCTCAATCGCTTGGCAGCAGATATATCTGTTATAAAATCATCGACAAAATAACAGATTCTTTCTTTCCAGTGGCAGAAAAATTGGAAGATCGATTGACACAAATTGGTATGCGCCGGGAAAGAGCAGGGAGAATGCAGAAACAGATGGATGAAGTATTTCACATTCGCCGGAAATTACTGCGCTTGCGCCATGCTGTCTATCCTCTGCGTGATCTCATCTTTCGAATCACGCAATCGGATCATCTCTCTGGCAGTGACGAAGAACGGCGGTACTATATGGATGTCTATGATTATTTGAGCAAATTGAGTTCGATGATTGATTCTAGCAGAGAAATGGCATCCGATATTCGCGATAATCATATCTCTATCAACTCCAATCGAATGAACATCATCATGATGACATTGACTTTGTTCACGACCATCTTTATGCCGCTTACATTCATCGTTGGTGTCTATGGCATGAATTTTGAATACATGCCAGAGTTAAAATGGCATTATGGTTACTTTATGATCCTCGGTATTATGCTTATTATTGCACTAGTGATGTACACATGGTTCAAACGTAAAGGATGGTTTTTTAAAGAATGAAAAACTACCTCATTGTCTTTGCTTCCTTATGTCTATTGACAGCTTGTTCGATTGTTTCAAAATCAGAACTACAGCGGGTCCAACAAACACAAGTGAAACAACACACTACTGCTTTGAAGAAAAAAACAACCATTCCTTCCAAAACACAAGAAATAAAACGTTATCAAAATCGCAAACCAATAAAATGGGGAGTGGATGTTCCAGGAGTGGTGCGAAAACTGCCGACGAACGGCAAAGTAATCGCGCTTACCTTTGACGCTTGTGGAGGGAAACATGGAAGTGGTTACGATAAAGCTATTATTCAATATTTAAACAAACACCACATTCCTGCTACTTTGTTTATCAATTCCAGATGGATCGATGCCAATCCTGATACATTTATGGAGCTTTCTCATAACCCATTATTTGAAATCGAAAACCACGGAACGGAACATCGGCCGTTATCGGTAACAGGGCGAAGCGTCTACGGGATACAGGGAACCAAAAATGTTTCAAATGTTTACAATGAAATTAACGGCAATGCACAAAAAATAAAAAAACTAACTGGCAAATTCCCTAAATTTTTCCGTTCTGGAACTGCCTATTATGATGATATCGCTGTCCATATCGTGAACGACTTAAATGAAATCCCCGTTAATTTTGATATTATCGGAGATGCTGGGGCAACCTTTACTACCAAACAAGTAGAACATTCGATGCTTCGTGCAAAACCTGGTTCCATTATCATTTTGCATATGAATCAACCGAAAGGAGATACTGCTGAAGGAATACAAAAAGCAATACCACGTTTGTTACAGGAAGGCTATCACTTTGTAAAATTAGAAAACTACTTAAAGACCAAATAAAACGCGACCTCACGAAGAAGTCGCGTTTTATTATTTTAAAGCCAAAGGTAAGAAATAAGACATATCATGCGTAATCCCTTTATCTACACGGCCAATTACCGCTGATGGTTTACCACCCACTAAAAATGAACCTAACAATAATTTTCCCGTATATAAACCATTGGATGTTTCCACTGTTATGGCAGGCAATTCCACTTTTGTTTGATAGACCATAGGTTGATCCCAGTAGTATTTTTCTATATCTGCTGTCTCTAATGTTCCATCTGCATCATAGATAGAAACTGCACCGCCTTCCCGGCCAAAGAAAGGTTTCTTCACATATGGAATTTCCCCACGAAACTGATTTTCCAAGTACGTAGGAAGGCAGTAAGTGGATATTACTTCCCTCTCTTCAGCTGAGAAAAAAATATTCGATTCATATAAATTCCAAATAAGTGCTTGAAGTGCTTTTGTCTGTGCGATAAATCCAGATGGAGGGTTAATCATAGTCAACCTCTTTTTAGCCACCAATTCCAAAAGCTTTGATCCGATTGGAAAGCCTTTGGTAGTCCGGTCTTTCGCCATCATTTCCAATGCATGCAATCGGTAGAGGACGTCTACTTGTCGATATTCCCCGTCCGCCAATCTCGTTACGAGGCATTCCGTATTTGGGTCATATGCTAAATGCAAAATAGGAGAATAAATACCTGACAGCCCAGATTGCTTTAATAAATACTTGGTGGTTCCTTGATCCTCATCATCGGCCGAATCACAGCAAAAAACAATATTTTTTGTGGCATGACCTTTTTGTCGATAGTAATCAACGATGTCCGTAAATGCCTTTTTAATATCAGATGTTGTACCATCATTCATATTTTCAACTTGATAGTAACGACAAACTTCTTCATTGACATAAAACGCCTCAACGATACTCGTGGGTGTATCGCTATTAAACTCCAACATCTTTAAACCATCTGATGTGTAAGCGAAATCAAATCTTCCAATCGTAGTAATCGCCTTATAATCAGTAGACAGTGAGATTGCTCTCCACGTTTCTGGAGGATAGCCGAGTTCTCTCCACAATTCCTCTGATCCGAGTCTTACTACTTCCGCAACCCGAACAAAAATATTTCCTAATAACTTCGTAGCAAGCTCTATTTCTGTTTTCCACGTTTGATCAATTACAGCAAATGACGCTAAGGCATATTCTTGACCGTTCCAAATATCCCACGAAAAAGTATCTCTTATCGGTTCATAGATTCGCTTTCGATGATAATGATAATCACCCACCACTGCTGGATGAGTCGTAACTATCATAAACGATATATGCCTCCCGTTTACCATTTATCACTACATAGGAATTTGGGTCTACTTGGTCAGAGGAATCATCACAATATTGATCATTATCGTTATCATAACAAAGGGTATAATTGTCCAGATCATTATCATCGCACCCAGCTAATAGAAGCATGCTAGAAGCAAATAACGAAACAACTAATTTACTCTTCATCCATTGCCTCCCATTGTATGTGTTATATTATTTTCTTTCTTCTGTTTACGGAGGTAACCAGCAAGCAGCACTAATACTATTAATACTATATTTACTGCGTACTCAATCCAAGGAAAATCTTTTATAAAATCATGAATGATAGGCTCTTCCGCAATCATTCCTCCAGCCGTCCAAGCTAGCACTCCTGAACCAATATATAAAATGATTGGAAATCGATCTACTAATTTTATAAATAAGGTACTTCCCCAAACTACTAATGGAACACTTATCACTAACCCGATCACTACTAGTAAAATGCTTCCATGTGCGGCCCCGCCTACCGCTAACACATTATCCAAACTCATAATTGTATCTGCTAATATAATGGTTCGAAGTGCGGACCAGAAACTCGTTCCAGCTTTTACATCTTCATGATTATCGTTATCCACTAATAAATTATAGGAAATCCATACTAAAATGAGCCCTCCAACGAGTAACAGCCCAGGTATTTTAAGTAGCCATACAATCGATACAGTTGCTATTATCCGCAGCGTGACAGCTCCAGCTGTCCCCCAAAAAATTGCTTTTTTTCGCTGCTCCTGCGGCAGCTTTCGTGAAGCCAAACCAATTACAATCGCGTTATCCCCAGCTAATACTAAATCAATAACAACAATAGTCAGTAACTTAGACAGAAACTCAAGTGATAATATTTCCATTTTTCCCCTTCCTTTCCTAGGCATAATAAAAACCCTTACTTGCTAGCTTTTAAGAAGCTAGAAGTAAAGGTCTCGCAAACAACGTCCTAGTTGCCAACAAAGCCGGAGATCGCTCTCGTAATGACGACTTTGTTGTAGTAGCTACTCCCCTTTATCTAAAAAGGTGCACGTACTATTCTATTCACCCTCATCATACTGGACAAATATGCAGCCTGTCAAGGATGTTCAAAATTTTACCATTCTAATGATATTTTACCCCTTATTTGAAGATTGAATTAAATTGATTTCCTTTTGACCCTTTACTGCCCCATTATCGCTATTTTTGGACCAAAAAAAACCACCTTCTGAAAAGGCGGCTTAAAACATTCTCTTGGAACGTCGATTAGGAAAACGAGGGGATGGATCTTCTTCTGTATTGGCAGTACTGTTTGAATCCTTGCGCAAAGAAGGATAAGCAGTTTTGTTCGTCAAAGGCCTGCGTAAGGGCGACCGAGAATTATTTGTCGTCGTATTTGTAGTGCTGGTATTATTGTTCGAATTTAGTGGTGTTCTTCTCGCAAATGATGGACGTTTGTTAGTGAAATTTTCATCGGTCGTAAGTGCCGTGTTCCGAGATTGTAAAATACTTGATTTATATTGTTTCCGATTGAATTGGCGATCTGAGGTCAATGAATCTTGTACTGCTGGAAGGTTTAGATTCTCTTCTTCTTGCTCATAATCATCTAACTCTAGATCATCCTGTTCTTCCTGTTTATTCACATACTCCTGCTTATCCAACTCTAATACATCTTCACGTGGTTGACGACGCGGTAAATGTTGAGATGCTTGCTTACGTTGTTGACGTGCTAATGTAGATCGTCTTACTTTCTCTACAGGAATACGAGTAGTATTATCCAGTTCACCATCTGGAAAATATGTACCCAATTCATCTACTTCTCTACTACGCTTACTACTTATTAAAGCAGATAATACAATAATTGCAACAATCACAAGGGCAACACCAATCCAAAAAATTGGGCTCATGACTAAACTCCACATGTTGTATCCTCCATTCCCCGGGAAATATTACTCTCCCCGAAAAGTTGGTTTGCGCTTCTCAAGAAAGGCGTTCATTCCTTCCGACCGATCCGCTGTTTGAAAGGTAAGCCCAAAATAAGAGGCTTCTAGCTGTAGTCCTTTTTCCAAGGGCATCTCTAGACCATTATGAATGGATTTTTTCATATAATGAAGGGCAATTGGTGCCAGTTTTGCTAATTTTTTTGCAAGTGTTTTTGCTTCTGGTAATAATTGATCGATAGGAAATATCTTTTGAACAAGGCCAAGTCGAAATGCTTCTCTGCTGTCAAAGCTCTCACCGGTAAAAGTATAGTACTTAGCGTTTTTCTCTCCGATTGCTCGTGCTAAACGCTGGGTACCGCCATATCCTGGCAGAATACCAAGATTAATCTCCGGCTGTCCAAATTTAGCATGTTCAGCAGCAAGTATGATATCACCAGCAAGTGCCAATTCACAACCTCCACCAAGTGCAAATCCATTGACTGCCATTATAACAGGGATCGGCATATTTTCCACCATATCAAAAACACTCTGCCCAAGTAAAGCTTGTTTTTCGGCCTCAAAGCCATTTTTGATCTTACTCAACTCTGTTATATCAGCACCAGCTGCAAAAGCTTTTTCACCAGTACCAGTGATAATAAGCGCTTTGATTTCACTACGGGTCATGACATGATGCAGGGCGTCCCTTATTTCTGTTAACATTTGCACATTCAGTGCATTCAACACTTTTGGACGTGATAACCGCAATATCCCAATTGACTGTTCGAATTCGAGGGTAATACAGCTCCAATCTGTCATTTGCATCGCCCCTTTAGGAATCTTTCCTATTTTATCACAGAAAAGCGAACCCTCCAACCTGATAGAGAGCTCGCTTTTCTTTATTACTTTGTTTCTACTTGTTTTTTGAGAAAGGCTTCCATAAATCCATTAATGCCACCGTCCATAACTGCTTGAACATTTCCATTTTCTACAGACGTGCGATGATCTTTTACTAAGCTGTATGGATGGAATACATAAGATCGAATTTGGTTACCCCAACCGATTTCTGTCTGTTCCCCTTTTATCTCATTTAGCTTTTGTTCTTGTTCTTCCATTTTCTTCTCATACAAACGTGCTTTTAATACTTTCATCGCTTTGTCACGATTTTTGATCTGAGACCGTTCAGATTGACAGGTAACCACTACTCCAGTTGGAATATGTGTTATCCGTACTGCTGAATCAGTTGTATTAATATGCTGTCCACCTGCACCGCTAGCGCGGTAAGTGTCTACTTTTAGATCTTCTGTACGAATTTCAATTTCCACATCGTCATCTAATTCAGGGACCACGTTTACCGAAGCAAAGGAAGTATGTCTTCGCCCCGATGCATCAAACGGGGAGATTCGAACCAAACGGTGAATTCCTTTTTCTGTCCTCAAATACCCATAGGCATTTATTCCTTTGATCAGCAGAGTAACACTCTTCAAACCGGCTTCATCACCTGGTAAATAGTCAATCATTTCAATCTTATATCCACTTTTCTCCGCCCAGCGTGTATACATTCTCAGGAGCATTTCAGCCCAATCCTGAGATTCTGTACCCCCAGCTCCTGGATGCAGCTCCAAAATTGCCGAATTACGATCATATGGGCCGCTTAATAACTGCTGTAATTCAAATTCATTTACCTGCTCCTGGAATGTTTTTAAACTCGCTTCACATTCACTTAAGAGAGATGGATCTTCTTCCTCCTGTAACAATTCCATCATCACTTGTATTTCGTCGTTTTGAGCAGTCAATTGCTGCACTTGTTCTACAATATCTTTGACTTCCCGCAACTGTGCGATCTTCTGTTGTGCTTTCTGCTGATCATCCCAAAATGTCTCTTCTGCCATCTCTGCCTCAAGAGACACCAGCTTAGACTGCTGTTCTTCTAAGTCAAAGAGACCCCCTAAGATCAGCTAAACGTTTCGCTGTAATATGAAACTCTTGTTTTAATGCTTGTAAATCCAATTCAGTCAGCCCCTTGTATTATTTCTTATAGTGACAGTTTTTATATTTTTTGCCGCTTCCGCATGGACAAGGGTCATTTCTACCAACTTTATCTGCACGACGGAGAGGTACTACTTTTGGTTTTTCTTCTCCAGTATCCCCACCTGAAATAGGGGTTACATTCATCGTAACCTCTTCTCTTGTCAGTGTTTCTTCCTCTTGCACAACAGCTTTCATGACATATTTGACTACTTCTTCTTGAATTTCTTGAACCATCGCTTCAAACATCGCAAATCCTTCAAATTGATAGGATCGAAGCGGATTGTCTTGTCCATATGCACGTAGATGGATACCTTGTCGAAGCTGGTCCATCGCATCAATATGATCCATCCATTTGCGATCAACCGTACGCAGAACTACAACTTTGGAGAATTCATTCATCCGCTCGTCCCCAAGCTCTTGTCTGCGCTCTTCATAATACTTCTTTGCTTCCTCGTAGAGAAACTCAACTAGTTCTTCAGGATTTTTATCTTCTACATCTTCTTCATCGATTCGATCTTCTGGCAATACATTTCCATGAATGTATTCTAAAATATCGTCTAGTTCCCACTCTTCCTCATCGCTGCCAGCTGTGTGAACTTCGACAATCCGCTCGATCGACGATTTTACCATCGGCAAGACAACATCATCGAGATTTTCACTTGTAAGTACTTGACGACGCTGTTTGTAAATAATTTCACGCTGTTGGTTGAGGACATCATCGTACTGCAAGACCCAGCGTCTAGCATCAAAGTTGTTGTTCTCCACTTGTTTTTGTGCATTTGCTATTGATTTTGTAAATATATTACCCTCTAGTGGCTCACCATCATTCATTACACGACTGATCATAGCTTTGACCCGATCAGGGATGAATCTCTTCATCAAGTCATCCTCAAAAGAAAGATAAAACTGTGTAGAACCTGGATCACCTTGACGACCTGCACGGCCTCGAAGCTGATTATCTATCCTTCGGCTTTCATGCCGCTCTGTACCAATTACATGAAGTCCACCTAATTCAGCTACATTTTCTCCAAGCATAATGTCCGTACCGCGACCGGCCATGTTGGTAGCAATGGTAACAGCTCCATATTGTCCAGCTTCGGCAATAATTTCTGCTTCTTTGGCGTGGTTTTTCGCGTTGAGCACTTGATGCTTAATCCCTTTTCGCTTTAACAGCAAAGATAATTTCTCTGAGTTTTCAATGGAAACAGTACCCACAAGAACAGGTCGCCCAATCGAATGCATTTGCTCTATTTGTTCAATAACGGCTGAAAATTTTTCTTGTTCTGTTTTATAAAGAACATCAGACAAATCTTGACGAACTGTTGGCTTGTTAGTCGGAACAATGACTACATCCATGTTGTAAATACGGCGGAACTCTTCTTCCTCTGTTTTTGCTGTACCAGTCATACCCGCCAACTTGTCATAGAGCCGGAAGTAGTTTTGCAGCGTTACTGTTGCCAGCGTCATACTTTCATGCTGTACTTCAATGTTTTCTTTTGCTTCAATTGCTTGGTGCAATCCATCACTATAACGACGCCCATGCATCAAACGACCAGTAAACTCATCCACTATCACTACACCATGTTCGGCATCTACTACATAATCTTGATCACGATGCATCGTAACATGTGCTTTTAATGCTTGTTGAATGTGATGGTTTAGGGTGATATTTTTCATATCATAGAGATTGTCTACTTTTAGAGCATTCTCTACTTTTTTGACTCCTTCGTCTGTCAAAGAGATTTGCTTGGTTTTGATATCAAGAGTGTAATCATCTTCCGCTTTCAACCGACTCACCACTCGATCAGCAGTGTAATAAAGATCTGTCGCTTTATTTGCTTGTCCACTGATAATGAGTGGTGTTCTGGCTTCATCGATCAAAATACTATCTACTTCATCGACTATCGCAAAGTTTAATTCACGCTGAGTTAATTGTTCTTGGTATGCAACCATATTGTCTCTTAAATAATCAAATCCAAATTCATTGTTGGTACCATACGTGATATCTGCTTGATATGCTTCACGTTTTTCATCAGGCGAAAGAAAAGGTACATTTAATCCTACTGTCAACCCAAGAAACTCAAATATTTGCCCCATCCACTCTTTATCTCGTCGAGCCAGATAGTCGTTGACAGTAACAACATGCACCCCTTTACCAGTTAGAGCATTGAGATATGCAGGCAAAGTGGATACTAAAGTTTTCCCTTCCCCTGTTCGCATTTCAGCAATATCACCATTGTGCAAGACCATTCCCCCGACCAATTGCACACGGAAGTGACGCATTCCAAGTACTCGCTTAGAAGCTTCACGAGTTACTGCAAATGCTTCAGGAAGAATATCGTCCAAAGTTTCCCCTCTGGATAATCGATCTTTAAATTCTCCCGTCTTTGCTCTTAGTTCCTCATCAGACAAACTAGAAATGGACTCTTCTAGCGCATCAATTTGTTCTGCAATTTGAAAATACTTTTTTACTTGACGTTCATTTGGATCAAGTAACCGTTTTATTGTTTTTAACATCAGGCATCCCCCTGCAATCTATCTATCGTTACCTATTTCCCGTATAAGTAAACATACTATCTAACAGTGTAACAAAAAATAGGATTTTTTTCACTTCCTGACTGGTGACATTTGGGGAAACTCAAAAACCTAGTCATCACTAGGACTAGGTTTTAAGTCTATTACAGCAATTCATTTACAAGTTAAAATTGTTCCGATAGAAAAGGGATCATGACAATGCCCTTTTTTTCTAAGCTATTTAACAACCAAATTTTTCAAAATACCATAAAACTTTTTGGCTAATTTTTGGCGATCCCCTTCTCGATCAATAAAGGCACGACCATTAACTTTGATTTGCGCCAATTGCTCATCCGAATAACTACTCAATTCTACCATCGCTTCTGCTAAGCCTTTTGGGTTTTCTGCCCCACTGAAAACACCAACTTTGTTTTCCTCTACAATCTGCCGGACTTCACCGTCCACTGTAGTAATGATAGGCTTCCCTAAGAATGTATAATCAAATAATTTATTAGGACGTGCTCCACGAAATACTTCATTATCCGCAAGGGAGATAATTCCAAAGTCAGCCGCATTTGTATAATCAAAAATCTCCGCCTTGGGTACAGGGTCTTTCAAGTGAACATTTTTCAACCCTAATTCTGCAACTCTTTTTTGTAAACGTTCTTTATCTGGACCATCCCCAATAAGAACAATGGAGTATCCTTCTTCCGGTAAATACTGCCCTGCTTGGACAACATACTCCAGCGCATTTGCTGGTCCGTGAGCTCCTGTATAGACTGCTACATAGTCTGATTCTGAAACTCCAAGTTTGGCGCGATATTCTTTTCGTTTTGTTTCATCAGGAGACCAAGATCCGACCACTACGCCATTGGGAATCAGATCAATCTTATCCATCGGAACTCCTCGATTGGCAATATATTGGCGTTGGTGTTCCGCTAAAACAATTATTTTATCAGACTTCTTATACAGTTGGTTTTCCATCCATGTTAACGCTTTAAGTACCGTGCCTTCTCGAACTCCACCCATCTTTACAAGAGAATCCGGCCATAAGTCCCGCACTTCAAATACAAATGGAATCCGCTTGATTTTAGCTACCAGTAATCCTGCATACGCAAGGAAGAGGTGTGGTGAAGAAGCGATGAATACATCCGGTTTACGACGGAAAAGAGCAGCAAAAAAGAATACAAATGCAAAACTGATCATGTTAATGATTCGACGAAAATCATTCACTTTATGCGGGAAAGACCAAAGCCATGCTAATTTCAGTCCATCCACTTGCTCGATTTGCGCTTTTTCTTCTGGTGTGATAAAAGTTCTGCGGGGATGGACAAACTTAGATAAAAATAATGTTACTTCTGCATCTTCTTCCTTTGCCCATTCTCTTGCTAACTCAAAATGACGAGTAATACCGGCAATATTTGGCGGTACAGCATAGTGGTTAGCGAGCCAAATTTTAAACCGTTTCATGTTATAAACCCCGTTTGATGATCTCGACCAATTTTTCTGCTGTTTTTCCATCACCAAATACGTTTGGAATATGGGAAAAATCTACTGTAAACTCGGAAACTGCCTGTAAAATAAGATCCGTATTTGCACCAACTACTTTGTTTGCTCCATAAGTAACCGTTTCGGTCCACTCTGTTTCATCTCTCATCGTGATGCATGGTACTTGAGCAAAAAATGCTTCTTTTTGTACACCACCGGAATCAGTCAAGATCAATTTCGCTTGGAATTCAAGTTGAATCATATCCAAATACCCAACTGGTTCGATCACATGGACATTATCATTGGAAATACTAAGACCACTTTCTCTCAGCTTACCAACCGTACGAGGGTGAAGTGGTAATATTGCCGGGATCGGCAATTGATTGATAGCGTCTACAATTGCTTTTAATCTCACAGGATCATCTGTGTTTTCTGCACGGTGAAGAGTAATCAAAGCATATGACTTTGGTTGTACAGGAAGGCTGCTTAAAATTTTTGCTTTTCCTTCTGCTAACTGGGTATTGTAGTTAAATGCATCTAACATCACATCACCCACAATATGGACACCTTCTGTGATCCCTTCTTTTGCTAAATGCTTCACAGCAGTATCAGTCGGGCAGAAGAGCCATTGAGAAATGTGGTCAGTCAATACACGATTCACTTCTTCTGGCATTCTACGGTTAAAACTTCTTAGTCCTGCCTCGACATGGGCAACAGGAATATGTAATTTTGCCGCAGCTAGTGCACCTGCAAGGGTAGAATTCGTATCTCCATAAACCAGTAATGCATCAGGTTTCTCTGCAAGCAAGACTTCCTCTACCTTTTTTAGCATTTCTCCGGTTTGTGCACCATGCGACAGAGACCCTACATGCAAGTTGTATTCTGGAACTGGTATCTCCAACTCTTCAAAAAATACATCAGACATGGATTTATCATAATGTTGACCGGTATGTACTAAAATTTCTTCTCCTTCGGCACGCAATACTCGGGATACAGGAGCTGCTTTGATAAATTGCGGGCGTGCACCAACAACTGTTACTACTTTCATGAATGAGAACCTCCCTTATTTCAAAAACGACTGCCACTATAATAACACAAGAGATTGCTTGAAAAATTGTATAAATCAAAAACTCCCCACGATCGCGTGGGGAGTTTGCTAAACTCTTATTTTTTTTCAACGTTGGCTGCTTGTGGCCCACGGGAACCTTCAACAATATCAAATTCTACCGTTTGACCTTCTTCGAGGGTTTTAAAACCTTCAGATTGAATAGCAGAGTAGTGTACGAATACATCGTCACCGTCTTCACGCTCGATGAAACCGTAACCTTTTTCAGCGTTAAACCATTTTACTTTGCCTTGCATGGAAAAACATCCCTTCTTCTAAAAACTGAAATCTTAGTACAAGAACTATTCTCCTGTAATTTCAATATAACATTTGGAAAAAATTAATGTCAAGCAACCAACTTTTCCCTATATTATGAATAGCTATATACAACATTTAAACACAATATTATCCACAACATCCACAAAAACAAGTAAAATAGGAGTTATTCTATTCTTATTTTTCCCATAACTCGATATCCAAAATACTGATACTTTTGCAAGGGATGTATAGTTTTAAAAAAATGGATGGTTTCTATTCTGTAAAATAACAAAATAGATACCATCCATTTTCCTCTATGAATTAACCGATTCTTTTAATTGTTTTCCTGGTTTGAAAGAAGGAACTCGGCTAGCTTCGATTTGAATTTCTTCACCCGTTTGTGGATTACGTCCAGTTCTAGCAGCACGCTCACGAACTTCAAAGTTTCCAAAACCAATCAACGTAACTTTATCTCCATCTTGAAGAGCGGAAGAAATAGAACTCAAAACTGCATCGACTACTTGCCCCGCTTCTTTTTTGGTTTTTCCTGTAGACTCTGCTACTTTTTCAATTAGCTCTGTTTTATTCATGCTTTATTTCCCCCTAGAATAGGTAATTTCAGACAGTCTCCCATATATTTAGGGAATTCTTGGTGAATAGACTATTGCTATTTTTAAACCCAAGCTAACCCCGTCTGTCAAACGGTTAAAAGTAAAACCGCTATCACTGGTTTTGCCCAGTAATAACATTTCCATACATGCTCCTTCTACAAATTATCTCGCAAAGGTAACAGCATAGACAGTTTGAGCACCTGCATGACGGAGGATTTTCGCACACTCTCGTATCGTAGTACCAGTTGTGTACACATCATCCACCAACAAAATCGTTTGAGATGTAAAATCTAGTTGCATCTTATCAGGCTGAATCCCAAAGCAATCACGTAATGACTGAATCCTAGCATTTCTGCCCAGGTTAGCCTGAGGTGGCGAGGCTTTTATTCTTTCCAATAGGCTTGGAGCGGGCAAGCCTAAACTTTTTCCGATCTGTTCTGCAAGAAGCTGGGATTGATTAAAACCACGTTCTTTTATTCGATTTTGGTGAAGAGGTACACTGGTTATCAAAGTAAATGGAATAGGAGAGTAATGCTTCTCCACCGTATCACACATGATAGTACCGATATATTTGGCATAGCCTTCATCACCTAAATACTTAAAGCGAGCTAACACTTTCTTTGTCTTACTCGTATAAGAAACAGCACTTACATTTTGAACTCTATCTCGATGTGATATCTGAAGACAATCACCACACACATTCATATCATCATCTAGCGGCCGAAAACAAATCTCACATATAGGTGGATGTATAGGAGATAGGTTTACTGTACACTCCTTACAAACTTTAGACCATGCACTAGCAAAAAATAGCTGCTCTATGGATTGATCACAAAACCAGCAACTAGGACGAACCGGAAATAAGGAAGACCACCACCTCATACGGTATTACGCCTCCTTTTGTAAATATCCTTCTTTTTTAGCCAACTCATTTAGATAAATGTGTTCTTTTTTTGTCTGGACGATCATTTCCGTATTCATTTCCCCGATAAACAAAACTTCACATTCAGGAAAATAAGCGTTTAATCCGATAAAATGAGTCAATTCTACTAATCGTTTACGATCAAATGTTGGATGATCAGCATGAAGTAAACAAAGATGTAAATTTGCAATTTGCATCTTTTCCATTAATTGTTGAGGCATAAGCATAAACATAAATTTTTGCTCAGAAAATAAAATTCTTAACTCTTCAGATTCTTCATTCTCCACCAAAATACTGCAAGTTTTATTTGCAACTTCAGGCATTACGGTTTGAAGCCACTTTAAGGTTACTTCTACTTCTTCTTTTGTAGGGACAAGAATCAGTGCTTGGCCGTTTAACGCTTGTACCTCTTCCACAAATATATGAAAAGGATGAATAGGCTTATTTCTCTTGATGTGTTTGCGGAGATTTCGATATTGGACAAATTTTGGAATGGGTATAGGATATCGATGCAAGCGAACCGGATGAACAACATCATTGCGATCCCACTTAGAAAGGGTGGTACGGATCACTAACTGTCGACCTTTTTCTGCCATCGATCTTTCCCAAGCATGACATGCCTCTGGTACTAAACCATCCCAAATCACCAGATCAAACTGCTGATTGTAAGTCAGCAGATCCCATTTTGTCCCTAAAACCAATGTTGTATCTTGACTATCTATGTACTTGACCAACTTTGGCATTAACAAGGTAAGTTGATCCATCGTTTTTGCTATTTTCTTTTTCTCTTGACACCAAAAAATCCGCTTCTTCTTATGAAGAAGATAGATTAAAAAATCCAATAAGATGAGTAATTCACCACTTCCGGGGATAAGTACAGCATGAATATGTTTGGTAGTTCTTTCATATAATGATTTTAGGTTGCCGCTGGTATGTTGTAGTACTGCTGTAAGTGGCAAATTAGCATGGATTAAAAAATCTTGTTTTCCCTCCGTTGTTGGCAAAAAAGAAAATAAGGGAGTACAACTTTTGACTCTTCCGTAAAATAAGCATCTTCTGCAATAAAAACATGTTTTGTTGCTGCAATGAACACAGTCACTCACTGCTATGTCAGATGCTCCAGCACCACACTTGTTGCATTTTCGGAAAATAGACCAATTTGAGTGCTTGATCGCAGGTTCTTTTTTCAACACACCTTCTTCTTCCCAGGCTTGAAGTAGATGTTGTATATTACCTGACTCCTTTTCATCCAAAATCTGTCTCATATCACAGATCGTCAAACATCTTCCAGCAAGTTTGTTGAAAGCAGATAAAAATTCCAATAAAACGCCTCCAACAAAAAAATCAGCCACCCTAGGTGACTGATTTTTTTGTACTCTTGTTAGTGTTATGCAGTTTCTTTGTCTTCATCAATATCACGCAAATCCAGTACAACCACTTTTTCTTTCTGCTGCTCCGCTTTCAGCCATTGGGTCAGCTCTTCTTCTGTAGAGAGTTTATGCGAAAATACATCTAGATGGTCATACTTCTGCTTTAGCCGTTCAATAATGGAAATAGTGTCATCCGATGATCCCATATCCAAACAGGTAATCCGCCCTTTTTTCAAGCCATCAGCTCTAAGATGATTCGCTATGTGATAAGAACGAATTAGCCATTCAATGGACTGTTGACTATTGTTCGTAATAATCACAAGATGTGATGCTTTATGGTGATATAACCCCTTGCCAAATGTGAGCAACCTTTTGTACAGGAACACGAAAGCGACGACGAGAACTGCCCCAATCAGGAGGTACCAGTAACCCATACGCCCATCCTCCTCTTATATCAGTGTGTTTACGGTTACTTTTAGGTAAGAGTTTACTCGCAGTATATGCTGTCTTTTAACAAATGGTTTAACGGTTCTTTCGAAAATGTAATACTATTTACATTTTACCACTTTCCTGTGATAAATAAAACGTCTGAATGTAGCAGGCAGCGATGACCCCGTCATCACTGCCTTTGTCGCTACAGCTGGAACATTTCAGAAAAGGGACAGCTGTAGCTTGTCTCTCCCATTTTGCAGGGTTCGAGCTTTTCACCATCCGTTCGGGTGAGTCTTTCGAGACTCCAATCTCCCTCGATTAGGAGGTCTGACGGCTTATCCTTCTCAATTACCAGCTTGGGAGCGAAGAGGAACAGGTCACCACAACGAATGAAAGCAGAGCCATTTCTTGGATCTTTATCCCGTCCCGCCTTCTTATCTGGAGTACTTTTCACCGTATCTCCCAGCAACTCTCTCATCGTTCGAAGGGGATCGTACCCCAAACGATATCCATGGAGTTCAATACGGTTTTCATCTCCCTCTACTCGGTAATAACCGACCCTGCATGGATGTTCTCGACTGTCCGAATTACGGTAAACAGCAGATTGATAGACAAACCCAGGCGAAATAGGATCAGAAAGCAGGGTAAGCATCGTTTTCCTCTCTATCGCACACCTACTTCTTGCCATTAATTTTATCAAAAAGTTACATACTGAACATGAAAAAATAAGTTAAAAAACATCTTCCTTTTATTAGAAAGATGTTTTTCTCATTCTCTACTTATGCTTCTGCGCGTAGAATATCTGCTTTGTCAGTTTTCTCCCAAGGGAGCTCGATGTCAGTACGGCCAAAGTGCCCATATGCAGCTGTTTGTCTGTAGATAGGGCGACGTAAGTCCAAAGAACGAATAATTCCAGCTGGGCGAAGATCGAAATGCTTTTCTACTAATTCGACAAGACGATCTTCCGAAACAGTTCCTGTTCCAAATGTATCCACCCGGACCGACACAGGACGAGCAACACCAATCGCATAAGCGAGCTGAACTTCACACTTTTCAGCTAAACCTGCGGCAACGATGTTTTTAGCAACATATCGTGCAGCATATGCAGCAGAACGGTCCACTTTTGTCGGGTCTTTTCCAGAGAATGCTCCTCCACCATGTCGAGCATAACCACCATACGTATCAACAATAATTTTGCGTCCTGTTAGACCAGCATCTCCAAGTGGACCTCCGATTACAAAGCGACCAGTTGGGTTGATGAAATACTTGGTTTGATCATCCAGCATTTCTTTTGGTACGATAGGAGCAATAACATGGTGATGGATATCTTCTTTAATCTGCCCGATGGTGATATCTTCAGCATGCTGGGTAGAGCAGACAATCGTATCGATGCGTACGGGTTTG
Organism: Shimazuella soli; assembly: GCF_022511585.1. GTDB lineage: Bacteria > Bacillota > Bacilli > Thermoactinomycetales > Thermoactinomycetaceae > Shimazuella > Shimazuella soli. The sequence goes on along the minus strand of NZ_JAKWBN010000003.1, from coordinate 286,375 downwards.
TTACCATCATACTCGACAGTTACTTGAATTTTACCATCTGGACGAAGATAACTTAGCGTTCCATCTACACGAACTTCATGCAGCCGACGCGCAAGTTGGTGAGCCAATGAAATAGGCAATGGCATAAGTTCAGGTGTTTCGTTCACTGCAAAACCAAACATAAGACCTTGATCACCAGCACCAATTGCTTCGATTTGCTCTTCACTCATGGTACCTTCTTTTTTCTCATAAGCTTCGTCAACACCTTGAGCAATATCCGCAGACTGTTCATCAATGGAAGTCAATACAGCACATGTTTCTGCATCAAAACCATATTTCGCTCGATCGTACCCTATTTCCTTAATAGTAGAACGAACTAATTTTGGAATATCCACATAACAATTGGTACTAATTTCTCCAGCGACTAAAACCAAGCCAGTGGTAACAGATGTTTCACAAGCCACACGGGCATTTGGATCTTTTGATAGAATAGCATCTAAAATGGCATCTGAAATTTGGTCACAGATTTTATCTGGGTGTCCAGCTGTAACAGATTCAGATGAAAATAGAGTACGACTCATTTGATTGTTATCCTCCTTTACTTTATCCAGAAAAAGTTATTTTCCGTCCTTTTCGGCACAATACTCATAGATTAACGTATCAGATACAGAAAAACAATAACGAATACAAAAGATATTTATATCGAAACAACAAAACGAATGGGAAAATAAAAAAAAGTAGTCAACATTGTGTTTTTTTCCCTATATCCTTGAAATAAACTATCATTACATTGTAGTATGTTTTATAGTGCGAAATTATTATCTTTTATTAGGAAGGAAATGGACCGATGATGGAGCGCGTGGAACATAGCCGTAAAAAACGGGTTAATCATAAAAAACGAAAAAAATGGGTTCTACGGATTTCTCTATTCTCTTTAGTGGCCATTTTAATCGTAGGAATTTACTTTGTTGGTACCATCTGGGGTGCTCTGACTAAGGGACATGATACCGACCAGCAAAAATCTAAATTCCGCACACAAGAAGTTGATATAAATAAAGATCCCTTTACTGTATTATTTATCGGAACGGACCAATATGATGCAAAAGCGGAAGAAGAAACATACCGCACTGATGTACTGATGGTTGCAGCAGTAAATCCACAGAAGAAAACGATTAAATTGGTAAATATACCAAGGGATACCTATGCGACTATTGCCCATACAGATGGCTTTAAAACGAAAATAAACGCTGCCGCCTTTTGGGGTAAACAAAAAGGCGTAAACCCAATACAAAATACTCGTGAAACGGTAGAAACCTTATTGTATGGTGTGCCAATCGATTACTATGTGAAGATTAATTTTAAAGGTTTCATTGATATCGTCAATGCAGTTGGCGGTGTAGACGTAAACGTCCCAATGACCTTTAGAATCAGTACATTTGACCGAGTCGTTCAATTTAACAAAGGACCTATGCATCTAAGCGGAGAAGAAGCACTGCCTTATGTGCGAATGAGAAAGAAAGATCCACTAGGTGATCACGGCCGAAACAAACGCCAACAAGAAGTAATCAATAAAATTTTGGATAAGATAGTGAGTTTTAACTCTCTCTCCAATTTTTCCAAGATAACAGATGCAGTTGGGAATAACTTAACTTATAGTATTAATCCAGATGAATTTTTAAGTCTTGCTACCATTTATAAAAACACTCCAAAATCTGGCATTCAAACTTTGACAGCGCAAGTAGAAGATAAAAAAGTAGATGGTGTATGGTATAGCTTCATGAAAGAAGACGAACGCAAACGACTTAGTAAAATATTGAAAGAGGAACTAGGTCTGCCAACAACAGATAACGGAGAAGTTGATTCCAACACAGATAGTAGCAATGGTGGAGACAGTAGCGGAAGCGATAGCTCAAACAGTACCAATAACTAACAACTACAGAATAGAGCGGCCTTGTGCCGTTCTATTTTTTTGGGGGTCATGCTATGGGAATGACGATAGGTGAATTTGGAAAAACAGAAATAACCATTCAGAAATCCCGGTTTATTTGTCAGGCGAAGAGAGTAGAGACAGAAGAAGAAGCAAATCAATTTTTAACCACAATACGCAAAAAATATTGGGATGCTACTCACAATTGTTATGCCTATATCGTCACAGATCAAATCCAAAAATCTTCCGACGATGGGGAACCAGCAGGAACGGCCGGCCGCCCGATTTTGGAAGTCATCCATAATAAAAGACTGACATATACTGCAATTGTCGTCACTCGATACTATGGAGGGATAAAATTAGGCACAGGTGGTTTGGTTCGCGCCTATAGTCAAGGAGCTACTGCTGCTATCGAAGCCGCAGGCATCGCCCTTCGTTCCTGGTATCAACAACTCATCCTCACCTTTGACTACTCATTCTTAGGAAAAATGGAACATGAACTTCATCAGGCTGCCCTTATTTTAGATACTCCAGTGTACAGCGATAAAATAACATGGTCGGTCTGGGCTCCTGTTGATAAAGCGGATTACTATAAACAAGCCTTTATCGATTGGACAGCTGGGCAGGGTACAGTCATGGAGGGAATACAAGAAGAAAAAATAATAGCAGAGACATAGATGTGCCCCTAGACGATGATCACTCACCATCTAGGGGCTTTTCCTTTACCTGCTCGTTAGATCAGAGCAGGCTCAGGGCTTGAAGGTCTGGATGAAGGCCTCCCAAGCTCCGGAGGAAACGGTGAAGGTCGGCCCTGAGACACGCTTACTGTCGCGAACCTCGATCACCGTGGCGACTGAGGATCCGACGGTGTCAGAGGCACAGACCTCTACGCAGTTCCCGCCGTTTCCGCCGGATTCACTGGACTTCGTCCAGACACCTCGTTCGAGTGCCATAAATTTCTCCAACCGCTCTCTCTTCACACCATTGTCTAATGGTGTTTCTTTACCGCATTTCCATTGTAAAGTAATGCGAACTAAAATTTAATTATTTTATAATAGTAGCAATTACTGTATTGAGGTAAAACCAGCACGCAACAAACTGTAATCCCAAAAAACAAAGAAATGACTTGAGTTCCCTTTTTAACAGGCTTCTCAAGTCATTTCATAATTTCTATTTGAACGTAAAGGAAGAAGGATACAAATTTAGAGAACCTACTACTAAGTTATAGCAGTGTCAACATCCCCCAATAATAAGCCCAAATACTAAATAAGATACCTAAGAACACTAACAGACTATATCGAAATATATCAGGTCTAAGGGCTTTGTTACTAAATCCACGGAGAGCCAAGATGACAGAAAGTAGAGTTGTAAGCCATGCAAACATTTGAATGATCATCCAGATGAGCGGGCGATCCCACATGATTGGGCCTATGATTTTCGCCCCTTTGGACCAAATCATAATAAAGTAAGTCGCAAAACTAAGAGTAGCTATTAGTCCTGAGGTGATAGTCCAGCCTGCATATCCTGTAATCGGGGATGCTTTCTTTTCTTTTCGATGAAACATGGAATTTAGTATGGCAACAAGGTAACCGATCAACAAGATACTGAGTACTGCAATTTCCACACCTAGTGAATCATACACCTTCACGTCTTGAATGAGATTGTGATAAACCTCTACATCTTGTACAGGAGTTTGTCCATATACTTTCGATACTGGAGGTTTTCCTTTTACTACTTGATCCAACCAACTTGTTACTCCCTCCTCATAACCTGCTGCAAAAGCATCATACCTTTCAAATCCCGTTTTATCTGTTTGATGAGCAGCATGATCTGCATTTGCCACAAATAAAACCGATCCATACTTGTTGCCATTTTCCCTCCATATTTGTTTTAGTTTTTCTGATCCTTCTACAGCAGGAGTAAGACGATCTTTTGCTCCCCAAACTGCGAGAATTGGTTGCTTTACTTGTTTTAAATAGTATTCGGCATTATGGTCTGCTTCTGGAAACATACCAGAAGTAAATACAAATCTCGATCCTTTTATTACTAAGGAATCCATAACATTTTGCGATATAACCCCATTTTGCACGAAGCGGTTTTGGATATTGTATGTTTGTTGTTGAATCGGAGTAATCACTGGTGTTCCTAATAAAACTACAAACGAAATATCTTTTGATTTGGCAGCGGCCATCGGAGCAACCCATGCACCTTCGCTAAATCCCCAAATCCCAACTTTTTGTTTATCTACACCTGATTGAGATTGAAGAGTATGCACTGCTGCTAAAGCATCTTCTGATAATACTTCTAATGTACGATTTTTGGATTTGTCTCGTTTATCATAGATCAAAGTCGCAAAGCCTGCTTTAGCAAATACTTCTGCATCTTGTCTTAACTTTTCTCTTTCTTTTTGACCTGAACCGTGAACCAGAACAATACCTGGATGTTTTTCTGTCCCTTTAGGCATCAAAACGGTGCCGTGCATGGTAGTATTTTGGCTTTGAAACGCTATCTCTTTCTCTGCATAATCGTTGATAGGTGCAGCATGAACATATAAGACATTTGTCAACACAGTAAAACATATCAGAATTAGCATTATTGCCGTAAGACGAAGTATCGATTTAGCGGAGGTTATTTTTGATTCCACTTTATATTTCCTCTCTTCTTCTTATTTAATAATTCGATTATAGGAAGCATTAAATATGAAGGCATCAAGCAGAGGATGGGAATTCCACTAAGACCTGAGTCCCAAAATGTTTAGGACTACAGGTAAGTTGATCCTTAAAAAAGATAATAAAAAGACTCGAGCTTTAATTTAAACTCAAGTCTTTTCACAAATCCAAGCAAACTGCATTAACGCTTTTTAAATACAATAGGCAGTGATTTGATGGAAAACATAAGATTTATTTCATTCATCTCTAGTTCCTTGCTAGTATCTTTCAATTCTAGTTGTTTAAACTGGGAAAATAGTAATTCCAAAACAATTTTCGCTTCTAATCTTGCTAATGGTGCACCTAAACAAAAATGAATACCATGACCAAAGCTTGTATGCTTTAAATTCGTTCTGTTTAAATCAAATGTATCTGGATTTTCAAATACAGATGCATCTCTATTTGCTGATCCCATCCAAGCATTGATTAGGTCACCTTTTTTTATAGTTTGACCACCTAATTCAACATCCTTTGTAGCAATTCGATTGATGTATTGTACAGGCGCTCGATATCGTAATATTTCCTCAATTGCTGTTGGAATAACTTCAGGATATTGGTAAAGATGCTCTTGAATTTCTGGATTTTCGATAAAAGTATATATAGCAGCACTGATCAAATTAGTTGTTGTTTCATTCCCAGCAACTAATAAAGTAATACAGAATGCAAGGAGGTCTTGTTCTGATAGTTTTTCTCCTTCTAGATCAACTCGTTGTAAGTGGGAAATTAGATCGTCTTTTGGATCTTTCAATCTTTCTTCAAATAGATTCATAAAATACTGAGCCATTTCTTGCTGAGCTTGGAAGTATCCGTTGACTCCACCTTCTACTTCTGTAGGGTTTTTCACAATGATAGTGGACCAAAATTTAAATTTGTCTCGATCCTCATACGGAACACCAAGCATTTTAGCAATTACTTGTATGGGTACTGGAACAGCTAAATCAACTGTAACATCCATTTCTCCTTTATCCGCTACTTTATCTAACAATTCCTTCGTTATTTCTTGGATCCAAGGTTTCATGTTCTCAATCACATTAGGTGTAAATGCTTTGGATACGAGTAACCGAAGTTGTTTATGGCGCGGGGGGTCTGTTACTTGAATAGCAGCCGATAAAATATTGTCTACTTTTGGGGCATATTCAGATGAAAAGTTTTCCCAATCGTAAAGTACTGTCTGCACATCGTGATAGCGAAATACATGCCAAGCTCCTTTTGCACCGAAATAATGCATGTAATCTTTATCATAATAGACTGGATTCTCCGCAGACATTTTTTTATACCAAGGAAAAGGATTAGAAACGGAATGATTCAATTGATCTCCTCCAGAAATAAAATTCAATCTATCTCATATTCTATTCTATTACAGGAAGAAAATAAATCAAAATTACCACTATTAATATTATTATGTTTATGTAGTGGGAAAATAATGTACAATACATATTATATGGATGCAATATTAATCCATCCATATTATAATAATTAAATCTATTCAAAATAAGTAGAATTAAAAATAACATGTTATCCATTTCACCCATATACCAACAAACTTAACATCATTAGTTTTGTAAATATTATTAAATCTAAAAAAAGTAGACCATTTGAGAAAGGATAAAAATTATGATTAAAACAATAACGATGTTTAAAAAAATAGAAAATGTTGATGCTCTTCTCAAGTTTTATATTGAGACCATCTTTCCAACCATTCACCAAATCCCAGGAGTTCTCTGTACAGATATCACAAAAGTATATGATGTAAGCCCCGATATCGACCAAGATGTCAAAGGACTTGATATCATTATGGAGACTCACTTCGAATCAGAAGAAGTAATGAACGGACTTGTTTTTTCGAAAGAAGGGTATGAATTAATGTCCAAAGCAACTCAAGTATCTGGTTGTGAAATCTCTTTTTTTGTTGGTAAAGAAAAAAGGTTTTCCGGTGAACTCACAGATGATTTGCGAAAAACAATCGCTAAAATCGGGTATGAAGAATAGCATCACCTTAATAAGCATGAATTCAAATAAGTACTGTTCTTTTTTATATGACCAACTAACCTGTTTCATTAGATTACATATTCAAAACCGAATAAATTTAAAAGAAGATCCTTTAATAGGATCTTCTTCTCATTAAAATGCTGGTACTACAGCACCTTTGTATTTATCTTCTATAAACTTTTTCACTTCAGGAGAATTCAACACTTTAGCTAGCTTTTGAATACGAGGATCATTCTCTTTTCCTTTTTTCGTTGCGAGCACATTCACATATGGAGACTTAGAATCTTCGATAAAGATTGCATCTTTTGTAGGATTTAGTTTTGCTTGAAGTGCATAGTTGGTATTGATGATCGCAAGGTCAACTTGATCTAGAACCCTTGGTAACATAGCTGCTTCAAGGGGCTTGATTTGGACATGTTTTGGGTTAGAAACAATGTTTTTAACGGTTTTCTCACCATTTCGATTGTCCAGCTTGATCACACCATTTGCATCAAGCAATAGCAGAGCACGAGTGATCTCTGATGTAGCATTTGGAACAGCGATCGTAGCACCATTTTTAATTTGAGACTTATTTTTGATCTTTTGAGAGTAAGCACCCATTGGCTCAATGTGAACACCAACTACTTTTACCAAATGAAATCCGTTTTCTTTATTTGTTGTTTCCATCCAGGGAATGTGTTGAAAATAGTTAGCATCAATTTGTCCTTCTTCTACAGCACGGTTTGGTAATACGTAATCTTGAAAGACTTTTACTTGAAGATCAACACCTTGTTTTTTCAAAATCGGTTTTACAAAATTTAAAATTTCTGCATGAGGGACTTGTGTTGCTCCTACTGTCAATGTTTGTGATCCTGTACTTTTACTAGTATCTGTGTTTCCACAAGCAGACACGATAACTGCAAGGATGAGAGAAAAACTCAATAATAGCCACTTTTTCATTACCATTCACCTCTATGATTGTAGATTTCGTTTATCTAAGCGACGGGAAATAAAATCCCCGATCCATTGAACCAATTGCACCATTACCACAAGTAGTATTCCACAAGCAAACATCATTTTTTCATCAAACATCTGAAATCCATAGCGGAGTGCAAGGTCACCAAGACCTCCTCCTCCAACCATACCAGCCATTGCAGAATAACTGATTAAACTAACACAGGAAACAGTCAAACCCGAGATGATCGCCGGCATTGCCTCCGGCAGAAACACCCGCAATATAATGGTGAAGGGTCCTGCACCCATTGCTTCTGCTGCTTCTACTACACCACGGTCAATCTCTCGGATAGCAGTCTCCACCATCCGAGCAAAAAATGGTGCTGCACCAGCAATCAATGGAATGGTCGCTGCAGTTGTTCCAAGTGATGTACCTAAAATCCATTTCGTAACTGGAAATAAAAATAAGATCAAGACGATAAAGGGTACAGCACGAAAAATATTAACAATAAATCCTAACACCTTTTGCAGCCAAGTTAGTTCCCAAAATTGTCCTCGATCTGTGACTACTAACAAAACACCTAAAGGTACACCAATCAGTGCAGCAAAAAAGGTAGAAATCGCGACCATCCACAATGTTTCTTGCGTTCCTTGTAAGATGAGATTCCAATCTAAACTAGGAGACATTTCGATTCCCTCCTTTCTTAGGAGTTAGACCCAAAAAAGATTTGGTTACATCGTGCCTAGGGTTGGAGAAAACGTCCTCTACTTTTCCTGTTTCCACGATGCGGCCAGCCTCTAGGACTGCAACTTGGCTGCAAACTTTTTCTACAACAGACATCTCGTGAGTAATAAACACAAACGTAATACCTGTCTCCCGATTAATCTCTTGAATTAATTGTAAGATGGAGTCTGTCGTTGCAGGATCAAGTGCAGAGGTGGCCTCATCACAGAGTACAATCTCTGGATGATTTGCGAGTGCTCTAGCAATTCCTACACGCTGTTTTTGCCCACCACTTAGTTGTGAGGGATAAGCATTTTTCTTGTCCGAAAGTCCGACACGTTCTAACAACTCTTCGACGCGAGCCTTGATCTCAGACTTTTTCTTGCCCACAATTTGCATCGGAAACGCGACATTTTGAAATACGGTTCGGGACGATAACAAATTAAAATGTTGGAAAATCATTCCAATATTACTGCGAAGCTGACGTAATTCCAACTTGTTTAGATCCGTAATATTTTTACCCTTAATCAAAACATCGCCCTCAGTTGGCTGTTCCAATCCATTTATCATTCGCAGCAAAGTACTTTTACCTGCGCCGCTATGACCAATAATCCCAAGCATTTCTCCTGTCTGTACTTCTACAGACACACGATCAAGTGCTGTTACTTCAGCATATCGTTTGGAGACGTTTTGCAACTGGATGAAACTCAATTTCAAAGCACCTCCTAAAATAATAAAAAACCCTTTTTGCACAGATGCAAAAAGGGATACATTTTCATATCGCCTTCTCTCATCTGTCAGAACCAAAAATTCTGTAGGAATTGGCACCTTTCCTTAACGGATGGTTGCCGAGGTATCATAGGGCCTGTCCCTCCACCTCTCTGGATAAGAGAACTACATATCAAGTTAACTTTATTATAACGAATAAAAATATAAAAATCAACATGGAAATATAAAGAATAAACATAGAAACCTATTTCAGGGTCGACCGAAGTTGTAACTGCTCAACGAATTACCTCGAAATTATGAAAGTCCAAAAAATATCCGTCCCCCGTGCTTTGACAGCCACGGAGGACATCAAATTAGACCAATTTATTTCATGCCAACATCATTCTGAAATAATAGAAGTGCCAAATTGTAACAATGACAAATGATATTACCCCAACATTACAGTTCATTTACATTTCTCCCCAAATCCTTTAAACCTCACACATTTTGAATATAATAAAGACATCAGATCAAAACGGAGGTGTCTTTGATGCAATACACAGTGGTAGGTAAGTTTTTCTGGTTGGGAGTTATGAATGCAGTTTTACTCAGTATTCCAATGTGGGGTCTTATCTACTTGGCGCTAAAAAGCATTTTTTAGACCCTGTGTAAGAAAATCAGGACACTTATATAGAAATAGCACCCCAAGGGTGCTATTTTTTATCTATAAAACAGGCCATTCGCAGCCCTTGTAATCATCCCCCTGCTTTTTGGCATCTAACTCCAATTATCAGGGGCTCGCTTTCCTCTCGGAAAGGAGGTCAAGGTGCGTCATCTCAGATGGATAGAATGAAGCACAGTATCATTCACAAATGCCAGTTCAAAGACCGCAGCAGCTGGCTTGCCGTCCATCCCAAGTTTGCGAATACGAGGGAGACGAGCGTCATAACTTCGAGCCTCTTCCTCCGACATTTCAATTAGCTTATTGAGTACTTGGTGGAGGTACCTGTTGTACTCATCAAAACTCATGTCTATCCCATCAAAAAGACGTCACCTGCCAACACTAAAATAATACTTTATCTCAACCAAAATAAAAAGATGGAGCAGATAGCTCCATCTTTTCTTATCTAGCTCCATCCCCAGTAAAGACAACTTTAATGGTACGGAAAAAGATTTTTGTATCTAATTTAAAAGATTGTTTTTGAATGTAGTACATATCCAAATCCAATTTCTCTGCTGGGGTCATTTCATAACCACCATTGACTTGCGCCCAACCCGTAAGACCTGGTTTTACCAACAATCGATTTTTAAATCCAGGGATCTCTTTGTCAAATTGCTCGGTAAACATGGGACGTTCGGGACGTGGACCGATTAAGCTCATTTCACCATTCAAAACATTGAATAATTGTGGTAACTCGTCAATCCGCGTTTTACGAATAAAACTTCCTACTTGTGTAACACGTGCATCATTTTTTGAAGCCCATTGTGGTCCATTTTTCTCAGCATCATTACGCATCGATCTTAATTTCCATACGTTAAACAGTTTTCCGTTTTTGCCAACTCGTTCTTGTTTATAAAAGATAGAACCAGGTGACTCAAGTTTAATCGCAATCGCAGTGACGAGAAGCACCGGCAATGTGACAACCAGCAGTAAAAGGGAAAATAATATTTCAAAAGTACGTTTTACCGCAGGATACATAATCCTACTTATACCTGTATCCCCAAAATACAACTGTGTCTGGTTTTCCGCCATTACTTTGGAACGCATCTCTTCACCACTCCTACTTCTATATCTATATCCAAATTTGTTTGATTTCATTACGAAAGTAACATTTATGTTACAGGAATATTTCATGACCTGTAACTTAGTATAAAATAGTTGTAATGAAAGTACAAGAGGTTAAATGTTACAATATTTTAGTAGAATTTTGAAGTGAATAATACTGATAAGTCTTACGTAAACCCTCATCCAATGATACTTCTGGAGTCCAATGTAAATTGTTTTTTGCCTTATTTACAGTGAAATAACTGTGCTTAATATCTCCAAGCCGCTCTTTTTCATATATGGTTTCTAGAGCCTTCCCACTGATTTGCTGTAGTTTTTCCACCAACTGATTCAGAGTAGTATGTACACCTGTTCCAATATTAAACACTTCGTTATTTCCGGCTTTCAGCGCTGCCAGATTTGCTTTGGCGACATCTTCCACATATATATAATCTCTTGTTTGCTCTCCATTCCCAAAGATCGTAAAAGGACTTTCCGCCAGCACTTTATCGATGAAAATAGAAATAACTCCGCCTTCGCCTTGAGGGTCTTGACGAATACCATACACATTTGCGTAACGTAAGATGGTGAATTCCATCCCATACATTTGCTGATACACCCGTAAATACTGCTCTGGTGTGTATTTGGAAATCCCGTATCCAGAAAGTGGACCTACAGGATGTCTTTCATCAATGGGTACATACTGTGGATCTCCGTAAACTGCTGCCGAAGATGCATAAACAAACTTTTTAGTTCCATAAAGACGTGCTGCCTCAAGAAGATTAATCGTACCGAGAATATTCATATGTGCATCATAAACTGGCTGACGGACGGATGTCTGCACAACAGTTTGTGCTGCCTGATGAATAACTGTTTTCGGTTTTTCTCGTTGAAAAACTTCTTGGATTTTAGCATCTTCCATATCGATGCGATAAAAAGCTGCCTTTGGATTTAGGTTTGTCTCTTTACCGGAGGACATGTTATCAATAATGACCACTTCATGACCTTTTTCCAGCAATTGATCGACAATATGTGAACCGATAAAACCAGCTCCACCCGTTACAAGAACCTTCATCTCCTTCACTCCTCTCCTATGAAAATGGGAACAAGTTTTTTGCTTGTTCCCCATTGAGATTACTCTTGGTTTTCCAGTTTTTCTTTGTCTGGCACATCACGCAAGGTACGAGCAGGAACACCAACATATACTTTTGCTCTTTCTGTATCTTTGTTAACCAATGCCCCTGCTGCAATAAAACTCTCTTCTGCAACAGTAACACCCGGCAACAAGATAGAAGCTCCTCCAACTCGAGCGCCTTTCTTGATAAGTGGCCCACGAACCAATTTAAACCGCTCTTTGGTACGACCCATAAAGTTATCGTTGGTTGTCGTAACAGTTGGAGCAATAAATACTCGTTCTTCGATAGTTGTATAAGCGGTAATATAGGCATTGGTTTGAATTTTGGTATAGGACCCAATCTCTACTTGGTTTTCTACTGCTACTCCTCGTCCAACCACAACGGAGTCACCAATAAAAACTTTCTCTCGAATAGATGCTTGATCTCCCACCATCACTTCACGACCGAGTTTACTGCCTCGATAAAGTACTGTATTTGCCCCTAATGTAGTTCCTTCGCCAATTTCAAGTGCAGGCAAGCTTGTATCTACTTTTACAGTAGAAGCTTTAGCCGGTCTTGGCCAACGGCCAACTACACAATTATCCGAAATGAACACATGATCCTTGACAACTGTATCAGCATGAATGGTGACATTGTTTCCAATGGTAACATTATCCCCAATCACTGCTCCTTCTTCTATCACAGAAAAATAGCCGATCTTGACATTCTGTCCCAATTTTGCTGTGTCATGAATGTAATGTTTCATAAGACACCTACTTTATAATTTTTCGTAGTAAGCTTTGATGTTTTTGATATCTTTTAGGGCATTTCGTGTATCGAAAATAGCAGCGGAAGTATCAGCAATTTGTTGATAGTCAAATGCAGTATGATCCGTTGTAATCAATACCAAATCTGCTTCTTTTAGTTTCTCTTCTGTCAGTTCAACCGTCTCATAAACCTTTCCATCAAGTCGGAATGAAGAAATATGTGGATCTACTAATTCAAAATTAGATTGGTAATTCTCGAGCAGCTTAATGATCTCCATAACAGGTGATTCGCGATAGTCATCAATATCTTTCTTGTAAGCTACACCGAGTACTAACACATTCGCACCTGAGAGTGACTTTTGATAGCGGTTCAAGATTTTCATCGTACGATCAACTACGAAGTTCGGCATTTCATTGTTGATCTCACCAGCCACTTCGATCAAACGAGTATGATAATTGTATTCACGTGCTTTCCAAGTAAGGTAGAAAGGATCAATTGGAATACAGTGTCCACCTAAACCCGGCCCTGGATAAAAGGCCATAAATCCATAAGGTTTTGTTTTGGCTGCTTCGATTACTTCCCATAAATCAATGCCCATTTTATTACAGAGTATAGCCATTTCGTTTGCTAGGCCAATGTTGATATTACGGAATGTATTTTCCAATATCTTTTCCATTTCAGCTACCTTTGGGCTAGAAACTTCATGCACATCGCCTTCTAATACACTGCGGTACATGGCAGCAGCGATTTTGGTACAAGCAGGGGAAACACCACCCACTACTTTTGGCGTGTTTTTTGTATTAAAGGTTTTATTTCCTGGGTCTACACGTTCAGGTGAGTAGGCAAGATAAAAGTCTTTTCCTACTTTTAAGCCTGTTTCTTCCAAGATCGGTTGCAGCACTTCTTCTGTCGTACCAGGGTACGTAGTACTTTCTAATACAACCAGCATGTTTGGATGGAGATATTTTGCAATTTCTTTACCAGATGCCTCCACATATGTAGTATCTGGTTGTTGATACTTATCCAAAGGAGTAGGTACACAGATTGCAACAGCGTCTACCTCTTGGATTCTTGAATAATCGACAGTAGCAGTTAATTGACCTGTACGAATAATTTGCTTTAGTTCATCATCTACAACATCACCGATGTAGTTTACACCATCGTTCACCATATCAACGCGTTTTTGCTGCACATCGAAACCGATTACTTTATAACCAGCTTTTGCTTTTTCTACTGCAAGGGGCAAGCCTACATAACCTAGGCCCACAACCCCGATTACTGCTTGTTTCGACTCAATTTTTTCGAGCAAACCGTTCACGAGCGTTCATCCCTTTACTCAAAGTAGTTTCTCACAACTTGAACAATATGATCAATTGTCTCTTCATCGAGCTCTGGATAGAGTGGAAGAGCAAATATTTTTTTGGAAATGGTTTCTGCGTTTGGTAAATCTCCCTCTTTGTAACCAAGCTCTTTATAAACTTCTTGTAAATGAAGTGGCAGAGGGTAATAGATACCGGAAGCGATACCATTTTCTTTTAGATGAGCCATTAAACCTTCACGGTCTTCTGTCTGTACATTGTACAAATGGTAAATATGTTTACGATCTTCAGCACGATAGGGAGTTACCACTGGCAGTTCCGCTAATTTTTTGTTGTAGTACTCAGCTTTCTGTGCACGTGCATTGTTCCAATCATCTAAGTGCCGTAATTTAATCCGCAATGCAGCAGCTTGAATCTCATCCAAACGACTGTTGTAACCAATCATGCTGTGATAATATTTTGGACTACTTCCATGCACACGCAAAATACGAAGTTTTGCAGCCAATTCATCATCGTTGGTAACAATCATTCCACCATCGCCATAACCACCGAGGTTTTTCGTTGGGAAGAAGGAAAATGTAGCAGCATGACCCCAAGATCCAATTCTCTTTCCTTTGTACTCTGAACCAATTGCTTGTGCCGCATCTTCTAAGACGAAGATATTGTGTTGTTCGGCGAGTTCCATAATAGCATCCATTTCAGCTGGTTGGCCAAAAATGTGTACTGGAATAATCGCTTTTGTTTTGGGAGTAATAGCTTTTTTCAATTGCTCTACATCTAGGTTGTATGTTTTGGGATCAATGTCCACAAATACAGGAGTAGCTTTTAATTGAGAGACAACTTCAGCAGATGCAAAGAAGGTAAATGGAGTGGTAATGACTTCATCTCCCTCTTTTACTCCAGCAGCATCTAAAACGAGTTGCAGAGCATCTGTACCGTTTCCTACACCAATAGCATGCTTTACGCCGCAGTATTCCGCTATTTCTGTTTCTAATGCTTTTGTTTCAGGACCTAAAATATAATGTCCACTTTCCAATACACGATCAATTGCATCACGTACTTCCTCACGAATACCTTCATATTGTTTGGTAAGATCTAACAAAGGAATTTTATTCATTAATTAATAGCTCCTTCTCGAGATTTTAACAACTGATCCATGCGTACAGGTTGACCTGTTTCCGCAGCTTGTTGGCATGCAATTACAAACGCTAAGGCTTCTCTGCCTTCTTTACCAGAAACAACTGGAATATAATCTTGAGCGATTGCATTGGTCATATCTTGGATAATACACTCATGTCCAGGAATACCAAATGGATCTTGATCTATTTTTTCAATCGTTTTTTGTTTTTCTTCTTCACTTAATCCTTCAAAATTCCAAGTCTTAATCCAGTTTGCATTCGGTCCGCCAATTATTGCAGTACCTGTTTCTCCAAAAATAGATAAAGATTCTTCTAGATTTTTTGGATAGATGGTAACTGCCGCTTCTAAAACTCCCAGTGCTCCGTTTTTAAAACGAATAACAGATAAAGAAGTATCTTCTGCTTCGATATCACGCAAACGCGTAGCATTGTAGGAGCTAACTTCTTCGATTTCTCCCATCATCCATAGCATCAAATCCATGTTATGGATTGCTTGGTTCATCAAAACTCCGCCATCCATCGCTTTGGTTCCTCGCCATGGTGCTTGATCGTAATATGCTTGATTGCGATTCCAACGCACTGTCGCATTTGCATGACCAATCTTGCCAAATGCACCCTTATCCAACTGTTTTCTTAGCTCAATAATAGCCGGACGGAAACGATTTGGATGGACAACTGCCATTTTTACATTGTTTCTTTCACAAGCCTCCATCATCGCATCTGCATCTTCTAAGGTAAGTGCCATTGGCTTTTCCACTACAACGTGCTTTTTAGCTTCTGCAACTTGAATAGTTAGTGCTTTATGTAGCCCACTTGGAGTACAAATGGAAACAACATCTACTAGGTCGCTGGAGAGCATGTCTTTTAAGTCCAAAAAACCTTGGACATTATCTGTGACAAATTCCTGTAATCGTTCCTCATTGGTATCACATACAGCAGTCAAAACCGCGCCTTCCACATTTGCAATAGCCGCAACATGTTTTTTGGCGATATGACCGCAACCTACTATTCCATAGCGGATCATGTTATGTTACTCCCTCTCTTTAAGCAACATTTAATGTTACAGTAACATTACAACCACTGTAACACAAATGAAATGTTTTTGGTATAGTCAACCATAAATAGACACACTTTTTTGTCAGTCTTTGTATGTATTACAAGGATCTTGCCTACTAAAAGCCCACGTAATACGTGGGAAAAAAGAGTCTGTTGCAATTGTCATAAAAAAATAAAGAGCCACATAGATAACGATTAGAATGCACCATTAATAATGGTAATCATTATAACTCCTTCTATAAAATAAAGAGCCACATAGATAACGATTAGAATGCACCATTAATAATGGTAATCATTATAACTCCTTCTATATAACTCTACATGCGATTGGCTGGTCCATCTGATCTAAAAATTCCATAGATATATGTGGAGTATTACTTATCATTATCTCCATCCATGATAGCAAACATGATTTCTCCGTCAGCAACTATTTTGTCACCAACACGGGCTACAGCATTCCCTTTTCCCATTTTCCCACGTAAACGCGTCATCTCTACCTCAAGTCGAAGAGTATCTCCTGGCTTTACTTGTCCACGAAAACGGACACGGTCAATCCCAGCAAAGAAAGCAATTTTCCCTTTGTACTCATCTAATATAAGTATCGAACATGCTCCCACTTGTGCCAAAGCTTCTACAATTAAAACACCAGGCATCACTGGGTATTCTGGAAAATGCCCTTGAAAAAAAGATTCATTCATCGTTACATTTTTGATTCCAACCGCTTTTTGACCAGGAACTACTTCTATGATCTTGTCAATTAACAGAAATGGATAACGGTGAGGGATAACTTCCTGAATCTTATTAATATCCCATTCCATGTTTTTTCAACTCCTTTTCGCTAGCCATCTATACTCGATACAGTTTAGCATACGTAGTCAACGATGACGAGATAAGTTACTCTTTATTAGCAGAACGAATGAGAACGAAATAGATAAGAGAGGTCAAATAAGATAATCCGATGACAAACCAAAGAAATGTTTGTGCACCATTAATGGAAAAGAGAAGGGTAAACAAAGCAATATAGAAGAGCACCGTTGTAAGTTTCCCCATAATATTTGCTGGGATTGTCTTCTTACCTTTTAAGTGAAACAGTGTGGAATAAATAATCATGGAAATATCACGCAAAAAGACAGCAAATGCTGCCCATAAAGTAATTTTATGTGTAATGAGAAGAGATAAAAATACGGCAATAATCATTAATTTATCTGCTAAGGGATCAAGAAGACTGCCTATTTCAGTTACAAGATTATAACGCCTTGCTATATATCCATCCACCACATCTGTAATTCCAGCAAGTAATATAATTGCTACAGACCAAAATAATTTACTAGGTATATCAGAAAAATATATAAATAGATAGGTAGGGACCAAGAAAAAGCGAAAAATAGTAAGGATATTTGGTATGTTTATCATCTAAGACCCTCCAGCCTACCACAAAGAATCCCGTCTTTGTGGCAATTCACACAGACGGGGTTGTTTATCCATAAATTAAATTGTAAACATGCATCCACATATTCATATCAAATATATCACTAACCGGCTGGCCGCCTACAACCGTGTGACCAATAATTAAACTAACAAATAAAACAATAACTAAAAGTGCAGGGATTCCTAAGATCCATATACTACGTTTTACCCATCTGGAATCTGTTGTATACTCTTCTTCGTCTTCCTCATACTCAACATGATCTTTTAGCGGAGGCTGATGATGAATGGTGTTTAATTCTTCTTCTAATTTTTGCGGATTCAACGAATTTAATTCCTGTTCAATCGCTTTTAATTGTTCTGCATCAAACTCATAAGTTTTAAAATCAATTGGAGTCAGGGTATCTTCAATTCCTGCGAGTGGATCTTGTTTCTTCTCTTCCTTCTCCTCTTGGGATGAAACATCTGCTTCTTGTTCTTTCTCTACTTCCAATAAGGTTGCTGAAACCTCAGATTGAACACTATCTTTCTCAGTAGATTCTTGTTTTTTTTCTTGTTTTTTTTCTTGTTCTTTTTCCGCTATTACTTTTTCTTTGCTTTCTTTTTGCTCTTCTTCAACCTGACCCTCTTGTTGTTCCTTGCTCCACTTTAATTCCCCAACAGGCAAACGATTGTCATCCTGTTCTACTTTGACTTTGTCGTTCTTTGTATCTTTTTTATCTTCTAATTGACTCATGTGTCATACCTCTCCAATTACGATATGCTTGTCCATCGAAATCACATAACAAAAATATAACAAAGCATACCTTGATTCGTCTACTAACACCAGTGAATATTGTATTATATATTTTACCATATAATCAGAAGGTCGGAGATGAGATGATTATGTAAATTTTGAATACATCCGACCTTCCAAAATATGGAAATTATTTATATAGAAATCCGTGCTACATCCTTGTTCCCTGCTTTGCGCTTATATTTTATTTTGGTAGCTTCTCCACCACGTAGATGTCTTATGGATTTATGATATTCTAATATTTCTTTTACTTCATTAGCTAAATCCGCATTTATTTCTGGAAGTCTTTCTGTTAAATCTTTATGCACTGTACTTTTTGAAACCCCAAATTCCTTCGCTATTACTCGTACAGTACTTTTGGTCTCTACAAAATATTGACCAATTTTTATCGTTCTCTCTTTTATATAATCATGCAACTCTCCTCTCCTCCTTTCTGCTTGTTTGATACATTATATGAAGCGTACAACCGGTTATGCTGGTACAAGCCAGAAAGGATAGTTGTTATAAAGTTGAATGAAGAAACCACAAAAAAACGCCCTGATCATAAGGGCGCATTTTTATTTTACATAGTCATTTGGATTTAAAGCTTGGTTATTCTTCCGAACTTCGAAATGAAGATGTATACCTTCGTTTTTCTCAAATTGGTTTTGTCCTGCTTCCGCAATGACATCCCCTTTAACGACTGTTTGGTTCATTGTTACCTTTACATTGGACAAACTTTGATAAATGGTGGTTAATCCATTTTCATGTTTGATCTCTACTATTTGACCAAGAACAGGATTTTTCTCTACTCTGACTACTTTTCCGGATGCACTGGCAACTACATCAAATGATTTTCCATTTTTTCTAGCGAAATCAATTCCTGTATGAGGCCAATAGGTATCCGCATATTTGACCAATGCGCTTTCCTTCGCTTTATCACTAGCATTTGCATCATAAAAATCCATTGTTTTGGTAACTGTTGGATCACTGGCCACTGGCAAGGAAATCTGTTTTAGATTGTCAGATGGAACTTCTTCCACTGGTAAAACAGTATCGACATCTGGACTGTTTGTCCGAGTTACATCCTGTTGTTTAGCAGACTGGTACCACCATGCCATCCCGAGTACACATACTGCAACAGTCATATAGAGCGCTGGAAAAAACCATTTTTTGTCTAAAAGTTGAGTAGGTTTTTTTGTTTTTTGGTTTTTGTTTTCATCCAGAAAAGAAACTTTGTTTTTTGGTTCTTCTGGTTTCATAAGCCTGATCACCTCTAGTGACCAGTCTCGACGCATATTCACCTGTTTATACCTTTGTTGGTAAATTTTGTTTTATCTTTAAGAAAAAACGGAACACTTGGTTTATATTTGGCAAGAGACAAGTGAGGGAATGCCGATTTGATTCAAAAGTTACATAAAACTGGTTACCCATCGATTTACAAAAACGGGCAAAATATTATTGAAAAAAGGTATCCTAAAACAAAATTGGTGATGAACGAAGAGAAGGGCGAAAAAAGAAATGGGGGCATTATTGAAAAACGAAGTATCTATACCAATGCACATATGGAGGCAATTCGTGTGCATATGAAAAAACTTGTGGAACAAGCAAAAATCAGCTATTTGACTTAGTTCTTGTCTAAAATGAATTAAAATGGGCTCAGGATGAGTCCGGACCACTTATGTGATCCAGTCTCACCCTGAGATGTCCCGGAGGACTGCTACTGGATGCGGCCCTTACGTCCCCTGGACCCCGATCCGCTGGTTCCCGGGACAGGCACGACCGCTCGTATGGTGCCCACCGTCGACCAGTGGGTGCTCTCCTTCCGCTTGGAGCGGGGGACGGCCGTCTTCGGCTGGTTCCGCGTCTTGACGCGCTTGCCCTGCTTGGCCACTGTTCCTCCAGAACTTGGCTCGTTCGATCATCTTCATTATATTCAAAAGAAAAAGGAATTTCAATCAGGAAATACTTTACTTATTGTTTATTGCAAATAAAGAAAAAACACCAGCATACAAAAGAGTTTGCTGGTGTTTTCCTTTATATATAGAATTTCATTTTTGCCTTCAGACTGCCATACATGACGCATGGCAGTCCTTTTGAATGACCCGAGTTACTTTACCAGCAGGAGATCGGATCGTTCCTTAGAAGCAATGTCATAGACATGTGCTTCCACGTAGATCTCTACACCATCTTCCGGATCAGGGAGACGGCGGACCTTTCCATCCCGTACATACGCCGGCATGATCACTGGGACTTCCTTTCCGTCCTCCTTAATGATTCTCTCGGTTGCATTCAAAGAACGACTCGCCATGATTCCTCTTCTCGTCTTTCACGGACGAAACCTTTTTGATTATAAAAAAATTATAATCAAACATCAACTAATTTGTTATATTTTTAATCTTCACATGTTGGTAGTAATGATAAATAATTTGTTCTGCTGACTTTCCTTGCTTTGCCATCAAATTTGCCCCCCATTGACTCATGCCGACACCATGTCCAAAGCCATGGGTGATAAAAGTAATGTGACCTCCCGCTTGCCTCCAAGAAAAATCAGAAGATGCTAATCCCAATGCCTCTCTTACATCTCTTCCAGTAAAAATGTGATCTCCTATTTTTATTTGAGCAATTCGTTTTCCAGACGTTCTCTTTAAAATTATTGGATGACTTTGTGAGAAAGCAGTGATGGAAACTTTTTTCCCAGTGTGTTGTTCCAACGCTTTGACGACAAAAGATAAAGGTAATGTTTTACTGCGCATAAACTTTGGAGATCGTCTATCCCAAGTAGAAGGGACACTTCGCAAGTATGGGTAGGCTTCTTTAAAATATTCCTCGGAGTTTTCTGTGTACCCATTGCTAGTAGAAAAGAAAGCTGCATAGATCGGTTTATTTTGATAGGTGATAATTTTTCCTTTGGTTGAGTTTACTGCCGCACGAACTTTTATCATATTTTGTTGATAGTAAATTCCCCATTTTTCCTTTAGTTTTTCATCTGTAGCATATACTTGATCTTTAACCGTATCTGTAACGGTTGCTTCCTTATTTTTTACACGACTATAAATATAAGTTCGAGCCGCAATCGCCTGTGCCCGAAGGGATTCGGGCTCGAATTCTACTGGCATCTCAGAAGCTACCACCCCGCGAATATAATCTTCTAATGGCAGTCGAACGGTCTTTTTTTCAACAGATAACTTTACATTTATATAAATTTTGGAGTCATCGGCTAGGTTATTGTTATGTTCAGGAGCGAAAGCATCTACTTTTATACCACCTTGCTGAAAGTCTACTAAAACCATTGGAATCAATACGATCGCTAGTGGTAAAAGGACAAAAAGAGAACACATCAATCCAACAAATTTGTAGTTATAGGACAAAAAAAAACCTCCTAACAGGAATCTTTCTCTTAGCCTATTAGGAGACTTACTAGGTTAGAACTATCTATCAAATTTCCTTATGCATAGGAATGACTAGTTGCTGAAACTTCCTCTTCCACACTCACACGCTTGATTTTTGCACCTAGTGACTGTAGCTTCCCAACAATATCCACATAACCACGATCCACATGATGTAAACCGTACACTTCCGTATCTCCATCTGCTACAAGCCCAGCTAAGATCAAAGCTGCTCCTGCACGCAAATCTGTAGATGTCACTTGTGCACCTGAGAGAGGATGGCCACCTTCGATCACAGCTGTTCTGCCATCGATTTTAATATGAGCACTCATCCGTTTAAGCTCTTCCACATGCATAAAACGATTTTCAAATACAGTTTCGGACATGAGACTCGTACCTTTGGCAGTTAATTGAAGTGCCATCACCTGTGATTGGAGATCAGTAGGAAAGCCTGGGTAAGGTAAGGTTTTGACATCAATTGGTTTTAATTCCCCTTCTGCCCGAACCAAAATACCATCTTCACTCACCATCACTTGGACACCCATCTCTCGTAATTTCGCAATAAGAGGGATGAGATGATCCGCTATCGCCCCTTCTACAAATACTTCCCCACGAGTGATAGCAGCAGCTACCATATAAGTTCCCGCTTCAATCCGATCCGTAATCACGGTATACTCGGTTCCATGTAAAAAATCGACTCCATCAATGCGAATCTCATCGGTTCCAGCACCTCGAACCTTTGCCCCCATTGCATTGAGGAAATTTGCTAGATCGACAATTTCCGGTTCACATGCTGCATTCTCGATAACCGTACGACCATTTGCAAGGCTAGCTGCCATCATTATATTTTGGGTAGCACCAACACTTGGGAAATCCAAATAAATGCTCGCCCCTTGCAGTCGGTCTGCAACTCGGCCTTCAATATGTCCAGCCTCAATTTCAAATTGGACTCCCATTGCTTCTAAACCTTTTAGATGCTGGTCGATCGGACGGCTGCCAATCGCACATCCTCCAGGTAACGGAATTCGCGCATGTTTTTTTCTCGCCAGAAGTGGACCCATAATAAGAAACGAAGCCCGCATCTTCCGAACTAAATCATAAGGAGCTTGTGTCGTCTCAAATGTTTGAGCATCGATGTGTACGCTATCTTCTCCGAGTTCTGCTTTTATTCCTAGGCTAGACAACATTTTGGTAATCGTTTTTACGTCGTCTAACATAGGTACATCCAAAATGGTAATACTTCCTCTTGCCGGCAAAATAGATGCCGCTATCAACGGCAGAACCGCATTTTTAGCACCATGTACTTTTACTCTGCCTTGCAAACGGTTACCACCTTGAACGATAATTTTTTCCACATGTCTTCCCCCCAGATGATCTAATATTCTACTGTAATAATTGGTGAACCAATTGTCACGATTAGCTTGCCATCTTTAACATCACGATGGGTCGCTACTTGGAGGTTCATTTTTCCTCCCCCAGTTTGGATACTCTCCGAAAACAAAGATGAGTACGCGGAAATACTCACGGTCTGATCGGTTTCCATTCCTTCTATCTCTTTTGCATCTAATAGTTTTACTATGTTATGAGCTGTCTTTATTGTATCTGTAGAATGATCTAAATTTCCTTGTATCGAGTAATGCAGATGTGTAGGAATCTCTTGTTTGAAAAGGAATTTTTGGATTCGTTCCGCCGCCTTAGGCCAATCATCTTTTGGCTTTCCATGGCCTGTCACTTGTATCGCTATGTATGGCTTTGATACTTTTGCCTCAGGTTGGTCGATGATCATATAAAAAGAGACCTCTAAATTCCCCCATTTTCCAGAAGCATCATAGCGAATACCATCTTGATCCGTACGTTTTTCAACTTTGCCTAGTGAAAGCTCATTCACCCATTGTCGCATGTTTTTCCCTGCTTGTGAAGCAGATACCAGGTGACCCGTACGACCACTGTGATGAACAACATAAGATGTCGGCTCGATCTCCATTTTGTAAGCTACTCCAAGTAACGTTTGAGGTACCGCTGAACCTGGTTGGCTACTTCCCATCAAAAAAATACTGCTAATAAGCAAAATACCAATCCATCGCAACATGATAAACTCTCCCTATAGCCATTTGCTATCCATTGTGTACGAGCGAATGAGAGTTTATACAAATGATGCTAGAAAAGATA
This sequence comes from Shimazuella soli, assembly GCF_022511585.1. Lineage (GTDB taxonomy): Bacteria > Bacillota > Bacilli > Thermoactinomycetales > Thermoactinomycetaceae > Shimazuella > Shimazuella soli. The sequence goes on along the minus strand of NZ_JAKWBN010000003.1, from coordinate 262,487 downwards.
TTGCCCTATAATCCTAGACCAATCTAAATAATTGATAAAGAAAAGTGCTAGTTGATGGCCAATGATAATCGACAACATCATCATGACAATAAAAGCAAACCAAGGCTCTTTTATCTTCAATATCGCTTCGATCCGAACACGGAGTAACACCCACCATGTAAAGGCAATCAAGATTAATGAGAAGATGATGTTTGTAAGGGAAGAAACACCAAGTTCTGTTGCTTGCTCCATGACAGCACCTCCATAGTTCACGGTTCACACAACAAGTCTATCGTACACGAAAAAACAGTTCCACCGCAAAACATTTTTTGAGATTATTCATGCAAAAGGTTCAGATAATGGACATTAACCCCCTCTATATCTATGTATGTAACGGAATTTAACTAATTTATTCTTTGTAGTTGAATTAAAAGGAAATTAGAAGTATAATAAAATTCTTAATATGTGTCGACCACCGATGCGGGAAGGTAGCGTATGCGTCTGCATATGTAGCCGACCTAAGGTCGGCACGTGCAAAGCTGCACTCCGCTTGATATAGAGGTACGACTGGGCCCACAACACGAGTCGCGAATCGGGTTGCCGGCCGGCCGAAACTCATGTCGGGTGTGATCCAAGTGTAGCTGGTGCGGTATTCATTATTGTATGAGTGCTGCACCCCGTGTGAATAATGAACGAGCCTATATACAAAATCCTCCCTCATCACATGATGAAGGAGGATTTTTCTACTAAAATAACCAAAAAGCTAAGCCAAAACCAAAAGTAAACAAAAGCAAAAAAATGATAAACAAACCAATAATAAGACCAGCAAACCAGATACCCAAACCAGGGATAGAGATACGCTGTGTACGATAAGTGCGTTTCAAACCATAATACAACAACTTACCAAAAAGAAATGCCAATATAGGCAAAAGAAAAAGTAGTATTTTTAGAATAATCATTCTATTCTCTTACCTCTATCCTCTCTAAAATCACCTTCTTCCCTCTTATTTTACAATGAAAGTGAAAAGAAAATCATATATCATTTCAGAATAACATGATAATAATTGCATTTCCCTTTATTTACGAAAGAAAAAGATCTCAACAAACAGGTCTTTCTCCTCTTACAATTCTAGAAATAAAGATGCTATTTTGCCGCTCGCTTTAAACCATCCAAATCGCCGCTAACAATCTTATCAATGTTTGCAGATATGAGTTCAATATCCCAATCCCACCACTTTATTGTTAGCCACTCATCTATTTTTTCTTTCGAAAATCGTTTTTTTATCTCTTTTGTTGGATTTCCTCCAACAATCGAATAGGCTTCTACATCTTTGGTAACAACTGCATGAGCAGCGACAATCGCACCATCGCCAATTTTTACTCCCGGCATAACCGTCACGTTTCTTCCAATCCAAACATCATTACCAATGACAGTATCACCTTTAAACGGAAGATCCTCTAGTGATGGTACAAACTTTTCCCATCCATTTCCAAATAAATGAAATGGATAGGTTGATCCATCCATTTGGTGATTAGCTCCATTCATAATGAAAGTAGTACCTGCTGCAATAGAGCAAAACTTTCCTATGATCAGTTTGTCTCCATAAACATCATAATGAAACAATACTTGATCTTCAAATGGCTCCCCATTCTTGGAATTGTAATAAGAATAGTCCCCAGCTTGTATATTAGGATTAGTGACGATATTTTTTATGAATTGTACGTTAGGATTTTGCTCCATTGGGTACTTTGTATTTGGATTAGGTCCCAGCACTTTGATCCCTCCAGTAATCGTTGCAAAAAGCAAATGAATATATATGTTACAATAATAACACCCAATACGTTTGGAGGGATGAAAATTAATACGGATTTTATTCATATCAAACGATTTTCAGGAGAGTTAGTGATTTCTCAGGTGAAATATCCTTATCGATATACTTTGACAAAGAAAGAATTTATCTTTCAAAAGCCACATATGACCTATCATCTCATGCTCTCAGATATCATTGGGATGATTCCTTATACACTTCCCAAAAATGAACTTCAACACCCAACTTGGCAGCACTATCAGATTCGTGCCAAAGCTCTACATGTAGTGAGTCGTAACGGTACATTTGAAAAGGAATCTGCTGACTTGATCCTGCCCCTTCATCCTCGAATGGTTCGTGCGTTAGCAGAAATGGATAACTTTGTACAAATTGGTGATTAAGATATAGATAGGAAATCCCCATCTACTAAAGATGGGGATTTCTGCTTTATGCGATCCATGCGCTCAAGCTTTGTAATACAAAACTTGGCATAATTCCAAATAAAAATGTCCCTATAAGCGTTATTGCAATTACGATTCCTGTTGACCAATGAATTTTGTCTAGCGATACTTTGTCATCATCTTGCCAATACATCTGACGGATCAATCGGAAGTAGTAGTAATAGGAAATGACAGTCGTGAGCAGCATAGTGCCAGCGAGCCAAAATAAACTATTGCCAAATGCGCTGATGAGTATGGTAAATTTCCCAATAAAGCCTGCCGTAAATGGAATTCCTGCTAGGGACAATAAAAATACAGTCAAACAAAATGCAAGCCATGGTGACCTCTTATACAAACCACTCAGCATTTTTTGGTCAGGACTGCGCTCTTTGGCGATTACTTGTAAAATAGCAAAAGCACCTGCGCTAGCCAATAAATAAGCAACAAAATAATAATATAAGCTGAAAAATGCTTCTTTTTCTTTACTCAATAATAAACTTATGACCGCAACAAGCATATAACCTGCATGCCCGATACTAGAGTATGCCAATAGCCGTTTTAAGTTTGATTGTTTGAGCGCTACGACATTTCCGACGATCATAGACAGCATGGCAATGACCAGTAATGCAGGGACAACCACCATATGTACAATTGGCTTGAGTCCATCCGAAGGAAACAATCCACTCAACAATCGAAGGGCAAAGACAAAACCAGCGATCTTAGAAACAACAGCTAAAAAAGCAGTGACTGTTGTAGGCGCACCTTGGTAAACGTCAGGAGCCCACATATGAAACGGAACAGCAGCGATCTTAAACCCAATCCCAATGAACAGAAGCACTAGTCCTAGATATAGTAACAACCCATGTTCATTATGGTAGGCAATAGAAAGTGAATCAGACATGCCCACTAATTTTGTGGTGCCTGTTAAACCGTAGAAAAAAGACATTCCGTAAAGCAAAAAGGCCGAAGATGCACCGCCATAAACTACATATTTCCATGCTGCTTCACTTGAGATCATTCGATCCCGCTGCATACCTACCAATACATATGAAGAGAGACTGAGCAGTTCCAAGCTGACAAATAAAGAAATTAACTCAGAGGAGCTTACTAGTGTCATAGCGCCTAGTAAAGCTGCTAAAAGAAGTAGATAATATTCTCCTTTTGCAGAAACTTTTTCGGCAAATGAGAGAATGAGCACAAGTAAAGTCCCTACAATAAGCAGAATTTTGATAGATCGAATAGTGGTATCACTTATGAAGCTCCCGCTGAATAAGTTGATAACTTCTCTGTCTTGCAGTAACACAAACAGTCCTGAAGCAATCACCGTTAAAATAGAAATAAAACCCAAAACAAACCGCGAGCTATCTTTGTTTAACAAAATCTCCCCAACTAGTACTAAGGCAATCCCTACTAGTAAAATCCATTCTGGAGAGAGTTGCATGATCATTTCATTCATCTTTAACCCCTCCATCCAGATGCTATGGTATTAAGCGCACCATTTAAAGTGTTGCTTATCAGTTCAGGATAGATTCCAATTCCAATGATGAGTAAGACCAAGACAAACATAGGAAGCCATTCTTTCCAATCCATGTCCCTTGCTTTAAAGGCTTTTTGCTGCCCGCCAAAAGTAACTGACATCAAAGCCCGTAAGGTATAAACTGCTGCTAAAATCAAGCCTAATGTCCCTACAGCAGCATAAATCGGATGTTTTTCAAACAACCCTAATAAGGAAAAGAACTCACTTATAAATCCTGATAACCCTGGAAGTCCTAATAATCCCAGACTCGCTACCATCAAAATACCTGAAAAAATCGGCATTGACTTTGCAAGCCCTCCAAAATCCTCTAATTGGGTTGATTTGGTTCGCTGATAGAGAGCACCAACTAAGAAAAAGAAAAGAGCAGATAACAATCCATGGGAAATAGATTGAAAGACAGCACCTTGCAATCCAACCTGATTTACAGCTGCGATCCCTAATAGCACGATTCCCATATGACTGATACTGGAGTATGCCAACACACTCTTTAATTCTTGCTGAGCAAAAGCTAAAATGGCTCCATATAGCAAGTTGATAAGTCCTAACACAGCTAAAACAGTAGAAATGTACTCCATATAATTCGGAAACATACCGACTCCAAATCGAAGTATCCCATAAGCACCCATTTTTAATAAAATCCCTGCGTGAATCATGACGATAGAAGGAGGTGCTTCTACATGGACAAGTAACATCCAGCGGTGAAAAGGGAAGATTGGCAGCTTGATTGCAAAAGCTATCAATAAAAATGTCAACAGTGTCCAAATAACTCCAGAAGAGGGACTTACGGCTATTGCTTGCTTCAAAACCTCGTAATCCACCGATCCATAAATTACGTATATTCCCACAATTCCTATGAGCAAAAATGCTGAACCTATTCCGTTGTAGATCAAAAAATGATAAGCTGCTTTCTCTTTTTGGGAATATCCCCAAATTCCAATCAAGAAAAACATGGTTACTAATGTAACCTCAAAAAATAAGAAAAACAAAAATAGGTTAGATGCTAGAAAAACTCCCATCATCCCGAATTCTAACAATAAAAAAAGTGAGAAATAGGTCTTTGTACGTTCTTTAACATAGATTGAAGCCATGGACGCAATAAAACTAACTAACGTAGTGAGGACGAGTAATGGCAAAGATAGCCCATCTATTCCAAGACTATAGAAAAAACCATCTGTTGATCCAAAATGAAACCAAGATATATTTTCTTTAAACTGTAATCCTTGACTCGCTTGGAATGGAAAGTATAAGTATAGGCTGAAAACAAAAGCGATAAAAGTAAAGATACTAGCTAGAACACGATGCGATCTTACTGCTGTCTTAGACAAAAATTGAATTACTACCACACCTAAAAGCGGAATACTTAGCAAATAAGAAAGAAGTCCCATCAGAAGATCAACCTCCCCGCTGTGATCGTTAGGAGAAGAAGCAGAAAACCAAAGACACTTATTAAAAGATAGCGTTGAACTTGACCATTCTGTACATATGAACCTATCGTACCAAGTTCATATGGTAATGATTTGATGAAACGAGCAATACCTCCAATAATAAAACGGTCCCAACCCATCAATACCCAGCCTAATCCTTTAAGAGACCATACAAATAACGCTTGGTAGCACTCATCTACATAAAACTTACGATAAGAAAGTCGATAGCCAAAACCACTATACTTCATGAGAGATGAGGCAGATATCCATTGTTTTTGGTACACCGCATAAGCCAAAAATATACCTAACAGAGCAACGAATGCAGCCAGAAGGGCTATCCACCATAAAGTTCCACTTTCCGAACTCTTCAACCATTGTCCTAAAATAGGTTTTGGAAATTGAACAAAACCAGAAATTACGGGAAAAACAGCCAATACCCATATTGGTACTTGATAATACCAAGAGAAGGTCTTCGTTTGACCCACTGCTCCTCTTCCTGTGAAAACGAGAAAATAGAGTCGAAATATATAAAAAGCGGTACAAAAAGCGGTTAGCAATGCTGCTGCAAACAAGTCATATTTTCCACTTTGATATACTGCTGCAAAAATTTCATCTTTTGAAAAGAAACCGGAAAATGGAGGAATCCCAGATATACTAAGCCCGCCGATCAAAAATGTAATCCCCAGCCATTTCTGTTCTTTTCCTAATCCACCCATTTTTCGAATATCCTGTTCATTGCTAAATGCTACAATGACTGCACCTACAACCAAAAATAGCAAAGCTTTAAAAAATGCATGGGTAAATAAGTGGAATAAGCCAGCCGTTAAACCTAACGAACCAAGCCCTAACATCATATATCCCAGCTGACTTACAGTAGAATACGCGAGTACCCGCTTGATATCCGTTTGAGTCAAGGCGATAAGAGCTGCAAATAATGCTGTAAATGCCCCTATATACGATACAACAGTTAAGGCAGTAGAAGATGCTTCAAATAACCAAAAAGTTTCCGCCACAAGAAATACTCCTGCTGCTACCATAGTCGCTGCATGGATTAAAGCACTGACCGGTGTAGGCCCTTCCATAGCATCAGGCAACCATGTATGAAGCGGAAACTGACCGGATTTTCCCGCCGCCCCTGCAAAGATCAAAATAGCGATAAGGGTAATCATACCAGCAGATATTTGATTGGTTTTTACTGCTTCTTGTATGATGGAAAAATCGAAACTACCGACTTTCCAAAACAATAGGCAAATCGCGATAAATAAACCAACATCACCGATTCGAGTTACAATAAATGCTTTTTTAGCAGCTTGTTTCGCTGATTCTTTATAAAAATAAAACCCAACAAGCAAGAAGGAACACACACCAACTAACTCCCAGAAGAAGTAGAGTTCCAGGAAATTCGGTGCAATCACCAAACCGAGCATAGAAAACGTAAAAAGCGATAAATAGGCAAAAAAGGTATTACTTCGTTCATCAGCCTTCATATAACCAATGGAATAAATTTGAACCAAACAACTAACAAAAGACACAATAAAAAGCATGAGCACTTGAAGGGGCGCAAAACTAGCACCAACCGTAACGACTTTTGAACCAATATGTAACCAGTTGATTTGCCATGTTGGGATGTTGTGATTCCAAATGAAACTCTGTGCAATGAGATAAACAGCAAACACAAAAGACAAAAACGTCAGCCCAACTCCAATGAAGGATACAAGTTTTTTCGTGCCTTTTGTTCGCAGTAATAATTGCACAACAAATGCAAGCAGCGGAAGCAAAGGGACTGCCCATGCTAAACCTGTCATTGTTATCAGCCTCCTAACCTTTCAAAGAATTGTATTGATCCGCTTCTGCTGTCTCTTTTTTACGATATAAGGAAATAAGGATTGCTAACCCAACCGCAGCTTCAGCTGCTGCAACGGTGATGGTAAAAAAGGTAAAAATTTGCCCATCTATATTTGGAAATAACCCTAAACGCGAAAATGCAACCAGATTTAAATTGACAGCGTTTAGCATCAACTCAACGCTAAATAGCAACATCACCGCATTCCTTTTGCTCAATACCCCATAAAGACCAATACAAAATAAAATAGCTGCCAAAGCCAAGTAAGAAGTCAAATACATATCACTTCTGCTCCTTTCTGGCCAGTACAATAGCCCCAATTAATGCAACCAACAATAAAATGGATGCTAACTCAAAGGGAATAGCATATTGTTTAAATAAAATACTGCCTATCTGTTGCACACTAGGGCTAGATACCTTTTCGGCAGGGGTAAAGATTGGTGATTGATAAATAATGACCATAATAATTACAAAAAAGCTAATTATCGTAGCAAGACTAATCCATTGATGGTACTGAAAAGATCGACCAGGACTTCCTTCTTCCGGCTTTGTCAGCATAATCCCAAAAATCATCAAAATCGAAATTCCCCCCGCATAGATCAACACCTGTACAACAGCTAAAAACTCTGCTTGTAACAAAAAATAGATTCCAGCGAGACTAAAGAATGTAAAGGCAAGAGAAATAGCCATATGCATCACACGGACTGAGTTAAGAAAAAAAACCGCACCTCCTATAGCAAAAACCGACAAAATAGAAAAAGCGAAAAACTCAGCATTCATGAAGGTGATCCTCCTTTTGGCTTTTTTGCTGGAAGAGGATTTAATGTATTTTCAGAACGGATATTTTCATCATTAGCAAATAACCATTCTCTATTTTTGAACAATTCATCACGGGAATACGTCGATAACTCAAAATTATTGGTCATCACCACTGCTTCTGTAGGGCAGACTTCTGTACATAAGTCACAAAGGATACAGATTTCAAAATTGATATCGTACGTATCGATCACTTTCCCCTTTTGCTCAGGATCAGGATTCTTTTTGCCAGTTAAAGAAATGCAATCAGTTGGACAGACACGAACACATTGATTGCAAACGATACATTTATCTGGATCAAAATATTGTATCCCGCGAAATCGATCAGGCATCTTAAGGGGTTCCTTGGGATAGTTGTAGGTTACTTTTGGTTTCACCATATTTTTCAAGGTGACATTTAAACCTTTCATCAAACCAAGCATTTTTAAGACCCTCCTTTTAGTAGTATAGAGTAAAAAAAGGAACTTCTTTTAATAAAGTAGTGATCACAATATTTGCTAAGGCCAGAGGCAGCAATACTTTCCATGCAAACTGCATCAACTGATCGACACGAATCCGGGGCATCGTTGCTCGTACCCAATATAAGAAGAAAACAACCAGCGCAAATTTTATGATAAACCAAACAATTCCCGGCAAAAATGTTAGACCAAACGGGGCATTCCAGCCTCCCAAAAATAAAACCGTAGTAAGAGAAGACATCGCAAAAATATATACATATTCCGCCAACATAAAAAAAGCGAAACGAAAACCACTGTACTCCACATGATAACCTGCTACGAGCTCTGATTCTGCCTCAGGCAGATCAAAGGGAGTACGATTTAATTCCGAGACAGAAGCAATGATAAAGACAACAAATCCAATTATTTGGGGAAACACAAACCATGTTTTCTGTTGCGCCGCAACGATTTCATTTAAATTAAGGGAACCAACTGTTAATACAATTCCGACTACAGATAAAACAAGCGGAATCTCATAACTAATCATTTGAGCCGCCGAGCGCATACCTCCTAATAGAGCATATTTATTATTGGAGGCCCATCCTCCTATCAATATGCCGATAGTAGTGATACTAGAAATCGCCATATAATAAAGCAGGCCTACACCGATATTTGCAAACTGTATTCGGGAACTAAACGGCATCACCGCAAGTACGGCAAAAGATGGCACAAATGCAAGGATAGGAGCGAGTTTAAACAGACTACGATCTGCATTTTTTGGAATGGTATCTTCCTTGATCAGCAGTTTTAAAATATCCGCCACTGTTTGTAGAAGTCCCCAAGGACCTACTTGGTTAGGGCCTATTCTTCCCTGTATCCAGCCGATCACCTTTCGTTCCGCTAAAATGGCATAAGTGACAAAACCGAGCACAATGAACAATAAAATAACAGGGCCTAAGTACAGGAGCAATGCATCCATCAACCATCCACCTCACCCAATACAATATCGATTCCACCCAAGATAGCTACCAAATTGGAGATATTTTCATCTTTTAGCAATGTTGGGAGGATTTGCAGATTATAAAAGGATGGCCGACGAAATTTAAGCCGCCATGGTTTATCCTTCCCTTTACTCACGATATGACATCCTAATTCTCCGCGTGGAGATTCAATCCCAACATATACTTCTCCTTCTGGCACGCGCAAAACACGTGGTACTTTTCCCATGATCTTTCCTTCAGCTGGGAAGTCATCAACTGCTTGAGCTACTATTTTTAGTGATTCGTCTATTTCTCTCATCCTACAAAGGTACTTTTGGTAGAGATCACCTGCTTCACCTACAGGGACCTCAAAAGTGAATTTTTCGTAGATGGAATAGGGTGAATCCTTGCGTAAATCCCAATTCAAACCGGTAACGCGCAGGTTCGCTCCTGAAAGGGCAAAGCTTATGGCAGTTTCTTGGTCATAAACACCAATCCCTTTCGTTCTTTGCATGAAAATTTCGTTCCCTGTTACCAGTTGATGATACTCTTTCATTTGCTTTTGCAAATAGGTAACAAAATGGTCCACTTTTCCTATCCAACCGCTTGGTGCATCCCATTTTACCCCACCGACACGCATATAGTTGTAGGTCAGCCTCGCTCCGCATAACTCGTTAAATAAGTCCAAAATTTGTTCGCGGTCCCGAAATGCATAGAGAAATGGACTCATTGCTCCTATATCAAGCAGATATGTACCCATCCAAACCAAGTGGCTCGCAATCCGATTTAATTCCATTACGATTACTCGTAAAAACTCAGCTCGTTCAGGAATTTCCAACCCCATCATCTTTTCTGTTGCATGTACAATGGCATAATTATTGGTCATCGCAGATAGATAATCCATTCGGTCTGTATAAGGAATGATTTGCGTATAGGTTAAATCTTCGGCCAATTTTTCGGTACCACGATGTAAGTAGCCGATTACTGGTTCAGCTTCTACAATGCGCTCTCCATCCACCTTTACCAGTAAACGAAGTACACCATGTGTACTAGGGTGCTGCGGCCCAACATTTAAGAGCATTTCTTCTGTCCGAATCAAGGCTACACCTCCTTATCCAAGGCAACATAATCTTTTCGTAGCGGATGGCCTACCCATTCATCTGGTAATAAAATTCGTTTGAGTTCAGGATGACCTGTGAAATGAATTCCCATTAAATCGTACATTTCCCGTTCATTCCAATTTGCCGCAGCAAATAAATGAGAAGCACTTGGAAGAACAGCTTGCTCACGGTCGAGTTTTACTTTTACTGCAACCCGTTCTTTGCGATTTAAATCATGCAGGTGAAAAACCACTTCTAAATGTGTTTCATAGTCAATGGCAGAAGCATTTTGTAGATAGGTAAAATGTAGATCAGGTTCATTTTTTAAAATAGATAAAACATCGATCCACTTTTCCTGGGAAATAATAAGGGTAGGTAAATGGTCATTTGGTTGGTTAATATAACCCTCTAAGACTGCCCGTTCTCCCAATTTTCCTTTTAACTGAGTGACGAGATCATCCACAACAGGTTGTTTTGGGGAAGGTGGCAGTGCCTTCTCATCTACTACTTTTTTGGCGGCTGGCTTTGGACGCACAGGTGGCTTTTTATCTTCCTCACTCACTGACTCGTCACCCTCTTTCCAGTTTTTGCTTCATAACGTATTTTCTCTTGCAGTTTATGGATTCCATAGATTAGAGCGGCAGGATTTGGTGGGCACCCAGGAATATAAACATCTACAGGTACGATCTGGTCGACACCTTTCACGACCGAATATGATTTGACATACGGCCCGCCTGCTGTCGCACATGATCCCATTGCAATAACCCATTTTGGTTCGGGCATCTGATCATATAACCGACGTAACAATGGAGCCATTTTCTTTGTCACCGTACCAGCGACAATCATCAAGTCCGATTGTCTAGGAGAAGCTCGGAATATCACACCAAATCGATCGAGATCATAATGTGAACCTCCTGTTCCCATCATTTCAATCGCACAACATGCAAGTCCAAATGTCAGCGGCCACATGGAGTTACTTCTTGCCCATGCCTTTACTTGATCTAAGGTAGTAGTAAGAACATTTCTGTCCATCGTTTGACGTGTCAAAGGGTCTATATTTTCAAAGTTTACTTCCACTCTAACACCTTCTTTTTCCAAGCATAAATAAGTCCCAACACCAGAAAGCCGATAAATAGTCCCATCTCCAACAAGATGGCTAATCCTATATCAGATCGTAAAACATCATAAGCGGCTGCCCAGGGGAAGAGATATATCGCTTCCACATCAAAAACAACGAAGAGAAGAGCATACAAGTAATATCGAACATGAAACTGCACCCAACTGCTTCCAACCGATTCAACACCGCTCTCATAAGTTTTCGCTTTCTCATCTGTCGGCCTAGAGGCTCTCAATATACGGGCTAGTATAAACGCGGCTATCGGCAGTAAGACAGCGATAATAAAAAAGATGGAAATAATCAGAAATGCTTTGGTAATCGGCATAAAAGAATCCCCTTTGCATTCATCCTCTGTCAAAATAAAACGCTTTCAGTTTTTTAAATAAAAAGAATATAGTTGTCCTTAGAAGGTAAATTTTTTATTTCCCTTCATCTTTATTCGAGTTGGTTATTCAACTTGCTACACAATACTAGACAAAATTTTACGAAAAGAACTATCTTTTGACCTGATTATAGCAAAAAAAGAAGAGTTGTGTCTAATTATGCACAAGAAATAGAATATACTGTTGCAATTATATAGTATTTTTTACCTTATAAGTTGGCATGTCTATATGAAAAAAATTAAGTTCTATTACGTACAATAGAAACAGAACGAAAAGAGATTTCCTAAAATTCCACTTCTATTTATCCTGAGTACCTAAGAAAGAATAAATTACTAGAGTTACTGGATAACATAATTCCAATCCGATTTGCGTCCATATTTTGAATATAATTTCATTTATAAAGGAAAACATTGCTTTATCTCTAAGAGATATACAGGGGGTGTTTTTGTGAAAAAAATAAAATCCTGTTTTTTATCTCTTGTCCTTTTCTTCTCTTGTTTTTCTATTGTAGAAATAAGTCCTGAGCAGAGCTATGCTGCTCCCTCCTTTCAAATGCCATTTCCTTGTGGACAAACGTGGAAAGGAGAAACTCGAAAAGACCATAATCCAAAGCTATCCATCGATCTTAGCCGAAAAAATGGTTATGGAGATACAGTTGTCGCTTCTGCTTCTGGAAAAGTGAAAAAGATTGGAAACCTCGGTAATAGAAGCTATGGAAAGTATGTCTACATTGATCATGGAAACGGGTGGGAAACTCGTTATGCACATCTTAGTAACATCAGTGTAAAGAAAGGACAGACAATCGAAGCAGGTCAAAAAATTGGAAATGTAGGCACCTCAGGTAATTCCTCTGCTCCTCACCTACACTTTGAAGAGAAGCATAATGGTGTTATAAAACCTGTCTATTTTAACTCTAAAAAAGTTTATTACTTTGGAAAAAGAAACTATAAAAGCGCAAATAAATGCTCTTCTCAAAAGAAATAGCGATAACTAGAAATAAAACTAACAAAATATTCAATAATCCGGTCGATATTTCCCTATTATCGGTCTAATAAGTGTATTACTACTGAACCCGAGGTAAAACCTCGGGTTATTTCTATTTAAGTAAACTACTTTACCTTTGAGAACATTTTACTTGTTCTGATGTGTTGAGTTTTTCAAAAAATATATAGAAATTGTTGACAACAAAAATTTAATCCTATATGGTTAGTTACATGAGTAATTAACCAGTTTGGTGGTGAAGGTTATGGATAGTTTAATCGATGATAGCCGTCCGATTTTCGTGCAAATTGCTGAACGAATCGAGGACGATATCATCAAAGGAGGGCTACTTGAAGAATCGCAGGTCCCTTCCACGAATCAATTTGCTTCTTTTTACCGGATCAACCCGGCTACGGCCGCAAAAGGGGTGAATTTGTTAGTGGATCAAGGAATTTTATACAAAAAACGCGGCATCGGTATGTTTGTCGCGAAAGGGGCACACGCGAAATTGATGGAGAAACGGAAAGAACAATTCTTTGCACAGTATGTCGTGAAGATGATTCAAGAGGCAGAAAAGTTGGGAATCACATCGGAAGAATTGACAGACATGATTAAGAGAGGGGTAAAAACAAAATGAGTCATGCAGTTGAAGTACACCGACTGACAAAATCATATGGAGACGTAACAGCAGTCCATGATGTCAGTTTCTCCATCGAAGCAAATAAAATTTACGGGCTGCTTGGAAGAAACGGTGCCGGCAAAACAACGCTCATGAAAATAATTACTGCTCAAATATTTGCAACATATGGGGAGGTAAAAGTTTTCGGTGAAGTCCCTTATGAAAACAGTCATGCGCTTAGTCAAATTTGTTTCATTAAAGAAAGCCAAAAATATCCGGAAAACTTTCGCATTATGGATGTATTGGATGTGGCTGCTTCGATTTTTCCAAACTGGGATATGGAATATGCCTATACATTGATTGAGGATTTTGAGCTTCCACTGAAGAGAAGAATGGAGAAGCTTTCCCGAGGAATGCTCTCCTCTGTCGGAATTATTATCGGACTAGCCAGCCGTGCACCGCTTACGATATTCGACGAACCTTATTTGGGACTCGATGCCGTGGCTAGAAGCTTGTTCTATGATCGATTGATTGAGGATTACGGGGAACATCCGCGAACCATCATTTTATCCACACACCTGATCGACGAAGTAAGCCGGTTTTTAGAGCATGTTATCGTCATCGATAACGGCAAGATACTTATCAATGAAGATAACGATGTTCTTCGCGAACGCGCAATTACCGTCACTGGGCAGACAACAAAGGTAGAAAGCTTTACAGCAGGAAAAGATGTGATTGATCGTACACCGCTTGGTGGATTTCTCTCAGCCCATGTCATGGGGGAACTAAGTACAGAAGATCGCAAACAGTCTGAAGAACTTGGACTTGAACTCACTCCAGTATCGTTGCAACAACTGATCGTTCATCTGACAAGTGCAAAGACTCATAAAAAGGAGGAGGAAGTACAATGAACCACATAACAGGTGTCATGAATATGCACTTTAAAGCGAAATGGTGGTTTTTCATCCCATGGATCATTACGTTTCTTATCTTTGGTTCCAATCTTGTCATCAGCTTTCTCATCGGTGTGCCGATCTCTTATCCTGGCAGTATCGCCCCTACCTGCATTAGTTTGCTGGTTATAGCGATCGTTATTGTCATTCGCATGTTTCCATTTGCACTTGGATTAAGCGTACGAAGAACGGATTTCTTTTTAGGTGCCACAAGCATTTTCGCTGTGATAAGTGCTGGATTTGCAATTGTATTGTTTCTGTTTTCACTTGTAGAGCAGTGGACAGGTGGATGGGGTACGAAATTACACTTTTTCCACCTTTCGTATTTAAATGACGGGTCAGTTATAGAGCAACTATTAACGAGTTTTGTGTTCATGCTGAATATGTGTTTTCTTGGGGTTGTTATAGGGAGCATCTTTCAACGATTTGGTCGTACCGGACTACTTATTTTCTTCGGCACCGTCTTTGTTGTTGCCACCATCGGTTCGTTAATTTATGGATGGTGGGTAGATATCTTTCATTTGTTCATCCAGCATTCCGCATTTGAACTTGCGATCGGCTCCATACCATTGGTTGTCATCTATATCCTTGCATCATATGTAATGCTTCGTAAAGCGACCGTTTAAACGGAAGATAAAGAACTCTCTTATTAAACTGCATTTTATGGGTGGGTTGGTAGATACATTTTTAAACATCTTTAGAAAAGGAAACATAGATATTACCATGAATACAATAAATAACATTCATATAGAGAAATCATCGTCTCAAAAAGCCGGTCGGTTATTCTTTATTGATAACCTAAGGTCAACACTCACCATATTAGTAGTGCTGCATCACTTGGTTTTCTTTTCCATTGCTACGAATGTGTTCAAACCCGAATCAATTGAAGCTACTATTGGAAACCTATTCCTCTCTATCAATCAAAGCTTTTTCATGGGTCTGTTCTTCCTTATTTCAGGCTATTTCGTTCCATCTTCTTTGGAGCGTAAAGGAGCCAAACGTTTTCTCCGAGATAGATTCATTCGACTGTTTATCCCTATCATCTTTTACGATTTCATCCTTAGCCAAACCCAAGCAATCGATGCTTATATTTTCAATCGGGAACCGTTGACATGGAAGACCTATTTCTCCCATATAACATATGGGCCTGTGTGGTTCGTTGGAGTACTTCTGATTTTCATTTGTTTATATGTATTTTGGGTAAAAGTCATTAGAAAACACACCAAGTTAACTGATCGCCAGAATATCTCCCTTACCTACACCAAGATCATCATTTTCGTCATCCTATTAGCAGCAGCAAATTTCATTGTTAGACTGTGGGTCCCGGCTTTTGGTCTACCTGGTGGCTCAACTCGATAAATACAAGGTACAATAAGCTATTGATTATATTTAATTATTGATGAGATTATATAGATACTTGTTATTTTCCAAACAAAGGAGTAGCCAAAAAAATGTCTCTGTCGGTCAAGATCCAAAGTCACTAAATGTAGACTTTTCAGGAAGCAATGTTCAATCTGATTTTCCTATTCAACAAGGAACTATCTCTACATCAACAAACGAAGTTGATAATCGCCAGCTCAAAGGGGTTATTGGTACAAGTGATGCAAACACATAATGGAGATATAGTCTTTATCCGATAATAATCTAGAAATAATAATGAGCACTCTAACTAAAAGAGTGCTCACTTCATTTGCTTTTTATTTTTAGGTATATAAAATAATTTTCCCAACTTTATTTGATGTTTCTATTAATTCATGAGCTTTTGCAACTTCGCTCAATGGAAAACGTCCAAAAATGATAGGCTTTATCTCTTCCTTTTCCAACAAAGAAAAAAGATACTTTAAGTCTTCTTGAAACCAGTCTAGATGGTCTTTTTTAAACCCAGAAATGGTGTACAAATAAGTCTTATTCCCATTCTCTGTCTCACCTTTCGAAGTTAATTCATCCCAGTCTCTAGCCCAGTCTTGAGCATTTCCTTCCTTAAGAATAGAAGTGTAGCCAAAACCAACAAATCTGCCTTTCTCACTTAGTATGTTTTGGGATCGCTTATAGTTCGTACCACCAATTGGATCAAATACAACATCGATTCCTTCAGGTACTTCTCTCTGCAAGATTTCCACGAAATCTTGGTTTTGATAATCGATCGGGACAGCACCAAAAGAGGAAACCACATCATGTTTCATTTTCGAGGCTGTTCCATACATTTTCAATTTGGCTCGTCTTCCTAGATCCAACAAGGCCGTTCCGACCCCTCCACTCGCACCATGAATCAATATGCTTTCCCCCTCAGTCACTTTTGCCACTCGATGCAGCATTTGATATGCGATCACATAATTCAAAATGATCGCTGCACCCATTTCTGGCTCTATCTTTGGCGAAATCACAACCAGCTCATCTTCTTTTGCATAAACATAAGATGCATATCCACCCGTTCCACCAAAGAAATATGCTACTTTATCTCCAATCACAAAACCATTGGTTCCCTCTCCTAACTCCTCTACTATTCCAACGCCATCATATCCAAGAGTCAGGGGAAGAGATAAAGCTGATGGAAACTTCCCAACTCTACGCATAACGTCTCCAAGTGCAACACCAGCAGCTAAAACCTTAACACGAATTTCCCCTTGTGTCAGCTTTCTAATAGGTTCCTCTATTACTTCCAATACATCTGGACCGCCAAATTGATTGATCTGGACACATGTATTTTCCATTTTCAAAAACCTCCTCTTTTCATGAAACAGAATACTACTTCGAGGATGCTCTAAGTCAATGTGGATAACTGCTATTAAATTAAAAACTTAATATTCATATATTGATAAAACTCCTTGCATGTTTAGAAGTATCCATATAATATATCAATAAATTAATTGATTGATCGACTTAGTCAATCAAAATACAAACAGGTGGGGCTTGAAAATGACAACAAAAACAGAATTTATCAACTCAACGATTATATCCAATGATGGTACTGTTATAGGCTACAAAAGTATTGGCCAAGGTCCAGGGGTACTTATCATTCATGGTGCTTTAAGTGACTCCAATGACTTTACTTCCCTAGCTATTGAACTTTCTTCTTTTTTTACTGTGCACATTGTGGATCGCAGAGGACGCGGCATAAGTGGACCACAAGGGAACAACTTCTCCATTCAAGTTGAGTGTGAAGATGTGAAAAAAATACTAGAAACTACTGGGGCAAACTTAATTTTTGGACATAGTTTTGGAGGTCTTATTGCACTTGAAGTTGCAAAATCATTTCCAACTGCCAAATTAGCTCTTTATGAACCTGGTGTAGTGATTATGAAAGAAAATTGGGATTGGCTGAGCGAATATGAATCGGATATGAAAAAAAGAGACTATCGCGCGGCATTTGCAAGTTTTGTTAGAGGCTCTGCCCAATCTCCTTTATCAAGGCTTCCAAAATGGTATGCAAAATTCATCTTGAGACTAGTCATTCGGGGTGAGCATTGGCAGAAGATATATAGTCTATTAGAAGAAAATCTGTCCGAGCACAAGGAAGTACATCGACTTGCAGGAACTTATCGAGACTATGATAATATAAAATCTGATACCCTTTTCATGTTTGGAGAAAAAAGTCCTACATCAGTCAAACAAATGACCGAAACATTAAATGGAACCATCCAAAAAACAAAGGTGATATCATTCCCAGAGTTAGATCATTTTGGACCGAATAATAAGAATAAACCGGTAGAGATTAGTAAACATATCGCAAATTTCTTTCTTCAAAAATAACAAAGGTGGAGAAAAATATGCCACGGTTGGCAAAAGAACAACTGGAACAAATCCATAAGGAACGAAAAATACAGATAGCTCAAGCTGCTACCAAGGTGTTTGCTAAACACGGTATTGCTGGAACTAAGATGAGTATGATCTCACAAGCTGCTGGTATTAGCCATGGGCTTTTGTATCACTACTTTAACTCAAAAGATGAACTGTTCACTTCACTAGTTAAAAGTGCAATAGAGACATCCACAACTGAAATACAAAAATTGATCGAATGGACCGGCGGCACACCATTAGAGAAAATAAAACTATTAACAGAATCTATCATAGATGAAGATGGTGCGCCTTTCTTCCAATTACTTCATATTGCAAGAAATTCAAAAGATGTTCCAGATGAGGTAAAAGAGCTCCTTACAAACTACTCTTTGGACTTTTATATTAAACAGTTATTTCCGTTATTTAAAGAGGGTCAGGAAAATGGACAAATGGTGGAGGGTGATACAGCAGAACTGATTGCCGCTTATTTTACCGTTCTTTCAGGAGTGATGGTTCTAGGAGATGGCTATCCGCTTCCAAGACCTGAATTACTGCTACGAATCCTAATAAAACCTTAATATTTTTCGAGTTATTGTTAAAACAATTTGCCCCATCTAAAATCATGTAATCTTTATTGTTATTGGCCCAGCAAGATATCAACGATACCTTGCTGGTTGCCCAAAGAATTACTCCATTATACCTTTTTCCTTGGAGTCACCTTGTTCGACAACTCTACTTCTACTCCAGGGAATCTTGGCTCCAGCTCTTCCTTCTGAGCCTCAGCGGCCTTGATGGCGGAATCCGAATCAGGAAACGGGACTCCATTCTCATGGGGAAGTACCTTTACATACTCTCCTGGTACCTCTACCCTCACAACCCAACCCGATGGGTTGCCCATGTAAGGCACGCATTTCAAGATTCGAATGTTTGGGGTGATGTTGTCCATGAACTTCTCTCTAGGCAGCAAACATTAGAAAATATTATAACAAAATTACAATTATGATGGATATACAAAAATTATCTTTACATATACTTAACTTATTAATAGAAGGGAATCTCCCTTTTTAAAATCCAACTTAGATATCCATATTCACATAAAAAAACACTTCCTTATACAAGGAAGTGTCTTCTTTGATATATTATTTCCACTTAGCTACTTCTAAACGATTTACTGCGCGTTTGAGTGCAAGTTCCGCACGTGCTAAGTCTCCTTCGTGTTCTGCGATTCGTCCTTGGGCTCTCTCTACAGCAGCTTCTGCCCGTTCTACGTCAATATCAGTAGAGAGCTCAGCTGTTTCTGCAAGAATAGTCACACCACTTGGGCGAACTTCCAAAAATCCTCCGCTTATCGCGATCCGCTCTTCGTTACCTTCATTTTTCACTCTTACGACGGTAACAGATAAGGGACTAACAAGTGGAGCATGGTGAGGAAGAATACCGATATCCCCATTTGCAGCACGAGTAATGACCATTTCTACATCTTTGGAGTAAACTTTTCTTTCTGGGGTCACGATGTCCAGTTGCATTTTACTCATTTGACAACACTCCCACTAGACGGTAACGCCAAGGGATTTTGCTTTTTCAATGGCTTCGTCAATATTTCCAACCATGTAAAAAGCATCTTCAGGAAGATGGTCGTGTTTACCTTCCAAGATCTCTTTGAAACCACGAACGGTTTCTTTTACTGGTACATACACCCCAGGTTGTCCGGTAAACTGTTCTGCAACGTGCATGTTTTGGGAAAGGAACTTCTCGATTCTACGCGCACGAGCAACCAATTGTTTGTCATCTTCCGATAGTTCATCAAAACCTAGAATTGCAATGATATCTTGTAATTCATTGTAACGCTGCAAGATTTGTTGTACACCGCGTGCAACATTGTAATGTTCTTCTCCAACAACCGCAGGAGTTAAGATACGTGAGGAAGAAGCTAGTGGATCAACCGCTGGGAAGATACCTTTTTGTGTTAAGCGGCGTTCCAAGTTGGTGGTTGCATCCAAGTGCGCAAACGCAGTTGCTGGTGCTGGATCTGTATAGTCGTCCGCAGGAACGTAAATCGCCTGAATAGACGTTACAGAACCAGTCTTGGTCGAGGTGATACGCTCTTGCAATTGACCCATCTCCGTTGCAAGCGTTGGTTGGTAACCAACCGCTGATGGCAGACGACCAAGAAGTGCGGACACTTCAGAACCTGCTTGGGTGAAACGGAAAATGTTGTCAACGAAAAACAATACGTCTTGACCTTCATTGTCACGGAAATATTCAGCCATGGTAAGACCAGTTAACGCAACGCGCATACGTGCACCTGGCGGCTCGTTCATCTGACCAAATACCATTGCGGTTTTGCTGATAACGCCAGAGTCTTTCATCTCATGGTAAAGGT
This sequence comes from Shimazuella soli, assembly GCF_022511585.1. Classification (GTDB taxonomy): domain Bacteria; phylum Bacillota; class Bacilli; order Thermoactinomycetales; family Thermoactinomycetaceae; genus Shimazuella; species Shimazuella soli. Next base: position 241,910 of record NZ_JAKWBN010000003.1, on the reverse strand, counting down.
CGTTCCCTTCACGGGTACGCTCTCCAACACCGGAAAATACAGAAAGACCACCGTGTTCTTGTGCAATGTTGTTAATCAATTCTTGAATCAATACGGTTTTCCCTACACCTGCACCGCCAAAAAGACCAATTTTTCCACCTTTTGCATATGGTGCTAGCAAGTCTACTACTTTGATTCCGGTTTCCAGCATTTCTTGTTCAGTTGATTGCTGTTCAAAACTTGGAGCCGGACGGTGAATCGGTAGTGTTTCTTTTACATCTACAGGCCCTGCTTCATCGATTGGTTCACCCAACACATTAAAAATCCGACCAAGTGATGGACGACCAACTGGAACAGAAATAGGAGCACCTGTATCTTCTACATCCATTCCCCGAACTAAGCCATCGGTAGATGACATAGCAATTGTACGTACGTTGTTATCTCCAAGATGAAGAGCTGTTTCTAATGTGAGCGATGTTCCATCGCTTTTCTTAACGACAAGAGCATTATTGATTTCAGGCAGTTGTCCACGTTCAAACTCAACGTCAACGATCGGACCCATTACCTGTAAAACTCGCCCTAGACCCATCTTATTCCCTCCTTAACAAAAACTATAATGCTGCGGCGCCACCGACAATTTCGGCAATCTCTTGTGTAATTGCTGCTTGACGAGCTCTGTTAAACTCAAGGGTCAAATTGCCGATAATCTCAGTCGCATTATCCGTCGCATTTTCCATTGCATTCATCTGTGCCGCATGTTCACTTGCTTTTCCTTCTAAAAGTGCATTATAAATCAAAGTCTCCGCATATCGAGGCAGTAGCTCGGCTAATACCTCTTCTTCCGATGGCTCATATTCATAAGCGGTTTTTTGACTTTTTTCTTCTTGCACCAACTCATCTGATGCTAATGGTAAGAGTCTTTTTTCCATAGGACGCTGAACAACAGGATTTACAAACTCGTTATACAACAAATATAGTTCATCATAATTACCATCCGCATAGTTACTCACAGCATCTTTAGCAATATTGATTACCTCTGAAAACTGTGGAATAGCAGATACCCCTGTCGTTTGACCGATGATAGGAAGGTTGCGTTTTTTCAACACTTCCAAACCTTTGCGACCAATAACAAAAACTACGTACTCATCTTTTGAGCTATGCCGTTCTTCCAACTTTTGCATGAGCAGACGGATCAAGTTACTGTTATAACCACCCACAAGCCCACGATCTGAAGTTACGATCAGATATCCGGTTTTAGAAACTGGTCGTGACTGTAGCATCGGATGTTTCACACTTGATCCACCTTGTGCTAAACCTGTGATAACTTCTTTTAGTTTTTCTGCATAAGGACGGCTTGCTTCTGCCTGTTCTTGTGCCTTACGGAGATAAGAAGCAGCTACCATTTTCATCGCTTTTGTTATCTGCTTGGTTTTCTCAAAAGAATTTATCTTTAATTTAATCTCTCGCATCGTTGCCATCGTTGATTCACCCGCCTTTCCTCTCAGGCTTCATCAGTCTTTACGCTGTTACAGAAAAACCTTTTTTAAAGCTTTCAATCGCAGCTTTTAATTTCTCATCGTTTTCATCTTCCATCTTCTTATGTTCACGAATACTAGCCAAAATATCTTCATGACTTGCATCCAAGAAAGAATGGAATTCTTTTTCAAAGCGGCGTACATCAGCAACTGGAATATCATCCAAATGACCTTTGGTTGCCAGGTAAATGGATATAACTTGCTTTTCTACTGCCATTGGCTCATTTTCATCTTGTTTCAAAATCTCAATGACTCGCTCACCACGTGCAAGTTTTGCTCTTGTAATTGGGTCCAGATCAGAACCGAACTGAGCAAATGCCGCAAGTTCATTGTATTGGGAAAGGTCTAGCTTTAAGCTACCTGCTACTTTGCTCATTGCTTTGATCTGAGCAGAACCTCCTACACGGGATACGGAAAAACCTACGTTTACTGCTGGGCGAACACCTGAGTAGAACAAGTTAGACTCTAAGAAAATTTGACCGTCTGTAATCGAGATTACGTTGGTAGGAATATAAGCGGAAATATCGCCTGCTTGTGTTTCGATAAATGGCAATGCGGTAAGGGAACCGCCTCCGCGCTCATCGGATAATTTTGCAGCGCGCTCTAATAAACGGGAATGCAGGTAGAATACATCCCCTGGATATGCTTCACGACCTGGTGGGCGACGTAGAAGAAGGGATAATTCACGGTAAGCAGCCGCTTGTTTGGATAGATCATCATATACACATAGCACATGTCCGCCATTGTACATGAAAAATTCACCCATCGAACATCCAGCATACGGTGCCAAGAATAGTAGCGGAGCTGGATCAGATGCGCTTGCTGCTACAACGATGGTATATTCTAATGCACCATGGCGACGTAGTTTTTCCACTACTTGTGCAATGGTTGATTGTTTTTGTCCGATTGCTACATAAACACAGACTACATTTTTACCTTTTTGGTTGATGATGGTATCGATCGCAATCGTCGTTTTCCCTGTTTGACGGTCTCCGATGATTAACTCCCGTTGTCCACGACCAATTGGTACCATCGAGTCAATTGCTTTTATACCAGTCTGCATCGGCTCATGAACAGATTTCCGATCGATAACCCCAGGTGCAGGGGACTCTATAGCACGAAATGCAGTGGTGTTAATTGGGCCTTTTCCATCTAGTGGCTGTCCAAGAGGATTTACTACACGTCCGAGTAATTCTTCTCCTACAGGTACTTCCATCAGACGACCCGTACGTTTTACTTGATCACCTTCACGAATTTCACTGTAAGGACCTAAAATAACAACCCCAACGTGATTTTCTTCTAAGTTTAAAACCATTCCCATAATGCCGCCTTTAAACTCTAAGAGTTCACCAGCCATTGCATTTTGGAGACCGTGAACGCGGGCAATACCGTCCCCAACTTGGATAACGGTACCGACATCGCTAATTTCAAGGTCCGCTTGATAATTTTCGATTCGTTCTTTAATCAGCGAACTGATCTCTTCTGCACGAATGCTCATACCGATTTTCACCCCTATGCTTTAAGCATTTAGACGTTCTTGAAAACGGAGCAATTTGGTTTTGAGGCTGCCATCATAGAGGCGGTCGCCTACCTGTACAATTACTCCACCTAATATATCTGAATCCACTCGCTCTTCGATCACTAGTTTCTTGCCGATAATCTCTGCAAAAGTAGTCACTAGTTCTGCTTTTTCACTAGCAGTCAACGGGTATGCAGCTGTTACAACTGCTTCTGCCATACCAGTTGCTTCTAAGGCCAGTCTTTTATACTCAGCAGCAATTCCCGTAAGTTCATTTTCCCGTCTCTCATCTACCAACAAATACAAAAAGTTTTTGGTAAGAGGTTGAACTTCTGCAAAACTATTTTCTAAAATAGCTTTTTTCCGCTCTGAGGAAGTTGCCGGATGAGATAACCACTTTGAGATATCCGAACGTGCAATTGATTCGAGTATAAGTTTCAAATCAGCCCCTATTTCTTGGAGCAAGCCATGTTTTTGGGCGACTTCAAACAAAGCTTTTCCATATCGTTTTGCTACTAACGATATATTCATTGCATTCTTCCTACTTGTTCAAGATAACGGTGTACCAACTTTGATTGATTGGTCTGATCCAATTCTTGACCGATCAATTTTGTAGCCAGTTGTACACTCAATTCTCCTACTTCTAGACGAAGAGCAGACAATGCTTTTTCCTTCTCACGGTTAATTTCGTTTGTCGCCTCTGCTATCAACCGTTCTGCTCTTTCGTTAGCTAAACGGATAATTTCTTCCGCTTCACGCTCTTTTTGGACTTTTGCCCGCTCAATAATTTCTTTTGCTTCTTCTTTTGCTTGTTGCAAGGCTGCTTTTTGATCCTCGATTAGTTTTTCTGCATCTGCACGTTGCTGTTCAGCCGACTTGATTTGTCCATCTATATAATCTTGTCTTGTACGCATTGTTGCGAGCATAGGGCGAAGTGCAAATCGAGAAACCAAAAGCATCAGAATAAGGAAAATCACCAACTGAGCTAACATTGTCCCCAAATTTAAGCTTAACAAAGGAGGTCACTCCTTTCGGTTATAGTGGATAAACCAATACAAATATTTTCGTTACTAAGAACAGTTGTATCTCCTAAAGTTAAAACAATAGCGGGAGATTTTGTGCCCCCGCCCATTTACTGAGATCCCGCAAAAGTTCCTTTACGGTTGGACTAGCACATTACCTGACTTAAATAACTCCAAAGAGAAGAAGAATACCAAGAGCCACACCGATAATTGGCAGCGCCTCGATCAATCCGAACAAAATCATGGTTTGACCAAATAGTTTGCTTTGAGATTCAGGTTGACGTGCGATTCCTTCGATATATTTTGCGAAAAGATTACTGTTACCGATTGCTGCTCCGAGTGCTGCGAAAGCGATCATGATTGCACCTGCAAGAATATTTAAATCCATTTATATGTTCCTCCCAAAAAAGTTTAATGATCTGATGTCATCTTTTGTGCGATATACACATTTGCTAGTACAGTAAAAATATAAGCTTGGATTGCCCCGACGAATACAGAGAATCCCATCCATGCTAACATTGGTATCCCAGTCAAGTAGATTGGACCTTTTGTAAGCATAATAACGATCAAAACTTCCCCAGCAAAAATATTTGCCCATAGACGCATAGCATGAGTTGCTGGTTTTGAAAATTCTTCGATTACATGAAGTATACCTAGCGGACTCAAGAAGTGTTTAAAATATCCCTTTACACTCGTCCGAAGTCCCATATAGTTTGCAAACAGGGCAATAGCAACAGCCATCGATATCGTTACATTCAGATCCGCAGTAGGAGATTTTAACCATGAAACTTCATGAGTCTTTTGCAAAAGCCCCTCTGTAATCCCTAGTGCAGGAACTGCATGGTGGGCATCAGCTGATACCATCATGATGACCCCAAGTTGGTTCGCTATCAAAATAAACAAAAAGAGAGTGAAGGTAAACCCAAGATATTTTTCTGCTGTCCGGTCATCAAAACTCATCCGTGCTATTCCACGGCTAAAGTCGATCACCATCTCTACTACATTTTGAAGTTTACCGGGTCTCATTTGACGTCCACGGGTAGCAAGAATAGTAATGATGAGTACGATAACAGCAGTTAGCAACGAACCGATTATGACAGTTAAATCGAAAGTTAAACCGAGAAAAGTAACCTTTGGTGATAATTCCATTCCGATAAGTCACCCCCTTTGTGCTTTAGGAGTTGTAAAGTAGGAGAAAATAGATAGGATATAGCAAAGTGGCAGCCCAATGAGTACACTCTTTACATCAAATGTAGCAGGATATTTGGCCGCAATAAGCATAGCGAAAGCTACCACGAAGAAACGATTGATCATTCCAGTTCCTCTGATTTTGTTACCTGCTAGGGCATTTTTGAGTACAAGCTCTAGCTTCCAAGATAAGTACCAAAAATTATACAGGCTTACAGATGTCCCCAAGAGGAGTCCGCAAAAAAAAGCACGGTATGGGGTCAGAAAAACCATGATCAGAAACACGATGAGGAGTCCAGTAGTGAGGACCATCACGCGACGGCGAGTGGTTAGTTTTGATTCCATGAGGGAAGTCATTCCTTTAAAAAAGCTTTTAGCGTGAAGGCAGCACTGACAAAACCGATCGAAAGACCTAAAACTAGGCCGATAAGAAGCCACAAAGGCTTGGTATGCCAAGTATCGTCTGCCAGTTTCCCTAACCAAGCGCCACCAACAGATAGGATTATCACTTCCGTACCCATTGAACCAACCATCGCTACCAGACGTAACGCACTTTTATCTTGATTCACACGGAAAACCCCCTATTGGAAGTAATTTAATGGGGTATTGGTGAAAAATTGTTGGTTCGAGGGTAATTGTCTCAATTAGTCGTTTCCCCTGCTAATACTACCGGATGCCTTCTTTCATTGTCAACGCTTTCGTACCCTAGAATGTGAATAATTCGTCACATATTTGCAATATCCTTGAATTAACCCTGTAAAATCAATGTAATCTCCGTGAAAAAATTACTTTGTTCCAAATAATCTATCCCCTGCATCTCCCAAACCTGGTACAATGTAGCTTTTTTGGTCTAATTTTTCATCTACTGCTGCAACATAAATATCAACATCAGGATGATCTTCTTGCAACCTCGCGATTCCTTCGGGAGCAGCAATCAAGCACATAAATTTCATGCTTGTCGCCCCAATTTTCTTCAATTGATCGATTGCAACCGATGCTGATCCGCCTGTAGCAAGCATAGGATCGATCACAATCAATTCACGTTCTCCTATATCTGATGGCATTTTGGCATAATATTGGACTGCCTCCAAAGTCGCCGGATCGCGATACAATCCAATATGACCCACTTTTGCTGCTGGAATTAGTTTTAATACGCCATCAACCATCCCAAGTCCTGCACGTAATATGGGCACTAAGCCAATCTTCTTTCCTTCAATCATTTTACATGTCATGGTGGTCACAGGTGTCTCGATCTCTACTTCCTTAAGCGGTAAATCTCGAGTAATTTCATATGCCATCAAAGTTGCTACTTCATCTACCAGTTCCCGAAATTCCTTAGTTCCTGTATTTTTATCCCGAATATACGTCAATTTGTGTTGAATCAAAGGGTGATCAAAAACGTATACATTGCTCATATTCTCATTCCTCTTTTCTTGTATCCATTATCGACGATGTACTTTTTTCCATACCTAAAAAAAGCCCCTTATTGAATATAGAGGTTCTGAAAAGAAATTACTAGCTTTAAGAATGAATCAATAGTATCTCTTGATTAAAAATCTCCTCCTCTTCCATATGGTTTCTATTCTTATGCTAGAATAAAAATATTCCGACTATAGTTAAGGACAGTACAGTGGATCAGAAATCCCGTACACGCAGAATACTCGACACCGTCGGGTGGTCTGGTACAGGGCAACTCTCGAAAACAGTCACAGGCTTTATCAACATGCTGCTGGTTGCTCACCTCGGTATCCAAGCGGTGTTGATCGTGGCGTCGACCTTTATGGTTACGCTCGTCTATACGGCAATCGATCAATCTTATGGTGGTACTACATCACCATGGGTCAGCCAGTGCACTAGTGAAAAGAAAAAAAATCTGCCGAAAAGCTTGCAAGTCCTGAAAGACCCATGCAAGGATATGGCAGAAAATCAGACGTTGCTCGTACAAACGATCATACTCCAAACATTGTGGTTTTCCATGGTATTTGGGTTGCTTGTGGGATGGATTGCTATTGTCTTCCCAAGCGAACTCCTTCAGCTATTCGGCAGCAGTGAAACAGTCGCACAAGCAGGATCTGCCTACTGTCAAGTGATGATCGGGCTGATTTGTCTGTCCTCCTTTTCCAACGTACTGGAAAACACTTTGCAAGGGCTGGAACAAGCCAAACGTTCCGCACAAGCGAATGTCGTCAAGAATGGAACACATCTGCTGCTCGGTCTGGGAGGGATCTATTTCCTGCACTCTGGAGTAGTAGGGATTGCATGGGCAGCGATTTTGGGACAGGCAGCAGGATTGATGTATGCCGCCCGTTTCCTGCGGAAATTGGGGTTCCAGACAAAGCTCATCCTCCGTCCTAACTGGAACTTCCAGAAGGATGCCCTCCATAACGCGGCTCCACTGATGGCGGACATGTTGTTCTACCAAATGAATAACATCTTCATGTTCAACATTCTGCGAAGTTACGGTGAGGTCGTTTTTGCATCTGCAAACTGTACATAAACGATCTTAAAAATGTTTACTTCCAATAACAAAAAAGTTAACCACAACTCTTTACGCTGGTTAGCTTTTTTCATTTGTTCCAAACAAATATAAACCCCAAAAAACCGAACTGAATAAAAAATCCCCCTTGTTGTGTCAAGAAAGTTCTGTTATATTCCCAATTGTAAACTAACATAAAAATATAGTTTACAATTGGAGTGTGAATTTTGGAAAATTACGAAGAATTATTACAAAAAAACAGTCAATACCTTTGGAATCCCTTTACCCAAATGAAGGAGTATTTGCAGGAGGAACCACTGATCATTGAGCGAGGTAAGGGAGTAAAGCTCATCGATGTCAGAGGCAGAGAGTACTACGACGGAAATGCTTCCGTATGGCTAAACGTATTTGGGCATAACCGTAAAGAACTAAATGATGCACTCTCTGAACAATTGAGTCGAATCGCTCATTCTACGCTGCTGGGGATGTCTAATGTACCTGCAATTTTATTAGCGGAACGATTGGTACAAATAACACCTGATCGTGTCCAAAAAGTATTTTTCTCGGACAGCGGAGCGGAAGCTGTAGAAATTGCATTAAAGATGGCCTTTCTCTACTGGAAACACCGAGGAAAACCAGAGAAGCACATTTTTCTCAGTATGCAGAACGCTTACCACGGAGATACAGTCGGCGCAGTAAGTGTCGGTGGAATTCCAACATTCCATCACGCATTTGACCGATTGTTATTTCAAACTGAAAAAGTACCCTATCCATATCCTTATCGCTTTTCTGGAACCGAACAAGAATGTGTAGAAACATGTTTAGCTGAACTTCAAAAGAAATTGGAGGAGAAGGCTGATCAGATTGCTGGATTAATTGTTGAACCGATGGTACAGGGTGCAAGTGGAATTATAGTCGCTCCCAGAGGCTATATGGCGGAAGTAGAAAAACTATGCCGCCAGTATGATATTTTGCTATTGGCAGATGAAGTAGCTACAGGATTTGGAAGAACGGGAAAAATGTTTGCTTGTGAACATGAGGCAATAGAACCTGACATTCTAACAGTTGGAAAGAAATTAACGGGAGGTTATTTACCAGTAGCCGCAACTTTAACCTCCGATGAAATCTATCAAGCTTTTTATGGTGATTATGCAGACCAGAAAACTTTCTATCATGGGCATTCTTATACAGGCAACCAATTGGGCTGTGCAGTTGCACTAGCAAACTTAGATCTTTTTGAGCAGGAAAAGATAATCGAACATGTCAAAGACACCAGTGAGCAAGTTGCCCAGTGGTTAAAAGAATTTTACCAACTCTCCCACGTTGGAGAAGTTCGTCAGCTGGGATTGATGATAGGGATCGAATTAGTGAAGGAAAAAGAGAGCAAAAAACCCTATCTTCTTGAAGACACAATCGGTCAACGAGTATGCAATCGAGCAAAAGAACTCGGTTTAATCACTCGACCTTTGGATTCTGTAATCACTTTTCTGCCTGCCCTTATTGCTGCGAAAGATGAGCTGCGGGAAATGCTCGATATTCTCTATCAAGCAATTCAAGAGGTAACAGAAAGTGAATAAAGGAATTTTTATCACGGCTACTGGAACTGAGATTGGCAAAACAGTCATAACTGCTGGACTTGCTTTGGCGCTTAAAGCGTGTGGTTATCGAGTAGGAATCATGAAACCTGTTCAAAGCGGTCATCTGATCCATGCAGATGAAAGTGATGGAATGCGTCTGAAATATTGGGCTCAAATAGAAGACCCCATTGAACAGATTGTAACGTATAGTTTTCCCGAACCTGTTGCACCACAATTAGCAGCAGAAATCTATCAAGTACAGATGGACCCCTCTATCATCTTAAACCAATTGGCACAGTTAACGAACAAATATGATGTAGTCCTTGTAGAAGGGGCAGGGGGACTAATGACACCAATAAGTGAGCAATACTGCATAGCTGATCTAGCACGAGATATCGGTTTTCCTCTTCTCGTGGTCGCTCATCCCTTGCTGGGAACAGTAAACCATACTGCCTTGACAGCCCTCGGTGCTCATCAATACGGGCTATCTCTAGTCGGTGTTATTTTAAATGGATTAAAAGAAACAGAAAAAGACCCAAGCGTACCACATAACCCTCGGTTCATTGAACAGATAGCAAAGGTTCCAGTGCTCGGAACAGTACCTTGGTTAGATTCCTTTACACCTGAAAAATTACAACAAATCATGCAAGCTAACATAAATATTCCAAAACTTATACCCCGTCTAGGCTGGGAGGCATAAAAAATGAACACCTTAAACTGGGAGACATATGCGGATAAAGCTTTATCAGGTGATTTATTATCGGCAAAGGAAGCAATGTCTGTATTAGAAGCGGATGATATTGAGCTGTTAGCATTGCTGCAAGCTGCTTTTCGCGTCCGTCACCATTACTTTGGTAAAAAAGTAAAACTGAACATGATCATCAATGCGAAAAGCGGTTATTGTCCAGAAGATTGCGGTTACTGCTCCCAATCTATCCTCTCCAAAGCACCTATTGAGAAATATACCATGCTGAATAAAGATGTCATCGTTGATGGAGCTAAGGAAGCAGTAAACCGTAAAGCTGGTACTTATTGTATCGTCGCTAGCGGTTATGGACCTACTGCCTCTGAACTAGAAGAAGTGATAGAAGCAGTGAAGGAAATAAAAAGAGACACAAAATTAAAAGTTTGCGCTTGTCTTGGAATACTGCGTGATGACCAAGCTTTGAAATTAAAAGAAGCTGGAGTGGATCGATACAATCACAATTTAAATACGAGCAGCGACCACTTTGCCAATATTACAACTACTCATACTTATGATCAACGTATACAAACTGTAGAAATGGCAAAAGAAGCAGGAATTTCCCCATGCTCTGGATGTATTGTGGGAATGGGTGAAACAAAGGAACAAGTTATTCAGATCGCCGCCGCATTGCGTGAACTAGATGCCGATTCCATACCGGTTAATTTCCTAAACCCCATCAAAGGCACACCATTGGAACACACAAAAGAGTTAAACCCTCGTTATTGCTTGAAAGTTCTAGCTTTAATGCGATTTATGAATCCAAGCAAAGAGATTCGTGTATCCGGTGGAAGAGAAGTAAACCTTGGACAACTGCAAGCCCTCGCTCTTTATCCCGCTAATGCTATGTTTGTGGGAGATTACTTGACAACAGAAGGTCAAGCAGCAAATCTTGATCATCAAATGATTAAAGATCTCGGATTTGAAATCGAACTTTGTGCCCTATGAAGAACTGGGAACTAGAAGTAAACAATGAATTACACCAACTGGCTGATAAAGACTTAATGCGTGAACTGAAAATTACTCTTCATGCTGCTAATTCTGTGTGTATGCGAGACGGAAAAAAATTGCTGAACTTCTCCTCCAATAATTATTTGGGACTAGCTAAGCATCCTTTGCTGATTCAAGCCATGCAAAAGGCTGAAGAAGCAGGTTCACCTTCTTCTCGTTTACTAGTGGGACATGAAGATGCAACACATTATTTAGAGGAACAACTGGCAAAATGGCAGCAAGCTGAATCTGCTCTCGTATTCAGCAATGGATATATGGCCAATCTTGGTGTTTTATCTGCTTTTTTAAACAGCAGGGACGCGGTTTTTAGTGATCAATTCAATCATGCCAGCATTGTCGACGGTATTCGTTTAAGTGGTGCAAGGTCATTTCGATATCGACATAACAACATGAATCATCTGGAAAGCCTGCTGCAAAGAGCGTCTAAGAAGAACTATAGACGAAAACTTATTGTCACAGATGCTGTATTCAGTATGGATGGAGATATCGCACCTCTCCGCGAAATCATCTTATTGAAAGAAAAGTATGGAGCGGCTTTATTTGTCGATGAAGCGCACAGCGTTGGAACAATGGGGCCTCTTGGAAGAGGTTTAGCCCATCATTTGGGCATTGCGGATCAAGTAGACTTACACATGGGTACATTCAGCAAAGCATTTGGGGTATACGGAGCTTATGTAACAGCTAAAAAAGATTGGATTCGATATCTCATCAACACTTCCCGGAGCTTTATTTATACTACTGCTCTGCCACCCTGCATAATAGCAGCAATTATTCAGTCTTTAAAGGTGATCCAAAAAAGCGATAAATCTCGCCATCTATTGCATCGCAAGAGTATGGAATTTCGTTCTGAGCTTACAAAGTATGGATTCGATACAGCAAATTCCTCTACCCAAATTGTTCCGATTGTAATCGGCGACAGTTTCCAGGCATTAACCTTCAGTCAAAAACTTATGGAAAAAGGAGTCTTGGCTGTAGCCATCCGTCCGCCAACCGTACCAGTTGATGGTGCAAGGCTTCGATTCTCTTTGATGTCCAGCCATCGAGAGGAAGATATCCAAAAAGCAATAAAATCCATAATTCAAATTGGAAATGAATACGGTGTGATCCGATGAAAAAACAACATTCTTTTTTGTGGATTTCGGGATGGTCTCTAACTTCAGATATGTGGAAACCTTTTATCAAAAAGTGGCCAAATGTGCATCATCACAGCCTCTCCTTCGAAAATTGTAAAACGGTTGAACAAATCGAGGAACATGCGGTCCAAATTTTTCAAAAAATCGAACACAAACCCGTCATTATTATTGGATGGTCACTTGGAGCAATGATAACACTACAACTTGCTCTTCAATATCCAAAACAAATAAATCATCTATTCTTGATAGCTGGTGTATCCTCATTTATCCGAACAAAACATCATAAATTTGGATGGCATGAATTAGCAATCAAGAGAATGAAAAAACAGTTGGATAGAGATGTTCATCAAACCATTCGGCTGTTTGATCAAACAATGTTCACTCAACATGAAAAGCTCAGTGGCTGTGAAGAAGAATGGCACAAGGAAATGCGGGAAAATATTCCTTCTGTGTCATCCCTTCAGGCTGGATTGGATTACCTACAGCAATTTTCTTTTGATGAACACACAAAATTTATTCATACCCCTGTTTCGTTACTCTCTGGCGAAAAGGATGAGATTTGCTCTTTGAACTCAACACAATACTTAGCAAATCAACTTGCCTCTTCTACCCATTCCGTCTGGAAAGAGACTGGACATGCTTGTTTTTATACAAATCAAGAGAAGTTTCATCAGTGGATACAGGAGGGATTGCCCCATGCGGGTGAATAAATCATTGGTTGCACGAAGATTTGACCGATCATCCTCCACTTATGACCAATATGCTGTGATCCAAAAGCAAATAGCGCATCGATTACTCCAAACTTTGGACAAATGCAATCAACCAATAAGACGCATTTGCGAAATAGGCTGCGGAACGGGATATTTGACAAATCTACTCATACAAAAGTATCCAGATGCAGAGTTAACAGCCATAGACCTAGCGCCAAAAATGATCGAAACAGCAAAAAGAAATATCCCACATCCAAACATCCATTGGCACACTGGGGACGCAGAAGATGTCCATGCATACTTATCAGGTAAATATGATCTGATCATTTCCAATGCAACAATTCAGTGGTTATCAAATTCGAAAGAGACCATCATGTCTTGGGGAAAAGCACTCCAACCGAACGGGGTGCTTCTAGCATCCACGTTTGGCATAGATACTTTCCAAGAACTTACAAACCTGTTTCAAAAGTTAGAGAAAAAGCAAGCTGACCAACATCACTTAACCATGCACCCCTCTACCTTTTGGAAAAAGCTGTGGGAGTTAGCTGGGCTTACTTCTGTTAATGTCCAAGAAAACAGGGAAAAAGTTTCTTACTCTAACTGCCGATCTTTTTTACGTAATATAAAAGCGACTGGAGCCAATTATTCCGTATCGCAATCCTCCTCACTGGCAAATCATTTGTTATTAAAAAATGTCATGGAAGAATACGATCGGTTATATCGGGAAGAAAATGGAGTATACGCTACCTATCATGTCATCCATTTATATGGCCAGAAAACCAGTGAGTAGACAGTCATCTGTTATTAATGTGAAAAGGGGAAATAGGGAAGTACTCATTTACCCTTTTTTGGTTTTGTACATCAGGTAAAATAATAATAAATGAACCGAATTCATAGAAGGTTCTGCGACTTACAAAAAGGGGATGATTCTATTGAAAAAATGGTTGGGAGCTTTATTTGCTTTTGTTGTGATGTTCGCTGTTCAAGTTAATGTGACTCATGCTGCTACAACTTACTGGTCTGGTTATGCACATTTTAGTACGAGTTTCACCACGAAAACCTTTTATTTATCTAACAAACAGTTAGTACTTGACTTCGAAAAATATGCAAGCCCTAAAGATGGTTCCTTTCGAATTGAGTTGCGGAAAAAAGGCTCAGGCAAACAAGTAGACTACTGCATAGGTGATGCATATGCAGACAAAAAAGGCTACGATGCACAATGCTTTTTCGATAGTAAAAGAAGCGCAGGCAACTACTATTTGAAATTCGTCAATCTTACCAAAGGCACCACTATTCATATCCCAAGCTATACATTGCATGATTAAAAAACTATCTGTAAGCAAACAAGACGGCGTTCCATTATAGAATTGCCGTCTTTGTGTTTTTTTAAGACTGGATTAGATGTTCGTTTTTTGTATGATGAAATCATTTAATTTGTTTGCTAACAATCGCATAGGCATTTCCTCAAGAGACAGCCATGCATAATCGGTCACTTCTTCTTCCTGTAAAATAATACTTTGAGAGGAATCCAAACGAAATACAAATCGAAAATCGGCATGCCAATGCCCGGGTTCATCCTTTTGGGGATTAGACGGTATTTCATGTAAGTCAATATCAATTGGTACATTTTCCTCCTGTATGCAGTGGAGACAATTCAAAGGAATACCAGTTTCTTCAACTGCTTCCCGTAAACTAGCATCGATAAGAGATTGATCTGTCTCCTCACAATGCCCTCCAGGCAGCAGCCACTTCTTTAAAATCTTATGTTTAATGTGTAGTACCCTATTATTTGGGTCTATAATCACAGCACTAGTAGTGACATGTCCGGATACGTTTGTACGTAAGGTTATAGACGTATTCATAGATTCACATAGCGGTTGTAATGATGCTATGTTATCACTTGGAAATTGGATGGAATACAAATGGATCACTTGCTTGATTTCCTCTTGCATTATCATGGGAACACATATCCTTTTAAGAGAGATTAGAAAAATGGGGAAATAACTCCTTGATGCGCTAATGTTAAACTAACGGGTGCGTTAGTTTAATAGGTTTGGTTCTCTTGATATGCCTTCTTTACCCGTTCAATCTGATCAAGGTGGTCGCGGACATGTTGCACTCGATATTCCAGCAATTGCTTAAATGTGAACCGCCCCTGATCGACATACACCCCTACTCGTTTGCTTTGTTCACTAGTTAGATGGTCCAGAATAGGCTGCATACTGGAACGCAGCAATTTGAAAAGAAGCAAATGCTGTTCACGGTCCAACAAATCATACCCCAAGTTATTAGCCCATGCGTCTTGGTCAAATGAAATCAGAATCGGCTCATCCTCCGCCAAGACTTTTTTTAGCCGAGATGTGGACGAGATCTCAGAATCCGTTACATGTATGAGAATTTGATGAATGCTCCATTTGTTTGATGCGGGCTTGTAACGAAGCTGCTCTTCGGTCAATCCTTCAATGGCTTCCCGAAGCATTGTGTATCCTAAGGCATATTCCTTAATTAACTCCTCCAATTCAATACCTCCTAATTACAAGTAATATCTTTACATCGAAAACCTTCCCTTAACTTAATCTGCATTTTCAACTTCTTTCCCTTTACCTGAGGCGAAAATATCAAAATTTTTACCTCGTATATAGGTCACACCATTTCCCATCTCTATCACTTCCGCATCAAGTAATATAATCCCTATCTCTTTCCCACGCTCGCTGGTAATCGATAATTTACTCACTTTCCTAGTAGAGATGCTGGGCTTAACGTACGGATTTTCATCAAAAAAATAGTCAATCCGAAGCTCATTCCCTCCAATCGAAAGCCTAGTCCGCTTATAAAACCGCCACTGATGGCTTATATTTAAAAAATCCACAAATGCCCTTACCTTCTCCCGGCATCCTTCCACCATTAACCTCAAAGCCATTTCGTTCACCTCTGATGTTTTGTATTTGCGATTTGTTGTAATCGCCTAATTTCCATGCGAATCAAAGCATGTATCCATCTTTCATGGTGATCCAATCCATACGGAAAGAGAAACCGAACAATATATTCCTTCTCTAAACATCGGAGTTCTTCCACCACTTCCTGCTTATGCTGATGCATCACATCCACTGAATATTGGTGTTTATCTGCTATTTCCTGTAAGACGTTCGTCACTTCCAGCGGGATCGTTTTGTTTTCTATTATCCAATCTAAATCCATGCGGGATATAAGTTCATCACTGGAATACTCGCTTTTCTTCGTCTCATAGCAGCCCCCTCTTTCTAGGAAAAAATCACCTATTGCTTCTTTATCTGGAATTGTACTATAATTCCGATTAATATTAAAATTTCATAAATAGATTACTATCGATCTATATAAAATCTAAATAATGATCAATTTACAATTAATTAAATCGATACTTTTATTGATTTCGTTTTTAGGATTGTAATTCAGATATTTCTTCCCCTTTCCACTCACTTTTTCAAGAAAAAATTATTTCAACTGGAGGTAAATAGAAATGTATCATTGGAATTTAGCAAAAATGGGCAGGCTGCTGCGAGATAAGCGGAAAAAAGCGGGTATTAACATGACAGCATTAGCAGATAAACATATTTCGATGGCGACCATATCGGATATCGAGACAGGAAAGCGGAAGGTCGGGGAGAAAAAGATACGCTATTATTGCGAAAAGCTAGGAATTAATTACGATCAACTGCTGACTTTGTTGGAAGAAAAAGAAGAGGATTATGAAAGACAAGCAGCCAGAATCCGCCTAAGACTGCAAGCCATCGAAGATGAAATCAAATATACAAGTCCAAAAACCGCATTGCGCAGCTTAAAAGAAATCCAATCGAAACTAAAGAAAAATGATGTCTTTCAATGTGTCCTTACCTTTTTATTTGCAAAGTGTTACCTCAAAGATAAAAAGCGGGAAAAAGCCTATGACTACTATCTCAAAGCGATTCGCTTATATGAAGAACATCAAAGCGACCCCGAAATACAGCAAAGCAACATCAAAGCAGCCAGTTTATATGGACTGGGGATCATTTATTACCGGCAAAATGATTTAGAAAAAGCGTTGTCATGTACAATCGATGGTTTGGAACACTTTACTCCTCATGCAAAGCGAAGCGTCTTTAAATATGCTTTACTCATCAATCAAGCGATTTTTATGGAGAAGATGGGGGATCGGGATAATGAAGCCTTACAAATTTTAGAGGAGAAAATGTGGCCTTACCTGCATGAAATCGATTCAGAAATTGTGCTAACAATGTATGATCTGCAAGCAACACTCTACAATAAATTCCGAATGTACCCCAAAGCGATTGAGTATGCAGAAAAAGGCATTGAACTCGCCCGAGATGTAGGAAATATAGACCGAGGATATGAGTTGTGGACCACACTGGGAAAAATTTATATTAACTTACAGCAATTTGATTTAGCGAAAATTTGTTTTGAAGCGACTTCCAAGCTAGAAGATAAAGTAAAGAGACAATTCCTCTCTGTTTCTATTTATAACAACACCCAACTTGCATTGCTTTATTTAAATGAGAAAGATTTAGAGAAAGCAGCAAGAAGCATAGAAAATGCTATCTACCTAGCAAAAGAGAAAAATGACAAGCTAGGTCTCTGCGAAGCTTTTATTGTACAAGCGGATTATTATTTTATTTTAGGAAGTAGCAAAGATGCAGTTATTTTATTAGAAAAAGCTATGGAAATTGCGGATCAGTACTCCCTTCAAACACAAACGTTAACCATCGTATTGAAATTATCACAATACTATGCAACGATAGATACAATAAAACAACAAGAATATTCTATTTTATTTTGCAATCTTAGCGACCAATATGCTAGGAGGAATCAAATACATGGCACAAGTTACTCTTCGGTTTACAAAACCACCTGACCACTAAACATTTCGAAAGGAGACACAAGAGATGAAACGAGTCACTTTTCGGTTTACAGACCCAGATGATGAAAAGTAAACAAAAATGCTCAGAAAGATTAGGATAAAAAAGTCAAGGATAATACTTAGCATCCTTGACTCTTTCCTATAAAACAATCCTTTTCAGCGAATCAAAACGATAAACCATTTGAAAATCCGCATACCAATGCCGGGCTCAACTCTATTGTTTTTCCTGCTATTCCCTTACAATTTCTTACTTAAATACACCCAATAACCCAATCCCAAAATGATCGTAAGAGACATAAGAGTGGTGATACAAACTCTCAGTTGTGTATAATCGATCGTTTTCCACCCTGTAACAAAGATAACAAGTGCCAATCCAACCCATAAAAATACAAGCAGGAAACGAAATAATTTGTAACCCATCAATTGCGCTCTTTCATCTTTGCCTTCTTTTGAAATCAAAATTACCAATACGATTAAAGCCAAAAAAGCAAATACAGCCAATCCATTTGTAATGGTGATAATTGTTCCCATTATCTTCTCTCCTCTTTAACCTGTTGAAATACTTTCATTCATCTTCCAATCCATTAGCATCTTTAGACTTTTAGGATCAAACCTATTACTAAAGCGAGACTAATAAAAACCAGCACAGCTAATGGTCTATGATCCATCCATACTCTCCTCATCATTTCCCCACTTCTCCTTTGTTGTATTGAAACACTTCATTGATATCTACTCCAAAAGCATTTGCAATTTCAAAACCTAGTGCTAGAGAAGGAGTATATTTCCCCTTCTCAATTGAAATGATGGTTTGCCTGCTCACCCCTGCCTTTTGGGCGAGCTCTTGTTGCGTCATTTTATATTCCGCTCTTAAAACGGCTATTCGATTGATCAACTCTCCGGCTCTTTCTCCCATTCACACACCACCTTAACCAAATGTAAAGTTTGTTTTACTCATTGTAATGTTTATTTTACCTAATGTAAAGTAATTTTTACTTTTTGTAAGCTCTATTTTACTTTTAATCACAGAACCAGCAATTGCACTTCGAACTTTAAATGGATCAACAAAATGAAAAAACCGATATTTACTTCATATCGGTCTGTTTTACACAGAAAAGAAAAAGATCACACAGTTATATTCTTCTTAAGCTCCTGAAAAAGGTAATTTCAAATACACTACAAGCGATCGCCTACTTGCATGTCCAGAAAGACTGAATGAGTGTATCATTGATTCTCTTCAAACCATTTCAAAAAAAATAAATCAGACGATTGACACTGCCATCTACTTAGTATTATTATATAGAAGTACTGAGTGATACAAAATAGAAACAGAACGCAATCAACTTCAAGCCTTTTGGCGTTTTATCCCATCAAAAATAAACGAATTAAAGGAGAATCAAGATGGAAAATATTTTTACAACTTTAAACAGATGGAAAAAAGGAAAAGCCGAATATAAAAGATACAAAAAACGGATGAATGCTCTGCCAAGCAATTATCAAACCATGATGAAAGAGATAGAGCACTATTTATGGACTTTTGAGTCTGGTGCTGATGATGGCATGGGCATGATTAAGATCCTGACGGATGTAGTGAAACGATTTGAATCAAACGCTCAAGAAGGAAAGGATGTACTGGATGCAGTGGGTCAAGATATCAGTGGTTTTTGCGATGATCTTCTAAAAGACGTTAAGACTGAAACATGGGAGGAGCAAAGAAAGAAACAACTGAATCAAACCATATACAAAAGACTTAGAAGAGCCTGACAGAAACCTCTCTAGAAAAAAATTAAATCAGACTATTGACACGGCTGACTACTATGTATTACTATATAGAAGTAATAAGTGATACAAAATAGAAAAAGACGAAATCAACTTCAAATCTTTTGGCGTAAATGAGATTTAACCATCAAAAATAAATGCATAAAAGGAGAATCAAAATGGAGAAAAATATTTTTTCAAAATTAATAGATTTGGCTATTGGAGCGAAATGGAAACAAGAAAGAGAAGAATATAAAAGGTACAAAAAACGGATGAATGATCTGTCAAAGGATTATCGAATCGTGATGAAAGAGATAGAGAATTATTTATTGACTTTTGCATCCGACACGGAATCTACCATGGCTATATTTAAAGCACTAAGAGACATACTGGAACTTTTTGAGTCAAGTGCACAAGAGAGAAAGGATGTGCTGGATGTAGTAGGGCAGGATATTGGTGGTTTTTGCGATGACCTGTTACAGCAACTTCAAGTGCAAACCTGGACCGAAAAAAGAAAACAACAATGGAGCGATAACATTCGCAAAAAGTTCAGTAAAGGAGCATAACGATGGCACAAAACTAGACTGCACTCCTCCAAAAAAATAAATAGACGATTGACACCGCCTACTACCTAGTTTTACTATATATCGCTGAGTGTTACTTAATAGGAGAGAGATTCACTTTGGAAAACTCGACTGAGATGCTAAAGGAAGTGCGGATGATGCGGAAGGATGAAATAAAAAACAAACCTAATCAACAAATATTTCTAGATGGGAGACAGCCTAATAAAAGCCAATAAAGAGTTTTACCAATAAGTATAATAATACTATTTATATAAATAAAATTATACCTATCTTTAGTAATATTCATCCTTTATACTAAATGAGGATGAATATATATGTGACGATCATTAGGGCTGATAAAAAAGTAAAAAAAAGAAACCAAATGAAAAAGATGACAACAGAAGATTCTCGCTCATTAGGAAATAGAAAAAAGGAGAGATGCATGATGGGACAAAGTAACAAAGGCTTCTCCAAAACAGGGCTGCAAAAAATACGCGAAGTGCTGACACGTTATGTTGATTCCGGAAAGATTCCTGGGATCGTTGCCCTAGTCAGCCGGAATGATGAAACACATGTCGAAGAGATCGGCACGATGCGCCATGATGGTGGCGCGCCGATGCGCCGGGACACGATCTTTCGGATGGCTTCAACGTCCAAGCCGGTCGCAGTGGCGGCGGCGATGATTTTGCTTGATGAGTGCAAGCTGCGGCTGGACGACCTAGTAGAGCAGTGGCTGCCGGAGCTCGCCAATCGGCAGGTACTGAAACGGATCGACGGACCATTGGATGATACCGTGCCGGCAAAACGCCCGATCACCGTACGGGACGTACTGACCTCCACGTTCGGACTCGGCATGGATATGACAGCACTGGGCACTCCGATCATGAACGCGATCTTAGGGCAGGGACTGACTCCCAATGTGCCACCGATGCCTGATCCGGATGAGTGGCTGCGCCGCCTTGGTGCGCTTCCGCTGATGCACCAACCCGGAGAGCGCTGGCAGTACCAGATCAGCAACGATCTAATCGGTGTGCTCGTAGCCAGAGTCACCGGCCAGTCATATGGGGCGTTCCTGCGCGAACGCATCTTCGAGCCGTTAGGCATGAAGGACACTGGTTTCTACGTTCCCGAAAGCAAGATCGACCGGCTGCCGCCCCTCTACGCTCCCGATCCGCAAACCGGAGAGTTCCACGTGTGGGATGAGGCCAAGGGGGGACTCCACAGCCAGCCTCCGGCGTTCGAGAGCGGTGGCGGCGGACTTTCTTCCACCGTTGATGACTATTACGCCTACTTCAAGATGCTGCTGAATCACGGGATGCATGGGAACAAACGGATCTTGTCCAAACAAGCTGTCGAACTGATGACCACCAACCGCCTCACGCCCGAGCAGCTGGCAGCCCGGGACGAATTGGCCAGAAACAGTGTACATGTATCATTTGGCCAAGGTCAGCACGGCGGCTGGGGCTTCGGGATGGCAGTGCGTACTTACCGCGGCGACTACGCACCCATCGGCCAGTTTGGCTGGGACGGCGGAAGCGGCACCTCGACCTATGCCGATCCTGAAAACCAGCTCATCGGAATCCTGCTCACCCAAGTTGGAGCGTCCGTTCCGGATCCGGTTCATCTTATGCTCGACTTCTGGACCATGGTCTACCAAGCAATCGAAGACTAAGATCAGTCGACTTAGGTCTTATTTAAAAGAAAACGCCAAGCCAGAACTCATAGGCTTGGCGTATATTTTTGTTCATATGAGATTCTAATATTAGAATTTACATATATCCATCTGCTTTGCGGATAATTCATTTATTCGTTTAAAAACAAGGATTACTAAACATTTTTAGGAACTTAAGTACTGAAAAATAGTCGTGAAAGTCATCTTAATCCTTTATATATCAAGGATTTACCTCTTAAAAGCCCTATGGGATCAGCCACCATCCATTGTGGCTTTGGTAACAGGTACCACTTAAAAGCAAGCTGGATAATCAAACAGACAACCCACATTGAATTTAATATCTTGACTTCTCGCTATATTGTGCTATGATAATGATAGTTACTAATAACTAACATTAACGAGTGGTGGAATGATGCAGAAATCAGAAACAGGGACCGCAGACCGGATTTTACAGGCAGCCATACAACTGATGAAGGACAAAGGTTTTAAAGCAGTTACCATTAAAGAAATTGCACAAAGTGCACAAGTAAGCGAAATGACGATTTTCCGGCATTTTGAGACGAAAAAAAGGTTATTGGAGACCGCAATTGAAAAACACTCCATTGTTACATCATTCCAAAATCTTTTTGAAACCCAAATTACATGGGAGCTGGAAAAAGATTTGTATCTCATCGCTTCGACTTATTTGGACCAAATGGAAGCAAACCGTTCTATTTTCCTTATTTCTGTCCAAGAGCGAACGACAATGCCAGAGTTAAGTTATCATGTCTCCCATAATCCAAAAAAACTAAAACAATCCTTAGCTCACTATTTTCAAGTGATGAGTGAAAAAAAGAAAGCAAAGATCGAAGACCCAGATAAACAAGCAATCTCTTTCTTAACTTTCTTTTTTGGATATTTTGCTTCTCTCACATTCCTAGGAAACCAATTTATTACGGATTCAAAGGAAGATTTTATCCAACATTGTGTGCAAACCTATTGCCGCGGTATCACTTAATTTTTTTTGCTTCAAAATGTTAGTGACTAATAACTATCATTTATTCCTGCTGTCTCTTGTCTCTATCATCCATTGATAGACAGAAGAGGCGGAAACGCCAATACCTTACAGGAGTGATGTGTCATGACCGCAACACTTGTTTCCTATCTCGAAAAAAATCAAAATAAAGCCAAGATTTTTGCTGTTGGCCAATTTCTAGAAGATCATGTAACCGCAACCTGGGATGTTATCTTAACAGAGAAGAAAGCACAGTTGGACCATGCATTTGCAACCGTAGGTGAACCTTCGTATGGAACCTATTTAAACTTCCTCTACCAAAATATCCATTCCCAGTTGAAAGATGCTGGGCTACGGGTTTCTACCCGACTCCCTGGTGATATGGAAATTTCAAGAGAATGGGGAACAAACCCAGATGAATCCGATCAGTATCGCTGCATGTGGAGTACATTGTATGAACATGAAACGGATGAGCCGCTTGGAACCATCGTCACTGTTTTGCCACATGATCATACTCAGTTTCGCGTACCAGCAAAACCGCCTGTCTTCGCTTTAGCAGAAACAACCAAAGATGAAGTTGTAGCAACTCTGTCCAAACGGTATGCAGCATTCGATTTTGCTAATCTTCCTGAATTCCATGTTTATGTCGCTCAGTTAAGAGCCAATCAAAAGAATCAATAGTTTATCCTTCCCCTCACTCTATTGGGTGAGTCATCGGTTCCATATCCAAAAACTTTCATGTGGGGTTCAGTCAAGAAAGCAAAGAGCAAGTGAATCAGATCAATCAACGCTTAAAAGAAGATGGATATACAGTAAAACCTCCAACACAATTGCATACATGGACGTTTTATGTTGAAACACCAGATAATTTTACGGTTGAAGTCTATCATGAAGTAGATCGAAATAAGCGTTGACGAAAAAAATTCCTTCATAGAAGTACCGTACTTAAAAATGCGGTACTTCACGTTATATTTCCATTATTTTAAAAATATAGTAGAGCTGAAAAAGGAGATCGACAAAATGAGTCCATTCTATTGGGGACCAAAGGCTGTAACGTTTTGGCTGGTAGGTGTTGTTACACTATTGCTGTTGTGGATAGGAGTAGAAGGATTTCTTACTCCAGAAACGGCAATACAAAGTTTTGGACTGCCATTGCAAAATGCCGCGGACAAATCCATTGTTTGGATTAAAGCGGACCGTGATTTATTCCTAGGAGTATTTTTACTAGCTTTGATGGTGCTTCGGATGAGAAAAGCATCCATGGTATTTTTATTAGCTGCAGCAGGTATGCCTGTAGTAGATGCGATTTTAGTATTGCAAAATGCAGTAGATAAAACGCCATCATGGATTCATATCGTAACAGTAGTATACATGTTGATCGTGAGTTGGATGTTGTACCAACAAGAGAAAAAAGCAAAACATTCCAATGAATAGAAAAGCAGGAGGACAATCTCCTGTTTTTCTGCATGTGTTCGCAATCATTATCATACGCAACCTTTCCTTTTATTCCTAAAAAACCATGAAATATGGATATCATAACGCGGTTTTCATTCGTGTGTATCCGCAGAAAGAGATATTATGGAAATTTTGGAGCGTTAATATGAGCAGTTGGAGAAAAAGAAGTTATCCAGCAGTTGGTTTCACACCATGCCAGAATTAAAAAACGGTGATCTATTGGGTTGGCAAAAACCTCATACCAGATAATCCTTGTGATGAGGTAGAGCTGATCCCAGAAGATCGTTTTAAAACAAAGTGGATAGATAAACAGGTAGAGCGTCGATTGATCACAGCACTTATGGGCAAGAGGTTACTTTTGTGCGACAGTTGGTGCTGTGAATAAGGAAACCATTTGCAACTATATGGAAGGATAGCAAGATGAGCAGGATGATGTGTTTAATATTAAGGAATAACAGGCTTTAGCCTGAATATGCGACTTTCTTCAGTCGCAATGGGAACCTACCGGCTTTAGTCCGTAGTGGTTCAGTTTACTCTTCACCACAGATGAATCCTTTCACACAGAACCAACAATTGAACGACGAAATCGGCCAACGGAAGTAAATAACAGCATAGAAAAAAATCGATTCCTTTTATGTTTAGGAACCGATTTTTTAATTTGGCTTATTAAGCTCAAAGGCTGACTATTGGTATAGCTAATCCCATAATGGTGTTTTTACCCTAAATGACGTTTAAATTGTTTACTGGCGAAAAAGTAAGAGATGACCATGATGCCGACGCACCAAGCAAGCGCGATCCAAATACCGTTGCCAACAGATCCTCCATATAAGAGAGCACGAATGGTATTCACGATGGAAGTCACTGGCTGGTTCTCAGCAAACACACGGACCATTTTAGGCATGGTTTCAGTAGGAACAAACGCCGAACTGATAAATGGCAGGAAAACCAGCGGGTATGAATAGGCTGTCGCCCCTTCCATAGACTTCGCTGTCAATCCGGGAATGACCGCCAGCCATGTCAGCGCCAGCGTAAACAGCCCGAGTATCCCAGCTACTGAGAGCCAATCCAGGATATCCGCATTGGAACGGAAACCCATCAAGAGAGCGATGAGGATAACCACCACGACAGTAAGCGCATTGGAAACAAGCGAAGTCCATACGTGAGCCCACAAAATCGACGAACGCTTGATGGGCATGGTAATGAAACGCGCCATCAGTCCGCTCTTTACATCCGTAAACAGCCGCAGGGAAGTGTAAGCGACGCCGGATGCAATAGCCATCAGCAAGATTCCTGGCAATAAATAATTGACGTAGTTGTCCGTGCCTGTCTTTATGGCGCCGCCAAATACGTAGACAAACAGCAGCATCATCATAATCGGCGTAATCGCCACCGTGATAATCGTATCCGGGCTGCGCATGATGTTGCGCATTAAACGCCCTAGTAATACCCCTGTTTTGCTTTTCATTTACATCTCCTCCTTTTTGCCGATGATCGAGAGGAAAATCTCCTCCAATGTCGGCTGCTTCTCGATGTACTCCACTTTCGCTGGCGGGAACATCGCTTTGAGTTCAGTAAGGGTACCTGTCGCAATGATTTTCCCGCCATGCAGGATGGCGATACGATCCGCCAGTTGTTCGGCTTCCTCCAGGTACTGGGTCGTCAGCAAGATGGTCGTGCCGCCGTCGGCAAGCTCCTTGACGGTATTCCAAACTTCAATCCGCGCTTCGGGATCAAGCCCTGTCGTCGGTTCATCGAGAAAAATGACCGCTGGCGTCCCAATCAGGCTCATGGCGATGTCAAGTCTCCGCTTCATCCCGCCGGAATATTGGTCCGCCCGCCGATTGGCTGCATCGGTCAGGCTGAATCTGGCAAGCAGATTGTCCGCGACTTGTGCGGGATTGGACACACCCCGCAACTTGGCGATCATTATCAGGTTTTCCCGTCCTGTGTGCATGCCGTCTAAAGCTGCGAATTGTCCTGTCAGGCTGATGCCCTGGCGGACATGATCCGGTTGACGCTGGACGTCAAAGCCGCTAATAGCTACTTCGCCGCTATCAGGCTTCATCAGCGTCGAGAGGATGTTGACCGTCGTCGTCTTGCCCGCTCCATTCGAGCCCAGCAGTGCGAAAATTTCGCCGCGCCGCACCTCAAAATCCACTCCCTTTAAGACTTCCTTGTCTTTAAAGGATTTCTTTAACCCTTTTACAGAAATTGCTGCATTGCTCATACTTTTTTCCTCCTTATAAAAGCGCCTTGCAAAGTTGGATTTCCTATATATCCTCCTATTTAGTCTGACTGATAATCTGTACCACTTATTACTAGGTTAAAAATATAACTGAATAGCGAAGGCTGCAATTCACATTTGTAACCAGCTAATCAGTTGGCATTATCTATTGAATTTATTTTTTTCTCAATTGCTTCATGATACTCTGATTCAAATCTTCACGATACTTAGCGACATAAGTTTTAGCGTTTGTCACTAGTTCGTCGGCAAAAGACGCTACATCATCTCCGGTGATTTCCAGCACTTGTCTGCCTTCTGCCGCACCGGCTTCGAACAACTCGATTAATTCATACTGAATGCGCAGCATATCCATCCCGTTGCCCGCTGAGAAATTCCACATGTAGGTTTGAATTTTCTTAAATACAAACTGGTAGTCCTCTGGCAGGGCTTCCACTCGTGCCATCATCATCTTATATTCTTTTTTATCAGCAATCATTTTTTTGAACATTTCCATCATGTTATTTTACCTCCTTATTTATAAAGCTAACAAGACACTCCAAAAGCATCGGACAAAATATCTTATGAAGCTAAATTGACTTTAAGGCGTTGATTTTTGATGATACAAAATCCCATTTTTTCCAAAACAATTCAAGTTCTTGGCGACCAGCCTCATTAAGGGAGTAAAACTTGCGAGGCGGTCCCATATCTGACGGTTTCTTTTCAATGTTCACAAGTTTTTTCTTTTCTAATCGCACGAGGATGGTGTAGACCGTCCCTTCCACGACTTCAGTAAACCCAAGATCGTTCAGTCGGCGGGTAATCTCGTAGCCATAGGTTTCATGACGGCTGATGATTTCCAAGACACAGCCTTCCAGCGAACCCTTCAGCATTTCAGTTAAATTTTCCATATTCTTAAGCCTCCTTTATTTCGTCCCTCCTCAATGAAGTCTGACTTATATTCAGTATTTTGGGGAAACACACTATTAAGTATTACTCATTACATGTACACTGTAACACTGATTAGTAGAGGGTGTCAACATTTTTCTTAAAATATTTTTGCGCCTTACTATTCAGTGGTGTCGGTATTAAGTGAAACTAACTACAGGTAAATAGTAACACGTAGTAGACAAACTTGTCAACTGGATTTCCAAGATATTTTTAAAAACAGCTATCCCCATTGGATACGGCCGATATTCTTTATGGAGATTTTACTTCTTCCTATTATAAAGAGGTTGTTGCATAAATCTAATTTGAACAATGAACAAAGTTGTTTATGTTTTCCGCCACTGCCCACTGAAAACCACAAAGAACCCCATCGATGCAAAGCGAGACTAGGAGCTTTGCGACTTAGCGAGACTTGTGCCCTTGGTGCAAAGCGAGACTAAAAGTTCAATTGATGGCTGGCATGTCCAGAATTACGCTAAAAAGTCATCATCTATTCCCTGCAATCCATTTTAAGAAAAAATAAATCAGACTATTGACACGGCTATCTAATCAGTATTATTATGTAGTAGTATTAAGTTATACAAAGTAGGGAGGTGTTCGTTATGGAAAATTTGACGGAGATGCTAAAAGGGGTTTTGGAAGGTTGTGTCTTGGAAATCATCAGCCGAAAAGAAACATATGGCTATGAGATCGTGAGAAGGCTGAATACTCTAGGCTTTGAAGATGTTGTCGAAGGAACCGTATATACCATTTTACTGCGGCTGGAAAAGAAAAAATTAGTCGACATTCAAAAAAAGCCATCGAAAATCGGACCGCCCCGAAAGTTCTACACACTCAACAATGCGGGACGAAGTCAACTCCATACCTCTTGGCGCAAATGGGCTTTTGTCACATCAAAAATAAGTGAGTTAAAAGGAGAATTATAATGGATAATATTTTTTTGAATTTGAAAGATTTGATTTTGGGGGAGAATTGGAAACAGGAAAAAGAGGAATATAAAAAGTACAAAAAACGGATAAATGCTCTGCCAAGGGATTATCAGATCGTGATGAATGAGATCGAAAATTATTTATTTACTTTTGCATCCGACACGGACTCTACCATGGCCATATTACAAGTGCTAAGAGATGTGCTGGAACTATTTGAATCCAGTTCTCAAGAGGGAAAGGATGTACTTGACGTAGTGGGACAGAATGTCGGTGATTTTTGCGATGATCTGTTAAAAGAAATTCAGGTTCCAACATGGACGGGACAAAACAAAGAACAACTAAACCAAACCATACACAAAATGCTTAGAAAAGATAAATAATAATATCGCATACTGAAATCCTTTCAGAAAAAAATAAATTACCCTATTGACACCTCACCTACTTAGTATTATTATATAGTTGTACTAAGTAATACGCAGTAGTAGAAGTGCTCCAGCTCTGGGATATTTGACCGAGTTGCTAAAGGGAATTCGATAGAAAAGAACAAATAGGACCACCTAGAAAATTCTACTCACTGAACATGAACAGTCAAAATCAACTCCAAACCTTTTGGCGAAATGGGATTTTACACATCAAAAATGAATGAATTAAAGGAGAATGAAGATGGAATACAATATTGTTTCGATTTTAAAGAGATGGAAAGAAGAAAAAGCCGAATATAAACGTTACAAAAAACGAATTCATTCACTGCCAAGAGATTATCAGATCGTGATGAATGAGATCGAAAATTACTTATGGAATTCTGCATCTAACCATGACTCCGCTATGATCATGTTTAAAATGATGCAAGATATATTAGAATTTTTCGAATCAAATGCACAAGAGGGAATAGATGTGCTGGATGTAGTGGGTCAGGATGTAGGCGAATTTTGCGATGATCTGTTGCACGAGCTTCGAGGGCAAACCTGGATCGAAACAAGAAAAGAACAATGGAACGAAAAAATTCGCAAAAAGCTCGGAAAAGAGAAAGTAAGAGAGGGAAACCAAATGGAAAAGAACACAACAGAAGATTTTAGTCTGTCAGAAAATACAAAGGGACGAACCAACAAAGGATTCTCCGAAACAGGGCTTCGCAAAATGCGTGAGGTACTAGCACAGCATGTCGATTCTGGGAAGATTCCAGGGCTCGTCGCTCTAGTCAGCCGAAACGGCGAGACCCATGTCGAAGCACTTGGCACAATGCGCCATGATGGCGGTGCACCGATGCGCCGGAACACGATCTTCCGACTGGCGTCCACTACCAAACCAATCACGGTTTCAGCGGTAATGGTCCTGCTCGATGAGTGCAAACTGCGCTTGGACGACCCAGTAGACCAATGGCTGCCTGAACTCGCCAACCGGCAAGTGCTGAAACGTCCGGACGGTCCACTGGATGAAACTGTACCAGCGCGGCGCCCAATCACCGTGCGTGATCTGATGACTTCCACATTCGGGCTTGGAGTGGATCATTCGTTGCTGGGCTCCCCGATCATGAACGCGTTCTTTGAGAGTGGGGTATTTGACACACCAGGGCAGGAAATGCCTGATCCAGATGAGTTTATGCGACGCCTAGGCAAACTCCCGTTGATCTACCAGCCCGGAGAGCGCTGGCAGTACCATATCAGCCTTGAAGTGCTCGGTGTGCTCGTTGCCAGAGTTACAGGTCAGACATTCGAAGAGTTCCTGCGCGAACGCATTCTCGATCCACTGGGAATGAAAGACACCGGTTTCTATGTGCCCGAGAGCAAGATTGACCGGCTGCCGCCTGCCTACATCCCCGATCCGCAGACCGGAGAGTTCAACGTGTGGGACGAGGCAGCAGGCGGACGCTACAGCAAGCCTCCAGCGTTCCAAGCAGGCGGCGGTGGGCTGCTCACAACCGTTGACGACTATCATGCATATTTGCAGATGCTGCTGAACCACGGGATGTACGGAAACAAACGAATCCTGTCCCAACCCGCAGTTCAGCTGATGACCACCAACCGCCTAACGCCAGAACAACTAGCCTCTCGGGAAGAATTGGCCAGAAACAATGTCCATTTGTCATTTGGCCAAGGGCAGCACGGCGGATGGGGCTTCGGAATGGCAGTGCGCACCTACCGCGGCGACTACGCGTCTATCGGCCAGTTCGGCTGGGACGGCGGAAGCGGCACCGCGGCATACGCTGACCCAGAGAAACAGCTCATTGGAATTCTGTTCACCCAAGTTGGGATGTCCACTCCAGATTCAGCACATGTTATCCAAGACTTTTGGACTACTGTCTACCAGGCAATCGAAGACTGATTCCTTGATCAGTCAAGATTTAGGTATTGTTTAAAAAACGCCAAGCCGAGAAGCATACTCAGGCTTGGCGTATATTTTTGTTAATAGGAATATCTAATATTAGGATTTACATATATGTCCATCTACTTTGCAGGTGACCAGCTTAGCTGCGAACCTTGATCCAAATACTGTCTGTTCGGTCTCTGATCTTCCATTAAAGCGACTGGTTGCTGATTAATTGCTTCAACAACTTGACAAAATTAGGTTTTTCAGTGGACAGTGAGCCAAAAAATTCCTCATCGATTCTTTCAATGACAGGTAACTACTGATTGGTTTAAACATAAAAAGACATGAGTCCGGATGCTTACGCATATAAAGGAAACTGACTTGTCAACTTCGCAACTCGTGCTCGTGCTTTTTCAGCCGTAGAAGCATCTTCTCTCTCTTTCAATGTAAGAGCGATAATAGCTGCGATCTCGGCCATCGCCTCTTCATCCATGCCACGACTGGTTGCAGCTGGAGTTCCGATGCGAATACCACTTGTTACAAAAGGACTTTCTGGATCAAATGGGATTGCATTTTTGTTCGTGGTAATGCCTACTTGATCAAGCAAATGCTCCGCTTCTTTTCCAGTTAATCCGAGGTTTCGAACATCGATGAGCAAGAGATGGTTATCTGTTCCACCAGAAATCAGTTTTAGACCATGTTCCACTAGTTGATCCCCGAGTACTTTTGCATTTTTCACTACTTGCGCCCCATATGCTTGGAAAGATTCACTAAGTGCCTCTCCTAATGCTACAGCTTTCGCCGCGATCACATGCATCAATGGACCGCCTTGAATTCCAGGGAAAATCGATTTATCGATGGCCTTGGCATACTTTTCTTTGCACAAGATCATTCCGCCACGTGGACCGCGAAGGGTTTTATGAGTGGTGGTCGTAACAAAATCTGCATATGGAACTGGGCTTTGATGCTGCCCTGTAGCCACAAGCCCAGCGATATGTGCCATATCGACCATGAATAAAGCTCCAGCCTCATCCGCGATTTCCTTTAACTTCGCAAAATCAAATTCACGAGGATATGCACTTGCCCCAGCTACTAATAACTTTGGTTTATGTTCTAACGCCAATTGGCGTACTTCTTCATAGTTAATGCGATGTGTTTCTGCATCCACACCATAAGCTACAAAATTATATAAGATACCAGAAAAGTTAACAGGACTTCCATGTGTCAAGTGCCCGCCATGAGCAAGATTCATCCCCAATACCGTGTCCCCTGGTTCCAGCACAGTGTGATATACAGCCATATTTGCTTGTGCTCCTGAGTGGGGCTGCACATTGGCATGCTCTGCACCAAAAAGTTTTTTCGCACGGTCACGAGCTAAGTTTTCTACGATATCTACATGCTCACAGCCACCATAGTATCTTTTCCCAGGATAACCTTCTGCATATTTGTTAGTAAGCACAGAGCCCTGTGCCTCCATGACTGCGGGACTTACAAAATTTTCGGAAGCAATCAATTCAATATTGTTTTGTTGTCTCTTTAATTCAAGCTGAATTGCTTCAAAAACTTGTGAATCTTGATCTTTTAACATGGGTTTTCCCCCTATTTCCGAATATTTTCCTCTATCATCATAACAAATGTTAATATTTTTTGCTACCGTCCCATTACATTAATTTCATATCCATTTCACCAGATGCCTGTTTCCTTATTTTTCGTATACCTTGCTTCCTTCATACAATGAACTCATTTTACTACTACGCCTAATACATGTCGATTTTTAGAACAAACAAATATAAAAGTATTTATATATTGTATAATCTGAATAATTTATACATTTTTTTCAGATTTACGTTCTCCATTCATACAATAAAATGATACGATTTTTATATTTGAAATGAGGTGTTTATAATAGCTAAGGTATTAGTCGTCAATTATTTAGGAGAAGGACATGTTAATCCTTCTATTGGTCTTATAAAAGAACTAGTCCAGCGTGGTGAACAAGTCACTTATTACACAAGTGACCTGTATAAAGAAAAGTTACAACAAACAGGGGCAGAATTCCGTCCGATCTCCATGAAAGCACAAGCATTGATGAAAGAGCTTGTAGCAAATTTCCAAGATCATAAAAACAAAAGCCCCGTTATTGGAAATATGGATAAAATGATGCAGTCCATGGAATGGATTACGGATGAAATTTTAGCAGATATTCAAAATGAAGTTTATGATTATGTAATATTTGATGCCCAAAGTTTCCCTGGGAAATGGGTAGCAGACATAAAGAAATTACCATCATATGCACTTTGGTCTACTTTCGCTTCCAGTGAAAAGACGAGCTTTTTCAAAAAAGTAATGGAAAAATGGTCACCTGAAATGAAAGAACAATTTCTAGCAAAACAACAAGAAATGGAGCAAATCACAAAACGATTAGAACAAAAGTATGGTGTTCCCATCCCTAGTTTTCTAACTGGAATGGTCGTCGATGCCGAACTGCACATCATCTTTACTTCACGCTTGTTTCAACCAGAGTCAGAACATTACAATGAAAATTATGTATTTGTGGGGCCATCTGTCACAGATCGACCAGAGCAATTGGATTTCCCGATTGAAGAAATTCAAAACAGACGTGTTGTGTACATGGCATTAGGTACGATTGTTAATAAGCGAGTAGATCTGTACCAAATGTGCATAGAAGCTTTAAAAGATCTCGATGTAAAAGTTGTTCTCAGCATTGGGAATTATTTATCACCAGATGACATTGGATCGATCCCTGATAACTTTATCGTGCGCAATTATGTCCCTCAATTGGAAGTTTTAAATCATAGTGATGTTTTCATCACGCACTGTGGAATGAACAGCACAAACGAAGGATTATATTTTGGAAATGCCCTTGTCATGCTACCACTTGTAAACGATCAACCAGTTGTGGCAGAACGGGTAGAGAAGCTAGGGGCCGGCCTCTTGCTTGATCCACAAAACTTAGATGCAGATACATTGCGAAAATCGGTTCTAGAAGCTTTAAACAATCCTGTATACAAAGAAAACAGCTTAAAAATAAGCCGTTCTTTTCAAAAAGCTGGTGGATATGTTAAAGCAGTGGATGAATTGTTAAAAAGTACAAGAAAAAAAACAACAAATAATTTATAAAGATTAAAGAAAAAACTCCTAATCCAGAGAAAAGGAATACTTTCAAAATTGACAAAAAGCACTTCTGAGAGAAAACTCAGAGGTGCCTCTTCGATTTGAATCTACCACTTTTTACTGTTTTTATATTTTCTTCAAAAAACTTTTCCTTTTATGTCCCTTTATATATACAGATCATTCCTGAAATCAGCAATAAAACTCCAATAAGGCGAGGTGTATTAAATAACACTTGTGTACTTTGAAACAAACCAAAATGATCGATAACCATACTCATAATAATCTGACCTATGACTACACAAACTAACGCAAGACCTATACCTACCCTTGGAACTGAAAAAGCTAGAACAGATATGTATATTGCCCCTAACATTCCTCCAATCAACTGCCATTTAGGAACATCTACAACTGCATAAAGATTTCCTTTTCCCATAAACATAACCACAATAAACAAACAGATAGTTCCGATAACGAAAGAAACTAAAGCTGCTTGAACCGATCCAATTGCTCTGCCCAGTGCCCCATTGATACTTCCTTGAATGCTCAATCCAAATCCAGATAAAACCAGAAGCATAGGGATTATAATATTTTTCATATTTTAAGAGCCTCGATTTTAATAATTTTATACTATCGGTAAATGATATTTACCAAAAGAACGCCACTGTCAGCGCTCTTTTGGCATTTATTCATTTTCTAGTATATAAACAGCACGACTTCCCCCGATTAACTTTGGTCTAGTCCTCGCCATCGTAACATAAGCTTGTCCAATATAAGACTTTTTGGGGCGTACGGGAACTGCCACAGGTTTTAAATGCATTCCGATCAATGTACTGCCTATATCTATTCCCGCATCTGCCGCTATGGATTCTACTAATATACTATCTGGCAGTTGGCGAAACGCATATGAAGCCATCGCTCCTCCAGCATGTCTTACTGGTACTGCTGCAACTTCTGTTAGATGTAAACGCGTGGCTGTTTCTCTCGACACAACAAGTGCACGATTGAGGTGTTCACAGCATTGAAAAGCGAGCATAAATCCAAATCGCTGCCTATATTCGGAGAAGACCTCATAAATAGACTCAGCAACTCGATCGCTTCCATAGCTCCCAATTCGCTCACCTAACACTTCGCTCGTACTCACACCAACGACAAGCAATTTCTGTTCATCAAGCGGAAAAGCATCAAGTAAATCTTGGAGAGCCGCTACTGTCTCCTGATGAATCTGTTCCATTTAAAGCAATTCCTCAAGTTTGGCGATCTTTTTAATACGTCTTTCATGTCTACTGCCTTGGAAAGAAGCTTTAAGCCATGCATCAATAATCGACAATGCCAAATCTCGGCCAACTACTCGCTCACCAAGACAGAGGATGTTGGCATTGTTGTGTTCACGGCTCATTTTGGCAGAAAACTCATCAGAAACAACCGCTGCACGAATTCCTCTAATTTTATTTGCAGCGATGGACATGCCTATGCCTGTCCCACAAACTAAAATACCTAAATCCACTTCTTTATTTACCACTTTATTCCCTACAGGAGCTGCATAATCAGGGTAATCGACAGACTCTTCCACATATGCACCACAATCTTCAAATGCGATTTCTTTTGACTCTAGATAACTGATGATCTCTTTCTTTAAGTGAATTCCACCATGATCTGAACCAAGTGCTATTTTCATTTTTTAAACTACTCCCTCGACCACTTTTTTATTAGGTCTTCCAGATGCTGATGTATCTCTTCTGCACATCGACGATATACTTCAACAGAAGAACCATATGGGTCTATAATATCAAATGAATCATCTGTTATATATTCTGTTAGTGTATAAACTTTTTTATCCGACGAAGGCGATTCTAACAAAATTGCATTTTTGTGTTGAAGTGTCATGGTAAGAATCACATCTGCCCATTCGAGTAGTTCATGATCTAATCTTTGAGCACAATGGTCTGTTTGGATACCTTCTGAAGTCAGCACTTCTTTCGCTTGTGGGCTAATATCGGCTCCAGGTACAGCATAAATTCCCGCTGAACGAACCTCTAGCGGGAATTGTTTTTGTTTTGACATATGGGTAAGAATTGCTTCTGCCATCGGACTTCGACATGTGTTACCTGTGCAGACAAACAAAACACGTTTCAACTTATTTCCCACCTTTCTTCATTCCTTTCAGTGGGTATGCGCAAAAAGGACCCCACAACATGTATAACACATTCCAAAAATATTTGACAAATACTTACCAAATAAATTGGACTCCAAGTGTAATGAGAACAAATCCACCGAATACTTCTCCATATTTCCCGATCCAGCTGCCCATTAAACGCCCAAAATACAATCCAAACCAAGACATTATTCCTCCAGCTAATCCACAAAGAAAGACCGTTAACATCGGGTCTGTTGCAAAGAAACCTAAACTTAACCCAGCCGATAGCGAATCTAAACTTACACTGAATGCAATCAGCATGATTCCAATAATCGTTCTATCACTAAATGGTAGAGTATCTTCCCTGTCTTGAATACTCGACCAAAACATTTGTAGACCGAGTAAGCAGAGCAATGCACCACCAATAATAACTGCAATATGGTGAAAGTAAAGACTTAAATACTGTCCAATCCAGATTCCAATCAAAGGCATGAAAATATGAAAAATAGCAATAAAAATACTGATTAAAATGGCTTTGCTACGGGTAGGTTTTCGCATACCAAGACCCAACCCAAGTGAAAAAGCATCCATTCCTAAAGCAATAGCAATGATGCTGAGTGTAAAGAATTGCCCCCATGCCAATGTGTTGATATCCATGGTAACCTCCTTGTCCTTGGTTCATAAGACAAGGTTATGCAGAGAAGAAGAAAGATAGAATCTAGAAAAATAGGGTATGCGAATGATAATGAAATGTGTTCCATTTCTATCACAAAGCTTACATCTTCTCGTGAACTAATTAGCAATTTCTACTTTAAATATCTTGATTATGCTATTATTTCATTATAATTAACTTATATTTAGTTTAATTATCAATCTTTAAAAGATAATTAGCAATTTCTATTAGTTTTTCCGATTTTTATCAGAAAACTCCATGAAAGGGTGAACAAAATTGGATTTTCATGACAAAGTTGTGATGATCACTGGAGCTGCAGGAGCTATTGGGAAGGTATTAAGTAAACGTTTTCACGAAGAAGGAGCTATCTTAGTACTAATCGATAAAGATAAGGAAAGTTTAGATGCATTAAAAAATTTCCTGCCAAAAGATGTTGAAGCATTATACTTCCATGCAGATTGTGCAAACGAGGAGATGGTAGAACATTATGTAAACAAAACAGTGGATTTGTTCGGTGGAATTGATGCATTTGTTCATTGCGTAGGTATTACAGGTGATGTAAAACCTGCTACCACACTCGACACATCTCATTTGATGGAAATTTACCAATCAAATGTTATCACCGCATTTTTAAATTATAAATACGTTTACCCAGTAATGCAAAAGCAACGCTATGGTTCGATTTTGTTTACATCTGCTGTGTTCGGTATTCGCGGCCTGCCACATTTTGCAGCATACTCTACTGCTTGTCATGCATTACTTGGATTTATGAAATCCGTAGCACTTGAAGCAGCACTCACTGGTGTAAGAATAAATGCACTAATACCTGCACCAACTAACTCTCCTGTGATGGAGGAAGTGGAGAAGGCACTATTCCCAAGTGATCCAGACATAGGACGAAAGCATATTTTAGGATTTCTTCCTTTTGGTCGATACGTAGAGCCAGAAGAAATAGCGGAAACAGCGGTGTACATGTCTTCCCATCGAGCGAAATATATTAACGGTACATCTCATATTATTGACGGCGGTATGTTAGCAAAATAATGTATGTAAGCTTGAAACAACTATTACCTTTCTCAATTTCATTTTTATTTGGATGGAATAAACGGCAAAATGGATATATCCCTCACTATTATTAAGTAATCAGTTTGCTGTACATATCCGATAAACAAAAATTAAAAAAGAATCAGGAATTTCAGCACTATCCACGAGATAGACGCAACTCCTAAAAATCGAAAATATTTATTTATAAATCCCATATTTTTTACTCATTTATTCAAAATATAACAAAGAGGGAAGCGATTATGTCATTCCATTAATACAAATAAATAACTTCTCCTCTATGGAGAAAAACCTTTAATAAAGGATGATTCTAGGTGGAATTTAAAGATAAAGTTGTGATGATCACTGGAGCTGCAGGAACGCTTGGGACTTCATTGAGTAAACGATTTCAAGAAGAAGGCGCTATTCTAGTTCTTATTGATAAGGATAATGATAAGTTAGATGAACTAAAAGAAAAATTGCCAATTGGATCAGATTCCATTTTTATTCCAGCTGATTGTAGAGATGATGAACAAGTAAAACTCTATGTCAATAAAACAGTCGATCTATTAGGTAGTATTGATGTCTTAATCAATTGTGTGGG
This sequence comes from Shimazuella soli, assembly GCF_022511585.1. Lineage (GTDB taxonomy): Bacteria > Bacillota > Bacilli > Thermoactinomycetales > Thermoactinomycetaceae > Shimazuella > Shimazuella soli. The sequence continues at coordinate 203,696 of NZ_JAKWBN010000003.1, read as the reverse complement.
CATTTATGGCCCTATTACCCAAGCTTCTGACATTTCATCACATTACATAATGGATACGTTTGAAACCAATGTATTAACTTCCTTTTTGAATTACAAATATGTGCTGCCAGTCATGCAGAAACAACATAGTGGATGTATCCTTTTTGTATCAGCTGTTTTTGGATTACGAGGGTTGCCATTCTTTTCTGCCTATTCGATGGTATCTCATGCACTGCTTGGATTTATGAAGTCGGCTGCATTGGATTGCGTCTCATCAGGAGTACGAGTAAACGCAGTAATTCCTGCACCTATGAAATCATCTATGATGGATGAAGTGGAGAAAATACTCTTCCCAGATGATCCAATGATGGGAAGACAGCAAATTTTAAGCTTGCTTCCAATGGGACGTTATTTGGAAGCAGATGAAGTAACTGAAAGTATTTTATTTTTAGCTTCTGACAAAGCAAAATACATTACTGGAACATCTCACATTATTGATGGTGGAATGACTGCAAAGTAGTGAAGAAATGGTTATCAAAAAAATATACTTAAGCATCAATACAAATCTGTAAGTTTTATATTTATTCTGCACATATTCTACATTTATTAAATAAAGGATCATACCTAAGTCAAAACTAATTGGTATGATCCTTTGTATTTTTTTGGCGATAGCTCCATATTGTTGAATACTGTACTTAAGTCTGCTGGTATTCAAGGAAAGCCTTTAATAGGAAGGATTGGCTCCGAGATGAGCCTGACCTACCCGACTGGACAAAACACCCAATTTTTGATTTCCTAAAATTTTTATTTATTTGCTGCGTTTATAACACTAAGTGAATGGTTAAGAGCAGACTTGCACTTGCTGGCTTCAGGGTTTGACGAACGAATGGATGCTAATACAACGTCAATCGTTCCATCAATTTTCGTCCATGTTGTGCCATCAATTGCCCTAAGTCTAGGTTCCTGTGTATCCCATTGATGTTCCAGATCGTCCGCATCTTTTTTTGCTGTGGAAAAGTCATTTGAGTTTACAGCTTTTAGCATATCATTTTCAATTTTAACAAAATCCGTTAATTGCCTACTTAATGTGGTTGCTGATGAAGTACTATTTGATGCTGATTTATTTGCACCATCTAAGACTTTAAGCGAGTCCTTAAGTGCAGATTTAGACTTGTTAACATCGGGGCTAGATGAACGCACCGATGATAATACCACATCAATCGTCCCATCGATTTTTGTCCATGTTGTGCCATCAATTGCCCTAAGTTTAGGTTCTGCTGCATCCCAATCGTGTTCCAATTTGTCCGCATCTTTTTTTGCTGTAGAAAGGTCATTTGAGTTTACAGCTTTTAACATGTCATTTTCAATTTTGATAAAACCTTGTAACTGTCCAGCTAAAGTCGTTTGCGCTGTATTAGATTGTGATGCGATATAGTTACTGCGCCAAATATAACTTCCTACTCCAAGAACTAAGAAAATACATAATGCCGCAATGGTTTGTACCAGAACATTTTTCTTGTTTCCATTTTTCTCTACGGTTTCATTTCTGGTGGCTGTTATATCAATTTTTGAAACAGCAAGATAGATGATGATTAGTAATATAGCTAACAGAAAAATAACACTTGTAACCGTTGTTCCTAAACCTAATCCTCCATTAGCTTTTGGTTGAGATAGGTAATCTCCGAGGGATGCTCCAAGCGGACGAGTTAAAATATATGCAATCCAAAACGCTAGTATTCCATCTAATTTCATTTTCCATGCCAAGAATATACAAGCAATGATGACAATGACTGTTAATCCCGTTTTAAGATAGCCAAACCCTAATTGTTCAGAATATAAATCACCAACTGCTGTTCCAAGTGCAAAAGTGAAAAGAATGGTAAGCCAGTAGAAAACTTCTCTTTTTATTGTATAAATCGAGTGGATCGACAATGTTTTTTCACTAAGATACCAAAAAAGAAAAGTTAATCCAAGGAGTACGGAGAAAACGATTGTACTAACCTCAAGTCGTATTCCCATATTATCTGTCATATTATCCGTTACCAATGTACCAAATACGCTTATAAGCACAACTGTTAACCAATAAATGCCGGGAACATATTTTCTTACACTAAATTGAAGAAACAAAACAATAAAAAAAGCGACTCCCATAATGATCGTAGTATTCATTAATCCAAATCCAAGATTGAAATTCAAAAAATCAGCAAATGTTTCCCCGACAGTTGTACATAAGACTTTGATGATCCAGAAGAAAATAGTAACTTCTGGTACCTTGCTTAAAATTTTCCGACGTTGGCCTGAATAAGTTTGTTCAAGACCGGCTAAGTTTCCGTTCAAAGAACTCATCTCCTTTTTGGAAGTAGTCATTGCTGCATCTCTATTTTCTGTTTTTATCATCTAACTATGAAAATTAGTTGAAAAAGCGCACGATTTCCATTCTAGTATGTGGAATCATTTCCTAAATATGTAATAAAAGAACTAGCCCTCTATTTAAAGCTGGTTCAGCTTAAGATATGTACGGTAGCCCCTAACAGCCCGACCTTACAATACAAAAAGCCTTTTTTTCATCGTTCTTTCATAGTTGGATGCGAGAATTGTATTTTAAAAATTAAAATAAAAGGGGAGAGTACATAAATGTCAACTGCTAAAAAAATCGTAAATTCATCGATTAACAAGATTCCTCAATTGACACTTCTATTTTGGATTATGAAGATCGCAGCAACAACACTGGGGGAAACAGGCAGTGATTTAGTTACTGTACCTGGAACGCAGGATAATTATTTAACTCCATTTCTATTTTTCTTAGGTGTTTTTGCTGTCTTTTTAACCATTCAGTTGTTTGTTAAGAAATATGTTTCTCCTGTTTATTGGACAGTTATTCTTTCAACCAGTCTTGCGGGAACAGCATTTTCGGACTATATGGACCGTTCATTAGGATTAGGATATATGAAAGGTTCTTTTATATTAATAAGTTTGTTAGCAATTATCTTGGCATTTTGGTATTTCACTGAGCCAACATTAAATGTTAAAAGTATTGCAACAAAACGGGTTGAAGTTCTATATTGGATTGCTATTTTAGTTTCGAATACACTAGGAACAGCTGCAGGTGATTTTTTATCTCACAAGGCAGCAGGAGTTGGAACGTTAGCTAGTGGAAGCAGCTATCTTGAACAAGGATTAGGACTTACAATTGCTCAAGGCGCAATGCTAACAGGAGGATTAATATTAATCATTCTTTTAGCGTATAGATTTACGAATATAAATAGAGTGTTTTTATTTTGGGCAGCATTCGTGTTGACTCGTCCGTTTGGAGCTACTTTCGGGGATTTCTTGATTAAACCTCAAGAAAAAGGCGGTCTAGGACTACAAAATGGATCACAAATCGCTTCTGCTATTTTATTAGCTGTTCTTGTAATCTGTCTAATTATTGAGTTCGTAAAAAGTAAACCGAAACAAGATGGATCTATTGAGTCTGAAACATATGAAAGTGCTATCTAATCAGTCCTTATGATAAGAGCATTGAGAAAAATTTTCTTTCAATGCTCTTTATTTTTGCTTAGAAAATGATAGAGCATTATATTAATAACTTGATTTCTACCTACTTTTTTTTAAAAGCGGGTGATTTCTGATGAATTTCTATAAAGGACAGTTAAAGACAGCATCGATTTTATCATCAATTGATCTACTTTTTGGAAACCCAAGGAAAGATACAAGTTAATTGCTGGTGCATTAACAGAACCAGTTTGAACTTTAAATCCGCTTACTTGATTCTCATATTTATGAAATAAAAATTGAATCATTGTTCTGCCTATCCCTCTGCGAAAATAAGCTGGATGAACGAAAACCCGATGAATATCTAACACCTTTTCGATGATTTGAAAACTAATCACACCAACTAGTATTTCCTCATGATAATACCCAAAAAATGTTTCTGTTGTGCTTTGCAAGCTCTCTATTGTATCTTTTAGCGGCGGTATATCTTCCATCCCTATTATTTGTGCTTCCACTTGGTATGCTCGAATTTGTAGTTGAAGAACTTGCTCAGCAGTGTACCTGTCCGTTATATTTAGCAGTTTTATCATGGCATTCACCTAACTATGAGATTGTTTTTCCTTCCGCTGCTTTATTTAATCGATTCATTACAGACAAATATAAACCACTTAATGGGAACGTCTCAGATAGAATGAAATCTATATCCATTAGATCAAACTTACGTAATACATCATATAATCCTTTTGCCACAGATTCTGGAGAAGTGCGACTGCCACAAACTACGATTTGAGCTCCCGTATATTTATCTTCATTTTCAGATGTAGTTAATATACCGACACGATATCCGGATTTCATCTTTTCCCGGGAAATAGTTTGAATCTTCTTCACCATGTCTTCACCTGTCACCAACCACATTTCCCCTTTCGGAGCATAATGGCGATATTTCATCCCAGGAGATCGAGGTTGTTCTTGTAGAGCAGTATCCACTAATACATCTCCTACTACTGACTGTAAATCTTCTAATGTAATTCCCCCTGGCCTTAGTAAAACAGGAGTCTGACCTGTTACATCAATCACAGTGGACTCTACCCCAACCGATGTACTCCCGCCATCCAAAATGAGATCGATTTTCCCATTCAAATCCTCCTCTACATGGCTTGCACTTGTAGGACTCGGCCGGCCAGACCGATTGGCACTCGGAGCAGCGATTGGAACATCCGCCAGTTCTAACAGAGCAAGAGCAAGTGGATGATCAGGTATACGAATACCAACAGTAGTAAGTCCAGCAGTTACACTCGTTGCAAAATCTCCCCTGTGTTTCATCACATAAGTAATAGGCCCTGGAGAAAATCGCTCCATGAGTTGTCTAGCAACACTTGGGACTTCACTTACCCACTGTTCGATTTGCTCTAATTTAGCTAGATGTACAATCAGCGGGTTATCACTTGGTCTGCCTTTGGCTTGAAAAATCTTGCGAACTGCTGCCTCATTTATTGCATCAGCGCCTAATCCATATACTGTTTCGGTCGGAAATGCTACTAAGCCGCCTGTTTGCAAAAGATGGGCGGCTTTTTTTATATCAGAGAGCTGGAGATAAAAGTCTCGTTTTTGTTCATATGGAAGATTAATTACGGTTGTCACTTTGATACCCCTTGTTTTTTATTATCTTTTCAAGGTATCGAATTGGGCACAAAAATGCAAATTAAGGATGAAGCGGATAGCTTAATAGCATGCCACTTGAAGCTACTTGTCTGTAGTGGGGTGAATTTTCTATACTTTCTGGTACCTCACCTGACGGTGTGAAACCCAAATCTAGCATCCATTTTGATGTTGGCGGAACAACCAAACAGAGTTGTTTTTTTCCTTGTTTCTGACAATACCTCATGAAGTGATCGAATAAAGCACCTAATTGTTCTATTGTAGGGATTCCATTTGTAAACCTCAATGAATGCAAGTATCCTACGTCTTCATGTAACTCTATCGCCAACATCCCAATGGGTTTTTCATCCACTAAGGACTGCAAAATAAAATAATCATCGATTTTATGTATAGGCTCACTAGAGACACTCAAATTACAAGTATTTATCCATTTTCGATCTTCTTCTACTGCTTTGCGTAAAAAAAACATTCCAAAACTCCTTTTTGTTCATAGTTTGTTTCTAATCTATGAAACAAGAGCTTATTTAGAACTATTTTTCCAGATGAAAGGCTTAGTTTTTCCATAAAGTGAATAACATGACTTTTTGGATAAATCCAAGCTACGATGAAAAGAGAATCCCAGTCTGAAAGGACATCACAACAGATGACCATCGGTAAGGACTTCCAGCGGCTGAACCTCGCGATCGTGGCGGCGGCTCTGCATTACCCATGTGAAAGCATGTCGATAAAGCAGAGCCGCCGCGACATTTGTAGGACTTTTTTAAAATAACTCCTTCACTTCATCCAACAATAAAAACCGAACTTCTAAATGGTTTGCTTTGACTTGTTTTTTGTCTTTACCAGCCTCTGCGTATACTTCTCCCTCGGGATGAACATCAGTGGACAAAACCGCACCACTGTCATTTTTCGGAAAAGCCTCACCTTTCCCCATATCCACAAAACAGAGGGGAGGAAAAAGCACACACCACCAGTTACCCCCCTTACCAGAACCAATAGTCACTAAAAGTGCTTCATAATTGCCAGCTGCATATACTTGATCCCCATATAGCTTTGTAGGAAAAGGAACTTGTCCAAATTGAACTTTAACTGGATAAGAAAAGCCATATTTCTTGATCGTCTCTTTGGCTAACTGTTGAAACAATAGCAGATGCTGGCGAACCATTTGCCGGGCTTCTGCTATGTTTTTTGGTTTATGTACCCATGTTTTCATTTCACTCACAATTTCATTACGAACTTGACGTTTGAGCCACTGATCTTGAACAGAATCACTATTGGCGAGAATCCGAAGCCTTACCGCTTCATTTGGAATACTTGGTACACGGCTTTCCACTGAATGGTGACTAGATACAATCCACATCGATAAGAAAAATGTTATAAGTGCAAAAAACTTTTTCATGTAGTTCCCTCCTCCCTATTCAGTATGGACAAATGAGAGGAAGTTTAGTCGTGTTACCATTCGGAAAATTTTGTTATAATTACAAATAAATATTTTCGAGGAGGGACTTCGTATGCGTATTTATCTCCTTTTGTTACCTTTTTTGGTATCTTATCTCACATTAGGCTGTACATCACACGCATCCAAACAAGCCGTAGCAACGTTAATTGATTCCAAAGGAATGAATGTAGGAACGGTGAAAATAACGGAGAATCACGATGGGGTACAAGTAGAGGTAAAAGCACAAAATTTACCTGCAGGTCCTCATGCCTTCCATATCCATGCGATTGGAAAATGCTCTGCCCCAGATTTTAAATCCGCTGGTCCTCATTTTAATCCAACCGGAAAACAACACGGTCATCTCAATCCACAGGGAAGTCATGCAGGGGACTTGGGAAATATCACTGTCAAAAGTGATGGAACATTTCAATTAACCAAAAAACTTGAAGGAATTACATTGGAAGCGGGACAAAAAAATTCACTCTTTCAAAGTACAGGTACCGCTTTTGTGATTCACGAAAAACCAGATGATGAGAAAACTGACCCAACTGGAAACGCTGGTAATCGTATCGCTTGTGGAATAGTGAAGGTTTCAAAATAAAAATTACATACTTTTCCATATAATCTGGCTCATGAAGACAACAGTAAATGTCTTCATGAGCCGTTTTTCCCTTGTCAGAAGAGGATTGGAATACCTCTCTTCTCCATCCGCTGGAGAGCCTCCTTAGCTTCTGTACTGCCTAGTGGAGAAAGCAGGTAGTGTATGTTTTTATCTCTCAAGAACTTCCCAACCAATTCCTCGTGATACAACCTTTCGAGGAATGTGTCGGTGGCTTCAGGAATCTCGTCTGCCTGAATTTCATTTTCACCTTGCAGCAAAAATAGGAGCACCTTCAGCCGTGATTCTATAAGCAGCCTATCAGGACTTGTTTGCAGTGCTACTACAAACGCCATAAACTGGTCCACTGAAATAGAACCATTGGTTGAGCCTACTTCAATCGCGGAAAGCCGGGCACTTTTCATACGGACTCCCAGAGCTTCTACCTCTTCAGAAAACTGCTTGACAGACCATCCATACGTTATCCTCATTTCCCGAACATTATCAGCAACAACTCGAGCGTAATAGTTTTTCGGGTAAGGGACAAGCTCTTCTCTCTCGAGGATGACAAAATCCCTCAAGTCAAGCTTATCTGGATGCTCCGTAAGCAGCCACTCAGGGGTTGTACGAAATATCTTCGCACAGGCTATGAGTTGATCTATAGTCAAAGTAGGTACTGCCTGAGAAAAAGGTATACCTCGTTCGATTAGGGAAATGTTCTTGATTCCCACTCCCAGCAAACGAAGCTTTAGCTCGCAGACTCGCTGCGACCAGCCCCAATACGCTCTGATCAGCGCGATATTCCTTCCCACCACTCCAGAATAATAAGTTTCCACTTCTGTTCGTGGGCCATTCTTCCATGCAGATGGCATTTTTCTTCCTCAAGGGATAACGACAATACCAACTGATTATACTGAAAAAGAATAGTTTTATAAACATAATCAATAAATATTAATGAATTTCTATACAAATTTAAATAAATACAGTTTGATCTCATCCATCAAACATGGTAATCTTACCCAAAAAACAGCTGTGAGGGCAACCTATGGTACATATTCTCATCGTAGAAGATGACATTCATATTCGAAATATGATTGCATTTTATTTAAAAAAAGAAGGCTTTGAAATTCATCAGTCGGAAAATGGTGATCATGCTCTCACTACGATAAACTCCAAACCGATCGATCTGGTAGTTCTAGATATTATGTTGCCAGAAAAAGATGGATGGGAAGTTTGCCGAGAAATTCGTAAGGCTCGCGACACCCCGATTTTGATGGTAACTGCAAAACGGGAAACCAATCAAAGGATCAAAGGGTTGGAGATTGGAGCAGATGACTATATCACGAAACCATTTGATCCATTAGAACTAGTTGCAAGGGTAAAGGCGTTACTTCGACGTGCTCGGATGACCTCCCGTAACTGGGTAAAAATAGGGGATACCATTATTGATGCAAATAGTTATACCGTCAACACAGGACACCAAATGATACAACTCCCTCCGAAAGAATTTGAGCTTCTTTTTCAATTAGCCAGCTACCCTGGTCAAATATTTACTAGAGCTCAATTGATTGAAAGAATCTGGGGCATTGACTTTGTTGGTGATGAACGAACAGTTGATGTCCATATCAAGCGGCTGCGACAACGCTTTGATCAAGAAACCAATGCTTTTCAGATCACTACGGTTCGAGGTCTTGGCTACCGATTGGATGTGCCCTCATGATACGCACCTTATATTTTCGGTTGGTTGTTACTTTCATTGGTGTCGTTTTTATAAGTTTAGTCATTTCATTTTTTACCGCTGATATACTTTATCGCCAAGACATAGAAAAGCAAATCCAGCAAACTATCGTCCGCCAAGGGAAAGAAATAATCTCTTTATACCAACAAAATCCTTCAAAAAACATAGATTCATATCTGAAGAGTATTTCCCGACTCCATTATGATATCTGGTTATTTACTAACTCCAAAAATGGAAAATATTTTAGTGTGAATTCCAAAAAAACAAGTGCCCCTTTTACGAATAAAGATATTCAATTTGTGAAGAAAGGCGGAATTTATTATGGAAAACCGAATACGAAATCGTTTCAAGTGGTAGGACTGCCTTTCCAAATTAATAACCAACCCCATGCACTCTTCATTAAACTCAATGAACTGAGATTTAGTGAAAAAATAAACCAAATTGTACACACGATTCTTTACAGCGTTTTTATCATAGGCAGTATTTTGATTTTGATTGCATCTCAATACCTTGTAAGACCGTTAAAAGCGATGACATCGGCAACCAAAAAGCTATCCCAAGGCAACTTTGATATTCATCTTGAAGTAAAACAAAAGAACGAGCTGGGCACGCTAGCACATAGTTTTAATCGGATGGCTAAAGAATTAAGAGAGCTGGAACAAATGCGGCAAGACTTTGTGTCCAATGTATCTCATGAAATCCAATCGCCTCTCACGTCCATACGAGGCTATTCCGAAATGTTAAAAGACCAAACCATTTCCATCGAAGAACGAACTGCATTTCTCGATATTATCCAGCAAGAAACCGAGAGATTGTCCCGTTTGAGTGAAAACTTGCTAAAATTAGCTTCCCTTGAATCCAATCACCATCCTTTTCATGCTGAATCTTACCGTTTGGATGAACAACTTCGAAGACTTGTAGCCTTCTTGGAGCCACAATGGTCAAAAAAGCAGTTAAAAGTAACAGTGAAGCTAGAAAAAATAACGGTCTTTGCTGATCAAGACCAGCTCAGTCAAGTATGGCTGAATTTGCTCAGCAATAGTATCAAGTTCACACCGGATGAAGGAAGCATTCACATCCAACTTACAAATACAGAACGACAAATCATCGTTCAAGTAACAGATACAGGGATTGGCATCCCAAAGGATGTCCAACCGCATATTTTTGATCGCTTTTACACCGGAGATCCTGCTAGAAACCGTCTGAAATCTGGTAATGGACTTGGATTATCCATCGCCAAAAAAATAGTGGAATTACATGATGGTCAAATAAAAGTAGATAGCGAAGAAGGCAAAACGACAACTTTTACTGTTACTTTGCCAAAACAAATATAAAGCAACCTTTTTCCAAAGATTGCTTTTTTATTCACCATTTTGTCAAAACTATAGTCGTTTGTTCATACTGTGTTCATCTTGGACGACTACTTTTATAGCAGCAAAATAAAGGAGGAGCCCTTCGTGACAAAATGGAGCTTAAAAAATAACATTGTTATTATCTTGCTCGCCATTATTGTGATTGTTTCTGGTGTGCTTGTTACAGGAAAGCTGAAATTAGAAACAATCCCAGATGTAAGCAACCCGATACTTACTGTACAAGCCAATCAACCCGGCGCTAGTGCAGAAGATATAGAAAAAGATGTAACAAAACCGCTTGAAGATGCCATCAAACAACAAAATGATTATGAGAGCTTTACGAGTACTTCAAGCGATAATGTAACAAGTATTCAAATCACATATCCTTATGGAACAGATTTGGATAAAAAAGAACAGGAATTAAACAATAATTTTGCAAAAGTGGCTTTGCCAGAAAAAGCAGAGTTTCAAATTAAACGCATTAGCCTAGAGGACTTGCCTGTTTATTCCGCTGCACTTTCCACCAAATACGAAGCGGATTTGCAAAAAGAATTAGAAGACAAGATCATCCCTGAACTAGAAAAAACAGATGGCGTTAATGAAGTAACCCTAAAAGGAACAAAAACTACAAAGGTCGCAATCCAAGTAAACCTGGAAAAAGCCAGACAAAAAGGGTTATCGCTGAGCACGATTCAGCAGTCAATCCAAAATCAAGAGTATGCACTGCCTGCTGGTTCTGCTGAAACAAAAGACAATACCATAGCGGTTCGTTTAGTCGGACACATTCAAAAAGTCGCGGATTTAAAAAATATCCCGATCATCCCTACAGCAGCAGGAGCAAACCCACAGCTTGCTGCATCCGTAAAACCAGTTAAACTGGGAGATATTGCCCAGATCAAAACGATCTCAGAGCAAAATGAAATCAGCAAAGTCAATGGAGAAAATGCATTTCAGATCGAGGTCACAAAAGATAAAGATGCCAACACAACGGACGTCTCTAAAGCGGTACGGGATATACTGGCGAAGTACCAGCAAAATGTCGCTTTTAAAATTCATACGATCGCAGATCAAGGAGATGCCACAGAAAAATCGATTTCCAGTTTGATTCACGAGGCCCTGTATGGAGCAATATTTGTCGTGTTGATCATTGCCCTCTTTTTGCGCAATATCCGGGCAACCATCATCGCCTTAATTTCTATTCCGATCTCCATTCTAGTTACATTAAACTTGATGGAACCGATGGGATATACCTTAAACATTATGACCCTTGGTGGACTAGCAGTCGCTGTTGGACGAATTGTTGATGACAGCATCGTGGTAATCGAAAATATTTTCCGTTGGAAGCAGCAAAAAGGAAATGAACTTACCCAGAAGCAAATTGTACTAAGAGCAACCAAAGAAGTGGGAACTGCTGTAGCTTCTTCTACCTTCGTTACGATCGCAGTCTTTCTTCCACTTGCCTTTGTCTCTGGTATGGTTGGAGAAATTTTCCGTCCCTTTGCTTTAACAGTAGCTATCTCCATCCTAGTGTCTTTGATCGTGGCATTTACCTTGATCCCTATGCTGGGAGCATCGTTCTTTAAAAAAGTTGCCTATCATTCCGAAGAAACGAGACTTTCTCGTATCTATGGAAAATTACTGCATGGTGCGCTGCGTCAGAAGGCGTTGGTGATCATTGCATCCCTTTTCTTATTGATCGGTTCACTCGCAATGATTCCTCGTCTCGGCTTTTCTTTCTTACCATCAGGAGATGCAGAACTTGTTACGTCTGAGATTACCTTACCGACTGGTACAACACTTGGCGCTACAGAGGATCTGGCAAATAAATTAGAGAACAAAATGAAAGAAATGAATCTCTTTGACAAGCGGCAAGTGACAGTTGGTATGTCGAATATGCTTCAGATGGCAGATACAAATCAACAAAAGATAACATTTACATTAGAGCTGAAAAACGGCGTATCCGTCGATGATGCTCTAACCAAAGTAGAAAAAGAAATGACGAAAATAAGCCAAGATAAATATCCAAATGCAAAAGTCAAAGTATCCGAACAAGCACATGCAGGACCTGGATCAGGAAATAATGTCGAGGTCAAACTATATGGAGATAATCTAAAAAATTTAACAACAGCATCGAATCAAATAGAAGATCTATTCAACCAAAATAAAGACCTAAAAAACGTTACCAATAATAGTCAAGAAACCCGTAAGGCATGGAACATCACCTTAAATCAAGAAGGAAAAGACTTAGGTCTTACCCCAGGCCAAGTAATGCAGACAGTGAGCGAACATCTTCAACCATTAGATGTCGGAACTTATACATTGGATGGGTTGGATAAAAGTCTCGTACTCGAATATAACGATAAAATTTCAACAGAAGCACAGTTAAAAGCGATAAAAATCCAAACAGCTAAAGGAGAAAAAGCATTATCGGACATCGCAGATGTTAAATGGAGCAATGTCCCAGCATCAATTCTGCATGAAAATGGTGACACATATACCAAAGTAACTGCCTTAGTGAAAGGGAACAATACGTTAAAGGTTACCGATCAAATCAAGCAAGATATTGATGCCTTATCTCTCCCAAGCGGCATTACGGTGCAAGTTGGCGGCGGAAATCAAGATATTACAGATGGACTCACTAGTCTTGGTATCTCAATCGTCATAGCCATCGGATTGGTATTTGTCATCTTGAGCATGACCTATGGCGGATTACTGACCCCATTGGTAATCTTGTCCTCTCTCTTGTTTGTTCCCATTGGAGCGATAGCAGGATTATTGATAACCGGACAACCGATATCGATGAGTGTGATGATCGGCCTGTTGATGCTCGTTGGGATCGTCGTCACCAATGCAATTGTGCTGTTAGATCGAGTAGAAAGCAAACGAAAAGCAGGATTGGGCTTACAGCAAGCTCTGATGGATGCAGCAAAAACGCGTCTGCGTCCGATCTTAATGACAGCTCTCGCTACCATCTGTGCCTTGATCCCATTGGCTCTGTCTACCGATTCTAGTTTGCTGATTTCCCAAGGGCTGGCAATAACAGTTATCGGCGGTTTGACAACCTCAACACTATTGACACTGTTCTTTGTTCCTGCACTCTATGCTCTTGTTGGGAAGTTTCGGAAAATCGAAGTTGATGCAGCAGAACTGGAATTAGAACAAAAAGTAAGTCCGAAAAAAGAGGAAAACAAGGAAAAAGAAAGAGAATTGGTAGAGGTTTAAGACAGCACATAAACACCTTCTGTTATCGTATATCGATGAGAAGGTGTTTATTTTTTCTCTTCATTTAAGAACATTAAATCACTCAGACGTTTTATGGTATACATTCATCATCAAATGACAAGAAACCTACTCTGGGTTTTATATAAGATAAACAGAAAATTCCCAACTGGAACGTATCTATTGATGCCTATCTACAAACTGTTTCAACCTTTCTTTAGACAGTAACCCAAACTCTTTATCTACTGGTTTCCCATCTTTAAACAAAATGACAGCAGGGATACTCCTAATTCCAAATTTAGCAAATGTATCTTTATTTTCATCTACATTCATTTTTATAATTTTGACTCTCCGTTTCTCTTCTGCACCATATGCCTCCAGTATAGGAGCGAACATCTGACAGGGTCTGCACCAAGGCGCCCAAAAACTCACGAGGGTCAAACCTTTATTCTGTATATCCGCTTTAAGGGAAGCATCTGTCCCATGATAGATAGCCATTTTAAAGTTCCTTTCTGCTTTGAACATATTTTTATTTATATGAACCCTTGTTTCATTGGTGAGGCTATTTCAGAACTTGTACATATACCTATTACTGGAACACTGACAAATGAATATGGTTACTGTCTGAATTACATCGAAGGGAAAAAGGATATATCACTAAAAAAACAAAAAACGATAAGGACTTCTATCCTTAACGTTTTTTATATCAAACCATATATTACAACCTGACTTTTTCTAGCAAACGTTTATACTTACGCTGTCGTTTCACATTAGCCAACTTCTCCGCACATTTACTTCCCTTTTCCAATAAAGAAACAGAAGGATTGTGGATCTTCTGGAACAGATATTGTCCTTGCCAAAAGCTCTGTTTTGCTAGTTTCTTTTTCTTTTGCCGGTAACATCCAAGACTTATATCAAACCATGTCTCGGTTAACGATCTCCCTAAGTTCGTCTCCCTCCAGCCCTGAAAATTCTTCAAATGTTTACCCCATGTTTTTGCAGTTAAAAATGCATTTCGATAGTCTTCTGTGGAAATATAAAGTTTCACAAGTTGATGAATAGCAACTGCTTTATCCCAATCCAATTCTAATTCCTCAATATGTCTAATCTGATAGTAAATTGCCTTTTCTATATTCCCAGCATCTTCTGCATAATGGGACAGCTCTTGATCACTTCGTCCCTCTTGCTTTTCCACTTGTAAAAATAGCTTTTCTGCCTCAATGCTATCCTCTAGTAGAACAGCTTGTTCGAAGAGAGTAGCTATATCTTCGTCTTCTTTTTGCTTTGGATATCTCTTCTTCATTCCTTCGAGAAACCGATCTATGGATTGTTCTGTATACATCCCCCGCAGATGATCTCGATGCTCCCATAAATAAAGGTTGTCTTCTGTTATTTGCTGTTCCTCTAAATACGCACATGTTGCTTTTACCCCTGCTGAAAAAATAAACTCTGCATCATATCCACAGTATGTATCAAAATTCGCATACTTCGCTTTCTCAAACAGCCAGACATTTTCCACTTCTCGGTAAGAAGCCAGAAGATACGATAAAAGCATAAGCACATCACTGTTTCCTTGAAACGGATCACTTTGCCTGCTCTCTACCTCTTGTTCCAGTAAATATTTGATTAATGATTTATCTGTCGGCTGATGATCATATTGCAATGCCGTTGCCAATGCATATCGTTTCTGGTAGTTCACATCTTCTGATTGATCATTTTGGACAAATGCAAACTCATCCCATAATTGTCGTGTCTTTCGGATATTGGAAAGATTGTTTTCCACTTCCTTTATCTCCATAAGCTTCACCCTTCTCTTGTTGTCTATAAGATGATTTTACACGACTTAATAAACGAAAAATTACGAAAGTATATCAAAGTTTTTACCAATTATCAGAATGTAGCATTCAAGCTAGAAGAAAACGAAAATTTAGGGTAGATTCAACAAAATATCTGAATCTACCCTAGTGCTCAATGCCTTCTTCGTCTGATAAATTTTGCAGCAACATAAACAATAACAATGAAAGCAAGAAAAAAATATACAAGGATACCAGTAATTCCACTGTCCCCATCGATGTCATTACCATGGGAAATAGAAGAATGATGCGAGTGATAGGAATGATGCGATTTAGCATAGCTTTGTTCGGTTTGAAACAAAAATAGAACAAAGACAAGAGTTATGGAAAGTAATAAGGATGTAATACGTATCAAATAAAGACCTCCATTAAATTAAGATAAATCTATTTTACATGAATAAAAGAAAAAGAGGAGTGTAATCTAGTCTGTTTAAAGAGTTTCCAAAAGAATAAATTTTCCTATTTATTAGATTCCGAGAATCAGTGAAAATCTAGGAAAAAATATCAAAGTTTTTACCTATGATCAGCATAGTTCCATTCATATCGATAACCTTTGAATCTAGCAAATCAAACTCAATTGTTCGCTGTTCATCTACCTTTAATGAAATCCTTTTGATATCTCGTTTTTCCTCTCGTAGAAATCGTGATTCATCAAAATAATATTCCACCCGCATTTCTACCGGGCTAATAAAATACTTAGATCGATCATAAAAACGATATGTTTTATAGCTAAGAATCTCTTTGATAAAACCTCGTACTTTTTCATTTTCTCCCTCTACAACCAGCTTTAAAGCCATCTCATCCCCACCATTTCGATATGTAAAATTCTTACTAACAGTCTATTCATTTACATAATTTTTAGCAATAACAAAATAATTTTACTTTTATTCTGTTATTTATTTATCAATTTGTAATTTGTTTCAAGTTCAGATAAAATCACCGAAAAATCTATTATCCATTACGGAGAAAAAAAGGAGAGTGGCAAAATGAGAAAAGATATCGTAGGTCCTGTCTTACTGGAAGAGCGAAGAAAACAAGGGAAAACACAACAAATGATGGCAGATGCCCTTGGAATAGGAACAACCACCATCAGCAGTATCGAACGCGGATTGCCCACCGTTGCCGATGAAAAATACATCGAGTATGCGAAGTTTCTTGGAAAAGCAGAAGAATTATTTGGGATTATTGATGAAATGATGGAGCGGGAAAGAGGTGTGATGCAGGAATTACAGCATATCGAAGATGTCCTGACTGCTGTACCTGAAACCGCCCTTAAGCAGATAGATGGATTCCCAGACTTACATATATTTCGTGATGCCAGTGCATTTGCCTCTTTCTTACGAGGTCGTGTCTACTATGAGCAAAAGAAATATGGCAAGGCGAAAAAACAGTTGGAGTTAACATTAAAAACACTCGACCAATGCCCCAATCTTGCAAACTCCAACCTGCCGCCGATTTGCTATAACGATCTTGCACGTATCGCTTTTTATGAGAGCAATGACTATGAAAAAGCTTGGCAGCTTACCCAAAAGGCAATTGACTGCTTTGTAGACGATGGGGACAGAAAATATTACAAAATCTTTCTATACTTCAATCAAGCGATCTACTTGGAACAGCTAAACAGAATCGAAGAAGCATGTCAGTATCTGGAGTACTTATTAGATAATCCAGATTCTTTTAAAGACCATTTATCGATTTCCATTCAGGTATATGAACGGTATGCTTTGCTATTAAAAAAATTGGATATGCCTTTGAAAGCACTTAAATATGTCCAAAAAGGTCTGCAAAAGGCTTGGAAAAACCGATCTTATAAACGATTATTCTCCATTTGGTCTACAATGGGTAGTATTCTAACTCAATTAGGGCAATTAGATGAAGCAAAAATTAGATATCAAAAATCGTTGGATTTAGTTTCCTATGTGTCTAAAAATTCACCACTGATTGCAGACACTTATTACCGCTTTGGAAAACTATTAAGGGATAGGAAAGAATATAAGGAAGCAGAACAACAACTATTACTTGCCACTAAGTACTCCGAAAAAACCAATGATATTGATACAAGATTACACAGTTACGCAACATTAGGAGATGTACAACTAAAGTTAAATAAAAAATCATCTGCAAGTGAATCATTCAATAAAGTCAGAGAATTACTTGATTCACCTAATGATGAAAATGTAGTAACAGTAGATATTTACATTATGCTGAGCGACTTCTATAGTATTATAGGAGACGAGAGTATGTTAAAACATTATCAAGATTTAGCTTGGAAAGAGTGGAGAAAAGGAGGTGTTAAACATGTTGTACTATGATCCAAAAGGTGATCCAGAACCAGATTAGCTAAAAATAATTCGAAACCTTCTTACATCAGTAAGAGGGTTTTTTATTCACTTTACAGAGATCCATATCCCAGTCTACCGGAAAAGTGCAAATATTGGACTTCGGAAATATGAAAGCAGCAAATCTGCGGGATAATAATCAGAAAATATTGATATTGATAATATATTACATATTATTTAAAATATTTACAGATTTAAAAAACTAGAAAATAATGGGAGGCATGAAAAAATGAGCATATTTATTACGCATAGAGGTTACGAGAGCCTTAAGAACATACATGGAAAATTAAATAGAAGTATTTCAATATCAGTAAGTTTGTCTTAGTCAAAGTACTGCCAAACTTTTTATTTTATTTGTTTATACATTCTATAATTCTATTTGGCGAAGATATTTCTTTTACATAAGAGCCCTAAGTCAATAACCGATGAAAAATAATCGGAAGTAAGTGATTGAACAACGGCTTTAGTGGGAATAGCATAGGGCATTTTCACACTTATATGGCACATAAAAGCGAGACTAAGTATCAGTTACAAATTCGTTAACTTTCACTTGTCTCGCACCTAGCTTCATTTATCTGAACAAAAACGAATGTACGGGCGGCTGACTCTTAGGATCAAGAGTAGCCGTCCTCCAAAGCAAAGTGCCTTGGAGGAACCGCCCACCCTAGGGCTCACCGCAGACGCGGGAGCTTGGCGTCTCCCCAGAACTTGTAGCCCTTGGGAAACTCCACGAGCTTGTAGCCACCCACTTCCCCGCAGGCGAAGTAGTAGCAACCACCCCACACGACAAGCTTCTGGGTCCACTCGGGGACATCTACGATCTGGAGACCGCAATTGTCCGCCTCACGTGCGATGGTCATGGTGAGCTTCTCACCGTCCCACGAGAGAAGGTGGAGCGGGAGCATGTACTCCTGCTCAAACACAATCTCCTCTTCCGGGTTGTCAGCGGTGAGGATCGCGCCCTCCTCCGTGTTTTCGAGGGTGCAGGTGACGTTGCCGATCACGATGCCAGGAATGGTGTTGATCATGGGAACTCTCCTCAGGTATTACGGGCGGTTGTTGAGTACCTATAGTATACCAGATGGAAATAAGTTTAAAAATATTCGTTTTGTTAAATAATATTCCGACAGATCACTCAAAAGTTGAACCTTTCCATTCAAATATATCATCTACAACCTTCTGGTATCCCCCTGCTCCTCGAAACGAATCTCCTATTTTATGGGCATGTTGCTTGTACGTCGAATCAGATAATAGAAGCTCTGCTGTTTCTCGCAAAACAGCTGGTGTTACTCGGTGAAAATCTAACTGAATACCGGCTCCTAGTTCCTTAACCCGTTTTGCAACCATCGGTTGGTCATTGGATATAGGCAACACTGCTAATGGTGTAGCAAAATACAATCCTTCACTCGCACTATTCATGCCGCCATGTGTGAAAAATACATCTGTATGCTGGAGTATTTCTAGTTGAGGCACATAGTTACGAACAATAAAGTTATCAGGAATAGTTCCTAACTCTTCGATCTTTGTGTTTTTCCCAACAGAAAGGACTACTTTAGCATCCATACCCGCAAACGCTCGGAAGCATTTTTGGTAGAACTCGACTTGCTGATTCACAATCGTACCCATTGAAATATAAATGACTGGTTTCCCTTGTAACTTTTCATATGGAAAGTTTTCTGCATCTTTTCGCAGAGTGATAGATGGGCCAACAAATCGGAATGTTTCATCAAATTGATCCGCATTATTTTGAAAATATTTCGATGTAAAGACAAAAGTGAGATCGCCCGGAAAAGACATGATCCGCTTAAAGTCATGTAGTGGGATGGAATTCAAAGCATAAGCTTTTTTTAAATTATTTAATATCTCCTTTGATTTAACCAAGTATTCCCTATCAACTTCGGTATAAGATTTTCGATCCACCTTGGGATTTCGTTGATCCATCGCAAGCATGGAGCAGGATGAGATTTTCGGAAGATGCAAAATATCTGCGATGATCCAACCAGCAGCACAACTGCTATCAAAAATCACATAGTCATACTCTTCCTCTTGTACTTTAGGTAAAATCGTACGAATTCTATGTTCTGTATCGCGGAGCATGTGATAGATCAAAAACATCATAGGTGTATCTGGTGTATTTGTTTTATCTAATCTTTTCTCATAGGCACGAAACGTTGCACCAGTTTGTTCTATTCGATCTCGATACTCTCTAGAACAATAATATGTTACTTTCTCCCCCCGATTGACCAATTCTTTGATAATCCCCAATGTTGGATTTACATGACCATCTCTGGCGACATTAAAAAACAATACATTTGACATTATCTATACTCCTTTATTAAATACAGATAAATAAAAGGATAGGGACTTTTCAGCCAATCTAGTAATTAAAACTAAGAAATCAGCGGGATTTCTCGTATCATCATATTTTTGCAACGCTTCATAGTAAGAGACTCGTTCCTCGACAGGCAAGATAACAGGTGGATAGCCTTGTTTCATTAGTTCAAGATTGGTTATAAGCCTTGCTGTCCGTCCATTTCCATCGATAAAAGGATGGATACGAACAAAGTCACAATGTAAATAAGCTGCTTGTTCGAAAGGGTGAAGGGTACTCCACTGATCGTAATATTGTTGTATGAGCTGTTCCATCTGAATCGGTACTTCCCATGGTTGTGGCGGTATATGATCACCAACCGTCACAGGTACACTTCGATATCGGCCAGCATCCGCTGGTCGAATCCGCCCAAGTACGATAGCATGCAGGTGTTTGACATGCATCTCACTTAGTCTTTCTTCTTTTTGTGCGAGTTCTTCTAGATAGAGAATTGCTTCTTTATGATCAACAGCTTCTAAATGATCTTTGAGCGATTTACCTCCAACTGTCATTCCGCTTTCCAATACTACTCTTGTCTCCATCAAAGAAAGGCTGTTTCCTTCAATCGCATTGGAATGATAGGTCCAATCCACGATAAACTTCTCTCTGATACTATTTTCTGTGTCGGGATGGATTTGATTTTTTTGTCGAATTGCTTGTAACTGCTCTCTCATCTCGTCAATTTTAGCAAACATGGTATTTCCCCTTTTGGCCTTCGTATTTCTCTATTGACATATCCTATATGTTAATCTCGCTACCTAACCACGTTCCACCAAACCAATTACATATCGATCTCGACCACTCATATCTTGTAGTACTTCTACTTCTCTACTTTTAGGCAGTTGTTGTACAAGATTTGCTACCTGCTCTCCTTGCTCATCTCCGATCTCAAATGCGATCAACCGTTTCCCGCGAGCCGGCATCTGGGCTATTTGAGAGATAATCTGCCTGTAAGGATATATTCCATCTTCTCCTCCATCTAAGGCTAAATGAGGTTCATAATGTTGTACTTCTTGATCCAGTGTACCAATGACCTCCGAAGGAATATAAGGAGGATTGGAAACGATGACATCTACGGTTTCCACTCTTACAGGTTCTAAAAACGAGCCTTGTAAAAAGGTAATTTTATCTTCAACGCCATGTCGTTTCGCATTGTCTTTTGCAATTTGCAGTGCATCTGCTGATAGATCGATAGTGGTTACTGACCAGTGGGGACGTTCCAACTGCAACGTAATGGCAATACAACCGCTGCCTGTACCCACTTCTACTACACGTATCGGACGATCTCTATAGAGAACATCTGCCTTATGGAGGACATGTTCTACCAACAATTCTGTTTCTGGGCGAGGGATGAGGACATCAGGTGTGACGTGAAAAGGCCGGCCGTAAAAATCAGCTTTGCCGAAAATGTATTGCAGCGGCTCATGATCACCTCTGCGCTGAATCCACTGGTAATACTTCTTAGCTTGCTCTTCTGTCAATGTCTTGTCCCACATTAGAAAAAAAGACGCTCGATCAACTGCTAATAACTCGCGAAGCATCCACTCCGCCTCAAATAATCCGTCTGCTATTCCCTTTTGCTTCAAAAAAGAGGAAGCCTGATGGAAGGCTTCCCGAATGGTGTTATTGTGCATGTTTTAATTGCTCCGTCTGCTCATGTAAGATCAAAGCATCAATGACTTCTTCCAAGTCACCATCTAAGATCATGTCCAGTTTGTGCAGAGTCAAACCAATCCGATGGTCCGTCACCCTGCTTTGTGGAAAGTTATACGTACGAATACGTTCACTGCGGTCTCCAGTACCTACCGCCGATTTTCTTGCATCTGCGTATTTTGCCATCTCTTCTTGTTGTTTCATATCATAAAGACGGGCACGCAATACACGCATCGCTTTATCTTTGTTGCTGATCTGCGACTTCTCATCTTGACAAGATACAACGATACCAGTAGGAATATGTGTGATTCGAACTGCCGATTTGGTAGTATTTACACTTTGTCCTCCAGGACCGCTAGAACAGAACGTATCAATCCGTAAATCTTTATCATGAATCTCGATTTCTACATCTTCAGCCTCAGGCAGTACTGCAACAGTAGCAGTAGAAGTGTGGATTCTTCCACCGGACTCTGTCGAAGGTACACGTTGTACACGATGGGCTCCACTTTCGTATTTAAGACGGCTGTAAGCTCCTTGGCCTTGAATAGAAAACACAACCTCTTTCATCCCGCCAAGTCCAGTTGAATTGGCTTCTAATACTTCTATTTTCCATCCATGGCGTTCCGCATATCGTCCATACATCCGATATAAAGAAGCAGCGAACAATGCAGCTTCGTCTCCGCCTGCTGCTCCACGAACTTCGACAATCACGTTTTTATCATCATTCGGGTCTTTTGGAAGAAGTAAAATCTTGATGTGTTCTTCCAATTGCTCTTTTCGTTCAGACAATTCATCGACTTCTGCTTTAACGAGTTCACGCATCTCATCATCCAGCTTTTCTTCTAACATTGCCTTGGCTTCTTGCAGCCCTTCTATTACTTGTTTATACTCCAAGTAGGCATTGTTTTGTTCTTCTAGATCACGCTGCTCTTTTGAATATGTGCGTAATTTATTTGGATTATTTATCACTTCTGGTTCACATAATAATGTACTTAGCTCTTCATAACGATTATGAATGGACTGGAGTCGATCCAGCATTTTTCTCACTCCCATTTTTTAACCATAAGTCAATTGATTGTAACATATTTATAAACGAGTGGAAAGAACATCAAATTTATCTTAGAAGGGGACCCCATTTGTGTTAGATATTGCTTTGCAAGTCGCGCCTTTTTTGCTTGTCTTTTTCTTCCTCCAATTTGGGATCAAACAACGAGGCACACACCCTAGACTATATGAATGGATTACACGTATTATTTTTACGATTATTATTGCTGCATATGCAATAGTGGCTGTCACCAATGCAACCGCATTTTTACATTTGAATCACATCCGTGAAAAGGATGTTTTGCAATCCTTAGCCCTATTCATCGTCTCAGTGGCTGCACTATTGGTCTTTATCCCGCCAATACGCAGACTGATCAGTCATTCGATATCGATAGAACCTGATAATGACGTACATACAATCTCCCTCAGTCTCAGTTTTATTGTCTTTCATGTTTATATTTTAACTGCTTTTTCCCTGGAACAGCTAATCCAAAATACATCTGAGGGAACAACCATAGCCAGCTTGTGGACACAAGATATTTTGCTTGCTCTAATCGCACTATTTGGTGTTGGCTGGCTCCAAAAAAGGGATACAAAAGAAACATTAGCTCGTCTTGGTCTTGTTCGGCCAACCTGGAAAATGTTCTTTATTGGCATATCATTTGCCATCGGCTTTGTCCTTGTAAACATTCTATTAGAACAAATAGCCAGCATCATAGGTTTTGGGATCGATCCCAATGTGGACAAAATCACCAATCAACAGTTAGGACCACTATTTGGAACGATACCCGGTATTTTAACACTAGGATTAGCTGCTGCTTTAGGGGAAGAACTGATATTTCGCGGTGCAATGCTGCCGAAGTTTGGGTTGATCTATACAAGTATATTATTTACCTTGATCCATGCCAATTATGGTTTAAGTGTTGCTACCCTCATCGTATTTATACTCGCTATTACTTTGGGGATACTTCGAAAACGTCACAGCACCACGCTCACGATGATCACTCATGCGAGTTATAACATTATATTAGGATTGATCGCTCTAGCAGGTTCTCATCTTGCTCAGTAAACCTATTTTTCGCATATAGGACTAGATATGTTATTACACGTATCTAGTCTTTTTGTTCCATCTGTATAAGCAACTTCATATTTTCGCTACAGACGGTTTACATTTAGGAAACAATTTGTTTATTTTCATGAAAAATTCCCTCTGTAGAATGAACTTACATTCAAAACAAAGGGGAAACAAATAATGAATAAAAAAGATTTTGGAAAAGGCATTTTGGTTGCTACTTTAGCAGTTGGAACTTTATTTGGAGGATTGATTGCGACACAACCTTCCTATGCAGCAAATAACATTCATGCTGCACAAGCACATAATGAGCAGAATCATGCCAAGCTACTGAAACAAACCATGCAACTTGCCAATAAAGGAAAAGTAATATCAAGTGGAGAATTTGGCATCTATTCTTCCCAAAAATCAATTGAATCCAAATGGGGGAAACCTGACTCCGACAGTAATCGAGCAGAAGGAGAAATGAAATACAACAAACACGCTACTCTTTTTTACGTTGGAGATGATGTTACAGATCACGGTGGAGAAACAGTCGTTTATCAACTACAAACTACAGATAAAAGGTATGCATCCGTTACCTATAAAGAGATCCAAAAGACATTAGGAAAAGGCTATGTATACAAAGATAAGAATGGCGGTTTTGTCAGTTATGAAGTTGCTGATGCAAAATCACTTACCTTTTACTTCAACGTTGACAAGAAAGGTAATTTCACTAAGATCAAATACGTAGAAATCACATTACCTTAAGGAAGTAAAGACTTAGTCTTCTTGAATCAGAAGCCTAAGTCTTTTTTATTCTTGACATACAACAAAGCACTCAAAGATCTTTTAAAGGAGAGATTGGTGCAGATGAATCCATTTGTTGTCGGATATATCAAATAACTCGAAAGGGTGCTTCATTGAAAGAACAATGTTAAGTAACCTAATGAATGGTGTGTAACTTACAAAATTCATTTTCATGAATTCATGTATATACCAAAAAACTGCCTGTTATAGGAAGTTTTTTTACCTTAAATCCTCCAATAAATTAATATGGCCTTCTTGTTCAAAGAAAACGCTGCCGTATCTCAGGTGTAGGAATCATGCAGCTCTCCTGTTGTCCAAACCAGCGATATCGGTTTTTGGCGAACCAGTGATAAAACGAATCCCGAATGAATTTCGGTATGATTTGAAATACAGATAACACTTTCCACATACCTGTTAATTTTCGGAATATCTGCAAGATAGCAGTTGATTCTGTATATACTTTTCCATTTTGAACGAAGACGATAGAATCTAGTGAAATTTTTTGATTATGGGCTAGTAAGATCTCCTGACCTTCCTCTGATTGAAGAGAAGCAAACTTGAAAATTCCTTTGGGATCGCGTTTGATGATAAACTTTACCCAGTTATTACATACGTTACATACCCCATCAAATAGCACATATGTACCTGCTGCATCTATTTTTATATCGGTTGACATAGGATGTCATCCCCTTTGAATTTGTCCATTATTTGAATTCCCGCATCCACTGCTTTTAAAACTAGCGGTTTACCTATACTTGACATATTCATTCTACTACTTCCTTTTGCAAATTTGTGTTATTTTTATATTACCTTATTTTTAAGAAAAGGGAGAGAGAACTCCTTGTCACGAAAAATACTCGTTTTCACTACAAGTGCGATATTGTCGATCGTTTTATTGATTCATTTTAGCTTTACCTTTCTCTACTTATCGCCAGCGAATCCGTTTAAAAGCAAACACTGGGATATGATAATTGGCTATATGAATCCATTGTTTACGCAAAATTGGAAACTATTTGCTCCAAATCCTGCCAGTCAACAAGAGAACTTGGATATCCGGGTTCAATATGTGGATAACCAAGGAGCGACAAGAGAAACGGACTGGAAAAGTATCACCTTGCCTGTCATCAAAGAACTGCAATCCAATCGTTTTTCCACCAATGCCCGCTTCTCCGAATTTCAGAGTTCATTGATCAGTGACTTCGTATGGGGAGAAAAAGAGGATAAAGAAAGCGCTTTTCGTTCCATGCAGACTTATGTGAAATATGTGCTTACCACGAAGAAATTCACCGTGCCCGGAACTATTAACAAAATACAGCTGCGTGCAGTGATCAACAAATTCCCTGACTATGAAAATAGGACCAAGCCTGATTCGGCAGGGAAAATCTCTTATTACTATAGCAACTGGTGGGAACCTTCCAGTGTGAATACAGGAGGTGGTAAAGCATGATCAATCGACTTATAAACTTTCTCACCACAAAACAATCTCTGATTGGATTGAGTTTGGTTCGCATTATATTCGGTGTTGCTATGTTGTATGAGCTGGCACTCAATATACCCACTCGGTTTTTACTTTGGGGGCCGAATGGAATCGTTTCTTATGAAGCTTATCAAAAAATTACAGAGAGTAACAACATACATACCTTATTTGACTTGGGCCCTGATCTTTGGGTCGTGAACGCGGTCATCTTCGGTGGGATTGCTGTTAGTATTCTTTACATCATCGGTTTCCAGACACGTATTATGGGGGTCTTGATCGCGATCTTGATGTTCTCCATCTACACACGGGATTACAGTATTACCCATGGTGGAGACAATATGTTGCGACTCCTATTAGTTTATCTGATCTTTGCTAAAACAAATGCGTATTTCTCTGTAGATGCATGGTGGAGAAAGCGGCGTAAAAAGAAGTTGTTTGCCAAAATCCGTGATAATCAAGGGATCCGTGATTTTGTCGCCATCATTCACAATTTTGCATGGATAACGTGTGTAATCCAGCTCATATTTATGTATTTTGCTTCTGGCAGCTATAAAGTCATGGGCGAACTATGGCAAAATGGTACAGCTCTCTACTATGCCAGCCGTGTCCAAGAATTTTACACCCCAGGAATTAATGATTTACTGTGGAAATACGAACCATTGTTAATTTTTGCAACCTATGCGACAACCATTTTCCAAGTAGCATTTCCATTTTTACTGCTCAACCGATATACCAAATACTTTGCCATCTTTTCCGCTTGTCTCCTCCATATTGGAATCGCGGTTTCCATGGGACTCGTGGACTTCTCTTGGGTCATGATCGGTTGTGAATGTATGTTGTTATTCGATAAAGACTACCATCAACTTGCTGTTTGGTGGAAACGTATCTTTAGCAAAAAAGAAACCAAAACAGAAGCACCGCCAAACGAAACTCCTGTTGCAACCTAAAAAAGCCTGCATTAATCTTATTCGGATTAATGCAGGCTTTTGAATTCATGTAAGCAATTTTGCTTATTTATCGGTTATGTTGCCCGTACGGACAGTGTCAGGCGACCACGAATGGTCTCACTTGACTAGCAGCCGCCCTCACCCGGCCGGAGAGTCCTGGGCGGCGGGGTTCGAGATTGGGGCGGGAGTCCGTTCGAACCTTCCCCACCACAGACAATGAACATACACCCTCCTTGGGGTGATTTGAATGGGTCCTTCCTATCTAATTTTCATTATATTCTAATAATTATTATCCGTAAATACATCCATCAAAAATTCTCCCTCTTCTAAAACTTATCCCTTTTCTTTACGCTAGTAAGTATCCATAAATGTTCTTGCAACATTACTCAAATACCGGTCTTCCCGATAGGCAAACACCAACGTACGAGTTGGTTTCCCTTCTAATGGAAGGTATAACATATCTGTCCGCTCTCTTGTTACCATCAATGGGACAATCGTAACACCTAAGCCTGAAACTACAAACGATTGGGCTGTTTCCATATTACTTGTCAAAAAGTGAACATTAGGCTGAAAACCAGCTTCCGCACACAAATCCAATACGATACGGCGAAAACCGTACTCTTCTTTTAATAAGATAAAAGGTGCTTCTTGAACATCTCCTATAGGCACTGATCTTGTTTGATACGCTTTTTTTCCAGCATGTCGTACCACATTGCGTAATTTTTCCGGCATCCAACTTTGTTCTTTTCTTGGCACCGCTAAAAAAAGCGGTTCTGTCACCATAGTATGAGTAGTTATTTTTTCATTTTCTACAGGCAGCGATAAAACAGCTAGGTCTACTTTTCCTTCAAGGATCAACTGCTCTAATTTTGCTGGTGTTTCTTCTACTAGCTTTATTTCAACTTGCGGATATCTCTCCAAATACATTTGAATAAGTGGAGGTAAAACATAGCCTCCTGTAACAGCAGGTGTCCCTATGGTTAGGGTAGATCCAATACCTTCTTTATGATCTTTCATCTCCCGCAAAAGATCATCATGAGCTCGCACGATCTTCTCTGCTCTCTTCATAAACTGAAGGCCTTCGGGTGTAGCCTCTACTTCATTTCTTGTCCGATAAAACAAAGTTACTCCTAATTCTTTTTCCAACTTTCCAATTTGCTGACTGAGAGAAGGCTGAGCAATATGTAAGCGATTTGCCGCTTTGGTAAAACTTTTTTGTCGGTATATTTCTAAAGCATAACGCAAAACACGCACTTCCATGATGATCATCTCCATAGGTAAAAACTATGGTACTGATTATATCTATATCTTCGACTTATGGAAAATCCTCTAATAAAATAAGAAAAAATGAAACATTGTGTAGGAGGAGACAGGATGACATCCGCTTCTGAACAATTTGCAAAAAATCCTGAGCAATACCGAGACAACAAAATCTTTGCAGCAGGAAAAGATTTAGAAAAGATGAAACATGCAGTTAAAATTCCCCGTATTCAAACGCTGTTAGACATAGGAGCAGCAGCAGGTCACACTGCAATAGCCTTTGCAGATATTGCAGAACAATGTGTAGGGATTGACGTTACTCCTGAAATGGTAAAGGTTGCGAATCAATTTGCCAAAGATAAAGGAGTAGAAAATGTACATTTTCAAGTAGGTGATGTAGAATCACTTCCCTTTGAAGACGAAACGTTTTGCGTTGTTACCTGCCGGTTTGCCGCTCATCACTTTCCCCAGATTGAAAAAGCGATGAAAGAAATCAGTCGTGTATTAAAACCAGGTGGAGTCTTCCTGTTGGTAGACCACTATGCACCAGACAATCAAGAGCTGGATAGATTTATTAACGAAATTAATCAGACACGTGATCCTTCTCAAGTTAGGGAGTATTCCTTGTCAGAATGGAAGGAACTCATTCAAAAAAACGAGCTGACCTATGAAGAAATAGCCAAATGGGATCTTCCACTCCAATACGATAATTGGGTATCTCGTTCCTCTACACCAGAAGCAGCAAAGGAAAAGTTGCAGCATTTATTTCAATCTGCATCTCCTTTAGCAAAAGATACTTTTTCTATCACTTATAAAATGGATGGATCAATTGATACTTTCTGTTTAAAATCGATCTTAGTTCGCGGTGCCAAAAAACAATAAAATGCAAAAGAAGACGATAAGGTTGTGCCTTTTCGTCTTCTTTCATCATATGTCAAGTTAAACTATCCGCTGTCTGCTTATTTTCTTGGGGAATGAAACTACGTCTTTCATCTATTCTTTTTAATAAGAATGCATAGACAATTAACAACATACTAGAGACTATATAGATCCATTTTATGTTGACGAGATCACCCAAAGGTCCAGCTACCAGCATCGCAAGCGGCGACATAATAGAGGAGATACCCATCACTAGAGAAAATACACGACCCATATATGCTGGCTCCACATTTTCTTGTAGCACTACTGTTAGTACTGTTGTCATTACTGGCAGAAACACACCTGCTAATGCAATCAAGATGACATACATACTGAAATAGGGAGAGAAACCGATAATTGCCGTCAATACGCCAAACATAATCATAGATAACACCAAAGTCCGTATTTTGTTGTTGATTTTTAGTCTCATTAACAACATACTGCCAACAAGGGAACCTAGTCCCCAAGCTAACTCTCCAATAGACAGCAATTGTACATCTGCACCAAACGTACGTTGAATAAATAAAGGCGCTAGATAGGCAACTGGGGTTAGCAGAGCGAAAATCACTAAGGAAGAGACAAACATACTTTTTAAAAGAGTAGATGTCTTGATATAAGCAATGCT
This sequence comes from Shimazuella soli, assembly GCF_022511585.1. Taxonomy (GTDB): domain Bacteria; phylum Bacillota; class Bacilli; order Thermoactinomycetales; family Thermoactinomycetaceae; genus Shimazuella; species Shimazuella soli. Next base: position 173,876 of record NZ_JAKWBN010000003.1, on the reverse strand, counting down.
GTCTTTAAAATCAGTAAATAATGTAGTTGATTCTTTCTTTTCTCTCACAATGGTTGGTACAAAAATGAATGCTAGCAGGCTGAGTTCGATGAATGCAGTAGCAGTATCGATATAAAATGTTAGTTCTAAACCAAACTGGCCAAATACAAACCCGCCTATTACAGGACCCAAAATGAGAATCAATGCTTGTGCACCTTGAAACAAACCATTGATTTTTGTCAACTCTTCAGCTGGTACAATTTGCTGAACCAGAGCATTACCTGCGGATTGTTGGATCGCTTGTCCGATCGAACGCAGGGTGGAAATAACCAGCAACAAAATAATATTTTGAAAACCAAAGTGAAAGAGAACTGCTGTGCAGAGTGTGAGAAGAGCAATCGAACCATCTGAGATCATAATTAAAGATTTGCGGTTAAATTTGTCTACCAATGTACCAGCAATTGGTGCAAACAAGGCTAACGGTAAATTTGCAGCGATCATCCCTAATGTAAGCCATAACCCTGAACCCGTTTTTAATGAGATATACCAAATCATCGCATACGTAACAATTGCAGAACCAAATAAAGAAAAAAACTGTCCGATAACAAATAAGTATGTTTTTGTTTTCCAATTATCAACTTGTGTCATGTTGATCCTCCTCATAGATGACTAACCATTCATTCATTTTTTGGGTCAAAAAAATTTCTGTTTCATAAATTTGCTATCTTTTTCTTACTGCCAAAAAGCTTATGGTATGCATTTAAAGTGAAATGATATCTATCTAACAATACGATAGCACTATTTAATAACCACTTAAATGACTGACTGTATAGTCATTATATTTGGTAGTGATGAATTCGTCAATACTTTTTTATCTCTTGATTCGAAATTAATTTCTCGATTCCCAAAGCCTCCTTCGACAGGCGATGTTAAAGGATAATTGAACGGCTAACAAAATGTTTAATAAAATATAAATGAATCACTTCTTCTTCCAAGGGAGAGAAAATGACTAGTTATTGTGATCCAGACAAAGAGGGCTTATTCTCCAATTCCATTGTGGATAGCACCAGGAGAGTCGTCGGTTACCAAGATTTGCGAGGAGCAGAGCTCGCCGAAGGCAGTCGCAGCTTCTCCATCGATTCCCCTTCCTCTGATGGTGATCCTCTGACTGGAGAGAACGATTTCTGAGCTGAAAAGGCTGGATGCTCTCGTAAGTATCCAGCCCAACTTTTTTATTCAACTTTTAAATCTTTCTCAATAGACAATTGCATCCAACCAGACCGATATTTCTTTACGAGATCACTTCATAAAGTGTTTCAATTTTTAAAAATTCTATTAATCTTAATATAAATATAATTATTTATATTATTACATAATTGAACATTATAATAATCTTTTATAGAATCATATACAGGAGTGGTAAAAGGAATCCACTCATTACTTACTGGGAGTGTAAGTGGCAACTAGCGAGGATGACAAGAAGTCAGAGTGGGGTTCGGCAGCAGCTGCCATGAACGAGAAACTGCCGGACAACATACGGCAAGACGCAGCTGGTGCAGCAGCCGAGAAGGCCAAGGAAAAGGGCTCACAGCCTCCGAAGGCCGACGGCAGCACCCACCGCGGGTAGCAGAGTGAACTCTCGGTAAATAGGGTTGTGCGGTGGTGCAAACTACCACACAACCCCGATTTAAGCATAATACATCTGATGGATAAAGCTCTGTAGGATATAATATACAATTAGGATACTTTTCCAAAGATCAGAAGATTGAAATATATAATATTTTTATATAAAATATCTATGAGGAGTGGTAAACGGAATCCATTCCCAATCTACTGGGAGCTGTAAAATGGCCATCGAAGATCCCAAGTCAGCGACTTGGCATTCAGCGGCTGTCGCACACAACGAGGACCTGACTCTCGAAGTGAGGCAGGAAGCGGCAGGTGCAACTGCCGCTCTGGACAAGCAGGATGCGCAGGTGCCCCCGCCTCCGCCCAGCAACCACATCACCCACCGCGGGTAGCAGAGCGGTGCTCTCGGTAAAAAAGGTTGTGTGGTGGTGGAAACCACCGCACAACCCCCGATTTACAATATCTTCTTTGGTTATAGAAGTTCTATATAGATTACCTAATACCAGTTTAGACTTTAACAAATATAGTTATTTATAAAAAGAAGAGGCACACATAGCCTCTTTTTTTAATTTCTTATCAAAATAACAGGCATCCTATTTTTAAGAACATTCGCTATGAATAAAAAACTAAATCATAGTCTTTCCTTATCATAAACTAGTTTCACCTTTATCCAGCCACGTACACTATTCACCAACCAAATACAACTAGCCCGTTCTAAATCCTCTCGATACAAAACTCTCTCTTCTACTTCACCGAATTCCAACAAACTCGCCCTCATAACTCCTGCTAAAAGCCCAGCATCGCGGTATGGTGTTACCAACTTACCATCTAATTCTAGTACGAGATTACCGATTGTAAACTCGGTGAGTTCTCCTCTTTCATTCCATAGCAATGTATCAAAGTACCCAGCTACTTTTAACTCTTCATACATTTGTCTATTGGTTGTTTTATGATAGAGAAATATATTTTCACTGGAAATCGGGGTTTTTGCTAGTGTTGTAATGACAGGTTGTACAATGTTCTTTAGCGCTTCTGCTTGTAACTCTATTTCCCCCTTAGAAGAAACAAGAAGTCGTACTTTGTATACTCCAGATGGATATTTGCTTGACAACAAAGCCAATTGTGACCTTATTTCTTCTTCTGGAAAGGCGTATGCAAAGTAATTTGCACTTTCGTTCATTCGATTTAAATGCTTTTCCAATAAGGGATAGGTTCCATTTTCCAAACGAATGCTTTCCAATAACTGATGGGTGTATGGCTTTGACGCTAATATTTTCGCTTTGGTAATGACCTCTTCATACTCGCCACCACTCGTGGAATCCCATGTAATTCCGCCCCCAACTCCATAAGTTGCCTTGTTTCGCCTCTGATCAATGAAAACCGTGCGGATACCCACATTGAATACTGCTTCTGCCCCTGGTTTTAAATATCCGATCGTCCCGCAGTATACTTCTCTTGGGGACTGCTCCAAAGAAGTGATCAGCTCCATTGTTTTCCTTTTAGGAGCACCTGTGATTGATCCGCAAGGGAAGAGAGCTGTAAATATATCTGTTAGCGTTGTGGTGGGTGGAGTTTTGGCGTTAATGGTGGAAGTCATCGTCCAAAGGGTAGGATATTGTTCGACGGTAAATAAATCAGGAACATGAACCGTTCCAGGCACTGCAATTTTCCCCATATCATTTCGCAGTAAATCCACGATCATCAGGTTCTCCGCACGGTCTTTTGCAGATGCTAGCAACTGTCTTGCCCGAAGGTCATCTTCTTGTTGATAACGCCCTCTCTTTGCTGTTCCTTTCATCGGTCTTGTGATTAATTGATCTTGTTCCCAGCGGAAAAAGAGCTCTGGAGACACAGATAATATCTGAAAATCACCAGTATCCAAACAGGCATTATACCCGGATTGCAAACTCGCTAAATGTCGGTAAAACCCCCATGCATCTCCATGGAACTCAGCATGCATCCGAATGGTGTGATTAACTTGATAAGTATCTCCTCTTGCGATGGCATCATGTATCGTTTGGATCGCTTGTTGATATGTTTCCCGCGAACAGTCAGGCTCCCATTTGCCTACTTGGTAATCTCCAAACTCATTTTTTGTCATGTGATCAGGCTCTCGAAAGACAGCAAACCATGCTAGTGGTAATTTATTATCTTTATTCACCATAAGCTTTGGATCAAAAGCGGGGCCGGCCTCATAGGAAACAAATCCAACTGCATAAAACCCTTTTTTCCACAAAGATTCTACTTTTTCCAGAAGAGGCTTCACCTCATCCAATTTCTTTGCAGCCAATATTTCTTCAACTTGGTTTGTATGTAAATGAAAATCTTTAAAATCAATTGCAATCATACTCTGAAAACCCCTGTTCTAACTATTTCCATAAAAAAAAGCAAGCAGTGTTTGCTTGCCTACGATTAATCGATGTTGTATTTCTTTTTAAAACGATCTACACGTCCACCAGCGTTAGCTGTTCTTTGTTTACCGGTATAGAAAGGATGACATTTGGAACAAACATCAACTTTCAACTCATCCACAGTAGAACCAGTTTCAAAAGTAGTTCCGCATGACATGCAAGTTACTTTTGCCGTTTTATAATTTGGGTGTATTGCTGCTTTCATCTATTGTCACCTCATTTCAATCCATCCGTATAAATCCACTGGAGTATTATAGCATGTTAAACTTTAAGCTGCAAGGAATGGTGATGTGAAAGCAATTTTTACTTAATGGCTTGTTTTTTTCAATTCAGAGTAAATGTTCCTTTTTTTAAGTAAAATACGAAACAAACCACTGCAAATAATGCATGGTTTTCTATCGGCAAAAGAGACACTTTCCCATTTTAGGGAAAATGTCTCTTTTGCAAAACTTACCTTAACACCCGCAGAGGATTGATCACTTCACCATTTTTATGTACTTCAAAATGCAAGTGATATCCTGTAGCATTGCCGGTCTCACCCATAAACCCTAGTCTTTGGCCAGTCTCCAAATACTCTCCTATGCTGACTGAGATACGACTAAGATGCGCATAGAGGGTAACCCATCCTCCGCCGTGGTCAATCATTACCATATTGCCATAACCGCCGTGATATCCTGCTTGGATTACTTTCCCACTGAGAGAAACACCAATTGGCTGCTTCGACTTCTTGGAGCTCCAAATATCTAGACCTTTATGCATCCTGCCATGCCGCCAGCCAAAATTACTGGTTATCATCCCTGAAACAGGCCATTGAAACTGGAAACTTCCAACAGAAACCTTGTCACGCTTGCTAACCACCACTACTTTATGTTTTGTTTTTATTTTCGGCTCTTTGGGGGTTGGTTGAGGGACTGGAACTTTTTCTTTTTCCACAATGAAAACTTTCTGTCCAGCATCCAATGGATTTAACAAGTTTACCTTTGGATTTAATTTAAAAAACAATTGCAAAGACATCCGATTTCGCTGGCAAAGTTGATAAACCATTTCCCCGCCTTTAGAAGTGTACTCCTTTACAGCTAATGGAATTTTTAGTTTTGTTCCTGCTTTCAATTTGTTTGGATTGGCAATGTTGTTCAGCTGTGCTAATTCTTGATAGGAAACTCCATACCGAAGTCCTATCGCATACAACGAATCCCCTTTGTTTACCTCATATGTGATCTTATTTCCTATGGAGATGGTCAGTTGCTTTCCTGATTGATAAAGAGTCTCCTTCGCATCAAGTGTAGCAATCTTCCCTTCTGGCTTACTTGCCGTTAAAAGTCCTGCCACTATCGGATGGGAATCTGTGTTACCAGCCCAAGCTACAGCAGTAGCAGCCGAAACTGTACATACACCGATACTTGAGGCTAGGAGCGTCTTCTTACCAGACATCACAACACCTCATATCCATGATATTGGGTACCCATGACTCCAATTTATGCAGGGTACCCACAACATATGAAAGCTTTTGGTAGAAATATCTATGTTCAACTAGAGACAAGTATGGAGAAAAACGGCGTTAGCCCTTTCCTCATCCTATTTCCATCAAACTTAGGCTCTTGTCCAAACAATTAGTCACTTATCTGAATAACTAGTTAGGGAATGAAAAATGGGAGGGCTATAAATGGATTATTTTGATGAGTATCTAAACACATTTGACTATGATTTGGATGATGATTTTGAGGAAGATCTCGATTCGTTTGATTATGACCCAGAATTAGCACAACAGTTCCCACCTGACCAATTTCAAAGAGAACGATTTGGCGGGGGGTATTATGGACCAGATCAATTTCAACGGGAACGTTTTGGGCAAGGGTTTTTTGGACCTGACCGTTTTCGTCGAGTTGGATTCAATCCTGGAAGAACCCCTGGAAGAAACCGCGTACGCTGTTGTGTGTATCGCAACATAAATACCGGCAGATTAAGAAAAGTATGCCAAGGCAGAGGAAGAGGCTGCTCAAATCGACTCGGTAGAAATTGGAGATTGATCGACTCCTTTACTACAAATAATTGCAATCGTTGTATCTAATAATAAACCCCTTGTTCTATCTTTCTCAAGAGGAGAAGAACAGGGGGTACGTTATCGTTTAATGGGCTTTTTTACGTTCGGCTGGACGGGATTCTAGTGAGGCTAGAAACTCTTGATTATTTTTGCTGTTTTTCAGTTTGCGAAGAAATGCATCCGTGAAGTCATGATTATCACTCAATCCTTTACGGATCGACCACAGCTTATCTAACTCTTCTTTCGTAAGAAGTAAATCTTCGCGTCTGGTACCAGATTTGCGAATATCAATAGCAGGATAGATACGGCGTTCTGCCAGTTTGCGATCAAGATGAAGTTCTAAATTACCAGTCCCTTTAAATTCCTCATAAATAACATCATCCATCCGTGATCCTGTATCAACCAGTGCTGTAGCAAGGATCGTGAGGCTGCCGCCTTCCTCGATATTTCTAGCAGCTCCAAAAAATCTTTTTGGTCGATGGAAAGCCGCAGGATCAATCCCGCCAGACAATGTTCTTCCACTTGGAGGAATAACTAAGTTGTAGGCACGGGCTAAACGGGTGATACTGTCTAATAAAATCACGACATCTCTTTTATGCTCTACCAAACGCTGAGCACGTTCTAGTACTAGTTCTGCTACTTTAATGTGATTTTCTGGCAACTCATCAAAAGTAGAACTGACCACTTCGCCTTTCACAGATCGTTGCATATCTGTTACTTCCTCTGGGCGTTCATCGATCAACAACACAAACAGTTCTATATCAGGACGATTTTCTGAAATGCTATTGGCAATCTCTTTTAATAACATGGTTTTCCCAGCCTTTGGCTGAGCTACAATCAAACCACGTTGGCCTAATCCTACGGGAGCAATCAAGTCCATGATTCGAGTGGAAGTTTTGTGTGGTTCTGTTTCTAGTAGTAGTCGCTCTTGTGGATATAATGGGGTAAGTCCAGCAAAGTGAAGTCTCTCTCCGGCTGTTTCAGGGTCTGCACCATTTACAGCTTCTACATGCAGCAATCCATAATATCGCTCATTTTCTTTTGGAGGTCTAACTTTACCAGAAACCAGATCTCCTGCACGCAGGTCAAACCGGCGAATCTGCGAAGCAGAGATATAAATATCTTCAGATGAAGGAAGGAAATTGATAGGGCGCAGGAAACCATACCCTTCTGACAAAATATCCAATACACCTTCCATAAAGAAAAATCCATCTTTTTCTGCATTTGCTTTCAAGATTGAAAAAATAAGTTCTTTCTTTTTCATTTGGCCGTAATAAGGGATTTGATAATGCTTGGCCAGTTTGTAAAGCTCGGTGAGCTTTTTATTTTCCAATTCACTTATTGTGTAATCCAATTTAGTTTCACCACTTTTTCGCAGCTTAGGTCTCTAATACCAAATTCGGTTTCTTTTCTAATCGATGAGTGCCATCAATAAATCTTACCGTTCCTGTCTTTGCTCGCATAACTAATGATTGCGTTGTCGCGATATTTCCTTTATAACGAACACCTTTTAACAATTCTCCATCTGTCACGCCCGTAGCAGCGAAAATAGCGTCGTCGCCTTTCACTAAATCCTCCATTCGAAGAATGCGTGATGGGTCTGCGATGCCCATTTCGATACAACGTTGTCTTTGTGCTTCATCTTCTGGCAGCAGTCTTCCTTGGAAATCTCCTCCGAGACATTTCAGTGCCACTGCAGCTAAAACACCTTCTGGTGCACCGCCGGAACCAAATAAAATATCAACTCCAGTGTCTGGAAAACCTGTATTGATCGCTGCCGCAACATCTCCATCGGTAATCAACTTAATTCTCGCACCGGCTTTGCGGATATCTTCGATCAATTTCGCGTGACGCGGGCGATTTAGCAATGCTGCTACTAAATCCTCTACATCTTTCCCATTTGCTTTTGCTACAGCTTTTAAATTATCTTCTACAGGAGCATCCAAGTCTACTTTACCCACGGCTTTTGGTCCAACAGCAATTTTGTCCATATACATATCAGGTGCATGCAGGAGACATCCTTGGTCCGCAATCGCAATGATAGCAAGTGCATTCCAAGCTCCACTAGCGACAATATTGGTTCCTTCTAATGGATCAACTGCTACATCCACTTTAGGCTCTAATCCTGTCCCTAATGTTTCCCCAATATAGAGCATGGGGGCTTCATCCATTTCACCTTCTCCGATTACAACTGTACCGTGCATATGAATCGTATCGAATACTTTTCTCATCGCAGTAGTAGCTGCATCGTCAGCTTCCATTTTTTTACCGAAACCCATCCATCTACCAGAAGCAATGGCTGCTGCTTCCGTTACACGTACAAGCTCCATTGATAAACTTCGTTCCATAGCTTCAACCCCTTCTTCTTATGTAAGGTAACACATGCGGCGCGAATTTGGAATAATGGACTTGAGAAATTATAAAGAAAACTTACTTTTTTAGAGAGAGGCATAAGGAGAACACAGCGGCAAAGAAAATTTTTTTACTTCCCATTTTCTTAGAAAACCTCATTTTTTCTGTCAGTTTACAAAAAGAATGGGCCTGGCGCTTTTTAAGTGCCAAGGCCATTAACTTATTTGCGGTTTTTCCAATCAGATTCAAACTTCTCGATACCTTGGGCTGTCAGTGGATGCTGCACCAATGTTTTAACTACACTATAAGGCATTGTAGCAATATGTGCACCAGCCATAGCAGCTTGAGTAACATGAATCGGATTGCGGATACTCGCTGCAATAATTTGAGTTGGGAGGTTATGGATGCGGTATAAATCAGCTACTTGTTCTATAAGGTAAATCCCTTCTTCACCAATGTCATCTAGACGACCCACAAATGGACTTACATAAGTAGCTCCTGCGCGAGCAGCAATCAGTGCTTGGTTCACAGAGAAAATAAGGGTAACGTTCGTTTTAATCCCTTTTTTCGCAAAGTGATTTACAGCTTTAAGTCCTTCCCAAGTCATGGGACACTTAATGGTGATCTGTGGGGCAATATCAGCCAGACGCTCCCCTTCTTCAATCATTCCGTCTGCATTTGGGCTCATTACTTCTGCACTTATTGATCCATCTACTAGTGTAACCAACTCTTTTAAAACATCTTCAAACACGCGGCCGGATTTTACAATCAATGATGGATTTGTGGTAACCCCTGCAACGACACCTAAAGGTACAACCTCTTTTACTTCATCTACATGTGCTGTATCTAAAAAGATTTTCATGAGATACTAGTCCTTTCTTTTCATAAATTAGGCTTTATGAGAACTGCCAAATAATCTCATTTTCCCACGTACTACTTCCTTGATCGCATCACGTGCTGGGCCTAAATATTTACGGGGATCGATGAGATCAGGCTTAGAAGAGAGCAGTTCTCGGACAACTTTGGCACTTGCTACTTGATTTTCGGTATTCACATTGATTTTAGCTGCACCATAGGATATGGCTTTTTGGATAGATTCATCTGGTACACCAGAACCACCGTGCAATACGATAGGAGCATCAATCGCTCGGCTTACTTCATCGATAATATTGTAATGAATCTTCGGCTCACCCTTATACATACCATGTGCAGTTCCAACTGCAATAGCCATTGCATCTACTTGAGTCTCTTGCCAAAAACGAATTGCGTCCGCAGGGTTGGCGAGGGATGCATCTTCTTCTGCTACATCAAGATCATCTTCTACACCACCAATGGTACCTAGTTCACCTTCCACAGATATGCCTACCGCATGAGCTGCTGCTACAACTTGCTTTGTCAGGCGAATATTTTCTTCAAGCGGATAATGAGAACCATCAAACATAACAGAAGAAAAGCCTTCTCGAATACATTGCATAACTACTTCAAAGCTACTTCCATGATCCAAATGAAGGGCTACTGGTACACCAGACTCCTCTGCTGCAATCTGAGCCAATGCGACTACATTTTTAATCCCCATATATCTGATTGCACCTTCACTTGCACCAAAAATGAATGGAGATTGTTCTTCTTTTGCTGCCGCAGCGATAGCTTGAACAAATTCCAAGTTATTCATATTAAACTGACCTACGGCAAATTTCTCTTTCTTTGCTCTAGGTAGGAACTCATTCATAGAAACAAGTGGCATTCTCATTACCCCTTTTATTATATGTAATCAGCAAAAAGCCAACCCCCAAAGGTCGGCTAGGCTTTCTTATATATTAGTACAATGACACAGTTTGGTCAAAGTTTTAGGGCAACCTTTATTTTTTTGTAGGTAAAAATTGGATAATTCATAGTACTTATCGAGTTTTCACCTAACATTTGAAGATAATATTCTCCAACAATTTCCTTGTTATCATTAAGTTTTAATCCATGTACTTTTAACTTCCATAAACTTACATTGCATTATTCTATGTATAGACATGTTGCTTGGAATACATCCCAACTTATGATACCAATTGGCGAATCACTTCCGATCGTAACTCTTCAATATCAAATGGCTTTGTAAAATGAGCAAGCGCCCCTAATTTTGTCGCTTCATCGAGCATATCAAGCTCCCCATACGCTGTCATCATGATTACTTTGGAACGGCAAGATACTAATTGCAGTCTTCTAAGCAGTTCCAGTCCATCCATCCCGGGCATTTTCATATCCAATAGAATCAAATCAGGATCTTCCAATGAAATGATATCTAATGCCTGTTTTCCATTTGCCGCTTGAAAAACTACAACATCATCTTTAGAAAACACTTCTTTAATTAAAATACGTATACCAAATTGGTCGTCCACTACAAGTATCTTTTTAGGATTCATCTGCGTACCCGTCCTCCTTCAAAACAACTCTTACCGGTTTCCTTATATATGATCATTCTGTATTTTTCCTTATAACGGTATGGTTTTCCTCCTTTTTTGAACTCAGATATTTTGTATAGATCAATGGATTCCGCGAAAACCTTCAAGAAATGAGTCCTTTCTTTGAAATATTTGTTTTAGACGCACCCTGAATGAAGATGTTCTTTTACTTTCAAACATGTACAATAACATTATTGGTTAAATTTATATAGGAGGGATGCAGCCATGCGTGTCCTAGTCGTCGGAGCTGGTGCAGTTGGTGGCTATTTTGGTGGCCGCCTCGTGGAAAAAGGAGCAGACGTCACCTTTTTAGTTCGAGATCGAAGAAAACAACAATTAGAGACTGGGCTGGTTATACATAGTGTAAATGGAGATGCCAGCTTCCCTGTCTCCACGATCACCCAAGGAGAATCAACTCAGCCTTTTGATCTCATTATTCTCACTACAAAAGCATATCATCTGGACGAAGTGCTCCCTAGCCTTTCATCTTATGTTGCGGAACATACCACCATTCTCCCCCTGCTCAACGGGATCGCTCATTTTGAAAAACTAAGAAATTTCTTCGGTTCCGAGCGGGTAATCGGTGGTTTATGTTTTATTGAATCCACGCTGAACACCAAAGGTGAAGTGGAGCATTACAGCCCGCAGCACCGCATCGTCTTTGGTGAATTTGACGGCAAAAAAACAGACCGCATCAGAGCGATCGAAGATTTATTTGCTGGCGCAAACCTAACCGCTGAATCCAGTGACAATATCAACAATGAGATATGGAAAAAATATATATTTATCAGCGCGATGGCAGGGATGACGTGCTTAACAAGAAGCAGTATTGGTCCTATTTTAAAATCGCCAAATGGCATCGAAACGTATGAACGTTTGCTAAGCGAAATATGTGCAATCGGCAAATCTCAAGAAGAGACATTAGATGCAGATGTATGGGATCAAACGATGGGTCGGGTACGAAGTCTCCCTGATGAAATGAAATCTTCCATGCTTCGTGATATGGAAAAAGGATTACCGATCGAAACCGATCACTTCCATGGAACATTGCTGCGGCTGGCCCCAGCAGATTTGGATGTACCGCTGTTAAAAACGATCTACAGCACCCTTTCCATCTACCAAGCGACACAAGCGGCTAATAAATAAGCCGCTTGTGTTTACATCAAAATCAATCCGACAACCGAGATAACAGCAATAAACAGACCTAAACTAATAAAAATGATCGGAAGTGTATGTCCTTTTTCATCAAGATGCATAAAGGTATAAAGTTGTAAAAATACTTGCATGACAGCAGCTCCGAGTATGATCCAAAATGTAGTCGTCGTGGTGAAATGAGGGTAAGCTACGAGATAAAAGGAAAGTGCGGTAAACAGTACCATCCACACAAAAGACCAAACAAAACGCGATGCAGATCGTTTTTTGTTGCCATTCACATGGGTTTGCTTATTTAACGACGGTTCCACTTTATTGCCCCCTCTCCCTACAGTTGGAAGCGCTTACCATTATTATATACGAATTCGCAATTTTAAAAAAGATGGGTTGATAAATCATCTTTTCTCATCTCTATGGAAAATTTCTTGTTTGAAAAAATCAATGAAACAAAAAAACCATGACAAAAAGGTATTAAAAAAACGGTTAGATCAATTGATCTACCGTATCTTGAAAATAGCTTTTACAGGTAACTCAGACTGCTCCATAACGTCTGGATCTATTTTGGAAATCATGAATTGCTTGATAAAAAGTATCCTTAGTAAAATCTGGCCACATTAAATCAGTAAACCATAATTCACTATAAGCAAGTTGCCACAAGAAAAAGTTGCTGATGCGAATCTCACCACTTGTACGTATGACTAGATCAGGATCTGGTAATCCTCTGGTTAGCAACATGTGATTCATCAATTCTTCATTTATATCTTCTTTCTCGATATTTCCTTTTTGTACTTCGTCTATAATTTGGCGAATTGCAAATAATATTTCATCTCTTGCACCATAGTTAATGGAGAAATTAAGGATCATACCTGTATTGTTTTTCGTTTTTTCCTCGAATTCTAACAGAGCTTGTTGTGTAAAAGAAGGCATCTTCTCCTTACTGCCCAACATTTGCACTTTCACATTACTGTCAATCAGTTCTTTTAAATCGGTCTTAAGAAACTGCTTTGGCAACTTCATTAAATAGTCGACTTCTTCTTTCGGCCGCTTCCAATTCTCTGTCGAAAAAGAATAAAGCGTTAATATTCGAATACCTAAATCATTAGCAGCCCGAATGGTTTCTCGTATGCTTTTCATTCCTGCTGCGTGACCGGCTGTTCTTGGTAAGCCTCGTTTTTTAGCCCATCGGCCGTTACCATCTGTAATAATCGCAACATGCTCGGGAATCTTCAGAGTTTGAATTTCCTTAACTAATTCTTCTCTCGTTTTTATGGAAGAATTAGCTCCAGTCCATTTTTTTATCGCACCCCACATCCTGTATCCCCCGTTTCAAATTGTTACTATCATCCTTTTCCAACTTTATGAGAAATCCCTGCGTGAAAAACGAATGAGACTCAATAGCAAAAATAATACCATCCAAACCCCTAAAATAGTTAAGCCAAAAGGCAGACTAGAAGAAGTAAGATCTTCATTCACTAGATGCCCTGGTAACATCCATTGTGCAGCAAACAAAAATTTTAGAGCCTGCCAATGATGCTTCTGAGCTAGGACTAAAAGAATGGAAGTACTAATGACAATCGCCATCGATATCCCAAAAGCAAGAGAAGCATTATCTATGAAAGTAGACAAAGCTAAAATGAAAGTTACAATAGAAATCAGGCTTAAAAGTTGTAATCCATACATTTGAATGGTTAACATTCCGATACTTTTGCCATGTCCGATAATGGTGGCGACTGAACTCCAAGATCCAAATCCATTTTTGATTCCAACGAAAAGGTAAAGACCTATTGCTAATAAGAAAAGAATAGACCAAGAGATGATTATTCCTGCAATCCATTTACTAATCCAAATACGTATACGTGAAATAGGTTGAACAATTAGCAGTTTAATTGTACCTTGTGAAACCTCATTGCTTATCGAATCAGAAAATACTAAGGAAACAAGGAGTGGTAAAAATAAAAACGATGAAAGACCATAGGTCAAAGTAATAATGGATTGAGCTGCTGTCTGATCTCCACTACTCATACCTGAGAGTAAAATCAAAATAAAACAAATTCCCAGTACTCCCCACATTTTTAATTGACGAAATATTTTGACCATCTCATTTGTAATTAACCCTATCATGAATATCATCCTCTTTCATTGTTTCCATAAATACATCTTCTAATGTGTTTAAGACTGGTTCGAAACGCAAAATGCCTACTTCTGATAAAGCTAATTCTTTGACGAGCTTATTTGTATCTGAGCTGCCAGAGATGATAAAGCTGTTAAGTGTGTCCCCCACATCAAATATCCAGCCAAGTTGTTCAAAAATTTGTTGCGTCATTTGCCCATCGGATACCACTATACGAAATTTACTCTGCTCCATTTCTATCGATTTCATATCACGAACAAAAAGCAACTTTCCATTTTTGATAAATCCCACGTTATCACATATCTCTTGTACCTCAGATAATATATGACTGGAGATGAAAACAGCTATATTCATTTCTTTTGCCAATCGTTGTACGATCGATCTTAACTCGCGCATCCCAAGCGGATCAAGTCCATTGGTTGGCTCATCGAGGATGAGCAGCTGTGGCTGATGTAGAATAGCCTGTGCAATGCCTAAACGCTGCTTCATTCCAAGTGAATAGGAAGAAACTTTATCATGAATTCGTTCTTCCAAATTAACAAATTGAACGGCACGTTTTATATCTTCATGGGAAACTCCCTTTTTTGCCCGTTTACATTGCATTAAATTCTGATAACCTGTTAAGAAACCATAGAAGTCTGGTGTTTCCACAATGGCACCAACATGTTGAATCGCTTCTTCATAATTTCTCTTTAAATCACACCCCATTAAATGGATTTCTCCTGACGATGGTTGAACCAATCCGACAAGCATACGGATGATTGTTGTTTTCCCTGCACCATTAGGCCCTAAAAGTCCAAAAACTTCACCTGGTTTGATAGAAAGCGAAACATCCTCTACAACGGTTTTATGGGAATATTTCTTATAAATCTGTTTCATTTCTAATGCGAATTTATTTGATCGAGTCGAAGACATCGTGGCTCCTCCATACTTATTGAATTCTGTTTATCTTCCGAACAACTACAAAAATAATACCAAAGGCAATGACAGAACAGATGAGATACATCGTCCATGCCAATAATACGAGTTTGCTGATACTGTCAATCCGTTTTTCTGTTTCATACAAAGAATGTGCAGCAACAATGTAGTTATGATTGGTTTGAATCGCTACCGTTGCAAAGCGAAGCCCCGTTTTGGTTTCCCATGTAACCCTGTCTTCTCCTTTTTTCTTGACAGTATCTAAGACCCCTTTGGGATAAGAGGGATTTTGGTTGTTCATCCGTCCAGATGTAGCTAATAAGTTTTGATGTTTATCAAAGATCATGACAAATGTATCCATGCTTTTGGTTATATCTATTTTATTTACAGGAATACTCGATGTTGGATTTTGACCATGTTGAAGATTATATGCTGTATCATGAGCTGCCTGTGCTGGAAGCTCATTTGCCCCTAGTCTTATGGATTGTTGCGTAACCAAATAAGTAAGTGAACAAGTGAATGTGACAAGGAACAAGAGAACACTCCAAATAATAACTATCAATCTGTTTCCTTTCATCGTAAACTCACACCTTCTTCTGTTTAAGTTGAATCATCCGCTTGATATTCCAAAATATCAGCAGGCTGGCAATCCAATGCCCTACACAATGCTTCTAAGGTAGAAAACCGAATCGCTTTCGCCTTATTTGTTTTCAAAATGGATAAATTAGGCAGTGATATTCCAACCTTTTCCGCCAGCTCTGTTGCACTCATTTTTCGTTTGGCAAGCATGACATCAATATTTACTATAATCGGCAAGGTTTCACCTCAAATCGTCAAATCATTTTCCTGTTTTATTTTCATCATCGTTTGAAAAAGTTGTGCCAATATCAAACTCACCAATCCAATCATAAAAGCAGCAATCATCAGGGTTAGGGATAATAAATTTTTCAACAAGAAAAATGTCCCCATGGCATAAAGCAGAAAATCCACAAATGCACAAATGCTTATCACATTTAATGCTCGAATACTGCTTAAAATAAAAGGTTTCTTTTCTAAAACGTTTTTGCAGAGCCTTCTTAGCATAATGAGCAAGATGAAAAATGGTATGGCTGTAAGATACAAAAATACAGTTATATACAAGGTATTTGTTAGATGCATCCCCATCCTATCTACATATTGCTGAACTAAAAATGGCAGGATCAATAGGGCAACAGCCAAAAGTACGATGAGTAGCATGATTAAAAAATTCAGAAACTTAGTCCAAAAAATATTTCTCATCCAATCAACTCCTGAAAATTGGTACATATTCAATATAACATCATGTTTAATGATTATCAATATTAATTTATTGTTTTTCGATAAATAATATTTACTTGTCGTTAAAACACAGGATCAAACCAACTTCAGCACTTTAGGAAATCGGCTTAGAATCTAGTGAAAAAATAGGATCATCCTAACATGAACAATGATCTGCATACAAAATAAAAAAGCCGTCTTCCGACGACTCAAGTCTATCTATATTTGATTACATTCGGGAGCCTGGACAGTGAGTGAACACTGACCAGACTTTGAGTTGAGGTGACCGGGTCACCTTGTTGCGAGGGTCATGACAAGCCGTGACTTGTCGAGTTGCCGCAGCACCCTCCCTCTCGACAGGGGGTGCAGTTGGGGTTCCAACAACCACACAGCGTCATCATCAGGATGACCAGCTCCAGCTCCATGGCGATCTTCCTCAAGTCATCAGCACCACTATGGGGTACTGGATAATTGCATTATAATACAAACTGACTATTGGAAAACATATCCAGAATGAAAATACAATTAGACCCATCGCATGATGAGCCTAATCAGGTTTTCTATCCAAAACCATTGTTAAGCAGGAACATTATACTTCATCTTTTTCCCTGCACCTTAAAACCTTCTCAAACTCCACAATATTGTCCTCTGTATGGCTTAATACAGAGCGGTATTGATCTGTCGCTTGTTTTATCGCCTCATTTGCTATATCCATGCTGGGATACGGTCCGATCAACTGAGGTGGGATACTGAGTGGTGTAGGGCGATGATCATATACAGCGAGATAAACGTAATCGGGTGGAGTTTCTGCAATCGTTGTTTTTAACTCGGGAAATTCCTCATACGCCTCATCTTTTGTTAGGATTTTATACGTTTTTTCCGTAAGGGATGAAAACCTGCCCATCAATCCATCTCCTTTGTAGCGAACATGCTTTAAACAGATTCTACAATACATAGCAGATCTCCTACTCCTTGCGGCTTGGATGGGCATAGACATCATAACTCATCCCAAAAATCGTAGTTTTTCCATCTAGTAAATTCACTAGTTTTATATCCAGCAAATCTATCTCTATCTTCTTTGCTCCATGCTCGTCTGGGATTTCCATGATAACCTTCGCAAGTGGCTTTTTATCTTCGGATAATCTGTTATTTGTTCTCTCTACATAGCATTCCACTTTCATTTCTACTGGATTTAGTAAAAATTCATGAATGTGATAAAATCTGTACCTTTTATCTTGTTTTAAATCACGAATATACCTTTGTACAGAACACTCTTCGCCTTCCACAATAAGCCTCATCGACATTTTTTTCTCTCCTTCTCATGCTAAGTGTTTCCCTGTAAATAGTTTATGATTATTATAAAAATTCAGCAAATACTATCTTTATTCATTTAAATGCTGTTTATTTTGTAAATAATTGCAATTTATCCAATCATTCTGGTAAGATGAGCAGAACAAAATTTACCAATATACTGCTCTATAAAAGGATGGATGAGAAATGAGGAGAGATATCGTCGGAGCGATTCTAGCAAAAGAAAGAAAACGCTTAAATTTAAACCAACAAGAAGTAGCAGACAAAATGGAATTAGGAAAAACAACCATCAGCTATATGGAAAGAGGACTCCCCACTGTTGGCGATGACCGCTATATACAGTATGCTGAATTTCTGGGAATTGCGGAGGAGTTATTTGGGGTTGTGGATGAAGCTACTGAAAGAGAACGATCTGTGATGGAGGAACTGCTTCATATTGAGGATATCATAACGGGTAATCCCAAAGAAGCTTCCACATTATTGGCAGAATTAGATGTAAATATGTTTCAAACTGCAAAGGTTTTTGCTACCTTTTTAAAAGGGAGAATTGCTTTTGTACTTCAAAAAAGAAAAGATTCAAGAGATCTCCTTAACAAAGCATTACTTGGTTTAGATGAATGCCCAGATTTAGCTCATTTTAATCTACATGCTATTTGTTTAAATGATTTAGGACGTTTAGCTTTTTATGAAGAAGACTACCAATCAGCACTAGAACACACAGAAAAAGCTATTAATGTGTTTCAGGAGAACGGAGAGAGGATATATTATAAGCCTTACCTCTATCTAAATAAGGTTATATATCTAGAAGAGTTAGGTAGAGATGAAGAAGCTTGTAGGGAGCTGGAATTTCTTTATGAACACATTGATAAAATTAAGGAAAATATTGCACCTGTCATTCAGATTTATGAACAGTTTGCAACCCTACTCTTAAAAACAGGACAACCCTTAAAAGCTTTAGAGTATGCACAAAAAGGACATCAAGTAGCTTGGAAAAACCGGCAATATCGTAGATTGTTTTCGATATGGTCCTTGATGGGAGAAATATACGTTGCTCTGGGTAGACTGAATGAAGCAAAAATCCGTTATCGCAAAGCTATTGCATACAGAGAATATGTTTCTGATTATCCTGATCGTATTGGAATTACCTATCTAAACTATGGAAAGTTGTTAATTGCGTTGGGTGAAAGCCAGTCATCAGAAGAACAAATTTCAAATGCAGTTAAATCATTTCGAAAATCGAAAAATAAAGAAATCAATTTGATAGAAGCATTAATCACACTTGGACACTTAAAAAGCGAGATGGATTTAATTCTAGAAGCAGATAAAATCCTATCTAGTGGTAATAATAGCAGAGCAGTGTCAGTTGACATTTTTCTGAAAATGTGTGATTTTTATGAGAATAAAGGTAACGAACAAAAATTTAAGCAATATCAAAACTTAATGTATCGTAAATTGAAGGAGGGTGCTTCAAATGAAAAGGTATGGGAACGGCGATCCATTAGGTGACTCCTGTCTATCTTTAAATGATGCCAAGTATATTCAATAAAACCCCTATAAATAGTACTATCCCTTCTAATAAAGACAGATTCAAAAAAATGCAATGTATGGAGAATAAAGGAGGATTTTTCAAATGACCATGTATGGAGATGGAGATCCTCTAGGTAACAGTTATCTTGAAAACGATGGCGATCCAGCAGGTAAAGACAAGTGAGAAATGATTACTCAATTAAGGGATCATCCCCTCTAAAGACAGGGTTCTGCTTAGAGGGGATTTTCTATAATACCATTCAACAAGAAATCATAAAAGGAGAGAGAGATGTCAGCTGATTCAAATGAAATAACGACCAAAAATCCTGCTGCCTCTGAAAGTTTTTGGTTGAAAGACAATAAAACATATGCCATGTTACTAGCAATTTTCCTAAGCATTATCTGCATGTGTATTAGCGGTATCCTAAGAGGCTCATTCCCTTTCGGTGATATCACGCGAAGCGTTAACGACTTAGGGAACCAATTTGTACCTGTACATACCTACTACTGGGATTTACTCCATGGAAAGGCAGAGGGCGATCTTTTCTATAATTGGCGCAGTGCCTTTGGGACAGGCTTTTATGCCGATTTTGTTACCTATTTGAGCAGTCCATTTGAATTATTGGTCTACTTTTTCCCCCGGGAAAAAGTCAATCTAGCTGTATATGTCATCACGCTGCTAAAATTAGCCTCAGCTGGTGCAGCTATGAGTTTTTATCTGTCATCTTGGAAAAAAGGGTCTTGGGTATTTGCTGGATTGTTAGGCGCTTCTTATGCGCTCTGTGGATGGGCAGTCGATGATAGTATTTTTGTGCCCATGTGGTTGGATGGATTGATCGCTTTTCCGCTCATTTGCTTAGTTGGGCACTGGGCATTGGAAGGAAGACGGGTTTACTTGGGGATATCTTTGGCAGCTCTCTGTTGGATCGCTAACTTTTACACGGCATATATGGCTACAATTGGAGCTGTCATTGTGATACTCATCCGGATGTTTACAATGAAAATGACAGCAAGACAGAGAGGGATCGTGCTTCTGCGCGGTGCGGGAAGGCTGATACTGGGTATAGGGATCGCCATGCCACTCATTTATCCGATTTTAAAAGCGACTTCTATCGCTCAACAAACTTTGACCGAGCCGTTTCAAGCTGTGCCATGGATTGATCTGCTCTCTCGACTTTTCCCTGCTACAGAAGGGATTGGTCTAAGTCCAAGTATTTTTGTAGGCACACCAGCTCTCCTGTTAGCATTTATCTTTCTCTTTCAAACCAATATAGCTTTGCGCACCCGGTTGATCTGGTCGATAACAACCTTGGTCGTCCTGCTATCGTTTCAATGGAACCCAACACAACTGTTCTGGCATGCTTTTGCAAAGCCCAACGGAAGCTCATTTCGAGAGGCATTTATCTTTTGCGGGCTCTTGACCATGCTCGCTTGGATGGCCATCCATCATTTGAAAAAGTCCAACCTGCTGACTTTAGTAGAAGCTAGTATCCTATATGGACTACTTATGGCTGTTACACAAAAAAGTCCACTACTAACGGATATTACTTTTCCACTTGTCGGTGCAATAGCTGTTGTCACGATTATTGCACTTGGAATCGTCATATTTTCGCTTTCTAAACAAAAATATATCTGGGGAGCAATCGCCATCTCGTTAATCATACTTGGATTTGCTACAGAATCTTCTCTATCATCTGTGATAGTAGATCAAATTCGGTATGATAGATTCACTTCCACCCCTGAATGGGGAAACTGGCATGATCAAGTAAGAGGACAAATTGTTGCAAATCAAAACTGGCCAACCTATCGGACGGAAACCGGGACAACTTTTATTGCCAAAAACGATCCTTGGCTTTTAGGCGGGCAAGGAATCGTATACTATAGCAGTTTGACGATGAAAGATACAACAAAATTGGTGACAGATTTGGGATTTGGCTGGGATCGCTGGGGCAGAGGATTACTCAGCATGGACAATGAAGTAACAGATGCTATTTTCTCTGTTGGCAGAAGAATCATGACAACTGTTGACCCGGATGGTTTGGTTCACGTACATACAAAAAAACAAGCAGTCCCTCCACTTGTTACAGTACATGCTGATCTTCCTGCTAAAACCAAACCAACTATAAATGTCTTTCTCAATCATGAATTATTTTTCGGAACTAAAATATATGAAATTCCAAAACCGAAGTTCATTATTTCCAAAGATACGGCTCCTGTACATCAAACCCAAACAGCATATATCCTATCACCGCAAACCAATAGTAAACCGGGAACTTATACTCTACAGACAGCTTGTAAACCGGGGTCTATCGTCTATCTTTATACTCCATATCTCTATGGAAATGCGAGACTTACCAATCAAAAAACAGAGGTGAAAATACAAGGTTCAAACGCCTCTATTCGCGCACCAATCATGAAGCTAGGAAAAGCACCTTCTTCTGGGGAAATAGCCGTTGCCATCCACACCTATCGAGGTGGAGAGATGGGAAAACAACCGATTGCTTGTCTGAATCAATCGAAATTCGTTCATGCAGTAACACACTTGCAAAGAACAGGAGCTACTCGTGTGGAAGCATCTGGCCACTCCATTACTGCGACATTGCCCAAGGGAAGTACGGGTTCAGCTGTTATTTCGATTCCAAATGCTCCAGGGTGGAAGTGTTCTAGTGGGAATGGAAAAGCCGCTCAGCCAAAGAGCTTTTTGGGCTTGATCCGGATTCCGCTTAAAAAAAATGCAAGTACTGTCTCATGTGAATACACGCCGCCTGGATTATGGGTTGGAATCCTCTTCGGAATACTATCACTCGTGATAACTTTGCTATTGCCTTTGAGCAGCAGAATCATCCATTTTAAACTTAAATAAGAATAACAAATAGTCCAAACAGAGCCTATTCTCTGTTTGGACTGCACTCTATCCGTCAATATAAACAAATCTAATGGATGAAAATTTGTCATTGTACTCTTTCGGCAAACTTGCAACTTTTCCATTTTTAATGAATTTAGCGCCAGTATACATTTTTCCTTTATAATAGGCGTCGGCGTGAACCTCTCACGACTAAAGTCGTAAGCTTCGTCTACGAAGGTTGATAGCTAGGCTATCCTTATTCGTACAGGCGTGTCCACTTCGCCTCTAGTGTATAAGCCCGTAAGGGCTACAACATTACTTTTTCGCAAGATGTTTAATGCGCCATGGATATCTGCGTTCATCAACATTCCCGAAGACGTACGATATAAGCCACGTTTCACCCGTGCGCCTCTAAAGGTATACGTTTTCGAGTTGGATGGGTCATAGGTGGGCAGTTCATCTTGATCCCAAAAACTCGCTTTGGACGTGTAACTTTCTTCTTGCTGCACCAACGTCATCCCATATCGCTCACACATATATTCCAACTTCTCTTTGATCATCCCAATGGGAATATTCACGAAATTTTGATTGTTGCGTTTGCCTAGATTACTTCCTCTTTGCAGATTTTCGTTATATCCGATAACCAGTGTCCCAATACGATATTTCAAACAATTCAGATATTTCTTTTCCTGAAAGTAATGCTGGCGAACTTGGTATAAGCCTTGGTTGTACAAATTTTTGGCAGTATGACACAAGTCTTTTAAAATCAGATATTCTTCTTTCGAAAGATGTTTGAGTTGTTGTTTTACAGTGAAATACATGATTTCTCACCTCTTTTCTACTAAGGACGAATCCCAATATACAAAATATGGATGAATTTGTCAAAAAAGAAAACCAAAAACCGTAACGATTCATCCCACAAATGAATTCACGGGTGTTCTCTCCACAAAAATAAAATATAGGAAGAATTAGAATCAGAGTAACAAAGAAAATGAAGGGTTCAATAGAAACTCATCAGCATATTGACAAGATTATCTTTACCTATATAATAAAAGCGTATAAACTTCATATGGTATCCTTCGGGGCAGGGTGAAAATCCCGACCGGCGGTGATGGTTTTTATAACCTCAGTCCGTGACCCGGGTTGGCATGAGCCAAAACGGTGGATTCGGTGTAATTCCGAAGCCGACAGTATAGTCTGGATGGGAGAAGGATAAAGAGACAGAGCAAAAAAATGTTATTCGCTTGCTCTGGTTTCGATGTGCTTTTTTTCTGCGTAAAAAAAGCCTATTTCGTCATGAAATCAAACCCCCGAAAGTAAAGTCTTTTGGGGGTTTTTTATGTCCCCGAAGACCAGCTGAGAAGGTAAAAAAGGAGAATAATTTTATGCAAACACGCAAGCTGGTCCTATTGTCTGTTTTAACGGGAATTGCTCTACTCATGGAGTATCTGAATTTCCCATTACCACTTTTTCCTTCATTTTTGAAAATCGATTTTAGTGAAATACCCGCTTTGATTGGTGCATTTCTCTTTGGTCCGCTTTCCGGTGTGCTTATTGAGTTTCTTAAAAACGGGCTGCATTTTCTCTTGTCAGGAAGTGAAACCGGTGCTGTCCCACTGGGACAAATGGCCAACTTTGTCGCTGGAAGTCTCTTTGTCATCACATCTGTAGGTATTAGTAAAAAGATCTCGGGACTCAAAGGCATGGTCATCGGAACAACCATCGCTACGATCTTGATGACTGTATTGCTAACCATAGCCAATTATTTTGTCATCTTCCCTTTGTATAGTTATTTGATCAACTGGACAGTCACAGGCGAAGCAAAAAATGTACTCATTTTTTATGGGGTAGCTCCATTTAATCTCTTAAAAGGAGTCTTAATCGGCGCGTTATTTATTCCACTCTACCAAAAGTTATTCCCAATATTATCTCTGCAAACAAGAAGATGATATTGCATTTTAAAGATGATCTTTTTATTTAACATAAAAGCCTCTCAGATATCTGGGAGGTTTTGTTAATTCCCCTCAGGTCCCTTTTTGTTGATGAATAAAGCCAGAATGACATGGCGCTTTTAAGTCGTGTAATTGCTATCTACGATGGATTCTATGCCTCATGAGGGCTTTGACATAAAAAAGGCATCCCTTCAAGTTATCTTTCATGATCAACTTTTGGGATGCACATCTGTTCTTTTTGCAATCGCTTGCTTATTTGTTTCTTCCAAATCTTGATACGATGACACTTCTACACTTCCTAACTAACCCTCTACCAAATCAAAACTATCTGCTGGCTACGTGTGGTTTCACTTCAGGTTTTACTTCTGGATGCACTACATCTTGAGGTTGAACGTTTGGAGCTGCGAATGGCGCTACTTGTGGTTTCACTTCAGGCTTTACTTGTGGATGTACTACATCCGCTGCTTGTGGTTGGACATTTGGGGCTACTACAGGCACTACTGTTGGTTGAACGTTTGGTTTTACTTCTGGATGAATAACATCTGCATGTGAAATTGCTGGTAGAGCTGGGATTGCAAATCCAATCGCTAGAGCAGAAACCGCAATAAATTTTGTGAATTTTTTCATATACAACCACTCCTAAATGTAATTGTTTTTATTCATACCTTGACACTTCTACACTTGCTAACTAACCCTCGATCAAAAAATTATTTGCCTGCTACATGTGGTTCCACTTCAGGTTTTACTTCCGGATGCACTACATCTTTAGGCTGAACATTTGGTGCTACAAATGGCGCTGCTTGTGGTTTCACTTCAGGCTTTACTTGTGGATGTACTACATTCGCTGCTTGAGGTTGAACATTTGGCGCTACTACAGGCATTACAGTTGGTTGAACGTTTGGTTTTACCTCAGGATGAATAACATCTGCATGCGAAATTGCTGGTAGAGTTGGGATTGCAAATCCAATTGCTAGAGCAGAAACTGCAATAAATTTTGTGAATTTTTTCATATACAACCACTCCTAAATGTAATTGTTTTCATTCGTACCTTGACACTTCTATACTTTCTAACTGACCCTCGATCAAAAAATTATTTGCCCGCAACGTGTGGTTTCACTTCAGGTTTTACTTCTGGATGCACTATATCTTGAGGTTGAACGTTTGGAGCTACAAATGGCGCTGCTTGTGGTTTCACTTCAGGCTTTACTTGTGGATGTACTACATCAGCTGCTTGTGGTTGAACATTTGGCGCTACTACAGGCACTACTGTTGGTTGAACGTTTGGTTTTACTTCAGGATGAATAACATCTGCATGCGAAATTGCTGGTAGAGTTGGGATTGCAAATCCAATTGCTAGAGCAGAAACTGCAATAAATTTTTTAAAATTTTTCATATAAAATCACTCCTAAAATTTAATTGTTTTAATTCTTATCTTGATTATAGCAGGGGAAAACATAGAAAACACAGGCAATTGTGAATAAAAATCAAAAAAACCAAATTTTCACTAATAAATATTTAATTACATTCAATATTATTTTTTTAAAAATAATTATTTATTTTTTAGTATTTTTCTTTTGATAAAGATATATTCTATTCTAAAAGTAATTGAAAATATTTCTATATCAGCCCAAAACCAGCAAACGGATACCTGAGAAAATATAATAAAAAAGAGACCGATTTCTATTTTAATCGGTCTGTTGCTTTACACGAATTGGTTTTGATCGACTCTGTATAGCTAAATTGGACTTGAAGCAGTCATCAAATTCCTTTCTTGCCATACGCCCTCCAAATAAGCTTGTACTGCTTCTAATTTTCTCTCTAGCGAATACTTCGTCATAAAAAACATCGCCTCCAATGTTAGTAGGTCGTGTCTAACATTAGGGGCGCAGTACAGATCAATTCAGAAGTCATCTTATAGTCGCCTAGTATTTTTTATTTATTGTTTACTTTTTGGGTTACAGTTCAGCTCTTATAGATCAAGTGTTTTATTTTTACCTAGTTATAATAGTTGTGCTATTCCCTAGTATTTATCAAGTCCTAAGTAGAAAATCTTCGAAGAAGAGAAGAAAAAACAACCCTATATTATCCATATGAAATCTCAAATTCCTTTTGCATTTGCAGGTCTTGGGGATCATGGCCCAGTGACAGAAGGTACTTCTTAATAGACATTTCCGGGGGAATATGCAAATTTACCCATTTTGTTATTAGTTTGATGGGTATGTGGGGATACCCTTTATAAAAGGATTTGTCTGTATTAATCGTAAAACTTCACATGAGCCCATTCTGATTTATATCTCTTTTCTACATAATATTTTCCTTTTGGTATGTTTCTATAAACTAGGCATTTTCCTTTCAATAATTCCTTATACGGACTATATTCATCTGGAGCCCATCTTATATCTCTATTCAAACGATAGTAGCCACCAGGACCGTCAACTAAACAAAATTTAAAGTCACCGCCACCAGAATTTATCCTTTTACTTTCATCTTTGAATGTGTCTTGTCCAACATAGTTCCATTGGCCATGTTTACTTGCAAAAGCACCAGAAAACGGGATACAAAAAGTCAAAATTAGGGAAATTGCTAGTACTTTTTTCAAGAGAAAACCTCCTAAATAACCATATTTTATTAATTATGAATAAATATATCAAAGTTTATCCTCTGATTTTATCAATAAATTGAATATTGGGTGAATTAATGGGAAGCAGTGATAAACCTTGTTTGAAGGAAATCAAAATCGAGAACTATCCCATTTGGGATAATAGAAAGATGAATTTAAACCTGCTTCTTCTGCTCGCTGAGAAAGCTGAGGATCATAAGTAGTATATGAGGTTACTTTATCCCCGCCAAATCGGCATAAAGTCTCATTTACTTTGCGCATTAAAAACCGAAATACCTCTGATCCTACCTTCTGCTCCAACTGACCTCCAAAATCATTGGAAAAATTAAATTTATTCTCCGATTTTCCCAACCCACCAAAACCATAGTAAGTATCACAAACATCACAACTACAAGCATTCCCTTGTTCCTTCGGGCAAAATAGTCGATCTGCTAACTTTTTTCCCCGATCCAAAACTACTCTTGCTGACCACCGCTTGCTAATTCATAAGCTAGAAAAACACCTGCCACCCCTACTCCAATAATAGCTACATCGTACAATGACCTATCTCTCCTTTGAAAAGAAAAACCATCTATCCCTACGACAGATGGTCTTATATCTTTACTTTTACTTGCTTTCGATCATTGCTTTTTCACCAAGCTTGCACTTTAAAGCTGCTGCGACAAAATCACGGAACAATGGCTGCGGGCGATTTGGACGGGAAGTAAACTCTGGGTGGAATTGAGAAGCTACAAACCAAGGATGGTTTTTGTATTCTACAATCTCCACAAGACGGCCATCTGGAGAAGTACCCGAGAACACATATCCTGCTTGCTCCATTTGCTCTTTATATTGATTATTGAATTCATAGCGATGACGGTGGCGTTCATAGATTAAATCATCATGGTAAGCAGTCGCAGCTAACGTCCCCGCTGTTATTTTACAAGGATACAAACCAAGACGCATGGTTCCGCCTAGGTCTTCGATATCTTTTTGTTCTGGAAGCAGATCGATGATAGGATGGGGAGTATTTGGATCGATCTCGGAACTATGTGCACCTGCAAGGTTTAATACATTACGGGCACCTTCAATACACATCAACTGCATTCCCAAACAAATACCGAGGAAAGGAATTTTCTTTTCTCTTGCAAAACGAGTAGCGATAATTTTTCCATCGATACCGCGATCACCAAAACCACCAGGAACTAAAATGCCATCTACATCTCCAAGCAATTCTGCCACATTCGCATTCGTCACTTCTTCGGAATCCACCCATTTGATGGAAATATCACTATTGCTTTCAAAACCAGCATGCCTCAAAGCTTCAGCAACACTTAAATAAGCGTCAGGCAGAGAAACATATTTCCCCACAATCGCAATATTTGTTTCATGCTTTAAGTTTTTCACTTTTTGGACGAGTGCTTTCCATTCTGTCATATCAGCAGGACCGACATTTAAACCTAAGTGGCGGACAACTATTTCATCCAATTTCTCTTCTTGAAGCATAAGTGGTACTTCATAGAGGGTATCTGCGTCAAGAGCTTCGATCACTGCTTCACGATCAATATCACAAAATAAAGCAATTTTTCGTTTCATATCTTCAGATAGAGAGTGTTCCGAACGGCAAACGATCACATTTGGCTGAATACCAATACTACGGAGTTCTTTTACACTATGCTGCGTTGGTTTTGTTTTGAGTTCTCCACTTGCTTTGAGCATAGGAACCAATGTGCAATGGATATACATCACATGCTCACGGCCAACATCACTTTTAATCTGACGAATAGCTTCGAGAAATGGGAGACTCTCGATATCTCCGACAGTACCTCCGATTTCCGTAATCAAAACATCTGCTCCAGATTCTTTGGCAGCACGAAAAGCACGTTCTTTTATTGCATTTGTGATATGTGGAATAACTTGAACAGTAGCACCTAAGTAATCGCCGCGGCGTTCTTTATTGATGACACTTGAATAAATTTTCCCTGTTGTCACATTGCTGTTTTTGCTGAGATTAATATCAATAAAACGTTCATAATGGCCTAAATCTAAATCCGTCTCTGCTCCATCATCGGTAACAAAAACTTCTCCGTGCTGATAAGGACTCATTGTCCCAGGATCGACATTTAAGTATGGATCAAATTTTTGGATTGTTACTTTTAAACCACGATTTTTAAGTAATCGCCCTAATGAAGATGCTGTTATACCTTTCCCTAAGGAAGAAGCCACTCCACCAGTTACAAAAATATACTTGGTCATGTTCATATCCTCCCATTTGCTATGATTCCCAATAAAATAGAAAAAACGCCCTCAATATGAGAGGCGTTTCGTATTTCCACAGTTATTCGCTCTTGTGGAGCCCAACAAGTATTTTATAGAAGGAACTATGCTTTGTCAATAAAGCATTTGTGTGTTCTAATAATCTTCTTCTTCGTCTTCCTCGTCTTCGTCATCGTCGCTTCCAAAACCATTGATATCTTCGTCGTCATCGTCTTCATCAAAATCGTTATCGCTCTCTAATTCATCGATTTCATCTGTGAAATCATCGTCATCCGAACCAAATAGATCCTCATCGTCCAAATCAACGTCATAATCATCTTTCACATTTGCAACGATCGCCGAATCCGTAGACTGTTCGATTGGATACCAATGTTTTAAACCCCACAAGCTTCTTCCTACACAAACGAAACGACCATCAATATTGATCTCTGTGTAGAGTTGAGCGATATATTGCTCGATATCTTGCTGGGTAAACCCTTTTTGATTAGCAACAGTGTCCAAGATATTGCGGTAAAGTTGAGGTTCTCCAACTGATTTTAAGTGATCATATGCTAAATCGACCATAGCCGTTTCGCGAATTTTTTCTGTTACATTTGCCATTCTCCGCTCATCCCCTCTAAATAAAGCTCGTATCACCTATTGTATCCAAATTGCGAACCAAGTCAAACTACACCTAGGAAAAAGAGGAAAATTATCTTTGTTTGAGTGAATAAAATAAAAAAGTCCAATCTCTACTTATTTCATCAGATGAGATTTTCCATGCTGATAAACGATTTCGAAGGACCAAATCGCTTCAATGTTTCTTGGATACTTGTCAATTCCGGTAATGACTTTGTCTGAATGGTTACCAAAAAGTTATATTCTCCACTAATTCGATGGAGATTCGTTACCCATTTTGAATTTTTACATAGTTCGATAAAAGAAGTGCATTTTTCTGTCTTTATCATCAAAAAAGTAGTTAAACTTTTGTCTATTTTTTCTAAATCTATCGACACATGATATCCCGTAATGATACCTTGATCCTCTAATTTTGCGATTCGCTCTTTTACCGCAACTTGGCTTAATACAAGGTTTTTGCTCCAAAATGGAGTGCCTTTTGATAGGTTTCATCTACATTATCTACGTACAGAGCAAAATGCAACAATGCACCGTGAGCTACTTCATCGGGTGAGCTTGCTTTTTTTCCTTGGGCAGCGATGACAAGGGGGAGACATAGCAATTTTCCTGCTGATAGTAGCAATTGGAATCCTCGCATTATCTTGTAATAGCTCTAAAATCTGACGGTCCACTTCATCAATCTGATTTTTAATCATAGCCCCACCCCCTTATATAAAAAGGAAATCACCTAAAAAAACTTATAAATCGTATCTATTTTACCATGAACACCTCTTTTTTGTTATTTCGTCAGCCCTGCTGAAATTTCTATAATGAAAGCATCATTTTGAAGGAGGATGTTTTCATGAGCAGCAAAGGATTAGCCCATATTGCCATCCAAGCAAGAAATTACCGAAAAACTATCGATTTTTATACAAAAGTATTCGGATTTAAAGTAGGCCATTTTTGGAGGTTGCCAGCTTTCCACATTAACGAAGCATCGATCCTCATCTCACCAGATGGGCGTACTTGTATCGAGATGTTTGACAACGAATACAATGGAACTAGGAGAACCCAAGTTGGTAGTCCGTAATGCCTTGGTTTATAGTCCAAATGGTGAAGTAGTGGAACTGATAGAAGAAGTGAACTTTGATCTTTCTTGATAATTAGGAGAAAACCCTCTTATAATCATAGTGTTTTACTGGGATCGATCGAGAGACAAAGGTACGAAATGTCTGATCCCGAGGCGAACCGCGAAGAGCACCTCAATAATATCCGTAGGGAGATTTGCTGCTGCAAAAATTCTCCTAGACCCTACGGTAAAGGAAGAGCTAAAGGCTCCCGCTCAAGAGGTCTTCGACGATGCCCGAGCGCAGCTCGAGGAAGGGATTATCGAGTGAAACACTCACTCCTATAGTCCAAAGGCGGCTGCTTCTACTCCAAGTGGGGTAAGAGAGCAGTCCGCTGGTCATTTCAATCACTCATCTTTGTTTTACATTAAGAGCAACGATTTATTTAGATTGCTCTTTTTTTGTATAGATTTTACCTTTCATCCTTATAGGATAGCCATTTCTTAAAATGTATAATTTTATTAATTTATGATAAATTAAAAGTAAGGAACAAACAGTCACCGCCTTCTAGATGGGAGCAACAAATGCGCATGCTCACCAGCATTGTCCCGGCCGTCGCTGGAAGCATTGGGTTTATCGCCCCAGCCTTCCAGTGCTTCAAGTCGATCCGACAGGGCAAAGTAGGGATAAAGTTCCGGTCAGGGAAAGTCGTCAAGAACAAGGACGGATCAACCAAGATATTCAAAGCCGGCACCCACCTGAACGTGCCTATCATCGACAAATTCAGGACGATCTTCGTCAATCACACCAAAATCTACAACCCTCAGGTCGTACTGCTTCGGGATAACACTGAGTTTGAGGTGAGGGCGAGCGTCTGGTATCAAATCACCGATCCTGAAAAGGCATTGGTGGAGATCGAAGACGTTCAAACGAGCCTGGAACATCTGTGTATGACCAAGGTACAAGAGGTACTCTCGGTACGAACATCGAAGACCCGAGACAAGGTTGCCGATGCATTGTTGGCGGCCGTAGAGGAAGATGCTGGAAAGTGGGGCGTCAAGTTCCTCAGCTTTCAGCTCGTCGACTGTCACGCTGTCGGAAACACGGACAAGATCATGTCAATGGAACCGAAAGCAATAGCCTCTGCCAAGGGATTCAAGGTGTTCTTGAGGACATTGTTCTCCAAGTAGCCTCTGTCGCTGAGGTCAACTGGTAAGTGAACATTTGCATCCCTCGAAAATCGGTGCACCGGGCGGAATCGAGGAATCCTGACTTCTCTTCCGTCCAAAAAGACCTGATCTCCATCCGCAAGGACAGAGGTCAGGTCATCGCTTGTTTACATATTTCTTCGATATTGTCCACCAACTTCATAAAGTGCTTTGGTAATTTGTCCGAGAGTCGCTACTTTTACCGTCTCCATCAACTCAGCAAATATATTGCCATTTTGATTTGCTACTTCTTTAAGTCTCGCTAGTGCTTTTTCTGCTTGCTCCTTGTGCTTCGCTTGAAAGGCGAGTACATGCTCTACTTGGCATTTCTTCTCTTCTTCCGTAGCCCTTGATAACTCCATTTTTATCTTTTCCATCTTACCCTCAGGATTCTCAAATGTATTGACTCCGATAACCGGTAATTCCCCGCTATGTTTTTTCATCTCATATAACATCGATTCTTCTTGGATTTTACTCCGTTGGTACTGGGTTTCCATCGCTCCAAGTACACCGCCGCGATCACTGATCCGCTCAAACTCCTGTAAGACAGCTTCTTCTACAAGGTCGGTAATTTCATCGATGATGAAAGAGCCTTGAAGGGGATTTTCATTTTTGACTAGGCCTAATTCTTTGGTAATAATCAATTGAATCGCCATCGCTCTGCGGACAGATTCTTCAGTTGGTGTTGTTATTGCCTCATCATAAGCATTGGTATGGAGGGAATTACATTGATCATAGAGTGCAAGAAGTGCTTGGAGGGTAGTGCGAATATCATTAAAATCAATCTCTTGAGCATGAAGAGAGCGACCTGATGTTTGAATATGGTATTTGAGTTTTTGGCTTCGTTCATTTGCTCCATAGAGCCGTTTCATGGCGACTGCCCAAATGCGGCGAGCTACCCGGCCGATCACCGCATATTCTGCATCTAGACCATTACTAAAGAAAAAGGACAGATTGGGAGCGAAATCATCGATTTTCATCCCTCTACTCAAATAGTACTCTACATAGGTAAAAGCATTGGATAAGGTAAAAGCCAATTGAGTGATCGGATTTGCCCCTGCTTCAGCGATATGATAACCGCTTATACTGACAGAATAATAGTTACGAATGTGCTGTTCGATAAAATACGCTTGCATATCCCCCATCATTTTTAACGCAAACTCGGTTGAGAAAATACATGTGTTCTGCCCTTGGTCTTCTTTTAAGATATCTGCCTGCACCGTACCGCGAACTGCTTGAAGTGTAGAGGTGATGATGTTTTTCTCTTCTTCGCTGGATGGAGCACGATGATGTTCTTGCTGAAACTTCCTGCGTTGTTGATCGATCGCTGTGTTGAGATACATGGCTAGAATGATCGGAGCAGGACCATTGATGGTCATCGAGACACTTGTATTAGGTGCACATAAATCAAACCCAGCAAATAAAGCGTGCATATTATCTAGTGTGCAAATACTCACCCCTGATTCTCCTACTTTTCCATAAATATCTGGTCTTTCTGCCGGGTCTTCTCCATACAGAGTCACACTATCAAAAGCAGTGGACAACCGTTTGGCTTGATCATTTTTGGATAAGTAGTGAAACCGGCGATTGGTTCGCTCAGGTGTCCCTTCACCAGCAAACTGTCTTTTGGGGTCTTCATCCTGCCGTTTTAAGGCAAATACACCAGCAGTAAACGGGAAATGTCCAGGAAGATTTTCTTTGTATAACCAACGAAGCAAATCCCCTAAATCGCGGTAAGCAGGCAGGGAAACCTTGGGAATTTTACTTCCTGCAAGGGTTTCTGTGTATAAAGGTGTAGTAATTTCGCGATTTCTCACTTTGGTAATAAGGTTTTCTTGTTTATATTTTTCAACGACAGCTGGCCAACCGCCCAGCAGAGTTTGATTTTCCACCTTTAGCTCATTCCAGAGTTCTTGCTTTTTCCGTTCTAATTGGTCTATATCAGGAAGCAGCCTTTTTACACCTTCTAGTTGATACACTTTTGTTGCAATATTTGCTTGTTCCTCTGCTTCCTGATGATACTTACGGATCGTTGAGGCAATTTCTCGAAGATAATGCATTCGTTCTGGAGGGATAATGAAATTTTTGGGCTGAACATTTTCAAGCTGAATCGCAGTGGATTGCCATTTATTCGGTTGTTTTTCATTCAAAAGCCTGAGTAAAGCGTGATAAAAACGATTGACCCCTTGATCGTGGAAATGATTAGCCATGGTACTATATACAGGCATTTCATCGACAGGAATATCAAACTGTTCCCGATTTCGCTGGACTTGTTTTTTTACATCACGCAAAGCATCTTCTGCTCCTTTGTGATCTGCTTTATTAATTGCGATGATATCGGCATAATCCAGCATTTCGATCTTCTCTAATTGAGAAGGAGAACCATACTCAGCAGTCATGACATAGACCGACAGATCGCTGATGGGGACAATATCGGCATTTCCTTGGCCGATACCGCTTGTTTCTACAAGGATGAGATCGAAGTCAGCATGATGTAAAACTTCTATCGCTCCTTCGATCGCACTACTCAACTCTGAGCGGGCTTGCCTTGTAGCAAGACTTCGTAAAAAGATTTGCGGCTGATAAATCGCATTCATCCGGATGCGGTCACCGAGTAATGCCCCGCCTGTCTTCTGTTTAGAAGGGTCAATCGATAATATGCCGATTCTTTTATCAGGAAAATCATCTGTAAAACGACGAACCACTTCATCCGTTAACGAGCTCTTTCCGGCACCGCCAGTGCCTGTAATTCCGATAACCAATGCTCGTTTCCCGGTTTTCGGCACTGTTCCCCCTTGCTCGACATACGTTATTGCCCGGGAAATAGCATAGTCGTCAGATAATGATTGATCACTCCAAGTCCTCCCTATCACAATCGGTTGATCCGTTTTTTCAATCATCCAATTGATCATTCCTTGGAGCCCTAGTTGTCGTCCATCTTGAGGAGAAAAAATCTTTGCTACCCCATAAGATTCCAGAGCTTCGATTTCAGAAGGGATAATCACCCCTCCACCGCCGCCAAATACCTGAATATGATCTGCCCCTTTTGCCCGAAGCAAATCGATTAAATAAGAAAAAAAGGCAACATGCCCCCCTTGATAAGAAGAAAGCGCAATACCTTGAACGTCTTCTTGGATTGCAGCTGTCACAATCTCCTGTACAGAGCGGTTGT
Organism: Shimazuella soli; assembly: GCF_022511585.1. Lineage (GTDB taxonomy): Bacteria > Bacillota > Bacilli > Thermoactinomycetales > Thermoactinomycetaceae > Shimazuella > Shimazuella soli. Next base: position 138,962 of record NZ_JAKWBN010000003.1, on the reverse strand, counting down.
GTCCAAGATGTATGACTTCAACCCCAGACGCTTGCAGCAATCGGCGAAACAAATTGATCGAAGCATCATGTCCATCAAACAAGCTTGCAGCAGTTATAAAGCGGATTGCATGCTTTGGAAATCGTCTGACTTGTTCCATACCCAAATCACATCCCTCCACTGCCTCTTATTCGCTCTCGCTTGCAAATAGTTGCTTTGCCAACATCTCAGCTAGTTCTTGCGGTGTTGTTTCTCCTCTGTCTAATTGGGATACCAGCCCCTTAAAACTCTCCTTTTGCATGAGGGTTTTGCGCCTCTGTTCATACAGCAGCAATAATTCTTCCTCTACTTCTTGGTAAAGTTGGGCCAATCGCTGTTTTTCCCATTCTCCAGTCTGTTTGAGGTATTGATCATGTTTCTGTAAACACTCCCAGAGGTCAGTTATACCTTGATTTTGCTGGCTGCTTGCCGCGATTACACTTGGCATCCAAGCTCCTTTTCCTCCGCTTAACTCCAACATGTCTTCGATCTCGGCGATCAAACGAGTGGCGCCCGCTTGATCTGCTTTGTTCACCACATACACATCAGCGATCTCCATTACACCCGCCTTGGTCACTTGTATCATATCTCCAGCACCAGGGTGGAGTACCACACATACCGTATCTGCAAGGTGCATAATCGAAAGCTCCGACTGACCGACACCAACAGTCTCAATTAAAATAACATCAAACCCAGCAGCATCGAGTACACGGACACAATCTTTGGTATGGATTGATATACCACCCACTTTTCCTCGATTCGCCATACTCCGCAAATAAATCCCTTCATCCATAGCATGGCGATTCATTCGAATCCGATCGCCTAAGATAGCTCCTCCTGAAAACGGGCTCGTCGGATCGATTGCTAAAACACCAACAGTAAGCCCCTTTTTCCTTAAATGAACGAGCAGCGAGCCAATAAGTGTACTTTTCCCAGCCCCAGGAGAACCTGTTATCCCAATGACCTGTGCTTTTCCGGTGCAGGGTAGAAGCTCTTTTAACATCGATTTGGCTTCTTCATCTCGATTTTCTAGTTTGGTGATCGCTTGCGCAATCGTACGTTTATCTTTTTGGCGTAAAAGCATCAGCCAATCTTCCAACTTTTTCCCACCTTTATCCCTTTGTCAAATATTTTGCGATGACGATGCGCTGTATTTCATTGGTTCCTTCGTAGATTTGGGTGATCTTTGCGTCGCGCATCATTCTCTCTACGGGATACTCTCGTGTATATCCATACCCGCCAAATATTTGTACTGCTTCTGTTGTGACTTGCATTGCGGTGTCCCCAGCCAATAATTTAGCCATCGCAGATGCCTTCCCATAACTTTTGCCATTGCTCTCTAACCACGCAGCTTGATAGGTTAAAAGTCTTGCAGCTTCGATTTGTGTTGCCATATCTGCCAGTTTAAATTGAATCGCTTGCTGCTCTGCCAATGTCTTGCCAAATTGCCTGCGCTCTTTGGCATAGGCTAGCGCAGCATCCAATGCCCCTTGGGCAATGCCGACTGCTTGTGCTGCGATTCCATTTCTCCCGCCATCCAGGGTACGCATAGCTATCGTAAACCCTTGTCCTTCTTCGCCCAATAACTGGTCAGCAGGAACACGGCAATCTTCAAGGATGATTTCCAAGGTAGGAGAAGAACGAATTCCTAACTTTTTTTCTTTCTTGCCAAAGGAAAATCCAGGTGTGCCTTTCTCCACAATAAAGGCGCTGATCCCTTTATGCCTTTTCGTCGGATCTGTAACAGCAAAGACGATGTAAATTTCTGCTTCTCCCCCATTGGTGATAAATATTTTATTTCCATTTAACACATATTCATCACCTTCACGAATAGCTGTTGTTTTCATGCCTGCTGCATCCGAACCTGATCCTGGTTCTGTTAACCCATATGCGCCCAGCTTCCTCCCCTCGGCTAAGGGACGCAGGAAACGCTCTTTCTGAGATTCAGAACCATATGCAAAAAGCGGCCAACTGGCAAGGGAAATATGCGCAGATAAAGTAACACCCATCGATGCACACACCCGAGATAACTCTTCGACTGCAATCACATAGCTGAGAAAATCGCTTCCTGCTCCGCCAATCTCCTCACTCCACGGTATACCAGTCAATCCCAACTCACCCATCTGATCAAAAAGACTGCGGTCAAACCGCTCCTCTTCATCACGAATACTGGCTGTAGGGGCAATCTGTTCTTCTGCAAATTGACGAACCATCTTTTGCATCATTTCATGTTCTTCATCCCATTTGAAATTCATTTTTGTCTGCTCCTCTCCTGAGTCAAGGTGCTCGCTATCACGACACGCTGAATTTCGTTGGTTCCTTCGTATATTTGGGTTACTTTTGCATCACGAAATAAACGCTCAATCGGATAATCTCGAATATAACCGTTGCCGCCAAAAATTTGCACTGCTTCTGCCGCCACTTTCATCGCTGCATCAGAAGCATACAGCTTTGCCATCGAAGCTTCCCTCCGGCATGCTTTTCCTTGTTGTTTGTAAGAGGCAGCTCGATATATCATCAGTCTTGCAGCTTCGACCATCGTTGCCATATCTGCGAGTTTAAACTGAATCGCTTGCTGATCTGCTAGAGGTTTACCAAATTGTACTCGGTGTTTGACATATTGCAGACAGTGTTCTAAGGCACTTTGAGCAATACCAAGCGCTTGCGCTCCTATGCCAATTCTTCCGCCTGCTAGATGCTGGAGAGCGATTTCATACCCTTGCCCTTCTTCTCCTAACAACTGACTGGCTGGTACCTGAGCTTGATCAAAAATAAGTTCTCCTGTATGAGAGCCGTTTAAGCCCATCTTTTTTTCTTTTTTGCCAAAAGAAAAACCGGGTGTACCTTTATCGACAATAAAGCTGCTTATCCCTTTTGTTCCTTTTGCTGGGTCGGTCACGGCAAAGACAATGTATACATCTGCTACTTCCGCATTGGTGATAAATACTTTGCTGCCCGTAATCACATATTTATCATTTTCCCTGACTGCCCGCGTTTGAATCTTACTTGCATCGGACCCAGCCTGAGGCTCTGTTAAAGCAAATGCCCCAATCTTTTTTCCCCAGCAAAGATCACTCAAGTACCTTTGCTTCTGTTCCTCTGTCCCAAAGTGTAAGATCGGCATTGTAGCAACAGAAGTGTGCACCGCTAAAATCACCCCGACTGTGGCGCTTACCCTCGAAAGTTCCTCTAAGGCAATAATATAGGAAATAAAATCTGATCCGACTCCGCCTGCTTCAGCTGGGATGGGGATACCCATAAAACCCATCTCACCCATCTTGTGAATGACTTCAAGCGGAAATACTTCTGCTTCTTCCATTTTAGGTATATGGGGAGGGATGTGTTTTTCCGCAAATTGACGAACTACCTTACGCATCATAGTTTGTTCATCTGTAAACGTAAACTCCATCACTCTGCCCCCCTGTAATCATAAAATCCCCGCCTGCTCTTGCGGCCTAACCAGCCTGCTGCTACATACTTTTTTAATAAAGGACAAGGACGATATTTGCTGTCTGCAAAGCCCTCATGTAATGTTTCCATGATCGAAAGACATGTATCTAAACCGATAAAATCGGCTAACTCTAAGGGGCCCATCGGGTGATTCATTCCCAGTTTCATCACATCATCCACTGCTTCCGGTGTTGCTACCCCTTCATATACAGCATAGATTGCTTCGTTAATCATCGGCATCAATATGCGATTGGATATAAAACCGGGAAAATCGTTGACTTCTACCGCTTTTTTCCCCAATTTTTCGGTAACGCTTAAGACAGCTTGATACGTTTCTTCACTTGTGGCCAAACCGCGAATCACTTCAACCAATTTCATAACAGGAACGGGATTCATAAAATGCATCCCAATGACACGATCAGCTCGATCAGTCGCAGCAGCTAATGAAGTGATAGGAAGAGAGGAGGTATTACTTGCAAAAATGGCAGAAGAGAGGGCTAATTGATCCAGTTTAGCAAATAGCTCTGTTTTTGCCTGTTTTTTTTCAACAATCGCTTCGATGATCAGATCAACATCTCTTACAAGATGCAAATCCGTTGTCGTTTGAAGGCGGTTCAAGTACGTAGTTTTTTGCTCGGCAGTACATCTCCCTTTCGCGATTTGCCGATCAAAATTTTGCGTAATTTTTTGGACGCCTTTTTCTAACCAATCATCCGATTGATCGATCAAAATGACCGAATATCCAGCTCGAATCGAGACTTCTGCTATTCCACTGCCCATTTGCCCAGCACCGATCACTGCTAATCGCTTCATCTTGATCCCTCCATCACTTCACTTCGATTAACACTGCATCTCCTTGTCCTGCTCCGCTGCAAATTGCCGCGACTCCAAGTCCGCCCCCGCGGCGGCGCAATTCATATGCCAGAGTGAGCAAGATGCGAGCCCCGCTTGCACCGATTGGATGTCCAAGTGCGACAGCTCCACCGTTCACATTTACTTTCGATTCATCCCAGCCGAGTATTTTCCCTGTCGCTAAAGGGACTACAGCAAATGCTTCATTTACTTCAAATAAATCAATATCTTTTACATTTAATTGATGCTGGTGTAGAAGCTTCTGAATGGCATAAGCTGGAGTAACTGGGAAACGCTCCGGTTCCATCGCAACTGTAGCATGCCCTAAAATCGCAGCGAGCACATTTACTCCGAGTTCCTCTGCTTTTGCTCGTGAGCTGACGATCATCGCCGCGGCACCATCATTGACTCCTGGGGCATTTCCAGCTGTAATCGTTCCGTCTGCTGCAAAAGCTGGGGAAAGTGCTGCTAATTTTTCACTGCTGCTGTCACTGCGAATGGATTCGTCCGTTGTAACCAACGTCGTAGATTTACGATTTTTCACTGCTACTGAAATGATTTCTTCTGACATCACTCCAGCATCGACCGCTCTAGCTGCTAACTGATGACTGCGAACTGCCCATGCATCTTGTTCTTCTCTACTAATCTGGTATTCTTTCGCTATCGTATTTCCATGTATAATCATATGCACACCCTCAAATGCACACCACAAACCATCATGTATCATCAAGTCAACCAACTGCCCATGACCCATCCGCTGTCCAAATCTCGCTTTGGGCAGGATATAGGGAGCATTGCTCATGCTCTCCATGCCGCCAGCAACAATTAACTGACTTCCTCCAGCACGGATAATCTGCTCTGCCAATGTCACGCTGCGAATTCCGGATGCACAGACTTTATTGATCGTTTCTGTCGGAACATGCCAAGGAATACCAGCGAGATGCGCTGCTTGGCGGGATGGGATCTGTCCTGCTCCGCCTTGTAACACCATTCCCAATAACACTTCTTCTACTAAATCAGCAGAAACACCAGCTCGCACTAACGCTTCCTTGATCGCAATAGCCCCAAGTTCTACCGCAGGGATCGTATGAAGAGAGCTGCCCAATTTTCCAATCGGTGTCCGTGCTCCTTCTAAGATCACTACTTCGCTCACACTCCCACCTCCAGCAGATCAAAATTGACTGTTTCAACATTAAAATGAAAACGTTATCAATATTAAGGATACCTTATCGAGGAGGCATTTACAATTCCATCAAATCATCTTAAATAGCCATATGGCTTCTTACATTTTTATGTTTTGGAGAACAGAAATATTTTTATTATCTCTTCCTCACATAAGCCTGCTTCCCTACTAAAATCATACTTCTTTTAGAAACGGGATTTACCAACTTTTCTCTAAGCAGAAAATCCATACTTCCACTAAAATAGAAATAGAACCTACAATGGAAGGAAAGAAGAACGTGCAGAAGTTTGTTACCCATCCTCTGGGGTTTCTGATCACCATTCTCGCAGTTACCCTGTTATGGGGAAGTCCTGCTCCCATTATCAAGTTGAGTTATACTTGGTTATCGATCAGCCCAGATGAATACAGCAAGGAATTTTTATTTGCAGGCTATCGCTTTCTGTTATCTGCTCTCATCCTCTATGTCATTTTACGAGTTAGGAAAAAAGGAAAAATCTTTACTCCAGCTGCTTTCCAGCATTTGAGCAAAGTAGGATTCGTCCAAAACTTTTTGCAGTATCTCTTTTTTTATGTGGGGGTAAGTATCTCTTCCAGCATGGTTACCGTCATTCTCACTGGCACCGCTTCCCTGTTTCAAATTTTAATCGCTCATTTTATCGATGCAGATGATCGGTTAACATTGCGGAAAATAGCTGGAGTAACCATAGGTTTCCTCGGAATTTTTGTCGTCAGCCTTCACTCTATCTCTTCAGGAGTGGGCTTTGGAGCGGGAGAAATACTATTGCTTTTAGCCAATCTAGCAGGAGCTGCTGGAAATCTGCTAGCACGCCATGAATCGAAAAGATATGACATTGGTGTTATTACCTTTTATCAACTGTTCATCGGTTCCCTCTGTCTCATTGGCATAGGGATTTGGAAAACAGGACTGTTGCCTTTTCACTTTGATTTCCAATCTGGAACTACTTTTGTTTATTTGGCATTTGTAGCAGTGGTCGGGACATTTTTTTGGAATATCTTGCTTCGTTATCACCCTGTGAGTAAGACATCCATTTTTTTGTTTCTCATCCCGGTATTTGGCGTTTTTTACTCTTCTTTTCTGTTAGATGAAAAACTCAATTTTTACACGTTTATCGGCTTGATTCTCGTCTGTTTGGGGATTGTCGTCGTAAATGCGAAAAATAAAACAGCAAAAGAGCAGATAGCACCGGAAGTGTAACTCATACAGATCATTTGGCAAACCAACCGACATCTCCTATAATAAAGAGAGACAGAGGCGATCTACGAACTTCGGGAGGAGATATGTCGCCTAATATCCATCCCATGGCATGGATCAACCTTGCCATCCTGCTGGTCTTCATCGCTTGGAGAATCTACCGAGCCAAGGTGATAAAGGAGCTCGAAGTAAGCGGGCTGCGGATCTTCGCCTGCGTCGTCTTCACCTTTATCGGCGTCGGTTTCATCGAAGCGATAAACGGCGTGATGGGAGCACGATGGTTCTTTGCTCCTATGGCAGCGGTGATACTGGGTTACATCTTGAGGGGCAAGAAGCCCGCGCCCAAGCCTCTCTACATCCCCCCTGCAAGGACGAGGACAAAGAAAAAGAAGAGGAGTTCAGAGGATCTGCAGGAAGAGATGCTGCAGGAACTGCGTCGTTTTCGTCGTTCCGTTGACGATGTCGGATACTGGGTGATGGACGACCACGACTGATCGAAGGAGAGTAGATCACCTGTCGGCTGTGTGCTAAGTTCACACACAGCCGACCCCGAGAATAAAGCATGAACATATAGATAGCCAGCTCCAGCACAGTTGGAGCTGGCTTTTATTGTAAAAAAAGAGGAAATCATCATTTGACAACTCCATACGGCTAAAGCCATTGGATTCTTGGGACGATAGACTCATGACTATTTCATTACCAAGCTAACCCCGTGTGCCCCACGGTTTACGTATGTTGATTTCTTATTTGCCGCAAACAACTTGGTTTTCGCCTGCTGCGACTATACATATATTACTATGCGAATACTTGTTTGTAAAGTTACTTTTTTTCAAAGGTTGGACTGATGAAAGGAAATTCCTTCTCTTCGTCCAACTCTCGCTTTCATCCCACGATTTGTATTTAAACCGTGGGTTTTCTTGCTCGCAATGCTATAATAGAAGTACATCAACCGTGATCCACAACCTCCCGGGAGTTCAAAGTGTTTGTTTTTTATCTGCTGGCCATGGCCGTCTGCATCGTTCACGAGATTGGCCGTTCCAAGCAGAGGTACGGTCTCTACAAGTCCGAGCGGCGTCGCAAGTGCAAGCAAGGCATCGCCTTTGCCTTCATCTGGCCGATCACCTGCGGTCTGCTGTACCTGATGAGCGCACCTGAGTGGGTTCTGTTCCTCTTCTTCCTGGCTGTCTTCGCCATCGTGGTGTTCGTCACCAAGATCAGGTGGAACATCGAATACTTCTGGGGCCTCACCGACTGGATCATCGCGGTCGGGAGGGACCTGCTGGGCTTGATCGCCAAGAAGTTCAAGTCGAAGAAGGTGTCGCTGAACAAGGCTCCGGTGGCTCCGGCTGCTCCCGCTACTCTGGTGGCTCCGGTTGCCCCGGTGACTCCCGCGGCTCCGGTGGCTCCAGTGGCTCCGGCTGCTCCGGTTGCCCCGGTGACTCCCGCGGCTCCGGTGGCTCCAGTGGCTCCGGCTGCCCCGGTGACTCCCGCGGCTCCCGCGGCTCCGACGGCTTTCAAGGTCACCGACAATCGTGTTGGAGACCGGGACTTCCTCGGTTTCAAAAAGTCCTGAGATTCCACAGGGGGGGTGGATCACAGCTGACTACATGCTACCTAAGTGTGTAGTCAGCCGTGAACATATAAGGAATGAATAGATAGAGAAACCAGCTTCTAGTAGATTAGAGGCTGGTTTGTTTTGTTTCTAATAAGACTTCGATCGTAATTTAAGTTATTTGGAAAAAGGAAACATTTACAATTATGATTTTTAACCGATTGTCAACTAGAGGTATAGCGTATTATAATGAAAGTAAGTATTCGTGATCCACCTACACTCCTGGAGGAGTATCTCTCATGGACACTGCCATGAAGCTCTTTCTGTTCTGGAACGTCGGCATGCCCCTGTCAGCCGCCGTGTTCACGGGCCTCATGGCCCACCGCTTCAAGGAGCATCGTCAAGAGTTCAAGTTGCGACTCACTTTGGCGGGCATCGCCATCTTGTTCGGGTTCATCTTCCCCTGGCTCGCGATCGCTTCTGGTCTCTTCTGGATCAAGCGAATCAAGCAGCAGCACCCGGCACAGCACCCGGCGATCCCGACGACGACGCCGCAGCAGCACCCGGCACAGCACCCGGCGATCCCGCCGATGCCGACGACGCCGCCGCAGCTGAACCCGGCGCAGCAGATGCTGTTCGACCGCTACGTGACCATGTTCAAGCAGAACGCGGACAAGTACTACCTGGAGCTTCCGAAGCTCTGGGACGCTGACCAGACGGTGTTCCACATGGTACGCGCCTACGTGGACGCCATGTCGTCGACCGCGGCCCCGGCACCGGCAACCCCGGCCCCGACCGCACCGGCGACCGGTCAGGTCGACGTGACGAAGAAGCTCATTCTGCCCCAGGGCGACTGACACTCCACAGGAGGGTGGATCACGCCGACCGTACGAGCAACATCGTACGGCCGGCTGGTATATAATGATTCAACATATAGATAAAACCAGCTCTCATCGTTTGGGAGCTGGTTTCCGTTTAGCAAGAACACCTTTGGAGAAATCTCCCTTACAGTACGGCGAAATAATTTCAGATTTATTTGTCAATGGGACAAATTCATACTATAATCAGCAGTGAATATAATAATGAACCTATAGAAAAACCAGCTCTTATTCAATAAGAAGCTGGTTTTGTTTTCCCTATTTTATATTACTTTACCAACCTTTACGCTCACGAAGCGACGTAATATGAGCGACATGATGCTCACTATGCCAAGCATAAAGAGCCGTTGTGATATCAAGATTCATCGGCCCAAGTTCTGGGTGAAGAAAGACCTTTTCCCAATCAGAAGGGGAAAGAGAACGCAGTAAAATTGTCCAACGGCAGTGCAGACCGTCTATGACAGCAAGGGAACTGGAAATCGGCGCATGCTTTGCATCTGGAAGCTCTGCCCATTTTCCCTCATCATAGGTGCGAATAGTGGGGGATTCTTCGGTCAACGCAAGACGAAATCGGGTATAGCTGTTGATATGACTATCTGCCAGATGGTGAACCACCTGCCGGACAGTCCATCCTCCCTCTCGGTAAGAGGTATCGAGTTGTTCCTCTGTTAAACCTTCTACTGCATCCTGTAAAGCTGAAGGAAGGTTTTCTATCGTTTGAATGAATTGTTGACGCAGCTCTGAGGTGAATTCTGCCGGTTTTTGAAACTTACCTATCGGATAACGGTAATCCATCTCATTCCCACCTCTTCATTAAATTTTGACACTATGTATCTGACAATTTATATACTATGTTATTCAAAAATATAAAAGTCCTTACTTTTTGGCAAGGACTTTGTTCCTTATTCTCATCATGTATCCTTGGGATAACTTAGCTTCTTCTCTTGATTTTATAAGATCCAAAGCTATTTTCCCTTCCAATTTCTCCTTTTGTACAACTCTTCAAAAACTGGATCTGCTGATATTTGTTCGCTGATAAACTGTTTAATGAAACTCATCTCTTTCCCACCATTATTAATTTTCCTTTAAAGTACAGACTGTGCCAACAGCTCTGCTACATCAAACGTTTGTACCTGATCCTCTACTTCCATCGCTTTTGTTCCATCGGATAGCATCGTCAAGCAATACGGACAAGCACTGCTGATGATGGTTGGGGATACTTCCAAAGCTTGCTCTGTTCGGGCAAGATTTACCCTTTTTCCTTCTGTCTCCTCCATCCACATCATCCCGCCGCCGGCGCCGCAGCACATGGCATTTTCTCGATTTCGCTTCATCTCTACCAATTCCACTCCGGGAATCTGGCTCAAAATGTATCGGGGTGCTTCGTATTCTTCATTGTACCTGCCTAAGTAACAAGAATCATGGTAGGTGATGCGTTCTCGGATGGTTTTACGAGGGACAAGTTTCTTCTCTCTTACTAACTGAGCTAAAAGCTGCGTATGATGGATAACTTCGCCTTCCCAGCCTAGGTCTTTGTACTCGTGTTTAAATAAGTTAAAAGCGTGAGGGTCAGCTGTGATAATCTTCTTCACTTGGTGTTTTTGAAACTTTGCGATGTTTGCTTCTGCTTGCTGTTGGAACAAAAATTCATTGCCCAAACGTCTTGGTGTGTCTCCTGAGTTTTTTTCTTGATTTCCGAGAATAGCAAACGAAATTCCTGCGTTGGTCAACAATTCCACCACAGCTTGGGTTACTCGTTTTGTTCTCGTATCATAGGAACCCATCGAGCCGACAAAAAACAAATACTCGAAAGTTGGATTTTCTTTTACGGTTGGCACCGCTACGGTACTCTCGTCTGTCCAACTCGCCCGTTCTTTTTTGCTTAGTCCCCACGGGTTGCCTTGTCGTTCAATATTATTAAGCGTTCGGGAAGCTTCCGGGCGGATGCTTCCTTCTGTAAGAACCAAGTATCGGCGCATATCGATAATTTTATCGACATGTTCATTCATCACAGGACAGGCATCCTCACAGTTGCGGCAAGTGGTACAACCCCATAACTCTTGGGCTGTAATGACATCGCCCACAAGTGATACGTCTTTGCTCTGGGCTGTCGCAGCTGCTTCTGTAGCAAAAGCAAATGCAGGCATCCATGGAGTGGTGGATGTGATCGCTGCTCCCTTGGCTGTCAAATGATTGCGCATCTTTACGATTAAATCCATTGGAGATAACATCTTTCCTGTTCCAGATGCTGGACAAACAGAGGTACAACGCCCGCATTCTACACATGCATATAGATCGATCAACTGATTTTGCGCAAAATCTTCGATTTTTCCCGCACCAAATGTCTCCGCAGACTCATCTTCAAAATCGATCAGGGACAGCTTAGAACGATCCCTTCGCAATACCACATTTAACGGAGCGACAAAGAGATGAAAGTGCTTGGACTGAGGAACATAAAGTAAAAAACTAAACAAAATAACAGCATGCATCCACCAGCCGATATAAAACAAGACACTGCCTGCGGCCGGTGTCATCCAGCTGATAAAAAAGAAAGCGATTGCAGAAGACAACGGAGCAGTCCAAGTAAGGCTTTCTTGCAGCCAAACTTTTTCAAACGCAGAAGACCAAATAATGGACAAGAGCAGGGAAGTGAGGAACAAAATGACCAAACCAGAGCGAAAACCCCTTTTTAGTCTGGGGAGTTTCTCCACATAGCGACGATAGTAAGCATATCCAGTAGCGAGGAATACGAAGAAAACAGTGACTTCTTCTAAGCATTGAAATACCGAATAATAGGGGATCGGCAGATGATGTCCCAGAAACAAGCCTTTGATAAACAAATCGATTGCCCCAAATTGAATGAGGATAAACCCGTAAAACATGATCACATGCATCCAGCCGCTTTTCTTATCTTTTAACAGCTTCTTTTGACCAAAAATATAACTCCATGCACCAGCAAAATTCCACTCCCACTGCACCTTTTTGCCAAGTGAGATGTAGCGGTAGCGGCTATATACAATCCGGCTAAATAAGAAGAGAACTGCTGCAGTTAACAACACAAACAAACTGAGGTGAATCCAATACAAAGTCTGCATTCCCATTGCTCCTTTTTGTCAAATGAATACAAAGAAGGGCTGATAAAACAAAACCTTTGCCGACTAGCAAACTCTTGCATTATTTAAATAGGAAGCTACCTTAGACATCCTAGACCAAAAAACAGAACCTAAAACCGTATGAAATTCTCACTATCATAAGTATATTGTATATGTTCATCATCTTTCCTTCCATTGTAAATTTGATCTCCTGCCTAAACGGTTGCAATTGGAATTTACCTCCAAAATACTCTTCTTCCCATCACCCTTTCTACATAAGACATGAAATCCTCATGGACACACGGTTCCTGCTCTATTCCACAGAATTATTTTCATTTGTTGGTCAAATTGCGCTTTGTTGTACGAATACTGGTTATCCATTTTCAGAATTGTTATAATTAATAGGAACACGGAATAAGCCTATTTCGAGTAGCAGAAGGAAATACCTTTTCCTCAGTAGGCGTGGCAACCGATCAATAAGGAGTTGATCGGAATGGTGTTCACTAGGACTCCAGACAAATCATCTGGAGAAGCGGATCTCTCTTTGAGAGTCTCCAAGAGGATAAACCTCTAGAACGAAAGGGTAACGGTGATATCTGTTCCAACTGTTTCAACCTTTCGATTTCTAGAGGATGAACCTCTAGAACGAAAGGATCAACGTGGTAACTGTTCCAGTAGTACCTACCTTCGTTGAGAAGGACCTGTCGCTTCGCGTGAAGGTCGGTGATGCTTGCGGGCTCACCTGCACCTTCTGTCACAACGAGGGGGTTCCGGTGACTTCCGACAACCGCAACCTTCTTATCAGTCCCATAAAAGAGTCAGCCCCTATCTGGAAGGATGGAGGAAAGTCGGGTCGACGGTCCATCTACAGCCAAAAGAACGGAGTAAACTTCCTATCCGACCTGGTGGAACCAGACGACGAGTTCGTCGCAGCGCTGAACATGATTCGCGAGGTGTTCGGGACAACGGAAATCCACCTCACGGGTGGGGAACCGACCCTTCATCCCCGAGTCGCGGAAATCGTCCGAGTTGCCACAGAGAACGGCTTTGTGGTGGGGATGACCTCCAACGGAGAGAACCCCAAGGCGATTCCATCCAGCGCGGCAATGGGTCTGGACCGCGTGAACTTTTCCATCTTCGGAACAACTCCCCAGGAGCTCGCCGAAGTACAGAACGAGAAGTTCCGAAACGAAAAGCTGGCGGCAGTGAAGCTGAGGTCATTGGCGAGGAGCATCGATGCGGCACTCTCCAACGGCGTCAAGGCAAGTGCGAATATCGTCGTTCTCAACCACGACCACATTCCACGTGTCCACCGTCTGCTGGAGCAGTATTCCAGCGAGCTTTCCGTCCGGCTGCTCAATTCGCTGGATGACGGTCAAGCATCCATCGATGCCATCAATCAAATATTCGCGGACCTGAACGCCAAGCCGGTCGCGAACTACGTGACAGCAGGAGTCTCAGGCGCTCGAACCGTGTACGAACTCCCCGACAAAAGGAGGATTCAGTTCAAAAAAATTCGAACCGTCCGACTCCCCGACACATGTCAGGGATGCAGCCTCAATAACCCCATCGACTGCCAAGAAGGCTACTATGGCATGCGGCTCTACAAGTCTATGGGAGGAGGTTACATCGTCGGCATCTGCATTCAGCGGATGGATCTTGCTATGCCTGTGGTTGAGTTCGTCAACAGCCTTCAGTGCCAGGAGGTATTGGACTTCAGGGAACAGGAGTACAAACAACTGAACGCTGCAAAGTAAAGGCAGCCACGCTCGTGGCATCCTTGCAGCCCATGCAGGAGGAGAAAGACACCTCCCGCTAACCAGGTTTAATCGCTAGTCGATCGTATGGTCGAAAAGCGAAGAGTGAGCTGAGGCTCTACCTGGGTCCCCCTCTTTCTGAAGAAAGAGGGGGACACTGATTTATGGAGTTATTTCGAATTTGCTTTAGAAAACAATGTTACATAACATAAATCTTCAGTTCATAGTTGTATATACAAACTATTAGATAGTATACGTTTTTCTACACGGCAAACTTCTTTTACTACTACCCAAAAAAATATATTTTTCGTAATGTTATGGAAACAATTCCGAAACAAGTAATTGTTAGAGTAATATTTGTGATTTATATTACAATTTTAAGGAGTTTTTGTTATGAAGAAAATAACTATGGCCTTTTTATCTGCTATTGTTGCTTTGATTGTTATACTCACCGGATGCAGCCAATCTGGGGCAGACTCTAATAAGAAAGAGTCTACAGCAACGAAAAAAGAGGTACCAGCATCAACAGAAGATGATCCAATTAGTAAATTAACTGTATCACCAGAACATGAAAAGTTGATCAAAGATGCATTGGAATCAGCAAAACAAGGAAAGCAAGTACCGATGGATAAGAACTATAAAGAAGTTTCTTGGGGCGAAATAGAAAAAGTATTAGGTGAACCTGCGATGAGTGGACCGGAAGATGGAGGTTCTATGACTTATGCAGCAGGTAAATATGAGATTACGTTTTTGTTCAAGGGTCCAGATTCACCAAAATATTTTCAAAAAAAACTCGTTTCTATGAAGGTCGAAGCAGCAGAAATAACAAAATAATGCTACCTTCTTAGGGGGGATGATTCTACAGAGACCCTGTCCTACCCAACAATGAGGGGTCATTCTGGGAATAAAATACATTACAGAAAGGAGTCTATCTTTGTTCAGATAGACTCTTCTTTTATGATCAACGATGTCCAAAAACTGAAAGGGCAATTCTATCTATGTTTATCATGTGATCTAAGTCTTCTTCAATCTGTACATTTTAATAGGTTTTATGTACTTCTACAGCAGAAATTTTATCGTTGTAACTAGCATTAAATTTTGCAATTTTTTTACTTTTCGTAACGCCAAATCCATGGTTGTTCTTCTTGCTGTCCAGACTATTTTCCCACAACACAATCGTCTCACCTGGTTTAACCGTATATATTGCTGAAGAAGCAATATCATTCCAGTCATCACCCACATAATTATGGGTTCCACAGAATTGCTTATGTCTACCTTTAAAGTTTGCATGTTCATATAATGTCACACAAGATTTGGCGGGTGTAGCAAAAGATGAAATGGGTAATGCAAAAGCAAAAAGCAGTGTTAGTGAAAAAATAGATACTATTACTTTTTTCAAAAGACTACCTCCTTAAATGAGTATATTTTTGATAGTCATGATAAATATAAGTTTAGCAAACAATTTTATACTAAGATGTGTCCAGATAAAGAAAAAATCACTAGTTTCCATACAGAGATGTCATTCCATTAAGAACTGCTCTTGTGAGTTCTCTCAATAGGGGTCGCCGTAGGGGAACAACAGCATAGGCTTGTAAGTTCTATCACTGTGAATAAGATGCAAGTCAGTTAGGCTGCATTTGGTGAAACGGGCGAAGCTCTGCCCTGTGGGAAAGTGCTAAAACCCATGACTTGGCACTACTAGCAAGGATTGCGATTGGATGCTGCCTAGTATATGGGAAAGATCACGATAGAGTAAACAAATAGAGAATCCCACCCTCTGAATAAAGGTGGAATTTTGTGAGTATGTAAACTGGTTTAACAAATTTCATATACATGTAACTCTTGGATATCTAACTCCAGAGGAGTACAAACAGTTACACCTTAAAGAAATTGTCTAGTTTAGTGTTGACATTCCATTGTATTACTTATATACAAAGAATTTTCACGCTTTACCTTTTTACCTAACTTTTACCCCCAAAAAAATGCTCCAAGTGGAACAGTTAGCCTGCAATAACAATGCCCCTTTTTTCTCTTATGTACTCACATGCCTTTTCTAGCGCGTTATAGTCACCATGTGGCACTTCAATATCAATATCAATATCATCCCCCCACAAATACAGCGTTTCTCCCTCTGTCCGTGGGTGCTTGTATGTATTCCATAGCCAAACTACCTCATCATGGACAATTTCTGCATCCGTAGCGAACCAGAAGCCCGCCCAAATAACTCCCAACGATTCGGGCATTTTACTCGTTTCCTTTTTTATCTCACAGCCACGGGCGAAGAATTCCACGCTTTTTTGGGGGAAGCCTAAGGTTGAACCTATAAGAAATTCTTCCTCATAAGAACCTCGCTCTACCTCGTTTAATGCTTCCTCAAACGCTCGTTTCTGTTCTTCTGTGTGAAAATGAAACGTGTTATCTTCATCGTATTCCACACAGGGGTAATGCTCTACCAGTGGGTAAGCCTGTCGGTAGGGTTCGATAACTAACGCCGGCTTATAACCGTCTAAAAACGCCTCGTAATCCCTTTTCTTTCGCATTCCAAGCCCTCCTATATGTACATTAGCCCTCTAAGGGGCTAATACAATCACTTGTCGACAATGTGGCGACATTCGCTGCAAATCCACTCTCCTTTTTTCCATGATACGTTCTCGTTAGATTTACAACGTGGACATACGGGCGGCTTCTCGTTCTGTTGATCGATCCAAAATGACAAGCCATCCAGATGAGGCGGTTGTACTTCTTTCTCCACGGTTAAACACTCCCATCATATGTTCTTATGGGTCGTTTGTTGGTATAGAGTACATCCCATGCTACAAGAAAAATTTACCACAAATTGGACAAAGTGAAACCAAAAAAAGACGACTTTTTATGGCTAGTCATCTTTTTGTTCGATGTGCTTTCAAATGAATCAACAGCTATTAAGTAGAATGAAGCTTATGTAATGGAGAGATCGAGGGTGATCAAGTAGATGCAAATGGATGCTGCCTAGTGTATGGGAAAGATCGTGATAGAGTAAACAAATAGAAAATCCAACCCTCTAAATAAAAGGTGGGCTTTCGTTTAACCTACTGGATCGCCTTCTGTTGAATGATATTTCATGCTAGTCCCCCCTTAGTTTTACCCCATTGGATCGCCATCGTTTCTTCCCTGCTGTACATCTCATCTAAAAATCAATGAGTTTAGACTGGGTCATCGAAAATCGAACGATCCCACTTGAAGTCACCGAAATCCTTCAAAAATTATCGGATAAACATCAATACTCTGTCGATGAGATGCATCAGCACAAGCATGAAATCGTAAATGAGCTTCAACTCATAGGTAAAGGTTACATCGTAAAGTTTTTATTTCCAAATGGAATAGATGATAACGAAAGATGGCTGCATGCTCTCATTCGAATGGAAATCAGGCGGCTGCAAAAATAATAGGATGGCGTTGCGGTTATCCGTGGAAGGAAATAGAACAAAAGTTAGTGAGTTTATGGAGGCGATCAAAAAAATTCCCCAATGGCGGTTTTACCAAGGATCAAAGGTGGCAATCGGCGGTGACGAACTGAGAATAGACTACTTTTTTGATGAGAAACCTGCCGGGCCGTCATTGGTAACAAATCGGGCTAGTACTATATCTCTTAGCCTTGAAAATGGCAGCAAGCTGGAGTTTGTGCTATTGGATACAGAAGTTGCGAATATGGGCAATGGGATTACCTATGTACATGGCAAAAGTTACGACATCTTCGCTGATTCAAAGGAAAGAGATAATTGATATAGTAGAGTTACTATGAAAAAACAATTTAAAAATCAGCATCGTACACTAGAGAGTTTTGGATATGAATTTCTCGTCATCTGTCCTCACTGTTCCAAACACGCTAAAGTTACTTCTCTAGGTGAACCTTATCCGTTTCTAAAAGACATCACCAAACGTTTTCTTTGTACCTATTGTGGAGTGAGTAAAGACCTTGTTCCAAAGAAAAATCGAGCAAAGCAAAACATCATATCTTATGGGCCAAATTATAAAAAGGAGTTTATCAGTATCGGAGGAGCTTTTGACTGGTACTTCGGCTATCCGCTTGTTTTGCAAATCCCATGCTGCGGCAAAACATTATGGGCCTATAACCGGGAGCATCTAATGTATCTTAAAAGCTATGTGGAAGCCGAACTCAGAGAACATTATCCCTATTATTTGAGCGTAGAGAGCATGCTGCCAAACTGGATCAAATCAGCGAAGAATCGGAAACTGATCTTGAAAGCAATCGCAAAGTTGGAGGAGAGGCTATTTCATGATACATAAACCCGTATAAGAGCTCTGTATCGGTGAAAAAAGAACAAGCGTACTGTTGGAATTCTTATACAAAAAATCCCCCCTATGCATCCCATCTCTCAGAAAAAAGAAATAGAGATGCCGAGAGGGGAGGCAGGGAGGTTAGGAGTGGGGCTTCTACTTTTCCAGCTATTGTGATGCTTTGTCCAATTACGATTAAAGGAATCCCCGTCAGCCAGAGGTTGGCTCATATATTCGTTTTGGTGCAAGTATTCTTTCTTCAAGAGGCTTGCAGAAGTAGAACCTTTTAATAAGAACCAGTACGAATCTTAGAAAGGGGATGGGGGTTATCTGGTTTCTTAATGTAAACCTGCGCATAGGAAGTATGTGGGCTTAGGTCATAGACCATGGCACTATAACAGCTGGTTTGTCCAGGTATGATACTACCATTACCTCTCGTACAAGTACCTATATGCTTATCCGTATTCCGGGTAACAAAAGCAAGAATTTCATATCCTTTGGGAAGGGGCTTATTTAGTTTTACATATGCCCAAGCAGTTTTACATTTGCTACTAAACATGAGATACAAGGTACCAGTTATACTGCCATAGGAAATTTTTTTCGTTTTCGGTGCCCATCCAGTCTTATGACAACCAGTTTTCACAGGACTTTTACGGTCATATTGATATTGATAAGCATAAGTCTGATTGAAACCAGTAAACAAACCAAAAACACTAATGACAGCAGCTAGCAAGCCAGCACTTAATTTACGCAACAAATGGAATCACTCCCTCAATAAAATGTAAAATGATTAACCTTTTCAAGTGTGAAATTGTCGTACATGAGTAGGATTGACTTGATCAATCTTCACAACTAAATATCTTCATCAGACTTGAAGACCTCCCTTGCTAATTTCGAAGGCAACTAAGTAACTCTCATTCCATTTTCCCTTTTATCAGTTTTATTGGATTTCTCTGACTATTATACCATACGGTATGGTATTTTGAAAAGGCACACTATCAAAAAAATAACCGATCGAATGATCGGTTTTCATTTTAATTAAATTCGTATGGAGTTTCTTGGTAAACGTAATAGTTCAGCCAGTTAGTAAACAATAGATTGGCATGTGAACGCCATGTATGAACGGGAAGGTTATCCGGGTTATCTTGCGGAAAATAATTTTTTGGCAGATTTATCGGCAGGCCTTTATTCACATCTCGGATATATTCCTCCTTTAACGTAAGTGAGTCATACTCCGAGTGGCCTGTGACAAAAACTTGCTTTCGATCTTTGCTGGCGAGAATGTAAACCCCTGCTTCCTCTGATTCCGAGAAAATTTCCAGTTCACTGCACTTCTCTATGTCTTCCCGCCGGATATCGGTATAGCGGGAATGAGGTGCGTAAAAAAGGTCATCAAATCCGCGCAATAACCTCGTATTCGGCTTGGAAACTTTGTGAGCATATATCCCGGATAACTTTTCAGGCAGCGCATATTTTCTAATACCGTAATGGTAATAGAGTGCAGCTTGTGCTCCCCAGCATATGTGCAAGGTGGAGGTGACATGAGTCATTTTCCATTCCATGATCTGCTTCAGCTCATCCCAGTAATCTACTTGCTCATACTCCAGATGCTCCACTGGAGCTCCGGTAATGATTAATCCATCGAATTTGTCTTCGGCTATTTCTGCAAATGTCTGATAAAAAGTTTCCAAATGGCTTGGTGATGTATTTTTTGAAGTATGCGACTGCAAATGAAGGAAACTTACCTCTAGTTGCAGAGGAGAATTACCCAGTAACCGAAGCAGCTGTGTCTCTGTTGTGATCTTGGTAGGCATGATGTTCAAGATCACGATTTTTAGCGGTCGTATATCTTGATGAAAAGCTCGCTTTTCTGGCATCACGAAAATGTTTTCCTTGCGGAGGATTCCAGCCGCTGGAAGGTTGTCTGGAATCTTAATCGGCACAACTTAACCTCCTATAATTTATATTTGTTGGCTTTTTTCAAGTGCTTGTGCTAAATCCTCAATGATGTCATCTACGGATTCAATTCCAACTGACAAGCGAATAAGTTCTGGGTTTACACCAGCTGCTTTTTGATCTTCCTCTGTGAGCTGTTGGTGTGTTGTACTTGCCGGGTGTATCACAAGGGACTTCGCATCTCCGACATTGGCTAGATGGGAAAATAAAGATAGATTTTCAATCAAACGTTTTCCGGCTTCGAGCCCGCCTTTGATACCAAACGTAAAGATGGCTCCTTGGCCTTTTGGTAAATATTTTTGCGCTTTTTCATAAGAGGGATGTCCTTCTAACCCAGGGTGGTTTACCCATGCAACACTGTCGTGGTTTTCCAAAAACTTGGCAACTTTGAGTGCATTTTCGCTATGTCGTTCCATACGCAGGTGTAAGGTTTCTAACCCTTGCAGCAATAAAAATGCATTAAACGGCGAAATAGCGGCACCTGTATCACGCAGCAGCTGGACACGTGCTTTAATAATATAAGCAAGATCTCCTACTGCTTCTGTATAAGAAACGCCGTGGTAACTTGGGTCTGGTTCTGTTAAATCAGGGAATTTACCATTTTTCCAATTAAACTTCCCAGAGTCTACTAAAATCCCGCCGATACTCGTTCCATGTCCCCCTATAAATTTGGTTGCGGAATGAACAATGATATCTGCTCCAAAATCAAATGGGCGGCTTAAATAAGGCGTAGCAAACGTATTGTCAATGATCAGTGGTATGCCTGCTTCATGCGCTGCATTGGCTACTGCTTCTACATCTAATACGTCCAACTGAGGGTTGCCGATGATTTCTGCAAAAACAGCTTTCGTTTTATCGGTTATCGCTTTGCGAAAGTTGTCCGGGTTAGTCTGATCTACAAAATGCACATGGATTCCCAACTTGGGGAGTGTATGTCGAAATAAATTATAAGTGCCGCCATATAGGTTGCTGGAGGCTACAATTTCATCCCCAGCTCTGGCGATATTTAAAATCGAGTACGTAATCGCTGCTTGACCTGAACTAGTTGCGAGCGCTCCTACCCCGCCTTCCAGCTCGGCAACTCTTTTTTCTAAAATATCCGTCGTGGGATTCATAATCCGAGTGTATATATTCCCAAATTGTTTTAACGCAAATAAGTCAGCGGCATGCTGTGTATCGTCAAATACATACGAAGTTGTTTGATAAATAGGAACAGCTCTTGCATTGGTAGCAGGGTCTGGCGCCTGCCCCCCATGAACGGAAATCGTTTCAGGTCGAAATGTACTCAATGATAATTCCCCCTTTTTTATCGCACAAAAAAAGCCACCTTCTTATCCAGAAGAGGCTTTGGGTTTCTAATTCCTCATCTTATCTGCTAGAGACTCTTGTCTCTACAGGAATTGGCACCTTCTAGTGAATCACTAGGGTTGCCGGGCATCATCGGGCCAGTCCCTCCGCCTCTCTGGATAAGAGATATGAAAATATATAGTTCAACACTCGGTTTACTCGATTATATTGAATTTTGTGTTAACTGTCAATACTCTTCTTGTTATATTTCCATATTTTTGTGTGGATTTCCCCTAATACTTATGGGGTGTCGTATCGGGTGTTCCAGTGTGGTGAAAGGATATATAAGGTTACGTTCTATTATTTTTGTTCCGTTATTTAGATGAAAAATAGGATAAAAGCGGAGCCGGGTGACCTTACCACATGGGAAAGATCACCCGACAGGCGGCTTATCGATAAGCCTATTCCCACTTAGACAAGCGGGGCGAACTGCGCACGCAGCTCCTTAGTTGCGGCTAGAGATAGGCTCCCTAGCCGCTTTTCGCACGAAAAGACTCCAGTTCCGCCATTTTAGGCGAAACGAGTCGCCGGTGATTTATCGCCGACGCCCATTGACGATCACAGTACTGTTCGAGACGTGCGGCGCCATGATCCCTACAGTGCCACCCACGTTGACGTTGATCACGGGACCGCTGGAGTTTCGGCCGCTCCCCTTCACATACTCCATGTGGAGGCGATTGTCCTTCTTGAGGATTCGGATTCGATTGGTGCCCTTCGAACCCGTCAGGGTCCAGGTGTTGCGCTCCCGGCGGAGCACCAGTTTTCCGTCCTGAATCTCCGAGCCCCGAGCCATCCGAATGAGCCGCTCACGACTCAATTTGACCCTTCCATGATACTTGATAGTGGCGGCGATGATCTCGTCGAAGTTGTCTCCGTAGATCTTCACCTCCTTGGAGGTAACAATCTTCTCGAAGTTGTCTCCGAGGACCTCGACGTCCTCGGCGGTCTCGATGTACTCGACGTTGCTGTCCTCAATCTGCATTTTCGTGCGCCTTTCATTCTCGATCGAGGAAAAGGATTTTTTCCTTCTCTACTCTATTGACTCCATTGTACCTTAAAATCAGAAAATAGTGTGACCAGAGCAAATAAATGCTCTGGCCTAATGACGACAAATCTTGAACTGCTTATTTGATACTTTTGATATTTCCGATTCGTGCTTAGCTAAGTTACAGGACAACGTATCAAGGAAATAACACATAAATATAAAAACAAGCTCTATTCAGCCGAAGACGGTGACATTAGGTCACAATACCTCTCTCTTAATGAAATCGTTTCCAAAAAACTTGATTCTATATTAGAGGGGAACATCTATTTTTGTTCCACTGCTTCACATGTGCGACGTGAAGTCGCTTAAATAACTGTTTCACACTACGATGAAGCCTACTGTTCCATACATCCCCTTATCACCTACTTTGCTGAATCTGAAAGTAAGAGTACTCTTTCCGAAAAACAGATGGTATGATAAGAAAAAAGATAAGTTTTTGGGAGGATGAAAAGTTGTTTGAAACCGTACTTGCATCTATGGGAATGGGAGCAGCAAAGATTGACTTACGTTTAGACAAAGAAATAGTGACAACAGGACAAGAAGTTACTGGGCAGATCGTAGCTACTGGCGGTAATGCCGAACAAAAGGTGGAAGGACTTTCTGTTTACTTTATGCTCAAATCCGTCCATGCTAGAAGCGGCAGTGACTTAACAGAACGCATCGCCATGATCGATGTCACACATGAAGAATTTGTGATTCAACCAAATGAAACGATTACTTTTCCATTTTCCTTTACTTGTCCAGCAAATATACCAGCTTCCTCAATCAATACGAAATACTACTTTATTACGAACTTAGAAATTAAAAATGCAATTGATTCACATGATCGAGATTTTATAAAAGTATTGCCTGATGAACGAGTAGAACAGTTTTTGACAGGATTCAAACAACTTGGCTTCAAACAAACTTGGGAAGGTCTTGTAACAGATGATCAAGGCTGGTCCCAACTTATCCAGTACCATCCAACCACTTATTTTTATGGAGTTTGCAGCCAGATCGCTGTATATTATCATCATAATCTAGAACAAGATACGATCGACGGAGTGCTAGAAGTTGGGGAGCATCATGGCAATAATTACTCTGCACTTATCGATATGTTTCACTTGGATGAAAAGATACGTCGTTTTGAAATAACTTCTGAAGACTTAAGCACACAAGAAAAGGCAAAAGCTCGGATAGAACGCATTGTAAAACAAATGCTAAAAAAATAATCATTGATAGCAATCTCTAAAAGAGATTGCTTTTTCTATTTGAAATAAGTGATCATTTATTGAATAATATAGAAATAAACAGTATAATTAATTAAATATTATATCTATTCCATAGATATGAATTTCTACATTAGGTTAACATCTACTATTTTTTATGGTAGATCATTCATCACTTTCTAACAACACACCAAAGACCAAAGCGTCTAGCGAAAGGATATGAGTACTATGTATAAAACGATCGCAATATTCAAAAATATAGAGGATCTAGGGACTTTCCATTCGCAATATTTAGAACTATTGCTTCCTCGAATCAATAACTTACCTGGCAGTATCTGCACAGACATAACTACAGTGTCAACACTAATGACAGGGGATGAATTAGGTGAACTACAATATATGGTCGAAACACATTTTGAATCATTAGAAATCATGAATGAAGTGTTGTCTTCCCCCAAAATAAGTCAATTTTTAACGAGATGGCTTGAAGAAACCCCTGCTGACATATCTTATTTCACAGGTAATACGGTTCGAATTTACTCTGATGCTGCAAAACAAAAATTGGTAGAGCTGACTGAGGAATCTCATAACAACACGTTAAGTGAAGTACAAAGTTTAAAATACATAGAATCCTCCATCAAAGATGACTTCAAATAAAATCTTTCTGTGATTGGTTTTATTTGATTTCAAACAATTTGTGGCAATTTTTCATTTCGAGGATGTCTTTTTTGGGAAATAAATGTTAATAAATTGAATTTTGTAAATTTAAGGGTTATAATGATATGCATTGATTTTTACAATCAAATCCTCGACTTCCCTGATAAGTGTATAAGTAAATAGCAAAAATTCATTGCTTTCTTGTAAATAAAATTGGACCATGACAAAGCAATAGTCGAGGACCATTCATTTTGTTTTACGTATACAGATTAGAATAAAAATATACATTCTAATCTAGGACAAACCTCCTATTGAAAGGAAATGAATGCTATGTACAAAACAATCACTTTTTTTCGAAACATTGAAGAAGAAAAATTTAGAAAGCTGTACCTCGAAGGGCTGCTTCCCTTATTCTACAACTTACCTGGTTTCATTTGTACTGACGTAACTTCCGTTTCTTCTGTTATGGAAGGTGATCTTGGCAGTATTCAATACATGATTGAAGCCCATTTTGAAACAGAAGAAATCATGAATGAAGTGTTGGCATCTCAAGAAATTGGAGAAATGATGCAGACAGCATTAAAAGAATCCGGTGGAGACATATTTTTCTATACGGGTCACACTGCCCGAATTTATTCCGATAACGCCAAAAAGAAATACAACAAAGAAGATAATGATGGGTCTGTATTAGATGACTATACAGGGGATAAACTCCTAACGTATGATTATGACACACCCGAAAGTAAAAATAACAACATGTCCACATACACCAAAGGAAAGCTAAATTAACGCTTAAACTATTCTATCTTCTCCTTTTCTGAAAGTATATCTTGTAGAATGGGGTGTTCCATGATACATACTGAACCAATTATTGCTGTATCTAATGTCGCTGATAGTTTAAATTGGTATACCCGGTTATTAGATTGTCATCATACACACACCCATAACGAAGTATTTGATCAACTAATCGACCAAGATGGAAAAATACTGCTCTGCCTCCATCGGTGGGGAGATCATCAACACCCATCTTTAGAAGACCCCGACAAGGGACAACCAGGAAATGGATTACTTCTTTTCTTTCGTCTAGATCATTTCGATGCAGCTTGGGAAAGGGCACAGGCTCTTGGTACTCCAATCGAAGCCCGTCCCCACTATAATCCATTTGTTCTACACCAAGAGTTTACACTAAAAGACCCAGATGGTTACTATATAACAATCTGCTCCCTACGCGATAAACAATGATAAAAATGGATTCATGACTTGCTAAATCGATGCAAGTCTTTTTTTTATAGTAAAAGAGACTCCAAATAGATGAAGTCTCTTGGGAGAGCTTAGCCCACTGCTTGAGTTGGAGGTTGAGGAGCTGGCCTTACTTGTGTTTTTACTACTGTGTTATCTGGGATTTTCTTGATCAGCATCGCTTCCCCTTGACGGAGATTTTTTAGCACGTTTGGATGGATGACCAATTCTTCATCTTCTCGAACCGTTCCCATCAATTTGGACATGTTACCAAAGAGCTTTTCCTCTGTCATGGTCGTTTTCACCAGTATTTTATGTGTTCCTACTACGTTGGACAAATACTCAGCGGAATCTGGAACATCTTGACGGTGAACAATTTTGACGTTGGTGTTACCAATAACTTGACCGACCAATTCTTCTCCCCCTGCGGCAGATAAGTCAGCTAACTCCTGAGTGGCAATAAAACAACAGAATCCAGCAGCACGGCTTTTGTTGATCATGTTTACCACTTGTTCTCCTGCAAATAGGTTAAATTCATCGAGAATCACATAAATATAGTCTTCCCGTCCACCTTCGATAAGTGCGGAAGCTACACTTTTCAAATCCTCTACAATCATCGCACCAAGCGCTGGGGTGAAGGAAGAGTAACTAAGTCCAGATAGAGAGAGCATCGCTACCCGTTTTGCTTTCACCGCTTCGAGCAAATCTATCGTTTTAGCTCCTTCTTTATCTTTAAACAATCTGCCTACATCACTTTCTGTCAATAAAGCCACACGGTCTTTTAGACCATCGATCGCATCTTTGTGTCCTTTGTCTAGACCGTTGATATATTCTTTGATGTTATCTGCTTCTTCTTTTGGTATATTTCTTAATTTTTTCACAACGGCCATCAAGTTTTTCTGCGTCAACATACTCTGTACCACATGCAGGTCAACCGGAATCTCAGCTAATTGCAAAACACGGAAAACCAACTGAAGATAACGCTCTGCGGCACGTTTGTAGTATGGCTCTGACCATTCTTCCATCGCCATCATTTTATCTTTCAGCTCGGTTGCTTTCCCATGGCGAAATGGATTGTAGTGCACATCCCCGCTATAAGAAAATCCTTGGAACTCTCTTCCATAAGCTTCGGACATCTCTTTCATTTCTTCTAAGAAACTGATATCCCCTTTACCATCGACGATAATAACCGGCTTCCCCCGGCGAATAGCACTCTCTAAAATTACTGTCAGTGTATTCGTTTTACCGGCCCCTGTTGCTCCACTGACAAATACGTGCATATTCACTTCTTTATCGTAGAGGGGAACAGGTTTCCCATTATCATCTAAACCCAATACCACACCATCATCAATAGTAGGTAAGTCGGTCAGTTTGCTCAATTTATGCACAACTGGTTTTTCTTCTTTCGGCGGTTTTACGGGAATAGGCAGCAGTTCCGGGCGGTTTTTAATAAACCACATAAAAAGACCTGTCATTAAAACACACACTACTAATGATGCAGGTGTCATATTCAATAAACTGTCAGGCAACGCATCCCAAAACAACTGACTGGCTTTACCTGCTTTTAACCCATCAAACCACTGGGAAGCCAAATTCATCAAACCATGAATATATAAGTTAAAAAAGCTGAGCGGAATCCCAATCACACTGAGCAATAAACCGCTCCATATAAACCAAGCCGGTTTCCAAGCTTGTCTTACCGCGACGATGGTCAAAATAACCGATACGATAAGCGGAACAAAGAGAAAAACGATCAAAAATAGGGCACCCAGCATTTCCATGGCGAGAACTCCGCCTTGCTGTCTGCGTTGGAACTCTTTAAACTGCATCAGATCATCGTCATTACCGAACATATTCTCACTCCTCTCTAGGAAGGGAAAGCCCCTGTCAAACGACAGAGGCTAGAAGAACAGCATTAACACAAGTCCACGTATGAATGCAACGATACAAAAAATCAATGCCACAGCTATAATTACGAACCTTTTTTTGTTTGCGTATACCTCTATTGCCCATTCTTTCGTCAGTTGCTTTAACAAGATCCACCCATCAGCGGCTTTTTCTTTAAAGGAGCGATTTTTTTTTGGTTCTTGTGAATCCATCATTTCCATTCTCCTTTTCCTTAAGGTTTCCTGCCGCCAGGTGGTGGGGTGTTAGGTGGTCTTTGTTGCTGCTGCTTCCTCTCCACATCTTTCAATCGTTTGGAGATTTTCTCCATCCGATCTTTGTACGTGTACAGGTCTTTCATATCAATTTGAAGCATTGCTCCTAACATATCCGTCATTTGGTTCATATCTAAGCCAGCTTTACCTACAAAGTTTTCAAATACTGCTGGTGCTTTCGCCGAGCCAGCTAAATTTTTCGTAAACTCTGCTTGCATATCGGCAATTGTCTTACGGAGTTCATCAGGAGAAACCATACCGCCCCGCTTCTGCTCAAGGATCTCATTGATCTTCATCGCTAAGGCACTATCATCAAACTGTTGATGTATTTTTTGTTGTTGAGCATTGAGACCAGATACCTTAATATCTACTTTTTGAGTACCTGTTCCACCTTTCACAGGCATATCTACCTTAATGGTTACAGGGCTGTCGGGAATATTCCCAACGTTCAGACCCAAACTTTCCAACCTCTCAATCGCTTGTTTTTCGAGGTCTGCCATAGCTTGCTTACGTTCTGCTTCATTTGAAGGCAAATATTTTCCAAAGTCACCTGAAAACACAACTTTCTGGTTCCTTCTAGTAAGATCCTTCCCAAAATGACTGAGCTCGATGACTTGTGGACCCATAGCTGCTGCTTGAGTAACTCTATTAATCTCATTTTGAATACCTTCAGCTCTTACTGACTGTAAACCTTCAAACATTTCTCTTATATTTTTCGTTTCAATACGTGGTTTTGGCTTCATCGCTTTTCGTTTTAAGTTTAATTTTTTATAACTATCCATTTCATTTTTAAATCTTGCCATCTCTGCCGTTTGGGCTGTCTGCCAGTCCTCAACATTTTCTTTTCCAAATTGCGCTACAAGTGCATCATATTCTGGAGTACCCTTAGCTGGCATTTTATCTGGCAACGGCATATGTCTTGCCATCGCATTTGCCATGGCGTTATCGCGAATACGATAGAGTTCTTCTTGTTTCTTTTTCGCTAGTTCAGGATTTAATTGTTCTAATCTATTTCGGCCTTCTGCAGTTGTTACATCCACGCCATAATCTCTGCGCATTTGATCTGCAAATTTTGCATCATCTTCATTTAGGCCCTCTTTGCGATCTTCGTAATCTCGATCTTCGTCTCGTTTCTTTTTCTTTTCATCTCGCTGATCACTTCGATAATCAGCTACTTTTTCCAATCCATGATTTATCCCTTGCTGCGCAGCTCCGCCTACACCTCTTCTAGCGATAGCCATACCGGCTTTTACACCACCAGCACTGCCATACATAGCACTAACACCTGCGATGGCATAACCGGCACCTTTTTCTGCTATGTTATAAGCCTTCTTGAGGGCATCTTGTGCTTCTGTACTGTAACCTTGCAAATATCTTCCGTTTCCAAGTGGGATATTAGCAAGCTTTTGAGTAACTTCTCCAAGTGCTCGATGAAATGCCAGTGTCAATAAAATAATAATTACCCATGTATTTATCAATCCGGCCTTTTGAACTTGGTCAGCTGTAGCAAAATCATATACTAACTTCGTTTCCGTTCCCAAAAACGCAAGCATAACCGCATACATACATAGGGATTGGCCTATTTTCCACAATATTGTTACTGCAGGCTCTAAACCCCAAGTCGGCAAAAGGCTCATGATCAAATAAAAAGCAAAGGCCAATCCCCGCCCCAAGGCAATAAACTGCCAAATAAGAGCCAAAACAGCTACATAAGCAAAACAAAATATCCCGATTGTCGCAAAAAACATGACCATACAGGAGTTAACAAGCCGGTCGACTGCTTTACTAGGAGTTAACCACATCACTTGATCCATGCCTGTTTTATCGTTCTGGTCTTTCATTTTATTATATGCTTTAACTATTACATCCGCTCGTTTATCCCCTCCCATATCGTATCCTACCTTTAGTACATTTTGCCAAGGAATCTTATTTGCCAGTTCTGGACTGCCAAAGTTAACGAGCATATATGGCAAATCAATAAAGATGCCATACAAATTTTCTTTCAGCGCATTGCTGACTGCTTCCTGTTGTGCTTCTCCAGACTCAGAGTTGATCTTATCATCTTGAGCTAGACCTGTAATACCAGTTAGAATGGTTACCCCAACTATGTGGCTGACTCGCGTCATTGTCTGTAAATAATTCCCCATATTGGCAAAAAGCGTAGCCGATAAAGCAATGACAAGAATAGTTTTTACAAACGTGGACCACAACTGTGTGGTCTTTCCAACTATCCAGTAGTAAACCATCCAAGCAACAGCTACCGCCCACATCAAATACATCATCGGATCCCAAACTGTTTTCTGGACACTTTCTATTGCACGATTATAAGAATCAATAATAATATTGATGATCTCTAAACTAAAAGCCCATGTGAGCCAGTATGTTGCGAAAGCAGCCCAACCGACATATTGCTGCCATAGTATTGTGTTTAATATGTTGATGTAATAGGAGACATCAAAATACTTTCCAACCGACTTGCCAAATTTATACGTTACTGCACCAGATGCACATTCTCCTGTTACCCCTTTTATAATAGTATTATATATACTCTTGGCCAAACCGCCATCAGTAGAGACACATGAATTCGCAAATTCTTGTTTGTCTTTGTCTGGTCCTAAGCTTTGCACATAATCAAGTTGAAGTGCAGCTAGGCCATATCTTTTAAACATGGATTTACTGTTCTTATCTGTCTTATCCTTTGGAAGGATGTCTCCAGAAGTCGGTGTGTCATAATTCTTTTGATCGTTTGGACTGTCGGCATTAGCAGTTGAAGAAGACATTGCTAGTACAAACACCATGGTGCATAACACCATTGCTAAAAAACGCTGCCACCTTTTCACAACTTCACCCCTTTCTCTAGATGCCGCCCTCTGAAACCACTTTGGATGCTTCACTCGCTTCTGGTTTGGTATTAAAGAGTTCTACTAAGTCTTTTTCTGGGGTAATGAATTGAATAAATCCTGATCTTCCTTCTAGATCTTTCATATATCCGTAACCAGACAGCGCTTTACTCCGTCTTTGCTGAAGTACATTGCGCAATCCCTCATCATTTACATCTAAATTGAGCGCTTCAATAGCCAGCGTTGTTTCATTTTCATCACTTGTCCCTAAGCATACATAGACACTGACGTTATTCAAGATTTCATTGTCTATATCGGAAGGGTTTTGGGTCGCAAACCAAATACCAGCATTAGCAGAACGTCCAGCACGCTCTAAGCGGTTAGCGAGTGATTTCCCTTGATCTGTACGCAGCCAAATCCATGCCTCATCTAGTGCCGCAACACGGAATCCCCCACCTGTACCACGCAAAACAAATTGTTCAGCCAAGATAGCTGTCATAGACATAACTGCTACAGACGCTTCTTGTCTAAGCCCATTGGCACGTTGTTTTTCAGGTGGAAGCTCTAAACCTTCCAATTGGAGCAGGATAATTCCATTATCGGGAACACGCACGCCATTACCTTCGCCAAACACTAGTTTCCCGAGAGGCAGGCGGGCAATCCGCATCAAGTATTCTGCAAGATCACGGCCATCTTCGTCTTTGTGCAGCTCCTCCACCATTTTCGACATACTCGGATTTTCATGTTTTAATGCTCTTTCCGCAGCAGATAGAAGCATATTCTTATCTCCACGGGAAAGATTCCCTTCAAACTGGGAGATAACCGATACAGCGATCTCACTTGCAAATTCTGGGTCATGCGATAACAGTTGGAATGGATCTAAAGCTCCTGGGTTTTGCCGGCCGTCTAACTTTAGAACGTGAACACGATCTTCCAATCCTGGTAAACGTCCCACCCAGTGACTCCGCTCTCCTTTTGGATCAACTACGAAAATACGAGCTCCCCAGAATAGGGCTGTTTTATGGATAAGGTTGTTCAATGTATGTGATTTACCAGAACCAAGGGTCCCTGTAATGACCATCGAAGCATTTTGGTTAATCTGCGGTCCTCGTTCTGGATTTAATTTCACAACAGAACCACGACGTGTCAAACCTACTGGGACACCATTTGGATCTCCTAGAATTTCCGATGCTCCAGGCATAACGATGGAAGCAGCAACTTCCG
This sequence comes from Shimazuella soli, assembly GCF_022511585.1. GTDB lineage: Bacteria > Bacillota > Bacilli > Thermoactinomycetales > Thermoactinomycetaceae > Shimazuella > Shimazuella soli. Next base: position 107,014 of record NZ_JAKWBN010000003.1, on the reverse strand, counting down.
GCAGCATTTTCTTCACATACCCGCGGGCAGGGTAACGGTCATTTGGCAGCCAAGCTTCAAATAGATTTCGTTGTTCCCCTGTAGGTCTTGCTGCCACAAAACCTCTGCGGTCAAAGAAGTTGATCACTTGCTCGGAACGACTGTTCACTTCTTCTTGATCGTATCCATCGACCACAAATACGACCCGGCTGTCCAAAATCGGCGGCCGATTTTTCTTCAATTCAAACTCAAGGCCTTCCGCCATACTTTCTTGCTGCATTAAATCAAGTGGAACTTGATCTACTTGTCCAATGTGGCTCGTAGCATCTTTGATATCTTTGCGTTTTCTCGTTACCATGCTTGTCGCCTGCTTATTTGCGATCATCTTCCAGCGGAACATCGCTTCCACTGGGAAATCAAACTCACTAGAGAGCTGATGGAAGAGCTCTGTTCCAGGGGAGTAAATTTCATCAGGAAAAGATCCCAATGTGATGAAACTGACAAAACGACTTTCATTTTCTTGATCACATAGCACATAACGGAAACCATAAGCCCGGCTGCCTTCAGCAAGCCAAGCGTAGTCTTGCTGACCTTTTGGCCACACACTGCGCATGGCTTGAGGTAATGGTTTGAGTGGCATACCCCGGTAAAAATGATGGCGGTAAAAATCTGCAATTTCATGTTCCATCAGCGGGTCAAGACGACTGAGAGATCCTGCTCTCTCCTCAAATGCCCGCTTTGACCACGAATAATCAAAAGATTTCTCCAGTGCATATTCTTTTTCTTCTTTAAATACACGTTTTCCAAGTCCAAGAAAGGCTTCAAGGGCACGTATAGGTATCCCAAAAGTTTGTGTAATCCATTTATAATTTTGCGGTATGGGAAGAGGCAGCTCAAAAGCAACGATAAAATCATAATCTGGCAATGTACCACGCTCGATTAAGTTGAGCCATGTATTCATAGATTCATAAGCTTTATGTCTTCGTTCACTCTCTACTGTGTTTACCAATCTATCAAGGTAATCCACCCAGTTAAAACGCCTGCGCATCATCCACATTTGAGCCGTTAATCCCGGTTCTTGAATCTGGCGAAAAAACTGAGTGGCATTCATCCATTCGTTTTTCTTGCCATCAATAGATAGAGGTGAATATGAAAAAGGGATGACCCGGTAAAATGCCCAGGGTCGTCCTTCTATAAATGCAACATTCTTTTCAATCTGTGTCGGTATCGGTAGCATAATGTTTTATCCCTCCAACCATATGGGTTAGTTGGTAATCTCCTTCTTCGGTTACATCTGGAATAGGTACCCCTCTGGACCAAAGTTTGTGTGAAAATAAAAAGGTTAGAGAGCTCCAAAAATATTGATAAGGCGGTCTACCCTCCAAATCAACCCGAGAGAGTAGCCACGCTGCGCCAAATGGTATAATTGCAAAACGGAAAACAGGCGGGATAGTAGTAGTTATCCACGGAACAATATTGCCCATAAAGATAAAAAATGCTTCTAAAAGAACGATAATTAATAACTCAGAAAGACTGACGGGTATGGGGAGGCGAAAGCGTTCGATATGGTAGAAAACTTTTTTCAAACCCCATACCGCATCAAAAGTTATGATTCTTTCAGGCCTCATTTATCTCGACTCCTCACTTACCATTAGAGAGTATACTTTGTACAGCTTTCGAAAGGCTGTTTAACATTCCTTTTCCAGCTGTACCATCTGTTCCAGTGAAGAGAAAGAGAATACCTGCGACGACGATTCCGCCGAAAAGGGTCATCAAGCTGCCATTCATCCAAGCACGTAAACCCAAAATCACAAGAGCTGCTACAATAACCCAGCTCGCTTGTCCCAAAATCCATTGTGCTGCGTTTTGGAACAAATTTTTGTCGACTTGCCCATCCAAAAAAGTCGGTATATGTTCAATAATATGCAACATTTTAAGTCCCCCTTGTTTTAATTAATGGAAACAATAAACAATTTCCCATTCTTCTCTTGGAATGTTACATGGTAATTCAATTGGAACTCCACATTATTCGAATCTCTCATCGAGATATAAACACTTACTTTTAATGGATTATCATTACTGTCTGGCAGTATTTGCTGGACTCCTACAAATTGGGCATTCAGGTTTTCTTCCCAATTCGTTGTTGGTATTGGTTTCCCATTCGCCATATAGAGTGCGCTGGCCTCTGTGTGACCTTTTAACCAGTCACTGAAGAAATCTTCTAATACCGTCTGCATCGCATCTTTTTGCGGGATATCAATTTGCGGCTGATCTTGATCGTCTGTACTTGTAACTCCTTCTGGCTCTGCTATCAAAGCTGGGAGTGCTGATACCTGCCAAGTACTGCCTGACTTTACTACTGGAAGAGCAAGGAAAAGTGCTTTGTCATCATTTGTTTGCAATCGGGCTACGACCTGAGCTATATTGTTTTTTTGATCTTTCCATGTAGCCTGCCAAATATCCACTTCTTTTGCACTCACACCTTGAAATGGCTGCTGCTGATCCCCTGTTGAAGATGTATTGGTTGTAGTGGAGTTATTTGATGCTGTTGAATTTTGCGTTGTTGAATTTTGCGTTGCAGTGCCAGAGGTCTGATTTTGATCCGTATTGATCCTCAAATCCGCATTGGTGCTGATATAACTATATAAGTTTGGCGTTATAAAAGGTGTTAACTTTTTAATGCGGTCATCATCTGCACCATCTGGTTTGATGGAATACCAATTTTCTAAAAATAACTTCGCGACACTCTTTGCTGTATCCGGTACTTCATTAGATGTACTCGTCTGTTGTACAGCTGGTTCGTCTCTCCCAGCTATTTGGAAGTAGACATCTACTAAATTTCGAATTAAGAAGACTACCAAGACAGCATAAATAACAATTCTAGCGACTTGTTTCAATCGTGCGTTTCTTGTCGGGTTCAAGGTAATCCCCTCCCTCAAGCCAATATCAGATAAAATAATTCATTAGGTCCTGAGAACATTTTATAACATCCATTCTAAGTTGACTATATGATTCAAAAAAAGAAGCATGTTATCTCGATTGATAATTGTGGAAAAATAGGAGCTAAACGGAAGAATCAATTAAGCCTTTAATTAAAGATATTAAATTTTTAAGTAATTCATTTGGAATAACGACCTTTCTTCATAAAGTAAAGGTGAAAGCTTCGACTCGATAATTTGTAGCAATCCAATTATTTTTGCAGATAATTAAATGTCTAAATCTGCCAAATATCCTTTGCTTTCTGAGTAGTATCATTGTCTGTAGTATAAGGCAATTTATAAGACTTTGTCTATCTAAAAGATAAAATTCAACTTTAGATTTTTTAACGGAATTCGTACAAAATAATTAATTACGCTAAATATGGCTGTTTTGTTAAATTTATGAAAGCACTTACAACTTCCATTCTAATTCTAATTGGTAATCTCCTAATTTCATTTGATTGCTCTCTTCTAAAGTAAACTGACAACTGATACTTTCGGAAGTCCTGAAATAGGAGTGAGTTTTGACAACCACCTCTATTTGGCCTCCAGGTAACTCCATCTTACAGAGAGTAGGCTCTCCTGTTACATACGTTTGTTGGTAGCGGATAGGACCATTTCGTAATATTATCATTTTATTTTCATAGGAAAATATCCTTACGGTTGAGATCTGTTCCCCTTCACCCTCTTGATATAAAATTTGAATTTCGTCTTCGATTTGCAAAAATTCTGCATCAAATTGTTGTTCGATCACCTCTGGATGATCCCCGTCTACTGCATGGATGGTTGATTTTATATACAGGGTTTTGAGCATACCGTTCACCTCTTCTGTAGAATAAAGAAATAGGGCGTAAAGAAGCCCTATTTGAGTAGATAAGAAAGTATAAATTTTATCTTATCTACAAAGCGAGACTAGGAGCACAGCGACGTAGCGAGACTTGTGCCCTTGTCTGAGGTGCATAAGTGCAACTAAGACTCTGTCAGCGCCTTAAAAGGCTTGTCAGTCGTCAAGTTTTCTTTATAAAACCTAATAACATTTCCCGAATGATTTTTGCCGCAGTTATCGGTGTTTTTTCTGTAGGATCATAAGCTGGGGCTACTTCTACTAAATCTGCTCCAACCACATGAACAGATGAACGAGCTATAGCATGGATACTGCTTAGTAACTCTCGAGTGGTAATCCCGCCTGGTTCTGGTGTTCCAGTCCCTGGAGCATGAGCTGGATCTAACACATCAATATCTATCGTGACATACACAGGTCTTCCAGCAAGACTCGGCAACACTTGCTCTAAAGGCTGCAAAACATCAAAGGGATGAAAATGAATACCCGCTGATTTTGTATAATCTACTTCCTCTCTTGTCATCGAGCGAATACCAAACTGATATACATTTTCTCCACCGATTAACTGAGAGATCTTATAAAGCGGAGTTGCATGAGAATACATTTCGCCTTCATAATCACTGCGCAGATCAGCATGTCCATCGAAATGAAGTACTGCTAGATTCGGATACTTTTTCGCCACTTGTTCTACTACGGGCCAAGTGACTAAATGCTCCCCACCCATACCGATCGGAATTTTCCCCAAATCGAGCACTTTCCTTACAAAATCACCTATTTGCTGCAAACTCTTTTCTGGATTTCCGAAAGCAAGGGGAATATCTCCTGCATCGTAATAACAGATCTCTGTAAGTTCACGACCTAAATAATGACTATACTCTTCATGTACCAATGAGGATTCTCGAATTCGGCTGGGCCCAAAGCGGGCCCCAGGTCGAAAACTCACGGTCCAATCCATAGGCATACCATACAATACAGCAATTGATGCATCTATATCATCTGAAGCCCCAATAAACACATTTCCTGCGTATTTTTCATCAAATCGCATGACTGTTACTCCTTATTTTCTGTCAATTCTTGCACAAATACAGGGAGTTGAAATAATGATTTATGCATACTAGCTTGATAATACTTGGTATCCAGTACAGCGAACTTTGTCTCATCTGCCTCTAATGGATCATATTGCTTGGAACCAAGGGTAAAACTCCACAAGCCGCTTGGATAAGTAGGAATGCTTGCTGTATACAAACGAGTTACTGGAAAAGTACTGGAGATATCAGCATAGACTTGACGAATAAGGTCTCTGTTAAACCAAGGAGATTCTGTTTGTGCAACCATAATTCCGTCTGTTTTCAATGCTTCTGACACTTTTTGATAAAAAGGTTTTTGAAACAATCCTACGGCTGGCCCAACAGGTTCTGTAGAATCAATCAAAACAACATCATATGTATTTGGATGCTCTTCAATATGACGTATACCATCTACTACTTGAATATCAACACGAGGGTCAGACAGACCTGACGCAATAGCTGGGAAATATTCTTTGGAGGCTTCAATTACCCGGCCATCGATCTCTGCTAATACAACACGCTCTACTGAAGGGTGTTTTAGTACCTCACGAACTACTCCACCATCGCCTCCACCAACAATCAGCACTTGTTTTGGGTTTGGATGGGTATGAAGTGCTACATGAGAAATCATCTCATGATAGACAAATTCATCTTTATCTGTTGTCATCACCATGCCATCTAACACGAGCAGATTTCCAAATTGATGTGTTTCTACGACATCCAATGTTTGAAACTCAGTGACCTCTGAGTGAAGTGTTCTTTTTATTTTTGTAGTAATACCATGATTTTTCGTCTGTTTTTCTGTATACCATAATTCCATATCCATTTTGTCATTTCTCCCTTACGTATAGAAGATGTATTGTCCTTATCCTATCCAAGTCCATATAAAAACTTATCGTATCTTCTACAAAGATGAAAGTTTTTTGCAGGATGACTCTATAAAAATGAATGAATTTCCTCTTTTTCCCACAAACTATGCTTGAAGTTTTACTAGTATGGTCGTGGAAAAGAGGAATACAGCATGAAGAGTGATTCAAACTCTATCGATGGTTTCACTTGGTGGAGACGCTTGAAACAAATGAAAAATATCCTTCGATACCTTATCATCTGTGGATTTATCTGCTCTGTATGTCTACTCGTTCTCGTTCTTTATCTCAAATCTAAACCGTTACCACCGCCAGATATTGGTGCATCCAGCATGATCTATGACGATCAAAACAAACTTATGGATCGAATAGATAATGGAGAACTGCGAGAGCCTGTCCCCTTGAGTAAAATTCCAAAAGCTTTAGTCGAGGCCACTCTTGCTGTAGAAGACCAAAATTTCTATCACCATTTTGGTTTTTCTATAAAAGGCATCATAAGAGCTGCTTGGGCTAATATAAAAGCCGGCCGCGTAACCCAAGGCGCAAGTACAATTACTCAACAACTGGCAAGAAACTTGTACCTCACTCATGATCGCACATGGAGTCGAAAAATAAAAGAAGCATTGCTCACGATTCAACTCGAACTTCATTATAGTAAACAAGAAATTTTGGAGATGTATCTGAACAAAATCTATTATGGCAATGGAGCATACGGCGTAAATCGGGCTTCCCAAGTATATTTCCAACAACCAGTCGAAAAATTAAATCTATCTCAATGCGCCTTTTTGGTAGGGATACCTAGAGGGCCGGCATACTATTCTCCATATGATCATTACCAACGAGCGAAAGCAAGACAACACATTATTTTAAATCTTATGGCTCAAAACCATATGATTACCAAACAAGAAGCATATAAGGCGAGTATTGGTAAACTTGCAATTCATAGTCCAACCAAACTAGAAACCCAGAGGGCTAACTATTTTCGTGATTACATCATTCGCACAGCAGTAGATCAGTTTGGATTAGATGAGAGCTGGGTTCGCAGCGGCGGCTTAAAAATATATACCACCTTAAATCAAAAAATGCAAAAAGACGCTGAAAAAGCAGTGACCACTACACTTTTGAATCATCCAGACTTGCAAGGTGCACTATTATCTGTTGATCCTCGCACGGGTCAAATCAAAGCGATGGTGGGAGGTCGAGACTATCAATCCTCTCCCTATAATCGTGTATTTGCCCATCGACAACCAGGATCATCCTTTAAACCAATCCTGTATTTAAGCGCATTGGAACATGGGTTTACTCCTATTACAAAGATTATGAGTCAGCCTACTTCTTTTCCTTATGGAAATAGCGTTTATCATCCTAGCAATTATCAGCAAAACTATGCAAATAAACCAATTACGTTACGAGAAGCTATTGCCAAATCTGATAACATCTATGCAGTTACCACAGAGTTTCAAATAGGGATCGACAAAGAAATAGAGATGGCAAAACGACTTGGGATAAGGAGCAATCTGTCCGCAACACCATCGCTTGCTCTTGGAAGCTATCCAGTCACTCCATTTGAAATGACAGGAGCCTATACTGCCTTTGCAGCTAATGGAAACCGACAAGAATTGTTTGGCATTCGTAAAATTGTCGCTTCTGATGGGACAATTATTGTCTCAAACGAACCGAAGTCAACGACGGTTACTACCCCAGCCAATGCTTTTTTGATGACAAATTTACTTCGGAGTGTATTTCAGTCTGGCGGTACAGGTCACAGAGTGAAACAAATGTTTTCTGGAGCAATAGCAGGAAAAACAGGTACCACTGACCGTGATGGATGGTTGATCGGGTATAATCCAAATTTATTAACAACAGTATGGGTAGGCTATGACAAAAGAAAAGACCTTCCCCATGATAAAGCAAGGCTGTCCCAGTATATCTGGGGAAAATACATGAGACAAGTAGCATCGTACCAGCCACTTGGGATGTTTAGTATTCCAGCAGGCGTAAAATCTGTCTATATCGATGAAAAGTCTGGATACTTGGCTAATGAAAACTGCCCAAGTCAAAAAATGGAGTACTTCGCAGAGGGGACTGAACCAACTATACCCTGTCCTGTACAGGAGCAAGGGCAAAACCCTCCGGCTTCATCTGCCTCTCCATCATTAGTAGACCAAATAGCAAAATGGTTAGGCTTTTGAATAATCAACTTCAGATGAGCAAATTCACTAACATTAGTCAGGTAGAGTAATCAATCAGGTTAAAAACATCATCAAAAAAGGCGGCTCCTACCAAATGGTGGAAATCCGCCTTTTTTGTGTCCTAGTAAGGTTCCAAACATTGTAATCCTAACACAACTACAATATTTTACAATACTTTCTAATGTATGTTCATATTATTGTCACTTATTCAGCCAGTAATGTCTTTAATTCAACCGTACTGTTTTCCCACATGCTTGGGTCATGTTTGATGAGAAAGTCCTTCAATTGTTTCTTTTCTTGTTGATCCAATTCATCTAAACGAATTTTTCGCTTTAATGCATCGTCCATACGGTTCACATGATGGGCCAAATTTTTCCAGCCTTTTCGAGTTTCCTTATTAACAATCATTGGACATGCTGCAACTCCAGCATAATATGGACCATGCTCATTCCGATCAACTGCTACCCAGACAACCCAGTACAATTCTCCATCTACTTCATCTTTATTCGTCGTAAATTTTATTCCACGTTCCAATGCACTTTTTGCATGAATCAGTCCAAGATCAATCTTGGCTTGATCTTTGTTTACCCAGAGAGCAGATAAATTGCTAAGATTTAAAACACCTGTATGGTAAGCACCGTGTGTTGTCGATTTTCCAGTAACAATTTGAAACTGTGGCTTTTGTTTTTTTTCATCCATCAGAAATCCCCCTCATCATACCTTTAGCTACTAATCTCTAGATTAGCCTCTAAATCGGGTTCCATACAAGAGGAATCTTCCAAAACACGAGGGATATGAATATGGAAAGTAGTACCTCTGCCCGGGAGACTAGTCATATGGATCTGTCCCCCATGTTCTGTAATGATGCGGTGACAAATAGATAACCCCATACCAGTTCCTTCATCTTTTGTCGTAAAAAACGGATCAAAAATACGGTTCATATTTTCAGGTTTGATTCCTTCTCCACTATCGTGGATGTGAATGCAAACTCGATCTCGCATTTCTTTCCAACTCAGTTCAACTCTTCCTTTTACAACAAGTGCGTCAAGACCATTTTGAATCAAGTTGATCAATACTTGCTTTAATTGTTCCCCATCTGCCTCCATCTGGACAGGATTTTTCGGGGGATGGCAAGTGAGCTCATGTCCCATCAATATAGCCTTAGGTTCCATCAAACTAAATACATCATTCATTAACTGATCTAAACTAAATGTAGAGTATTTTGTAGGCCGAACCTCGCTCAGATTAAGGAATTGTCTCAATAAATCGTTAATTCGGTCAATTTCGGGAAGGATAATAGATTCCCATTTTTTCACTTCGCTCGATTCTTTGGCAGAAATTTGAACAAATCCTCGAATCGAAGTGAGAGGATTTCGAATTTCATGTGCTAGACCGGCAGCCAATTGGCCCACAGCAGATAGTTTTTCCAGATGCCGGCGTTTTTCTTCTTCATTATGACGTACTCTCCGCTGTTCAATAGCTAACCGTTCCTCTGCTCTGCGAATAAGCTCATCTGCATTTTTTGCATCATCTGGATAGGTTGCAGTTCCAATACAATAGCGAAGATATGGAAGTTGATTGCGCAGTTCTTCCATCACAATATCAATCGATTGGAGAACATTACGAAGATCTGCATTATCCGCTAGTAAACCGATTGCAAACTGGTCACCATCATATCTTGCAAGGTGTACATAAGGAGGCAAATATTTTTTCAAATAAGAGCCTAAGCGAATCAGCAATTGATCTCCAAACTCTATACCTTCTTTCATGTTAATTCGCTTAAAATCAGTCAAATCAATGCTAATAACATGATAAGCTTCATGATTGCAACATTTTTCCAAGCCTCGATGAACTTGTTCTTGAAATCCGCCCAAATTGTATAGTCCCGTCAAATAATCCCTTCGATAGGTCTCTTCAATCTCATCGTTATAATCCCAAAGACGGTGTTGTGCTTCTTTAAGCTTATTGACTAAATGGAGATTTTTCCCACGAATCAAGCGAAGTTCATGGAAGGCATGCCGTACCTTGCCACCAATCCAACTGACCAAAACAAAGGTAATAAACTTAGAAGCCATATCATAATTTTGGCTGGAATACCAAGAAGTAGAGACTTTAAGCCCTAAGTATACACCAGCAAACAACAATGTCATTATACTGATGCGTTCTCGGTCTGATCGAACAAGTACGATCCCAAAGACGATGAGGTACACCGGAAATATAGATAGTTTCATAGAAAGGGTATCGATCAAAGCTACCATTATCAGAACACAGAACATATATAAATATCTAGGCAAACGGGCAATAGCTCGATTACTCATTAAAAGTAGGCCGGTTAATAAAAGAATAGAAGCAGCTAAGACAATACTGTATAGAAAAGGATGGCTGACAAACCATGGATCAAACACGTGATATAAAAATCGAGTATAAAAACGCTGGCAATCTTCTTGCAAGTTGATCCTCCTGTTCTTTATTCATCTTTATTTTTGGCTGAGTTTCCTTTTTCAATCTGTAAGTGGTATTTCAACTTGTTTCCACTTTTTCCGTGAAGAATCCTCCTAATAATGGTTATTTCGACAAAACATATCAAAATTCGTCATTTTATATTTTTCCGATTATAGGAATTACAAACAAAAAAAATACTTTTCCTCATTAGATGGGAAAAGCACGTAAGGGATAAATTACCCTTAACCCATATAATTAACTAAATGTGTAAATCCTTTTTCGTCACGAACCTCTTTTTTTTCGGTTTCCGTTTGATTGGCAACTTTTTCCCACATAGGATAGGCTTCTTCTACAGCGACTTGTTCTCTTTTGAGCAGAGTAAGTTTTTGAGCATCGTCTCCATAAGCATACATCGCTTGTGGTTCATTTACATATTGAGCTTGTCCAACATGACGGGGAACAAACAACTGTTGATCTTGAAGTAATGTATGCACAACGGTTTCTTTCAAAATATTCTTGATTTCTTCGCTGCGGTAACCGCTTTCTAAGTTCTTTATCCATTGATAAACAGGGCCGTCATCTGGTGTGAAAGTAACATTGCGCTGAGTAGGAACATAGTCACTTTTGGTTTGGATTTGTTCTTTCAACATTCTAGGATCACAAATGGATTGTAATGGAAAATAATTGTTACGCAGATAAGATTGAATGCAATATTTTACCAACATTGGAAATTGACCTTTTGGCAAAATTTCATACCAGTAACGAACGAGACGATCTTTTTTTCCTAAATATACACCAACTGTGATAGATGACATTTGTAAACACACCTTTTTCCAAAATTTTTCTCATCCAATTTAACAAACTTAAATGCCGAACAATTAAATTTGTTAAATTACTTTGAATTAATAATAATGGTAGCAGTATCCAATAGTCTGCGTCAACAGAATACTTTGTCGAATAAGCTCGTATATTCTCGGAAATGAAAAAAACATGCTTTTTGCATGTTAATTTTCTGTTACAACAGCAAAGATAGCACGTCAAAAACACCAAAAATGGAAAAATTAAACCAATTATACAATCAGTTTACGAATTCTTCTTATATTGTTATACATTTGTAAGTTTTTGAGTTCACGGAACATTCCATACGTAGGTCTAGTGTTCACCTCAAACACCCATATGTTCCCATTAATGTCAAGGCCAGCATCAATTCCTAGTTCACGAAGTCCTTTGAATCGGTTCGATAGTACATGTGCAACCCGATATGCTAATTTCTTAAGTTCTTCCATTTTTTTAGACACATTATTCGGAAAGACTTTAGCAACAGCATCCTTTGCGGTATATGGTTTTCCACCCTTGCAAAAGTTGGTCACAATTTTTCCTGGTGCTGCTAACTTTGCAGCTAGCCCCGTCAGCTCCCATTTATGATCAATTCGCTGAAGCATCAAACGAATATCAAACGGACGCCCATTTATCGTTGCAAGTCGTATTCCTTGTTGAATAAGGTAACGTTTATTAGGCTTCAAATAAGTATCAATAAGTGCAATAACTTTATCCTTTGGCACAATTTTATGATGTTTTAAACTTTTACACTCCACTAGTTCATCTGCTACTTTCTTTACACGAATAATGCCAACACCGCCGCCGCCTTTATCAGGCTTAACAAATACGGTTCCAAATGTATCCAACATGGCGAGCAGGCGATCTTCTCGATACCAAACCGTTTTGGGCATATAGGGTTTCATCCATGAATCATGCTCTAAAATAATGGTCTTTAAACCTTTACTGGCGATTTCCTGAAACGCTCTCTTCTTTTTGACAGCCATTTCTCCCCCTCCTCTAACATCCATCCTATTCCCGAAATACTAGAGCAGCTCGCCCATTTTTACAGTTTTTTTAAGAAGTGCCCAAATACGAAATAAACACGAGCTCCATAAGTTGTTTTCTTACATCTAATTATGCGAAAATAGCTTTATCTGTGGAAACGGGAGTTGGGTAAGTTGAATGCGAAGATTTTAGTAGTGGAAGATGAAAAACCGATCGCGGATATCATAAAGTTCAATTTAGAAAAAGAAGGATATCATGTCGAATGTATCCATAATGGAGATGAAGCAATTCAAGCTGCAATATCCGCCCCACCTGATCTGATGTTACTCGATTTGATGTTACCTGGATCAGATGGCATCGAGGTTTGCCGAAGAGTGAGACAAGTATCGGAACTACCTATTATTATGCTTACTGCAAAAGATTCTGAAGTGGACAAAGTAATCGGGTTAGAAATGGGCGCAGATGATTATGTGACAAAGCCATTTAGCAATCGGGAATTACTCGCGCGCGTCAAAGCAAATTTACGCCGCAGCAAACAATCCGAAGAAAAAACAACGATTCAAACCCCAGATAAAAATATCCTGTCTATCGGAGACTTAGCAATTGATGGTACAAGCTTTGTAGTGAAAAAGAGAGAGAAGACAATTGATCTAACACACCGCGAGTTTGAGTTATTATCCTACTTATCAAAACACCTCAATCAAGTATTAACACGCGAGCACCTGTTGCAATCGGTTTGGGGCTATGATTATTTTGGGGATGTTCGTACAGTTGACGTTACTATTCGTCGTTTACGGGAAAAAATAGAAGATGACCCCGGAGCACCAGGATATATTATCACGAGGCGTGGAATCGGGTACACCATGCGAAATCCGCAGTCGGAGTAAACAAATGTTACAAGCATTTAAAAATTTACAATGGAAACTTGTTGTTATTTTCTCTTTGTTGATTCTCATATCTGTGCAGCTGATTGGGGTAACATTTCTCAATTCCCTGCAAAAGTTTTACTCGGATGACTTTATTAATAGCTTAAGGTCACAGGCCAACTTATTGAGTTCACCTATGACCCAAGTACTCGAAGAGAATAAATCCTTAACAGAAACAAAAAAAGAAACCGATAAATTTTTGAAACAACTGCTTTACCTAAATACAAAAAACGGTACGACAACTACTGTAGAAATTGAAATATTAGATGATCAAGGATACGTCCTCAGTTCAAGTACCGAGAACTCCAAAAATATAGGTAAAAAGAATTTACGTGCACAAAATGCTACTGGTAAATTGGATTCCACCTTTATTCGCAGAGATCGAGCTACTGGAAAAGATTATCAAATCTACATCAAACAGTTGGAAAATACGAACCAGCAAAGAATCGGAACCATATATATAGAAGCTTCATTGGACCCAATCTATGCAAAAATCAGGAGAATTGGCGAACTATTATTCCGGTCTTCTTCTGTTACTTTGGTTGCGACTGCCATTTTAATTATTTTATTATCACGGACAATTACTACGCCGCTAAAAGAAATAACACAACAAGCAACAGCTATGGCAGCAGGGGATTTTAATCAGCAGGTTGCAGTAAAAAGCGATGATGAAATAGGAAGATTAGCTAGAGCCTTTAATTATCTTGCTGCTCATTTAAGACGAGCACTATCTCAAAATGAAGAAGAACGTGAGAAACTGGAAACAGTACTTGCAAATATGAGCGATGGGGTTTTAGCTACTGACCACAAAGGAAATATCATTGTAAAAAACAGCTGGGTTGAAAAAATGATAGGTTCAGAGATTAAACTTGGAGACCGGCTAAAAGATGTACTTCCAATGGAGGACAATATTGTCTTTCCATTGGATCATGTACATGAAGAGTACATCGAACTCCATCCAAATGATCCAAACTCCTTTATGATGATTAAAGCTACCTTTACACCAATCAAGCGCGGGGAGAAAGAACTGGTTGGGCTTATTGCGGTACTCAGCGATGTAACAGAAGAAGAAAAACTTGATAGACAACGAAAGGATTTTGTCGCCAATGTCTCTCATGAACTTCGAACACCTCTGACCACAATAAAAAGTTATCTAGAAGCATTAAAAGATGGAGCTATTCATCAACCGGATATTGCTTCTCACTTTCTCAATGTTGCCGATACTGAGGCGGAGCGCATGGCCCGATTGATAAGCGATCTTTTACAGCTGTCTAGATTAGATGCACGCGAGTCTTACTTCGATAAACAGCCGATAACGATCGAACATTTACTTCAACCTGTTTACGAGCGTTTTTCTATGACTTGTAAACAAAAAGATATCGCTTTGCGGCTCCACATCGATGATGGACTTCCAATGGTGGTCGTAGATCGTGATAAGATGGATCAAGTTTTGGATAATATTGTTTCTAATGCAGTGAAATACACACCAGCTTCTGGTTCCATTACAATAAAAGCAATACAGAGTGATTCAAATATGGTTCAAATATCCATTGCTGATACTGGTCTTGGTATTCCTAAACAAGATATAAGCCGCTTGTTTGAACGTTTTTATCGGGTGGACAAAGCCCGATCAAGAACGCTTGGAGGAACTGGTTTAGGATTGTCTATTGCCCAGGAAATAGTTCATTCCCATAATGGGGAGATATGGATCGAAAGTGAGTATGAACAAGGGACAACTGTCTTCTTTACTTTACCTACAAGGAGCGAGGCTAATGGCACTGATCAATAAAATAAAAACCATTAGTCTAGTGATTTTGGTCATCTCTAGTGTGATTCTTACAGCTGTTTTATGGTATAGTACACCTTCCTATGATGAACAAAACATCGCCTATATTCCAGCACCTTATATCGCCAAAGATAATTATTATGTAAAGAAATATCTATTTCAGCTGACTGCACCACCTTTTCTTATCTCTCATACGCAAGGGAAAAACCAATTGATCACACAACAACAATCCACCCTATTTCCTAAGTTGATCCATAACATACATGGAATGAAATTGGATGGATTTGAGGTAATCACTCCAACTGCAGATGATTGGAATCTCCTGTTTCATCAGACAAATGGTTTGGAAATGTCTTTTCTTCAAGATTTACCAGTAGAACAGCTAGATGCGTTCTTTTTCCAGTTATTAAAAAATGAACCCCTCTTTCAAAGCATATCTACCATCAGCAGAGTGTGGTTATTTGAAAATCCTGCGACAAAAAAAAGCAGTATCTGGTTTATTTCCGATCAAGATGGAAAAGTGATCCAAGCAAATACTGACTTTGATGTTGATCAATGGCCCAAAATTTTAGAACAAGTCCAACAGACACCAAATCTAATGAGTCTTGAAGCAGTTCCAACAAATGGAGAAAATCCATGGGACAAAGCAAATCAAAATAAACCTTTTTCTCGTATTCTCTATATGCCGAATGGATCTATTTCTATTCCGCAGTTAACCTATTCCAATCAAACAATCGGCATCGACAGCATAAAAGAGTGGCTATTCCAAGGTGATAACATCGAGCCGATCGATCTGTCAAAAAATGAATCTGTTTTTATGAATAACAACCAAATCTTAACCTTTTACAAACAACAATCGTATATGGTGTATGTAGACAACTCAAAAACAGATGGCACCACATCCCTTGGTGTAGGCAATGAAATTGATGTAATAAACACGAAGTTTATGGCCAAACACCATGGCTGGACTGGGAATTATATTTTAGACAAAATGTCTCAGCAAGATAATGCACATCTGTATACTTTTCGTCTAATAAGCCAGGCATTGCCGGTGTATTGGGAAGGTGATACCACAAAAAATCCACATCTGGATACGATTCAACTTCAAGCAGGCAGCAGCATCAATGCTGTATCCAAATATGTACGTTCTTTACATTACTTATCAAAAAAACCGACGAAACAGATTAATTTCATTCTGCCCAATAAAGAGACAATCCTAGCTGAATTAACAAAAAAACAAATACCGATTACTTCCGTAAATCGAATCTATCCGATTTACAAAGCGAAAAACAATTCTCATGGACAAGTAGTAATGACACCTTGTTGGCAAATGGAACTATCTAATGGCGAAAAGATCCAGATAGGGGGCGTGTCGTAATGGATTGGCAACGAGCGCAAAATTATCTGATCACAGCTTTCGTCTTAGTAAATTTATTTTTGATTTTTCAAATCCAACAAACGATGGAACAAAAAAACGCTTCCCTTGCAGTGGATAAGATCAGTAATACACAAATTAGAAGTTTACTTACAGATAATCACTTTGAACTAGATGTCCCAAGACCAAAAGACGTTGCCGAATTAAAGATTTGGCAAGGAACACCTTCTAAGATCAGTGGTTGGCAGGAGTTAAATCAGGGTTACCAAAAACGGATTGCCCCTAATACCATGGTGGTACACAATGTACCAGAATTAAAGGCAGTATTATCCAAAGAAGTACCTTATTTCTCGGAATATCAGTTGCAATCAAAACCACACAAGCTAACTGGAGAATGGATATTTGTACAACACATCGACCGTCGACCGCTGTATGGAGGAAGAGTAGAAGTTGAAGTAGCAAACAATCAAATCCAATCGATTTATATGAACCACTTTGACCTACAGGAAACATCAAAAGTATTTGCAGTCACCGACTTTAACACTGCTCTGTACAACTTAATCAATGCAACAGCAAGAAGCAGAACACAACATATCAAAAAAATCCAATTAGGTTATCAAACACAAGCATATAACAATGGGACATACTTCTTCATTCCGGTATGGAGATTTTGGCTAGATGAGAAACAGTATGATGTCTACGCCATCAGCTTTGGTTCAGTTAAAAGCGTAGAAGTGGTAAAGTAATACTACTCTAGTTAAACCTTGGAGAAAATTAGATCTTTGCGCAAAAATGGATGTATAGATAGGAGTATTTACTGTGAAGTTTAGTGTACTAGCAAGTGGCAGCTCTGGAAATGCCCTCTACATAGAAACTGACAATACCCGTCTGTTAGTCGATGCAGGCCTAAGCGGTAAGCAATTAGGAGGGCGACTAGCACAAATTGGTGTGAATCCAGAAAGCCTCACTGCTATCCTTGTAACTCATGAACATATTGATCACGTAAAGGGACTAGGTGTCATGGCAAGAAGATATCAATTGCCAATTTATCTAAACGAAGCAACCTATCAGCATCTTCCATCTAGTGTTGGAGATATACCCACTTCTATGCTTCATTTTATGGATACAGGTTCCTCTATTTCCATTGCGGATATAGGCGTTCAGTCTATTCCAATCTCTCATGATGCAGCTGAACCGATGGGATTTCGTTTTTTTGAAAAGGATGAATCAATGGCAATCGTTACAGACCTTGGCTATGTCAATGAGAGGATCATACAATCTCTCGATGGAGTCCACAGCCTGATATGGGAAAGTAACCATGATGTCAATATGTTACGTATGGGAAGCTATCCATGGAATGTAAAACGTAGAATATTAGGAGATACCGGCCACTTATCGAATGAGGACTCAGCAATTGGCCTTTTAGAAATTATAAAAGGATTAGGTGAACAAGTTTATCTTGCTCACTTGAGCCAAGATAACAACTTGCTAGAGTTAGCACATCTTACAGTAAAAAATATGCTAGAAGAAGCTGGTCTTCAAGTTGGAAAAGACATTGTCCTCAAAGAAACATATCCAGATAGACCTACTCCTTTACAAAACGTAAAAATGCAATCGGCAATAGTTAGTGCTTAACCTGCATATTATGTGGAATAGAGTCAAATACTTTGTAAGTAGTATTTTTTCTACATAATCGCAATTAAGCCTAAAAGATATGCCTAGTAGGCTAAATACGCATAATTCGTAGATAATCTCGAGGGGGAAATCCTATGGGGTACTATAATGACCAATATTACGGTAATAGTCATGGTCCGCGTCGTCGATCCCTTGTATTTTTATGTATCGTCTCGGCGATTATCGGTGGACTGATCACACTCTTATTCGTGCCTTTACTTGCACGAATAGGATACTTTGATAACTCACTTGTGCAGAATCAAAATACAATTCCACAATATACCCCTACGAAAACAACGAGTGTCAAAGTCAACTCACAGATCACAGAAGCAGTAAACAAAGTACGTTCTGCAGTTGTCGGAGTCGAAAATCTTGGCAGTTCCGATGATCCCTTTAGTACGGAAAATGTGAAACAGGGAACAGGCTCAGGAATAATCTTTCAAAAATCCGACGGTAAGGCCTTAGTCGTAACGAATTTCCATGTCATCGAGGGGAATAAAAAAGTCCAAGTTGTCCTTCCGCTGAGCAACGATAAATCCAAAACAGTACCAGCAAAAGTTTTAGGATATGACCAAATTACAGATTTAGCTGTCCTAGAAATTGATGCAGCAGGTGTAACCGAAGTTGCTGAATTTGGAAACTCTGACACCCTGCAAGCTGGAGAACCTGCGATAGCAATTGGAAATCCACTTGGGCCCCAATTCTCCCAATCGGTAACCGTAGGTGTTATCAGTTCCCCAAAACGTACAATTGATGTTACGGAAACAACATCTACGGATGTTATTCAGACAGATGCCGCGATCAACCCCGGAAATAGTGGGGGAGCTTTGGTAAACGCAGCTGGTCAAGTGATCGGCATCAACAGCTTAAAGATTGCCGAGAGCGGAGTAGAAGGACTTGGATTTGCTATTCCTGTTAATGACGCACAGCCTGTCATTCAACAACTGATCAAACTAGGGCATGTGCCTAGACCATACTTAGGTGTTCAACTTTATGATTTACAAGAAATGCTACCTTCTGCATGGGATGAATTAAAACTTCCTGAATCTGTACAAACTGGGGTTTTAATTAAAACAGTTGATGCAAACACTCCTGCGGCCCGTGCTGGATTGAAATCTCGTGATGTAATTGTAGCAATCGATAAACAATCTATCGATAATAGCTCTGAACTGCGAAAATATCTCTATACGAAGAAAATTGGGGATAAAGTCACCCTGACCATTTATCGTAATGGAAGCAAATCAACCGTTTCCGTAACTCTTGCTGAAAGTCCACATTAAAATAGACACAACCCCCGAAAAGCTTTATCATAAAAATGCTTCGCTAAATAGCGGAGCATTATTTTTATAGTAGATAAGAAAGTATAAAGTAGTGTGACTTGTGCCCTTGCCTGAGGTGTATAACCTTGAAAGGCTGGCCAGTCGGCAAATTTTCTTTAGAGGATGTGAACAACAATGTATGCTTGCAAGGAACATATTGACTATGTAATGGAAGATTTTATCGACAAATTCGCGGTAGCTCCAACGATGGAAGTAATGGATTCGACCGACCATAAAAGTTGTGATTGGTGCAGTCAACCTGCTGCCTATTTTCTAACCATAGAAGAAGAGACGGAGGAATCGAGCTTTGCAGATTAATCTTATCGCTGTAGGTAATTTAAAGGAAAAATACTTGAAAGACGCTTGTGCAGAGTACCAAAAAAGATTACAAGCTTATGCAAAGCTTAATCTTTTTGAAGTCGAAGAAGAGAACAAGGGGAGTGTTACCACTCGAAAACAAAAAGAAGGAGAAAAAATCATCAAGAAGATTTCAAATGATACCTTTGTCATTGTCTTAAGTATCGACGGGAAAAGCTTATCTTCCGAGCAATTTGCTGAGAAAATAAACCACTTGGGAACATACGGAAATAGCCATCTTACCTTTATCATTGGCGGTTCCGATGGCTTATCTTCTGAAGTTATACAAAAAGCAAACCTACAGCTCTCTTTTTCCAAAATGACATTTCCCCATCAATTGATGCGTGTATTTTTGCTAGAACAAATTTATCGGGGATTTAAGATTATTCGAGGAGAAAGTTACCACAAGTAAATTTATTGATTTAAGCCGGTTTTTAGCTTTGCGTAATTTATGATTTTTTCTTGGTTTGTGCCTTTAGCAAATTCCATGGCTTCTTGAAGGCTTCCTTCACTTACATAAGCTCGAATGATCACTTTTCCTCTTCTCACATTAATTGGTACTTGCCTATAGAGTTCGAGAACCTTCTTATATTCTCTATTATAAGCCGCTTGCTCAAATTGAATGATGATGGAGCTACTTTTGACTGACAGAAGTTCGTTTAATTGATCTCTCTCTTCCAAATACTGAACGATGCTCTCTGCATATGTTGGATCTAAGTCTAACGCTTTTTGAATCTGCTCTGTTCTCACATATGTATACAAAACTACTTTTTTATCCTCTGAAGGCAAAGAAGAAAAGTTTAGTTGTTTAAAAATCTTTTCCGCTGCTTGATATTTGCCTGTAGCAGCAAATCGAATGCCATTTTGCAAAAGAGCGGTTTGTTGTTGCTGATTTGGAACAGGATCTGCATGGTTAACCTTTTGCTCAGGCAATAAAAAGGGGGTAAGAAGGGCGAGTACACCAAGCGTTATGGCGATCCATTTCGGTTGAATCACTATTTTCTTTTTTCTAGCACTGTTTCCATTTTGATTGGAGACAGGAGGTAAGGCTTGCCTTGGTTTAGTAAGAGTCAAACTCCATTTCTTTTTGGGCTTTACTTGATCATCGATTACAAGACGATTGGTATAGTCAATATTCTCTAGTTCCAACCAAGTGGATGCCTTCAATATTTTTTTGCCAATATGAGAATACGCTGGATGGATCTTTGTGCCTATTTCTTTTCCCAATCTCTTTATTTCTCCATAAGACGTGTCCTCTGTAAGCAAATAAAAAATAAGCTGTTTTATCGATTCTACTATCGAGTCAGGCTTACGTTCTGGAAACAAACCATGAACTCCACGAAATAAAACTTTTACTTCATTTAAAGGACCAATTACAATATTGATCGGCTGATAGAACGTATATACTTCTTGCTGCCTCTCAAAATATTGCCCGAGAAATATTAATTGTGTCACAACCTCTGCAACATTATGGGATAAACGAAATTTCTCTAATGGCATATAACCTGGGTCTATTTCAAAAAAAATCCGAAATACCTCTTCTTGCATATCACTTTCAAATGTAAATGGTACTGCACAGTCTACATCAGGAACAGCCTCGCTATACTCTTCATAACTATGTATCCGCACTTTCGATAGTGGCAACTCGTAGCGGACTTGATTGCCATCTAATACAAATGTTCCATCTTCACACTGTATCCGTTTCATGGTCAACCCCTCTGTCAAGACATTGGTGAATTTCTTTATTTGTATGGAATATATACCTATGTTAATAGTTTCCTTTTTTATCTTCCCCTGCATAAAATTAATGCTTTTGAACGATCTAACAATGTCTTATGCTTCCTTTATTATCTTTCCAATCCATCCCAAGGGATATCTTTTGCATCTATTTCCAAGTGATCTCTTGGCTGCTGTTTTTCCGAACTTCGATCCGTCGCCTGTAATTCCTCATTTGCTTTGAAGATATCGTCTATGTTTTTCCATTTTCCGTCGACATAGGCCAATTGTGGCTGAAACTCGCCTTTTTCATTAAAATGACCAAATAACATTTCACTGCTTTTAAAACGTACTGTATCACGATAATCAATTTGATATTCTGGAATAATCATGTTAATTCTTGCAGATGTATATCCATTTCCCGTTAATGGATTATAAGGAGCATTATCTGATATATCACCATTGTCTTTCAAAGTGAGCTCTCGCTGGAAAGGTATTTTGCTCTTTTCACTTACTTCTGGACTAGTAAAATATATAGCATAGATCTTTTTTGTATAATCTCCATCCAAATGATTGGATTTATCAAAATCCAATCTCAAGACACCATAAATCAGTTCATCCTTGGTAAACATATCTTGATACAGATTTGCATCCGCAACAAATCCTCCAATGCCATCGAAATTCCTCACATTCGAGGTACCTAAGTAACGGTCTTTTTCACTCTCATGAAAAACTCTTACTGCTTCTTGTAAAGCTGGTATCTTGTTCCTTGTTTCTTGCACAAATTCCCACTCTTTATCTGTCATGCAACTGGCAGATAAATGAATCAAACTCATCAATTTCGTTAATTGTTCCTTACTGTAACCAGCCTTTTCTAAAGCTTCTGAGAAATGGTTTGGGGTAAATCCTACTCTTTTTACTTCAGCAGAGCGGGCAAATTTGAAATAAGTTTCGGGAGTGTTTTGTATATCTTTTTTTATGTCTCTTATCTGATCTGCTGTTATTCTAGGTATGTCCTTTACTTTATCTAGTAATTTATTTATTCTTTCGTTCATTTCTTTTATTTCTGTAGAATTCATAATTCCTACTTTTCCTATATCTGAAAATATAAAAGGAGATACTTTAGAATCTTTTTTCATCAATTCCTCAATTTTTTCAGCAAAAATATTACTTTTTGTTATTTTCCTCAAATTTGATAAACCTTTTAGAATGGGTACAGTTATTGATTCTTTTCTAATCCTACCGAATTTACTAATTACATTCTTAGCAATTGATAAATCTCCATTATTTATTTGTTCTAAATAATCCTTTGGAGATCGTTTAACTTTAATATTCACATTGTGATAGCTCTGATTATTTCTTTCTATTTTAAAATTTTCCCTCTTTGAATATAGAGATTCAACAAACTTATTAGAAATATATAAATTAATTTGCATTACCTCCTCAATGTTTGGTGTGGTAGAGAGAATCTTTCGAATATCTCCCTCTACCAATCATATTTCAATTCATTTTTGTATATAAACTTAAACCCATTTGCTTCCTAATACTTTGTCGTTATTATCATAGAAAATAATAATCTCAAATCTATCCTTTTCATTTATGTCTTTTTCTGCATACCTCTGTGAATACCCATTTTCATTAATTTCTTCTTTTCCAATTGGATATAAAAACATTGCAATTCTAATATTTTCTTCGGTGATTTCTCTACTAGCACCAATAACAATTTGTTCCTTCATACTCTCTTCGAAACTGTTTTCAACTATTCTTTTTAATACATCTTCTAATAAACGTGAGCTTACTAACTTACCATTTTTATCATAGATATACTCCCAATGACCCTCCTCCTCAAGCAACTTTCCATAGTAGCAAATCCTCTTATCCCCATCCTTAATCTCTTTCTTTAACTCCAACGACTTCCTCCCTAACATTTCCTCCACATAATGCCTTGGTGCCCCGATCATATCGGACAAAGCTCTCATCCTCTCTTTTTTCAATTCATTTTCGTACTAAATCTCATCATTCCGAACAAAACTCTTTTGCTTTATTTCATCTTTAGAGTTATACATGATGCGGTAGATAAATATATCTCTATCTCCTCTTTGTAAACCATATCTTTGAACAGTGGTTCTTTCATCTAGCCGCTCTAATTCTCCTAATGGGACATACCCTGCTGAGGCGAGAATTCTCTCGACTTCTGCTCTTTCGGTTCCCATTAAGAGTTCTTCTTTTAAAAGATCCATTCTCTTTTGATAAAGGTATTGCAATTGTGCTTCGACCTCATAATAGGAAATCAGTTTTTGTTTACGATTGTAGACAAAATGCCAATATCCGTGCTCATCTTCTACTTTGCCATAGGAACAATTGATAAGTCCTTCTTCTATTTCCGTCTCTCTCTTAGGCTCAAATTTGTGTTCACTGGCTAAATATTCCTCTACTTTTAAACGTTCTTTCCCTCTTAAATCCTTCATTCTAGCCCTGATATATTCTCTATCTCGCTGCTCCTGTTCATATCGAGCCGTAAGCCCAACATCATTTAGTGCAACTTTAAAAAAGAAGTTTTCCAAGTCTTCTTGGGTAGCATCTGGGACATTTTCTTCCACATAAACCATAAACTGTTTCAATATTTCCCTTACTTGATCTGTATGATCTTCGATATCTTCTGGGGATGCTGGACTTGCAACCGAACCGATCTCTTTTAATTTTTGATCGAGCAGGGCCTCTTGTTCAGGTTTGAGGTTTCGCCGTATCCGCTGTTCTAATTTCGTAACCCGCTGCTGCCTGTCAATAGCTTTGAGCAGATCATCTATTTCTTGGTATTCATCCAAACCTAAGTCCCCCTTTGGATAAGGCCTTTATTTCACCCTTTTTTGTTGCATATCTGTAAAAAACGCACGTAACAAATCAAACTTTTGTTCTGAGTAATTGGGAGCAGTTGGTGATAACTTTGCCAATTGCTCATCTAGCTCTTGGGCCAGTTCTATAGATAAGTTCGCACGAAGGCGACTTTCCAGCTGCTCTACTCCTTGAAGAAGGTAGGTGTCCATGTTTTGCTCTTGTTGTTTGTTAACAGTTTCTTCTCTTGGTTCTTCCTTTTGTACTGCTTCTGGTGTAGCTCCCACTTCGAAAGCCATTGGTGTTTGATAGTCAAAACGACTTGATCTATTTTGATCATGCAAGATACCTTTAAAGAACTCCCATTGATACATCTTCCGTAACTTTGCGGGGTACATACCAGAGATTAATAACATCCCCTCGTCTCGATGCATTCGCGAGAGTTCATCAGCGTTGATCAACATTCGCTCCCCATACTGCTTGGATAAGGAAGAGTTCTGTTCTTTCCCTTTTGTTTTGGAGGTAGATCTGGTCTGAATCGTTGTTTTACCGATCAATTCGGAGAAATACTCCGCAGTCATCTTATCATCTACTCCTAATAGATAACGCAAACTACAGTTTCCGATGATGCCCTCTGCTTTTTCTTTGGTGTATTGATCTACTAGCTGTCCCATTGATTGCACTATAGTACTTATACTGATACCATAACTGCGGCAAGTTGCTAAAATTTGCTCAAATCGCGGGATCCTCCCGATATTTACAAATTCATCGAGCAATAAACTGACTTTTACTGGCAGCTTGTTATAATTGTGATCTGCGACATAGTAGAGACGTTGAAACAACTGTGTGAAAAAAGTAGAAGTTAAAGGCTCCCATGTCGCATCTGCAATTGGCAGGATACAATAGATGACCATCTTTTTCTTTCCAATATCATCGAGGGAAAAGTCGCTCTTCTCCGTAAATTTACGGACATCTGATGCGTCAAACTTTGATAAGGTAATCCCCAAGGAGATGAAAATACTAGCCCTTGTCTTGTCTTCCGCCATCCGAACAATGAGATAAGATTGATATGCAGGATGATCGGGAGGCAAGTTTGAAAAAAATTGATCCATCTTTTTGGGAGTACGTCCCTGCACTGTGAGAATCTCTTTCACTTTTGCGAGGTTGGCCTCATCAGGACACTCATAGCGGACGTAAAGGAGTAATGTTTTTAGTAATGCGATCTCCGATCTCGTCCAAAAATCATTTTCTGCATTCTTGTCGCCTGAATTTGCTACGATAGTAGTGGCTACTTGTTCCGCCTCGATCTCTTTTGTGATGTAATCCAGTGGGTTATAGCGGTCACTGATGTTCATTTCTAAAAAGTTAACCAAGTGAACTTCATAGCCTTGTTCTTCCTTTAACTTCGCGGTCGCCTCAAAAATTTCCCCTTTTGGGTCGGTAACTACAACGGAACGTTCCTGCTCATGAATGAGGTTGGTTAAGAGATAGGATTGAGTTTTCCCTGACCCCGGTGAACCAACAAGAAAAACATTGCGGTTTGGTATTATTGTCTCTTCAGGTAAAATAAGCGGTTTATTTCCTAACAGCCCCAGCATAATTCCAGACGGATTCTGCAAATTCTCTTGTGCACTTTTCTTCCATGTATGTTTTGCAAAGTAGCGGTCATTCATCAGTTCTGATTTCTTGGCAAAACGGGAAGTACCATGAGCCCCATAATATGCTGCATGTTTAAATGTTCGTCCAGCCAAAAACAAAAACACCCGCCGGGCAACCATGCCAGCAAGGACAATGATCACCAGCTGCATTTGCATAAACAGACCAATCCCCGTCGCTTGCCGAATCACATCAGGCAGCTGGCCCCATTTAAACTGCGACAGCCCTGCCGGCACTGCGACAAGCAGTATCGCCAGTACAACTTCCAATACCAGCGCAGCCCCTACTGCGATGATAAACGCCCCAATAATGGGGCGGCGATAGTGACCGATAAGTCATCCTCCTCTCTATTTTCTTGTCAGTGAGCGAAAAAGAGCTTGGCCACCGGATACAAGACCCCCTGCAACTCCACCCTTCAGTCCTCCTACAAATTTACCAGCGATTCCGCCACCTCGGGACCACCACCCTCCAGATACGCCATTTAGTGCTCCTTGAGTAGCTGATGCTCCAACAGCGGCACTTCCTGCTCCAGTCGAAGTGCTAGACTGAAACCACTCTTTGACCATCTCAGGCGCACGGAACGTCAATACTAAGAAACCAATAACCATAAAAATATGTACTAATCCACCCTTTGAAATCATCTGAATAGAAAGCACAAAGAGTATTGGCTGGATCGACTGAGTAACAATAATCCCCAACAAATTTCTCCACCAAATAGGAAAAAAGTTCATTTCTTTATTGACCAGCGTAACAATCGCAATTGGTCCAATAATTACGAAAAAAGCAAACTCCGCAGAACGAATCCCTATCTGGATAAGGATAGTAATACATAATACAGCTATAATCACTAGCAAAACAAGTAAATAGTCACCACCACCAACGACTACTATATCTAGTAACACATTAATACTGACTTGTAATTTCGTGAGGTGGTCTAGAGCATAAGCAGTAAAAGCATTCCCTAAATCAAATAAATGATCACAAATCCACGTCAAGGTTGAAACTAACCATGCCGCTACAACCGTATTGCGGATCAAAGGTTTTATCTCTGAATAATCTTCTTGTAAAATCATTAACGAGAGAATTCGTACCAACTGGTAAACCAAAAACAACAACAAAAACGACCATGATAGACTGCTAAATCCTGTCTTTAATGACTTTATCATCGGATCACCGGATAAATCTCCTAAGCTAAACGCAGCCTTTAACATAGCAACAACGGCTAGTAAAATTCCTTTTGCCAGATTATAAAACCAACTATTGGCATAGCACCCTAATTCCCATGCATTACAATTTGAGTAGGGATCTTCTGCCGCTGCATCATCAGCTGCATCTTGTACTATTTCTACTGTCTTTGTTGCTTCATCGGCTGCTGCTTGTGCTGCATTGGCTGCTGTTATTGCTTCACTGGCTGCTTTTTCTGCATCCGCCTGTAATCTATCAATGGAGTCTGAATCATTTAAATCCCAAGTATTTGTCTTGTTTGCTTCATTGAATGCATTCTCGGCAGCTGTCTGTGCCATTTTTGCTTGGTCTATCGCTATTATTTTTTGCTGCTTTGCTTCTTTTAATTTATTTTCTGCATTTGTCTTTTCTTTTGCCCTCGTTGCCGCATCTGTTGCCTTCTTCATTCTCTTCCATGAATCTACGGATGCAATTTGTGCTTTTTTTGCTGTGTCTTTAGCGTCTAATGCTTTATCTTTTGCTGTTACTGCTATTTTTTTTTGTGCTTCTGCACTATCTCTTGCTGCTTTTACCCTTTTCTCCAACGCTGCATCTTCAGGGTTCTTTTGATTATCCGCAGGTTTATTTTCCGATGTCCCCGCTGGCTTTTTCGGCGGGGGTGATGGTGATGGTGCTGCCAAAGCCACATTACCAGCCAGATTAAACAATAAGACAAAACATAACACGATTTTTGCCCACATACCTTACACCCCGCTCCCATACTTCCTCTGATACCAAGCAGCATCCCATAGTTTAAGCTCAGCTGGGGTGAGTTCGACTTGAAGGTGGACTTTCTTACTACCTACCACATAGATGCCTTTTCCCGCATTTTGGTGTTTATCTGCATCTTGGATAACGAGCAGCCGCTCTTCTTCTTCGGAGAAGTTCTCAGATGTCCTTTCTCGAATACTGTTCATCTCTTCCTGAACCATAGGTAGATAAAGTTTGGTTACAGAGTTTAAGATTACAGCTTCCCCATAGTTTCGCGAGCCTTCTACAGCGCTTAAGAAGTCCCCTACTTGCTGCGTAGCAGATGTAACACCGCCGGAGAAAGAACGGATCAACTTATACATAGAAGCTAGGAATTCCATCGCTAGTGGATTTTTTGGATCAGAGAGAATATGTGCTTCATCGACGAAAATTTGATGGACTTTTTTCTTGTCCATCGTGACATCGTCCCACAAGAAGGTGAGAATGTTATACATCGCGACCTGCTGTAAATCCCCTTCGTTGCGCAGGTCAAATAGATCAAACACAATCAAATCGTTTGATAGGTCTACATTGGTAATTCCATTAAACGCTTTAGAGTACGATCCTTCTACATATGGGTATAACACTTGGTAAAATCCAGCCAGTGGCGTATATTGTTCTTCTGTATGCATTAACAAATCTATCTTCTGGTATAAATCTTTCATGGTCGGGTAATCCGAACTCTGTTTCGTCTTAAAGTTGGTATCCCACGTTATCCCTTTATCCCGGTAAACTTCAACCAGCACTTTTTCTAACAGTGCCATTCCTACTTGCTGCTCTTTTAAATCTTTATACATCAGGGTAAACATCGTCTTTAAACGGGAAATCTTTTGATGTAAGAGGGATGCTTCTAAGGGCTGGCCGGATTCATCTGTTGCGATCGTTGCGTTCATGATCTCAAAAGGATTGATCACATTATCGTTCATCGGTGATATTTTGATCCATTCCCCGCCGAGTTTTTGTGCCTTTTCTCCAAATTCTCCTTTTGGATCAACTACTCGAATAGTCGTCCCCTGCATCCAGCGGCGCATCATATCCCCAAAGAGGTAGGTAGATTTCCCTCCGCCACTTGTTGCAATCACTACTTCATTGCGATTTAACAATTCATCATGATCGACTAATACGATACTGTTGGTTTTTAAATTTTTTCCTTTGATAATTCCTTTTTCACTGACAATTTCACATTCATCAAATGGAAATAAAGCAGACAGAGATTCACTATCAAAGTTTCGGAATGTCATCTCAGGAATTTTATGAGAACGGGTAGGTAAAACACTTTGAAAGGCTTCTAACATCCGGAAATGCGGAGTAAGTAATTTTAGAGATTTGCTCATCTGTGTTTTGACTTGATGCGTTATCGAGTTTAACTTGTCTAGACTTTCTGCTTGAATATGCACAAGCATATGCTCTACAAACATTTCGCTCGATCCATTTACTAGATTTTGTAAAAGGATTTCTGCATCTTGCAGATCATTCTCTATTTGAATTTGATCTACAGGTCTCAATCGAGGTTCTTGCAGACGGGTTTTGTATTCAATAACTGCACGATTTAATGATTTAATCATTTCTCCCGATGGAGTAGGCTCTATATGATGAATCACGGAAACATTGGAAGACATCGTATGTAATTTCTCCAAAAAACCAGCTTCTACCTGATTAGCGAAGTGAGAAACGACTAAAGTTCGAACATAGTTGCCCCCCAGCCGTAAATAGTTCGCACCCTCTTCAATACTATCAGGTGTAAACAGATCAAGCATGGAATTCATTTCCGTCACACTCTGTTCGATATCTGGTTCTTCTTTTTGATTCGTTTTTTTAAAAAAACGGGTAAGCAATTCTACTCCTCCTCCCGTCTTTTATACTGCTCAACGGCTTTCATTAAATTACCTTGTCCAATGATATAAGGATATTCTTTTTCATAGCTTCCCACTGCCAGCTGAGCATTTTCATAATCAAAAAACATATGGATATATTTAGCTAACTCATGGTTCCATAATTCTCTCACTTGCAATGTATGTCGATAAAGCATTTCCTCTATGGCTAACTTTATATCTCTTGTACGAAGTTTCAGTTTTTCAATAGCATCTTCTTTTGCATTCTCACTAGAAAATGGCTCATCCAAAATAACATATCTGCTTCGGCGAATCATATCTCTATCTTCTTGTAATGCTTTTGCATATTGAATATAACTAGATAACATTTCTTTTTTATAAGGGTTCTCCAACTGTCTCAACTTATCTTTTAACTGGAGAATATACTCTTTTAAATCCATTGGTTCTGCTACCCTTGCTATTTGTATCGGTTTTCTCAATCCGCGTAAAAATGATTCATAGCCTTCTAATACTTCTTTCTCTTCTGCATAAGACATCAAATGTGTATTCACAGCACTTACAGATAGTACTTTGATCAGTCTCTTATCTGTTGTTTCAATCATTTCATTATAAATACCCTTTATAGGAATAAGTTCTTGTGCAGTTTGCACTATTCTCCCACTCCTCTCATCTTTCCTTTTGAAAACGGGTAGACTCGCTGGCGTCGATTGAAACGAATTCTCCATAAAAGTTGTTGATATAGCGCAATATTTTTTCGTTCTGGGATAGGGCGAACAAATAACATTGCGCCTCCTAAGGTAACAGGGAGCAATGCAGCAAATAAGCGATAAGATAAATCCCAACTATTAGGGACAAAGTATTGATAACAAAGGTATCCTAAAAGGCCGAGTGGCAATAAAATTAAACCTTCTCGCAGTGTAATGCCCCGCCAAATATGAAATGATTTACTAATTTGATTTGGTATTAAAAATCGCTTTCTCTCTTCTGCCATTCCGTTCTCCTTTTTTTAGAATGCACCATCTAACCAACTAACGATATTTTTAGCCATAAAGCACAGAGCTGCCGCTGCTCCAACCCACCACATTCCAGATTTTAATTTTGCACGAGCATGTTCATCTGAAGCTAACATAGAAGCAATTCCCAGTCCTATAAAAGCAAGTGTTGCTATCGGAGTTGCAATACTAAGTAAACCATTAATGACATCATTAGTTAAGAATTTAGAGATTTTCGCAAATGGATTAGCAGCTAGAAAATGATAGATTTGCCAGTTCATAAAAAATTTCAGTCCTTTTTATTCGAATTATCACACCTTCTATTATAAATTAATTTGATTTTCATTTTACTTAATTGTTATTATTTTTCATAAATTGTCCTTCTTTACATTTACTCTTCCTCTATTTCTAAATAAAAAATTTGTTTATAATTATACATTTCGTACAAGTGAGAGGATAACAAATAATAGGCGGCAATCAGTCTTCGAGATAAAATAATCGTGTTTGATAGGTTATCGGTTTGATTAATCCCCAATAGGCTTCCCACAATGAAAAAATGCATCAAATATCAAAAAGAACCAGTTATGAAAAACTGGCTCTTTCTAATCTAAAGAATTATCCTTTTCTAGATCATTGGTTGTGAATTCTTATTGAGGATGTAATGGGATCTATGCCATCATCTTGTTTTCCTTCAATGACATAACTAGCACCTTTATAGTTTATGTCATCGTAGATGGTGACAGTAGCATTACCTTCCACTTTCACGGAACGAGTTTTATCATTAAAATGATATTTCCCTAAATCAGGGGTGTTTTGACATATTTTTATACTTTTGCCTTGGTAATGCTCTTTTTCATAAAGAATCACACATGTTGTTGCTTTTTTAGGAGCGGCAAATGTGAAGTTTGGAACTAATGCGAAAACAGAAGTTAGGATGGATAGGGCTAAAACATTTTTTCTCATCTTTCTATCTCACTCTCCTCGTTATCATTATTCTTATAGAATATATTTCACTTGTTTCGGAATAGTTTCAAAAATATATCCAATTTGTAAATTATCTTCCATATGAGAGGAGGGTTCCGCACAAAAAAATCCTCTGATTTGCATCAGAGGATAAAAATTATTTTTATACATATGCAGGTCTTACTTGGATAGTCTGGTCGCGATCTGGTCCTACTGAGAAAATAGTCAATGGAATACCAGTTAATTGTGTAATTCTCTCAATATAGTGCTGGGTTGCTAATGGGAGCTCATGCAAAGAACGAGCACCAGTGATATCTTCCGTCCAACCTGGAAGCTCTTCAAAAACGGGTTCACACTCTGCTAATATGCTAAGATCTGCTGGATAGTTTTCGATGACCTGTCCTTTGTAGCTATATGCCGTACAAATTTTAACGGTGGGTAAACCAGTCAAGACATCGAGAGAATTAAGGGATAGACCAGTGATCCCACTCACACGGCGCGCATGACGTACAACAACGGAATCAAACCAACCGACACGTCGTGGTCTTCCTGTCGTAGTACCATACTCCCGGCCTACCTCACGGATTTGGTTTCCTACTTCATCATTTAACTCAGTAGGAAATGGTCCATCTCCAACACGTGAAGTATACGATTTTGCAACACCTATGACTTGGTGAATTTTGGTCGGACCTACTCCTGAACCGATACAAACACCACCTGCAACAGGGTTAGAGGAAGTTACAAAAGGATAGGTACCTTGGTCGATATCCAACATAACTCCTTGAGCACCTTCAAATAGTACTCTTCTACCTTGATCAATGGCATTGTTTAGAAAAACAGATGTATCGGTTACATATGGGCGAATACGATCGACAATTGCCATATAAGTATTGTAAATATCGTCAAATTGTAATCCTTCTTGACCGTAGAGCTGCTCCAACAAACGGTTTTTCTGTTCTAGATTGCGGCGCAATTTATCTGCAAAAATCTCAGGTGTCAATAGATCAGCAACTCGGATACCAACTCGCGCTGCTTTATCCATATAAGCAGGGCCTATCCCTTTCCCTGTCGTTCCAATCTTATCGGTTCCTTTTTGTGCTTCTTCTGCCAAATCCAGCTTGATATGGTAAGGCATAATGAGATGAGCACGATCAGAAATCCGCAAGTTGTCTAAGTTCACATTATGATTTTTTAAGTAATCCAGCTCTTCTACCAATGCCAGAGGATGGATCACCATTCCATTGCCTAACACACATTTTTTATCTCCATAAAATATCCCAGAGGGAATCATATGCAATTTATAACGTGTTCCACCGAACACAATAGTATGTCCTGCATTGTTGCCACCTTGGTATCTTGCTACAGTTTCTGCTTTTTCTGCTAAAAAATCGGTTATTTTGCCTTTTCCTTCGTCTCCCCACTGGGTTCCAACAACGACTACGGTAGACATATAATCCCTCCAGGATTCATCTTTTTCATGTAAGAATTTGCTTGCTATTACCCTATTGGGCAAGTATAGAAAGTTTTCATCTTATTTTGATCAGAAAAGATCTTATACATTCTTCACTACCAAACCATGTACATTCTATAGGTTGAACATAGACATGTCAAATAAAAAAACGAACATTAACCAAAATAATTGGCAATATATTCGTCATTTAGGCGGCCGGAGCTCCAGAGATAAAAATTTGTTATAGTTTTTTAAGAACAATAACTCAACGCGACCAACAGGTCCATTTCTCTGTTTGCCGATAATAATCTCTGCTATATTCTTTTTCTCGGATTCTTCATTGTAGTAATCATCTCGGTATAAGAACGCAACCATATCTGCATCCTGCTCAATAGAACCAGATTCACGCAGGTCTGATAACATAGGACGTTTGTCTTGTCTTTGTTCTACGGCACGAGATAACTGAGACAGAGCGATAATTGGCACGTTAAACTCCCTCGCCATCAACTTAAGGGATCGAGAAATTTCCGATATCTCTTGCTGACGGCTTTCGATTCCTCTACCCGAAATGAGTTGGAGATAATCAATCATAACCAAACCAAGCCCATGTTCCGCTTGCAGTCTGCGGAGTTTTGCACGAATATCAAAAATGGTGATACCAGGAGTATCATCTATAAAAATAGACGCTTCACTGAGTGTCCCTATCGACATCGTTAGTTTTTCCCAGTCTTCCTCATTTAAATTACCCGTTCGAAAAGCTTGGGCATCAATATTTCCTTCTGAAGCGATCATCCTCATGACCAACTGAGCAGAGGACATCTCCAAACTAAAGATAGCTACTGTTTCTCCTGTTCTGGTTGCCACATTTTGAGCAACATTTAACGCAAATGCTGTTTTTCCCATACTAGGGCGGGCTGCTACAATGATTAGATCAGATTTTTGAAATCCGGATGTCATCTTGTCCAGATCAATGAATCCAGTCGATAAACCTTTTAATCCTCCCTTATTATAATGAAGGGCTTCAATTTGCTCATAGGATTCTACCAAGACATCTTTAATCGCTGCAAAAGAACCTTTAATTCTTCTCTTAGCAATATCCAAAATCTTCTTTTCGGCTGATTCCATAATACCTGTTATATCTTCTTCACTCGTGTAAGCATCACCAATAATCTCAGAAGCAGTACGAATCAGATTTCGTTGCATCGATTTGGTTTCTACGATTTTCGCATAGTAATCAACATTAGAGATGGCAGGGACAAGTGCAGCTATTTCTGTTAAATAGCTAACTCCCCCTACCTCTTCTAATAAATTTTTATCTTGCAGGAGCGCTGTTAGTGTAACTAAATCGATAGGTTCCCGCTTTTCAGCTAACTCATTCATCACTTGAAAAAGTCGTTGATGTCCCTGCCGATAAAAATCTTCTGCGCGTAGAAGCTCATTTACATTGGTGAGTATATCGGGATTAAGAAGAATGGCTCCAAGTACTGCTTGCTCCGCCTCTATATTTTGGGGAGGCAGACGATCTGTCATTAAATCATTCATCTATCAAGTACCCCTTAAGATACCCCTTATTATTTTCCTTCTACAACTACAATTTGGACTGTCAGGGTAGTAGTTACTTTTGGATGTAATTTAACAGGGATTTTTACGAATCCAGCTTGTTTGATCGGCTCTTTTAACGATATTTTCTTCTTATCAATTTCAATTTGAAATGCATCTTTAAATGCTTTACTGATTTGTTTAGAAGTTATTGCTCCAAATAAGCGGCCGTCCTTCCCCGCTTTTGCTTCAATCTGCAATGTATGGGCTGCGATCTGTCCGCTCAGCTCGTTCGCTTCCGCTAACTCTCGCTTCTGTTTCTCTTCATCTAGTCGTTGTTGTTCTTTTAGCGAATTCATATTCCCACCAGAAGCCGCTACAGCGAGTTTACGCGGAAGCAGGAAATTCCGACCATATCCTTCTGCTACTTCTTTAACCTCACCCTTTTTACCGGTACCTTTTACATCCTGCAATAAAATAACTTTCATCTTACGTCTCCCCTTCGCTGTTTAGCATTTCTTCTAGATGTAAAATCAAATTTGATTCTGCCTGTTCTAAGCTGACACCTTTCAGTTGGCAAGCAGCATTGGTAAGATGGCCTCCGCCACCCATCTCTTCCATGATCACTTGTACATTTAGTTTACCTGCTGATCTTGCACTGATAGCCACCATTTTATCATCTCGGCGAGCGATAACGAAAGATGCTTCTACTCCATGTAGATTTACCAAAGCATCTGCTGTTTGAGCAATCGTTATTTGATCATAATACTTATCTTCTTTCCCAACAACAATTGCATATCGATCCAATACAGTTTTGGTATTCTGCAATAATTCTGAGCGATTCATCAGCGAAGATAAATCTTCACGAAGCAGGGATTGAACCATAAATAGATCAGCACCATGCCTCCTGAGAAAAGAAGCAGCTTCAAAAGTCCGTGAGCCGGCACGCGCTGTAAAATTTTTGGTATCCACCACGATCCCAGCTAATAAGGCCGTCGACTCTAATGGGTCTAAAGTAAGATCATCTTGGTATTGCAGTAACTCCGTTACTAGTTCACAAGTAGAGGATGCGTATGGCTCAATATAACTGAGTACAGCATCTTCAATGTAATCTTCGCCTCGTCGATGGTGATCAATAACAACAATTTTTTCTGCACGCTTGGTCACTTCCGGCTCAATGACAAAAGAAGGTTTATTCGTATCAACTAAGATCAATAATGTATCTGGTTCTTCAATTACTTCTAATGCCTCTGCTGCTGTCACTAAATTTTCCTGCAAGGCGTGTTGTTCTAATTCTCTCATCAAACGCTGAGTTGTCATATCTGGGCGGTCTACCACCATAAAAGCAGGGCGGTCATGCAAAGAAGCAAATCGAAGCATTCCGATAGCTGCTCCCAAAGCATCCATATCTGGATCGCGATGTCCCATCACCAATACTTGTCGACTATCATCTATGAGTTTGGAAAGAGAACCTGAGATAACACGAGCTCGTACCCGGGTTCTTTTCTCCATTGCATTTGTCTTTCCACCAAAAAACTTTACACGTTCTTTTCCTTGGACGGCTGCTTGATCTCCTCCGCGGGCTAAAGCAATCTGGAGTGCTGCTTGCGCGTGATTAGATCGGTCTACCATATTGACACCAACACTAGTAATCCCAATACTTAATGTGATCGGAATCTTATGTTGTCTAGTCTGTTCCCGTACCAAATCTAAAATATCAAATCGATTTTGAATTAACTGCTCCAATGTTTGTTGATTTGTCACTACAAACATTTTATCCGTATCAATTCGCTTTAGAGCAATATCATAACGTTTCGCCCAAGTAGTGATTGTATTTAAGATATTTGCCTGAAGTTCTGCTTCTTCTTGATCAGATAACCCTTGTCCGGCTTCATCATAATTATCCAATTGTAAAAACCCTAGGACCGTTCGTTCCAACTCAATTCGCTTATGCAAAGTTGCAAGAGGAGTAACATCTTGAATCATGTATAAGCGATTTTCGGGGTAATGGGTAAATTGATAAGAGCGATTTCCCATAATTAAGGAGAACGAACCTGCAGTTGGCGTCTCAGGTGTGGGGAAAATATCGGAGATCGGTTGATTTATCAGATCTCTATCACCAAACATATCTTGAATAAATGAATTATGCCAAACAATCTTATTTTCTTCATCATAAAGAAACACACCTATAGGTAACTTGGACAAAGCCAACTTGCTAGAATGGTCTAACTGATTTACTAAATTCTCCGTATAAGATCGAAACTGTTTTTGAAATATCGATTCAGTAACAAATATACTTACGACAAGGACAACAAAACTTATCGCAACTAAAATAATCATCAAGCCTCTATTAGACCACCAAAGAGAACTGGTCCAAACTATCCATAACAGAGCACAGACGATGACTAATCCGCGCCATCTAGCAGTAACAAATTTCGGCATTGTATTCCCTCACCAACGGATAAATGAGATATCCATGGAACTATATATGTATATTCTACCCCAGATATACGTCTGATCAACTATCGCCGAAAAACTTTATCGTATTGTTAAAGAGCATACTCTTTTTGAATCCATACATGTATTTCGTAACATGTATACTGTGTTTCGCTGATTTACGAATGTGAGCTAACTCTGTCTGATAAATAAAAGCAGGCATACTCCAACACAAAATACCCAAAAATTACCAAATGATAATCTCCTAACAGAGTCACTTTGATGACTGTCATTTGGGACAAAGGGAACATATACTAGTTTCCTATTACATAAAAACAAACTGAAAAACATAGCATGATCATAATCAAGCTTAAAAGTGATGAATTTATGAGACAGGGGATATAAGTTTTCATCATAACATCATCGTTTTGTTATATATTCGTCTAAAGTAGATAAGTCCCCATACCATTGCTCCAATTGATGCCCTTCTGATACATGCTCCCTAAGTTTTGTAGTCACTGCCTGATCCAATTCTCTAAAAGGTAAACCCATACGTCGAGCTAATACATAAATAGTGACAAGCAAACTAGACAAGCTATCTATTATCATATTTTGATTAGCATGATGCAAGCCTTTAAATAAGTTAGATATTTGATCCAAAACTTCTGTTTTTAACCAATCTATAACACGAATATTTTTGGCAAATTGCATACCCCGTTCTGGTCGAGACACCTTGATCCCTCCTATCTAGGAGAGATTTCCACAAAACCATTGGTAATTCCTCCCTAATAAGGGATTTATATGCATGATCGCAAAATAAATCGCGATAGAGTAGTCTCTTCATTTCCATAAGGGGAAATTTTTAGCTAAGAAGCTTCAGAAAACAATTTTTCTTTAGATTGAAAGAAATTACCCTTGTTGTACAAATCCGCTCATAAGAAAAAACTGCTGACCTATTTGGTCCGCAGTTTTCTGTTTTCTAGTCGTTTGTATATGGAAGCAATGCCATTTGACGAGCACGTTTGATTGCATGAGTCAACTGACGTTGGTATTTCGAGCTAGTTCCTGTTACACGACGAGGCAAGATTTTACCACGTTCACTTACAAACTTGCGAAGCAAATCTACATCTTTGTAGTCGATGTAGGAGATCTTGTTTACTGTAAAGAAACAAACTTTACGACGCTTATGTCCACGACGACGAGCCATCACAGGTCCCTCCTTTTCTTTCCATTTCCGTTTTCACTTAAAAAGGAAGATCATCATCAGACAAATCGATAGGTTTGCCAACACTTTGAAATGGGTCTTGGTTGGACTGTTTGTTCTGCTGGTTTTGGTTGCTGTATCCCATGTTGTTATCGCCAAAGTTATTATCGTTGTTTTGACTATTTCTGGAATCCAAAAATTTCACTTGGTCTGCTACTACTTCCGTAGACCAGACCGTACGGCCTTCTTGGTTTTCATAGCTACGAACTTGTAAACGACCCTCTAGCGCAACCAAGGAACCTTTGTGCAAATACTTCGCGCAATTTTCAGCTAAACCCCGCCATACAGAAATGAAAATAAAATCGGCTTCTCGTTCTCCTTGCTGATTTGCATAATTGCGTTCTACAGCAAGTGTAAATCTTGCGATAGCTGTGCCACCATTAGCAGTGTATCGAAGTTCAGGATCACGTGTCAGCCTACCAACTAGAACGACCCTATTAAGCACTAGCAACCTCTCCCTTTTGCATGATGATCGGTCTTACATTCTCTATTTTTGATCCAAATTAATGGTCAGAAATCTCATCACATTGTCATTGATGTTCAATACGCGTTCAACTTCTTGCACTGCATCAGCGTTTGATTGGAATGTCGTAACGGTATAGAAACCTTCACGATAGTTATCAATCAAATAAGCTAAACGACGTTTTCCCATATCTTTCACTTCTTCTACCTGTCCACCCATATCGCTTACAATGGATTGTACTCTTTCACGGGTAGAGGTAAGAGCAGCTTCGTCCACATCTGGACGTACGATAAACATCAGCTCATACTTTGACATATTTACACCTCCCTTTGGACTAGCGGCCCTATGATGACATAGAGCAAGGAGTGAGCTATACTCACACAATAACCTATTCTAGCAAATGACTCTAGTAAAAGCAAGGAAGCTCATAAGTTCCTTTTGAAATGTATATGGATCAACATCTTTACCGATCGTATGTTCTATGATATAAAAGTAAAATGAATAATGCAACCCTCTTTTCACAAAAGTGTATGAATGATGGAAAGAGCTGGTCTAATGATCTTCTCTTTGCATTTTATGTTTCCATTGACCTAGGTTCAACAACAAAAGGTCAAATTGAAGAAGAAACCTCACAAACAAAAATAAAGCTCAGATGGTTGATACCATTTGAATTCATGAAAAACAATTCTAAAATTGGCTATTTTTAACAATGGTTCATGTTACCTTAGATAACGTTTTAATTCCAAATAGAAATTCTCTCTCGTACCACACTTGACACTCCTTACGGCTGAAGCCGTAGGATTCTTGGGGCGGTAGTCTTTAGGCTACTTCATTACCAAGCTAACCCCGTGAGCCCACCCACGGTTGAACTGAGTTTTGTTACAGTATGGAATAGATTTACCGCTTGGTTTTCGCATTTCAGGTTATACCTTACGTGTAACTGGTAATGGTTTACTATTAGAATGTATGTTTGTAAAGATGTTTTCTGAAAAAGTGTCGGATTTATGAGAGGGCTAAACCCCATAGCCATCAAGTTAATAACAAAATAATCCCCCAAAATAAAAAAAACACGCTATTCTCTCTTTATGACTTAGAAATGAAAGGAAGGCGTGTTTTTCTGTGAATGTATCCACCAAAGAAGAACTTCATTTGTTTTCACAGGTATTGCAGAAATATCTTTCCCCTACAGAAGTTGAGCAGTTGGCAAGAACTACTGAATTTGTAAGACGAAGAAGTAAATGTCGGGGACAAGATTTGGTGAGCTTATGTGTTTGGTTGAGTCACAACCTAGCAAGTACTTCTCTGACTCAGTTATGCAGTGAGTTGGAGGCTGCGACAGGAATTAGCATGGGTGCAGAAGGATTGAATCAGCGTTTGAACGAACAGGCGGTGACTTTTCTTCGACGACTATTTGCACAGTTACTGAAAGCAGAGCTAAGTTCATCTTTTGCCCTCCCAACCAAATATCAAGATGTTTTCACACGGATTCGTATCCTCGATTCGACCACCTTTCAGGTACCCGATTCCTTGGCCGAGCATTACCCAGGTTCAGGAGGAAGTAGTCATACGGCTGGGGTAAAAATCCAATTGGAATACGACTTACATAGTGGACAATTTTTGAATGTGGATGTGGGAGCTGGGAAAAGAAATGACAGGCTCTTTAACCCCGCTTGTTTCCCCACTCTTCAATCAAAGGACTTGTGCATACGAGATTTGGGTTACTTTTCGCTGGATAACTTAAAGCAGATTGATCAACAGAATGCCTTCTATCTATCCCGTTTGCCACTCACAAACCGAATCTATCAAAAAACCCAACACCCGAATTCCTTCAGAATGGAGCACTCAAGAAAAAAACGGAGTATCTCTTATTGGATCTGGAAGAAAAAACGAATCAGATGAAACCGGGAGAAACCACGGAAATTCGAGATGCTTTCATTGGGTACAAAAAACTACCTGCACGTGTTATTTTGTACCGACTTACGGATGCACAAGTGAAAAAGAGAAGAAAAAATCAGGATTTCAAAGAGAAGAAAAAAGGAAAGGAGCTTTCGGATAAAAGAAAACGGTTAACCCATATCAATGTCTATATCACCAATATTGCTTCGGAGATTGTCCCAAAAGAGCATATTCACCATCTTTATTCCCTACGTTGGCAGATCGAGATCGTATTCAAAACATGGAAATCCTTTTTTCAGATCGACCGATGTAAGAATGTGAAACGGGAACGATTGGAATGTCACCTGTATGGACAACTTATTGCCATCTTAATCTGTTCTTCTACCTTGTTTCGAATGCGAGATCTTTTGTTACGCAAGAAACAAATTGAGTTAAGCGAGTATAAGGCGTTTTACATGATTCAAACTTATTTTCCTATGTTTTTTCAAGCCCTACAAGAAAACACCCAGGCATATACAAAGATCCTCCTTCGCCTATTCCATCTGCTAGGAAAAAATGGACGAAAGTCTCATCGATATAAGAAAAAGACGATCTTTGACATTTTGGGTGTTGTTTATGAGTTTAGCCTCCCCACTGCGAAAGTAGCATAATTTTAAAAAAACAAGCCTAGTTAGGCTTGTTTGGTGTGCTATTTTATAAAATTGGGCGGTGTGGAACAACTTGTTGCTCCACACCAGATCCCGTTGTCGATCTCATTGCTCCCAACGGAGAGGCAGGGAGTTTACCAGCTCTGTCCCACGGACGGTCACCTCATCGAACGACACTTCGTCGACGAGGAGCATGGCGATTGGGCCCTCCTCCTCTCGGAGGAGGGGATCACGCAGGAGCGGAGTAGTAGCCACTCCTGTTGCGTTGATGACGACTTTGCTGAGGGACTTCTTGTGCTCCCTGTTGGCTACGAGAAGCATGTGCTCGGACGACGAAGGGATGAACGCCTTCGAGTCCGGGTCATACGTAGCACCGAACAAGTAGCAGGACATTCCCTCGATGTGAGGCGCTCCCTGCTCTCTGAAACGAAGCAGATATGAGTTGTTTCTCTCGGGAACAGGGTAAACGTCAACCTGCATGGCTCTTTCTCCTAGTGTGTGTGAGATTGCACATCGGGCTTTGTATTTTCATCATACGGTATTCCTATTGCTTTGTAAAATTTATTCATCATCAGAATCACTCGTCAATTCTATTTTTTCCTTAGC
This sequence comes from Shimazuella soli, assembly GCF_022511585.1. Taxonomy (GTDB): domain Bacteria; phylum Bacillota; class Bacilli; order Thermoactinomycetales; family Thermoactinomycetaceae; genus Shimazuella; species Shimazuella soli. Next base: position 65,122 of record NZ_JAKWBN010000003.1, on the reverse strand, counting down.
TTGATAGGCATGGGGCTAAAGGATGAAGATGAGCTCGTCCTGGGTCAGCTCCGCAGGCTGGGAATCACTGGTCGTCTGAGACATCGCTTCCCTCTTTTTCTGTTCGAGAGTCCGTTTATTTCTTGGACTCAAACCTACATTACAATTTTATTTTAGTGCAAAAAAAAGCAAAGAACAATCCGAGGGAGTGGATTATTCCTTGCTCATAAAATCGTTTTTAAACATTAAATCGGAAAGTAATGATATCTCCATCCTGTACAACATATTCCTTACCTTCCAAACGCATTAACCCTTTTTCTTTTGCCCCAACAAATCCACCAGAGGAAATCAAATCTTCATAGCCTACAATCTCCGCACGAATAAATCCTCGTTCAAAATCAGTATGAATGACTGCACCTGCTTGTGGGGCTTTGGTTCCTTTGCGGATCGTCCAAGCTCTAACTTCTTTTTCTCCTGCGGTAAAGAATGTGTAGAGTCCCAGTAAACGGTAAGCTGCATGGATCAGGCGATCTAAACCGGACGACTCTAGTCCTAGTTCTTCGATGAACATCTCTCTTTCTTCCCCATCAAGTTCTGCAATCTCAGCTTCTACTTGTGCACTGATGGTTACGACTCCAGCACCTTCTGACTCAGCGATTTCCCGAACCCGCTGAACATATGGGTTTTCATCCGCATTTGCCACTTCATCTTCACTAACATTCGCGACATATAGGACATCTTTCATAGTTAAAAGATTGTACGTTTTTAATTGTACCAGCTCATCCGTAGCAACATCCGTCATTCTCGCTGGCTTCTCTTCTTGCAGCGTCGTCAAAACCTTTTGCAGCAATGCTTGTTCTTGAACTGCTGCTTTTTCTCCTGTTTTGGCTTGGCGAGCTACTCTGTCCAACCGTTTCTCTACTGTCTCCATATCTGCCAATATCAACTCTAATTGAATCGTGGCCATATCACTAGCTGGATCAACTTTTCCAGATACGTGAGTAATATTATCGTCTTCAAAACATCGCACCACATGTAAAATCGCATCTACTTCACGGATGTGAGATAAAAACTTATTCCCTAAACCTTCCCCTTGGCTGGCACCCTTTACCAGACCGGCAATATCGACGAATTGGCAAGCAGTTGGCACTACTTTTTGAGGATTGATCAGTTCTGATAACCTTCTTAACCTTTCATCTGGTACATCTACTACACCTACATTTGGTTCAATCGTACAAAAAGGATAGTTTGCTGATTCTGCACCAGCTCTTGTAATTGCGTTAAATAAAGTGGACTTTCCTACGTTCGGTAATCCTACAATTCCTGTTGTCAATGCCACTGCCTTTTCCCCTTTGCTATATATCTCAAAATTACTTTGCTTGATCTCCATCTTTTTCTGCTGGGATCAACACTTTTTTTAAGCGTTGTTCAAATCGAGTTCTTGGAAGCAGGACACTATGATCACATCCTGTACATTTCATCCGAATATCCATACCCATTCGAATTACTTTCCATGCATTTGTTCCGCATGGATGTCCTTTTTTCATTTGGACAACATCACCTAAGCCAAACTCTTTTCGCTGCACTATTTATCACCTACTAATAGTGGTATTTAACCTATCAACGGTAGGAGTTTTTCTCCTTAACTCTTCAAATCTAGTAATTCAAATGATAGGATGCGTATAAATTACCAGCTTCTTCCGTATACTGTTAAAGAGCTTGTGAGTAATGGAGGGAGTTACCTTGAACCAATCAATTTCCTATAGCATTCCCCATACTGAACCTTCTGCAGCCCTAGATGTTACCCATTCCATTGCATCTATTTTAGATACATTTTCTTATCAAAAAATCGTATGTGTCTGTATTGGAACAGACCGCTCTACAGGTGATTCTCTTGGTCCGCTTGTTGGTACCTTTCTCTCCAAACAAGAATCTGATCACTTCATTGTACTTGGGACGCTGGATGATCCAGTTCATGCTTTAAATTTACCAGAAAAAATGACTTACCTTCAACGTCTCTATCCTAACGCTTTAGTCATTGCAGTAGATGCCTGTCTAGGTAAATTAAATAGTGTTGGCTCGATCCAAGTAGGAGTAGGCCCAATTAAACCTGGAGCAGGTGTGAATAAACAATTACCTGAAGTTGGACAAATTCATGTAACGGGCATCGTCAACGTCGCTGGATTTATGGAATATATGGTACTACAAAACACACGTTTAAGCACGGTAATGCGAATGGCTCAAATCATCTCTGATTCGATCTTAAATGCGATAAACATGCAATCTACCCGAGATGTATGGACCCATGAAATCTAACCTGTTCAAATAAAGAAAACTTGCCGATGTGTCTTGCCATTCAAGGCACAGACAGAGGCTTAGTTGCACTTATGCATCTCAGACTAGGGCACAAATCTCGCTACGTCGCTACGCTCCAAGTTTCGCTTTGCAGATAAGATAAAATTTATACTTTCTTATCTACAAAAAAATAGAGGGAGAGCTCCCTCCCTTTGCTTCCAAATTATTGAATCATATGATCTTGTTGGATCAGTTCAATAAGCCGTTCTAATTCTCTATCGGAAAAGTACTCAATTTCTATTTTTCCTTTTTTTCGCCCAGGTTTGATCTTTACAGGGGTGGAAAATACTTGTTGCAGCATATCTTCATACCGTTTTATAGTCGGTTCCACCCGTTTTGGAGCCTCTTTTGTTTTTTGTGGTTTTTCGTGATTAACTCGTTGGATCCATTCTTCTAATTGACGAACACTGGCTCTTTCCTTGATCGCTTTTGTTGCTAATTGTATTTGCAACTGCTCGTCTTTTACTCCTAAAATCGCCCGAGCATGTCCCATTGATAATGTTCCACGTGAAACATCAGATTGAATTTCCATTGGCAACTGCAAGAGACGAAGAAAATTGGTAACATGCGGTCTGCTCTTTCCTACACGAATCGCTAATTCTTCTTGTGTCAATGTTAAACGATCCATCAATTTCTGATAAGCAGTAGCAATTTCCATCGGATTAAGATCTTCTCGTTGCAAATTTTCTACTAAGGCAATCTCCATCATCTGCTCATCTGTAAATTCTCGTATGACAATAGGCACTTGCTCTAGTTCTGCTAATTTTGCAGCTCGAAGCCGCCTTTCACCTGCGATTATTTCATAACCGCGAATGCTTTTACGAACAATAAGCGGCTGAACTACTCCATGCTGTTTGATCGATTCAGATAATTCCTGAATCCCTTGATCATCAAAATTTTTGCGTGGCTGATACGGATTAGGGCGAAGTTCTTCTACATTTGCCTCGCTGATCACATCTTCTTTCTCAACATCCACCTTTGTAAACAGTGCATCCAAACCTCTACCTAGGCCTTTAGCCATTCGCCACTACCTCCTTGGCTAAACTCACATAACACTCTGCACCACGCGACTTTGGATCATATGCAAGAATAGGTACTCCGTGACTGGGTGCTTCGCTCAATCGAACATTTCTTGGAATCACCGTTTGATATACTTTGCTTTGGAAGTACTTTTTCACTTCTTCCATTACTTGCATAGACAAATTGGTCCGTCCATCAAACATGGTAAGTAAGACGCCTTCTACTTCCAAACGTTTATTTAGATGTTTTTGGACAATGCGAATGGTATTTAATAGCTGTCCTAAACCCTCTAGTGCATAAAATTCACATTGAATCGGGATCAGAACAGATTCTACAGCTGTTAGTGCATTCAAAGTAATAATTCCTAATGAAGGAGGACAGTCAATAAAAATATAATCAAATTGGTCTTTTACTTGTTGTATCGCCCATTTTAGTCTGAGTTCTCGTGATATAGCTTGGCTTAGTTCAATTTCAGCACCAGCTAACTGAATGGTCGCTGGCAATAACCATAGACGATCTACACTAGTGGGAATTATCACTTCAGCAGGATTCTTTTCGTTCATCAATACATCATACACACATTCTTCTACATCCGCTTTATTTATGCCTAATCCGCTTGTTGTATTTCCTTGGGGATCTATATCTATCAATAATACTTTCTTTTTCATTGCTGCAACACTAGCTGCTAAATTGATTGATGTCGTCGTTTTGTAGGGTAGGAACCCAGCGCCTTACTGCGTCACCGCAGCAGGTTTCTGTGAACCCCCCTCCGAACCGGACGTACACCTTTCGATGTATCCGGCTCTCCAGTCGTCCCTAAGTCATTTACTCCTTATGGAGTTTTTTGTTAACATTTCCGCGGTGAATGTCAAGGTGGCATTTCTTACAAACGATGAGTGTTTTTCGATTCATACTACTCATAGATAGCACCCATTGAGGAATCTGTTTCCCTCGCTTGGTGTACTTCTTTTTTATATCTTTCAGCTTTCGAATGTGATGGATCTCCAAATTCTCTCTCTTCGCTTTTTAAGCCACAAAGCTCGCATTCTTTTGCATTAAGTCTATCAAAAATTTGGCTTCGCCCTAGGATATTGAACTTTTGAGTGTCCACATCCTCTGCTTTAGGAGAGTTTACTTTCTTGATGGATTGGTTGAAATAAGTTATGACTTTTTCACCTTCGGTTTTAGTCATATATTTCATACCTACCAATTTTCTTGTTCCAGTCCCATTCTTTAGCTTTACGTCTATACCGTATTTATCAATAACTTTTTTAACAGAGCATTTCTCTTTTCGAGCAATGGTCTTAACCAGACTGTAGTAGTGGTAATACTTAAGCTTACCTATTTTTGTGCTTACGTCTGTTGCTAAACAGTAGTAATTGTAGAGTCCTTTAATCTCGGCATTATACTGAGCAATCATATCTAGAATTGGTAGATTAATTCTCGCATTATGATGTACTGACTTCCCATTTTGAACAAAAGGTTTAAGCTTTTCTCGGATCACTTCACTAGGAACAAGGAGTTGGATCGTTTCATTTGCTGCTCTCTTTTTCACACCTAAAGTATTCTCCGTCAGTTTGGTATCCTCTTTTGTTTTAGCGATTTCGTAACCAAGGAACTTCACTCTGTCATTCGATAAGTTGGTGATAAGAGTCTTGTCCATGTTTAGCTCTAACTTAAGTTGTTGAGCTAGGAAGTCTCTTGTTTGATCCCTGATTTCGTTTGCCAGAGCCTTTGAACCTATGATAAGAACTAGAAAATCATCTGCATATCTTACATATTTCACTTTGATGTAATCCTGATCCAATGGATCTTGTGCAGGTAGTTTCCTCATATGTTCTAATGCTATCTTAGCTATTTCAACATCGCCCTTCTTCTGTGCTTGGTGCCTTTTGGAATTCCAACTCATGTACTCTTTATTACGTTTTCTCACTGTGTCTGTAGAGTATTTCTCACATATCTCCTTCATAAACTGATCTAATTCATGAAGATAGACATTCGATAGAATTGGACTGATGATTCCACCTTGCGGTGTTCCTGAGAATGTAGGGTGTTTTTGCTTAAACTCCAAATATCCAGCTCTGAGAAACCTACGAATAAGCTCAATCATTCTACCATCATCAATCTTCTTTGACAGTAAACAAAGTAATACTTCATGGTCAATGTTGTCAAAGAAACTTTTGATGTCACCCTCGATCACCCAATTCGACCCTTTGCAGGTACTTTTAATGGTGTGAAGGGCAGTATGGCAACTTCTTTTAGGTCGGAAACCGTGTGAAGTGTCCAAAAATTTTGGTTCATAGATCGCTTCAAGGATGAGTCTTAGGACTTCCTGTACCAATTTATCCTCAAAACTAGGTATGCCTAGAGGTCTTTGACCGCCACTTTTCTTTGGGATATGCTTCCTCAAGACCGGATTCGGATAGTAGGTCTCTTTTTTCATCTTTTCGATAATCCGATTCACTATCTCTACATTAAATCCATCGATGGTTTTTCCATCTACACCAGCGGTCATATTACCTTCTTTTGAGTAGATTTTCGCATAAGCACTTAAATACATGTCTGGATTAAACAAATGACGGTATAGTCTTTGAAAGACGAAATTCTCATCGTTTTTTGCCTTCTGACCTAGTAATGATAAAATTACCTCGGCTGTTTGCATTTCGCATACCTCCGTAAATTACCATTCGGACAACCTGCCTTCCTTCGCCATGTAGTAGGTTTTCCCCACCTCGGACTACTATGAAGGCTCCGTAGCCTTAATGGATATTCAGAGTTCTTTAAGGTTTCCCCTTCACTCATAGCTCCTGCGGAGCATTCCATCTTAGGCTATCTCCGTTTAGATATTGTGAATACATAGAGAGCGACTTAGGTTCCCGTTCGTTTCTTTTACGTATCTCTGATACGCTGGGGAATTCGTAGAGAGTATAGGAACCGTCGGAAAATGTTCCTATAACGTTCTCCCGTGTACGTTTCGATTAGCCTTCGTACACCTCGGCGGGTTAGAGCCAAGAAACTGGGTTTAAAGCAGTTTAGCTTTGACCATATCACTCCATTGGTCTCGCACATCAATCTGCTAGCTAATTTCGCAAATCATATGCTTTACTGACATGCTATGTTCCCTTTCAATGTTTCCATTTCAGGTTAGTCAGTTGACCATCAAGATTTCTCTCTAATCTTGAGCCCTCTTTAGGGCAATACTCACAAACCCTTACGGACGCACGCCGACGCCTCCCTTTTGATTTGCTATTGCAATTACTCTTCCCACGATGTCACCTACTCACTTTTTAACATTTTTCTCTATCATTCTATAGGAAAATCATTTTGCCAATCAATCCCTTGTAGCTTTTGGAATACGAATCTTCAATTCGTAAAACTGATCAGACTCTTCTTCAGAAGCAATGACATCCATTCCTGTCTGCTTAATCATATCCAAAGATTGTCGGATTGTATTAACAGCTAAACGAAAATCCCGTGAATATGGTTTAGCAGTTCTCTTTGAAGGTTCTTTTGTCTCCAATAATTTTTTAACTCTTTCTTCTGTCTGTTTTACATTTAGCTCTTTTTCAATTATTTCAAGTAAACATTTGTGTTGTTTTTCCTCATCTTTTAAAGCTAAAAGAGCACGAGCATGCCTTTCTGTAATCGATCGATCTAGCAATGCTTCTTGCACAAATGGCGGCAGCTGTAATAACCTTAGTTTGTTCGCAATAGTGGATTGGCTTTTCCCCAGCCTTTGAGCTAATCCTTCTTGTGTCAAATGATGCACTTCTAATAATTGCTCTAAGGCTTTCGCTTCCTCTATTGATGTAAGGCCTTCTCGCTGTAAATTTTCTATCAGTGCAGCCGAAGCTGCTTGAGAATCACTAAGTTCTCGTATAATGGCAGGAATAGTAGGAAAATTTAATTTCTTAACTGCTCTTAACCGTCGTTCTCCCGCTATTAATTCATAATGTTTGCCTCTTTGGCGAACTACTACAGGCTGAATAACTCCGTGGAGCCGGATTGTCTGACACAATTCTTCTAGCCGATCATCTAAGAAAATTGCTCGTGGTTGATAAGGACTAGGTTTGATGAGGCTCACAGGAATTTGTTTTACTTGCTCGATTTGTTGTTTCTCTGCTAAGCCAAATAACCGACTAAACGGTTCTTTCATACCTTTCCACCGCCTGTTCATCGTATTCTGAAAGCAGAATGTGTGTAATTCCTATTATCCTATCCCTAAAATTTTCAATCCTAACGATGTATACACAAAAATCTGCCCTTATTCTTTATAGTTTCGCTATACTTTCTCTACTACCTGCTAAATAAGTTAAAAATTGGGTGTTCCACGTGAAACATTTTTTGTGTTCCCTAATTATTACCTATAAACATGTTTGTATTTAAAAAGATTTAGATTGTCCTTTTATCAGTCATTGCTTTCCATGAGAAAGTCCTTGATCCTATTACTTGTAATTGGTAGAATCGTTGAGAGGGAAGATAGAAAACTACGTGATTGACTTAGGAGGAAACCAAATAATGAGTACACCAGTCTACATAGGTAACGACCAGGGTTACTATGGTACGAAGGTAGTAAGCCGTGCTAATGGTAAATTCTATAAAATGTTTATCCGCAATATGGTTGTTCCAAATCGTGTAGGTGAAATCACTTACAACAATGATCCACATAACATTATGTACCGGGAAGCAGATGGAGATCGGGAATGGTTTTGCGGAAAATTAGCAGTAGAACAGTCTGGTGACGATGAATTATTTGATTCACACAAACGTCGTTTGTTTAGCCCAACTTGGTTCCGTGAACAAGAATATCTCATTATGTTCCGTGTAAGTACAGGTTTGATGCTGCAAGGGAACAACGAACCAGTAGTATCTGTAGCTCTACCAACAGATAGTTATATTGATTACAAAGACGAACTGAAAAGACGTCTAATTGGTAAACATACTTTCGAGGTAAAACAAGGAAACCTTCCCTATCGTAAAATTGAATTTGAAATTAAAAAAGAAAACTTATTTGTCATCAGCCAACCAATGGCTACTTTGTTCCACATCGCTCTAGACCGGGATGGAAAACTGTTAAATGAAGATCTTTTTATCCAAAAAGTAAGCATTAATGATCTAGGATTTGGTACTTCTGATATTGAGACACTTCATGGGGAAACCATCATTAAACGCCAAAGTTTCACCTCACGTCATGCTATGTTAAACGTGTATAATTTACTTTCTAAAAGATTATTGGATTTCACCCGTAATGCAGATGCTGAAAATAACGGAAAAGAATATCCTATTTGGAGTTTACCTCGAATTGTGAATTCTGGGGAAATTAGCTTTAAAGGAAAAACTCATGATGTAAGCGCAATCGTCCAAGAATGTGTTCGTGAAGTAGGTTCTAACCTAGTAGAAGAAGTTTGGCAACGTCTAGACTTTGGTGATGATATCACCTATATAATTTTGACTGGTGGAGCATCCATTCCATTTAAACCATTTTACCGGGAACGTTTTGGTGATAAACTCATATTCGCTGAAGATTATGGGATCGAAGCTCAGTTTGCAAATGGATTTGGGCTGTGCAAATTTTCCCAATCCAAATCCAAAGCAGTACCTGTCAAAGACCTGCTTGAAGCTGCTGCGACTATACAACAAGAATTCACTGTACCAGATGCACTTAGTGAAGCAATGAATAAGAAACAACAAAATCAGCCACAAAAAATGAAAAAATAGAAGAGTAGTATAAATACAACTTCTATCCTTTGAATCCCCCAAGATATTGGGGGATTCTGCTGTATTTTTAATGAAACAGGCATGAACCAAACGAAATTGGAACTAGCCTTATGTCGAAAAAAAAGAGATAATAGGATGGAAGAAATGGGCGATCTATTTATAGCTAAAAAAGGAGGGATTACGAGATGAATTTACAAGATCATGAATTTGACACTGTTGTATTGGGATTTGATGATAAATCAAAAGAGACAGTAGAGACTCTAAAAAAAGAAGGTAAGCGAGTTCTTTACATCCCCATAGATCCCCAAATGATGATAACTATGATGGCTCAAAAAAGAGTTCATACAACAGAATCAAATGAAACAATTACTCACCTACAGATTCAACAACATCAGATGCAAACTTCTTTTCAAAACACCACAACATATCTTTTACAACCTATCGTACAAATGTATGATTCTGAAACAATCGAAGAGCAAATGAACAACCAAGAAGAAGAAGTCATAGAAATGGATTTACATATCACATCTGAAGACAATACTGAAAATGAAATTGTTCTTCAAGATGAGGTGGAAGCAGAAAAGGTTGCATTTACTTTTGCTGATGTTGATTCGGAAGAGACAAAAGAAAAAGTAGAGGAACCAACAGAAACTTCATCTCCAACATCTGAAGAATTAGAAGAAGAGATAGAAGAAAATCACGATATATCAGAGGAAGAATCTATCGATGAACAAGAAATCCTTGAGGAAGAAGATAAAACATTCTCATTCCCAATCATCACTCCCTTAGCCAAAGAGAGTTCCCTCATTGATAATCGTATGCTAGGAATTCGTCGTAACAAATATCCAGGACTTCAGCGGAATGAAAAAAATGGTTTATCAAGCTCTATGATCTCTTCTTATCATCTGTTTAATCCAATCCGAATAGAGGAAGAAGAACAAATAGAAGAAAAACAGGAAAACCAAAATGAGCTGGAAACAAACCAAGATGAACAAACAACGGACAATATGGAAATAGAATCCGAATCACATATCGTTCCCAAGCCAAACTTTTTCGATGACAAAAATAATTTCATCTTTCATGGTCCGCCACCCATTAATCAGACTACAAACTTAGAACAAGAAAACATAGAACTATCTAAAACAAATTCATCTGATAACAGTATGGATCAAGATGAACAAAACGAACAAGAAATAGCAGAACAACTTGCTCAAACTCCATTGATGAAACAAAATAAGTTACCTGATATGGATGAACTTCTATTGCAATCTCATTTAGAAGAATCAAGCTCTATCCCTGAAGAAAAGACAGAGAAAAAAGAAGAAGTAATAACAGAAGCAACAGAAATCCAATCGGAAGATGAAAATGAAGATTCTATCGATGAAACAGACAAGACTAGCGCTCATACTCTTGTCTTGAATCGAGATATACGGTTAAGAAAAAAGTTTTCTTTCCATAAGTTACACCAAGAAACGACATCTAATCCGATCGTTAAAGAAGTCAATCAAGAAAAACTAGCAAACGACCAAACTGATGAAGAACAAACAAAAAAGCCTGATGTATTCCCATTGGAACCATTTTCTTCACGCCGTAGAAATAAAAAGAGTCGACTTTTCTCATCATTAGAGTCTGCAATTCCAAATCCAATTGTACAACCAAGTTCAACATCTAAACCTGAAAAGTCATTTTCGTCCCTCATACAGGAGTCTCTCATACAACCTGATATAGAGGATGAATCCATCAAGACTACCAAATCTGACCCTTCGGCTAATGTTATCCCTTCTGAGGAAGAAGAGACAAATGCCGATACAATAGAAACAACATCAGACAATCTCAAAATCGATAATATCGAATTTGAAGAACCATATGGTTATAATAGCTTTGAAGACTTTTTCCCGTCATTTTCTAATAGCAATGATCGGAAAAGACAAGAAATGGATAAAATCGAAAAGCGTAAGATCGCCCTTCGCGGCCTTCATAACTTAATCAATAATTTAGGGTAAAACTTATCCTTCTTTTCCCCCTTCATGGGGGATTTTTAATTTCATTAGTCTTGTATTAAGGTGTCGAATCTATAGGCATCAGATCGATTCATAAAGAGCATACTCTTCAAATAATCCCCATCCCCTAACTAAAAAACTTGACCTCCTTATTTAGAGATCAAGTTTTGTTTCCTCCAAGAGGGGACTTTTTTATTGTCCCAGCATTTCTGGGGTATTTTTTGGGCGTTGATTGTTTTTTTGTCAGTATTACTAATTTCCTCTCCCCCATTTCCTCAGGGAGATTTAAAGGGTAAATTTCCTGTGACACTTTTCCTAACAAGGCAAGAGCTTGCTTTGCATTCGCTACTTCCTGCTCCACTTCTCCTGCTTTCATTGCAACGAATGTCCCACCTACACTTGTAAAAGGTAAGCAATACTCTGCTAAAATATTCAATCTTGCCACTGCTCGGGAAGTTACTACATCATAACGTTCCCTGTAGTAATGATCCTTAGCTATATCTTCTGCTCTACCATGAATATATTCTACTTTATCCAAACCTAATGCTTCTCCAACTTCCTGTAAAAAGAAAATACGTTTTTGCAGCGAATCTAAAAGCGTCACATGTAAATGCGGAAACGCAATTTTAAGTGGGATTCCCGGGAAACCAGCTCCTGTACCAACATCCATAACGTTATTCACTTCATGGAAATTTATTACCCGGGAAATAGTGAGGGAATCAAAAAAATGTTTTATATCTACTTCTTGCCTGTCTGTAATAGCAGTAAGATTCATTACTTTGTTTTTTTCCACCAGTAAACGGTAGTATGTTTCAAACTGCTCCAATTGTGTATCATTTAACTCATAAGCATTTTGCAAGTAGCTCCTCATGCCGTTCTTCCGCCCTGTTCAATATAAATCATCAGAATGGAAATATCAGCTGGATTTACCCCAGAAATACGAGAAGCCTGTCCCAATGAGACTGGTTGGACCTGCTGTAGTTTTTCACGGGACTCAGAGGAAAGACCAGAAACTTTGGTGTAATCCACCCAATGTGGAATACGTTTCTCTTCCATTCGTTTCATTTTTTCTACCTGTTGCAATGACTTTTGAATGTAACCTTCATATTTTAACTGTATCTCCACTTGCTCCATAACTTCCTCACTCAATTTTTCTGGTGGTGGGGACAGTTTCATAATATCTTGATAAGAGAGCTCTGGACGCTTGATGAGATTTGCTAACTCCATTACATTGTTTATTTCCGATGTACCTAACACTGCTAACTGTGCTTGTACCTCTGCATTTGGCGTCAACTTTGTTTTACGTAATCTAGCAATTTCCTTTTCAATAGCATCACGCTTTGCGACAAATCGACCATAACGCTCCTCTTTAATTAAACCAATATCATACCCTTTATCTGTCAAGCGCAGGTCAGCATTATCATGTCGAAGCAATAAACGATATTCAGCTCTAGAAGTTAACAAACGATAAGGTTCATTGGTGCCTTTTGTCACAAGATCATCAATCAACACACCAATATAAGCTTCCGAACGATCTAAAATGACAGGTTCTTTTCCTTGGACCTTTCTTGCAGCATTAATTCCTGCCATAATACCTTGTGCTGCTGCTTCTTCATAACCAGATGTACCATTGATTTGTCCTGCAGTAAATAATCCAGGAACTAGTTTCGTCTCCAGGCTTGGCCACAACTGAGTAGGTACTATGGCGTCATATTCAATCGCATAGCCAGTACGAACCATTTCTGCTTTTTCTAATCCATCAATTGTACGCAAAATATCTTGTTGTACATCTTCCGGTAAGCTGGTAGATAAGCCTTGGACATACATTTCTAGTGTTTCTCTGCCTTCTGGTTCAATAAAAATCTGATGGCGGTTTTTATCTGCAAATCGGACAATTTTATCTTCAATCGATGGGCAGTAGCGTGGACCTCTACCTTCTATTTTTCCAGAATACATAGGAGCTCGATGCAAATTGTCTTGAATATATTGATGTGTTTTTTCATTCGTATAAGTTAACCAACATGGCAGTTGATCTGTGATATATTCTGTTGTTTCGAAGGAAAAAGCCCTCGGTTCTTCGTCTCCCGGTTGAATTTCCATTTTACTCGTATCAATCGTACGACTATTGATACGTGGAGGAGTTCCTGTTTTAAAACGAACCATATTAAATCCTAGTTCTTGCAAATGAAGTGCCAAATTGACTGAAGGTTGTTGGTTATTTGGTCCACTTTCATATTGGAGATCACCAATAATAATTTTCCCACGAAGATATGTTCCGGTTGTCAACACCACTGTTTCAGCATGATACTCTGCACCAGTACGGGTGATAACTCCTTTACATACACCATCTTGGATAAGTAATTTCTCCACCATGTTTTGATGCAAAGTAAGATTTGGCTCTTCTTCTAATACTTTTTTCATTTCCCTTTGATAAAGAACTTTATCTGCTTGAGCACGGAGTGCATACACGGCCGGCCCTTTCCCAGTGTTTAACATACGCATTTGAATATGGGTTTTATCAATATTTTTACCCATCTCCCCACCAAGTGCATCCAGTTCACGTACCACATGTCCCTTTGCTGGTCCCCCGATAGATGGGTTACAAGGCATGTAAGCAATTGTATCCAAACTTAAAGTAAGCAGCAGCGTTTGGCAGCCCATTCGGGCAGCTGCCAGTGCAGCTTCGCAACCTGCATGACCAGCCCCAATCACAACAACATCGTAAGTACTTGCATGATAACTCACGTTCTTACACCTCTCACTTTTCAAATTTCTAACTTTTCCACTGTCCTATTTTCCTAGACAAAACTGGGAAAAAATCTGATCGATTAAATCTTCTGCAACTGCCTCTCCAATGACTTCACCAAGTAGCTGCCAAGCATTTTTCATATCGATTTCGGCCATATCGAGCGGTACACCGAGTTCAATCCCGTTCATCACTTCCATTATGCTTGCTTTTGCTTGTTCTAACAGCCTAATATGTCTTGCGTTACTAACATAGGTTTGGTCATTCATATCTACTTGACCTGAAAAAAACATCGTTTTGATCGTTTCTTCTAATTGGGTTAAACCTTGCTCTGCTTTGACAGATAATGAAATCATAGGACGATCGCCAATATATTTCTTTATTTCTTCGTAATCAATCTGTCTAGGCAAATCTGTTTTATTGATAACAAAAATAGTAGGATAAGCTTTACTTTTTTCGATCAGCCTCATATCTTCCTTTTGCAATGCTTCTGAATGATTTAACACGAGCAAAACCAAATCTGCATTTTGTAATGCCTCTTCGGAGCGTTTTACTCCGATTTGCTCTACTACGTCTTCCGTCTCCCTAATCCCTGCTGTATCCAATAATTTTAAAGGAATCCCGCGTACATTGACATATTCTTCTATGACATCCCTTGTGGTACCAGGGATATCCGTCACAATAGCCTTATTTTCTTGAGTCAATGCATTCATCAGAGAAGATTTCCCTACATTTGGACGGCCAATAATCGCTGTTGCAATACCTTCTCGTAAGATTTTCCCCTGTTTTGCTGTCCTTAATAACTTATCGATATCCTTTTTAATGGACATACAACGATCTACGACATATTGGCTTGTCAACACATCTGCATCATATTCCGGATAATCGACATTTACAGCTAGGTGGGCAAGAGTTTCCACAATTTCACTTCGTAAGGCACGGATATGATGAGATAACTTCCCTTCCGATTGACGGATTGCTATTTTAGCTGCTTTATCTGTCTTTGCACGAATAAGATCAATCACAGCTTCTGCTTGAGATAAATCAATACGCCCATTTAAAAAAGCACGCTTCGTAAATTCCCCAGGCTCAGCTAAGCGAATCCCTGTGGACATTAAAAGGCCTAAAGTTTGTTCCACTGCAACCAAACCACCATGGCAACTAATTTCCACTACATTTTCCCTTGTAAATGTCCGAGGGGCCAACATAACTGTCACCAGTACTTCATCGATCTTCTCTTTTGTAGTAGGGTCGATAATATGCCCGTAATGTACAGTATGAGTTGCTACTGTACTCAGCTTGTTTTTTCCTTGGTATATATGATCAACAAGAGTAACTGCATCTGTTCCACTAACTCGAATGATGGCAATGCTACTCTCACCCATTGCTGTTGCAATGGCTGCAATTGTATCGTTTTCCACAACATCCACCTCTTCATCTAATAACTAATCTTAGCACAAATGCAAGAAAAAAAACCCCCATAAAGGGAGTCCAAAGGCATAGGTGATTATTTTGTCGCCCCAGCTGGTTTTTTTAGCAAAGGCTTGAGAATCAATTGATATTGTAAGATAGTAAAAATGTTACCATATACCCAGTACAAGGCCATCGCGGCAGGGAAGCTAAATGCAAGTACAAAGATCATAACAGGGAATATCCAAACCATAACGCGCATTTGCGGGTTATCTCCAGTACCAGATGACACAAACTGGATGTATGTAGTTATGGCAGCCAGCAACGGTAATATATGATAAGGATCTGGTTGTCCTAACTGCAAGTAAAGAAAGGATGACTTTGCAATATTTGCATCTCGAACGATCGCTTGGTAAAACGCAATCAGTACAGGCATTTGGATCAAAATAGGGAAACAGCCTGCCATCGGATTGATATTATGTTCTTGATACAATTTCATCGTTTCTTGCTGCATTTTTTGTGGGTCTTTTTTGTATTTATCCCGGATCTTTAGCATCTGTGGCTGGATTTTCTGCATCTCTTTCATGCTTTTTTGCTGCCGATAAGTGAGAGGGAAAATAATCAATCTAACCAAGAAAGTAACGATTAAAATAGACCAACCATAATTCCCCAATAGTTTTGCAAACCAGTCTAATAAGTGAGCCAGCGGAATAACAAAATATTTATCCCAGAAACCAGCATGACTTGGATCTAATTTCGCATAATGCGCACCCGTCGGTGAACAACCACTCAGTACAAGGACGGCAAAAAGGGCGATGAGGGCAAATAAAAAATACTTTCGCCGCTTACTCAACAATAATTCCTCCTTAAGGATAAAGCCACATCTTTTCTAGGGGACATGATCAATCCCACCAGGATGAAAGGGATGGCATTTGCAAATTCTCTTCACTGTATAGTAACCACCGCGCCAAAATCCATGTCGCTCCAAAGCAGTTAATCCATATTGGGAACAAGTAGGGTAAAAACGACAACTGGGAGGCAGGAGCGGTGAGATAAATTTTCGATAAAAGTGGATAATAAGAATAGCTAGCTTTTTCAATTTTGCTCACTCCTGTTTTTCACCTTTGGTAGTTGAGTGAACACATTTGCTCGTTTCATTACATGACGAAGGCTAGATTCCATCTCTGTATAGTCTAATCCTGCTACTGGATTACGGGCGATGAGGATAAGATCCAGTTGTGGGTGAATCTGCTTCATCCACTGCCTGACAATCTCTTTGACCAATCTCTTTATCCTGTTTCGCACGACGGCTTTTCCTACCTTGCGACTAATAGAGATACCCACTCGAGCTACTTCCCCGTCTGTCCGCTTGAAAGTGTATAACACAAATTGACGATTGGCAACGGAAGTACCTCCACGAAACACTTTTCGAAAATCGCTGCGTCTCTTTAAACGATATGCTCGTTGCAAGGTAGAACTCCTCCAAACTCCCGAGAGGAATTATTTATATCGAAAAAAAGACCACAGATAGTGAGTGGTCCTAGAATTAAGCAGATAGCACTTTTCTTCCTTTACGACGACGTGCTGCTAACACTTTACGTCCGTTTTTAGTTGCCATTCTCGCACGAAAACCGTGTACGTTCTTGCGTCTACGGTTACTTGGTTGATAAGTTCTTTTCATTTATATACACCTTGATATAAACAAGGTTACCTCCCTTCTCTTCCCTTAGTAGTCGTATTTGCCGACAATCCTCCATATTATAGCTATCTTAAGGGCATAGTGTCAAGAAAATAGGAGATTGGTTATCGATTTCTAATCACAATCATACCGTTATCTATTTTTAAAACTGTTAAGATAACCAATACGCTTATATACAGTTGTGATCCTCAATAATCCTTCCATAAAATATCATTTTAAAATTTGCTTACTGCAATCCTCTAGATTGGGGTTACAATACTAGCAATTAGTTATTTTAGGAATCTAGAAATAAGTTCCTCGTCACTTAGATATTCAAGTTCTAACATTTCATGATAAGCATCCCCTTTCAAATTTAATAACTTAGCAAAAGCATGTTCTGTTTTTAATCCCTGCTTTTTGTATCGAATCACATTATTTCTGAATGCAGAACCCAACAGTTTTAATATTCTGTGTTCGATCACCATGTGCCGATAACCATTTTGATGAATGGTTGGTATATCTTGACCATATATTTCAAAATCAAATCCATCGTAACGAAATTTCGCTACCACATATTTTCTGGCATCTCTTTCTTTTTCCAAAACGAAAAAGCGTGGATACTCTCCAAATTGTTTCTGTAAATAATCACTGAAACTCCCCAATTCATATACTTCGCATAAAATGTCTATATCGCTGCTTTCAATGTCTATCTCAATTGGAATCGTTCCAACTAAAATAGGATGGTATTTCTGTAGTTTATCCATGATAAGCAACTCTTCTAATACTGCATATGCCTTTTTCTGTCGCTCATTTCCATGTTTTAAATATGTAATATCCAGAAAATTTCGTTCCTTTTCATATTGTGTCCACAATGAAACAACCTACCTTCTTTTAAAATAACCCTCAGGCTCTCCAAAAATCGAAATGGACCCTTCAAATAAAAAAGGTATCAAGATTGCTTTTACCAACTTAAAATGAATGAACGAGGTTCAGAAATAATGTAATCTACATCACAAAGAACAGCAGGTCCACCTGGAACATGAGAGATGAATACTCAAACAAGAAATTGTCTAATTCCTCCCTAGAAGGGGATTTGGAGTATTTGTCTCCGATGACCGATTTCATAGAAAAACATACTAAACAACTATCAAATCCTATATCCCTCAAGACATAAGCTTTTCCACGACTTATCCACTTCCTATACACAACTTACTAACAGGTTATGAACAACTTTTCCACAGGTTATCCACAGAAATCCGAAAAACTCCTCTAAAAAGATTGTTTCGTTTGTATGAATATACTCTTTGGGAGGAAAATAATTTCCTAAAAAATCCAATTACCTGATTTTCATTTGGCAATAGTATAAGATAATATGATAGTGTATTGAATTATATATAATAGGGAATGTAAGGCTTTTCCTCTGTTATCCACTGCTTTTCCACAACTTACTAACACGTTATCAACAAGTTTTCCACAAGTTATCCACAGAAAACCGAAAAACTCCTCAAAAAGGATTGTGCTTCTTTTAACAAAATGCTCGTTACAAAAGAAGTATTTTCTTATAAATACCAATTCAATTTATTTTTATTGCGGATTAAATAAAAAGCTATTTATATATAGTAAATTCTATCACTCAAGTCCCATAAGGGATTACCTTAGTTATCCACTGAATATCAACATCTTACTAACAGGTTATGAACAACTTTTCCACAGGTTATCCACAGATCCATAGATTTTACGTCGATTTTGTGAAAATATCATGACCTGTGGACAACTATTTTTGAACTTTTCCACAACTTTTCCACTGATTATTCACAGAAAAACAGCCTGTGGATAACTACTTATCCACAGGCTGTGGGTAAGTGGATAACTAGACAAAAGTCCTTGTCATCTCTAGCCTATTTTGATATTCTTATTTTGTTTTCTCCGTGGATAAGTTTTGAACAAAACTTAGTTTTCCACAGATTGTGGATAAGTCAAGTTGTACATAACTTATACTTTTTATATAAAAGTTATCCACAGATTGTGGATAATGTGTATAACTCTGTGGAGTACTTGATCTTCATCTATTTTTTTTGTGGATAACAAAATGATAACCAAACAGAAAGGAGGATTTTGCTTATGTATTCTGCTGATGAACTATGGCTGCATGCCTTAAAATCAGCTTGCTCCGATGAATCTGCAGATGTAGAACAATTATTGATTCAAACGAAAGTTGTAGAAAGCCGACCTAATTTCCTACTAATCGCAGTCCCTGATTTTTTTACTAGAGATTGGCTTGTACATCGAGCAAAGAGCAAAATATTAATCGCTTTGAAAGAAATTTCTGGTGTACCGATGGAAGTGGACTTTATTCTCCATTCTTTAGATGAAACAGAAACCGATGTTACGAATAAAAACATGGATTCGGATGAGATCTCTACTCCAAAACAAGAAGAACAAACAGTTCCTGACATAGTAACAGCAATAGATGAAACACCTACTTCGTCTCAACTCAACCCCAAATATACTTTTCAAACTTTTGTTATAGGCCCTGGTAATCGTTTTGCACATGCTGCCTCCTTAGCAGTAGCTGCTCAACCCGCTAACACCTATAATCCGCTTTTTATCTATGGAGGAGTTGGACTAGGAAAAACCCATTTGATGCATGCTATTGGTCATTATGTAAAAGAACAAAATCCAGAAAGCCGGATTTGTTATATTTCCTCGGAGAAGTTTACAAATGAATTTATCAATGGGATTGTAAGCGGGAATGTAGAACCATTTCGTAATAGATATCGCTCTGTAGATGTGTTATTGATCGACGATATTCAATTCCTCGCTAAAAAAGAAGGAACACAAGAGGAGTTTTTCCACACTTTTAATACACTGCATGAAGCTCATAAACAAATTATTATTTCTAGTGATCGTCCTCCTAAGGAAATTCCCTTTTTAGAAGATCGCTTACGCTCGCGATTTGAGTGGGGACTTATCACAGATGTACAACCACCAGATCTGGAAACGAGAATAGCGATTCTCCGAAAAAAAGCAATTGCAGATAACTTGGAAGTCACCAACGAAGTCCTCTACTACATTGCGGATCAAGTGGCTAATAATATTCGAGAATTAGAAGGTGCACTCATACGTGTCGTCGCTTATTCTACTATGCTGAATCAATCTATATCGATTGATCTAGCTCACGAAGCATTAAAAAATCTGGTCTCTCCTAATCAACCAAAGTTGATTGGTATTCCAGAAATTCAGCAAGTAGTAGGTGATTATTACCAACTGCGAGTCGAAGACCTCAAAAGCAAAAAACGTACGAAAACCATTGCCTATCCTAGACAAATAGCAATGTATCTCTCCCGTGAATTAACAGACAGCTCCTTACCTAAAATTGGCGAAGATTTCGGAGGTAGAGATCACACTACTGTTATTCATGCACATGAAAAAATTAGTCGCATGCTATCCAGCGATCAAGAATTAGAGCAAGTCATCATGGAATTAAAAAATCGTCTCAGCCGAAACAGTTAACCACAGGCAATTGTGGGAACTGTGGATAACTCACCTCTGCCTATACACAGCTTATCCACAACGTGTATAGGCTTTGTTGCTTGGCTCAACCCACTTATCCACAGTATCCACATGTACTACTACTATTACTACTAATCTTTATTAAAAAATAAATAATTAATTAATAGGATTAGGAAGAAATTTTTCAATGAAAAATTGTTAAATTATTTTTTTTAAAATGCTGAGGAGGGTATTATGAAATTACGAATCTTACAGAGTGTATTGGTCGAAGCAGTGTCACAAGTAACAAAAGCTGTTTCTACAAGAACTACTATTCCAATTTTAACAGGGATAAAAGTAACAGCAGAAGATGATCAATTGACATTAACAGGTAGTAATTCAGATTTGACAATTGAAACCAAAATTCCTAAAATAAAAGAAGAGAAGGAACAATTGTTCGTAGAAGAAAGTGGTAGTGTTGTTGTTCCAGGCAAAATTTTTGCAGAAATAGTTCGCAAACTACCTGGAAATGAGGTAGAGTGGATTGTTGGTGAGCGAAATAACATCACCATTCGCTCTGGAAAAGCGGAATTTCAATTGCATGGATTACCTAGTGAGGAATATCCAAGTCTCCCTCAATTATATGAAGAGCAAGTGTTCTCTCTATCAGCTGACTTACTTCGTACGCTTGTACGTAAAACGAGTTTTGCTGTTGCAGTGAATGAAGCAAGGGGAGTATTTACAGGAGTTTTATTTCAACTAGAAGATGGTTTGCTCACTTGTGTTGCTACAGATAGTCATCGACTTTCTCGTCAACGTGCCCAAGTAGAAAGCTTGCCGGAACTCCATTTAAAAAATGTGATCATTCCTGGAAAAAGTATGAGTGAATTAGCAAAAACATTTGCTGATGAAACAGAATTAGTAGATTTAGTTGTAGCAGGGAACCAGTTGCTGGCACGAAATCAATATCTTTCTTTCTACACCCGGTTACTTGAAGGCAGTTATCCAGATACAAACCGTGTTATTCCCCAATCAGGAGATGTAAAAGTAACCACGAAAACAAAAGAATTGTTACAATCTGTTGAGCGTGCGTCACTAATTAGCAGGGATGGCAGAGATAATGTGATAAAATGGACTGTGAGTGATGATCAAGTGCAAATCACCTCTGCTTCTCAAGAAATAGGAAGTGTAGTAGAAGAGATTAAAGCTGAAGTAAAAGGTCACCCCTTAACTATTTCCTTTAACGCTCGTTACATGATCGAGGCGCTCCGCACCATCGATAGTGAGGAAATTCATATCCAATTTACAGGGTCTATGACACCTTTCCTCATTCAACCCACTGATCGAAATGACTCACTTCACTTGATTGTGCCCATTCGTACTCGGTAATGAAGAAAGGATCTTACGATGAAAAAAATTCCTATTCAGGGTGAATACATGACACTCGGGCAGCTTTTAAAATCATTAGATGTTATTGCTAGTGGGGGAGAAGCAAAAATCTTTTTGCAATCATATCAAGTTTTCGTAAATGGAGAACCCGATGACCGAAGAGGTCGCAAACTTTATCCACTGGATGAAGTGGAGATTGAAGGCTTTGGCAAGATATATTTGGTTTAGTGGGGGGATTGCTCTTTGCGTGTTACGTCGCTGCAACTTCAACATTTTCGCAATATCCCTGAACTACAACTAGACTGTCCAGAGGATCTCCACTTGTTCATAGGTGAAAATGCACAAGGCAAGACCAATTTGTTGGAATCTTTATATATGATTTCTTTTGGTAAGTCGCATCGCGCTCGGTCCCTTCAAGAATGTATACAATTTGGTGGGCATTCTGCGATGATACGGGTTAAAACAGAAGGAAATAAGCAAAAATGGAGACTGGAGTTAAAACTCCTTCCCAAAGGCAGGAAAATCAAGAAAAATGGTTTGGAAGTAGCAAAGTTAAGTCAATATATTGGAACTTTACCAGTCGTATTATTTGCTCCAGAAGATTTGCAACTGGTAAAGGGAGGTCCACAAATTCGACGAAAATTTTTAGATGTGGAAATTGGCCAAGTCAGTCCTACTTATGTCCATCATCTGACACAGTTGAAAAATTTGCTGAAAGAACGAAATCAACTGCTGAAAAATTTGTCAAAAAACAATACTTTTCCACTCACTTTTTTGGATGTTTTGGATGAGCAACTCGTGCAGTTGTCTGTATCGATTTGGAGAAAGCGTTTGGAGTCATTGTCAAAACTGCAAACTTATGCAGCAGAAATTCACCTTTCGATCACAAAAGGAGAAGAGCACCTCCAGATAGAATATATTCCATCTGTGCCAATTTATGCTCACATGTCAGATCAAGAAATGCAACAAAGCATGTTTGCGGCGCTTGAAAAAGTGAGAAAGAAAGAGATAATGTTAGGAAATACCTTACTTGGACCTCATCGAGATGATTTTTCCCTCCAACATAATAAATTGGATTATCATACATTTGGATCTCAAGGGCAGCAACGAACAGCTGCTCTTTCCCTGAAATTAGCAGAATTACAATTAGTGAAAGAAGCCACAGGTGACTTTCCAGTGTTATTATTGGATGATGTGCTTTCTGAATTAGATGATTCGAGAAAGACTCATTTATTAGAATCGATCCGGGGCCGTGTACAAACTTTTGTTACTGCTACTGGATTAGAAGGAATAGATTCACAAACCCAAAAACAAGCAGTTGTGTACCATGTTCAAAATGGTCATGTTACTCGCGCATGATGAGGTGATGATTTTTTTGTTTATTCACCTTGGTGGAAACCAAATGATTAGATTGAGTGATGTCGTTGCAATAATCGATGCGGTGGGCGCTGTAAAATCTTCATCCAGCATCCATTTCCCAAATCTTGATGAAGATGTGAAATCATTTATCATCACTACAAGCCAAATTTATACATCACCAATCTCTTCCAACACATTATTAAAACGTTCTCAATCAGGAATAAAGGTGGTGAATGTGTTATGACAACTGGATATGATGAATCACAAATTCAGGTTTTAGAAGGGTTAGAACCCGTAAGAAAACGGCCAGGGATGTATATAGGTTCTACATCCAGTAGAGGTCTGCATCATTTGGTGTGGGAAGTAGTAGACAACAGTATCGATGAAGCTTTGGCTGGAAGATGTGATACGATTGGGGTCACTATTAACCCTGGCAATAGTGTGACAGTTGTGGACAACGGAAGCGGGATTCCGGTTGGTATTCAACCCAAGGTGGGAAGACCCGCGGTGGAAGTTGTTATGACAGTATTGCATGCTGGAGGAAAATTTGATGGAGAAGGGTATCAATTTTCCGGTGGTTTGCACGGGGTTGGTGTTTCTGTTGTAAATGCGTTATCCAGCGAGCTAGAGGTTATTGTAAAACGAGATGGAAAGATACACCGACAGACTTATGCTCAAGGAATACCGCAAATGGATCTGGAAGTGATTGGGACTACGAAAGAAACTGGTACTACCATCACATTTCAACCCGATCCAGAAATATTTACAGAAACAATCGAGTACGATTATGATATTTTGCGGAATCGTCTACGTGAGCTTGCTTTTCTCAATCGTGGTGTGACCATTGTTCTGACAGATAAACGCGAAGAAGAGATAAAAGAAGAGTCATTCCAATTTGAAGGTGGCATTTCCTCCTTTGTGGAGTACCTCAACCGCAATCGTGAAGCATTGCATCAACCTCCGATTTACATTGAGGGAGAACGTGAAAATATTCAAGTTCAAGTAGCAATGCAGTACAACGATACCTACTCTTCCAATATCTACAGTTATGCTAATAACATCCACACTCATGAGGGTGGTACACACGAATCCGGCTTTAAAGCGGGTCTCACCCGGGTGATAAATGATTATGCTCGTCGGAACAATTTGTTGAAAGATAGCGAAAGCAATTTGACAGGAGACGACGTTCGTGAAGGATTAACTGCTATAATCAGTGTGAAAATCCCTGATCCGCAGTTTGAAGGCCAAACCAAAACAAAATTGGGAAATAGCGAAGCTCGTTCTGCTACGGAACAATTGTTTGCTGATTATTTCCAAGCTTATCTCGATGAAAACCCAGCTGTCGGGAAAAAAATCATCAATAAATCGGTCACAGCGGCGCGGGCTAGAGAAGCTGCTCGAAAAGCTCGTGAACTAACGAGACGGAAAAATGCATTAGAAGTAAGTTCATTGCCCGGGAAATTAGCAGATTGTACAAGCAAAGACGCTTCTATCAGTGAATTGTATTTGGTAGAGGGTGACTCAGCTGGCGGTACGGCAAAACAAGGCCGTGATCGAATGTTCCAAGCCATTCTTCCTCTTCGTGGTAAAGTTATCAATGTTGAAAAAGCACGTTTGGATAAAGCCTTGTCGAATGAAGAAGTACGAACGATTATTACGGCACTTGGGACTGGGATAGCTGATGATTTTCAAATTGAGAAAGCCCGCTATCACAAAGTGATCATTATGACGGATGCCGATGTCGATGGAGCGCACATCCGCACGCTGCTGTTGACCTTTTTCTTCCGGTATATGAGATCCCTGATTGAAGAGGGATATGTGTATATTGCTCAGCCGCCACTGTACAAAATCAGCCAAGGAAAAGTTATTCGCTATGCTTATTCTGATGCAATGAAGGAACAAGTGGTCAAAGAATTAGAAGGCAAAGGTAAGATTGAAATTCAGCGTTATAAAGGTTTGGGAGAGATGAATGCTACCCAACTTTGGGAAACAACGATGGATCCTGATAGTCGAACACTTCGTCAAGTGTCCTTTAGAGATGCGATGGATGCAGATCAAGTGTTTGAAATGTTGATGGGAGATCGCGTCGAACCTAGACGAGACTTTATTCAAGAGTATGCAAATCAAGCTACGCTAGACGTGTAGGATATAGCTGGAAACAGTTATATCCGTTAGTTGGAGTTGATGAAACGGATGGCAAATACAGAACGTGTAGAAGAAGTAAATATCAGCCAAGAGATGAAATCTTCTTTTCTTGACTATGCTATGAGCGTTATCGTGAGCCGAGCATTGCCAGATGTCCGTGATGGACTCAAGCCGGTACACCGACGCATTTTATACACCATGTATGAGTTGGGAATGACACCTGACAAACAGTATAAAAAGTCATCAAGGGTAGTTGGAAATGTCACGGCCCAATACCATCCCCATGGCGATGTAGCTGTATACGAAGCTATGGTTCGTATGGCACAAGATTTTTCATATCGTTATATGTTAGTCGATGGACATGGTAACTTTGGTTCTGTTGATGGTGATCCACCAGCAGCAATGCGTTATACAGAAGCTAAAATGGCTTCTATCACACTAGAATTGCTGAGGGATATCCAAAAAGATACGATTGATTTCGGCCCTAACTACGATGGACAACAGCTAGAGCCACTTGTGCTCCCTGCCCGTTTCCCCAATCTACTAGTCAATGGTACATCTGGGATTGCGGTCGGAATGGCCACCAATATACCACCACACAATTTACGTGAAATCATTGATGGTTTATTGCTCATTATCGATAAACCAGAAACGACAGTAGAGGATCTATTATCAATCGTCAAAGGTCCTGATTTTCCTACAGGTGGAATTATTCTCGGTTATGAAGGAATTCGGAAAGCATTCCGTACAGGGCGAGGCAGCATCCAAATTCGAGCGAAGACACGAATCGAGGAAGCGCAAAATGGAAAAATGCGCATTATCGTGGAAGAGCTCCCTTATCAAGTAAATAAGGCAAAACTAGTAGAAAAAATTGCAGAATTGGTTCGAGATAAAAAAATCGACGGAATTACGGATCTTCGTGATGAATCGGATCGTAATGGAATGCGTGTTGTCATTGAGTTACGCAGAGATGTAAATCCTCGTATTGTCTTAAATAATTTGTACAAGCATACCACTTTACAGACAAGCTTTGGAGTAAATACTCTAGCCTTAGTGAACGGTCAACCTCGTGTGCTCAATTTGCATCAGGCACTTTCTCACTACTTGGATCATCAAATTGAAGTGATCCGCCGCAGAACTCAATTTGATCTCCATAAAGCAGAAGAACGTGCTCATATTTTAGAGGGTTACCGCATTGCATTGGATCAAATTGATAAGGTTATTGCACTGATTCGTGCTTCTGCAACAACAGGGGAAGCTAGAGGAGGCTTGATGGAGCAGTTTGGGTTGAGTGAAAAGCAGGCGCAAGCAATTTTAGATATGCGCTTGCAGCGCTTAACAGGCTTGGAACGCGATAAAATTGAAAGTGAGTACCAAGAACTGCAAATTACGATCAAAGAACTAAGAGCGATTCTAGCAGATGAGGCTAAGATTCGCGGCGTTGTCCGCAAAGAATTGGTAGAAGTCAGAGAACAGTACGGCGATGAACGGAGAACTGTTATCAAGATCAATGTGGACAGCATTGTGGAAGAAGATTTGATTCCTGAAGAAGAAGTTGCTATCTTGCTGACTCATCGAGGCTATGTCAAACGAATGCCACTATCCACTTATCGAGCCCAGCGTCGTGGTGGGAAAGGTGTTTCAGGTATGGGAACACGGGAGGATGACTTCATCCAGACGCTATTTGTGACCAGTTCTCATAATCATATCCTATTCTTCTCCAATAAAGGAAAAGTGTATCGCTTAAAAGGTTATGAAATCCCTGAGTTAGGACGTACCGCAAAAGGTACACCGATCATCAATCTAATCCAGATTGAGCAAAATGAGCGAATTCAAGCAGTTATTCCAGTAAAACAATTTACTGATGACTTTAATCTCTTCTTTGCTACTTCAGCTGGGGTAGTGAAAAAGACAAAGCTGTCTGAGTTTGAAAACATTCGTAAGAACGGTCTGTTTGCTATCAATCTCCGTGAAGGCGATGAGTTAGTAAGTGTGCGTCTGACAGATGGGGATCAAGAGGTTATCATGGGTACCAGTCATGGTATGTCTATCCGCTTCCCTGAGCTGGATGTGCGGGAGATGGGTCGATCAGCCACAGGTGTGAAAGGAATCACCTTGGGCGACAATGATTATGTCATTGACATGGATATTGTTATGCCAGGTAAAGATGTCATGATTGTCACCAAAAAAGGCTATGGAAAGCGAACCCCAATCAGTGAATATCGATCTCAGTCCCGTGGTGGAAAAGGAATCAAAACGCTCAACATCACCAAGAAGAATGGTCCAGTTGTCGGTCATGCTATGGTTTCGGAAGAAGAAGATTTGATGATCGTCACCCAAGCGGGTGTTGTGATTCGGATGAATATTTCCGGGATTTCCACTTTAGGTCGTTATGCCCAAGGTGTCCGCTTGATCAAGATGGCGAAAGACGAAGAAGTAGCAACGGTTGCACGTGTACAAATTACAGATGAAGAAGATGAGTAAATTTTCTCCTGCCCAAAATGGGTAGGAGATTTTATTTTTTTATGAATTATTATTATAATGGTGATAGAGAAAAAACCTATGTCTCCTCTAACCAGAAGGGACCATCGTGGATCTATATCGAGAAGAACTGCTAGGACAAGCGCAAGAATGCGTCACAGAAATGAGGAACTCTCGTCGTGACTTTCGAGAGAAGCGGCGAGGTTACACCCAGCTTGTCATCTACTACACCATCATGGCAAGGATAGCGAGGTGTCAGGGCGAGTCTTCTACAGAAGTGGATAAGCTGCTGGAAGAGGCTGAGCAACTGGCCGGCAGTGCAAAGAACAATCTGAAGGGCAACCCGTTCCAGCACTCCTCCGGGTTGGACAATGCTGAAGCCGCTGTGAGCCTTGCATCGCTAGCAGAGGAGATGCTTCAAGAGGCATAGGGTCAGTTCACCCCACATAGGCGAAATGCCTAGTAGGTGCATATACACTTTCTAGTGTACGTCTATGATGGGGACCCGTAAATTAGGCTTTATTTTAAATAAATTGTTACTATCATAAACGGAAAAATTAGCTTTGAAAATGCATGATCAACAACTTATTCGTTTCTTATTTTGTTGTGACTACTATTCCATTCATATTCTACAAAGCTATTCCATTAATTACGTTAAGCAAATATAAAGAAGCTGCAACAGCTGTTAAAAATTGATGAGTAAACATAAACATATCCTATCTTTTTGGACAGTTATTATTTTTTTCTTGAATAATATTATTTTTCGGTTATAATAATGAAGTCAGATGACCCATAGAGAGGAATCCCATGTTCATCAACAACGATCCCGAGAACGAGTCCGCGGAGAACAAGCTCCTCGGCGGCCCGCTCCTCCCCGGCATCGACTGGCCGTGATGCAACTGGATGACCTAAGGGTCAACCTCCCATAGGGTGGCACAATTCTTGTGCCTGCACGTGTTTACGTGATACCTATGGGAGGAACGGAAAATAATGTTATTACGATATATGCTCTACCCCTCCCTAGCAGGAGGGTTTTTTCATAGCTAGGCAATAGACAAAATACAAAATAATCACTAAAATAGAAGAGGTATGCTAAAATAATTGGTGCAGCAAATCCGGGAAATTATGGAGAGCTAGATCAATGAGCTGTTGAATGATAAGCTGCTCTTTTTCGATGTCATTATTGAGCTCAAACCAAACAGGCGGATCATATCTGCATAACATACTAAGCGAAAAAAATAGAGCATAGTAGGTTAAAATCTCTGGAAGTGGATCAATTGATGTGTGAGAGGCATTCCAAAGGTACAGTTTTCCTTGTCTGTTTTGTCTCAGCCAAGGATGTCCCAAGATGTCATTCGTGCCCACAGGTTTAAGCTGAAATGACTGATCTGTAATGCTATGAATGGAGAAACAGACAGCAGGTTTTTTATGATTTAAGCGATAGACGAATGATTCGGCAGAAATGCATAATTGATCCAATACTGCTATAGGACAAGTTAATGTTCCGTTTTGATAGGTTACATTCCACCAATGGGTTTTGAGATCTAGGTGCTGGTACAATATCTGTAAGTCAGGGATAAAGGAACATAGTAATTCTAATTTAAATCGTTCCCCAGCAGGAACAGGATGAGAAAATAAGTTGCATAGGTAAGGGAAGAATCCATCTTTCTGCACTCGAACCTCGTCATAAAAAAAGCGATAAGGCTCTTTTTTTCGTTTTGGACTTGTTAAACCATGTTGCAATATCGTAGTACTGTGTGGATAATTAGGATCTATACTCAGTGCAAATCCTTTTAACAGGCTCATCATTCCATAATAAAGTAAGAATGAGGAAGACCAGAAATCGCTTTGTTTGGCTGTTTGAAATAAAGCCATACCTTGTTTGATATAGGATGTAAATGCATGTACATTGCGGTATGCAAGGGTTTTGGCTTCTGATTTTGGATATTTTTTGATGAGAAAGTTGCGTGCAGTTGCTTCGTTCTTTAATAGCTCAAATGATAAATATTTCATAATTCCTCCGAAAAAATTGTCTTATTCGTGACTTATCCACAATTATTCACAAGTTATACACAGATAAACTGTGGATAACTTTTATAAAAAGATATTTAATTTCAACAATAGCGGTTTTCTTGATTCGCTTTTTTTTATTTGATACACTTGCAAAAAACTGGAGACTTGAAGATAAGGGGCGATACGCCGTGTGGGAAGAGAAGTTCAGTAAAACAGGCCTCACATTTGATGATGTGCTTTTGTTACCAGCCAGATCCGAAATTTTACCTCGTGATGTTAGTGTTTCCACTCAACTGACAAAAAAAATAAAGTTAAATATTCCATTAATCAGTGCGGGTATGGACACCGTGACCGAGTCATCCTTGGCAATTGCCCTAGCGCGGCAAGGTGGCATCGGTGTAATCCATAAAAATATGACGATAGAAGAGCAAGCCGAGGAAGTAGACCGTGTAAAACGTTCCGAGAGTGGGGTCATTACAAACCCATTTTATTTACACCCAGGTCATCAAGTTTCTGATGCAGAAGCGTTAATGGCAAAGTATCGAATTTCTGGTGTGCCGATTGTGGACAAGGAGAAAAAGCTTGTCGGAATTATAACCAACCGTGATATGCGTTTTGTCCATAATTACAGCACTCCTATTTCAGAAGTGATGACGAAAGAAAATCTTGTCACTGCTCCAGTTGGAACAACAATGAAAGAAGCAGAGCATATTCTGCAACTACACAAGATTGAAAAACTGCCATTGGTTGATGAGCATGGTGTATTGAAAGGCTTAATCACGATTAAGGATATCGAAAAAGCTACCCAATTCCCCAGTTCTGCTAAAGATGAACAAGGTCGTCTGCTCGTTGCAGCAGCAGTAGGTGTCTCAAAAGATACAGAACAACGGATCGCAGCATTGGTAGAAGCAGAAGTGGACATGGTAGTTATTGATACAGCTCATGGACACTCGAAAGGCGTACTGGAAACAGTTGCTAAAGTTCGGGAAAATTACCCTGACCTCACCATTGTTGCAGGTAATGTAGCTACCGCTGAAGGGACAAGAGATTTGATTGAAGCAGGTGCGAGCATTGTCAAGGTAGGGATTGGCCCAGGTTCGATATGTACAACTCGTGTAGTTGCAGGTATTGGCGTTCCGCAAATTACTGCAATTTATGATGCTGCTAGTGTAGCTCGTGCATATGGTGTTCCTATTATTGCAGATGGTGGTATCCGTTTCTCTGGTGATATCGTAAAAGCCCTCGCTGCCGGAGCAGATGCTGTTATGCTCGGAGGATTGTTTGCAGGAACCGAAGAAGCTCCAGGGGAAAGTGAAATCTACCAGGGCCGGCGCTTTAAAGTATATCGAGGTATGGGCTCCATTGGTGCTATGCAAGCAGGTAGTAAAGATCGTTATTTCCAAGAAAATGAGCAAAAATTAGTTCCAGAAGGAATCGAAGGACGTGTACCCTATAAAGGGCCGATCGCGGATATCGTATATCAATTAGTTGGCGGAATTCGTTCTGGTATGGGCTATACAGGGTCTAAAACGTTGTTAGACTTGAAGGATAATTCACAGTTTGTACGGATCACTTCCGCGTCATTGCGGGAGAGTCATCCTCATGACGTGCAAATAACAAAAGAAGCTCCAAACTACCAATTAGGTGGTTAAGTCAAAAGCGTCCTGTCGAGGGCGCTTTTTTATTCTTTATTAAGATAAAGGGCTTGTATTGTCGGATCGAACATGTGAAAATGAGTAGGATTGAGTTAATGAAGGAGCAAAAGGAAAATGCGTCGTAAAATCGTATTTTTATTTTGTATTATCAGTCTACTGGCGATAAGCAATCCTGTATTTGCAGATGAATTACCAACGATAAATGCCAAATCATATATATTAGTTGACACCATATCAGGGGAAATATTAGCTGCAAAAAATGCAAATGAACCTAGACCACCTGCTAGTATGACAAAAATGATGAGCGCAATCGTTATTTTTGATCAGATCAAGCAGAGAGTAGTTAAGTGGGATGATGTAGTTACAGTCAGCAAAAGAGCAGCTGCCATAAATGAAGCGGAAATACACTTAGTTGAAGGAGAAAAACAGACTGTCAAACAGCTATTCACTGCTTTATTTGTTCAATCAGCCAATGATGCTACTGTTGCTTTAGCAGAACATATTGCTGGTACAGAAGAAGGCTTTGTGGAATTGATGAATAAAAAAGCAAGTGAGATGGGTTTGAAAAATACACATTTTCAAAACAGTACTGGATTAAACACCGAATCATATCCAGATCCACCAGCTACTAGCAAAGTAGGTCAGCATGAAATGTCAGCTTATGATACAGCTATTGTTGCACAATTTTTGTTAAAAAATTATCCAGAAGTATTACAATATACGAGCATCCCAACCTATACCTTTCACCAAAATCAACCAAACCAACAAAAAGTGGACAATTGGGATTTAATGCTTCCATCACTGAAATACTATTATCAAGGTGTGGATGGTTTAAAAACGGGTCATACCAATGCAGCAGGTTATTGTTTCACAAGTACAGCGGATCGCAGTGGTTTACGGGTTGTTTCTGTTGTTATGGGAACGGACTCGGAGTTTGCACGTTTTCATGAGACAAAAAAATTGTTGGACTATACATACGACAATTTTGAATTGGCAACAGCTATTAGAAAAGGAAAAGTTATTCCTGGTCATGATCGCATTACGTTACCAAACGGGGTAGAACGTACTGTAGCCGTTGCTCCAGAATATTCCCTACAGTTAGCAGAAAAGAAAGCAGATAAAGAGTCTTATACTTATAAAGTTGTTCTAAAAAAAGGCATACAAGCTCCCATTTCAAAAGGAACAGTAATTGGTGAAGTTTCTCTCTTGTATAAAGGGAAGCCTATACCAGGAGTTCAATCTGTTCCATTGGTCGCACAAAAGACAGTAGAAAAAGGCAGTGCATTTCGGTTATTTTTTCGTCATGCGTGGGATACCGTAAATTCTTGGATAAACTAATGTTATAATTCACTTCCTTGTAAATTTATATTTATTCCTTTACAATGTTATTGGCTAAAGGACTAAAATTAACGAATTGGCAATTTATACACGATCTAGGAGGATATAGGATGACACAGACAGGAACAGACCGTGTAAAACGCGGAATGGCAGAAATGCAAAAAGGTGGCGTCATTATGGACGTCGTAAATGCAGAACAAGCAAAAATCGCAGAAGAAGCTGGGGCAGTCGCTGTAATGGCTTTGGAGCGAGTTCCTTCCGATATTCGTGCAGCTGGTGGAGTTGCTAGAATGGCTGATCTTAAAATTGTAGAAGAAGTTTTAAAGGCAGTTTCTATACCAGTGATGGCAAAAGCGAGAATTGGCCATTTTGTAGAGGCGCGTTTATTAGAATCCATGGGTGTAGATTACATTGATGAGAGTGAAGTTTTAACACCAGCAGATGAAGTTTATCATATTGATAAATCTACATTTACTGTTCCGTTTGTCTGTGGTGCTCGCAATCTTGGGGAAGCACTCCGTCGTATTGGTGAAGGAGCATCCATGATCCGTACAAAAGGAGAGCCAGGAACAGGCAACATCGTAGAAGCTGTACGTCATATGCGTATGATGCAGAGCCAAATCCGTAAAGTAACAGGCATGTCTCGTGATGAATTAATGACAGAAGCAAAAGAATTGGGTGCTCCATATGAACTTCTCTTACAAATCCACCAAACAGGGAAGTTACCAGTTGTTAACTTTGCAGCTGGAGGAGTAGCAACCCCAGCTGATGCGGCTTTGATGATGCACTTGGGATCAGATGGTGTATTTGTTGGTTCTGGTATTTTCAAATCCTCCAATCCTGCTAAATTTGCAAAAGCTATTGTTGAAGCTACTACCCATTATGAGGACTTTGCACTTATTGCTCAGCTGTCCAAAGATTTGGGAAGTCCTATGACTGGTATTGAAATATCAAAACTAGAAGCGCATGAACGGATGCAAGAACGTGGCTGGTAATATCAAAGTAGGTGTTCTCGCTCTTCAAGGGGCAGTGCGAGAACATATACAAATTTTAGACAAACTAGGTGTTGAAGCTGTTGCTGTTAAAAGAAAAGAACAATTAGTTGATGTGGATGGTTTGATTATTCCTGGTGGGGAATCTACTACTATAGGAAAACTTTTGCGTCAGTATGATCTGCAAGCGCCAATTTTAGAATTCCACGCAAAGGGTAAACCTATATTTGGGACTTGTGCTGGGCTTATTATAATTGCCAAACATATCACGGAGAACAATGAACCTCATTTGCCTCTGTTAAATGTGACTGTTCAGCGGAATGCTTTTGGCAGACAAGTAGATAGTTTTGAAGCTGATCTACCAATTAAAGATGTGGCAGAAGATTTCCAAGCTGTTTTTATTCGTGCCCCTCTCATTACAGAAGTGGGAGCAGATGTAGAAGTACTTTCCACAGTCAAAGATCAAGTGGTAGCAGTGAAACAGGAAAACCTTTTAGGCATATCTTTTCATCCTGAACTGACAGATGATACGCGCCTGCACGCCTACTTTTTAAATATGGTGAAAAAGGCGATTGAAAAACATCAGTAAGCTCTGTATAATGAGCGCATAATAATAAACATGATTGCGATGAAGAGACAAGTAACAAGACAGATCTTTTCAGAGAGGCGGTGGTTGGTGAAAATCGCTAAGAGAAGTCTTGTGAATTCCACCTCTGAGCTGATCTCGGCAGCGTTCCGATATCTACGCATTAAGGTGGACTGTTTAGGAAAGTGACAGTCAACAAGGGTGGCAACGCGGAACCTCCGTCCCTTAGGGATGGGGTTCCTATTTTATTTGAGGAGGAATTTCTATGCTAGATATCAAATTGTTGCGGAATAACTTTGCGGAAGTAAAAGAGAAATTAGCTTCCCGCAACGAAGATATCAGTGGTCTTGATTCGTTTGAGCAAATCGACAGCAGACGCCGTGATGCGATCACAAGATCCGAAAAACTAAAAAGCGAACGTAACCAAGTAAGTCAAGAAGTTGCGAGAAAAAAGAAAGCGAGAGAGGACGCGGAATCACTCATTCTTAGCATGCGTCAAGTAGGAGAGCAGATTAAAGAACTTGATGAAGAAATTCGCCAACTCGATGAGCAATTACAGCAAATTTTATTATCATTGCCAAACATCCCTCACGAGTCGACGCCTATTGGATTGACAGAGGAAGAAAACATACCAGTTCGATATTGGGGTGATGTTCCAGAGTTTAGCTTTGAACCAATACCTCATTGGGATCTAGCGCATAATTTAAAGTTATTGGACTTTGAGCGGGCTAGTAAAGTAACAGGATCCCGCTTTGTATTTTATACAGGTTTAGGTGCCCGCTTGGAACGTGCACTCATGAATTTCATGCTGGATTTGCATACTTCTGAACACGGTTATAGAGAAATGATACCACCTTATATTGTAAACAGCCAAAGCATGACAGGAACAGGACAATTGCCGAAGTTTGCAGAAGATGCATTTGCGATTGCGAATACAAATGGCTATTATCTCATCCCAACGTCAGAGGTATCGGTAACAAATTTCCATCAAGGAGAAATCCTTGCTAATCAAGAATTACCTATTTATTACGCAGCATACAGCGCTTGTTTCCGCTCTGAAGCAGGGTCGGCCGGCCGCGATACAAGAGGGTTAATTCGCCAACACCAATTTAATAAAGTAGAGCTAGTAAAATTTGTGAGACCAGAGGATTCTTATGATGAGTTAGAAAACCTTGTTCAGAATGCAGAAAAAATTCTACAGCTATTGGAATTGCCTTATCGTGTACTTTCGATGTGTACTGGGGACCTTGGCTTTACAGCAGCAAAAAAATATGATCTAGAAGTTTGGCTGCCAAGTTCTGGTGCATATCGTGAAATTTCATCTTGCAGTAACTTTGAAGATTTTCAAGCTAGACGAGCAAATATTCGTTTCCGGAGAAGCAGCAAAGATAAACCAGAGTTCGTTCATACCTTAAATGGTTCTGGCTTAGCAATAGGAAGAACAGTAGCTGCTATTCTAGAGAATGGCCAACAAGAAGATGGAAGCATTCGAATTCCAAAAGCACTAGTTCCTTACATGGGTATAGAAACAATAAAAAAATAGCTGTAAAAATCCTTTGTTAGTTTCTATGAGCAAAGGATTTTTTATGATTTTAGGGTAATATATTATTATAATAAGAATTTCTTATATTACTAAAATATGGTAATGGGGACCAAGTGGATAAAAGAACTTGATAATCCCTCCCATATCTTTCACTCTATCTTCAAAGAAGTCCAAAAGTTAGGGATAATAAAGGGAGCATGTGGGTATTGTACAAGTTTCTTTGATATAGAAGATGAAGTAAACACAGCAGGGGTGTTTCTTTAAAGAAGTTCAAAAATTGGGAATTATCGAAGGTTCTTGCGGGTACTGTACTAGTTTTTTAGATATTGATGAAGAAGTAAAATGCAGCAGGGGCATTTTTTGTTGGTGGGACAAAAGATGGACATTTTAGTTTAGTAGAACATATCAAAGAAGGATATACTCCTATTATTATTTAGATATTATGAAATAAAAACATAGTATTTTCCTTTATCCATTCTTTGATGGAATGGATTCTGTTTGGTTCTTAAATTAAACTTGACTTCGAACCTGAAAAAACGTATAATTCAATTTGTGTCACTTTCTACCTATGGAGAGGTGGTCGAGTGGTTGAAGGCAACGGTCTTGAAAACCGTCGTAGTCGTGAGGCTACCGTGGGTTCGAATCCCACCCTCTCTGCCAGCATTTTTCGCCGTTAAGACGTTATTTTTAAACGAAGGAATCCGTTAAATTTATACGTCAAACCGCATATAGCACTTGTCTAAACCGTTTGAGCAAACGGGAGAGGGCAGGTGCTTTTTAGTGTTTAAATATCCCGCTAGTAAAACTCCTATACTTCCTGTCGGAAGAAAGCTAACTAGGCGCAAAGGTAAAAACTTTGTTAAAGATCGTTATACGGCATCCTCTGCCGTTAATCATATTCCCGAACTATCTTTCAATGATGCGTTAGAAATTTTTGTCGCCGCTAAAAAGGCGGAGGGTATGAGGAAACGCACCATATACGATTATTATAAACATGCTGAATGGTTTACTAACTTTTTATATGACTATCATCCAGAAGTCACTACCATACAACAATTATCCGCTGACATTATACGCAACTACATTAATTACATGTTAAACGAGCGTCAACCGTATAAAGGCGTTTATCACCGTGAGAAAACGGCTAGAAGCGATTTTCAACGTGTGTTTACAGGCATATTAACGTTACTTCTTCACCTTTCTGTCTAAGATCTTTTATTGTTAATTTTTGTCCTTGCATAAAGGAAATTGTCCAAAATTTATAATCTTGTCCATCAATGTTTTGTTCTTCTTTAAAAGCAATCAGAAGGCTACACTCAAACTTATCACCCGTAGTTGTGTTTATTTGGTATGTAAAAAGGGCTTGTTCCCGAGGTTGGACAGTTGATATCAATGATTTTACGTTGAATTTTACTTCGAAAAAATCTCCGTAATTTAACTTTTTTAATTCTCCGGCTTTATGGTCAAGCAATCGTTGAGTATCTAACATATTTTTCGCTTTTTGTCCTCTGTAGCCAGTAAAATGTTGACGAAAATGGTGTTTTTGGATAGTCAAAGGAACATCTTTTTTTATGTTATTAATATATAGGCAAATATATTGCTCAAAATTATCGTCAATAATTTCATCTGCCGTAAAGCGTATCTCTGGCTTAGATGCTTCAAGTTCTCTTTGACGAGCTTCTTCCATTTGTTGAACCGCTAGTTGCGTTTGTTGTAAACTTGTATCCGTCTGTTGTTGTGAACTTTTAGTTTGCTTCCATAAAAACCACACTGTAATTAAAGTTACTATTCCACTAAACCATTGACCAATACCACTCCACATAGCCCAATTTAAGGATGAAAACCATGTATGTATATTTTGAAGCATTAAACCACGCTCCTAATGAATGTTGGAACTAATTACCTGAATATCAAAAAATCAATTTGGGTCTCAATTTTTGTATCTATCTAATTGATAATGTACAATGTCCTTATCTATCAAGGCTACTAATTCACCTTGCTCTTGTATTTCTTCAATTGACAAATGACTTCCTTTTGTGAATAAGCACACCCATGCTCCACTATTTTCTACATCGGGGTCTTCTTTGAGGAATAAAAGTATACTGTATTCAAAAACAGTACCTATTGATGTTTGTACGCGATATGTAAATAGTAATTGTTTTTGAAATGGATACATTGCTATCAATGGAGCTAATGGGATATCTATTTCGTAATAATCCCCATATGATAACCTTTTTGGCTCTTTTGACTTGTCTTCAATCAGTTTTTCGGTTTCCGTATACCCATAATATTTATCCTGATGTTGAGGAAGCAGCCTGTGATTAATGATGTGTAATGGAATATCTTTTTTGATATTACTGACAAACAAGTGAATATAACTTACTTCTTTTTTTAGAGTACCTTTTGCAGTAACCAAAAGTTCAGGTCTCTGTGCTTCATCTTCCCTACTTTTTACCTCATCCATTTGTTGATTTGCTAGTTTTGTTTGTCTTAGGGCAATACTCGCTGTCCATACTGTGGCAAATGCACCAATCATCTGACCAATAGCCGCCCACATGTTCCAATCCGTCCAATTCCTTTTTGCAAACCATTCTACAATACTGTTTAACACTAAAAGTCAGCACCTTTAATAGAATTTTTCATAAATTCATAATACCAGATAACGGAGATTCCATGCCGCTATATTTTCGCTAGAGGTGGCGCTGGTTAAGCGTGTTAAAGCGAATCTGCTCACTTGGGTTAGCGTGTTAATTACGTTTGGGAAACGTCTTAGCAATAATATATATACCTTTTAGCCGGCGGCTACTAGTTATTTATATTGGTGTTATTTATTGCGATAGATAGCGATGATGAGTTTATCTTAAAAATTGATTTAGTTTTCAATCAATTTTAGGCGAAGCCTTACATCCGTAATTAAATACTAATAGACTTCGTTTCACTACGTCTGTAAATAATTAAAAATCGAATTATTTACTACGGATATTTTCCTTTGTTAAATCAGATCTTTCTTTATTGTTCTCTTAAGGAACGACCGTGAAAACGGTTGAT
Organism: Shimazuella soli; assembly: GCF_022511585.1. Taxonomy (GTDB): domain Bacteria; phylum Bacillota; class Bacilli; order Thermoactinomycetales; family Thermoactinomycetaceae; genus Shimazuella; species Shimazuella soli. The sequence goes on along the minus strand of NZ_JAKWBN010000003.1, from coordinate 26,175 downwards.
ACATAAGGGTTTATCAAAAATTTTAGCAAGTTCGTTTGCTAAAACCGATATAATACGATTTTAATAGGTGAGCAGATTTCGCATTTTATACAATGGTTAAAATTTTCTCGTTGTGAAAGTGTGCGGCGCGAAAATTTTGCTGTATAGTCTAGTAGGAGGAAAATTTTCTCTTGAGTTATTGAAATTTTTTGTAGGAAAAGTGTGCAATCCGAAATTTTTCTAGTATTGTATCGTAAGGGGAGAATTTCTCCTTGATTTATGAATTTTTTTCCGAATCAATGTAACATTTCTCCGGAGTTATTGTTATGAAGTATGAGGATGAAAAAAACTAAAACTTTTTTCTGAATCTGGTTGTAAAAAGCATTACTTATTGTTATGAGATATGAAGGCGGATAAAACTCCTTTGTATTTTGAACAACTAGCGGCACTCAACCAATTGACCTTTTATGTGACATTTTTCATTTTGCATTAAGTATTTCCCCATTAATTCACTCCACTTGTTGGAGTTCTTTTTTGGTTAGTATGTTACATTTTTAAATTAAATTATTAGGATTAACTTATACTGGGAGGTTAGTATATGCGAATGAAAGTAGTAGATGGCATTATGGGAAGTGGTAAAACAACGTGGGCTATTGAGTTTATGGATAATACGCGGAAAGACGTAACAAATTTTATGTACGTAACACCTTACTTAAAAGAAACCGACCGTATACAGGAAAAAGCGACCAAGCGTACATTTAAAACGCCACTTGACGCAAAACAGCAAAAAGGAACAAAGCGTTTAAGCAAGCTGGAACAATTGAAGAAATTCATTGATAACGAGGAAGATGTAGTTATAACACATGAATTATTTAAATCTTTCAGAAAACGACGAACGTTCGCAGTGGGTTTTCCGGTGTTTTATGAACGTTAGATTTCAAAGATGTAATAACTTTGTTAACTATTCGTAGAAGTTGTACTTTTGCGAACGGTTAACAAATCCTAATAACATTGTCATATGCTATAATTTATCGTACTAGAGTGTCACAAAATCTGCTTTCTCTCCACTAGGAGCAAGGGTGTCTACCCGTCAAATTCCTAAAGATTCCCGGATGGATCGCCGTAACCCCGTTCAGGATGATCGAATCTGTCAAGTTCGTGTTGGCATGATCTTCGAAAAGGAGGGAACTGGGTTCTTCATTGGCCCAGATACTATCCTGACCTCTGCCCATACCGTAATGGGTGCTTCGAAGGCAAGAATCAAGGTCGCATCAGGCAAGACATACCGTGGGATTGTTCGGGTGAATCCGAACTACACCGATGAAAACGCAGATAGTGACTTCGCTCTCATCAAACTCCGTAAAAAAGTGGCGAAAGGGTTTTTCGAACTTTCTCCATTTCCCACAGGAGAATCCCTTTGTCTGGACATGGCCGGATTCCCCTGTGATCGGAAAGGTCTTTGGGGTCAAACCATCGTAGCAAGAGGAACTTATGAGGATAAGGCCTTCGCTTGTGCATTTTCTCAACCTGGAATGTCAGGCGGCCCGTGTTCCTATGGAAACACGGTTTACGGCTTAATCAAGGGAGTAATGGGAGAACACTCTGATGATATTTTCATCGTCAATGGGATGAATGTCACCAGAGTCACAGGCTTCATGCTCACGTTTCTTGTCCACGAAATGTCAACATTCGTCGTCAAGAAAACACTCACAGAACAAGTCAAAAACTCTGTGCTCAGATGGGTCGACGGAAGGAGAAGTTGTTGACATTCGAGGGGCGAAGTTGTTTCAAGGCTCGCTCCCAGACGGGCTGTGCCACCACATATGTGGAAGGTTGCGGTCCGTCACTCGTTTAATTGCAAAATGAAAATGGTTGTTTGAAAATGTAACTAGAGATTGAATAAAATCAAGTGGACGAAACGCAATTTACCCAATAAAAAGCGATAACCATTAGGGACTAGCACAAGTATTATAACTAGGCAAAAATAAAACACTTAATCTATAAGAGCCTAGAGGTCAAGAGTTTATATGGAAAATTTTCTTCTAGCATTCATTCTCTTAGCTTAACAACTATGAAGCTCTATCCCTAATAGGAATCAGTATAACCTAGCTCATGGGGATGTTCATAATCACCTTTTGGACTGTAAAAAACTGCTCCTGCATTAGAAGTGTTTGGCTTATAATCATATACCATTGGACTATAACAAGTAGTTTGCCCTGGTTGGATCGCACCGTTACCACCTTTAGAGGAACAGTAGTAAACTTTCCTCTCATTATTACGGTGTACCCAACCATACACTTCCGAATTAGAGGGAAGGGGCTTATTCAATTTAACATATCCCCAAGCTGTTTTGCATTTGGTGCTGTACATTAAATATATCTTACCTTTTACACCCTTATAAGAAAAAGACTTCGTTTTTTTCGCAACGCCAGTATCATCACAGTGAGTAGCTACAGGGCTTTTTCCATCATACTTTTTCTTTCCATCAAAAGCCGCACTCGTATCACTGATCCCTACAAATAAAGCTGCAACTCCAACTACTGCACTCAGAAAACCTACATGCCATTTTTTTAGTCTCATATACCCACTCTCTCTTAAAGAATATCAGAAGCATTAGAAGGGTTTGTTTTTGAGGATACAACACAGTATCTCAATAAATATTCTGAATTAAATTAATTATATACCGTATAAATGATAAATTACTATCTGTATAGTGATAGTATAGTGAATAATTTCACTTGAACAAAGAATCATACCTATTAATTTTTGACCGTAGATAGATATAATTCTTTATTTGCTTATCACGTAACACGCAAAATAAATATGGAATATGTGCAGAATAAATATAAAACTTACATGTTGGGTATAAGGTTTTGCCTTTTTTGTAGCCAACTTCACTAATCATCCTCATTGTGTTTGCCAAATATAGCGGTTCATGTATTTGAATAATGTATTATCGGCCTGTGAATAGAATAAATCAAGCAATAAAACAGCCAGTAGGGGAACCTGCTGGCTTTTAAACGAAGCTCCTTCTCTCTGTAAAGAACAGAAGAAAGAGGATGATAGAGCTGATAAAGAAGAGTGCAGAACCAAAGAGAGATGAAATACGTGCAACAAAATCCAATTTTCTGCGTTGTGTATTTAGCATATAAATCCTCCCTTTGCAGTATATTCAGTTGATATACTTTATGCTTTTTTTATATGTTGGTGTCAAAGTTAGGAACACATAAATTTTCCAATAAAAAATCCCATAATACTAGACAAAATTCCTAGTGTATAACTAAGTGTAAGATATAAAAGAAGTAGGGAATGTTGACGTTCTTGATGGAAACGAAGTATTTCCCATTGTAGTGTAGAAAAAGTAGTAAAAGCACCACAAAATCCTGTTCCTAAAAAGAACATCCATTTTTCGTTTACCATACATCCCAACAATAATCCCAATAATAAACTGCCAATTATATTGATGATAAATGTTCCAAGTGGAAAACGATTCGCAGATGATGGAAAGTATTTACTTATAAGGAAACGACATAAAGCCCCAAGGGCTCCTCCTATCGCAATTAGTAATATATTCATTTATATTCAATCCTTGTTTTTGGCTATTTCATATCCCAGCCTACTGAAGAGATATCCACCTATTGTGCTGCAGATAAAATACAAAATAGAATAGAGTAAGTGATTTTTTTCTACTAAATGAATAAGTTCAATGTTAAAAGTAGAAAAAGTGGTAAATGAACCAATAAAACCGGTTGCAATAGCAGTTCGTGCCCAGTCAGGAAACGATGGATGCTTCGTAACCCATGTGAAAAACCAACTTAAACCAAAGGAACCAGAAAGATTTATGCCTAGTGTACTAACAGGAAATCCCATAAAATAAGTGGAAGGAATAAGAGCTCCAAAAAGATATCGAAGCAATGCACCGATTGCCCCAGTAATACCGACCATCATATAAACCAAATTTATCACCTCATTTACATAAAAGTAGATTTTCGTGTTAGAATACGACTTTGGTCTTAGCAGAACTCCTGCTAATGTTTGTGTTGATTTTTAATAGGCTTGTGTATGCTGTAGATAGAAGTTTAAATAGGGAGAGGCTTTTTATGAAAAAAATAGCAGGGGTACTTCTTGTTATTTTGGGAATGATCATGTTTGCTCACGCCATATGGTGGAGTCCATTTAATTTTTTTGTTGCACATACAAAAAAAGAGGAAGAAAAATTATCTGTGAGTTCCGTTGATTCCATCGAACTCGATGTTACAAGTGAAGATTTGACGATTCTGCCTACCGATGAGGATAAATTGAAAGTGATTGCTAAAGGCAGGGACTTAAACCATGTAAGTTTCATTGTAGATCGAGACGATCATACTGTCCAGATTAGCCTAAAACCGAAGTGGTATTCATTTTCTGACACAAATGAATTAAAGTTATTGGTATATGTTCCTAAAAACCAATTGTTCCATATATCAGCTAAAGCTGCATCAAGAGTGATTCAAATTGGTGATCACAAAACTCCCAAATGGAATATAGGGAATTTAAATATCGATATTAGTTCCGGTATTGCCAATCTGCAAAATCTAAAAATAGAAAACTTAACATACAATGGTACCTCTGCAGATATATCGTTAAACCGGGTAAATGCTGGAAAAGCAACGATGGATACATTTTCTGGCAACATGAATATTAGTCATTATACTGGAATGCTGAATTTAGCTTCTACCAGCGGGGATATACGTATTCAAGTCGATAAATTAATTGGGGATATCCATACTGAGTTGGTTTCCGGAAACGAAACATTGTATTTACCGAAAAATGCATCTTTTATCCTTCATTCTAAATTGCAATCTGGGCAATTAACAGCTACTTATCCATTACAATTACAAAAACCATCTGCATCAGAGACTACTGCAAAATCAGGAAGTGGAAGATACAAGATTGGAACAAAGATTGATAGCGGTGATTTTATAATCCATTGATAGGTGGTGACAAATATGCGTCGAACAGGCGGGATTTTCTTTTTTATTATAGGGGTAATCTTACTGTTTGTGGCTATGGGGCTTAATGATTTATTGGTCAGCCCCGTTATATTAATTTTTGCTAGTTTTCTATGTTGGCGATTTTATTACCGCAAGATAGCTATATTTTTACTTGTTATTGGTGGTCTTGCTCTGATTGACGTAAATTTGTGGGCATTGCTATTTTCCTTTGCACTCTTCTATGCAAGTTATAAATTATTGTGGACCAAAAAGGAGAAGAAAACGGGAAATGAGATAGATAGTAACAAAGAAGATCATAACCTTCATTGGGAAGAGAATTTTACCAAGTACGACCAAGCTTTTTATCGGAAATTCCGTTTAGGTGATATGCAGTATGAATTATTTGATCTTCATGCGACTAATGAAGTACAGAGTATATACCTCGATTTGTCTAGAGCGATTATTCCAGAAGGGGAGACATCCATTATCTTAAACGGCGTAGCCGGGAGAGTATATTTGTATCTTCCTGCTGATCTGGATGTAACTATTTCTTCATCCGTTGTACTTGGGGAATGTGAGATATTAGGCAAGAAAAAGATGGGTTTACACAATCCATTTCAAGTAACTACTGAAAAATATACAGAAGCAAATCGAAAAGTAAAGATTTCTATATCATTTTTGCTAGCGAATGTACAGGTGAGGTACCTTTGATGCGGAAACAACAAGAGAATTGGTCCATTAAATGGCATACAGCATGGTACTCCTCCGTTTTGACTTTTTTCATCTTTATAACGGTTATTACTGTTATTCTTCTCCATTACCAATTAAAAATTGATATATTGTTAGCGCTGGGTTGGGCAATACTTCCTATCTTAGCGATGCTTGTTTTTTCTAGTATGATAGGATTTCTATATGGGACAAGAATCGTTCATCGACTGTCACCTGTAAAAGAAGCTCTTGTTCAATTAGAGCGGGGTAATTTTCAATATCGGATCAAGTCCATTGGATCAGATGAAATTGGAAATATGGCTATACAAATCAATCAGATGGCACACCGGGTAGAACAACAAGTTGCTTCCTTACAAAAACTGTCAACAGAACGAACGGAATGGCAGACCCAAATGAAACAGGAAGTGGTATCGGAAGAGCGAGGACGTTTGGCTAGAGAATTACATGATACGATTAGTCAACAATTATTTGCGATATCTATGATGTCATCTGCAATAAGTGCCATGAATCTGCAAGATACAAAAGAAGTAGCCAAAAAAGTAGGGTTTATTGAGAAGTTAGCAGGAGAAGCACAACAAGAAATGCGAGCATTGCTCATGCATTTACGTCCTGTCACATTAGAAGGAAAAGATTTAAAGACAGGATTAGAAGATCTGCTTGAAGAGTTACAAGAAAAGCAATCATTGCAAGCGACATGGGAATTAGAAGATATTCCTACGTTGGCTCGTGGAATAGAAGATCATTTATTTCGAATTGTACAAGAGGCATTGTCCAATGTGCTCCGACATGCAAAGGCTAAGAAGGTTCATATACGTTTGGTAGTGAGGGGGAAGTACCTGCATCTTAAAATCATCGATGATGGAATTGGTTTTGATGAATCAAAAATGAAGATGTCTAGTTATGGTTTAAAATCGATCTCTGAGCGGGCAAGTGAAATAGGAGGTATAGGTGAAGTACTTTCCCTTCCTGGAAGAGGGACACATATTAATGTGAAAGTACCCATCCTGTAATATGGAGGCAGAAGTGAATGATACGAGTAATTTTGGTCGATGATCATGAGATGGTACGTATAGGCTTATCTGCCTACTTGTCAACACAGCCAGATATAGAGGTAGTTGGAGAGGCCTCTGATGGTAAGGCAGGGGTTCAATTAGCATTAGAGACAAAACCAGACGTTATTTTAATGGATTTATTGATGGAAGGTATGGATGGTATTCAAGCAACGAGGGAAATCGTGAAAGTATTAGCCCAACCTAAAATAATTGTGCTCACGAGTTTTTTAGACGATGATAAAGTATATCCTGCTCTGGAAGCAGGTGCTTTGAGTTATCTTTTGAAAACATCCAAGGCGGAAAAGATAGCAGAAGCAATTCGCAGTGCTGCTAAAGGGGAATCGGTCCTTGAGGCAAAGGTAACAAGCAAAGTAATCTCGAAGATGCAAGGATCAAATCAAGAAAAACCCCATGAATCATTGACCGCGCGGGAAATGGAAGTATTGCAATTGATCGCTGACGGCAATACCAATCAAGAAATTGCAGATAAGTTATTTATTACGGTAAAGACCGTGAAAACGCATATCACCAATTTATTATCAAAGTTGGAATTAGATGATCGAACACAAGCTGCGATTTATGCCTATCGCAATAATTTAGTAAAATAAATGAAAAGCGCCAGGCTCGTCAGCTCAGCGCTTTTTTGAATTTAACGAAGATGCGTATAAAAAGTAACAAGTTTATACACTGCCGATAATACAATCAGATAGGCAAGGAACCATACGAACAAATAGACTTTGCTCTCTAATTTTAATTTGGATGGATAATCACGACTTAGCTTTCGATCTAAAAAGAATGTGGCAAAAGGGATAATGGAAGCTAGCACAGCAATGACTCCTTGTGAAAATTTCCATTTATCATGGAAATATACATGAGCGAGTGTTAGTAAATAAGCAATAAATAGCAGAGCGAGATAAGAAATCCCTTCTGCTAATGCGATAACTCGAAATCGTGCAAGAGGTGTTTGTAACATCTTCTCTACTCCGATCTTTTGGAATGAGTTTCCAAATTCACTAGGATGGTAACATAAAATTTTCACAGAAAGGTGGATAAGGGATAAGTTCTAATTTTAGACATATTTGCCGATGTGAAACGTCGATTCTCGTTATTATTTATTCAGTCGATTAAGGGTAGTTATATAAATCAGTATATATAGTATACTGATACTAGTATGTCATCTCGGCATACCAGTCTCAGTGAAGGGAAGCAAAGATGCCCAAACCCGATGATCAAGACCCGATCGTCGACGGCGTGAACTTGCCGTTTCGTGATCAGTCATGGGATGTCCCCGCTGGAGCGAGTGGCTGGGAAGACAGCGACGGCGAAGAGGGAGACGACGAGATGGTGGACTGCTGACCTCTCCCTGTGGACAATGGCTGTGTGCTGGTCTTCGAGTCAGTGCACAGTCAGAACTTTTTTATGGTGTATAGGAAATGTTTTTATTAGTAGTTAACATATAAAAGGGATTTGGACTGCACTATAAAAAAACAATGACCATATCTATAGTCATTGTTTTTTGGGTTCTCCAAACTTCAAAGAAAGCAAAAATGAAAAATCGTCACCCTTTCCCCCTTCTTTCCATACGCTGATGTAGACAGTTGCCTATGGGGAAAGGTGGGAACTTGGATGTGCGGGATAACAGGGTGGATTAATCTAGAACAAGACATAAGCAATCAAAAAGAGATATTAGATGCGATGAATATTCAAGTGGAGCATCGTGGTCCTGATGCTACTGGTACGTGGATTTCGGAGCATGTTGCACTTGGGCATCGCCGTTTATCCATTATCGATCCAGCAAATGGAATCCAACCGATGGTAAAGCAAATGGGAGAGCAGAAGTATGTGATTGTTTACAATGGTGAGCTGTACAACATGGATGAGTTGCGAAGTACATTGCTTTCCAAAGGATATCATTTTACAACAAAATGTGATACCGAGCTGATTCCGGCAGCTTTTTCTGCGTGGAGAGAAGATGCTCCAAAAGAGTTAAATGGTATCTTTGCTTTTGCGATTTGGGATGAAGCGCGAGAGGAACTATTCATCGCGAGAGACCGGATTGGTGTTAAACCTTTATTCTACACAATGGTAGGAGATTCATTATTGTTTGGATCTGAGTTAAAATCGATCTTAGCTCATCCAGATGTGCCGAAAGAAATCGATGAGGAAGGCTTAAATGAACTGCTCGTGATGGGGCCGGCCCGCACTCCTGGAATTGGTGTATTCCGCAATATACATGAATTAAAGCCAGGTCACTGGCTCAGGTTCAATCGGGATGGACTGACGATTCGACCTTATTGGGAGTTAGTAAGTGACTTTCATCAAGATGACTTGCCAACAACTATAGCAACGGTTAGAGAATTATTCCAAGATGCAGTAGGGAGACAATTGGTATCCGATGTGCCAATCGGTACCATGTTATCTGGAGGCTTGGATTCCAGTGCGATGGCAGCATATGCTGCTTTTGTATTTAAACAAGAAAATCGAGGCATACTCCATACTTTTTCGGTTGATTATATCGATAATGACAAATACTTTAAACAAAATGAATTTCAGCCAAACTCAGATGCACCTTGGGTGAAAGTCATGGCTGAACATATTGGATCTGAGCATCACAATGTGGTGTTAGATAATGAACAATTATACGAGACACTGATAGATGCGATGCGTGCAAGAGATTTACCAGGAATGGCTGATGTAGATGCATCTTTGATTTTATTTTCGAAAGCAATTAAAGAAGACTTAACAGTTATCCTGTCTGGGGAGTGTGCGGATGAAGTTTTTGGGGGCTATCCATGGTTTCATCGGGATGAATTAGTGAACGCAGATACATTTCCTTGGGCTAAGTTATCCCATCTGCGGATTCCTTTTTTAAGACATGAGTTGGCAGAGCATATCAGACCATTGGAATATATAGATAATCGTTATCAAGAAGCACTTTCTGAGGTACCGCGTCTGCAAGAGGAAAGTGCAAAAGATGCTAGAATTCGGGAGATTTTTTATCTTAGTTTGACGAGATGGATGCCCACTTTACTGGATCGAAAAGATCGGATGAGTATGGCTTGTGGTTTGGAGGTGAGGGTTCCTTTTTGTGATCATAGATTAGTGGAGTATGTTTGGAATGTTCCTTGGTCGATGAAGTATCTCGGGAATCGTGAGAAAGGTTTGCTGCGTCAAGCAGTATCACATCTACTGCCAAAAGAAGTGATGGAGAGAAAGAAGAGTCCCTACCCCAAAACACATCATCCAGGGTATCTCACTTTTGTGACACGAAAAATGCATGAACTAGTGGAGAACAACAATGCACCACTTTTTGAGCTTTTAGATAGAGAAAAGGTGAAGAGATTTTTAGAAACTGACCTTAAAAATAAGCACCTTCCATGGTTTGGACAATTGATGAATGTACCCGCATTGCTCGCTTATTGGCTGCAATTAAACGAATGGCTCGTCTCGTATCGTGTTTCTATTAAATAGTCATCTAATCAACTCCTTGTTCTTGAAAAGAATGAGGAGTTTTTACGTGTCTCCATTGGAACTTATTCTGTGAAAATGATATACTTTTAGCACTCAAAGAGCAGAAAGCAGGGGTATGGAGATGACTGTAAGAGTCCGTTTTGCGCCTAGTCCTACGGGGCACTTGCATATTGGTGGGGCGCGGACCGCATTGTTTAATTATTTATTTGCCAAAAAAATGGGTGGTTCTTACATATTAAGGATCGAAGACACAGATACGAGCCGAAACAAAGCTGATGCAGAAGAGAAGCTGATCCGTGCCTTTCGCTGGTTAGGCTTAGATTGGGATGAAGGTCCTGATGTCGGTGGAAAGTATGGACCTTATCGAAGCATGGAACGCTTAAACAGCTATCAGCCTTATTTAGATAAACTAGTGGCAGAAGGTAAAGCTTATCCATGTTTTTGTACCAAAGAAGAGTTAGAAGCAGAAAGGGAAGCAGCACAACAAAAGGCTCAAACTCCAAGATATTCTGGTAAATGTCGTCACTTGTCAAAAGAAGAACGACAAGCTAAAATCGATGCAAATGTGCCTCATACGATTCGTTTTGCTGTATCTGGAAATGATGAGATTACATTTCAAGATCATATTCGTGGAGATATGAGCTTTCAACGTGCCGACATTGAAGATTTTGTAATCTGCAAATCTGATGGAGTACCTACTTACCATTTTGCTGTTACCATCGATGATGCTCTGATGGAAATTACACATGTGATTCGCGGAGAAGAACATCTTTCCAATACACCAAAACATGTGCTATTATTCGAGGCTATTGGTTACCCCATCCCCGAATTTGCCCATATTCCACTCATTCTAAATGAAAATGGGAAAAAATTGTCCAAGCGTGACGAGACAATATTACAATTTATTGAGCAATATCACGACTTGGGTTATTTACCTGATGCTGTCAACAACTATTTGGCATTATTGGGTTGGTCGCCAGGTGGGGAATACATCGAAGAAGAAATCTTTTCTTTGGATAAGTTAGTGGAACTGTTCTCCCTTGATCGAATCAACAAAGCTGGTGCGATTTTCAATCAAGAAAAATTGATGTGGGTAAACAGTCAGTACATCAAAGCAACAGAACTTGATAAATTGGTAGAACTGACAAAACCATATTTAGATGAAGATGCAGAATACCAACTATATTTGAAGCAAAATGAACTTAGCGGAGAGCAAGCTGAGGAGAGAACTCGTGAGTTGGTTGCTTTATTTCAAACAGCAATGTACCAACTAAGTGATATTCAGTCACTAAGTAAACTCTTCACAGTTAAAGAAACAAAATACGATGATGAAGCAAATCAAGTGTTACAGCAAGAACAAGTTTCTGAAGTATTAGCATCATTTGCTAAGAAAATCGAAGAACTCCGGGCGTATACTCCTGCTGAAATTAAAAAAGCGCTTAAGGCAGTGCAGAAAGAAACAGGTTTCAAAGGTAAACAATTATTTATGCCTATTCGTGCTACTGCTACTGGTCAAGTACACGGGCCGGATTTGAATCAGACATTATATCTCCTCGGAAAAGAAAAAGTACTTGCTCGAATCGATCATGTACAAAAACAAGTTGTTTCATAAAGCTCCTAGACGGAGCTTTTTTTGATATAAATTATGTTGAAATTTTGCGAATATTGTAGATCATATGTTTGTTATTTGTCAAATATATTTCAAATATAGTCAGGGTTGGGAAATGCAAAAAAAGATTTTTCTAACACTCGCTTTCATCCCACGATTCAAACCTTGGGTTTTTTTGCTCGCAATGTTATAATAAAGACTTGATATGCGCCCGTAGCTCAGCGGATAGAGCAATCGTTTCCTAAACGATGTGTCGGAGGTTCGAGTCCTCTCGGGTGCGCCAACTTCGAATTAAATTTAAAAATAGAAATTGCAGCTAAAGCTGCTATTTTTTTTGTATTCTTTATCAATCTAAATACAATCATTTAAATTATAAAACGTAATATTTACGATTTACATTTAACGCGGATATCGTTATAATTGTTTTTGATTAGGAAATAATAAGAGGTTGTTTGGAGGATAACGATGAAAAATAGAATAATTCCGCTTCTAGCTTTCGCTTTAGTGTTCGTACTTTTAGTTGGTTGTGGAAGGGAATCTCGCTCTTCCAAACCTCAAATTATTGTGTCCCTCTATCCACTCCAAGATTTTGCCCAGAAAATCGGGGGTAATTTGGTAGAAGTTACAAATATTGTACCACCGGGTACAGAGCCTCATGATTTTGATCCATCTCCACAAGATATGATCAAACTAAATAAGGCTGATTTATTTCTTTATAATGGGGCGGGATTAGAGGCATGGGTGAATCATGCTATACCGAATATCGACCAAACGCATACCCTCGTTGTCAATACATCAGCTAAGATACCTTTGAAAAAAGCAAAAGACTTAAAAGAAGTAGATCAGGTATATGATCCTCATGTTTGGTTAAATCCATATATGGCGGAGCAGCAAGCAAAAGTAATTTATGATTCCATGATAAAAATAGATCCGAAACACAAAAAGGAATTTACTGAAAACTATCAAAGGTTAAACAAGCAATTTATCGATCTTCAGAAATCTTATGAGAGTCTCCTGCATACACCGAGTCGTGAATTTGTGACTTCTCATGCTGCATTTCAATACTTGGCAGATCAATATCATCTAAAACAGGTAGCGATTTCTGGTTTGAGCCCAGAAGATGAACCGAGTCCAAAAGCAGTAAAACAACTTGTAGATATGCTGCGAAAACATAAAGCGAAAGTTGTATTTTTTGAAACGCTAGTCAACAATAAACTGGCAGATACGGTGAAAAATGAAATTCATGCTGAGGCAATTGTGTTAAATCCACTGGAAGGCTTATCAAAACAAGAAATTGCTAATAAAGAAGATTATTTTTCGGTGATGAAGAGTAATTTGATTAATTTGAAGAAAGCATTAGGTGGTGCAAATGGGTAAAACAATTTTACAGTTGGAGGATGTATCCTATTCTTATCAGCATCAATCGGTATTAGAAGATGTGACGTTATCCGTGGAAGAAGGGCAATTTCTTGGAATTGTTGGACCAAACGGGTCTGGAAAATCGACTTTACTGAAAATAGCGTTAGGTGTATTAGAGCCAAGAAAAGGTACCGTCACCATTTTTGGAAGCTCCATGCGGAAACAAAAACAGAAATATAATATTGGTTATGTTTCACAGAAGTCCAATAGTTTTCAACGGGATTTCCCTGCAACTGTAGAAGAAGTCATAGCGGCCGGCCTCGCATCCAAAAAAGGTATTATTCGCAGGTATAATAAAAAAGATTATTTTTTGGTAGATGAAGTATTGGAGCAAGTTGGACTTCAGCATTTGAGGAAGAGAAATATCGGACAACTTTCTGGAGGACAGCAACAACGGGTTTTTATCGCACGAGCGCTTATCAGTAAGCCTAAGCTATTGATACTGGACGAGCCAACTGTTGGCATCGACAGAGAATCGACAAAGCAATTTTATGATTTATTACACCATCTTCATAAAAATAGTGGTCTTACTCTGATTATGGTGACACATGATATCGGAGTGGTGACAACTTTGGTAGACCAAGTAGCATGTTTAAATAAAAAACTTTTCTTTCATGGAACAAGGTCTTTGTTTGTGAAACAAGAAAAAGAACTATTATCAAAAGCATACAATCATGATGTACAAGTTATTAGCCATCAACACTGAGGAGAGAGAAAGTTGATTACTGATTTTTTAGAGTATGCCTTTTTGCAACATGCACTCATTGCAGGGATGGTTGTCGGACTGGTTTCTCCTCTTGTGGGAATCTTTTTGGTTGTCCGGCGCCTCTCTTTAATCGCTGAAGCTCTATCCCATATAACCCTCTCTGGGGTTGCAGCTGGCCTCCTTCTGCAAAAGAATTTTGCATTTTTTGCTGGAATCAGTCCGCTGTTTGCAGGAATGGGTTTTGCTGTTATTGGCTCTGTTGTTGTGGAACGAATCCGGCAATTTTATCGATCTTTCCAAGAGCTAGCCATCCCAATCTTATTATCTGGTGGGATTGCCATCGGGGTTGTTCTCATTGGTCTTGGCAATGGATTTGGGGTAGATATTTCCGGTTTGTTATTTGGAAATATATTAGCAATCAATAAACAAGATTTAGTTTTAATTAGCATTGTTGCATTTCTTGCTATCTGCTTTATTTATCTTTTTTTCAAAGAATTATTTGCCCTTGCCTTTGATGAAGAACATGCAGTATTGACAGGTATCCGGGGGAAATGGATTCATTTAATTTTTATGGTTATGGTAGCCATGGTGATATCTGTAGCAATTCGAGTGGTAGGGATATTACTCGTTTCTGCGTTGATGACATTACCAGTAGCAACAAGTATGCAATTATCTCTCAGCTTTCGTAAAACTGCTTTCTTTTCTGTTTTATTCGCAGAGTTCTCTATTGTGGCAGGGTTAGTATTTGCATACTGGCTTGATATTGCTTCAGGTGGAGCGATCGTACTTGTTTCTATCGCATTGTTGTTGCTTGTAATCATCGGAAAGAAACTAATTTCTGTGGTACAATATAAGAAAGCGAATGTGCGAGGCGAAAGATAATGGATACAGCAACTGCCTTAGAAATGTTAAAGAAAAAAGGCTATAAGTATACAGGTAAACGAGAGATGATGGTGCATATTTTTGAACGGGAAGCTCGCTATTTAAGTGCGAAAGAAATGTTGGAATATATGCAGCAAGACTATCCGAGTCTTAGTTTTGATACAGTGTATCGCAACCTCTCCTTATTTGAACAGTATGGTATTGTGGAGGCTACCGAGTGGTCCGGGGAGAAAAAATATCGTTTAGCTTGTAGTGCTAACAATCATCATCACCATTTAATCTGTACCACTTGTGGTCGTACGACAGCAATCGATTTATGTCCAATGAATGCTATTTTAGGCGAACCAAAAAATTTTGAAATCACAGGTCATAAATTTGAGATATATGGTCATTGTGGGGAATGCATGAAAAGCTAGGAGTGAAAGAAATGAATCATGAAGATTATATGCTCTTAGCGATTGAGGAAGCAAAGAAAGCAGCTGCGTTAAAAGAAGTTCCCATTGGGGCTGTAGTCGTATACCAAGAGAGAGTGATTGGAAGAGGATTTAATTTGCGTGAGCAAAAACAAGATCCTCTTTTGCATGCGGAAATCTTGGCTATTCGAGAAGCTGCCAAATATTTAGGCAGCTGGCGTTTGGAAGAATGTACACTATATGTTACATTGGAACCATGTCCCATGTGTGCCGGAGCTATTTTGCAGGCTCGTATCCCGCAATTGATTTATGGGACGAAAGATCCCAAAGCTGGTTGTGTGGATAGTTTGTATCATTTATTAAACGATGAAAGATTTAACCATCAAACAACCGTGATAGATGGAGTATTACAAGAGACTTGCAGCCAAATGTTACGAAATTTTTTTCGCACCCTTCGGGAAGAGAAGAAGCAAAAAAACAAGCAAACTCAATTATGACTTGAAAATAAAGCATAATCGTGTATAATATTTTTGTTATAGTGTTTTGGAGAGGTGTCCGAGTGGTCGAAGGAGCTGGCCTCGAAATCCAGTGTAGTTTCAAAGCTACCGTGGGTTCGAATCCCACCCTCTCTGCCATAAAATAAAGCAAAAGAAAGAGGGACTCTATTTATTAGAGTCCTTTTTATGATGAAATTTTTTTGTTTAAAGGTCTTTTGAAATATGCGATAATACGATCTTGGTGAGGAACAATATTCACAAGTTCCCAGCCGTTTCGTCCCCAACTGGCAAGTGCATAATCTACAGCACTGCCATAAATTTGACCGCGAAAAGGTTTCAAATAATCTCCTAAGCTGATATCCACACTGTACTCCCATTGTTGAATTTCACCTTCGGATGCATCTTGATAACCTTCACTAGTCCAGTCATGAATGCGTGTAGGAGCAAGGGAGAGTACTTCCATAATTTCATCGCGTTCCGTCACTTCTAGTGAAAAGATATGTGGCGTTTTAGGAAGATGAAATCGTGTATGAGAATGGTAAAGCTGCAATACCAAAGTTCCTAAAGGTGTTCCATCGTTTTGCTTAATAACGTACCAGATACACCTCTCACGTTCCTCTGGCGGCCCCCAGTTTTCAATGGAATCGCCCATTTGAAAGCCTTTTTTTACACTAAAACCGGTATCTAGAAGTTCATTTTGGATTGGCTCCATGAATTTCTGTACATAAACCCCATATGCACGGTCACCATACTTTTCAAAAATTTGTTGTAATTCCTGTTGATTTTCGTGTAGTACTGTTTCCCATGTTTCTTTTACGTACTGTTTTGCATACCGAGTGATGCTGTTTATATTGTTTTCTTTTTCTATAAATTGCTTTAAATTTTTCATAAATGAATTACCCCTTTTATTTTAATAAATGCCATATTTCACAGAGGGATCATGATTTGCAATGACAGCAACACAGTCATCCCTCTTTGAGAAATCAGAAATCCACTGCAAAGATTGTAGTGCTTGTTGCTCATTTGAGGTGTTACCAGGCAGTATGAGTTGATTCCAAGATTCTTTTGAATACCCTGCATCAGCAGCAAGAAGCAGCCAGCCATTTTCAACACGAGCAACCACCGAGACCAAGCCGGCCGTGTGTCCAGGTGTAAAGACAAGATAGACAAGCCCATCACCAAATAAATCTTTTCCTAGTTGATAGGGACCGAAAGGGATAGGGTCTAATGAAAAAGATTCAAACACAACTCCTTCACACCTTGCTTTTTGATATGATTTTGCTCCATTCCATTCAGGTTCACTGACCAGAAAAGATTTTGCATCAGCAAGCAGGTGAATTCCACTGATATGATCAATATCCATATGTGAAATCACAACATAATCGATTGATTTCAAAGTTAGTCCTTTTGATGCCAATTGTTCACTTATTGACTGGCCAGAAGGTAAGCGAGGATGACAAAATTTATACGCATGTCCCAAGTGCACTTCAGGGCGAGTGCGAACATCTTCACTCCAGCCAGCATCTATGACAACCGTTCCTTTTGGATGTTCTATTAAGTAGCAGGATACAGGGAGCCATGGCTGATATTCCTCAGATCTTTGGCCTATAAATGGTATATGATCAAGATCAGGGTCTCTGTAAGCTAAACGGCGATCGACTTTTACATCTCCACAGTGCATAACATGTACTTTTACAAAATTATTCATGATATATCCCACCAAATAAATCTATTTAACATCGTTAAATTTAATTAACAGTGTTATAATAAAAGAGTATTTCCTATTTGTCAAGCAAAGGAGTTAAAAATGTCTAAAAGCATGAAAAAAATAATTGGTTACCCAACAGAAGAGTCCATACATCCATTGAGTAGAGATCGAATTGTAGAAGCAGCATTGCAATTATTACTGCAAATGAACTTAAAGGAACTAAGCATGAGGAAAATAGCAAGTAAGCTAGATGTTAAGGCAGCAGCGTTGTATTACCATGTAAAGAATAAAGATGAACTTTTGCAATTATTAACAGATGAGATAAGTGTGCAGATGGGTGAGGAATGGTTAAATCCTTCTTTAACTTGGAGAGAGCAAATAATGGAATGGTCTTCAGCTTTTCGTAAAGCATTAAAAGCTTATCCAAATGCAGTAGATATTTTTACAGAAACAATAGCAATCAGTTATCATCGCTTATTACAAATCGAATGGTTATACAGCGTTTTAGCAAAAGCTGGTTTTGGAGATGAACAAATACCTTGGGCTGCTTCGATGCTTAAAAATCATGTCGTTGGGTTTGTAGCAGAAGAAGTTCGTAAAACTGGATTTGCAAATAAAGAAGAAGACAGTAGAGTGGAGGCTGAAAGCTATACTTCTTTTTTTGAAGATCTCCCCGTTGATCAATTTCCCCATATGATTCGTCTGGCAGAGGTAACAACAAAACCGGATTGGGAAAAAGAATTTCAGTTTGGGATTGGTGTTCTATTGGATGGGTTTGAAAAACGATTAAAAAAAGAAAATCAGTAGCTAATAAATGGGTACCCTAACTTCTTGTGAGTAGGGAATTTATATTTTTGTGGCGAGAACACCCGTGAATTCATTCGTGGGTGTTCTCGCCACGATTTTTGTTTTTCTATTTTGACAAATCCATCCATATTTTGTATATTAAACTTCATCTTCCTATAGAAAAGAGGTGAAAACCTCATGTATCTCACCATCAAACAACAACTCAAACATCTTTCGAAAGAAGAATATCTTCTTTTAAAAGAATTGTGTCATACTGCTAAAAACTTGTACAATCAAGGCTTATACCAGGTTCGTCAGCATTACTTTCAGGAAAAGAACTACCTGAATTACCAGAAAAACTACCATCTCTTGAAAGGCAGTGAAAATTATAAGCGATTGAATAGCAATATGTCACAACAGATTTTAAAAGAAGTCGATGGCGTATGGAAATCTTTCTTTAGGTTGATTCGACTCGCCAAGCAAGGAAAATACGATTTTCAAGCTATTCGAATGCCTCGATACCTACCGAAAGATGGGTTTTATCCCTTAGTGATTGGATTCATCCGTTTAAAAGGGAATCAGTTTGTGTTGCCCTTTTCTCGTTCCGATCAGAAGAAACATCCACCGCTGGTGATTCGCCTCCCTCCCTTATTGGCAGATAAGAAAATCAAAGAGGTCCGCATTCTTCCCAAACATCGAGCAAGGTTCTTTGAAGTGCAGTACACGTATGAAGTCGCAGCAGTTCAAAGAGATACCGACATAAACCATGCACTTGCGATCGATTTGGGGATCTGCAATCTCGCGACTTGTGTCACCTCCAAAGGGAAAAGTTTTCTGATCGATGGAAAAAGACTAAAGGCAATCAACCAATGGTATAACAAACGCAATGCCCATTTGCAGCGAATCAAAGACAAACAAAAGCAGAAAGGGTGTACGCACCAGCAGTATGCTTTGGTTGCAAAACGAAATCGTCGGGTGAGTGATTACCTGAGCAAGACCTGTCGCAAGATTATCAACTATTGTTTGAAACATCGTATTGGTACACTGGTCATCGGATATAACGAAAACCTGCAAAAAGGAAGCAACCTAGGCAAACGCAACAACCAAAATTTCGTGAATATCCCCGTTGGGATGATCAAAGCGAAGTTGGAATATTTATGCCAGATATATGGGATGACGTTGGTGCAACAAGAAGAAAGCTACACGTCCAAAGCGAGTTTTTGGGATCAAGATGAACTACCCACCTATGATCCATCCAACACGAAAACGTACATTTTTAGTGGGGCACGTGTAAAACGTGGTTTGTATCGTACTGCCAAAGGTATGTTGATTAACGCAGATATCAATGGAGCATTAAATATCTTGCGAAAAAGTAACGTTGTAGCCCTTACGGGCTTATACACTAGAGGCGAAGTGGACACGCCTGTACGAATAAGGATAGTATAACTATCAACCTTCGTAGACGAAGCTCGCGACTTTAGTCGTGAGAGGTTCACTTACTTACTCAGTAAAATGGAGAATCCATCTATTCGTGAGACATTGCAAGGTTTACATGAAAATGCGGTGCAGATGGGATCAGGATGGATAAATGTTGGAAAAAAACATGGGGTTATTCCAAAAGAAGCAGATGAGGAAAAATTAAGCGAAATGTTCAATGTTTTTAAGTATGGACTTGTGGTGCAAAATCTAATTGCTGAAAATGACAAGTTAGATGAGAAGGATATCTATCAGTTGCTTATACAAAATCTAAAAAAATAATCGTGAGAAGTGATTTGATAATGAAATAAGATGATCCCTGTTTCATATGGGGATCATCTTATTTCATTGCAAATGTTACACTTTCACACTACTGTATTATTTTAAATCTTCCCGTTCGATAACTTTATCGATTATTCCATATGCTAGTGCTTCTTTTGTGTCCAAGTAATTATCGCGGTCTGTGTCCCGCTCAATTTCTTCGATTGTTTTCCCGCAACGTTCGGCGTAGATTTTATTGAGTGTATTTCTCGTCTTCAACATGTTTTTAGCACGAATTTCAATATCACTTGCTTGACCATGTATTTGCTGTACCCACGGCTGATGGATTAATATTTCCGCATTTGGCAGGGCCATCCGTTTTCCTTTTGCACCACCAATGAGGATCGTAGCACCCATGGAAGCTGCAAAACCTACAGCAATAGTAGACACATCAGGTTTGATAAATTGCATAGTGTCAAAAATCGCCAGACCTGCGGTTACGGAGCCTCCCGGCGAGTTGATAAACATCTGAATATCTTTTTCCTCATCTTCAGCAGCAAGAAATAGTAGTTGAGCAATAACGGCATTTGCAACTTGATCATCAACTGCTGATCCTAGAAAAACAATCCGATCTTTGAGCATCCGAGAGTAAATATCATAGGTTCTTTCTCCATACTTGGTCTGCTCAATAATATAAGGAATTTGCATGTTGTATCTTCCTCTTTCGTGATTGATTGTTTATGCAGCAAGTTGCATACGGGCAGTAGAGTAGTTTTGTGTCCTGCCAAATCCAGAAGAAATAATTTTTAGTTTCACTTCCTCATTTCCTGTATGAATGGCTAATTCTTGGTGGATAGCTTCTTGATGTTTTTGCGGAAATTTCACTACGTTGCCAGTTGTACTTGTTGGTGTTGTTGCTTGCCAAACAATGGTAGATTGGATCTTTTCCGAAGAAACTCGCTTTTTATTCATTTTCATCACAACTCCCTTGATCTGGATCAGGATAAACAGATAACAAAACTTGATAAGGATTTGTATGGTCTTTTATTGTCTGGTATTTTTTTACCAAATTTTTAACCAAAGACACATAATCTTCCACAAATTGTTCCCTTATGGATTCATTGGCTAGGTTTACTTGCATTTGCAGCGAAGCACTAGGTATAACTTCATTTTGATCGGATTGTTCCATTAGCAAGAGTGCATCCTGTCTCATGCGCTCTGAAGTGTGTATCAGGTGTAAAAGAGAGCCTTGGTCTTTCATTTTTTGAATGGTGTCTTTTCTGATCGAAAGAGTCTCAGACAAGAGAAATGTTTTGGCGATACTTTGATAGAGCACTTCCACCAGATTTCTTACTTGGCGGGTGCCAACTTTGGTCACCAATCCCACTTTTTGCAATGTTTTTAGATGATAATTGATGCGTTGTGGGGTTTCTTTTAACTTTTTTGCTACTTCTGTTGCTGAACTCGGTTGCTTTAATTGAGCTAAAATTTCCGCTCGCAAAGGGTTTATCAGGGCAGAAGCTTGCTCGGGTAATTCAATCAAATACGTTTCTTGCAGTGGTTGTTTCATCTCGAAATTCACCTTCTTAAAACATAACTTCTACGTAAAAATAATTTATTACATAAAAATAAATTTGTCAATAAATTTGCAACCAAATAACGGATGTTGTTGTTTGTCTCGATTTGTGTTAAGATAGTTTTTGCCGTGCTAGATGGGGAGGTGGCGGTGCCCTGTAACTCGCAATCCGCCTTAGCGGGGTTGAATTCCTATCCGAGGCTTATTCTGTGTGAGGCTTGGCCTTTCTGGACAGTGTTGACGATTGGGTCCTGCGCAACGAGTACTTCTGAACCGTGTCAGGTCCTGACGGAAGCAGCACTAAGGTTGACCATTCGTGTGCCGTAGGGTTGCCTGATTTGAGCTGAAAGGGAAGTTACCGCTTGGACAGATAAGTCAAAGATAGGTGCGCGGTTTACATAAGAAAAAAGGGATTTTGTCAATATAGATGTGTAGAAAAACCAGTCTAGTGGATAGATCACTAGCTGGTTTTTTCTCATTTATTAATGGAAAATATATACAAAAAAGAAGGAAGAAAGGCAAAAAAAGAGAATCTAAATAATAGTAACTTGGCACTATCTGCACCTTTGTAATGTTGATTTGTATGCAGGATGATAAATAATTTCTTTTTTGGACTGGTGGTTGTTCGTATGGTTTCAAGGGAAGTGATAGTGTGGTGGAATCAATGATCCATGCAGACGCTAGTATCGTTAGGAGATCCGAAGATAATCCTTCTTATTCGGCGGTACATTCTTATCCTATTCCACACTACGAGCATATGACAGACCTTTTTTCACAATTGCAAATTGGAATCTGGTTAGTTGATCAGCGAGGCTCTATTGTTGAGTTGAATAACATTTCAAGTCGATATCTTGGATTAGATCGCGATGCCGTTTTATACCGTCCCATTGACCACGTCATTACACAACTTGATCCCTCACAGCCAAACTACAAACAATTTATCTCTTTCCTTACCAGTACACATCCACAGCAAAATGAAATGGAGCTCGAATGGGAAACTGCTGAAGGCAGGCATCTTTTTCTTGTTCGGAGAAGGCGAATCCAAAATGTTGAATCCAATTTTAATGGGGATCTTTTTATGATGGAAAATAAGACTGAATTTGATTCGCTCGCCAAACAAGCGCAATTGAGTAACCGATTGGCAACAATAGGTCAAATAGCAGCTGGAACGGCCCATGAAATAAGAAATCCGCTAACTTCCATACGCGGTTTTTTACAAGTAATTGGTCATAAGTTAAAAGAAAACGGTCAACAAAAAGAACATGCTTATATTGATATCATGTTAAAAGAAATAAATCGTATCAATAGCCTTGTCAGTGAGTTTTTAATGTTGAGTAAACCTCGGCTTGTAAACAGGCAAACTTCTACCATTATGCTTCAAGAAGCGATAGATGAGATTCTCCCTATTGTTCAGAGTGAAGCGACTTTACATAATATTGATCTCCAATATCAACAAGAAGTAGAAGGGGCTCTGTTTATAGAAGCAGATAGTGAGTTAATCAAGCAGGTATTTCTCAACTTGTGTAAAAATGCAATTGAAGCCATGGTGAGTGATGGGATGCTCTCCATTTGTATTCGTATAGATGAGCTGGGGCAGCATGCAGTGGTTGAAATAGCTGATCAAGGACCTGGTATTCCAAGATGTATGATGGAAAAAGTT
This sequence comes from Shimazuella soli, assembly GCF_022511585.1. Taxonomy (GTDB): domain Bacteria; phylum Bacillota; class Bacilli; order Thermoactinomycetales; family Thermoactinomycetaceae; genus Shimazuella; species Shimazuella soli. The sequence goes on along the minus strand of NZ_JAKWBN010000003.1, from coordinate 2,978 downwards.
TTTGACCCTTTTTATACAACGAAAGAAAATGGAACAGGACTCGGTTTACCTATTTGTAAACAAATCCTGAGAGAATTAAATGGCAGAATGGAGGTTTGCTCCGATAAAAAAGGTACCACCTTTTATATTTATTTGCCACTTGCAACCCTCTCTTCATGAGATGGGTTGTTTTTTTGGAAAGAGCATGCAAGATGTAGTATGATGAAAGTTGAATTTAATAAATAGGATGGTGTTTTCCCTATGTCCTATCGAGCATTATATCGGGTTTGGAGACCGCAGCATTTTCGCGACTTGGTTGGGCAGGAACATGTCACTACTACCTTAGCAAACTCACTAACTGGGGGGCAGATTTCACATGCTTACTTGTTCAGTGGTCCAAGAGGCACAGGGAAAACTAGTGCAGCTAAGATATTTGCCAAAGCAGTCAACTGTTTACATGGTCCCGCAGCAGAACCATGTAACGAGTGCGAATCGTGCAGAGCTATCACAGAGGGGTCTTTATTAGACGTTATTGAAATTGATGCAGCTTCAAATCGTGGTGTAGACGAGATTCGTGATCTTCGCGACAAAGTTAAATACGCACCAACAGAAGTACGATACAAAGTATATATTATTGATGAAGTTCATATGTTGACGACTGAAGCATTTAACGCCTTACTGAAAACTCTGGAAGAACCACCTTCACATGTTATATTTATTCTCGCAACTACAGAACCACACAAACTACCAGCAACGATAATCTCAAGGTGCCAACGGTTCCCTTTTCGGCGTATTCCTCACCACTGTGTGGTACAGAGGCTACAGCATGTTGTGGATCAAGAAGGCATCTCTGCTGATGTGGCTGCATTGGAGCAGATTGCACGTGTTGCAGATGGAGGACTAAGGGATGCCTTAAGTTTATTGGATCAAGCAATCTCTTTTTCAGGGAAGACTTTGACTGAAGAAGTTGTTCTTTCCATTGTCGGCGGTGTTTCTGAACATTCTCTTCTCCAACTGTTGACTTATTTACATGAAAAAGATCGATCCGCGGCGTTAAACCAATTAGATGAATTTATTGTCTATGGCATAGAAATTGATCAAGTTGTACGGGATTTATTACTTATTATAAGAGATCTTTTGTTAGCTAAAACAGCTGTGGAAAAAGCGAGTATTTCGGAAACAATTAAAAATCAGTCATCTGGATATCGATCTGAAGAGCTGATGTATTGGATTGAACAATTGGTATTAATAGAACAGCAATTAAAATGGGTAAATCATCCACAAATATTATTAGAACTTTTTATATTGAAACAAACAAGTACTTCTATTTCTAAACAACAAGAAGTGATGGACTCTTTTTATGAACAACCCCCGCAGGTGGTGGAAAAAGTAGCACCAGTAGAGCAAGTGGCGGAAAAAAGGGAATTGGTGTCTAAGGTTCAAAAAGCACCTGCTAAAACAACAAATCCTAATCAAGGTTCAAGAAATTCGTCCATTGATCCATCGATCAGCCGTATATGGCCGGATATTTTGCATTCTATTAAACAGCAACGCGTGACGCTTCATGCATGGTTAGCTGATGGTGAAATTGTGGAAACATCGGACTATGCCGTCACTATTGCAATGAAAGGTGCTTTCCATCGAGATACTGTTTTAAAACCAGAAAATAAAAAGCTCATCGAACAGGAACTGGAAAAGGCTTTACATAAAACCTATGAATTAAAGGCTTGGACCCGAGAGGAATGGGAAAGACAAAGAGGGAAAGATGAGATTTCCATTGCGACTTCAGCTGAAGCAAAGGATTCAGATGATGATATAGTAAAGAAAGCTATTTCGCTTTTCGGTGAAGAATTGGTTACAATAGAAAAATAAATGTTGAGAGGATAAGATCGTATGAAGCAAATGAATCAAATGATGAAACAAATGAAAAAAATGCAAGATCAATTGATGAAAGCACAGCAAGAATTGGAAGCAAAAGAGTTTGAAGGGACAGCTGGCGGCGGAGTAGTAAAAGTCACTGTAAACGGTAAAAAACAAGTAGTCGGTTTGAATATCCAACCTGATGTAGTAGATCCAGATGATGTGGAGATGTTACAAGATTTAATTATCGCTGCATTGAATGAAGCACAAAAACAAGTAGATGATGCAACTTCTAAAGACCTAGGTAAGCTTACTGGCGGATTAAATATTCCAGGGCTTTTTTAGGCAGGTGAATACGGTTGTATTTACCTGAGCCTATAGTTAACCTTATCGATGGATTTCAACGATTACCGGGAATTGGTGCTAAAACGGCACAGAGATTAGCCTTTACTATTTTAAAAATGGACGATGAAGATGTTGCGGATTTTGCCCAAGCATTAATTCAAGTGAAGCGTGACTTGAAAGTCTGCACAGTTTGTCAGAACATATCTGATCAAGATATATGTCCTATCTGCCAAGATAAAAGCAGAGATCACTCCGTTATCTGTGTAATTCAAGAGACAAAAGATTTGATAGCGATGGAGAGAACCAAAGAGTTTAATGGTATGTATCATGTTTTAGGTGGTGCTATCTCTCCTATCGAAGGAATAGGACCTGAACAGCTTAAAATTCCTGCTCTTTTAGAACGTTTGTCAGATGAGAAAGTAAAAGAACTCATCTTAGCGACCAACCCCAATATGGAAGGAGAGGCGACAGCGATGTATTTATCTCGCCTCGTCAAGCCATTTGGAATCAAGGTTACCCGTATAGCACATGGTCTGCCAGTTGGTGGTGATTTGGAATACGCAGATGAGGTTACTTTAACGAAAGCGTTGGAAGGTAGAAGAGAAGTATAGGTTTTGTTCCATCCAAATGACAATCCAATAATAAACAAAAACCCATTTTTCTTCCTTGAAATGATGTGCACCCCAAAAGTTAGACCAACAAATCTAACTTCAAAGGGGTGCATTTTTCATGAAGAAAACATATGAGGCAACGTTCAAAATGAAGGTAGTAAGTGAATATTTGAAAGGAGTGGA
>NZ_JAKWBN010000025.1 GCF_022511585.1 Shimazuella soli | reverse complement strand
AAAAAGAAGTTGTTCCTTGAAAACTGAAGAGTGAGATCACAAACCTGTTAATTTTTTAAAAGCTAGCAATGAGCAATCAAGCTTTTCTATCATGGAGAGTTTGATCCTGGCTCAGGACGAACGCTGGCGGCGTGCCTAATACATGCAAGTCGAGCGAGAAACTTCGGTTTCTAGCGGCGAACGGGTGAGTAACACGTGGGCAACCTGCCCTCAAGCCTGGGATAACTCCGGGAAACCGGGGCTAACACCAGATAATCTTTTTCTTCGCATGAAGAGAAAGTAAAAGTTTACACTTGAGGATGGGCCCGCGGTGCATTAGCTAGTTGGTGGGGTAATGGCCTACCAAGGCGACGATGCATAGCCGACCTGAGAGGGTGACCGGCCACACTGGGACTGAGACACGGCCCAGACTCCTACGGGAGGCAGCAGTAGGGAATTTTCCGCAATGGGCGCAAGCCTGACGGAGCAACGCCGCGTGAGTGAAGACGGCCTTCGGGTTGTAAAGCTCTGTTCTTAGGGAAGAAAGAAATGACGGTACCTAAGCAGAAAGCCCCGGCTAACTACGTGCCAGCAGCCGCGGTAATACGTAGGGGGCAAGCGTTGTCCGGAATTATTGGGCGTAAAGCGCGCGCAGGCGGTGGGTTAAGTTGTGGGTAAAAGGCATTGGCTCAACCAATGTAAGCCTGCAAAACTGGCTCACTTGAGTGCAGGAGAGGGGAGTGGAATTCCCGGTGTAGCGGTGGAATGCGTAGATATCGGGAGGAACACCAGTGGCGAAGGCGACTCTCTGGCCTGTAACTGACGCTGAGGCGCGAAAGCGTGGGTAGCGAACAGGATTAGATACCCTGGTAGTCCACGCCGTAAACGATGAGTGCTAGGTGTTGGGGACTTCCTGTCCTCAGTGCCGAAGGAAACCCAATAAGCACTCCGCCTGGGGAGTACGGCCGCAAGGCTGAAACTCAAAGGAATTGACGGGGGCCCGCACAAGCGGTGGAGCATGTGGTTTAATTCGAAGCAACGCGAAGAACCTTACCAAGGCTTGACATCCC
>NZ_JAKWBN010000024.1 GCF_022511585.1 Shimazuella soli | reverse complement strand
TGATCTGAACCCAAAAAGTTAGACACGAAATTTAAGCAGCTTGCTGGGCATGAGTTCGGTATTGAACCGGACTCATGCCTTTTAGTTTTACTTTCATTCGTTTGTGGTTGTAATAGTAAATATAATTCTCTAATTCTTGTTGAAAGTGCTCCATACTCTCAAAATCCTTCAAGTAGAGCAACTCGCTTTTTAGTAATCCGAAAAAGTTCTCCATTACAGCATTATCCAAGCAATTTCCTTTACGAGACATACTTTGGGTTATTCCTCGATCTTTCAATGCATGCTGATAGGATCTCATTTGATAATGCCATCCTTGATCCGAGTGTAGGATAGGGAATTCATCATCTTTTAATTGTTGGAAGGCTTTGTCCAGCATTATGGAAACAAGTGAATAAACTGGACGTTTTTCCAGCTGATAAGCTACAATTTCTCCGTTAAAAAGGTCAAGAACGGGGGATAAATATAGCTTCTCCCCATATAAATGAAATTCGGTGACATCCGTTACCCATTTTTCATTGGGTTTTGTTGCTTGAAATTGACGCGCTAAAATGTTCGGTGCAATTTTTCCAACCATTCCGCGATAGGAACGATATTTTTTCATTCGAACCAAACACTTCAAACCCATCTCATTCATTAAACGGCGAACCGTCTTATGGTTCAAAAGATACCCTTGATTTCGTAATTCCCATGTGATTCGACGATAGCCATAACGTCCTTGATGTTCTTCAAAGATAGCTTGGATATTTGCTTTTACTTCGCTATATTTATCCGGTTTGTTCCTTTGTTTTATCCAATAATAGTACGTGCTTCGGGCAATACCAGCGAATTTTACCAGATCCACTATTTTAAATTCACGCCTTAGTTCATAAATTACTTTCGCTTTGTCTTGTTCTGTAATTTTTCTTTTTCTTGAACTAAGGCATTCAACTTTTTTAAGTAGGCATTTTCCATGCGTAAACGCTCGTTTTCCGCTTTTAATGCTTCCATGGAACCCTCAACTGGTGCTGATTTCTTTCTATCTTTTTTCATGGATGGACGCCCCTTTTTCTTTGGTAGAAGAGCATCCAGTCCCTTTTCTTCTATCCCTCTCTTCCACTGAAGAATGGTACTGGGAGAAGAAATGTTAAATACAGCTGCTGTCTGTGTTATGGACGCTCCAAATTCGTTCATATAATTTAGTACATCCATTTTAAATTGAATATTGTAATTTGTATAGTTTGGAAGTAACCCTTCCACACCGTTTTCTCTATAGTGTGCTACCCAATTTTTCAAAGGGGTGAGACTCACTTGGAACCGTTGAGCAATGGAAGAAAAGGATTCTTTCCCTTCTAAATAGGCAAGAACTGCCTTAAGTTTTAGCTCTAATGAATATTTGCTCATAGAAAAACTGCACCTCCAACTGTTAGGTGTGTCTAACAATTGGGGTGCAGTTCAT
>NZ_JAKWBN010000023.1 GCF_022511585.1 Shimazuella soli | reverse complement strand
GACTCCCACCTATCCTGTACAAGTCGTACCTAGATTCAATATCAGGCTACAGTAAAGCTCCACGGGGTCTTTCCGTCTTGTCGCGGGTAGCTAGCATCTTCACTAGCACTACAATTTCACCGGGTCTCTCGTCGAGACAGCGCCCAGATCGTTACGCCTTTCGTGCGGGTCGGAACTTACCCGACAAGGAATTTCGCTACCTTAGGACCGTTATAGTTACGGCCGCCGTTTACTGGGGCTTCGGTTCAAAGCTTCGCTTGCGCTAACCTCTCCCCTTAACCTTCCAGCACCGGGCAGGCGTCAGCCCCTATACTTCGCCTTACGGCTTTGCAGAGACCTGTGTTTTTGCTAAACAGTCGCCTGGGCCTCTTCTCTGCGACCACCCCGGAGGGTGGCACTCCTTCTCCCGAAGTTACGGAGTCATTTTGCCGAGTTCCTTAACGAGAGTTTTCCCGAGCACCTGAGGATTCTCTCCTCGCCTACCTGTGTCGGTTTGCGGTACGGGCGCAACGTTTCTCCTTAGAAGCTTTTCTTGGCAGTGTGAAATCAGGTGCTTTGCTACTACAATTTTCGCTTACTGTCGTAACTCAGTCTTCACGGAAGACGGATTTGCCTATCTTCCAACCTCGTTACTTCGACGCGCCATATCCAGTGGGCACGCACACCCTATCCTCCTGCGTCACTCCCATCGTCAAACAAAACGTTACGGTACAGGAATTTCCACCTGTTGTCCATCGCCTACGCCTTTCGGCCTCAGCTTAGGTCCCGACTTACCCTGAGCGGACGAACCTTCCTCAGGAAACCTTAGGCTTTCGGTGGAGGGGATTCTCACCCCTCTTTTCGCTACTCATACCGGCATTCTCACTTCCAAGCGCTCCATTTTCGGTTTCCCTCCAACTTCGCTGCACTTGGAACGCTCCCCTACCATTCTTTCGAATCCACAGCTTCGGTGAACGTTTTAGCCCCGTTACATTTTCGGCGCAGAGTCACTTGACCAGTGAGCTATTACGCACTCTTTGAATGGTGGCTGCTTCTAAGCCAACATCCTGGTTGTCTATGCAACTCCACATCCTTTTCCACTGAAACGTTACTTGGGGACCTTAGCTGGTGGTCTGGGCTGTTTCCCTTTTGACTACGGATCTTAGCACTCGCAGTCTGACTCCCGTGATACAAGACAATGGCATTCGGAGTTTGACTGAATTCGGTAACCCGGGAAGGGCCCCTAGTCCAATCAGTGCTCTACCTCCATTGCTCAAAACACGAGGCTAGCCCTAAAGCTATTTCGGGGAGAACCAGCTATCTCCGAGTTCGATTGGCATTTCACCCCTACCCACACCTCATCCCCTGATTTTTCAACATCAGTGGGTTCGGACCTCCATTCCGTGTTACCGGAACTTCATCCTGGACATGGGTAGATCACTCGGTTTCGGGTAAACAGCTACGTACTACATCGCCCTATTCAGACTCGCTTTCGCTGCGGCTCCGACTTCTCATCTTAACCTTGCACGCAACCGTTACTCGCCGGTTCATTCTACAAAAGGCACGCCGTCACCCATCAAATGGGCTCCGACTGCTTGTAAGCACACGGTTTCAGGATCTCTTTCACTCCCCTCCCGGGGTGCTTTTCACCTTTCCCTCACGGTACTGGTTCACTATCGGTCGCTAGGAAGTATTTAGCCTTGGGAGGTGGTCCTCCCAGCTTCCCACGGGGTTTCACGTGTCCCGCGGTACTCAGGGTACATCTCGGAGGGAAGCGGTTTTTGGCTACGGGGCTGTTACCCTCTTTGGCTGGTTCTTCCAAAACCAATTCGCCTAACCGCTTCTTTTGTAACTCCATATGAGATGCCCTACAACCCCAAAGGTACAAGCCCTTTGGTTTGGGCTGATCCCGTTTCGCTCGCCGCTACTCGGGGAATCGAGTTTTCTTTCTCTTCCTCGGGGTACTTAGATGTTTCAGTTCCCCCGGTTTGCCTCTGACCACCCTATGGATTCAGGTGGCAGTCCTTCTCCTTCGAGAAGTGGGTTGCCCCATTCGGAAATCTCCGGATCAAAGTTCACTTACAACTCCCCGGAGCATATCGGTGTTCGTCCCGTCCTTCATCGGCTCCTAGCGCCAAGGCATCCACCGTGTGCCCTTAGTAGCTTCTCCTACTTGGTTCCTTGGTGAATCATTACATTCACCCGGTGTTTTGCAACTTGACGAAAAAGACACACATGTCTTTCTCTTCATCTATTTCCTATCCAATTTTCAAAGTGCGAC
>NZ_JAKWBN010000022.1 GCF_022511585.1 Shimazuella soli | reverse complement strand
TAGCTTCTCCTACTTGGTTCCTTGGTGAATCATTACATTCACCCGGTGTTTTGCAACTTGACGAAAAAGACACACATGTCTTTCTCTTCATCTATTTCCTATCCAATTTTCAAAGTGCGACAGTCTCACTTGTTTGTGTTTCAAGCGCGACTTTTATATTTTATAACAACTCGTCCTGAAAATCAAGTGGAAGTTGTTGTCAGTCAGCCGTTTGTGTGTTGCTCGCGGCGACAAGAAATAATATAACACGGTCAATAAAAGATTGCAACCCTTTTTTAAAAACTTTTTTCATGATGTTATTTTCTTCTCTCCTCTAATAGTTTTATTGAGGTTTTCGCTCTCCAAATGGTCACTCATTGTTATATAATTAAGATATCGGATAGAAGCCCCTCCTGTTGGGAGAAGTCATGATCATGCGTGCTCTGGCACTCGCTTTCCTGCTCGGTGCTGTGCTCCTCGCATTCGGCGCGTTCCACAGGAGTCAGATGAGCCAGAGTACCCGTAGTGCTGTGCTCCTCGACTACGCCGCGTACAGCGTTCAGCAGGATGACGACAATGTTGATGGCGGATATCTTGTACTCAAGGCCGCCAACAACCGTCCTGACACCAGCTGGAACCTGACGATGCGGATCATCTGTGGTGTGGGGAGTGCCTGCTCGCTTCTCATGGCTGTAGTGCTCTTCGTACGTTCTTGAGGGGAATCCCCCCAGGATCAACGGCCTGCTGTTTGTCCAATAGGAAAACACAGCAGGCCACCCATATTATTTATTAACAGCGATAATCATACTTCTCATTATAAGACCTCTTTTAGATCAATCAGCTATACTTCAAATGAACTGTAAAAGTTGTACCCTCTCCTAATTTACTCTTCACCGTAACATAACCTTGATGCGCTTCTACATATTCTTTTGCAATGGCAAGACCTAATCCCATCCCGCCATGTTCCCTGGACCGATCTTTATCTGCTCGATAAAAGCGGTCAAAAACATAGGGAATATGTTCTTCTGCTATCCCATGTCCGGAATCTTTCACATGTATCTGCACTTCTTGCTCCAACGGCTCAAGGATAACGAATACTTTTCCTTGCGGAGCTGTATGACTTAGTGCGTTTGTGATCAAATTGACAAAAACTTGGGTAATTCGGTTTGGATCAACTAGTAAGAGAGGTATTTGCTCGATATTTTCCTGCTCATATTTTAATTCGATTTTACGTTCTATCGCCTCTAACTCATACATGTTCACAATATTTTTCAACAATCTTGCCAAGTCTGTCTCCGTTCTTTTTAACGGCAGTTGTCCAACTTCTGCTAAAGATAACTGATGCAAATCCTGTACCAGATGAATCAATCGTGATACTTCATCTTGAATTGGCAAAAGTGCTGCTGGTTCGGCTTTTTTTATTCCTTGCTGAATTAATTCCATTTGTCCTTGAATAATCGTAAGTGGTGTACGAAGTTCATGAGCAACATCTGCGACCAAATGGCTCCTCGCCTGTTCAGTACGATATAAACGATCTGCCATCAGGTTAAATGTTTCTCCCACTTTCCCAAACTCATCTTCTGTATTAATATGAAGTTTTGCTTGCAGATCACCATCTTTGATTTTTTCCATACTGCGTATCATCGATTGTAAAGGACTTGTTATCAACCTTGATAACCACACACCTACGAGCAAAGCTACAAGGGACGTAATAATAATCCCGACAAATGTACCCATGGTCATCGAATGAAATACAGTTTGTTCAATTATATCCAAACGATTGGGGATACTGCTGGATAACTCTAATTCCCCTACTTTCTTATCTGCGACCGAGATATCAACCGATATCGTTTCTGTGTTATTCATCCCCGACCCAATTTGTGACAAAACATTCCCATTGCTATCAAGTAATGTAAGGTTATCAATGCGATCGCCATCTTTGCTTTGATCGGCAAGAAAATGAACAAATTCGTCTACACCAAACCAAGAAGAGTCATTCTCTTGATAGAAATACGATAATTGATTAGACCATTGCTCAGCGCTAACTTGTCTTATGTTTTGGGCATAGCTTTGTATCATTTGCTGAGTATAAAGATAGGTAATTGCATAATAAGTTGAGCCTAAAAAAACAATAAGGATAATCAAACTGATGATCAACTTATTTCGAAACTTCATTCAGTTTCTCCAAATCGATAGCCAATACCATGAACAGTTTGGATATATTTGGGGTTCGCTAAATCTGACTCTATCTTTTTCCTCAAATGGCTGATATGACTATCAATACTGCGTTCATAGCTCAAATAAGTATCTCCAGTAATCACTTGCAATAGCTGCAATCGGCTGTACACAATACCTGGACGAGTCGCAAGTGTGAGCAGAATCTGAAACTCAGCTGGTGTGAGCGAAACCTCTTTATTATCTTTCAAAACCACATGTCTGTCTTCGTCTATAATAATATTTCCACGTTGGATCACATTAGAATTTAACGAGGATGGATTTGTTCTTCTCAAGACTGATCGAATACGAGCAGCTAATTCTCGAAGACTAAATGGCTTGGTCATATAATCATCTGCTCCAACTTCCAAACCTACTACGCGATCCATTTCCTCTGTTTTCGCTGTTAGCATGATGATGGCAACACTTGATTTTTTACGAATCTCTCGACAAACTTCTAGGCCGCTTTTTTCAGGTAACATCCAATCCAATATCACAATATTGGGATTGGATTCTGCTACAGCCTTCAGTGCTTCATTCCCTGTTTTCGCTGTTATTACCTCAAAACCTTCCTGTATAAGATAAGGTTGGATGACGTCCAATACTTTCTGTTCATCATCGACTACCAATACAGATGTCTTCACTTTTCTTCACATCCTTCATGAAGAATGAAAATTCCCCATTACATATAACATTTCAGCCAAAATAGAAGTTAATTTACTGAATAATGATTCCTACAACTCCCTCAATAGGAAATTACTCTTTAAAGCATTCGATGGATTAATCATCATGCTACTACTTTCTCCTTTTATCCTCTTTTTCACGTTTGGAAATATCCACCTCCTAAAGTTAACTATTGTTAAATTGAATCAGGTTTTTTATTGATTTTCCTATATTAAGATAAAATCTCCCTTGTACCCCAATGTTTTTGCCTAGCTGATATTATAGAGATAAGATTTGGAGAAAATGTGTTGATTTCAAAAGGATAAATTTTTTTTAAAATGGAGGAAGAATAAAGTTCCTTTTTCGTTCACAAAACTTGTTATTACCACTTATAAAAAATAAAAAAATGCCTCCTCTCGGAAACATTTAAACTTGTTATGAAAATAGAGAAAGGTACTTACCATAACCTTCTTTTTCCAAATCTTTTTTCGGGATAAAACGTAGTGCAGCAGAATTAATACAGTATCGTAATCCACTTGGACCAGGTCCATCAGGAAAAACATGACCCAAATGGGAATCAGCCTCTTTGCTTCTTACTTCTGTTCGAATCATGTTATGACTATAATCCGATTTCTCTACAATTTCTTCTTCTTCAATTGGCTTCGCAAAACTCGGCCAGCCGCAACCTGCGTCATATTTATCTAGTGAACTAAAAAGAGGCTTACCAGAAACGATATCCACATATATTCCTTCCTCTTCATGATCCCAAAATTCATTTTGGAAAGGTGGCTCTGTTGCGTTATTTTGAGTTACTTCGTATTGAATTCGAGTTAATCTCTTTTTTAAGGAATCTTTGTTTTCCATATGATCCGCTCCTTATTATGGCCTTAGTTTATGTAAAATCTATATCAAAAACCCCAAGAACTTTTGTCCTTGGGGTTTGGATATTATTCCCTGAAAACCGAAGAGTGAGTAACACATCCTGATGTTTGGTAACCGAATTTGTACCAAAAGGTACTCCATAGAAAGGAGGTGATCCATCCCCACCTTCCGGTAGGGATACCTTGTTACGACTTCACCCCAATCATCTGCCCCACCTTCGGCAGCTC
>NZ_JAKWBN010000021.1 GCF_022511585.1 Shimazuella soli | reverse complement strand
AACTGGAGCGACCGGAACGACTGGAGCGACCGGAGCAACCGGAACGACTGGAGATACCGGAGTAACTGGATCGACCGGAGCGACCGGAACGACTGGAGCGACCGGAGCGACCGGAGCGACTGGAGATACCGGAGTAACTGGAGCGACCGGAACGACTGGAGATACCGGAGTAACTGGAGCGACCGGAGCGACCGGAACGACTGGAGATACCGGAGTAACTGGAGCGACCGGAACGACTGGAGATACCGGAATAACCGGAGCGACTGGAGGTACTGGATCGACCGGAGCGACCGGATCGACCGGAGCGACTGGAGGTACTGGAGCGACTGGAGGTACTGGATCGACCGGAGCGACTGGAGGTACTGGAGCGACTGGAGGTACTGGAGCGACTGGAGGTACTGGAGCGACTGGAGGTACTGGAGCAACCGGAGTAACCGGTCCAACTGGTCCTATAGGACCTACTGGAGTTATTGGTCCAATTGGTTCAACTGGAGCGACCGGAGCCACCGGAGCTACTGGAGCAACTGGAGTAACCGGAGCAACTGGAAGTACTGGAGCCACCGGAGTGACAGGAGCAACTGGAGGTACTGGAGCAACAGGATCGACTGGAGCACGTGGAGAAACGGGGGCTCCCGGAGGAGCGACTGGTGCCACAGGTCCTACTGGTCCAACTGGAATCCCAGGCCCAGCTGGATTAACCGGAGTGACTGGAGTGACTGGAAGAACCGGTTCTACTGGTCCAACAGGCTCAACCGGAATTCCAGGTCCTGCCGGTCCAACAGGCCCGACCGGAGCGACAGGACCGACTGGTCCAACGGGTCCAACCGGAATTCAAGGCCCAGCTGGTCCCACTGGAGTGACTGGAGTTACCGGAAGAACCGGTTCTACTGGTCCAACAGGCCCAACCGGAATCCAAGGTCCCGCAGGCCCCATAGGAGCCACAGGGGCTACAGGTCAAACTGGAGCCACAGGTCCTACTGGTCCTACAGGACTTCAAGGAGTCACAGGCCCGACTGTAACAACAGATAATGCAATGATTGTAAACTCTGCAAGTCAAGTTGTGCCAAATAATACTGCTATCCCATTGAGTACGAATTTAGTGATCAATGGCTCATCCATCACTCATATCCCTGGTTCACCACAAATTCAGCTTGCTCCAGGTCAAACTTATCTTGCAATATACGAGACAGCTGTAACTACACTTCCTGGAATAGCTGCACAAGTAGTATTGCAGTTAACTGGAATCCCAATTTCAGGTTCAGAATCCATTAATTCATCTTCTACTCTTGGTCTTGCTGTTGAATTGAACTCCCAAGCGATCTTTAATACACCACTTATAGGTAACTCCATTTTGACCTTAGTAAATATTAGTGGATCATCAGCTACCTTTAGTGGTACAAATGTCACAATTGTCCGTTTATCTTAGGTTTTTGAAAAAAATAAATGAAATGTTTCATTTCAATACCACTTGTTCAAAAAGTGGTATTTTTTTCTGTTTATTTTGCTTACCTGTATAATCCTGTTTATTTATTTTTGAATATAATGATTTGTATTTTTGTGGAAGTAAGGAAAATAAAAATGGAAGGGAGGCAACATTTGTTGCTAGATACGTTAGGAACTTTTTCTAATACATTTATCATAGATACTAAAAAACTTACTACCTTTATGCAAGTTACAGGAGCGACTGGTTCCACAGGCTCGACCGGTCCCACTGGTCCAACAGGAATAACAGGAGCGATAGGTCCAAGAGGATTAACGGGCCCGACAGGAGCAACAGGATTGCCAGGTCCAACAGGTCCGAGTGGTCCGATAGGCCCAAGGGGATTAACGGGTCCAACTGGTCCAACAGGAGCAACAGGAAGTACCGGTCCGACGGGCCCAACAGGAGCAATAGGTCCAAGAGGATTAACGGGCCCGACAGGAGCAACAGGATTGCCAGGTCCAACAGGTCCGAGTGGTCCGATAGGCCCAAGGGGATTAACGGGTCCGACAGGCCCGACGGGAGCAACAGGAAGAACAGGTCCAACGGGCCCAACAGGAGTCATAGGACCAAGAGGGTTAACGGGTCCGACAGGCCCGACGGGAGCAACAGGAAGAACAGGTCCGACGGGCCCGACAGGGGTCATAGGTCCAAGAGGATTAACGGGTCCGACAGGAGCAACAGGATTGCCAGGTCCAACAGGTCCAAGTGGTCCGATAGGCCCAAGGGGATTAACGGGTCCGACAGGCCCGACAGGAGCAGCAGGAAGAACAGGTCCGACAGGCCCAACCGGAGTAACAGGTCCAACAGGTCCAATAGGAAGTACAGGTGCATCAACCGGAGCGACTGGAGCCACAGGGTCAACAGGAGTAACTGGAGCAACCGGATCGATCGGATCAACTGGATCGACCGGAGCAACTGGAACGATCGGAGCAACAGGGACAACTGGAACGACCGGATCCACTGGAGCAACCGGAACCATTGGAGCAACTGGAGCAACAGGAGCCACAGGAGCAACAGGGGGAACCGGAGCCACAGGGACAACCGGAGCCACAGGAACGACCGGAGCAACAGGAGCAACAGGAGCAACAGGAGCAACTGGAGCAACAGGAGCAACAGGAGCCACAGGAACGACAGGAGCAACAGGAGCCACAGGGTCAACCGGAGCCACAGGAACGACCGGATCAACTGGAGCCACAGGGTCAACAGGAGCCACGGGAACGACCGGATCGACCGGAGCAACCGGATCAACTGGAGAAACCGGAGCAACTGGGTCAACAGGGGTAACAGGGTCAACTGGAGCAACAGGAGAAACCGGAGCAACCGGAGCAACAGGGGTAACAGGGTCAACTGGATCGACTGGAGCAACAGGGGTAACAGGGTCAACTGGAACGACCGGAGCCACTGGGTCAACCGGAACGACCGGGTCAACTGGATCAACTGGAGCCACAGGGTCAACCGGATCAACAGGGACAACCGGGGCAACCGGAGCAACCGGGACAACCGGGACAACCGGATCAACTGGAACGACCGGATCGACTGGAGCAACAGGAGAAACCGGAGCAACCGGAGCAACAGGGTCAACTGGAACGACCGGAGCCACTGGAGCAACAGGAGAAACCGGAACGACTGGGTCAACAGGAGCCACTGGAGTAACCGGAGCAACAGGAGAGACAGGATCAACCGGAGCGACCGGAGAGACTGGAGCCACAGGGATAACTGGATCGCCCGGAGCCACTGGATCAACCGGAGCCACAGGAGCCACAGGGTCAACTGGGGAAACCGGAGCCACTGGGCCAACCGGAACGACAGGGTCAACTGGATCAACTGGATCCACTGGGTCAACCGGAACGACCGGGTCAACTGGATCAACTGGATCAACCGGATCAACCGGATCAACCGGATCAACCGGATCAACAGGGTCAACAGGGTCAACAGGGTCAACAGGAGCCACAGGAACGACCGGATCAACTGGATCAACAGGAGCAACAGGGTCAACAGGGTCAACAGGAGCAACCGGATCGACAGGAGTCACAGGGACAACCGGAGCAACCGGAGTCACAGGGACAACCGGAGCAACCGGATCAACAGGAGCAACAGGGGAAACCGGAGCCACAGGGACAACCGGAGCCACAGGAACGACCGAATCGACTGGATCAACTGGAACGACTGGATCAACTGGATCCACAGGGTCAACTGGATCCACAGGAACGACCGGATCAACCGGAGTAACAGGGACAACCGGAACGACCGGAGCCACTGGAGAAACCGGATCAACCGGATCGACTGGAGCCACAGGATCAACTGGATCAACTGGATCCACAGGGTCAACTGGGGAAATCGGAGCCACAGGGACAACCGGAGCGACAGGAGCAACCGGATCAACTGGAGAAACCGGAGCAACAGGGTCAACTGGAGCAACTGGAACGACCGGATCAACCGGATCAACTGGAGCCAATGGAGCCACTGGAGAAATCGGATCAACCGGATCAACCGGAACGACAGGGTCAACTGGATCAACCGGAACGACCGGAGCCACTGGGTCAACCGGATCAATCGGATCAACCGGATCAACTGGAGCCACTGGAGAAATCGGATCAACCGGGTCAACCGGATCAACCGGAACGACAGGGTCAACTGGATCAACCGGAACGACCGGAGCCACTGGGTCAACCGGATCAATCGGATCAACCGGATCAACTGGATCAACAGGAGTCACTGGGTCAACCGGAACGACCGGGTCAACTGGAGCAACTGGATCCACAGGGTCAACCGGAACGACCGGGTCAACTGGATCAACTGGAGCCAATGGGTCAACCGGAACGACCGGGTCAACTGGATCAACTGGAGCCAATGGGTCAACCGGAACGACCGGGTCAACTGGATCAACTGGATCAACCGGATCAACCGGATCAACAGGAGCCACAGGGTCAACTGGAGCCAATGGGTCAACCGGAACGACCGGGTCAACTGGATCAACTGGATCAACCGGATCAACCGGATCAACAGGAGCCACAGGGTCAACTGGAGCCACAGGAACGACCGGATCAACTGGATCAACAGGAGCCACAGGGTCAACAGGGTCAACAGGAGCAACCGGATCGACAGGAGTCACAGGGACAACCGGAGCAACCGGATCGACAGGAGCAACAGGGGAAACCGGAGCCACAGGGACAACCGGAGCCACAGGGACAACCGGGACAACCGGAGCCACAGGAACGACCGG
>NZ_JAKWBN010000020.1 GCF_022511585.1 Shimazuella soli | reverse complement strand
AAAGACACACATGTCTTTCTCTTCATCTATTTCCTATCCAATTTTCAAAGTGCGACAGCCTCACTTGTTTGTGTTTCAAGCGCGACTTTTATATTTTATAACAACTCGTCCCGAAAATCAAGTAGAAGTTGTTGTCAGTCAGCCGTTTGTGTGTTGCTCGCGGCGACAAGAAATAATATAACACGGTCAATAAAAGATTGCAACCCCTTTTTTAATCTTTTTTTCTTAAAGCCAAAAGAACTTAGTATTAGTCGTATAAATCAAAACAAAACACATTTTGTTTCTTCTATATATAAATTATTATCTTATATTCATTAATAATTACTGTTAAAATGTTCATAGTGGAGAATGCCATACCATTTTTGAGATACCACTATTAAAAATGTAGCCAACTAATTTGTCCTTATATGTTTCTATCAACTTATATAACAACCTCATGCAATTTTAGACATCTTTCTTTCCGCTAATTCTTTCATCTAATTTTCCCAGTGAAATTGCTTCTGCAAATTATTTACTCAATTTCTTAATAGGATTAGTTACATAAAATACAATTCGTTTAATTTTATCTCTTCTAAATCATCCCTATCCTCAAAAATAGGTACAACCCATTCTTTGGCTATAGATTTTTTTATTTTTATTTATTATTATATCGATTATAGTTAACAAAAATTTCACGTAACTATTTTTATTTCCGAAATACTGAAAGGGGCGATTGTTACATATCCACCTTTTTACTTGAAGATTAACAACATTAGGAGGTACGCAAATGAAAAGAGTTTTCTCATTAGGGTTGTCACTCAGTCTTCTTTCTATTAGCGTTATCGGTTGTAGCAATAATTCCAGTGGAAATGTAATAAAAATCGCAACCCAGACACCCCTTTCTGGCAACCAAGCCACTGTTGGCGAAGCGATTAAAAATGGTGCTCAGTTAGCACTTGATGATCATGCAGAAGCTTTTAAAAAATTAGGGTTTGATTTAGAATTAGCACCTTATGATGATCAAGCAGATCCTAAAAAAGGTGTTGCAAATGCACAACAAATTGGTGCAGATCAATCGATTCTGGGTGTAGTCGGCCACTACAACTCAGGGGTTGCTATCCCTTCCTCTACTACCTATCAAAAAAATCAATTAGTGATGGTATCACCCGCGAATACTGCTGTAGCGCTAACTGAAAGCGGTAACAAATCGGTGCATCGGATTGTAGCACGAGATGATGTACAAGGCTCTGCAGATGCTAACTATGCCACAAACAAATTACATGCAAAAACCATTTTCATCATCCAAGATAAAACAGCATATGGACAAGGAATTGCTAGTAACTTCCAAAAGCAAGCTGAGAAAAATGGAGCCAAAATTGCTGGCAATGAAGGTATTACTGTTGGAGAAAAAGACTTTAGCGGGGTATTAAACCAAGTTGTCGAGGCAAAACCTGATTTCATTTTCTATGGCGGTATTTACTCTGAATTCGGAATACTCGTCAAACAAGCAAGAGAAAAAGGAATTACTGTCCCTATGATGGGCGGAGACGGAGTAGATTCCTCTGATATGTATAAAATAGCCGGCGATGCGATCAAAGACGTTTATTATAGTACAACTGCTGCTGATGTTAGTAATACAGAAGAAGGTAAGAAGTGGGCAGAACGATACAAAGCAAAATTTAATAAAGCCCCTCAATCGTACGCCTATTATGGATATGATGCGATGAATGTACTACTCAAAGGGTTAGAAGATGCGATTAAGAAAAATGGCAATAAAAAGCCTACACGTCAGCAAGTTTTAGACGCTGTTCACCTAATCAGAGATTATCAAGGAATTGCTACCAAAGTATCTTTCGATAAAAAAGGTGATAATGATTTCGCTAAAATCTTTATTCATAAATTTGAGAACAATCAATATCCAGGCCCTCTAGTTGGAGAAGAAGGAAAATAACAGCAAGCATAATCTAAAGAGGTGAATGAAAGCGCTTCACCTCTTTCCCAAACTATAGAGAAAGGAAGAGTTTTCTTCATGAGTCATATCTTCTCTGCTCTTCCCCAGGTTTTAGTAGACGGTCTAACACTCGGTGCTATCTATGCTGTAGTAGCACTAGGTTATACCATGGTGTACGGCATATTAGAACTCATTAACTTCGCTCATGGCGAAGTATTTATGACTGGAGCATTTATCGGAACAGGTCTCTTGCTATCTATGGGGGCATTTGGTTCTGCTCTGCCTGCTTGGATCACTCTTATACTCATCTTAATCCTAACAGCTCTCCTCACTGGTCTCTTAGGAATGGGCATCGAAAAGCTAGCATATCGGCCACTTCGAAAAGCACCAAAACTGATTCCTTTGATTTCCGCAATTGGTATTTCCTTTATTCTACAAGACTTAGTTCGTTTCCTAGCGGAATGGAAAACTGGTAACTATATCGTAACAGGCACTACCTTATTTGAAGGAAAATTAACCATTCCCTTTTCCTCCATCATCGGAACGTTTCAAAATGCAACGATTAAAACAAACACGCTTATTCTCATTGGCATTACCATTGCTATCATGTTTATGCTCGATATATTTGTCAACCGGACCAAATGGGGTACAGCCATGCGTGCTGTAGCACAAGATCAAGAAACAGCATCGCTCATGTCTATAAACGTAAACAAAGTAATCAGCCTAACTTTCTTTATCGGTTCTGCCATTGGCGGCGCTACTGGATTTTTATTCGCCCAACAATATGCGACGATTGATCCTTACATTGGATTTATACTTGGGCTTAAAGCTTTTACTGCGGCTGTCCTTGGGGGAATTGGAAATATACGTGGAGCAATGTTTGGCGGTTTACTTTTAGGTGTATTAGAGGTTTTTGCTGCTGCAAATCTGAGCACCCTTACCAGCGGCGTATTTGGCTCGGAATACAAAGATGTTTTTGCTTTCGCTATTTTAATTTTGGTCCTTATTTTTAAACCAGAAGGCTTATTTGGGAAATCTGCCAAGGAGAAAGTGTAGGTGATCAGGATGAACAAAGGCTTAGATATGCTACAAAAAAACCGAAAGCTACAGTTTACCTTATTGTTACTGTTTATCCTTTTGAGTAGTGCCAGCGTTTACTTCTTGGAAAGATCCGTTACTGCATTTCTTTTGTTGTTAGGCTCTTTGTTACTTCTTCACTATACTCATCTTTCCAAAAAAATAAAATGGAGCATCGCTCTTATACTACTAGTGGTCATTATTCCACTAGCTACCTCTGGTGGAACATCACAACAAGATTATATGGAAGTAGCTGTCCAAACAGGGATTTATATTGCAATGGCACTAGGACTAAACATAGTAGTTGGCTTTGCAGGACTTTTAGACCTCGGGTTTGTCGCATTTTTCGCTATTGGCGCCTATACCTATGGGATATTTGCTTCCCCACAGGCAGCTACGCTGTTTCATAGTAATATCTTTCCCCTAGGTGGAGCTTGGTTTTGGCCGTTTATCATTATAGGCGGGTTGATAGCTGCTCTATTTGGCATATTATTAGGAATTCCTGTTCTGCGTGTAAAAGGCGACTATCTGGCTATTGTTACCCTAGGATTCGGAGAAATCATCCGAATTGTGTTTAACAATTTGGACAAACCAATCAATATTACTAACGGCGCACAAGGTCTTTCCCAGATTCAGCAGCCTGAACTCTTTGGATTTACCTTTAGTCTTGCCAGTCAGTTTTATTATATCGTCATTGCAATATTGTTGATCGTGATAATTGGAGTCCAGAGGCTAGAAAATTCAAAGTTAGGACGTTCATGGAAGGCGATCCGAGAAGACGAAATTGCTGCCCAAGCAATGGGCATTCCCTTGGTTAAGACAAAATTGTGGGCTTTTGCGTTAGGAGCATCTTTTTCAGGAATGATGGGAGTGGTATTTTCCGCCAAAAATATGTTTGTCGATCCCTCCAGTTTCACTCTCATTGAATCCATCACTATTCTTGTTATGGTGATTCTCGGCGGTATGGGAAGTATACCTGGCGTCATCCTAGGAGCTGCTGTTATTTCTGTACTAAACCTACAAATATTAACAGAAATAACCAATTTCTTAACACAGACAATTAATATACCTGAAACACTATCTCCGACAAAAATGCAGCGTCTTATCTTTGGGGTTATTCTTGTCCTGATAGCGGTTTATCGCCCAAAAGGGTTGATTACTGCCAAGACCAAGCAGTTTGATCCAAAGGAACTAGCAGATCAAACCATTTCAGATAAATAGGGAGAGAAGATGAATGACTGCATTGGAGTTAAAAGGAGTAACCAAACAGTTTGGGGGATTAACCGCCGTAAATAAAATAGACTTGTCTATCAAAGATAATTCCATTACTGCCATTATCGGGCCGAATGGAGCAGGGAAAACGACTTTGTTTAATCTGATTACGGGGATCTATAAACCAGATTCAGGAAGTATTGTAATGAATGAAACTTCCCTCATAAATCGAAAACCTAATCAAATAGCTAACTTAGGAATTGCCCGGACTTTCCAAAATATACGTCTATTTAAAGAAATGACTGCATTAGAGAATGTATTGATAGGTATGCATTCTCACCTCACATCTGGTTTACTCGGCACCTTATTTCAGTTAAAACGAGTCCGCTTAGAAGAAAAGAAGGCAGCGATAGATGCTTATGAATTATTGCAGACTGTTCACCTCTCGGAGAAATGCAATGAACGGGCTAAAAATCTATCTTATGGAGAACAAAGGAGATTAGAAATCGCCCGAGCCCTTGCTACTAGACCAAGCATTCTTTTTCTCGATGAACCAGCAGCAGGGATGAATCCAAGAGAAACAAAAACACTAACTGATCTTATCACTCATATCAGAGAAAAATTTAACCTTACGATTATTCTCATTGAGCACGATATGAAACTTGTAATGAATATTTCCGAGGAAATAATCGTGCTCGATTATGGTCAAAAAATCGCGTCTGGAAGTCCAGAAGAAATACGATCTAATCCAAGGGTAATAGAAGCCTATTTAGGAAAAGGAGCTGTTTCTTGATGTCAGAACGCTTGCTTTTACAAATGCAACAAGTATCAGCTTACTACGATCAGATCCAAGCATTAGATACTATTTCTTTAGAAGTAAATCTTGGTGAAATCGTTACTTTGGTAGGCTCCAATGGTGCTGGAAAATCCACAACCTTAAAAGCGATTTGTGGTCAGGTAAAAACAACTGGAACTATCTCATTTCTCGGAAAAGATATAACAAGACTCCCTCCTCATCAAACTGCTAAACTAGGAATCGCACATGTACCAGAAGGCCGCCGGATATTCCCTAGATTAACAGTCAAAGAAAACCTAGAAATGGGTGCTTTTCAACTAAAGAACAAAAAAGAGATAGAGGAGCAGATGGAAATCGTTTTTCAATATTTCCCAAGAATAAAAGAACGGCTCCATCAAAAAGGAGGAACCATGAGTGGAGGAGAGCAGCAAATGTTAGCGATTGGCAGGGCACTCATGAGTAAACCTAGCATTCTGCTCTTAGATGAACCTTCTATGGGATTAGCACCGATCATTGTAGAACAGATATTTGAGATCATCCAAGAGTTAAATCAGACAGGAATGACCATTTTATTAGTGGAACAAAATGCGTATCAAGCACTTACCATCGCACATCGCGGTTATGTGATCCAAACAGGAAAAATCATCCTGGCAGATCAAGCAGAATCATTATTAGAAAATAAACAAGTAACAGAAGCTTATCTTGCTTAAGATATAAAAGAAGACCCTTTTTTTTGATCTGAACCCAAAAAGTTAGACACGAAATTTAAGCAGCTTGCTGGGCATGAGTTCGGTATTGAACCGGACTCATGCCTTTTAGTTTTACTTTCATTCGTTTGTGGTTGTAATAGTAAATAT
>NZ_JAKWBN010000002.1 GCF_022511585.1 Shimazuella soli | reverse complement strand
TCCGTAGTGGTTGACCACTTCTATGGGAAAGCCCTCTGGTGGTGCGATTCTAAGCTGGTCTCCACCTGTCAGGAGATATCTCAGAGCCAGTTTTGTAGGCCACTCCAATCGTAACAACTGTTCTAACAATGGCGTTGGCACAAAACTGACGGTTATCTCCTTGTCGATCAGCCAATCCCATAATCCGACAGGATCGAGGCGAAGGGTTTCCTCAGGCAGGTACAATGCAACACCTGAGGCCAAAGCCGGCCAGATTTCCCAGACCGATGCATCAAAAGCCACTCCTGCGATCCACGTACTCCGATCTTCTCCCTTCAAGTAGGTGGTACGATGCCAATGAATCAAGTGGGACAACGACGCATGGGATACCGCTACTCCTTTGGGTTGACCTGTCGAACCAGAGGTATAGATTAAATACGCCGTATCCGCCGCGGCAATCGAAATGTTCAGTGGAGTTGTCGCTTCTCCCATCCAATCCACATAACCCGTATCCAAAGAAAGGAGCTGTACAGCCGGCACATCGATTTCTACTTGGCTGCCCGTCAACACCAACTGAACCCCTGCATCTTGTAAAAGATACCGAATGCGATCTGCTGGATAGTGGGGATCGATGGGCAGATAAGTAGCTCCTGTCTGTAAAATCGCCAGCATCCCCACGAGCATCGCAGGGCTTCGATCGCTGCATAATGCCACTACTTTTCCTCGACCGATCCCGCGTTTCTGTAAATAGTGAGCCAGTTGGGTGGCTTCTTGCCAGAACTGCTGGTAGGTGTAGGTTGCTTCTTCTGCTACGATCGCTGGTGCATCGGGAGTCGCTGCCACTACACGGGCGACTTGCTCCACCACCGAGACAAAGGGCAATGCTTCCTTTCCCCCATTCCACGCCAGCTGTTCCTGTTTTTCTGTTTCGGTGAGCAAGGTCGCATGGGTAATCGATGTCTCCGGATGATCGATCAGATGCTGCATCAACTGGTGCAAATGACCGGCCATCCGAGCGATGGTCTCTTCTTCCCACAAATCCGTATTGTAGGAAAAGGTCACGTTCATCCCCTGTTCCCATGGTGCTACATGCAAGGCTAGATCAAACTTAGTTGTCGTTTGGGGCAATGCCACTTCTTCGATCATCAATCCCGGTACTTCTGGTGCTTGCCATGCTTCGTTTTCTACAGAAAACATCACTTGGAACAGCGGCGAATGACTCAAATGACGATTCGGTGCGACTTCTTCCACCACCCGTTCAAAGGGAACAGACGAATGTGCATAGGCCTCGATGGCAGTGGTCTTCACCCGCTCTAATACTTCGTTCCACGTCGGTTCTCCCGATAGGTCATTGCGAAACACCAACGTATTGACAAAAAATCCAATGAGAGATTCCCATTCGACTTGGGATCGACCAGCGACCGGACTTCCTACTGCAATATCGGTGGCTCCAGTATACCGAGACAATAACGTTTGAAACACGGCCAATGTCGTCATATAAAACGTCATTCCATGCTGCTGGGAAATCTGGGCTAGTCCTGTTCGAACTGCTTCTGGCAAGGTCACCGAATACGTAGCTCCCGTAAACGTCTGCTCTTGCCCTCTTGGATGATCCGTGGGGAGATCGAGCACAGGCAAATCGGACAACTGCTCTTTCCAGTAGTTCAACTCCTGCACTATCTCTTCACTTTTCATCCATTCCTGTTCCTGCAGGGCGTAATCGGCATATTGAATAGAAAGTGAAGCAACTTCTTTCCCTTGATAATATTGAAAAAATTCATCTGTCAAAATCTGCAAAGAAACTCCGTCTGAAACAATATGGTGCATGTCAAACAAGAGATACCAATGTTCATCTGCCAATTGATATACACACAACTTGGCTAATGGTCCTTCTGTAAGATCCAAATCCCTTATTAAAACTTGATTTATCCAGTTGTTCCCTTTTTCGATCGGGTTTTCATACAAACGTAAATCTTCATATTGGAAACAATCATCCGAAGGTTCCGTTATCCTCTGATATAACTGTCCGTCTTCAAAATAAAAAGTTGTACGTAGAGCAGTATGTCTTTGAAGTAAGGATCGATAGCTTTCCTCTAACTTGTCACGAACTAATTTCCCTTTTACTTCTAAAACAATTGGCATGCGATATAAATTACGTCTAGAAGCATACTGTTCAAAAAACCATAATCGTTTTTGTCCAAAAGATGCAGGGATTTCCCTCGGTTTTTCCACTTGTTTTGAAAAAAGAAGCGGATTCCTTGCCTGTTGTTGCAAAAGCGGAGCTAATGTTTCAATTGTTGGCTTGGTAAATATAGATTGTAATGGTAGAGAAACCCCACAATTTTTTTGAATTCGAGCAATGACTTGTGTTGCTAACAATGAATGCCCGCCAATAGAGAAAAAATTGTCTTGTATACCAAAATGGTCATGCCCTAGAACCTCTGACCAAATACGATATAACTGTTTCTCTTCCTTACTCACAGGATGATAATCGGGTTGTTGATTATTGTTTATAAAGGCATATTGTGCAGCTAGCTTCTTTCGGTCTACTTTTCCATTTGAAGTCAGTGGAAAAGTAGATAATTCGATGAAATTACTCGGAATCATATAGGCTGGAAATTTACTCTCAAGCCAAGCCTTCCAATCACTTTTTTTATTTGTTTTCAAATAAGCAACTAACTGTTTATCACCTTGCCTCGTTTCTTTGGCAAGTACAACAACATCACTTACTGCTGGATGTGTTGTCATGACTGCTTCGATCTCACCAAGTTCTACACGAAAACCACGAATTTTCACTTGATGATCCATTCGACCTACAAAATGTATCAAACCATCCTGATCAAGACGAACCAGATCACCAGAACGATACAATCTGCCTTTACCGGCAATAGTTACAAATTTTTCAGCTGTAAGTTCTGGTCTGTTGGCATAACCTAATGCTAAACCATCTCCACCAATGTACAATTCTCCTGGTACACCAAGTGGAACTTCCATTCTATTGTCATCTAAAATATACACATAGGTGCCATTTATCGGTCTTCCAATAGGAACAGATGTATCCCCGTGCCAATCTGCTGGAATCGGATAGCAACAAGTGAAAGTTGTATTTTCTGTTGGACCGTAACCATTGATCACTTGTGGTCCATTATGCGCTAATATTTGTTTTACATGGCTTGCAGAAACAACATCTCCACCAGTTATCAAGTATCGAAGGCCTAAAAGTGAAGAAAGATGTTCTTCCACCATGAGGCGAAATAACCCCGCTGTCAACCATAATGTTGTTATTTGGTTTTGTACAATGACATCACTAATCTCTTCTAAAGATGGAATTTCAGGGGGCATAATTACCAACTTCGCACCATTTAAGAAACATCCCCAGATTTCTAATGTAGCAGCATCAAAAGCAACTGGAGCCAATTGTAAAAAAACATCATCCGGTGTAATTTCCATATAATTCGGTTTTTGAACGAGACGAACAATTCCTCTTGCAGTGATCTCCACGCCTTTTGGTTGACCTGTTGATCCAGATGTATACATCACATAAACAAGGGAATCAATCGTTGCCAGTGAATCATAATTGCTTGTGCTCACTTCACGTAAATCCATTTGCTCCCATATTACCATGGAGAATGGTACATCTTGAAATCGATCTTGAAACTTAGCAGAAGTTAATGCTAAAGATAGTTTTGCATCAGATAACAGATAAGCAAAACGTTCTTTAGGATACTGAACATCAAAAGGTACATAGACAGCACCTAACTTTACGATTGCAATCATACTGATATAAAGTTCCATCGAGCGCTCGAAGCAGATACCAATTCGATCGCCTGCTCCAATTCCTTGTGCAGATAAATATCGCGCCACTTGATTTGCTCTGTAATTCAACTCTTGATAAGTACAGCATTCTCCACGCAATTGCATTGCGATAGCATGTGGATTTTGTTGTGCTTGTCGCTCAAACAGAACGGGAATAGACTGTTCTTCATATGTTTTTTCGGCATGATGCCACTCCAACGCTTCCTTTTTTTCATTCTCTGTTTGTATACTTACTTGATGAACACAAGAATTTCGGTCAGAAGTCATGCTAACCAGCAGCAACTCTAATTGCTCGAGCATTCTTTCTATAGTAGTAGCTGCAAATAAATCTGAATTATATTCCAAAATAGCACGAAGTTCTTCATCTTTTTCTAGCATGGTCAACGTCAGATCAAATTTTGCAATAGACTGGGATAATAAAATTGGTTCAAACTGTATAGAAGAGTCCATTGCGGTGTCTAAATCCATATTTTGCAAAACAAACATAGCTTGAAAAATTGGCGACAAGGAGGTTTGCCTATCTGGTGAAACTGCTTCCACAACTTTATCAAATGGAACCTCTTGATGAGAAAAAGCATCTAATACGGTATCTTTTACACGCCCAATCAATTGATCCCATGTTGGATTCCCTGATAAATCTGTTCGAAGTACAATGGTGTTAACAAAAAATCCAATCACTTTCTCCCATTCAGATTGAAAACGACCTGCGACAGGACTTCCAACTACAATATCTTTTCCTCCACCATATCTGGATAAAAGTAATTGGAATGCCGTGAGTAAAACCATATATAAACTCGAACCAGTCGATTGTGCAACTTGGTGAAGCTTACGAACCAAATGAGACGAAAAAGTTTTCGTTATACTTGAACCTCGATAAGATTCTTTTTCACATCTAGGATAATCAGTCGGTACTCGTGTCATAGGAAGGTTTTGTAATTTTCCCTTCCAATAAGCCAACTGACTGGCTTCTTTTTCCCAGTCTTTTCCTTGTTCGTAAGCTGCATAATCAAGATAATCAATTTCATTTGCCGGTAATTGTATACCATCATAGAGAGCAGCTAAATCTCTAACAAGTACCCCCAAAGACCACCCATCTATAACAAGATGATGAGCTAAAATCAGCAGTCTCCATTCATTTTTCAATTGATATACATAAATACGAAATAAAGGACCATGTAAAAGATCAAATGTTTGTTCCAAGTCATGGAGCATGCAAGATTCTACGAATTTCTCAGGTTGTGCTTCTTCTCTTAAATCTTGATAAAAAAACCAATCTGAGAGCTGAGTATGTAAATGTTGTTCAGGAATTCCATCTTCATTTGCACGAAAAGTAACACGAAGAATAGGATGTCTATGAATCAAGTGTTCAAATGCGTGATAAAGTCTTGTAAGTTCTACTTTGCCTGTCAACTTATAAGCAGCAGGTACAGAGTATACCGTTGTATTAGGGATAAGTTGCTCCCAAAACCATATTCTTTGTTGCGCAGAGGAAAGCACGACAGGTTTTTGTTTATCTAATGCAGCTTTGGCGGGAGTACTTGATTCTAGCTGAGCATCAATATACTCAGCTACTTCACATATAGGAACATCTAGTATACAGTCAGCTGAAATATCTACTTCAAAAGTTTCTCTAAGGTGTTCTATCATATTTTCAACAACATGTTTTTCAGAAAAAAGGTCATAAACGCTTGTATATGTTTTATCACCCCAAATTCCCCATATTTCTGCAACTAATTCTTCTGTAACGGTGCTAAAAGAAACAGAAAAAGAAGTTTCCTCCGCTTTTTCAAGCGAAGGAACTTCTACAAATATGGTAGAATCGAGATTATCAACTTCCATCGATTTTAAATACTGTCGAAGTTCAAATCTTTTAGGAACTCTTGATTTTTTAGAGACAAAATAAACAATTTGCTTATTTTGCTCTCTTTTGATTTTCACACACGTTAGGAAAGGATGTTGCATTAAAAGAACTTCTAATGCTTTGCCCTTTGTGTTTGTATTTTTATTGTCCACTCTGGTCATCCCTTTCTTACAGAAGCCTTACGAAGAAGATTTTGTTTTATTTGCTTTACTAACTCATGAATCGTCGGAGATTCAAATAACACCTTAAGCGGAAGGTTACAACGATACAATTCATTTACTCGAGTAATAATTTGAGTAGCCATAAGGGAATGACCCCCAAGCTGAAAAAAATTATCCTCTATACCGATTTTTTGCTTTGATCCGATTACTTCCTCCCAGATGGAGACAAGCCTCTGTTCCATGGGAGTACTAGGTGCAACATAAGATGATGTAGGCTGAATTTCCAAATCTAACAAGGATGCTTTGTCGATTTTTCCATTTTCTGTAATCGGAATTTTCATCAACCAATTGATTGATGACGGATGCATGTAATCTGGTAACTTCTGCTTTATTAATGTAAGCATTTCCGTTTGTAAATCTCGGTTTGCCACAACAAAAGCATGTAACACTTTCTCTCCATTTGCTTGTTCTTGCATAAGTACCACGGCTTGAGTCACTTCTTCATGCTCCATCAATACTGCTTCAATCTCTCCAAGTTCAATTCTATATCCCCGAAGCTGCACTTGATTATCTTTTCTCCCAATGAACAGTAATTGACCGTCCATTCCATAGCGAACAATATCTCCAGTTTGATAAACTCTGCCTAATTGGGAGTGATGGATAAACTTTTCTATTGTAAGATCCCTTTGTTTTCGATAACCATTGGCTAAACTCTTTCCAGATAGCCACAATTCTCCAGGAACACCAATTGGAAGTTGTTGACCAAACTCATTTACAACAGCGACTGAGGTTCCAGCTATAGGGAATCCGATCGAAGGAAGATCCTGCCTATCCCCATCTGCATATACCACACCAGATGTGGCAACAACTGTATTTTCTGTAGGACCATAGTGATTTACTACTTTTATCGGAAATGATGCTGGTGGATATCGGCGAAGCTGATCTCCACCAGTGAGCAATACACGCAATGAAGTTGCACTTGGCCAATCCAATTGGAAAAATGCTTCACAGATAACCGTAGGAACAAAACTAATGGAAATATTAGCTTGAATCAACCAATTTTTTAAACGGCTAGGAGAAAGCCGATTTTCCTCTTCACCTATTATCAATGTCGATCCACTTGCTAATGCTGTCCATATCTCCCAAGCAGAAGCATCAAATCCAACCCCAGCTAACATAGAACACCTATCCTCGCGAGTAAGCTCATAAGTAGCTTGATGCCAATCTACGAGTTGTTGCAGAGATGAATGAGTGATCTCCACTCCTTTTGGATCTCCTGTCGATCCCGAAGTATAGACAACATAAGCTAGATGATGTGGCTGAACTAATCGTGTATGGATAGTTGGCATACTGATCCAATTTGCTTTATCTGTATCCATACATATCAAATGCTTATGGGAAGCTTCACACTTGGATTGGAAGGAACTATCTGTAATAATTACGTTCATCCCTGAATTTTGGATCATGCTGTTAATTCGATTCTCTGGATAAGCTGGATCAATCGGTACATAAGTAGCTCCTAGGAGATGAATCGCTACCAAACTTATCACTAACTCAATAGACCGATCCAAAAGTACACCAACACAATCTTCCGGTTTCACTTCTGCCATTCGTAAATAATAAGCAAGCTGTGCTGCATTTTGATAAAGTTCACCATATGTCAGAGTTCCCGTAGGACTTTCGATGGCAATATGATCTGGTGATTCTGTAGCATGGATTACAATTCGTTCTAGTACCGATAAAGGATTCGACACCTCTTTTGTTTGATGCCAGTTTTGCAGTTTTTCTTTTTCCTCTTCCAACAAAAAATTTAGTTCTGCAATTGTTCCGTCATTGGATTGGACAAACTGCTGAAGAAGGCTGGTAAACAGACGCATAAATCGCTTAATTGTAGCTTCATTAAAGCTGCTGCTGTCATACATCCATTTAAAAAATAAGCGTTCTCCAGGCGATACTACCAATACGAGAGGGTAATGACTATTCTCTATCCCTTTTAACTCTGAGATTTGAACGCTTTCCTTTTCTAAAGAACTCATTTGGTAATTTTCCATTACTAGCAAATAGTGAAACAATGGCTCCTCCGCACCTGCACCAGCCCAATCAGCAATTTTGGTTAGTGGAATATAAGCATATTCTTCTGTATCTTTTAGTTGTTGTTGCAATCCGATAAGGTAATTATCGATCAGTAAATTTTTGTTCAAGTCAATTCTTACTGGAACCGTGCTGATAAATGGTCCGACGATTTGTTCCACACCATTTAAAGAACCTGGTCTACCTGAAACTGTCGTTCCATATAGGAGATGAGACTGACCACTATAGGCTGATAGGAAAATGCCCCAAACTGCTTGAATAACTGTATTCATGGTTACCTTTTGTTGTTTTGCAAACAACTTGATTTGTTCCGTCCATTCATCTGACAAAAAGGTGACCCATTCTTCATGAGCAGATTTACTTCCATCATCGGCTTGTATTGCTATTACTGCAGCACTTGCATCTGCCAATTGATGAGACCAGTAAGATTTGGCTAACTCCTCATCTTGTTCTGACAGCCATTCGAAATACTGTTCATAAGAACCAACAGATGGTAACTGTAATCTGTGCTGTGTTAACAGTGATTGATAGATTTCCAGCAGTTCGTCTAAAACAATCGGCATACTCCATCCATCAAGCAAGACATGATGATAACTCCATACTAATCGATGTTCTTGTTTCCCAATCGTAATGGCCTCCACACGCATTAAAGGAGGTTCAGTCAGCTCAAATCCTTTTTTACGGTCGTTTACTAAAAAGTCTGTTAGTAATTGTTCTTGTTCAACTCTACTTTTATCAGACCAGTCCATTTGATGAATGGGAATTTCCAAGTGATTCCATGCAATTTGATGTGCCGTACTAACCCCTTTCCACCAAATCGAAACAGTTAATTGGGGATGCCTTTCCACTAATTGGTTCCAAGCTTCACGAAAAGCTGTAACATTCAGTTCGCCTGTGATCTTCATAGTCATTTGAATGACATAAGCTTCCTTATCATTTTCATAGAGACTATGAAACAACATTCCTTCCTGAAGTGGACTCAAAGGGTAAATACTTTTCACATCTGATAGTTTCGGTACTTTTAAAAGCTCTTCTGTAGATAGTTTTGCTGATGGAAAATCAACTAACATCGGTTGCGGCTTTTTAGCCATGCAATGTTGGATAAGTAAATTCAGCTGTTGCTGATAAAGTGTTATCCAAGATGTAATCTGAACTTTCGAAAACTGGAGTGGATCATAAGTAAATTTCACTTGAAGCTGATCATCTTGGATTGCAGACCACACATCTAAAGCATAGGGACGGCGAAAAGCAGGATCTATTAAACTCCCTATTCCTTCTGATGTAGAAGTTTCCCAGATAGAATCTGGATCAGCTTGAAACTGCCCAAGATAATTAAAACTAATTTGGGAGCTGGATGACAATTCTCCCATTTTTAAGTATTTTAACATCCCATACGTTATTCCTTGTTTCCTAGCATGAGATAGTTGTCTTTGAACAATCGGCACTAATTGTTCCCATTTTTCAGCTTCAATATTAAATTTAACTGGATAGATAGTTGTAAACCATCCAATTGTTCGAGAGAGGTCTGTCCCATCTGCAATCGATTCTTCTCGTCCATGTCCTTCTAAATCAATAGATACAGTATCATTACCTGACCAAGCATGATAGGAATTCACTAGTGAAGCCAGCAGCAACTCCGAAACATGAGCTCTATAGGCTTGAAAACTTTGAGTTACAAGTTGTCTTGTAAGTTCTTTTGTCAACCGGAAAGAGATCTCTTTCGCATCTGTCTGCATATTTTCACTTTCTCCGATGCATACCGGCAATAATTCATCTTTTCCAACTTGTTGTTCATTCCAAAAAGCAATTTCTTTTGCCCAATCACGAGATTGGGTAAGTTTTAATAATGTATTAGACCATGCTTGATAGGATGTCGTTTTAGCAGATAATACCGGTTCTTTTCCCATCTCCAATTGCTGATATATATCAGATAAATCTTCAAGAATAATTCTCCAAGATACACCATCAATAATGAGATGATGCGCCACCAACAATAATTTATCTGCTTGTTCGATAGCATGTTTAAAATAGATAGCACGAAACACAGGACCTTCGTTCAAGTGAAGACTTGTTTGTGTTCTCTGGCCTACTTGCTTAATCGCTTCCATCTGTTCCTCTTCTGAAAGCGAACTAATATCCAATACCTGAAATGGTACACTAGCCGATATCGTGCTATAAGATTGACGCCATCCTCTGTCTGTCTCTACGAATCTCAATCGGAATGAGTCATGATGTTCCATTAATTTCTCTAAGGCAGCAGTAAAAATAGAGGCAGAAAGGGGTTGCTTTAAAATAAGCAACATTGCTTGGTTAAAATGATTGGGATTGTCCATCTGTTGCTCAAAGAACCAAGTCTGTATTGGCGTAAGCGAGACTTCACCTACAATTAATCCTTGATCATGTTTGGTTTCTTGTACTAATTTTGCAACTTTCGATAGTTCTAAGATGGTTTGGTGGCTAAACACTTGTTTGGCAGTAATGGCTATACCCGCATTTTTTGCCCGTGCAACCATCTGAATGCTGATAATTGAATCTCCACCAAGCTGAAAAAAGTTATCATTTACACTGACCTGTTCGATGTTAAGTAATTGCTCCCATATTTCTGCTAATTGACACTCTATCTTTGTACAAGGAGCAACAAAAACATTTTCATCTACTAATTGATCCCATTTTGGTTCGGGAAGATTAGCACGATCTAATTTTCCATTTTCCGTAAGTGGCAGAGATGGTATAAAAATGAATAATTTCGGCAACATATAAGCGGGAAGTTTTTGAGCTAATTCATCCTTTACATACTGAGTATCATCGCCATCCATTTCTACGTAAGCTACTAGATTGTTGTTTACAACCAATACTACCGATTCATGGACCCTGTCTAATTGTGCTAGTGTAGCTTCTATCTCTCCCAATTCCACCCGATAACCTCGTATACTAACTTGTCGATCGATCCTGCCTTGAAACTGAAGATTTCCATCAGCCATCATCTTCACACGATCTCCTGTTTTGTACAAACGACCATATATAGGATGTTGAATGAAAGATTGTTCGGTTTTTTCCGGCAACTCATGATACCTTGCTGCCAACTGATTTCCACCAATGCATAATTCACCAGGCACACCTATCGGAACCGGCAATCCATTTTCATCTAATACGTGTGTACGTACTCCATAAATCGGTTTCCCAATAGAGGGAGACCATATTCCTTTAGATGGGACAAGACCTGCTGTAGTTACTACTGTATTTTCTGTAGGACCGTAATGGTTGTAAATTGGCACTGGGAAATCATCTGGAGGATAGACATGCAGCTGATCTCCGCCAGTTAGCAAATATCGTAAACTTCCTCCATTTGCCCAAGGAATAGAGAGCAGCTGTGCAAGTAATGGTGTTGGAATAAAGCTAATGGTAATACCTTGACTGATTAACCAATCTCGCAGCTCAGTTGGATCCGCTTTTTTCTCTTCATTCGGTATTATCAATGTTCCCCCAGCTGCTAAAGTTGGCCAAATTTCCCATACCGCAGCATCAAATGCTGGTCCTGCCAACATTGTTGTCCGATCTTCAATTGTCAATTGGTAGGATTGACGATGCCACTGCACCAAGTTATGAAGCCCTCCGTGTGTGATACACACTCCTTTCGGTAATCCAGTTGATCCACTCGTGTAAACCATATAAGCGAGCTGATTTTCCTCAATTGGAGAAAATGGAGCTTCTATTGGCATATGGTCCCAAGAAACAGGATGTTTGTCCATGACAAAGGTGGTTGTTGCTAATCCATCAAGCCACCCAGTTAGGTGATGTTGCGTCAATAAGACAGATGCACCAGAGTCTTCGATCATAAAAGCTAATCGATCAAGTGG
Organism: Shimazuella soli; assembly: GCF_022511585.1. Taxonomy (GTDB): domain Bacteria; phylum Bacillota; class Bacilli; order Thermoactinomycetales; family Thermoactinomycetaceae; genus Shimazuella; species Shimazuella soli. The sequence continues at coordinate 696,439 of NZ_JAKWBN010000002.1, read as the reverse complement.
ATATGTTGGATCTAGTGGTACATAACATGCTCCTAGCTTCATCACACCTAAAAGCACTACAACCAATTCAGGACAACGATGAGAGCATATGGCCACTCGATCATGCTTTCCAACTCCAATAGAACGCAAAAACAATGCTAATTGGGTCGACTGTTGTTCTAATTCTAAATAAGATAATGATTTTTGATCTTCTACTACTGCTAAACCTTCTGGGACTATTTCAACTTGTGCTTGAATTTGTTCAGTTAATGATCGGAAATCAGAACTAACTTTTTCTTCCGATACAGACCATGAATGAAGCAATTCCTCTTCTTCTTGGCACAATAAAGAAAAGCTTTGGAACTTCTGATCCAAATCACGAACCATTTCTTGTAAAATATGTTCGTAATTTTTCATGATACGCCGAATGGTCTTCTCTTCAAAAAGATTACGATTGTATTCAAATGTTAAAAATATACCCTCTGGCTGCTCTGTTGCAGTGAGAGTCAAATCAAATTTGGCAGATGGGAGAGGAACTGGAATATGTTGAATAACAAGATTTCCGTTGGTCTGCTTTTCGTTGGAAATTGACTGCATAGCAAACATTATTTGGAACAAAGGTGATTCACCTAATTTTCGATCTGGAGCTATTGCATCCACCACTTTTTCAAATGGTACCTGGCTATTGGCGTATGCTTCAAGTGATACTTCTCGAACCAGCTGTAACAGATCTGTCCATGTCGCAGCCTTATTCAAATCTGTACGAATAACGATCGTTTCTACAAAAAATCCTATCAACCCTTCTAACTGCTCATCATTCCTTCCCGCCACAGGACTACCAACTACAATGTCAGTTTGACCAGTATAACGGCTTAACAACACTTGGAATGCAGAAAGTAATACCATGTACAGCGTACAACCTTGTTCATTACTCAACACTTTTAAGTCTTCAGACAAAGAAACAGATAACGGATGATACAAGGTATTTCCTTCATAAGATTGTTCATTTGGTCTAGGAAAGTCAGTTGGCAGAACAAGAGATGGCAAGTCTAACAGTTTTTCTTTCCAATATGAGATTTTCCGATTCCAACTTGTTGATTCAGCCAACTCTTCTAAATATAGGGCATAATCTACTGGCTCCAATGGAAGAGTTGGTAGATCAATATCTTTTTCTATTAAAATACTTTCATAAACTTGGAAAAGCTCCCGAGATAAAATAGACAAGGACCATCCATCTGCGATCAAATGGTGCATTAAGAAAAATAAATAAAACTCATCATCAGCAAGTCGGTACAACTTTACCCGAATTAAAGGCGCAAAATCTAAAGAAAATGGAACTTCTATCTCTTTTTCAATTTGCAATTTAGCCTCTTGCTCTGGACTTTTAGCAGAACGAACATCCATCTCTTCCAAGGAAATAGATAGGGTTTCTTCAATCAACTGATAAGGAACACCATCTTCTTGATAAAAAGATGTTCGAAGTGCTGGATGACGATCAATCAGATAACAGATTGCTCGTTCCAAACCTTGTTTTTCTATATGACCTTCTATTTTTAACACGAAAGGCAAGTGATACACATGTTTAAAAGGTAAGACTTGTTCTAAAAACCAAATTCTCTTTTGAGATGGTGAAAGCGGTAATTTTTCAGTATGTTGGTATCTTCTAATTGGATCATTTTCTTCTTGATGAGTATGTAACATCTGATCCAGATCCCGCGCTAATTGCTTAATAGTCGGAGATTGAAATAAAGAACGAATTGGCATTGTCACTTGGAAAATTCGTGATATTCTCGAAATAACTTGCGTCGCCAACAGAGAATGTCCGCCTAAAGCAAAAAAGTTATCGATTGTAGATACGCTTGTTAATCCCAATACTTCCTTCCAAACTTCCTTTAAAATCTCTTCTAATGGGGAATCATTCGTGGGAAGAATGACATTCACCTGTTCTATTTGCCTATCTAAGAGTGCTTTCCGATCAATCTTTCCATTAGGAGTCAAAGGAAACTCATCTATCTCAATAAAATGGTTAGGCACCATATAAGAAGGCAAAAATGAAGTGAGATAATTTTCAAAATCAAAGTTATAACCTTGACCTATTACATATGCGATCAACTGATTTTCTTTTGCTACTACAATGGCCTTTGTAACCCCTTGATGTTTTTCTAAGATATGCTCAATTTCTGCTGGTTCAATGCGAAACCCTCGAATTTTAACTTGATGATCCAATCTGCCTAAAAACTTGAACTCCCCGTTTTCTAGCAATACTGCTCGATCTCCTGTACGGTAAAGTTTCTCTTCTGAACGAAAGGGATGATTGACAAACTTTTCTGCGGTTAAAGTAGGATGATTCAAATATCCAGCAGATACTCCAGCTCCTCCAATGTATAATTCTCCAGGTATGCCGATTGGCATCAACTTACCATATTCATTCATCACAAATACTTCTGTATGATCAATCGGCCGGCCAATAGCAGGAATTTCCGCTGAACCTTTCTCTACTAAAGAATAAGTAGAATAAGTGGTATCCTCAGTCGGTCCATATAAGTTATAGACTTTTTCCACATGACCTAATTCATAAAGCTTTTGTGCCAATTGATTGGTTAACGGCTCTCCTGCCAGATTTACCGTTTTTACGTTAGAAGGTATAGCATCAAGCTCCAATAATTCTGCAATAGCAGAAGGAACCGTATTTATGAGGGTCACTTGTTCCTTTTCATTCAATTCCGCCAATTCAAGTATATTTTCAACTCCAATAACCATTCCGCCATTACTCAGAGGAAAAAACAACTCAAATACGGATAAATCAAAGCAGATGGAAGTGGATGCTAACACTCCTGCTCTTTCTTCTGGTGAAAATATCGTACTAGCCCATTGCATCAAATGAACAGCATTACAATGATTAATCATTACACCTTTTGGTTCTCCTGTAGAACCCGAAGTGTAGATCACATAAGCAAGTGACATATTACTTCCCTCTAACTGTAAGTCTAAAGATGATAAAGATGCCAAAAGCTCCGTCACTTGATCATATAGTATTGTTTCCCCTCGATATGCAGGCAGATCAAAAACTACATCCGAAGTACTGATCATTAACTTAGCTTTTGCGTCACTGAGTATGTACGATAACCTCGCCTCTGGGTAAGTCAGATCAATGGGAAGGTAGGCACCGCCCATTTTCCAGATGGCATAAATGGCAATCACCATTTCAATGGAGCGTGGCATACCGACTGCTATCACATCTCCTGCCTGGATCCCTTTTTGTAAAAGCAGACGTGCCAATTGATTAGAGCGATTGTTCAATTCTTGATAAGTAATCGTTTCTATTCCCCAGCGAATAGCAATTTTATCGGAAAATAGGCCTACTTGTTTTTCCAAAAGTTGATGCATACGTTCATCAGAAAGAATGAAAGCAGAATCAGACTGATTCCAAGAAAAAATTTGTTGTTTTTCCTCTATAGTTGTCCATTCTAAAGAGGATAGACTTTGATCTGGCATCGCTAGCATCTGCAACAAAATATGTCGAAAGTGCGAAGCAAACGCATTCACTTTTGTAGATGACAGAGTCGAGTTGTATATCCATCTACAACGGATTTCTTCATTTGGGATAACCATCAAAGTCAATGGATAATGAGACCGCTCAATCGATTCTTCTATCACTAAAGAAAAATCTTCTTGTTTCCATTCTTCTGAGGGGTAATTTTCATAAACAAATAGGTTATCAAATAAACTGACGTCCCCTGCTACTTGACTGTATGCCCCTATATCAGCCAATGATGTATGTTCATACATCCGAATATCTAGCAATTTTTGTTGCAATTTTTGTAGCCAATCTTGTATTTCATCTTCACATGTTACTGTCCCATGTACTGGTACAGTATTCATATGCATACCGACACGATTCTCATAATTTTCTAGTAAAGCAGACCGTCCTGAAACAGCCATTCCAACAACTATATCTGATTTTGAGGTAAATAAGCTAACCGTCAGCATCCATGCTCCAAGCAGCAAAGTAGATTCTGTAATATTTAACTGTTTTGCGATCTGTCTTATTAATTTCGTTTGTTCGATTGAAAAAACAAGATTGTGCTCAGATGGTATTGTTAACGGAGATTGCTCATGGATTTTCTGATCAGATAACAATGTTGGTTCTTCTATCGAAGTTACTTGCCTACCCCAATAATCTAAAGCTTCTGACTGATCATTTGCTTCTATCCAAGCCACAAACTCAGAAAACGCAACAGATTCCTGGAAGTCTGTCCTCCCATAATAGAAATCAAGCAGCTCTTTTAATACGATAGAACAACTCCAACCATCCAAAAGCAAGTGATGAAATGTCCATAAAATTCGGTACTGTTTCTCTGCAACTTTGATCATTGTAACCCTCGTTAGAGGAGCTTCTTGTAGATCAAAGCCTAACTCCCTATCTTGAATAAGCAATTTTCTCCATGACTCTTCTTGGCTTTTTTCAGTAAGATGACTCCAATCTTTTGTCTCAAAGGGTATATTCCCTTCTTCTGAAACCACTTGAAGAGGAGCAGACAACTCTTCCCAAAAAAAAGCAGTGCGAAACACGTCGTGACGCTGTACTATATGTTTCCATGCCTGTTCAAATCGAATCAAATCTATACAGCCATGGAGTCGAAGACACAATTGATTTACATACACACCAACAATTGTGTCATCCAATGAATGAAACAATATACCTTGTTGAGCAGGTGTCAAAGGATAAACGTCTTGTATTCCTTCTTGCAACATTTATCGGCCCTTTCTCTCCTGGATTTTGGAAAAAATTTTAGATAAGTCGGAATCCTTTATTTTACTATTGTTCCCTGTCTTCAACTTTCGATCTTTTTGATTGAAAGACATACACGCCTCATGAAATGCGGCAGCAAAAGCAGAAATGGTATTGGCTCGATAGAGCGCTCTACTATAAACCCAGGAAACAATCAAATTGCCATCTTGAATGTAACAATTGATCTCAATCAGATAAGGACGATTTACTTCTTGATATTTACGCGGTCCATAAAAAGACAAATGGTTAAATATCCCATCTTTTTCGATCATCTGATCAAACTGACCCAAATAATTGAAACAAATAGGTGAAGTTTCCGTATTCCTTATCTCTTCATCTCTGATTAAATACCGTAAAATTCCAAATCCTAAACCTCCATTAGGGATGCTTTGAAGTTGCCGTTGGACAATCCGGATGCCATCTTTTGTAGCATCTCCTTGAAAGAGAACAGGAAATATACTCGTAAACCATCCAATTGTCCGTGAAACATCTAAATCTTCCCTTTGATGATCCCTTCCATGTCCTTCTACATCTAATCTCAATATTTGCTTCCCAGACCACTGTTGATAACCTTTCCATAGTGCCGTTAGAAGCAGTTCATTAATCTTTACTGTGAATGACTGTTCAAGTAAATTTTGGGTTTCCTCTTTGGTAAAGACTTGTATATACTCCTCCACTTGGGTATCTGTGTTTACACCATCTTGGTAATCTACTGGAAAACGATCGATGGAAGGCCGAATTATTTCCAGCCATTGCTGTTTCTCTTTCTGAGTGAGTATGGAATCTGCACTGTAAAGCTTCAAATGCTTGGACCAATTAGCATAAGATGTAGTTTTTGGTGGAGGTGCCAAAGGTACCCCATTTTCCAGCTGACGATATAGTCGATTGATATCATCTAGCAATATTCTCCATGAAACACCATCCACCGCTAAGTGGTGAACAACAAGGATTAATTTCGAAGCTTCTTCTTTTTTTTGGACAAAAGTTGCATGTATTAATGGACCATCTGTAATATTTAATTGTTGTTCTGATTGTCGATGTATTTCTGTTAACGATGCCTCTTTCGCTTCCACAACTCGGAAAAAAGAATGTTTTTCTCTTTCTACATTCCTGCATGTCCAATGGTTTTGTTCTTTACGAAATCGAAGACGCAAAGCATCGTGATGTTCGATTACTTTTTGTAGAACTTGTTCCAAGTAAGAGGCTTTCACTCTTTTCTCAAGTGTAAGGATCATCGATTGATTCCAATTGTTATAATTAGGTATATTTTGATAAAAAAACCATTCCTGGACAGGAGTAAGCGCTACTTCACCAGTAACAACACTTTGGTCAATGGACAGTTTTGATTTATTTCCTGCTACAGAAGCCATCTTACCAATCGTCGGATGAGTGAAGAAATGTTTGGGACTTATTTGTAAACCAACTCGCTTAGCTTCTGCGATTACTTGTAAACTCATGATAGAGTCTCCACCTAATTCAAAGAAACGATCGTTGATTGCGACATCATCTTTCTTCAATACTTTTTGCCAAATAGTCAATAGTTTCATTTCTATTTCATTTGTTGGTTGCATGACTTTGTTCTCATTATGATTCTCATTAGGTTCAGGTAGTAACTTTTGATCAATTTTTCCATTTAAGGTCAATGGAAAAGAAGATAACTCTACTACATGATTAGGAACCATATAAGAAGGTAATTTGTTTTCTAAATATGACTTTATGGAAGGCAACTTCAGTTCTTTTCTATCCTGTTTTTTTGTAATATAAGCTATTAGTTTTTGCTCTTTGACAATCACAACAGCATCTTTTACCATAGGATACTCACAGAGTGCAGCCTCAATTTCTCCTAATTCAATACGGTAACCTCTCACTTTGACTTGAAAATCCGATCTACCAATATAAATAAGCTCTTGTGTTGGCGAAAATTTCACTAGATCACCCGTACGATACAACTTTCCATATTTAGAATGATCGATGAATTTTTCTTTTGTCTTCTCAGGTTGACCAATATACCCTCGGGCAACTCCTGCCCCTCCGATACATAGTTCACCAACGGTACCATTAGGAGCGATTTGAAGTTCGGAGTCTAATATATAGACATTGGTATTAGAGATAGGTTTCCCAATTGTTGGAGACTCTTTTTCTTCTCTGGATACAAGTGCATAAGTACTATAAGTGGTACATTCTGATGGTCCGTATAAATTGTAGACTTTACGTATAGTCTTAATCTGATATAATTCATCGACAAGTTTCCTAGTTAAAACTTCTCCAGCAAGGTTTATCGTAGTTACGGATGATGGTATACCTAATGCAACGAGGGCTTTTGCCGCAGAAGGTACTGTGTTGATAAGAGTAACTTCATGAGCTGCTGATAGAGATGGTAGAGAAAGTGCATTTTCAGCAATAATCACTTTACCACCTGACAACAAAGGTACAAATACCTCAAAGATAGATAAGTCAAAACAGATAGAAGTCCCAAATAATACTCCAGCCAATTCACTTGCTGAAAATACGCTTTTTGCCCAATGTACTAAATTCATCGCTTGAAAATGTTCAATGGCAACACCTTTTGGTTTTCCTGTAGAACCTGATGTATAAATGAAATAAGCAAGATCATGTACATCTTGATTCATCTTTGTATCAGATTTCGGGAAATTTTGCCAAACACTTCTTGTAACAGGTAATATTGGTGCTTCGAATCCCTTCAGTTTTGATTCCATATCAGGTTCGATTAGTACCAAAGATGCCTTTGAATCCTGGATCATATAAATCAAGCGATCTTCTGGATAAGAAGGATCTAATCCAACATAGGCTGCTCCGGTCTGTAATACAGCCATCATCGCCACTAATAATGGATACTTTCGTCTGAGTGCAATGCCAACTACATGCTGACTGCCTATTCCTCTCGCTTTTAACAAATGAGTAAATCGACTAACATCATCTTTCATCTGTTGATAAGAGATATGATCAAGACCATCTACTACTGCTATCGCTTCCGGTGTTTTTCTGACTTGATCCATCCATGCTTGGTTTAACGTCCGAACAGGAGCTTGTACTTTTTCTCCGAGACCCGCTTCAATGATCTGTAGTTCTGTTTCTTTCGATATACTAGAATACGAGTCAATAGACTGATTTGGATTTCGTAATATTTGCTCTAAAAGAATGATAAAACTTTGTGCTAATTGTTGCATAAGGCTCTCTTCAAACAGAAATGAATCATATTGCCAATGCAACAATAATCCGCCTTCGTATTCGGCAATTTTTAATGTTAAATCAAACTGGGATGTAGGATCTGGCAATGCTACACTTGTCAGTTCCCTTTTTCCCCATTTTAGTTTTATATTACCTGCTCCAAGCGATATTGCTGCTGTCTCAGGAACATATACTGTTTGTTCAAATGCAAGCATTGCTTGAAAAATCGAGGAAATACTTGAATCACGATGAATAGTAAGATGTTCTACTAAATCAATAAAGGATATCCCATTCTCAAAAGACTCTTGTACATGTTGAACTGTTTGTTTTAACAATTGAATGAACGTAGGAGAATTCGACAAGTCTCCTCTTATAGCAATGGGATTTACCATGTAATTCATTTGTTTACAGGTAGTAAGGCTCGATCTAGTTGTGACAGGTGAACCAATAATCACCTCTTTTTGTCCGCTGTATCGAGATAAAACCAATTGATAGACAGCTAATAAAACTTGGTAAACTGTTACTGCGTACTCTCTAGCAAATGTTCGTATAGATTCAACCAACTCCGATGAAATTTTCGTCTCTATCGTTCGCCCTTGAAAAGATTGATTCAATCCTCTGGATCGTTTTTGGGGCAAAGACAAAACAGGCAATACACCAGCTAACTTTTCTTTCCAGTAAGTAAGGGGAGACGCAGTTAATGGTTCTTTCTCCATCTGTATTGAAATATTGGAATGTAAAACTACTTTTGTCCCTGCTTCTAAAGCCAGATAACAGGTGCGAAGTTCAGAAAGAAATATATCCAATGACCATAAATCACAAATAATATGATGAAAACAAAACAAAACAGTATACGAACCATCCAAATGTTTGTATAAATTTGTTCGAAACAGTGGAGCTTGTTGTAAATCAAATGGCTTATAAGCATCCTCCATCAATTGTGATGTAAAATCTACTATTGCTTCTTTCTCCGTCCAATCAAGAGATACGGTCTCCTGTACTTGAAAAAATAATTTCCCATCCTCTTTTTGCTGGATAGAAGAGCGCAAAATGGGATAATGACCAACAAGTTGATGAACAGCTTCAGACAAAATATACTTGTCTAATTCTTTTGGAAATCGAATAGCCATCGGCATTAAATAAGCTGCATTTTGAGGATATGTTTCATAAATATACCAAAGCGCCTCTTGTCCTCGATTCAAAGGAATTTCGTTAGTAGTAATAGAGGTTGGATTTAAAGTTTTAAATTCATTTGGATATTCAAGTAATTGAGAATGAATACAATTAATAAATTGATCCCAAGTCCAAGAAAGCAATGTTGCAATGGAAGGCAATTCAACATTCCAATGTTGCTCTGATAAAAATTTAAATTGAAGGATTTTTATAGAATCAAACCCGAAAAAAGAAAGCTTTTCATTCTCCCATTCCGTTCCAATTTCTTGTAATCCTAATAAACCAACTAAATCTGATTGCAACTCTACTCGTTGCATAGAAGGAGTTAACAAACTCCATTTTTGCAAATCAAACTCACCTTCATTTACATACACAGCAGAAGTATTCTTCTCTATCAAACGATGTACTGCATTTAGGTTATCTGCCAGATAAGCCTCTTTGCAAGCTCGGCGCTGTATCTTCCCACTTGATGTCTTCTTTACACTATTTTCTTCTATAAGGACAAGTTCAAAACATGCTACTCCATGCTCTTCTAGCAATCTTTGCCGAATTTGGTGTGCTAGATGAGAAACATCTATGAGTTCCCGTGCATTTTTCCTCAACTCTTGTACAATGATCAGTTTTTCTTCGTTTTCATGATCAATGGAGAATGCCGCGCCACAACCTGGGCGAATAAAAGAAGAACAAGATTCTACTGTTAGCTCTAAATCTTGTGGATAAAGATTTCTTCCTCGAATAATAATAAGATCTTTGTATCTACCAGCAATAAACAATTCATCGCCCACAAAATAACCCAAATCACCAGTTCTTAAATATGGGCCATCACCATTTATCGAAGCGGAAAAATCTTCCTTTGTTTTTTCTGGTCGATTCCAGTACCCATGAGCTACACTACTTCCCTTGACCCATATCTCACCTATTTCATTGTTTTCACATAAGGTTAAAGTCTTAGGATTTACAATTTTGACGGTCAATCCTGTTCCAACAGATCCACAACTGACAACCATTCTTGAATCTTTCGAATCTGTAAGGCGAACTTTTCCATGGTTTAAATCAGAAATAGAAACAGATTGATAATTTGGTTTCTCATTCCATTTTGCTCCAGTGATAAATAACGTAGTTTCAGCCATTCCATACATAGGATAATGCGCCTCTGCACGAAATCCATGAGGAGAGAATACTTCTGTAAACTTTTCTAAAGTTTGATGCCTGACTGGTTCTGCACAATTGACTGCAACTCTCCAACTGCTTAGGTCTAAAGATGCTCGCTCTGCAGGTGTGATTTTTCGGATGCATAAATCAAAGCCAAAGTTCGGACAACAAGTGGTCGTACCTCGAAAACGATCAATCGCTTTTAACCATAGGTATGGATTTTCAACATACTGATAAGGTGACAGCGAGACAGCATGAAAACCAGCAAACATTGGTTGAATCACACAACCAATCAAACCCAAATCATGAAAAATAGGAAGCCATGATACGCTAACATCATCTTCCGTATGTTGTAATCGCTCACAAATAATTGCCGAATTATCCAACATATTACCATGGCTTACCATGATACCTTTGGGATCACCAGTGGAACCTGAACTATACTGCAAATAAGTGACTGTGTCTCGATCTACATTGGCCTCTTTCCAAGACTCTGCCCACTCATCAGATAATGTATCCGTTGGAAACCATTCCATATCCAAACCTACTAAATCCTTACTTTTTTCCACATCTATTTGGTGTAAAACATCTGTTGTTGTTAAAGCAATCTTAGCTCCTGCATCTTTCACGACTGCTTGCAAACGAGCTGTTCGTCGATGCTGTTTTTCAGGTGGATAGCCTGGAACTGCTATAACTCCTGCATATAAACAAGCATAAAATGCACTGATAAAATCAAGTCCTTGGTGATACAACAACATAACTCGATCACCTTTTTGGACTTTGCTTTGAAGCCATGCTGCAATTGCTCTGGCTCGTATATCCAATGTTTTATATGTATAACTCACTACATCTTTATTTCCATCTTTTAGAAAGGTGTATGCTTTTCGATTTCCTTGATATTGGGAACGGTATCTAGCGATATCGATCAAGGTTTTAAATATTTTATCCATGATTCCTCCTTAATCTATCAAAAAGTTCGATACGGAAGAAAAATACAGTCATTTCTACATGATGAATTTTTTGGAAATTATAATGACATACTATCAGAATAAAATGAGTTGTGTCAATGATCGGACACCGTTTGTAATAATTCTGCATATTCATAGCCTGCAAAAAGGTTGCTAGCAATTATCCTCTATAGGAACAGGGGACTTCTTACGCAAGGATGTTAAAAATGTGATAGAATCTTTTTCAAGATACTTGTGAAAAAGGAATGAAGTTATCCATGACTACACAATCCATACTAATGAAAATGGAAGATATCATTATCGCAAATCAGATGATAAAAGATGTGGTATTTCGCACTCCACTGCAAAGAAACGAATATTTGTCAAACTTATACGACTGTAATGTCTATTTAAAAAGAGAAGATTTACAAGTAGTGCGCTCTTTTAAAATACGCGGTGCTTTCTATATGATTCAAAGTTTATCAGAAGAAGAAAGAGACAGAGGAGTAGTTTGTGCCAGTGCTGGAAATCACGCGCAAGGGGTAGCCTATTCTTGTAGTAAACTCAATATCAAAGGTAAAATATTCATGCCAACTACCACACCCAGGCAAAAAGTAGAACAAGTAAAACGCTATGGCGGATCATATATAGAAGTTATTTTGACTGGGGATACTTTCGACGACTCCTATCTAGAAGCAAAAGAATATTGCGATCAAAATCAGATGTCTTTCGTCCATCCATTTGATGATTACCGCACTATTGCAGGACAAGGCACTATAGGCATGGAAATCATGAATGATATTGATAAAGTAGATATGTTGTTTGCAGGCGTTGGTGGTGGTGGTCTGATCTCTGGGGTTAGCTCTTATATGAAAGGTGTAAACCAAAGTTGCAAAATAATCGGCGTAGAACCACAAGGAGCCCCTTCTATGAAAAAATCATTAGAAGCTGGAAAAGTGGTAACGTTGGATAAGATCGATCCTTTTGTTGATGGGGCAGCAGTAAAACAAGTAGGTCAACTGACTTTTCAAATCGTCCAAGAATTAGTAGATGATATTACTGTAGTACCAGAGGGAAAAGTCTGTAGTACTATTCTTGAACTATACAATCAAATCGCATTAGTTGTAGAACCTGCGGGAGCTCTTTCCGTTGCTGCCCTTGATTTCTACCGCCAAGAAATCAAAGGAAAAAATGTCGTCTGCATCATTAGCGGTGGAAATAATGATATCGATCGTATGCAAGAAATGAAAGAACTATCTTTGATCTATGAAGGATTGAAACACTATTTTATCGTCTCTTTCCCTCAGAGAGCAGGAGCACTTCGTGAGTTTGTCCAGAATGTTTTAAGTGAGGACGACGATATCACTCGGTTTGAATATACCAAGAAAAATAATAAAAGCTCAGGACCAGCCCTTGTCGGGATTGAACTGAAAGATCCAAAAGATTATCCAGCACTTTTAAAACGTATGGAACAGCATGGATTTCGGTATACAGAAGTAAACAATAATCCACAGTTGTTTAATTTACTTATCTGATTCTTTAAAAAAAGACTCCTTAGGAGTCTTTTTTTGGTGCATACCTATCTGCATTTATCAGTTTGATTTCTATTGCTTCCTATTAACTTCATCTATTATAAAATGCCCAATTAATTTTAATTTTTTGTTACATTGCTACTCGTCACAAGGGAAATTGGCGGAGTACCAGCTACAGCTTTTCCTTTGTAATACACTTGAACATATCCAACTGCTGTACCTTTTTTCATCGGTGCTTTTAAGTTGGAGTAAATCACAATGTGATAAGTATAACTTCTTTCTTGACCATTGCGCAGAGGTACTGTCAAATTACGTAATGGAGCAATCGTAACAGGTCCTCGATGACCTTGTATAGTGATTGTTTTATAAGAGGAAATTGGTTTCCCAGCCTCTAAAACTTTTCGTGGAGTATAGATACTGTAAATATAATCATATAGTTTTTTGGTATCGGAAAAACGCTTTGATACAGAACTTGAACCTAGCACGACTGCTATTAAACGAAAATTGTTTCGTTGTACGGTTCCTGTATAACAATACCCGGCAGCAGATGTATAGCCCGTTTTTAAACCATCTACTCCTTTATAGCCATACGCAAGTGTCGGTAACATGAGGTTGGTATTTGTTACTTTCATTTCACGCTTGGTACCTTTGTGAAATGTATAATGGGTGATTTTGCTAAATGTATAGATTTCTGGGTGGGTTGCTACTAAAATCCTCGTTAAGTGAGCAATATCAGCGGCTGACATATAGTTATTATAGACTTTTCCAGAGGTTGATTTATAAATTAATCCATTGCTCGTATAAAAATGCGTTTTGGTCAATCCTAGTTGCTTTGCTTTTTGATTCATCAAAGCAACAAACTTTGATTCTGTACCACTTACTTTTTCTGCTAGGGCATACGCTGCGTCATTTGCAGATTGAACCATCATTCCAGTCACAAGTTCTTTTATCGTTATTTTTTCTCCTGCTATTAGGCGAATCTCTGATTCATTGACAGCTTCTGCTTTTTTACTCACTGTAACGATATCTGACCAATGTAGTCTCCCAGCAGAAATTTGATCGAGCACAATCAGAACTGTCATCAATTTTGTAAGACTTGCTAATGCTAGTTCTGTGTTTCCGTTATCTTCTGTTAAAATAGCTCCACTTGAATAGTCAATCACATAATTGGCCTTTGCTTGGATGCTTGGTTTTTTTGCTTCTGCAAATACCATTGTTCCCATAGAAAAGGACAAAATAGAGATCAATAATAGAAACAGAGAAAATTTTCTTACCATTACGCCCCTACTCCTGCCTGATTAGATTATACTTACTAATATACTTTGACAGAAATATATTATCACTTCAAAAAAGGAAAAACTAGCATATTTCCTGCTAGTATGAATCCTTTATCTATTTTTTAGAGCATTTATAAATATTAGTATTCATTTTTCTAAAAAGCACCTTCTAAGTGATTTAAATCGACAAACTCCCAATTTTTGGACAATAGTATCGATACTACATCAAAACGTATTGGTAGATGTCCCAAGCGCCTCTGACTAATAAATTGGAGAGCCAGCTTTCGGACTTGTTGTTGTTTGCGATGCTGGACAGATTGAAAACCAAGTCCATACTGGTTGGATGTTGTGGTACGAACTTCTACAATAATAAGCTGTAATCCATCATGAGCAACAATATCTAACTCCCCTAAGTTGGTAGACCAATTTCGTGCTATTAGTCCCCATCCTTTGGAAACTAGATATTGTGCAGCAATATCTTCTCCTCTTCGTCCAACTTCTTTTCTTTTATCCATTACGAAGATTCCCCAAGCACTGCACGTACAGGAGAAAAGCTACGTCGATGGATCGGGGATGGACCATATTTTTTTAACATTTCTAGGTGAGCTGGGACACCGTAGCCCATATGTTGATCAAATCCATACTGCGGGTAATGCTTATGTATATCCATCATCCATTTATCTCTTGTTGTTTTAGCAATAATGGAAGCAGCAGCGATAGAATGACTTAAACTATCTCCTTTGATGAGACTCTGCTGGGGAATAGGAACTTTCGGTAGTTTAACTGCATCGAGTAGAAGCTGATCTGGTTTTTCTGGCAATTGAGAAATTGCTATTCTCATCGCTTGGTAAGTTGCCTGAAGAATATTATATTGATCAATAAACGCGACATCTACAATGCCCACTCCGACTCCAATAGCTGTTTGTTCAATCCGTTTTCGCAAAATATCGCGATCAGTCGCAGTTACTTGTTTTGAATCATTTAATCCTGTTACATCAAAATCTTGTGGCAATATAACAGCCGCAGCGACAACAGGACCTGCCAATGGACCACGGCCAGCTTCGTCAACCCCAGCAATCAAAACTTGACCATTTTGCCAAAACTGTTTTTCATATTTCCACATTCGATTTAATCTTTCTTGTTCAGCCTTTTCTTTTTCCTGCTGCATTTGATACCGTTTGCCTAGTTGCCTCACCCCTTGCCGTGTATCGGTCAGAAGCTCAGCCAATATTTCATCTGTGACTTCATTGGTCGAAAGCCATTCACGCCAAGCCTCAATCGTTCTCTTCATGAATGTCCTCCTCATAATCACTTGGAATTTCCAAAGAGATTCGACCCAGTCTGCCAGACCGCAAATCGCCCATAACGATATCTGCTGCTTTGTCCCAATCGATTTGGCCTCCACGCATCAAGCATCCTCTTTTCTTGCCTATTTCATCTAATAACTCTACTGGAGTGTGCTCTAATATTTCTATGTTATAGCGTTCTTCTAACAGTATTGGATAACGTGAACTTAAATATTTTAAAGTATGTAATGCTACTTCTTCTGTTGGTAAAATTTCTTCTTTAATTGCACCACTCATAGCTAATCGCATACCCACATTTGGGTCCTCAAATTTGGGCCATAAAATGCCGGGTGTATCTAACAATTCTAGTTGTTTTCCCACTCGTATCCATTGTTGTGCTTTTGTTACTCCAGGTCGGTCTCCTGTTTGTGTAGCATGTCTTCCTGCCAAACGATTGATTAAGGATGACTTTCCTACATTGGGTATCCCTAAAACCATTGCTCGCATTCTTTTCGAAACGATACCTTTTTTCTTCCTCGAAATAAAAAGCGGTTCCAATACACGTTCACAGGTAGTAGCGATCTTTTGCACTCCTTTTCCTGTTTTTGCATCGATTGGTAAAACAGAAATCCCCATACTGGTGAAATAGGACACCCATTCATTGGTTATTGCCTCATCTGCCATATCCCCTTTTGTAAATAAAACAAGACGGGCTTTATGACCGGTTATTTCATCAATCATAGGATTACGACTGGCCAGTGGGAGTCTGGCATCTAATAGTTCGATCACGATATCTACTTGTTTTAATTTTTCCTCTATTTGTCTTCTTGCCTTTGCCATATGCCCAGGAAACCAATGAATCGACATGTTGAACACCTCTAGTTCATTAAGATCACAATAACTTCCACTCTGAAATTGGCCAATAGATAAACTCTGCCCTACCGATAATTTGATCGATCGGAATAGGTCCTAACTCACGGCTATCAGTACTATTTTCACGATTATCTCCCATAACAAATAGATGATTGGAAGGGATTTTTATAAGTGGGATAGTGGAGGTTTGTGTTGAATAAGTCAAATAAGGTTCTGACAATATTTTGCCGTTGATGTATACATGATTGTTTTTCACTTGAATGGTATCGCCGGGTAAACCAATTACCCGTTTGATCAAATCTCTATCTTCTTTTGAATGAAATACGATTATTTCACCACGAGCGGGGGATGTAAACCAATAGACAAGTTTATTGATGATAATCTTATCTCCAGTTCTCATGGTGTTTAACATGGAAGGGCCCTGCACATATGTTGGTTCAAGAAAAAATCCACGAATGATAACAGCGACAACTAAAGCAATCACAACCGCCTTCACCCAATCAAATGCATTAGATGAACGTTTATAGCGTTTTTGTTTTCTTCGTTCTAGACGTTCTTTTCTTTGCCGCTCAGAGCGAGACATAAATTCACTCAATCACCAGACGCCCCCTATGTAAATATGGCAAAAGGACTTGATTATCTCAAGCCCTTTTTCGCGAATCGTGCATTCTATTTATGTGTAATTCTCTCTTTGATGCGAGCAGCTTTTCCACGAAGTTTACGGAGATAGAACAGTTTCGCACGACGAACTTTACCACGTCGGATTACTTCAATTTTGTCCAAACGTGGAGAATGAAGTGGGAAAGTACGCTCTACACCTACACCGTAAGAAATCTTACGAACTGTAAAAGTTGCAGAAATTCCACCACCACGGCGTTGAATTACAACTCCTTCAAAAAGCTGAATCCGTTCACGTTGACCCTCTTTTACTTTCACATGAACACGAAGTGTGTCCCCAGCGCGAAATAGTGGGATATCTTTTTTCAATTGATCTTCTGTAAGGCTTCTGATAAGTTCTTGCATGATCGGATGACCTCCCTTCTGTCCTATTCAAAATTCCGAATCACGGAAACGGAAATATTTTATCACATGTCTTTCATGAAGACAATTTAAACTTGGTCTGCTTTTAATTGACGCAAAAATTTACGGTCTTCCTCGGTCAAAATCGAAGATTTTAACAGATCCGGCCGGCGTTTCCATGTACGAAGTAATGCTTGTTCCCTACGCCACTTATCTATCTTAGCATGATGACCGGATAATAAAATATCTGGTACCTTCATCCCTCGATAATCTGCGGGTTTGGTGTAGTGTGGATACTCTAGCAATCCCATAGAAAATGAATCATCCACATGAGAGTTGGGATTCCCCAAAACTTCTGGAAGCAAGCGACTAACACTATCCATAATAATCATGGCTGGTAATTCACCGCCTGTTAACACATAGTCTCCCATCGATATTTCATGGGTTACCAAGTGCTCACGAATTCGCTCGTCAAAACCTTCATAGTGTCCACAGAGCAGAATCAGATGAGGAAACTGTGACAGCTCCTCTGCTTTTTCTTGAGAAAAGGGTTCTCCTTGAGGTGTCATCATAATGATAGGTGGTCTTTCTGCTACGTTTTCCAGCAGATGATCAACTGCATCAAAGATAGGTTGGGCTCTTAGAACCATCCCACCTCCGCCTCCATAAGGAGTATCATCGACAGTATGATGTTTGGAGTCGGAAAACTGACGAAAATTAATAAGATTAGCCTCAACTAACCCTCTTTCCTTCGCTCTACCCATGATGCTATGAGAAAGGAATCCATGAAACATCTCCGGAAATAAGGTTAATACATCAAAGCGAATCATCGCCATTTACTCCAGTCCTTCCATCCACTTCATTGTGACCACTCGCTCTTTAACATCCACCTCTTTGATAACATCCTCGATATACGGAAGAAGTAAATCTCCTTTTCCTTCTCTGGATACTACCCACACGTCATTCGCTGGAAGGGTCAATATTTCCTTTACTCTCCCAATTTGTTCTCCCTCAGTGGTAACCACTTGACAGCCAATTATTTGATGAAAGAAAAAACCATCTTCCTCATCTGACACTACTTCTTCTTCTGGAACAAACAAACCTGCTCCTTTAAAAGGCTCAGCCTGATTGATATTTGTCCATTCTTGAAAACGAATCAGAAGGGCAGATTTATGCTTACGAACCCCTGCAATCGTTAATGCCTGCTTATTAGCAAGCTTTGGATGCTGAAGCCAAACTTGTTTACCAACTGCAAACCGTTGCTCAGGGAAGTCCGTATTCAGCCTAATTTTTACTTCACCGCGAATCCCGTGTGTATTGACAAATTGACCTACACGAAGAAATTCCATTTTTACGTCCAACCTTATTTTTGTAGTTTTTCTAGGATACCTTCTTT
Organism: Shimazuella soli; assembly: GCF_022511585.1. Taxonomy (GTDB): domain Bacteria; phylum Bacillota; class Bacilli; order Thermoactinomycetales; family Thermoactinomycetaceae; genus Shimazuella; species Shimazuella soli. Next base: position 677,823 of record NZ_JAKWBN010000002.1, on the reverse strand, counting down.
ACGAAGCAAAGCTTTTACTGTATCAGAAGGTTGTGCACCTGTTTGAAGCCATTTCAAAGCTTTTTCTTCGTTGATGTTCACTGTTTCTGGTTCAGTCAAAGGATTGAAATAACCAATCTCTTCGATAAAGCGACCATCACGAGGAGCACGAGCATCCGCTACAACTACACGATAGAAAGGAGCTTTTTTTGCACCCATCCGTTTTAGACGAATTTTCACTGCCATTTTTCTTTCACCTCCACTCTAGAATACACAGGGGACTTCTATCCCATAAAAGGAAATTTAAATCCTTTTCGCTTCTTTGTATTTTTCATCATCGAAGCCATCTGTTTCATACTTTTCTTCATTTCTTGGAACTGCTTGAGCAATTGGTTTACTTCTTGAACAGAAGTACCACTACCCATTGCGATTCTTCTTCTGCGACTTGCGTTTAATATTTCGGGGTGATCCTTTTCATAGACCGTCATAGAGCGAATAATCGCCTCGATCCGATCCATTTTTTTCTCATCTACTGTGACATTTTTCAAGGCCTTAGCGTTCGCTCCTGGGATCATCGCCAGCATATCTTCCAATGGCCCCATTTTGCGTACTTGCTGAAGTTGATACAAGAAATCATTTAACGTCAACTTCTGGCTGCGCATTTTCTTTTCCAGCTCTTTGGCTTTTTCCATGTCAACAGCTTCTTGTGCCTTCTCAATCAAGGAAAGCACATCACCCATCCCGAGTATACGGGAAGCCATGCGATCTGGATGGAAAGGCTCCAAAGCATCCGCTTTCTCGCCCATCCCCACAAACTTGATGGGACAGTTGGTTACAGCTTTTACTGATAATGCAGCCCCACCTCGTGTATCACCATCTAACTTGGTGAGGATGACACCAGTCAATTCCATCTCACGGTGAAAACTCTCCGCCACATTGACTGCATCTTGACCAGTCATCGCATCAATTACAAGCAATACCTCATCAGGATTTGCTATTTGCCGAACATTTCTCAGCTCATCCATCATCTGTTCGTCTACATGCAGTCGACCAGCTGTATCAATAATAACGGTATCGAACTGTTCGCTTTTTGCTTTTTCAATCCCTTTTTTAGCGATATTCACTGGACTTTCTTTATCGCCGAGGGAAAAAACAGGAACACCTAGCTGTTCACCTAATACTTCTAACTGCCGAATTGCAGCAGGGCGGTAAATATCTGCTGCTACCAACAGTGGTTTTTTGTTTTGTTTCGCTAGCAGCCTTGCTAGCTTGCCAGATGAGGTGGTTTTCCCTGCTCCTTGCAATCCCACCATCATAATAACAGTTGGAGGACTACTCGCAACAGTAAGTTTACTCTCTTGTCCACCCATCAGAGCTGTTAACTCTTCATTCACTACTTTTACCACTTGTTGACCTGGGGTGAGGCTTTTCAATACTTCTTGGCCGATCGCACGTTCTTTCACTCGATCAATAAACGTTTTTACAACTTTAAAGTTTACATCTGCTTCAAGAAGTGCAAGACGAATCTCCCGTGTGGCCTCTTTTACATCGGCTTCGCTCACTTTTCCTTTTCCGCGAAGCTTTTGCATGACGCTCTGCAAACGGCTTGATAATCCTTCAAAAGCCATCTTCTCACCTCTTCGCTAGTCTATCATCTGCTGAATCAGAGGAGAAATCTCCGCTTGAAGGGTTGGATCAGCAGATAATTTGGAGAGAATCTTCTTTGCTAACTGATCTCGCTGGCGGTACTTTTGAACCATTCCCAGCTTGTTCTCAAACTCTATCAAATGTTGTTCGGCACGTTTAATACCTTCAAACACAGCTTGTCTCGATGTTCCTTGGTGATTGGCTATCTCCGAAAGAGACCAATCATCTAAATAATAACACTCTAAAATAAGTTGTTGTTTTTTGGTCAATAGCGCTCCATAAAAATCATACAACAAGTTTATTTCAGTTGTTTGCTCTAGCACCAAGATCACCTCTTGTTTGTGTCAAGGTGATTTCCTTTACAGTTGAAAATAGTAACAGAAAACAGATGTAGAGTCAAGAAAATTCCTTGTATCCGAAAATACTACCAAAATAACATTCTCACAAAGAAAATGCCCCAATGCTTTATTCCATAGGGGCGTCTTTAATTCATTATTTTCAACTAATCTCATTCATTTGTTCTCTCTTCTATATGAAGTTCTCTTGAAACCTTTGTATGATTATCCTGCAATTAAAAATTTATTTTCGTTTTACTACTGCTCCTCCAATATTGTTTCGAGGTCTTACATTTTATTCGAGTTCAATTCAAAACAGATGAAAGAAATATACCTTCGCAGAAAGCAATTGAACGTCTTGGAGCAACAAAAGAAGGATTACTTCGCAATGAGAGAATCTTAGAAAATGGCTATATCCGAAATGCATTTGTTTATTCCATCATCAAAGAAGATTGGAAACAAGTGAAACAGAACCTACTAGAAAAAAGAAAAAAATTTGATCCTAATTGAATAATGAATAAAACTTCCAAAAGAGAAAATTATATCTATAAGGAGGTTTGTAAATGGCATTAATGGAGATAAGTCTCATCCCGGTTGGAACACAGAGCCCTAGTTTTAGTTCATCTGTTGTCAATGCAGTGAGACTCATTGAAGAAAAAGGATTAAAGTATCAAATTACCCCTACAGCCACCATCATTGAAGGTGATATAAATCAACTGATGGATACAGCAAAAGCAATTCATCAGAATGCTATTACTAATGGTGCACACCGTATTGTTACCAATATATCCATCGATGAGAGAATGGATAAACCAATTAGTATGGAACAACAAGTAGAAATTATTGAGCAATCGCTACAATAATTTTCAAAAAGAGGGATAGAGATGGATGTTAAACGCGCAGAGGAAATTTTACATTCCCCAGACAATATAACCGTTACATTCCAAGGTAATCCTGTCTGGATTCAATCTGTTAACGATGTTACTCAAATTGCTAATGTGTATACAGTAGGGAACAAAGAAGATGAGAAGATGGTCCCTGTCAGTGAATTACAGGAAAAATAGTGATAAAAAAACGTCATAAAAGGCGTCCTTAATAAAAGGAACGCCTTTTTCCTATTGTAGCTATGAGATTTCTGCCTCTTGAAACAACGCATGCAAAAATTGTTCTCGATCAAACGGTTGCAGATCATCCGCTTTCTCTCCCAAACCAATCCATTTCACTGGCAAGTCTAGTTCGTGACGGATTGCGATAACAATGCCACCTTTAGCAGTTCCATCTAGCTTTGTAAGAACAATTCCTGATACATTTACTGCTTCACCAAACGTTTTTGCTTGTTGCATCGCATTTTGACCAGTAGTCGCATCTAATACGAGTAACACTTCATGTGGAGCATCAGGAACTTCACGCTGAACCACACGAAATACCTTTTTTAACTCTTCCATCAAGTTGACTTTATTTTGCAATCGACCAGCAGTATCACAAAGCAAAACATCTGCTTTTCGAGCTTTAGCAGCCTGGATTGCGTCATAGATAACTGCAGCAGGATCAGAACCAGCTTGTTGTTTAATTACATCTACACCAGCACGTGTTCCCCATGTCTCTAACTGTTCAATGGCTCCAGCTCGAAACGTATCTCCTGCTGCTAAGATAACTTTCTTTCCCTCTTTTTTGAGGGTATGAGCGAGTTTTCCAATGGTAGTCGTTTTCCCAACTCCATTGACTCCTACAAACAAGATGATACTCATCCCATCTTGATTTAGTCTCAGAGCAGGACCATCTCCATCTTCTAAAAGCTCAGCGATCAATTCCGTCATAATGGGTTGTAATTCATTTGGATCTTTGATTTTTCTCGCTTTTACTTCTGCTCGGAGCCGTTCCACTAAATGCATCGTAGTAGGCACTCCTACATCTGCGCCAATCAATACTTCTTCTAATTCTTCATATAAATCTTCATCAATCTTACTACGAGCCGAAAAAATACTGCCCATCGCACCAACGAGATTAGAACTCGTTTTACTCAATCCAGAAACAAATTTTTGAGTCACTGATTCTGTTCGTTTGGAAACACTTTCTTTTAACTTTGAAAAAAAACTCAACGGTTATCCTCCTCATGCTTTTGCCGCGGCAACTTCTTCTCTGCTCTCATCATACTCTTCTAATTTGACAGATACTAGAGTAGATACACCAGATTCTTGCATGGTAATTCCATACAACACATCCGCGCCTTCCATCGTATGTTTGCGGTGTGTGATAATGATAAACTGCGTCTGATTAGCAAATTTTTGTAAGTAATGCGTAAACCGCGTCAAGTTCGCCTCATCCAAAGCTGCATCTACCTCGTCTAAAAAACAAAAAGGTACAGGTTTGATTCTCAGAACAGCAAAGAGTAGAGCTAAGGCCGCTAAAGATCGTTCCCCACCAGACAATAGCGACAATTGTTGCAGCTTCTTTCCTGGGGGCTGTGCGACAATCTCAATTCCAGTATCCAGTAAATTATTAGGATCGGTGAGTTGCAAATCAGCACGACCTCCCCCAAACATCTTTACAAATACATCTTGAAATTCTTCACGGATGAGCACAAAATTATCAGAAAATCGTTTCCCCATCTCAGAAACCATTTGTGCGATCATCTGATAAAGCTGTTGTTTGGCTTGAAGTAGATCATCTTCTTGTGTCGTCAAAAAGGTAAGACGCTCCGTTAATCGCTGGTACTCTTCAATCGCTCCAATGTTCACATCGCCTAATTGTTCTAATTTTTGCTTTAAAGATCTGACTTTTCTTTCTGCTTGTGCTGGATTCTCAGGTACACCATACTTTTCTTTCGCACCTTCAAAGCTTGTTTCATACTCCTCTGCTAATTTTTGCAGAAGATGGTTAAGCTCGACATCAAGACGGTTCACTCGTACTTCTTGCTGATGAAGTTTTTCTTCATAAGAACGAAGCAACTTGCTATTCTCATAAACAATGTGCTCTAACTCTTGATGTTTTTGACTACAAGCATCACGCTCATCGCGGAGTTCGGAAATCTCTAATTGAAGGGATTTTTTTGCCTCTTGATGTTGATAGAGGGAAGCGAGTAATCTTTGCCATGCTTCTTCGCTTAAGTCTTCCATCTCCAAAAGCTTTTGTTGTTCTTTTTCTGTATTTTGCTGCAAGGTAAGATTTTTTTGTTGTGCCTCTTCAATCCGGTTTAAATCTTCTTCTAAACCGCTTATCATTTGTTGAAGTTTTGCTTCCTCAATTCGGTACTCCGTTAATTGGGTGTTTCTTTCTCTCTCTTCATCTGCTTGTTGTTTTCTTATAAACTCCTCTTGTTCTAATAAGACTTCTAATTCTTTTAATCTTTCCATCCTATTATGTTGAATGTCTTCCATTTCACGTAATCGTTGCTGCAATTGAGCACGTTTTTTATTTGATTCCTCTTCCCTAATAACAATTAGATTCAAGCGATGTGCATTGTTTTTAAATTGTAATTGGTTTTCTTGCTTTTTAGCATCTAAATCCTTCTGCTGAGCAAACAAATCGTTTAGATTCGTTTGGATAATTTTCCATTCATTCTCCAGAGATGCTAATCTCTCCGTCTGCATCTTCTCATCCGCTTGAAGTTTCTCTTGTTTATCAAGCCATTGTTGGACTTGTTGATTCAATTCTTCCAGTTGGCGACTGCGTGCAAGCAGATTAGGAGTCTTGTTCTGTCTACTTCCCCCAGTCATCGATCCCCCGGGGTTGACAACGTCCCCTTCCAAGGTAACGACTCGATAACGATGAGATAAAACTTGGGCAACTTTATTTGCCGTTGCTAAGTTATCTGTTACCAAAACATTCCCCAGTAACTGAGAGCATAACGGACGATAAGCAACGGCTGTCGAAACTAAATCATCTGCAACTCCTAAGAAACCACTGATGTGTGCAAGTTTTGCTAAATCATGTTCAGGAATACTTCTTCCTTTTATCACATTGATCGGCAAAAAGGTTGCTCGTCCTAGTCGTTTCTCTTTTAAGAAGGAAATTGCGCTGCGAGCAGCTGCTTCATCCTCTACAACTACATGCTGCAAAGCTCCACCAAGTGCTGTTTCCATCGCTACTTCTACTTTTTTAGGCACTTGGATCAACTCTGCCACGGCTCCAATAATACCAGTTAGTGAACGATTCTCCAAAACAGCTTTTACTCCTTGGAAAAAACCAGCATGATTTTGTTCCATGGATTGCAATACATCGCGCTCCGATTGGATTCGAACCAATTGCTTTTCCAATTGTAGTAATTGATTGTGCAGATTTTTCTGTTCTGACAAACATTCTATTTTTTCCGTTTCAAAAATGTTAGCTTTTGTTGTTTTTAACTCCAGTTCTGCTTCTACGGCATCGATTTGCTGCTCGATTTCATTACTGATCTGCTCTAATTTTTTCTTTTCTTCATTCAAAATCTGCTTTTCTTGCTGGTAAGTCGCAAATTCTTGCTCTATCTCTTCACACTGATTTAGAATATATTTCTTTTCGCTATCATCCCGAACTTGTTCATTCTTTATCTTTTCCCATTCGATCTGCGTCGAAGATACTTCTGATTCGATTTCTTGATTTGCTGTAAATTTTATCGCTTTCATTTGGTCTTGAAGAGTAGATAATTCTAGTTTTTTTGCTTGATGTTGTTGTTGTTTTGCTAACCGTTCTTTCTCACTTGTTGTATATTCCGCAACATAAGCTTTCAATTGTTCCTGTAATTTTTCTTCCATTTCTGCTCGATTTTTTGTTCGCTCTTGCCAAACCTGTTTTTCGGCGTCCGCTTTTTCCACTTTTTCACTCGTGTCTAGTAATTCTGACTGAAGAATTTCCCATTTCTTTTCTAATTCCACCAATTGGAATTTGACTTGTGCTAATTCTGCTTCTTCTTTACTTTGTTTAGAAGCACCAGATATATGTTGTTCTTTCAGCTGCTTTACCAGCTGAGAAGTTTTGGTCCACTCTTCATGTAGAGTCTCAATCTTATGTACATAAAAAGATATTTCTACCTCTGTTAATTCTTGTTGCCATGCTTTAAACTGCTGAGCATGTTCTGCTTGTTTTTGCAGTGGTTCCAGTTGATTGCGAAGTTCATGAATTAAATCGCGAATACGAACTAGATTTTGCTCTGCATCTGCAAGTTTTTTTTCTGCTTCTTTTTTACGAGATTTATATTTAACAATGCCAGCAGCCTCTTCAAAGATAGCTCGTCTATCTTCTGATTTGTTGCTGATCATCTCTTCTATTCGACCTTGTCCAATCATCGAATATGCTTCTTTCCCAATTCCCGTATCCATAAACAATTCTTGAATATCTTTTAACCTACAAGCTTGCCGATTGAGGAGGTACTCACTATCTCCAGATCGATAAACTCGACGAGTTACGGTAACTTCTGCATAATCCAAAGGCAGAATTCGTTTGGTGTTGTCCAAGGTGATAGAAACTTCACAAAAACCAACCGGTTTACGTGAATCACTCCCGACAAAGATTACATCTTCCATTTTCGTACCACGCAGAGACTTAGCACTTTGTTCTCCTAATACCCAGCGTATCGCATCCGTGACATTGCTCTTGCCGCTTCCATTCGGACCGACCACTGCTGTAATTCCAGGTACAAACTCCAATTCAGTGCGACTTGCAAAAGATTTAAATCCAGACATTTCTAAGCGTTTAAGATGCATCGAAAAGATACCTCCTTTCTTAATCGCTAACTTGCCTATTGTAGCATATATTTAACAAAAAATTGACTTGCTCACCTCTATCTTTTTGAAAATACGAAAAATGAATCAATCTATAGCAGGATTGGACATTACTGATTTCCAGAACTAATTTAAAACTAAAAATGATTATTATTGTACAAAATAGGAATATATTAAGCTTTATACCTAGAAATAAGTATTTCTCAACTAAACGAGGTAGCATATGATTTGGGATATTTTTAATTACATTGGCATTGCTGCTTTTGCTGTGAGTGGAGCAATGATGGCAATCGAAGAACAATATGATATATTTGGCGTCTATGTTTTGGGATTTATCACTACTTTTGGAGGAGGAGTCATTCGTAATTTGTTAATCGGATTACCTGCCTCTATGCTTTGGAAACAAAATATAGCTATCTATACTGCACTCATTGCGATTACGTTCACTATTTTCACTCCAACTCTTTGGTTTCATAAGTGGAAAAGATGGCTTATCTTTTTTGATGCTATAGGTTTGTCCGCATTTTCCATTCAAGGTGCTTTATTTGCAGTAAATCAACATTTGCCAATCCATGCCATTATGGTTGCATCTATTTTAACAGGTATTGGTGGTGGGCTTATTCGTGATCTCTTAGCTGGTAAAAAACCTATCCTGCTCAGAGAAGATGTCTATGCTGTTTGGTCTATGTTGAGTGGACTTATTATAGGAATGCACAAAAATATAACAAATATCGAACTATTTTTCGTGTTTATTTTGGTTGTCACAATGCGGTTGATCTCCGTCCAATATCAACTAAAGTTACCATTGAAGCTAATAAAACACTAAAAAACCACTGTGCCCGAACACAGTGATTCATCTGTTCAAAACGTTTCCTGAAAGTTGTTAAACTCACTCTGAAAGCCGGCTCACCAGATGAGACATCAAAGCACTTCTAACTGGAAGTTGATCAATCAATATATGTTCATTTTGTGCATGAGCACCGTCGCCCATTGCTCCTAGACCATCGAGAGTGGGAATTCCGAGCGCGGCGGTGAAATTACCATCACTACCACCACCGACTGCTGTCTCTGTTAAAGTAATGCCAATTTGTTTCCCACAATCATAAGCCATTTCGAAAAGCTCTTTGGTCGAACGAGTTTTTACCATTGGCGGACGATTAATCCCCCCTGTTACTTTTACAGAAGCTTTGGGCAAAAAGGCTTTTGCTTTTAAGATCTTACTGGCAATCTGCTCTCCTGCGAGTGGATCAGAAAATCGAAGGTCAACTTGTAATTCTGCTTTGTCTGCTACCACATTTGGTCGTGTTCCACCTCTTGCAACACCTACATTAATTGTAGTACCAGCAGTATAATCCGTGAATGAATTCAACCATAAAATTTGATGTGCCATCTCTTCTACTGCACTAACACCATCCTCATGATGATTACCTGCATGAGCAGCAAGTCCAGCAATCGTGAAAATAAAATCTCCTACACCTTTTCTTTCTGTTTTTAATGCTCCCGTTCCTCGAACAGCAAATTCTGTAACTAATACCACACTACTTTTTTTCGCTTCTTGTTCGATCAATTTTCGAGATGATAAACTGCCTGTTTCTTCGTCACTTGTACATAGAAATACTATTTTTTTATTAAATGAAACCCCTAACTCTTTACAAGCTTTTAATGCCCATATTGCTTGTATAATTCCAGCTTTCATATCATATATTCCAGGGCCAAAGGCACGATTTCCTTCAACTCGAAAATGAAGCTGCCCCTGATCCCAAACGGTATCGAAATGAGAGAGAATCAAGATTTGTTCCGATCCATCACCATAAGTGAAACGAAGGTGATCACCGGTATGCTCCCTACGAAATATATCAGCAGTTAGTCCAAGATGTTTAGCAAATATAGCTTGCAAAACCTTCCCACATTTATCTGTCAGTTCTTTATTATCAGAAGGGGATTCTGCTTTTACTAACTCTTCTAAATCGGCTAGCATCTCCGACTGGTGAGACTGTAGATATTGTAAAATTGCACTCATGTTTCCTCATTCCTCTCCTTATGCTGGTCCCCAACCGATCAACACGCCAATTACGATAAAAATGATCGATAGAGCAATCCAAATACCAACTAATGGCAGCATAAATCTCACCCATTTACCATAAGCAATCCCACTTGCAGCAAGCACACCCATCAACACACCTGAAGTCGGGTTAATACAGTTGACTACCCCTTCACCTAAAATTACTGCCTCTACTGCAACTTGACGGGTAATATGCATCAAATCTGCTAATGGAACAAGGATCGGAACGATCATAGCAGATTCACCAGAACCAGAAGAGATCAAAAAGTGAATCCCGGCACTTCCTAAAAACATTCCTACAGCTCCAAAGACAGGTGGTAGCGATTGCAATAGATGTGCTAGTACATTGACAATGGTATCGATCAGCTTGCCGTCACCTAAAATAATCACTACAGCTCGTGCCATACCCACAATCAGTGCACCAGCAACAAGACGTTGGCATCCCTTGAGAAAGGTTTTGGAGATATCATTTGCTTTCATCCCAGCAATAAGGCCTGAACCTACTGCCATAAAGACAAACATTGCAGTCATCGCATCCACATCTAATTTATAGATAATAGTGCAAATAACAAAAACCAGAAGTGTCAGTCCTGCAAACGTAAGCATCCACTTTTGACGCGTAGTAAAGGCCTGGTTCTCATCCCATTCTTCTGCATCCCCAATTGCTAAAGGGAACTTATCATTACCCAACAAACTATTATCTGGGTTCTTGCGAAGTTTAAGCATGTAGATATAGATATAGGCAAGTGTCGCGATTACAAACGCTGTATAAATAACAGCTCGATACCCAATTCCAGAAAGAATAGGCAGTTCTGCAATTTTCTGTGATAACCCCAAAGTAGAAGGTGTGATCATAGAAGCGTTAAAACCTGCGTATGCTCCAAGATAAATCAGGGATACCCCAAATATGGCATCTAATTTCATCGCCCTGGCAATGATAATTCCTAATGGAACAAAGGCAATGATAGAATTGACCACCACTCCAGTGGTTCCAAGTACGGAGAACAAAACTCCAATGACAATGATTAATAAAATTTCTTTCTTTTGAAAACGCTTAACCGTTTTGGCAATAGCAGCATTAATCGCTCCTGTTTTCTCCAAAACTTTCAATGCTCCACCAGTAAACAAAATCAGAAAGATAAGCGGAGCTGCTTTTACCATTCCTGTTTGAATAGCCATAAAAAAGTCCATAAATCCCGTTGGATTCGACGCAACAGCATGATAACTTCCTGGTACGGTAACAGTCAGATCTCCTTGCGGCACATGTTTAAACTCACCTGCTGGTAAAATATACGTTGCAATAGCACAAATGATTAAAATACAAAAAAGAAGAACATAAGCATCAGGCTTTAAAAGACGTTTGAAAAAATTCGGTTTTTGGTTCATCGTTTTTTCCATACTATTGCCTCCTTAGATCTTCTATTTATCCAGTTGTATATTCCTTTTTCCAAATCGTATATTTTTCTATTTTTTCTGCATTAGGATGATAGCCTATTCCTGAATTGGTGGGAAGGATGATGGTTCCATCATTTTGTACTTCTACAAATGGATCGATGATATCTTCTTGCCAATATCGGGTAGACCCTGCCGTATCACCAGGGAGAGTAAAATTAGGTAGAGAGGTAATGGCAATATTATGTGCTCGTCCAATCCCCGATTCTAGCATTCCACCACACCAAACAGGAACTCCATGTTCCAAAGCATAGTCATGAATTCGCTTTGCTTCAGTCAGTCCGCCAACACGACCAATTTTTATATTGATTACACGTGTGCTTCCTAATTCAATTGCTTTACGGGCATCTTCCAAGGAATGAATACTCTCATCTAGACATACTGGAGTCTTTAACTCGCGTTGTAATTTTGCATGATCGACAATATCATCATGCGCAAGTGGCTGTTCGATCATCATTAACCCGAGATCATCTATCTCTTTAAATAAGGATAAATCATCAAGTGTATAAGCAGAATTTGCATCTGCCATCATGGGAATATTTCCAAAACGAGCTCGTAATCCTTGTAAAACTTCTATGTCCTTACCAGGTTTGATCTTTATTTTCATTCGGCGATATCCTTGCTCAAGATATTGCTCTACTAACCGATAAAGATCATCTATTTGTTCTTGAATGCCAATACTGATACCTACCTCGATCTTATCTTTTTCTCCTCCCAATGCTTGTGCAAGCGTTTGACCTTTACTTTTCGCATATAAATCCCAGACTGCACCTTCGAGTGAAGACTTTGCCATCATATTTCGTCTTATAGGAGAAAACCAATCACGAATATTATCAGGATGGATAAATTCACCACGCTCGAAAAGAATCGGAATTAAAAACTGCTCTATGATATGTTTTGCTGTTCCAACGGTCTCTTCGTTATACATAGGTGCAGTATTCACTACACACTCTCCGAAACCCGTCCATCCTTCGCCGTGTACTTCTGTAAGCAAAAATTCCCGATCTGTCTGGGTACCAAAGCTGGTTCGAAAGGGGGACACCATTTTCATTTTTAATTGACGTAATATGATCTTATCGATTCTCATGGAAAACTCTCCTTCTATCTCTATATGAAATAAATTTGAGCCCTCACCTCCTTCACTGTATATCTTTCATTCATTCCGAAAAAATGCCCAACTGTGAATATAATTGTTCTAAATTCTTGCGGCGTGATTGATCTTCTGTTGACAGTTTACTTTGAAGACCCACTAGAAATAGATTCAAAAGACTAATGCTAGCTGCGATCGAATTATAACCTGACATGAGATTGGTCTCTGCATAAAAACAAAGATCTGCTGTATTTGCGATTGGAGACAAGACACGATCTGTTACTGCGATCACCTTAGCTCCTACATGCTTCGCATGTTCAGCGATTATTAATGATTGTGGACTATATCTTGGATAGGAAATAATAAACACTACAGATTTTTGAGATAACGTAAGTAATTTGCCCATATGACCAGAAGTAGGATTCAAATCAACATGATCCCGAAGTTCACCGAGGCCAAATGAAAACCAGTGTGCAGCAGCATAGGAACTTCGATAGCCAATCACCAATATACTATCTGCTTTTAACAGCCAATCTATTGCTTTCCATAAATGTTCTTCATCTATCTCTTGGGACATACGTTGTAAAATATCAATATCTTTTTCAATAATCGGAGTAAAGATGGAAGCTTTTTCATTCAAATTTGCAGTTTTTTCTACAACAGAGGATGGTTTCTTGGAAAGCACCTCAGCTTGAATCGTTTGTTGCATTTCGGAAAAACCCCGAAATCCTAGTGCATAAGAGAGGCGAATAACGGTTGTCTGACTCACCTTTATCTCTCTACCAATCTGTTCCGCAGTCAAAAATGCAGCCCTATCAAAATTATCTAAAATATATTCAGCAACTTTCTTTTGTCCTGTTGATAGATTTGAATATAAACCTTGGACCAGTTGACGAAAATCGACTTCCATAAATGCCCACCTTTGCATCTTTTACTTCATATTAACAAAAGGAAGTATTTTATGCTTCGTAATTAAGTTTGACTATATCATGAACAAACTCATTTGAAAACCCTTACAATAATATTTTTTTATATGCCTTGAAAATTAAGTATTAGTATTCCTTTAACTTTGTTAGGAAACTATATTTTTGTAAAATAAAACCACCGTGATCCCCTCACAGTGGTTTAGTTTGTTTTCCACGCTTTTAAAGCAGTACTGGCTGCCTGTTGCTCTGCTTCTTTTTTCGAACGTCCAGACCCTCGACCCAATTTTTTATCATCCAAATAAACTTCAGCCGAAAAGAAGCGGTCATGTGCAGGTCCTTGGACATCTACAATTCGATACTCCAATGTTCCTCTCTTCTCTTGCTGAGCCAATTCTTGTAATTGGCTTTTAGCATCTGTCATTTGTTCCAACCAGGTACCATTGATCTGTGGGAAAACAAGTTTGTTTAAAAACTGGCGAACCTTTTCTAGTCCTTGATCCAAATATAGTGCACCGATGAAAGCCTCAAATAAATCTGCCAATAAGGATGGTCTCTCTCGGCCTCCTGTAAGCTCTTCTCCTTTTCCCAATCGAACAAACTTACCAAACTCAAGTTCACGAGCAAAGGAAGCAAGGGATGGTTCGCATACCACTCTTGCTCGTGTTCGGGTTAATTCCCCTTCACTCATTTTGGGAAAGCGATAGTACAGGAATTCAGAAACAAGTAGTTCTAATACTGCATCTCCGAGATATTCTAAGCGTTCATTATCTTGAACACGTCCGGGGGATTTTCGTTCGTGGGCAAAGGAAGTATGGGTGAATGCTTGTACAAATAGATTTCTATTTTGAATATAGATTCCTGTAATTTGCTCCACCTTTTCAAAATCGATTAACATTATACTTCCTCAACAGCTTTCATGATAATGGTAGCGTTGTGGCCTCCAAATCCAAGAGAATTGGACAAAGCAACTCGCACATTGGCTTTGCGAGCTTCATTTGGCACATAATCAAGATCACAATCTGGATCAGGGAATTCATAGTTAATGGTTGCAGGTATTACTTGATCTTGAATGGACTTTGCCAATACAATCGCTTCTATACCACCAGCTGCACCTAATAAGTGACCTGTCATCGATTTTGTAGAGCTGACAGCCAGCTTATAAGCATGGTTCCCAAACGCGCCTTTGATAGCCATCGTTTCGAATTTGTCATTCAAATCTGTGGAAGTGCCATGTGCATTGATATAGTCCACTTCAGTTGGTTCTAGATTTGCATCTTTGAGTGCCCGAATCATGCTGCGGCGAGCACCTTCACCTTCAGGGGCTGGGGCTGTTAAATGGTGAGCATCAGCAGTCATTCCATAGCCAACCATTTCTGCGATGATATTCGCTCCTCGTGCAAGTGCATGGTCTAAGGTCTCTAGCACCAAAATACCAGCACCTTCCCCCATCACAAATCCATCCCGCTCTTTGTCAAAAGGACGACTTGCATGTTCTGGATCATCATTGCGAGTAGACATAGCATGAGCCGAACAAAATCCTGCAAAAGAAAGTGGTGTCACGGTTGCCTCCGTACCACCTGTAATCATCACAGAAGCTTCTCCTCGCTGCAAGATACGAAATGCCTCACCGATGCTGTGTGTTCCAGATGCACAAGCGGTCACAGAAGCACTATTTGGACCTTTTGCTCCTGTTAAGATCGATACTTGTCCCGATGCCATGTTGGCAATAAGCATGGGGATAAAAAATGGGCTTACACGCTTAGGACCACGCTCATGCAGTATTTGTGCATTTGCTTCAATGGTGTTCATGCCACCGATCCCAGAACCAATATAGACCCCAACTTCATCCAAATCTTCTTTTTCCATATCCAATTTTGCATGTTCAATCGCCATTTTTGCTGCAGCTACTGCATATTGAATAAAAATATCCATTTTGCGAACTTCTTTTTTATCAATAAAAGGAAGAGGATCGAAATCTTTTACTTCCGCTGCTATTCTGGTTGTGAATGGGGTGGGAAATGAATCAGGATCAAAACGCGTTAGTGGTCCAGCTCCAGATTTACCTGCTAAAAGGTTATCCCAAAAAGTAGACAAATCATTTCCGATGGGAGATACAGCACCTAGCCCTGTTACAACAACTCTATTTGACATAATGGATCAACCGCCTTTCACGTTAGAGTTGACCTATTTTAGATGAAATAAGTGGTAAGTCCCGAAATTCGGGACTTACCTTATAATTACGAGACTTTCGCACTAATATAATTAACAATATCTCCAACGGTGTTGATCTTTTCAGCATCTTCTTCTTCAATAGTTAAGTTAAATTCATCTTCCAATTCCATAATCAAATCAACAACATCTAGGGAGTCAGCGCCAAGATCTTCTTTAATGGATGCTTCTAAAGTTACCTCGTCCGCTTCAACATCTAGACGTTCTACAATGATTTGTGTTACACGCTCTAAAGTGTCTGCCATGCTCTTCACCTCCCTATCGTAGTATAGTTGAATGATAGGCTCAGACGCAAACCTTTCTCATCCATTTTCTTAATTTGGTACCATGCCTCCATCTACATGGAGAGTTTGGCCGGTAATATAGCTCGCTTTATCGCTTGCTAGAAAAGAAACTGCATTTGCTACTTCTTCTGCAACTCCAAATCTACCTAGTGGAATAGAAGCAAGGGTAGCCTCTTTTACTTTTTCATCTAAAACAGAAGTCATATCTGTTTGAATAAAACCTGGGGCAATTGCATTGACAGTAATATTCCGACTACCAAATTCTTTTGCCATTGTTTTGGTTAGCCCGATTACTCCTGCTTTAGCTGCTACATAGTTAGCTTGCCCAGCGTTCCCTGAAACACCCACTACGGAGCTTATATTGATGATTCTACCGCCTCTTTGTTTCATCATGGGACGAACAACAGCCTTACAGCAGAGAAAAACACCTTTAAGGTTAGTGTCTACTACTTGGTCCCAGTCCTCTTCTTTAATCCTCATCAACAAATTATCTCTTGTAATACCAGCATTGTTGACCAAAATATCCACTCGCCCAAATTGCTTTACTACTTGTTTAAATGCATCATCAACCTGCCCGCTATCGGCAACATCTACTTGAAATGCTGCTGCTTCTGCTCCCAGATCTGTGATAGCCGAAACCGTTTCTTCTGCTGCCCCATGATTACCTGCATAAAAAATGACCACTTTCGCTCCTTCTTTGGCCAAATCCAAAGCAATGGATCGTCCGATGCCTCTAGAACCACCTGTGACAACAGCTACTTTTCCTGTTAGCATCTCTTATCTCGTCATTCCTTCCGTTTTCCCTTCAAGCTGAGAAAGGCTCTTTTCCAATGAAGCTTGATCTTGAACATTTAACATCATCACTTTGCGATCCACTTTACGGGTTAATCCAGCAAGTACTGATCCTGATCCTACTTCAATGAAAGTATCGACTCCTTCTTGAAGCAGATATCGAATCGTATCTTCCCACAAAACGGGTGAAGCCACTTGTCGAACAAGGGATGTTTGTATATCAGCAGCTTTTGTGACAGGTCTAGCAGTAACATTTGCTATAACTGGGATCTTCGCATCATGGAAAGCATACGTTGAAAATTTCTCCTGCAAATGCTCTGCTGCCGGCTGCATGAGAGAAGAGTGGAAAGGCCCACTGACAGACAGAGGAACAACTTTTCTAGCTCCAGCCTCTAAAGCCTTCTCACCAGCTATCTTTACTGCTTCTGCATGTCCAGAAATAACAATCTGTCCTGGACAATTATAATTAGCAGCTTGGACGACATTTTCAGGTGTAGAAACCTCTTCGCAAATTTGATCCAATACATCACGATCTAAATTTAAGATTGCTGACATTGCCCCTACTCCAGCCGGTACTGCTTGATCCATGTATAAACCGCGTTGATATACAGCAGAGACTGCATCTTCAAAGGATAAGGAATCCGCCGCAACCAAAGCAGCATATTCTCCTAGACTATGACCAGCAACAAATGCAGGTTTGATCTCTATTTTGGATTGCAACCAACGATAGAGAGCAATACTAGTAGTTAACAGAGCTGGTTGTGTATGATAGGTTAGTTTTAATTCTTCTTCTGGCCCTTGAAAAATAATATCTGATAAAGAGAAGTTTAACGCTTGATCCGCTGACTCAAATACCTTTTTTGCATCTTCCGATTGATCAAAAGCTTCTTTCCCCATCCCTACTTTTTGGGAACCTTGTCCAGGAAAAAGCAAGGCTATTTTACTCATTATTTTATAGCTCCTCCCCAGTTTAGCACGGTGGCACCCCATGTGAGTCCTCCACCAAATCCACAGAGCACAAGGGTATCCCCATCTGAAACTCTACCTTCTTCTATCGCCTCATGAAGGGCTACTGGAATAGATGCAGATGACATGTTGCCATAACGATCTAGGTTAACCACTACTTTTTCATCTGGTAGACCATATCGCTTCATTGCTGCATCAATAATTCGCAAATTTGCTTGGTGAGGGACAAATAAATCAATGTCTTCAAACGAGAGATTTGCCTTTTCTAATGCTACATCCGAAGCAGATGTCATAACACGAACGGCAAATTTAAACACTTCTCTCCCGTTCATATAGAGAGTGTGTAAACTATTTGCTACTGTATTTTCCGATGCAGGTAAACGAGAGCCACCAGCTGCCACTTTAAGTAGATCTTTCCCACTGCCATCTCCGCCTAGTTCGAAAGATTGAAATCCATATCCTTCTTTTACTGGTCCCAAAACTGCGGCACCTGCCCCATCTCCAAACAATACGCAAGTATTGCGATCTGTCCAGTCTACAATCCGAGAGAGACATTCTACCCCAATAACCAATGCATGTTGATAAGTTCCTGTAGCAATAAACTGTGCTGCAGTAGAGATTCCATAAATAAAGCCAGTACAAGCAGCAGATAAATCAAAAGTAGCTGCTTTTGGTGCTCCTATCTGTTCTTGAACAAGGCATGCAGTGGCTGGAAAAGACATATCAGGTGTCACAGTAGCGACAATGATCAAATCTACTTGATCCGCAGTAATACCAGCATTTTCCATCGCTTGTTTAGCAGCTTTGACAGCTAGATCTGATGATGCCTCATCTTCTGCCGCGATTCTTCTCTCTTTGATACCAGTGCGTGAAGTGATCCATTCATCACTAGTATCCACCATCTTTTCTAAATCAGAGTTTGTCAGGCGCCTCTCAGGCAAATACGCACCTGTGCCTATAATACCTACGCTTCTCATCTTCCCACATTCCCTTCTGTAGGGTGTAAATGTGATTCCATTTGTTTGATGACATTACCTTCAGCAAAAAGACGAGCCTGTCGGATTGCATGGAAAATAGCAGTCTCATCAGAAGAGCCATGTGCCTTTATAATCGCACCTGATAATCCTAACAACGGTGCCCCTCCATGTTCTTTGTAATCCATTTCTGACTTCAATGTTTTTAAATGGGGCAATAATAGACTTGCTGCTAATTTCGTTAAAATATTTTTAGTAAATATATCTTTTAGTCGATCAAACAAAACTTTGGCAACACCTTCTGTTCCCTTTAAAAGGATATTGCCACTAAAACCGTCACAGATTAACACATCACAAGGACGATAAAGGACTTCTCTTGCTTCTACATTCCCTACAAACTGAAGACGATCATCGTCTTGCAACAAATCAAATGCTTCTTTGGTCAACGCAGTACCTTTTCCATTCTCTGCCCCTATGTTCAACAAGCCAACTTTTGGGATTCCTATTCCTTGGACATATTTAGCATAAAGGCTTCCAAGAAGAGCATATTGGTGCAAATGATTCGCTTTAGCTTCTGGATTTGCCCCGACATCCAACACCAAGATACCCTTATCTTGCAAGGTAGGAAATACTGGAGAAAGTGCTGGACGATCCACGCCTTTCATTCGACCAGTGTAAAACAATCCAGCTGCCATGAGTGCTCCTGTATTACCAGCGCTGATAAACGCGTCTGCCATACCAGTCTTCACCATTTGACAACCGACAACCATCGAAGAATCTCGTTTTTTACGAACGGACTTAACTGGTTCATCATCTGGTGATATTATTTCTGAAACTTTATGAAACTGTATATTTGGAAGATTGTTACCAAGAAGTAACGAATCATCTGTACCAATAAGAATAAAAGAAGTATCAGGCCACTTTTTTGCAGCGAGCTTTAATCCTTCTACAACTGAGTTTGGTGCATCATCTCCACCATGTGCATCTAATGCGATTCGCATAAGCGAACTCCTTTCAGTTGGTTGCACGGTATACATCAAACACTCCCTGAAAAACCATATCATCAAGCACTTTTGTTTCTACATCCACTTGAAAACGTGATGGTTGTTTTTGCACCACTTTTGCATGTGCTATACATTTCTCTCCTAATTTAACTGGGCGAACAAAGCGAATAGCTGCTGATCGTGTTAGTACAAGATCTGCATTTACAATTGCAACAGCTAGAGAATTCGCCTGCGCAAATAAATAATGCCCTCGTGCGATCTGATTTCGTTCAAACACATGGTCTTCACTGATTTCTAACACCGAAACCCCACTTTGGTCCAGTTCGAGCGAAACCACTTCTCCAATCACTTCTTCTGGAGATAAAGACCGCACTTCATCAAAACTTTTTTCTGCCATATGCTTTAAACGTTCTCGCATCTCAGGGATACCGAGCTCCATACGGTCTAAACGAATGGTTTGAATACTGACTTGACATTGCTTGGCTACTTCTTCATCTGTCAAGAAAGGATTTTCTTGAAATGATTGAACCAATCGAGATTGACGCATTTTTTTGGACAGGCGCATGACGGAACCAGCCCCTTTTTATGACCACATTCTAGTACCAAGTACTAAATTAGTATACAAAAAATGATTTCTGTTGGCAATCACAAAGAAAGAAAGTATACCATTTTCTTCTCCATTTTGAATATATGTATGACGTCCTACAAAAAAAAGCCGGTATCACCGACTTTTTATTGGCTTACTACGCCTTCAACTTCTGCGCCTTTGTAATGTCCACACTCTTTGCAAACATGGTGAGCTAATTTAGCTGACCCGCACTTTTCACAAGTAGCCATACCTGCTACGGTTAATTTGAAGTGTGTACGACGCAATCTTTTACGTGTTTTGGATGTACGACGAAAAGGTACTGCCATGGGAATGTCACCTCCTAAGAAAAACTAATGTCATGATACCCAAAGCTAAAGCAATGGGTTTATGGTTCTAAAAACGACCACGTATGGTTATCAGACAGTAACCCTGCTCACTATATGCAAGCAGCACTATTGACCTCTTTGTGCTGTTTTAACCGTTTTCCGCTTGTGATCATAATGCTATCACTAAACGGTGTCTTTCAGCCTTCTACATGTTCCGCCCATAAGAAGAGGAAATGAATATGGGTTTCCTACATCGAAAGGTTCGCGAACCATTATACTACAAATCTAAAAAGAGTGCTAGGATACAGAATCTTTATCTTCAAGCAAATCTTGTAACTTCGCAAGCCTCGGATCAATCCGCTCTGTATTACAATCACAAGATTTCTCATTTTTGTTTGCCCCACATTCCGGACAAAGACCTGCACAATCAGGTTTACACAATGGGGCATAGGGAAGATGGATCACCAATTGTTCTCTAACAAACAGCTCAAGCTCAATTTGTCCGTCTATAAGAAGGTGAATAGTCTCTTCTTCTGTGTCTATGGCCAATTCCTTCTTATCTGTAAACTTCTCGAACCAAGAGGATTCCAATGAGGTAGGAAAAGTCGTTAGACATCTGGAACAGATTAATTTCCCAACACATTTTTGCTTTGCTGAAACCTGGTAAAGATGGGAGTCCAACCTGCTTGCTTCTCCTTCTACCTGAATCGGTTCCAATTTCACAATATTTGGCTCTTCTTCCACTAAATCTTCCAAATAAACCTTGCCCTGAAAAGGATAGACACCATCTGCTGTTTGATTTATTTGGTTTATTGTAATGATCAATATGCCCACTCCCTAACAGGTGAATTATACGAGAAATTAAATTTAGGTGTCAACCTATTTATCTTTACACATCTTTGCTTGTGGAAAACATACTTGTATCTTGCCCATTATCTCTTCTAATTAAGAGTGATTTTCTATAGAAAATCCAAAGATACAATAAAAACAACTATCTCTACACCAAATAAATGAGATAGTTGTTTTTCCATTATCTACTTCAATTTATTTAAATAATCGATCGCCTCTTGAAGCGTAGCTACAGGAACGATTTTCATATTTGCTCCTAATTCTTTTGCTGTCTTTTTGGCAATCGCTTCATTATCGTCACCCTCATAAATATCTTTTGGGGTAAAGAATATCGTAGCATTTTTTTCCATCGCTGCTGCGATTTTATGCTGGATACCACCGATTTGCCCTACTGCACCTGTTGGGGAAATCGTTCCTGTTCCAGCTATTTCGTAACCGTGAGTTAAATCTTTTGGTGTCAACTGATTTAAGATTTCTAATGTAAACATGAGACCTGCAGATGGCCCACCAATATTATTTGTTTTGAAATTTACTTTTGGATTAGAGGTCAAAGAAAGCAAACGATCCATTGGAAGAAAACCGAGTCCAACTCGCTTTACTTTATTGTTGCCAGTATCCAGTGAAATCAAAGTTGCTTGTTCCGTTACTTTTTTATTCGCTCGAAGTACTCCTATACTTACCTTATCCCCGGCCTTCTTTGTTCTAAACAAGTCCATCAACTGATGCGTTGTAAGTGTGGCTTTTCCATCGATGGATTGAATGATATCACCATTTTTCAGATGATTTTTTGCTCCTGGAGTTACTCCTAAAACTTCTATTCCTTTGTATGTAACACGATAAGGCTTTTTAGATTGATGAAAAGCAGCAATAACAGCACTATGTTGGGATTCTAACATATTCTCGACTTGTTGTTGTTCATACTGTTTATCGTTTTCATCCTCAGCTAATACTTCTTTTACAGGTACTAACTCTATTTTTTTATTCACTTTTGCTAACAGATAATCAAACACATTAGCTTGTTTCATCGCAACGGTTGTTAAAAAAAAGTCACCTGCTTTTTTCGTATAACCTCCATCAACTGAAATTACTGTCCCTGTATCAATCGCATCTCCAGGTTGCATTGCATAGTAGGGAACATGAATAAGAAAGCAAATGCCAATGATTAAAAGTAATATAGAAAGCCATAATAATCGGATCGCTTGTTTGTTACTAGATGTTTCACTCATGTTTGTTCTCCCCTTGCCAATTGGCTAGCTTATCTAGTAAATCTGTCAAATAAGGATGAATAGCTCGTTTCCCACGACGTATACATTCTTCTACTCGATGAAATGCAGTTGGAGCAATGTCGCCTACTTCTGGTAAAACAAGAAAATCTGCAGCTAGATCTTGTTGTTCTAAAATTTGACGCTCCATGATTGTAATTGCTTGTGTAATCACATCGAAAATGTTTTTAACTTGTACATCATGTGATTTGGATAACACATCAACAGCAATAACAAAATCTGCTCCCATGTCACGAACAACAGAAATAGGCAAACGATCTGCTACACCACCATCGACTAACAACTTATCCCCATAAGGAACCGGTTCAAAAATACCCGGTACGGAAATACTCGCGCGAACAGCGTCAGCTACAGGACCTGTTCGAAAAACTAACTTTTCCCCTTTTAGTAAATCTGTGGTTACTACTGCAAGTGGTATTGGTAGATCTTCTAAATTTTTATGATGCGTTAAGAGTCTTGTCAAGGCCTGCATCTTATCACCTGTAATAAATCCTAATCCAGGGAGTGTAACATCTACCCAGTGTTTTCGTTTTAAATGAATAGCAAGATGTTTTACCATCTCTAAATCTAATCCATTGGAATAAAGTGCACCTACAAAACTTCCCATACTGCTTCCTGCAATGTAATCAATTGTAACATTTGCTTCTTTTAAAACTTGCAAGACACCTAGATGCGCAAATCCTCTAGCTGCTCCGGCACTTAATGCTATCCCTACTTTAGGCCTACCCACCAAATCACCCCACGCTTGAAAACTTCAATAAAAAACCAGAAAAACTAACCTACTTCGTTTGATTACCAATCCGTGGAAAAATATTCGGTTTTAAGTCTCACTATAACCATGAAACTGTTTTCGAACAACTCATATTCTGTAGGACAACCGCGTACGATAAAGTAACGTTACAATTGAAGTTAGGAGCGAACTACAGTATGGCAATGTTCTCCCATCGCCTTCAAAGTCAATCAAAAACTTTATTCTTAGGTATGTTTGCTCTATTATTTGCGGTTACGCTAGTATTCTATCCCGAAATTGCGTTTAAAGCCTCTTTACGTGGGTTAAAAATATGGTGGGATGTTGTTTTTCCTGCAATGCTACCCTTCTTTATTACTGCAGAGCTTATGATGGGTTTTGGGGTTGTCCACTTGTTAGGTGTATTCTTTGAACCTTTTATGCGTCCCTTATTTCGTGTACCTGGTTCTGGTGGATTTGTTATGGCGGTTGCCCTCATCTCAGGAAATCCCATGGGAGCCAAGCTCACTACTCGACTAAGAGAACAAAACTTAATCACAAAAGAAGAAGGAGAACGACTTGTCTCTTTTGCTTGTACTGCAGGACCACTATTTATTTTCGGAGCAATTGCAATCGGTTTTTTTGAAAATCCTTCAGTGGGTATGATCCTAGCAGTAGTGCATTATGTAAGTTGTTTTATTGTTGCCTTCCTTATGCGTTTTCACGCAAGAGAAAAACGGCTAACACCCTCTGCTAATCACGGTGGCAAACGCTTCATCAGAGCTTTTTCCGCCATGCATCATGCTAGAATAGCAGATGGAAGACCAATCGGTCAGATGCTTGGTGAAGCAGTTACTTCTGCTGTACAAACACTACTCATGATCGGTGGTTTTGTTATTATCTTTTCTGTTTTGATTCATGTTTTTACGTATGTTGGAATTACAGCATTATTAGCCTCTATTTTACAACCGATCCTACAATTGCTTCATCTTTCCGATATAATATCCATTCCATTAGTTGCCGGAATACTGGAGATGACCATTGGTTCTCAAATGATCAGCGAATACACCTCAAACGTTTCACTGCTTGTACAACTGGCATTTGTCAGTCTTTTTCTCGGCTGGAATGGTTTGTCTATTCATGCACAAGTCGCAAGTGTCTTGAGTAAAAGTGATATTCGCTATCGTCCATATTTCTTCGCGAGAATACTACATGCTATATTAGCTTTTTTCTTAACTTTCATTTTTTGGAAGTTATTCCAACCTAGCTTACAACCGATTGCACCTGCCTGGACAACTGGCATCACACACAATCCTATGCACTGGTGGTCTTACTTGCAAGTTTTTAGTCTTGTTGCCCTATCCCTTTGGCTGTTCTATTTGCTGAAGCGTATACAGAAACAACAAGATAATTTTCTGGTTTAAACGTAATCTGCTTTTTCTCTTAGAGCAGTTACTACATGAGAAGGTACTAAATCCGTAACATCACCTCCGTATTTGGCAATTTCTTTTACACTTCCTGAACTGATAAAGGAGTGCATGTTATTGGTCATCAAAAATATTGTCTCTACATCATTAGCTAGTTTTCGATTGATGGAAGCAATTTGCAGTTCATACTCAAAGTCAGAAATAGCACGTAAGCCTCTAAGTATGACATGAATATCTTTATCTCGTAAATAATCAACCAATAGCCCCTCGAAACTATCTACTTCAACTGGTACACCATACTCGGTTTGACTGATGGCTTCCGTGATCATTTGCTTTCTTTCTTCTACACTAAAGAGAGGTTGTTTGGCTGAATTGATCAGCACTGCCACGATCACTTTATCGAATATTTTAGCCCCTCTTTTTAAAATATCGAGATGACCATAAGTGATTGGATCAAAACTACCTGGATAAACAGCTACCTTCATGCTGATGTTACTCCCTTCTGTTTCAACAATGTTATAGTAGTATCTCCATAAGATAGTTCTCTAGAAGTAACAAAGCTACTATCGGATGAAAGAATCGATAAAGTATGAGGATGTTCCACCACCAACAGTCCTTCTGGCGATAAAAGTGATTTTTCTTGTATCAAAGAAAGAACTGGTTGCAAAAGATTTTCATGGTAAGGAGGATCTAAGAAAATCAGATCAAACTGCAATGATTTTGTCGCAAAATACTTTAAAACACTTCTCGCATCTCTTCTCAAAAATACAGCTTGATCGGAAAATCCGCAATGCACTGCATTTTCTCTGGCAATTCGTAAACTAACAGCGGATTGATCTACAAAATAAACTTGATCCATACCCCTACTTATTGCTTCTAATCCAAGTGAACCCGTTCCAGTAAATAAATCTAGTCCTTTTCCACCATCAAAAAAGGGACCAATTACCGAAAAGAGCGATTCTTTCACCCGATCGGCCGTTGGCCTGACATGGTTTCCAGGTACCATTTTTAATCGTATTCCTTTTGCACTTCCTGCTATAATTCGCATAACTTAGCACCTTCAACTTTTTTTCTCCTGATAAAAATATCAAATTGTTGAATAAACAAGCAAGCAATGGCAACAATAAATAAAGACAGTACCCGATAAGGTCTGTCTAACCGCGGAGAAGACTTACGTTTCCCCATAAGCTCTTCCTCCGGTTTCTCCTCTCCCATTTCGTATTTTCCCATATGGTGAAAATACTATGGACTCGCGACCGTTTCGCGAGTCATTTTTTTTGCACTGCTACTTCATTATACTAAATGAAAGCTTTGTGAATACAGACGCAAGTAGAATAAACAAAAAAGATCAACTACTCCTTCAGCAGTTGACCTTTTCTCTTTTAATCTTCCTGTACCATCTTTTTCTTTCTCTGACGCTCATATAGATAGTAAATGACAAAATAGGAAGCGAAACCTAAGATAAAACCAAAGATAGTCTGACCAATTAAGATGTGCAGCCCCCCACGAAAAATATCCTTGACCACACGAAAATCACCATGTAGCAATTGGTAGTAGATATGATGAAATTTCACTACATGGTCTTCATATGGAGTTGGATAGATAAGCTCCCCTATTTTTTTGGAAAAAGGAAGCAAAATCACCGGTAAAAAAGTCAATTTACCAATTACATTTCCAATGATAGAAGCTGGAAATGATCCTCCACATATACGAACGATTGGATAAAACAAAATGTAAATCAAGGAAGCAGTAGGTAAAACAATCATTTCCAATCCAAATCCCAATGCAAAACCTAAAGAAACTTTCTTTCCTCCTTCAGGCGACCGTAACAACTTGAGGTAATTGTAGCGGATTGCACGTGGAATTTGTAAAAACCAATTTGGTTTTTTCTTTTTTTTCTTTTCGCTCATCCAATAACAACCCTTTATATCATACCCTTTTATTGTTCTTCATGTTTACCATTATGGTTATGCTGGCAATACATTCATAAGAATACCATGTTTTTTTCATCCGTACACTTCGCATATTTTAACGTTGCATGAACCATATTTCCAACAAAGATTGGTATATCGTTCCCCAGTTTTGACAAAAGATACTACAAATCACACCATCTCAATTTAATTATAAATAATATTATACTTCTCATGCAATCTCTATCGCGTTATGATGAACTTGTTTATCATAACTTAGGAGGAAACTTCCATGCTATTCATTGACAATCGTAATATTACGGATCCAAGAATTAATTTAGCAATTGAAGAATATGTGTTGGAACACTTAAAGATAGATCAGGAAAGTTATTTGCTTTTTTATATCAATGAGCCATCAATCATTATAGGAAAGCATCAAAATACAGTTGAAGAAATTCATGTCGATTATGTACGGGAACACGGGATTCATGTCGTGCGACGACTTTCCGGTGGTGGAGCAGTGTATCATGATTTGGGAAATTTGAGTTTTAGCTTCTTAACCAAAGATGACGGTAAGAGCTTTGCAAACTTCCGTAAATTTACCGAGCCTGTTATACAAGCGCTTCAAAAATTAGGGGTACATGCAGAACTAAGCGGCAGAAACGATATCTTAGTGGAGGGTAAAAAAGTATCCGGAAACGCCCAATTCTCTCGGCGTGGACGCATGTTTAGTCATGGAACATTAATGCTTGATGTTGACCTAGATCAAGTGGGTAAAGCACTCCATGTAAAACAAGATAAGATACAGTCCAAAGGGATCAAATCTGTACGTAGTCGAGTAGCAAATATCTCTGAATTTCTCAGCAAACCAATAACAATGAAACAATTTCGTGATGCCTTGTTAGACTCTATATTCGAAGGTAGCCATCCAATTCCAGAATATGTCCTGACGGATTCCGACTGGGCAAAAATACATCAAATATCCAAAGACCGTTATCAGAATTGGGATTGGAACTTTGGAGAATCTCCTGAATTTAATGTTCAACACTCCAGACGTTTTCCCATCGGTTCCATTGATGTACGCTTAAACGTCGGTGAACGGGGAGTAATAAAAAATTGTAAAATTTATGGAGACTTTTTTGGGATTGGAGATGTAAGTGATGTAGAAAAAAAATTAAAAGGAATCCGATATGACCGTGCTGATTTAGAACAAGCATTACAAGATGTAGATACAAAACATTACTTCGGTAATATCAGCAAGGAGGATTTTTTAGATTTAATTTACTAAAACTACACACAAAAAGGAAGCGAACATAAAGTATCGCTTCCTTTTTTCTTACACTTGCCTGCGTAAAAACATCGCTTCAAAAGAAGATATAACCCCTTCAACAACTAACAAATCAATCAATCTATTAGATAGTTCTCGATACTGTGGGGTAGCTTGTATATGGTCCAACTCTTTTGGTGTGAAAAACTGATAAGGCAATGCTGAAGCAAATCGCAATAAACCAGAAGTCCCTTGGGTTTTACGGATATGTTTTGCCTCATTTATCACATTTTTTATTTTTTTTGATGTTACTGCTTTTCGACCGACCAATTGATTGATGGAATCCGAAATTTCTTGATATTCTCGCTCTCTATTCAAAAATCGTTCACCTCCAATAAAACAATCTTTTTCTAGTCTATTCCACTTGCTGTTGAAGTGGATAAACAAATTGACTATATCGGAATACAAAATAAAGATTGAACATTTCATGAAATTTTAATTACAATAAAGAAAAGAAAGGAGTGAAAATATGCGCTTTTCCTTTTATTCAATTATTGCTTTTTTCATTGCTTTGTTTGCTATTTTAATACCCTCTACCAGCAATGCAGCCACCCTTGACTTTAACAAAATTAAGATGTCCCTTCAAGCTAAAAAGGAAACATTAACCCAAGTCTACAAATGGAATAACAATCTACCCATCGAACGAATTCAAAAAGAAGCTGCTATAAAACACGTGAAAATTAAAGATGCACAGATGCAGTCCTTATTTGTAACTGGCAATGCCATCGGTAAACCTGGAGATATTTTAGTAACGCTAGATGGAACAAGCACAGGATTTGAATGGGCTGGAGGGCACACAGGTATCGTATCCGATGTACCAGGCTATGTAGTAGAATCTTTTGGTAATAAATCCATCGGATTAAATGGCGTACGGCATTGGGTGAATGACTGGAAAACAAGATACAAAAAAGTAAAAGCTTTATGGGTAGAAGGTGCTACTCCAAATGATTACAAATATGTAGCAGCCTACAACCGAGAACAAATCGGTAAAGGTTACAATTACAATTTTTTCAATATTACCACTACAGCGCGCTTCTATTGCTCTCAGTTGGTTTGGAGGGCATGGTATAACCGAGGGTGGGATCTCAACTATGGAGGCTATGCCGTTTGGCCTGTTGATCTCATTAAGAGCCCCTATACAATCCCCTACTACTCACAAGGTTAAACCAACAGGTTATTTCCTATATAGAAAATAACCTGTTTCACAGAAGGAGATGGGTATGTGAGACTCCGATTTTTTCTACAATTTCTTTGCATCAGCATTCTGCTAACAAGTTGCACCGTTTCTTCCTTACCTAGTACCCATACATTCGGAGCCATCTACACAAATGCCACTATACCTGATAGCGCCTTTGTCCTTTTCGATCAAAATGGGGATAAGAATCATGAATTTGAAATACCCGCAATGGGCATTTTTCAAATTGTGAACAATGGATCTGGAAATATATTTCTTCCAGTTCAATATGAAAATAAAATTTACTCCCTAACCCTTGCAAATAATGAATTAAAAGAAACAAAGAGTCACCCTTACCCTATTTATATGAAACAAACAGGAAATTTTCGGGTTACCACTTTTAATTCAGCACTACAGGCTGGCACAGTAGAGTGGCAGGAAGGAAAAACGAGCCGATCGTGGGCAGTATCAGGCTTTCCACGAATCGCAACCTTTGACCAAACTTATATCTATGTCTTTGCTACGATTATAGAACAAAAGAAACCTGTCCTTTATGTAATAAATCGTAATTCTGCAAAAATTGCAGCAGCGATACCAATCAAAATCGACCAAGCAAATGACATGCAAGTCATCGATCACCGCTTATTTATTACCTCTGTCGCCAATCAAAATCAAATCGCAATTTTCGATTGCAAAACAAAGAAAATCACCTATCAAACTTTGCCTGAATTACGTCCCGAATATATTGTTCCAATGTCACAGTACTTGCTTATCTCCTATCAAAACAGTAAAAAATTGACAAAGATCGATCGGAAAACATATCGAATTCTCGAACAAATTGAACTTCCACAACCTGTTTTCAAACTCAAACAAAAAGCCAATGAATTATATGTGTTATCTCAAATTCCAGCCAACGGACAAGGATTGGTTGGAGTGTATAATATCTCAAATTGGAAATTGAAAAAAAAGTACCTTCTTCCAACGATTCGTGATACTACTGTTCAAGATATTGTCGTTTTCTAATTCTGATCCCTCCTATCTATTTTGATATGAAAAACCAGCTTATCGACTAGATAGCCTTTAAGCTGGTTTTTCTTTATATTTTCGATACATATGGTGTGATATCAACACCCAATGCTTTAGCCAATTTTTCTCCATATTCCTTGTCTGCTCGATAAAAATTGCAAATTGCTAGTAATTTCGTACGTTCATTTACACCTGACAAATCATTCGTCAAATTGTGTATCAAATTATTTTGTTCTTCTGCCGAAAAGGAACGATACAAAATACCTGCTTGTCGGAAATTAAGTGTTTGGGCTATAGCCTTCCTACCAGCTGCACCAGTAAGTGGTGTTTCACTCTCTACATCATTACTACCTGTTTCTTTTGGTGTATCATCATATCTATTTGGTTCATAATTAATGGTGGATATATCTGTACGTGTCTGCATATTTCCATCCACCTGATAATTATTTACTTTCGTAGCATATGGGCAATTGATTGGCAGTTGCAAATAGTTTGGTCCGATTCGATGACGTTGGGTATCTGGATAGGAGAACAATCTCCCTTGCAATAGTTTATCCGCAGAAGGTTCGATGCCAGGAACCAATGCACTAGGTGAAAAGGCAGATTGTTCTACTTCTGCAAAGAAGTTTTTAGGATTTCGGTTTAAAGTCATACGACCAACTAATTGCAGAGGATATTCTTCTTCTGACCATACTTTCGTTGGATCTAAGGGATCAAATTCAAATTTATCAATAAAAGCATCTTCTTCTGCTACTGGGAAAACTTGAACGTATAAATCCCACTCTGGAAAATCGCCCTTTTCGATATGATCAAATAAATCTCTTGTGGCATGGTTAAAGTCTTGACCTTGAACCTCTTGAACTTCACTTGCAGACAAATTTCTCACTTGTTGTAAAGGTTTCCAATGATACTTGACATAGAAGCGTTCGTTTTGTTTGTTTACCCATTGGAAGGTATGGACACCAAATCCATTCATCTGGCGGTAGTTAGCAGGGGTCCCATAGTCGGAAAATACCCATGTAAGCATATGTGTAGACTCAGGAGATAGAGTCATAAAATCCCAGTAACGGTCTGGATCTTGTATGTTGGTATCTGGTGCTGGTTTTAGGGAATGCACCATATCTGGAAATTTGATGGCATCACGGATAAAGAAAACCGGCAAATGGTTTCCAACCAAATCATAATTACCTTCTTCTGTGTAAAATTTGGTAGCAAATCCACGTGGATCACGAGCTGTTTCTGGAGAACCAGCTGAATGAATTACCGTAGAAAAACGAACAAACACAGGAGTTTCTTTACCTTTCTCTTGTAAAAATGCTGCTTTTGTATATTTTTCCATACTATTATGGACGGTAAAAACCCCATGTGCTCCTGCACCACGTGCATGCACAACACGCTCAGGTACTCTTTCTCGATCGAAATGGGCCAACTTTTCCAATAAATGATAATCTTCTAACAGTGTAGGACCTCGCTGCCCAGCGGTACGTGAATTTTGATTATCTCCGACTGGAGAACCTTGATTCGTTGTTAAGCGTTTACTCATATAAGTAGATGCTCCTATCTGTAATTGATTATCTTTCCTATATAATAATAATTATAAAGTGATATTTATTTCAAGTCTTTTTTCGATTTCATTTAGAGAAATTTGTACCAAAAAAAATGAATAATCTTCCTGACTAAGGGGAGAGTAATGGTATCAATCTGATGGAGGTATGTTTGATATGCAAACACCACAAAATGGATTCCAAAGTGAGAGACCACAACAAAATATGCAGACTGGCTCTGTCACCTATAACCACGGTGGTCATGAACTAAATGATGTACATGAAGTATTGGGCGGAATGATTGGTGCATTAGAACAATATGCAATGTTTCGCGGTCAACTAAAAAATCAAGAGTTAGTGCAAATCGCCAACAACCAATATCAATTTATGCTTGATGAATACAATATGCTCGTGCAAGCATTTTCAACAGGACAAGATCCTGCTCATGGTACAAAAAGATATCAAATGGTGAATCAAAACAATGAATCTATTGTTTATGGATTAAAACCATCCCCTACCCCAAAACAACCAAAACAACCTAATGCCATCGATGACGCTTGTATCTCAGGCTTTATGCTCAGCTTGGTAAAAGGTTTGGCTTCCTCGAAAGCACTAGCTTCTACAGAAGTTACCAATCCTGTTGCCCGTCGTGTTATTGCAGACAGCATTCCAAATGGCATCGAAATGGCTTATGAACTTTTCCTCTGGAGAAATAAAAATGGACATTATCAAGTCCCCCAATATGATCAGCAAACAACAACCGCAATGGTCCATGCATTTGCACCTGCCACTCCTACTATGCATTAATAATTATTATAGGCGACCCATCAGGGACGCCTTTTTTGTATTTATGGTGAGGGGAGTTAATATTTATTTCCTAGGGAAAATCAGGGCAATCTTTATATGGGAAATGCTTATTATGCTTTCTTCAATCGAATAGGAAAGCTTTTAAGAGATTGTCCTATCACAGAATCTATTAAATGCTCTGTAAGCTTAAATCCTTCTACCTTTTGTATATTAGCAATCCGTTTCACAAATGTCGTTAAAGCAATATTGGCTTCCATTCTGGCGAGGGGGGCACCTAAACAAAAATGCGGACCTGCTCCAAATGTAAAATGACGTTGATTTCCTTGACGATGGATATCAAATTCTTCCGCATGAGCAAATTGAGCTCCATCTCGATTTGCGGAGCCAATCCATGCTACAATTGCTTGCCCTTCTTTCATCTCATGCCCAAAGACACTCGTATCTTTCGCTACTTTACGATCCATAGTAGCCGGAAAACGGAAGCGCAGCACTTCTTCAATCATGTTAGGGACCAATGATAGATCAGCTCTGAGTTCCTGATAAATACCTGGTTTGTCAAACAATAGTGAATAAAATACATTTGAAATAAGCGTAGTTGTCGTTTCATTCCCCGCACCCAACAGCCCAATACTCGACATGACCACTTCCTCAACGGTTAGTAGTTCTCCCTCCAACTCTGCTTTTGTCAAATCAGAGATAATGTCATCTGCAGGATGTTTTTGTTTTTCTTGGACAATCGGATATAAGTACTCTTGAAACTCCTTCATAACCCTACCTTTTTCTTGGGCAATATCACTATATGCCTCTTTATTATAGGGAAGAAAAAGCACATCCGACCAAGCCTTAATTTTATCTCTATCTTTAGAAGGAACACCTAGCAATTCTGCAATTACCGTAACGGGTAAAGGAATCGCTAATTTCTGCACAATATCCACTGTAGAATCGCCTTCCATATCTGTGACCAATTCATCCACAATAGCTTGTATTCTAGGTTCCCATTCTTTCAGATTTCTTGGCGTGAATGCTTGAGACTGGAGAGCTCGTCTTTTTCGGTGTTCAGGAGGGTCTACTAAATTGATATTACTTCGGTTATCCATCTTCCGCGGAATAGGAATTAAACTTCGGACTTTTTTATTGGAAAACAACTGGTGATCAAAGAGCACAGTCTTAACATGATCATATAAAAATACATTCCAAACATCTTGCTCCGCATCATAAAATACGGGATTATTTTCTCTCATATGACGGTACCAACCAAAAGGTTCCCATTGTTCCTCTTTTGTTTTAAGTTTTGATATTTCTTGTAAAAGAATCGTTTGATTTGATGAACTCATAACAAACTCCCCTTATATGTTAAATTAACATATTTATTCATGTGTTAATTTATCACAATAGAAAGCAAAATGAAACGAATTCACTAAAAAATCAAAAAAGGGAAACTTCCCCACGAATTGAAAGATTGGGTGCATATGAAAACCACCAACTCATAAAAAAGTTGGTGGTTTTCGTTTAAGGAAAGGAAATTCCCAATAAAGATGCAAAAAATTGATATATCATTGGGCTTACAAGTTGAAATACAGGAGTAAGCACAAATTCTCCAAGCGGTGTAATCCATAAAATAACAAAGATAAGTAATCCATAATGTTCGTATTGTTGCATTTTTAATCGTAAACTCGGACTTACCAACTCTTCTATTATCCGGTATCCATCCAGCGGAGGAAATGGAAAAAGATTAAAAAGAAACAAGACAAGATTGAGCTGAACCACCACATCAATCAACCGAAATAATACCTCTGCAATGGCTTCGTGACTCTCAAGTCCTCCTAGTAGTAAAACTACTTTTAAGATTCCCATAAACACAAAAACGAGTAACAAATTACTAACTGGACCTGCTAAAGCTACACATACCCCTGCTTTCCTTGGAGATTTAAAATAAAATCGATTAACTGGAACGGGTTTGGCCCAACCAAACCCCATTAAAAAAATCAGGATTGTCCCAACCGGATCAATATGTGCAAGTGGATTTAAAGTTAATCTTCCTTCATTTTTTGCAGTTGGGTCACCAAATAGATAAGCAGTGTAGGCATGAGCTAATTCATGTACGGTAAATGCCAGCAATAAGGCGACTACTACATAAGGGATATCCGCAAGAGGATAGGCAAAAAAAGTCGATAAATCCAATAAGTTCTCTCCTTTGTTACGCTTCCTGTCTCGGTATAATTTCTTTTTCGTTTTTGTTTTGAAGCATCACTGCAAAAATGTAGAACAAAAATGTTAATTGGACGATTATAGCCATAATCGAGAAAACAAGCAGACTTCCACCCTGCTCAAAAAATGTTCCTCCTAAAAAACTGCCAAAGAAAAAGCCTAAGTAAGAAAAATTGGTTAACCCTAGATATGTTCCTTTCATAGAACCACCTAGATCAGCTACTTTTTGTCGCCAGAGTGGGAAAAAGGCAATTTCCCCAATTGTATAAAACAAAACACCTACATAATATAAAGGTTCGTAGGTAAATGCAAAACAGAGTAAAGAAAGGCTTACAAATAAACACATGATAAACACAACGACAGAAGGTCTCCATTTAGAAGCCCAATTCATAATTGGTACAGCAAGGACAATAACTAGCAAGGAATTTTCCACGTTTAATAATGCATAGGTGTGCATCTGATTTTGCTCATTTAATGCAATGGGAATAGTAGAGTCTAACTGAATATATCCTATCATATAGCAAATACCTGAAAATAGTAGAAGTAATAACACTCGGTCTTTGGAAATAATCCGCATTACCTCTGCCAAGGAGGGATTAGATTGCGTTTGTTCTGTCTTCTCATCTTTCTCTTGTTTCCCTTGAGGAATAAATCTATCTACGACAATAAGTACTAGAAAAACAAGTCCCATGTACGTAAACCAATTTTGTTCTACATACTTTCCAGTATACGCGCCAGCCACAGTTCCCATAATCGCTCCCCAATTTAAAATAATATATTGGAAGCGATTTATGTTACTCTGCTGATCAGTTGAAACAGAAGCAAACATTCGAGATAATATGACGACCTCAACCGTACTTCGGCAAAATCCATTGAGTATTGCCAAAAACATCAATATCCAAAATGATTGGGTAAATCCATAGCCAACAAACGACACCGACCATAGAATGAGAATAACCGCATAAACACGCTTTGAACCAAGTTTATCGACCAAATATCCTACTAATGGCCCGCCAAAGGCACCAATTATCCATCCAATTCCTAAAATCCATCCAACTTCAGACTCCTGATACCCTATCTTCCCTAAATATATGATGGATAGAGGAAGCATCATAAAAGTAATAAATCGTGTAAGAAAGTTAACCCCAGCAAGATACCAAACTCCTGCTGGGTATGGGGGAAAAAATCTTTTTATGCCCATCACTCTTCCTCCAGTATTATTCAGATTTTTCCCAAACACACGCTTGTTGGAACCAATTATTGGCTTCTATTAGCCTTTCTCTTAATTGACTTTCTGTATCCGCCTCCACAATCATATAGGCAATATGATGAGAACTATAGGAAACCCCGTCAAAACTAGTCCCTAACTCAATATTTAAACGGTATTGAACGATCCAAGGAAAAGGCGCCTCCATTGGAGCATCTACCAGTGTTCCTTTTTTGGGGATTGGCACAACATGACCCGCCAACCTTTTTGGGCTCACGGCTGACAATGTTTTTTCTTTCCCACAAAAAGCGCGGGTTAATGCTTTTGTAATATGAAAATCATATGCGACATCTATCATATCTATAATTCTAGCTCCACCAGGACGACTGGCAATCTCACAGAATACTAAGCGATCGTCAGGAGTATGAAAGAATTCAGCATGAAAGATAAAACTTTCAGCAGAACCAAGAGTATGAATTACTTTTTTTGTTTCTTCTATTAGTCGCTTACTAAGCGGATTATCTGGAGGGAGTGTAAAACTGCCAGCTATATCATTTTGATCTAAGTATATCAATGAATCTTCTAAGTACTTAGACGCACAGATAAGAATCAGCTCATTATCTTGAATATACCCATCAACATGATACATTTCGCCAGGTACATATGATTCCAACAATAGATTATTTGTTGGTTGATGACTAGCAAACTGATACATCGTCATATTGGTTACAAATTCTTCTAAATCTTTTTCATCATGAATCACGCTTGTCCCCATTGATCCTGCACTGTCAGCAGGTTTTATGACTACAGGATAGTTATATTGACTGATAAAGTGAACAGCATCTAAGGGGTAATTCATTTCTTGAAAGTGAGGAATTTCTATTCTATCGTTCTGTTGTAAAACTGATTTCATCTTTATTTTATTTCGATAACGAAGTGCATTATCATACGATTGACCCTTTATTCCCAAGCTCTCTCGTAATTTTGCAGCTCGCAAAAGATCAAATTCATGCAATGCGATGATGGTATCATATTGATACTTTTCAAAAAGTTGTTTGGCTCTAAAATCTACCAATCCAGATTCATAATTAGGAAAAGACTCAAAATACAAAAAACGGTTACTTTCAAACTGT
Source organism: Shimazuella soli (assembly GCF_022511585.1). Classification (GTDB taxonomy): domain Bacteria; phylum Bacillota; class Bacilli; order Thermoactinomycetales; family Thermoactinomycetaceae; genus Shimazuella; species Shimazuella soli. The sequence continues at coordinate 640,847 of NZ_JAKWBN010000002.1, read as the reverse complement.
TCTCCCACCGACGAATGAGTGAGAAACAAAATTTCTTCCTGTACATCTTCCAGCCATTCTTTGTAAGGAAAAAACTCATAGCTGTTTTGATTAAGAATGAGTATGCTCATCTGCTTTCCCTGTCCTTTGATTTTTGTAGTGGAATAACTGCTGCATTTTTTAGTCAGTTGATAATGTAAAAAGAATTTACAATCCATATTTTTATATTAAAAATAAAATATTTCATTTGTCAATTAAATATATAATCACTTATTTTGCCAAGAGGTTTTGCAGTAATGGTTATGGGAAAATTTCGTATGTAACTCAACTTCTACGCTCAAAATTTTTCTCCAATAAAAAAGGAAAAAAGGCAGCTATTTGCTACCTTTTACTTTTAATCTAATATGGATTCGTCTGTTTGCACTCTTTTCAACAAATCTTCGTATTCTTCAGAAGTTATTCCATCTTTAGATTGAAGAATTTCCTTTGCATCATTTCTAGCCACTTCTAAAATTCGCTCATCACGGGTTAGATCAGCTAGGCGAAACTCTGGTAAACCACTCTGTTTTACTCCTAAAAAATCTCCCGGCCCCCTCATTTGCAGGTCTCTTTCGGAAATCACAAATCCATCTGTCGTTTCTGTCATAATTTCCATCCGTTCTTTTCCTGTTTCTGATTTTGGATTTGCAACTAACACACAAGTCGATGCTCCCCCTCCACGGCCAACTCTCCCTCTTAATTGGTGCAATTGAGCTAAACCAAAGCGATCAGCATCATAGATAACCATAACGGTAGCATTGGGAACATTCACTCCAACCTCAATTACGGTGGTAGAAATTAAAACTTGAACATCATTTTGTTCGTAAAGACCCATGATTTCCTCTTTTTCAACAGAACTCATGCGACCATGCAATAGACCGACACGAATAGGAGATAATTCCAGTGTCACTTGTTCAAATAACTCTACTGCATTAGCCAAATCTAACTTTTCAGATTCCTCAATCAATGGACAGATAATATATGCCTGTCTGCCTGCCTTACATTCTTTTGCCACAAATGCCATAATTCTTTTCCATGCTTCTTTTTTCACCCAATAAGTTGCAATAGGTTCACGTCCTGCTGGCATCTCATCAATAATCGAAACATCCATTTCTCCATACACCGATATTGCCAACGTTCGTGGAATCGGGGTAGCTGTCATCATCAAGACGTCTGGAAACTCCCCTTTTTCACGAAGCGTACCTCTCTGTTTTACTCCAAATCGGTGCTGCTCATCTGTGATGACCAAACCTAGTTTTTGATATACGACAGCTTCCTGGATCAATGCATGTGTTCCAACTATCACATCAGCCGAACCTTGCTGAATCTGCTCTAACGTTTCTCTCCTACTCGCAGCTTTCATATTTCCCGTTAGAGTTACTACTTTTAATCCCCATTTCTCTAGAATCGATTTCAAAGAAGTCGCGTGCTGGTCTGCTAAGATTTCAGTAGGTACCATCAAGGCACCTTGATAACCAGATAAGTAATTCGCATATAAAGCGATTGCCGCTACAACTGTTTTTCCAGAACCCACATCTCCTTGTAATAAGCGGTTCATTTGAAACGGAGATTTTAAATCAGCACAAATTTCGTCAACTACTCTCTGCTGTGCACTGGTCAATGGAAATGATAGATTGTCTATCATCTCTTTCAATTTTCTTTCGTCGATTTCTCTAGATATTCCTTTTGTCTCATGGCGGTTTTGTAACCTGGACCATATTAAACGGCATTCATAAAGAAATAACTCTTCATAAACAATGCTTCGGCGTGCCTGATGACCGTCTTTTATATCCCTTGGGAAATGAAGATAGTATATTGCCTTTGCTCTTGATATCAATCGATATTTGGAACGTAAGCTTGCAGGTAACACCTCTTCAATTTGACTTCCGTATTCCTTAAAAGCTTCCATGATGAGTTTTCTTAACCAAGACACTTTTATTTTACTGGTCACGGAATAAATAGGTTCAAATTGACCAAGATGAGCTTCTTGTTCTTTTTGACTAAAAAACGTTCTCTCCCCATTGATCAATAATTTTTCACGATCCCATCTTCCCGTTACCATTACTGTAGAGCCATATGAAAGTTTTGGCTTTAAATAGTGTTGATTAAACCACATCACCGTAATGGGAATATTATCTACTTCCATCTTTACCGTTAGACGAGATTGTTTTTTTCCAAACCAGCGCATGCTGGGACTGCCAACTATCTTTCCACGAAAAGTTACCCTTTCTTCATGTAGAGCATCAACTGGATTGATTAGTTGATAGTTATCATAGCGGAAAGGGTAGTAAGTAAGTAAATCCTCCATACTTTTGATACCTAACTCAGCTAGTTGTATCGCCCTCTCTGGTCCCACTCCGGGCAATACGGTAACGGGAACATTTGTAAGTTTTGTCATTCGTCTTCCTTTGTATTTTGAAAAATTTGTCTCTCTAAGGCTTTTCCAGTGGGAGTGGCCGCCAATCCACCAAGTGCTGTTTCACGAAGTGCAACAGGCATATCTTGACCAATTTTATACATGGCGCTGATTACTTCATCCGTAGGAATAATACTTTTCACCCCTGCTAATGCTAAGTCAGCTGCAACCATTGCGATTGCTGCTCCCATTGCATTTCGTTTTACACATGGAGCCTCTACTAAACCAGCAATCGGATCACATACGAGCCCCAACATATTTTTCAACGCGATGGCAACTGCTTCTGCAGCTTGCGAAGGCGTTCCTCCAGCCATTTCTACCACCGCTGCTGCCGCCATTGCAGTCGCACTCCCTACTTCTGCTTGACATCCACCAGTCGCACCTGAGATACATGCATTATTGGCAATGCAATAACCTATCGCACCTGACACAAATAAGCCTGCTATCATCGCATCGCGGTCCAACTGAAACTTCTTAGCTGTCGTAAAAATAGTACCTGGCAGTATACCACATGCACCAGCAGTGGGAGTAGCTACGATGATCCCCATCATTGCATTCACTTCGGAGACTGCGGTTGCACTAGCTACTGCATCCAATACAGTTTCACCTGAAAGCAGTACAGGGGCAGTTTCTTTATAAGTTTGAATGCGCTTCGCATCTCCACCTGACAAGCCACTAGCCGAACGGCCATCTTGAGATAGACCTCGTTCGATAGCTTGTCCCATTACATCTAAATTTCTTCCCATCTCCTCCCAAATCTCTTCACGAGATCGGTTCATCACTTCGACCTCTTGTCGAATCATTACTTCGGAAATTTTCAGCCCTTCTGTTTCTGCTAGTTCCACTAATTCTGCTACGCTTCGAAAATTCACGGGTCCTACTCCTTTCGAAAGAAAAATGACAATTATTTTTTGAATGGCATAGAAATGGATTATTATCAAATAGAAACCACCGACTAGCGGTGGCTCTAATTATTTAGCACTGTCACTGAGTACATTCCCGATTTTTGACGAATTTCTTTCAGTAATTCTGGTGTGACGCTTTGATCTGTTTCTATAGACATCAGCGCTTCCAAACCTTTTTCTTTACGAGCTACTTGCATATAACCAATATTAATCTCATGCTTCGCTAAAATAGTAGCTACATCAGCAACAGCACCAAATTGATCTTTATGAAGCACAAGAAGAGTTGGGGAGTTTCCTGAAAGCTTTAATTCAAAGCCATTTAGCTCTACAATCTCTATTTTTCCACCACCGATGGAAATACCAACTACTTCTAACTTTCCTTGATCATCAGAAAGATGGATTCGAGCTGTATTTGGGTGATCTGCTATTTCTTCTGATTCAACAAACCGAACATCTATTCCTGCTTTTTTGGCCATTTGTAAAGATAATGGCATGCGTTCATCATAAGTGTCAAAGTCAAGTATTCCACCTACCAACGCAATGTCAGTACCATGTCCTCGATATGTTTTGGCAAATGATCCATACAAAGTGATGATAATCTCTTTGGGAACTCGACCAAATACCGTCCTAGCTGTTCGACCGATTCTTGCAGCACCTGCTGTATGGGAACTGGATGGACCAATCATTACAGGTCCAATAATATCAAATACAGTACGATATTTCATGTCTCATCATTCTTTCTTTAAAGGAACTAGTATATAAGCAAGGGTAGCAGGCCCTGTATGTGTACCGATAACAGGACCAATCGAAGAAATCACGTTCTCTCGAATATCGTATTCAGGCTGGTTCATTAACTTTTCCATCCATCGACTCGCTTCTTCAGGTGCATCAGCATGAATGACTGTAGCTGACAGAGCACCCTCTGGGATCTTTTCTTTAGCAAGTTCTAAAATACGGCCAAATGCTTTATTTTTACCGCGAACCTTTTCTACTGGATAGATTTCGCCTTCTTTGTTGATGGAAAGTATGGGTTTAATGTTTAAAAGAGATCCAACCACAGCAGCCGCTTTTCCAATCCGACCGCCTCTTTTTAAGTATTCCAATGTATCCACTAAAAAATATATTTGTTGATTTTCGATATAATAATTCGCAATCTCTAGACATTCTTCTAAACTTTTATCAGCAAGTGCTGCTCTTGCTACTGCTACTACAACAACCCCTATACCATAAGAAGCAGATTTAGAATCAACAACGGTTAATTTTACATTTGCTTCCTCTTCTAACATTCCTTTCGCTAACACAGCGGACTGATAGGTACCACTTAATGCTGAGGAAAGATGAATGGAGATGATCTCTTCTGCACCATCTGCGATCGCTTGTTTATAGGCATCACAAAAATCCATAGGGGATGGCTGTGAAGTAGTAGGAAGTTGTTCTGCTACTTCCAATCTGCGATAAAACTCCTCTGGAGTGAGGGTCTTTCCATCTAAATAAGATTGGTTATCCAAATGTACCTTCAACGGAATTACACGAATATTTAATTCCTCTTGAAGTTCTTTGGGAATATCTGCTGTACTATCCGTAAACACATGAACACGTGCCAAAAACCATTCCCCCTTCTCCTACTCCACAGCAAACAAGAAATAATAAAGTGGCTGGCCACCTTCATAAACTTCATATTCAACATCAGGATATGACTGAGTTAAACGAGAAACTAATTCATTTGTTTCCTCTTCGGATACATCGCTGCCAAACAATATGGTAACTACTTCTGTCTCTGATGTCATCATATTAGACAAGAGATCATAGGAAGTTTCTACCATCTTTTTTCCGGCAGTAATAATCTTTCCTTCCCGAATCCCTAGAAAATCATCCTTTTCAATGGTGATCCCATCCACAACCGTATCACGAACTGCATAGGTTACTTCTCCAGATTGAACAGAGGTAAGAGCTCGATTCATCTTTTCTTTATTATCTTGTATTTCTTTTTCTTCATCAAATGCCAGCAAAGCAGACAACCCCTGTGGGATGGTTTTCGTTGGAATTACGGTTACATCAACATTCACTAGCTGGCCTACTTGCTCTGCTGTCAAAATGATATTTTTGTTATTCGGTAAAATCAATACATGTTCTGCTGATATCGATTCCACAGCTTTTACTAAGTCTTCTGTGCTGGGATTCATCGACTGACCGCCAGTGATCACGACGTCGACACCCACACTTTCAAATATGTCACTAATCCCTTGTCCTGTAGCTACTGCCACAATCCCATATGGTTTTTCTGGCTCTTTTTTTTCTACAGGTACTTGATGAATAGCATCTACTCCGGTAACGTTTTCAAACTGCTCCCGCATATTATCGATCTTAATCCGGGTTAAGTCGCCATATGTAGAAGCATAGTTTAATGCATCGCCTGGATGCTCTGCGTGTATATGTACTTTGACCAGTTCATCATCAGAAACAACTAATAAAGAATCTCCATACTGAGATATCTCTTCACGAAAATGAACTTCATTGAACTTACGAGTTTTCCGTCTTGTTGTGGAAAGTAAAATCATAAACTCCGTACAGTATCCATGTACGATCGTAGCAGGGTCGATATTTGCACCAGCATGTGCTTCGTGCTCCAAATCTTTTAAGCTTGGCAAATTGGATGCAGGTTTTGCTTCTAGTGACACTTCTTCTCCAGCTAGCACTTTTTTCATCCCTTCATAAACAAATACCAATCCTTGCCCTCCTGCATCTACTACACCAGTCTGCTTCAATACTGGCAATAAATCCGGAGTTCGAGCCAATGATTTTCGCGCTTCTTTCACAACAGCATCCATAACTTGGAGTGGATCATCTGCTACACGCGCTTGGAATACACCTGCTGCTGCCGCTTCTCTTGCCACGGTTAAAACCGTACCTTCCACTGGCTTAATTACAGCTTTGTATGCCGTATCTACTCCTGCTTGAAAAGCATCTGCTAAATCTTTTGGACCGATGACTTCGCTTTTTGACACAGATTTTGCAAACCCGCGAAACAACTGAGATAAAATCACTCCAGAATTCCCACGAGCTCCCATCAAAAGACCTTTTGAAAGCGCTTCCGCTAACTTTCCTACTGTTGGTTCTGCTGCTTTTTTTTCCATTTCCGCAACGCCAGTCGTGATCGTCAGATTCATGTTCGTTCCAGTATCTCCATCTGGCACTGGGAAGACGTTGAGCGCATTCACTCGTTCTACATTATTCGTCAACTCCATCGCTCCAGCTCTCATCATCGAGAGAAAGAGAGGTGCATTAATCGTTGCTTTTTCCAACCGAGGACCTCCTTAATCTTCGTTAACTAGGCGTACGCCTTGAATAAAAATGTTTACATGTTCTACTTGAATGCCCAGTAACTCATTTAAGGTATATTTCACTCTTGATTGTACACCTTTGGCTACTTCTGAAATCTTTGTACCATAACCAACAATAATATGCATATCGATCGTGACATTATCTTTATCCGTATGTACTTCTATTCCTTTAGAAGAATTATCCCTTCTTAGCAATTCTGTAATCCCATCTTTTAGTTGGCTACGGGAAGCCATACCTACCAAACCATAACATTCAAGTGCGGCAACACCGGCCAAAGTTGCGATTACATCATTTGCAACATTGATGTGACCGAGTTTGTTTGAAAATTGTAAACTCATTTCATCAACCTTCCTTATATGACTCAGATATAATAGTATTCTTTGTCCAATGAATATTAATTAGAGACTATATGGCCTGATATTTTAAAATGGCTTTTGTTCATTGTACAATAAAGGAGCAGAAGAAGGAAAGTGGATTGCAAGAAGCCCTCAGAATATGCTACAATGGCAAACGTTAGTGTTAGGAGGTGTAACAATGGCTCGTCGTTGCTTTATCACAGGAAAACAAGGACATGCAGGTAACAATGTAAGTCACTCCCATCGCAAAACCCGCAAAAAATGGGGCGTAAACGTACAAAAAGTTCGTATTTTGGTCGATGGCAAACCAAAACGTGTATACGTCAGCACCAAAGCACTCAAATCCGGCAAAGTAACTCGTGTATAATCGGATAGATGCAAACGAATCCAGATCGGGCAACCGGAACTGGATTTTTGTTTTATCTTTAAGATAATAAGGGGAACCTTATGAAACACGAAGGTAGAATTTTCTCTACAAAAGGGGACGATCACTTCCAATCCATAAAGAATTGAGAAGTGATCGTTTTTTAGAAGCTTTCCGACTCTATTTCTTCCATGCAGGACAGTGGCGAAAAGTCCACTCAAACACAGGAAGAGAGGCCAGGAGAATGATCGGCAGAACGAGCCACATGGATTTTCCGATATGATCTCGAATCATCCCAAGGCCATAGATACCGATAATCCTACCCGCCCCTTGAACCAGCCGGCTTGTCGAAGCAGCTCTTCCCTTTTGATCGGTGAGGAGATAAACCTTTGTCCCTAGGATTTGGGTTTGAATCCCATTGAAGATGATCCCGATAACAAAGGAAGCTACGATTAGCCCCACCACATTTGGCCAATAAAGGAAGAGCAACGATGCTGATGTAACGATTACACCATATCGAATGAACGCCTTCTCATTCTCCTTGATATGTTTCAACAGAAAGGGAACAATCAAGCCAGCCAAACCACTGCCAGCATAGCTGCCCACTCTGACAAAGGTTCCATTTTCGACACCCAAATCGATCACCACAAAAGTGATAAACACACTTTGGATGGCCATGATGCCAATCAATGGAACACTCAGCCGGATTACTTCTGGATGAGGGCGAATGGAGGCTTTCTCCGGTACTCGATTAGACTGCTGTGTATACATCAAGACTACGATCCCAAAGATCGTCAGAATGGGCCCAACCCATTTCCATACAGCCTGATAATCACTTGCCAACCAAGACCCGATGGCGGCACCGACTACTCCGCCAAAAAAACCCACCATAAACAGCTGACCGAAGCCCCTGCCCTGCTTTTCCTCTGGCAGCAGATCTCTGATCTGAATCGTATTTGCAGTCAATGCAATCTGACAGACCATAAATCGGACGAGAAGACAACACAAGACGGCAAGTCCATCCAACATCGCCCCTGTCGCTCCGGAGATGAGCAGAATCAGCAGGGAGAAAAACTGGACTTTCTTTGTCCCATATCGGTCAATCAGTACCCCGCTGATGGTCCACCCGTTTACTTCGACAAACGTCGTGATCATTGCCATTCCGATGATCAGGGAGGACATTTTATGAAGGCTCATCCACAAGGTGTAAGCACTGCCATAAATATCGATATTGAGTGCGATGATGAGCAGAACAGTGACCGTGAGGATCGTTTTTCTATTCCAGATGTCCGGGTCCGGTTTCCACATGAATCTGCCTTTCTACGAGCCGGAAACTCTTCCTTATCAACTTCTCTATCCCTTTTTCTTTGTTATAGTGGGACAGAAGGTTGATTCTAGTTATAGAATATGCACAATATTTCATATATTACAAGATAAAAAATAAATTCCTAGTTTGTTACTCCTTCACCTTATGGAACGAAATCAACTTAGGCGATACAGAAATAGCAAGATTACTAACTTGTAATACGTAAATTATTTTTTTGTTACAAAACAGAATACTAGAACAATTCCACTTTCTGAAATGCTATAATATTTTCCAAAATACATACAAAGAGGTTTAAAATGGTATACGAAACACAAGAAGTAACTTTCACCAAACGTCGTATATTGAAGTCTTGGGAAAAGGAATACAGAAGTTTGCAATATTTGACACCGCTTGCAAAAAATAAGTTTGATTTTATCACTCTTGGATTTCAGATGATCGGTCGAATGAAGCCACTGCTGGAATTAGGCTATCACGAAGACTTTCCATCCAAACGTCCTCATATGGCAAATATGATCGAATGGATGAAAAAGAATGGATGGAATGACATGGCTTTGGAATTTCGAGAGTTTTTCGATCAAGTGGAGGAATACATGAACGAAGCTCATCAAGCATAAGAGATGATGAGCTTCTTTTATGAGTTTTGATATTTTAAATAGGAGTGATCCGGTTTTATATTGACCAAACGTCCAACCGATAATAAAATGATAAGTAGCCCAACGAGTAATCATCGAATGGAGTGATTGTGATGGATTTGTATTATGAAGTAACTGGTACTGGAAAACCAATCGTTCTTCTTCACAGTGGGGGTGCTGATTTGCGGGACTGGACGTTTGTCGCACCTCTTTTAGCCGAAAACTATAAAGTGATCGCAGTAGACGGACGCGGTGCCGGTAGATCTCCATCACCTGTGAAGCCTGCTAACTATATACAAGATTTACTCGATTTGCTTGATCATCTTCAAATTCCTCAAGCTACCCTAGTCGGACATTCCATGGGAGGGCAAATCGCCACCGACTTCGCATTGGAATATCCAGAAAGAGTATCAGAACTTATATTAATCGCACCTGAATTATCTGGCTTTGAACGCTCGTTAGAATTCAAAAACTGGATGGAAAAAGTCAATTCAGCTTTACCTGATATGGATAAAGTTGCAGAGCTTTCACTAAGTGCCCCTTTATATCAAATCACGATGGCTAGTCCTCAGCGTGAACTAATCGAAGAGATGCTTCGTCATCATTTAAAGAAAATCGGGGAATGGACTACATTTGAATCCGTTTGGCCAAAACCTGCAATCAAACGATTAGAGCACCTATCCGTCAAAACGCTATTTATCATTGGTGAAGTGGAACTCCCTGATAACAAGCGCGTTGCAGAACACTTCCAAAGGGTTCCAGATATTCGTTTTGTGCTCCTATCTGATGCCGATCATATGGTAACCTTAACCCATCCGAATGAACTGACTCATCATATTACCCGCTTCTTGGAGGAATAACGTTATGCCACGAACACAGAAAGAAAATGAACGAATACGGCAAATATCCATAGAAAAAATCCGAACCGCAGCAATGGAATTATTCATGAAGCAAGGATATCACGCTACCTCTATTAACGACGTTGCCAAACACGCTGGTATCTCCAAAGGACTTCTTTACAATTATTACAAAGGTAAAGAAGAACTTCTAGCTACTATGATTGAACATCGGATCGGTGAATTAGTTCAAGTGATGGAAAAAGCAATGCTTTATGAATCGCCCACTGAACAATTGAAATACATCATCGAAGGAGCGATCGATAATGTACATCAAAAACCTGAAACATTTCGGTTCTATCTCCATTTGCAAACTCACCCTGAATCAGATGAAGTTGTAGCCAGATATGGGAAAATGCTGATCGATGAATACTCCAAACAATTTCAATTGCAATGTGAGATATTTGAGAAATTAGGATTCATAGAACCAAGAAAACGATCATTATATTTTTCTTCAACCCTTCAAGGTATCATGTTGATGATATCTACTTATCCAAAGCAGTTTCCTATTAAGGAGATAAAGGCGCAGATTATTGAGGAATTTTGTAGAGAAAGCTAATTTATACTAGTTAGCCGTTTTTTTCCGTCATGAAGCACCATTAACAATATACAAAAGGATTTCGTCCTACAATTTGTAAAACTTAGTGAATCCCACATTTATTCAAACTAGACGAGGGATTTAGTTTTGTTCAATGGTTTTGGTTATTTTTCCCACTTAACAGCATATAAAAATTAGCTTCTTCGCTTTGTTCGATCAAATCTTTTTCGTTTCGTTTCATCTGATCTTTTTCAATTCCATTTAAGATGAATACACTCTTGACAACTCCCACGGCTAAAGCCGTGGGATTCTTGGGTAATCCCCATACTTCAAAGAAGTTTACCAAGCTTAGACCGTGAGCCCCACGGCAAGTAATCTTCTACCTTCTTTCAAAATATTTTTGGCTGCATTGATATCTCGGTCATGGTGCTCGTTGCATTCTGGGCATGTCCATGCTCGTAGCTGTAGTTGCTTCACTTTTTTGTTTTTGAAGCCACAACCCGAACAAAGCTGGCTGGAGGGGAAGGTTTTTCCCACTTTCACCACTTTTCTTCCGTATTCTTTCGCTTTGTATTCTAACATCATAACAAACTCCGACCACGAAGCATCGGTGATCGATTTCGCCAGCTTATGATTTTTTACCATATTCTTCACTTGCAGGTTTTCGATACTGATGACTTGGTTTTCATACACCAGTTTCGTGGATAGTTTATGCAAAAAATCATGGCGGGCATGGGTGATTTTTTCATGGATGCGAGCCACTTGGATACGTGCTTTGTGCCAGTTGGAGCCGTCTTTTTTTCTTCGTGTCATCGTTTGCTGCACTTTTGCTAGCTTTTGTTCGTATTGGCGAAAAAATCGGTTCGCATTTATTTTCGTTCCATCATCGAAAATGGCAAAGTCTTTCAGCCCTAAATCGATTCCAATGGCTTCTTTTCTTGCAGGTACGGATCGCAAGTAACATCCCTCGCAGAGGATGGATATTTTATATTTTCCCGTCTGTGTACGACGGATCGTTGCGGACAAAATATGACCACAAATTTCTCTAGATCGGATAAACTTTACCCAACCTAATTTTGGCAATTTGATTTTGCTTCCCTCTATTTCGATGCTCGGCTTGCTATTTTTAGGATAGTTACACTGACTCGTATACGCTTGCACCCGATTTTTTCTGCTTTTGAAACGCGGAGCATTGTTTTGTTTTTGGAAAAAGCGCCGAAAGGCATCCGTAAGGTGTTTCAGTGTATTTTGCAGGGAAGTGGAATCGACTTCTTTCAGCCACGCTAATTCCCGCTTTTTCTCTGTCAGGACACGGGAACAGGTGGAATAGGTCAGCCCTTTCCCAGTTTCTTGATACATTTTGTTCCATTCGCCAAGAAAGTGATTGAATACAAAACGGCTACAGCCGATGGATTTGTGGATCAGTGTTGCTTGTGCTTTGGTCGGTTTAAGACGGTAGGAAAATGCTTTATGCATAGGATCACCTCCTCGTTAGGAATTTTGCGAATATTATAGATCGTATGTTTGCTTTTTGTCAAGTATATCCAAAAATAGTCAGACTTGTGGAAAAAGTTAACACTCGTCTGCGATCGCTTTTCATCCCACTATTAAAACCGTGGGTTTTTTCGATCTCAAGGTTATAAAAAATATCGTTCCTAGCAAAAGGATCGCAAGAAAAATGCTAGATTTTACTTTTACACTGCTTCTCATTTTATTTTCCCTACTGCCTTGTATCCGACTCGATGTACAGTTTGGATTAACTCCTTATAGCTCCCTAGCTTTTGCCGCAACCTACGAATGTGAATATCGACTGTACGGGTCCCGCCAATGTAATCCATTCCCCATATGAGATCAAGCAGTTCCTCTCTCGAGTATACTCGTTCCAAATTCGTGGTCATTAATACTAATAAATCGAACTCTTTTGGAGTTAGCTCAAGAGGTTGATTATTCAGTTCGGCTCTTCGCTTTTTTTGCTCGATTTGCAGATCATGAATTTGGATCATTTCATTTTCATTTTGGTCAAACTTTTGAAATCGTCTAAGTAACGATTTCACTCGTGCGAGCAATTCCCGCATATCAAAAGGTTTTGTAATATAATCATCCGCACCTAAGTCCAGACCAAGAACCTTGTCCGAAATATCTGTTTTGGCAGTCACTAAAATAATCCCCATTTTATCCCGATTTTCGTACTTCCGACAAATTTCATAGCCTGACCGGTTTGGCATCATGATATCCAAAATAGCTACATGAGGCTGGAAAGCAGCAATTTTTTGTTCGGCCTCCTCTCCCTCATAAGCCACTTCAACCGTGTATCCCTCTCGACGCAATGCATAACCAATCGCATCCGTGATGTTCTTCTCGTCATCCGCAACTAAAATTCTCATGTATTTTCACCCTTGCTGCTTTTTAGAAAAGTATATCAATGTATCCCTTTTTTCGAAATTATGACATTAAGAAATCAGGCAAATAATCTTATCCATTTTCTTTGGTAGCGGGATTACTCCGCCTTTTACGCTTCCCTTTTCGAGGTTCACTGCACATATTAAAACATCTTAGTTCAGGGAGGTTTCCTTATGGGTAGTTCTGATGATATTCTGAAAAATCCTTGGTCTGGATCAGGTGGAGAAAAGGTAACCGAATGGCAAGATGGAAAAGGAATAGAAGATCAAATCGAATCTGGCAAAGGTATCGATACAAACATCTCCCCATGGGATAGCGCCAAAGCTGATTTCTAAGTACCTTCATCCTATATCGCCAAAGGTTATACCCTTAAAGAAGAGGCATGCTCAAGCTTAGTGGGCTGCCTTTATATTTTTCCTCAGCCGGCTTATACATTTTAAACTGCCCGTACTTTATAAACCCTTGTTCGTCCTGCTCCAACCACCTTCCCTCTCTTTCAATAACGAAAGCAAAAAAATGATTGACAGTATCTTTTGAATAATGTTAGATTGAATTGTCTATTTGGTAATTTAGTAGTTTACTAAATCACTAAATATCCTAGGAGGAAAACACATGAAAATACCAACTGCTTTAAAACATAAACCAGTCATCGTTTCTGATAACTACGAAAATATAGATGGTAGAAACGCTTACCATTCTGATGCAAAAGGACTATCTTTGGGGCTAGCTCAGTGGAATGATCGAGGGAAAGTAGATGTTTCAGCAAAAGTATGGAGGCATACAGGAGGAAAATGGTCTAGACAATCGGAAGAACTACCCCTGCATCGTGTTTTGGATCTTGCCATTTTAGTATGCAGAGCAAAGCTTCACTTTCGCGAAGCTTATCGATATGAGAACCTATACGATAAAGAAAAACCTACTATTGATCGGGTTGGGCTACAAGGTGATGCTATGACGGTAGCAGTCTGTACAGACAATGAAATGATTGAGGAAGATATTAAGTTATTTAACCAAGTCCTTAGTGAAGATGATGAAATAATTGGAGAAAGATTGCGTGTTCTAGCCAGAATTTTAAAAGAGATGGGCTATTAAAATCGGACTATCTGAAAAGGAGCACTATATACATGGATAGTGACAAGCGCAAAGAGTTAAAAGAGCAATACAAACAGATAAAAACATATATGGGTGTCATTCAAATAACAAATAAAAATAACGAAAAAATCTTCATCAATAGTTATCCCAACCTGAAAAATAAATGGATGACCATTCAGTGGCAATTAGATATGGGAAAATTTGCAAATGCTGCGTTGCAAAAAGATTGGAAGGAACTTGGAAGTGAAGCATTTCAATATGAGGTACTAGAACAAAAAGATGCAGAAAAAGTTTTAGATAAACGCTGGGAACTCAAGAAATTAAAGAGAAAGTGGCTGGATAAATTACAACCTTATGGACAAAAGGGTTATAATGCAGAGCCAAGAGATTGATAAAAATCTCTAAATCCATATAAATTACGTCAACTGGTAATAATACAAAAAAGGAGTGATTTATATGGAGAAAAATGACAAACAGAAAGAACCTACGATTGCAAACGGTATGGATGATCAAGAAGAATTAGATCAAAAAGCATCCAAAGAAGAAATCACTAAAGGGGATTATACAAGAGTCGTCACTTTATCCTATGACGAAGTAGACCCTTCCTAAAAGCAAATGTGCTTCTAACAACAAATTTACACTTCCTGACAACGTAAAAGAGCGACCAATGGACGCTCTTTTACATATTGAATTCGTTTTCATTTAAACCAATTTAATCTCCAATGTTATTAATATGCTCCCGTTTTTGCGCTTACCGTGTCCCCTAATATATCAGCAAATCCTGAGGCGAAAATTGAAAGCATAAAAATAAAGGTCAATCCTAACAACTTCAACTTCCCTTTCTTCACTTCCATACACCTCCCTATTATTTATCCTATGGATTATATGTAATAATCTAATAGGATTATTCAAATTATAAATAACAAAATGATATTTAGTATTAATAAATGATTTTGTTATTGTAATGAAATTGTAAATTATCTTTCGGATTCCTTAAAAATATAAAGTTTTATATCGAATTATCTGTTGATACAAACGGCAATCATTTCTAGAAATTCTAATTATTGATAGAACCACTAAAACAATTCTAATATTTTTATAATAACCTATAATCCCTGTTTATATATTGGCTAGTTGTATATCAACATTACTTCCTCTACACTTAGGATTGATCACAGACTATAGAAGAGAAAGAGGAAAAGTAATTTGACCCAGTTTATTCTCTTAACTCATATCCTTGGAGCTATTGGAATGGGATTTTATCTGATATTACCTTTCTGTTTAAAAGAAGCATTTCTTCAAAAAACATCTATTCTTCAACTCTTGTATCGTGCAAACTTTGTAATTCAATGGATTCTAGTAGCACAGTTATTTACTGGCGGTTACTTGTATTCTCAGGTAACATATTCCATGCTTTGGACCTTTTTGATGATGATTATCTTTTTAGCAATCGGTGCTTTTGGCGGAATGTTTGGATATTACACTCGTCATTTTCTTCAAACTTCTGACCCATCCGAGTTTCCATCATGGATCAAAAAAATCCGTTTTCATGCTATATGTACTTCCATCACTTTTTTGGTCATCATTATTCTCATGGTTTTTTCCCATCAAAATAATGGCTCTTTTTCGTATGTGTGGAGAAAAGTAAGATATGAGGAAAGCTGGTAATGAACAGAAAACGTATGGAATGATATTCTTCTTATCACAATTACAAATATTCCCAATACAACATCTTTGTATCTTATAAACAGCTATCCCCTGTCATGCCATGAGACATGAACAGGGGATTTGTTCTCCCTTAGTAGGGTTAGTAAGGTTTCTTCATCGGAGATACCAGCCGACTTGTGTAGATCACTATGATGCGTACCAAAGATCGAATACCCTTGACGACTGGCTGCATCAGCTCATCACGGCACTCTTTCCATGTCTGCTCCTCTTGGATCCGAAAATACTGTACCAAATAGTACAGTGCGATACCACCAGCAGGAAGCAAAACCAGTTGCAAGCCCCAAATCACCTTATATGGCAATCCGAATCGCTGCGTCATCCATCCGAGGACAAACACCATCACAAAGGAGATGGAAGAAACTAGTTTTACTACCCCAACAGCACCAGTCTTTTGTTTCATATGCTGAAATAAAAGCTGGGATTGAATCGTGCCCAACAGCAAACTAGCAACAGCAATCAGAAACAGTGACAGGAAGACAACAATTGGAGTGACTGTTGTCTGCATTGCAACCATTGTCAATCCTGTTCCAGTCAGGATATAACTAAATGTGAGTGTCTCACGGTTATACTGAGGAGGAATCAGAGTAGCAATCCATCCCCCTACGACAGTACCGACGATTGTTCCTGATAGAACAGAACTGACCGAGGCTACGTTTTTCAGCAGCAATGGTACATATAGAGTACCTACACTCGAAGGGATTTGATTTGGCAAATTACTCAGCAGTACAAGCCAAAACAACCGAGGAGTCAGGACGATCTCTTTTTGATTCTGAATTTGTTGTTTCTGCCGAAACAATCGAATCCAGAAGTACCAAAACACAATCATTGCTGGTGTTGCCAGACATGCCCAGAGGACAACATTCCGCAGAAAGCCGTATCCTAGAACATATCCAGCCATCATATACGGACCGCTTACCAGTACAAGGACCGGCAAGAGAGGCTCCTTTGTTTTTTTATCTGACAGCCTCTCCTCTGCCTGCTTTTTCTGTACAGAATCCTGCCGTTGACGGGCAGTATCCCTTACTTGATTCCTTGGAAAAATAAACCAAGCTGGGATACTAATCATGAGTGGTGTACAGGCAGCCATTGCTGCCCACACATAGACGGAATGCATGCTATTCAATACCCAAAAGCCCAGCGAACTGAACATCAGGTAAATGAGAGGAAAAGCAGTAGTTAGAAGTGCTGCTCCCCTTTGGTGTACCTTCGCTCTCTGGCCCAATTGTGATCGATAGAAGGTACTCGTGCTCATAAAGAGCATGCCTGACACCCCGCCAAACAATGCTGGAAAGACAATGAGCAGAAAAGATTGCATAGAGGATGACCATTTGAAAGCAACAGCCATACCCCAAATGATTCCACTTAGCCCTAGAGAAGAAAGAAAAATCCACTTCTCAGGATCAAGGTCTTTCTTGGTATACACCCAAATGAAAAACAACGATCCTACACCATAACCCAGTGGAATATAAGGGACTAGTTCCTCAAATCCTGCTGTCTCATACACCCTCGCCACCGGAGTCCAGAAGAACCCTGACATCATTCCTACCATGACACTCATGGTGAAGGCGATCCCGAATCTGTTTTTCACCAGTATCTCCTACTGATCGATTTTTTCTCTCTTTCGTACAAAGTATATCACTTTTATTTGACTTTTCAAAAACTCCCATCTCAAACTTGCGATTTGATCGATAGGAATTTATCACGAAATTATGTTCGATATTCCACCATCTATTTGCTATAATATGGAAGAGAAAGGAGCAAAAAACATGCAAAAAATTATTCCACATTTATGGTTTGATCAAGAAGCAAAAGAAGCTGCTGAATTTTATATATCCGCGTTTGGGGAGAACTCAAGGATCACGAACATCACTACCATTGAAGGTACTCCATCAGGGAACTGCGATATAGTCTCTTTTGTGCTCGCTGGACAAAAATTTATGGCGATCAGTGCTGGACCTCATTTCCAGTTTAATCCTTCTGTATCTTTCACGGTTCATTGCCATACAGCAGAGGAAGTCGATTCATTATGGGACAAGTTGTTTGAAGGGGCAACAGCGCTGATGCCGCTTGCCTCCTATCCGTTCAGCGAGCGATATGGATGGTTGCAGGACAAATACGGACTTAGTTGGCAAATCATGTATAATGCCCAGGAGTTCACTCAAAAGATCACTCCTGCCCTCATGTTTACAGGTGACATCTGTGGGAAGGCCGAAGAAGCGATTAACTTTTATGTCTCTGTATTTCACCATGCCACTTTTGATGCAAAGGCACGTTACGAAAAAGAAGAAGACCCTGATGCAGAGGGGATGTTAAAGTTTGCTGCATTCACCTTGGAAGGTCAAAAATTTTCTGCGATGGATAGCAGCTATGAACATGGATTTTCATTTAATGAAGCGATTTCTTTTTTAGTTCTTTGTGAAGATCAGACGGATATCGACTACTACTGGGAAAAACTTTCGGCAGTGCCAGAAGCAGAGCAATGTGGCTGGTTAAGGGACAAATACGGATTATCATGGCAGATATCACCACAAAGAATGGAAGAAATAATGCAGACAGACGATAAAGAAAAGTTAAACCGTGTTACGAAATCGTTTTTAAAAATGAAAAAGTTTGATCTTGCTGAATTAGAAAAAGCATACCAAGGAAAGTAAGATAGAAGGAAAACCGCATATTATTTGGATCATAATGAAACCATGGGTAATATCAATTACAAATGTTCCTGATATCGGAGAATCCTTATAAACAGCCATCCCCTGTCATGTCGGAACACATGACAGGGGATTTATTCTCCCTTAGCAGGGATAGTCAGGCTAGATTTTCTTCATCGGAGATACCAGTGGTCGACTTGTGTAGATCACCATGGCGAGTACCAAAAGTACGAATGAAATTGACGACTGGCTGCATCAGCTCATCTCGGCACTCCTTCCATGTCTGTTCCTCTTGGATCCGAAAATACTGTACCAAATAGTACAGTGCAATACCGGCAGCTGGGAGCAACACCAGTTGCAAACCCCAAATCGCCTTATATGGCAAATCGAATCGCTGTGTCGCCCATCCGAGAACAAACATCATCAGATAAACGACAGCATTCATCAATTGCACCACACCTACAGCACCTGTCTTTTGCTTCATATGCCGAAACAGAAGCTGGGACTGGATCGTTTACAACAGAAAATAGGCTAGTGCATTGAGAAACAGCGCCACGAAAATTCACGATTATCCGATATCCATTCATCAAAAAAGCCGGCAAAGGAGAGTACATAAAAACCAATAACCATAACTCGTTCAAGAAAACATAGAAAAACCCCCAAGTAGATTTTGAAAACATCTTTAAGATGTTCTCTTTCTCGCTTACTTCCTATGGGGGTAAAACCACGATTTGATCTCTATTTCCAAATCTGTATGAAAACTAGTTCATTTCACTATCCATTTTGCTTACTAGATTTTGTTTTTCTATATTTCAATACCATGGAGTGCTGTATCCACGATAAATGTAATCATCTCCTCATTTAACTCCTTCTCGCTCATTATCTTTCTAAAATACAGGGGACCTAAAAGAAGTTCTATGAGCAAAGACCAATCCAGGTTTGCATGTATTTCTCCTCTTGTTACTGCTCGTTCAAAAATAATAGATAAATGAACATTTTTCTCCTTCCAAAATGAATGTTTGCTTAATGCCATTTCCTCATTTCCCATTGTCATAACAGCCATTTGAATAACCGAGTTACCATCCGCAGATTGGAGATAGTCACTTGCATACTTCAACAATTCAAGTAAATCCATTCGCAATGCACCAGTGTTAGGAATGGGGATCTCTTGATTGGACTTCTCCATTACTGCTTGGATTACCAAGTTGGATTTCGATTCCCATCGACGGTAAATCGATGTTTCATGTACTTCTGCTTTTTTGGCAACTTCTGAAATACTAAGTGCGTCATAACCTTTCTCATTTAATAGTTCTAAAACAGCTTGAAACACAGCTTCCCGTATACGAGCACTTCGACCTCCCAATCGTTTTTTGGGTGTTTTTTTGTTTGTATCTGGTTTGGAATTAGGGTTTTTTATAGGTTTCATACTTCTATCATAAAAAAATTCCAATCTAAACGCAAATAAACTTGCATTTATATTTTCATACTGGTATATTAAAGCTATAAAACTTGCGTTAACAAAAAGAGAGCAGTTATTTATGAAAATTCATGTTCTGCAAACGGGTTATACAAAAGTACCTTTTGGACAATTTTATGGTGGATTAAATGGGTGGATTGGCAATCGTGCAGTTTGGAATATGATTTTTGACAAAAGTCACTTTATCAATGTGCCGATTCATGTCTATCTCATCGAGCATCCACATGTCGGACCGATCCTCATCGATACAGGTATCTCGATGGAACAAGCGCGCGAACACAAATCTTATTACAAAGGAATTTTCGGGGTTACAACGGATGAAGATGAATATGTTTTAGAGGATAACATGGAGCTGACCGCTCAATTGGATAAGTTAGGTTATTGCCCTTCGGATATTCAAACAGTTGTGTTAACTCATCTTCATGAAGACCATGTAGGAGAACTCAATCGCTTTTCCCATGCAAGAGTTATGGTTCCATTAAAAGAATGGGAATCCAGACATGATAAAGTATTTGGTTTTCGTCCCATTTACTATCCTCCTTCCTATTCATCTATTAAAAATTGGGATTTTGTTTCTTTTACATCTGGAGCATTTCATAGTTTTGATGCCAGCCAAGATCTCTTTGGTGATGGTTCCCTGATCTTTTTGCCAACACCAGGGCACTCCAAAGGGCATGCTAGTCTGCTCGTGCGTACAGATGAGGAGACACATGTTTTTCTTACAGGAGATAGTCTGTATACCTTACGGCATCTCGATTTTGAACACTTATGTGCATTTGTACCAGGACCGAAAAAAGACTTTCACATATACTTAGATACGATAAAACGGATTCGCGAACTCCGTAAGGCATTGCCAAATATGGTCATTGTCCCTACACATGATCACTATGATTATCAATACAAGTATGTACACCGATTCTTCGAAGATGGAATACTCACAGAAGAAGAAAGAGATCAATTGCTCCAATATGAAGCATCCTTGTTTGACCAAAATGGCCACTTAAAACCTGAGGCATATCCAGCTTTTGTTTCAAAAGATAAACAAAAAGGTGTGGGCAAAGTCTGCTCAGAAGTTTCCTAATTGTTTTATAGCTTGAGAACATCTGTTGAGATGTTCTCTTTTTCATTGTTCACCTGCTAGCGATAACTTTAGATTTTTTGTTTTATCTTTGTGGGGCAGCGAATATGTCGTAGCTGAAACCGGAGATTTGCCGGATATGTTCATCTACCCTTATTTCTACAGGGTGAAGGAGTTCGATTTGAATCACCCGCTCATCCACAGTCACCAATTCTACTACTGATAGAGGTGATAGACTTGGCTTAAATAGATTGGTAGTAAAATTTAGCTCAACTTCCCCTTCTTTTATTCGATTTTCTGTTAACAATGTGAAAAACGGCTGTGTTTTAAGATGGGTAACAAATGCCTCTATGTAGTAAGAATCGCCTTTTAAGTGCATGGTTAGCATACCTTTCCCTCCTATTTTCTTTTTAATTCCTCAAGATGTTTCTCTAGTTTTAGTACTTTATCTACCTGTAACCTCGCCATACTTTCGATCATCGATGTATGCAGCTTGCGGACATCTGAGATACTACCTTTTTCAATAAAACGAATGAGTGCTTCCCATTTAATCGGAGATACTTGTAATCGCTTTTGATGAACCTTGACTGCTTCTCCCAGATAAATAAGTTGATAGATTACTTCAATTAACAGGTTACGTGTTTTTGCTTGCTGAAACTGCCTTATCAAGGAAATAAGTTGTTTTCCCTCACCATAAGCAACAACAAGTCTAGCAATCTCTCTCCCAATTTGAAAAATCTGCATTTCCCCCACTTCTTCCTCCCTTTTCAAACACAAACTCTACGACATCCTTCTCTTGGGACAACGTATATCTAGCACTCGTATAAATAGCATAGCGGTCATCTGTCTTCATAAAAGTAATAAAATCCCGTACCGCTTCTCCCTTTCCTTCGATTTTCAGCAATAAATCCATGTGTTTTCCTCCTTTTCCCATTTAAACCTCTTTCATTCATAAGCATAAGGTAGTACAATGATTTTTACCAATATTCATAATTATTTATAGAAATTATCCTTTTCTACTTAAATAAAAGAAACTTGATTCCAATTTTTCGTGATTGAAGGAGTGAAATCCCATGAAAGCAACCGTATTTGTTTCGTATGAACAAGGAGAAAAAATCCGCAGAGCGAGGAGAAAACGGCAGATCACCCAAGAAGACCTTGCCCTCTCCCTCGACATCTCCCCTTCTTTGGTGAGTAAAATCGAGCGCGGGACATATCAAGTGGCAGAAGATAACTTAGTAGCAATTTGTGATTATTTGGAGTTGGAAGTTGGGGAGATTTTAGAGGAGAAAAAGGAAGATGGAAATGAACAAGTTGATATTCGGTTGTTATTGAAGACGATTGAACATGATATTCACTTGGTTGGAGCGGATGAGGCTTGGCAGGAATTACAAAAAATTAAATTGGAACCTGATGATCCAATGCTTGGGGATTACTATTATTTACAAGGAAAACTTTATGAGATTAACCGAAATTTGGTCAAGGCACTAGAATTTTATGGGAAAGCAATCCGTTATGTTGATCAATTTCCAAATCTAAAAAATACCAATGTTAAAACAGTCTCTTATCATGGAATAAGTCGTATATATGAACGTCAAAATCATTTAGATCAAGCCTTAGAAGCAGTCGAATTAGGGGGAAAATTTTTTGTAGAGACAGATGACAGAAGTTATGTTAAATATAACTTACTTCTTAGCAAATCGATTTACTTAGAAAAGTTAAATCAAAATGAGGATGCGTTCCGAATTACCAAACAGCTTCAAGAAAATCGAACTAAACTCGCCAGCTCAGAAGCAAAAACCAACCTTTCACAATTACAGGCTACCCTATACAACAAATTTGGTCTTTACGATCAGGCCATTTATCATACAGAAGAAGGACTACTATTAGCTCGTCTTGATAAGCAATATGATCGGTCATTAGAGTTATGGACCACTAAAGGGGAAAGCTATCGAAAAAAAGGAGAGTATTCTAATGCAAAGCACTGTCTCAGAACAGCTTTAAAATTAAAAGACAAAATTAATCATAGTCCACTGGCTATTGATACTTATACCCAACTGGGTTTGTTATACTTAGAATTAAATGACTTACAGAAATCACTGGAAACCCTGAAACAAGCAGTTAAATTAGGAGAAGAGACATCAGATAATGTTCGCTTAATGAATGCCTTAATTGCATCAGGAGATTGTTACCTTCATCAAGAACAAATGAATAAAGCACATCACCAGTATGAAAATGCGCTTGCTATCGCCAAGACTCACTCGTACAATCAACACGAATGGGATATCTTAATGAAACTTGCGGCAACATGTAAACAAAGTAAACCTGATCATTACCTAGAATATGTAGAACAATTCCATCAACTGTCATTAAAATTATGGAAAGGTGGAAAGAAAAAAATGACTTTCAACGAAAGATTAAATGTTTTTAAATTGCATCTTGATGCAGAACCTCCAATGGATTAGTTTTTTTTATTAATACAATTGAAGTATCTCTATGGAAAATATGTAGAACAATTCCATCAACTATCATTAAAAATTATGGAAAAGTGGCGAAAAAAGTATGACTATTCATCAAAGCTATGGAAATCCTAAGCATCTAAAAGCTGAACCACCTGACGCATAATTTATATAGGATGCTGAAAAATTATGATTCTTCACCGGAAAGATCAGCTACTATGAAACAGACAAAACTTTAATAACATAAGAATAGACATGTGGTGAGATAAGATGTAGTTCTGTTTTGTTTTTTGTATTTTATATTTAATCCAATCAACCAATCCAGTCTAGGCTTTCATCCTGACTGGATTGGTTCATCTCACTCTACTGCAAGATAAGAGCCTGTCCCCTCATTGCACATATTTATGGGCGGTGAAACGTTACATGACCGCCATCACGGTCAAACCAGCCTCGAAATGCCCAGTTAATCCATCCGCCATCACCTTTATTGGTAAATTCTCCATCTTCAAATGCCCAAATTCCAAAAACGACACTATCATATGTCGCAGAACCATAAAATTTAACCCCATTAAAATGATCTTCATAGTCTTGGCTCAAGTTAAAAACCATCACATTGTACTGCTGACCCACAGCATAAAAAGTTTGTTCCATCAAGTTTTTTACAAATCCATCGCGATTCGTATCTTTTTTGATAGCATCTGCAATTGCGTTTGCTATACCTAAAACATCAACGCTAACACTTAGTTCTCCTCCAACAGCCATTTCTCTCACTCCTATCATAGACATAAAAAATAAGGGATATGAAATAAATACCCCTCTATTCCAAATAATATCAAATTATTAGTTAATTGTAAAATATGAAATTTTGTGTTATTCACTTTGAATAAAGCAAAAATATAAATATACTCTTTCTCTCATCCATCCCAAACAAAAAAGGACAGATACTTGATCTATCCTTTTTTCTACTGATTACTCATCTATTTGATTAAGCATCTTCTCATACATTACTTCTATTTTTTCATTATCTTAACGTGAAAAAAAGTAGTGCCCAAAAACGCACGCGCCCGGGGTTAGTATGGTACTAACCCCGGGCGTAACCCGTGTCGGCGTCAAGCCTTAGAAAGGCGGGTCTTCGTCTGATGAAGACCAGTCCGGCTCAATTTCTGCCGCGAGCCAGTCTGGCTCTTCTTCTGATGAAGCCCAGATGTCGACGTCGGGCTTCCACTTGTCCAGATCAACTACGTTGGCAAGATAGAGGAATCTGTTCGGGTTGATTACGAAACTATCACCGATGGGGGTGAAAGTTACGTTTTCTTCTCCTGATGGGCGGCTCAAAGCAACTCTTTGGAGGACGATCCTGTATTGCTTCCTTTGACCGAACACCCTCTTGATGTAGAAATACACCTGACGCCACTCGATGACTTTACGCTCTTCGAGTCCCATCGCATTGATGGTGTGTTGGTTGACAAATTCCTTGGCGGCCTTCAGGACATCTTCCGCCTGACCATATTTCAGTTTTTCAGGGCACTTCCTATCCACCCGCTTCAAGAGATCAGCGATTTCCTCCATCTGCTCCTTGGTGGCATCAGCATCATTGATGAGGTTCCTCAGCCGTTCGTTCGAATCGGTAGGATCGAACGGTACCCCAAGCTTTTTTGCCAACTTGAGCAGATAATCGCGCCCGTCGCGTGCTCGAATACGTGCCATGACCCACTCCTTCTTGCCCGTGCTTTGATCTGGCTTCCTATATTATACAACTTGCAAAAATGAAATAAAAGACAGTCTATTCTCCATCCTTATTCTTGTCCCAACGTGATTTCCTAATGGTTAACTTTACCAACCAAAGTATCGTAGCAATCCATTGAAGGTTCCTATAGCTTTTCATTTTCATAAGGGAAGTGAAACGATGAGAAAATCTCATATAGCCATCGTTATTACTCATTGTTTTCAGCCTTCTTTCTTCTTCTGTGGCTAACATGATAGATCCAAAAATGAGCAATAAACTATTTAAAGAGGAAGATCGAGTTAATGAAATCTCAGTATATTAGTTAAAGCTGATTTCATTATTTGTATGGTGCGACATGAGAACCGTCCCCTTGTCGCACTCATACTCGGTTGAAAAGGGGAAATAATATTCTTCTTTTTTCACTTTTTATCTAATAGTCTGTTTTTTATACTAAAAACAAGACAATGGGTAACCTTACACAATTGATTCTCATCTATGAGGAGGTTGTTTTCATGAAATCTATCAAACTTACAATCATCACGATATTAGGACTCTTGATATTGAATGGTTGTACAATTAATGTTCCTTCTTCTAAATCAAACTCAACAAATCCAACCAGTTCTTCATCCGATACTAATTCTACAGACCAAAATACTTCTTCCAATACCGATTCATCCGTGAATATAGAGCATCGAAATTATTTACAACAATCCTATGATTTGGCGAATGAAGGGAAAGTAATCGGAAGTGAATTTGCTGCCAACAAAAATGATATAGAATCCGTTGAAGATAAATATGGGCAGCCAGACACGCCAGATAACACGTATGCTTATTATATCTATAAAAGTCGTAACCTTTCTTTTCATGTAGGGAAAGGAGATATTCTTGATGACGTCCGTTCTTATGATCCCTATCTGCACAATATAACTCGTTCCGAGGTAAAGAAAGTTCTAGGTGAACCAACCCATATCCGGAAACTCAAAGGTCAATCTATCTATGTTTATCATGCAAATGGCTATGAGTTTAAGTTGATCTTTCTCTTAACAAAAGATGATCCCACCATTGATCATATATCTGTCTATTCTCCAGATGCTGCATTTAATCCAATGGCAAACTAGAAGGTGATTTGTAAAAAAAGAAGTATCTCCTGAAATGTAAAGAAAAAAATTCAGAAGATACTTCTTTATTTCTATCTTGTTTTGCCAAGATCAAAAAAATTAAAATCCATAAATTGTCATTCCACCATCTACAAATAACGTTTGTCCTGTTACATAACTAGCTGCATCAGACGCCAAAAAAACTACAGGTCCAACTAAATCTTGTAATTCTCCGATTCGTTTCATAGGGGTGTGGGCTAATATTTCATCCAAATAGTTTGGGTTATTAAGCAATTTATTAGTTAATTCTGTTTTGAAATACCACGGTCCGACCGCATTGACTCGAATACCGTATTTAGCCCATTCCAGTGCTAGAGTTTTTGTCATTTGGACTAATCCGGCTTTGGAAGCACCATACGGTACACCTGTACGCAAGGCTACATGACCAGCGACCGAAGTGATATTGATAATGACTCCACGCCGCGCTTCTTTCATGCTATTAGCTACCGCTTTAGACATCATAAAAGCAGATTTTAAGTTTATATTCAAAATAGTATCCCATTCTTCATCTGTTACTTCCAAGGCTGGTTTACGAATATTCAATCCAGCATTATTGACCAATATATCGATTTTACCCGTTTGAGTAATCAGTTCCTGTATTGCATTTTCTACTTCTTCTTTTTTTTGGATATCAACAGCAAACAGCCATGACTTACGTCCTATTTGTTCAATCTCCTGTTTTACTTTTTCCAAGTCCGCCATAGTCCTGGCAAAAATCGCTACATCTGCACCTGCTTCCGCTAATCCAATTGCTAATGCTCTTCCGATTCCTCTACCAGCTCCAGTTACGACTGCTATTTGTCCCGTTAGATCAAAAGATGGTAAGTACATTGCCTCTATCCTTCCTATGTCTACTCTATACAACCATTGTTTTTCGTACAATATTACATATAATGATAAAAGAACATCAAGAAAATGACAAATAAATGTGACAAGGGGACGGCTCTTTTGTCACATTTATGTAACTCAAGAAAAGTGCAAAAAACAAATCCAGGCAGGTTCTATCCCTAGATTTGTTTTCTATCACCATATCCTTTTATTGTGTGCCAAATCATTCAAATGAGATGAAAGTTGAATTATGCTTCACCTTCGATAAAGATCTTCTCCAAACTAGTTATCGCTTCATTTTCATCTGAACCATCAGCCTTCAAGGTGATGGTTTCTCCCTTTAGAATTCCCAATGATACGATCCCTAAAATACTTTTCCCATTTGCAGTTTGGCTATTTTTGATCACATCAATATCACTATGAAATTTGGTTGCTACTTGCACAAACTCTTTCGCAGGTCGAATATGCAATCCATGTTCCAGATTTACTTTTATCTCTTTTTTTATCATCTCTCTATATCCTTTCCGATGGATTTATTCCCCTTAATCTTGAATGGTATTTAGGATGTCTTCCACTGAATTTGCTGTTCTTAATGACTGACGAAAATCTTCATGCATCAGTTTACGGAAAAGATTTGCTACTATTTTCAGATGTACATCCCCAGCTTGTGCTTCTGGTACAGCGATTAAAAATACCAATGATACTTCTTCCTCTTCGTCCCACTGTATGGGTTGGACAAGACGCACTAGTGCAATTGCTGGTTTAGAAACTCCTTTGGATTTTGCATGCGGGGTAGCTACATCAAAACCAATTGCGGTGGAGCCTTGTTTCTCTCTCGTATACAAATCTTCTAAATATACTTTGGCATCTGTTACCAACCCTTTGGATGCCATTAAGTCTACTAGATATTCCATCAATTCTTCACGAGATGTTACCTGTGCATCCAACTGAACTAAGTCTGGAAGTAAATACTCTGCTATCATTTTGCTATCTCCGTTTCTTTATTTCTTTTTAATAGTGCGAGTAAAGCAGCTGTCACAATCGTACCTACCGCGATTGCAATCACATATCCACCTATGTTGGTAACTACATTTGGAATAGCGAGAACAAAAATCCCCCCATGTGGAGCTTTTAATGTCACATGGAATGCCATAGACAAAGCGCCTGTTATAGCTGATCCAGCAATGAGAGAAGGAATAACACGAATAGGATCACCTGCCGCAAATGGTATCGCACCTTCTGTAATAAAGGATAGACCTAGTATTCCAGCTGCTTTTCCGGCTTCTCGTTCATCCGTAGAAAACTTGTTCCGAGCTAATAGCGTAGCCAGCCAAATTCCAAGAGGCGGCGTCATTCCAGCAGCCATAATTGCAGCCATCGGTCCATAGACTCCGCTTCCAAGCAGTCCTACTCCAAATGTGTAGGCTGCTTTATTGATTGGACCACCCATATCGCTTGCCATCATTGCTCCCAAGAGGAGACCGAGTAAAATGGCATTTGTGGTACCTAATGTCTTTAACCAAGCTGCAAGTCCATCCATGATCAATTTGATTGGTGTACCAATGACAAAAATCATAAGTAAACCCACAATAAGCGAAGAAACAACAGGGATAATGACAATCGTATGAATGCCTTGAAAGTTTTTTGGCAGACGAATATAATCTTTTAACGCTTTGGCCACATATCCAGCTAGGAAACCTGCAAGTATCCCGCCTAGAAATCCGGCTCCAATTTTAGAGGCTAGCATCCCACCAATAAGACCAGGGGTTAATCCAGCTTTTTCTGCAATCGAAAAAGCAATAAACCCAGCTAAAATAGGGATCATTAATGCAAAAGCACTATTACCTCCAATGTCCATCAGTGCAGCAGCTAGTGTTCCTTTTTGCTCGAACGCTTTAATCCCAAAGGCAAATGAAATCGCTATCAAAATACCGCCTACAACAACCAGTGGCAACATGTAAGATACACCATTGAGTAAGTGCTTATACAAACCTTTTGCTTGGTTGCTATCTTTTGGTGGAACTTCGTTTTGCTTTATTTTGCTTGGTTCAAACTTCTGAGCTTCCTCCAATGCTCGGTCAATCACTTGCTCAGGCTTTTTTATCGCCTCACTTAGCTTTGCTCTTGTCACTGATTTATAATGAAAACGCTCTTCTTCTACATCCACATCAGCAGCAATAATGATTGCATCTGCTTGATCAATTTCCTCTTTGGTCAGTTGGTTTTCAATTCCGGAAGCTCCACGTGTCTCGACTTTAAAATCAATATCTTTCTTTTTTGCAGCCTCTAGTAGTGCCTCTGCTGACATATAGGTATGAGCAATACCAGTAGGACAGGCGGTGACAGCAAGTATTTTTTTCTTCATCTCCCATTCACTCCTTCAACTTCAACTAAATCCAGTAATTTATCTACATCTTCTGGTGTGCCTAATTGTGTACCAGCTTTCGAAGCAGTGGCTGATCCTAAAGCAGTGGAGAATCTCGCAATCTTTTCCAGCTCCCAGCTGTTCATCACACTTATAACCATTCCGGCAAACATGGAATCCCCTGCACCTACAGCGCTTTTCACTTCTATATGAGGAGGTTTTGATTTCACTACTTGTCCCTGTTTGAAAAAGTACGCACCTTTCGCCCCTAAAGAAATCGATACTAATGAAATTCCTTGGTCGATAAGCGAAAGACCCGCCTCGATCACATCTTGTTCCTTTTGTACTTTGTAACCTAAATATTCTTCTAATTCTTCTTGATTTGGTTTTATTGCATATGGTAAAGACTTTGAGGCGTATTTTAGTAAATGTCCATTTGTATCTAAGAAAGTCAACACCTGATGATTATTGGCTTGTTCGATCAAAAAGCTGTAAAAGGCTGGGTCTATGCCTGGAGGTAAACTTCCTGCAAGAATAACGACATCTACCTCAGAAAGCAGTCCAATATAGTGCTTGATAAATTGGTCTTTCTCTTTTCCACTGATGGGAAATCCTGCTTCATTTAATTCTGTCATCTTACCGGAGTGCTGCTCTAAAACCTTTACATTTGTCCGAATTGGTTGATTCGTAAAAACAAAAGAGGAGTGGATTCCCATATCATGTAATTTCTTTTCGTATTGCTCAGCTTCTCTGCTCAGCCATCCTGTTGCAGTCGGCTGTATGTCAAAATGAGCCAGCACCCGAGCAACGTTAATGCCTTTTCCTCCAAAGTCATAACGAGTATTCATCGCCACATTTTTTTGTCCGATGTATAGTTTTTCAATCGTAATGGTTTGATCAACTGCGGGATTTAAAGATACTGTTGCGATTCTCATCATAAAGAACCTTCTTTCACAAATTTAAACCGTAATCACATCGATTCCTAATTGTTCACAGTCTTCTAGAAAGGATAAAGGCGCGCTCTTATCGGTAATGATCATATCGATCTCAGATAACGAAGCCACCTGATGAAGTGTAATTTTACCGATTTTACTGTGGTCACATAACAAAATAACTTTGTTAGCAGCTGAAATCATTTCTTTTTTCATTTGCGCTTCCAGCACATTGGGAGTACTCAATCCATTTCTCCCATCTACACCATTCATACCTAAAAACAATTTATCTACCTTTATCCTTCTTATAAAACCCTCTGCGTAAGGACCAACCATAGCTCCAATCTGTGGCCGTACAGTCCCTCCTGTACTGAGTAACTCTATATTTTGGGCATCCTGTAATTCTGTTAAAACGCTTACAGAATTAGTGACAATGGTAAGATTCAAAGAATGAAGTTGTTTTGCAAGTTGCAGCGTTGTGGTACCAGAATCAAGTAAAATCGTTTCTTTTTCCTTAATCCATTCGCTGGCTGTTTTCGCTATTCTCTCCTTTTCTGATAAATTTGTTGTCTGCTTCTCTTTCACTGTTGGCTCCATGCGAACAAAATCAAGACAGACAGCCCCACCATGTGTTCGACGCAGCTTTTCCTTTTGTTCCAGTTCACTTAAATCTCTACGGATAGTAGATTCTGATACTTGGAACGTTTGGCTTAATTCGGGAACAGAAGCACGATGATACTTGTTTAAATAAGATAAAATTTGCTGATGTCTTTCCTCTGTAAACATGATTCTCTCCTAAAATGAAATACTATACTTATTACACATTATATTATATTTCTTTATCATTTCTAGTTATTTTTGATTGGAAATGATTGACTATGCTCATTTTGATCAATTTTTCCGACTGAATACATCTTATTTATGCTCAATACGAGCAAAGATATTACCCGAGTAGTATATACTATTTTTTTCGTGCTCATTTATTCTCATTTTTGACAACTCCCACGGCTAAAGCCGTGGGATTCTTGGGTAATCCTCCAACCTACAAGGAAATTTACCAAGCTTAGACCGTGAGCCCCACGGCAAGTAATCTTCTACCTTCTTGCAAAATGTTTTTGGCTGCATTGATGTCCCGGTCATGGTGCTCGCTGCATTCCGGGCATGTCCATTCTCGCAGCTGTAGTTGTTTCACTTCTTTATTTTTATACCCACAACTCGAACAACGCTGGCTGGATGGGAAGGATTTTCCTACTCTCACCAATTGTCTTCCGTATTCTTTCGTTTTGTATTCCAACATCGAAACAAATTCCGACCACGAAGCATCCGTGATCGATTTTGCCAGCTTATGATTTTTCACCATATTCTTCACTTGCAAACTTTCGATACTGATGACTTGGTTTTCGTTCACCAGTTTCGTCGATAGTTTATGTAAAAAATCATGGCGGGCATCGGTGATTTTTTCATGAATGCGAGCCACTTGGATGCGGGCTTTGTGCCAGTTGGAACCGTCTTTTTTTCTACGCGCCGTCGTTTGCTGCGCTTTTGCTAGCTTTTGTTCATATTGGCGAAAAAATCGGTTCGCATTTATTTTCGTTCCATCATCAAAAATGGCAAAGTCTTTCAGCCCTAAATCGATGCCAATGGCTTCTTTTCTCGCGGGAACGGATCGCAAGTAGCATCCCTCGCAAAGGATGGATATTTTGTATTTTCCTGTTGATGTTCGACGGATCGTGGCGGACAAAATACGACCACTTATTTTTCGTGAGGGGACAAACGTTACCCAGCCTAATTTTGGTAATTTGATTTTGTTTCCCTCTATTTCGATGGTCGGTCTGCTATGTTTGGGATAGTTACACTGACTGGTATACGCTTGCACTCGATTTTTCCTGCTTTTGAATCGCGGGGCATGGTTTTGTTTTTGGAAAAAGCGCTGAAAGGCATCCGCAAGGTGTTTCAATGTGTTTTGCAAGGAAGTGGAATCCACTTCTTTCAACCACCCTAATTCACGTTTTTTCTCGGTCAGAACACGGGAACAAGTGGAATAGGTAAGCCCTTTCCCGGTCTCTTGATAAACTTTGTTCCATTCCCCAAGAAAATGATTGAACACAAAACGGCTGCAACCGACGGATTTATTGATCAAAGCTGCTTGTGCTTTGGTCGGTTGAAGACGGTAGGAAAATGCTTTATGCATCGGATCACCCCCCATGTTCGAAATCTTGCGAATATTGTAGATCGTATGTTTTCTTTTTGTCAAGTGTTTCCAAAAAATAGTCAGGCTTGTGTGAGGACACAAAGTTAACCCTTGCCTCATGCTCGCTTTTATCCCACGATTAAAATCGAGGGTTTTCTCGCTCGCAATGTTATAATAGGAATTTAAAAAACTGTTTATTTGATAAATTACATTATCAAATCCAAAGTAAATCCAGTTAGGATTTCTACTTGACCTAGACTTTTTAGGATTCTTACCTAAACTATTTTCACTTCGTATTAAATAGATTTCAGGAGATAGACATGACCATTTCAAATGATTACAAAAATGTAGCAAAGAGAATCTGTGCCCAAATAATTGGAGAAAAGATCCAATCTATCCATCCTATTATCGGAAATGGGACTGTAAATCAGGTATATCGAGTGGAAACAAACACTTCCCTATTTATCATAAGAATGAATGAAGCTCCAAACACTTTAGCTATTTATGAGAAAGAAAAATGGTGTATGGAACAGGCAAAACGCAAAGGCGTTCCAGGACCCGATGTACTTGCGATTGGAAATATGGAACAAGTAACCTATATGGTTCAGACTTTCATAAAAGGAAAAAATGGCAAATATAGTCCTTGGAACAAAGAAATGATTTGGAGAAAATTAGGGGAATATACGAAGCAAATTCATTCTATTCCTGTAAATGGTTTTGGAGAAATCTTATTTAATCCAATCCATCACACTTTCGCAGCATCAACCCATGAAGGCTTCAATGGTACTTGGCATGGCTTTATTCGTTACAATATCAATTGTTTAACAGAAGACGATCCTTTGATCTTATTTGGAGTCTTTTCGTTAGAACATACGAAAATAATAAAACAAAAATTCGAAGGCCTCCTCCAGCTGAACTTTGCATTTGGTCTTACACATGGTGATCTTTCCTTAAAAAATACGATTGTCGATAAAAAAGGAAACGTCACACTTTTAGATTGGGGATGTGCCGAAGTCCATATCATCCCATATTGGGAATTGATTCAATTATTGAAATCTCAAGTAGACATCGGAGCTCCGAATACAGAGCAAATGCACGCTTTTCTACAAGGTTATGGTATCACTGCTTCTGATTTTCAAACCATGCTCCCTACTTTAAATACCTTATTACTACTAGATGCATGTGACAAACTGAGGTGGGCTATCGATTGCAAGCCTGAATGTATTCCTTCGTTTGCAGAGTATGCGAAGAAAATCTGGCAACGACATAAGAATTTTCGATAGAACAGCTTTGATCAAATGATGAATTGTATTGATAAAAAACACTTCTGAATTGTTCAGAAGTGTTTTCTTACATACGTGAAAAACAAGAAGAAGAATTATCTGTATTATACTAATACCTCTTCTGGAGTACCTTGAGGAATATGCAGCGGAGGTGGGACTAACCAACCTTTTGTTTTCATTAATTTCAATAACTTAGCGCCGTATTGTGCATTCACCATATGAAATTGACCAAACATCATCGCAATATCTTCACGGATTGATTTTCCAATTACTTGTGAAAATGTGACAAGACTTGCAGAAGTGTCTGCTGAAACTGCAACTGCTATTTCTGCATCATTTATTCGAGCTCCAACTGGAATTGCTTCCAAGTCTGCTTTCGGCCTTTCTGGAGGAGCAGGAGGCAATGCTATTCCATTTGCTTTTAAAATTTCAGAAAGCTGCTGAATGTTTGGTTTTAAGATATTTTCAATCTTGTCTTCTAAAATGTTATGCAGGTCACTGTCGCCAGTATGATTTAAATACACTTGATAACCTGCAACTGCCCCTTGATGAGTCGCTAAAGCAGTGTACAAATCAAATACTTCCCCATAGTGCAATGGTTCCTTTTGCGGATTGCCACCCAAAATTCCCTTCATATCCATCATCCTTTAGAAATAAATTTTACGATTAATAGCGTTTCCTTATTTAAAAATATTATCATTCAATTATATGGAAATTTTTAGTTGGCCTTATTCAATAAGTTTTTCTGTAATAAATAAATCCAGTCTAGTGAACTGGATTTATTGTTTAACTATACAATTAAGTATGGAGTACTTGCTTTCCAGCAAACCATGCAATTAAACGATGGTTGATCTCTTCTTCACTCAAGTCTGGAAACAATCTGTCTTCTTTTACCAAGTCATATAGACGCTCGATCGGTTCACGACCATCTTCTTTTTTCGCTTTCGCATCTGTTTTTAATGTCTGCCAAGTTTGTACGACGAAATCGCGAGCATCAATTTCTTTTTTTCGAAAGAAGAACTCTAGATGATCAACATGATCCAGAAAATCCTCACCTAAACGTTTTTCCACATCTCCTTGGAGCAATGCGATCTCCGCTTTGTACATCGGACGTTCTTTTCCTTTTTCTTTACCTATCCATGGTGTCTCAAGTACTAGAGGAAGATGACGGATTTTTTCATGATGAACGATATAATTCATCGCGTCAAACCCAATCATTCCCGCACCAACTGGTGCATGACGGTCTTTTCCTGCTCCACGAAAGTTTTTGCTATCATTGAGATGGACGACAGCAAGGCGGTCAAGGCCAATCGTTTTATCAAATTGCTCCAAGACTCCATCAAAATCATGAATGATATCATAACCGGATTCATGCAAGTGGCAAGTATCCATGCAGACAGTTAATCTTCGATTGTCTTCCACTCTGTCGATTATTCGAGCAATCTCCTCAAAATTGCGGCCAACTTCCGTTCCCTTTCCTGCCATTGTTTCCAACGCTATATTTACTTCGGTATCTTTCACCCCATCTAACACGAGGTTTAAACCTTCAGCTATACGGGCAATCCCGTATTCTACATCTTTTTCCGTAAAAGCCCCTGGATGAAGAACGATATTTTTCACACCTAAGTAACTCGTTCGGCGAATTTCCTCTTGCAAAAACCGAACTGCAAATTCAAACTTATCATCTTTATAGGTTCCTAAATTGATGATATAAGGCGCATGAACTACAATTTCTTCGATTCCATGCTCGGCCATCACTGCTTTTCCCTCTTCAACAAATTGCTTCTCAATTGCTTTGCGCCTTGTATTTTGAGGTGCACCTGTGTAGATCATAAATGTACTTGAATCGTATGAAACAGCTTCTTCTGCTGCATTTAAAAGTCCTTTACCCGAAAATGATACATGCGACCCTATTTTTAACATAAAAAAAATCTCCTTTTATCTTGTTAAGACTACTATGTTTTTCCGATTCGCAAATCTATAAAAATTGATACCGTACCATCATTATTTTCTAGCTACTACAGGGAAAATCCTACATACTTGTTTTACCACAACTGTAGGAAAGGTTTCTACTTAGAAGATGGAAAAGACGATGTTACTTTTTGGATAAAAAAGACAAACAAAAAAGCCGATCAATTGATCGACCCTTTTGGCAAAGGTATAAGGATTTTAAGTCCTTTTGGGATTTTGAGTCCTTTTGGGATTTTAAGTCCTTTTAGGATTTTGAGTCCTTTTGGGATTTTGAGTCTTTTGGGATTTTGAGTCCTTTGGGATTTTGAGTCCTTTGGGATTTTGAGTCCTTTGGGATTTTGAGTCCTTTGGGATTTTGAGTCCTTTGGGATTTTGAGTCCTTTGGGATTTTGAGTCCTTTGGGATTTTGAGTCCTGTTTTTGTTTATTGTTGATAATATAGCATGGAATTATTCTAAAATCAATAGTGATTTTAAATTAATTTACTAATATTATTAGAAACATAGTTTCCAAAAATCAATTTATCCCATTATTTACAGGAATGAGACAGGCAGCGAACGTAAGCCTCTCATGATAAAAGTATTATTCCATTCTAATTTTTCTATTTTTTCTTGTAGTTGTATATTTGATAACCGTTTTAGCAGAGTTGGAAAAACAATTTTTCCTTCTAAACGAGCCACTGGAGCACCGATGCAATAATGAATCCCATATCCAAAGGCAATGTGATGATTTGGCTTCCGTGTAATATCTAGCTGATCAGGATAGGGAAATTTCCGTTCATCTCGATTGGCAGATGCTAAAACAGCTAGCACAATGTCTCCTTTTTTTATCGTAACTTCATAAAAGGAAATATCTTCTGCTGCATAGCGATTGGTCCCAACCTCAGCAGGGCTATAATATCGAAGTAATTCTTCCAACGCTGTATCCATTAAAGCAGGTTTTGTTCGTAGTAATGAAAGTTGCTGCGGGTTTTCCAACAAAGCCAATACTCCATTGCCAATCATGTTTACAGTGGTTTCATGGCCTGCTGATAATAATAAAAATACCATCGAGTACAATTCATCTTCTGTCAATCCATCGCCATCTTTGACTTGCACCAATTCCGTCAATAAATCTTTTTGCGGATTTCGCTTTCGAAACTCAAACTGTTCTTTCATATAAGATACATAGGCGAGTGTAGTAGAGCGAAGTAGTTCCATTTTCTCAGGATCATTGGATGCTTCATTAAAAGTCTGAGACCATTCACGAAACAATTTATGATCTTTATCCCATATACCTAGTGTTTCACAAATGACATGGATAGAGATAGGAATAGCAAAATCTTGGATGACATCCATTTCTCCTTGCTCTAGCACACGATCGATTTGTGCATCTGCTACCTTTTGAATTCTTCCATGTAATTCAGCAACTATACGTGGCGTAAATGCTTTTTGGACGATCGATCGTAAACGGGTATGATCAGGAGGATCGGAACTTAACATATTTGTCAACAAAACTCTTCTCTCTAAACTTGGAGCAATATCACGATTTTTAGCAGAATGAAACTTGGTAGAATCTCGTAAAAATCGTTGATCTTTCAGTACCTTTATGACATCATCGTAGCGTGTTACAACCCAAGCCGTTTTTCCGTTTGGCATCGTTATGGGATAGATAGGATGTTGTTCTCTTAACTTTGCATAGATTGCATGTGCTTGTGTTTTAAATTCGCTGGAAAAAAAATCTATCAATAAATCTCCTTTATCCAATATGTTTCCTCCTTTACCATACACAATAAGCCAAACATGTTACGAAACGATAATAATATACTATCCCATTGAGAAAAACTTTTCTATTTTACAAAAGAAAAGCATAAACTATATAAAACTATTAAATTATACTAGAGTTATTCTTAACAACAAGGAGTAGCTATCATGAAGAGAATATGTGTCTTTTCCGGCTCTAGTCTGGGCAAACAACAAACTTATATCGACCTCGCCAAATTACTTGGTACTGTTATCGCTGAAAATAAGCTTGAACTAGTGTATGGGGGCGCTAAAGTAGGATTAATGGGAATAACAGCTGATAGCGTATTGGAGAATCATGGAACAGTAATTGGAGTAATCCCAAAAGGCTTATCCCGAGTGGAAGTGGTTCATCAAAACTTGACTGAGCTCTATGAAGTGGCCACCATGCATGAACGGAAAGCAAAAATGACTGAATTAAGTGATGCTTTTATCGCCCTGCCAGGAGGCTATGGTACATTTGAAGAAATTATGGAAGTCGTTTGTTGGGGATACCTCGGCATACATCGGAAACCAATTGGATTATTAAATATTAACGGCTTTTATGATCCACTCATCGAGATGATTGCACGTGGAGCAAAAGATGGATTCATTCGCGAAAACTATGAACGGATTTTACTTATCGAAGAAGACCCTCAGGTGCTCATAGAAAAGCTCAAAGTATTTACTTTTCCAGAAAAGGTTTTTTGGAAAGAACAGTAATCTTATTTGCGTATGAGGAGTCCAAACCAACCTGTAACTAATTCTATTTTGGAATCCTATGGACAAGTAGGGATATCGAATGAACGTGAGGAAAGAGAAAGAAAACAAAATAATAGGAAACACAAAAACACTTAAATCATAACCTTGGGAGTCCTAACCAGCCGCCTGTCGGCGGTTATTTTTCATTACATCCAAATGAAATGTTAAAATAGGTAATTTTCCGAATTTTTTGTTTTAGCCCCCAGTTAGATATCTATCTAAGATTACTAACTGGGGAATTGAATATTATCAGCATGCTAAGCATGGACAAATCCTAACGTTAGAGCTCTCGCGATTTCACGAAAAGCGGGTTGACATTTTCAGACTGCAATTAGCTGCGTTCAGCTAACTGCATAAAACTCGGGATTATCTCCTGCTACTTAAAGGAAAGCAGTTGATGTTTACGCTTGGAGCAGATGCTTCGCCCGCTCGTTGAGGTTGCTGTCTGGCCATCGCCTCTGGAGGAAGCTCAGCCAGTAGGCTCGCTCTTCGGCAGTCAAAGAATCGACTTCAAAGTACTGGTAGATGGCATCCATGTTGTCCACCATCTCCTGATGACTTACAGGTGTGAGGTGAGGCAGGGAGAATCCATCCACCGCACGGAATCTACTCTTTTCCACATCCAGTCCCCAACGATCCATCTTCTTCCGGATTTTCAGGTTGTTGATGAGTGGTGTTGCCCATACCCGCGCCGATGCGGGCTTGTGGAAGAAATGATTTCCTGTTGCAACGCACTCGGTGTTGTCGTCGAACGGGTGGTTCCATCCCATCTTTTGGATGAACTGGAGCGACCACACTCGGGTTTCATGTTCTCCTGGCGTGGGATCGATGTAAAGACCGATCTCCGGGATGACATCGTTTCCTCCCACGTATCGTCCAATCTTGGGCAGGACGATATCACGGTCGATCCCCTTTACACTACCGGCAGGAATCTCCAAAGATCCCCATGTCGTGGCCAATTCGTCGATTAGGTACTCCGCGTACTGGATGTACCAGTCAGGCTTTACTGCCCAGTGGCCGATTTCGTGGAGGCTGTGCCACCAGTTGCCGTACTCCTTGTTGCGCTCGGCAGGGAACGGGATTCCGATTTGAGCGCAAAGCTCAAGAAGAGCGATCTGTCGATAGTCCAGCTCTTCAGGGCTATCGAACGCCGGGAACATTTCCATGAGAGTGAAACGCTTCATGTTCTTCCTTTCAGTGTAGTACTGAGTTGAGAGAACCACGGACGAGCTCCAGTACGTTGGGGCTGAGAGGCCGCGGTTGGCTTTCCGTCAAGGTTGCGCCACGCTTCTTGAGAATAAGCGAGTCGCGGAACCCTGTCAGATCCTTACGGAACAAACAAAGTGTCACCGTGTTCGGTGTGGTAGTCACACTGTGAAAGTGCTCCACAGGGATACTGTAGGCTACTCCACACCTGTGAGTGAGAGTAGTTACCTCTGGCTTGAATCCGGTAAACCCGGTTTCAAAGAGTTTGCTCTTACCAGACGTACGTGTCGGC
Source organism: Shimazuella soli (assembly GCF_022511585.1). Classification (GTDB taxonomy): domain Bacteria; phylum Bacillota; class Bacilli; order Thermoactinomycetales; family Thermoactinomycetaceae; genus Shimazuella; species Shimazuella soli. Next base: position 600,699 of record NZ_JAKWBN010000002.1, on the reverse strand, counting down.
TTGACGATGCGATAATCGCCCGCTACATCTTGGTTTATAGTGTTACTGTCGAACATACTGTTCGTCAGCGCACCTGCCAAGACAAGACTGGACACGCGTGTTCGGTGTGTGTGAAATTCCACATCACCTGGAAAATCCGGGTAGATGTTGAGTCGCAACTGGAGGTCACGGAGATCACCAGTGACCCCCAGAAGGCCGATGTTGTAGAAGTCGGCTAGACTTGAGTAGTCGAGAACTTCACGCAACTCCGCATCGGTCAAGAACAACAACCGTTGTACCATGACCTTTACAAACTTCCAATGCTGAATTGGAAGTGTATGGTTTGTCGTTGCAGCTTGCTCAAGCTTCGGCAAAAGACTGATCAACTCCTCAGCCTCTGCTGGAGTAGCCGCTTTAGGATAAAAATCCATACCCCTCTTTTCTATGTATTTCGGAGGTTTGAAACGACTTCCTTATTTAACAACACATAATAAATGAAATTCAATGATCAAATTGTTACAATTATGATTTTATACATTAATTTATTTAATTTGTAATTGATTTGTCATATTATACAAATTCAGTAAAAGAGATTTAAATTATTAGATCATCTAGGATAGAGATAATTGATACAGAAAAGGCAAAACTCTGTTAAGGTTTTGCCTTTTATTTATAAATTTGTATGGCATATATCCTAAATCCAGATAAGTATCTCTTTTTACAAAATCATTGTGTCTGTAGTGTACTATTGTTGGCATAGCCCGGAGACAAAATGCAGAAATAAATGGAGGGAAACACGACTTGTTATGTCACGTAAGTCAACAGAGGGGTCAACACAAACCATATCCATTGCGGTTACTTTTGACCATGCTCCTAATGTAGATGCACTTGAAAATAGTTGATCAGTAGTCAATCCTTGTGGTCCAATCGCAGGAACACCTGGAACAAAAGATTGATCCAAGGCATCGATATCAAAGGTGACATATACTTCTTCACATGCCTCTAAGCGCTCCATTGCTTCTTTGATGACGCTTTCTATCCCTCTCATATGAACTTGTTTGGATGAGATGACATGGATTCCCTTCTCTTCTGTGTAATCTCGATAAAGGCGGGAATTGACAAAGTTTCGAATCCCAATTGTCACAATATCTTCGCCTTTTACTGTTTTGGATTCCACTAAATTCCGAATTGGTGTACCATTGGATGGGCCTCCGTAACTCATATCGCGTACATCGAGATGAGCGTCAAATTGAATAATACCAATGCGCTTTCCATTCGCTGCTTTTCTGCCTTTGATGAGCGGTGCTGTGATCGAGTGATCGCCACCAACCGTGATAGGGAAAATCTCGGGATAGGTCGTAGTTACCTCTTGCATCGTCTCTTGAATATTTTGATGACAGGTAGCAATATCAGTCACATGCATTGCGATATCCCCAAAGTCGACAGCCCGAAGCTGAGTAAAATCAAGATCTAAATCCCAATGATAAGTCGTAAAGTTCGACCAAAGTTTTCGAAACGTCGCAGGATGAAGATGAGCTCCTGAAAAAGAGATGGAGCTTTTGGAAAGCGGTACACCTAACACACATAGATCATAGGACATGTCAGCTTGTGGTTTTTCGATCCACTCGGCAATGGTGGTAACATAGGGATCACCTTTCCCTCCCGCATATTGCAGAGCTGGAGGATTCAAATGTTTCGCTGGCTTCATAAGGATCTTCCTTTGCTTAAGAATGAGTTAATACTTTGTGCAAGAATACTTTCGTGCGTTCTTGAGCTGGATTTTTAAAAATGACATCCGGTGAGCCTATTTCAATAATTTGACCTTGATCCATTACGACAACACGATCAGCCATTTCTCTTGCAAAGCCCATCTCATGAGTAACTACGACCATGGTCATTCCTTCTTTAGCTAGTTCTTTCATCGCATCAAGCACTTCACCGATAAGCTCTGGATCGAGTGCTGATGTCGGTTCATCGAACAACATGACATGCGGCTTCATTGCTAAGGCACGAGCTATCGCAACCCGTTGTTTTTGTCCCCCAGAAAGTTGATCCGGAAAAGCTGCAGCTCGATCTGCTAGTCCTACTTTTGCCAATAATGAAAGTGCTGTCTCCTTTGCTTCTTTCTTATCCATTTTCCCAAGTGTCAATGGCGAAAGGGTAATGTTGTCACGTACAGACAGATGAGGAAAAAGATTAAAGTTTTGAAATACCATGCCCACTTTTTCCCTCATTTTATTGAGTGCTTTTTGCGGCATTTCCTGCTGTCTTCCCTTGTGTTCGATCATCCCAATTGGTTGATCTTCTATCCGAATCTGTCCGCTCTGAATTGGTTCCAAATAATTCATACACCGAAGTAAGGTACTTTTTCCTGAACCACTAGGACCGATGATGACAACTACTTCTCCTTTTTCAATCTTCAAGTTGATATCTTTGAGCACATGATGAGAGCCATAATATTTATCGAGGTGTCTAATTTCAATCATGAGCGGGCTCCCTCCACATTTAATTTTCGTTCGAGTATACGTATCAAGGTTGAAATGATAAAGTTCACAACAAAATAAAAGATAGCAATCGTCAAGTAAATTTCAAAGTATCGATAATTATCTGCAACGATCGTGTTCGCTGCCCTCATCAGCTCCGCAACGGTAATAGCGGAAAGAAGCGATGAATTTTTAGTCAATGCAATAAATTCATTTGCAAGTGGTGGTAACATCCGACGAACTGCTTGTGGAAGAATGACTTTAAACATCGTTTGCCAATGACTCAGACCAAGGGAACGGCCTGCTTCCATCTGTCCTCGATCAATCGACTGAATCGCTCCGCGTACAATTTCAGAAACATAAGCTCCACTATACATACCTAGCCCTAATACTCCTGCTACAGAAGCAGAGAAATCGATGTTCAAACTAATTGCCAGACCATAGTATAGCAACATCAATTGTACTAATAGCGGAGTTCCCCGAAACCAAGCTAAATACACGGCACTCAAACTGGAAATGATTTTCCCTTTGGACATGCCTCCAAGTCCAACAACAAGACCAATAAAACAACTGAGGATGAGTGCTAAAAATGTCATACGGATCGTAACCCATAAACCTTGGAGCAAGAGAGGTAAATTCCCATCTTGCATCAAAACCCCAAAATCTAATGTCATCTTTTGTCCTTCCTTTCATACAGACAGAGAGTTTGACCTCTCTGTCTGTTTATTCTCCGAACCATTTTTTCACGATTTTTGCGTACTCACCGTTATCTTTTAGACGCTTTAGAGCAGCATTAAATTCTTTGTTTAAGTCTCCATCTTCTTTTCGGGTACCAATGGCATACTCTTCATGCGTTAGCAAGTGATCGAGTACTTTTACTCCGCCTTTTTCTTTGGCATATGCTTTTGCTGCTGGCTGACCTGTGACTACCGCTTCTACACGGTTACTTTCGAGTTCCAAAAACATATCAGAGTTTTTCTCTACTTCTTTTGTTTTTACTTGTGGATAGTTCTCATTAAGGAATTTCACTGATTTTGTACCAATCTGCACAGAAACTTCTTTTCCTTTGAGATCTTCGATGCTTTTTATCTTGTTGTTATTTTCTTTGACCATAATGGCTAGTCCACCTGGATAGTAAGTATCCGAGAAGCCGATCACTTTTGCACGTTCATCCGTCTTATATATGCCAGACATAATGGCATCAAATTTTTTCGCTTGTAGTCCAGGAATAAGGCCTTTAAACTCGGTATCAACAAACTGAACTTTTGGAATCCCCATCTCTTTGGCAATAGCATGAATCAAATCGATATCAAAGCCATCATATTCTTTTTTATCGTTTTTAAATTCAAATGGTGGAAACGTTGGGTCGGTTCCGACAATAAGGACTTTATTTTGTTTCACTTTTTCCAATGTTGTTTGACTAGAACCACAACCTGCTAACGCAAAAACAAGTGCAAACGCAATCACAGCAAATAACGTTTTACGAAAAGATTTCATCTCTTTTCCCTCCTAAAGTTTGTCCCTATATAAAAGAAGCAGAAAGTGTGCCAAAAGAAAAAACCCTTATCAAAAGGGTTTTGACTATGAAAGAAAACTTGCCGATGTGTCTTGCCTTTCAAGGCAGACAGGGGCTTAGTTGCACTTATGCACCTCAGACTAGGACACAAGTCTCGCTTTGTAGATAAGACAAAACTATACTTTCTTATCTACCAAAAAAGCGGCAGATTTTGCCGCCCGGCGGTTTTTGCCTATCTGATTTTGCTTATTCCGTTGCATATTTTTTCAGTTTATCCCGGAGATTACGTTCACTTATTCCGATCAACTGTGCTGTCTTTCGCCTATTTCCATTCATCGCAGAGAGATTATATTGAATGACTTTCCTTTCAACCTGCTCCATTTTCTCTCCTATATAAATAGGAATCAGGGTATGATCGGAAAAAACTTGCTGCTCTTTCGTCATTTCTTCAGGGAGATCAGATACTTGAATAACAGACGAATAAGTCAAGGCGATGGCTCTTTCCATGATGTTTTGCAGTTCGCGTACATTTCCCGGATAAGAATAATCAAGCAAAACTTGTAATGCTTCTTGAGAGATACCTTCTACTGGTTTTCCCATTCGATGACTCAATTTATTGAGGAAAAACTCTACCAGCAGTGGAATATCTTCCTTTCGTTCCCTGAGTGCAGGCAGATGGATAGGAATCACATTGAGACGATAAAACAAGTCTTGGCGAAATTGTTTTTCTTGCACATCTTTTAGCAAATCACGATTTGTCGCTGCAATTAAACGAAAATCAACTGCTTTTTCTTTTGTTCCCCCAACTGGTGTTATTTTTCTCTCTTGAATGACTCGAAGTAACTTTCCTTGCAAAGTCAGTTCCATTTCCCCAATCTCATCCAAAAATACGGTTCCTTTATCTGCGACAGCAAGCAGACCTTGCTTTTTCTCAAAAGCACCAGTAAAAGATCCTTTCTCATGACCAAATAATTCAGATTCCAACAAGTTCTCTGGAATCGCAGCACAATTGATCGTTTGAAACCTTTTTTGGTTGCGTCTGCTTTGGTAATGAATGATTTTCGCAACTAATTCTTTTCCTGTTCCACTTTCACCAGTAATTAAGACATTGGAATCAACATCGCGAATTTTATCCATCATCCGAAATACTTCTTGCATTTTAGGGCTTTTCCCAATAAAACCGTGCTCATTATGTGCTTTTTCCAGAGCTTCGCTGAGCCACTGTACTTTGGAAGTTAGATGGAAATATTCTTCTGCTCGATCCAGCAGCACCATGAGTTCATCGAGATGGATCGGTTTGGTCACATAAGAGAAAGCCCCTTTATGCATCGCTTCTACAGAAGATGGAATACTGCCATACGCAGTGATCATGATGACAATAGTATTCGGGGAAATACGCTTGATAGCTTGCAAAATATCCAATCCATTATGTTGACCCATTTTTAAATCCAACAGCACAATCGATATATCCATTTTTTTAAACAAAGGCAGCGCTTGTTCAGGATCAGTAAATGTATAAACATGATACCGGTCTTCTAAGGCAAATTTTAAGGATTGGCAAATTGCTGCTTCATCATCAATAATCATGACTGGATACATGTGTAATACCATCCTTTTTAGTTGAAGTATTTGGAAAGAATAGAGAGAAGGTAGTTCCTTCATCAAGCTGGCTTTTTACTTGGATTGTTCCATTATTTTCTTTGATCAATTGATAAGAAATCGCTAACCCTAAACCGACTCCATCATTTTTCTTTGTATAAAACGGCTCAAATATTTTCTCCATATCCGCTTCTTCCATCCCACATCCATCATCTTCAATCTCAATAAGCACTCGTGAACCTTCACTCTTTGCCCGAATGATTAAATGACCTCCAGCAGACAACGCCTGTATAGCGTTGATAATCATATTGAGCAGAATTTGCTGCAATTGCTGACGATCTGCAAACACCTCACAATCCGGTGGAATCTCTGTACTCACAATCAGTTCTTTTTGTGTGTACTGTTGTTTGAGTAAGAGGAGAATACTTTCAACAAGCCCCAGAAGACGAAAGGATGTTGGTGTAGACCGGCGCGGATGCGCAAAGTTAAGTAGGTCACCAACTAAGTCATTTAAGCGGGTGATTTCAACCGTTATCTGTTCTGAAAAAAGCTGGCAAAATTCCTTGTTATCCATCTTTTTTGGTAATAGTTGAGCATATGTCAATATAGAAGTAAGTGGATTCCTGATCTCGTGCGCAATGCCGAGCACAAGTTGTCCTAAGGCTCGTAAGCGATTGCTTTCAGCCATTTGTCTTTCCAATTCTTTGCGACCAGTGATATCGGAAAAATTTAAAATGACACCAATACTTTCCCCTGCTTGATTCTTGTGGGGAAAGAGGCTGTACGAAATCATTCGTTTTTCCCCGTTCCGCCTCCACTTTACTTCTTGTTGCAAGTAGACATCTACTTGATGAAAGGTTTGCTCGATTTGTTTTGTTGGAATAAATTGGACAATCGGAGACATTTGATAGGACTGACCAATTAACGCTGTATCCATTTGCAACAATTCTTGTGCTTTTTGGTTGTACATCGCTATGTTTCCATTTTGATCCAAAGTCATAAAGCAACTATAGGCGCTATCTACTAACTGTTGTTGAAAAGATAAGTTTTCTTGTAACAAAAGCATCTTTTCCTGCAATTGTTTATTTATTTTTTCAATTTCTAATGTCCGTTTACCTACTTCACGCTTTAATTGACGATTCCACCACAATATTCCGATAAACAAACTACCAGCAATCAAAACAGCTATCTTAATCCAAAACAACCACTTTTCTAAATAAGTAGACCATGACAAAATTTCTTCCCCAAACCATTTACGTTGAATTTTATCATAAGTACCATCTTTTTTTATCGCATCGATTCCTTCATTAATTGTGGTCAAAAGCTGTTTATTTTTTGGTAAAACCACTACTCCATACGCCTCAGGATGCAAGGGTTCACCCACGATCTTGATATTGTCTTGCTTGTCCATCAATTGAGCAAAATACTGTCCTGTAATTTGATTGCCGACAAACGCGTCCACCTCTCCGGCAGATAACAATGAAATTGCTTCTTGTTGGTTATTTACTTCAACCAACTTTATACCTCGGTCTTCTTTTAATAATTCTTGGGCAATATCACCTTTTTGCACTGCGACTCGAGTATTTTTTAAATCTTGTAACGCTCGAATACGAACATTGTCTTTACGAACAAATATTGCTTGTACACTTGTAAAGTATGACTTGGAAAAATCGTAAATTTTATCCCGTGCTGCACTATATTTCATTCCTTGAATCGCATCCACTTTCCCATCATTCAATGCTTGTATCGCTTGATTCCAAGGCATAGGGACAAACTCAAACTTTATGCCGGTTTGAATCGAAATAGCATTCATCACATCCACATTAAACCCTGAGTAAACTCCTGTTTTACTCAAATATTCATAAGGTGGAAAATTACGATCACCCGCAATACGAATTGTTTTTTTGCCCTCATTATCTGCATAACTAGGAGTTGTGGATAAGATGATCAAAAACGAAAGGAACAAAAAGACAATCCGTCTGTCCATTTTACTCCGCCCCTAAAAATATCATGATATAACTTGCTATTATATAAAATTAACATAAAAAAATTGTTAGGAAAACCCAATTTTGCGGAGATGATCCCTATCAATTCAATTTTTATTTTGCGCTTATTTTCATCTTTATTTTGCGTAAAAAGAGCTATCAAACGACTGTTGATAGCTCTTTTTAATTTTATTTAATTCCAATGACTAAACTATCCCGTGCTGCTTCCACTACTTCTGTAGTGATGGTATCTAACTGGTTTATTTCAAGGATTCTTTCAATTTGGGAGAAAAGCCTCTGAATAAGTCTAAAATTTCCTCCTGTAATTCGAATAATACTTGAAATTGCTTCATAATCGGAGAAGTCTTCCATTTTAATAGAGAAACCTAATTCTTCCCACTTATACTGTAAAATGTGGTGGGTTTCATCTTTACTTAATTTATCAAATTCATGTGCGAAGCCAATTCGAGAATACAATTGAGGATATCTCGCTAAACGTTTTTCTATCCCTGGCATACCAATTAAAATCATAGCAATATCATTTCGATCGTACATATCCCTTAATTGCTCTAAGTTCTGCATTTTTAATCGGTCTATTTCATCTACTATTACTAAATCTATACCTTCTGCCCAGTCCATCGAATACTTCACTTCTTGATTCAAAAATTTAGCCTTATAGCTAGTCTTCACCACACCAAATTTACTACCTAAGAGAGTGATATCACTTGTCATCTTTGTAGCTTTGACAGCAGGAGCTGTATAGAAGAGAGTTCGACTATTTAGTATTCTGGAATCTGCATGTATTCCAATATCATCTGCTCTTTTATAAGCAATTTGTTTTTCTATATAATCCCAATTCGAATAGTATCGAGACGACAAGGTCTTACCCACACCAGGTAAACCATAACAAATACCAATGTACTTATACTTTATACAAGCATCACAAAATTCAGCAAACCGTTTATATTCTTTGGTTTCAATAAACTTTTTGGGTTTATTCATTGAAATACCTCTTCAGTTTTGACTTTTTCGGTTTACTTTTTTCTACGTTTTCCTCCCGTTCGTTTTGCTTCGTTAATACAATGCTATCAACTAGCGTTTGATTATTCGTGAGTTCCTTATTTAAGTTTTTTCTTCGCTGATTTCTTGCTGCAACGATATCCTTTAAATCAACTGTATAATCGGAGATTTCTGGAGCGATGGCGGTACATAGGTATTTATCTTGATAAAAGACACGGATTTCAGCAAGATCTCTAGGATCATATCGAATGATAACCGTTTCACCCACATACGCTGCTAAGTTGGTATCGATATATCGAAGTCCTTGAAAGTATATTCCGTCCGCATGCACCTTTCTTGCTTTGGCAACGTTCAATAATAAAAGGTCCAAATCTTCTAGACTTTCTGGCATATTTAATAAGAAACCAGACTGGCTCCAACGGTCTATAGGTGCTACTTTGGTCGTTCCATGAGAACGATGGTGATAAACGTTTATAATAAACTCATTTAGTTTATCTTCTAACTTTTGGAAGGTCAGATGGTTTCTAACAGAAGTATTTTCAATATATCCAGGTAGATCTTGCAAGAGTAGCTGATTAATAGTTAAAAAGAATCTCTCAATTTTTCCACGACCACGTGGTACACCAACGGTTGAAAAGACTAAGTTTATTTTCAAATCAACAGCTACCTGTTCTAAATGATGGGACGTAAAGTCACTGCCATGATCCGTGTAAAACTTTTCAGGTATCCCACAAATTTCCCACTCTTTTCTTCTTTTCTGCCATATCGCTTGATGTAATGCTAACGATGTCTGAATAGCAGAAGGTGCCTGAAAGCTGAGAAAATATCCTGCTACTGCACGACTATAATCATCCATAATAACAGTCAACCAAGGACGTTCTAACATGTTATTTTCATTGTATACGACGATATCTAGTAAAGTGTGATCTGCTTGCCAAATTTCATTTGGTCTACTTGCCTCCATTCGGTGAACCATATCATATGAATTCTGATACTCATTTTTCCCTTCGTGGGCCAATTTTTTTAATGCTGGAGCAATCGATTTTGCTACGGAGAAAATTTGAGAATAACTAGGTTTTTCTATTTTCTTTTCTTTGCAAGAGTGACAGATCTTTCTGTGAATAGAGGTGATAGAGACATTCTTGTTTGCTAAAATCAACCTCTCCACCTCATCGGTAACTTCTTTCCTTATTCGTACCTTACCAAGGTCAGATCGCTCTTTTCTTACAAGGCCTTTTAACCCATGGAGTGAATATTTTTGGACCCATGATTGAATGGTTCGAATTGGTATATTCTTATCTTTTGAAATTAAACGGATCGACTTCTGATCTAAAATATGAGGCTTGATTATTTCATACTTTTTCATTGCCTCTAATCTCTTTTGGTCTGAAAAAGAAGTAAGAGATGGAAATTTCTCATTCATGAATTTCGCACTTCCTTTATCTGTACGAATGTTATTTACCATTCACTTTATAACAAATGAGTTATGCAAAGTTCTCTTCTACCTGTTTGGCTAACTTATAAAAGGTTGTTTTTTTGACCTGAGCTTGTTGCATAGCTTGTGTCGCTGTTATCTCGCCTTTCTTCCATTCATCATAAGCTTCCATAAACTCATCTGTAATTTGCGCTTTGGGACGACCAAAAGTTTTTCCTTGTTTTATAGCGACATCAATTCCTTCGCGCTGTCGCTTTCGAATTCGATCCCGTTCTTCTTGTGCCATCCAAGAAAGGATTTGCAAAACAAGATCAGCGATAAAGGTTCCCATGCTGTCCTTGTATTGGGTGGTATCGAGTAGGGGCATGTCCAACACCACAATGTCAGCTTGAAGTTCTTTCGTGATTGCATTCCACTCTTGCACGATTTCTTCTTTATTCCGACCGAAACGATCGAGGGAATGAATGTATAGCACATCCCCAGGGCGAAGGATTCGTTTTAAGAGCTGGTACTGCTCCCGTTGAAAATCCTTACCACTCACTTTATCCATAAAAATATCACGTTTGTTGATTCCTTGTTCTTTCATTGCAACAATCTGCCGTTCTTCATTTTGATCTTTGCTGCTCACTCGTATGTATCCATAATGCCGATTCTCCATTTGAGGGGTGACCTCTCTTTCCATCTGCTTTTCTTCCAAATATACCCTTGTTCGTTCGTAAATGTATATAGAAAACAGTGGACGTTCGTAATGGGTTTTTTGGTGTTTTACGAACTTTTGATTTCATAGATTTAAGAAATTTGCCAACCGTTCGTAAAAGTGCACTTTTACGAACGATTAAAAAAGCGGTAGTATCTGCTATAATTTAAGGTACTAGAGTGTCACCACAATCTTTCTCTCCATTCAGGGGCCATCATGACTACTTATCTTCCTGCTGACCCTCAGATCGATCAACTTAAGCCCGCAAAAGAGCACCGTTCCATCTGTAGGATTTTTGGCGATCTTGGTAAACAACTGCGTCCTGGAACTGGGTTTTTCATTGCACCCAATATCGTCCTTACCTCAGCCCATGTTGGGGTAAGGCACCGATTCGCACATTGAGGGGCCACTCTGGAAATTACTTACATAATTATAAAGTGGCTGTTGTTTTTACTTTGCTAAATAACGATAAACAGTGGTACGGGAGATCTCCATCATTTCAGCAATATCTTTAATCGGGTTTTTATTTGCTGCTAGTGTTTTGATCATCTCCCCCTCTTTTTTTCCTAATTTTTCAGGTCTGCCACCTAACCGTCCTCTCGCACGAGCTGCAGCTCGTCCCGCTTCTGTTCTCTCTCGAATCAGGTTTCGTTCAAACTCGGCAAAGAATGCAAATAGATGAAACATCAATTATCCTGTAGAATTCGAGCGATCCATCGTAATATTTTCCTGAAGACTGTGAAAGCTCACTCCGCGATTATTCAAATCATTTACAACCTGAATTAAATGATGCATGGTAGGGATACCGGGGAGATACGTGTAAAAATAGGACATAAGCTAGGAATATTTACCAACGAACGCAAAAAGCCCAACAACCGTTGGGCTAATGTATTAACATGTGAAATCCAGTACACCTTCAAAAGGTTGTGGAGACTGCCCCAAATCAATAATGTAATCTCCAAAACGTTTAATATGACTAGTCAAGTAAGGACTTATGAATTGAACATCTTCCGAATCAAACACATAACCTTCTTTTTTTAATTCTCTCAGAATAGCTGTCATATCCACAACGTTTTGAAAAATCACAGCATTGCTGACAAGTTCATTATACTTGATGACTTTTTCTTGCTGCTCTGGATCGTTATCTAAAATAACTCCATCGCCTCCAAAACATAGCCACCCAGAAAAACCATGAAATGCTTCCACTTTATTGGTTTCACTTGTAATTTGTTGTCTTAGCTCAATATCCGTAATATATCGAAGTAAAAAGAGGGTACAAATCGCTTTCCCAAGTTCTCTGGAAGCTTGATATAATTTGTTTTTCTTACTCTCATTCCCTAATTTTCTTAAAATCATCGAAGAGGATATCTTCCCATGTTTAATAGATAGAACCACTTGCATGAGATCTGCCCAATGCGTTTCAATCAGATCCCAATCGATCGTCCCTTTAAATAAGGAATCAATATGTTTATAAGTAGTTTCGGCTGTAGGACGAAAAAAACTTCGATCCTTCACATTTCGAATTCTGGGCATGAGTTTAATGCCTAACAGATGAGCTAGAGCAAACACAGGATAGGATTGCCCTCGTGTATCTGTATGAACAGTATCTGGTTGGATATCCGATTTATTTTGAAGAAGCCCCTCAATAATGTATACCGCTTCCCAAACCCCACAAGGAATAAAGTGACTAAAAAGGGCAATATAACATACCCCTATCCGTTTGTTATTGTAATAATGGATATGATTTCCAATAAAAATGCCCCGAAGTACGAATATTCCATGTTGACATAGATATATTATTAATAGTAATATCATTACTATGAAAAACACAATTAAAAAGTCGCCCATTGCATTAGCTATACTTTGTCTTCTGATCGAAGAACCTATGCATCCTTATCGTATGCAGCAGCTTATTAAAGAGAGGGGAAAAGAAGAAGTTATTAATGTCCGTCACCGGACAAGTATCTATCAAACGATCGATCGTTTGTATCGAGACGGAGCTATCACCGTCCAAGGCAAGAAATCTAATGAAGGAAAACCAGATCTGATCGTTTATGAAGTCACAGAGGAAGGTCGAAAAGCTGCGTACACATGGACACGAGAAATGCTTTCTGTACCAAAAAAGGAGTTTTTAGAATTTCCTGCTGCTATTTCGTTTCTCATGCTTTTAAAACCTAAAGAAGTATTGGAGGATTTAAAAAAAAGAGCAAGCGCTTTGGAGGATATGTTAAACCAAATTGATATGCAGTTACAAATGGTAAGAAATGAAATTCCTCGCTTATTTTTACTTGAGACTGAATTCCAACGGACTTTAGTAGTAGCTGAATTAGAGTGGGTTCGATCCATTGTTGATGAGATACAAACGAAAAAAATTTACTGGGACAAAGATTGGTTAAGAGAGATAGAGCAGAATATGTAGCTTCAGAAAAAGAAAAAACAACCACTTAGTATTTCATAGAAAGTGTGTTTGTTTATGAGTTAGTTGCTTAAAATCAATTTGTGGCACCGTGAGCAAAAGATTCGATGGTAATCTGGATATGGACAGGTTTTACTAGGATAGACAATCATAGAGGAGTACTCAAGATGAAAAGTAAACAAAGCAATGTAAAAGTGGTAGTAGCAGGTCTATTACTCGCTATTTTGATGGCATCGATGGACAATACGATTGTCGCTACTGCTATGGGAACAATTGTCGGTGAGCTCGGCGGATTGGATCAGTTTGTATGGGTTACATCTGCTTATATGGTAGCAGAGATGGCAGGGATGCCGATTTTCGGTAAATTATCGGATATGTTTGGGCGGAAAATGTTTTTTGTGTTTGGATTAATCGTCTTTTTGATAGGTTCTATTTTGTGTGGAACTGCGGGGAGCATTACACAACTTAGCATCTATCGAGCGATTCAAGGAATCGGTGGTGGTGCTCTGATCCCTATTGCGTTTACCATTATGTTTGATACGGTTCCTGTTGAGCAACGTGGTAAGTTGGGAGGATTATTCGGGGCTGTGTTCGGTTTATCCAGTATTTTTGGTCCGTTATTGGGTGCATATATTACGGACAATATTAGTTGGCATTGGGTATTTTATGTAAATATTCCTCTAGGTCTTTTGGCATTGGCATTCATTGCATTTTTCTATAAAGAGTCGCCTGTTCACTCCAAACAAAAAATTGACTGGTGGGGTGCGATTACTCTAGTTGGAGCAGTTGTTAGTTTAATGTTTGCGTTAGAACTAGGTGGTAATAAATATGATTGGGATTCTGGTTTTATTTTAGGTTTGTTTGCAGTCTTTGCCTTATTTTTCTGTGCATTTCTTTTTACAAAAAGAAAAGTGGCAGAACCGATTATCTCCTTTCCGATGTTCAAAGTTCGTTTGTTTACAACTAGCAATCTTTTAGGGTTGTTTAGTGGTACCGCATTTGTTACTGCTTCTGTCTATATTCCGATTTATATCCAAGGAGTACTTGGAGGAACAGCGACAAATTCTGGTCTTGTTTTACTTCCGATGATGCTAGGTTCTGTTGTCTCGGCTACACTCGGTGGATTTCTAATGAATAAATGGAGTTACCGGACTATTATGATTGTTGTAGTTTTGATGTTAGCAACAGGTATGTTCTTATTAACAACGTTAACACCGGATTCTGGCCGTTTCATGGTTACTATCTATATGATTCTCACTGGACTAGGTATTGGAGCGACTTTTTCTGTCCTTAGCAACGCAGCGATTCACCATTTTGGACCAGCACAGCGGGGATCGGTCAACTCTACTGTTTCTTTTGTTCGATCACTTGGCATGACGCTTGGAATTACTGTTTTTGGGATTATACAACGAAATGATTTTTCTACCAGACTGAAAGATATGTTGGTGGGTATGGGACAAGAGAAGATGTTCAACAATCAAGCATTTAAAGACCCGCGTTTTCTGCTTTCGCCAGAAGCTCGTGCTCATATTCCAGCACCAGTTTTAGAGAAGATTACGTCAGCCCTTTCTTCTTCCATTACTCAAACGTTTATATGGGCACTTATTCCAGTTGCTCTTGCATTTATTGCAGCGATAATGATGAGTAAAGAACGCTTGAATTCATCTGTGGAACATCAACAGGCTATGAATGATTAAGTAGGCTATATTGAATAGAGGTAAGTTATGTGATTTCAAAGAATTTAGTATGGTTATGAAATAGAAAATTATCTATAATGATAGGGAAAACTAATTAATTATAAAATAAAATTATGGTAATTATGAGTTGTTTTATTATGCGATTGTTTCAGATAAAGGGGAATGATTGAAATATATTATTCTCCATATATAAACCTTTAACTAAATATTTCAAGTAGAAAGGTAGATCCATAATATGAATAAACCAATAAGCTCAGTTCAGTATGATGAGAAAGTTCCAGTTCTTATAGTTGGAGGAAGTTTGGTAGGTCTGTCTCTCTCCCTTCTACTTGCTAAGCAAGGGGTTACTTCTATGGTAGTAGAGCGTCATCCAAATACGGCTATCCATCCACGTGTAGCAGGTTTGACCGCTCGAACATTGGAGATCTTTCGTTCATTGGGAATTGAAGATGATATACGAAACGTAGAACCACCATTCTCGAAAGATAGCAAGGTTTTTCAAGCGGAGAGCCTTGTGGGACAAGTGTCTAATGAAACGATTGAAGAAATGAGTGCTTTCTTTACAGATGATAGTCCTGCACAAGGTAGCTGCATAGCACAAGATATACTAGAACCCATCCTTCGAAAACATGCGGAGCAAAATGGAGTTGATCTTAGATACCATACAGAGATGATCTCATTTGAGCAAGATCAAGATGGGGTTTCCGCTATTATTCGCAATCGAGCAGATAATACTACTCGACAAATCCGAACTGACTTCCTGATAGCTGCTGATGGTGGGAAGAGTGGTACTAGGAAACAGCTTGGTATAGACCAGCATGGAGCGGGGACGATCATGCATAATATGAGCATGGTTTTCGAAGCAGATATCGCAGAGTTATTTGCAAAACGGGATGCTGTCATGGGCTTTGTTCGAAATGAAACCGTAATGGGAGCTTTTGTACCATATCCTGGTACTTCTGTACGTCCTGATCTCTATCGTCTAGATATTTGGTATGATCCAACAAAAGAATCCATTGAGGACTATCCAGAATCACGGTGTATTCCACTTATACGTGCAGCTATTGGAATACCTGATATCCCAGTGAAGTTAAAGACAGTACTTTCATGGGAAATGGCTGCTCGTGTGTCTGATCGCTTGGAGCAAGGGCGCGTATTTCTTGTTGGTGATGCTGCTCGTGTACAACCTCCAGCAGGTGCTCTAGGTGGGAATACAGGAATAGCAGAAGCACAAAATCTAGCTTGGAAATTGGTTGCGGTTCTTCATGGTCATGCAGATCATGATTTACTTCGCACTTATGAAGTGGAACGCTTACCGATTGCTGATCTGACTGTCGAACAAGCTACCGTTTTATCTCAACAGCGAGCTACAGAAGAGATTGATCAGATCACAGTTAATACACTGATGGTCAATATGGGTTATCGTTATGTAAAAGGTGCATTGGTGCCAGAAGAAAAGCAAGACATCACACTCATAAAACTTCCTAGTCAATGGAAAGGGCAACCTGGAACTCGTGCTCCCCATGTTGTTTTAGAGAAAAATGGAAAACAAATTTCTATTCTCGACTTATTTGGTACACAGTTTGTGTTGATGGTTGGAGTAGATGGGACAGATTGGATTCAAGCAGCAAATGAAGTGGCAAAAAAATGGAGTTTCCCATTATCCATTCATCAAATCGGGGCAGATTCTACTGATTGGAATGGACAGTTCTCTGATTCCTATGGAATAAACACTACCGGGGCTGTTTTAGTAAGGCCTGATGGAATCATAGGTTGGAGAAGTTCAGATACGGTGAATGATCCAAAACTGTCTCTAGAAAAAGCTCTTTCTGTTATTTTATTCAGATAGACATTTAAATTATATTAGGGTCATCGTACTGCAGCGACCCTTCTAGGGGTAAGGAACCGATTCAAGGATTGAGGGGCCACTCTGGGAATTAATTACAAATTAAGTTAATGTTCAGTAAAAAAGATGGGGTTATTTAACTGGTCATTGAAAACCGATTTCCTCCTATAGAAAGTGTTTTCCATGCTTTCATGGAATTGGTGAAGACGACATTTAAAGAAGGTACAACACAGGATTTACTAGATCATTTTTTATAAGGGGTACCTGGGAGATACGTGTAAAAATAGGACATAACCCAGGAATATTTACCAATGAACATAGAAAACTCAACAAACGTTGGGCTAATGTATTAACCTGTGAAATCCAGTGCACCTTCAAAAGATTTTGGAGACTCCCTCAAATCAATGATGTAATCTCCAAAATGTTTAATATGACTGGTCAAGTAAGGACTTATGAATTGAACATCTTCCGAATTAAACAAATAACATTCTCTTTTCAAAGTAGGTCGAGTCTCTGGTCAGAATGACCAGAGACTCGAGTTCTTCTAGAAGTCCATTAATGCTAAGTGGACTCAAGAATAAAGGGCTTTCCTCAAACTAGAAGTTAGCCTCCGAATATGAGCGTTGATGCTGTTTAGTGTCGGAGTAAGCGTGTTAAAGGTCCTACCAGATTCCAGCTGCCGAAGGAGGTTTTCCATCTTCCCTCTTGCTTCACGGATCTCAATGGAAACGTCCAACCATGGAAAACAGTAGATAAGTAGCTCTACTGCTTCCGTATCAGCTTCCAGAGATTCGGCGTTAGCAATTGCTTCTCTGACCCTCTTGATGGATTCTTCTCGCAACTTTACATTGGTTCCATGAACTCGCAAGGTCTCGATTCGGGTAAGGAGCTGCTTGAGCTGCTTTTTTTTCTGTTCCTCTGAGGAAGTAGTCGCCTGTTCAAGGATTTCCTTCAGTTGCTGAATCTGTTCTTCTGATGGCTTATAACCACCAGATTTCATAGCGCCAATTACCTGGTTGAGTGCTGCGTCCATATCCACGCTATTCAAGGCAACCTCCTGCTCAAAAGAAACGATTAATCTTATTCTACTAGGGCTAGAACCAGCAACTGAACGACTAAGTGCAATTTGACCAAAAAATGGAAAAATGCAGTTCTTTTCTGTGGTTACAAAAGAAAAACAGTGTATTTCCAAGTACAAAAGGGCTCCTTATATATTCTCAATATTATGATTATTATATTGATATTAATCTAAAAATAGATTCTAAGTATTAACTACATGCAAATCAGAAAATAAAAATGGCCTCGTGTGAGAAGGGGGATCTAAAGGATTCCTTCTCACACGAGTTACTGCCACGCCTGCACTTTCAGCCCAGCTGCTTCAGGATGAATCGTGCATTGTGCACATTGATCTCCAGAAACTCAGCATTGTACTTAAGACTGAAGAAGTGTGAGGAGAACTGCTCAACCGCAGCTCCCATCTTCTTCCCCATGAAACGCTTGGGGTCAATCCACCACTTGCGGAATCCGTCTTCCACGTACTCCAGTACAGTGGCGAGCTGCTTCATCGGCACGACCACTTCGAGCTTGGCCGAATCCTGCAGGAGGTTCTGGATTTCCCTGAAGTACTTCTCGATCTTTTCGAGGGTATTCCACGGGTCTTCGCTCAACTCAGGCCGACCACGGAACTCGGTGATTTGCTCCGAGAGCTGCTCAAGCCAACTCTGGAATTCAGGGGACTGCCCGATGGTCAGTCGGACAACGTTCTTGCGTCGCCCCCAAAAGTTACGGACCTCAGTCCGCTCCTGCTGCTCGATCACGAAGGACTTGATCATCATTCACCTCAGCGTAAGACGTGACAGTTTCAGTGTTACTCATAGTTTACTATATTTTATTTTTGTTAGTTACAATTTATATAAAAAATACAAACAACAGTTATCAATTATAGCCCAAAAGTGACACAGAAGAAGTCTTCTGCGTCACTTTATAGTTATAATCAGAGAAAAAGATCTGAAATAGAGGGGGCTAAGGATGAAAAAAAGTGATATAGAACTCGATGGGTTTGAAATCTATCTTCGTGAAAAAGGAAATCGAGAGAAAACAATCGAGGATTATGTAAGGCATGTAAACAATTTTCAAAAGTGGATACGATCAGAAGGAAGTAGTCTGGAACACGTTACTCGTTATGACATTCAACAATATATCAACATTTACAAAACAAGGGCAATAAAGCAGCCACTCTGAATCCAAAATATAGTGCTATGGTAGCCTATGCCCGATACATGGGTAAACCTTATCTCATTGAAAATATCCAGCGTCCAGAAATTCGCCATACGAGGCATATATCTCCCAAATCATTACCTCGAAGTGACCGTAACCGTCTCTTTCGTGAATTAGAGCGATACGGTAGCGTGATTGTTCGTGATGGAAAAGGTGGAATTGCCCGTACTGTTCCACTGCCTTCTGAAGCACGACATCATCTCCGTCGTTATTTGGAAAGTCGCAAAGATGATAATCCGGCACTCCTTCTCTCCAATTACAAGAATCGTATATCGATACGGTCTACTCAACGAATTTTTGAGAAGTTGGGCCTTCATGCTCATATGTTACGCCATACTTACGGAAGGGAACTCGTTTCCTCTGGAGTAGATATTGCTACCGTTGCAGAGTTAATGGGACATAGTGATGTGAACGTCACACGGAGATATGCAGCTCCATCGATGAAAGACCTGGAGCAAACAGTAGAAAAAGTATTTGGTTAAAAAACCCCAAAAATGATCGGTTATTACTTGATGAAAAGGATGAAAGTGATAGATGGCATCTATTGAGAGAACAGCCTATCCGAGACTGAAGAAAAAATTCACCAATGACGAGCTTCGTCGCATATACACACCTACCACCAAAGAATTAAGTTTTGTTTATGCTCAATCCCGCGGTTCCATTAACGTAATAAATTTGACTCTTCTGTTAAAAGTTTTTCAGCGATTGGGATACTTTCCAAAACTAGAAGATATCCCTGAATCTCTGGTTTCCTATATTCGAGATTGCTTACATATAAAGAAAGATACCATTCCTCGATATGATCACAAACGTACGCTATATCGTCATCACCAAGCCATTCGAGAATTTTTAAAGGTTTCTCCCTATAGCGAAACCAACCGCAAACAAATCATGAAAATCATATATAATATCTCCATCGTAAAAGATAATCCAGCAGACATCATCAATGCTACCATCGATGAGATGATTCATTCTCGTATGGAGTTACCTGCATTTAGTACCCTGGATCGGTTAACAAAAAGAGTCAGGATGGTAGTGAATCGAAGTTATTTTCAACAAATATTAGATCGGTTATCAGACATAGAGCAAGAAAAATTTGATCAGATCCTTTTCAAAAACGAAAACAGCGATTTCAGCGACTTCAATCGATTCAAGAAGCTTCCGAAAAACCCAACCCTAGGGAATTTAAAGGATTTAATCGATCACCTGATTTGGTTACAGTCTTTTGGTGATATGAAAGCCTATGTACAAGACGTTCCCATTGCAAAAATCAAGCATTTTGCAGCTGAAGCGAAGTCGTTAAAAGCGAAGGAGCTTCGAGATTATACCAAGCCGAAAAAAATTACGCTTGAACTCTAGGCTTTAGAGATCAAATGTTTATTGTTGAAAGTTTTATTTTATACGGAGGGAGGAGATAACATCATTCCACGTGCGTTTGCTTTTTGGGTCGCTAGTGTAAATGGAAAAGTGCCATTTAGTAAGGTCACCGTATCCACCGGGTCCCATAGTAAATTTTTCCCCCTTGTAGTTTGTATGTTCATATACTATGACTCCATCTCCAGAAGACACTTTTGCTGACGATGCACGATCATTCCAACCGTCATTAACTAGTGATTTGTCGTTCGAACAGAATTTTTTGGAACGACCTTTAAAATGAACGTGTTCATATAAGGTGATACAAGAATGTTTCTTCTATTTTTGATGAGGTGCTGCTAACGCGGTAGCAGGTATGACTAATGTACAAGCGAGGGCTAAAGAAGACAAAACAGAAAGAGTCTTTTTCATTGGAACAACTCCAGTCTCAATATTTTCACATTCAAATAACTATGTTTTCTTAATTATGAATAAATAATATCAAAGATCAACACATATTTTTCCTTATAAATTGTATTTTCAGTGACTCTCTTGGTACAGCTTTATTTGGTTATCAGAAGCGAAAGAACGGAAAACCAGATCTCCGTTCCTTCGCTGGTTCTACTCCCTTTATCACGTAACACGCAAAATAAAGATAGAATGCGTGCAGAATAAATATGAAACTTACAATGATCCCCCATCAAATGAAAATTATTTATTTTCCAATAAGAAAGGACCACTTAAAAATATAAAATTATTTATGATAAGATAGACTTAGAAGGAGTGATACGATGAGTCTACATATTGGTTACCAATTAAAACAACAGCAGCAAACCAAACTGGCTATTACTCCTGAAATGTATCAGGCAATAAAAATTTTACAGTTATCGACCGAAGAACTAGCTGATTACATCCAAGAACAAGTAATGGAAAACCCAATATTAGAGACAGAGGAAACGAATCCTATTAAAATTGATAAAATAGAAGCTTGGCTAAAGCACATAACTAGTGGAAATCGAAGAAAAGCTGAAATTCTTCATCATGATCATGCAGACCCGACATGGGAAAATTCAGCATACCAGCAAAAAAGCTTATCGGAACACTTAGAAGAACAGCTGATGTTTCATACCTTAAGTGAATGGGAGAAAGAAATTTGTCTATCTCTCATCGGTAGTTTGAATGATCAGGGGTATTTAGATTTAGACATCCCCTTTTTTTGTAAGCGATTTCAGATAAATGCACAATTGCTGGAAAATTGCCTCTTCCTTATTCAATCTCTAGACCCTATTGGTGTTGGTTCACGAACGTTAGCTGAATATTTAGAAATCCAGCTACGCAACCAAAAACCTTGCAATCTACTAGCTGTCGAGATTGTAAAACACTTTTTACCAGAAGTAGCAGATGGGAAATGGAAAAAAATCGCTTCCCTGCTAAAAGTAGATTTGCTGGAAGTTCAGCGTGCAGTTGATCGCATCAAACAATGCAATCCGCGGCCAAATACTTTTTATCAGACGACTCCTACTCCTTATATTTATCCTGATGTAATCATCCAATCTGTTGACAATACTTTTCAAATCCAAATAAATAGTGCAGCAGCTCCAAAAATTCAGCTCAACAAGGCTTACCTCGGATGGATAAAACATCCTCCTGCTGATCCAGCAGTAAATCAATATCTGAAAAATCACTATCATTCCGCTTTATGGTTGATAAAAGGGATTGAACAAAGGGAACAAACTATCTATCGGATAACCGAAGCCATCCTTTTGAGGCAAAAGGATTTTTTTCAATATGGTATTTCTTATTTGAAACCGCTCACTCTAAAGCAAATAAGCGCAGACATCAATCTGCATGAGTCGACTGTTAGTCGAGCGACACAAAACAAGTATATCCAAACTCCACATGGCCTGTATTCCTTTCGTTTCTTTTTTCCGTCAGGTTTAGATGAAGAATTAGCTTCTCATACCGTAAAAAATAAATTGCAACAATTAATCGAACAAGAGGAAAAGACATCGCCATTATCCGATCAGAAACTAGCCGATCTTCTAAAAGAAGAAGGAATTCCCATTTCTCGTCGAACAGTCACAAAGTATCGAAAAAAAATGGGGATTGCTTCCTCAGCATCCCGTAAACGTTATGCAGTGTCTAACTAGTCTTGTTCAAAAAAAGCGACCCATTTTTGGAGTCGCATTTTTTATTCTTTTTTAAAGACATGTAAGATTGCTTTCACCATTCCACCAAGGAACTTAGGAAGTTTCAATGTATAAAAACGCAACTGAGTTCCCTCCTTCTTCTTCGGTACATTTCCTGTTTGTCATCCTATATATATTCTACCCATAGGTATTTGTACCTAGAACGGGGAACAAAATTTATCTATTTTCGAATTCAATGGCTGAGGAATCCATCAAGTGTGCTTTATACACTTATCTTTACTCAAAGAAACCAAACATTTTCCACTGCTAATCGAAACAGTTGCCATTTTTCCTCTCATTTCATTGCTGATTCCTCTCGTCTCTCCTCGGATCAAAGTCTCACCTTTCAACGGATAAGTTAATCCATTAGTCGATATACCAGCCACCTTTTCACTTACAGGAATTAAGGATACATAGGTATAACCTGAATGGGTGAGCTGGAGTTCGGCTGGACCGACTAACAAACTTAGGCGATTGGTCTCATCTTGTATAATCCCTTGTACCCCATGAGAAGCTAACCATTCCAATAGTCCTATGTTAGCAAGCGTGTGATCCATTCTGCCCCCACCAAATGCACCAAAAAGATAAACTTCTTGAGGATCATAGGATAATGATTCTTCTATTGCTGCATGGGTGTCTGTTACATCTTTCATACTTGGAAGCGGGACAATCTTTATTCCAAGCGTTTGCCATTTCTGTAATTTCTCTTCTCCAGCAGTATCAAAATCGCCTATTGCCACTTGTGGTATAATACCTGCCTCCAACAATGCAATCACACCATAATCTGCACCAATGACAATGTCTGTTTCTTCAATATTTGCTTGTAAAAATTTTTTTGTAACAGCCCCGCCAGCAACGACTATCACACGCTTATGTGTCATTTAAGGGCGAAATAATTTAGGAGCAGCGTACAACAGTACGATTACTACGATAATAGAAATGATGATTTCCGGTAAAATATAGCTGGCGTTGTAAACAAGCGAATAAACATAAACAGACTGTCCTTTTGGAGCATAATCGGCAAAAAAGATCACACCTGAGAGAAAATGCGATACTAGCCTTAAAATTCCACCACTAAATAGTCCAATCACCACTCTTATGATTTGACTGCTTTGCTTCGTGGTGTTCTTAATCGACAACCAACCAGAAAATCCCAAAAGAGCAAATGCTAATGGATAATCTAAAATAACTTGTATAGGATGTGCATAAAAGGCTCCCGGCAAGACAAGTAGTATGAGTCCAGTAATCAAACCCGCTGTAATTCCTGGGATAACACCTCTTCGAAATGCCAAAATAGCAATAGGTACCATTGTTAACGTAACAGAACCTCCATTTGGCCATAAATGAAAAGGAGTAAACATATTTAATACAATGGCTAAAGCGGCAAGAATTGCTGTTTCTACTAGTGTGATGACTTTCGTGCGTTGATTCAAACTTCTTCCTCCTCAAAATACATCTTTTATATGTACATAATTCTCTACCATTTTATCAAAATATTTCGGGCAGAAACCGAGTTTATGTCTTTTTTTAAACAAAAAATAGCCATGGATTGATGGAAAAGCCTATATTTCAAGGATAACATCAAGCACATGGCTAAATCAAAATTTATATTTGTTTCAAACGATAGTCATGACGGATTAAGTCAATTGCTTTTTTTCGATCAGCTTGACCAAAAACAGCTGATCCTGCAACCAAAACAGTTGCCCCACATTCGACTACCTGCTTTGCTGTTCCTGGAGCAATTCCACCATCTACTTCTATCTCCACTTGAAGAGCTTGTCGGTCGATGAGAGTACGTAAATCAGCTATTTTCGAAAGTACACTTGCGATAAATGACTGTCCTCCAAAACCTGGATTTACTGTCATCAATAAAACAAGGTCAACATCAGGTAAAATAGGCTCGATTGCAGAGATAGGAGTAGCAGGATTAATCGCAACTCCGGCTTTGACACCTAAACCTTTGATATGATGTACCGTCCGATGCAGATGAGGACATGTTTCTTGATGCACCGTAATATAATTCGCACCGCTTTTTGCAAACGCATCGATATATGTATCTGGCTTTTCTATCATCAGATGAACATCGAAGGGAAGCAGCGTATGCGGGCGAATCGCCTCGACAACAAGAGGTCCAAAAGTAATGTTAGGGACAAAGTGGCCATCCATCACATCCAGATGCAACCAATCTGCTCCTGCTTGCTCAATTTCCTGTACTTCTTTCTTTAATCGAGAAAAATCGGCTGAAAGAAGCGATGGTGCTATTTTAACCATGTGGATCAATACCTCTTTTCTTGCTGAATTTCATGGAGAAAGAGCAAATAATGTTCGTATCTTGTTGCATGGAGTTCTCCAGATTTTACGCCTTCTTTCACTGCACATCCTGGTTCATTTTGATGATAACACCCACGAAAACGGCATGATTCGAGATATGGAAGGTACTCTGGGAATGCATAAGTCAACTCTTCCGCTGTCATGCCTTTGAGTCCTAGTTGACTAAAACCGGGGGTATCCGCTATTTGTCCACCATCTTTTAAAGATAGCAATTCTACTAGTCTGGTAGTGTGCCGGCCGCGCCCAATTTTTTCACTAACACTACCTACTTGTTGGGTGCTCGCTGGCAAAATGTGATTGAGTAAAGACGACTTTCCAACACCAGAAAGACCTGCAAATACAGTGGTTTCTCCTCGTAACAAATCCAATAGTTCAGCTATACCTTCTCCTGTACGAATACTGGTAGTCACTATTGGGTAAGCCGCTTTTCGATACATGTCTCGAATTGCCTCAATATCTTCAGGCTCATCCACAAGATCTTTTTTTGTTAAACAAATTACAATACGCAGCTTTTCTTTCTCTGCATGAACCAAAAAACGATCCAGTGGAAGGGATTGAAACTTTGGTTCCCGAAGGGCACAAACTACGACTGCTTGTTCGACATTGGCAATTGGCGGGCGCAGGAGCTCAGTAGAGCGGGGCTGGACAGAAGTAATCACTCCTTGATCCAACCCCGTACTTTCCCAAGCTACCATGTCACCAACTAATGGTTTTATTTTTCTCTTTTCAAATTTAAATATGCCGCGGGCACGACACTGAATAACTTCCCCTTCATCTGCTCGCACATAGTAAAAACCACTTATTGCTTTGATGATCTGCCCACTTGGCATCCACACATCCTCCTTTCCTTTTTATTAGACTAGTAACTTAGTATCTTCGAATCTAGCTATATCTAGATTTCTGTATGCCAATAATTTGGAGTCTTTATTTTTTGCCTGTCCTCCCATTGAAGGAGGCAAATCATTACATCCACTACTGCTAGGAGCATATATCCAGAGGTATACCGTTCCACCTTTTTCGATAGTATCTCCTGGTTTTGGTGTTTGTTCAAGGATTTGACCCTGCTGCAAGTTTTTATCCGTCGTATTTTTATTATAGCAACGGCTTCTGGAGTAATCCACTTTGTATCCTAATTCGTCAGAGTTGGTGTACTTAGATAAGTTACTTTCGAACATACCAGTAAAATCCATTACTTTTAATTTATCACTTGCACCGCCCACACCTAATGTGAGTTTAGTAGCGGTATCCGAGTTCATTTCTGTACCTGCTTCAGGCTTTTGACTAATCACTTTATCTTTGTTTTCATCTGAGCTTTCTCCATAGACAAAACTCGGTTCCTTGAGGCCATGAGTTTCAAACCACTGTTTAGCTTCGTCTTGTGTCTTACCAGTAAAATCAATCATGCTGACATTTTGTGTTTGCTGAGCATTTGGATCATCATTTGGATTAGATATCAAACCCCAGACAAGAGTAAATCCATAGATTGCTAAAAATACGATGATGCCGATGGTAAGTAAACTAAACAATGCTTTTTGCCACCATGGTAACTTTGCTTGCACATTATCAAGCCAGATGACTGTCCGTTGAAAAACAGTTTTATCTTTATCATTGGAGACGTTACGGAAACGTTCCAACCCTGCCATGGTTTCCTGCCCCACTTTAGTCGCATGTTTCGTTTCGGATCGTCTTGGCGACCGAACTTCTTCTCGTTGTACAGGCGACTGATAACTAGATGTTTTATTGTTTCTTGGCTGAAAAACGTTATGAACTTCCGTCTCTTCATCTGCTGAAATCGGAATGGTTTGAAATATATCGCTCGTTTTTGTAGGTCTTTCCCACCGATTTTCACGACGGCTATCAAATTGCAGCGCATAATTAATATCTTGCATCATCGCTTTTACCGATGTATAACGCATCTCTGGATCTTTTTCCAAAGCACGCATGACGATATTAACCATACTTTCAGGAATTTTATCATTTAATTCTCTTGGATCTATCACCGGTTCTTGTAAATGTTTTAATGCAATACTGATTGCTGAATCTCCATCAAATGGCAATTCACCTGTCAGCATTTCATATAAAACAACACCAAGAGAGTAGATATCCGCTTTTGATCCTATCTGTCCTCCACGAGCTTGCTCCGGAGAAAAATAATGAACAGATCCCATTACAGAACCAGTCTGGGTTATGGTAGAAGAACTTGCGGCTCTTGCAATCCCAAAATCCGTTACTTTTGCTCGGCCATTTGTTCCTATCAAAATATTATGTGGTTTTATATCTCTGTGCACAATTTGATTATCGTGTGCATGTTGGAGACCATCGCAGATTTGAGCAGCAATATCACCTGCTTCTGCTGTTGTTAATTGTCCTCGCTCTAATATCATTTGTTTTAATGTTGGACCTTCCACTAATTCCATCACAATATAATGAATGTAACCATCTTGCCCAACATCATATACATTGACTATGTTCGGGTGAGATAAACTAGCAGCTGCTTGTGCTTCGCGATCAAACCTACGAACAAATTCTTGATCATTACTTAGGGATTCACTTAAAACTTTAATCGCTACGTTTCGATGCAATAATATATCTTTTGCTTTATATACAACAGCCATACCGCCGCCGCCGATTCTACTCAAAATCTCGTAACGTCCCCCAAGTTTCTTCCCTTCCATCTGCATGGTCACCTCGCTCCTCCTTAAGTCCCACTTAAGATGGGCTAGACGCTCCTCTATGTTTCAACAAAATCAGAGAAACATTGTCTTTTCCACCAGCATTTAATGCCATCTGCAAGAGACGATCTGCTTTTTCATCCATCGTCTCTCCTGCTTGAGACAGCACTTCGCCTATTTCTCTCTCACTTACCATCGTGGTCAAACCATCAGAACATAAAAGCAAAATATCGTCTTTTTCCCATGGTGTTGTGATCAAATCTACTTCCACTTCATCACTTGTACCTACCGCACGAACAATCATATTGCGTTGTGGATGATTTTTTGCCTCTTCTGCTGTGATTTGTCCATGTTTTTGGAGCATGTTTACATAGGAATGATCTTCTGTGAGTTGGTACAGACCTCCATCATGTAACATATATGCTCTACTATCTCCAACATGTGCCAAAACCACTTCTTTTAGATCAATTACAGCTCCAACTACTGTTGTTCCCATTCCTTGGTATTGGTTATTGCGCATGGCAAGTGAAAAAACTTGCTCATTTGCTTTTCCAACTGCTTGCAGCAAGTGATTGCTCTTATCTTCTGTCGTATGCTGAAACTGAATCGGAGCTAAGTAACGTTCCATAATCTTAACTGTCTGTTGGCTAGCAACATCACCTGCTTGGTGTCCACCCATTCCATCTGCGACTATGGCTACCACTCGTCTACATTTGGAACGGAATAGATGAATGCTATCTTCATTGAGATCACGAACAAGGCCAATGTGAGTCCGATGTGCTATCTCCATGCCGGCTTACCCCTTTCTCCATACTTTCTTTATTTCTCTAGTAAACCTTGTTGCTTAGCTCGAAGTTGCCCACAGGCTGCATCAATATCATGACCCTGTTCTCTTCTAATTGTCGTTGAGACATGATAAGACTCTAAAATACGTTGAAAAGCAAAGATTTGCTTCTTTGGAGTACGAACGAAATTTCGCTCAGGGACAAAATTGACAGGAATGAGATTGACCAAACAATTCATTCCAGACAAAAGCTTACCTAATTCATGAGCCTGTTCATCATGATCATTTTTTTCACCGATCAATGCATATTCGAACGTAAGCCTTCGACCTGTCTTTTGAAGGTAATACCAGCATGCCGTCATTAATTCTTTTAAAGGGTAACGGCGATTAATGGGCATAAGCCGTGAACGTAAATCTTGATTTGGCGCATGTAAGGATATGGCTAAACGTACTTGCCAATCTTCATCCGCAAATCGATAAATATTTGGTACTACTCCACTTGTGGAAACTGTGATGTGTCGCTGACCAATATGAAGACCATTTTCCTCATTGATGATACGCACAAACTTAATAGTTGCGTCATAATTTTCAAATGGTTCACCTGATCCCATAATAACAACAGATTTCACACGTTCTCCTGTTTGATCTAAGTGCTGTTGTGCTTTTACCACTTGGGCGACGATCTCCCCAGTTGTCAAGTTTCGTTTTAATCCTCCAAGAGTGGAAGCACAAAACGTACAACCGATCCGACAACCTACTTGTGTGGTTACACAAACACTTACTCCATATTGGTGACGCATTATAACGGTTTCAATCGCATTTTTATCATGAAGACCAAATAAAAATTTAACTGTTCCGTCCTGCGATGTTTGCGTTGTGATGGTTTCTAGAGTTTCAAATTCAAAATATGTTGTTAGTTCTTCTCGGAGTGTTTTTGGTAAGTTGGTCATCTCGTCAAAAGAAGCAACACGTTTGGAATAAATCCATTCCATTATTTGTTTTGATCGAAAGGCTGGATAGCCTTGACTCTTTATCCATTTCGTCCAATCTTCTGTTCCATAGTCGTATACAAATGATTTCATATCTATCGCTCCAACAAACCGCAACTTTATCAAACGAAAAACATTTCCTATTATATCAAAGAAAAAAGCCAGATGGGAAGTATCCGTTCATGCTTTCGAAAAATCTCCGTACTTACAAGGATTTTCCCCATTTTTTTGGGACAATAGGCATTTCTATGCAGATCTTTCCGGAGATTCCATTATAGATTTTCATGCAGAGATTGATTTTCTTCTCAACTTTGCAATAAAAAAGCCATCGCTTTGAAAATGATGGGGTAGAATCTGAACCCAAGCATCACCAATAATAGCTGTCTGTTTCACATTCTCTGGCAATAGGGTTAAAAACTCCTCATCTGGAACATATTCTGGATGATTCGCTAAAAAATGAGCCATTTGTTGCTGATTTTCTTCCTGTGTCCATGTACAAGTGCTATACATCAGTATACCACCTGGCTTAACTTTCGCTGCTACAGATTCTAACAGTTGTTGCTGAATGAACATAAGTTGTCCAACTTCTTCAGCTGATTTTCGCCATTTGATATCTGGTTTACGAGGAATTACTCCAAGCCCTGAACACGGTGCATCGAGCAATACTCCATCATACTGCACTTGATCCTCTAACTTACGAGCATCTAGTGCTCTAGCAGAGATAATAGAGATCCCTAGTCTTTTTGCATTGGAGTCAATTAATTTCACTTTGTGTTTATGGATATCAAGTGCAGTTATTTCTCCTTGATTCTTCATTTTTTCAGCAAGATGTGTCGTTTTTCCTCCAGGAGCAGCACATGCATCTAGTATATGCATACCAGGTTTCGGATCAAAGAGTGACGCTACTAACATCGAACTCTCATCTTGAATCGTATAAGCTCCTTCCCCAAATCCTGCTAGATTTGCAGCATTGCCGATACCTGAAAGGATTACCCCATCTTCACTCAGTTTGGAGGCATTGGCGGCAGAAGACTCCGATGTACGCCAATCAGCTAAAAAAGTTTCCCGATCTGCTCGCAAAGTATTTACTCGAATACTGACTTTGGGCGGAAGATTACAAGCTTCCATTACAAGATTTGCCGTATTTTTTCCATAAGCATCGGATAGACTCGTTACGATCCATTCTGGAAAAGAATAGGCTAGCGAACGCTGTTTTAATTGCGTAGCATCTTTGGAAAAAATAAACTCTTTTTGTTTTCGCAAAAAAGAGCGCAATACTCCATTTACGAACTTACTTATCCCTATATTTCCTCGCCATTTCGCGAGTTCTACTGCTTCATGTACAACTGCTCTCTCCGGTATCTTGTCCAGATACAAAAACTGATAGAGACTAAGTTGTAACAGCTGCCTTACCCATCCGTCCAACGTTTTCTTATTTACAAGTTGATCGATAATATAATCCAATGTATTCAGGCGTTGTATCGTTCCGTATACAAGCTCTGTAACTAAACGTTTATCTCGACTATCCAAGCTGCTTTTTTGTAGTTGTTGATGCAAGAGAAGATTACTAAAAGCACTTTCTTGCTGCCATTTTTGCAATGTATCCAAAGCCCAAGCGCGTGCAGTCTTACTGATATGCATTTTTTTACCTCTTACTTCTTTATTTGAACATATATGATACAGTATAGATCAGTATGATGACAAATATTATGTGATTATCTTAGCAAATTAGATTGATAGAGCTTATTGATAAGATAAAAGAAAGACCAGAACATCTCTGGTCAAGTTGCTTTAAAAAATAGATTTTAACTGTGTATATAAAAGCTCGAACTTTTTATATTTCTTATTATAGTGCTCTACCATAATATTATTTGGCATATATATTTCAAAAGGAAAATCTTTGGCAAATTTGGTAGCATCTATTCCCCAACCAAGTATCTTTGCTCCTAGTACTACAGCCCCCATAGCTGGGAAAAACTGCGATTCTGCCGGGACTTTCACTACCCTATTCCACACATCTGCCATGATCTGATTCCAAACTTTACTTTTGGTTCCTCCGCCAATAAGAGACAAAGCTCCCTTGTTTTCATCCGTTATGGCTTCCATTACTTGCCTCATCGCCATTGCTACGCCTTCTAAGACAGCACAACCCATATCAGCAGGTAGCGTATCAGAGCGCATGCCTATCATACAACCTGAAGCGTTAACATCTTGTATGGGAAATCTTTCTCCATTTAAATAAGGCAAAAACAAAAGCTCATTGCTGGACCGATCAGTACTAGATACAGACTGTTCAAAACTCTCATATGAGCTGTCAAACGTATGGGCTGCCCATTTATGAACATTGCCGGCATTCATCAATGGAGCAATGGCAAGAAACTGATTGTCATCTATATAAGGAAGATGAAACAAACCTTTTGTACTTTGCAAAACCTCATGAACAGGTGTAGCCATCCAACCCGTTGTACCAATATAACCATAGACTTCTCCAGCTCGAAATACTCCTGCACCTATAGAAGCGGACCCACCATCCCCAATTCCACATAAAACTGGGGTACCAGCAAGAAGTCCAGTTGCTTTGGATGCTTGATTTGTTACCGTTCCTACTATTTGATCAGAAGACAAGATTTCAGGAAGTTTATTTAGATCTATCCCAAAAGCTTCTAGCCACTTACTTTGCCATTTTT
This sequence comes from Shimazuella soli, assembly GCF_022511585.1. Taxonomy (GTDB): domain Bacteria; phylum Bacillota; class Bacilli; order Thermoactinomycetales; family Thermoactinomycetaceae; genus Shimazuella; species Shimazuella soli. The sequence continues at coordinate 568,744 of NZ_JAKWBN010000002.1, read as the reverse complement.
TGGTCTTGATGTTCATCATTCCGCTGGTAGCTGCTGTTGTTGGGTCTATTACACACTTTCCCGTCAAATGCCGGATTACATAGTCTTTAGAACCCATCAAAAAACAGGCAGTATTTTGATAGACTTCTGTCTCCTGCTCTTTTAACCACAGTATTTTGGGAAAAGTTAGGCTTCCATCCATATGATTACCTGTAATCGCTTGTATAGGAAGCTTCTGCTCTAACAACACAGCTTGTTCTGCTGCCCGGTTGTCTCCATATAAAATAGCAGGGCATAAAGGCGTACCTTCCTTATTCACTGGAATGCAGTCTTGCATTTGTCCGCTAAAAGTGATGAGTTCTATATCTTTCGCTCTAATTCCTTGGGTAAACCAATAGGATAAAATCGAAATAACTGCTTGATACCAATGATCTGCATTTTGCTCCATTTTCCCATTTTGATAATCTGTCCTAATTGATATATCTTTTTCCAAATAAGGTTTGACATCTTTTGAAACAAGGATACCTTTGACTTGTGTCGTTCCTATGTCAAAGGAAGCGATAAAACTCATGGTACATCATCCTTTTATCTCATAAAGACTTGTCTTGCTTTTCATCTCTGTGATCAAATCATAGAGCTTGTCCAGTTGTTGTTCATTACAACACTCTACCAAAGCTGAGCCCACTACTGCTCCATCAAAATGGCTCTCCACTACCATTCTTACGTTATCAGGTTTTTTTATCCCAAATCCTGCAACAACCAAAGAAGAAGTATGCCTTTTTATCCTCTCATAATATATTGGCAGATTTTCAAAAGTAGCAGTTGATGATCCAGTCCTTCCTGAGTAGGTTTGCGCATAAACGATAGAAGACTTTTGAGAGATAGTGGCAATTTCTTGATCTGTCATATTCGGCCCCACAAAATGCACTATATCTATTCCGTAATCCCTTATATCTCGCCCTATTTCCTCTCTTTCTTCTATCGAACAATCCGGGATCAACAAAGCATCAATCAGTTGATTTCGAACTAACTGTTCAAATATATCGGATTGAAACAAATCAGATTGATAACTCATCACCCAAATTGGCTTCTGTATTCTTTGTCGAATATCCTTCACAAAGGGAATAAACCATTGGTCTACATTTTCCTTTACTTTCGCATGTCCTTCTTGAATAACAGGACCGTCTAGATGGGGATTTTTGCTCGGTATCCCTAGTTCCAAAATATCCAAACCAGCTAAAAGGGCATTTTCAATGATTGTTGTTGACTGCATAACATTTGGGTGCCCTGCTATCAAATAACCAATTAATAGTGCTTCATACTGTTCTTTCATCTGTTGCCATATTTTTTGATTTCGCTGGCTATAAAATATCATGAGGCATCACGCCCTATTTTTTGCAAAATCACTGCAACGATTACAATGCAGCCTGTTACTACATCTTGCAAAAAAGAGGGAACTTCCAACATGGTCAAACCATTTGCTAGTATCCCAATAATGGCTGCCCCAACAAAAGTACCCCAAATATTAGGAACTCCTTCTTTAAAAGACGTCATTCCTAGAAAAGCCGCAGCATATGCAGGTAAAAATAAACCATCCCCACTCGTTGGCTGTGCAGACCCTAATCGAGAAGCCATAAGTATCCCTGCGAGTGCAGCCAGCAGCGCACAAAAGGCAAATGCGAGATTTTTATTTTGTGCCACTGCTACACCTGCATTTCGGGAAGCAGATTCGTTACCTCCGATAGCGTATAGCTTTCTGCCAAATGCCGTATGTGACATGATATACCAAAACACAATCGTTAAAAATAGCATGATAAACGATAAAATGGGGACGGTAAACCACATCTTCTGCCCCAGATAGCGAAACGAATCTGGTATATTTTCAAAAATGGTAGCCCCATCAGTGAGCCAAAAGGTGATCCCACCTAAAACGGTCCCCATTCCTAATGTCGTGATAAAAGATAAAACTTTAAATTTGGTGATGATCCAACCATTTATATAACCAATAACAACGGAAACCACCAAAGGTATCAAAATACAAAGCCACATCGGCTGTCCAGCTACTGCTAACTTTGCAGCCACTACCCCTCCTAAGCTTGCCATCGCTCCAATGGAAAGGTCGAATTCACCGACTGCCATGACTAATGTTGCTCCAAGCGAGATGATCACCAAGAAAGAGATTTGCCTGCTGATATTGATCACATTATCCACTGTTGCAAAAGAATCTGGACTAAGAAGACTGAAACATAAAATGATAAGTATCCCTGCAAAAAGTGTCCCGTACACTCGAAACCATTTCCGCAACGAAACAGCGTATGTTGTTTGCATCCTATTCATTTATGACATCACTCTGCTTTCTCTGGTTGTAACATACTTGCAAAATCTGCTCTGAAGTGACTGCTTTATTTGGAAATTCTGCCACTGTTTTACCTTCGTGCAGGACATATATCCGATCTGCAATATCTAGTACTTCTTGTACATCAGAAGATACTAATAAAACAGCAGCATCTTTCTTTGCTTGTTCTATCAATAAACGATGAATTTCTTCTCTGGTCATTACATCGACTGCTTGAGTAGGTTCGTCACACAAAAATAGGATGGGATCAGATAGCAAAGCTTTCGCAAACACTACTTTCTGTTGATTTCCCCCACTCAATTCCGTTATAGGTTGTTCTTGACTCACTGCCTTAACTTGCAATTTACCCATCCAAGTATGGACTACAGCCTGTTCTTTTTTCTTTTTCATTCGGAAAATAGAAGAAAATTTAGGTAAGGTAGACAATGTCATGTTTTCTCTTACCGACATATTTAAGATCAATCCATCTGCTCTCCGATCTTCAGGTATAAGGATAACACCACGACTCAGAGACTTTTTAGGAGAAAAAGAAGTAATGTTTCTTCCTTTTATCACAAGTTTCCCATTACGTATCTTCCTTGTGCCGTAAATAGTTTCTAGCAATTCTGTACGGCCAGAACCAGCTAACCCAAAAATACCTACAATCTCTCCCTGTTTGACATGCAAGGAAACATCTTGTACCTTCTGATCGAAAGAGGAGACTCCCTCCAATTGAAGAACATCCAATTTGCTGCTATTTACTGATCTTTTGATATGTTTATTTGCCGCTGTAGTCTGATCCGTCATCAGTTGCACCAATTTTTCTTTACTCATGTCTTTTGTAAAATACGTTCCTGCCACTTTGCCATTTCGCATGACAGTGACACGATGAGACAAACGCAAAATTTCGTTCATCCGATGAGAAACATAGAGGATGGAAGTACCTTTGGCAACAAGTTTATTGATCAGATCAAATAGGAGTTCTGATTCTTCATCATTTAATGCTGCTGTAGGTTCATCCAAGATCAGCAACCTGCAATCGAGCATTGCCGCCCGCATAATTTCCAGCATCGTTTTTTCCGACGGGGTCATATGCTCTGCTAATTTTCCTAAGTCTAACGATATTCCAAGATTCGTTTTTAATTGCTCCGCTTTTTGTTTCATCGCTTTCCAACGGATTTTAAAACCTACTTTATATGTTGGATAGGTCAAACCTAAAAATAGATTTTCATAGCCAGTAAAACTATTGATCAATTGTCGATCTTGGTGCACCACTTGTATGCCGATTTTCCTAGCAACTTTAGGTTCCGTAATTTCTATTTTTTTATCGTGCAACAAGATGTTTCCACCATCTGATGAATATATTCCAGTCAATATTTTGATGAGCGTAGATTTACCTGCACCGTTTTCTCCGACCAGCGCATGAATTTCTCCATCTTTTATATCAAGAGATACCCCTAAAAGAGCGTAGTGATGCCCAAATCGTTTGTCTAGCTGTTTAACTTGTAACAAGATTCATCCCCCTCCTTATATGTGAAGGAGGATGCAGGCAAATGCTGCATCCTATTTATTTCCCAGCATTTTCTTTGGTGATGAGTGTAGCTGGAGCATATTGTTCTTTTTCGGTTACTGCCTTTCCTTGTAAGACTTGCTCAATTTGTTTAGTGACGAGTTCCGCCATACCAGTAAAGTTTTGTTTTACGGTTGCTACTAATGGCGATCCTTTTTTTATTAAATCAACTGCTTGGCTGTTTCCATCGATACCAGTTACGATAATCCCTTTGCGGCCAGCTGCTTGGATTGCTTGAGTTGCACCAATTGCAGGTTCGTCCCACCCAGCCCATACTGCTGTTATCGATCCATCTTCTTTATTGGCAAGTAGTAAATTTTCCATTTGTTTTCGTGAATTTTCAATCGGTCCAGGCACATTTACTTGTTGTTCGATCACTTTTTTCACATTTGGATTCTGTTTGCGAAGCTTGTCTAACTCCAATGTTCTTTTCAATACACCAGGATGCGGACGATAAGTTAATACAACTAGATTAATCGGTTTGTTTCCGAGTTGTTGAAACAAATGTTCTGTGATCATTTTGGACATTGCTGTGTTGTCGCTTGTTGCATTCATGGCCATTCCATCAATATAAGCCGAATCACAGCCAAATACTGGAATATTCTTTTCTTTCGCTGCTTGAATTTGAGCCTTTACTTGGTTTGGATCTGTGCTCACCAATACGATAGCATCGACATTGGTAGCGATCACATCTTCCATTCTATTTGCAAGCTGGCCAACATCCCCTTTGGTATCTACGACATTGGCATCCCAGCCATTTGCCTTCGATTCCTTCTTAAGTAAATTCACCATTTGATTTGTTGTCACAGAAGAAAGATAAGGGGTGAGGATCGCTATCTTTTTGGTATCTTTTTTCGATCCACATGCGGTAAGAGTCAATATCAATGAGAGCGCTATCACAATAGACAGAATCTTTTTCATATTTTTGCTCCTTTTGCATTTAGTAAAATGGAACTTTCGTTTTTTCTTTCATCCCATTCTGAGATATTTTACAGTTAGGAACTTTATATTCTTTAGCATAAACGTTTAATATTTTGTTTGTAAATAATATTATTATAAATCTCATAAAAAAATAAAATTCTCATAAATAGAAAAAATAGGGTGATATTAAAAAATGATTTACAAAAGCTTAATATTACGAAAATATAAGCATCCTTTTAATGTGGTAGATTTATTTTGTCACCCATTTCGCACTGCAAGGAGATGTTATGGGGATCGTGGAAAGTGCACAGTTTTCGGGAGAAGGAAACCCGCTCACCGTCTCCTATGGAGGTTTCTCTCTCTCGATCTGGACAGAGGAAGAGGGATACAACCCCTCAAATGATGTTGTAAAAGTCCATCAAATCAAAAGGATTCTGATCAAAAAAGAGGAAGAAATCATCCTCGACACTTCTTCAATCTCTGATGAAGTGGAGATCAGTTTCTTCACAGTAGAGGGAACTGACAACTTCTGGGTTGAAAAGGGAAGATTCTCCCGTCCCTTCTTCTACGAATGGCTTGACAGCGAAGCCGAAACACTAGTAGCATTCGCAAAGTAGGCAAGCTCTGAAATGAGCCTAAGCACTTTAAAAGCGTGCCACCGGAAGGTAGCACGCTGCTGAAAATAATAAATTTTTTGATTAGATGAAAATGCCCATCATAATTATCTTTTTACGATGGGCGTTTTTCTTGTTTATATACAGACTGTCTTGTCTCAAAGAAAATCACACTCCTTTTAGAAGTGTCTTTTAGTGATGTTTTCATTCCAATCAAGAGAGAGCTGCTCAAAACTGTGACCTATCGGTTCAGAGCTAAAATTAGAAAATCGGACGGATACGAGACGAACCCCACTTGTATAGTCAAAAGCATCTATCAATTCCTCCAGTAAGACATACCAATCTATGTTTGAAGACATGGTTTGTTGTTTGGAATGGGTTGTAAAATCTGCATATCTGATTTTCAAAGCCAATGTTTGTGGATATAGTTCTTTCTTTTTTACTACTTCGATGACTTCATCTAGAAGTTCTCTTGCAATGGGAGCTATCTCATCTCTTTCATACAAATCAACAGGCATAGTAGTTTCTCTGCTGACTGATCGAGTAGCCCGATTCGTGACAATCTCTCTATCATCTCTCCCTCTGGCTCGATCATAGAGATCATAGCCAAACTTCCCAAACATCTCGATTACTTCCTCACGAGAAAGTTGCCAAAAGTCTTTGATCGTATAAATTTCTTTTTGTGCCAAACGTTCTTTTGATCTTTTTCCGATTCCATGAATCGTACCTATAGGGAGGTTTTCCAAGATAGATAGAGCATCTTCTGGGCGAATAATCACGAGTGCATCCGGCTTCCTAAGATCACTTGCTATTTTTGCTAACGATTTGTTATAGGAGAGCCCGATGCTACATGTTAGCCCTGTTTCCTCTTTTATTCGCGTTTTGATTTCTTTCGCAATCGGTACAGCATCCGGATAGTGAGAAACATCGAGATAAGCTTCGTCCAAACTTACCGTTTCATAACGATCCGTATAGCTTGTATAAACATTTCGTACTTCTGCTGATTTTTCCCTATATCGATCATATCTAGGAGGAACGAATATCCCTTGGGGACACTTTCTTCTCGCAACAACCCCGGGCATCGCAGAATGCACCCCAAAAGCCCTAGCTTCATAGCTACAGGTAGAAACTACCCCACGATTCTCTCTTCCTCCTACAATTATCGGTTTGCCTCGCAGTGAAGGATTATCCAGTTGCTCCACGCTGGCAAAAAAGGCATCCAGATCCATATGTAGTATTTTCCTCACTGCGCAAACCCCCTCATCAAACATACATTTGCATATGTATATTATGAGGTTATTCTGAATGACAATCAACCACACCATCTAAACTTATTCGTCCTTCACAATTTTGAACGTTCGAGGACTACAGCAATCTTCCTGAGTCGATCAAGTGGATATGATATATGAACTTGGAAAATAAAGACTGTACCATCTCGAATATTTCATTTGTAGCCTTTTGATCTTTAAAAATTTCTTGTTTCATTAACAATTAAAAGTATTTATAATGACTTTTACTAATTTAATTATTTTAGGAATGATACAATTTCCTTATATATATGAATTTTATTTTTTGTTTTCGTGATCTCATGTCCTTCATCGGATAGAAGAATACAATTAACTTTTGAGTGTACATCTTTAAGTTTGTTAAAAAAAGTTAGTGTTTCTTGATAGGGAATACGTGTGTCATTCTTTCCATGAATCAGCAAAAGTGGTGATGTAATCTTTTCTACATGATGAATAGGAGAGACTTCACGAAACCAATTTCTATCAAGGTTCAATGATCCATATTCCGCTTCACGGAAGCGTTTGCGGTGTATACTTGTATTTTCTAAGTAGCTTTCTAGGTCAGAAATTGGAGCAATAGCAACACCATTAGCCCAAATTTCAGGATAAGTAGTCATTGCTAATAGAACCATTAAACCTCCATAGGAATGACCCATGATAGAGACTTGAAGTGGATTTATCCATTTTGATCTGACTAAATACTGATAATATGCATGAAGATCTGCAACAGCATCCAGTCGTTTTCTACCATCGTCTAACTTTGTATACGATTTCCCGTAACCTGTTGATCCTCTAATATTGGGTGTCAGTACAGCAAATCCATTACTTACAAAGTACTGAATGACTGGATTAAATATAGGTCGGGCTTGATCTTCAGGTCCCCCATGAACATGAATAAGAACAGGTAATGACTTATTTATTTTTACATTTGTAGGAAGATACAACCATCCAGGAACATTTAAACCATCAAAACTAGGACAGTGAATTAATTGAGGCTGAACATATGCAGATTCCGGTAAGTAAGAGGTGATCCAGATATTGTGTTCTATATCTAATATCCAAAGGTTGGTGGGATTTTGTGCACCATCCAATGTGATTGCGAGATATTTATCATTTGCCCAAGTTGCATCCCAAACATAACCCAATGGTAAAGGAGGCAGTGGAATTTCTCTGTTTTTTTCTATCTCTATAAGACGTAGGATGGATTGACCATCTTTCCGAATACCATATAATAAATACTTTCCATTGGAACTTATCCTACAAAGATCAATTCCTTTATCTTGAAAAGATGCAATCCTAGTACGTGTTTTGCTTCTTAAATCAAGCCAAATAAGCTCGGCATAGTCCGTCTTTTCATCTGTAGCAACAAGTAATCTCTCTCCACTCCCATGAAAATCCCAACTCCAATGATAGGCTTGTCCCTTGTGTGGAGTAAGATGTTCCAAATCTCCCTGTTCTAGATGAAACAAAAATAAATCATTATTCATGGATCCTTCGGATCGGCGCATGAGCAATATACTTTTCCCATTTGGATTCCATTGAAGAGGAGTCCAATACTCATTAGACTCCAATATCATTGATTTTTCTTTGAGATTTTTTATGGATTGAATATAAACATCAAAATACTTTGGGTTTCTTTGATTACTTGAATATAAGATGTAATTTCCATCTGGTGACCAACCACCAAAAAAGTTAACCGATTCTCCATCTGTAAGGAGTTGATGCTCCCCTTGATCATTTAATAAAAAAATTTGGTACTTTTCATCTCCATCCTTATCCATTGTAAAGGCCAAAATAGGCTCAATGGGAGAATAGGAAACTTTCTTAACAGCACATTCAAGAGTAGTTATTTGTTTTGTAGATTGATCTTGTACATTCATCACCCAGATCTGATTGGTTCCCGTTTGATTAGACAAATAAGCAACCTGGTTCCCATCAGGTGAAAAACTGGGACAGTGACAAGTACTGACATTTAAAAATGATTGTATCCCTCTATCCATCCAAATACCTCCCATTAATTAACGAAATATTCGATCATTAACCCGAAGAAAGATATTCTTGAATCCGTCGATTACATTTCTTTTGAATCGTTTCTTTGGTGCTGGAAGTGATGATTCCCTTCTTGGCTAGAATATCGATACTCTTTATGACTAAATGATATCGGCTTACTCCATTACGAATACACATGCCCAAAAAAGAGGTAGTTGTCCCTTCGTCTTTGTATCCTAGTACTGTAAATCTGGAAGGATTAGGTCTTTCAAACAAAAGAGTTTGGATGGTTGCTGGATAGCCATTGAATGCAAATATTACAGGCATCTGTTCTGTAAAAAGATTCTCAAATTCACTGGATGCAAGAGCATGAGTAAAGTGATCCGATGAACCTAAACAAGTGATTTCACACACCGATACAAAGCGAACGTAGATATCTGGTAGATACTCTTTTAACAATTGAATGGCTTTGATGGTTTCGTTTGTTACATAATCACCACTAGCAGCAAAGATAAGATCAGGAGATTCAGAATGACTAAATTCCTCTAAAATAGCCACACCTTTACTTGCTAACATCTTGGCTTGGGTAGAAGTTGTCCAACTCGGTAATGCAGTTTTACCTGCGGTTACTACATTCACTAGATTATTTGATTGCATACAAACTTTTGTACATTCTAGCAAAGTAAGCGTATCAGGAGGAAAGTACAATCGAACCTTAGATCCATATTTTGCGATTAGCAATTGAGTAAACTCAGGATTTTGATGAGAATAATTGTTTTGCCAGGCTAAACTCGTAAGAAAATAATTTAAAGATGGCCAACTCCCTTGCCAATCAGGTGCTTCCACTAAGTATTTTATATATTGGCTCAAGGCACTGGTAACAGTCGATATAAAGCACTCATAGGAAGTAAACCATGCTTGTTTTCCACTCAAAACGTAACCTTGGGACCATCCCTGACAAACATGTTCGCTTAAAATTTCCAGAACAGATCCATCTCTATTCTGTGAAGATCCATTATTACGCATGGTTACATCCAATAAAGAATGTAGTTGGTTTGAATTTAATTCGTCTGGACTGAACACTCTTATTGCTCTTTTTGCTTCGTTTCTCACTAGTATTTGAGATAAAAACTGTCCAAAATGCTTTGCTGGACTTCTAGATGTTTTTGCATTCCCTAATAATGAAACGGGATCAGGAAAATGTATTTGTATCTTTTGGTTAGCCCTTTGAATGGTATCCAGCGTTTTTCCTAATCTTCTTTCTTGTGGAGGAACAATCTTTTTTAAGTTTTTAGCTTGTCCCCATTCATCGAATAATTCATGAGGCAAATAGCTTTGTAACCAACTTTCTAGAGCAATGAAATCTGCGGGATTATCCAATGGTTGAAGTGGGGCTTTGTGTGCTTTGGCTGTTCCCGCAATTTGCCTTCCATCAACTGATTTTGGACCTGTCCAACCTTTGGGTGTACGTAATATCAGGAGTGGCCACCTACTCCTACTTTGGTTTTTCCTTTTATAAGCTATTTGAGTAACAGCCCAATCTAAAGCCTGTTCCATCGATGTATGCGTACCACTGACAAATTGAACCTCATAATCTAACCCGAAAAAATAAGACTCTATTTCCGTTTCTGACATCATACTTAGTAGGCTTTGACTAGACATTTTATAACCATTTAAATTGATAATGGGTAAAACCGCTCCAGAGTGTGTTGGACTAAGAAATTTAGCTCCATGCCATGCAGCAGCCGTTGGTCCCGTTTCACATTCCCCATCCCCTAAAATACATACCGCCAACGTTTCAGAATTATCCAATACAGCTCCAAAAGCAACACTAAGTGCATGCCCTAGTTCACCTCCAGGATGAATACAACCAGGAATTTTGCTAGATAACTCGGTAGGAAATCCGCTGGGCGTTGCAAAAGTTCGAGATAGATGAGCTATTCCTTGTATATCTGGTGTACAAAAAGGATCAAATTCACTAAGTGTACCTTCTAAAAATAGATTGGCCAAGATCGCAGGACCTGAGTGCCCCGTACCTACTACTGGAAGTATGTTCAATTCTGGATTACAAGTGAGCAAATAATTCAAATGGCCAAAAATAAAATTAATAGCTGGAGCATTGCCCCAATGCCCAAAGGATCGAGCTTTTATATCTTTTTTTTGAAGATGTTCCGTAAGTAGAAAGTTGTCACATAAATACAACTGAGATACAGTTAAATAGTTTGCCGTTCTTACATAACTGTCAATCTGATTCCTAATTTCCACTTTTATGCGATTCAAATTTCCCACTCCTTGTACCTACTTAGAAACTTTTGGTTCTATGAGTTTTTCTCTTTTTAGGAAATGAGGAGTTAATTCCGTTCCTAAACCAGGTTGCTCAGGAAGAGAAATACTACCGTTTTTCGGTTTTACAGGGTGTTTATAAAAAATCTGTCTTCTTGGTTCTATAGTAATGTGATATTCCAACATGGGAATGGTTTCTGGAGCATAAGCAAACGCAAGATGAAGTCCTGGAAGGAAATTATGACCATGCGGTATCAGGGGTATTCCCAATGTAGACGACATAGCCACAATACGAATGCTTTCGGTAATACCTCCACACCATCCAATATCCAATTGGAAATAATCGATTAATTTTGATGTCAGCAAGGAATATGCTTCAAATCGATTGTAGATATGCTCTCCAGCTGCTATTGGGATATTAATGTCCTTTAGATCTATTAAACTAGAAAGCAACATTTCAGATGGAATTGGCTCCTCGATCCAACCAATAGAATAGGACTTCATTTGATTGCAAAATTCTTTTGTTTGGGAAATAGCCCACGATCCAAGGATTTCAAACATCACTTTTTGACTGGAGGAATCACAAATTCGTTTTGCGCTTTGGATGTTTCTGGAAAGAGAATCACCCGATTCTTTCTTGCGAAGTGCCCATTTTTGGGCGAGGTAGCCTTCATTCTCCATCTGCTTTACTATTTTGGGAACTTCTGCACCCTCCTCATCAAATCCCATGCAACTCGCATAACAAGGGATTTTCTCCCGACAAGGTCCTCCTAATAATTCAAACACTGGAACTTGAAATATTTTGCCTTTTATATCCCAAAGGGCGCAATCAAGCGCCCCTAAAGCCATCATCCATATTCCTGTTCTTCCGCCAAATTGAGTCGAAGAAAATACTTTATTCCAAATTCGTTCCGTAGCAATGGGATTCAAACCTTTAATTGTCTCTCTCATGGTCGCTAGTTGGACTGCAACAGAGGATTGTCGTATTGGTCCATAGAATCCCAAAATTCCCTTATTCGTGGCCACTTCCAGAAAATACGCTGATATAAACTGATCCTCATACGGTACCGTGACGTAATCAATGAACAAATCAGTGATTCTAATACCGTTTACTTCCATCCAACTATCACCTTTATTGTGATGTGATCTTCAAAATGATCATCTGGGCTAAATGTTTGTAATGCTTCTCTTACTTCACGATCAAATTCTGGTAATCGGTCCCCAAATAATTCTTTTGCAGCAAAGGAAGAAGAGTACAAGTAACCCATGATTCTTTCTAGATCCCAGGTCTGAACAATCGGATACTTTTGCATCTCCACATTTTTAAAACCTTCTTCTTTTACAACAATTTGATGGGAGGGTTTACGATTCATTGCTTCTGATCCATGTCGTTCCGGTCCTAGATATTTTTTTACAATATCAATCATGATTTCTTGCCATTTTTCTCGTCTTGCCCAAAAGCTTCCCATCCCCCAAATAGCAATTCCTCCACCATCTGTTAGGAGCTGATAAGCTTTTTGTAATACCAGTCTACGATCCATCCAATGGAAGGAGGAAACACAGGTAACAAGTTGGAATGATCCTAACTTTTCACTGATATCTTCTGCTCTCATTAATTGAAACTGAACATTGCCAGCTTTCTCTCTTTCCTTCTGAAGACATGCTGCTTTGAACATGTCTTCATTTGGATCTAATCCAACCACTTCTTGAAAACGATCCCTCATATCTAGCGTAACCGTACCTGGTCCACAACCCAGATCAAGAAGTCTACCAGAACCGTCTACATGAAAGAAATCTAATAACTGATTCAAAAATGCTTTCGGGTATCTAGGGCGAAATTGTACATATTCATCTGCCAAACCTGTAAACACAACGGAAGAATTCCCCATATCTTTGTTCATTTTTTACCATCCTATCTCATTCATTGGTTTTCCATCGAAAGTAAAGTACCAGAGTGTTCGGTAACATTCCCAGGTTGTGGGACGAAGTGTGGTAGGAATAAGGAGTTTTTCTATTTCTTTACGGAATTTTAAGTACCATTCTAGATTGGTTACTTCCCCACTTGCAAAAACTTGCATGAACTCATTATGGGACTGAAACAGATTAATGGAAGGCATTTTAGTTGTATGTGGAAGTATCGATTTTATCCCTTCCATTGCTGATTCAAGGTCATCCAGCCCTACAATGTAGGTCCATGTCGTATCCAATCCCTGAGCTTTTGCACGAGCTAATAAATCAGGCATCTGTTCAGGTAATAGATCTGCTTTCGAGCTTTTCAATATGACATCTCTTTTGGTAAAGCACTCAATGGTTAGTGTTAACTTAAAAGGTGCTGTGTATTGATTCAGCTCTTGGAACCCTTCATTGGAACGAATAACAGAACCTAGAAAATTCAGTTGACCTTTAAAATTATGATTATTCAGAGTATGACGCACGTTTTTTAGGTGTTGAATGGCGAGATGTTCATAAAGAAAACAACCAGTAGAAAGGCAAACTTGCTCCAAAGAAGATAGATCTTTCCAACCTTGTTGATTGGCCAAGATGTGAAAGTATTGATCAAGATCATCTAAAACTTTTAACCTGGGGTCCTCTGCAACTTCCAAGCTATTATAACAGAAGACACATCCTGTACAGACACTTCTAGCATTGGAGTTCATGGTAAGGACATCTCCACCTTTTCGGAAATACCCCATTACAACATCATCATTTTCAAGTTCAAATACATCTGCAAAAGGCTTCCCATGAAATAGTAGTTGGGTAGGCGTAAGGAAAAATGGTGATTTTTTTCGATTAGGCGGTACAATCAATCGAAGTAGATATTCGGGACGGCTTTTTAAACGGATTTTCATCCTCATTCTAGGTGAATCGAAATCCGAATTAACTCCTAACGTATTTAAGGCAATCATCATGATATCTTCCACACAAATACTATATTTTTGTTCTAACTCCAACACGCATTTTTCATCCACATGAGCAAGTAAACTGCTTTTCATATCGTACACATCCCTTTCGTTATTTTGAAATAAGCCAACCTATTCTTTATCCAAACAAGCTTGTACAATCGCTTTCATTCGGATGAGACGGATCTCATCGGTTTTAGCTTCATAGATCGTACTCAATAGTTGCTGTCGTTCATAAACTGGAAGTCGATCAATGGTAGTTTCAGCTTCTTTTAATAATTTTTGAAGTTGGTCAGGAACATTCATTTTTGGAAGCCCAATATTTACAAGGCTTAACTGAACTCGAACCGCATCTCCCTGTTTCCATTCTGTTTTCTTAGACAAAGGAATGTATGGAGGTTGTTCATCTGTTCGCAAGATTACTCCTGTAAAAGGAGTCTCATTGATTGACCCCTTGCATTTACGACTACGAAAATCCACAGGGATCTCACCTGGTAATCGAATGATTAAGAGATCACCAATGGAAGAAACAGTAGTATGAAATTCCATTTTTATCCCCTCAATTCTTGGTAATATGTTGATGACTGCATTACTTCATGGAATTCTTTCCAGGCTTCTCTTATGGAAATCAACGAAACCAACTTGTCTATATCTTGAATAACTTGGTTTGTCGGTCCCGACATAGTGAGAATCGACTTAACTGGACTAGGCAAAATTTTATTTGCAATTCGTCGTACCGTTGCAAATTCATCTGAGATTTGTTGGCTTTGTTGCAGTGTAAAGTGTTGTAAGACGGGTATTTGCAATGAAAGATATCTAGTATGAATCTCCGGTGGCTTCCAGTTATTCATAGCCATTTTCACTAACTCATGATAAGTGTTTGGTGCTCCTGTTAAATTCGTTAGGGCAGTACTTCCACCAAATCGAGTATTTACTTCCAAGACGGTGATCGGTCCTTTTTGAGGAATGATCAGATCGATGTCAGTAATTCCTTCCCAATGAAACAGCTTTCCTAACTGTTGAATGATCTCCTGTAATTCTGTTAGTCGTGATTCTGGTAAGTGGTAGGGTGCAATTTTAAGGCGTTCGGTGGGATGTCCACCTGCTAACGTTGATCCTTTGTAAATCGGGACAAAAGGAACAGTTACCCCTTTGTAACTCAAAACTTCAATCGATATTTCGATCCCTTCTATATGTTTTTCAATCAAAACTTTGGAAGGTCGATACATTTCAAAATAACGATCTATCTCCATATGGGTTACACAATAAGCGGTTTTAGCTCCAGCACTTCCGGTAGGATCTTTTAAGATGATGGGATACCCAACTTGATCTGCTATTTTTGCGGCCTCGTCCTTATTGGTTACCACATCTCCAGGCGCAACTGTGATTGCACTATTCTTACGCAACACTTGACGCATGATCCCTTTGTCAATTCCAACCATTGCCGATTGTAGTGGATGACCGATCATGGGAATTCCTAACACGCTTTCAGAGTAATGCTTGATCATTCCATCTCTGATTAACGCAATTTGTTCGGGGGTATTCCCACAAATTGAGATCACAGCGTCAATCGGAGTACTTTGAAGGTATGAAATAATGCTTCCCCAATCGTCATGGGAGTGAAGGCGAATTCCAGGATATGTAGATGAGATGGTTTCTGTATTTTTCACCAGATAAAATTCATGCCCCATGTTTTCTCCGTACTCAATCAATGAATTGACTCGTGTTTCACTAGTCAAAAAAATCTTCATTCGATCACCTCACTAATTTGGATACAGTAGGATTTAAATTGGAGCTACTAGTTACAACTCCACCATTCTTTCTCCCTCAGCCATTTTGTCTGCATTTTTTTGATAAAAGTACAGTTATTAGTGGAGTTCATTTCCTTGATATGGTTTTTTCCATCTAATAACGCACGATCTACCAGAGAAAGCGCAGAAGCACTTAAATAGGCAAAATCTTGTTGGGTGGGAAGCTCAATGTCTTTCTCTACTGCAAACCACCCTGCGGCAAATGAAACAGTTAATGGTAATTGATCGGCTAATTCATGATGGAAATCTTCCACAGAAAGGTAAAAATCAGCTTGTGTCTTTCCTGCACAGACGAGTATCATTTCATCCCCACCGAAAGTAGATAATGCACTCCACGGATATTCTAGTTTTTTAAATGCGGATAAACTAATTTCCCCCAATTGAGACATGAACGCATTTCCAGCAAGGTGACCAAAAGACCAAGGGTTTTTTTCATTCATCGACTGGAAACAAGATTTTAGATTATCTACATCTCCTACTGCAATTCCTACTGCTCCATAGTTTTTCAAGAGAGCAGGGAATTCCTGAGTATAACTTTTTAAGAAACTTGGAAAGGAAATGAATCCGGTTACAGGATCGCGGATGTAATCACACCAATTTTTACCGTAAGCAGGAGCAACAAAAGAATTTTCAGCACTATATACCATAGAAGCTTTCATTTTGTTTCCTTTCGTCTATCATCAATTGGATTTTGTGTGTTTACATAAAAAACGCTTACAATATATTAACTGATGTGTTTTGGAGTAGTGAAAACGTCATAATTCCTACCGTGAATATAAGTTGTACCATTCGCCATATCTGTGATCTCAGCGTTCAATAAAGTAAATTCAATCGTCTTTCTATCCTCACTGGTAATGGTTACTTTACTTATTTTCTTGTTCGAGACCGTTGGTTTCACATACGGATTCTCATCATAAAAATAATCCATTCTTAATTCATTAGTCCCCATTGAAAGCCTAGACTGGCTATAACAACGCCATTGTGGACTTATTTTAAGAAATTCCAAGAACTCCTTAACTTTATCCCTGTTACCTTCCAAACTTATTTTCAACATTTTGCCTCATCCTTTCTTTAAATCATGTAATCGCCTTACTTCCATGCGAATTAGGGCATGAATCCATCTTTCTGTATCTCTCATACCATTAGGAAACAAAAACCGAACAATATATCCTTTTCCTGAGTGTTCAAGATCATTTATAATCTGCGACTTATGCTGATTCATGAGATCAACAGTGTAATGGTACTTGTCTGCTAATTCTTGTAAAGCTCGCGTGACTTCATGAGGAATTGTTCTGTTATCAATGACCCAAAGTAAATCCATTGTTTTAACAAGATTTAGTCTCCTGTTCTTTTAGCAGAAATAAGAAACATCTTTCTGCCCATTTGAAACTAATAACAATTCAGGATTAAAACGGCTTAAAAACCAATTTAGTAATGTTTTTCTAAAACCTATCAAACTTCTTGTTTTGATTATATATTTCTTAGAATTTACTGACAAATTTGCATTTTTTTCAGAATTAACCCTTTACCTCTTAAAAAAACATTATCTTTACATCATTCCCCACCATAATACCCTTCCTTTTCTACGTTCATTCTTAAATAATTTGTATTTTTCACCTATTTTGTTTATTATGATGACTTTTTTTTAGAAAAAAAATATAATATATTTGTTAAGAGGAGGTAGAGTGATTTGCAATTACAGGAGGAAGAACGGCAAGCCTTACGGTCGTTTCGTAGGAATAAAGGATTGCGACTAGAAGATTTGGCTGATGATAATCTTTCCATATCCAGTATTAGCAACATCGAAAAAGGCAACCGTGTACGCGAAGGAACATTGGAGGCTTACTTCTCAAAGTTAGAAATTCTAGGATTAAAAAGAAACTCGTTATTTGACCTTGTCAAAAAAGAAAGAAAGCTCTCCGAACAATTAAAGTTAACTTTTATGCTTTTAGAGTCTAAAATTGAATTAAATTTGCTTTCAAAAGTTATGCCAGAAATCAGAGAAATGGAGAATAAGAAAGAAGTCCCTAAAGAATATAGCCAATATTTAAAGGGAAAATTCTATTTAAAAAAAAGAAAGTGGGACCAAGCAAAAGCCCACTTCGAAAAGGTAATTGAAATCTGCAAAAAAAATAACAATAGCAGCTTTAATCTCATTGCTACTTCCTATAAAGAACTTGCAAGAATCAGCTTTTACGAAAGAAATGATATTCAACATTCACTGGTTTTAGTTGATGAAGGATTACAATACTATGACCCTGATGAAGAAAAAAATGAGATCCGATATTATCTCTTGATTGGGAAAGTTTCCTACCTGGAAAAATTGAATCAAACGGATGAAGCCCTCCATTTGTTAAAAGAAATGTGGTCTTCTTTACCAGAAATAACCGATGTTGAGATTCAATTGAATATGTATGAAATCATGGCTGCTTTACTAAATAAAAAAAATCGGTTTACTGAGGCTCTTTCTTATGCAAAACATGGCTTCTCTATCGCTGTAAGAAATCAGAAATATCGTCGTTCTCAAGAGTTATTAACTATTTTAGGGAATATTTATGTGAACCTTGAAGATCATTGGAGTGCAGAGAATTGTTATAAAGAGGCGTTAACATTCGAAGAAAAAACAGGTAAAGATTTACTTGTCTCAACGTATGCCGAACTTGGCCTTCTTTATAAAAAAATGAAGCAATTCGAAGAAGCTGAACGGCATTTACAGTTGGCAGTCAAAAAAGGATCGCAAGCAAAAGACGCACAGCGGTATTGTTATGCACTAATGTCTTTGGCTAAATTTTATCTAGATCAAAAATCATACATAAATGCTATAGAACACTACAAAAAAGCCAAAGAATTAGCAAGGCAATACAAACTGAGCAATAAATTACAAAGCATATTAGTGGATATTTCGGAATGTTGGAAACGGGCAGGATATAAAGAAAATTACTATGCATCTCTAGATGAATTCCAAAATCATTTAAGAGAAAACCAATAACCATTTAATCAAAACAGGAGGCTATAGTTCCCTATTTTCTAGATAAACGCAAATAACAATAAACATGAAAAGGAGGTGACTTCCTATGAGATTTGAAAGTGATCCTCCATAAATAGGACATATCCCTTTTTACCTATGCTTATAGGATGAAGGGATTTTTTTATATCGTAAGCTTTTTACTAACATCTGAGGATATCTCATTCACTTCTTGATATAATTAACTGATCAAATTCATTAACAAGCTGAATACATTGCAAATGATACCGCGTCTCAATACTCTCTCCTTGAAAGAGGCGAATTCCTTTGCCCAACGTAACAGGGGCAATGGTCAGTATCAACTCATCAATCAATTGATACTGCATAAAATGCTTGATTAAACTCCCTCCACCAACTATCCAAATATCTTTCTTTCCTTTCTGATTTAGTCTTTCGATAAAATCTACTACATTTTCATTCGTATATTGGACATATTCATCTGACCCTGTTTCCTGATTGGAAAAAACAAAGCATTCTTTATCAACATATGGAAACGGGACATCAAATGCTTGAATTTCTTTGTAGGTTTTATTTCCCATGACAACGGTATCGATCCGCTCGATAAAATCACTATACCCATTGTCTCCTTCTCCTTGGGTAGTATGTAACCAATCCAATCCATCCTCATCATCAGCGATATGCCCATCAATTGACATGGCGATATATAAAATGACTTTTCTCTTCATCCTATCTCATCCCTTACCTAAGCAGAGAGAGTCTAGCAAACTCTCATAAAAGTGTGCTAGACTCCGATTTCTTTTCACCTAAAAATTCACCGATATTCATTTGTCGACCTCGAACAAAATCACTTGCTGCTAGGCGTTTTTTTCCTGCTGGTTGGATATCCGTCAAGCGAAGAGAACCAGATCCAGTAGCAATAAAGATACCTTCTGCTGTCAGATCCCACACTTCACCGGGCTCTTTTCCTTCAGGAGTATTTTCTGCCAGTTCTGCCCACCAAACTTTAAATGCTTGTCCTCTCCAGTAAGTAAACGCAACTGGCCAAGGGTGCATACCACGTATTTGATTGCGAATCTCTACAGCAGAACGGCTCCAATCAATTTCTTCCTGCTCTCGTTTAATGTTTGGTGCAAAGGTAGCTTGTTCTTCATTTTGGGGAACCGGAGTTATTTTACCTTGAATCAGTGCTGGCAAAGTCTCTTTTACTAATTCAGCACCTACTTGGGAAAGTTTTTCAAATAAGCTGCCAACATGATCGTTATCTGTGATCGGAATACTCCTGCTATTGATCATATCCCCAGCATCCAAGGCTTCGACCATATACATAATGGTAACACCTGTCTCTGTTTCCCCATCGATCAATGCTTGATGTATGGGGGCTCCTCCTCGATATTTGGGCAATAGGGAAGCATGGACATTGATACAGCCAAACTTCGGTATCTCCAATATTTCTTTCGGCAAGATTTGCCCAAATGCAGCTGTAACAATCAAATCAGGCTCCATTGATCTAACATAATGAATGCCCTCTTCCAGTCTGATCTTATCTGGTTGGTAGACGGGAATGTTGTGTTCAATCGCCACTTCTTTGACTGGCGGTGGGGTTAAAATTCGTTTTCTGCCAACAGGACGATCCGGTTGCGTTATGACGGAAACAATATTGTATCCTTCTTCTATCAATGTTAACAAAGAAGGCACCGCAAAAGCTGGGGTGCCCATAAATATCACTCTCATCGGTTCTCTTCCTCCTCCGGGCGGAACACTTTCTCTGCTATGTCAATAAATAATACACCATTTAAGTGATCAATCTCATGTTGGAATGCCCGGGCTAAAAAGCCTTCAGCTTCGATCTCCACTGCATTTCCGTTTCGATCCTGCCCTTTCACCCGAATTACGTTTGCTCTTTTTACATAACCAAGTAATCCAGGAATACTAAGGCAGCCTTCTGGTGGTTCTATTTGTTCTCCTGACTTCTCCACAATCTCTGGATTTACCATTTCGATTAATTCTTCTCCAACATCTACCACGATGACTCTTTTTCCAATTCCCACTTGAGGAGCTGCCAATCCTACACCATGAGCATCATACATGGTTTCAGCCATATCATCGAGCAGTTTGCCTAACCTGTCATTAAATCTTGTCACTTCTACTGCCCTTTCCTTAAGAATGGGATCGGGATACTTCACGATGTTGCGTATAGACATTTGTGTTCACTCCTATTTCACCATCACGATCAATTTGTATACGTAATTCTTTATCTTTAGGCCATCCTTCAACAATTTTCCACTTTGATTGGATTTCCCCAATAATTTCATGGTCGTTCGGATATTTCACCATTACTTGAATGCGATGGCGATCCTTTATTTTCGATACAGATGGTGCTACTGGTCCTAACACCTCATAATTTGGATTTCCTTTCAAAACATTGGAGATGTCCACGGCCCGCTTCATGGCTAAAACACGATCGATATGACTGACTGTTATCGTAAACAATCCACAAAACGGGGGATAGTGATGTTGTTTCCTTAATAATAACTCTTTGCGGTAAAATGCCTCTGATTCATGCTGAGAAACCATTTGAATGCTATAGTGATCTTCTTGATAGGTTTGAATGATCACTTTCCCAGGTTGTTCATGACGGCCAGCACGGCCACTCACTTGTGTCAGCAATTGGTAAGTTCGTTCGACTGCTCGAAAATCTGGAAGATTTAGCATCGTATCTGCAGCAATAACTCCTACTAATGTAACCTTTGGAAAATCCAGCCCTTTGGCAATCATTTGTGTACCGAGTAAAATATCCGCTTTTCCTTCCCCAAAGGAGCGCAATAGCCGTTCATGAGAACCTTTTTTACTTGTCGTATCCATATCCATCCGTATGACACGAACTCCAGGAAAATGCTTCGTCAACTCTTCCTCGACCTTTTGCGTTCCGGTACCGAAATGACGAATATGTTCACTCTGGCATTTGGGGCAAGTAGTGGGCACTTTTTCCGTATAGCCACAGTAATGGCAGCGTACGGTTCGATTTGTATGGTGATAGGTTAAGGCAATATCACAATGCTCGCAATTTGCTACTTCTCCGCATGAACGACATAGCACAAACGTAGCATATCCCCGGCGATTTAAAAACAAAACAACCTGCTGACCACGTGCAATGGTTTCTTGAATCGATGTGGTTAGTGCCCTACTAAACATCGTTCGATTTCCTTGTTTCAG
This sequence comes from Shimazuella soli, assembly GCF_022511585.1. Lineage (GTDB taxonomy): Bacteria > Bacillota > Bacilli > Thermoactinomycetales > Thermoactinomycetaceae > Shimazuella > Shimazuella soli. Next base: position 546,857 of record NZ_JAKWBN010000002.1, on the reverse strand, counting down.
TTCTTCCCTCATATCGACTGTTTCTACTGTTGGAAAAGGTCTGCTTTTTACTCTTTCTTTTAATGTTACCCAAGAATAAGCATTTGTTCGAGCATGAAAATAACTTTCCAGTGAAGGGGTAGCAGACCCAAGAACTACAGCAGCTTGGTGAAATTGTGCACGCCATCTGGCAATTTCCCTTGCGTGGTAACGTGGGCTTTCTTCTTGTTTGTAGGATGACTCATGTTCTTCGTCGATAATAACCAAACCCAGTTTGGTAAAAGGAGCAAAGATAGCAGAACGCGCACCTATTGCCACTTGAACCTCGCCACGGCGAATTTTGCGCCATTCATCATACCGTTCCCCAGCTGAAAGTCTACTGTGAAGTACTGCTACTTTTTCTCCGAATCGCCCTTTAAATCGATCTACCATCTGTGGGGTAAGCGAAATTTCTGGAACCAGTACTATTGCTTCTTTTCCTCGCTGTAACACTTCTTCAATCGATTGCAAATAAATTTCTGTTTTTCCGCTGCCTGTTACCCCATGTAAGAGAATCGACTCGTATTGCTCTTCTTGAATAGGTTTTTTAATTGTGTTAAATGCTTGTTGTTGTTCTGCAGTCAATTCTAACGGTATAGTAGGTTCAAAGGTGGCATCTCGATACGGATCACGATATTGCTCCCTTTCTTCGATCAGTACCAATCCACGTTCAGCTAGTGCTTTGACCGTTTGCCTGTTCGCTCCCGTCTGAGCCAATAACGTGGAAAGCGGTACCTCGGGATGATCTTGGAGTAAAAATTGCATTACTTCGACTTGCTTTTTTGCCCTTTTGGGAATTTCTTGCAAATCTGCACTTTTCACTTTCACCCAAGATATTCGTTCTTTTGTCACTCGGTCACCCACATGCTCTTCCACCTTGAGAATTCCATCTTGAATCGATTTTCGCAGTGCCTGTCTGCCAACTAATCGCTCTGCTTCTTCAAAACTGCACGATATCTTCTTCTCTAGCAGTTGGTACAGGGATTCTATCTTTTTGTCAAAGCTTTTACTTTCTAAGCCCAAATAAACTTTTTTCTGATATTTCCCTTTTAACACGGAAGGAATCATCGATTGAAATGCGGTAATGGTATGACAAAAATATTCTTCTGCCATCGCTTGTCCTAGTTGAACTAATTCTTGAGTAAGCGGTGGTAAAATATCCTTTACATCTAAAATATTCTTTAGTTTTTGGGCGGGAGAGGACAGAGTTAGCCCGATTACATATCCTAGTATTTTCCGTGGTCCAAAAGGAACTTCCACTCGGCTTCCTATTTGAACCTCACCGATTAACTCTTCGGGTACTAAGTAATCAAAAGGTCGGTTTGTTCCTTTGCTTGGAACATCCACCACTACTTTTGCTACTTGAATCATAGCTGTTCCCCAATCCAATGAATTAATTTTTCTGCCAATTGATTTTTAGGCATCACTGGATAGGAATGGATAAAACCTTGTTTTCCATAAACTTTTACTGCATTTGTGTCAACAGAAAACCCTGCTCCTTCTTGAAGCACATCGTTGGCGATAATAAAATCCATATTCTTCTTCTCCAACTTCTCCCTTGCATACTTTTCGATATTCTGTGTTTCCGCAGCAAAACCAATTAATAGTTGATTTTCTCGTTTACGCTTGCCTACTTCATATGCAATATCGGGATTCTTTATCAATTCTATTTCCCAGCTGTCTGTCTGCTTTTTTCGTTTTTGTGGCAATACTTCTTTTGGTCTATAATCGGAGACTGCTGCTGCTTTTATCACAATATCTGCTCTATCTAGATTTGCGAGAACTGCATCATGCATCTCTTGTGCTCCTGTTACAGCAATAACTTCTGCTCCAGCAGGAGGTGTCAAAGAAACTGGTCCACTGACTAAGATCACTTTTGCACCTGCCTGCAAGGCTGCTGTTGCTAATGCATACCCCATTTTCCCTGACGAATGATTCGACAAATAACGAACAGGATCAATGGCCTCCACGGTAGGACCAGCTGTTAGCAGGACTGTTTTTCCTTTTAACAAACGTTTTGATGCAAAAAAAGCCTGAACCCATGCGACAATTTCTTCTGGTTCTGCGAGACGCCCTTTTCCTACATAACCGCAAGCCAATTGACCTTCATCAGGTTCCATATATGTCACACCATAGGATGCTAGTTTCTGCATATTTTCTTGGACAATTTTATTTTGGTACATATGTACATTCATCGCTGGTGCAAGAACAATAGGCGCCTGGGTTGCCAATATAGTTGTGGATAACATATCATCCGCTATACCATTTGCTATTTTTCCGATTAGATTCGCTGTCGCTGGTGCAATTAGTACTAAATCAGCATGATCTGCCAAATCAATATGCATGACACGAGAGGGATCACGTTCATCAAAGGTGTCTATCGCTACTGGATTACGGGTGAGAGTTTGTAAAGTTAAAGGAGTAATAAATTCGGTTGCTGACTTGGTCATAATCGTGCGTACATCCATTCCTAGCTGAGTAAGTTTACTCGCAATAGTTGCTGCTTTATATGCTGCAATTCCTCCAGTAATCCCCAATAAGATGCGTTTTCTCTCCATCTCTATCCCTCACTAAACACAGGTTTGTTCGCAATGTATGGGATATCCCACTAAAAAAATAACAACCTTATACCAGGTTGTTTATTTGAAATCTTACAAACTTTATCCTTGTCGTCTTGCACGAACAGGTGTAACGACAATATCCGAAGAAATTTCTTCTAATGCCACACCAACATACTTGTGTGATTTTGGTTTGATATGGGCATTCTGCCCTTCTAAAAGTCCACGTGCGCGTTTTGCAGCAAGTACTACTAATGAATATTTGCTGTCTACTTTTGCCATTAATTTATCAATGGATGGATATAGCACCTATCCATTCCTCCTGTCCATCTCGTTAATCTTCAATAATAACTCTAGAAGTATGACAATGTTCTGCAATCAAAATAGCTTCAATCTTTTCACAAGCATTTTCCAGTTTATCATTAATCACAGCATAATCATAAATTGCTAATTCTCTACACTCACTTGAAGCCACATGAAGACGACGTTGAATCGTTGATACCGTTTCTGTACCACGGCCCATGATCCTCCGCTTCAATTCATCCATCGATGGTGGCAGTAGAAAAATAAAAATCCCTTCAGGGAATTGTTCTTTTACTTGCTTTGCTCCTTGAACTTCAATTTCCAAAATAACGTCTTCGCCTGCATTCAATTTATCCTCTACAAACTGGCGGGGCGTTCCATAATAATTTCCCACGTATTCTGCCCACTCGATCAGTTCTCCTTGTTCAATCATGGCGGAAAATTCATCTCTTGTATGGAAGAAATAGTTTACCCCATGGATTTCACCTTGTCTAGGGGAACGCGTAGTAGCAGAAACGGAGTAGATCAGATTTGGGTTACGTTTTCGCAGCAACCCACATACCGTTCCTTTTCCCACACCTGAAGGACCAGATACGACAATAAGAAGACCTCGTTCTTGATAACTGGCATTAGTCATGTATCGTATACCTTCCTACTCTAACATCTTTTAGTAGTTATTACCAATTTATACCGGAGCTAATCTACTAATTCTTCTGTACTCTCTTTGGTGACATTTGCTAGACGCTGTGCTACTGTTTCAGGTTGTACAGCGGAAAGAATGACATGATCACTATCTGTTATGATTACTGCACGGGTTCGTCGTCCATATGTAGCATCGATCAATACACCTCGATCTCGTGCTTCTTGTATGATTCTTTTAATTGGTGCTGAATCAGGACTCACAATCGACACGATACGATTTGCTGATACGATGTTACCAAAACCTATATTAATTAATTTAATGCCCAAAATATTGCTCCTCCTCACCCATGCTGGGAATATCGCTTATAAATCTCTCTATGCTATTGTAGTTTGTTTTTCAGTAAGACGCAACAAAACGAATTCAGTTAACAAAGATTTTATGTTCCCGCTTTGTTTAGTGTCATGAATTCCTCACGTTGTTAGGTCGTTTTTTCTATTCATTCCTGTTAAACTAAATACGATATTGTAAAAACGGGTTAAAGGAAGCTTGATTCATGTCAAACAAAATCGTTAAAGGAACCCTGATACTCAGTGTTGCAACACTACTCACCAAAATACTGGGTAGTCTGTTTTGGGCTCCCTTACAAAACATCGCTGGCGATAAGATCGTGGGGATATATCGGATTTCTTTTCCTTTTTACTCCATCCTTCTGATGATCGCATCTGCTGGTATACCAATTACTGTTTCCAAATTTGTAGCAGAACGATTAGCACGAGATGATTATGAAGGTGCCCAAAAAGTAAAAAAAGCTGCTGCTATCATATTATCGCTGACAGGGATTGTCTCTGGACTTATTTTATTTTTTGGTGCACATTTTGTAGCAAATGTGATGCTTGAAAGTCCACAAAATACACTGCCTATTCAGGTATTAGCTGTCGCTATTCTCTTTGTTCCCGTAATGGGAGCTTACCGTGGTTACTTTCAAGGACATCAGCAAATGATGCCTACTGGTATTTCTCAAGTGATCGAACAAGTTATCCGCGTTGTCACTGTTATCGGATTAGTCTATTGGTTAAAAGTAACTGGCTTTGGAGCTGAGATAATAGCTGCTGGTGCAACTGCTGGAGCGGTCTTTGGTGCAATTGCCGGATTGATCGTAGTACTTTGGTACAATGCCAAAGAAAAAAAACCAGCTATCCAAGTAGCACCATCATCGAAAGAATCCTTGTGGGATTTATCAAAATCTATCATCGCCTATGCTATTCCTATTTCATTAGCAACACTTGTTCTTCCGTTGATCGGATTAGTAGACTCTCTCACAATCCCTAGAATATTAATGGAGATGGGCTATAATGCTTCCATGACAGGTACCCTGTACGGAATATATGCAAGAGGAGAACCCTTTGTAAATATCATTTCTACTTTTTCGTCCTCTCTTACCCTTGCATTGATTCCAGCAATCGGTGCTTATGTTGCAAAAAATAATATGGAAGCTGTCAACAACAAGATTTCCCAAGCTTGGATGATGACACTTGTTATTAGTCTACCAGCTAGTCTAGGCTTAAGTATTTTAGCAGAACCCTTTAATATCGCGATGTATTTGGATGCAAAAGGAACTTCTACTTTAGCTATTCTGGCTTTTTCTTCAGTCTTTAGTACCCTAGCCGTTACAAGCTCAGGCATACTGCAAGGTTTGGGATACAACAAACTGCCTGTTCGTCATCTGTTAATCGGAGCAGCAGTCAAGTTCATTTGTAACTTCATTTTTGTCCCATTCTATGGAATCGCTGGATCTGCAATTGCTATGGTTATTGCTTACATCGTGGTTTGTATGCTCAATATTTGGATGGTTTTCCGCAAAACAAATATCAAGGTTTCGATGAAAAATGTATTTATGAAACCATTGTTTGCCTCGATTTTGATGGCGGGTGTCGTATATGTATCTTATCAGGCAATGAGAGGTTGGTTTATAGCAGAGCACTTTGATCGTTGGGGTTATTTGTGGATTAGTTTCATCTACATTTTGATCGCGATCATCGTCTACTTTATTTTACTGCTCCTAACCAAAACCGTCAGCCATAGTGAACTACGTATGCTGCCGATGGGCAATAAATTGGTTCGGTTTTTTCAAAAAGTAAAATTGCTAAAACAAGTAGAAAGCATGTAGAAAAAGGCCTTGCAAAAAATGCAGGCCTTTTTCTTTTAGCTAATATTTTCCGATAATGGCATCTGCCAGCAAAATAGTTTTGACTTCTGTGTTATTCTCAAATGTAAGGCTAGTTAATAAAGTAAGGAGTAATTCTATGGAGGACTTCTTTCATTCAAAATTTTTCTACATTCTATTTGCAATAGTTTTCCTTGTCATGGCCAGAGTTCAACTACGAAGGGTTTGGATTTTAGGATTTATTGCAGAAGGAATTTTAAAATTAACTTTATTTTTTGGTGGGATACTGAATTATATAACAGGTGACTATACCATTGGGTTGATGATGCATGGTCTTTATATCGTGCAATGGGTTGTATTTAAAAACTTTCGCTAGTATTTTCTTGATTTAAATAAAAAATAATATATAAATTATAGAACTTAGTTCACTATGATTGATATATAACTAGAAATGAAAGCGACATCATATTATCGTACAAACAACTTTCTAAAAGGATTAAAATATGACTTCTAATAAGAAACCTATAAACCTTGCGCTTATGATTGCCCTTTTTGTCAGTATTGTACTCACCATGGCATTATCTGTAACTGGAATCTTAATTGGGAAGAAAATAAGCGATCATACGGAAAAAACACTTTCCGAAAAGGCAATGACTACTGCACAAATTGTTGCACATTCCTCAGTAGTCATCGAGGCTTTAGAGGGAAAACGAAAAGATGCAGATATCCAGTCCTTTACGAGTGAAATCCAAAGAATTACAGGAGTACGGTTCATTGTTGTGATGGATATGCATCACATCAGAAAATCTCACCCTGATAAGAAAGAAATTGGGAAAAGGTTTGTAGGTAAAGATGAAGTAAAAGCAATGAATGGAAAATCTTATATTTCTATTGCAAAAGGAACGTTAGGAAGATCTCTACGTGCATTTGTACCTATCCGAAATTCCACAGGAAAACAAGTTGGCGTTGTATCTGTTGGAATTCTATTAAACCAGGTAAAAACAGCCATTGCACAAAGCACTCGTATTATTTATATCGGTATAGGTTTTGGGCTCCTTATCGGTATAGTAGGTGCATTGGGTCTGGCAAGAAAAGTGAAGCGTATTTTGTTTGGTTTGGAACCATTTGAAATAGCCAATTTATTACAGGAACGCAATGCTATGTTAGAATCGGTGAGAGAGGGAATTCTAGCGATTAACCGACAAGGGGACATTGTCATAGCAAACGCGGAAGCTATTCGTATGTTCCAAAAGGTAGGATATCATGATAGGCCTATAGGAGAAAACGTAGAAAATTACATGCCTGATTTCCGATTGAGTAATGTTTTAAAAAGTGGCATTCCAGAATATGACCAAGAACATAAATTAAACGGAATGGTTTTTGTGGTAAATCGAGTTCCAATAAAAGTTGACAATCAAGTAATTGGGGCCATCGCTACCTTCCGAGATAAAACAGAATTAAAAAAATTAGTGACTCAATTATCAGGAGTCAAATTATATGCAGAAGCACTTCGAGTAAAAACACATGAGTTTATGAACAAATTACATGTTATTCTAGGACTTGTGCAAATGAAACAGTACGATAGATTGACTTCTTTCATTCAGAACATTACAGATCATTATCAACTCGAGATAGACTCCGTTTCAAAGCTTGTTAAAGAACCTATCTTGGCTGGTTTTTTCCTAAGTAAACTAAGTTATGCCAGAGAACATGGTGTGAAGCTTACTATTTTCGGAGATGGTACCTTACCACTCTCAAAAAATCCTAAAATAATAGATGATATCGTCACGATTATTGGAAATTTGATTGATAATGCAATTGAGTCTTCTGAAAACAGCTCCAAAAAAGAAGTGGATGTTTTTCTCGAATATGATGGAATGATCTTTTCTATTACTGTTAAAGACAGTGGTGGAGGAATACCAGAGGATTTACATGAGAATATATTTAAGAAAGGTCTCTCTACAAAAGGAGAAAACCGAGGTTATGGATTATTTCTAGTTCAGAGAAATGTAGAGAACTTACATGGAACTCTTAGTTTTTCCTCCAATGAAGAAGGAACGCTTTTCATTGTAAAACTTCCCTATCAAAGTAAGGAATGAAATCCGTGATAAAGGTATTCATTATAGAAGATGATCCAATGGTGATGGAGATTAACAAGCACTATTTAGAATCTGTAAAAGGTTTTGAGTGTGTGGGAACAGCCGCTAATACATCAGAAGCGTGGACCTTTTTAGAAAAAAATAGAGTAGATCTGATTTTGTTGGATATTTTTATGCCGAATGAGAATGGTATGCAATTCTTTACCAAGCTACGAAAAGAAGAGAAAAAAATCGATGTCATCATAATTTCTGCTGCGAGTGACATAGAGAATATAAAAACAGCATTGCGACTCGGTGCAGTTGACTACTTAATTAAGCCATTTCAATTCGAACGATTTATCGCTGCATTAACGAAATACCAAAAAGAATATGAATTTATAAAAACACAGAAAAAAATAAGTCAAGAGGAGCTTGATGAACAATTCCTTTTTCAAAAAAAATCACCAAACCTCAAGTTACCAAAGGGATTAACACAAGAGACATTACAACGTGTGGTAAATCAGATTTTCGAGATTAAAGAAGGATTCTCCACTTTAGAATTAGCTGATATGCTAGGCATCTCGCGTGTCTCCATCCGAAAATATTTGCATTTTTTAGTGGAGATTGAGTTCTTATCCTTTGACTTAAATTACAAAACGGCTGGACGCCCTGTTCACCGATATTATGTAAACAAAAGGAACATTAGTAAAATAAACCCCTATTTACAAGCGACCAATAAATAATCGATTGCTTTTTTTACTTACAAAACTACTTTGTTACTTTCATATGGTACATAAATCTTTCAACATAAAGTAATATGTTAAAACACCTTCAGGGTTGATTTTGAGATTGGTCTGTTTGAAATTGAAAGCGATTTCAGCATATACCTCACTTAACTAATCCTTCAAAAACGGTAGGGGGTAAAACAAATGAAGAAATTATTTAAGAATCTTACTTTTCAAGTATTAACGGCCATTGCCATTGGTGTACTTTTAGGGGCTTTTTTCCCTGAGATAGCTAAAAATATGAAATTTCTTGGAGATACTTTTATTAATTTGGTGAAAATGTTGATTGCTCCTATTATCTTTTTCACTATTGTCCTTGGTATTGCCAAAATGGGAGATATGAAAAAAGTAGGGAGAGTGGGAGGTAAAGCTCTGCTTTATTTTGAAATCGTTACCACTTTTGCCTTAATTATTGGCCTCATTATTGCTAATCTGGTTAAACCCGGAGTAGGTGTGCATCTTGATACATCTCAATGGAAAGATCAGTTAGCTCAGTATACAAGCCAAGGAGAAAAAATGGGGCTTTTTGATTTCTTGATTCATGCTGTACCTTCCAATATCGTGGATGCTTTTGCGAAAGGAGATATTCTTCAGATTGTTTTCTTCGCAGTACTATTTGGATTCGCGTTGACTTCCTTTGGAAAAAAAGGAAAACCAATCATTGATCTTTTCGATCAAATCTCCCAAGTGTTTTTTAAGATTGTGAATATGGTAATGCGAGTAGCACCAATCGGTGCATTTGGATCTATGGCCTTTACTATTGGTAAATTTGGCTTATCCTCGCTTCTGCCTCTTGGTAAATTAATGCTTTCCGTTTATCTTACGATGTTTTTATTTGTATTCGTTGTACTGAATCTTATTTGTAAATTTTATGGTTTCAGTCTATGGAATTATCTTAAATTTATTAAAGAGGAAATATTAATTGTACTAGGTACTTCTTCATCGGAATCTGTCCTGCCGAGAATGATGAAAAAAATGGAGGAATATGGGTGCTCTAAATCAACGGTAGGCTTAGTTCTACCAACAGGATACTCCTTTAATTTGGATGGTACATCTATTTATTTAACAATGGCTGTTGTCTTTTTGGCTCAAGTAAGTGGTGTGCATCTTAGCCTTGAACAGGAACTAACCATCATTGGAATTATGATGCTAACATCAAAAGGAGCAGCAACGGTAACAGGCGGTGGGTTCATCGTGTTAGCATCCACCTTAGCTGCCATGAAAGTCATCCCACTAGAAGGTATGGCATTGCTTTTAGGAGTAGACCGCTTTATGTCAGAAGCAAGAGCAATCGTCAATATGATTGGAAATGGAATCGCTACCATCATTATTTCTAAAAGTGAAAATGATTTTCATCCTGAGAAGGAGGTACAAGAACAAAAGTCGTTAGTGAATAATATCTGATGTTAGATGGATTTAACTAAGATTGGGCACTTCCAGAATGCTAATGAATCTAGCATTCTGGAAGAAAAATCTATCTTGTAAAGAGCTCATTTTTTGTGAAATCAAGAAACTAAATAATGTCTTAATTTTTAATTAGACAATAATTGTATATCTTCAAATTTGCTCAACATAAAAAGACAGGCTCATGAGAGCGCTGTCATTCCTAGTGTAGTATATAATCAATCCCAGATATCAACATAAGTTGAGCTTGCAAGATAACCATCTGTCGCGATATAAATTTCTGCTCTATTATTGCTACCATCAACGTAATTATTCACATAAACCGTTTTACACTCACCATTTGACACAAAGTCAAAACTAGCGATTTTATCGTCTGGATTGTCTGGATCATATTCCCACACCGTATAAGATTTTACTGAGGTACCCCATTGACTTGGGCAAAATTTAATATATCCTCCTGTAGAATATACTATATCGGTAACATACCCATGCGTGGAATTATAATGGAAAGAATAGTTTCCCTTATAATCCCATGAACCTGCAAATGCAGATGAAAAAGGAATTGCAATTCCAACAGCAGAAAGCAAAAGAGAAGCACCTAATTTCTTTAGATTCATTCATACCCCTCCACTACCATATAATTTTTTCTCGGAAATAAAATATTCATATGATTTTGTTATTACTTCCGATTAGAATAATTATATATCTTCCTACTATGAAGAAGATATAAGAAAAATATTACAAATGGAAATAGTACATCACACTATAAAGATATTAATCTCATCGGAGAAGTTACTTTCTCTCAGATGATTCCCATCTTTGTTGCAAACTTCTTTCGTTGTCAGGCTCTCTATTCGCAAATTATAAAAGTAGAATTTATACATCTATTCATGGAAACAATACAAAAAAGGAATATCTCATTGAAAGAAGGCGCCGCTCATGCAAGAGACAAATTGTGATTTCTCTCCATTAAAACATCAGTTATCCGATGAATTACAAAATATTACGATGGATATACAGAAAGGCATCCATTTACTGGATGCAGATAATTATTGTCTTTTGGGGCATCTTGAGGATTTAAGAGAACGATTTTTACAAATCGAAACATTAGCAGCTACTTTTTATTTAAATTGCTATCTGTCACCCTATACAAAAAACTACAAAGATATATCTCGATCCATTCAAAATCTTGCAAAGCGAAGACATGGGGCTCTCATTGTTATCGAACGCCAAGATGCACTCAATTCCCTCATTCGACCTGGTATCCATGTAGGTGCATCTGTCCATCATACTTTGATTGAATCTATATTCTATCCAGGGAACCCTCTTCATGATGGCGCAATCCTAATCCAGTCTGATCAAATTGTATCTGCGGCAAATGTTTTACCTCTATCTGGAAGAAAAGGAAATGGGAAAAAACTTGGAACCCGTCATCGAGCTGCTCTAGGTTTGACAGAAAAAAGTGATGCTCTCGTTCTGGTTGTATCGGAAGAAACGGGAAAAATTACTTTTGCGATCGATGGTCACTTATATCCTGTTTCTTTGCTTCCTAATTCTGTGCAGGAGACTATCATTACTTTTACCCCTGACTTTTCTAACCTTAGTTAAACCAAGTTCTAAGCTACGTTCAATCAGCTCTCGGTGTGTAAACGAACCACTTCGAAATAAAAAACTTGGATAAACTTTTTAGTATTCACTCGAACAGTCGAATTCGATAACGTCTGACCTTTTTGCTCTGCTGTCATCATCTCCCGTACACTAGCAAAATCAAAAAACTTGGAAGCATAGTTTTCAAATGTCCAATTTGAAAAATCAGTAAGACCTAAAGATGCTATATGCTTTAAAGATTGATAAATAGCCCTGCGTACCCTTTGTTCAGAAGCTTTGACTTCCTTTTTGATATCTTGATCCGAAGAAGCATCCCCTAGCTTCTGTTTCGCTACATGAAAAAAAATTTCTTTAAGAGCTGGAAATCCTTGTTTCAATGATTCATCCTTGTGGTTGTAAAAGAGATAATCGATGATATCGAGTAAATCAGTACTACCACTTTTACCCGCTAATCCCAGTTCGGATAAGAGTATATTTCCAGAAACTCTCAAATCAGCTTTTGGAACTTGTACTTGCCCTATGTCTAAAACACCAAGGGATTTACGGATATCTTGGATGGACTTTTCTAGTCTAATACGCTCCATCACTTTTTGAATGACGGACACTACTTCCATTTTGTTGATTGGTTTCGTTATATAGTAATCAAGTCCTAGTGAATAAGCCTCTCCAATTAACTCTTTTGACTCCACTTGGGAAAGCATAATGATTTTTCCTTTAAAGGAAGGCTTTACTTTTCGAATGGTTTGTATACCATCTTGATTTGGCATTAACAAATCAATGATTAAAATATCAATATTTTTTGCGTTTAGTGCTGGCCCATCAATCTGAGAGCCATCCTCCGCTTCTCCAACCAATCTCCCTAGATCCTCATCCTCAATAATCTGATCCAACATTGATCGAATAGCCTCATCATCATCAACAATATAAAATAGCATAGGATTATCCTTTCTTTATCAGACGGTATATTGGTAATCTTATATGAAAGTTACATCCCTGGGCCGACTGAACATCAATCGAACCACCTAATTCCTCTACCATTTCCTTCACGTAAAATAATCCAATACCTGTAGAGGAGTTTCCTAGATCATCATATTTGGTGGTAAACCCTGGCTTATAAATCAATTTGTAATGCTTTGGAGCTATTCCCGGTCCATTATCGATTACTTGAAATTCAACAAACTCACCATCTTGACTTACACAGAGGGTGATTCTCCCTTTTTTAAGGATCGCCTCCACTGCATTGGCCATGAGGTTATTGATAATGGATAAAACTGTAAAGACATGATAGCGAGGATGTTTCCCTTCTATCTGGTAATCAAATCGAATGCTTTTCTCGTTCAATCCTGCATATTTCCTATTAATCCGTATAATAATTTCAAGAAGTTCCCGAACATGCATAAAATCGGTCATGCCTTCATCAGATATTAGTTTCGCAAGACCTGCGTAAATACGTTGGTTATCTTTCTTTACTTCGTGAATATCTCCCGCTATTTTTAGAGCTTGTCTCCTCCATTCCTCCACTTGGATTTTATTGCCCTCTTCTTTCAAATTATGAAGACTTTTATAAAGATCATATGATTTTTTGGTTGTGTTCTCGATCGTTTGCAATGTTTTTTTCAGATGAATCGCTTCTTCATATAAATTGGAAATAAGCATGAGCATATGTTCATTTTGTTTTGCAATGTGTTTGGCTTTTACTTGTGCTTCGTATAACTTCCACATACTAAAAAAGCTAAGAACCATAAAACTATGGGATATAGCAATAATCATCACTTGATAAAATGCTATCCAACTAATCATTGTGCCTAATACAATATACTGTACTGTCATCTCGAATAAATCAGAAAAAATTTCGATGAAAAATCCCATCACCCCAACAACCAAGGGGCGTTCATAAAAACGATTTACCTTAAACAAATAAAAAAGTAAGGAGTAAGTAAAGTAATAGAAAAAAGCAGAGAATTGATTTTGCAAAGATGATGTCCAATCAAAGTGTGGCAGGGTCATGGAATCAATAACAATCCTAAATCCAACTATTAATATAGCAGTTAATAACCCTGGTAATATTACAGGCATTTTGCGGAACAATAACAAAAAGAAGAAAAAGGTTGGCGCTGCAAAACTAATGCGGAACGATTCATTAAATGGATAAAAATTCAATTCGCTTGCTAATGGAACTGTCACGATCATAAGAATGAGGATAAAGTTGTCTTTTTTCAATAATCCACTGATATTCATCATCTTCACTACCCGGTCCATTTCTATTTTTTCATTGACTCAACAAAATTTTTTCAGTGGGGTTTTTTGTAGTTTTTTGTCTGATTACATAGATCATGTTTTAGAATAAGACATATGCCTCTAAATAACAAGTTGAAAACCTTTTCATTTCATGAATCTTAAGCCCAAAATGAATAAAAATCATCTCAAATGAAAAGGAGGTGCTACCTATTATTGTAGAAAAAAAGGCAAATCATAACCAAATTACCTCCCAATATTTAGATCACTTAATCAAGCATTTTAAGACCTATACTTCAAAAGGAAACTGTGCCAGCTATATCCCTGCTCTTGAAAAAGCTAATCCATCACATTTGGGAATTTCGATCATAGAACCCACTGGATCAAAGATACAAGCAGGAGATTGCAATATTCCTTTTACGATGCAGAGCATCTCCAAAGTCATCAGCTTTATCGCTGTATGTATCGAACATGGTATTTCCTATGTCATGGAACGAGTAGATGTTGAGCCAACTGGCGACTCCTTTAACTCCATTATTCGTTTAGAAATGCATAAACCAGGAAAACCATTTAATCCCATGATAAATGCTGGGGCCATCACAGTTGCATCCCTTCTCATTGGAGATTCTCCCCAAACAAAGTTAGAATCTTTGTACAAGTTACTAGAAAAATTGGTTGGAAAACGTCCTGTCATAAATGAGCTTGTTTTTCAATCAGAATGGAATACGGCTCATCGAAATAGGGCACTCGCCTATTACTTAAAAGAAATGGGATATTTAGAATCTGAGGTCGAAGTGACACTGGAGGTTTACTTAAAACAGTGTTCGATAGAAGTGACCGTAGAGGATATTTCTTTAATAGGATTAGTATTGGCGAATGATGGATACAATCCTATTTTAGGTGAACAAATCATCCCAAAAAAAGTAGCTAGATTGACAAAAAGTTTAATGCTCACTTGTGGCATGTATAATGCTTCTGGTAAATTTGCTGCTTTTGTTGGAATACCAGCTAAAAGTGGTGTATCTGGGGGAATCGTGGCACTTTCACCAGCGCGAAAACGAGCCCTATTTCCAGATGGATGTGGCATTGGAATCTATGGTCCAGCCATTGATGATCTTGGAAATAGTGTAGCTGGAGTGAAGTTGCTTGAACACCTCGTTAGTGAATGTGATTTAAGTATTTTTTGATCCATTCAAAAGGAAATCGCTGCCATAAATGTGTGTGAAATTGAAACAACTAAGAATTGGAGTTGAAAAGATGGGACAAATGAAGAGAAATATCGGTACATTTGCTCTTATGATGACAGGATTAGGATCTATTATTGGATCAGGATGGCTTTTTGGTGCTTGGAAAGCTGCTAAAGTTGCAGGCCCAGCTGCGATATGGGCATGGGTCGTAGGAATGATCGCTATTTTGTTTATTGGGTTAACCTATGCCGAACTTGGAGCGATGTTTCCAAAATCCGGTGGAATGGTGCGCTATGGACATTACTCTCATGGCAGCTTTGTCGGTTTTATCTCGGGTTGGGCAAACTGGATAGCGATTGTGTCTGTTATTCCAGTTGAAGCAATTGCTTCTATCCAGTACATGAGTTCTTGGCCTTGGGAATGGGCAAAAAAACTGTATAATGGAGAAGTACTTACTACTACTGGATTATTTCTCGCTGCTATTCTCGTTGTTGTTTACTTTTTTATCAACTATTGGACTGTTAAATTATTTGCTAAAGTCAACACTGCCATTACCGTCTTTAAATTTCTCATTCCTGGTCTAACCATCGCTGGACTCATCTTTACTGGTTTTCATGCAGATAACTTCACTCATGCTCCAGGTGGATTTGCACCTAATGGTTGGGCAAGCGTGTTAACGGCTGTTGCTACTTCTGGTATTGTATTCGCATTTAATGGTTTTCAAAGTCCTATCAATATGGCAGGGGAAGCAAAAAATCCAAGTCGTTCTGTCCCGCTGGCAGTCACAGGGGCTATTATCATCGCAGGGATCATCTATGTCTTGCTGCAGGTTGCTTATATTGGTACTGTTCCAAGTGATATGCTCCACCACGGTTGGAGTGCACTTAATTTTAGTTCTCCATTTGCTGATTTAGCACTAGCAATAAACTTGAATTGGTTAGCGATCTTATTATTTGCAGATGCGTTTATTTCTCCATCTGGTACTGGAATTACGTACACCGCAACAACAGCACGAATGATTTATGGAATGGAGCGTAATGGCTATTTTCCTCATATTTTTGGAAAACTTCATCCCATATATGGAGTGCCTCGTTCCGCTATGTGGTTCAACTTAGTCATCTCTTTTATTTTCATGTTTATGTTCCGAGGTTGGGGAACATTGGCGGAAGTCATTTCTGTTGCTACCCTCATCTCTTATGTTACCGGGCCAGTTTCTGTCATGGCATTTCGCAGCATAAAAGATGATAAATTAAAACGGCCTCTCAAGATCAAAGGCATGTCTATTATTGCTCCAATTGCGTTTATCATTGCCTCTCTTATTCTTTACTGGGCAAAATGGCCTTTGACAGGTGAAGTTACCTTCATCATGATTATCGGTCTGCCTATCTACTTTTACTATCAAGCCAAAAATAATTGGCAAGGTTTCGGAGCAAATTTTAAAGCAGGTCTATGGCTTCTTATCTACTTAATCTTTATGATTGGAATATCTTACCTTGGAAGCGAAAAATTTGGCGGAATCAATGTCATCCATTATGGGTGGGATATGCTCTTAATTTCTGTCTGCTCTTTGATCTTTTATTTCTGGGGTATCAAAAGTGCACTGCCAACTTATCAAGTGGTAAGTGATGAAGACATGCCTGAAAGTGTACCTGACAAAAAATAGCTTAAATATATAAAGCTTGTTGACGATCAAGATCCTTGTCAACAAGCTTTTACTAATTGTTTCGCTTCTTCTTCATTAAGATGCTGCTTCAAGCACGAGTGGTTTTCATCTTATATCTGATAAACCATAAAGTATCATCTAGATAATTTTATTATGTAAATCATCAACGGTATACCTAATCCATAGAGGGTATATGTTAGGCAAATACCTTATTTATCCTTTGACGAAGGTCCTCAAGGTTGTCTTAAAAGGAATTATGCCATCAAATGAAAATTCACAAGGACGAATTTAATTGTATATAAAAAAGTCTTGGATTAGTTTCCAAGACTTTTTATTTAATAGCTCCTACTCTTTTACGAGAACAGAATACTTATGCTTATGAAAACTGTTGAATTGGGGTCGTACACTCATATAGCCGCATGCGTACCATCTATGCTGGGGATCCCAACGGTCATAATCATGGATCGCTTTATTAAAAACAGAGTTGTCCTTTGCTTTTTTAGGGTAAATCCGTTTTCCTGTCAATCGATGTTCAGCAAAACGTGACATGTAGATGGATGCATAAATTCTCTTATGCTTGATTTTACCTTCTTTATATAATTGATCCAATACCATACCGGTAATAGCGTGATCAGGTATAACATCATACTTACTAAGGCCATTTTGGGTAACATGAGGAAACGTTTGTTCAAAAAAGAGCGCTATTTTACGAATCAATTCGATTCTTGCTTGCTCTTTCTGAGGATCAAAGATATCTTTATGGTTATTATCTATTCCTAAATCTTGGCTAGAGTGATTAAATTCTTTCACCCGTGCCAAACCAAGCTCATATGGAGTTAGTTTTGGATAAACCATAAGGTTTAATTTTTTTATGATAGAAGATGTTTCCCCATGGGTAAATAACACAAGATAAACAATTTTTCCTGCATGCAAATCGTTGCGGATAGGAACTCCATAAGTCAAAAGTTCGTCATCTGGATGAGGAACATAGTAGACAGAGATTTGTTTATGTTTTTGTGTTTGTGCTTCAAGTCTAATTTTTTTGAGACTACTATCTATTTCATTTGAAAGTATTTTCTGAGAGCTACTTCTAGCTGATACATGACCTTTTCCTCCATGTTTTATATCTAAATAACTGGTTATAAAAAGACAAATACCAAAAACGGAAGTGAATATTAATATACGTGCAATCCATTTTCCCATTTTTCTTTCTCCTTACGTTTGCTTCTTATTCCCCATGGTTTCACCTAGTGATGTTTAGCCTTCTATATATTAAGACTGAAAAACGATCAAAAAAGTTCATTTCCTTGTAAAATAAAAACAGAGGAAATAAACACTGCCAATAATTCATTTTATCTGACCTATACTATTTTAGTATGAAAACACAATTTATCAATATATATTTTCTTCATATAAAGCATAAAATACCCCTCGATTTAATAACCCTTCTTCTGCTCTAATACTCCTTCATGAACTTCATTGCTTCGCGAAAGCATTGTGCAGGCACAATTTCACTCTTGAGAGACTGTCGTGATTCTCTAGCAGATCATCGAATTAAAGCATATTTTAGTAACCTCACAATAATTAATTCCTTTGAGTCAATCATTTTATAGATTTAAATGCGTTTGAATAAATGTATTTTATTCCTTAAGATTGATTTGAAATCAAATCAATTTTTTCGCTGTTTATACAGAGAAAGGAGTACTTATCATGTACCAACAACTATATCTGACTGATTTTACAGTTTTATTCTTACTGGTTGTGTTATGGGCGACTGCAGCCAATCGCTTGAGTCGTCTTCCCTTCCGATCAACAAAAAATGAGTTGAAACAAAGTATAAAACGTTTTACGATTCTATACGTTTTGGCTCAAATGATGGTAATCGCAGAGTTAGTCATCTTAGGCTTATTCGGTACTTACGGGTGGGAATTCACGAGGGAAAAGGTATTACTTTCCATGCCACTGTTCATCCCATCTGCATTCTCAACACTTGTAACCTTTTCGCTCTTGCGAAAGATCAACAATCACATTACAGACAATTTACAATCAGCTGTAGATGAAAAGCATCAAATGTTACTTACTTCACCAAAATTTGTTCTTCCTATTCAAGCTATGCTGATCAGTTCTATCATAGATTGTTATTCTTATTATTTTGTTTATCCATTTGAGCTAAATGTTTTCAATGCTATTCTTCTATGGTTTGCATTCGCCTTGATTTTAGCTGCTTTATGGTTTCGACAAAAACGTCGCAGTGTAAAACTAATAGAAACCAATTATGTCATAACTACATCTACAAAACTACTACCCACTGTAATCTCCATTGCTTGTTTTGCCATCCTCATTGGCGGCTGGTATTACTTATCTATGAAAGCATCTGTTCTTCCTGACCATATGAATATGGGAAGCATGCATCATAATGAAATGAATATGCAAACGATGAACCATTCTATGAACACGAAAGAAATAAGTGTAACAGCATTAACAGGTCCTCGAACAAAGAAAGCAGACCATCATTTTGAATTGGTAGCTCAAAAAAAGCAGGTAAAATTGAGTTCTGGTAAGACCATGGAAGCTTGGACCTTTAATGGGATCACTCCTGGTCCAGAATTACGGGTGAAGCAAGGGGACATTGTTGAAGTTGTTTTGAAAAATAAAGATATTGCAGACGGGGTTACGCTTCACTGGCATGGTTATAATGTACCAAATGCAGAAGATGGGGTTGCGGGAGTTACACAAAATTCCGTACCACCTGGGGGAACATACATTTATCGTTTCCGAGCAAAACAAGTAGGAACATATTGGTACCATTCTCATCAGCAATCGTCAAAACAACTAATAAAAGGATTATTCGGTTCCCTCATTGTAGAACCAAAAGATAAACCACAGCCTAAAACAAAAGACATTACCGTATTAAGTCACGCTTGGCAACTATCAAATGACGGATCATTAACTCCCTCGTATGGGTTAAAAGATACACTCGATCATCAAACGATTCCATCGGGTACACTTGTCAAATTGCGACTAATTAATGCTCAAAACTCCCCACAATCTTTCCAATTGGCAGGAGCTCCTTTTAAAGTGGTGGCAATTGATGGGAATGATATTCACTCGCCCAGCTTGATAAAGAATCAGAAACTATTTATCGCTGGCGGTGGACGATATGATATTCTATTCACCATGCCAAAGACAGCCGTAAGGCTCGCTAGCCAAAGTGATGCAGGTGTAACTCCTGGGATCGTCTTTCGTGAGAAGAAAACAAATTCAATCCCAGCTATAAATGAAAACAATCCAGTATTTGATCCAAGCAAATATGGAAAAAAACAACAAGCACCTTTTAGTCTCCATAGTAAATTTGACCGCAACTTCAAGATCGTCTTAGATAGTCGAGCAGGGTTCTATAACGGAAAATTACTACTTTTATATACGATTAATGGACAAGTTTTCCCAAATACTCCTATGTTACAGGTGAAAGAAGGGGATCTGGTAAAAACAACTTTTATCAATCGCGGTATGGATCATCATCCGATGCATCTTCATGGTCATGTTATGCTTGTCCTCAGTTGGAACGGAAAACCAACTACAGGAAGCCCCTGGTGGACCGATTCACTAGATGTGGGTCCCGGTGAAGTTTATGAAGTTGCTTTTAAAGCAAATAATCCTGGGATATGGATGGATCATTGTCATAATTTAGAGCATGCAGCCATGGGAATGACAATGCACTTGTCCTATGAAGGAATCACTACTCCTTTTGAAACAGGAAAGAAAACAGCCAACCAGCCAGAATAAATGATTGAACAACAAATTTTAGGACTGTTCCATCAAAATGGGATAGTCATTTTTTTAAGATACTCTATCCATCAATTCCATATAAACCGGAAACAAGGTACTACAGATCTCCACTTTGAGGATTTTTTTGGAAGTGCTCGATGATTAATTGGCGGAATTCCTTTGCTACACTCGATAAATAGCGATTCTGATGTCTAGTTAGTCCAACCTCCCGTATACACACTGGTTCCTCTATTTGCAAGAAAACTACGTTTTCTGGGGACTGGGCTTGTGCAGATTTGGGTACAAAGGAAATTCCTAGTCCTGCTTGAACTAGAGGGCTTAATGCTCCTGGTTCATCCCCTTCATACGCGTTTTCCGGTACGAATCCAGCTTCCTTACAATAAAAATCCATTAAATCACGAATTCCATAACCTTTTTTTAAACTGACAAACCGCTCTTCCTTAAGCTCAGATAAACGAACTTTTTTTCTATTCGCAAACCGATGAGTTATTGGAACTGTCACGCAAATCGGTTCTCGAAAAACGATATCACAAACTAGTTCACTTCCTTGAATTGGCGGGGAAGACAAACAAAAATCAACCTCACCTTTCTTAACTTGAATTTCCATTTCATGGGTTCCTAACTGCTGTACATGAAACTGGACTTGTGGTCGAATCTCTCGAAATCGATAAAGGATATCTGCCAACATGTAAACCGTGTTGACACCCAGTGCCAATTTACCATAATTGCTACTAGTCAAATCAGCGATTTCACGTTTTCCTTCCTCCAATTCAAATAAAGCCCTTTCTACACGTTGAAGAAAAGAACGACCAAACTCGTTTAATCGCAACTTGCGTCCGCTTCTGTCAAACAGGGGAACACCCAAATCCTCTTCCAATCGTTGAATCGTCTTACTCAATGATGATTGCGTTACATGTAATACCCCCGCAGCTTCGGTCATATGTTCCAAGCGAGCTACTGTACGGAAGTACTCCAGCTGAAGAAGTTCCAATATGCATACCCCTCTCATTCCTCTTAGTCAATATTATTATAAACAAAAATGAATTTGTGTAAATATATATTAAGATTTAAAATTGAAGGTGAATGATGAAATATGGATAGGAAAGGCGGTCGAAAATCAATGTGTGGAATTACAGGATGGGTTGATTGGAACACCGATTTAAACCAACAGAAAGATATTTTACAAGCGATGGCTGATACACTAGAGTGTCGTGGACCCGATGCTGAAGGGATATGGCTATCCACCAATGCTGCATTTGCTCATCGTCGCTTAGCAATTATTGATCTTGAAGGCGGCAGCCAACCGATGATCGCAAATAAAACCGAAGAAAATGACTACGTTATCACATATAGTGGAGAAATATACAACTATATCGAATTAACAAAAGAGTTGAAATCCCGTGGACATTCTTTTAAAACCCAATCTGACACAGAGGTTCTCTTGCGTTCCTATATCGAATGGGGAGCCTCTTGTGTGGAACACTTAAATGGAATTTTTGCGTTTGGTATTTGGGACAAAAACAAACAAGAACTTTTCTTAGCCAGAGACAGACTCGGTGTCAAGCCGCTTTTCTATGCTATAAGAGATGGAGCTATTGTCTTTGGTTCTGAACTGAAAGCATTACTGGCAAATCCTTTGGTTCAGCCAATTGTCGATAGAGAAGGTCTATCTGAAATATTCGCTTTATTTCCCATTCGAACACCAGGACATGGTATTTTCAAAGATGTGAAAGAAATTCGTCCAGGCTATACTCTCCGGTTTAATCGGGACGGAAGTCATCCGACACAATACTGGAAATTGGAAAGCCATCCACACCAAGATGACCCCGAAACAACCGCAATGAAAATACGCGAATTGTTATATGATATCGTACAGCGTCAGCTTATTTCGGACGTACCTATATGTACCTTACTATCTGGTGGACTTGATTCTAGCAGCATCACAGCATTATCCGCAGAGATTTTAAACAGGCAAAAGAAAGGGAAAGTTCAAACGTTTTCGGTTGATTACCAAGATAGCGAAAAACACTTTCAAGCAACTCCTGCTCACCCTAGTTTAGATTCTCCTTGGGTAAAAAAGGTAGTCGATCATGTCGATACAAATCATCACAATATTGTATTGGACACACCCGATCTTATTGAAAATTTCCTTGTTCCGTTACGTGCTCGCGACCTTCCTTCCATGGGAGATATTGATATGTCCCTATATCTTCTTTTTAAAGAGTTGAAAAAATATGCGACCGTAGCGCTTTCTGGTGAATCGGCAGATGAAGTTTTTGGGGGTTACCCCTGGTTTCATTCCAAAATTTCTCTAGACGCGAATACTTTTCCATGGATCCCATTCACACAATCCAAAAATATCAGCATAGAAGGTATATTATCCAAGGAATGGGCTGATAAAATTCATCCTCAAGCATACTTGGATCGTCGTTATCGTGAGGCACTTGATGAAGTACCACAATTGACTGGAGAGAGCGAAGAAGACAAACGAATTCGTGAAATCTTTTATTTGACTTTAACCCGCTGGCTGCCAACCTTACTAGATCGCAAAGATCGCATGAGCATGGCAGTTGGCTTAGAAGTACGCGTTCCTTTTTGCGATCACCGATTAGTCGAATACGTTTGGAATATACCTTGGGAGTTAAAAAATATCGGGGGACAAGAAAAAGGCATCTTGCGCAGAGCAATGGAGGGCCTTCTGCCTAATGACGTTTTGTATCGCAAAAAAAGTGCATATCCCATGACACAAAACCCTTCTTATGCAAGAGCAATGCGCCAAAGGATGTTAGAAGTTGTAATGAATCCACAATCCCCTATTTTGGAATTGATCAATGCGAAGAAAGTACATGCTATCATCCATAACCCAACAGAAGATTCATCTTCTTACAATGGTCCAACTTATCTATTTGCATACTTATGCCAAATCAATGAATGGATGAAGGAGTACAATGTAATCATTCACTAAGCAAAACATCAATTGAAAAGATACTAAAAAAAGCCAACAGTTCCATGTTGGCTTTTCTCTTAAAATACACACATTCTGTATATGAAAAAAATATATTATCTAAAAACTACTTCTGCCTCCTGATACTCCTTCATCAACTCTACTTCCTCAAAGTTACTTTAGAACGCATTTATTTCTTTAAAAGAGCGTTAAAAAATAAAGAGTACAGCTCCTCGGCCGTTTCGGAATTGTTATCAAATATGGAGATACTATCTACATTATGAATAAAGTAATATCGAATAATATCCAAATAAGCCATCATTGTCTTTGTTGTAATAGAATCAATAAAAATTCCTTCTTTTTTTCCCTCTTCTATAAGGTTAAGCATTGCATCACGATAATTCATATCTTCTATGAAATCCTTCATTCCCCCCGCAGATTCCAATGAGAAATGTACTGAAAAATTTGTAAAAAAATTAATCTTGGATGCAAGTAATTTTTTCAATTTTATCTCAACACAATCAGTAGATTCTAAAATTCTTCTTGAATTCGAATAATCTTCATTGATTAATTTTCTCATAAGTTCTTATGATCTGCTTGAACGAGGATCATATGTATGTTACTCCGCACATGTAGGGACGTTTCTAGGTGAAGGAATCTTTGCACTGGGAACAATTAATATTTTCCACTCCAAAATCAAACGTATTGAAATGAAATGGTATTCTGCTCCACGAATTGCGTTATATGCAGGGGTAGCAATTGTGGGATATTCGAACATATCATCTGGCTTCGGTAAAGGTCCAGAGGCTATTGGAATCGGGTGGCCATTCCTATTTTGATGTTAATTGCCGAGGCTGTTGTAAGTCATTCTTTGATGGAGGGAAATTCTCAAATTATCATACAAGATTTTGAGGAAGAAAAAGAACCACAAATCAAATCTCAAATTATCGAAACTGATTCACAACCTCAAAACATACTCACAAAAAATGAACCAATCTCAAAAAGTACTCAAACCATTCTCACACCCATTTTTGAGATATCACAACAAAATTCAAAATCTCATGAAGTCTCACAAAAATTTGAGGAGCCTCAAAATTTCTCAAATAACACATCAAATGAATTTGAAATTTCTCGCAACCATATAAATGAGGTCTCAAATACTCAAAATTTAAATCTCAAATCATCAAACAATTTTGAAGGTGGTTCTCACCAATTCTCACAAGTCTCAAAATCAAGTGAGGGAAATCTTCATATCTCGCAACTGAAAAATGAGGAATCTCCGCTTCCTCCACCCAAATCCATGTCAATTTGACATGCTGGAAGTTGATAGACTTTACTTTGGTCTTTTATCAGCCAGTTCAAATTTATTAGTCATAGATACTGGTACTTCTTCAGTTTCTTCGTTCACGTAATACCCTTGTAAGAAATTTTAGGACCTCATTTTTAGATGCTATCTGCTCTTTATCCTTTTGTGCCATCCCTATATAAAATTTCACCGAGTTATTTCCGAGTAATTTTCTTACATTGGCTTCTGCAACTGGTCTTTTGGTAGCTTTGTATCCAGCATCAATATAACTTTGTGTAGCATTACCCGATTTGATATATAGATCAGCAAATCTCTTTTGCTTGGGTGTCAGTTTCACATCAATCACCCACCTCCGATTACAAAATAAAAAATCAGGGACTACTGACCCTGATTCTCTGACTCCTCTTTTTGTTCCCTTTTTTCTGCTTCTTCCTTATATGCTCCTGAGAAAACACCCACTAGAATTATTCCTATTATCAATAAAACAATACTAATAGGCCGTCCCCAATGGAAATATTGTGATAGATAATGCAAACCTAAACAAACAATCAATAATGCTATAAAACCTTTTGTCCTCTTACTCATAACATTAAGTATAATTTAAATCAAAAATTCAATCAATTATTCATTCGGCTTATGGATCTTGTTTTGTGGATTTGCTAAATACGCATTGAACTGTGCATAAATACTGTGGTATCCAATGGCGAATGCGCCACTCACGGGATTCCAAGCTTCATAACACCGAGCCGCCTTTTTGATCTTATCCTTTTGTGCTGATGTAGCTGTATATGTTGTACCTGGTCGACTCAATGCCCAATCTGAGCGAGCAATGTAGAATCTGGCATCTGTCACAATACCCTCGTTATACAGCTCTAACAAAGCCTGTCCACTGTATTTATGCGAGTCGCTTGTATCGTAATAACTCATTGCTTTGTATGAAGCTGTTAGTCCATAAATATTTACATATTCCATCATGAGAGCTTTGACTGTATCCTTATTAACTGGCCCACCCTCTAAATCTACTGGCTGTATATGAATACTCTCAGGAGTCACCCCTAATTGCCCTAAGGCTGAACAAAATTCACGGTTACGAGCGGTAGAAAAATCATCATCTGTTAGTGACTCATAACCTTCTAAGTATGGATTATGAGCAGTTCCCCAATATGCAGATGTTCCGTCACCATTCAATACACCTTGAACAAAGGAGCCTTTACCAGTCGTATAGAGGACTACAATTACCTCTCTTCCTGCTCCTAAGTGATTCAATATATCTACTGCTGCTTGTAGGGTTTCATCATCCTGATGGGGGATAAAAAATATCGCTGGTCCCATTGTAATCATCCTTTCGAATTTTGATCGTAAAAAAACCACCTATGTTAGGCTGCTTCCTATTCAAATCAATGAATGTTAAATTATTTATATTGGGCATCATGGAGTACCGCAAGGTAAAGTAACCTTGTGCTCGGAATGATTGGGTGATCTCTCTCAGTAGAGGGATCACCCGGCTCCAATTTATACTCTATAAAACTCGTCATCCTAATCTTCATTTTTCATCAACTTGAACCACTAATGTTTATCTGTCATTCGTTATCCTCCATCTTTCAGGCCCCATTCATATCCTCGTATCTCTTCCTCTGTCTATTCCCTGTCATATGCCACACACCAAACTTTTCTATCAATCGATCATGCGATACAAAACCGTCTGGCTGATAACCAAGACTGAATTCTCGTAATCTGTATTTGTACCAATGTCTCATAATACTTCCTCAAATCTCGATTACATGATTTAATGATGGATAAGTATCATTTGATTTCCCTTCTAGCGTTCTAGAAAGACCATTTAGCACGTGCATTCCTTTGTATCCACCATTTTCAAACGAGGTTCGGAAGTATCAACCGTCACCATTTTCTTCTAGGTATTCGAGATAATTATGTTCGTTTCACTACTTGACTATATCCAAGTTCCTCTGCTAGTCTTCTTGTTTCTTGGACCCGTTTTTGAACATCGGACATCCACCAATCGTAGGAAATCCGCATGGTTGGAGGAAAACTAGGAAACGGTTAACCAAAAGAAAGAGATCCATAATGGATCTCTTTTTGTTTATAGCTTTAGCCAGTTGTTTTCCATCTATGATTTTAAACAATAAAAGTTATCCTTTTATTAAAAAAACTTCTTCTGTCCCTGGTATTCCTTCAACAACTCTACTGCTTCGCGGAAACGCTGTGAATGAACTATCTCTCTTTCCCTCAAAAATTTGAGTGAATCATTGATATCAGGATCATCCGATAGATCGATTAACCATTGGTAGGTAGCTCTCGCTTTTTCTTCAGCGGCGATGTCTTCATACAGATCCGCGATCGGATCACCTTTGGATTGTATGTATGTGGCAGTAAACGGATTTCCAGCTGCACTCTGATAAAACAATGATAAATCATGATTGACATAGTGTTCTTCTAATCCCGCTGCTTTGATCTGTTCTTTCGTTGCATCTTTTGTCAGTTTATATACCATCGTTGCAATCATTTCTAAATGTGCAAACTCCTCGGTACCAATGTCGGTTAACAATCCTTTTACTTTATCTGGTATGGTGTAGCGTTGATTCAAATAGCGAAGTGCCGCTGCTAACTCTCCATCAGCTCCACCATATTGTTCAATCAGCAGCTTTGCTAGATGTGGATTGCATTGACTTACTTTCACTGGATACTGCAATTTTTTTTCGTATATCCACAAAAGATATCCCCACCTCAATAGAATCGAATACGAAAATATATGTGAGAAATACCTATTTCATGCTGCACCTATCCGACCTTAAAATAAAAACACCTTATTCTCCAATAGGAAGAGAATAAGGCTTGTCCTTTGATATGTATAGAAATAGGTTGTTCTTACTGCACGGAAACAGAATATACTTTATTTCCATCGAAATTAAAAAACAATCGATAATTATTTTTTAATTGGTATTCATAATACTCACTACCGCCTTCAAAAGCTGATTTCGTAGGCTTTCCAAGTATATTGGTAATATCATTTTGCGTTAAAGATTGAAATTGTGGATTGGTAGAGCCGATTTGATAGACAGTACCGTTTTCCAAACCAAAAGAAACAGCATGTGATTGACTATAATCCATATAAGTTCCATCGCTTTTTTCTGGAGAACCATATGCGTTTATTACGGTTTGAGAAGTGTCTCCTAAAGCAACTTTTGAATCTGGGTACATGGTTCCTTTCTCTGCTGAAAGCATAATATCGTTTACTAATTTTTCTGGAACGGACATATTTTGTTCAGCCCATTTTTGTTGATCAGAGACCCATGAATCATCAGATTGCGGATGGCTGGAAGTGGATTGATTTGGGCCGGAAAAATTGGTGTTTTTGTTAGAATCAGAATATCCGGATCCGCAAGCCGTTAAAAAGATAGTAATAAAAACAATAAAAACGCAAATAAAACCTTTTCTCATGTAAGTTTTCCTCCTGTCGATAAATAAATATATCAAATATTATTAGAAATCGGGATATACATTCACCCCTAATATTTGAATTTTTATATAAAAAAACGATCATTTGTATGATCGTTTAAAAGCATTCTATGGTTATCTAGGATAAATCATATTTCCCATGGCCAAGGCCCCTCATTCCAACCGCAAGGATAACGATTACTCGAGTGGCCAAAATGCATCAATGGACCATATCTCTCCTCATACTCAGAGCGTATTGCTTCCCTTTCCAATGCACAATGGTTGTATTGGTCAAGAGCATCTAGATCACTCGGGTGTGTATCCAAATAAAGATTTAGCTCTACCAGGACAAAATCAACTTCCTGTAATTTTCGAAGTAATGCTCTCCGCTTTTCATGTTCCATCTTTGTCCCTCCACTTTTTAGGAGGATATGGACTATAAAAAATAGGCCATAAAGTTCCTTTTATCAATGCCTCATGTTTCGAAAACTGCGGCAAATTAGGCGGTTGGAACCCCAAGAATTGATTGGGTGGCACCACATACTGTTTTGCAATAGG
The DNA here is from genome assembly GCF_022511585.1 of Shimazuella soli. Classification (GTDB taxonomy): domain Bacteria; phylum Bacillota; class Bacilli; order Thermoactinomycetales; family Thermoactinomycetaceae; genus Shimazuella; species Shimazuella soli. The sequence goes on along the minus strand of NZ_JAKWBN010000002.1, from coordinate 518,158 downwards.
GGGACATGGATCATCTGGGCTGTGAAAGGGATACCATACTCGGTACTGATCACGATATGGATTAGGTTTGCGCTTTTTCAACACAACTCCTCCTACAAAAAGTCTTACCACCATTTTATGTATAACAGAAGAAAAAAGAAGAAAAAGGAGGAAATTTCCGACATATACAGCGTCTGAACAATTGAACTTCGTTTATGGCTGACATCTGTAAAAAGTATGACCATGAAAAGGAGAGCATAAAAACAAAATAATCCCCTTTAGAAATTTCTCCAAAGGGGACTGATGTGAAATAAACTACCTATTGGAAAGTTGTTTCGATAATGGCTTCCTTTTTCGTAATCCCATAAGACCGAAATACAAAGGTTAATGCTACAAATCCGATCAAAGCTAATCCAAGAAAATAGAAGAGAGATGATATCCCCATATACTGCATCAAGGTTCCACCTAAATATGGTCCAATTATGCTCCCTACACTATAATGCATCGAACACAATGCACTGCCCTTTGGTAATAGATGAGCAGGCAAAATGTCATCCATAAAAGCTAGTCCTAGAGAGAATAATGATCCCACAAAACCGCCTGATAGACCGAGAATGATAAATAAACCAAGAAAACTATCTCCTACTAAAGGAACAAATAGCATACCAAAGCCGCCTAAGGAACATAAAATGCGGAGAAGATTTTTTCTTCCGATCTTATCACCTAACATGCCTAATGGTAATTGAAATACAAGACTTCCCCAGATAAAAGCAGTGATCAAAAGGGAAATTTCACCTTTTGTCAGCCCTAGTTTCAAACCATACACTGGAAAATTACCTGATAACGCCACTTCCAATATCCCATACAACAGCATGGGGATCATCGCCAGAAAACTTATTTTGTATACAGTTTTATACGAAGCAGATACTTCCTGCTGTTTATCATTTGTTTTCGCAAAGTTAGCATATCCTTTGGTCAAACGAAAGCTGACAATCAAACTGACGACAAGCAGAATGATCAATGCGATAAATGGTATCAAATAACCGTGAGATATTAGATTTAATCCCAATGGACCTATTCCAAATCCGAGTCCATACATCAAACCAAATTGGGCAAGTCTTTTTCCTTTGTGTGCAGGATCAACAGTAGCAATCAGCCACACTTGGCAAGATAAAAGCGCAATATTATTCCCTATTCCAACGAGAAAACGTAGAACTGACCACCACCAAATCCCATATGTAAAAGGAAATAAAACAAAAGATATCAATAAAATGGAGATCCCTACGATGATTGTATTACGATATCCCCACCTCGATATCAGTTTGGAATAAAACATCATAGAAAACAGCATACCCACGTAAAGCATGGCAGCACTGAATCCATTTACACTAGGAGTTAGATGCATTTGCTCCAACATCGTTGAAATAACAGGAATTAAAAATCCTTGTGTAATTCCAAAAACCGTTACAAGAAATAAAAAAGTATAAAAGCGAGTTATCGACCATTTATCAACACTTGTTTGCATCCGGATTTCACCTCTCTATTTTTACACACAAGAACACCCTCACCAACACTTGGCGAGGGACTTTATTCTATCGTATTAAGGATGTACAAGAAAAAGCTAATGCATATTTATGTCATTTATGATCACTTTTTCCTTTTTTGCTTGTTGAATCAGAAAACTAAATAACACAAAACTAAACAGGGAAATACCCAGAAAATAAAAAAGGGATACAATTGAGATATATTGCATCAGTAAACCTCCTATGTATGGCCCAATGATACTCCCAAAAGTAAAATGAGAATTTGCCAAGAGATTTCCTTTTGTAATCATCGATTCAGGTAACAAATCGCTTAGAAAAGCTAAACTCAGTGAGAGCATAGAACCGATAATACCACCCATAAAACCAAGAATAAACACCATAGCATTAACATGATAATGAAAAAATGGAATTGCTAACATTCCTGATCCACCAATAGAACATATAATCAATAACAATTTATGACGACCCATTTTATCTCCCAATATCCCTAATGGTAATTGGAATAATAAACTCCCCCAGATAAAAGCTGTTATCAATAAAGATATTTCTACTTTAGAAAACCCTGTTTTCAGTCCATAAACAGGAAAGTTACTTGCAACTGCTACTTCGATAAACCCATAAATAAGTGCAGACCACATTGCTAAGAAACCCATCCTATATACCATTCTATAAGAAGCTTGTCCTATTGTATGTTTTTTTTCTAATGACGGAATAGGAACATCCTTCTGAAGCTTGGCAAAACAAAATAACACCGCTATCACAAGAGCAACAGCTAATACAACAAATGGAACTGCAAATCCAAAGGAAATTAAATTTAATCCCAATGGACCTAGACCCATGCCCAGTCCATAAGATAAACCAAATTGCGAAAACCGTTTACCATTTTCCTCTTTGCTCACATGCCTTGCCACCCAAATTTGTACAGCAAATGTCGTTATATTATCCCCTATCCCCAATAAAAAACGAAGCAACGACCACCACCATATCCCCTGTGTAAAAGGAAAGGCGACTATGGAAACAAACATAATGCCTATTCCCATTAATATCGTTTGTCGATATCCAATAAGTTTCAACAATTTTGCGCAAAAAAACATAGAAATAAACATTCCCATGTATAACATAGCAGCACTTATACCATTTGTACTGGCCGATACATGGTTTTGTTCCAACATAGTAGATATGAGAGGAGATACTAAGCCTTGTGTGGCACCAACTATTATCATAAGTACAACAAGTAAACGAAATTGAGAAATGGACCACTGTTGTATCGATGCTTGCATGTCATCACTCCTGCTGTCCATATACCTACTACCTTCATACTATTCGATTTCTTCTATCATAGCAGTAATATACATAATAATTCTACTAATAAATCATAGAATTTATATTAAGATATATATTTTTTGATAAATTATAATGATGAATTCTAACTTCTGGCTATTATTGAATAGAATACTCTCTTGTATAATATAAATTTCCAATAAACAAAATGGATTGTTAATTAGCATTGTTCAAAGAACAAAATTAATGTATCATTATGATAGATCACTATGACCTATTCAAAAAGAAAGGAAGGAAGTCTCATGTACAAACTCATCATTCTAGGATTTTTATTTCACCAGCCTACACATGGCTATGCCATAGCAAAAATAATTAATATGATCATTGGTCCTTTTGCAAAATTCAGCAAGGGGCGCCTTTATCCACTCTTAACGAAATTAGAGCAAGAAAAGATGATTGAAATTGTACCTATTCCAGTAAATGTAGAAAAAGAAAATAAACGTGATCAGAAAACATACTGCATCACGGAAAAAGGACGAGCACACTTTCATGAGTTAATGCTAGATACTTCTACTAATTTAGGAGAATACCAAAAACTATTTTGGCAAAAAGTTGCTTTTTTTAACTATATAACTGGTGAAGAACGGTTATATTTGCTTGAACATTATATTCACTATTGTCAAACACATATCTATCATGATCGAAAGCAAACAGACGTACTCAAACAGGGGTATATGAATGCAGGGAGTAAAGATACAGCCAACTACTATAAAAATTTTTGGCAGTTTGAATTGTCACAGGTTCTCGAACTATATGAAAGAGAAAGAAATACAAAAAATAAGGAGTGATCTCATGAAACAACAAACAGGGGTAGAATTTTTTAGTCGGAGAGTCCATAATCATGAGCTGCAAAAAAATTTATATGAACCTTTTTCTTGGTATCGATATATGAGAGATAACCACCCAGTTTTCTATGATAAAGAACAACAATTTTGGGATGTATTTTTATACGATGATGTGAAACAGGTATTAGAAAATAGCCGTGTGTTTTCTTCAAATCGAAAAGGGGATGACCCTATCTCTCAAAGTATGATCAGTCTAGATCCCCCTAAACATACTTTGATGAGATCATTGGTCAATCAAGCGTTTACACCAAGAGTACTAAATAACTGGTATAGCCGAATTCAGTTGATTGCACGTGAATTATTAAATGAGGTAAACGGACAGTCCTCATTTGATCTAATCAGAAAATTTGCATATCCTCTTCCTATGATAGTAATCGCAGAAATCATTGGTGTACCATCAACTGACCGAGATCAGTTTAAAAAGTGGTCAGATATAATTGTATCTGGGCCAGCTGATCATACAGAAGAAGCCATTCGATTGCATAGCCAAAAATTTTGGGAAACTATGAAAGAATTGCGAGCGTATTTTTTTCAAATAATAGACGAGAAACGAAAGAATAATAAGGAAGATGAAGGTATACTATCAATACTTATCCAAGCGAAACAAAATGAAAAGAAATTAACGGATGAAGAAATTTTATCTTTTTGTATTCTCTTGTTGGTGGCAGGAAATGAAACAACCACAAATTTAATTGGAAATAGTATTTATTGTTTGCTTGACAATTATCAAACATTTATGGAAGTTCAACAAAATCAACAGCTATTACCAAAAGCAATAGAAGAAGTACTGCGTTTTCGATCTCCTTTACAATCTTTCAACCGAATAGTCAAAGAGGATATTATTTTAGGAAAACAACTTATACCTAAAGGCTCTCAAATTATCGTCTGGATTGGGTCTGCAAATCGCGATGAACGTCAATTTCATAATCCAGATCAGTTTGATATACACCGTTCATCCAATCCTCATTTAGCATTTGGTAAAGGAATTCATTTTTGCCTTGGAGCACCTTTAGCAAGAATGGAAGCTAAAATAGCATTACAAGAATTACTTGTAAGATATCCACAAATAAAGTTCCAACAACCAATGAAATTAGAACCAGTTAAAAGTCATTTTACCTATGGATTAGAACATCTTTGGATTGAAGTTGGAACAAGTAATGATCAAAATAGATCATAAAACGGTTTCAGTTGTAATAACAAAACGTCTTCTCAATTGAATGATGAGAAGACGTTTTACATTTAAAATGATTCACGTATTACCAATTCATTTAAAGACAATCGGGAGGATGGTCTTGCAGGTTGTGCTGCTTTTCCAATAGATACCAACAAAACAGGGAAATAACGTTCAGGTACGTTAAACTCTTGGATTAGTTTCTGTGGATTAAACCCACCCATTGGACAAGAATCATAGCCCATTGATTTAGCAGTCAGCATTAATTGCATTGCAGTTAACCCACAGTTTAAAGTTGAATCCATCTGAGCACGTAATTTATCTGCGTAAGCTCCTTCGATTTGCGACACCAAGTTATCCCTGAGTTCTCTTGTCATAATACCTTGTTCCACTGCATCTCCATAAATTTGATGAGCAGTCCGATAAGCCTCTAAATCTCCTAAAATCGCTACAACAATTGATGCTTCTACTACTTGTTTTTGCCCATAGGCCACAGGAAGCATCTTTTGTTTTTGTTCAGGCTTGGAGATTACAAGATATCTCCAATGCTGCAAATTCCAAGATGAAGGAGCAGAGGAAGCAAGAGTTAACAACTCATTGATTTCCTCTTCCGGCATTACGTGAGTAGCATCATAACTTTTTACACTACCACGGGTTAACATGATTTCTTTTAATACATCATATTGAGTAGAAGTCACCATTAAAAACACACCTTATTTCTTTTATATTTTTAATACTCAACTCGTTCCGATGATTTCATCCAAGTCTGAAATGGGGATAGTTTCTCTGGAGAAGATAACCTCTCCATTTTTATTTTTCTTTGTTCATAAGAAATAGCCAATTCATCATAAATAAATTGGTCATCAAACCCTGCTTTAGCCGCCTCCTGCTTTGTACAAGCAAAGTAGACTTTTTTTGGTCTCGCCCAATAAATTGCCCCAAAACACATAGGACAGGGTTCGCAACTCGTATAAATAATACAATCTTCTAATTGAAAATGTTGAAGATTTTTACAGGCGTCGCGAATCGCCCCAATTTCTGCATGAGCAGTGGGATCGTTATGAGTTGTTACTCGATTTACCCCTTGACCGACGATCTCTCCATCTTTTACCACAATAGCTCCAAATGGTCCGCCTTGGTTGTTTTTGACATTATCGACAGCCAATTGAATAGCTTTTTGCAAAAAATCTTGATGTGTCATGCTTCTCACCTACTTTATCAAATACAAATTGGAGGAGGTATAAAAAAGTGAGTCATTATTTTGACTGGCTGCATGCCCCTGTGCTCACCAAAAAAGAAAGAGCTCAATTACAAAATTATACTTTTAAAGAACAACAGGAATTTGAAAAGAAACTTTCCTTTGGAACAGCAGGCATAAGAGGTGCAATGGGATTAGGACCGCATCGCTTAAACCGATTTACCATTCGCCAAGTATCAGAAGCATTTTATCGATATTTACTAGCTACCAATCCTTCCAATTTGCATCGAGGTATCGTCATAGCGTATGATAATCGACATTGCTCCAGACTATTTGCTGAGGAGGCTGCTTGTTTATTTGCTTATCATCAGGTACCGGTCTATCTTTATTCTCATATACACCCTACTCCTATGCTATCCTATGCTATCCGTCATCTTCAAGCCATCGGAGGAATTATGATCACAGCTAGTCATAATCCACCATCTGATAACGGCTTCAAAGTATATGGAAAAGACGGAGCACAATTATTACCAGCTTGTGCAAAATTAATTGAGCAACACATGAATGCTATAGCAGATGTTCTTACCATTCCCACCCTATCCTATGTACATGCACAACAGATTGGAAAAATAAGAGAAGTACCTAAAGAAGTCGATCAAACATACTACCATGCCGTACAATCCCTCATATCATGCTCTTCTAGCGATCAATCTCTGAGCGTCGTTTACACTCCCTTACATGGAACTGGACAGGTAGCGCTTCCCTACTTACTCCAAAAAGAAAGCTTTATCTCTACCTATCTCGTAACCGAACAAGGAAAAGCCCACCCTGACTTCCCTACTGTTTCCTCTCCTAATCCTGAAGATGTAGCTGCATTTACCTTGGCAAAAAAAGTTGCCAAAAATGTGAATGCTGATCTGATCCTGGCAACCGATCCAGATGCAGATCGGGTCGGCATAATGATACCATACCAAAACGATTACATACACCTGACTGGAAACCAAATTGGTACCCTATTACTATATTATTTACTTACGGTAAAGCAAAAAAAAGGCACTATTTACTCTACCATTGTCAGCACAAGTTTGGCACAAAAAATCGCCCATCATTATGGAAGAAAAACTGCCCAAACGTTAACTGGCTTTAAATATATAGCAGAACAAATTGAAAAAAATCAAGATTTATTGCTTGGATTTGAGGAGAGTTGCGGATATCTCCTAGATGATTTTGTCCGGGATAAAGATGGGATTCAAACATCATTTTACTTATGTCATGTTGCTGCTTACTATAAAAAACAAGGAAAAACCTTCTTAGATGTATTAGATGACATCTATCGTCAGTATGGCTACCATGTCAGCAAAGTTATCTCTCTTCCAATCACCACAAAACGAGATATTATCGATGATTTCTTCAACCTTTGGAATGATGCAGGGGAAAAACTTGATTATCGAACCGGATTGGATCATTTACCAAAAGCGGAGGTGGGGAAAGTTTGGTTTCCTGATAAAAGTTGGATCGCTATCCGTCCTTCAGGCACAGAACCAAAGGTCAAAATATACATGGAAGCTGTGGGAAAAAACCAAAAGGAAGCAAATCAAAAAATGCTGGAAATCTGTGATGTGATCAAGCAGAACTTTTAAATCATCTTAACCTGCACTTGCAGGTGTTTTTCTTCTTGGCAAGAAGGAAAAAGAACCATCCTGTCAAAAAAGGATGATTCTCTTTATTATTATCTCCAAAAAATTATTTTTTCCCATATCCTCCGTATCTTTTCCTTAACAGTCACTCGGCTGGTAGAATGATCTAAGACAATCTCCTGTTGTCCGATTTTCCACTCTCGACTTTCTCGCTTCTAATTGGGAAACGATCTCTTCAAATGTACCTGCCAGTCCTTCTAAATCCTTAATATTTTTCACACTATTTTCTATTTCTGATTTTTCTTGTTCGTCCTGAAACTTGCACATCTGATAATGAAACTCAGGAGAAAAGGAAGTAAATGGACGGTTTTCTAATTTTCCTATATGACCACGATTTCTTGTCAGCAGCCAATGGTATTTGTCTTGTCCATTGTTTGGATTGTGTACCACAGCAATATAATTCGTGGCGAAATCACTTATGTTTTTTATAATTTTGATATCATTCCCGATTTGCAAGGATAAACCATTATCTTCAAAGTCTTGATCTTTGATTTCTCTCTTTTGGGCATTTTTCAGTGCATCATGAAAAATTGGAACTTCTTTTTCCGGTACTAACTCAATGTCCACATCTCCATAAGTGGAACTCTCTTCGATACACCGACTAAACACAAAGACAAAACGATCCATAGTAGAAGGTTGATCCCTCTTTACCCGATTTACATTGAGTTTAACGATATATTTCTCATAAGAGCAAGCTGGAAGCTCCAAAAATTTCACTATACCCCTCCTGAAAATGTAATTCCCCTTACAACCTAATTTTATTATTTTTCACAATAATAGTAAATATGGATCTCTTATTATCAGAAAATATTTTTTATATATGAGGATCGAGCTCTGCCCCGAAAATACGAATATCTCTTCTGAGCATGACTAAATATCCATTTTTTTCCTATACTAATGATATATCCTTTTTTTAAGGAGTCCCCCAATGAAAAATAAGAAGTGGAAACGGTTTATCTCGTTTGTTATTCCTTTTCTTTTTCTCACAGGATGTATCCAAGGAAATTTACATGTAACGATAAACAAAGATGGTTCTGGAATCTATCAGTGGAAAGTGTTGACAAATGCTAAAGCACAAAAGTATATACGACATATTACAACACTCTATTCAAGAAAAGGATATGAAGCTAAGTTTATACGTGAAAAAAATCAAGTTGGCTTTTTAGCTACGAAACCAGTTAAAAATATTGCAAAAGAACCATTAAACAAAGAAATAAATGCTGCTATCCCCACAGAGCTAATACCAAGCGGCGGCCAATCAAAAACGGTCCTTTCTACAAACACTAATCCTCAATCATTTCAACCGATAAAAGAATTAAGCATAAAAAGTGGATTTTGGAAAACAACCCTGCTCTATCAAACACAAGTTAATATGCAAAAAAACATTGTAAATTTACTAGGGCCTTTTGCTCCTTATTTGAGTGGCTTGTTGGATCGGATCAAGTTCCGTTTTCTCCTGACTTTACCAATCGCTCCAACGAAACAAAATGCCAATACTGTGAGTAAAGATGGAAAAACGTTAACATGGAACTTGAAACTTGGACAAAATAACCCCATCGTATTGGGGATCGATGTTCCAACACCTATCATCTTATTGCTTTCAGCAACTAATAACTTGACACAATATGTCCCTGATTTTTGGACACTCACATTAGAATGGATACTGCTAATCCTAGCGTGCCTTGTTATTATCATTTACTTGATCCGTAGCCTGCTTCGCAAAAGGAAACCTACCTAGTTGTTTCATGACTAGGTAGGCTTTTTTACTCGTATCTCATTCTCTTTTTTCATCCCGATTACAACAGTAGCATCTAAATCATTACATCTCACGATTTGCGGATGTAACTCATTCTGTATAAAAATTTCAGCAGTTTGCAGGGCTTGCTGCTCACTTGATTCAACGAATAGAAGTCCATTTGGAGCGAGCCATAGTGGTGCAACTGAGGCTACTCGCCGCTGGATTTCTAACCCATCTTCCCCTCCATCAAGTGCCATCCATGCTTCATACTCACGGGCCTCAGCAGGAAGGAACTCAATCGCATCGGTAGGTACATATGGTGTATTGGCGAGCAAAATGTTCACCCTGCCTTGTAGATAATCTGGTAGTGGTGAAAATAGATCTCCTTCATATACCTTACCTCCTACAGGTGTGACATTTTTCCTGGCACATTGCACCGCTTTTGGGTCCAAATCTGAAGCGTACAACTGATATTCGTCTAAAGATGCAGCTACCACAATACCCAAAGCACCCGAACCACAACATAAATCTAGTATGATATCTCCGTTCTTTGCTAGTTTCACCGCTTGTTCTACTAGAAATTCGGTTCTTTTCCGTGGTACAAAGACACCTTTATCAACTGCTATTCGATGACCACAAAACTCACTCCACCCAATAACATGCTCAATTGGCAATCCAGAAGCTCTTTGTTGTACCATTTTGATAAGCCCAGATTCATCCTGTGCAGCTTCTAGTAGCAACTTAGCTTCTTCCTCTGCAAATACACATCCTGCATTGCGAAGCTGTGCTGCTACAGTGGGAATTAGAGAGACTCTCCTCTTTTCCCCTAGACTCTCTTCATATAATTTATTCTTTTCTGTGGAATCTAAAGACACTTCAACACCTCAACTTTTATCATAAATCTTTAAGGGTTTGCTGCGAAAATTATTATACTATACCCCAAGACATACACAGAAAAAATATAAATTATTTATAACTCGGTTTTTTCTTTATCCGTTCAACAGCTTGCTGGATGGTATAATATCAAAATACCCTCGGAACAGTTATTTTTTTCAAGCAAATCGACCTTTTCTTCATAGCAATAAAAATAATTCATTGTCAAAATATACAAAGATAGTGTAGATTTCTGTATTTTTACAATTGATTTTCAATGCGAAAAAGCTGGATCAGCCACCCTCTTGTCCGTAAGGACAACAAGGGTGACTGATTTTTAGACGCGATGCAGCGTCAAGTTGAAACTAGTGAACCCAAGAGCTCGACTAGATGCAGCCCCATTGGCACATTCGTAGCACTTGGGGCTGTGCCCGCAGGCACAATTGCAGGAGTTGCTGACCTGCAGCACCACCTGCGGAGAGGTGTTGCTCTCTCCTGTTTCGTCTTCCATGAGGATTTTCCTCCCAGGAATAGGTGTATGTGCGGAATAACAAGACTGAAGTCCAATCCTCTCACAGATTGGTGGCTACATCTACTGAGGAAAAGGAAAGTTCTCCTTCTACACACTCAACAGACTATTCAGTCATTGCTCTATATAAAGCAAATCATATTCTTTCTGGGCAGTCAATCATTAATAAAAAACACTTACAAGTGATTTTTACATCTATGAAGCTGATCTGCTAACGTTCAGATAGTATAAAAATGAAAAATCTTAATAATCTTGAAGCTGGCCATTTATTTCATTATTTTCATTGGGATTGTAAGAAACTACAGTTAATAAAAAAAGGGGAATGAGATAACTATGAAAAAAACCGATGAGTTTGGCAACCGTATGAAAACGTATGAATTTGCGTTTCGTAGTTACTTGCCTAAACGCTTACCTGTATTACTCCGCATCGATGGCTGTCATTTTCACAGCTATACCAAAAAACTAGAAAAGCCATTTGATGAACGACTTGTCCAAACCTTTTGGAAAACAGGGAAATTTTTAGCAAGTGAAATAATGGGCTGTAAGCTTGTTTATCATCAAAGTGATGAAATCTCCCTTCTCCTGACAAATAATGACAAACTTACGACAGAAGCATGGTTTGATAACAACCTACAAAAAATCACTTCTGTTGCCGCATCTCTGACGACAGCAAAATTTAATGATGAGATCAAAAAGATTTTAGCCGACCAAAATCTTGCCACCTTTGATTGTCGCGCTTGGATATTGCCCCCAGAGGAAGTCGTCAATTACTTTTTATGGCGTCAACAGGATGCAATAAAAAACAGCGTTTCCATGGTGGCGCAAAGTCACTTTTCTGCCAAACAACTGCATGGGCTAAGCGGAAAACAGATGCAGGAAAAACTGATGGTAGAAAAGGAAATAAACTGGAACGACTTGCCGATTTGGCAAAAACGAGGAGTATGTATAACGAAGCAGTCTTATCAAAAAGATAATGCTATTCGTCACCGCTGGGTGGTAGATAAGGAAATACCGATCTTTTCGCAAGATAGAGGATATATCGAACAATATGTGTATCCAAAGGATAAGTAGGTGCTCAAATGGAAGCGATTATTTTGATGGGATTACAAGGATCAGGAAAATCTACGTTTGTGAAAGAATATTTTTTCCGTACTCATATTCGTATTAATCTCGATATGCTGAAAACGAGATATCGGGAAAATTACTTAGTAGATGCTTGTCTACACGCAAAACAGCCATTTATTGTAGATAATACCAATCCAACAGTAAAAGATCGGCTGCGTTATATTCCCAAAGCAAAACAACACGACTTTCGAGTGATCGGTTATTTCTTTCCTCCTGATGTCGAATCATCTCTCGCTCGCAATCAAGCGAGAGATAAAGCAGAACAAGTCCCGATCGTTGCAATCAAAAGTACCTGTAAGATATGGGAGCCTCCCAGCTACTCAGAAGGATTTGATCAAATTTATCAAGTACAGCTTGGAGAATCCCAGTTTTTTATTGAAGAATATTCCCATTAAATGAAGATCAAAGATAAAAACACGCTACAAATCCTCATTTATTGGGTGTTTAGCTTTGTCTTTAGAAACAACATTGGTTAATGGCAAGTGTATGAACACAGCTTGCTTTTGAACGACAAAGATAACTCTATCTCCTTCTAAAAAAGAATGATAGTCCCAACGCCGCACACCTGTGCGGTTTGGGACTAATAGAACCTCCTATCGAACAGTCGAGCTATACTAGGACGTTATGTCTCTCTCTTAAGTAGTCCTTCGCTCCTCTTTTCTATACCTCAGTGATGATTACAACTATGCCTATGCTCGTCTTCTCCTGATCCGTGCCCATGGCTAGAGCATCCATGACTAACATGTGCCGGATACTGAATAAAGATACCCTTCACATGGAAGGTCTTTCCTTGGAGTGCAGCTTTGTGAAGACCCCATGCCCACTCGATCATCTTCTTCCCCAAATACAAGCCAAGAAGCGAATCGATAAATTGGAAACTGGGTCCGCACACCCACACGAGAACCTGTCCTACGATAACGGTGATCGAATCGTAAAGATCAGACTTTACATGGAGAAATACACCTTTGAGATCGTCTTGTGTATTGCTTGCAAGGATGACCAACAGACTGAGAAGGTTGATCATTAGCCCGATCACTGCAACACTGATGGAGACTTCCACATGAACTTCTTGTGGGTCAACCAAACGCCGCAAGGAAAAAGTGATCGAGGTGAATGCTGCACCAAAGAGGAAAATAGCGCTAGCAAAATCACCGATCATCCAAAGGCTGGAAACGTTGACCTGCTTCAACCTGCTTGCGGCAGATGGATAACGCTTCTTAATCCACTTTGGCGTTTGGGTGCTCCAGATAGCAATCGCGAGCACCAACCAATATGTCAGTTGACTCGAACCGTCTACCAACATATGAAAAGAGTCGCTCATAACGCTAGATGAGTGCGAACTGATGCTACCCACAAATTGGATCAGAAATCCAACGAGCAACAGGATGAGGAGAATTCCTGTGATCTTACGACTACGACGCGGGTCACGAGACTCGACTAGATGCTTATGCATAATTCTATCTTCCGTTAGTAGGTTCCATCGAATGACATTTTACTCTGGGCAGCTTATTTTTATTATGCTTACCCCAGAGAGCATCGTTCCACTCCTATAAATAGGAATGAATTTGATTTAAATGTCCGTACAATCGTATATTCATCCAATTCAAATGTCAAAACGCAAATAACCCCACCTAATAAATCGTAATCATTATTATTTTTATATCCTCTTCTGTTCTCTATTATTTTGCAAATCACTTATTTCATCATCTTAAAACTGCTGATATACATAGGAATCTTTTAAAGCAGGTACTTTTTTATAACTCTTCATCTTTAAACCTGGTACATCCCCTGACTCATTTTTCTTTAATCCAAATGTCCCGTCAATTTGAAACCACTGATCATTTTTAAACAGATTACTCTCTGGAGTATCAAGCAAAAATCCAACCACACCTGCATCTGCGACACAGCATGTAATCGCTAAACGAGCTATCACAAACTGATCTGCCTTAAATCCTTCTTCTCGATAAACAAAGCCAATGGTGCGAATCTTTTTCCCGATAAATTGTTCCGGATACATCATCAACACATTGGATATATCGATATAATTTTCACTTGTCAAAATGATAACCGGCAGTTTCTTTAATTCAGCAGCTTTCTTTTTATATGGAAGTTCCCACTCTTCTTCGGTTAGTTCTTGAGGAGCGTCTGTGGACTGGTTTGGAGAGGGATTTGTTTTTTTCACTTGGTTTGGAACATATGTATACATCTTGTTATCTGCCAAACTCGTTTCAGCTGGCTTGCTAGGAAAAAGGAGAAAAAAACAAATGGGTAAGCAGACCATCAAATAACCCCATACTCCCACTGGATGCGCTGCTCTTTTTCCAACATTTTTCAACTGAACTAAACCAAGTGTGAGCAAAAACAAAACACTGATAACACTGAGGTATTGCAGACGAGGATTTATAAAATAATCAAGATCATGAGATATGATCAAATAAGATAAAACCAAGGCGAATCCAAACAGAATAGTGATGCGAAACAATACAGCCATGTTATCTCTCCTTTCGACTATAAAAAAAACACAACAGAAACAATCGTCAACACAGTGGTCCCGCTCCAAAAAAACCAGATGACTGTAGGTCGAAAACTACCGCTCATCATCAACAGATTTTTCAAATCCATTATCGGACCATAGACGAGAAACGCAAAGAGGGGTGCAGCACCGACCGCATTGCGAAAAGAAGCAGCGATAAAGGCATCAGAAGAAGAACAAATGGATAAACCAAAAGCAATTCCCATCAATAAAACAATCGATAGCCACTCATACTTTCCTGTCGATTGAATGGCAGAAAAGCCAATAAAAGTTTGAAAACAAGCTGCTAAAAAAGCCCCTAAAACGAAGTACTTTCCCATATTTAAAAACTCAAAAATCGCGTGATGTAAGGCATATTCCACCCTTTCTCTCCAATTCTCTGTATGAGAATGCTCATGTCCTGCCTGATCAGTAGTACAACAAGACTCATGATCATGATCACAAGTATTAGGAATTTCCTTTAAAACAGGGATATTTTGAAAAAACAAATAAAACAATCCCCCCATTACAATCGCAATACCTGCTCCCAAAGCCACTCGAACGATCGTCATACTCCAATCATTTCCAAAAGCGATATAAGTAGAAAAGATCGTAACCGGATTTACGATAGGTGCTGCCAATAAAAACGTAAATGCAGTATAAACAGGCAATTTTTTCTCAATTAGACGTCTAGCTATCGGCACAATTCCACACTCACAGATCGGCAGTACAAAACCTAATACAATCGCCATCGGAATCGATAGAAATGGATTTTTGGGAACATATCTCCACAATCCATTTTCATTTACAAACTCATGAATAAAACTCGAGATAAACACCCCAAATAAAATGAAAGGCAATCCTTCTAAAAAAATACTTAGAAAAATAGTAGACAGACTTTGCAACTGCGGATTTTTTGTAAAAGAAGTCAAGAAACTGATATCCATTTCAAAAGCTAAAAATTGATCTGAACTAAAAAAGAGAATAAAGCTTGCTAAAACAAAGACAAGCAAAATTTCTACATAGTAATTTTTAAGTAACCGAAGCATGATATTTTCCAACTCACTCCTCATTCCATCTATATAAGATGATCCTTCTTCTCCGCAATCAAACGACCGAGAAGAAACAAAATTCTCATTACCCCACTACTTATATCGTAATTGTTCTAATTTGTAAATGTGATCACCCTATTGAAATAGAAAAAACAGAAGATGCTAAAAGGATAAATTATAAGCGATGAGTCTGCTTTTATGCGCGAATTTATATGATTTTATATTTTTTATAAATAGTAATAGACACAAAGTAGTCGAATCGATATAATAGTTATCGCAAAGAGATAAATAATAATAATTACGATTTATAGGGAAGGGTGTAAATAAAATTGAGAAAATACTTTATGTTTGGCTTTCTAATACTTCTACTTGGATCACTCATCGGCTGTACCAACAGCCATGCTGATCATCCCAAGAAGTTCGAGCAAAAAGAGAATAATAAATTAGTAATTTACACAAGTATGTATCCTTTAGCTTTCTTCGCAAAAGAAATAGGAGGAACAGAGGTAACCGTTCATAACCTTACACCACCAGGAGCTGAACCACATGATTATGAGCCCACACAAAAAGATCTCATCGAGCTTAACCGAGCCGATATGCTCATTTATAACGGTGCAGGCTTAGAAGGTTGGATTGATCGGGTACGATCAAATTTAGATAGTCAACAAATCTTGATTGTCGAATCAACAAAAAATATTGCTCTGCATGACAGTACAGAACAAGAAGAAGATCACGCTCATGATAGCCAGACTATAAACAAAGACCCTCATGTTTGGCTAGATCCCATACTTGCCAAAAAACAAGCTGAAAATATCAAGCAGGCAATGATCCAAAAAGATCCAAAGCATAAAACCCTCTATGAACAAAACTACCAAAAGCTAGCGAAACGTTTTAACCAATTGGATCAGTCTTACCGCTCGGTTTTATCTCAAGTAAAAAATAAAAATGTAATCACATCCCATGCTGCTTTTCATTATTTGACAGAGCGTTATGGTCTCAAGCAGATTGCTATTTCTGGCATATCACCTGATGAGGAACCAAGTCCCAAAAAGCTGAAAGAGATTGTCCAATTTGCAGAACAAGAAAAAATACACTATATCTTTTTCGAAAAACTTGTCAATCCAAAAGTAGCACAGGTAGTGACCGATGAAATTCATGCCAAAGCACTGATCCTGGACCCTATAGAAGGACTAACAACGGATGAACTGAAAAAGGGAGAAGATTATTTTTCGATTTCCATGCAAAATTTAGAAAATCTCAAGAAAGCATTAGAGTAGTCTTTATCTTAAATATTCCTTCAAATAAGTAAAAAAACGCCGGTCTCAATGAGACCGGCGTACCCTCGTTTTCTATATGCATTATCCTAAAGCTACCTTATCCATCTTTAGTTTCCTAAGTAAATCATTCATTTCTTTAGATCTATCCTGCTCTGCTATTAATAAATAGTGATCTCTTAACGTTTCTAAAGCTAGTTGCCTCACGTGATCATCTTTTGCATCAAGACCTTTCTTTACGTACTCTATACCTTTTTCTATGTTTACATTCTCTGCATCATCATATAAAGATTTCCGCCCTGCGCTCTTCAGATAAGCGATACCTAAGTCAACTTCGACAGCGCTTACATTCTCATTAGGAAATGTATTCAGAATATACTCAAGGATCAAAATGACTTGCCAGTTGTTCCCTCTCTCTTTTACAAATTGAGCTAAAGCGACAAATTCTTCAAAAGTATGTGGGTTTGGTACCGAAGTGAACCAGTAACGATAATTGAAACGAAGAATGTAGTAAAATGCTACACATAAGATAACTAAGTAAGCAGAAGAAATAATTGAGACTTTGATGGAGTTCTCACTATACTCCATGACTGCTTTGTAAGCCATATAGAAAATGCAGCTAGGCACTGCCAGTAAAAAGACAAGAAGCCCGTATGGATATAAATACCAACGATTTGGCAAACCAGGATAGTTTGGAAGCCCATTTGGCAAAATACGCGATAGTTGTTTATCAATTTTTCTTTCCATGTCAACACCCCATATCTTTGAAAACGGATTCATACGATAATGAAAAAGTATTAGCAAAATTAATTACTTATTATTTTAACAGATAAATTCATATAAGGAAATAAAAAAGACACATTTTTGTCACTTTTGTTTTTTATAGTAATTTGCCCTCCCACCGAAGCAGGAGGGAGATGACAGCAACAACCCTAAAGAACATAGGATCATTCGCTATCACTATGAGGGTTACCCCTCCTTGACTTTCAAGAAGAATGCACCCAACTTCTCCTTTCGATAAGCAGCAACAGCAGCCGAAGTCTTTGCAAACTCTTCGAACAGGGAGTCAGGAGCACCCTCAGTCCAAGGAACGTCCTCGGGCTTCGAATACCACCCAGCCGACACATGCTTCTTTTTCCTCTTCGTTGCTTTTTCCACTTCATTTTTCTTCTGGATGAACGCTGTGATCTCTGCCGCTTTCTTCGGCTTAACAAGCGCAGGGTAGCCCACTACGACCGTTTTCCCAAAGATCTCGCGGTAGATCTGATGAGGGATAACCTCGATTACTTCGAGACCAGTTTCCTCCTGAGTTTTGCGGATTCCCGTTTGGAACAGGGTTTCCCCCTTCTTCTGGTGCCCTCCAGGGTACTCGCACTCGTCTGGCCCTCCCTCTGTCTTCAGCATGCAAATCTCTAGCTCACGAGGAGGGAACGACCAGTACCGAGGCTCCCAGGCAACAGGAACGAGGAAAACAGCATAGTTATTCTCTTCAGCCATAGTAGGTGCTCCCTAACTATTCGTATGGGCTGCTTTCCAATAGTTTACCATATTCCTATTTTTGTGACTTTCCTTCCTCTGATTTCATTATAAAAATTTATTGCAACTTTGGAGTCAATTTTGACGCTCATGAAGCGGAATTACTTTACGCTCTAAGGATAAGAAAAATATTGCCACTATCAATCCAACTGCAACAGTAATTCCGCCGATCCAACCAACATGGAAAACGGATAAATTATTTACTATGATACCACCAACGGCAGCACCAACTGCGATACCGATCTGAAATACAGACGTATTTAGACTAATCACCATTTCTGCTGCATCAGGGGCTAATGATATCAGATAATACAGAATTGTTGGGACAGTAGCGTAAACGGATATTCCCCAAATCGTGATTGTAACAATGATGCCAACTAGGGTTGTAGCCATAAACGGAGACAGTAGTAACGATACAGTATGAAAGGCCAGCATCATCAGTAATGTTTTTGTTACTCCCCATTTATCCGTTCCATAACCGCCTAAACGTGATCCTACTGCTCCGCATACCCCCATGAGTAACAGAATTCCACTGATTGCTGAGTGACTAAGGTGTGCCAAAGTTTGTAAATACGGTGTGATGAAGGTGAAGCATATGGAGTAACCTAGAACATTGAGAAATGCAATGAAAAGCGTAACTGCTACTCTGAAATTTCCCAAATTGCTCCGAATTTTACTCTGCTTTAATTCAGAGCTAGCGATATTAGGAAGTAATTTAACTATCAAAAGTAAGATAACCATATTGGCCGCGGCAAGCAGACCAAAAATAGTATGCCAACCAAAATGCGCAGTAATGGTGATGCCAATTGGAACTCCTACTATAAGTGAACAGCTAAACCCCACTTGTATACTCCCAATCGCGCTGCCACGTTTATCTGGTGTGACAAGGCCAGCTGCCATAGCGAAAGCAATACTGTTAAAAACACCTGAACAAATTCCAAGAATGATACGCGACAGCATCATGGGTATAATGTTCTCACTTAACATCGCCATAGTACCGCCTAATGCAGAAATGATCAGAGTAACTAGCAGTAATTTCTTGCGATTCATCTTAGAAGTAAGTGCAATAACAATAGGGGAACCTATTGCAAAAGAAATGGAAAACATCGTGACAAGCTGACCGGACACCGCCAATGAAACATGAAGATCAGAGGCTATCAAATCAACAATACCAGAGATGACCAATTCTCCAGTTCCAGCTATGAAAGCTCCTATTGCCAATAGAATAATTAAGAAACGATTCGACATTATAAAACCTCCCTAAGCTCACTGTTTTCCCTCAGTGAAATTGCATCATTTGTAATCCAAATTGCTGTACAGTTATTAGTGAATTTAATAATTTCATTCATGATATTTATCAATCCTTCACAGTTTTTGTTGGCAAAAATAACAGTAGCACGAAAACAAGACAGATCATGTCTTGTTTTCGTGCTATAGTAAAAAAAAGTGAAAGGAAAAGAATTTAATTGTTAAAATCACAAAGGCTTATTCAGCTTATCATGCTAATTAATGCTAAAAAATCTTTTACTGTTCCAGAACTAGCTGCCGAATTTGGATTATCGACACGCACTATTACACGAGACTTGCAAGAACTAAGTCAATTGGGGGTTCCAATCTACTCTGTCCAGGGAAGAGGTGGTGGATATCGCTTGTTGCAAGAAAGATTACTTCCCCCCATTACCTTTTCCGAAAGTGAAGCCATTTCCATCTATTTTGCCTGCCATTCCTTACAATATTTCGGTTCTTTACCTTTTGACGATGGGGCTGCTACATCTCTCCAAAAGTTTTATCATTATTTGCCTAGTGATGTGAAAGAACAAATCGATCGTTTAAGGGACAAAGTAGTGATCTGGAATCCATACCGTTCCATGTCAACGAAATGTCTTAAAGCATTGCTGCAATCTATTATGATTAAAAGTTGTGTAACGATTGAGTACAATTCTAGTAATGGTATATCATCTAGAGATATTCAACCAATAGGACTTTATGCGAGCAAAGGATATTGGTATTGCCCAGCTTATTGCTTCTCCCGAAAGGATTACCGGTTATTTCGAGCTGATCGAATCCATTCCGTAAAACTAAATCCATCTGTTGTATTTATGAAAGAAGTAGACCAAAGGTCAGTGGAAGAATGGAACGCTCCTGAATTAAGAAAAAAGGAGAAAACTACTTTAGTTATTCAATTAACTTTAATTGGTTTGCGTACTCTTAAAAATGACGGCTGGTTTGGAGATTCTCTTGAGTTTCGAGAAGATGGAACTGGACTTGCTCGATTAAGTATCCCGATTGATAATCTCCCATTTTTTGTAGATTTAGTCTGGCGTTTGGGTGAAGAGGCAAAAATATTAGAGCCTGAAAAAGCAGTTGACCTCATACAACAAAAGATCAGGAAAATAACGGGAGTATACGGGAAATCTGATAATACCGATTAAAAGAAATATAAGAATAGTCCCACATAGGCGAATCCCAATTTATCATCATCAGCACAAGTGTGCTGTTTTCTATGTGGGACTGAAATTAGAGTTATCTAAAGCTAAAAAAGCTGTCTAGGTTAGTAGGTCACAGAGATTAGCAGGGCATTATTTTGGTTTGTTCGCATTTTTGCACAATTTTTTCTCCGACCTAAAAAAGAGTAAGCCTGCTTCTTTTGATTATCTTTTTGATCGATGATGTCATTCACGTAACTCCTTTTATCTCACAAGCGCGACAAGGGGACGGTTCTTCTGTCGCATCAAGATTATGGACTATAAATACAAATAAACCAAAAATGAAATACATATCACTTCTGGATTGTTCTGCCCATCGAAACATATAAGTTTTTTAAAAAGATGAAAGATTATTGCTCCTTCATGCCAACTTTATCTTTTGAATCTCTTCTAATCTACGAATATCTCCACGATCCACTGTATAAAATTTCGATTCTATTAGTATTTTCATATTTTCGTTCTCGTGATAACGATCCCAAAGCCAAATAGCATTCTGGGTTAACTCTGCCACATGGCTTGTACAACGAATTCCAGCATAACGAATAGAGAGTCTATAGTGGTTCAAAGTTTCATCTTCCATGCATTTTGCATAAAATCGAGTTGCCAGCGGCGGATAACCAAGTACATCCCCTAATATTTCATGAAACGCAGGAGATCGTGAAACAACTTGTTCTAACTGAATTACAAACTCATTCATTTTTTTCTCATCTTGAAAAAAGAGAAAAAAATCTTCTCCATCAAAAATATCAATACCTTGGGTTATATATGGATACTTCATGAGATCATCAATATTTTTCATAAGAGTGGGAGAGCCGGTATTTCCGTATAAGGCAGGCTTCATACCTAGTAGAAAAGCATCTACATCAACCAAACGATCATCTCCTTACAACAACATACAAGAGAAAGAACCACTCTTCATAGAGTAGTTCTCTCATTATAGCTCATTTCCTACTTCTTTAACTTGTTGCCATCTTTATCAAAAATATCTCCGCATTCTTGACAGGAATAATGCAGGCCACTATCAGACTTTACAACATGATCTGACTTCCCACAATCTGGACATTTTGGTTTACTCATTGCAAACGCCTCCTTCCCCTACACTGGCTGAAAACGGGTCATAACTTTTCCCATGAATATAGGTAATCCCACTTCCCATATGCACTACCTCTGCATCCAGTAAAGTGATCTCCATTGTCTCTCCGGTTTGACTGGTAATGCTTAACTTACTGATCGGCTTGTCCGTTAGAGAAGGCTTAATCTTTTGATGTTCCTTTTTATCCAAGTAACAGTCCATTCTCAGTTCATTTCCACCAATGGACATCTTTGAAAACTGATAAAACCTCCATCCAGGTATGCTTTTGACCAATTCTACAAACTCATTTACCTTTTCTATGCATCCTTCTACCATGAACCGTAAAGCCATGCTCATCACCTCTTGTCAAAAAATATAATCGTCTTATCTCCATACAGATCAACGCATGAATCCATCGTTCATCCTCATCCAAACCATCTGGAAACAAAAACTTGGCAATGTATCCTTTTCCACTCTCATCGAGCAGATCGACGATTTGCTGTTTGTAGACGTGCATCTGATCTGCTGTGTACCCAAATTCATCGGTTATTTCTTGGAGCGAATTTGTAACTTCTAATGGTGTCGATCGATTTTCCAATATCCAGTCTAAGGTCATATGGAATACCTAATTCTTCTTGGAATGATCAAACTTGTTATTTCTATAAAAACAATAAATAATATTTGTAATTTTATCAATAATTATATTATTTCTCATTTTTCTTGGATATTTATGCTCTTAGAAGCAGGATTTAGCAAAATGAAGAGGAAATCTAAGAGAAAATAAAAGTTTTCTTAGAGGTGAAAGAAATGGCACTTCCATTGGAGAAAATCGGAGCGATTCTGCGAGACAATCGTCAGCGTCTGGGGAAACGAATCGAAGATATGGTCGATGAAAATATTTCACGATCGACGATCAGCAATGCCGAACGCGGCTTACCAAACGTCACGGAGTCCATGTATATTTATTATGCCGAAAAACTAGGCTTGGGGAGTTCGTTATTTGGGATAGTGGAAGAAAAAGAACAATTGGAACAAGAGGCGAATGAGGAATTAAAGGAAATCGAAAACGTCATTGCAGTAGATAGCGATGATTCACTACAAAAACTAGAAGAAATAAAAGAGAAGTATCAAATCAGCAAACGTGACAACCTCTACCCTTTTTATATCTACTTATTAGGACGATGTGCTTATGAAAAGAAGAAATGGAAAAAAGCAAAAGCGTACTTTCATGAAGCTTTAACTCTATTTAAGCAGAAACCAGACCTAGACAAAACCAATTTAAAAGCTGCTTGTTATAATGAACTCAGTAGAGTTGCATTTTTCGAAAATAAACTGGAGGATGCTTTGCAGTATACAGTAGATGGACTAAAGATTTTTCAGCCTGATGGAGAGCGACTTCGATTCAAATTTCACTTTTTATTAAATAAAGGAATTTACTTAAAACGATTACAGCATCCTGAGAAAGCTTTAGAGGCGATAGAAACATTGAACACTTCAATCGATGGCTTACCTAGTACTAAATCTGTTCTTTCTACAGTCCACCATGATACGATTATGGAAATGTATAACATGTATGCAGTTATATTAACTGAACTTCAACTATACGAAAAAGCACTCGACTATGCCTATCAAGGATTGGAAATTGCACAAAATGGGACATATTTAGACTATTTATTGACTTTACGAGCTTCACTTGGTACCATCTATTTCAAACTTGGCAACCTTCCAAAAGCAGAGAAATGTTTTCTTCAAGCACTTAATTTACAGAAAAGTATTAGTGATGAATTTCATGTAATTACTGCATTTATTCATTTAGGTCAACTCTATATGCAACAAAATAAGTGGGAAAAAGCTGAAAAAGCACTAAAAGAAGCTATCACCATTAGCGAAAGAAATCATGATATGATCAATTTGATTGATGGTTTCGTTTCTTTAGGTGACTGTTTAGTAGAACAAGGGGCGTTTGCACAAGCTATTCAACCTTATCAAAAAGCTGAAAAATTACTCCAAGCAAGTAAAACTAGCCAAAAAAAATGTGAAATTGCCATTAATTTAGGTTTTTGTTATCGAAAATTGGGTAATCAAAAATTATTTGAAGAATATAGAAATAGAGTATTCCAATTAAACTCTGAAATGAAATGGGGGAAATTAGGATGACTGGACCACCTGGAGGCGGGTAATTTCATCCTATAAGGAAGTAGTGGTAAACTCCCTATTAAACAGTTTACAAGAAACCATATAGATCAAAAAGGATGAGAAATCCTCATCCTTTTTCTCTTACCTAAACTTATCCCTTAACACCTTGCTTTGCATCCCAAGCATGCTGCTCTTTTCGAATGTGGACAATCTGCCCAAGATGATAAGCGTTATGAATCATCACGTTAGATAAAATTTCAGCCCAATTATTTTGATAGTTCTCTTTTGGCAAGGCGTCTAGTTTTACTTCCTCGCTGTTTTCTAATGCTTCTCGCCAGTCCGATAAAATTTGATAGCAGCGATCCACAGTTTCCTGCCAACTTGACCCGTCTACGCTTTGAAAGGTGTTGTAGTTATCATCAACATTATCTGGAAAAACCCCTTGAAAGCGATCGTAATACAGCTTATTCCAAAAATTAAGGTGATTGACGATCTCCCAAATGGAATTGGTTTTATCCCCTGATTTCCATAAAGCTTGTTCCTCTGTAAGCCCATCTAAAGCATTTTTGATCGAGACAAACCAATGATTTTGATCAAAGCATGCGGTGAGTTGCTGCAAAAATATATCTTTCCTATTCATAAACTCCTCCATTTAAAATCTATCTTATATTTGAAGTCTAATTGTATAGTGATTCACTAAAAATTCCAATTTTTTGGCGATACACCTTCAAGACCTATTCCTTCACCAATGACAGAAGAAAAAAGCCCTGCTTTCATTCAGCAGGGCTTTTCGGTTGGTTAATAAGAAGAAGTTCTACCTAGGCTATAGACATCTGCTTCCCCAGGACTATAGGTTCCTTCTGCATAAGAAGTATTTGGTTTGTAATCATACACCATCGCACTATAACATGTGCTTTGATATCTTATAATGCGACCATTTCCACCACTGGAATAACAGCTATAAGATTTTTTATCGTTATTGCGATGGATTACTGCGTTGACGTAACCATATTTGGAAGGGTAAGGTTTTGATAGTTTAACATACGCCCAAGCTGTTTTACATTTGGTGCTGTACATCAGTTGGATTGTACCTCTGAGGTTATGTGAGTTAAAATATTTTGTCGATTTGACGACGCCTGATTTATTACAACCCGTTCCAACAGGGCTTTTCCCATCATAGTAATTAGCTGCGTATGTTGGAGCAGTCCCCAATACAAATCCTAATGCAGCGATTACAGCGACGGACAGACCGATACGCAATTTGTGTAACAACCTACCCAACTCCCTCATTCAAGATAATTATTAAACGTATTTCTATTATATTTTTTTCTAAAAACAATAGATAGCATCATTTTCGTAAATATAATGACAATCAAAAGAAAATAATTTCATCTGACTTAACAAGGAATTTATAATATGTGCCATTGATTAGTAAATAACCCAAATAGAAACTAGACAAATCAAAACACAAAATATTCGGGATGATAAATAACATAAATACTCCTTCATCTAAAGATTTTACTAATGAAGGAGTATTATTTTTCAATTCCCTAACCTAAATGTAAGCGCTTTCAATATACTCGCATTTTTCATTTCTCCAGATCATCAAAACCAATCTGTGTAGGCACCCCAATTATCAATGTCACCTGCACTCCAAGATTGATATGGATCTTTATCCCATAGTTGTCCTGTGTGGCAGGAATGTTGTCCCTCATCCACAGTTCCGTTTCCACCTGAGCTCCAACAATTCGATTCTGTACCATTACTTCTGTGAATCATCGCATTTGCGTAGCCATTGTAAGGAGCTGCGCCATACAAATGCACTTCAGCCCAAGCTGTATGACAGTAAGCGCTTCCCCATAATTGTAAGTAACCAAGTATTACTTTGCTTCCAGTTGCGGTCGTCATATAAATGGACTTGGTTTGGTACACAAAGGAGCTTTTGTAGGCACAACCAGTTGTGTAGGGATTAGATCCGTCATACGATAAAGCATCAGCTCTTTTTGTTTGAACAAAAAGACTAGAGACAACCAAGGCAAATGCAAACATTACCGCAAAACTTACACGATACATTTTCACACTAAAAACCTCCCTTATATGTTTCCAAAGAAAATGATGGATACAGAAAAAAAACGAAAGAGGTAGAAGAAAATGTAAATCTCAAATATTTTTTATTATTATCATAATACGATAAAGCCCAATTCCGTGTAAATAAACATAATTCGCTTTTCGCAAGGTAATATATTACATTTTTCTTTATATTTTTAGACATTCATCTAAAGGTATAAACAAGTTATTTGAATAGATCAACTTTCATAGAACACGAGTAGTTTTCAAGGGAAATTTGACATCGAATTTCTTTCTACTCAGCAATATTATTGTTTTTATAGAATATTTTGCTCTTACAAATCCTTTGTCTCCGTTTTCTATTTCCTTAAATTAGCAACTCTATCCACAAAAAAATCATATATACTGGTAACCAAATTAAAATCTTTTAGAAAAGAGGGATATCATGCGGTGGATATATGTGATGATCATACCTGCACTTTTTTTGCTTCCTACATTTGGACAAGCAGCAGGAGAATCATCAACACCAGCAAATATTTGTAAATTAGCACCGAAAGCAACACCTGTTAAGGTTATCAAGATTTCTTTCCCTAAAACAGTAGCCTATGAAAAGATAAAAGCAAAGAAAACAAAAGCGACCAAGAAAAAGACACACCACAAAGATACTGCAAATTCAAACACGTCTCATAACCAGACAAAACCGACAAGTAACACATCTTCCAATCAAACAAATACAAAACCGTCCACTTCTTCCAATCAGGCACCTTCAACCTCTAGTAGTGGATCATCGAACAATGGCACCTCTAACACCAATACATCTACCTCTGATTCAAATGTACTACCAATTGAAAAAGAAGTAGTCCGCCTAGTAAATATCGAGAGAGAAAAACAAGGATTGAAACCATTAGAGCTCGATAGCAAGTTGAGTTCGATTGCTCGCAAAAAATCTCAAGATATGGTAGACAAAAACTACTTTTCTCACCAATCCCCTACTTATGGGTCCCCATTTGATATGTTAAAACAATTTGGCGTCTCCTATCGCACCGCTGGGGAAAATATCGCTGCTGGTTATCCTACTGCACAAGCTGTTGTGACAGGTTGGATGAACAGCGCAGGTCACCGTGCCAATATATTAAATCCAGCTTATACAAAAATCGGAGTCGGTTATGTAGCTGGCGGCAGCTATGGCAGCTACTGGACGCAACTGTTCACTGGATAATTGGATCGTAACAATCGTAACAAATGGTAAAATCCCCTTTAATCATGGACACAAAACGTCTACTTAGAAGGGGATTTTTCCTGTTATCCGGTAATCCATTCAAACCGAAATATTCTCTTTTTTAACTCAGTCCTGTATGATAGGAATTAGAAAAGTTAGAAATCGACCTCAAGAAAGAGAACGCATGTACTGGAAGCTACTGAAAAAGATCAAACACCAACTGTGGAAAACATTTACAGAGAGATTTCTCGACCTATTGGTGTTTTATTCCAATAGCTTCCTTGTTTCCAACAAGCTTGGCCTAGGCGCGGTGGCGGCAGTTGGTGTATCCAACATGATCCTCCTGACTTTCGGTATCCTGATCAGTTCGCTGACCAGTGTTACCAACACGAAAGTAGGTAAGTCGATAGGGCAGGAGCAGATTACAGGCAGCACGCATTCCCAAAAAGGCGTCTACATTGTCCAAGGCTTTTACCTTGTCGGATCTCTGAGCCTTCTGCTTTCTTTCATCGCTCTCATCTTTGCCCCGCAAATGCTTGCGATAAGCGGAGCAAATCATGCGACGGTAGCACAAGGCACTCCTTATTTGAGGATTCTTGGCAGTCTCTACCTCTTCGAGAGCCTGCGAAAGCTTTGCGCAGATGCACTGCAAGGGATGAACGACTTCGAGTCTCCTTTGAAGGCCGGTGCTTGGATGAATGGATGTCACTTTGTCTTGGCGCTTGGTGTCGTTCTCTTCACCGACCTTGGGATTGTGGGTGTTGCATGGGCAACGGCAGTCAGTCAAGCGGTTGGACTTTTGCTCTTGGTTCGACGCCTCAAGCAGCAAGCCTTTCAAACAGAGGTTCCCTGGAAGTTGGAGTGGACTATGCTGAAGGATATGTTCATCCTATCCAAGTTCTCGATGGCACAGGGAATTTTCACTAGAGTTTCTATGATCGCCTATGGTATGGCGCTTCTCTCTGTAAGTCCAGAGGCATATGCCAGTATGATCATCCAAGATGGATTTCTTTCCATCACCTATATGGTGCAGGATGCCTTCGTCTTGGTCATGACCACTGCCATTAGTGTGCGGTATGGTGAGCGCACAGCTTTGCACAGCAATCTTCATGGCATTCAACAAGATCATAGTCAGAAGCAAGGAAAAGTTCGAGCGCTAGTAGAAAAAGATAAAGAACTAGTGCGTACGGTCACTGGCTTCCTCGGACTAACCTGTCTATTTACAGGGGCTTTGGTAGTTCTCCAATATTTGGCTTGGAGTTGGATCATTCTTCTATATACAAACGATCCAATCACCATCCAGGTATCACACAAGTTTTCCCTAGCCGCTGTATTTTGGCTTGTTCCCTTTACCTGTTATTTTGTCTTTTACAAGGGCGCTCTTGCTTCTGTCGAAGACCGTAAAGGCAGCCAAAACAGCAACATCATCGCAGCTTCACTCTGGATCGCCTCCCTTTGGGTGGTGAGGAACTGGGGTCTGGATGCTGTGTTGATCTCCAAAGTTCTCTTTGAGACGCTTCGGGGATTGCTTATCATGGCTAGGTTCTACTCCATGCGATGGAGCCGTTGTCCCTCCAAAGACTGTGCTCTCTCGCAGTAAAAATAGCACCCCTCTATCGGCCGATGGAGGGGCGCTGTGGTTTTAAACACTTTCTTGGTAACGAAAATCTTTTATGAAGCAGTGAAAAACTCTCCTGCAAATACAAACTCCGCAGGACCAGTCATATAGACATGATTATCGGATTCATTCCAATCTATCAGCAAATCTCCACCTAGTAGGTGGACGGTTGCCTTACGACTTGCTTTTCCATTGAGGTGACTAGCGACCAGTACTGCACAGGCACCCGAACCACAAGCCATGGTTTCGCCAACGCCGCGTTCCCATACTCGCATCGTGATTTCTTCGGGAGACACGATGTTGATAAATTCGATGTTTGCTTTTTCTGGAAAAACTTCACTTCTCTCGATCTTTGGTCCAATGCCCTTAACCAATTCATCAGACAATGTATCTACCTCTATCACAGCATGAGGATTTCCCATCGAAACAGCAGTAAATGCATAAGCTTGTTCTTTTATGACAACTTGATCATAAATGGTTTCTCCTATGACCACTTGATCATGAATGGTTTGAGACTTCACCGGAATCTGGGAAGGTACGAGAATGGGTTCTCCCATGTCTACTTGCACTCGTGTCACGATCCCTGCTTTTACTTGTAAAACAATCGGTTGAACATCTCTTTTGGTTTCTACCAAAATATTCGTTTTGCTGTTGTCCATTCGTTCGTAATAATACTTCGAAACACAGCGGACAGCATTTCCACACTGCTGCGCTTCGGTGCCGTCAGCATTAAATATGCGCATTTGAAAGTCTGCTTTTTCCGAAGGCAAGATAAATACAAGTCCATCTGCACCGATACCTGTATGTCGATCACAGACTTGTACCGCTAACTCAGACACATGATCCGGCACTTGGTCTTCTGCTTGAACAATAACAAAATCATTTCCTAACCCATGCATTTTATGAAATTTCATGATGTGCTTTCCTTTCTATTGTACAACTGTTTTTCTGATCGGTTTGCGAAGTTGATCCATTAGTCCCGCCAATATTACTGGCAGTGTCGAAGTTACTGTGATCAATACCCACTCATGCAACTGTAATGGTACAGTATGGAAAATAGGTTGGAAGGCTGGATAGTAGATCACCACCACTAAAAGTAAAACTGAGATGAGAACGGCAAAACAAAGTGCCAAATTGGAAAATGGATTCCGTTCAAAAATCGTCCCGGTAGATCGGCAGTCAAATACATAGATTAACTGTGAAAATACAAGCGTGGCAAATGCTACTGTTTGTGCTAGTTCCAATTGACCTGCTTCTTGATAAGTAACCCAGAAAGCGAGCAGAGAGCAAAGACCGATGAGCAAACCGCGAGTGACTATTTTCCAGCCAACACGACGAGCGAAGATACTTTCTTTACTGTCCCGCGGCGACCTTGACATGCTGTCTTCTTCTGCTGGATCCACTCCTAAAGCCATAGCTGGCAGCCCATCTGTAACTAAGTTTACCCATAGTATTTGGATAGGGATGAGCGGCAGAGGTAATCCCATCAACATGGCAAAAAACATAACCAAAATTTCTCCAACATTACTCGCTAACAAGTAACTGATAAACTTTTGTATATTATCATAGATGTGACGGCCTTCTTCAATAGCAGACACAATCGTTGCAAAGTTATCATTAGCTAAAATGAGCGAGGACGCTTCTTTGGATACATCGGTACCGGATTTTCCCATCGAAATTCCGATATCTGCCGCTTTGATCGCAGGTGCATCGTTAACTCCATCCCCTGTCATTGCGACGACATGTCCTTTTTGTTGAAGAGCAGAAACAATTTTAAGTTTGTGCTCTGGGGAAACGCGTGCATACACATCAATGTTTTCTACTTGTTGCTCAAACTCATTGTCTTTCATATTGTAGATATCCCGTCCAGTCACTGTCAAACCATTTGGTCGTTTGATACCCAGCTGAACGGCGATAGCTTCCGCAGTTGCTTGATGATCGCCTGTAATCATCACCGTACGAATACCTGCCTTGCGACATAAACGTATCGCCTCCCTCACTTCTTTACGCGGAGGATCAATCATCCCTGCTAGACCGACAAAAATAAGATTGCGCTCTAATTGAGATTCCGATTGAGTATGAACAGAACCACTCACTTCACGATAAGCAAATGCAAGATTTCGCAATGCATTGGAAGCTAATTCTTCGTTTTTTGCTAGCAATTGCTGACGGACTTTTGCCGTTATGGGCTCTACTCTTCCATTTTGTAAAATATGGGTACAATCGCGAATCAGTACATCTGGTGCACCTTTGACAAGCAGTTTTTTTTGTTTCTGCTTATTCTCGACCACCACAGACATCATTTTCCGTTCTGAATCAAATGGATGTTCTTTTATTTTTGCCCAACTATTATCCAAAACCTCACGGGTAACACCCCCATGGGCTCCCATCACCATCAATGCTCCTTCAGTCGGATCACCTTCGTAGCTAACTTTTTTTCCTTTTTGTACCAAAGTCGCGTTATTACAGAGTACAGCTATTTGCAAAAGTTGCTGCAAGGTCGGATTTTGTTGAACTAACTCATCCTTTTCAAGGGTTAAAAGTTGCTGATTGGTATAAACATGAGTGACAGTCATTTTATTTTCTGTTAAAGTACCAGTCTTATCTGAACAAATAATAGAAGCACAGCCAAGCGTTTCGACAGATGGCAACTTCCTTACGATTGCTTTTCGTTTAATCATTCGTTGCACACCAAGCGCTAATGCTATCGTCACGATCGCAGGCAGTCCTTCAGGAATAGCAGCAACTGCTAAGCTAACTCCAGCAAGAAACATCTTATACAAATCTTGCCCATGCATGACACCTGTGACCACCACCAAAGCTGTCAAAAAAAGCGCGACAATGATCAAAATCTTTCCTAATTGTTCTAGCCGTCTTTGCAATGGCGTTATATTTTGCTCTGTACTTTGAATCAAATGAGCAATTCTACCCATTTCCGTTTTCATTCCAGTGTTAACGATTACTCCTAATCCAGATCCTTTGACCACCATTGTTCCCATAAAGCTCATATTGCGAAAATCTGCTAAAGTCAAATCAGCTTGTGTCAACGGTTCTACTATCTTTTCTATCGGTAATGATTCACCTGTTAATGCGGATTCCTCCACCATTAATCCAGTAGTTTCAACCCAACGTATATCTGCCGGAATCCGATCTCCAGTCACGAGTGAAACGACATCTCCTGGCACGAGCAGGGATGCATCGATCCGCTTCCATCCGCCATCACGATATACTTTTGCCATTGGTGCAGATAACTTTTTCAATGCTGACAATGAACGTTCTGCCTTCACTTCTTGCACAAAGCCAAGAATCGAATTAAGCACAATGATACTCAGAATGGCAATAGCATCCACGTATTCCCCTAAAAGGCCTGATATCAGAGTTGCCACAAGTAAAATTAAGACCATAAAGTCTTGGAACTGGCTAAAAAATACAGCAAATAGAGAGACTTTTTCCCCTTCAGAAAGTTGATTATTTCCCACTTTTGCAAGTCGGCTCTTCGCCTCTTTTTCTGATAAGCCAGCTGATTTCTTCACACCAAAGTAATCGGTAACCTGCTGAGCTGTCCATCCAACAAAACGCGATGAATCCGTCATGACTTTCCCCCTTGTCCCCACAACCTTCTCTTTTCATGTTATGCAGGACAAGTCAGGTTAGAAGTAAAGAATGGTGTTCAAATCGATGATCATGTACAATGAGTAAGATAAGGGAGTGGAGTTTTATGTCATTTGATGGAACCGTTACTCGTGCGGTAGCGCACGAATTACATACAGAAATAACGAATGGCCGCATCACAAAAATCTATCAGCCCAGCCAATGGGAGATCGTTTTCACCATCCGGGCAAAAGGAAAAAATCATAAATTGATGCTTTCGTGCCATCCGGTATACGCTAGATGTCACTTGACAACAGCTAGCTATGAAAATCCAGCAGAACCGCCAATGTTCTGCATGTTGCTGCGTAAACAATTAGAAGGAAGCATAATCGATAAAATTGAACAAGTCGAAATGGAGAGAATCATTCACTTTTGGATAAAAGGAAAAAATGAGCTCGGGGATATGGTGGAAAGAAAACTCATCATCGAGATTATGGGTCGACATAGCAATGTGATTTTATTGAATCCAGAAACAAACAAGATCGTAGACGCAATGCGTCGTGTCGGATTTCAAACAAGCCAATATCGACAAGTACTTCCTGGGATCATATATGTTTCCCCTCCTGATCAAGGAAAAATAAATCCTCTCACTGCTCAGCACGATACTTTTATTTCCAGCTTGGATTACAATGCAGGGCAGCTGTCAAAACAATTGGTAAATTGCTTTATGGGATTAGGACCATTACCGGCAGAAGAAATACTCAGTCAAGCAAGACTAGGGGATCGTGAATCACTATGGGAATCCTTCTTTCGCTGGCAGCAAAATATGCTGGCGCATCGCTATGAACCCGAGATTGTCACTGACCAAAGCCGAATCTTTTACTCCTCTTGCTCATTATCTCATAAAAAAGGAGAACATCGCTCTTTCGCTACAATGAGTCAATGCCTAGATGCCTTTTATGGAAATAAAGCAGAGCGAGACCGTGTCGCTGGGCAAACACAAGCATTGGTTCACAAATTGACACGAGATGTCGAGAAAAACAAACGAAAGATCAAAGTATTGCAAAAAGAAATCGAAAACTCCTCTAAAGCCGAGACACTTCGGTTGTATGGAGAGTTACTCACTACGTATTTGCACCAAATAAATCGCGGAGATAAATCGATTACCGTTGTTAATTACTATGATGAATCTGCTGGAGAAGTTACGATCCCGCTCAATGAAGCACTTACTCCTAATGAAAACGCACAGCGGTATTTTAAAAAATATCAAAAGTTAAAAGCAGGTAAAAAATATAATGAAGAACAAATTCAAATCGCTAAGGAAGAAAACGAATACTTAGAATCTGTTCTATCTCAACTAGCTATCGCAAACCTAGCAGAAGTTGAACAAATTCGCGAGGAATTAACCGAAGAAGGATGGATCAAGAAGCAGGTAAAAAAAGGGCGACAAAAACCTTCTTCTCCAACTCCTACTTCCTATATCGCCAGTGATGGCACCACTATCTTAGTCGGCAAAAACAACAAACAAAATGAAAAACTCACCCATCATATAGCTAGAAAAACAGATACATGGCTCCATACCAAAGATATTCCCGGGTCCCATGTTGTCATAAGAGGAGATCATATATCCGAAACCGCCCTGACAGAAGCAGCCATGCTCGCAGCATATTTTAGCAAAGCGAGAGAATCGAGTCAGGTTCCCGTAGATTATACTCTGGTTAAACATGTAAAAAAACCTTCTGGGGCACGACCTGGATTTGTGATTTATGGGGATCAAAAAACCATCTATGTCACTCCAGAGGAACAAAAACTGCAATCCATTTTAGAAAGAAAACCTCAAAATTGACTGTTCAACTAGTCAGCTTTGAGGTTTTCTTTCGGTTATGTTTGTAACAAAAGTATTGGTATTAAGTTGGAATTCCAATTTCCTACATCCCAAGTACCTTGTGAAGTAAACCAGCAGCAACTTTCTTGCACTCGTTGTTTCCATTTCCCTTTCTAATTCGCATCATTATAAGTAACCAGAAAAGAGAGCACAAATGTGAATTATATTATTTTGATAAAATAATGAAATATTATAATTTAGTATATAATGACTATTAAATGTGATAGGATATCCATAATAATTCTATCTTGAAGGATGATTTTGATTCTTTTTTACAATATTTCCTTAATAATATATAAATAATATTTTAGAAATGAGGTTATCATTATGTCATCCCATTTAAAAGATGATAAAGCCGGTATGATTTATGCTTCTTTCGCATTTATTTCCTGGGGAATACTGCCTATATATTGGCACTATATGGAACAAATCCCTTCCCTTCAGATACTAGCACACCGCTTTGTTTGGTCCTTTGTCTTCGTTGCAATCGTTATCACAGTTAGAAAACAATGGCATTTAATAAAAGAAATCTTATCTAATAAAAAAACGATGTTATTTGTTTTAGCAGGATCTATTTTTATGAGTGCCAATTGGTTTATCTATATTTGGTCTGTTACCAATGATCATGTCATTGAAGCTAGCTTGGGATATTATATTAACCCTTTGATCAGTATCGCTTTTGGGATGTTATTTCTAAAAGAACGGTTAAATAAATGGCAAACCACCTCACTATGTCTTGCATTAATAAGTGTGATTATTCTAACCATTAACTATGGACAAATTCCTTGGATTTCGATTTCTTTGGCTCTTACATTCGCTCTATATGGACTATTCAAAAAATTGGTACAGGTAGATGCTATCCTTTCCCTTGCATTGGAAACAATCTTTCTCACCCCATTTGCAATTGCTTACTTATTTTTTGAAGAAAGCAATGGGACAGGCTCTCTCGGTCATGTTTCCACCACTATAATCATCCTTCTCATCCTTTCAGGGATACTTACTGCGGTTCCCTTGCTCTGGTTTGGTATTGGTCAAAAGCGAGTATCCATGTTCACGATGGGTTTTTTACAATATATTGCACCGACGATTAATCTGATTTTAGGTGTTTTCTTTTTTCATGAGACTTTTACCTCGATCGAATTTATTAGCTTTAGCTTCATCTGGTTAGCTCTCATTGTCTTTACTTTCTCTCATATCAAAGAAATGAAGATTCCTTCGATAAAAAAAGAAGAACTCATCAAAAAACCCAGCTAACTAAAAAGCTGGGCTATCTTTTAAAATGATAAAACCTCTCCATCTTGCGGAAGATGAAATCTATCAAACATATCCACTTTCACTAAATAATCACTTAGTTCTTTTCTGGTCAAGAGACAGTGATTCCATGTATCGAGATGAACCGCGACAATGCTGCTTTCCGGAGATGACACATACAATTGTCGTAAATCTTCTTTATCCATCGTAATCGCTCCACCAGTAAGAAATTGAGCTGCACCTGAAAAAGCGACGATTACTTCTGGACGATATACTTCTATTGCCCGTTCTACTTCTTCACACCAAACAGTGTCTCCGGTAATATATAGGCAATCTTCCCCTTCGGCTTGAAGGATAAATCCAGAAACAGCACCCATCTGTTTACCGATTTCTCCTCTTCCATGCTGACCACCTGTTCGAATAATGCTTAGACCATCCCAATTTATTTGATCTTCTACTACTTGAACATCTGTAAAGGACAGATCGATTAATTTTTGCTCATCTGCAGGCTGACAGTAGATACGCAGATTTTTTGATAAACGTTGTATAGCAGCCTCATCCAAGTGATCTCGATGGGAGTGAGTGAGCAAAATTGCATCAGGTTGCAGAAATGATTCGATTTCTAGAGACAAATCTACTAATGGATTTCGTTGTTCATTTGGTGTATTAGGAGTAGCAGCAAGCTCTCCTTTCTTACTAAACATTGGATCTATCAGTAACTTCTTCCCTGCATATTCTATCCATAATGTCGCATGGCGAATCAATTGAATGTTCATCTATTATCTCTCCTATCGATTTGTATTATCTATTTTCGAATTCATTTATGATGTGGGTGGCTGGCACATCTGCACCAGCCATATTTGGGATACTATTTCTGTTTTTTGATCCCTATATACAGCAGAAACAGTACAAGAGAACCCACAGGGTACCATACTAGGAGCCCCAGAACATTCTCATACCCATGTTCCACAGATGCTTTCCCATATTGCCACTTGACAAGAGCTGGCAAAAGGTCAAAGCAAATGATCGAAAAGGTGGAAAAAGCAGCACCGATCGTCTGAGGATTCATTTGACGTTGAAGAACATCAAAGAACAAGATGATGGTGATGCCAAATCCAAACCCAATCGCTAGGATGCCCATATAGGCAAAAATGCCCTCTGTCCTCCACAGCAACACGACTCCAAGCCAGATGACACATATTCCTAGGACAATACTCACCTGAGGCCGAACAGCAAACCATCCTGCTAGTGATCGTCCAAGCAGAATGGCAAGTGTGATCCCACCTGTAACCGCCCACAGCACCAAACCTTTGGCAGCCGAAATCGGCTGGCTATAGGAGTTGAGTGCAGTAAACACAGCTGATACTCCGCCTGCTGACAATCCAAGCGGAATAGCTGCTAGGACAAAAACGCTCCAGCCCTTCTCTTGTTTTTCATAGGGCATGATAAATGCTGGATTCTTCGACATGAATCGAGTCATCCAAACATACAGAAGCGTGATGAGTACCGCTACTATCCCAAAAACAATAGGAAACGGAACATCTTGCATCAGGTACAGGCTACTGGTGCCAAAGAGGAACAAGCTGATAGTTCCCGCAACGGAGTAATACCCCATCCCTTTGGCATATTGCTGTCGGGGTACTTCTGATTTACCTAGTGGCGGACTGTTAAGGACACGCATTACCATGATATCGCTCAAGGACAGCGTTACTGCTAGAACCAATCCTTGGACCCATCGAAGCGTGATAACGACAGCAGCTTGTACGACAAATCCATACAGAAATGTCGTGATAACCAGCAGTACCATACAAATATGCAGGGCATACAAGTTATTCACCCTGCTGAGCAGCCAAGCCCCTAGCACTCGTCCGAACACCATGCCGAACAAAAACAGGGCGCTGATCTGCCCCATTTCTTTTTCCCAGCCACGGTGATCAGAGAGAAATGGAACGGACATATTCCCCAAGTACATCATGCCACAGGACAAGAAGTTTACCCCTATGAAAGGGTAAAAAGCTGCGGGGAACATTTTGAGATATCGAGAAAACATGGGGTTCCCTTCTGTTGTTTCTACGGACTTTATTATTATATCGTTTTTGGACTTTGCATGTATTCACGCAATATTTTTCGCGAATAAATATCTGCCTGCCTGACAATCTCAGGCAGTCTGCTTATCTTTCCTACTTGTTCCATGCTCAGCCGTATCGCATCCTCTAAGGCTAAATAATTACCGATGGACACATAAACAGGTTTCACTCCTGTTTGTGTTCGGACTATCGCCCCTATTACCTCCCCTTGATCCTCCATGAACTCATATTCTCCTTGTTTTAAGCCGAGAGGTTTATGGTCTCCCAATAAATATGTTTTTGCTATCCCTATTGTCGGTTTTTGCAGAAAAAAAGACGCATGGGAAGCAATCCCCATTCTTCTTGGATGCAGCATTCCATTTCCATCAAAAAACACAACATCAGGTTCTATCGTCAGCTTCTCCCAAGCTTTTAATATAAGAGGCAGTTCACGAAAAGCGAGCATTCCCGGCACATATGATTCCATCACTTCTTCCACATGGTAGACCAACTCTACTATTTCATGAGTACTATGATCCATTGCTACAATAACTGCTGCTGCTAGATTTTCTTTATAAGCAAGATCGATCCCACATACGATTTTTGGGGAATGAAAATAAGGAGTAGTAACTAATTGTTTTCTTAAATCTATTTGTATCGATTCTTTTTTCTCTTCCTCTACAGGGAAGGTATGTATTGTCTTGTACTGCATAGTCACCTCCAAAAATGATAGTTTGTTTTTATTTGTTAACACTGTCTCTGTTTTATTCTATACTAGAATGGAACGAAATGGGTTACTCCCGCTTCAAATTGGAGACAAGCACATGCAGGACGTGGTATTCGACATCCTCGCACTAGTGATCCTATGGCACTGTGCCTCTATCGGTCATGTCGTGGGGGATTACCTTCTCCAAACAGACAAGATGGATGAACATAAGGGCG
This sequence comes from Shimazuella soli, assembly GCF_022511585.1. Classification (GTDB taxonomy): domain Bacteria; phylum Bacillota; class Bacilli; order Thermoactinomycetales; family Thermoactinomycetaceae; genus Shimazuella; species Shimazuella soli. The sequence goes on along the minus strand of NZ_JAKWBN010000002.1, from coordinate 479,411 downwards.
CGCTCCACCGAGAAACCAAAGAGAAGAAATGGACTTGGCAAGAAGCCCTCTGTCTGCTGTTCGACTACCGAAAGAGCTATGGTGAAAAGCGAAAAGACTACCTGAAAAGCCTGTGGTACAACTTCCTCCACGTATTTGTCTATGCGTTGAGCATCTACGTTCTGTTCGTATCGACCAGTTACATGCTGAACTACGCGATGATTCACAAACGTGGAGTCGAATTCAATCCTGTAGAGCGAATCGGGTGGAGTTATTTCCTCTTCTGGCTGATCGTGAATGCTGTTCTCCACGGGTTTATCGACCGGCGCTGGCCCGTGAAAGCTAAAATGATTCACATGGGACAGGAATCCTACTTCAAAGATGGAGGAGGAGCCCCCTATGTGGATCAAGCGCTTCACAAGTACTGTCTTCATCTGACTACTTATGCCCTGCCATTGGCACATGTTCTGCTGTAGTAGTCAAAAACGCCCCTCAGGTGAACCCTGGGGGGCGGATGCTTTATTGGACTGAAAAGGTGATCCAAGCATTTCTTTCGTCATCACTTACTTTTTCTAATTTGATCGTAAGGTTATGTTTTGGCAGTATTTTCCCACCTGGTGGATTAAATGGGCTACTATAGTCATTTTTATCAGAAAAATAAGGAACCCCAGGGGCACTGTCATATTTCATTTCCACTTTTGGATACAGAATATTCATCGGGCTTGTCGGTTTAAAATGAAATGCTGCATCGTTGATTTGATAACGAGTTGATCCTACTTTCCCATCACTCCAAAAGTGTCCCATTTGATGGCTGTCCACTACACCTAAAAATCCTTCTCCGGGATGCAATCCTGTCTGATTATCTTCTCCGAAACTCGCGTCATAGTACCAAACGAGCATACCAGAATCGTAGCTCAAAATACTATTGTTACGGCGGATATGAGCAAGACCTTGATCGAGTCCATGATGCGTGCGCCATTCGATCAAATAGTAATTTGGATAGGCGATTGGTGAACCATCGAAAATTTGAAAGCCTTCTTGTGTAAAGAGTGGTTCCCCTTCTACATCATCCATAAACATTTGCTTATCATCTGCGACAACTTGGATATTGTCCACATAAAAGCCTTCTTGTGCCGCCCCAACATCTGTCACATATCGAAATTCTATGCGAATTTGATGCCCGACAAAGGAAGATAGATCAAGCTGTTTCTTTACCCAATTTCCACCTGTTTTAGCCGTATAGGAAGCAAGCTGTTTTGGTTCTTTTGCCCCATCTACATATACATCCACATATAAAAAATCATATCCAGGCTCGATGTCATACCATGTATCAAAATTCAAAGAAGATGATTTTTTATTGGTTAAATCAATTGTTGGTGAGGACAATCTAGTATCCAGCATATTTCCTTTCGTAGAATAGTAGGACTTTTTACCTAAGGGGCGCAGCGGCGGAGAAACGATCTTATCAGGTAAATCTACTTTGATCATTTTTCCATTTTTCACAGGTGCCACTGCTTCCTTCAAGGCAAGCGTTTTTGGTGATTTTAAGTCTTCCAGTTTGATTGTTTTGGGAACGGACCAATTTCCTCCATACAAACTGGCAAAAAACAATTTATCCCATGGACTGAAGCCAGATGGTTCTGTTCCGGGTATTTTTCCAGTCCAACTGCCATAGGACATCAAGGACCAAGCTTCTACTGGTGAACCGGTACCTGTTGATCCAGTATCATATTCATCAGGTAAACCCAGATTATGCGCGTACTCATGAGTGAAAACACCAGTTGCCCCGTCTTCTGGCTGGATGATGTAATCATATGCTTTTAAAGTCGTTCCCGGAATCTCTACAGGTTTCGGTCCAATGACAGATCGGTGCGACCAGATCGCATTATCCCCGCCGCCTTCCTCTTCTCCAAGACCAGCATGCACAACAAATAAATTATCGAGCAATCCGTCCGGTTCCATCACGTTGCCATCATCATCAAGATCATAAGGATCACGCTGATCATACAACTTTTCTTTCCCTTTGATTTTAGCTGCTACACTCTGCAACGTTTCCTTTATAAGTTCTGTTGGATTAACATCATTTTGGTCGTACTCATCCGTTTTATGATGAGCTCCATAGAAAGCGGCATCGTGCTTGGCAACAACCCAATCCGTCACATCTCCAGCCAACGACCAAGAGCCAGCAGATTGTTGTTTATAATATTGATTGGCAGTGATCAGCCTTTTGCCATTATGCTTTAAACCAGCCACTCCAAAGATGAGTTGACGATAGTGTGCAGGGTTAAAATCTTTGGTCCAAAAGCTGCTTTTTTCTGTTGGTTTAATCTGATTATGTTTTTGATCGGGAAACTCTATTAGTGCAATCACCGCATTATCTTGATGAGCCAAAGCAGGCAGAGTTGTTTGTTCTGAAAGGTGATGAACACGTTCGATCGTTTTTTGCAAAAGCCTTTGCTGCTGGGAATATACCTGTTTGCCAAATATACTTGTCGTATCAATCCCATTTGTAAATGGAAAAGGGTTTTGCTTTAAGTATAGTTCGTTTTTGATGATTTTATCGATTTGTTCAGGGGTTGCAGAGGCGGTAATTTTTCCGATTTTTCGAAGGTAAGCAATATAGCTTTCTTGATGGATTGATCCATAATCTATGAATATATCTTTTTGATTCTCTTCTTTCGCCTCTACTTTCTGTCCAAAATAGAAAAGAAGAGAAATACAACATAATAATAGAAATAGTAAGAAAATATTTCTGTTGTTATTTGGGAACATTTATCCACCTCATTATCTCATGGCAAGTTTTATCAAATGGATTATAACATATATTTCCAAGTAAATTGAGATGGGTGGAAGTTAATAATGGTGAATAATATCAAAACTATAAGTAAATGCAGTGCGGCGATGACAGTTTTCATGTCACCGCCGCAAATGTGGATCAGAGCTAACAGACCTTATTTTTGAGCTCTGTCAAGACTACATACAAGTTCTGCGTTGCCCTATTCCACTGGTCGTCATTCCAGACTTGTGTTTGATTCCACTTTTCGAGAACCCTTTGTTGTTGTTTCAGTGCAGCCTTCCATGACTCAAGAAGCTCACTACATTCCAAATCCGCCCAATATTTGGATGCTTTTCCTGCTTTAAGCCCCGCTTCATAGAGATCCAAGTCTACTGGAATCTCACGGCCAGTATCTGCTCGTTTACTTTCTTCAAAGAGATGCCAAGCTTCCCGACGTGCTAGCTCGGCTTCTTCAGCAACATCTAGAGCTGCACGGATGATTCGCTTGAACCTAATGACCTCTTGAAGCAAGGAACTCTTGGGCACTTGCAGAATGCTAGCCCTGTCAGCAAACTCAAGGGCTTGGGGAATAGCAATTCGAAGCTGCTCAAGGGCTTGGGTTACCTTATCAGTAGCGCTCCACGCCGCCTGAAACTGATCCATGGCAACCAAAACAGATGAATTCTGCTTCGACTCTAGGCTTCGCCATGTTGCCCATGATGTCTGCACGACATCTCCCAAAGTAGCCAAACTACGCTCGACCACTTCCAAACCCTTTCGAGTTCGGTAAGTCTTAACGATGGGAGCACGCCAAGCGTGCAAATCCTTAGCTGCCTTCCAAACCAAACGCGCGGCTTGAGCATCCTCATCTCGCATGGCTTGGTTGGCTCGCTCTTGGAGTACTTCAATATTCTCGCCTAGGTAAAGAAGGAGATCCTGCAAAGATGTGTTCTGTGCTACTTCTTGGAAAGAAGCACGCTCAACATCGATGACTTCATACCCATGAGCAAACTGTTGCAGGACCTTCCAAGCTTCCTCCATAACCTCAAATACACGCCACATAACCCAAGGATCAACCTTACGAAGGCGGCCTGCATTTGAAATGACAGCTGTATCAAAAGTGGCCCGGTGATGCCTGAGGAAGAGATAAGCATTACGTTTTAGTGCTCTTTCGTAAACCTTGGTTCTCTCCTTTACATTGTCACCAGCATCAGGAAAAATAATGACCCTTTTTGGGGCAAGGATTTTTTTGTATTGACGTTTCGTCTTTTGCCATGCCCTGTCGGCAACTTCTGGCGTGACAGCCACTTTCCCCTGTTGCTGTGCCTTGGGAAGATTCTTATCTGTATCCAAGATAAAAACCTCGTAAGGGCTAAAGACTCTGCTCATATTTTCTTGCAGGAAATCCCATTTCAAGGCTTCAGCATCCACACTTTTGCCAACACCAGGCAGACCGGACAGGCCAACTACAATGGCTTCATATGCGGCACTGAGCTCAAAGAGAACTTTTGCACTGGCACCAGAAAGTTCAACAGGACGATGCTTGATTTCCACCGTTTCTCTCTTTTCTCTTTGAAACATTGGATAAATTTATTTTATATCATTTTTATCTCTAATCCTATGTGTTTTCAAATGTACTTAAATAATTTATTAACCAAATTCCTCCCGTAATAATACCTATTTTAAATAGCAGATTTTTAAAAAAACAGTATAATTAATATTGTAACCTAAAGCTTTTGGAGTAAAGATGAAGACAGAACAAACCGTACCGCTCGAGCTCGCCGTAGAGCTTGCAGAAGCGTTGGAAACTGAGATCCGTCACAGTTACGTTTCGGGAATGCGATGGAAGCAGGCTGAGAAAGCAAAAAAATTCCATGTATCTGTTTCCCTAATGCGGATGGCTCTATTCGTACTACAAAAAAAGGGATTTGTTTACGAAGAACGATATGGAGAGTGGGTCATCATCCCATCCAAAATGGGAAAGGACATGGACTATGACCCTAGTCTCCCTTCTTCTGTGAAACTGTCCAACTTTCTGAACCGAACATTCCTAGAACAAAGAGCAGAACTTTCAGTCTGGTGTTTTACGACAGAGTTCCTATTTCCGGTATTGACTCCGATCATTACCGATATTCGAAATGGAAATCGCTACAGTCCTGAATCGATCACCATCCGATTGATTCTTCCGGACTATTCTGTTCCTCTTGGTGTACCGAGGTCACTAGATGACCCTACCGATCCGCGTCCACAAAATAGAATGAGGGGAATCGCCAAACGGTTTGCCATTCCGATGGTTCGACAAATTCAGTCTTTGCAGGCACCTGGGCATGTCGTAAAAGTCTGGATAAAGAAATCCCCCACTTTGCCTCCAGGGAGATTTTATCTCAACGGTGAGGAATCCTTGTTTGGTTTCTATCACAAGAGAAAGCACACTGTCACCCACAACGGCGAAGAGATGAGAATTTTGGATGTGGTCAGTAAAGACATGCCCCTCATTTACTACCCAGCAGGAACGGAACAAATGAAACAGAACCGGACTATGTTCGATTCAGAATGGGCGTCGATTGATCAAAAAACACCACTGGAGGAAATCTGACTTCAAAAAGCGATAGGGACTGCGGAAACGTAGTAACGGGCTAGAGACATCGTGTCCCTAGCCCGCGTGCTTTTCAACCCACTTTTTTCAAGAAGTTCATCTCTTCGTTCTATCAAATAAACTTCAGACTTTGACACAAAACAGAGAATACAGCGACTGACCTCATCTTACATCAATTTCTTGACATTCTCTCAAAGTAAGATTCATCAAATGGATACACATACAGTACAAAATGATAAATAACATCAGAACAGCGAGTAAACGCAGCGCGGCGGTGACAAAAAACTGTCACCGCCGCTAGCATGAACCTGGTTCACGCATTTCGGACTCGTTCAACCCTCTGCTTTAGGCGGTCTGCAATTTTACTTGCATCTCTAGCCCTGCAAAGAGCCATTTTTCTGATCTTGTCGACGTACTCCGCAGCATCGTACACAGCTACATGAGCAGTCATCAAAATCGGAAGAAAGTCCTTATTCTTCCAATGATTTCTCACTTCATCAAACACCCTTCGACCGATTTGGTCTTCCATTTCTTTCAATTCGGTCGCAATGTTCAAAGAGAGGTCTTCGATTCCTTGAACGGCTTCGTATACGCCTTCAACTGCCTGTTCAAAAGCGCCTAGTGCCGTCTGAAACACATCCTGACTTACTCCAGGTGAACTCCAGTTTAGCTTGATCTCCGCTTCAGCGAAAATCTCTCCCGCTCCCTTGGAATGCTGAAGACGATCATCCATAGGCTGGACGCTTCCTCGAATCGTTTCGATCATTCGCAAGAAATCTCGCATGGCTTCCCAGCCAGCCAACTGACCGAAAGTACTCCAAGTTTCCAGCCTGACTTTCTCCAAATTCTCAACAGCCTCTTGCATTTCAGGACAATCGCCCCACTTAGCAAGTAGAGGTTCTACATCAAGCTTCTGGAGATCCTTATAGGGCTCTACCAACGGAGCCAGATGCTTCTTTTCTCGACTAAGCTCGATCGCTGCCGAAAGTCTGGTATGCAGAGCTCGGAGTTTCTTGAGCTTTACCTTTCGGACAACCTCAGAACCGACTTGGTTGTCATCTACAGTGTGCTTAACCTTGAACTCACTGTAAAAGTGCCCGAGGCCCTTCATCTTCGGCCACGTCTTAGGAAGACCATCGTGAACACGAAATACGACGACTTCTTCCATCTGACGATCTCGAATTTCATTTCCATTCACCGCATCCACAAAACTGGTGTCGATGAGGAATTGAAAGACAAAACGCCCCATCTCTTTTGCAGGAAGAACCATTCCCATACGCTGATCCACATTCACACCAGAATCAGCAACGATAAGAATATGATGCCTCTGCTGATCCTGATCAAAAAGTAGACGATAGAACCGTTGCACTACTGGATCCATAAACAGGGGTACTTTATTCGTTGGGAAACGTCCCTTAAATCCCTTAGGATCTGCATCCAGCTCGACACACTCGAAAGGAGCTCCGTACTTTTTCTTGACCCACTTTGCATTGGTACGGTTGAACTCCTTGACTAGTTCGATGTAATGCTTAATCGCTGTGCTCTTACCTCCACCGACATTGCCAGAAGCCAAGATTACGATCGGACGACCGTTTGCTCTGCGGAGCAGCTTGTGAAAGGGGCGATATCCCCAATCCACTCCATTTCTTTCCACTACCTCTTCTGGTACTAGTTCCTGTGACATCTTTCTCTCTATCTCGTTGAGTTTACAGGTTCTTAATCAATTATAAGCGAAAATTTTTAAGTATTCTAGTTATAAAACTAAGATCAAACTTGTGTAATTAATGTTACATCCGATTGAAAAAAACAAAAGATCACCAGTATAATAAAGTTAGTGGTATCCTTCAACCTTTAAGGATAGAGATGACAGATCGAGTCCAAACAATCAGAACTAGCTATGCAAACATGATCCAAAATGGAGATCTGGATCCTGGAGATGTTCTCCCTTCTCTTGGCGAGTTGGCACAGGATCACGGTGTAGCTATGCCAACAATGGAACTTGCTTTCCTCCATTTGAAAGAGGACGGTCTAATCGTTTTTGAGGACGGTCGACCAGTCGTCGCCGAAACACATACACAAATTCCTTCCCTTCCTGCTCCTATCAGCTTGGCGTTCAACCTGCTGGAAATGTTCGATTGTGAAGGACATATCAAAATGAGGGTTCAGTGCTTGACTGCGGAAACCCTCATCTCGATGCTTGAACTCATCATCCGCGGAATTCGGGCGTCTGGAGGGAAGAGACCGAAGTCGCTTGATCTTCAGCTTCTTCTTCCAGCCTCAGACGACAAACTAGATATCCCGTATTACGTCGATGATCGAGATGATGAGGAAGCACGAGAGAGGCTTCGCATGCTCATCAAAAGAGCTCCAAAACTTTTGGACGACCTCGCCATCCTCAAGGAAGATGGCTTGGTACCGGAACTGAAGACGGAAATTCGCACTGTTTCTGGTACTCCGGGGTCAAAGTTCTATTACCTGGAGTGGAGCGACGAAGAGCAGCGAATGATTGGCAGTAAGGTTCTCTATGGAAAGTACCAGCGAGAAGCTGTTTTGCGGGATGGTCGGAAGGTTGTAGATACTTTCGGTTGGAAGGCTCGCCTCTTTTCCTACTCAGGGAGAGACCCGTTTGCAAAAGAAGAACTCGCTTCATACCTTTCTATTTGGGAGAACGAGACGACAAGGTAGTAGTCTTTCTTTTCCTAGGTAGGCGTGGGCTAGGGACACAATGTCTCTAGCCCGCGTGCGTTTCATATACTTTTTCTAGCAGTTCTTCTCTCCATCCCGTATAATTAGCTTAGGCCTATGTCAAAGAGAAAAGAGAAAAGAGAAAAGAGAATACCGTGGCTAAGCTGGAACATGCGACTCTTGATGTCCTCACACGAGTATGTGGCGGTAAGGCGATTACGATTGTTGCAACTGGGAATCGTTATGGCCTTGAAGAGTATGTGGACTCGACGATCTGGTGCATCCAAGACTTCAATCAGTCGGAGCCTGCAACCGTTCGATCGGTTTATGGTGGTCCGTTGGAATATGTATCCATGGAACTGTCCGAGCAAGCTCTCGATGGAGAATCGGAAGGCGAAGTACTCGGAGATATCACCTTGCGTTACATGGAAGAAGCGGATTCAAACAAAGTCATCATCATCATGAACCCTTGGGGTAACACACTACTCCCAGGAATGATCAAGAAATACTCGAATTTGCACAATCGATATGTTCATCAGATCTATATCGATTATTACGAGCTGCGAAATGCCATTCTTATGGGTGAATCATCTGGAGCGGACTATAAAGTTCTGGATAAATTCCGGAGTGAATGGTCTAAAATCCGTGAACGCGGTGATAGCTTTGCCGAAGTTTGGCGAGACCCTCCTGTTTCAGATAACAGAGTACGCGAGTACACTGTAGATCTGAACTTGGATCATCTCGTGAGCACCTCCACCCGAGTGAGAGAAGCGATCCGGCTGCAAGACGCCTCTCAAGTGGTAAAGCTCTACCCATCCCTTCGGAACCTACTTCTGAAGAAGCAAAAGATTCTGGATGTATGGGTTGGTTCTTCTGCTGGAATTGTTGAAGAGTTGGAGAGCCTTGAAGCAGCCCAGCTTGAGGTCTGGGAGTTTTGGGGATCGAGAGAAACAAACTCACCCATTATTCCAGAACTGCTTCAATCTGCGAATCAGGCAAACTCACTTGTCCAGAACCTTCAATCTGCTGAAGAGGACGCCAAGTCCAAGGTAGCTTTGGTTAGGGAAAGAGTACTTCCCAGAGATCCTGGAATAAGTGCCCAGGAAGCTATTGATACGGCTGAAGATGCTCTACATCTCGTCAGAATCATGGCAACTAGCATCGTAACTTTCACGGAATCCACCTCAACGGATTTGAAGAAAAGGGAAGCACCGGATAGTGGACGCCACATTGGCGAAACGTGGTCCGAAATCGAAGATCCAGAAAAATGGGGGCATGTGATCACAAGTGATGTAAAACACCACGTCGATCTCACGATTAACAAAGCCCTTAAGCAAGCAGAAAGAGCCCTTGCATATGTGAAAGCTGAAAGTCAAACACTTCAGTTGTTTCGTAACCGCAAGAGGTGACCTGTTTGTAAGCAGCGGCGGTGACATCAGCTATTTGTCACCGCCGCACTCGATTTTATGTAAGTTACTTGACATATACGCCTGGTGGGTCAGAGATCTGTTATCCCTAACCCACCAAATTGTGGCAACATCATCAGAGTTCTACTACCTCTGCGAGTTTCCACTTATCTTCGAATTGTTTGATCGTCTCCCACACTAGGCTTTCTTCCTCCGAAGTACTCATCGGCACATCAAACCCGCGAAAATCATTGATTTTCATGAGTTTGCCTCTGTACTCTTCTTGAACTTGGACTACTTCGTATTTACCTTTTAGAACCTTGCGCCCGTTAAAGACAAAAATCTTATCCCAAGGGGTGAAGTAGTCAAGCCTCCCAATCTCCACTGTCACGCGGAAGATGTAGCGGCCATAGTCATCTGTCTGAAGATTCTTGATATCCCGCAACAAGGTGATCACATCTTGACTGATCTCATCCTGTCGTTCACGGGCACGCAGATCATCAGGGTCACCAACGACACTGGGAACAGCTACTGGCTTCTTGAAATTGGGCACTAGCAAGCGAATATGGAGCGATCGAAGTCTTGTTTTTCCTGACTTCAACTTCTCCAATTCTTCCTTCATAGCTTCCAAGAAGGTTTCCCCTGTGAATGCCTCTATGTTGATCGTCACGTCCTCCTGTTGAAATGCTTCGTTCACTGCAACAGGAATGGCATCGACGAGAGGTTCCGCCGTTCGGGACCAATCTTGGACAGCGACGATGAGTTTGCCGTCCTCTCTTGTACGACAGAATCCAGCGAGTCTTAGCTCCTTCAACCTCCTATAAGCCGACATAGGATCGAGACCAAAAAACCTCGCGAACTCTTGTTCGTCAGAAAATGCAACGTCTTGGAAGAGACCATAACTAGAAATCCAACGTTGAAGATTTTTTCGTAGTTTTGCTCCCTTATTCATTTTTCTCTTCTCTCTAGGGTGACCAACACTACTTTCTATTGTACTACTTTCTATTGTACTACCTTCTTTTCATACTGGCTATCCAAAAATGCAGTACGGCGGTGTCAACAAAATGTCAACACCGCCGCTCTCTGGGGATTGTTTGTGCGAGAACTCCTCACATGGTTATGCATCTTTCCGATGACTCTTCCAACCATTTTCAACAATTCCCCAAGAATCGCAGTACTGAAGCATTTTGCGGGACGCACTCTTTACTCCCCGCACTGCGTTGAAGAAAGGCTTCAGGTGAACAACCCTCTCACGCATGAGGTTACGGAAAAAGGCTAGCCACCAAGGACAATTGATAAAGACCTGATGGATATGGAACCTTTCTTCGGGCATATTCCATTCAGCTAGTTTGGCCTTCTCGTTATTCCTAGCAGCCACAACTGCCTTCGCTGCACTGACAAGCTGAAAGCGCATCCAGTAATTGGGACCTGCATCACAGACGATGATCGGATCTTTGGAGTCGCGTGAGATTTGATCCAAAATCCACTTCCAAGTGGTTTGCATCGCTTCGTCGCTTCCTCCAGGATCAACGATTTTTTTCGATACCAAATACCGAAAAATTCGTCGTGGCAAGACATACTGGAGAATGGAAGGAATTTTCCAGAACTTCGATTGACGATCATCCAGATCGCAAATTGCTGGACAAAGACCATAGTGTTCTTCCAAAATCCTCTTCATTTCTCCAAGGATAGTGGATTTACCTGATCCAGGTACACCAACTGCGAGGATAAGGAGCCTAGCGTCACCGACAAGATCCATCAACTCAAAGACATTGCTTCCGTCGTGAATCTGAATCGGGTTAGGGTTCTTCTCGAGTACAAACATCTGTCTCTCTTTTCTCTATAGTTCCCTAATTTCATTATAATTAGCATAATCAAAAAAAACATCCCCTCTAACCTGTTAGAGAGGACAACTTTGCATTATTTTTTATGACGACTTCCAGGTTTCACCACAGAAATACCATCTTTACACAATGGGCAATCTTCTGCTGAGTAGCTTTCAATTTGCACTGCTTTTAGTGCTTTGTATGGAACATCAAAAGGATTTTCACCTTTTGTCCGATCGACTAAGGAACCTACACCGATGATCTCCGCTTCTCTTTCTTCCAACAGTGAAATAACTTCTTTTACCGAACCGCCAGTGGTCACAACGTCTTCGATGACCAAGACGCGTTCTCTTGGGTTTACTTCAAAGCCGCGGCGGATTTGCATTTCGCCTTCTTTGCGTTCGGCAAAGATACAGCGGACTCCAAGGGCTCTTGCTACCTCATGAGCGATGATGACTCCACCTAATGCCGGTCCTACTACGAGATCAATTTCTTGGTCAAGAAACAGTTTTGCTACAGCATCTCCAGCTTCTTTTGCTTCTCTAGGATATTGGAGTAATTGTGCCATTTGCATATATTGGTCACTGTGCCGACCAGATGATAAGAGAAAATGACCCTTTTTCAATACCCCTGTCCGTTCAATCGCTGCTTCTAATGTCCAATCACTCATGCCGTTGCCTCCTCGATCGATTGTAAAATGTTCTCATACGCTTGTACTGGATCACTCGCTTTGGTTATCGGTCTGCCGATGACCAAATAATCTGCTCCACGAGCAATAGCTTCTACAGGAGTAACGACTCGTTTTTGATCGTCTACCCCGGCTTCTTTCGGACGAATTCCTGGTGTTACAGCAAGAAAATTTGAAGCAGTTGCTTGTTTGATCGCACTTACTTCCTGACCAGAACAGATAACACCATCTGCGCCTGATCGCTGTGCTAACTGTGCCAAGTGAATCGCAGAGTCAGACACATTTCCTAGAATCTGTAGTTCATCGTTCAACATCGCTTGATCTGTGCTTGTCAATTGCGTGACAGCTAAAATTTTGGTGCGGTGATTTGCAGCAGCTGTTAGCTCCACTGCTTCTCGTGCCTTCCCGATCATTTGACTCCCGCCACTAGCATGGATCGTCAGAAGGTCAACTCCAAGTTTACTCACCGTTTTTACCCCTTCAAAAACCGTGTTAGGGATATCATGAAGCTTAAGATCGAGGAAGACTTGGTAGCCTTCCTCTTTCTTTTTGGCAACCCATGCTGGACCAGCTTCATAAAACAGTTGATAACCAACTTTGATAAACGCAGGTGGAAAGGAACGTAAGAAAGCTTCTGCTTCTTGCAAGGAATAATCCAAAGCGACGATTATTTGTTTACTCATGATTCCCTCCTACACCATAACTGTTTGTTTTCTGGCGACTTTCGCTTCCTCACCAATCGGCAGAGCAGACAGGTGAATGGTTTCCATGGTTGTCAGTAATGCTTCTACCGTATCGAGAGAGGTGAGACATGCTACCCCATGTTCAACTGCTTCCCGGCGGATGAGAAATCCATCTCTTTCTGGGGTTTTTCCACGCGTCCATGTATTCACAACTAAATCCGCTTCCCCTTTGCGAATCATATCAAGAATATGTGGGGAACCATCTTTTAGCTTGTTTACTCGTTGGACAGGAATACCTGCTTTTTCTAGCACATCTGCTGTTCCAGCGGTAGAGACAACTCGATAGCCTAGTTGGATAAAGCGTTCCATCAAGGGAATTACTTCTTCTTTCTCTTTATCTCCGATCGTTGCGACGACTGTGCCAAATCGAGGTAAGGAAATTCCCGCTGCAATCAAACCTTTGTACACCGCTCTAGCATAATCACGATCTCGACCCATCACTTCTCCAGTAGATTTCATTTCAGGGCCGAGCATGATGTCTACACGACGCAGTTTTGCAAAGGAGAACACAGGAACTTTTACTGCTACTTCAGGAGTTTCCGGCCATAAACCTCCTGTGTAACCTTGGTCAGCTAAACTTTCACCAAGCATAATTCTTGTAGCAACTTGTGCCATCGGAATACCTGTAACTTTACTTAAGAATGGTACTGTTCGAGATGCTCGTGGATTTACTTCTAAGACATACATCTGGTCTTTGAAGAGGACGAACTGGATATTGATGAGTCCTTTTGTATTCAGTGCTTTGGCAATGCTTGTCGTAATCTCTACTAAACGTTGTTTCTGCTCGCCCGTAATCGATTGTGGCGGGTAAACCGCGATGGAGTCACCAGAGTGAACACCAGCTCGTTCAATATGCTCCATAATCCCAGGGATCACCACTTGCTCCCCATCACAAATCGCATCTACTTCAAGTTCTTTTCCAAGAAGGTATCTATCGATTAACACTGGATGCTCTGGATTAACTTTTACCGCTTCTACCATATAATCGCGAAGTTCGGCTTCGTTGTAGACAATTTGCATCGCACGCCCGCCGAGGACATAGGATGGACGGACTAACACTGGATATCCCAAGTCCGTAGCGGTTTGGACTGCTGCCTCAATCGAAGTGATTGCTGCTCCTGGCGGCTGAGCGATATTTTCATCGCTGAGCAATTTCTCAAATTTTTTCCGATCTTCTGCTCGATCGATCTCTTCTAACGAAGTACCGAGGATTGGAATCCCTTCTTCGCGTAAGTCTCTCGCTAAATTTAAAGCTGTTTGACCACCGAACTGCACGATTACACCGATCGGATTTTCTCGTTCGATCACATTCATCACATCTTCTTTGAAAAGCGGTTCAAAGTAGAGGCGGTCAGATGTGTTAAAGTCGGTAGATACCGTCTCTGGGTTGTTGTTGATGATAACTGCTTCATATCCAGCTTCGCGAATGGCCCAGATTGCATGAACGGTAGCGTAGTCAAATTCTACCCCCTGCCCGATGCGGATCGGACCGGAACCAAGGACGAGAACCGTTTTCTTATCGCCTTTTTCCACTTCATCTTCTTGCTCATAAGTCGAGTAATAGTAAGGAGTAGAAGCAGAGAACTCAGCCGCACAAGTATCTACGATTTTGTAAACTGGGGTAATACCAAGCTCTTTGCGTTTTTTGGCAATAGCTTTTCCTTTGTTTCCTGTAAGTCTTGCTATCGTTCGATCCGTAAAGCCCATCCGTTTTGCAGTCAAGAGTAAGTCTCTTGTCAATTCGCTTGTGTCCCTTAGCTCACGCTCTAACTTGATGATTCTCTCCAGTTTGACTAGGAAGAAACGATCGATTTTTGTGAGCATGTGAGCGTCTTCTACGGTGTAACCGCGACGGAACCATTCTCCTAGTAAAAAGAGACGTTCATCATCTACCCGTACCAATCTGTTTTCTAATTCTTCGCGAGTCATCTCAGCTGTTTCTGCTAAGTAGAGGTAGTCTGCACCGATCTCTAGAGAACGAACAGCTTTGAGCAGGGATTCTTCTAAATTACGGCCGATCGCCATGACTTCCCCAGTTGCTTTCATCTGCGTGCCAAGACGGCGGTTAGCGGAAGAAAATTTATCAAAAGGCCAACGTGGAATTTTGCTAACCACATAGTCTAACGCTGGTTCAAAGCAAGCGTAGGTCTGCCCAGTCACTGGGTTGATCAGTTCATCTAAGGTGTATCCCATAGCGATTTTGGCGGCGATTCGGGCGATTGGGTAGCCAGTCGCTTTGGATGCTAGGGCACTAGAGCGGCTTACCCGTGGATTTACTTCGATCACATAGTATTGAAAGCTGTCTGGGTCTAGTGCAAATTGAACGTTACATCCGCCACGAATATCTAGTGCTCGAATCATTTTTAACGCGGAGGAACGCAGCATATGGTATTCTTTATCGGATAAAGTTTGACTTGGAGCGAAAACAATACTATCTCCTGTATGCACACCAACTGGATCGAAGTTTTCCATGTTACAAACGACGATCGCATTATCATTGGCATCCCGCATTACTTCGTATTCGATTTCTTTAAAACCAGCGATACTCTGTTCGATAAGACACTGGGTGATAGGGCTTAGGCGCAGACCGTTCTCCACAATTTCACGTAATTCTTCTTCGTTGTTTACGATACCGCCGCCGGTTCCTCCCAAAGTGTAAGCTGGGCGGACGATAACTGGGTATCCATTTTTATTAGCAAATGCGACAGCTTCATCAGCGGTGTGTACGATATCACTTGAAGGAACTGGTTCGTTTAATTCGTGCATCAAAGCACGGAACTGGTCACGGTCTTCGGCACAAGTAATTGCACGCAGTTCTGTCCCGAGCAAGCGAACTCCTTCCCGTTCTAAAACACCTGCTTCTGCTAGTTTAACTGCAAGGTTTAACCCAGTTTGACCTCCAAGAGTAGGAAGCAAGCCATCAGGTCGTTCTTTGCGAATGACTTGGGTGAGGAAATCGACTGTCAGCGGTTCAATATACACTTTATCCGCCATATTGGTATCGGTCATAATCGTTGCAGGGTTACTGTTGACAAGAATAACTTCCATGCCTTCTTCTTTTAATGCTTGACAAGCCTGTGTACCTGCATAGTCAAATTCAGCTGCTTGACCAATCACGATAGGACCGGAACCTATTACGAGGATTTTCTTAAGTGATGTATCTTTTGGCATGATTATTTTCCCTCCATCATTGTCATAAATCGATCAAACAAGTAACCATTATCCAATGGTCCTGGGGCTGATTCTGGATGATACTGTACTGAGAAAGCAGGAAATTCTTTGTGTTCGACACCTTCAATTGTTCCATCATTTAACGCGACATGACTAACTTTTAGTGCTGTATTTTTCAGCGACTCTTCACGCACAACATAACCGTGATTTTGCGCCGTAAGGTAGGAGCGTCCGGATGCTAACTCTTTTACTGGATGATTGCCTCCACGATGACCAAACTTTAACTTCTCTGTATCTGCTCCACATGCCAGTGACAAGAGCTGGTGTCCGAGACAGATGCCAAAGATCGGAACCTTGCCGAGTAATCCTTGAATCGCTTGGACAGATTCTGGAACATCTTTTGGGTCTCCAGGTCCGTTGGAAAGCATCACGCCATCAGGCTGATACTTCAAAATCTCTTCCGCAGTTGTATTGTAAGGAACTACTACTACTTCACAATTTCGTTCCATTAATTCACGATGAATGTTGTGCTTTGCCCCGTAATCTACTAAAACCACACGTTTTCCATTGTTAGGAGAAATTTGTACACTCTTCGTGCTCACTTGTGCGACTTGGTCTGTACGCAATGAAGCATCTTGCAGGCGAGATAAAAGAACTTCAACTGGCTCCTCACTTGTCGTAATCATGCCTTTCATCGTCCCATGAATTCGAATTTTTCTCGTCAACATCCGTGTATCAATATCCGAAATTCCGACGATATGATGCATGGCGAGCCACTCGTCGATCGGCATCTCATTTCTCCAGTTACTTGCATACTCTGCATGCTCCCGGACGATTAACCCTTGACAGTGAGGTTTTAAAGCTTCGTTATCCTCACGGTTGAACCCATAGTTTCCGATGAGCGGATACGTCATCGTGATTAATTCCCCACAGTAAGATGGGTCTGTGACAATCTCTTGGTACCCGGTCATACTTGTATTAAATACGACTTCTCCAATGGATTCCCCAGTAGCTCCAAATGATGTACCTGTAAATACTGTCCCGTCAATGAGAAGTAATCGTGCTTTCATCTAAGTTCACCCTCCGCTTATGCAATTTGTTCTATTTACGCCGACCAAACCACTTTACCGTCTACGATCGTGAGTGTTGGCCAACCTTGCGTTTTCCATCCGACAAAAGGTGTATTTCTCCCTTTGGATAAGAAGGTTTTTGGATCAATTTCTTGTTCTTGTTCCAAATCGATCACCGTAATATCAGCAAGCTGTCCTGCTTCTAACTTTCCATATGGTAAGTTAAATCGTTCTGCTGGTTTGGTACTCATCAACTCCACCAGTCGACGCAAGGTAAATTGCCCTGTTTTTACCAAGTGGGTATAAAGAAGAGGAAATGCTGTTTCCAATCCTACAATTCCAAATGGAGCAAGTTCGATTCCTGCTGCTTTTTCTTCTTCACTATGCGGCGCATGATCAGTTGCAATAAAATCGATCGTGCCGTCAAGAAGTGCTGCAATCAATGCCTCTCTATCTTCTTTTGCCCGAAGCGGTGGATTCATCTTCCAGTTCGCATCCACATCTGGAATATCGTCTTCACAGAGCAGCAAGTGGTGAGGAGTTACTTCTGCTGTTACCTTTTGACCACGCGACTTGGCTTCTCTGACTAAGCGCACTGATTCTTTTGCACTGATATGACAAACATGGTAGTGCACACCTGTGTCTTCCGCTAGTAAAATATCCCGTCCGATGTGGATGGATTCGGACAGACTTGGCATCCCTGTCAGATCGTGTTTTGCGGCAAACTTCCCTTCGTGAACTACTCCACCTTTGACTAATGTGTCATCTTCACAGTGGGCGATAATAGGTAATCCGAGCTTTTTCGCCCTGCGCATTGCTTCCCTCATCATTTGGCTGCTTTGAACTCCTACTCCATCATCGGAGAGAGCGAATATCCCTACTTCTTGTAATGCTTCAAAATTAGTATGTTCGGTTCCAAGCTGGCGGGTAGTGATGGCTCCTATTGGTAATACTCTCGCTTTGCCTGCTGCTTTTGCTTTGGTGAGGATTTCTTTGACTACTTCTACTGTATCGATAACTGGTCGTGTATTTGGCATACATGCGATCGTTGTAAAACCACCACGAACGGCAGCATTTGCGCCTGTTTCAATCGTTTCTTTATGGGTATATCCAGGTTCGCGCAGATGAACATGCAGATCAACAAATCCTGGAGCAACAAATTTCCCAGCTAGATCAATTATCGTAGCTTCACTATCTACTATGTTTTCCCCAATTTCCTCAATCTGATTTTCATGGATCAAGATGTCACGGGTAACCAACTCATCTCCTGCCATTCCCAAAATACGTCCATTTTTCAAAAGTATTTTAGCCATCTGTTCTCCCCCTAGTGATTACTCAAAAAAAAGTCTCTTTGCCTGCATGACAAAGAGACTTTTGGTACTTCAAAAGTTTGCCTTTGTCAGCCTCACAGGACTGCCTTTAAAAGGAATTATTTACTTATTTTGCTTAATGGAAACTTCATCGGCTTGACGATCTGCTTCCATAAGGGAAACTTGAACGATCTCCCGCTTGGAAGTCGGAACGTTTTTCCCTACAAAATCTGGTCGAATCGGCAGTTCACGGTGTCCACGGTCTACGAGCACAGCAAGTTGGATCATCTCTGGTCTTCCCAGATCAATCAACGCATCCATCGCAGCTCGAATCGTCCGACCAGTGTATAGCACATCATCAACCAGCACAACCTTTTTTCCTTCAATGGCAGGAACATTGGTTTCACGCAATTGAGGTTCATCGTTTTTCTCAGTCAGGTCATCTCGATATAATGTGATATCTAGTTCCCCAATTGGTACTTTTTGCCCCTCAATTTGCCAGATTCGTTCATGCAAACGCCTTGCCAAAAAAACCCCACGTGTTTTGATTCCTACTAGCACTGTGTTCTTTACCCCTTTGTTGCGCTCAATTATTTCGTGCGCAATGCGGGTGAGTGCTCGGCGAACCGCCGCTTCATCCAAAATTAATTTTGTGGACAATGGAATGCTCCTTTGTGGATAATAAAAAAACTTCTTGCCCACACTGAACAAGAAGTACGTCATAGTACTATCTCCGTATCCTTGCCAGCCTCACAGGACTGTGTTAAAGGTTCCTTTTTAAACTAGGAGTATTATCCCTCATCTATGTTACTTTTGTCAAATGGAAAACATAAAGTCGAACTATTTCAACAAACTACAGAGCTCGCAGTATCTGCCGCTTGGTCCAAACATAATAGATGATGCCCAGCAGAAGGTAACTCACCCATAAGCCAAAATAACTTGTATAAATGGGACGATGCAGCAGAAAACTACACAGATTCAAAGCAGCCAAAGAATGAATAGTTCCTACAACAAACGGAAGCATGAATAGAATCTGAATTTGCCTCACCACTATTTTTTCGCCTTGTTTTTGTTGTAAACCTAATTTGTGGAGCAATTTCACTTGTTTTCGCTCACTTGGCAGTTCGATGTAAAGTCGAAAATACAAAATACTTCCTGCTGCTAAGAAAAAAAGCATCCCAATGAACACACTGACAAACAACAAGGGAGAAAATAAGTCACGAAAAAATTTCTGAACCAAAATCGTACCAGATACATCTTTTCCAGCTAAATGGTGAGCTTGATAATATCGTTGAATACTTTCCAATAACGGCATACTCTGCTTTGGATTGAAAAATTGATACCCATCTACCATATGAACAGGTGACTGCCCAG
Source organism: Shimazuella soli (assembly GCF_022511585.1). Taxonomy (GTDB): domain Bacteria; phylum Bacillota; class Bacilli; order Thermoactinomycetales; family Thermoactinomycetaceae; genus Shimazuella; species Shimazuella soli. The sequence continues at coordinate 459,787 of NZ_JAKWBN010000002.1, read as the reverse complement.
CTTGTTGAAGTTCTCGAAATGTTTGATCAGAAACAGCCCACATCACACGCGTCAGATCATGTTCATTGAAAAAAACACCTTTTATACTCGCTATCCATTGTAAGGAAAAGGATTGTTTTCCTTGTTGAACCGTAAAGGAATCGGCTTGTTTTTGCTCACCGCTTTCCCACACTCCACTGTTCCATATTTGTACGACTTGCTTCGCATGTATCGAGATGGGTTTCTTTTTAGCTTGTTTAAGTAGGCTATTCAGAGTTCCATTGCTAATAATGGAGACATTGGGATTGTTTACATTCTTCCTACGATCATCAGTTTTCAAAGCTAAAATCAAAAATTGGATATGTGCTTTCGTTTTCATTCGGTATGCTTGTAATTTCTGTTCTATTTGCTTGGAATTCAGAGGATTATCTATTGTAGTCAAATGATACGGCGCTTGTTCTTCTCCTACTATATCTGCCTCATTATAGTATGTTAGGCTCACACCAACTGAGGTTAACACGATACTAGTAAAGATAGTAACAAGAAATAAAATACGAGCATTATCTTTTAGACGATAACGAAGCTGTGAAAACAAGAACATATTAATCCCGCAATAAAACCATTTAGGAAACCTTTCAAGCAGTGAAATCCCAGCAACGCTTAACTGTGTATAACCAAGATACGTTCCTATCAAGAGCAGAAGGATGATAAAAATCAGATGTTTTATCACTCCAACGAAAGAAGAAGGAAACGACAGGTAGTAAGCAACACTAATAGAGACAAGGCTTATAAATACCAGCCAAACAGAAAAGATTGGTTGTCTTTTCTCTTGTGCTTTTTCACGTAACACTTCGCTGATGGATTGTTTCTGAATGGTAAGCCTACTTCCCCACGATAAAATAAGAAACAAACAGAAAAAAAAGCCGGTGGTAAACAAAATTGCCTTGAAGGACATTTGGACAGGAATAGGATCAGACAACTGCAATACAAAGGAAACTACTAAAAAAAAGAACTTGCTCCCTATGAGCCCAGTTAAAAGACCAATGAGCAGGGCGAGTGCGCCTACGGAGATATTTTCCCAAAAAATGAGCCTTACTACTTGCCTAATCGGCATTCCCAATATTTGCAGTAGACCTATATCTTGCTTACGATTTCGCAAAAATGCAGATTGCGAATAACCGATAAAAAGAAAGGCAAATAAAGCGACGATTATCTCCACCAAGTACATCAGAAACAGGAAGGAATCAGGAAATATATCTTTTTTTAACATGGGATGAAACAATAGCGCAGCATAGAGATAAAAGACACAAACAGCAAAAATACAACTCAAAAAATAAGCACTATAACTCGTGCGATGGTGATGAATATTTTTATAAGCGAATGTTTTTAGCGTCATACTGCTCTCCTCCTAAACTGGATTGCATCAGAAGGATTTGCTCAAAAAACGCCGCTCGTTTTTCCCCTTGGTATATCTCGCTTAGCCATTTCCCATCTTTAATAAACAAAATACGATTGCAATAGCTTGCTGTAACAGGATCGTGGGTCACCATCAATATCGTCGTTTTTGCTTCGCGATTGATACCGATGAGTATCTCCATCAAGTCCTTAGCAGACTTGGAATCGAGATTCCCTGTAGGCTCATCTGCTAATACCAAGGAAGGATTATGAATCAACGCTCTAGCCGCAGCAGCTCGTTGTTTTTGTCCACCAGATACTTCATAGGGACGTTTATGTAAAATAGATTCGATTCCCAAATAACTTGCCAATTTTTGTACACGATCTTCCATTTCAGCACTGGATACTTTGTTCAATACTAATGGAATAAGTATATTTTCTTTTATCGATAGCGAATCGAGCAACTGAAAATCTTGAAAGATAAATCCTAATTTTTCCCGTCTGAAATCCGCTAACTGGTTTTGATTCATTCCTCTTACATCTTGTCCATCTATCATAAGCGATCCAGAAGAAGGCTGTTCAATGGTTCCAAGCAATTGTAAGAGTGTGGACTTTCCGCTTCCTGATGGACCCATTATTCCTACGAATTCACCTTTTTCTATCATCAAATCAAATTGATCCAGTGCTCGGTAGGCAGCAGCGTTTCCATATATTTTACTCAATTTTTTTGCTTCTAAAATCATCTTGGATTCCCCTTTCTTCCACTAGTCTAGCTGACTGCCTTACAGACTGGCATCGATTTACCTTTCAATTTGAGTCTTCTTTTCTTACATTTTCGTCACCTTTTGAAACAGGATATGAAAGGTAGTACCAACCCCGACTTCTGACTCCACTTCGTAAGCATGGTGCAAAGAAGTGACTATATTTTTTACCAAGTACAAGCCCATGCCGGTTGCCTCCGCAAACTGACGTCCATTCTCCCCTGTGAAAAAAGGGTCAAAAATTCGTGGTATATCTTGTTTGGGTATGCCAGGCCCTTCATCTTTGATCGAAAGTCGAATTTGCTTTTCCTCTTCCCAAATGTGAAAGGTCAGCCTTGCTTCTTTTTTTACTTGAGCAGTATACTTACATGCATTTTGAATCAGTTGTTCCAAGACAAACTTCATCCACTTTAGATCCGTTAGTGCTTCCATATCTTCCTTCTCCATTTCTATTTTTGGAAAAATATGCAGGCGAATAAAAAGCTTTCGTTTTTCATTGATCACTTGCCGGACGAAGTCGACCAACCGAACTGCTTTAATCTGATAATCTTGCGTAAAATGGTCTAATCTTGCCATCGTCAAAGCAAGTTCCAAGCCATCATTTAAGGTATCAATTTCCTCCAATACATGTGCTTTTTGCTCACTCTCGTATTGCTGTGCCAGTAAAGACAGCGAAGATACAGATGTTTTCATCTGATGTACCCAAATATGGATAAATTGCAAATGACGCTTATGAATTTGTTCCAATTGCATTTGATCCGCTTTCATCTGTTCATATAACTTGTGATATGCCTGCCAAAAAAGGTCAAATTCCAAAGAATTACCTTTTGATGCTTGGAATTGGACTACATTTTGATCTGCTAGTTGTTGTAATAGAGCATACGATGGAACTTCTTTCATTCCTCTCCACAAAAGAAAAAGGATTAAAAGAAAGGTAACGACCAATCCACTATAAACAAATAAGTTCCAGTCAAAGGAGTAAGAAAAACCAGAGTAGTAAAACCCTAGTGCAAATAAGAGATAAACCAAAATCCAAACAGCGTAAACCATTCCAATCCAAGCAATCTTGCTTCTAAGAAACAGGAGAATATTATGCATCGGCTTTCTCCGAGCTAGTATAGCTATAACCAATACCCCGTTTAGTCTGCAATCGGTCTTGTAATCCCCACTTTTGCAGCTTTTTGCGCAGCCGCGTGACGTTTACCGAAAGGGTATTATCATCGACAAATGTCTGATCATCCCATAAAGCTTCCAAACAAGTATCTCTTGCTACCACTTTATCTGCGTTTTCTAAAAGGAGATGGAGCAGCTTCCATTCGTTTTTCGTCAAAGACTGGGTGTCTCCTCGATATACCATCTCCATTTGCGGTATAGCTAACACCAATTCTCCCACCTGAATTTGCTGGGCTTGGGCTAATTCAGCAAAATCACCATAAGAACGTCTGAGCAAAGCTTTGATTTTAGCATGTAGTACTTCTAGATGAAATGGTTTGACCATATAGTCATCTGCTCCATGCTCCATTCCTAAAACTTGTTCCATCTGGCCAGCACGTGCCGATAAAATTAAAATCGGTATCCTAGATTTTTCTCTTATTTTTTGACAGAGATAAAACCCATTTTGATACGGCAAATTAATATCCAAAACAATTAGATCAGGTTGAACTTCTTCCCATTCTGCTATAATTCTCGTAAAATCTTTTGCTAACACGATCGTGTATCCATAAGGTTCCAAAAAGTTTTTAATACTTTCCCCAATTGTCCGTTCATCTTCAATCACATATACCGTATAGGCCATTTTCCGCACCTCTTGCTTGTAATCTGACAACACTCTACTCTCTCATGTAAGGGTAACAAAACATCAAAAAATAGCCAATTCCCTATTAGCAGGGAATTAGCATATATTACAGTACTTTGTTTTTTTGCATTGCAAACTGATAAACGATAACAGCCAAAATCGTCCAGGCTAAGATCGTTATGATACCATTTTCACCCGTCACATAAGTCCAATGTGGTTTTTTCACATAAAAGAGGGTATCTAAAAATCCGCGGAAATAGTTAATCAAACCATGACACAAGACAACTGGCCAAATGCTTTGACTACTGATGCGAATCCAACCCAATAAAAAGGACAGCGGAAAAATCATGATCGTAAATAACAGTGTGTTAATCCATATATTACCCGAATCGGTGTAATCGGCTAAGAACAAGAATGGATAGTGAAAAACTGCCCAGCAACCTGCTGTTATCCAAATTGCTTTGTTTGCTCCGACTTCATGCAATAACCGCGTTTGCAAATACCCGCGCCAACCGATTTCTTCTCCAAGAGCAAAGAGAATTGGACCTAAAATAATGCCAACTTGCACATATAATTTCACCAAAAATACAAACCGTTCCCACTGTGTCATATTTATTTTTGTGATTACTGGTAATTGGACAACTCCCATCATCCAAGCGATCGAGAAACTTATAATGACTACTGCAACTACTAGTAGTACCAACAAATACCCTTTTCCCGTTCCAAGCCGAGCCATTCCAAGCTCTTTCCATTTACCTTTTCGCCTAGCAAATAACACCACACCAATAGCAACAAGCATCGGCGTTCCTTGGCTGATCGCTTTAATCAGATTGTTAGAAGATAATAGGCAAAGTGTAGTTAATCCAAGAGTAAAGATCATATAAATCCAAATTTCATTCGATAGTTTTCTCATCGTTGTACACCCCTTTCAAAATCTATGTTCAGTATAGGGGCGTACAATGATATCAACCATCGATCTATCTTTCAATTTCACTGCTATTCTTTCAAAAATGTAAGGTTACGCTTGTTTATGCTCTTTAACATAAGCTTCTGCTGAAACATAGAGAAAATAAGCGAGTCCTGTTTGTTGGTTCTCCAACATCGTCCGGTGGAAATCGTCTTCTAAAAAGAATTTCGTCTGTTCCACAAACTGAGCATCACTGGATAACAAATTTTGTGCTTTTAAATATGAAACATGTTCTCCAATTGTCTCTAACAATTGTACATCGTTAAACTTTGTTCCTTTTTGTAGTGCTTCAATCATCTTGTTTGTAAAACGAACAGATTCCTCTGCCTTTTGATTGAGATCATCCACTTGTATTTCCTTTTGTTCATCTAACAGCGAATACCCATATTTGTCTTGTAAATACTGATCTTGCACTTTAAGTGCCTCTCTCCACTCTTCCTCACTCCGAAAACCTTTAAATAAATCTTGTTTTTCCATGGTTTCTCCTCTTTTCTCAAAGTCTATTGATTTACTTATGGTGTCTAATAACTGCTCTAGCCGATTTCTGCGCGTTTGTAATAGTTGTTTCTGTTCTGCTAATACTTTTTGCCGATTGGATTCTTGATTCAATAATCGTTTAATCTCCAATAAGGGAAAATCTAACTCCCGATAAAACAAAATCTCCTGCAGTCGCTCCAGTTCCGTCATGCTGTACAACCGATATCCAGCCTCGGTTATTTTCGCTGGTAAAAGCAATCCGATTTTGTGGTAATGGTGCAGTGTCTTCACCGTTATATGAGACATCTCCGCCATTTCTTTTACCGTAAAATACATCTCACCTCTCCTTTCTCTTTGAGCTTAATGCCTCCTCTTACAGGAGAGTCAACACTTTTTTACAGCAAAAAAGAACCAATCAAAAGTACTTGATTCGTTCGGCGAAACATAACAGCTAACCTTACAAAAGTGTAAGTTTTCCTTAAGCTTAATCAATAGAAAGGGACATAAGTACTTGATATTGTTAAAGCAAGAAAAGCCGACTGAGGTGATAATAATGGTTAGAAAAAAATTGATTAACAGCACCATTGTTTATGTATTATTGATTGGATATTATGCTTTGTATGGTTATTTATTTGAAAGGGATTTAAACTTTGGATTAGCAGCAGAAATGAGTGTTTTCTTAATTCCAATCCTTTTTTTCTTTGGCTTACCTGTATCCCTGTTTATTGACAAAATCACAAAGAAGATACAGAACAACATAAAAACTCTTTCTGCTCTACTACATTTTTTGTTTATTGGTGTGGTTTCTACCTTGTTATTAAGACCAATAGTAAATGTCTCAGGACCAAACCTTTATTGTCCCATAATTGCAGCTGCATTGTTGTTTTGGCTACTTAATCATTTTTTTACCAGCACTTCGAAGGAAAACTATTCTATTAATAATAAGTATTCTTCATTAAAGCGAAAATTGTTAGTTGGATCTATTCTTTTCTGGATTATTGTTTGCCTGCTTGTTATCTTTGCAGGTAGTTCAGATGATTTAGGTTTAGGAATGTTCTTGTGTACTCTTTATCTTGTTCCATTAATCTTTTTTATTGGTATCCCGGTCTCTTTGTTAATAGAATTTCTTGCGAAGAAAGTACAAAACCAATATTGGGGAATTATTTCTACACTTGTTCAAGTCGTTGTCTTTACTATCCTTAGTTACATTATTACCATGTTTTACGCATTTGGTCAGTGGAAATTGTACGTTATGGATAAAACAGACCTTTTATACTGGCTAGGCGGGATATGCTTATTCTTAGTAATTGATATCATCATTATCTTCATCAAAAAAGAGTATAAAATCAAAGAATCTAAACATGTATCATAAAGTACACATCCATTACAACAATTTCATTACTTTTTTAGGATCACAATACCAAATACCCACCTTAGGTTAGGTGGGTATTTTTACACTTTAAAATTAATTTTTCTTTTTTATCTCTTATACATGCACGAAATTCCCTGTAGGTTTTCTTCTCTTAGGACGTTTTAAAAAAAAGTAACCAATGGTCAATGCTAGGAAGATAACAAAAAAGATCAAGAGATGATTTGCTTCGGTTTGTAAATCTCCAAAGTTACCGCTGGAAATTACATCTCGGAATCCACGAATGCTATATGTCATCGGCAGCCAAGGATTGAGTGCTTTCGCCCAGTTAGGAAGCAGCTCAAATGGAAATGTCCCTGCACTGGAGGCTAATTGGAAAATCATTACTAGTAAAATGATAAAGCGTCCAACTTGGTCAAACAACGTTACCATTGCCTGACAGAAGAACATAAACGTAAATGCAACTAATGTCGTATAACCGTAGAACAGCGGGATGTTCTGAACCTCTAAATCAAGGGCATATATCAAAGTGGTACATGCAATGAGAGACTGCCCCAAACTCATCAGTGCAAAGGTCAATGTCTTACTCACAAATAACTTCCAACCAGTTGCATCTTTTCTCGTCGTAGAGGTTCGAGCAGAAAAGACAGTCGTGAAGACGAGCGAACCTGCAAATAAAGCGAGCGAAATAAAATACGGTGCAATCCCATATCCGTATAGGCTGATATGCCGATCATCATTTGCTTTGATTGATACAGGTGTGGAAAATAGCTTGATGGTTTTGTCATCTGCTTTTATATTGCTCGTTTGGTCTGCTGCATCATTTAACTTCGTAGCAAGTTCTCCTGAACCATTACTCAGCTTTCCAGCCCCAGTTTCTAGTTTCTTCGCACCTGATGCCAGTTGCTGGCTCCCTGAGACTAAACTGCCACTTCCTGAGGATAGCTGGCCAAGTCCATCATGCAATTTTCCTGCTCCTAATTGTAATTGTTTCGAGCCATCCGCTAATTGCTGACTTCCTGATACTGCATCCGTAAATTTTGTATTGTATTGATGCAGACCGTCTGCTAATTGTTGTTGACCTGTTTGCAGCTTTTTTGCTCCTTGCAACAACTGGTTACTTCCTTGACTTAATTGCTTACTCCCAGATAACAATTGCTCTTGTGCAGAGGTGAGCGATTTGCTTCCTGCTAATAGCCTGGATTGCCCCTCACTCAATTGATTGGCTCCTGAGGCCACCTGCTTACTCGCAGCTAATAATTTTTGAAAGTTAGGGTCTAAAGCAAGTTCCGGATGGGTGAGTTGCATTTGTTGCAACCCAGTCGAAACTTGCGTTGCACCGTCCGCTAAATCTTTACTTGATGAACTGGAAGCAGACAAACCTGCTTCTAACTGCTGGCTTCCTTTTAATGAAGACTGAAGTCCTGCCGTAAGGCGATCTGTTCCTTGCTTCGAGGCCTGGATTCCATTTACTAGATTAGCGCTACCTGTTTTGGCTTCTTTTGCTCCTGCTTCCAGCTGTTTTCCTGCTCCAGCAAGCTTCTTCGTTCCACTCGCTAAATCGCTGGCACCTTTGTTTAAATCGCCTGTACCTTGTACCAGCCCAGTAGAACCATCGTATAGTTTTTTGGTACTTTCTTGAATTTTGACTGCACCAGTAGATAACTTCGCTAGGTTGGCAGACACTTTTGCTAATCCATCATCCAATTGGTCGGCACCTTTTTGAATACCTGTTGCACCTTTTCCTGCTGTTTGCAGACCATCGGAAATCTTGGTAAACTGCCCGAAAACACTTCTGGTGTATGCTTGTGTTAAATTGTCAGAAAGCCTGGTACGCAACTCTTTTGTCGCATTTTCACTTATTTGCCCTGCTATAAAATTGTAATAACTATTGGACTCATACTGAATCTCTGCCTGATGAGGATGATCTGTGTTTAAGGACGCTGCATTTTTGGAAAAATTACTTGGAATCGTTATCATCGCATAATAGCGATTGTCCACCATTCCTCGTTTTGCTTCATCTTGACTGACAAATTTCCAAGCGAATTTCGGATTCTTTTTTAATTCATCTATAAATTCTTTCCCAACATTCAACTCTTTCCCATCATAAGCCGCACCTTTATCTAAATTGACAACTGCTACTGGCAAGTTCTCTAGTTTTCCATATGGGTCCCAAGTCCCTTTGATTAAGAAACCACTATATAAAATGGGCACACAAGCGACAGCTATAAAGGTAATCATAAGCATGGGGTTCTTTACAAAATGTTTAAGGTCATCTTTAAATACTTGAAACAATTTCATTTTCGTACACTCCCAAAGTATCTCTATAAAAATGGAATATTACGTTTTTTTGCTATTGGCAATTCATTGCTATGATAAAGGGAATAAAAAAAATACACCTGCACCTATTTTAACGAAGTAATATCTTTAGGTAAATTTAATAAAAATAAGGTTATCTTTAATATGAGTAAAGGATGAGGAGAAAGATGCACTTAGAACAATTGGAATGCATTATAGAGGTAGCTAAGACAGGCTCGCTCACCAATGCAGCGCAAAACCTGCATATCACCTTATCTGCTGTAAGCCAATCGATCTCTAATCTAGAAGCAGAGCTTGGCTTAACACTATTCACCCGATCCCGTCAAGGAACCGTACCTACTGCGGAAGGGGAAGTAATCATTAAAAAAGCGTTTGAAATCATCAGTAAAGTACAAGAATTGAAGGATCAAGCGTCTGACTTCTCCGATACGCAAAGCGGTCAATTACGTCTTGCTACGATTCCAGGACCACTTTCCCTCTATTTAGACACCTTGATTCAATTTAAGACTGCTTATCCTCAAATAAAAATGGAGATAAGTGAAAAAGGAACACAAGAAATCATCGATGATATCCGAAAGAATAAAGTTGATCTTGGGTTGATTATTTTATTTGAACACCTCATACAAAAAAACATCCGTCTGACATATGGACGATTGTTAAAAGGACGCATGGTTGTCTGTGTTAGTCGTAAATCTCCTCTTGCTCTATTACGCAGCATTACCCCGCAGGAGTTACTGGCACAATCTTTTGTTTTTTTTAACGACGACTATATCAAGTGGTATATGGAGCAATTTCAACAAAAATATGGACGTGCCAATATCTTGTTTACGACCAATAACCAAGATGCGATATTCCGTGCCCTGCAAGAAGAAAACATTGTCACAATTGGATTGGACTTCTCTTTTGCTAAACTACCACAAGTGGTAAAAGGAGATCTTGTGATTATCGAATTAGATATCCCACACCCCGAATCCGTCTATCTCGGATGGGTACGGGCTGAAGAAACCCGTTTTTCCAAAGCGGAAACGATTTTTATTCAAAAACTGAGCTATGAACTGCAAAAAAATAAATAAAAAATTCCCTAAAGCTTTCGTGCAAAGGGAATTTTTATCTCTTAGTCGTTTGTTCTTTTTCTCAAACCTAATAAACCCAAAAACCCAATCAACCCAACTAGTCCTAACCATCCATAGCTTGGAACATTACGGTTAGCCATTGTTGTAGATGTACGGGTAAAAGTAGTACCACGACGCTGCATATTATTGGTGTTGTTCATGTTGTTGGGACTGTAGCGATCGTTATTATTTGGGTTTGTAATATTGGTTGTATTGTATGGAGTATTACGCTTATTGATGTCATTTGTATTGTAACGATTATTTAAGTCGTTTCTGATGTCTTGATTCGGTACATTATTGGTGTTGTTGGGACGGGCATTCCGACTATTGTTGTCATCTCCAATCGTAGCAGCATGAGCTTCAGTAAGATAAGCAAATGAAAAACTTAGTAATAATGCAGCTATCAAACATACTAATTGCTTTCTCATTCTTTGTTCTCCTTTTATTTTTGAATAGATTCTTATCAAGATATAGGATGAACGAAAGAAAAAAATATATCCGTACGATACTTTCCAAAACTTAGAAAGAAAAATAGAATGGACAACTGTCGCCCTTGTTAGGAACCTCTAGCGGTTTCGGATTACGTCCCAAATTATAAAGTACCTCATCGGTAAAAGTGTCCAATCAACTCTGTTACTCAAAAAGCTCTTCCCTTGGGAATAAAACATTGTATAAAACAGTGCGAAAAAGTATAAAAAGCAGTTTCAGTGAAGCTGCTTTTTATACGTAATAATCATGAAATAGGGGTACCATTCTCAACTGCCTCATCGGGTTTTAGCAGAACGACATCACCCGTTCCTGGAACTCCCCCAAGTACCAATACTTCGGATTTAAACCCAGCGATTCGCATGGAAGGAAAATTCACTACTGCCACTACTTGTCTACCGATGAGTTGATCGGCATCGTATCGGCGGGTAATTTGAGCTGAAGATTGCTTTATTCCAATCTCACCAAAATCAATTTTTAATTTGATTGCTGGTTTTCTCGCCTCTGAAAAATATTCCGCATCAATCACTGTACCAATTCGCATATCTAGTTTCTGAAAATCATCGATACTTGCCAATTTTTTCACCTTTTCTGAGATAAGAATTCTTAATTTTTTTATGTACAGATCATAACATGTTTAGGTTCTATCAAGTTCATAAATCCTATGTGATGTTTTTTATAAATAAAATTATAACTAGTTAAATGATCGAGAATAAAATATACTTAATATTAGAACTATTAGCAGAGAGGTGGGAGGTTCCTTTTGCGCTATATAACAGATATCCGCAATCTTGAGAGGATTCCAGAGGAAAAGCGAAAAATATTAAGCACAATTACAGACGAATTTGTCTTTCGAGTAAACGATTATTATCTTTCGCTCATCGATTGGGATGACCCAAACGACCCAATTTACAAGCTGATCATTCCTCAAGAAGCAGAACTTGATGAATATGGAAGTTGGGATGCTTCAGATGAGCATTTGAACTATACCGTTGCTGGGTGCCAGCACAAATATGGAACTACTGCATTATTACTGGTATCTGAAGTATGCGGTGCCTATTGCCGTTTTTGTTTTCGAAAGCGATTGTTTCGAAATGATATTTCAGAGACTTCCTTAGATATAAGCAAAGGATTAGATTATATTCGCAGTAACGAAAATATCAATAATGTATTACTGACAGGCGGCGACTCACTCATCCTCTCTACTCGAAAAATCGAACAGATTCTCCAGTCACTCCGCCAAATACCACATGTAAAAATTATTCGTTTCGGAACAAAGCTGCCAGCATTTCATCCGAAGCGAATTTATGAAGACGAAGAATTACTAAAGATATTAGAGAGATACAGTACACTAGAAAATCGTCTCTATGTTATGGCCCATTATAACCATCCAAGGGAATTGACTGTTGAAGCTTATAGAGCCATTGAAGCCCTGCAAAAAGCAAAGGTTACAGTCGTTAATCAAACTCCTGTATTAAAAGGAATCAATGACAATCCTGCTGTACTCACTGAATTATTGGACAAACTCTCTTGGGCTGGTGTCACTCCTTATTATTTTTTTCAAAACCGTCCAGTGAAGGGAAATTCCAGCTTTGTCTTAACCCTAAAAGAGGCTTATGAGATCATCGAAAATGCCAAAGCAAAAACATCTGGACTTGGAAAACGAGTTCGGTATGTCATGAGTCACTCCTCTGGAAAAATCGAAATTCTCGCCATAAATAACGGTAAAATCTATTTGAAGTACCATCAAGCTCGTAATCCTAAATTTTATGGTCATTTTATGGTATTGGATTGTCCGGATGAAGCTGCATGGTTTGATGATTTGCCGGGAAGTCAGGAGATATTGGAAAAGCAAGAAATGAATTAGAAAAACTTTGGGATAGAAAATTGCCTACTCTTAATGTTAGTTCTAAGCAGTAGAATATTCCATTTATCATATCAAAGCCGCTCTCCATCCTTGTTCTAGATATCGAGAGCGGCTTTTTTATTTTGACAAAAAATGAAGAAATTTTGTACCAATATTAATAATCCGAATACTCATACAAAACGAAATAAATGGTATAATGTTCTTGCATTTCCATTTAATCAGGAAAGAAGAGGTAAGTAGGATGTAGAATGAAGTGTTATAAATACAACGAGATGGATATTGCGGTTCAGTGTCACAATTGTGGAAAAGGATTATATAGGAATTTTTATTTGTTAATTTATTAAAATTTGGAGGAAGACATGAATAACAATCTGCTACTAAAGAAGGATTTAACAGCTGAAGAACTAGCAATGGTTCAATCTGAAGTAAACAGAAAAGCCAAGTCGAAAGGCATAGCTTATGCCTTATGGTGGTTTACAGGATTAATCGGCGGACATCGTTATTATGCTGGCGATATTGGTATAGGTATTGGGATGACTTTGACAGGTGGTGGCTTTGGGATTTGGACTTTAATTGATGCTTTCTTTATTGGTAAGCGAATCGAAGAAAAGAACGAGGAATTAGAATACCAAGTGATTCAGCAAGTCTTATCTTTTCATAAGAGTGCAGTTTAACTGAGCCTTCTGTAGTACAACGTAAAGGCCAGATGTGCACCTCAGATAAGGGCACAGGTCTCGCTACGTCGCTGTGCTCCTAGTCTCGCTTTGGGTGGATGAAGCAACCTTATCCAGTGTTCAATCTTATTTATACAACAACTTCATGTGTTTTCTCAGCAATTATTGGTATTTTCATGACCCCGTTCCATATTAGACGAATGTTAAATGAAATAAAAACGGTAACTAGCATAAACCAAGAAATTGCAGAGGGAAAGATATAAACTAGCATGGAATAGGATTCAAAATACATAATGTATGAAAAAAATAGAGGTTCATAATATCTCCATTTTTTTACTGACTATGAGATCTAATTTCGATATTTACAGCAGACCTCCCAGTAACAAATTAGTGTTGAATATATATAAAATGATTCTAGGAAACGAAAGACTAAGCCGCTAAATTTAAGCGGCTTTTTTTAAAACAAGGGTTAATCCAATAAATAGGATTAACCCTTACTTTTTTATAATTAGAACCTAATCAATCAATTCTAGGTTCACCTGTAAAATAGCTTGGAGCAGCCCTGGAAAAAGTTCCTGTAGATCATCATATCGCAATGAGTAGAAATGTTGTGTTCCTTCAATCCTTACTTGTGCCACACCTGCCTCTCGAAGAACTTTTAGATGGTGAGTTAATGTTGATTTGGGCATCAAATCATGGTAGATCGCACAATTTTCCTCTCCATCTTTCCCTAAACTCATTACAATCTGTAATCTCCTTGGATCACTCAGAGCATGTAAAACGGAAGATAAACGAATATCATTTTTGGTTGGTTGAAATGGTTTTCTCATAAGAAAAGGATAACATATCAATAGTTAATATTCAAATTACTAATGTACCAAATAATTAGTACTTTAGGAAATATGTTGACTCCGTTCTCCCTTGCGTGTTACTATTCTTTTATACTAAGAAATTAGTATATTGGTTTATTAGTATAATATTGATTTCAACTGATGCCAATAAGTTGTTATCCACACCTATCACTCACTAATTGCTCGTGTATGGCTTGGCTGATTTTTCTGGTTTGATGATACTGCTAATCGCCATCTGGGGTATCCTCTTTACCCTTGGATTAAATATCTCCCAATACTGGATTACATCTGCTGCACCGGAAGCACCTGAATTTTCAAATGGTTTGTTTGTAGCGTTTGCTAACTTGGGAATTACCATTGGAACATTTATAGGAGGATTGTTTATTTCCAGTATGGGAACCCATTACGTAGTATTGGCTGGTATCTTATTTCTAACTCTCAGTCTTATCCTGATTGCATTACGGGTTTTCATTTACAGTCCCAAAAAGGCAAGCTATCAACCGAAACAAGTGTCCTAACACATTGCATTAAAATCAGTCTTTTTCATAGGACGAAAATAGAAAATCATTTCAATAAGTAAGGGGTAATCAAGATGGATTTACAACTGACCGATAAAGTAGTAGGGGCAAGTCGGAGTATTGATACTCTGGAGCGGATTTCAACGGATAAGCTTGTAGCTGTATCTGCTGATTTAAGTAAACAGGTGGGAGCCAAATCATTGATTCAAACTGCAATAGATGAGTTTGATAGAATCGATATTTTGATTAATAATGTTAGAATTGCTCCCATTCGCAACGGATTTCTTTCCATCGAAGATGAAGAATGGGAAGTCGTTCTTAATACCAACTTTATGAGTATGGTACGTGTCACTCGCGCTGCCCTGCCTTATATGATTCAGCAACAAAAAGGTTCGATCGTCAGTATATCTTCTGAAGTAGGGCAACTTCCAGATGCCATGCTCCCAGATTACAGTGTATCCAAAGCTGCAATGTTAAGTCTTTCTAAATCGATTGCTCAAGAATTTGGTCCCAAAGGAATTCGCTCCAATGTCGTATCTCCGGGTCCAACCAGAACTCCATTATGGGATCGCCCGGGTGGTTTCGCAGATGGTCTTGCTGCAACATTTGGGATGGAAAAAAAAGCTGCTATTGAACACTTCGCTAAAAACGTTAGAGCCCTGCCGCTTGGACGATTAGGAACTGCTGAAGAAACAGCCGCTATTATTGCCTTTGTCGCCTCCGATCAAGCTTCATTTGTCACAGGATCAGAGTACATGGTAAATGGCGGTTCCTTAAGACAACTATAATCGATCAATTTATACTGACAGAAAAAAGGAGAAAAAAATGAAAAGATATAAATCCCTTATCATTGGTATTTTTGTTGCAGCGCTTTTTGCCTTTACCTTCATACAACCGACTGTCTTTGCAAATTTTAATAAAGATAATACTGCACTCACAAAAGAGAAAAAGATAAATAAAAACTGGGTAACAACTTGGAATGCTAGTCCTGAACCAACTTGGGGAGCTGATTTTCCTTTACCAACAAAATTACCTGCAAAAATTGAAAACCAAACCATTCGTCAAGTCGCCAAAATTAGCCTTGGAGGAAACCAAATACGTATTTCTTTTTCCAATGAATATGGAAAAGAACCATTAACAATCGGAGAAGCGCATGTGGCCTTAACGGATAATGGATCAAATATTGTGAAAAATACAGATCAAAAAATAAAATTCGGCGGGAAAACATCTGTTGTCCTTCCAGCAGGATCATCTATCATAAGTGATCCCATTCCTTTAAAAGTCAATCCACTGGCCAAAGTAAGTGTGAGTTTGTATTTACCAAAAACAACGATCCCAACAACCTTTCACTGGGATGCACGTCAAACAACCTATATCGCAAATGGAAATGTTACTTCAGCAACAAAGATGAAAGCTGATTCCACTACTGATGCAAGTATGTATCTAACCGGTATTTCGGTTCATTCCCCTAAAAACAGCGGTACAGTTGTAGCAATAGGGGATTCGATCACCGATGGCGATGGAGCAACCGTAGATGCAGATACCCGTTGGACCAATTTCCTTGCCAATCGTCTTATTTCACAAAATGTTTCGGTAATCAATTCAGGAACTTCCGGAAACCGCTTGTTGAAAGATGGTATGGGAGTAAGTGTGTTATCCCGTTTCAATCGAGATGTACTCAGCAAACCAAATGTAAAATCGGTGGTTGTGCTTATCGGCATTAATGATATCAGTTGGCCGGGTACCGGTTTTGCTCCTACCGAAAAAAGACCGACATTTGATGAATTGGTTGCAGGATACCGCCAACTTATTAGACAAGCTCATGCTCATCATATCAAAGTCATTGGTGTAACTTTAACTCCATTTGAAGGAGCACTATCTGGAACAAACTTAGATAATTACTATAGCAAAGAAAAAGATGAACTTCGTCAGCAAGTGAACAAATGGATTCGCAGTGGAGAATTTGATAGTGTAGTAGATTTGGATGAGATTATGAAAGATCCAAAACATCCAACACGACTATTACCAGAGTATGATTCAGGCGATCACCTCCACCCAGGTGATGTGGGAAACAGAAAGATCGCTGATTCGATCGATTTAAATAGCCTTTTAAAGTAACGATCACAATCGAACATTTGAATAGATATTTACAATTGAGGCTAGTGCTAAGCACTAGCCTCACCAAATGGATACCCAATACAACAGAACCCTTCACACTGTTTTCTTGTTCGCTGGTGGCGGAATCAGTTCCATTAATCGTGCAACATCATGATTCATGATCCTATTACTCCCACTTTACATGAACTGATTCAATATCATAATGATACAGCTCATCTTCAAAGTAATCCAAGTACTTCACATCTGCACTTATGATAACATTGGCGGTATCGATACATGATTTGCATAGGGTTGCACCTAATTTGTAAGCTACCTTGTCATCTAGTTTATATTCATTTAACTCATGATAAAGATTCGTCATTTTCCCGCACTTTTTACAGCAACCATGGTAAGCTACATCTAGGTATCGGGTATAGTTAGAAACATCTATATTCAGATTGGTTTTGATTCCCATTTGTATCCCTCTTCTCATGAAATGAAAGGAAAGTCCAAACTTACTTTTACTGAACAATGAACTGCTGAAATTTATGCTTTGTTAAAGGAAATGCATATGACAGAATTTGGGATATCACTTTTCTTTCCAAAGCCTGTACAAAAAATGCAACACATCCCATAGGAAAGTATTCCCACTCGTCTTCTTTCGCTGCATTTATCATGACAGGCCAATTATCTGGATTTCTTTCTTCTCCTTTACGCACTAACCAAAAAAGGTATTCTCCATTGTCAGTAGTAGCCCAAGGAATCAAACGATGTTTGCCGTCTTCGATCTCATCTGGTTTTCGTTCATATTCCCATAGACTTTCATAAGCTTCCGCTCGTTCCAAGTCGTGTTTCATAATATCGTAATGTTCTCTATCTGGTTCTAAAAAATAAAGATAATCCTCAAACTGCCCCCCGCTATATGTTTCTACTAACTCTTTATAATCATCAGGCAAAATAACACCTAAACTCTCCTCAACTCTCTGCCAGTCAAATGATTTCGCTTTCGCTGGTGGCGGTATCAACTCCACTAACTGTTCTACATAAGTCATGATGATCTTCCATTCTAATAGGATAATTTATATCACCTTAACAATATTTCAGAAAGAATGAAATAGAAAATCCTTTCCAAAAGGCCATCCAATTGCAAACGATTCCTGATTTACTTTATTTATAAATCGTTATCAAAAAATATCATAACTGCGACCATGTATATATGTCATCCCTTTTCCCATTTGAACTACTTCCGCATCAAGCATTACCAACTCAAATTTCTGACCTGACTCACTTGTAATCATTAGCTTACTTACATTTCTCGTTGGAATGGAAGGTTTCTGATAGGCTTTCTCTTCAAAGGTGTATTCAATCCGATACGCCTTCTCTGATAGTAACACTTTCGAACCACTATAAAACCGCCATTGCGGAAGACAGTGAAGCGAATCCACAAACTCTCGTACCTTTTCCCGACAACCTTCTACTTGCAATCGTAATGTCATTTGACTCTCCCCTTATCTAGCGCTTGTAACCGCCTGATTTCCATCCGAATCAAAGCGTGAATCCATTTTTCATGGTGATCGAACCCTTCTGGAAATAGAAACTTTACTATATATCCTCTGCCTGTCTGCTTCAGCTCATCTATGATTTGCTGCTTATGCTGATGCATGAGGTCAACCGTGTAGTTGTATTTGTCTGCTATTTCCTGTAAGGCATTCGTAACTTCTATGGGTACAGTTTTGTTTTCGATCATCCAATCTAAGTTCATGGGTTTATTATAGATTGAATGTTCCTGTTATTTTTCTCATTGGATGAATTTAACTTTTCCTTTAAAATCGTCCATTTTTATTCAGATTGACTCCTATAGATGAAAGAATAATAAAATTAAAGAATCCAAAATTTCAAAGTATAAATTAAAACAAACAATAGTAGCCACAAAAAAGAGGTTTCTTTCGAAAACCCCTTAAACTTTGTTTTATTCCCTCTATCTCCCAATTTAACTTCCTATTTAAAAATAAATTCCATCCTTCCATCCCGTCTCAAGGTATTTACGCTATTTCAAATTAACAGTACTCCTAATTTCAAAATACAAATTGAAATCAAAATATTATGTCGGATAAATTCACTTTATGGCATAATTGGTCAAATAGTATAATAGAGGGAGTGCTAGGTTTGGAACATATTTTCCAGATAACCCACTAGTTCGGTATGTGCTTCGTAAAGTGAGAAAAGAAAAAGGACTTCGCTTGAAGGATTTAGAAGATTACCATATTTCATCTGGGTCAATTAGTAATCTGGAAAGAGGCGAGGTAAAGACTCGAGATGGTACGTTTGAGTATTTGCTAAAAAAGCTTGGGTTGACGCAGGAAAGTTTGAAAAAACGTGTGGAAAAGGAAAAAGAAGAGATCGAGGAATTACAATTTACATTTGAATGTGTGAAAACACTTTTAGAACAAGAGCTAAAAGATGAGGTTAGTAAACAGCTAGACTCTATTCAGCTTGAAAACTTTCATCCTTTAATAACATACTACTGCTATCTAAAAGGGCTTTTCTATAGACGTTCAAAAAACTGGAAAATGGCAAGAAAATATTTTCATCGTGGTTTAGATATGTGTAAACAACATAAACTAGAACCGTCTGATAATATACTAGCAGTTTCCTACAACCAGTTAAGTATTTACAGTTTTAACCAAAATAATTTCACAGAAGCTATCGAGTATGCAAACAAAGGATTGAAGATTTATGATGCTTCACTAGCATTAGCTGACATTAAATTCTCACTGATTAGCAACAAAATACTTTACTTGATAAAATTATCTCAGTATGATCTTGCAACCCAACTATTAAATGAAGTATGGGATTCAATTGACAAAATTGAACGAACAAGTGTGGCCCTTAGTCTATACAAGTACCGTGCGATTATCCTGAGAAGACGTAGAATGTTTTCAGAAGCAATTGCTGTCTGTAAAGCAGGAATCCGACTCGCTGGTAAAAATGAAATTCAATATCGTCATCTTGATCTAATCAATGTAATGGGAAGTATTTTTCTAGAGCAAGAAAAATGGGATAAAGCGGAAAAACGTTTCCAAATGGTTTTACTAATGGATCAGAAACTTGACTTTCCACGTAGACAAGTAGATGCTCACATCTATCTTGGAGTTTTATACTCAAAGCAAAAAGAATGGGGAAAAGCAAACGAACAAACGAATACAGCAATTAAGATAAGCCGGGAAATACCAGATGATTTTCGATCTGCTAGGGCATTAATTGTGTTAGGTGACATCCTGTTCAAACAAATGAAATGGGAAAAAGCACTTTCTTGCTACCAAGAGGCAGTAGATCTAACAAGAAAACACAGATTTAAAGATCGCCAATTGACGGCCTTATCTAGATCAGCAAGATGTTTTGACATTTTAGACAAACATGAAGAGTTAGTAACGTGTATGAAACAGATTCTAGAAATCCAAAATGACTTAAAAATAACGATCGAGGATGAGATATATGACATTTTCTAAAAGGATTAGTATGGTAGGACACGATGATGATACTGAGGATTAATAAAAATATAATTACTTAAAACAGAGGTCTTCCCAAAAATAGGAGAAAACCTCTTTTATGCTTTATCTATAATGGAATAGGGATCTCAGTCCCTATATTGCACTAATTCTTTCTCTTCCACTCCATTTGATAGGTAATCCGTTCTCCTAATTGGGCAGAAGCATGATAGAAATACTGCATGACAATGTCTCGTATTTCAGGAGATACTCCAACAAGATCCGCAGCTAGATTCTTTACAAGATGTTCTTGTTCTACCTGCGAAAGTGAATCGTAGTATTGACCAGCCTGTGTAAAATCATCTTGTTTTGGTATACCACAGCGCACGAGACGACCTTTAATATGTCTCCCACAGCCACTCGTCACAAGGTCAGCGGGTGACCAGTCTTTTTGATGGTTGATAGGAATCGCACGAAAATTTGGGCCTAATCTCCGACGCTGAGAATCCCAGTAAATATTTGCCCGTCCTTGAAGCATTTTATCATCGGATAGTTCTGCTCCCTCTAACAGATTGGACGGAGAAAAGGCTATTTTCTCTACTTGCTCTGCATAGTTATCAGGATTGCGATTCAACACCATTTTCCCCACAGGGATCAGCGGATATTGCTGTTCATCCCAAACCTTTGTATCATCGAGGGGATCATAAGGCAGTACTGTTTCATCCTCAGGGTTCATGAGCTGTACATAAAGTGTATATGCTACCGTTTTTCCTTTTTCTATCACTCTATATAAGTCCTCCCCAGCGATATCTGGGTTCTTTCCATTCCAATAAGCTGCTTCTTTACTGTCTATATACTTTATGCCCGCAGCAGGAATCCAGTGATATTTTACATAGGTGCGAATTCCTTGGGCATTCTTCCAAACATATGTATTTACACTATGGCCCGGGATGTGGCGGAAGCTTTTTACTGTACCTGCATCGGAATAAAGCCGAACAACTAAATGAGTAGATTCTGGTGCTCTTGCTACGAAGCTCCAAAATCGTTCCGGATCAATCAAATTATTGGTTGGTGAAGGAGAAAAAGCTTTAATAGTCTCAGGAAAACGCATTGGATCACGTACAAGAAATACAGGAATATGATTGCAAACCAAATCAAAAATACCCTCATCCGTATAGAATTTCGTAGCAAATCCTCTGATATTACGAGAAGTATCGGGTGTGCCCTTCGTACTGACAGCAAGTGAAAATCTCACTGCAACGGGAACTTGTTGACCAGGATGTTGTAAGAAACAAAGTTTGGTATACGCTGACATCGAATGTGTCGTTTCAAAGTAACCAAAAGCCCCATAGCCTTTCACATGAACAGGACGTTCCAATATCTTTTCATGAATAAAAGTTTCCAATGTCTCATGCAAAATATTGTCTTGTTCCAGTACAGGGCCTCTTTTTCCTACCGTTTCTGAGTGGTAAGCTGCTGGTTCATCCATCTTCCACTTGGAGAGACTATGATTAATCCTGCCATCTTTCGGAGTATTTTGCATCTTATTTTCCCACTTTCATTACTTCTAAAATTGTACTGCTTGTCAAACTCTGTCCTCTAATTTCAAATTAATTTATGTTAGAAAAAGTTCAATTATGATCAAGATACAATCTCGAAAGTTTCCAGAAAAAATGAAACCAATATTCACTGGTAAAATACACCAAGAACACTGGTTTCATCGTTTATTCTTACTATCTATTTGGCAGAGATAAATTCATTTGTTCCATAGGTCGTTTCTAAACTAGCAATGCGACATATAGAACCGTCCCCGCGTCGCATTGATGTTGTCCTTTTCTAGCTCTCTTGACTAGTCATCGCAGAAGAATCCTTATTTAAAGCTAAGATAAACACTACCCCAATGATACAAGCTGTCCCGATCCATTGAAATAAACCAAACAAATCTTTTAGCCAAAAGACTGTTGTCAAAACAGCAGATAATGGCTCTAGGCTTCCTAAAAGACTTGATTCCTTCGGGGACAAACCTTGCAAACTCTCGATGTAAAACCAAAATGCTAACATAGTACCAAATAGGATCACGAAAATTAAATATAAATAAGCTTCTAATGGTAGACTCTTAAATTCCATTTGCCAAGGGGCATGAATAAAGCTTAATGCAAATCCGCCAATGACCATAGCCCATCCTACGATAACGAGAGAATTAAATTTTTTGAGCAGTGGAACTGCATATAACGTATAAAAAGCTGCCGCTAGTCCTGATAAAATACCCCAAACGATAGAAACTGTCGGTACAGATAGTTTGGAGAAGGAACCATTTGTCAACAAGAAAAAGCAGCCCGCCAATGCCAATGAGGCTGTTAGTATATCTCGTTTTGTCAAAACAGATTGTTTGCTTAAAACCAAATAAAGAATAATGAATACAGGTGCTAAGTATTGTAACAGCGTTGCCACAGCAGCATTCCCATGTTGAATCGCTGCCATATATGTGTATTGAACAGCCAGCATACCGACTAATCCAAAGATTATCAATGGAATAGCGGTTTTTTTGTTCTTCCAGACACCAAATACTTGAGAACGATCTTTTCCTATGAGTTGAACGGTTAATAGTAATAAACCAGCGATGAGTAAACGTGTTGTTACAAGCCAATTGACATCGATTGCATATTGTTCAAATAGCTTTTTGGAAACTGTACCTCCAATCCCCCAAAACGTCGCTCCTGTAATAACAAAAAATAACCCCTTTCTCTTGCTCATGGTTGATTTCCACCTCTGTTTATAAAAATATAACGATAACAAAATAATAATAAGTCATATATAAATAAAAAAATACTTAAATCCAACAAAAAAGTATAATGATATTGAGGGGCTGATGCACAAATGAAAGATTTTATGGTGGACCAGACACTTAAGGAACTAACAGAGCATCGAACGGTTAAGTTACCAATCGCATGTTATGAAACTACCATTCATCAAAATGTTAATGGATATATACCACTTCACTGGCATGACGAAATTCAATTTGTTTTGATTGTAAAAGGGGAAGCATGTTTTCACATAAATGAAGAAAAGCAAGTACTACGCGAAGGAGAGGGGCTATTTATCAATAGTGGCTGTCTTCACTTTGCAGAAGATAAAAACCATTCTGGTTGCAAATATATTTGTCTAAACGTCGCTCCACATTTCGTTTTATCACAAGAACTCTACGCTACTTATGTAAATCCCTATATCCGAGCTACAAATTTACCTTACGTATTTTTAGATGAAAAAGAGCGTTGGACCAGAAATATTTTAGAAGCCATAAAAGAAATCAATCATCTGATCCAACAAAAAACACCATTCTATGAAATCGATATTACCGTACAACTTGCGTTAATATGGCAAAACTTGATTGTTAACGGCTTTCCATTAGAATACAAGCAGACAGAAATGTTAAGGAACCAGCGCATGAAGCAAATGTTAAATTGGATACATTCTCATTATGCTGAGAAAGTGATGCTAGACGACATCGCACAAGCTGGTCAATTGAGCCGATCTGAATGTTGCCGGTATTCTAAACGCATGTTAAAGCAAACACCAATGAATTACATAACCGATTATCGAATCCAAAAAAGCCTCGTTCTACTCCTGCAATCAGATTTGACGGTTACAGATGTTGCTTATCAAGTGGGATTTGCTAGTACGAGCTATTTTATTGATAAATTTCGAAAGTCAATGAAGATGACACCATTTTCATATAAAAAGCAGAAAAAAAGTGGATTTCTATAAAATTAGATAAAAAAGAAACAACGATATAAGGCTATAATGGTTCTACCCTTAAGAAAAAATCAATACCATTATCACCATGTAACTATTCCATGATCACTTCAAGAAAAGAGGAATTCATATGAGCAAACTATCTGGTAAAACAGCCATCGTAACTGGGGCATCAAAAGGAATTGGAGCACAGATCGCAAAAGAATTGGCAGCAGCGGGAGCAGCAGTTGTCGTAAACTATTCCTCTAGTAAGGAGGGTGCTGATCGTGTGGTAGCAGATATAATTGAAAATGAAGGCCAAGCGATCAGTGTTCAAGGAAACGTAGCGAATTCAGCGGACGTTAAAAGGATGTTTGAAGAAGCGAGCAAAGTTTTTGGTTCAATCGATGTACTTGTGAACAATGCTGGAATATATAAATTTGAATCGATTGAAAATGTCTCAGAGGAAGAGTTCCACTTGTCATTCAACACAAATGTTCTTGGATCTATCCTTATGATTCAAGAAGCTTTAAAATATTTCCCAGCAAATGGCGGCAGTATTATCAATATCAGTTCAACTGCAAGTAAGAATCCCGTCATAAACTCTAGCATTTATTCAGCTAGCAAAGGAGCTGTAGATTCACTCACAGTAGCACTATCAAAAGAGCTTGGAGCTCGAAACATTCGAGTCAATGCAGTTGCACCAGGAGGAACAGATACAGAAGGAACTCAGAATCTTGGTATTGTCGGCAGTGATCGAGAAAAAGCATTAGCCAAAGTTACTCCACTTGGTCGATTCGGAAAACCACAAGACATCGCCCCTGTGGTTGTATTCTTAGCCTCGGATGATTCTGCTTGGCTAACAGGAGAAAGAATCACCGCTTCCGGAGGTTTTCGTTGAGCGGGAATCTATTTATCCAGATGCCAGATATCCTATCCAAAACAAAAAAACGATGAACTATGTCTTCCTACTGACATAGTTCCCTTAAAATACCCAATCCTCTCTTTAAATCTCCCAATGAAGCATAGGCATAGGAAAGGCGGAGGGAATGTAAATCGCTTGAGTCATAAATATAACCTGGATTAATCAATACATTTTTGTTTAACAAATTTAAAAATAATGCTTTATTGACAACTGGCTCATGAAATCGAAGCCATATGTAGAACCCCCCCTCTGATTTTTCCCATGTTGTGATATTTCGGAATTGCTCTTCTAATATTTTTTCTACAAATAAAGCTCTTTCTTTTAATTTTCCCCGAAGATTTATCAGGTGGTTTTCATATAAACCCGATGATATCCAGTGTGCGACGATTTCTTGGGAAATAGCACTTGAACCATAATCGGTTTGCATTTTTATATCAGCCAACCGTGAAATTACAGGTGAAGGCGCGACAACCCAGCCAATCCTTAGTCCAGGGCTTAGAGTTTTGGATACACTGCCGATATAAAGCACTTGCCCAGTTGTATCAAATGATTTAATGGCAGGTGTCGGGGTATCAAATAAGAGTTCGTGATATACATCATCTTCGATAATTGGAATTTGCAGCTCTTTGCACGCTTGATATAGATTTTGCTTTTCTTTCCATGACCAATTATGTCCAGTCGGATTATGTAAGGTTGGGACACAGTAAAACAAAGATTGCCTTTTTCGTTTGAGCGTCCGCAGTTTATCTTTTAGCTTCTCTTCCAGTGAAACGGAGATTATCTGCATGCCAGCAGATTGAAAGGGGTGCACCGAGTTTAAATAAGAAGGTGATTCTTGGAAGACGATCGATCCTGCTTCTAACAGTCCCATCGCAATTAATTGCAATGCTTGAAGTGCGCCGGAAACAATTAAAATGTTTTCTGGCGTTGTTTGTATGCCGCGTTTTTTTAAATAGTTGCATAAAATTACTCGAAGTTTTTCGCTGCCTTGAGGAGAAGAATAACCCATAGCCTTAGAATCAATGGAAATACATTTTAAAGACTGTTTCATTTGATTGATTGGGAGTAACTCAGGTGACAATTCTCCTGTTCCAAGCCGGATGATATCTTGCCTTTGTTCATACTCGTTGATCAGTTGAATCGTATGGTAGTTTGGTTTATGTATGCTCGTTTCAATATGGTGATGCCAATTTGGTTGAGCTTTGTTCAAAAGAACATTCCACGTATTATTCGCCACAAATACCCCAGATCCCACTTTGGATTCAAGTAATCCCTCCGCCTTTAATTCATCAAGTGCCAATTGCACGGTACTTCGATTTACTTGAAATTGCGTTGCTAGTTGTCGCTGTGTTGGAATTTTTGTACCCACTGTCCAGTCTCCCTGTTCAATACGAGATTTGATCCAATCTACAATTTGTGATTGCACCGTCAAGTGAGAATGACGATTTGGTTGCCACCTCATAGCGTTGTCCTCCTGAATTGGGTGGATCAAAAACCAACCAATTGGTTGTTTTCTTTTCCTTATACCATAGTAACATTGGTAATGGAAAGGGAGTGGATATAATGGAAGCTATTTTCCATGGGCTTATTCTGGCATTTGGACTCATTTTACCGTTAGGCGTGCAGAATGTATTCGTATTTTCCCAAGGAGCAACACAGCCAAGCTTCCTGCGGGCACTTCCAGGGACTGTAGCAGCAGCACTGTGTGATACAGCTTTAATCCTCCTAGCCGTCTTTGGAGTATCTGCTATTGTCTTGCAATTTGCATGGCTGCGACTTATTCTCATGATCGTTGGAATTTTATTTTTACTTTACATGGGATATATAGTTTGGAAGTCTGAATCCACAACAAGGGAAACGAATAAAGCCCTTCCCATCCGTCAACAAATCATCTTCGCGTTATCGGTTTCTTTCTTAAATCCTCATGCCATCTTGGACACAGTTGGGGTAATCGGGACAAGTGCATTAAAATATAACGGAGTAGAACAACTTTATTTCACTATCGCTTGTATTGCTGTATCTTGGATTTGGTTTTTTGGATTAACTCTAACAGGATCTATTATGAAGAAACTAGACGGTAAGGGAAATCTAATGAACTTATTCAATAAATGCTCTGCTCTGTTTATTTGGGGAACTGCTATTTACCTTTTGATCGGCTTGATTTAACGCAAAAACTACTTGAGAATTCTACACACTCAAGTAGTTTTTATATAAGTGATTTAAAAAATGGTATTCGTTATAAACCATACAGAGAAAATCACCTATACTCTCGCTCCATATTGTTCCAATAGCTGAAAAGCTTCTTCATAACGATCATTGTCTGTTATGACCGTGACACATATATCCTCTGGGTGAGAAAAACCTGTCCCACCTGCTAATCCACTCGCATCTGGATGAGTGGCTGCCAGTATTCGCGCATCATCATCCATTGGCGGTGATCCTAAAGCTGTGGTAGTTAACGAGTTACTTTGGTTTTGAAAAATACTTGTAACCTCTTCATCTCCATCATATGGATTACCTCCTAGCATAGGAGAAAATCGGTCGACCGATACGGTTTCAAATCCCTGTGCCTTTAATTCTTCTGCTGCTTTTTGTGCTTGATCCATTGTTTGAAAGTAGCCAAAAATATTTCGTTGACCCATAATAACCTTCCTTTTCTAAAAGTCATATAGGAAAAGGATTTGTTTTCAAGGGAAAATTCATACCTAGGAAAATTACTTTAACATTTTCTCTCCTCTAACCATTTCTAAATAACCCCAATAAAAATATAAAAATCTCGATCTGAAATTTTGATGTCCCTGAAAAAATCCGATACTTCATCTGCTATTTCAACCCGATATTCAACTCGATCAATAAGAAATAAAAGAGGGGGAATGTTCAGATTTCAACGAGGTTATAAGCATAATGTCAAGAAACCTTACATAAAATTGCCTAATTTGCCTTTCCGTGCTATTATCAATCCAACATTTTAATTCTGAACACAAATTTGTGTTAGATAAGTTAACATCAATAAAATTTTAGGGGTGTTGGATTTGAAATTAGCAGATTTATCACTATTGGCAGATTCCTTCTGGGTCTTTTTCAGCGCAGTATTGGTATTATTTATGCAAGCTGGATTTGCTCTGTTAGAAGCAGGTTCAACACGGATGAAAAATGCTGGTCATATTGCAGCAAAACAGTTACTCAGTTTTTCTATCGCAGCTATCGCCTTTTGGGCGTTTGGATATGGGTTAACTTTTGGAGATGGAAAATGGATTGGAACCAATAACTTTTTCCTTTCTACACCGACTTCAACAGGTTCGATGCCTGTAGAAATATCCTATTTATTTCAATTTTCTTTTGCTGCTGTTTCATTAGCGATTGCTTGGGGCGGATTTGCGGAACGAGCCAAATTGAGTGTATATATATTATTTGGAGCACTCTTCACCATTTTTATTTATCCCGTTGTCGGCCATTGGGTTTGGGGTACAGAAGGCTGGCTGCATGAATTAGGAAAACAAGACTTTGCTGGATCAACAGTCGTTCACTTACAAGGTGGAGTGGCAGCACTTGTTGCTACTTTGATGCTTCGTCCCCGTAAAGGAAAATATAACGAAGATGGTTCTGTCAACACGATTCCTGGTCACAACCAAGTATATTCTGTATTAGGAGCTCTCATCATTTGGATTGGCTGGTTTGGTTTTAACCCAGGAAGTACCTTGACACTAAAAGATGGGTTCTTTGGTTATGTCGCTTTGACTACCAACCTCGGGGCAGCTGCAAGTGTATTAGGAGCAATGTCCATGGCTTATTTACGCAGACAAAAATTAGAAGTATCGATTATGGTAAATGGATTATTGGCTGGTTTAGTAGCTATTACTGCTTCCTGTGCTTTCGTTGAGCCATGGGCAGCGATTGTTATTGGATTTATAGCTGGTTCTATCACTGTTGTTTCTGCAAGCTACTTTGAAAAAAGAGGAATTGACGATCCAATCTATGCTTTCTCTGTACATGGCGTGGCTGGTATTTGGGGAACAATTTCCACTGGTTTCTTCGCTGCCCCTCGATTAGTTGAAAAAGTTGGGATCGGTTCTGCTGGTTTGTTTTATGGCGGCGGATTGAAACAACTGGGAGTGCAAACATTAGGTGTCACTGTGACCATCCTCTATGTTGCAATCGTATCCTTTGTTCTGCTATCTGCGATAAAGGCGGTAGTTGGATTCCGGGTTTCCGAAGAAGAGGAGCAACTTGGATTAGATATCTCCGAACATGGCAGCTATGCTTATCCAGAACATCACCAGCACATTAAAGAACAAGAAACGATCAGTCCTCCATCTACTTCTGTTTCGGATGATGTTGCTACTGCTTAATAGCATAATAAAATTATCCATCACAAAGGCATCCTTTTGAAAGGATGCCTTTTTTGATGATACCTATTTAGCTGTGCACAGCTAAATATTTTAGTACAGATAAATATGTTTTAAAACTTGCAGGATTCCTTCGATCCCCTACAGAATATTTTGATTATCAAGGATTTGTTAGAAGAAGAAGGATATGTTAGATAAAATCTGCTATTTCTTTTTACTAAATCTCCACCAGACAATACCATAGCCAAGGTACTATGTACCTTTAGAGAATACAACTAGAGTGTAAAGGGGATTCCTGATCATGTATAAAACAGTTGGGATTTATACAAAAATTACAGATAAAAAAAAGTTTGAAAAATATTATGTCGAAAACATCTTACCCCGTATGATCAAATTTCCTGGAGTAATCAAGTTGAAAATTACTCATCTTATCACAAGTACGAGAGAAATACCTGCCAGCTTTCAAGATATAAAGTTTGTAATCGAAACCTATTATGAAACTATCGACGATGTCAGACAGCTGGTCAACACCACAGAAGGAAAAGAAATTGTAAAGATGATATTGGATAATCCATATGGAACATGTGGCAGATATATCGGGGAAGCAGAGTCATACTCCTTAAAAAACACAAAAACTTTTGATGCTCAATCATAAATATTCTATCTATCATAATGCAAAACCTAGGGGATTCCCTAGGTTTATTCTGAGCGCAACTTTTCCATTAACTGGGCAAATGCCAATGGCGGTTCCGTTTTTAATTCAATTCGCTTTCCTGAGCGAGGATGGGTGAAGCCTAAAACTTCTGCATGAAGAGCCTGCCCTTCAAACCCATATTTATTTTTCACAGGCCCATATACCAAGTCCCCGATCAATGGATGACCAATCGATTTCATATGAACCCTGATCTGATGAGTTCGTCCAGTTTCAAGCTTACACTCTACATAAGTGGCCTTAGCAAACCGTTCCATCACGGTAAAATGAGTAATCGCATGTTTTCCATTGCGGTGTTCTACTGCCATTTTTTTTCTGTCTTTTGGATCTCGACCAATTGGTGCCTCAATCAATCCTCTTTCATGGCGAATCACACCATGAACAATGGCAAGGTACATTCTCGTTATCGTATGTTCTTTTAATTGATCTACTAATGAATGATGAGTCAGATCGTTTTTCGCAACCATCAGGAGTCCAGAAGTATCCTTATCGATCCGATGGACAATCCCAGGACGAGCTACTCCTCCTATCCCAGATAACTCTTGTTTACAGTGATAGAGCAAGGCATTAACCAATGTTCCACTGTAGTGTCCAGGAGCAGGGTGAACGACCATGCCACGAGGTTTATTCACCACCAAAACATCCTCATCTTCATAACAAATTTCCAGTGGAATATTTTCTGGTAAAATATCGGAATCCACTACTTCAGGAACATCTATCTCCACTTTTTCTCCGAGCTTTACTCGGTAGCTTTCTTTCTTTATTTTTCCATTTACCAAAACGCGATGGTTTGATATCCATTCCTGTACTCGAACCCGAGACCAATCTGGCTCAAGCCCAGCGATTGCTTTATCCAATCGCTCTCCTGCCATCTCTTCGGTAACAATCACTTGGTGTATATCCATTAGGCATCTCCAACTGAAGTATCATACTGCTCTTTTTTGTAATCCATTAAATTCGCAATTAAAAATAAAACTACACCTACACAGATGGAGGAATCCGCGACATTAAAGATAGGAAAATGATAACTCCCAAATTGAAAATGAAAAAAATCAACAACTTCCCCTGTGCGAATCCGATCAATCAAATTTCCTACTGCTCCACCTAATACAAATGAGAGTGCTGTTTTGGTTAGAATTGATTCTTTTTTCATCCTCACCATATAAACAATAATTGCAATCACGACGCCAATTGTCACGATAATAAACAACCAACGCTGTTCCTGTAATATGCCAAAAGCAGCACCTCGATTGCGGTGTGAGGTGATGTAAAAGAAGTCAGGTACAACAGAGATGGATTGATATAGCTCCATATGTTGAACAATCCACCACTTGCTTACTTGATCAAGTGCGATAACTAAAATCGAGATGATAAAAAAAAGTAACACTAAACTCCCCCGTTCCATTTATTCTTTCCCGATTGTAGCACAAGGAGCCGAAGGAAGAAAACGACTTTTGAACTCACCTGTTACTCCCATTAACTCTGATATTGTTTCACTCCTAATTCTTTAAGAATAGCAGACAGCAAACCAGGAAAACGAGCATTCAAATCATCATATCTCAGGGAAACAAATCGTTGAGTTCCCTCTAGCCTAGTATGTGTCACTCCCGATTCTCTTAGCACTTTATAGTGATGAGACAGTGTCGATTTTGGTGCTTGTATTTCAAGTGCATTACAATATTGCTCCCCTTTTTCCGCTAAACTTTTGATAATATCCAACCTTATCTCGTCGCTAAGGGCATGAAGAACAGTAGCAAGATTAAGCTCATCCCGGCTAGGTTGATAAAGGGTTCGCAAAATAATTTCACCTGCCCAAAAAATAATTTTTATAGTTGAACTATATCATAGGTCATGTTATATTTCTATTGTTCGATAATTCACGAACTAACGAATAAGAGGGGGTCCCACTTTGAAAAAGGTAACATGTTTATTTTTCTTTATCATGTTTTTTATTGGTGCAGATCTTTTTATTGTTTCCCCATTGCTACCTACACTTAGAACAGCTTTTCATATTTCAGTTGAACACTCTGGTTGGATCGTTTCTGCTTTTGCACTTGGATATGCTTTATTTGCTCTTTTAGCTGGGCCACTATCAGATGGCTGGGATCGCAAAAAAGTAATGATGATTGGTTTATTGAGCTTTGGTCTTTTTACCCTTTTATGTGGATTTGCTACTACTTTCTGGGGCATGCTCCTCTTTCGATTTTTGGCGGGAATTAGTGGTGCTTTTGTTACCCCACAAGTATGGGCTTCTATTCCACAATTAATTCCTTCTGAAAAGATTTTAAAAGCAATGGGGATCGTTACTGCGGGATTAGCGGTTTCACAAATGATTGGAGTTCCTATAGGAAGTTATCTTGCTGCTTTTAATTGGCGAACTCCCTTTTTCGCTGTTGGGGCTTGCTCCTTTTTTATGGTCATATTAATCGTTTTTTTCTTGCCATCCATCCCACCTATCCTATCTGAGAAAAAGTCACCTTCTATTTTGAAACGTTATCGTGTACTTTTACAAGAATCTCGTTCCAAGATCACTTTTTTTGCCTACTTTGTCTTTCAATTAGGCAACTTTGCAACTTTCACATTCATGGGAACTTGGTTTGCTGACAGATTTAATCTAGATGTAGCAAGTATTGGAAGCGTCATTTTGTTTCTCGGATTAGGAAATACATTGAGCAGCTTTTTTAGTAGTAACTGGGTCCAGAAGATCGGTCTCAAAAACTCATTTATTTGGGGAGTGATCGTTCTTATATTGTTATTTATAGTCCTTCCGTTTTTACCAAATATTATTGTTGTTACGATATTTTACTCGTTCATCTATGTAGTTATCGGTATGGTCTTCCCAATCATTATGAGATTACTACAAACACTTTCTACTTCGTCTCGTGGAACCATCTCCTCATTGGCTAATGCTACCATGTATTTGGGAAGTACTATCGGATCAACAGTAGCAGGAATTCTTTACGCAAATGCAAGTGGTTTTCTTTCTGTTAGTCTTTTTACTGTACTTTGTCTTCTTTCATCTTTGCTTTTGTTTCAAAAAAGTGGTGTACTACCATCCAGTCAACAGTGCGATACCAAAGTTTCTTCTGCTTAAAGGATTAGGATTACACTTATTCTTGCTATTAAAAAAGGAAGCACCCTTTGCCATCTCATAAATAGCGAACAGCGGCTGCTTCCTCATTCTTCATTTTTAAATATCCTCGTCTAGGTTTAGTTCTCTCTCTTTCCGATAATATGCTTCATTATGAACGATTTCCGGCATTCCTTCATTGTGACCTGTTATATCGGTGATAGCAAACCCTTCAATAAGATCCACATAACCTTGGGGCTCATCGTTATCTTCTAATAATTCATCGTAGGATGTACCATCTTGAAAATCATCAGCTGGATTGGATGTACCAAAACGCTCCACCGATTGCCAAGCATCCTCGCCATCAAAGCCATTATAGTCGCTGTCATCTTTAAAGCTGTGCGTTATAGAATTCTCTATCACCTCTTCCTCAATCGGACGCCGCCCTGTAACTTGACGGGTAGAATGATGCTGACTGCACGTAGTTGCCCATGGGACAGCTTCTAATCGTTCATAAGGGATTTCTTGATGACATACCTCACATATACCATAACTCCCTCGTTCCATACGAGATAAAGCGCGATTCACGGCATCGATATGATGCTGATCCGCATCTTGCAGTGCCAAATCTTTTCCTCTTTCAAACAGCTCTGAACCAATATCTCCTGGGTGATTGTCATATCCCGATAGTTCTCCTACAGAGTCATTCATTCCCATTTCTAAACCATAGTCATGATTTTGTTCTAAACGCTGTTCAAAATCTTGTTTTTCCTTTATTAATAACTGCTTTAACTTCTCAAGCTGTTGTTGATTCATCGAACATCCTCCACACTTTTTTTGTTAGCATCTCCAAAAACAAAAAAAGTACTAACGCTCAAAACGCAGGCAGCCGGTAACAAGCTTTCACTTGTATACCGGCTACCGATTACACATCACCCGAAGGTAAGAAGCGTATTCTTTTTCCTCATTTTTTGGATTGCAAGAAAACCGCCAATCGCTACGAAAATGGAGAGAGAAAGTGGTGCCTGTTGGTAGCCCCACCTATCTCCCGCCATCCCGTACAGAACACAGGCACTAGCTCCACCATCGTAAATCGTGTAATATACGGAGGAACCCAACGGCCGTCGTTCATCCGGAAGGGACTCCATCGCGCGAGCCCGAATCGGTGCTGACAGAAAACTGGTTCCGATCCCATTCGCTATTGCAGCCAAATAAAACATCGTAAGACTCTTGATAGACAAGCCTACGATCCCAACTGCAAAGCAAAAAAAGGCCATGACAGTAAGACGGCCATGACCAATTTTCTTTCCACCCCAGACAACGATCAGGCTACTAAACAGGATGACTGCTGTGTTGACAGCCATATAGGATGAATTGCGCCCTATATACCCCATCTCATTTGTATATTTTTGGATGTAGGTAGTCACTCCTGCACTGTAAACCAGAACGCTGCACATAATCAGGCCAAACGGCATGACTTTCTTTACAACCTCAGAAGTCTTCATTTGGTGAGAAACTGAGATAACTTTCCCCACTGAAACGATCTTCTCTTTGGATACTGGGACAGGCACGAAAACCATCAGGATAAGTCCGATGATGACTGCCATAGCACCTACCACGAAGGTATCCCCCAGAAATTTCTTCTCATCCAAATAGAGGCTGAGCACGGAGCCGATGATCATACCAAGATTACCAGCAGCACTCTGACTGGCATGACCCGAAATACTCCGCTCTTCCGGAATAAAACGGGCAAGGTATCCACTGATGGGAGGAATAGCCATCCCATAAGAAATACCGTGAAGCGCACGACAGAGGAGAAGCTGTTCCCCGTTATGTACCTCGCTGTACCCAATGAAGGAAATGATCATCAGTCCGATTGCCATCAGTCCAATGATCTTAGTTCCCTTGTTCCTACAGCGATCACATAGAAAGCCTGTGATCAAACGAGCGACGTAAGACGGCATGATAAAGATCACCACTGCCATCGAAAGTACGTTTTTCGCGTTCACTTTTTCCGTGAAAGACGGAAGAATGGGGGCAATCATGTAGAATGCCAAATTGAGCAGAAGGTGAACGAGCAGAAGTAGTATGAACTTTCTTGTCCACAGCTTGGTCGCTGCCATGAGCTTTTCTTTCTGTTAGAGGAAAACGACAATTCTGATTTTAAACGAATGATACCTTTTTGGAAAGGTACCTTTTTTCAATGCATAAAAAACTCAGTCCGATATTTTACTTAATTTTCTTTTCATAGCTATAAAAAGGTACTTCCCTTCTTGGAAAATAGACTTGCCCCATCTCTTTATATCCAAACTTCTCGTACAACCCTCTAGCTACTTCATTTTCTTCATAAGCATCGAGGCGAATAGAAGTATAACCACGCTCTTTGGCATACTGATCAGCAAATTCCATTAAAGCTTTTCCCGTGCCTTCTCCTTGGAAGTCCAAGTGAACCACTAACCGATGCAAATAAAGAGCTTTGCCCTCTTCTACAGCCCAATCGACATCTTCATGTTCAGGTTCTTTTTCTTCGTCTAAAACAATAGAACCAAGGATATCTTCCTTTTGAACCGCGACATACAAGTTTCCCTTTTTTATATCTTCTTGTAACATCTGAATACTGGGATCATTGTAATCCCATTGGTGAATGTCATTTTCTTGAAGGTCACGTCTGGCGATAATATACATTTCTACGATTTTGTTTAGATCATCCATTGTTCCTTTGCGAATATCCATTTGTTACTCCTTTCCGCAATACCTGTTCATTATTTTACAGTTAATCCTTTTAACTGTAAAAGTTAGTAAATTAGAATTATCTTGATTCACGTTCCTTCCTATTTTTATATTATCCATCTCGTGTGTTCTACATGAATAATGCAAGAAAAAGCTCTACTATAATCACTTATCGTGGAAAATGCGAGAGTCTAAATAAATCGTACATTTGATGCGTTATGATCGAAAACTAGGTATATTTTGTTTTCTATATCAAAATAGTATAATATTTGTACAATCTGCTGGAGCACAACATTCCTTGAAGGGGGAGACATGGTTACCATCGACCTTGTCCTGGAGGGTAAGACCACCACCTACGGGTGGACGGCCACCGACCGGTGATTGAACGAAAACGGCACGGAAACACTGATCGGTGCCAAGATCGAGTTCTTCGACGGGACGGTCCAGGCAAGCGGCACTGTCGTTCGTAAGGGCGACGAGATCGTCAAAATCGACGGAACCTATGAGACCTATGAGCTGGACGAAAGTCTTGCTCACCTTCGGGTGCGTGCTGAGGGTTCCATCCAGTTCGACGAAGACATCATTGTCCGCGGCAGCTGCAAGGGCTACTATGGGAGCAAAGATCGTATCGGCTGGAAACCGAAACATGTCGTGGAAATCCTAGAACTTGGGGTGGAGGTTCCAGAACACCCGAACAACATCACCACCATCCGTAATGGGCGAATCAGAAGTGTCATCGGTAAGGTGACCACCACACTGAATTGTGAGACGACCATCTGGGGCTCGACAAAGTTCTCTGAGTGTGGAGACATTGAAGAGATAACCAGTGTCGGAGAACGTCTCGCCTACATGAAGAGGTACGGGTACGACTGCAAAGCGAAGTCCATTAAGGTCGATGGCGTCATCTGGCTGAAAGGTAATGCTTCTGCCAAAAGCAAAAAGCATACGCTCAAGGGAGAGAAAATCAAGGTCGGTTGGTCCCAACTCACCACCAAATCAACCGATCCCAACAAGCCGGCCGAGTACCGTAGTGTGGGCAGAGACAACAAACTCTACACAGGACAGAACATCACTGTCGACCTCTACGACGACGTCGACCTCCCTCCGGCGGTGGAGGTTGATGGCGAGTATGTCGGGGAATGGTGACCCTCCTGTGTCCTCCAGCAAGGGGAGGCGGATGACAATCATTCATCCACCTCTCCCCCGCTAGGGGAATAGTCTACTATTTCTCAGCGGGGCTGATAATAAACGTAGTCTTTATATAAATGAGGTCTATTAGGATTTCTTAGCTTTTGGTTCAACATTCTTATGAACCACAAAATCCTTAAACAAAAAATGATTTAAGTACCTTTTTATATTCACCTTAAAATTACTTCAACTAAAAAGCCATTATCACTAAAGATAATGGCTTTTCCACTTTACACTTCTAAGTCTTGAAAATTCTCTTCTACAATCGGAGCACAACGATCACAAAGTGTCGGATGGTGTTCATTTTGACCTACAGAAGGAGAAATTACCCAGCAACGCTCACATTTTTCTCCCGATGCAGCAGTTACTTTTACTTCAATCGTTTCTACATCCCCAGATACAGGATTCATTTCGACATCCGATACGATAAACAAATCTTTGAGTTCTGGAATTTGATTTAGCAGTGTTGCAGCTTCAAAACCTGGGGTAATCTCTACTTTTGCTACCAACGAGTTACCAATGGTCTTAGCGGCACGCGCTTCTTCCAACGCTTTTAATACGGTATCACGAAGGGTTAAAAACTGATCCCATTTCTTTTCTAATGCAGTATCCAGCCGATCCTCTTGAACAACTGGAAAATCCGTTAACTCAACACTTGCTTCTTTCTCACCAGCAACATATTCCCATACTTCATCTGCTGTATGCGGGATAATGGGTGCTAATAATTTAACGAGTGTCACCAATAGCTCATGTAAAACGGTCTGTGTTGCTCGGCGGGGAACAGAATTTGGCGCTTCCACATACAATCGATCTTTCCGTACATCGAGATAAAACTGCGAGAGAAATACAGTGCAAAATTGATGAATATTGGTATAGACCTGATTGAAATCATATTTCTCATAGCCTTTGGTCACACGGTCTACTAATGATTGCAGCTTGATGAGCACATATTTCTCTAATTCATCCATTTGATCTACGGCTACTCGCTGCGCTCTAGGATCAAAGTCCGCTAAGTTTCCAAGCAAGAACCGGAACGTATTACGAAGCTTACGATATACTTCCGCGATTTGTTTCAAGATTTCATCGGAGACACGGAAATCAGCTTGATAATCGGAAGAAGCTACCCAAAGTCTTAAAATATCGGCTCCATATTGTTTCATCACTTTGGCAGGATCGATGACGTTGCCAAGTGATTTTGACATCTTGCGTCCTTCCCCGTCAAGGGTAAATCCGTGACTAAGCACTCCTTTATATGGTGCACGTCCTGTTGTCGCTACGGCTGTAGAAAGAGAAGAGTTGAACCAGCCACGGTACTGATCCGAGCCTTCTAAATACAGATCAGCAGGCCATACGGTCTCCTCACGCTGAGTGAGCACTGCACGATGGCTGCTGCCAGAGTCAAACCATACATCCATCGTATCTGTTTCTTTTACAAACTCTTTACCGCCGCATTGTTCGCAAACGTGACCTTCTGGCATTAACTCAGCTACATCTTTTTTATACCATGCATTCGAACCTTCCCTAGCAAATAACTCAGCGATAAATTCAATCGTTTCTTCATTGATATGAGGATGGTTACAAGAAGTACAATAGAAGATCGGCAGTGGTACACCCCAAACGCGCTGACGGGAAATACACCAGTCTCCACGGTCGGCAATCATATTAGACAGCCTTACTTCTCCCCACTCTGGAGTCCACTTTACTTGTTTGATTTGCTCTAACATCTCTTCTCGGAATCCATCGATAGAGGCAAACCATTGTTCTGTAGCACGATAGATAATCGGTTTTTTGGTTCTCCAATCATGAGGATAAGAGTGTGTGATAAAAGTGAGTTTTAATAGAGCTCCTACTTCTTCTAATTTTTCCGTAACTTTTTTATTCCCATCTTCGTAGTAAATACCTTCAAATCCAGGTGCTTGATCCGTATATTTCCCTTTTCCATCAATAGGAGAAAGCACACCTAAATTGTATTTCTTACCTAACCAGAAGTCGTCTTCCCCATGCCCTGGTGCAGTATGAACAAAACCTGTACCAGCATCTAATGTAACGTGGTCTCCAAACACTAAAGGGCTTTTTCGATCATAAAATGGATGACGACAAACAACACCAGCTAGTTCTTTCCCTTGCCAACTATCCGTTATTTTATAATCTTCTACCTCGATCGTTTTCATTACAGATGGAACCAAGTCAGTAGCTAATACGAGTTTTCTATCTCCAGTTTCGACAAGGCTATAGGAAAAATTTTCGTTTAAGGCTATTCCGAGATTTGCTGGGATAGTCCAAGGAGTGGTTGTCCAGATCACTACTTCGCTTCCTTCTGGAAAAACACCTGCGGTTTCCACTACTGGAAAGGCAACATAAATAGATGCAGATCGTTTGTCATGATATTCAATTTCTGCTTCGGCAAGTGCAGTCTCAGAAGAAGGGGACCAATAGATAGCCTTCATCCCACGATAAATATGGCCTTTTGCCATCATGTCTCCAAATAAACGAATTTGTTCCGCTTCATATTCAGGTTTAAGTGTGATATACGGATTTTCCCAATCTCCACGTACACCCAATCGTTCAAACTGGGATTTTTGACGTTCTACAAATGATAACGCATAGTCTGTACAGAGATCTCGAAAAGTTGGAATATCGACTGATCTTCTATCTACTTTTTTCTTGGTGACAATCGCATGCTCAATTGGCAGCCCATGTGTGTCCCAACCTGGAATATATGGAGCATCGAACCCAGCAAGTGATTTATAACGAACAATAAAATCTTTTAAGATTTTATTTAAAGCATGTCCAATATGCAGGTCTCCGTTTGCATAAGGAGGTCCATCATGCAAGATGAATTTAGGAGCACCTTGACGTTTTTGCAAAACTTGCTGATAAATTTTTTCTTCTTTCCAACGTTTCTGACGTTCTGGTTCTTTGTTAGGCAAATTTCCTCTCATCGGAAAAGCAGTTTTTGGTAACTGGAGGGTTTTACTATAATCGGCCATATTCCCAATCCTTTACAATAAAATAAAAAACCTTCTCTATCCCATAGGACGAGAAGGTTCTCGTGGTACCACCCAAATTCATAGTGACATTTATTGCCACTACCTCATAACTCGTTAACGAGAGTTAAACGTCTCACCTTACTTATCGATTTTTGAAGTTCAGGCGAACAGTTCCTGGGTGATATAGCATAGAAACTCTTTACTAGGCTTGCACCATCCCTAGTTCGCTGGTCAAAAGAGTATTTCTAGCTACTTGTCCCAATCCATACCTTTGACTAGAACATTGCTTTCTTCTTCAATTTACGTGAAGTTCTACGTAATTCACGGCGAGGTTCTTCTTCCTCTTCCATATAAGAAACTGCAACTTCATCCATTACTAAAGCATCTTCATCGTTAAAATCATGTTGAATAGTTGGTAGTGTATTATCAATCATATAGTCTTGATTATCGTCTACTTCTGATAATTGTTCAAGTTGTTTATCATGTTCGTCAAGCCCTTGTTCAATTTCTTCTAGTGCGTTCCAATCGGAGTTGTCCAAAATGTCAAGATGAGATTGAACCAAGGTACGGAATCGAGTGCGATAGATGGTAGCTTTTTGTTTCAAATCAAGCAATTCAGTGTGTATCGCACGAGCTTTGGTAAGAGCTTCGTTGATGATACGGTCTGCATTTTTCTCCGCTTCCTGCACAATAAGTTCGGCTTCTTTTTTCGCATTTAGACGAACTTCGTCAGCCACTTCTTGCGCAACTCGAATCGACTTATGGATGCTTTGTTCCATCGAGGTCAGCGCTGCTGCTGTTGGTTGCAAGGAATTCATAGAATTATCCGCAGCAAAGCGAGACGGGGTTTGTTGAACTGGAACTTCTTGAACTGGTTGTTGTTGTTGCGAATTAGCGTACATGGACTCGCCTTCCATAACTCTCTCTAATTCAGCTTGCAACTCTTCCACTTGTTGTTCTAATTCCATTTTTTCCCTAATAATCAAATCATAATCTCGTATAATCTGATCTAGGAAATCATTAACCTCATCGACATCATAACCACGAAAAGAGCGTTTAAACTCTTTGCTGTGTATCTCAGTCGTCGTTAGCATGAATGCACCTCCAAATTAACTGCATGCTCTAGAATTAGTCCCGATCACAGACAAAGGTAGTACCACTTAGGATTATAGTTAGTTACTAGAAAGATTTCTCTCTCTTAATCTAAGCATACCTCCTGTATGGTCTATCGCATGCCTTCCCTATTCGACAATATTAACAGATATCCTGCTTATTTACCACCTAGCAATGTAGAAATAACTGGAAACAGCTAGAGATTGCGTAAATATCGTATAGGAAACCTCCCTTTTTTCGTCGGTTCTCGCACTTCGTTCAGTCGAATTCTACCATAACCTCTAACGGAAATGACATCACCCGTTGTGACAATATAACCAGCTTGATCGATCGTTTGCCAATTCACCTTGCACTTACCTAATCGAACTAAATCAACAGATTTAGAACGAGAAATTCGACAAACAGCTGCAATGATGGTATCTAAGCGTAAAGAAGAGACAACAGTTTGTTGCTCCATTTCTTGTTGTTGCTCAGTCCAAAGTTGATCACGAGCAATCTCCGAAATGATAATCCCCTTTCTTCCCACTTTTGTCAA
Organism: Shimazuella soli; assembly: GCF_022511585.1. Classification (GTDB taxonomy): domain Bacteria; phylum Bacillota; class Bacilli; order Thermoactinomycetales; family Thermoactinomycetaceae; genus Shimazuella; species Shimazuella soli. The sequence goes on along the minus strand of NZ_JAKWBN010000002.1, from coordinate 418,291 downwards.
GGTACCAATCACATAATCTTTCATTTCTTTTGCTATTATGACATCTGCACCATTAGATTTAGGTAAAATATCTCCTAGCATATAACGCTGAATACCAAGTCCAAGCAGAGAGCCGAGAACTTCTCTATGCTCCAATGAAAATTCACTATCTAAACTTAAATAAACAAGAGAAAAATCATCTTCGTTCGGAAAGAGATATTCAGGATATATACAAACACGACATCTTTCAGCATTTATATATCCACCATCTTTTTCCATACGAATATCTTGATTCTCTCGATTAACCAGTGTAGTTAAAATATACTGTTCTCTTGGATCTAAAAATGGAGTGAGCACTACTTGGTGCTTCCTAGATACCTGATAAATCCAATCGAGTCCCCGCTCTACAAAAGCATGTTCCTCTTTGCGAAAATGAGTAAAAAGTTGATGATCTTCCATAGCCCAAACTCCTATATGAGAGAAACAATCCAAAACCAAACGGTCAGTAGTCCAATCTGTACAAATTTAAGGGCAAAAATGGCAACAATTGGAGAAAAATCTATCATACCAATTGGCGGGATAAAGCGGCGAAATATACTCAGATATGGCTCTACTATATTGCCGATTACGATGCCAATTGGGGAATCTTTAGCTTGAGGGACCCAAGACATAAGAATGTATATAATGAGTAGAATCTCAAAGACGTTAAAAGCCCATTTAATAATAGTAGGTATATAATCGAGTAAAATCATGGCTTAAAGTCACCTCAACTAAGAATTTTAAAAAGTATCGTCGTTCATGATCTCCGTAATCGTTCCCTGTACATCAACATTGGCAGGAGTGCAAATGAAAATATGATCCCCTACTCTTTGAATCGAACCACCCAGTGCATAAACAGTACCACTTAAAAAATCGATTACACGTTTGGCCTGATCACGTCTTACCCGATGTAAATTTACTACAACTGGACGATGACTTTTCAAATTATCCGCAATCTCTTGTGTTTCTTCAAATACACGTGGCTCGATCAATATCAAACGAATATTTTTTTGTGTATGTAGAGACACAATGTTGCTCTTTCCTTTTGCATTATTGTTTGGCTCTCTATCTAGATCCATCTCTTCGAACTGTTCATCATCATCATTCATTCCGAAAAAATTCATAAATCTTCCCATAATTGTCACAATCCTCTCCTCCCTACCGGGCGTCTAAGAGCTTGTCCCCACTAGAATAGAACCTAATCGCACAAAAGTAGCTCCTTCTTCGATAGCTACCTCAAAATCTTGCGACATGCCCATCGATAAATGTGGGACAGCAAATTGCTGGCGCTGTAACTCTTTTTGCAAGTGTCTCAACTCCCGAAAAACGGGTCGCACTTCTTCTCGATCAGGAGTATTTGGTGCCATAGTCATCAGACCCGCAAGCTCAATATGTGAAAAATTCGCCATTGACCCTGCAAAATCATTTAATTCGGCAGGAGAAATTCCAAATTTTGTTTTTTCTCCAGATACATTTACTTGAATAAAGCATTTTATCTTAGTCGATAGCGCAGCACATCTTTTATCTAATTCAGCTGCCAGCTGTAAACTTTCTAATGCATGTAAATATTCAAAACGTCCAACAATATCTTTTGCTTTGTTCCTCTGAAGATGGCCGATGAAATGCCAAGTCCCTCTGTCTCCAAGCTGTTTCCATTTTGGCACTGCTTGTTGCACACGACTTTCTCCAATATGCAGACATCCAGCATTCATCACTTGATTGGTTATTTCTGTATCGACATATTTGGTAACAGCTACTATATTTACTTCATCAGGACTACGACCGGCACGTTCACATGCTTTTTCAACACGATGCCTAATTTCCGCAATCCTTTTTGAAAAATGTTCCATCTCTATCATTCCTTACTCCTTTTTTTCCCAATAAAAGCAACCATTCTCCCTGCGTTTGCTGCCTCTCTTCGATGAGAAAAAAACAGAGTTTCTTCACATTGGGTACATCGATTACTTACCAAAATCTGCTCATGGGCCAGTCCTATAGATAAAAGTAAATGTTGATTTGCTTTCTTTAGGTCTAGGCGATAATGTCCTTGTGTTGTAGGTATAAATATAGACTCTTCAAATGCTTTTGGCAACAACTGATAAAGCGGTTCCATCACACGGTCATCTACTTCATAACAACAATTGCCAATAGATGGACCTATTGCTGCCAAAATTTGTTTTTTATCCGCTCCTAACTTGAGAAATTTTTTTATCATGCTCACACCAATGTTGGCCGCAGTACCTTTCCATCCTGCGTGAGCGACCCCAATCATATCCAGATCAGGGCTATAAAAGAAAAGAGGTACACAATCTGCATAAAATGAGGCTAACAATATATCAGACTCATCCGTGATAAGTCCATCTGTACAAGCGAACGCAGAATCTCGTGTTTCCCTTCCTTTTCCGCGGTCAGCACTTGTAACCAATTCAATATGATCTTGATGAACTTGTTCTCCACAAGTCCAACTTTCAAAAGGAAAAGATAAAGACTTTGCCAAGCCTTGCCGATTGGTAATTACTTGTTCGGGATCATTTCCAACATGTAAAGCATAATTTCGATTCTCCTCGGTTCGTGTACTCATACCAACAACCAAGTGTGGAAAGGTTGATTCCCATTGCGCTAAATGCAAATAGGGATGATTTTTACTATATAATACAAATGGTTCCATGCAGATAGCCTCCTATGTCTTATCTTAACATTTCAAAAGAGACTACACCAAAACAAAAAAGTGATTCCTATTAAGGAATCTTGTTATTTTTGTGTATAAGCATCCATTTCTTGGTATCTGTTACCTAAACGAACCAATATAACATCTGAACCAATTTTTACAATTTGATTCCATGGGATGACTACTTCCTGCCCGCTTGATAACCAGCTGAACAACTTCTGCTCTGTCGGGACAACAATAGCCTTGATGAGCCCTTGTTTTAAATCAAGCTCCAAGTCCTGAATCTGCCCTAATTTCTTTCCATCCGCAATATTGACTACATCTTTTGCCTGTAACTCTGATATCTTCATCATATCCGCAACTCCCCAATGTCAACCATATAAATTATATATATGAAGCTACATTCTCGTTAAACACTCTTCCCTTCTTTTGATCAAATTTAGAAAGTGTTTATTCTCTTTATGATAGAGGCTGTTGCATAAATAGATTTGAAGAACACTGGATAAGGTCGCTTGATGTGTGTTTTCCGCGTCTGTTGTTGAAAAAACACAAAGGACGCTCCACCCACACAAAGCGAGACTAGGAGCACAGCGACCTAGCGAGACTTGTGCCCTTGTCTGAGGTGCACATCTGCGCTTTTGAGACGAATAATGCAACAGGCTCGATAAAAAAACTTTTAAAACAATATTTTCGAATTCAATAAATCCCCTATCACGTACTAGACACAAGAGATAGCACTCAGCAACCAAAAAGTTATCCAATTATGAATTTTAATGGTGTCATTATTTTGGAATTACAAATTTTCCTATTAAAATGTATGATTTACCAATAGATCAATCGTTTCATTACACATATAGTAGGCATATAGGGGGAGAAAAAGAATCATATACTTAACTATTTGAAATAAGGACTACAGGAGGTACCTACATGAAAAGATTTACTATTCCTTTGATTACTTTTCTTTTTACTTTTTTCTTGATTTCTAATGCTCCATCTACCATTTTTGCTGAATCCAATACGAATAATAACAACATCATTCAGAATGTAACGGATAATTTAAATTCTAATCAGCAAGTGCAAAAACAAGATGATCATGTAAAGTTGAAGATTACCGATATAAATACAAAGAAAAAACAACTAACAGCAACAATAGAAAATGCGACAATAGCAGAAGGAACTTGGACTTATTATTACAATGGAGTCCAGCAAGCATCCAAACAGCATAATGGAACCTCTCTAAATATTCCTTTGAAAAAAGGATATAAGTTTGGGGACGCGTTGAATGTGAAGGTTGATTTTTCGGGTAAAGTAGATGGGAAAGAAATGACCTTGACAGATCAATTTAAAATCTTTGGTCTAAAAATCACCTATGATAATTCGATCAAAGGAAAAGATCGATTTAAAATTAATGTAACCAATATCGATAAGTTGCGCGGAGATTGGAAGATAAAGGTACAAGATGAAAAAGGAAAAGTAGTTGGCAAGTATAGTAAGAAAGATGTAGATGGATTCAAATTTTCCCATGCTTTTCCCGATTTCAAAGATGGAACATATAAAGTAACCTTCTATTTTAATGGCCACATGCATGACGATGAAGTTATCAAATTTGATTACGCTAAAATGTTTAATGTAAAAAACGCTTCTACTCAAACACCAGGTAATGATAACAATACGGAAAATCCTAAACCTAACCCTGGTAACTCAAATACAGACACAAAACCACAACCTACTAAAACTACAAATGATACGACTAAAGCTGTATCAAATGGTGGAGCACTACCCAAAACAGCTACCAGCTATCCCCTTATGATTGTAGTTGGAGCTACTCTCCTCATTATCGGAATAGTAATGTATCGCCGAAACAAAACATCATAAGCGACCGCGGTCAGAGGATAAAGACCCTCCCCGAAATAGTCAATTTTAAAACCAGTGCTATATAGCACTGGTTTGCTGTTTTTCATCTATCTAAGTTATGTTAAATCCACTTTTATTTATGTAACATAGCGATGCATTTGATGAATCGCCGCTTTTTCCAAGCGAGAGACTTGAGCTTGGGAGATACCGATCTCATCGGCAACTTCCATCTGTGTCTTTCCTTCAAAAAAACGCATAGATAAGATCATTTTTTCCCGGTCATTTAACCTAGCGAGCGCTTCTTTTAAAGCGATTTCTTCTACCCATTGAATATCTTTTGCTTTCTCATCACTAATTTGATCCATCACATAAATCGGGTCTCCCCCATCTTGAAAGACGGGTTCAAACAATGAAACTGGATCTTGAATAGCATCTAGAGCAAAGACGACATCTTCTTTGGGAACACCTAATGCTTTGGATATTTCTTGAACGGTGGGTTCACGGGAATGCCTGTTGGTAAGGTTGTCCCTCATTTGCAGTGCTTTATAGGCAATATCTCGCAAAGAGCGTGATACTCGAATAGGGTTATTATCTCGTAAATAACGACGGATTTCCCCGATGATCATCGGAACGGCATAGGTAGAAAACTTGACATTTTGACCTAAATCAAAGTTATCAATCGCTTTCATCAGACCTATACAGCCTACTTGAAAGAGATCATCTACACATTCCCCACGGTTATGGAATCGCTGAATAACACTCAGGACCAAACGGAGATTCCCACTCACTAGCTTTTCCCTGGAATCCAAATCTCCTGCCTGATACTCGCGAAACAGCTCTCTCATTTCCTGGTTTTTTAGGACTGGTAATTTGGATGTATCTACTCCACAAATTTCTACTTTGTTTCGCGCCAAGAAAAGTCCCTCCTCAGGATGAAATCATGTTAAGTATCTCCTTCAGAGGGAAAAATATAATTCAAATACATAAAATGTAAATTAACTAATTTGTGTTAGTAGTCATCCTCTTATGTCATCAGATAAAAAACAAAGGAATACAAGGATTTCCCTAGACCATCTTATTGAACTCTTTGCGTAATCGTTTGATTATTCTTTTTTCCAGTCGAGAAATATAAGATTGTGAAATGCCCAACATATCTGCAACATCTTTTTGTGTTTTCTCTTCCCCGCCATTTAATCCAAAACGCAAAACCATAATTTTTCGTTCTCGTTCCGTTAAACTATCGAGCGCCAAACGTAAAATTTTCTTGTCGACTTGGTCCTCTATATCACGATAGATCGTGTCATTTTCCGTTCCCAAAATATCTGATAGCAACAATTCATTGCCATCCCAATCGGTGTTTAGAGGTTCATCGAATGATACTTCTGAACGGATTTTATTATTACGACGCAGAAACATGAGGATTTCATTTTCAATGCAACGCGATGCATAGGTAGCTAGTTTGATTTTTTTACTAGGATCAAATGTATTGACAGCTTTGATAAGACCGATCGTTCCAATCGAAACCAGATCTTCAATATTGATTCCAGTATTTTCAAACTTTCGAGCAATATAGACAACCAGCCGCAAGTTTCGCTCGATCAACATTGCCCGTACTGCTGCATCCCCACTTGGAAGCCGAACGAGTAAATGCTCTTCTTCTTCTCTCGATAATGGAGGGGGCAGTGCTTCACTTCCACCAATGTAGTAAATTTCACGTCCACGCAGTCCCATGTGTATAAGGAAACGGTACCAGAACAATTGTGCAAACAATCTCCATTTGACTAACAATATGACTACCTCCTTAACTAACAATGGATAAACAGGAAGGATGAATAATCGCCTGATAGGAACCATCAGTAGATAATTGCCCGACATCTATTCCTATGAGGATTTTCCCAACATTATTCCACTGATCTTCTTTCCATATCTCTACCTGATCTGGTTTAAAAGCAATCATCATATCACTATCGGTTCTCGCTGCACGATATGGGATAATTCTTATTTTGACCATCCACTCTGGTGGAATCTCACTCCAACTCTGCTCCCAATCTTTTGAAAGAAACATCTGATATACTTCTTCGGGAACAAATTCGATCAACTGCTTCATTTCTACTAACATGACAGGTACCCGTGAAATGGGGTCCCTCAGTTGATTTCCAGTATCTACCAATCCAGTGCACTCAAAACTTTTGCCTTGTATTTGGATGCGAACAGCAGTCATATACTGCTCAATCTGATCTCGTTCTTTCATTGATTGGAAGGAAAACTTGGTATAAAGCCAAACGAGTGGAAAACCAATCATAATAAAAACCCAAGAGACAGGAGATCCCCACCCTTTTGTCTCAGTAAACAATATCCCACCAGCTACTTGTGCATCCCCTGCAAGCAAATAATGCAGTGCGACCATCGCTCCGCCTGTCACAAAACAAATAAAGTAGAAAACTCCTAAGGTTCGGAGAAATACAAACGGATTGCGATAACCAAATACGATCCAAATCATCAAGATGGAAGACAAAATTTTAACCGGAAGCGTATAGGCTAGCGTAAAATTAGGCCACAGGTGAAGAGTTGCATACAGACCACCGATAAGGGATGCAGAGAACAAACGAAGTACCGTCGTTCTCTCCTTCCGTATGCCCGAGGTCAGCCACAGTAAGAGAAAGTCGATACAACCATTTAAAACAAATACGACATCTGCATATACAACCAGCTAGTCCCTCTCCTCTCTCCCTTGGCCTTCGTAAGCAGTATAAAAGATATATATTGCTAAGTCTGTTGAAACTTGCCTAACTATTTTTGATTCTTTTGACGAAAAAGAAAAAATTACGGCATGCAAGTATGATGGATATTTTTATTTGAAATATTTAAATTCGATTGGCTATAATGAAACCAAATGTCCCTTTCTGCACGAAGTGGAGCTAATTTTGAGGAATTTTGGTCCGTTTGTGGCCCAAATCGCAGAGATCAAGGCCAAGATTCGAAGGACAGAAGAGAAGAACTCGACACTCCAGTCGATCAAGGAGCAACTCGAATCAGAAATCCAGAAGAGGCTGACCTCTCTCCTGCACGATCTGGAACCAGCGTTCCAGGCTGTTCTGCCGCTTCATGACGATAACCAAGCAAAGATCGATGTGATGTAGAATCGTGAGGATTTGATCGAACTGATCCAGAAAAGTCCTGACTATGATCGGACAAACGCTCTATGTACCAAGATCAATGGAGCAATCGAGAAGATCAACGAAGGCCACGACCCTGAGACTCCTCTCGAAGGCTTCGGTTCCCTCCTCTGGGAGATCACTCTTCTATACACAGCGTATGTGGAAATCCCGGAAGTGATCTAGAGCGCCACCGTCGTTTTAGGAGTAAATATCGAAAGTGTACAACACATTCCTGAAGTTAAATGTGTTTTTTTGTTGTGCTCAAAAAGGTATATGGCAGATCCTTGATATCAGATAAAATGTAGAAAACTGCTAAGGAGTAAAAATATGAATCCTACTGATCTTTCCCCTATCATTTCTAAGCTTACTGGCAAACACAAAATACCTCCTCGATTACTAGCACATTTAAGCTTGGTATACGATGTCGCCAAAACTATCACCATTTGGCTTCACAAAAATTATCCACAGATAGAGTTTGACGAGAATGCCGTTCTTTTTGGAGCTGCTACACATGATATTGGAAAAGTAATCGCTACAGATGAGATCACAAAACCAGGCTCTACTCATGAAAAGTTAGGTTATCAACTTTTAATCGAACAGGGTATGAAAGCATCTCTTGCTAGATTTACCTACACCCATTCATCTTGGACAAGCAAAGTAACTACTATAGAGGATTGGATCGTAAGCCTTGCAGACAAAGTATGGAGAGGAACACGGTTAACAGACTTAGAGGACCAAATAGTACAGCACATTAGTGATATTTCCAAAAAAGAAAAGTGGCAAGTATTCCTTGAGTTAGATGATCTGCTCACTCTCATTTCCCAAGATAGTGAGACAAGAATAGCATTCCAAACGAAACAAGACTTGGAATAACATATTTTTGGCTCTCTTATATTTGTTTTTCATTGAAATAAAAAGAAAATCGATTTAAAATTATTACATCTTACATAAAGGAATGGATGCCAATGATTGGGATTAACGTTTCGTCAACAACTGAGGTGATAATTTTTATAAAAAAAGAGGGATAAAGAGATGACATTAAAGCAAACTTCACTTTTTCATGGCAGCCAAGTGCGATTGACTTCGTTTCGAGCAGATGATGCAATGGAAATGTTACCTTGGTATGAAGATGCAGATACACTTCGGAAATTGGATACCGATATTGCCTATCCAAAAACACTAAACGAAATACAAGCTCCAGACCGCTTGCAAAGTCGAATGCCAAATGGCTTTCAATTTGCTATACGAACGCTGGAAAACGATGTTCTCATCGGATTCATTGCCTTGCATTCCATTGAATGGAACAATCAAACAGGGCTTTTGGCAATTGGCATTGGAGATCCAAAATATCGCCGCAGAGGACTTGGAAGAGATGCCATACAGGTAATGCTGCGCTATGCTTTCCACGAACTTAATTTGAATCGTGTAGGGCTTGATGTTATTGAATATAACGATGCTGCGATCAAAACTTATGAAAAAGCTGGCTTTATAATAGAAGGAAGAATGCGCTCAGCTGTACTTCGAGATGGCAGCAGCTATGACCGAATCATCATGGGGTTATTACGAAGTGAGTGGGAAGACAAACAGAACAATCAATAGATGAAAGTACAAAAGAATCCATAGAGGATTCTTTTGTATTACGAAGAGAAAAATTATCATGAATCACCATTTATATTGACAAGTGTTAAGAAATGAATTAGTATTAATTACAGTCAGTACTGACATTACTAGCGGTGGTGATAATAGCTTGCCCAGCAGTATAAAAATCAGCAATAAAGATAAAATGTTACTTACTGCAATAGACTTGATTTCACAAAAAGGATACAAAAGCGTTACGACACAAGAGATCGCAACAACGGCTGGATTGAGTGAAAAAACGCTATTTCGGCATTTTGGAAGCAAGCAAAACCTTCTAGAAACTGCTTTTGATCGATTTCATTATTCGGAAGAAATGGAGGATACCTTTCATAAAAAACTAACTGGCGATTTAGAAACAGACTTACTATTAATCAGCAAAACCTATCATCGAATTATGAATCAAAATCGAAAAATGATCATGATCGCGATCAAAGAAGGAAATACACTTCCCGGTTTCCTAGAAAAAACACAACAGCATCCTCGCCAACTGTTAAAAATATTGACTCTCTATTTTAAGAACATGCATAAAAAAGGGAAAATCATTCATACAGACTTTGAACTGCAAGCGATCTCCTTTATGATGATGAACTTTGGAGCATTTTTAAACAATTTAGATGCTGATAAAAGTTTTCCAACTGTTACGTTGGACAAATTTATTCAAACAAGTGTACAAACATTTGCTAGGGCATTAACACCCTAGTTGTTTTTTAAACAAAATGACAGTCACTACTGACAGTCATATTACAAAGGTGGTCAGTGATCATGGAAAATAAACTTCCTTCACAAACTGAAATGAAACTAATGCGTGTCTTGATGTTTACCCTAACTTTTTCCGCCATGAGTGCTTTAATGTTCAACTTTGTCCTGCCACAGCTTCGTGAAGAATTTCATCTTACTACTGCCCAAGTAAGCTGGGTTACCTCCTGCTATTCTTTGATATATGGGATAGGAACAGCTATCTATGGAAAATTAGCAGATCGTTTTCAACTCAAAAATTTATTAACATTTGGTTTGATCACTTTTGCCCTTGGATGTCTTGCAGGTTTTGCTTCACAAGCTTTTTGGATGGTATTGCTGGGTAGATGTATGCAAGCTTTGGGTGCTGGAACTATCCCGGCTACTGCTATGTTGATACCACTCAGGTACTTCCCCGCAGAACGTAGAGGATCAGCTATGGGGATGGCATTTGTAGGTTTGGCACTTGGCAGTGCAATTGGACCTGTCATTTCTGCACTTATTGTCAGCAAATTCAATTGGCGTTGGCTATTTATCATACCTCTACTTATCCTATTTACATTACCTGCATATCGAAAATATTTAATAGAGGAAAAGCAAACTACCTTTGGTAAATTCGATGGGGTTGGCGGGACCTTACTAGCTGCAAGCGTTTCGCTTATTTTACTTGGTATTACTGGTGCATGGGGTTACCTTTTAGGAGGATTTCTATCATTAGCATTATTTATCATAAGAATCAAGGTTACAGCCGAACCTTTTGTACAACCAAAGATTTTTAAAAACAAAACGTATACGCTTGGGCTTATGATAGCTTTTCTCATAAATGGAATCGGTACTTCCCTTTATTTTTTAAGTCCCTTATTTTTATCTGATGTGCATCATTTGTCTTCGAGTTGGACTGGATTTGCTATGGTTCCTGCTGCAGTAGCTTCTGCAATTCTTGGGACTTTTGGTGGAAAATTGGCTGATAAAAAAGGAAATCCGTATCTTTTTATTATTTCCTCTCTGCTGCTTATTAGTTGTTTTCTATTACTGTCAACCTTTTCGGGAATATCCCCTATTTTCCTTGCTCTTTTTCTAATTTTAGGAAATGTGGGACAAACCTTTATTATGATTGCAATTTCTAATTCGATTGTCATGACATTACCAAAAGAACAAGCAGGCATTGGTATGGGATTAGTAGGGATGTTAAATTTCATCGCGGGAGGGATGGCTTCTGGGATATACGGCAAATTAATCGATTTTAATGCAAATGTTCAGTGGAATCCTTTCAATCACTATGCTAGTGGATTCATTTACAGCAATATTTTCTTCGTCCTTGCTATTCTATATATCGGAATTTTACTTCTCTATTACTTTCAATTTGTAAAAGAAAGGACGATACAATCAAGTAAATCCATTATTTAGAAGGAATTAGAAACTGCTACTACGACTTGCAAAAAATTTTTTAAGAAGAACATATTTCACAAATTGGAGGGATTGTGATGAAATCAAAAGGCATCGTCAGTTGCTCAACTTTTTTCTTAAGTTAATAAAAAAACAGTGCTGATTGATTCGGCACTGTTTTGATTTCACTTCTTATTTACTGGTGTTAGGATGTTTTTTTAGGTGTTAGGATTGGAGCATGTTTTATTAATACATGATGTTTTCTATGCTTTCTTACTGGTACATGATGCTTTCTATGTTTTCTTACTGGAAAGTGTTTTCTATGCTTTCCCGCTGGAAAATGTTTTCTATGTTTTCTTACAGGAACGGGTTTTCTATGTTTTTTTACTGGCGTTGGCTCTGGTTTTTTTGTTTTTATCTTCCCTGGTAATGGAGTTTGATGTTTGACTTCAACTTTTTTCACTGGCTGCTGGTCAAGGGGCGCTGCATGTGAAGTGCCAGCAGCACCTAATCCTCCGAGTGATACAACTCCTGCTAATGCTATCGTGATGATTTGTTTTTTCATGATATATAACCTCCTTGTTTTGAAGACATGAGTAACTATATAAGAGGAATAAGTCAGGTATATGTCCAAACGATTTACATTTTTGAATAATTTTTGAATAGTCCTTGTTATGTCTTATTGGCTTTTGGAAGTAGGAGCGTAAAAATAGTTCCATCAGACGAGCTTTCTTTTAGAACTAAAATTCCCTTCTGCGCTTTTGCCAGCATTTTGCTAAAAGGCAGACCAAGTCCCAGCCCTCTCACTCGATCCTTTTTAGCAGCACCGCGAAAAAAACGTTCAAAGATAAACGGTTGTTCATCCAATGAAATTCCACAGCCTGTATCCATTACATCAACGGAGATCATTTCCTTACTATCTTGATATAATTTTAATTTAATCATTCCATCTTCTTTACAAGCTGCTTGACTATTACGCAATAGATTAAATAATATTTGCTGAATTCTTAGACGATCCCCATGCGCCCAAAGTATATTTTCCGGTAGGGAAACAGTCACTTCGGTGGAATCATCTCTATTTGTTACTTGCCAATGATGAATCACTTCTTTAAGTAATTCATTCATATTCATCTTTTCTAGTTTCACCTGAAGTGCACCAACAGCATAGGAATTAAAATCCAGCAAATCTTCGATCATATTTTCTAGTCTTTTTGATTCAGCAATCGAAATATCTAAAAATTCCTCGACTTCTTCACCATCTACAACCCGATCTTTCACAGCTTGTATTAAACCACTGATCGAGGTAATAGGCGTTTTCAATTCATGTGTTACACCTGCTAATAATTCTGTACGTATTTCTTCTAGTTTTTTTAAGCGAACAGCCATTTCTTTAAACGAAGAAACTAACTCATATATTTCTTTTTCTCTAATTTCTTCTTCTGATAATGTAACTTGATAATTTCCTTTGCGTATTTGTGATGCTGCATCGGCTACTTTACGGATAGGCCGAGTTAATCGTTTTGATAACCAATAAATAACGAAAAAACCCGAAATGCCTAGTAATACAATAATAAGGAGCCAAGTTAAACATAAATCTGTGGAAATATCCCCCAAAAGATCTTTCTCTGATATAAACAAATAAAGATTTCCATTTACCTTGTTACCTTTACGAATTGGTTCTGAAATATGATACAACGTCCCTACACTCTTTGTATGTATTGTTTCGATGGCTTCTGACGTCACTAATTTTTGATTAGAAAGGATAGCTTCAATTTCAGGATCTTTTACCTCTTGATTTTGGAAGATAACACTGCCATACTGATTGGAAATTTGGATATATGCTTTTTCATTAATCACTTGTGCTTTTGAATCGATAAATCTTTCTTTTCGCTTGCGAATGTTTTCATCAAAGTCATTATGATTTGATGCATCTATATCGCTATTTGGAGTTTTCGTCTGATTCAGCGGAGGTTGATTTTCAGCAAGGTCTCTAGCAAAAAACTTTAGAAAAGTTAATCGATCTTCTATTTGCAATGATTTCATCCAATAATTCGAAACCAATCCCACAATCATTAAACATAAAAGTAAGATGAGTACATAACGTCTCGTCCAATGCTTAATTAAGGGTATCCGCCTCTCGTTTGCATTATTTTGAATGAACATATAATTGATAACCCACTCCTCGTAAGGTAACAATTTCTCCTTCTTTTTTTGACCACTTGCATAGTGCTTTCCGTAGTCGCTTCACTGCTAAGTCTACAGATCGATCACTTCCATCAAAATTGGTTCCCCATACATGATCTAACAATTGTTCTCTCGTAAATGCTTGATTGGGATTTTTCGCTAAAAACAATAGTAATGATAAATCACGCGGAGTTAGTTCTAGTTTTTCTCCATGCAATGTAACGATGTGAGCATGAAAATCAAGCTTTAATCCACCATAATATATAGCATCCTTTTCTTCTAAAATCTGATTATACCGACGTAAAACAGCACGTACACGTGCAACCACTTCTTTTGGTTCAAATGGTTTGCTAATATAATCATCTGCTCCATGATCGAGTCCCGTAAGTCTTTCGTCTAACTTACCTAATGCTGTTATCATAATTACCGGACATGGACTTTTGCTTCGTATTTGTTTTAATACTTCCCACCCATCCCCTTTAGGAAGCATCACATCTAATAAGACAAGCTCTGGCTCTAGTTGATCAAATTTTGCTAATGCTTCCTCTCCATCATAGGCATGTTCCACCGTAAATTCAGCCTTTTGCAAATAGGCAGATAAGACACGAGAGATAGCTATTTCATCTTCCACAATTAAAATCATGTTTAAAGATTCCTTTCTAATAGCCCGTATAACTTACTTTAGAAAAAAATAGATACAAATAATATTAGCGGAGAAATGCACCCCAGACAACGGCAGTAACACACCAAGTGCGAGTCGTGCTACTGTCCAAAGCGCAAAATCACACCTCTATCTCACTATGCGAGGGTTCAGCATCCTTTTCAACAGACTCGAAAAAACCATGAATATTAGACCCAGCAAATCGGAAAGTGATCGTTTTTGAGCTACCCCAATAATTAATTCCTGTTTTATTAAAAATGCACCCCTTAAAGTTAGATCTCTTGTCCTAACTTTAAGGGGTGCACATCATAAAAAAGAGTGATTTCAATAACGTTACTTTTTAAATTGATTTCTCAAAAATGTTGGGATTTCATAGCTTTCATCAATCACAGGATTGGTGTTTTTGTTATTCTTTTCTTCATTTTGAAGACGAATGTTATTGTGTTTAAAAAGTGGAGTAAATTCATTTTCCCGTTCATGGAAAATAGGTTTTTTGGATTGTGCTGTTCCACCTGTTTCTTGGGCTTGATTATCAAATCCAGTAGCAATAACCGTAACGAGGATCTCGTCTTTTAAATCTTCGTTGATTACTGCCCCAAAGATCATATTTACTTCAGCATGAGAAGCTTGTGTAACAATATCAGCAGCTTCATTTACTTCATAGAGACTGAGATTTGCTCCACCTGTAATATTCATCAATACCCCGCGCGCACCATTGATGGAAGTCTCAAGTAAAGGACTACAGATTGCTTTCTTCGCAGCTTCTGTCGCCCGGTTCTCACCTGCTGCTGTCCCGATTCCCATGAGAGCAGAACCTCGCTCTGTCATGATGGTTTTCACGTCAGCAAAGTCTAGATTGATCAATCCAGGTACAGCGATCAAGTCAGAGATACCTTGAACACCTTGACGCAATACATTGTCCGCTTCGCGGAAAGCTTCTAACATCGGTGTATTTTTATCTACAATCTCCAGCAGACGATCATTTGGAATTACGATCAAAGTATCGACATTCTCTTTTAATGAAGCTACCCCTGATTCTGCTTGTACCAAACGCTTTCTTCCTTCAAAACTAAATGGTTTTGTTACTACCCCAACTGTCAAAGAACCGAGCTCACGAGCGATTAGAGCGATTTCTGGAGCAGCACCTGTTCCTGTTCCTCCGCCCATTCCCGCAGTTACAAACACCATGTCAGCTCCACGGAGTACATTTTCTATTTGTTCACGACTTTCTTCTGCCGCTTTTTTACCTACTTCTGGTTTAGCTCCTGCACCTAAACCACGAGTCAATTTTTCTCCAATTTGCAATTTGATAGGAGCTTTGGAGCGATTCAACGCTTGGGCGTCCGTATTTACAGCAATAAACTCGACACCTTGTACACCCGCTTCAATCATGCGATTGACAGCATTGCTTCCTCCTCCTCCAACACCAATTACTTTAATCTGTGCGATTTGTTCAATATCGAACTCTAAGTCAAAACCTAGCATGCTATTCCCTCCAACACTATATGAATTCACTTAACCAATTTTTCATCCTCTGGAATGCAGATGGCCGCTTCTTTTCTTTCGTCCGAGGCACTGTTTCTTTACGAGGTGGTTTGTTTACTAAAATACTTCCCTGTTTGGCTAAATGATGGATCATGCTAACACTCGCTAAAAAAGCAGGTGAGGAAATGGAAGTTTCTTTTGATCTAGCAATGCGAACTGCTTGTCCTAACTGGGATTTAGCTGCTTCTAATAAATAGGGAGTTTCCGTTACTCCACCTACTAATACATAACCACCGGCAGGTTCTGCTGCAAAACCCATTGCTTTGACTTGCTGATTGATCAGCTGGAAAATTTCCATAATGCGTGGTTCCATAATTTGCGCCAGTTCTAACTGTGAAGAATATCGTTCTTTACCTGCCATCATCGGAATCGGGATCGATTCCCGTTTGTCTGCATGTGCCTTTACTGCAATTCCATGTTTACACTTTAACTCTTCGGCAACATCTTTTTGGGTTTGAAGAACATACACTAGATCTGTAGTAATATATTCTCCACCCATAGGGATAACTGCTGTACCAGCCAAGTTCCCTTGGGAATAAAATGCTAATTTAATCGTTCCGCTGCCAATATCGGCTAGAACAACTCCTAAATTTTTCTCATCTGCTGTCAGGGTGAATTCACTAATAGAAAGTGGCAAAAAGACGAATCCTGCCATATGTAGAGAAGCTTTTTCTATACAGCGATAAACGTTGTGGACTACCGTTTTGGAACCAGTAATAACCATGGCATCTACTTCTAATCGTACCCCAACCATGCCGATCGGGTCACGAATTTCAGGGATACCATCCACAATAAACTGTTTCGAAACTACTTCTATAATAACGCGCTCTGGTGGAAGTGCGATAACTTTTGTTGCTTGTAACACACGTTCCACATCAACAGCCTCGATTTCTCGATCTTGATTTAAAGTCGCGACCACACCATGGCTATGCTGGATGGAGATATGGTTACCTGATAAACCTACATATACATCGGTAATCTCTATCCCAACCATTTGCTCTGCTTGTTCTATTGCAAGACGTACTGCCCCTGCTGCCTGCTCAATGTCGACGATGGCTCCTTTTTTTATGCCTTGAGACACAGCAGTACCAACACCGACGATAGGAAATGTTCCATTCTTCGTTAATTCCGCAACAACAACTCGTACTTGCGAAGATCCAATATCTAACGTTACTAGATATCCATTGCTCATGTCTTGGGCACCTCCTTGCCCGAAGAGTATCGAAAAGCGGGATAAGATAGTATCTCTTCCATGTGATAATTCAACAGTAAAGACAAATCCCCTTTTTCTGGTATGTAAATTACATAATATTACAGTAATGGAAAATAGACTGATTTTAATGTTCAGGTGTAAACCATACGCTCTCCAATAAGTGAACCGTTCCAGGGGGCTGCTTCAAAAATTTGGGGTATAATTTCATTCTTTCTGCTAATTGATCAATTCGAACCTCCACTTTATGCTCTCTGCGTGTCGTAAGCACAGCATATGCCGGCTTATTTTCCAACGGTTGTACGGTCAAAATTTGACTGCGTGTAGAA
Source organism: Shimazuella soli (assembly GCF_022511585.1). Taxonomy (GTDB): domain Bacteria; phylum Bacillota; class Bacilli; order Thermoactinomycetales; family Thermoactinomycetaceae; genus Shimazuella; species Shimazuella soli. The sequence continues at coordinate 400,905 of NZ_JAKWBN010000002.1, read as the reverse complement.
GCCGGTAAGTGAGCAAATTGTGATGTAAGTTTCGAAAAAGATGCTTTTTCTTTGTCCCATCCTTCCATTACGGGCATTGTTCTCAACATAGAGGTGACAGGATAAGTTTGGAGAAAAGCTCCATTAGCCAAAAGGGGGATGAGAGCTTGCTCATCATCTATGTAAGCGATAACTGGATATTCCTCTACTTTGATCATGATAGTATTGGGAAACTGTTTATCCAAAGTTATCTGTTTGACTGCACTTACTCGATGAAGATTGGATTCTACATCCTTTGTTTTTACACCAAAAAAAGACATTCCTAGGCGAATCCCCGATTGCTGCAAAATTTCCTGTTTGGTTAATATCTGATTACCAGTAATGGTAATCTTGGAAATGTGACTGAGTGGGGAGCGTAGAAAGAGTACAAATAGAATGCCTATGAAAAACAAAAATATAAACAAAACTGCCCATAATGATGAAGCTTTGTGCTCGACTCTGATGCGAAAAGGAGGAACCCTTTCCACCATGTCACCTTCTCCTTTGTCCAATTTCTTCCCTCTATACTACCACAAATGAAAAAAGGAGAGAATCCCAAAGATAAAGCAATTGGAAATTATCTCCATTTTTTATCTATAAAATTTATTTATTTTCGTTTCCCACCACTGGATGTGGTGGGTCGCTGCTGACATTGATCAAATTAGTCAATGTCAGCAGCAGACAAAGATGTCTGTCAATGGCTCAGGATTTTGCCTGCAAGTATCAACAGTCCCAAGCCGATGGCGGCCCCAACCATCTCCACCTTAGTAGCTGGCCTGCTCACCTTCGTGAGAACTGGATACCAGAGAGGGTAGGTCAAAATAAGGACAACAACAAGAAGGACAATCCCAAATCCGTGCAAAGCAAGCTCCTAAGACCGTATGAACAATACTCTTACTATAACATGTTATTTAGCTAAAAAAAGCCACTTAAAAAATATCCGCAATGGTCTTTATTTTCTATCATTTCCACAACTGAAAAGAGGAGATCCAAAACAATGAATTCTCCTCTTTTTTCCATTTATATGAAATTACATTTCTCGCTATATTGTGCCCATCATTATGATGGGCTTCTCTTCAAGTCGTGTATAGAACACAACGAAGAGAGGCGGACTCAGAACAGCCACTGCCACGTACCGATTAGTACAAACAAAACAGCCCAAAAAGTAAAGTCCCATCGGTAGTAGCTGATGACCTTCAGGATGTTGACCAGCTCGCTTTGGTCATCGCTGAACTTCTCCCGGAGCTTGGCAGCGGACCAAAAGCCCAAGCCAGCCATAACACCGAAGATGACGGTGACCCAAAAGATAACTTTCACGGTGATCCCTTAATAGTTCCAATCCTATCCTTATTATGAAATAAGAATAGTTTCAAAGCAAGCTAGTCTTCCCCAATAACCTCTACTTCTGGAACAAGTGTCACACCATACTTTTCTGCAATCGTTTTTCTCGCATAATCGATCAAATCTAACACATCACTTGCTTTGGCTTGTCCCAAATTGATGATAAAGTTCCCATGCAGCGTAGAGAACTCTGCATCTCCAATTCGGTACCCTTTTAACCCAGCAGCTTCGATCAATCTGCCAGCATGATCTCCTGGCGGGTTACGAAAGGTACTCCCGGCACAAGGGTATTGCAAAGGTTGTGTTTTGCGTCTCCGATCTTTAAAAGCTGCGAGGGACGATGTTATTTCGTTAGCGTCCCCTTTTTCTAATTCAAAGGTTGCTCCGGTAACAATACCTTTGATCTCTTCTTGGAGGATAGTGGTTCGATACCGGAAATGCAAATCTGCATTGCTCAGTTGTAACCATTCTCCCGACTCTGTGAGTACTTCTGCACTCTTTAGCACTCTGCTGATCTCGGAACCATGGGCACCTGCATTCATATAGACGGCTCCACCGACATTACCGGGAATCCCCCCTGCAAACTCTAAACCGGTTAAACCAGCTTTTGCTGTTCTGCCCGCTAATAAAATAGTGGAGTAAGCCCCACCAGCAGTAACTGATGTTCCTTCTATTTGCAAATAGTCAAATGCTTTTTGAAGCTGAAAGACAACTCCGCGAATTCCCCCGTCTTTTACAAGGAGATTGGAGCCTCTTCCGATCACACGCCAAGGCAATTTATGCTCAGAGACGACTTTCATCGCATTCATTAGTTCTTCTTTATCGGCAGGTTCAATATAAAAGTCTGCGGGACCTCCCACTTTCCAAGTGGTGTGTCGGGAAAGGGCTTCGTTCTGTTTGATATGGGTTACTCCATGTTTTTGGAACTCTTCTAATAGCTGTTTTTCCATCGTTCCCTGTTCACCAACTTTCTTCTAGGAGTGGACATTTGTTGTTGTAAGTTGTTCCAGTTCTTCTACGATGAGAGTGGCTGCTTCTGGACGACCTAATGCTTTGGCATTTGCACTCATTGCTTTTCTCTCTTCTGGGTCAAGAACGAGATTTTCTATCTTATCCCATAGGTTCTCACCATTACAATCTCGCTCCAACAATAACCGGGCGGCACCTTGTTCTTCTAATACACGGGCATTCGCTTCTTGGTGGTTATTGGTCACATAAGGAGATGGGATCAAGATAGATGGGATTCCAAGTGCAGTCAATTCTGCCAAAGTGGATGCACCTGCTCTAGCTACAACAAGATCCGTTTTCGCCAAAACATCAGGCATATTATAAACAAAAGGCTTTACATCTAAGTTGGGATATTCTTCTGTATTTATTTTCGCAGTAATATCTTGATAATGGACTTCTCCAGTTATATAAACAAAACGTACTCCTGGAAGGTTTTTTAGCTTTGGAAGCATTCCAAGAACTGCTTGGTTGATGGATTTTGCACCACGACTCCCGCCAAAAATGAGTACGACAGGTGTATTTTCCATCACACCTAATGACTCTCTTCCGTTCGCTCTGTTTGCTCGAATTACTTCGGTTGCACGTGGATTTCCAGTGTACACAACTTTTTTAGCGCCCGTCAAATGTTTGGCAGTATCTTCTAGACTCACTGCTACTACATCTGCAAAACGAGCAAGAAACTTCGTTGTCAATCCAAGAACGGCATTTTGTTCATGAATCATCGTTGGAATATTTAACTGATGTGCTGCAAAGACTGCGGGTCCACTCACATACCCGCCTGTACCTACTACTACATCTGGTTGAAATTTTTTTATGTATTCTTTTGATTTGCTCACAGCACGTATAAATTTGCGAACCGTATTCACATTCTCCCAAGACAGGCTGCGTTTAAACCCTTGGATTTCAACGGTGAAAAATTGTACTCCCTCTTCCTTGGGAACAATTTTGGATTCTAGACCGTTATCTGTACCAATATATCCAATCTCTACTTCTGGGTATTTTTCTCGAACTGCCCGAGCAATTGCCAGTGCAGGATAGATATGACCCCCAGTACCTCCACCGGTTAGTAAGATGCGTTTCATAGTTGCTCCTCCCTCACTGTTTAACAAAGCGTGATAAACTAAGTAAAATTCCCACAGCTGCGAGCGTCAGTGTCAATGATGACCCGCCATAGCTTAAAAACGGAAGCGTGATCCCTGTAACGGGAAATGCACCAGACACTACTCCAATGTTGATCCCTGCTTGAATCATTATCATAGAAGTAACACCAGCAGCCATCAGACTGTAAAATTGATTTGGCATCGACATAGCAACACGATAACCCCGCCAGATCAGTATGGCAAATAAAAGGATTACACTTGCTGCACCGACAAATCCGAGCTCTTCAGCTAATATCGAAAAGATAAAATCAGTATGTGGTTCAGGCAGATACAAATGCTTTTGTCTGCTCATACCAATCCCGAGCCCCAGTAATCCGCCAGGACCAATGGCAAAGAGGGATTGAATCAGATGATAACCAGCTCCTAGCGGATCCTCCCATGGATTTAAAAAAGCAACGATTCGTTGAATCCGGTAAGGAGCAGCTAGAACCAAACCGACAAAGCCCGCAATTCCTAACATCAAAAAACTTCCTAAGTGCTGTAACCGTGCTCCTGCAACAAAGATGAGAATAAGACCTGTTCCCATCAAGACCGTACCTGTTCCTAAATCTGGTTGTAACATAATCAAGCCAAAAGCAGAGCAAAGAAGTAGCATACCCGGCATAAAACCTTTTTGAAACTTCTCTATCTGAAAAGATTTCTTCGAAAACCAACGGGCAAAAAAGAGAATCATCCCTAACTTGGTAAACTCTGAAGGCTGAATACTAAATGCTCCGATACCGAGCCAACTTCTCGCCCCATTTCGCAATATCCCAACACCAGGAATCAAAACGATCAAAAGCAGGATAAAACATCCGATCAAAATGGGTTTTGCTGCAAAATAAAATTTATCCGGGTCCATTCTTGAGATCATAAACATGCAAAATACACCTAAGGCCGCAAACAATATTTGCCGTTTCGCAAAGAAAAAACTATCTCCAAAACGGTGATAAGCATAAGCAGCGCTTGCACTATAAACCATTGCTACCCCGATGATAAGTAACAAGAAAATAGCTGCTACAATCAGCTTATCAGGGTTTTTAAGACTACTGTGCATACGGCAACACCTCTTCTAAAGGACTTGCTCTTATTACAAGGTATGCACAGCTTGTTTAAAAATGCTTCCTCGCACTTCAAAAGAGGGATATTGATCCCAACTGGCACATGCAGGGGATAATACAACAATATCTCCATCCGTAGCGATTTTACTTGCATGACGAACAGCATCTTCTACATCCGTTGCATGCACAATCTTAGAAATTCCAGCATCATTTGCCCGATCAGCTAAGATGGATGCAGTTTCACCGTAAACAATCGCAACTTTTACATGCTCGCGTAAAAAAGGAACCAATTCTTGAAAATCTACACCCCGATCTAAACCACCGCCAATCCAGATCAATGGTTCACTAAACGCTGTCAGTGCGGTAATAGCAGCCCCAGCATTTGTTGCTTTTGAATCGTTATAGTAACGTACATTATTTTTGGTTGAAACATATTCTAAACGGTGCTCTACTCCGGTAAAGGATTGTAATACACTGCGGATTGCTTCCTTATTTGCCCCTGCTGCTAAGGAAATAGCCGCTGCCGCTAAAGCATTTTCCAGATTTTTGTCCCCTGGCAGAGCTATTTCGGACAGCGGCATAATCGCTTGTTCTTCCCCATTCATACGAGCAATCATCCATCCATCGCGCACAAACAATCCTCTGTCGACTTCTTCCTTGATCGAAAACCAGTAGATGGTACCTTCTTGCAAATCAGCTACTTTCCTGCATAGATCATTATCAAAATTAAAAACAGCGATATCGTTCTTATCTAAATTCCGAAATAATTTTGCTTTACTTTCCACATAATCTTCAAGACTTTGATGATAGTCCAAATGAGCAGCAACGACATTGAGTAATGCTGCAATCTGGGGATGAAAAGTTTTGGTCCCTTTTAATTGGAAACTACTCAATTCAGTAACGATCCATTTCTTTCCTGCTGTATCTTCCACTGCATCTGAGAGGGCACGTCCGATATTGCCGGCAACTAAGGCAGGTACACCCGACTTATCCAGCATTTCACCAACGATAGTAGTAGTGGTAGTCTTGCCGTTTGAACCTGTTATACCAATGATAGGAACATCTAATACAGATGATGCTAATTCCACCTCTGTTATGACAGGAATCGATCGTTCTACTGCTCTTTGAATAGCTGGGTTATGGTATGGTACACCAGGATTTTTTACCAGCCAATCACTCTGTTCATGAACGATTTGATCGACCTGTGCCCCAAAATGAACAGGAATACCTAGGTTTTGGAGCTCTATCGCTTCAGGGCTGTCAGATGGAGCCTTTTTCTGTTCAAAAACCTCTACTTTTGCTCCCATTTTGGCCAGCAGCTTGGCTGCGGCAACTCCACTCTTTCCTAGTCCAAGTACAGAGACTCTATCTTCTTTTTTGATCATCGAACAAACACCTCAAGGTATATTCCAACACCAGCTAAGAATAAACCGACACACCAAAACGTCGTAACAACACGCCACTCAGACCAGCCAGTAAGTTCGAAATGGTGATGCAAGGGACTCATGCGGAAAATCCGTTTTCCACGTATTTTAAAAGAAAGAACTTGTAACATGACAGATAACGCTTCAGCTACAAATACACCGCCAATCAGTGGTAACAATAACTCCGTCTTGGTGATAACAGCCAGAGCTGCAAGTCCTCCTCCAAGTGCAAGTGAACCTGTATCCCCCATGAATACTTTTGCAGGATGTGCATTAAACACCAGAAATCCAAGAAGTGCTCCAACTACGGAAATCGCAAAAATAGCAACAGTATAATTGCTTTGTACCATCCCGATTATGGCATAAGCACCATATGCCACTGCAGCGGTCCCTGCTAATAACCCATCTAATCCATCTGTCAAGTTAACAGCGTTTGAAGCACCAATCATCATAATTAACAACAATGGTAAGTAGAGCCAGTTAAGTTGGATTGTCCAATCTGTCCCTGGGATATCTACATTAAAGATAAATTTAGAATTTCCTCCTGAATCGATACGAAGTACCCGTACTTCAATCAAAACCCAAAACAATACAATACCAATAAATAATTGGCCAAGTAATTTTTGGCTGGCAGTCAATCCTAAGCTGCGTTTCATTACTACTTTTATATAATCATCTAAAAAGCCTATAATTCCGTATCCAAGAGTTGCAAACAATAGAAAGAATAAGTCTGAGTTTACAATCGGTTTCGAATTATTTAAGAGAATAAAACTACTAAATGGCAGTGCTGTCAACACCACCGACATGAGGATAATCGTCCCACCCATTGTCGGTGTTCCAGCCTTTTTTAAGTGTGCTTCTGGTCCCTCTTCCCGGATACTTTGACCAAATTTCAATCGCTGTAGTGTTGGAATAATCATTGGACCAAGAAGTACGCCAATCCCAAATGCTACTGCGAGTGGAATAAGTATAATTCGTATATCGATATTTGCCACCACTCTACGCTCCCTCTACTAATTGTTTCACAATACGATCTAATCCAGCTTTTCTTGAAGCTTTTACTAAAAGAAGAATGTTTTCATTTCCTTCCTGAACAAGATAGGAGAAAGCTTCTTCATTGGTCGAAAAATGCTTCAGTTGCATTTGATTAGGAGAAGCAAGCTTGGCAGCTTCATAAATCCATAACCCTTTTGCCCCTATTGTTATCAATCCTGCAAGATTTTTGGTAACAGCATATTCTCCAACTTGCTCATGATAGGATTTTTCCTCGTCTCCCAACTCTTCTATTCCCGCGAGAAGTGCCCATTTTTCTAACTCAGGCTCTACTTCTGCTAAAATATCTACTGCTGCATATACCGAAGTAGGGCTTGCATTGTAGGAATCATTGATTATTTTCATCCCATTTTTCGCCACTACCGCTTCTAACCTCATCGGTGTTACAGGAATATCTTGTAAACCTTTTGCTATATCTTCTTCCGGGATATCTAGTAATCTCCCAGTCTCAATCGCAAATAAAGCATTTTTGATATTATGTCTTCCTAACAATGGCAGAGTAAAATGATGTCCAGTCTTGCGGGATGCAAAAGTCCAGCCGGCAAGTCCTAGGCTCTGTACCTCTTCTGGACCCTCTTTACACTTTTTGTCCCAGCCAATCGAAACGATATTACCAAATGGAATGTCCTTCTTTAACAGCGGCTCATCTCCATCCAATAATAAAGTTCCATTTTTGGATAATCCATCGCAAATCTCTAACTTTGCTTGAGCAATTTTTTCTCGGCTGCCGAGATAACCGATATGAGATTCTCCTATATTTGTCACCATTGCGATATCAGGTCTGGCCAATTTGGAGAGCTCTGATATTTCGCCTGCGTGGTTCATTCCCATTTCAAGTACGACAACTTCTGTTGTTTCTGGCATCTGCAATACTGTCAGCGGAAGTCCGATATGATTGTTATAATTACCCACTGTCTTATGTACCTCAAAAGTTGTTGCTAAAACACCCGCTACCAAATCTTTTGTCGTTGTTTTGCCATTGCTGCCTGTAATCGCAACTACCCTGCAACAAGTTTCTGTCAGGTAACGCTCTGCCATTTGTTGCATCGCCAATAAAGTACTTGGCACGACAATCAGTGGAATCGATACATCCGGCAGGGCATGATCTTCTTGCCACAATGACGCAACTGCACCTGCTTCTACTGCTTTATCGATAAACTGATGCCCATCAAACACATCTCCAATAAGTGGGATATACAGATTCCCTGCTGTCAGTGTTCGGGTATCCGTTGATACTCCCGCTGCCAAAAGAGTTTCTCTTATATCCTCTTTGTGTTCATAGCTTCCTGACACAGTCTCTAGTATCCAATTTATTCTACGTTCCATGCTGTTCACCCTTTATTGCCTCATAAGCTATCTTTCGATCATCAAATGGATAGCGAACACCATTTATTTCTTGGTAGGTTTCGTGTCCTTTTCCCGCTATAAGCACCACATCACCTGTCTTAGCTAGTTGTACTGCATATTCAATAGCAGCTTTACGGTCTTCGATTGTTGTGTAGAACTGTGTTGCAGAAAAAGGAATACCCTCAACCATATCTGCAATGATCGCCTTGGGCTCTTCTGTCCTAGGATTGTCGGATGTTATTACCGCATAATCACTAATTTCAGTCGCTATCTTTGCCATCAATGGTCTTTTCCCACGATCCCGATCTCCTCCACATCCCACTACACAAATTACTTTTCCTTTTGCAAAGGATTTAGCAGTTGTTAGAACATTTTGAAGACTATCCGGGGTATGGGCATAATCGACCAATACTGTATAATCCTGTCCGGCTTGCACTGATTCAAAGCGGCCATCTACTCCTGTGAGCGATTCTAAAGCTTGCTTAATCTTCGCCAAAGAAATCCCCTCTACTAGAGCCACAGAAGCAGCCGCTAGTGAATTATAGACATTGAAAGTACCAAATAGGGGCAGACGAATGGACACATTGCCTTGATAGGTATGCAGCTCAAACGACACACCATCTACTCGATGCTCGATATTCACTGCACGGACATCCGCCTGTTTCGAAATGCCATATGTGATGACTTGAGCTGGTGTGATCGTAGCAAAATAACTGGAAGCGGCATCATCCACATTTAGCACAGCTACTTGGCTTTTCTCTTTTTCGTGAGTGTAATCATTACCCAATTGGCTAAATAAGAGCCCTTTTGCTTCTCGGTATTGTTCCATCGTCTCATGATAATCGAGATGATCTTGCGTTAAATTGGTAAAAACGGCGATATGATAATGTGAGCCCCTCGTTCTTCCCAAATGCAGGGCATGGGATGAAACTTCCATTACGGTATATTCGGCCCCTTCATCCACCATATAACGTAAGCTCTTTTGCAGATCGACCACATCGGGGGTGGTATTTTTAACTGGGATAACGTTATCTTTGATCTTTACCCCAATAGTGCCGATAATTCCGGTCTCCCTCCCTACAGACGTTAAAATTTGTTCAATCAGGTGGGAAGTAGTAGTTTTACCGTTTGTTCCAGTTATTCCGATTAATTTTAATTGTCTTGATGGGAATTGGTAAAAGGTGTTTGCCAAAAAGCCCATTGCTCTTCTGGTATCTGGCACTCGAATCACCGGAACAGTCGTTTCCACAGATTCCTCAACGAGTACTGCTACAGCACCATTTTCCACAGCAGTTTGGATGTAGTCATGACCATCCACTGTAAATCCACGAAGCGCAATGAACAAATTGCCTTGCTTCACCTTTCTCGAATCTGTTTCGATTCCGGTGATCTGTCTATCACTTGGATTTGACCATTCTTTTACATGTAATACATCTACTAGTTCACTTAATTTCATTGTCAGGTAAACCTCCCACTCCACTTGTCAAGAAAACTTGGCATTGTGTCTTGCCTTTAAGACTCCGAAAGAGGCTTAACTACACTTATATAAATGATAAGTGTAACAATAGAAAAACCAGGTTTGGGGGTCCTGGTAATCATGACACCCATTTTAACATAATTCACGCAAAAAATCCTTTGAGGGAGAGTGACGAAACAAGCAACGAATCGAAATATAACTATATTGTGAAACAACAATAGGCTTCCACCTCATTGTAAAAACCTAGATGGAAGCCGCTATTTTATTTGTCTCCTAAATACATCCGAATCAAGGTACCCTTTTTTACTCGCTCTCCCGGACGTGGGATTTGACTGATGACCACTTTTCCTTTTCCAACTGTTTCAATCGGTGTGGTATACAAACTATTTTTGATTTTTTCGATATCTTGACCAACAAAATTCGGGGTGGTGACAATCGTATCATAAAGTGGATTTTCTTCTGGTTCAATTTGATTTTTACGTTTTGGTACCTTCATATACCGCATGGTATCTCCGATAATATTACCGACAATAGGAGCCGCAACAACTCCACCAAACTGAATTCCTTTTGGATTGTCAACCGCTAAATAAACCACAATCTTTGGGTCATCAGCAGGAGCAAATCCAATGAACGAAACGATGTGATTGTTTTGGAGATAGGTTCCATTTGGTCCAACTTTCTGCGCTGTTCCGGTTTTCCCGCCAACACGATAACCGTCTACAAATGCCTTACGACCTGATCCTTTGGCAACTACACTTTCTAACGCCGCACGCACAGCAGCCGAAGTCTCTTCTGTGATTACTTCTCTTTTTACTGTAGGGCTGATCGTGCTGACTACTTGATCATTTTCTGGATTTATCCATTGCTTAGCAAGATGCGGAACCATCAATTTTCCACCATTGATAGCTGCTGCCACAGCTGCAACCTGTTGAATCGGAGTCACTGCTACCCCTTGGCCAAATGCAGTAGTGGCAAGTTCAACGGGTCCCATCCGTGAAGGTTTAAACAAGATTCCTTTTGCTTCTCCATTAAGGTCAATTCCTGTCTTCTGTCCAAACCCAAATTGGTTGATATAAGACAACAGTTTTTGTTTTCCAAGCCGTTGACCTAAGGTGACAAATCCGGGGTTACAGGAATTTTCTACGACCTCCAAAAAAGTTTGTGAACCGTGTCCGCCGGACTTCCAGCATCGAAGTCGTGCCCCGCCTACAGTAATAAATCCGGGGTCAAAAAACCCTTGTTTTAAGTTTACTTTGTGTTCCTGTAAAGCTGCTGCTAAGGTAATAATTTTAAACGTCGAACCCGGCTCATACGTTTTCCATATCGGTAGATTGCGGTTATAGATCAACGGGTCTGTGGTTCTATATTGGTCTGGCCGATACGTGGGTCGACTGCTCATCCCGAGTATTTCTCCCGTTTTAGGGTCCATCGCAATGGCGATTACATTTTCTGGATGATACTGTGCCATTGCTTGATCCAATTCCCGTTCGATGATTTGCTGGATATTTAGATCAATCGTAAGCTTTAAATCCATCCCATCTTTTGGCGGTGTAAAACGGTCTACCCCTCCAGGTAACTTTTCACCACGTGCATTGGCACTAAACGAAATATATCCTGGTGTGCCTTGTAATTGTTTGTTGTACTCCAATTCCAATCCCGCTAATCCTTGGTTATCGATTCCGGTAAATCCAAGGATATGGGAAGCTAAACTTTGATAAGGGTAATAACGTTTACTATCTTCTGCTACTACTACCCCCGGTAATTGTAACCCCTGAATTTCTTCCGCTTTCGCTTCAGATATTTTTCTCCCATAGGGATTAATTCGAACAATTAGCTGTCTTTTCTTCACAAACGGCAAAACCTTTTCTTCCGGTACACCCAATATTTTTGCCAGCTTATAAGCAGTTCCTTCTTTATCCTTAATCTGTGCTGGCACGACCATCACCGAAGGGGAACTGATATTATACGCGATCAATTCCCCATTGCGATCCAGTATACGCCCGCGCTTAGAAGCAAAGGGAATATCCCTGCCCCAGAGATTTTCCGCTTTTCCCGTCAGATAAGGTCCTTGAATCAACTGCACAAAAGTAAGGCGACCGAGCAACGCGATCAAAACGAACAATGCAATCGAAAATATAATGAATAAGCGTTTTTTGTGCGTAACCAATAGCGCTTTCACGTCTCTTCATCCTTTTCCACTATCCTTTACTTCAACTTATGTGGACAAAGGGTAAAAAAGAATAAGGAAAAAAGCTTGGAAATAAATCGTTTGTCATTTCCCAAATTTCAAAATATCCGTGCTAAGATAAAGTTCAGAACGATTTCTCAAAACATCGAGAGAGGAAAGTCACGTGAATCGTTGGCTTGCAAGTGGATACGTACTACTGGGAGCGATGTGTTATGGTTCAATCTCTACCATCACAAAACTCGCCTTTCAACGGGGCTTTTCTCCTGCTGAAATCTCCAGTGGACAAGTAACTTTTGGATGCTTGGTTTTGTGGCTGTTTGCATTGCCCATGTGGAAGAAACTTCGGTGCGTTCCAAGGAAGAGCATCTTCTTGCTCACGCTGACAGGTGCAGTATTTGGACTCACTGAAATCTTTTACACCCTGTGTCTGAGCAAGATTCCTGCTTCTATCGCTGTCATCCTGCTTTTCCAATCCATTTGGATGACACAAATCGTCCAGATGATCCAAGAGAAAACTTGGCCTAGCAAAGCACTGTCCATCTCGCTGATGAGTATTGTGCTAGGTACAATCTGTGCCTCTGGGTTCAGCATGCACGACCTAAAGGGATTGAATATGGTTGGAGTAGCCTTGGGACTTTGTAGTGCATTGTCCTACACTGCTTCCATGGTGGTAAGTGGATCAGTAACTACAGAAGTCCCCTCCCTATTGCGCAGTTCCTTTATGGTGACAGGGCAGATGCTTTTTATCTTCCTTGTCTATCCGCCAACTGTCTTGTTCACTGCATCAATGGGACAAGGTTTGTGGTTTTGGATCGGATTGCTCGGAATGATTGGCATCGTAGCTACCACATTTGCCTACAACAAAGGCATGCCCCAAATCAGTCCTGGTTTGGCTGGTGTTTTGGTATCCATCGAACTTCCCATGGTCATCCTCTTGTCCTCCACCATCCTGAAAGAAAACGTTTCTCTTATCCAATGGATGGGAGTGGGATGTATTCTGATCGGGATCATTCTCACTTCTGTAAAGACAAATCAAGAAAAAACTCCCGCATCCATTTCACCCATCGATTGAGATGTGGGGACGTACAGGTTGTTTGAGGTCACTCAGACAACCTGTATCTGCTATTTATCAGGATTTATTAGACACGAAGCAATTCCATTAAATATTTCTCTTGGTAATGTATCTTCTCTAATTCAAAAGTGGATATATTGGCGATGAGTGCAGAGCGAAAATGGCTTAAGCTCGCGATATCTCCTGTTCGGAAAAACTGAAAGAGATCATCCAATCGTTTTTGGCTCATCCCCTTCATTTTTTGCTTCAAACATACATCTCCATAGCATAAAAGCAGATAAACCGCTTTTATCAGCGCAGACCGTGTATTTGCTTGCCGCAGCTGGTCGACAAGAGCAACATAGTCCTCTCCTTCTCCACAACAGTAGACAATATATTCCGCAAGTTCCCTCCCTGCTTGTATCGCTTCTTTTAGTTCCATTCCGGACATACTTCCTGTGAATCTATTACCCTGCAATCTACTACTTCTCTATTTCTTTGTTTGTCGATCAGATTGGCAAAAATATCGTACGATTTCCCATGGATATAAACCATACCCCCACTCATCTCCACTACCAACGGATCGAGCAATGCAAACGTGATCCGCTTTCCTTCTATCGATTCAATCTGAACGATACTTTCTTTCCGGTCTAATATTGTTGGCAAATATGGTGTTTCCTCTAACTGCATCACAACATGCTCTTCTTCCTGCTGATCCAAATGATCCAATAACAGGCGGTAATCCGTCGAAAAGCGATATCCGGAAACAGACTTCAAAAACCGCCAAAATCGCTTAACCCTGTTCACACTTCCAGCAACGATCAGTTGTAACAGACTGGATTTACTTGTAACTAAAGATGGCAGAGCTGTATGCTTTTCTTTCATCCCTAATCCCCCTCATATTTATCAGTAGCTGATGTCGCTCCTCGTTGTTTCTCGTCTAAACAGAGCATAACAAAATTTAAATTTTCTGACAAATATGTGGGATTTTACTCATCTGCTTCTGTTTCTGGTTTGATAAAACACCTATCGAATCGTGCTCGAGGCTAGGTGGTTTGATAAAACCATAGTAATGCATGATTTTTCCAAAATAGGTCGATCAAACACAGAATTGTCCTATTTTTCTTTTTAAAAAAATATTTTATGATAGAGCCACAAAGGGGGTTCAAAAGTGGAAGATTTGGATCACACAAAACTCAGGGAGCTCTTTCGCTCCATTCGGAAAGAAAAGAAGTTGAAACAACGAGATTTAGAAGAAAAAGGCATCTCCGCAACCACCGTGAGTAACTTTGAGCATGGCAGGAAAAATGTAAGCATGGATAAAATCTATCGTCTATTTGAGAAAATAGGAGTAAATAAGCAAGACCTGCCACTTCTTTTAAGAGAGGAAAAACAGAGAGAAAGAGACGCTTTGACTCTACTAAAACTAGATTTAAAGGCAATTGAAACGGAGATGGATTGTGGAGATTACAAAAAAGCGATGCAAGCGGTAAAAATACTCCAACTGCCTACGGATCATCCCTATACAGCTGTCACCGAATATTTAAAAGGAAAATATTATTACAAAGGGCAAAACTGGCAAAAGGCTCATCTCCACTTTCTTCGTGCTATTCAAATGGTGGACGACTACCCAGAGATTCAGGCTACCAATATCAAGGCTGCTAGTTATTATGAACTTGCTAGGATTGCTTATCGTCTCAATAAGCTTGATAATACTGTACAATGCGTGGAAAATGGTTTAGAAGCTTTTGATTCAAGTGGGGAAAGGAAATTTCTCATTTATAGTTTACTGCTTAGTAAAGCGATTTACCTTGAAAAATTAGATCGAGACAATGAAGCGATGAAAATCTTAGATGAAATGTGGCCACATCTTAATGAGATAGATACCGAAATCCAACTTAACATGTATGATCTACAAGCAAAGCTTTATAACAAACATCAAATGTATGATAAAGCGATCCGTTATGCAAGTGAGGGAATCGATATCGCGAGGCGAGAAAAAAAGTATGATCGCTGTTTTGAACTGTGGACAACTTTAGGAACTTCCTACAATCACCTTGGTGAGTATCAGATGGCCATGAAATGCTTCCAAACCGCTTCAAGCTTAGAAGGGAAAATCCAGCGCAAATTTCTTTCTGCAACTAACCATTATCAACTGGGCTTACTTTACTTTGAAGAAGGAGATATCGATCGTGCAGAAGAAACACTACGCAAAGCATTGAAAATAAGTAAAGAGGAAAATGATGTCCTAAATCTTTGTGAATCTCACCTCGGTTTAGCAAAGTGTAAGCGGAAACAAAACATGACATCAGAAGCTATCCAGCACTACGAACAAGCTTTACAAATAGCGGAGCAACACTCCTTTCGTACACAGCAACGCGATATCGCATTAGAGTTGACCAAGTTTTATGAACATAAAAATTCAAAGGAACACTTCAAATACATGACTATTTTTTATCAGAATAGTTTATTATTGAATGGAGGTGATCCAAAAATGACAACGAAACTACAACCATTAACAACTGAACGTATATTTGAAGCTGATCCTCCAGATATTTAAAATGATCGAATGTTACAGTGAGAGGTGATCAATGATTACTTTTCAACCTCTAGCAACCAGACTCTTTTTTGAAAGTGATCCACCTGATATGTAAAAACCTCAAATTTCTACGAAAGAAGGGATAATTTATCCCTTCTTTCTTTATTTTCAAGCCATTCTCTTCAAAATTCATTCTTTATATCTTCCTATCCTAAGTCATTTTTTACTTTTATCAACAGCATAATAGTTTACCAACTGATAGAATCTGTTTATGGTAAAGTTCCTTACTACAAAAAAGGAATTAAGTCAACTTTCGTTCATCGGGAAAATTTATTTAGGCTGGTTCTGCCCCTGCACAAAGAGAAGACAACAGAAAGGATCACAAAATCATCCCCCCTAGGTGTTTCGCTAGGGGGGCGGGTGTTGTGACTCAGTTGGAGGAGATGACCTTGTCCTCAGCCTCTCCCTCATTCCCCGCCGCGCTAGCAAACGGGGGATATTTGATGAATGGAAGGGTCAATAGGCTCCCAGCGAGGATCACCGATCCCCAGAGCCAGAGATCGCGGTGGATACCAGTACATCCAAACAGGAATGCACTTAGCATACTGCTTCCCGCGAAGAATAGATTACGTGATCCAACTTGGATTCCCCTGCGATCAGGATCAGTGGAGCGATTCATCAGGAACCCATAAGAATTGGAGGCTACCCCATAGGTGATTCCAGAAAAGCCCGTGACGAAAAGGAAATAGCTATGATCGGTACCAGTCCAATAGAGACACTGAAAGCTTCCGATGGAAAAGATGCTGGCAATTGCGATGACACCTCGTTCGCCCCATGCTTTCGGGATGTACGCAGACAACCAATTCCCTCCTGTACTAGCGAGGGAAAATGTGGTGAGTGCGGCACCAGCCAGCCATGCCTCATGGATGAACAGGGGGAGATAACCACCTCCACCGATGAGGATAAAGACGAGGCTATTTCCAACAGTAGGGATTTGCCTACCAAAAGCCAGGCCCCATTGTTTGCTCTCCGATTGCACAACGGTAAACCATTGCCTTCGTCCTGATCGTACACTCTGCTTGGTACTAGGTGTTTTCTCTTCTGTTTTTTCTCTTACCTCACTGAGTTTTACCCGCCAGACGCTAGGAATGATAAATAGATTGAGTACTGCACCGAAGACAGCCCAGCTCATCGGGTTATCGATCAGCCAAAAGCCAAGGAATTTGGCAATGGAGGTAGATACCGCCAATAGTGCTCCATCCAAGGCCATTGTTTTTTTGTGTTCCTGGCGGTCTTCACTCGCCACCATTCGCAGCAGGGCATACACGCCTCCATAGATCATATTGTCCAGGAGAATCTGGATACAGCGAATGACGTAGAGCATCGTCGACTCTGACTGCGACAACGACCAAGGGTAAAAAAACATCATGATCGCATTACCCAAACAGGCGATCATGACGACCAGTTTCACCCAAGAACCCCGGGTGATCATTGTCACCAAAGCTGAAAGGATAGCCACACCAGCAATGACGGTGTTTAGGCTCGCAATCTCCTTCTCCAGCCCATGCTGCTGCATCAGCATGGAGAAGGGAGAATTGATGAAGTGGTTTTGCGACAAATAGGTATTTGTCGCAGCCATCGCCATCATTACTGGCAGGGTCAACCACTCGGGGCGTTTCCATTTTCGAAATTTGCGGGACATGCCGCTCCTCTTATCTGGTAGTCACTCTTTTTTTCTCACCCACGCAGGTGAAAAGAGTGAATCTTTCATCTGCTATTTTAGTATATCTCTAAGTCTTTGAGCCGGTAAAGCTTTTACAGGTGATCTCCCTTAAAGAGATCTATTTGTGTGTCAACATCTCTAAATAAAAAAACGAGGTTTCCCTCGTCTGTTCATCGATTTCGCTTTTGCCTTGTTTTCTTTTTCTTCACGGGCCACAGCTTTTTAATTAACTTTTGACAGTCCTGTATATGGGCGTATTCTCTTGAAACATCTACTAAATCTTCTTGTCTTTCTACCGCACGAACCAATCGTTCGGGATAGGAGAGAAAGACAGAGAGAAGTCTTTTTTCTTTGGGCAATAGTTTATTTTCTTGTTCATAAGCAGCTAGTATTTCTGCGGGGGATTCTTCTGGGTAGCGATGTATTAAGGTAGCAAGGTCTTTTATAGGTGTATCTAACTCTGCGTGGTCAAAATCGATCCAATATAATCCTTCTTCACTTGTGAGTACATTCGAAGGATGAATCCGGCCATGGCAAATCGTGTATCTTGGAGCAATTCCTTTTTCCGATTGGAGATAGCGATCAATCCCTTGGATAGCAAACGTAAATCCATTTTGGGAAAGTTGAGCAGATTGCTCGGATATTTTTGCTTCTCCTTCTTCTAATGTCTCTTGCCAATTTGCTATTTGCGTACTTCTCTGCTGCCAAGTTTCTTTTAGATCAGGATCGATGACTTGATGGAGCTTAGGAAACTGTGCTGCTATAGGTTCTGCTAAACGATGAAAACGCCCTAAGGATGCCGCCAGCTCTGTTGCTGATACATACTCGTCGGCAGGTTCTTGCCAAGGAGTGGCATACCACTGGCTTCCATAAGCAGAAACGACTATTTCTCCATCCTCTGTAGGGACCCATGGAAGGAGATGAGGATATCCAGCTGTGCGAACTTGCTCTAACATGCGGTGCAATACATACAACTTTTCTCTTGGTGCATGGCTTTCTTTCAACGCAAATTTTTGATCTCCATCTACGATTTCCCATACTCCAGCCCGATGTTGCACAGAAGAAGGGTCCCATCCAAATGCATGAATCACTTCCCACATCGAAAGTCCTCCTCCCCTAGCTCCGCTTCACCGGAATTTTTACGATTTGGCCTTCCTCTAAACGATCAGTTGCAAACTGATTCGTTCTTATGATCGCATTACACGTAACATCATATTTGGCAGCTAATGTATCGATCGTTTCGTCTTTTTGAACGATGACCATTTTTAAGGAAGCAAACGATTCTTCTCTATTTCCTACCAACCACCTGCTCCATTCTCTGCCACGAACTTCTTCCTCTGTATTACTTGGTTCCTGAAATTCCTCTTCTTGTTGTTCTTCTTCAATCACAAGCTGAGGTTGCAGCGTTTCTTGTGAAGATGGTTCTTTGTCTACTTGTTCTTTTGCTATCTTCCTCGTCTCCCGATGTATAGTGCGTTCAGGTACAGCTTCTTCGGCTTTGGATTGTTCTTCTACTTTTGGTTTCTCTTTTGCTTTTTGCTGTTCTTTTGCTTCTAGTTGCTCCTGTGCTTTTGATTTCTCTTCTTTTTCCTCCACCTGCTCGACTCCAAGGGCAGACTGAGCCGCAAAAGTAGGGGATTCGATCTCTGTTTTCTCTTCTGTGCCTTCTTGCTGATCTTCAGAGACCTCTGTGATCAGTTCTTCTTCCTCGGCTTCTGGTAATATCCCATCTATCATCAAAACTGCTTCAATCTGTAATTCAAATGGTGATAAAATTTGGTAATCAAAAGATTCTACTTCTGCACAGACATTTGCTAGTTCTGCACGATCACGGGGCAGCGTAATCTCTACAGGAATTACATAGGCAATCTCTTCCCCTCCCCGTTCATCAAGTTCATAATCGGAAACATCTACTTCTTCACCGATATCCCCTTCATACGTGCCATTTAGCCGAAGATAACCATGAATTTTAAGATGCTGCCCTTCGTCTTTGATCTCCACATCTGGATACAAATCCAATTCCAAAAGCGAACTTATCCCTGCTTGCTGTGGATGCAGACGAATCTTTTCTGAAATATTAAAGCGAAGTTGCTCCACCTATTCTCCCTCCTTCTATCTTTCAAGCCCTTATGCTGAAATATATGTACGAGATAAAAGAGTTATCACTAGATCGGACAAAATGTTAACAGCTATGTAAAATTGTCTTTTCATCACTTGGAAGCCAAATCATGATTTCATCTCATCCACATACATTAGACGTATATGGATTTCTTGGTTGAAATATGAGGAGGAACTAGTATGGATTTGACCGCTCAATTACCTACATGGTTATCACTTATTACTCATCCAAGCCCTTCGATAATAAAAGAAGAAATGCGCAGGTGGAATATTACATATCAAAACGTTTCACCATATATCACATCCCCCGTTCCCCCTCTACACTATGGAAGAAATGTTATCTTTCGAACCAAGCTTTTTGAAGTAATCGTATTGCAAATCCCACCATATGTCGAAACCCCAATACACGACCATGGGGAATCTTTTTGTAGTGTAAAAGTAGTTGATGGCGTGTTATATAACCGAGTCTACCATATAGACAAAACCTCTGGGGATCTAGAGCAGATAAGAGAAGAGCGATATGAACAAAACAATTATTTTGTAGTAACCCAAGACCAAATTCACTCCATGTACAATCCGAACAACCAACCTTTGATCACTTTCCATGTCTACTCCCCACCTATTGAAAATAATCACATATATAGCGAGGCAAACTTAGAAGATCCTGTAATTCGATAAATAATAAGTACGAAGATATCTATATTCTTCGTACCTATTTATCTAGATTACTTATATGGCAAATATGCTTGGTATAAAGTTCCTATCTTCTTCAAAACATAAGCAAGTGGTGCACTCTGCTTAGATTCCACTTGTCTTTTTGCGCTGCATACTCACTTGAAACTTCATATGGCAATATGTTATTTTCAAGAAATGAGCACTTGATTTACTTGATCAAGAAGGAGTTAATACAGATGAAACAACAACAGATGGGTGTTATCGGTTTAGGTGTTATGGGCAGAAACCTTGCCTTAAATATGGAAAGCCGCGGATATTCGGTCGCAGTTTTTGATAACTTTACAAACTTGATCGATCCTTTTATCCAAAAAGATGCTGCAGGTAAAAATATCGTTGGTACATATAGTATAGAAGAATTTGTGCAGAGCCTCGAAAAACCCCGCAAAATCTTAATGATGATCAAAGCTGGTGCCCCTACAGATGCTACGATCGAACAAGTAAAACCCCTATTAGATAAAGGCGACGTCTTGATTGATGGTGGAAACACTTATTTCCATGACACCATCCGCCGGAATAAAGAATTAGAGGCAGATGGAATTCATTTTATTGGAACAGGAGTATCAGGCGGAGAAGAAGGAGCACTGCACGGCCCTTCAATCATGCCCGGCGGACAAAAAGAAGCCTATGAATTAGTAGAACCGATCTTGACTGCCATCTCCGCAAAAGTAAATGGTGATCCATGCTGTACTTACATTGGTCCTGACGGTGCTGGTCACTATGTGAAGATGGTTCACAATGGGATTGAATATGGGGATATGCAATTGATCTCGGAGGCCTACTTCCTTCTCAAACATGTATTAGGCCTTGAAGCACCTGAATTACATAAGGTCTTTGCAGAGTGGAACAAAGGCGAGCTGGATAGTTATCTCATCGAGATCACTGCTGATATCTTTACAAAAATAGATGAGAAAACAGGTAAACCGCTAGTCGACGTCATCTTAGATACAGCCGGCCAAAAAGGAACTGGAAAATGGACAAGTCAAGATGCATTGGAACTTGGGGTACCACTGTCCATCATTACCGAATCGGTTTTTGCCCGCATCATCTCCTCCATGAAAGAAGAACGAGTAAAAGCGAGTAAAGTGTTACAAGGTCCAGCAATCAAACGATATAACGGGGACAAAGAAGGCTTGATTGAAGCGATTCGTAAAGCATTATACTTGAGCAAAATATGTTCATATGCCCAAGGCTTCAGTCAGCTCCGTGCTGCTGCCAAAGAATACAACTGGGATTTGCCATATGGGAATATCGCGATGATCTTCCGTGGAGGATGTATAATCCGGGCACAATTCCTGCAAAAAATCAGTGACGCATATGAGCGTGAGCCGGATTTGACCAACTTGTTATTAGATCCATACTTTAAAAATATTGCTGAAGAATACCAATCTGCCCTTCGACATGTCATCACCGTTGCAATTGAAAATGGCATCCCAACTCCATCCTTTTACAGTGCTTTGGCTTATTATGACAGCTATCGGACAGAAACGCTGCCTGCAAATCTTCTGCAAGCACAAAGAGATTACTTTGGAGCTCATACGTATCAACGGATTGATGAAGAAGGAACCTTCCATACAGAATGGATGGAGAAATAAAAATTGTATACAAGAGAGGTTGTAGGACGATCCCTATAACCTCTTTTTTGTTGTATTTTCTTAAGGATTTCCACTCCTCAAACTCACAGCGAAACATTATAGGTTTCCTTACAAAAGTGTAAGTTTTTCTTAAGCTTAATCAATGGGAAAGAATAGAAGCACTTGGTATTGTTAAAGCAACACTTTAAGTTAGTGAGAACCGAAGTTTTTAAACTTTAGGCGGGAAGGTTTGGCGGGTGGAAAAGAATGAGTTTATTTACAGAAAAATAAGATTACGAACCCACTATCGTATTTGGATGAGAACCATTTTTTGTTGGTTTAGTTCATGGAAGAAATGTTCATCCGGGAGCAATTTGGGAAACTCACAAATCAAAAATTAGGAGAGATTCAAATGAAAATAACCAAATGGATTTTAACTACATTGTTAATACTGATAGTTGTCTCTGTTGGTGTGTTTTTTATCCTTTTTCATTTTAGTGCGAAGGGAGATACAAATTTGATAACAAAACAAACCAATGAGGTAAAAAATATGCTCCACCAAAAAGGTGTTAAGGATTCAGAAATTTCATCATTAAAAACAGACTACAATTGGAAGACAGATCAATATATCACCTCTGTGACTTATAAAGATGAACCAAAAGCTAGTTATAAATACTCCGCATATGGAGATTCAGGTGAAATCGTGCAAGACTGTGATTATTATGATCAAAATGGATCACAGATCACGAGCAGAAAAAAAGAATTATTCCATGGAAAGTTGCTGGATGGTAGACCAGAGAGAAAACATAGAGAAACATACTGCCCAAGTGACCGTCAAGTAAAATATTGGATGATACAAAGAGGATATAAAGAATCTGATCAATTTTATTATGGGTCTGAATACCCATCTAAAAACAGTAAGTTTGCAGTTATTTTTAATGCCGAATTTGTTAACGAGCCAGGTATAACTTATTATTTTTTACAAGAAAAAGAGTCAAAAAAGATTGTACAGGCTTGTGGTTACTCGGATAAAAACGAAAAATGGATACCCAATGACACGAAAGGCAAACACAGGGAGAAAACTTGCATCAATTATACACCTTCTCAATAAAGAAGCTATTTAGGATGAAAAAAGGTTAACTTTTCCGTCAGATGGGGTTCTAGTATATGGTTACATTTCTCCCTCGGCTTTTGATTCTATTTTCTATATATTAAAATCGGATGATTTATAAGGAGTGTGATTTTAGTTGTGGCATAAATTAAGAATTAGTATGCTCGTATCCATTGTTAGTGTTCTTGGTCTGTTTGTAAGTATTCATAGTGTTAGTGCTGCTAACTACTACTATGATGGGAAAAGTCCAGTGGCAACTGGGTGTAACAATACAGGTTGGTCACCAAAATCCACCACATTCTCCTACAATGGTATATCAGGCACTGTATATCTAATGTTTAGTAGCTCCTGTAAAACTGCTTGGGCTTTTGTAAAATTAAATAAAGCTCTCCCAAAAGGATACAACGTTCAGGGATGGATTAATCGAACGAAGGATCAAAAAATCATGGGTTGTTCAACTAGTGGTGGTAATGGTGATATTTTACCAGGACAGACAACTTGTTATAGCGGGATGGTATATGATTTAAATCCAAATACTTCCCATGCATCTGTTCAAATTATAAAACCAAATGCTTGTGGTCCAAATTGCCATATTTTCGAATATTCTAAATACACTGGTTCCTACTAATTTTGTTCAATAAGCTGAAATACTTTGGAAATATTTCGGAAATATCTGTGGATATAATAAAAATTACCCTAGAATGAAAGGAAAGATGCTAGATGAAAACTTTATCCAAATCTATTGGTATTATGGCTATAGCAGGTACACTCCTACTAGGAGGAATCAGTTTTCCTCATGAAACGCACGCACAGCCAAAATGCTTGGTCAAAGGAAGTACAAACATAGCATCAGGGAAATTCTCAAAAGACTTTAAATTTAATGCTACAAACTCATTTGCTCCGAAACTTGATATTACCTTGTATGGGGATGCTAAAGGTGCATACATCCCTTCAGTAGAAAATAAAGAAGGTCTAATTGTCGCTGGTGGAAAAGGCGATTACTACAGTACTAAAAAACAAACAAAGACATTAGTTTTATCTAGTAAAAAAATAGGGAAAGGACAATATACGTTATACTTTTCAAACGGCGGAAAGAAAACTCTCCACATTACTTCTTTTTGTCTTCATAATTAACCGTCAGATAAGCCATTCAAATGTTGGTTGGACGGGCTGATTTTCGACCCAACTTCGATCTGAACAACATGAAGGAGCACCTCCCGAATTGTTTCAATTTAGGGAAGTACTCCTTCATGTATTTTCTCAGGGGTTGGGCAAAAATAGCCTTTTAACTCATGACTCCAGTTTGTCTTACCTTAAGAATTAGATGGTCTGCTTGCAACCGACCACCAGAAGAAGCCATCTCTTGCCAGCAGTTGATCGGACTCCATCGGTCCCATCGAACCCGCTTCATAATTTGGAAACGAAACGTCATTTTCTTTGTTCCACGCTTTGGAAATTGTATCGACAAACTTCCATGAGATGGATACTTCATCCCAGTGGGTAAAGTGAGTGGCATCGCCTAATAGACAATCATACAAAAGTCTCTCATACGCTTCAGGCGTATTCATTTTATCATCGCAGTTGCTGCAATAATGCAGTTGAATGGGCAGAGAATCTTCTTCTCCAGCACGCTGACGAGCATTGAGATGCAGGGTCATTCCTTCATCTGGTTGAATATGTATTACCAGTAAATTAGGATGAGGATGATTTTTATCACGGTAGAGATTCATTGGTAAATCTTTAAACTGCACGACAATTTTTGTTGATTTTTCTTTCATACGTTTTCCGGTACGAATGTAGATGGGAACACCTGCCCAACGATAATTGTCGATCATCAATTTTCCAGCAACAAATGTTTCGGTTGTAGAGTTAGGGTCAACATTATTTTCTTCTCGATAAGCGATTACATCACGATCTTCGATGTGACCTTTTCCATATTGTCCTCGAACAAAGTATTGTTCTACTTCCTCTTCCGTAAATGGACGCAATGCGCGCAGCACCTTCACTTTTTCGCTTTGAATCTCATCACGTGTCAAATTGATAGGAGGCTCCATGGCTAAAAGTGCCACCATTTGCAGCATATGGTTTTGCACCATGTCAAGAAGCGCTCCAGATGATTCATAGTATCTGCCGCGATCTTCCACCCCTAATGTTTCACTGGAAGTAATTTGGATATTGGAAATATATTGGTTGTTCCACAGTTCTTCAAAAATAGCATTTGCAAAGCGAATGACGGTGATGTTTTGCACCATCTCTTTACCTAGATAGTGATCGATTCGATACACTTGATCTTCGTTAAATACACGGCCAATTTGATCATTTAAGTCTTTTGCTGATTCATAATCATGACCAAATGGCTTCTCGATGACTACACGACTCCAACCATCTGTTGACGACAAACCACTCGATTTTAGGTTCTCGCAGATCGTACCAAAAAACTCTGGAGCCATGGCGAGGTAGAACATGCGATTACCTTCTGCATGATATTGATCATCTAGTTTTTGTATTAAAGTTTGCAGCGTATCAAATGATTTTTTGTCTGTTACATCTGCCGGATGGAAGTAGAAATGGGAAGCAAAATCATTTATATCTTTTATCTTTCCTTCGGTTTTTTCAGTAGAACGTATTACACTTTGACGAAAGTCTTCATTGGACATCTCGCCTCTCGCTACTCCTACTACCGCAAAGTCTTCAGAAAGTTTATCAGCGTTATACAGTTTGTAAAGAGAAGGAAACAACTTGCGCTTCGCTAAGTCACCTGTAGCACCAAAGATCACCACAATTGCTTTTGGCTGAGTTGACATAAAGTTTTACACCTCATTTTGATAAGAAAGAATAAGCTTTCTAAATGAGCATTTTATCCAAATTCGCTGATCCAGCTTGGGATTGTTTGTATCTATTTTTGCTCAAATAGAGTCAGTCTTTTTCGTGTTGCCACAAAGTGAATACTAACAAAAGAAATAGGAAGAGGAAAACCCGTGCAGCAGGTCTTCCTTCCCCTATTCTACCTTAATCTATCTTTACGATTTGATTTTCTTCTAATTTTACTGTTCCTTGTTTTAAGATGATTACTTTTTCCCCTTCTTTTAGGTTCGTAAAAATGATCGGAGTAATAGTAGATGGAGCTTTCTGTTTCAACAAGTCGAGGTCGACATCAAGCAGATGCTGGCCTTTTTTTACTTGATCTCCCTGAGAGACGTAAGCAGTAAAACCTTCTCCCTTCAGTTCCACTGTATCAATTCCTATATGAATCAAAATCTCATGTCCTGTCGTAGAAGTAATCCCAATTGCATGTTTGGTCGGAAATAGTGTTTCGATCTTCCCATCACATGGAGCTACTATCTTTCCATTTGAAGGTACGATTGCAAATCCGTCGCCCATCATTTTCTGCGAAAATACTTGGTCCGGAACTTCAGATAATGGCACAACCTTTCCTTCTATTGGAGCTACAAACTCATCAAGTTTACCTTCGACAGGTTCAGTCGTCATCGTATCCGCGATTTCTTCCGAATTTATCGGATTAGCAGGAGCACGACCTTCCATTACTTCTTGGATTTGCCCTTTTAGTGTATCCGATTTTGGACCAAAGATTGCTTGAATATTGTTACCAACTTCCAACACCCCAGCCGCACCAAGCTTTTTGAGTCTGTCTTTATCCACATCTTTTGCATCATGGACCGATACACGCAGACGTGTAATACATGCATCTAAGTGAGTAATATTTTCTTTCCCGCCTAGCGCAGCAAGTACTTGAACTGGCAATTCATTCTTTCCAGTAACGGCTTTGGCGGTGGATGGATTGTTTTCTTCTTTTGGATCTTCACGTCCAGGAGTTTTGAGATCGAATTTACGAATTGCAAAGCGGAACCCAAAGTAATAAATAACCGCAAATACAAGACCTACTGGGATAACAAGCCACCATGCAGTCCGGTTTTGAAGTACCCCAAATAAGAGATAGTCAATCACACCACCTGAAAATGTCATCCCAATTTTCACATTGAGCAATTGCATTACCATAAAGGATAAACCTGCAAACACTGCATGAATGGCGAACAAGACAGGCGCTACAAATAAGAAAGTGAACTCAATTGGTTCTGTGATCCCGGTTAAAAAAGAAGTTAAAGCAGCTGAGCCCATAATCCCAGCAACATATTTTTTATGTTCTGGTCTGGCTTCATGGTACATAGCAAGAGCGGCTGCTGGCAGTCCAAACATCATAAATGGGAATTTCCCAACCATAAATGTACCAGCAGTTAGTTTTACACCGTCTTTTAATTGAGCAAAGAAAATATTTTGATCCCCGTGTACTACTTGCCCTGCTTTGGTGACATAGGTACCAAACTCAAACCAAAATGGAGCGTAAAAAATATGATGGAGCCCAAATGGAATCAAGGAACGTTCGATAACCCCAAACACAAACGCGGATAAAGTTAAGTTAGCATTCACCATATTGGTTGAAAATGCATTTAAAGCATGCTGGATCGGCGGCCAAATAAAGATTAAGAGAACACCTAAGATTACTGCAAAGAAACCAGTTACAATAGGAACAAATCGCTTTCCAGCAAAGAAACCTAGATAGGAAGGAAGTTCAATTTTGTAATAACGATTAAACATAATCGCTGCTAAGGCTCCCACGATAATTCCTCCAAATACACCTGTCTGCAACGTCGGAATTCCGAGTACATTTGCAAACGCCGGGTTATTGGCGATTTTCGCAGGGTCCAACTGATGAGTAGCAAGTAAAATGGTACTCATTGTCTTATTCATGATGAGATAGCCTACAATTGCTGCAAGAGCTGCTACTCCATCACCTGCGAGTCCAACGGCAACCCCAACAGCAAATAAAAGTGAGAGATTGCTGAATATAATATCTCCAGCTGATGACAATACGTTGGAAACAAGCTGAATCCATGTGGAATTCAAGGCAGGAATAAATTGTATCAATGTGGGATTTTGTAAGGCAGTACCTACACCGAGCAAAATACCAGCTGCTGGCAAAATAGCAACAGGCAGCATCAGTGCTCTCCCAACTTTTTGTAATTGACCAAAAAGCTTTTTAAACACGAATATAACACCCTTTCTGAAGGAAAAATGCAAATAGGAAATAAATGCAAAAAAACCAGATCACGAGTAAAATCAATTGGCTAAGATCCAAAGGTAGTCATATACCCTTTAGCGTTCACCACAATGATATTTTCTACTCATGCCTGATCGAATCAGTCACACGTATAAGTTGATAAAATTTTCATATATGCGCAAAAAAGTATGCGCTTACAATTAACCCCCTGTAAAGTAATCTCAAATCTAAGACACATTTATCATTAAACTATAATCGATTTAATAAATCAATATAAAAATATACAAATTCAGCATAACAAAAACATAAATTGGCTGTCTCTAAAAGAGAAACAGCCAATTTATCGGATTTTTTCTATAGATTTTTTAATGCATTACGATTTGCTTCCAATGTTTGGTTGATATCTTCTTCACTGTGAGCAAGTGAGAGGAACATTCCTTCAAATTGGGATGGCGGCAATAGTACTCCTTCTGCTAACATATTACAATAATATTTTGCAAACAACTTAGTATCTGCTGTTTTTGCTTGGTCAAAACTTACTACGTTTTCATTGGTAAAGAAGAGACAGACCATCGAACCGACTCGATTTATATGATGCGGAACACCAGCTTCTTCCGCATTTTGTCTCAACCCCTGTTCCATCTTCTGACCAAGATGTTCTAATTGCTCATAGGACTGTGGCGATAATTGTTGCAGGGTTGCAATTCCACCCGCCATGGCTAAGGGATTTCCAGAAAGAGTTCCAGCTTGATAAACGGTTCCAGCAGGAGCAATCATCTGCATGATCTCTCTTTTTCCGCCAAATGCTCCGACAGGTAATCCCCCACCGATTACTTTGCCCATCGTTGTCAAATCCGGTGTAATTCCATATCTGCCTTGTGCTGAGTGATAGTCTACACGAAAACCAGTCATCACTTCATCAAAAATGAAGACAATCCCATATTGCTCCGTCAAACTGCGAAGGCCTTCCAAAAAGCCAGGCTGTGGCGGCACAACACCCATATTTCCTGCGACTGGTTCCACAATAATAGCCGCAATATCTTCTCCTACTTGCTCACAAACAAGCTCCACACTCGCTAGATCGTTATAGGCAACTGTCAACGTATGTTGAGCAGTATGTTCTAACACTCCAGGACTATCTGGCAGTCCTAATGTCGCTACGCCTGACCCTGCTTTGATCAGCAAGCTGTCGGAATGCCCATGATAACTCCCTTCAAACTTGAGGATTTTTTTCCTTCCTGTATAGGCCCGAGCTAACCGCAAAGCGCTCATTGTCGCTTCTGTTCCAGAGTTCACCATCCGCACCACTTCTACAGATGGCACACGTTCTCTGACCAACTCTGCCATTTCGGTCTCTAACATAGTTGGCACGCCAAAGCTTGTCCCTTTCACCGCTGCTTCTTGCAATGCTGCCACTACATCAGGATGAGAATGACCTAAGATCAACGGCCCCCAAGAACAAATATAATCTATGTATGTATTGCCATCAATATCAGTTAACTTCGAACCTGAACCGCTTTCCGCAAAGACCGGATGTTCCATCACGGAACGAAATGCCCGCACAGGAGAATTCACACCACCAGGTATCAGGGGGAGTACTTTTTCAAATTGCTCTTTTGATCGATCATACATTCTATCCAATGATTCTACACTTCCTCTCAAATGCCTTACATGATAAATTCATTGTAACATTTTGTGTGAGGAAAAGGGAAAGAGTGACTACTCGCTTGTATTTATTTTCAATATTGAATAGATTTTTAAAACCTTTTCCGATATAATGTGGGTACATACTGGTCAACCCAACCGACGAAAGGTAAGGTCCTCTCATGGACAGCACCACGTGGCAATGGCTCACGAACAATCTCTCCTGGATCGACGACCGGCTCGACAGCCATCGCGACCTGCTCAACGGCATCAACGACCGGATCGACAACCTCACCCAGTGGGTGACGATCCTGTTGATCATCGTGATCGTCCTGTGCTTCGCGGTGTTCAAGCTGTTCTCCGGCTGCGAGAAGCTGAAGAACGAGTTCGAGAACAGGATCTCCGCTCTGGAAGCCAATCAACCCCAGAACACGGACCTGACCCAGATGAAGGTCCTCGGTGCCCTCCAGGACATTGCGGGAACTCTCCGGGGTGTCAAGGACTCCATCGACGGGCTCGGAGGCAACGTGCAGAACCTCGCGGACAACGTCGACGGACTCGCGGCTGAGGTCGACGGACTCTCGGAGGACGTCCGGGAATCCGCCGGGCTGAACCAGGAGGCGGACGAAGAGACCGAGGGCAGCACCGGGCAGGACTCCGACACGGAGACCACCGGCGGTTCCTCCAACCCGGAGGAACCGAAGCAACTCTGACCTCTTCGGCGCCACGGCGGGCTGTGAACTTCACATACGTGGAGGACACAGCCCGCCGCCCGTTTTAACCACTTTTCCCTCTTTATTTCCTTCCATTTAACAAAGAAATCCCCTACCCAAGAAATAGATGGTTATGCCTTTTGTAAAACAACCTTGTGCAAAACAACTCATTTTTTATCGAATAAAGATATTCATCGTCTTTTCCATATACATAACAAATATAATAATTCGTTATTATTTTTGAATTTTGTTTGCTATAATGTGAATACAACACTGGCACTCAACACCGAAAGGCAAGGTCCCGATATGGGTAACTTCCCGTGGCAGTGGCTTCGTGACCTCGACTGGAAGTTCTACAACCAGAACGAGCGGCTCAACGACCTCAGCGACAAGGTTAACGACCTCAGCAGGCAGACCGGCATGCAGTTGGGCTTGATCATCGCCCTTCTCTTCTCGATTGTCGGTCTGGTGATCGCGCTGTACGTTGTCTTCCAACAGCTGCGAGTCAAGGACGCCCAGATCGCCAACCAGAACGAGCGACTCAACTCGCTGGAGACGGCGATCGCGAGCCACACGACCCGACTCGATGAGCTCGCTGGCTCCTTCGTCGAACACGAGGAGCGGCTCGACGGACACGATCGGCTTCTCATCAGGCACGAGGGGCGGCTCGACGACCAGCTCGACTACATCGAGGAGCTCGAAAGGCAGGCCGACGGACACGACGAGCAGGTCGACCGACTGTGGAAGAACTTCGGCAACTTCCGACAGATGATCAACACGACGCGGGAGAGGCTGGGCACCGTCCAGCAGAACCTCGGCAGCATCCAGCAGGGCGTCAGCTCCGTTCGACGAGACCTTGAGTCCCAGCGGCGGAAGCTCAGCTCGCTGGAGCTCCGCGGCCGCGTGATCACCTTCTACGTCGTCATCATCGACGGGAACTTCGGTGAGAGCCAGACGGCGGCCGAGACCAAGGACGACACCTCCAACAAGGTGAACCCCGACGACTCCTCCACCACGGAGAAGTAACGCACTGATCTCGGGCGCCACGGCAGGCTGTGAACTTCCACATTGTGGGAGCGCGCAGTCTGCCGCTCGTTTAAAACACTTTTATAAAGCTTCATGCTTTCACAAATTCACTCCTGCCTCATTCCCCATAAAAACAAAAAACACACAACTCCCTCTTCGAAATTGTGTGTCATTATTTCCAGTTACATTCAAAAATTCATTTATCTTACTTCGCATACTTCCCAATAAAATACTTCACTTCTTTGGCTTCTTTGTACAAGCGAAATGGCTTCTTAAGCATCCTGCGTGGAATCTTCCGTAAAAAATATGCGCGGTTGACTTGGTATTCTTTCATGATTCGGGACGGTTTGGTGGTGAGGCGGTTTTTTAGTTCTTCATAGATTTCATGTTTCAAATCGACTTTCACATCCATACTCCGTCCACAAACCTCACAATGGATATGGGAAATAGAATTATTAAAATAGGTGATCCGATGAGGGGTGTCGTCCGAGCAGCGGATGCAAAAAAATTCGGTTGTTTCTTGTGTCTCTTTCACCTATCATCCCTCCATTTACTTTCCAAATAGAATACTCTTATTATACAGCATCATACGAAGAAGTTAAGACTTTCGAATAGAAG
Source organism: Shimazuella soli (assembly GCF_022511585.1). Lineage (GTDB taxonomy): Bacteria > Bacillota > Bacilli > Thermoactinomycetales > Thermoactinomycetaceae > Shimazuella > Shimazuella soli. The sequence goes on along the minus strand of NZ_JAKWBN010000002.1, from coordinate 368,923 downwards.
CATCTCTTTCCATCAATTGCCGCAGTTCCCAAATCATTTGTACTTTGGTCTGTTCAATATCATCAAAGGTGAGGACTTCGCCTTTTTTTATATCCCTTGTGACAACAAGGCTAGAATCCGCTAATCCAATGGGAAGAGCATGAGTCTTCTTGGCATCTGACGCATTCATAATCTGTCCATATGAAGTAAAACCGCCTAATCCGTCTAACCTCTCTCCAGCACGCAAGTCTTTCTTGGCGACGGTGACGGTTTCAGCAACAAGTCCATGATAAGGAACGATGGATTCCTCTTTATCTAAATACGCTTTTGCAATGGAGATAGGCGTTTCCAGACTCGTTAAATGATAAGGACGGAAGAGGACGTAATTTGGGCCATCACCCATTTTCAAATACTGCATTTCCCGGTGTACTTCCTCCTGTTCGGAAGTAACGATAACAAAAACCCCTGGTGCGATACCGTTAACAAATTCTACGGTTTGATAGGAGTGCAATATGCCGCCTTCTTCTTTTTTCCGCAGAACTTTCGTCAATTGATCAACGGTTGCCGATGGTCCATGCATACCGGCTACGTCTGGAAGGAAACCTGTAGCATTTGCTACAGCCGTCATTTCAATCATCGTTTTTGTTCCATCTTGGAAAGAAGCTAATATTTTAGGATTCATATTTACTTTTAAAGCCTGATCTCTTGCAGAATCTGGGTTGGCCTCAAGATTTAGCGGGTTATTTTTTCCTTTTCCCAAAACCAGAGGCTTGAAACCAATTGTTTTTGCAAAATGATATAACTCCATGATGGCTGCCGGTTCATCACCAGAAGCTCCTGTATAAACGACACCTGCAGCTCGTGCCATCTGGTGAAGAAGCGGCCCCACCGTGACATCTGTTTCCACATTCAGCATCACAATATGCTTTTTTGCCAATATGGATTTCCAAGCTATTTCTGCTCCCAGATTTGGAATCCCTGTTGCATCTACGATCACATCGACTGCTGGCAGTTGCAATACGAGCTGCATATTAGAAGTAACAACAACTTGCCCTGAAGCAATGGCTCGCTCTGCTTTTTCGATCTCTTCTGTTTGTACGATTTGTGAGGAAGCATATCCGGCATTTTCATAAGCGTGTACAGCATTTTGTGTCTGGATATCTGCTGTGGCGACTACTTCCATTCCTTTCATTGCTGCGATTTGTGAGATCATACCTCTACCCATTTGTCCGGCGCCAATAAGTCCCACACGAATGAAATTTCCTTCTTGCCCAAGTGCTTCAAGTTTGTGATAAATTGGCATAAGACGACCCCATTTGTTGTAGTTTTAGTCGTGACGTATGAATTGAATCTTTGAGCCTACTTGTACATTTGGAACAGGCTTGTCTTCCACGCAGATAGTTCCTGGCAAATCTCCTTGCCCGCCATCAAACTTTATGGTGACATGCCCCATTTCCTGCATGGTTTTATTGGCGGTATCCCCAACAAATGAAATTTGAAACGATTGACCATCGATAACTAACACATCTTTTGGTGTGATTTCTCCTGCATTTTTCCGATCCGTATGCAATACGGTAATATCGTGCAGTTCTTCTGGTGCATTTTCGTCAAATAAAATAAGTAATTTCTCCTTTGCAAACTTCGAGACGAGTTCTCCTATTTTGGTTGCTGTTGCTTCAAAAAGTACACTCATAAACTCACCTGCCATATTGGATATCAGGGCTGGAATCAGTTGTGAAAACCAGCCCATTCTTTTTTAATACAAACCAAAACTGCATACATAAGCGATTAGTACAGCGACAGGACCAGTAAACTGTCTGGAGAGAAGAACTGCTGGAACCCCGACTTCAATCGTTTCTGGTTTTGCTTCTCCCAGTGTCAATCCTACTGGAACAAAATCACACCCTACTTGCGGGTTGATCGCAAACAGCGCAGGCAGAGCAAGTTGTGGAGGGATATTCCCTTTCCCAATCTCCACCCCGATCAGCACCCCTACCACTTGGGCAATAACTGCTCCAGGCCCTAGCATCGGAGATAAGATCGGAATCGCACAGATAATGGACAGAATGATCAGCCCAATAATATTTCCTGCTAATGGCGTTACTACATGGGCAATCCAATCGCCAATTCCGGTATATGTGATGATCCCAATAATTGTACTGACGAATGCCATAAATGGTAAAATATTTCGAATTACCATATCAATCGTTTCACGTCCGGCTTGATAAAACACCCCGACAACATTTCCCATTGCTCTGCCAATTTTGACTAAGAAATTGGATTTCTGTGGATATATTTCGGCTGCCCTTTTCTTAGCGTCTTCTTTGATTTCTTTTGTGCTTCTCGTCTCTACTGTAGTAGGAGGAGCAGCATCATCTGTCAACGAAATATTTTGTTCGGTTACGCCAGAGACAAAATTTTGCTCATTGATAAAGGAAGCCAGAGGTCCTGATGGTGATACAGGCAGCACATCGATAGTTAGTACACCCATTTTTGGATATACCCCACAACGAGCAGTACCCCCGCAATCTACAACGACACAAGCCATATTTTCCTTATCTATCGAGTTTCGAAAGCCATCTACAGCTTCGGCACCCGTCAAGTCGGCAATTTTTTGTGCGATTGGATGTATTCCACCGCCTGTAACGGAAACGATATATTTTTTCTGTTCAGTTGGTTGAATGATCAACCCGTCACCCCAACCACCTGCTCCTTTGCTCACTTTTACTGCTGAATAATTAGCCATTTGGATTTACCCCTTTCCGTTTTAGGTGGTTGTTTGGGTTGTTTCAGTGGATTGTGTTTGACGTTTTAGCATCATATTCGTGATCCATTCTGTCACTAATCCACGGATCAAGATGACAATAATTCCGACTAATAGATAACGAACTGCTAATGGTTCCAAGGAGAGGTGCAATGTCGTCAATCCACTGGCAATACCGAGGTAAACGAATAATTCAGCTGAGTTTGCATGAGGGAACAAACCAGTTATCGGATGAACAAAAGATACCGCCGCATCATAAAAAGCTGGTTTTTGTTTCTCTGGTAAAAACTTTCCGAAGGAATAACACATGGGATTGGTCAGAAAAAAGACGGCTAAAATTGGGAAAATCGTATAACGTAAAATTGCATATTTGGTTGTTTTTTGAGCGAAACGATTGATTCTCTCTTCTCCTATAAATTTTATTAAAGCGTTTACAATTACAATCAAACAGATCAAGGTGGGTAAAATTCCTTTTGCTAGTCCCATAAATTGGGCTCCACCAGCTTGAAACATTCCAATAAATCCTTTAGCTAGGTGTACTAAAAAATCCATCTGACCAAACCTCCCCAAGTTTTATCTCTTAAACCTTTATCGATCTACTATTCCTGCTCTCGTTCATTTTTTTTGCTCACAATCTGATCTGCTGCCATTTGAATGGCTTTGGTGCGATGATCATTGCCAGGCAGGGTGAAGAGTTGTTCGATTTTCTTCCCATGTAACTCGAGATTAGAGGTAAAGCGAGAAAAGACAGTGACACCTGTTAGTTCTTTTGCATCTACTACCGAACCAGACAAATCCGAGACGAGTATGACTACGGAACCGATACCGAATCGTTTTTTTACAACTCCTACTCCTAGATATCCAGAATCATGAGTTGCACTCATCTGGCGGATGGTTTGTCCATAATGCCTGTTTTGGTAGTAACTTAAAATCACTTGAAGAATCCATGCACAAACGAAAAAGATAATCAGTATTCCCCATTGATCCATAGAATCACCCTTTTCAAATGTTCGATTCTATTACATTTGTAAATATTATTATACGGGATCTTAGAGGAAATGAAAACGCTTAATTTTAGTACATGACCTAATTTTTATCTTCAAATGATTCGATCAACGCGTTTGCAGTTTCATCGTCAGTAATCAAAACATCCACATATTCACCTTTTAAAGCAGCTAAAATACTTTTTACTTTATAAACTCCTCTTGCTACCCCTATCACCTTGTCAATATTCTTTAAGTCTTCTAATTCAATACCAATCCCTCTTTGATTAATCGATACAGCTGCAATTTCTCCCGTTTCCAGAATGTATTTCGAACTGATATCTCCAACTACTTTTGCCTCTTTTAATTCCTCAATATCTTCATCACTTAAGTAGCCTATCTCATACATGGTTGAGTGTTCATATGGATTTCCGATCCCGACAACTGCCATATCGCATTGCTTTCCTTGTTCTAGCACACTAGCAATAAACGGAAGACCTGTGAGTCCTTCTTTTTGTTCAACCGTCGCAACCATGGCTGGTGCATAAAGTGACTCGCATTGCCCATTTATTTTTTTTGCAAATTCATAAGCAATTTGATTAGCATGTAAGGCCACTTCTTTTGGTCCCATTCCACCAACTAGGGGAATCACGCTCACATCTCTTTGTTCAATTGGGTATTCTCTCACCATTTCGTACAGCGATTTTCCCCATGATACACCAAGCCGTTTAATGGATCGGAGCGATTTACTCACATAGTTAGCAGTTGCTTTCCCAACAGCTCGCAGAGCTTGCTCTTGGTTCATATTTTCCGTAGAAGTGATGATTACTTCCCTTAAACCAAACTTCGCCGCAATTTTTTGTTCTCGTTCAATTACATCAAATCCATCATCCAAAATACTAATTTTCACGATGCCTTCTTCTTTTGCTTGTTGCAGCATTTTCGAAATAATAGGGCGGGAAACTCCTATTTTTTTGGCGATTACTGCTTGAGTTAATTCTTCTAGATAATACATTTTGGCAACCTTAATCAGCTTCTTTTTCTCATCATCATTAATCATAGAAACACCTTCAAATCTTTGGAAATGTAATTCGATCTTACCATATCTGCCAGTCACCTGTTTACATCAGATCAATAGATGCGCAGGATTTTCCAGTGTCTCTACTAACTGGGTCAAAAAAGCAGCCGCCGGAGCTCCATCAATAGTCCGATGATCAAATGAAAGACTGAGAGCCATCATCGGTCTTAAAACAATTTCACCATTTACTCCTACAGGACGCTCTTTTATTTGTCCTACTCCTAAAATAGCCGTTTCAGGCAGATTGATAATCGGAGTGAATTGATCAACACGATACATCCCTAAATTACTTACGGTAAAGGTACCACCTTGTAACTGATTCGGAAGGAGTTTTCCTTCTCGAGCTGCCTGAGCAATTGTTTTGCTCTGCTCGGTAAGATCTGCCAGTCCCAATTTATCTACTTCTCGAATGACTGGTACAAGTAACCCGTTTGGATGACTGACTGCTAGTCCTATATCAATTTGAGCGGACAGATGAATTTCATCTTTTACCAAAGTAGCATTCACCATAGGATGGTCCCGCAACGTCACTCCAACTGCTTTGAGAATAATCTCCGTGTACGAAAGCCGTAATCCTGTTTTCTGTTCAATCATTGGCAGCAGTTGCCCGCGCAGACGCATCGCTTCGCTCATGTCTACTTCACTATGCAAGGTTACATGCGGCGCCTCAGAAAAACTTTGCTGCATGCGGTCACCTATTACTTTTCGCATACCCTTCACTTTGATTGCTTTTGCAGCAGCAGATGTGAGCTCTTTCGCCGTAGATATATCATCTATTGGTGCATTAGAAGGAGAGACTTGATTAGCGAGATAGGTTTCGACATCTTTTCGATGAATTCGTCCTTTTGGTCCAGTTCCAGAAATAACAGATAAAGATATATCATGTTCACGTGCAAGTTTTCGTGCTGAAGGTGTAGCTCGTGGTTTATCAGCTTTTTGCTCAATTTTTGCTTCCCTTATCTCAATAGGTTCCTCTGACGTAGAATCCTTTTCGGATTTTGGGTTAGCAGATTCGCCTACTTTTTCACCTTTTTCGCCAATATAAGCAATCACTTGATTGACAGGTACTTCCTCTCCTTCTTCATAGAGGATTTTTAACATAGTTCCTGTCTCATAAGCTTCTACTTCGATATTGATCTTATTTGTCATCACTTCTAAAATAATGTCTCCAGCAGTGACAGAGTCTCCTTCTTCTACAAGCCATTTCATGATCGTACCTGTTTCCATTGTCATCCCTAGTTTGGGCATAAACACTTCCTTGGCCATTTTCTACACCTCTTTTCCCCGTTGAAGTGTTCGCTTAACTGCTTCCACTATATCTGAAACTTGAGGTACAGCATGTTTTTCCAGCTCAGGATTGTAGGGAATCGGTACTGCTTTTCCTCCTAAACGTTCAATAGGAGCATCCAAGAAGTCAAATGCATCACTTTCCACAATCACGCTTGCAATTTCCGCACCAAATCCAGCACGTTTTACCGCTTCATGAACAATGACAACACGTCCCGTCTTGCTTACCGATGCAATAATAGATGCTTCATCTAAAGGAACGAGCGTACGGGGATCGAGCACCTCAACCTCAATGCCTTCTGCTTCCAATAACTTTGCTGCTTCTAATGCTTTATGCACCATCACAGAAGTAGCAATAACAGTGACATCTGTTCCTTCTTTTTTGATCACAGCTTTTCCTAAAGGAATACGATAAAGATCTTCTGGTACAGGTTCTTTCATCCCATAAAGCAGCTTATGTTCATAGAAGATAACTGGATTATCATCTTCAATCGCCGAAATAAGCAGCCCTTTTGCATCGTAAGCGCTTGAAGGCTGAACTACTTTCAATCCAGGAATATGAGCCATCCAAGCTTCTAAGCTTTGAGAGTGTTGTGCGGCAGCTCCCGTACCCGAACCCCCAGGTGTACGTAATACCATGGGAACTTTTCCTTTTCCTCCATACATATAACGAATTTTAGCTGCTTGATTGATAATCTGGTCTGTTGCAATCGTAATAAAGTCGGAAAACTGCAACTCCAGAATAGGACGCATCCCAGTAAGTGCTGCACCAACTGCCGCACCAGCTATTCCAGACTCGGAGATAGGAGTATTACGGATTCTCTCTGGCCCAAACTCTTCGATTAGACCCCTGGAAACACCGAATGCTCCACCATAGACCCCGATATCTTCACCTAACATAAATACATCTTCATCTGTTCTCATTTTTAAGGAAATAGCATCTCGAATTGCTTCCGAGTAGGTCATATCTTTGGTATTCATATCCTTCACCCCTTTAAGCGTATACGTCCAATTCTAGTGTTGCCAGGGAAGGAGCTGGACTTTTTTCTGCAAACTCTACGGCGTCCTCTATTTGCTTCTTCGCTTGTAATTGAAGCGCTTCCAATTCATCATTCGTTGCGAGTTCATCGTTTATAATACGAACAGCTAGAAGGGCAATTGGGTCTTTTTCTTTTCTCCAATATTGTTCTTCTTCTTTTGTTCGATATTTTTTCGCATCGCTTTTGGAATGCCCTTTCCAGCGATATGTCTTTGCCTCTATCAACGTGGGGCCTTCTCCTGCTTTTGCTCTTTCAACAGCCTCTCCCGTTGCCTCCATCACAGCAAATAGATCATTTCCTTCAATGATTCTACCAGGGATACCATAGCTGCTTGCCCGATCTCCAATGTTTTCAATGTTGACCATTTCTTTCACTGGTCCAGACATACCATATTGGTTATTTTCACAGAAAAAAACAACAGGCAGCTTCCAAATAGAAGCAAGATTAAGCGCTTCATGAAAACTTCCTTCATTTGCTGCGCCATCTCCAAAAAAACACAATACTGCATAGCCTAAATCTTTCATTTTAGAGGTCAATGCTGCACCTACAGCAATTGGGATACCTCCACCGACAATCCCATTCGCCCCCAAGTTTCCTCGGTCGACATCTGCAATATGCATAGACCCACCTTTCCCTTTGCAGTATCCTGTTTCTTTGGCGAATAATTCAGCCATCATTCTATTGACATCTGCACCTTTGGCGATGCAATGCCCATGACCACGGTGTGTACTGGTGATTTTATCTTCCTCTGCTAAAACAAAACAAGCTCCTGCTGCTGTCGCTTCTTGTCCCACACACAAATGAGTTGTCCCATGTATGGCACCGCGAGCAAAAAATTCATCTACTTTTTCATCAAAATAACGAATAAGCCACATCTGATGATATAGCTCTAGGATTTGTTTGGTTGTTAGTGATGCTGGAATCTCCTTTGAAATCATCATTTTTCCTCCTACCTCACCTAACAAAAGGATATTTACATTTGTTCACAACAATTACATTTGTAAATATCATATGCCAAGACAGATAGAAACGTCAAGTTCCAACTTAAAAATTAAATGATTCTAAGATTATATGAATAGCTGCAAAATGTTGAAATAACTTTAGCACCGTAACTTTGTCTCCCATGGGGGAGATTACATTAATTTTTTATAATTTTTCATTTCAAAATAAAAAAAGAAAACCCACTACAGTGGATTTCCCTATCTATTTCAATAACATTGATTTTCTGTGCTGGATTTGTGTTCCCTTATACAGGAGCACAAATCCAGCTTGTGCAGAATCAGGCAGCTTGGCTCCCTTCTGAATAGTGTTCTTTGCAGGCTTCGTTGCCGCAGTAGACAACTTTGTCCCTCTCACCGTAGTAAACATCTTCCCCAAAGGAGTTGTTCACTACATCTACTCTGGTAAATTGACACTTGTTTTCGATGGCGCCTTTGAACTCACCTGTCCTTTTCTGCATGTCGTTTCTCCCATCTTTCGGGGTTATTTACATTTTATCAGAAAAATGCGGATCATTGTAAGAAAATAAAACACCAACTTCTCTAAAGCGAAAAGGTGGTGTTTTTCCTGCTATACATGTAGTCCTTCTTCGATAACTTTTCCTTCCCATACTTCCATTTCTGGTGTAAAATAGGAAACTCTTGTCTTTTTATACTCTTTTGTAGAGTATAGCGTTACTCTTTCTTTGATACCTGTTTCATCTTCAATCGCTTGAAGGATTTCTTCACATTCCTCATGTGTTCGACCATGTACCATCGTAAAAATGGTATAAGGCCAATCCGGATAAGTAGGGCGCAAGTAACAATGGCTTACTGCTTTGAATGCTGCCATCTCATATCCGATTTCATCTGTTTTGTCTTCTGGTACTGCCCATACTCCCATCCCATTAAAGCGAAATCCTGCTTTCCGGTGATTGAGGACAGCGGAAAATCTGCGCATTTGTTTTCGTTCAATCATTTGCTTTCCAGCTGCGAGCAGCTCTTCCGTAGAAACTCCTAACTCTTCTGCCCAGCCATCAAATGGACGAGAGATGATTGGTAAGTCTTTTTGCAATTGACGAATGACGGCGATATCAAAATCTGTGATCTCTTTTACTGCATTTTGTCTGTCTGCTTCGGTATACTGAGGTTTTGCTTTTGCTTTGGTACCGTCTTCTTTACCAGTCATGTCTAACTGCACACCAATTTTAAAAAGCTTCAACGTAGGCATCAGACGAATCACTTCAACGCCTGCTAGTTTTCCCAATAGTTCTACTGTCTTTTCTAGCCCCAATTTGCTGTTTGGAGGAACTGCAATCGTAAACCAGAGGTTATAATCATGATTCCGCTTATAGTTATGAGTGACACCCGGGTGTTGATTGATTACTTGTGCTGCTTGATCCAAGCGATCTTCTGGAATCTTTGCTGCAACAAGGCTTGATTTATATCCTAGTGTTCGAGTATCAAAAATCGCAGATAACTGACGAATGGAATCCCCTTTTAATTGCTTGGTGCGTTCTAATACTTCTGCTTCCGGTATTCCAAGTTTATCCGCTATTACTTGAAAAGGCTGTGGAACGAGCTCTAATCCAGCTTGGAGTATGTTCAGCAGTTCTTGATCCAGATGATCCATGTTTAAATACTCCCTTCCTTTAGCCACTTGGCTACATCTTTGGCATGATAAGTAAGAATTAATTCTGCTCCTGCACGTTTGAAGCTGGTAAGTGTCTCTACTACAACTTTTTTCTCATCAATCCATCCGTTAATTGCAGCTGCTTTGACCATGGCGTACTCTCCGCTCACATTATAAGCTACTACTGGCAAATGGAATTCTTGATGGACTCGATGGATGATATCGAGATAAGCTAATCCTGGTTTTACCATCAACATATCTGCACCTTCTGCAATATCAGATGCAGCTTCACGCAATGCTTCTCTTGCATTAGCCGGGTCCATCTGATAAGTGCGGCGATCACCAAATTGCGGAGCACTGTGCACCGCATCGCGAAAAGGACCATAAAAGCCAGATGCGTATTTTACTGCATAGGATAAGATCGGGACATCTTCAAACCCTGCTTCATCTAATCCTTTGCGAATTGCAGCAACAAATCCATCCATCATATTGGATGGTGCGATCATATCTGCTCCAGCCTTAGCTTGGGAAACGGCGGTAGCTGCTAGACGCTCCAGCGAAGCATCATTGACAATTTCACCATTTTCTACAACACCACAATGTCCATGGGAAGTATATTGACAGAGGCAGGTATCTGCCATCACATATAAATCAGGGAAATTTTCTTTCACTTGGCGAATTGCCTTTTGTACGATACCGTGAGCATCATCTGCTGATGATCCACATTCATCTTTATCATGAGGCACACCAAAGATCATGATCGATAAAATTCCAAGTGAAACTAGTTCATCTACTTCTTCATTTAAGCGATCCAACGAAAAATGATATACACCAGGCATAGAAGAAATTTCTTCTTTTTTATTTTCCCCTTCTACCACAAAGATAGGGTAGATAAAATCTTCAACCCGAATATGGTTTTCCTTAACCATGTTACGAATTGCTTGATTGCGTCGCAGACGACGATGGCGGTGAAACTGCATAGGAAGTCCTCCCCCGATTATAATGTTTGTATTGCTTGTACTAAACCATCGATGGTATATTCTTTTGCCACTACATCTACCTTTAGCCCAAGGCTCTCTGCTGTTTTTGCTGTAATAGGACCGATACAAGCGATTTGTGTATGTTGCAAAACGGTTTGGATATCCGTTGTGGCAAGGCGAATAGCATGAATAAAATTACGTACTGTAGAAGAACTAGTAAACGTTATAATCTGAATCTGCTGCCGTTGAAGCATTTTTACGATGCCATGGGCATTGGTAGCATCAATTTTTGTATCATAAGCATCGACTTCAGTTACGTCACAGCCCATTTCACGGAGTCCTTCAGCCAATACCTCACGAGCGATATCTGCGCGTGGTAAAAGGATTTTATCGTTTTCCTTTACGAGCGGGCGCAACCGTTCGACTAGTGACTCAGCTTTGTATTCTTCAGGTATGGATTCTACAAGGAGTCCTTTCTCTTCTAACGCAGCAGCCGTTTTTGGACCTATGGCTGCCAGCCTTGCATTTGTCATTTGACGAATATCTATCTTTTGCTTGCGTATCCGATCAAAGAAGTACTTTACCCCATTTACACTAGTGAAGATCACCCAATTATAATCGGAAATATGATGCAGTGCCTCATTGAAAACTTCCCCGCGGTGAGGTTCGACTAACCGAATTACTGGAAATTCAATCGCTTCGCCACCAAGCTCATTTATCATTTCTGCCAGCTCACTGCTTTGACTTCTCGCCCTCGTTATCAAAATTCGCTTACCAAACAGTGGTTTTTGTTCAAACCATGATAACTTCTCTCTAAGTTTCACTACTTCTCCTACAATAATGATCGCTGGAGAGCTAAACCCTGTAGTTTCTACCTTTTCAACGATATCGGATAAGGTTCCAACTAATGTCTCCTGTTCGATTCTTGTGCCCCAACGGATCAGAGCGATTGGAGTTTGTGAAGCACGCCCGTATTTCGTGAGTTGTTTCACAATAAAAGATAAATTCGATACACCCATCAAAAAAATAAGCGTCTCTGTTGCAGTAGCTAGCTTTTCCCAGTTGATTGATGACTCCGTCTTCTCTGGTCGCTCATGACCCGTAATAATAGAAAAGGAGGAATTAAAATCTCGGTGCGTAACTGGGATACCTGCATATGCTGGAACTGCTACGGCTGAAGTTATCCCTGGGACAACTTCAAAAGGAATCCCTGCATCTACTAAACTCTCTGCCTCTTCTCCTCCACGACCGAAAATAAAAGGGTCTCCCCCTTTTAAGCGAGTAACAATAAGACCTGCTTTTGCTTTTTCTACTAATAGCTGATTGATTTCTTCTTGGGTTAAAGTGTGGCGATCTGGCAACTTTCCTACATAAATCCGCTCTGCTTCAGGACGGGCATTTTGCAATAGTTGCGGGCTTGCCAAACGGTCATATACAATTACATCTGCTTTTGCGATCGCTTCTTTTCCTTTAACCGTGATCAATTTTGGGTCTCCAGGACCTGCACCTACCAAATAAACCATAGCACTCATCTGTAAGCACTCCTCTATACCGCGGCCAAAATCTCTTTTGCACCTTGTTCCATTAACTTTTTAGCTAGTTGTTTCCCAACTTCTAGCGGATTTGTACCGATTTCTGTCCCTTTAATAACAGGTTTACCTGTTGGAGAAGCAACTAATCCTGTCAGGTGAACCTTATCTTCCTTCCAAACTCCGTATCCTGCCACAGGAAGATGACAGCTTCCTTCTATTGCTTGTAAAAAAGCACGTTCCGCTTTTACAGCATTTCCGGTTGCTTCATCATGGATACCTTGAAGCAAAGTTAAAATCTCTTGATCATCCTCACGACACTCGATCGCCAATGCTCCTTGTCCTACAGCAGGCAACATGGTAGTAATGGATAAATACTCACTAATTTCATCGCATAAATTTAATCGTTTTAATCCAGCTACAGCAAGAACAATGGCATCAAATTTTCCATCACGCAATTTGGCAATTCGTGTATCCAAGTTACCACGAATCGGTTCTACTACTAAGTCAGGTCGAATGGCTAAGACTTGTGCTTGCCGACGAAGACTGCTTGTCCCCACAACAGAACCCGTTGGGAGTTCTTCTAGAGTAAGCCCATCGCGCGATAATAAACAATCTCGCACATCTTCCCGAATAGGAACCGAACCAATAACTAATCCTCTTGGCAACTCGGCAGGCATGTCTTTTAAACTATGTACTGCTAAATCAATTTGTTTAGCTAAGAGGGCTTGTTCGATCTCTTTAACAAATAATCCTTTTCCTCCAACTTTTGAAAGCGTGACATCTAATACTTTATCGCCTTTGGTGACGATTTTTTCCAATTCAATGGAGAGTTCTGGCTTATATTCGAGTAATTTTGCACGCACCCAATTGGATTGGGTAATAGCCAAGTGGCTTTTTCTGGTTCCGATTATTAATTCCCGCATTTTGCTCCTCCTTTCATATGTATCTGTGTGTCTATCCAATCCAGCATTTCCGATCTTGCAGATTGAGGACGCAAACGACAGACTTCAATCCATCTATCGTTTACTAGTTCTTTCATTAATCGGTAACGGGTCTGCGAATCATCAATCTCCCATTGCAATTTTGATCGAATTTCTTGAGTTATTTCTAATAATAATGCATATTCATCACCAAATTGAGATTCTAAATCATGTCTTATTTGCTTTGATAAAGAGGGACTAGCACCTTCCGTTGAAACTGATATGGTCAGTTTTCCCCGTTTGAATACAGATGGAACCGTAAAATTACAAAGAGAAGGCTGATCGACGACATTGATCCATTGATTACGCTTCTGCGCATCTTCATAGATTTGCAGATTAACCAATGCTTGATTTGTAGCCGCAATAACAAAAAAGCAGTCATTACCATCCGGAGACTGATACTCCCTCAATTGTAACTGAATTCTCTTTTGCTTGGCGAGCCTTCGAATTTCATCTGTAATGGTAGGACTGACTACCATAATGTTAGCACCTGTAGGTAACAAAGATCGGATTTTTCGCTCTGCGACCTTGCCACCACCGACTACTAATACGTTTTTCTCTTGTAGATCAACCATCATCGGGTAAGAATGTGCCATGAAGTACCCCTCTTTTTATGAAATCCAGTGATGAAAAGAAAAGTAAACCTTTGACAAAAAATAATTGCTAATTACGAAAAGCATGGAAATGAGTACCCACCATGCAACTTTTTGTGTTGCTATCCATCTTCTCCAAGCCATGCCAAAAAGAACCGCATAAAGAAGAAATAGAAACAGTGAACCAATAACTTTTATATCCATCCAGTGAAGTTGTCCATAAACTTGGTATGCCCATATTGTACCTAAAATTAGGGATACCAACAAAAGCATTACACCCACTCCAACAAACCAGAGCATAAACTGTTCCAACCGATCAAGGCTTGGCAATCTACGCATAAGTAAATTCCATTTTTTTTGTTTTAGCAATCGTCTGCTGATCAAGTACAACATAGCACAGATTCCAGCCAGAGAAAAAGTTGCATATGCACTGATGGCTAAGGTGATATGGACAAACGTCAATTCTGAAATCACTCCAGGCGGTGCTGTAAGTGCTACTTCTTTGGAGACAAACAAATGAATGGTTAACACCGTTATTCCTATCAAACCAGCACAAAAAACAAACAAGTCGAGTTGAAATACAAGGGAAATACATAAGGTGATCGTGATTAAAGCCCATGTATACAACAATAGCGGCTCCAAATGTCCGTATATATTCCCTTTGTCCCAAAACCGCAGAACGATATCCAATGTTAAGGTAAGCCATACGACAATAAGCAAGGAACTCGATAGTATCCTTGCTTGTCGGTTGGGACGGAGCAGGGTTGCATAAGAAAAAAGCAAACTTAAAACATATGCATAAAGGACAAAATCAAAAACCCATCGCTCGGTAAACATAACATGTCCCCTAGTTCATCGGAAGTGGTAAACCGTTTGGCATCACGCTCTTGGCTTCTTGGTCTTTTGGCTCATCGTCGACTTCAAGTGCAAATAAATGCTGAAATAATCGTAATGCTGCTTCTTTTTCCTCTGTACTAGCTAATTCTTTCATGCGCATAATCGGATCATGCATCATTTGGTTCACAATACTTTTGGTCTGTTTATTGATCACTCGTCTTTGTTGTTCAGTAAGATCAGGTAATTTTCGCTCGATCTTTGTCATCGTATCAGTTTGAATCTGCAATGATTTACTGCGCAATGCACGAATAACAGGAACTACACCAAGGGTGTCTAACCATTCTTGGAATGATGCTTGTTCCTCTTTTATCCATACTTCCACGCGGATCGCTTCTTGCTCACGCAGACCTACATTTGCAGCTACGATTTCTTCAAGGTCATCCATATTATAGAGAAATGCATTATCCAGTTGATTCACATCTGGATCAATATCTCTTGGTACTGCGATATCAATAAAAAATAAAGGTTTCTTACGATTTACTAATGTCGCTTGTACCATTTCACGAGTGATGACAAACTGTTTTGCTCCTGTGGAGCTTACTACCACATCCGCTTCCTCTAATACCCGAGAAAGGTCTTCCCATGGGTAAGCAGTCCCCTGAAATACGGCAGCTAATTCTTGTGCTTTGGTAAATGTTCGATTGACAACAATAACATTTTTTACTCCAGAAGCCCTAAAATGTTTTGCGGTTAGTTCACTCATCTTCCCAGCTCCAACCAATAAAATGGTTTTCTTAGCAAAAGAAGTGAATAGTTTTTTTCCTAATTCCACTGCTGCATAACTCACGGAAACAGCATTTTGTCCAATTTCCGTTTGTGTATGTGCTTTCTTGCCCAGCGAGATTGCTTGTTTGAATAAATGATTGAAAAGAGTGCCAGTCGTACCTGCTTGTAGGGCTGACTGGAAAGCTTGTTTGACTTGACCTAAAATTTGTGTCTCTCCAATAACCAAAGACTCCAAACCACAGACAACGCGAAACAAATGCCTGACTGCTTCCGTGTTAGTCTTCACATACAAATGAGGAACAAATTCCTCTCGTGAGACACGAAACCAGCTCTCGAGAAAAGTTTTGGCATAGTATTCCCCGGTGTGAAGCTGGTCAGCTACAATGTATAACTCTGTTCGGTTACAGGTGCTCACAATCACACATTCCAACATACTCTTCATATCGCGAAGGGCTCGTAAGGCAATGGCAATGCGATCTGGATCGAAAGAAAACTTCTCTCGAAGCTCAACTGGAGCAGTCTGATGACTGAGACCAACAACAAGGGTATGCATCTTTTCTCACCTCAATTCTTTAGAATGAACATAAAAACCGCACATAAAACCATTCATCATTATAACACAAACTTTACCAAACTCCATCTTCAACTGTGAACACCTGATGACGCATCTGTGATATGATGAAAAGAAACTTTCATAATTGTTTTTCTTAAGGAGAGACTTACTCATGCAAAACCGTGTGATTGGTTTTTTTCTCGTGCTAATGGGTGTTATATTATTGATCGTAGAGGCTAACTGGGCGAAGTTGACTTCATTTCTCAGCTGGTCTTTTTTGTTATTTGTGGTGGGTATATTCCTTATTTTCTTTTCATTTATACAAAAACAAAGTCATTTGACATTACTCGGCGGCATCTTTGCGACGATCGGAATAACCGTATGGGGATTTCAATATGTAGCTGCATGGCCCAGACACTGGAGTATTATCGTCATTATGATTGGAGCAACATTGATGTTACAATATATCTTGAATCAGAATAACATAACTTTAGTTATCGGTATCGTCTTATTGCTAAGTGGTGTATTTGCTTGGCCGGGATTAAAAGACATTACTTATTTAGCTCCAATCGCCACTTTTACAAATGTATATTGGCCCATTTTCATTGTTGGGCTTGGAGCAATCTTTATTGTAAAAAAATAGGAGGAGTACAATGGGAATTAAGTCTTTGGGAGAAATTAATAAAATGAAACAGGCTGGTCAACTACTCGCCTCCTGCCATCGGGAAATTTCCAAACGCATTGTTCCAGGCATCACGACTTGGGAAATCGACCAGTTTGTCGAAAATTACTTGGAACAACATGGTGCTACTCCTGAACAAAAAGGATACTTAGGCTACCCATATGCTACTTGTGCCTCTATCAATCATGAAGTATGTCACGGATTTCCGCGAAAAGAAGCTCTTCAAAATGGCGACATTGTCACTATCGATATGGTGGTAAACGTAGATGGATGGTTAGCAGATTCTGCTTGGAGCTATCCAGTTGGAGAGGTAAGTGAGGAAGCGGATCGATTACTTCAATTAACCAAAGAATCATTATATAAAGGGATTGAACAAGCTCAAATCGGAAACCGAATCGGAGATATTTCCCATGCCATACAATCATTTGCGGAATCCAATGGACTTTCCGTCGTACGCCCCTTTATCGGACATGGGATCGGCAAACGCATGCATGAACCGCCTGAAGTTCCACACTATGGCACCCCACACACCGGTCCGCTGATTACCGAAGGCATGGTTTTTACCATTGAACCTATGCTAAACCTAGGAAAGCATCATGTCCGTGTACTAGGAGATGGGTGGACAGCGGTAACAGTGGATGAAAGTTTATCGGCCCAATATGAGCATACGATCGCTATCACCAAAGATGGTCCCATTATTTTAACAGAACAATAATAAAAAACTTGTGCCGAATAGATCAATGGCACAAGTTTTTTGTTAACTCGCTACATCCCGGCTCGCAAATGTAATCCAAGTTGCTACAATGAATAAAATAAAATATACACCGAGCACACACAAGGAAAAAGACAACGTATTCATCGCTGAGATACCACCGTCAAAGGATGCATATTTGGTCAAATTTAATTGGGTGAAGAACAAATATTTAGACCATGGCTTGGTTTGTAACACAAAAGCAAGTACGGAGCTCATGAGATAGAGAAACAAGGAGACACCCAGAGCCAGGGATCGATTGTAAGACGTAACCGCTAAAAAATAGGTGAGAGTAATCATAAATAAAGATTCGATAAAAGAAAGCCCGGACATTTTAGCAAAAATCGTTATCGATTCATTCGGAAACGAAACACCTGGATAGAGAATGTATGCGAACAAAAGCGTCAGTAAGAAATAAATAATAGTCAGTCCCAAAGCATACAGAACGACTAATGTATATTTCGACCAAAGTATCTTTACTCGAGTTACAGGACGAATGAGGAGCAGCTTAATAGTACCAGAAGAAAACTCCGCCGCCATAATACTTGAAGCCCAAATAATCGAAAGAGCTGTAATGACCAACAATGGAGAGTCTGAACCGCTCAAAAAATAAGAGAACTGATCTTCCACTGATGCATTAGGTAAATCAGCTGGTGTCATCGCTACATTGAACAGGATGACAAGAAAAAAGAAACCTACCATCACCCAGTTGCTAACTCGGCTAAACATCTTCATATTTTCATTTTGAATGAGACGAACAAATTTAATCAACCGATTTCCCCCCTGTGATCTCCAAAAACTCATCTTCTAGCGATTTTACACGTGTTTCAATCGCGTATATCTGGATATTCTCTGCTACTAACTTTTGTACCAGAGCGGCAACAGCCTCACGGCCCATTTCCACTTCAAACCCATCTGAAACAGCTTGATAGGTAGAAGACAATAAGGAAACAGCTTTGTCAACTGGGGAAACTTCAAAACGAACAATCTTTTGCCCTTGTGATTTTTCTTGTTTTACTTGAATTTGCTTTTCTCCAATTAATTTTCCTGATTGAATAATGAGTGTACGATCACACATCAATTCAATTTCAGACAACAAATGGCTGGAGACAAGTACACAAACTCCTTCTTGATCTGCAACATATCGTAAATAGTCTCGAAATTCACGTATCCCCGCAGGATCAAGCCCGTTTGTCGGCTCATCCAATATAAGCAGTCTTGGTTTATGTAAAAGGGCTTGTGCTAGTCCTAGACGCTGACGCATACCTAAAGAATATGTTTTTACTTTCTGTTCAATTCTATTTTGTAAGCCAACTAGCTCGATAACTTCTTCTATTCTCTCGTCTGTAACTCCATCTACCATTCTTGCATAGTGCACCAAATTATTGTAACCAGACATATATTTATATAGCTCTGGATTTTCTACAATCGCTCCTACATGACGAATTGCTTTTTCAAACTCTTGGTCAATATCGATCCCTTCGATCAATATTTTCCCTGATGTTGGAGCCATTAGCCCTACTATCATTCGGATAGTAGTTGTTTTTCCTGCTCCATTTGGGCCCAAAAAACCAACTACTTCTCCTGGATATAACTCAAATGATAACTGATCAATGATCGTTTTATTTCCAATTACTTTTGATATATTTTCTAATTGCACAACAGGTTGCTTTGTCATTCAAAAACCCCTCTGTCTCCTTTTTTACATCCTACAAAAAAAGGGCTCCGAATGGAACCCTATTTAAGTCTAAAACACATACTTACATCATCATCTACTTGTATTTAAAGCTAATTTTAAACGATGGCGCTGTATCCCTAATTCAATCAACTCTGTGATAAGGTCTGTATAGGCTAAACCAGATTCCTCCCACATTTTCGGATACATACTATACGCAGTAAAACCTGGCATCGTGTTGATTTCATTAATATAAATTTGACCGCTATTTTTATGAACGAAAAAGTCTACTCGCGCCAGTCCGCTTCCGTCTATTGCCTGAAATGCGGTAATCGCCATTTCTCTAATTTGTTCCAATGTAGACTCAGGTAAAATTGCAGGTATCTGCATCTGTGATGTACCACTTATGTATTTTGCTTCATAGTCGTAATAGTCATTAGAAGAGATAATCTCACCTGGATTGGATGCTTTTGGATTCTCATTCCCCAATACTGCTACTTCAATTTCACGTGCTGGAACAAATTCTTCGATCACGATTTTCCGATCATATTCTCGAGCAGTAGAAATCGCGGTCTCCAATGCATCTCGATTTTCAGCTTTGGAAATACCTACACTAGAACCTAAATTTGCTGGCTTCACAAAACATGGATAACCTAGCTGATGCTCCACTTTTTGAATAATCGCTTCGGATGTCTCAGAAAATTGAGCTACGAGATATTTCGCTTGGGCTAAACCTGCATCTTTGAATAGCACTTTGCTGATTGCTTTATCCATACCAGTCGCAGATGCCAACACTCCTGCTCCCGCATATGGAATATTTAACATCTCAAGCATTCCTTGTATGGTTCCATCCTCTCCAAAAGTTCCATGTAATACTGGAAATACAACATCAGCCATCTCAAAAGTTACAGATGGAAAAGTGTTACCTCGATAAGTTTCAACATCTGGTAGTTCCAGCCTTAATTGGTCCAGAAACGCTGCATCTAAATGATTACTCAAATAAGTAAATACTTCTTCTCCCGTAAGCCATTCACCAGTTTTACTGATACCTACTAGTAATGGTATATATTTGGATCGATCAAGGGCTTGGAGTACAGAAGAAGCAGACAATAGACTCACATCGTGTTCCCCAGATTTACCCCCAAAAACAATAGCTACGCATTTTTTTTTGCTCATGATTCCCCAACTTTCTCCTACTAATATTTAATGTTATTCTGCTATCGATCCAACTATTCGCTTTTCGATTTCCGCCAATAGTTCATCTTTACCCATTCTTGTCTCGGATGAAAATAGGATTAAAGTATCGGATGAATCCATCTGCAAAACTTCTTTTACTTGTTTTAAATGTTTATGCCATTTACTCTTCGGCAACTTATCTGCCTTAGTAGCTGCAATAATCACTGGAATTTGATAATGTTTTAAAAATTGATACATGCTCTGATCGTCTTTTGTCGGAGGATGACGCAAATCAACAATTTGGATAACACTCATAAGATTTTCCCGACTGGTAAAATAAGTTTCCATCATTTTACCCCAAGACTCCCGAATCTTTTTGGATACCTTCGCAAATCCATATCCAGGAACATCTGCAAAAACAATCTCTTCATTTACTAAAAAGAAATTAATGGTTTGTGTTTTTCCTGGTCTGGAGCTAATTCGAGCAATATTTTTTCGATTGACCAAGCAGTTAATCAGAGAGGATTTACCGACATTGGAACGGCCAGAGAGTGCAATCTCTGGCCTATTTTCCGTTGGGTATTGTTCTGGTAATACTGCACTGGTCATAAATTCAACCTGTGTGATTTTCATCGTATTCCCTCATTAGTGCAATCTTCAATACTTCATCTAAATGAGATACTGGTGTAAAAACAAGATCTTTTTGTACACTCTCTGGGATGTCCACTAAATCTTTTTGATTCTCTTCTGGGATGATAACATGCTCTATCCCTGCACGATGTGCGGCTAAAGATTTTTCTTTTAAACCGCCAATCGGAAGCACGCGTCCACGAAGTGTTATTTCCCCTGTCATCGCAACTTTACTAGATACAGGAGTATTGGTAAGGGCAGAAACAAGGGCTGTTGCCATCGTAATCCCTGCAGATGGACCATCCTTTGGGATTGCTCCTTCTGGTATGTGAATGTGGATATCGTTTTCTTCATGAAAGTTTTCAGGGATGTGCAATTCTTTGGCACGTGAACGTATATAACTAAATGCAGCTTGAGCCGACTCTTTCATCACATCTCCAAGTTGGCCAGTCAAGGTCAGTTTACCTTTTCCAGGAAGCAGTGTAACCTCGATCGCTAGCGTATCGCCACCAACTTCCGTCCACGCTAAACCTGTAGCCATTCCAACTTGATCTTTTGATGCTCTGCGACCATAGCGGAATTTATGAGGTCCAAGCATATCTTGTAATTTTTCTTCATCCACCACAATGTGATCCGTTTTGCCTGAGACAATATCTCTAGCAGCTTTTCTGCATAGTGTACCAATAACGCGCTCTAAACTACGAACCCCTGCTTCACGCGTATAATAGCGAATAATAGCTAAAAGAGTTTCCGGATCAATTGTTAGCATTTCTTCTGTTAATCCATGCTCTTTGAGTTGTTTTGGGATCAAATAGGTTTTGGCAATTTGTTCTTTTTCCAATTCTGTATAACCAGAAAGATTGATGACTTCCATTCGATCCAACAAAGGACGTGGGATACTATACATTGTATTTGCAGTAGTAATAAACATTACCTTCGATAGATCATATGGAATTTCAATATAGTGATCACTATAAGTAGAATTTTGATTTGGGTCCAATACTTCTAATAATGCAGAAGCTGGGTCCCCACGAAAATCGTTAGACATTTTATCAATCTCATCTAGTAAGAATACTGGATTAGCAGAACCTGCTGTTTTCATTCCTTGGATAATACGTCCAGGTAATGAACCAATGTAAGTTCGTCGATGTCCGCGAATTTCCGCTTCATCATGTACACCACCAAGAGAAATACGAACAAACTCACGATTTAAAGAGCGGGCTATAGATTTTGCTAATGAGGTTTTTCCTACTCCAGGAGGGCCAACCAAGCATAAAATAGGTCCTTTTAGCTTCTTCACCATCTGCTGAACAGCCAAATATTCCAGAATTCGCTCTTTTGGTTTTTCCAAACCATAGTGATCTTCATCTAATATTTTTTCAGCTGCATTAATATCTAGTCGATCTTCTGTTTGATATTCCCAAGGCAGATCCAAAAGCCAATCGATGTAATTGCGTATTACTCCCCCTTCAGCTGAAGTTGTGGGGGTTTTCTCTAGTCGATCAATTTCTTTGGATACTCTTTCTTTTACGATATCTGGTGCCATCAATTTAGATAATTGTTCACGAAGTTCTTCTACTTCACCAGAACGACCTTCTTTTTCTCCCAATTCCTTTTGAATGGCTTTCATCTGTTCTCGAAGATAGTATTCTTTTTGCGCCTGCTCCATTTGTTTCTTTACTTGCGCATGTATTTTACGCTCTAGTTGCAAAATTTCCTTCTCATTATGAAGGAGACTGAGCAACTTCTCCAAACGTTCTTTTACGGTTGGTAATTCTAAAATCGCTTGCTTATCTGTCAATTTGAGCGGAAGGTGAGATGCAATAGTATCTGCTAATCTCCCTGGTTCTTCTATATCTTCCACAGTTTGATAAGTATCTGAAGATAGTTTTTTGGAATAACGCAAATACTGTTCAAAATGATCGAGTACAGAACGCATTAATGCTTCCATATCTTGATCGATTTCTACATCATCGGAGAGTTCCACCACATTTGCTTCGTGATAAGATTCGTTATTGGTTAGGGATTGGATAGAAGCACGAGTTATACCTTCTACCAAAACTCGAACCGTACCATTAGGCAATTTTAACATCTGCCTTACTTTTGCAATCGTTCCGACAGCAAACAAATCTTCTTGAGCTGGCTCTTCTATCTGAGCATCTTGTTGAGTTACTAACAAGATGTGGTTCTCCTCAACCATTGCTTGGTCCAGCGCGCTTATTGACTTTTCTCTACCTACATCTAGGTGGAGTACCATACTGGGAAAAACCAATAGTCCACGTAATGGGAGAAGTGGATAGGTTTTTTCTTGTTCTTGTTGAGCCATTTCTGCACCTCCATGCTGCCAGCTTTATCTTGAAGAATTTTATCTTATTCGTTTTTGTTTGTCCAATCAAAGGTAGATTCCATAGAAGGAATAATACCATCTGTTGCCCAAGCATTCCCTAAATTCGTAATATCTTTGAGTTCTTTTTGCGGGGATGAAAAAGCAAGGCCAATCACTTGTTCCAAAGTTTTGACAGGAATTACTTTGATATCATCCAGCTCTTCAAAAAGCGATTGCATATTATCAATTGGGATAAAAACACGCTTTGCTCCTGCTTGCCTTGCAGCATCTACCTTCGCAATAACACCGCCTACTGGTTTCACATTTCCATGAATACTCAGTTCGCCCGTCATCGCTAAATCATTATCAATCGGAATTCCTTTTACAGCAGAGTAAATAGCAGTAGCAATTGTAATGCCTGCCGAAGGACCATCAAGTGGTATACCGCCAGGAAAATTAACATGCAGATGGTATGCTTCTGGGTTAATATCCGTTTTTCTGAGTACTGTAAGCACATTTTCAATGGAGCCGCGAGCCATACTTTTTCGCCGTAATGTTCTTCTGTTACCTCCGAGCTCTTCTTCATCTACTACCCCGGTTATTTGGAGAGATCCAGATCCACTTTTAGCTCTGGTAGCTGTCACTTCCACTTCCAAAATCATACCAGTATGATGACCAAACACACCTAGCCCAGTAGCAAGTCCAATGTGAGCTTTGGCTGGCATTTTTAAATCTGGTCGTGGACTCAATTGACTAACATGCACCACCCATTCTAAATCTGATGTTTCGATGCGTTTACGTCCATCTGTCATCGCTAATCCTACAGCAGTTTGCACCATATTCACAGCATCCCGTCCACTGCTAGCGTATCTCTCTAATACACGTATCGCATCAGGGTCATAAGCGAACGAGATACGTTCTAATGCCTGCTCTGCTACTTTTCGAATCTCACTAGCTAATAATGGACGAAAATATATTTCCATGCATCTCGAACGAATTGCAGCTGGGATCTCATCTGGTGTTCGTGTAGTAGCGCCAATAAGACGAAAATCAGCTGGTAGACCATTTTGAAAGATATCATGAATGTGATGAGGAGTGTTCTTATCTTCACGGCTATAATATGCGCTTTCTAAAAACACCTTACGATCCTCTAATACTTTTAAAAGCTTATTCATTTGAATGGAGTGCAGTTCGCCAATTTCATCGATAAATAAAATACCACCATGTGCTTTTGTAACAGCACCCGGCTTTGGTTGCGGGATTCCAGCCATTCCCATTGCTCCTGCACCTTGATAAATAGGATCATGCACAGAACCAATCAGCGGATCTGCTATCCCACGTTCATCAAATCTGGCCGTGGTTGCATCTAGTTCCACGAATTTTGAGCTCTCGTTAAAAGGCGAATGGTCATTTTTCTTCGCTTCTTCTAAAATCACACGAGCTGCAGCAGTTTTTCCGACCCCAGGTGGTCCATAAATAATAACATGTTGTGGATTAGGACCGCAAAGTGCTGCTTTTAATGCTCGAAGTCCTTCTTCTTGTCCAACAATGTCGGTTAAACCTACAGGCCTAGTCTTCTCTGCGAGTGGTTCCGTAAGCGAGATACTCCGCATTTTCGTCCATTTTTCAACTTCTTTTTTGGATTCTTTATCAACTGCATTTTTACTTGATTGCTGTGTTTTTAAGAGATTGAAGAAATATAACCCAATTACAATTGAAAAGAATACTTGTAACACCATTACAATGGTAGTCCAATTCATATAGGACATCCTTTCCCCTAAAGTCCTTCTCTTCCTTTAGTATCACCGAAAAGGGAAAGAATATTTCCTTAAAATAAATGATCTTTGTTATGGACTACCGTTTTTTCATGTACATATCAAACGCCCAGTGCAACATTGGAATGACGGGATAGTCCCATTCTCCAATTAATTCACAGACATCACCATTAAAACCAACTCTGAACTTAAGCAGTTCAAATTGGTGGTGTTTTTCATCAAGCCAGATACTGACTCCTCGAAAGTCAAAAGTATGATCACCCTTGGAATGTGCATCTTGAATCATTTTCCAACGGAGCAAATAGCTCGCAGCATGATCTGTCTTTCTAAGCTGAGCACTATACAGGTCCCATACTTGTCCACTTACACGGACTGCCAAAGATGCACTTAGTAACTGGTCGTTTTGACGGGCATAATAAATGCGAATTCGCCCCGGATCTTCTTTGGATAATTTTTCGACCATTTTTTGGAAATAAGCAATATCCCGGGATTCTTTTTGATCATGTTTTGCTTCTTGTGCCAGAAGAGCATGAAATTCGTGAATATCCTGCAAACTCCCCACACTAACCTCCACGCCTTCCCATTCTGCTTGGTTAATTTTCTTTTGCCAAATGGGGTGAAAGGATGCAAATATTTGATCTAGTCCTTTGTTTGCTAAATCCAAACGATAGACAAAGTTAGGTTGTACTGTATCAAAACTATCTTGAGCGATCTTCTGGCGCCAACCCATCTCACTTAGTTCTTGTTGAATAAATTCAACTTCACGAAAAACCTGATTGGGAGGTAAATCGGTTATCTTTTTATTTTTTAAACCATGCGTTTGAAATTGAAGCATTCCATTGGTAATACTATCACTGGACCATTTTTTTCTTACTAGAGGCGGATCAATTTTTACACTAAAAACATTTCGTTGTTTCAAATGACGAAACAAGATGTGAAACCAATCTTTCAAACTATATTCAGTTGAAAACCAGTCAATCAAGGGACCACGTGGTATGTACGCTAAAAATTTATTCAATCCAGGTACTTTGCGATATAGTACGTTTGTTCCACCAACCATTTTCCCTTCCTTGTTCATCCAACCTAAGAACTCGCTTGACCACTTCCACTCTGATTTTAAATCAGACCATGAAGGATACTGTAAAAAGTTACGCAATGGGTGATTTTCTACGAAATTCATATAACTGTTTCGGTCGACCACCACTAATTTTAACAACGATTTCACGCCTTTCTCTGATGCAGTTGCTTCTATCCCTTAATACCATTAAAAAACAGTTCACCCGATTATTAGGTAGAACTGCTATTTGTACTTGTCTGTAAATAGCTATTTCATTTTAGCACATCATACACAAATTGGACACAAAAAATGAACAGCATCCTATTCACAACCTACAAATCCAACTACAAATAGAAGAATATTCTTTCTCTTTCTGTTTAAAATGAGTTTTCCGAGTATATTTCCATTATTACCAATATCGACCAATATCCGCTAAAATCTGAATTAATTTTCATGATTTAACCATTTTTAGATCTTTTTATATTTTGGTTAGTAACGATTGATTCATACACTTTTGCTTCTACATGGATAAAGCATCCAATCATAGTGAGGTATACTTGTTCTGTAATGGTAGGCGTTAATCCATGCAATTCAGCAAGTTTCGTTACCTTTTCAATCACCTCTTCCACTCTAGCAAGAGCGGATACATCTGCTAAATTTTTTTGTATTTAGCAGCTTCCTCTACAAAACCGCTTCTTTTTGCTAGCAGTTTTACGATTTGCTCATCCAGATTATCAATTTCTATCCGTATTTCAGCAATCTGTCAGTATTCATCATGAACTCCTCTTTTAGTGATTTATTTTAATCCCCTACGGAAAAAATGTCAAAAAAATCTGACCATAAGAATTAAAAAAAAGCGATCCTTAAATAGGATCACTTAGAAACAATTTAAGCGGACTCTTCTTTCTTTTTATTGACAACTCTACCTTCTCGGGTAGTTAATTTTGGTGCTTCTTTGTTTACAACAGACTCTTTTGTGATGGAGCACTTGGTCACGTCGTCACGCGATGGCAAATCAAACATGACATCAAGCATAATGGATTCGATAATCGCACGCAATCCACGAGCACCTGTTTTCCGTTTAATCGCCTCAGCAGCAATAGCTTCTAATGCTTCCTCTTCAAAATGGAGTTCCACGCTGTCCATCTCTAACAATTTACTATACTGCTTGACCAAAGCATTTTTCGGTTCTGTCAATATTTGAATGAGCGCATGTTCATCCAATGGTTCCAAAGTAGAAACAACTGGCAGACGACCTACAAACTCTGGGATTAACCCGAACTTTAAAAGATCTTCTGGAAGAACCATTTTTAGGTATTCTCCAGGTTTTAGGCTCGCATTTTGCATATCTGATCCAAAACCAATAACTTTTTTACCAATGCGGCGTTTGATCAGTGTTTCCAATCCATCAAAAGCACCACCACAGATAAACAAAATATTACTGGTGTCTATTTGGATAAATTCTTGGTGTGGATGCTTACGACCACCTTGAGGTGGAACACTAGCAACTGTTCCTTCTAAAATTTTCAGAAGTGCCTGTTGTACCCCTTCACCAGAAACATCACGAGTAATAGAAGGATTTTCCGATTTACGAGCAACTTTATCGATTTCATCGATGTAAATGATTCCACGTTCTGCTTTTTCTACATCAAAATCAGCAGCTTGGATAAGTTTAAGCAAAATATTCTCTACGTCTTCCCCTACATACCCTGCTTCAGTAAGAGAAGTAGCATCTGCTATGGCAAATGGAACATTTAAAATACGAGCCATAGTCTGCGCTAGCAAGGTCTTTCCGCTACCTGTTGGTCCAAGTAATAAAATATTACTTTTTGACAGCTCCACATCATCTGTTTTTGATGTAGAGTTTACTCGCTTGTAATGGTTGTATACAGCTACAGAGAGTGACTTTTTCGCTAAATCTTGACCAATGACATACTGATCCAGAATATCTCTGATTTCTTGAGGTTTAGGTAAATTTTTAAGATCTAATTCTTCTTCACTACCCAGCTCCTCTTCCACAATCTCATTACAAAGCTCGATACATTCATCACAAATGTAGACACCAGGTCCAGCAACTAATTTTCGTACTTGATCTTGGGACTTTCCACAAAAAGAGCACTTTAATTGACCTTTTTCTTCATTAAACTTGAACAAGATCGGTTCACCCCTTTCGATGTTAGATACGTACTAGTACGTCATCTACTAGTCCATATTTTTTTGCTTCTTCTGCACTCATAAAATTGTCTCGATCTGTATCTTTGGCGATCTGTTCTAATGGTTGTCCTGTGCGCTCTGAAAGAATACGATTTAATTGGTCTTTCGTACGAAGAATCCAATCTGCATGAATTTTAATATCTGATGCCTGTCCTCTTGCACCACCAAGTGGTTGATGAATCATAACTTCACTGTTTGGCAATGCAAATCGTTTTCCTTTCTCGCCGGCTGCAAGCAAAAATGCTCCCATACTTGCTGCAAGACCAATACACATCGTGGATACTGCCGGTGCAATAAACTGCATCGTATCAAAAATAGCCATCCCTGCTGTTACGCTTCCACCTGGAGAGTTTATGTACATGTGGATATCTTTTTCTGGATCTTCTGCTGCTAAAAACAGGAGTTGCGCAACTATTAGGTTTGCTATGTTGTCATCAATCGGACTACCGATAAAAATAATCCTATCTTTAAGCAAACGGGAATAAATGTCGTAAGCTCGTTCGCCACGGTTGGATTGCTCCACTACCATTGGGACCAAGGGCACAGGTTAACACCTCATTTTTAAGAAATGCGACAATGCTACAGAACAAGGCACGCGAGAACGTGCCTTGAAATGAACAATCTCCTTATTCCATTATGCCGTATTTTTACGGTTCAATACAAGTAGATCGATTGTTTTCTTACGCTTTAGAGATTCACGTAATGATTCAATATTACCTTGCTTATTGATAATATCTTTTACCTCTTCTACATCACGATTCATTTCTTTTGCTGTTTGGACGATTTCTTCCTCTACTTCTTCTTCGGATACTTCTACGTTCTCTGCATGAGAAATAGCTTCAATTACGAGATCAGCACGTACTTTTTTGCTCGCATCTTCTTTCATTTGAGCCTTAATATCACTTTCAGATTGACCAGTAAGCTGAGTATACAATTCGATGTTAAGACCTTGGTAACCTAGATTTTGTACAAAGTGACCATACATATGGTCTACTTCATGATTAATCATCGCTTCTGGAATATCTACCTCTGCATTGTTTGAGGCAACTTCCACCACTTGATTGCGAATGTATTCTTCTTCTTCTTTTTGGAGTCGTTCTTCTAGTTTATGCTCCAAATCTTGTTTTAGTTCTGCCAATGTTTCTTTTTCGCTAACATCTTGAGCGAACTCATCATCTAGCTCAGGAAGATTTAAACGCTTAATTTCATGCAATTTCACTCGGAACGTAGCAGGTTTACCAGCAAGGTCTGTTGCACGATAATCTTCTGGGAAAGTTACATCTACGTCTTTTTCTTCTCCGAGTCCCAGACCGATGAGCTGCTCTTCAAAGCCAGGAATAAAAGTATTAGAACCGATTTCTAAAGAATAGTTCTCGCCTTTGCCGCCTTCAAATGCAACTCCATCAACAAATCCTTCGAAATCGATGACAACAGTATCGCCATTTTCTACTTCTCCGGATTCAACAGGCTCTAATGTTGCTTGTTGCTTTTGCATTTTTTGCAGTTCTTCGTTCACTGCTTCTTCCGTCACAGAGAAATCTTTCTCTTCGATTTCAATTCCTTTGTATTCCCCTAATTTTACTTCTGGTTTAACTGTAACAGTCGCTGTAAAGATCAGGGATTTTCCTTTTTCCAATTGTTCCACATCTACTTCTGGACGATCAACTGGTTCAATTCCCGTTTCTTTGATCGCATTTTCGTATGCCTCAGGCAAAAGAATATCCAATGCATCTTGATACAAAGACTCTACACCAAATCGTTTTTCAAATATTTGGCGTGGGATTTTCCCTTTACGAAATCCTGGCACATTTACTTTTTTTACAACTTTCTTAAATGCTTGGTCTAGAGCTTGCGACACCTTTTCTTCTGGTGCTTCTACCGTTAAAACCACTTGGTTATTATCATTCTTTACAAAACTAGCTGTCATCAAAAGAACCTCCTACAAGTCCATAAAATCTTGCCGTATCAGCACTTACAACCATTCCATTATAAACACGTTGTAGGTTTTGCGCAATAAATTAACCCCAATGGGTATTTTTTAGCAGTATGTATATGGCCAGATAACGTTTATTTTACAACAAATATAGGTAAGTGAGAAGATGGAACAATTTTCTGCCCCCTATTATTTTGTTTTCACCGATAAAAAAGCAACAAAATCTCCGTAGCCAGCATCACTAACTCCATTTGTATTCACTACAGGTTATGTTATATCGGTGCTTAACTTTCCTTTGACAAATTACGATTTCCCTCCTCCTTTAAGAATAGCGGTCTACTCAGACAAATTAACCTTTTACTTTTGGTTTCCCTAGTCTTCTCAAAATTTTTTATCCTTTTTACATAAAGCGTTCATTCATAGCGCAAGATAAAAAATATTATTCTATAT
This sequence comes from Shimazuella soli, assembly GCF_022511585.1. Taxonomy (GTDB): domain Bacteria; phylum Bacillota; class Bacilli; order Thermoactinomycetales; family Thermoactinomycetaceae; genus Shimazuella; species Shimazuella soli. The sequence continues at coordinate 338,252 of NZ_JAKWBN010000002.1, read as the reverse complement.
ATCTTCCAGCAAAGAAAAAGGTGCAAAAAACATGTTCGAAAGTTTTTTTTCAAATCTACTCAAGTGGAACATTTGGGTTGGTGCATTGGTTACTTTTATCATCCCAGTAGGAATACAAAAGATATATGATTTGTTGAATGCTAGCTTGAATGACTCTACTTCAGAATAAATATTTTCGTTATTGAAACGAAAGGGGGATTACGATGAAAGGCTCGCAAAAAAATTCTACAAATAAAGGCGAAAACACCAACAAAACCGAAGAAAAACCACAGCAAGCGAAATCTCAACACGTAACTGATGATATCCATACAAATATAGAACAAATAAAACAAAACATTGGCCATAATACAGATGTAATCTTTCGTTCCTTTCAACTTGGCACAACAAAATTAAAAGCAGCTATTGTTTATGTAGATGGTTTAGTAGATAAAGACTTGATTCAAGATCAAATTTTAAAATCCATGATCTATGACTTATCTTCCATTTACTCAGAAGAACAGCTTTCTGATCACGATCATTTAAAAGATTGGGTAAACAACAATGTTATCTCTGTAAGTGATGTAAAAGAAGAAAAAAGTTTTGATAATGTCATCACTTCGATTCTTACTGGCTCCACCGCTTTATTAATAGACAATATCAATACCATTTTTATATTGGGAACTACTTCTTATAAAACACGTTCCATTGAAGAACCCATTACCGAGTCCTTAGTAAGGGGACCTAGGGAGGGATTCAACGAGAGCTTAGCAGACAATCGAGCACTGCTGCGACGAGGGCTGCCAGACCCTGCTCTCACCATGCTGGAATATGAAATGGGAGTACGATCGAAAAAAAAATTGCTGCTTGTTTATATGGAAGGAATCACCAATCCTGATTTACTCATGATCGTAAAAAAGAGATTAGAAAAATTCGACCTCGACCTCGCTTTAGAATCTGGGTATATCGAGCAATTTATTCAAGATGATCATTTTTCCCTGTTTCCGCAAGTTCAAAGTACAGAGCGTCCAGACCGGGTTATCGCAGCACTAACAGAAGGCAGAGTAGCCATACTATTGGATGGAACTCCATTTGCATTGATTGCTCCGGTTACGTTTTCCATGATGCTACAATCTCCAGAAGATTATTATGAACGCTGGATTCCTGGTTCCCTTATCCGTCTTCTTCGTTATTTCGCTGCTTTTATTACGGTATTTGTCCCATCTATTTATGTTTCCTTTATTTCGTTTCACCAAGGACTTATTCCTACAAAACTAGCAATCTCCATTGCTGCCACACGTGAAGGTGTGCCTTTCCCATCCCTTATTGAAGCATTACTCATGGAAACAGCTATTGAAGTATTAAGAGAAGCAGGATTACGGTTGCCGCGACCTGTTGGTCAGACAGTAGGGCTAGTAGGTGGATTAGTAGTTGGTGAAGCAGCAGTGAAAGCGGGCATTGTCAGTCCTATTATGGTCATCATCGTTGCGATAACTGCCATCTCCTCTTTCGCCATCCCTCAATATAGTGCTGGTATTGCTCTTCGGATGCTGCGTTTTGGGGCGATGATTTGCGCTGGAATTTGGGGACTTTATGGGGTTATTCTCTTCTTCCTTTTACTCGCCATTCATATGTGCAAATTAAAGAGCTTTGGAGTCCCTTATATCTCTCCTGCTGCTCCTTACCGTTTGCGTGATTGGAAAGATTTTATATTCCGGTTCCCATTACTAATAATGAAAAAACGGCCTCAAATGATGCGCACCTTAGATGACAAACGCCAAAAAGGGAATAGTTGAATAGATGGGGGGTAATATCCATGATGAAGCAAAAAGATCGAATAACCACTACCCAAATGGCTATCTATGTATCCACTCATATGACAGCTCTAGGAATCCTCACCTTACCAAGGGTAGTTACCGCGACAACACAAACTCCTGACGGCTGGATTTCTGTCCTCCTTTCCGGGCTGGTTATTAATCTATTCGCTATTGTATTAGTAAAACTTTGCCAGCGGTTCCCTCAAGAATCATTTTATCAGTACAATCCAAAAATCATTGGGAAGTGGTTCGGCATTTTACTGAGTTTTAGCTTAATAACTTATTTTATCTTACTAGGTTCATTCGAAATCCGGGGAATGGCAGAAGTAACACATTTGTATTTATTACCCCGTACCCCATTCATGGCAACGATCATACCTTTTATTTGTTTAGGCGTTTATTTAACCGTAGGGGGTATTAATCCTCTTGTTCGTTTATTTGAAGTATTGTTTACCCCTTCTATTCTCATTTTTATCATCGTTATTCTATTAAGTTTAAAGACATTTGAACCAAATAATATCCGACCTGTTTTGGGTCAAGGAATTTTGCCAGTAATCAAAGGTATGCAGCCTACAGCTTTAGCCTTGACAGGGCCAGAGACGATGCTGGTTGTCTTTTCTTTTATGAAAGAACCACAAAAAGGTATCAAAGCAATTACCCTTGGAATTGCTACTCCATTGTTCTTTTATATTATGACTACCATTTTTACCTTAGGATCGTTAGGTGTTGCAGGAGTTCAAACCAAAACATGGCCTGTCCTAAGTTTATTTCGCCAGTTCGAATATACCGGAATCATTTTTGAACGATTTGAAACTTTTATGCTAGCCATTTGGATTTTACAAATTTTCACCACCTTTGTAACCTGTTTATATGTATCTGCTCTTGGATTCTCTCAAATATTTAAAAAAGAGATAAAACCATTCATCTTCGGTTTAGCGCCATTTATGTATGTGATCTCACTTTCTCCCAAAAACATCAATGATTTTTTTCATCTTGGTGATTTTCTTGGGTATGTAGGTATCGCTTTCATCATTGTTGTTCCTAGTATCATGATCATTATTGCGATGTTAAGAGGGAAAAAACATGTTCCAGCTTCTTAAAATATTTCTTGTTTGCTGTTCTCTCTTTATCATCTCAGGATGTTGGGATAGTAAAGATATTGAAGAATTAGCAATGGAGGTTGGCGCCGCACTTGACAAAACAAATGCTCCTATATCGTCTCTAGATCAAGGATACCGCAAAAAAAATATAATCAAAATGACGCTGCAAAATATTTCTCCAAAATCCAGCCCACAATCGGACAAAGGCGGACAGCAACAAAAATATGAAAACGTAACAGGCTCAGGGGATTCCATACTGGAAATTTTTCGTGAAATTTCATTGAAGAAAGATGTCCCTCCTTATGGGGCACATTTAAAAATACTTGTCATTGGGGAGAAACTTGTGAAAGAAAAAAACTTACAAATCTTACTTGCCCTATTTGACCGTACTTTTGAAGTGAGAGACAGTTGTATTATTTTGATCGCTAAAGGTTCCGCTGCTCAAACATTAAAACTAGCTACAGATGTCCCGGCTTTCACTTTAGTTGGTATCGAAAAGAACCGATATCGATCAGTAAAAATGTTACCCGCAATAAGACTTGGAAAAGTAATGAGCAATATGGCTGATCATGCTAATTTTATCATCCAAAGTACCAGCACGAAAAAACGAAAAGTCAAATTTAATGGCGGGGCCATTATCAAAGGAAATACCAATAGATTAATAGGATTCCTCAATGAAGATGAGGTTGCAGGATTAAATTTTATCACTGGTGAGATAAAAGGCGGAATCATAACAGGAAGAGATCCAAAAACACATGGGCTTATTTCTTATGAAATATCATCCGTTAAAAGTAAAATTATTCCTCATCTAGATGGAGAACATATCTCCTTTGATGTGAATATTGAATCGGAAGGCCGCTTAAATGAAGAACATGTTCATGCAGGAAATGCATTCGCCAATAAATTTTTAAAACGAGCAGAAATGGCTATAAAAAAGGAAGTAGAGCACCTAGTTCATCAATCTCTAAACAAGCTGCAAAAAAAATACCAAATTGATGTGGCCGGTTTTAATGAGCAAATGCGCATTCAATTTCCAAAAGAATGGCTGCAGTTAGAGAAAGATTGGGACAAACGTTTTAGTCAAGCACCGATCAAATCCCATGTTTCCATTACGATACGTGATTATATGATAAAAGGAAAAAAAGAAATATCGGATTGATCAATGAACTGGAAATAGAAAGGAGAGAAACGCATGTACCGATTTCGTTATTTGATTCTCATTATCTGTTTTTGTTTATTTTTAACTGGTTGCTGGGACAGTCATGATATAGAGCAATTAAATATTCACGTCGGCACGGCACTTGATAAAGCCTCTTCTTCTACTTCCAATGGAAAACAACAATCAAAAAATGCAATCAAATTGACGACCCAATCTATTTTTAATACTCAACCTACTACCGAATCAGATCAAGCAAACCAAGAACCACAAAAATATATAAATATATCTGGTGTTGGAAATTCGATAATTGAAATCGTACAATCCTTTTCCCAAGAAAATGAACATCCCTCTTATGGGCAACATTTAAAAGTTATCGTGATCGGCGAAGCATTGGCGAAGACCATGAATATCGGAGAAATCCTTGATCAACATTCCCGAACCTACGAAATAAGAGACAGTTGCATTTTACTGGTCGCCGAAGGTTCAGCAGCCGATACATTAAATATCCATACAGATATTCCCTCCTTCACCCTTATTGACATAGATCAGCATCAATACAAAACGGCTAAATTGCTGCCGCCACTTACAATCGGAAAAGCAGTCAGCAAGATGGCAGCTCATAAAGACTTTATTATTCAAGGCGTTCAAACTAAAAAAGGGAAAATCAACTTTAACAGAGCAGCTCTTATAAAAGGGGGGACAAATCGGCTTGTTGGATTTTTAAACGAAGAAGAAATTGAAGGGCTTAACTGGTTGATGGGTAAGGCAAAAGGAGGAATCATAAAGGGAAGAGACCCAAAAACGGGTGGACTGATTATGTATGAAATAGTATCAGTTAAAAATAAAATTACCCCCTACTTAAATGGGGACCATATTTCCTTTGATGTAAACATTGAATCTGTCGGCCGTTTAAATGAAGATTGGGTGTTAGCAGGTAATGCTTTTAGCAATAAATTTATCAAACGAGCAGAAATTGCTACCGAAAAAGAAGTACGCAGACAAATACACCAGACTTTAACCAAATTACAAAAATATCAAATCGATGTGGCTGGTTTTAATGAGCAATTTCGTATTCATTATCCAAAAGAATGGAAACGCATGAAAAAAGATTGGGATAAACGTTTTAGCCATGTTCCGATTACTTATCATATTCACACTACGATACGTGACTATATGGTAAAAGGAAGAAAAGAAATCTCAAAATAGCAGATACCGCATTCGCACAGCTTCAAGGAGGTGAAGCAAATGTACCGATTACGTAAAATTGCTCTCGCTTTTTGCATTCTCCTATTTTCAACCGGGTGCTGGGATAGTAAAGACATTGAACAAGTCAATTTTATCGTTGGATCGGCATTTGATAAAGCTCCTCCTACGACTTCTGATGAAAAAAACCGTCAGAAAAAACGTGTTCAATTAACAATACAAACAATCTCCCATCAACCAGGCAGCTCGCAATCCGGCCAAGGAAATAACCAGCAAAAACAATACCAAAATGTATCTGGTACAGGTGATTCCAGATTAGAAATTATACGTCAATTCGCATTAAAGACAGAGAATGCAGGAGTCGGAGCACATTTAAAAGTATCGGTTATAAGTGAAAGTTTGTTAAGGGACATGAATTTAGAACTATTACTCAGTTTCCATGCCCGTACTTATGAAGTCAGAGATAGTTGCATTATGCTGATAGCACAAGGTTCTGCAGCTGACACATTAAAAATAGCAGCTGATATTCCTTCTTTTGAGCTAATTGGCATCAGTGATAACCAGTATAAAACAAATAGATTACTCCCACCTGTTACCCATGGAAAATTACAAAACCTTTTAGAAGCAAATACTAGTTTTGCTGTTCAAAGCGTACGCACTCAAAACAAAGAGATTAAATTTAATGGTGGAGCACTAATTAAAGGAGACACTAAAAAGTTAATTGGAATTCTAAGTGAAGAAGAGGTTGAAGGTTTAAACTGGATTACAGGTAAAATTAAAGGTGGATTTGTAAAAGGAAAAGATCCAAAAACACATGGGCTTATCCTGTATGAGATATCATCCGTAAAAAGCAAAATTATTCCCCATGTAAAAGGTGGTCATGTTTCATTTGATGTAAACATTGATACTATAGGTCGATTGAATGAAGATTGGGTTCTTGCAGGTAATGCTTTTTCCAATAAATTTATCAAACGAGCCGAAATCGCTGCCACAGAAGAAATAAAACGACAAATAAAACAAACACTGACCAAACTACAAAAAACATATCAAATTGATGCAGCTGGGTTTGGCGAACAACTGCGTATTCATTATCCAAAAGAATGGAACCACATGAAGAAAAATTGGGATAAACGCTTTAGCAAAGCTCCTATTCATTATCATGTGAATGTTACCATACGTGATTACATGGTAAAAGGGAGAAAAGAGATCTCTAAATAATTCTCCTTATAACAGGCTCAGAAACAAAGCGGAAGTATCCATCCAAAGAAGTATTCAATTGAACCTTTGGAATAAGCCAGACATTTATTTCATAGGTATATATTATAAAAGTAACGGGTAAAAGTTCTCATCGACAGGAGGGCTAATTTGAATAATATATCATTACAAAAATTAGAAGTGGGAGAAATAGCTAATTCTTCTGGTGTTTTCTCTGGTGAAAATACCATGCACTATTGGAAACATCAATCCAAACGGAACGAAGGATTTGGAACTATATTAGGGGATGGTAATCAATTATCACATTCCATCACTATTTTAGAAGATCCGGATACCTTTGACTTCTTAAATACGAAAAAAAAGGAATAATGAAATGTTATTCTCATGGTGGAGAGGTAAAAAAGACGTTCAGGAAGATCTAAAAAAACTGACGGAACAACTCAAAAGATTGGAAAGCACACTCGAGATCAGTTTAAAAAATAACCAAACACCACCCATTCATATTGAACATCTTACGATTGATAATCCTAAACTGGAGAATTTAGTTTTTCGAATGGATTCACTTGATGTAGAGGAAATCAGTGGATCTTTAAATTTAGGCAATAATTTCGGAGTAAAAGAAGTTAGCAATAAGAGCCATCGTGCAATAAAAACAAAAAAAAGCGCTACTTCTCCAGACAAAAAAGCAAATTTCCATAAATTCACCAAAACTGCTTCCGGTTTCCGATTAAATATGGACAGAAAAAATGAGTGGTGACAACCAAATGACAAATATAACGAACAACTTTATTATCGGAAATATTCGTGTAGGAAGTGTAGAGGGAGCTTCTTGTATCAATTTGGGAAACAACACACCCAATCATTTTGAGAGCCATAAAAAACACAACCAAGGATTTGGAACAGTTGGTGGAGACAACAATAAGTTTGAAGGAACCCGCTCCATGCTACATGACCCCGATACGTTAGATTCACCAAATTTAGCAGGGGCAATACCTGAATGGGTGGAAAATTTAGTAAATAAACAGCGAAGCGGACTCAGCTGATATATGTATCAATCAAATCATTATCAAAACCTATATTACTATTTTTGCAAACGAAATTATAATTTCCACCTATCCGAAAAAATGTACTTGATTTGTATTTAGAAGACCATCCCGATGCTGTTGTTTCTCCCACAAAAATCCCCGAAGTATTATCCATAACATTTACAGCAATTCCATGTATGTTTACTGTTATTTGGTTCATCGATTTTTGTTTCGACATGATCTTCTTCCTTTTCATCAGACTTCCTTTTTTTAGCCTAATAAAACTCCCTGTCTACTTGCTGGGCTATTCCATGGAGTGTCTAATCCATCATTATCAAACTGTACAGTAGAATTGCCAGCCACTAAGTTGCAGTTACCATTTATCAAGGCAATTCCTGGCATTTTCTTCTGATTGGCACTCCAACCGGAAGCCGTTGTATTCCCTAAAAAAATGGATGATTGTGTATTTGCATTTGTTACATTTACAAATCCTACGTTATTTAGAACAGGCACGAGCTATCATCCTCCAATGAAACATGGTCAAAGATATTTGATCATAATTTCTCGAAAGTTCTTTTTTTCGTTTTTAGGAACTCTTATCTCCATGATCCCATTCTTGACATATCCTTGACACCCTGTAAAGCTTCCATTCATCGGTAAGGTGATCTTTTCCATGTCCTTTCCAAGTCCGGATATCATCAATATATTTGTATCTAAAAATACACTAACATCTCTGGGGTTGATGTTTTCAGGAATAGGTAATTTTACAATCATATAATCATGTGTCTCAAAAACTTCCCGTTTGGAAGATGTACTGTTAAATTGCCCCATAGATGTATTAGCTTTAAACATATCATTCATTGATTTACTAATAAAATCCTCAACTTTAGAAAAATCCATTTCAAATGTAGTATTCGGACTTGATGCTGATTGCTGGAATGATTTTATAAATTCATCCCAATTGAATGACCCAAAATTTTTCTCCTGCATCTCATCCAACTCCCCATAGATATTTGTCTATGCTACTGTATTCTTTGACAAGTCATTTGGTTCATCTAATCGAATGTTTAGAATCACCAGTTTCCCTCTTATCCAAGTCCAAAGCCCCTTCTTACTACAGGAATGCTCCAAGGTGTATCTACTCCATCTATATCAGTCTGAAGATTAAAGTTTGCAGATACCAAATTACCATTTCCTCTGAGCATTGCAGTTCCCGGCATTTCTTTTTGATTGACGGTCCATCCAGATGCAGTTGAATCTCCGAGAAATACAGAAGACAAATAATTGCTATTGCGAACATTGACCATTCCAATTGTATTATGTACCATCGCCTTTTCCACGTCTCCTTAAAAACCGCCAAATAATCAAGCCTATACTGGATGTTTGACTATACATATATTCAAAAGAACAAAGTAATGTTCATTCCACTTCTTAATTAAAAATATAAAAAGGCGAATAATTGCGAATTTGCCTATATATAATGAAATGTTATTACCATTCACTATCTAGGGGGATTTGAATGACAAGAAAGTTTTTGGTTGTATTAATTCCTATGATTGTATTTGCTTTTATCCTTTCTCTAAGCTTTGGCATGATCACTACTCAAGCTATGGCTAATCCTGTTTCAAATGCAAATAAAACCTTGAAAGTAGACACTGTTGATGGAAAAACATATTCACCCCAATCACACAAAAAAATTGCAGCAATCATCCTATTCCGCAATGCTGTAAATGGACACCATGTTTTCGGTTTTTCAACAGTTGAAAAATATAGAGCCTTTCAAAAACAATACCTTAAGCCGCAAAACGCAGCTGGAACTAACTATTTTTATGAAAATGCCTCCTTTGACAGCAGAGGACTTGGATCTTACATTACCCTCTCGGTTGGAAGCAGTTACTACTATGTGGGAAATAGTTGGAATGATCGCATTTCCTCCACACATATATATCCTTCTTCTTATGTAACGTTTTATCAAGATTGGCACTACCAAGGCTATTATTTAACATTAGCCAATAATGGCGGGGATTATTGGTTCCAAAATTTAACGGATTATAATATGCCTAATGGAACAAATTGGAATGACCAAGTATCCTCTATTACATCTGGCAGATAATTACCATTACCCCAATAGCACATTATGCTATGGGGTAATTTTTTCTCTAGGAAGAATCTCACCCTGTTCATCACGAATACTTCTTATATAAAATGAAAGGATTATGTTATGGAACAGATTGAATTTATGATCAATCATTTGATGCATGAATTGATACAAAAACAACAAGCCGATGGAAAATGGGCTTTTTGCTTTGAAAGTGGCATTATGACAGATGCATACATGATCTTACTCATGAAAGTATTAGATAAAAAAGATGATACATTGGAACAATTATTAGTCGATCGAATATTGGCCTTACAAACTCCAAATGGAACATGGACATCCTTTCCTGATGAAAAAGCAGGCAACCCTTCTGCGACTGTTGAAGCTTGCTTGGCTCTTTTATATAGCAGTAAATTTCATAATCCTTATCTACTGGAAAAAGCGAGAAAATATTTATCAAAAAATGACCACTTTGATCAAGCAAATCCCTTAACTCGAACAATCTTAGCTATTTTTGGTCATTACCCTTGGAATCATCTTTCTAAATTACCAATAGAATTTTTCCTGCTTCCTAAATGGGGACCAGTCCATTTTTTTGATTTTGTCGGATATGCACGTACTCATTTAGCACCAATCATGATCATTCATGATCGACAATGGATGATCCATTTACCTAACTATGATCAAGTAAATGAATGGATGCCGCAAACCAAATCACACAAAAGATTTTCCCAACTACTGGAAGAAAAGATTACTCCATTCCTTCCCCGCGATATATTAAGAGAAAATATTCATCATTATGCAACAGAGTATGGAGAAAAATTTTTATTGGATCGAATTGAACCCGATGGTACATTGTACAACTATATGACTACTACTTTTTTGCTTATCTTTGCTCTGCTTGCTCTCGGATACCCAAAAAATCATCCTATTATCGAAAAGGCATATAACGGATTAGTAAACCATTATGTATATCCATTAAACTTCGGAGCACATATACAAGAAGCAAATGCAAATGTCTGGGATACGGGATTGGTCCTTCATGCACTAATCGAAGCTGGAATTGACCTTGAGCATTCGACGATAAAAAAGGGCCGAAACTACCTTTTATCAAGGCAATATACTCGCCTAGGGGATTGGGCTATACATAATCGAGGAGTAGAACCGGGAGGTTGGGGATTTTCTGATTGTAACACGATAAACCCAGATGTAGATGATACAACCATTGCACTACGTGTTCTCACATACACTTATCGAAATGAATCCAACAAAAAAGCTTGGAAACGCGGTGTCACATGGCTTCTGACTATGCAAAATAAGGATGGTGGATGGCCTGCATTTGAAAAAGACACCGGAAAAGCTTGGCAATCCTTTTTACCTGATCTAGGCAGTAAGATCTGGGGAGATCCTTCTATGGCTGATCTCACAGGCAGAACGTTGGAACTTTTAGGGAATTATACTACATATGCAAATCAATCGATTACAATCAATACAGCACGTAAATGGCTGGAAAAAAACCAGAAGAAAGATGGCTCATGGTTTGGCAGGTGGGGAGTTGCCTATATTTATGGGACTTGGGCTGCATTGACGGGATTAGCCGCTATTCAAACACCAAAAGAAGATTTAACTGTCCAAAAAGGATTGAAATGGCTTTTATCTATACAACATTCGGATGGCGGGTGGGGTGAATCTTGTTACAGTGATCAACAGATGAAATATGTGAAGTTGCCTTTCTCCACTCCTGTTCAAACAGCTTGGGCATTAGATGCTCTGATTGCTTTTCATGATAAGCCGACAAAAGAAATCCGTGCGGGTGTCGATTGTTTACTGAAACTAGCGGAAGAGAAAGGAAATGCTTGGGAGTATCCCGTGGGCAGTGGTTTAGCAGGTCAATTCTATGTGTATTACCACAGTTATCCTTATGTTTGGCCATTGATTACCTTGAGTCGCTATTATAGAAAATACAGAATCGATCATACATAATTGTACATGCAAAAACCCAACACATTGAAGTGTTGGGTTTCCATTTGGCGTCCCCAGAGGGATTCGAACCCCCGACCCACAGCTTAGCATACCACTATGACTTTCGTCACCAATCCATGTTTGTGGTCTGGACTATATCTTCACCATTTCAGGTGTGACACGTGTAGTCTCTACGGAACCTCACGATAATCAGCTGCAAATTTAACATTTAACAGTTGATTATTCTTTGGAGCTTTTACCCTCAAGTACTTTACTTGAACCTTCAAAACTCCTTAATCTCTTACTATATCACAGAGATCGTAAGTTTCCTCGGTATTGCCATCAGCATTATCTGTTAAGGTTTCACCGATATAGTGTCATCCACTCTACAAGTTTCTGTTTCCTTATAGAGGCTCCTAATTGAAGGCTGTTGCTCTATCCAGCTGAGCTACGGAGACATAACATGGACTATATTAAAGCATATTATCTTATTTGTCAACAAAAAAATGACGGTTCGCACTATAAGTCGAACGAACCGCCTAGATTTGGAACTTTGTTTCCATTTGGTTGAAAATAACTCACTTGAACATGTCGATCATCATCCAAGTTAACAATCGCATAGGTAGGCACGGTATAGCCCCGCGGGCTGGTAATACTGCCTGGGTTGATAAATAATGTGTTTCCTTCCTGCTCACATAAGGGAAAATGAGAGTGACCAAAACATATGATGTCTGCTCTTCTTTCCTGCGCAAGTAACGAAAGGGGTAGAAGACTAGATTTAACTTGGTGGCGATGACCATGTGTGACAAAGAAATGATAACCTGCCAGAGTCACTGCTTCTTCATTGGCAACTTCCTCAAAATCACAGTTCCCTCTCACTACCGTCATAGGAACGGAAGGCAATTGTTTCTTCTCAGTACAAAAATCACCACAGTGAATCACGTAATCTGCTTGAACTCGATCCACAATATGTGCGAGCAACGTTGCTTTTCCATGTGAATCACTTGTTACAAGTACCTTCATCTATTCCACACCTTTCTCACGCACTGACTTAAGTCGAAAATACGTATGTTTTTTGGAGCCATTCTACCAGCTTTTCAGTAGCTTTAGCTCGATGGCTTATCATATATTTCCGTTCGTTTAATAATTGTGCCATCGTTTTCTTCTCTTCTGGTAAATAAAAAATAGGATCATAGCCAAAACCATTTTCTCCTTGAGGAGTTGTAATGATGTTTCCATGACATTCCCCACGAAATAACTGTGTGGAGTGATTGGGTATAGCTACTGCCATTACACATACATAAAAAGCATGAGGTCTATTTATACCCCTTTTTTGGAGTTCACTTAAAAGTTTTTGATTATTTGCTTCATCTGTAGCATTTTCCCCTGCGTATCTAGCGGAATAAACACCAGGTTCTCCACCTAGATCTGGAACAACAACACCTGAATCATCTGATATAACTGGACCATCCAGCCATTTGGAAATAATCTCTGCTTTCTTAGCGGCATTCCCTTCAAAAGTAGGCTGATCTTCTACGATCTCCGGAACATCTTGTAGATCATTTAATCCTTTCACCTTTAATCCTAATGGCGCAAATAGATCCACAAATTGTTTTTGTTTATGTTTATTGGCAGTAGCAATAATGATGGATAAAAAAGGCCATTTTTGTTTATCCATTTTTTCCTCCAATAAATTCTGCATAATCGCCTAAAAGCTGTTTTTGGATAACTGTCAGCTCACCTGTGCCCTTTTTGGCTAACGTAAGCATCTCTTGCAGTTGTTCTGGGCTAAATGGATTTTCTTCTCCTGTACCTTGGATCTCCACATATCTACCTTTTCCAGTCATAATAACGTTCATATCTACTACAGCTGTAGAATCTTCCTCATAACAGAGATCCAAACAAATTTTATCTCCTACTACTCCAACGCTCGTCGCAGCAAGAAAATCTTTTACTGGGAAACGTTTAAAAACCTGTTTTTGATAGAGGGGAATCAAAGCATCTACCATCGCAACAAAAGCTCCAGTAATAGATGTAGTTCTCGTACCGCCATCAGCTTGTATTACGTCACAATCAATCCAAATGGTTCTTTCCCCTAAAGCCTTAAGATCAACAACGGAACGTAGAGCTCTACCAATGAGCCTTTGGATTTCCATCGTTCTACCAGTTACCTTCCCCTTGCTTGATTCACGGATCGTTCTTACCCCAGTTGCTCTAGGCAACATGGAATATTCAGCAGTAATCCATCCCTTGCCAGAATTGCGAAGAAAAGGAGGAACTTTTTCCTCAATGGTTGCTGTACAAATAACTCGTGTGTCTCCTATTGAAATAAGGACGGAGCCCTCAGCTGGTTTTATATAATCTCGAACAATCTCCACTCTGCGTAATTGATCATAGTTTCTTCCGTCCGTTCGCAAGGTCTTTCCCCCCAATTTCTAGATAACTCAGTATACCATATCAAACTTCAAAAATTAGAATTGACCTACCAATTATACATTTGAAGTGATATCAAAAAAAGTAGAGGCTTTATTTGCAAACCTCTACTTCTTAGTCTGTACCTCTTTTCTTTGACTACTCGCTCACAATGCTATAATCCACTCGGATTAACTTGTTTCGGTCTGGAAACGGGTAAATCTACATTATTTCCTTGATTATTTATTACCCCGATTGTCGTTTTACCATCGACAACAATTTTTACTTTGCTCACATTTATATTTTGTGTCAAAGATAGGACAATGGATTCAAGAGCACTTTTAGAAGCTGCTGTTTGATCATTATACTGTAAAATATCTTTCCCAAAATTGGCTGTAATCTGTTTCCCTTCAATTTTTACACCTTTGATGGTTGTTGCTGTATCTAGTGGGCCTATTAAATGACTGTTTTCCATTGGCCCTTTTACTAATTCCTTTACAACTGTCTCTCCAATATTACTAGAGCGATTAACTAGTCGAGTAACAGGAACATAGCTGATCGAATCATCGTCTGATTGGCTTAAAAAATAAAGTGTTACTGGCATACTTGCACTTATATCTACTCCATTAGCCACTTCTACGTTTATTCCATCTGCACGGGTCAAACCTTGAGCCACTGTTTTGCCTTTTGGCATCAATGCTAATTTTTTACCTTCTATCTGCAAATTAACAGATTTGATGTTGCTAAAACCAGTAAGCGTCCAAGTGATAGCATTCAAAATTTTCGTTTCATCTTCTTGCTTATAGTTTTTAAATTCTTTTGAGAAGTTTGCTGTTGCTACACCTTTTTTAATCTTTACACTAAGTACTCTTGTTCCTTTTGGTAGAACACTCTTCGTTCCCTTAGGAAGCAGTGTAGCTGTTTGACTACCTTCTATTAAACTCTCTAGAGATCTTTTTGCAAGGGATTTTCCCGATAACTTCACAGAATATGGCATGACATAACCATCTTGGTTCAGGGTATACAATTCGGTCAAATGACCCTGTGTCTCTTTCTTTGGTTCTGCTTTTGCATGGACAACTTGAGCTTCACTTTGTGGTGGATCAATCGGTTTGGAAGCTTTTACATTTGGGTCGAAAAAACAACCAGTTAGTGCGACTGGAAAAAGTAACATACATACCATAGCTTTTGCTTTGTTTCGCATAATTGTCCTCCCATTGGACTGTTTATTTACCTCATGTATACGAGCCTTCAGAGAAAATTAGGACAACTTTTTTCCATAAAAAAACCATGTTGTTCACACAACATGGCCCATCACAACTATTTTCAATCCGCTTTTGCAGCATAACTCAGGGATACTTGCTCTGGTTCAATGTCTAAACCAAGCCAAGCCCCGGCTAAACTTGCAAATTTGCTCGTATCACCAGTGGTAAAGAAGCGGTGTTTCTGATGTCTTGTAGCAAGCATGCTACCATATTGCAAAATCGTACTCAGTTCTGACGCTGTTTCCTCAGCAGAACTGATCAACTTCACCTTATCTCCTATCACTTTTTGAATCGAAGAAGCAAGCAGTGGATAATGGGTACATCCTAAAATTAAAGTATCCATCCTTAATCCGCGAAGCAGAGTCAATGCTTTCGCAACAATTTCATCTGCCTCCGATGAATGATGTAATCCACTCTCTACTAAGGGCACTAGTGTGGGACATGCCAACGAATGAGTAGTAATATCTGGATGAATACGTCTAAGTGTACGCTCGTATGCACCGCTATCAATTGTGCGAACGGTTCCAATAATCCCTACTTCGCCATTGGTAGTGCTTTTTATCGCAGCTCTGGCACCAGGTTCAATAACACCTAAAACGGGAATCGATACATGCTTTCGAACATCATTTAAAGCTGCGGCTGTAGCAGTATTACAAGCGATAACAATTGCTTTTAAGGGGAATTTTAATAAAAAATCAATAACTTCTAAAGTAAACTGCTTTACTTCATCCTTACTGCGTTCTCCGTATGGACAGCGTAAGGTATCTCCAAAATAATAAATTGTCTCGTGTGGAAGCTGTCTCATTATTTCTTTTACAACCGTTATTCCGCCTACTCCTGAATCAAAAACACCAATTGCGTGGTTATTCATGTATGTTTTTAGCTCCCTCCGGTTTACCACCTATACATGAGGATATTACTAATGTACAAAAAAGCAACCCCTTTGGTGAACAAAGGGGGAAAGAAACTAATTAGTAGTTAGCATTTGTTTATATATTAACCGCAAAACATCTTCTGTCTGCTGTGCTTGTTCTTGGGTAAATTTTTCAAGTATACGGTCCAGATAGGCACGTCTTGCAGATAAAACTTCTTGAATAATGCCTTTCCCGTAATCCAACATTTGAATCCGGACCACTCTTCGATCTCGTTCATCTCGAATACGTGTTACTAACTTATTTTTCTCCATACGATCAATCAAATCTGTCATTGTACTACAAGCAATGTACATTTTTTGACTTAGCTCACCTATTGTCATATCCCCATCCTTGTATAGCCATATAAGTGCAGAGAACTGTGGAGGGGTGATCGGAAAATCTGCGAGAATATCGCGGCCTTTCCGCTTCATGATCACGCTAATTTCCCGTAAAAAAAACTCGATCTCACTCACAGTATCTGGCAGGATGGGCTGGTTTTTATCCATAATACTCCCCTTAAAAACTATTTATATACAAAACAGTAATAAGATTATAGAATAGAAAGCTTTATAAAACAAATAGAAATGTCAACTTTTTAATAAAAATTGTTTACTATATCATCAAGGCCTAACTGTTAATTTTTCTGCTAACCTTTGCATATCTTCCGCCATTGGAATAGACCATTTAAACCACTCATAACGACTAGGATGGAAAATCTCAATTTCTTTGGCATGTAAAGCCTGACGTAAAATCCACTGGTGTTTGTCTTTTGCCCCATACAACGTATCTCCAATAATGGGATGCCCTATTGAAGCTAGGTGGACACGAATTTGATGAGTTCTCCCTGTTTCCAATGATAGTTTTACCATTGTTGCATCCTTTAGTCGTCTGAGAGTCTCATAGTGGGTAATAGCTTCTTTTCCGTTTTCCTGATCAATCACTCGTTCAATAATACTTGAAGTGGACAAGCCGATTGGTAAATCTATGGTACCTCTTGATGGAGCAATATGACCATGACAAATGGCCACATATGTTCTTTGATACCGTTTTTTCTTCATTTGTTTTGACAGCATAGCGTGAGCATGGGCATGCTTTGCAATCACCATAATTCCAGATGTATCTTTGTCCAGCCTTGTTACAGGGCGAAAAAGATAGAATTCACCTCGTTCTTTAGCATGGTAAGCAATCCCATTTGCGAGTGTACCATCCTGATATCCCATCGTCGGGTGAACAACTAATCCTGCTGGCTTATCCACTAATAAAATATCATCATCTTCAAACACAACCGTGAAATCGACTTTTTGCGGCGGAATAAAGCAATCCTCATTTGTTTCTTCCAATCGAACTTCTACAACATCGCCTTCTATCAGCCTAGATGTATAGTAAACAATCTTTTGGTTTACACTTACTCTTTGTTCTTCTCGCAGGCGACGAAACATTCGGCGAGAAAAATGAAACCTGTTTTGCAATATCTGCTTTAACATTTTTCCACTTTCTGTGGTATTTACTACAAACTGCATCACGATCGCCTTTCCGCTTCATATCCATCAAACCCTAACCTATCATACCAATTTTTGTGAAAAAAGAAAGCTTTGGTCATGATGAAGAAAACTTGCCGATGCACTTATACAGATAGAGCCTGTTGCATTATTCGTCTCAAAAGCGCAGATGTGCACCTAAGCCTTGGGCACAAGTCTCGCTTTGTGTGGGTGGAGCGTCCTTTGTGTTTTTTCAACAACAGACGCGGAAAACACACACATCCCGGGGTTCCCCGCTCGCGAAGCGGAACCGGAGGTTCCAAAGTAATACTTTTTGGGGTGGATCAGCGACCTTATCGAGTGTTCAAATCTATTTATGCAACAACCTCAGATAAGATAAAATTTATACTCTCTTATCTACCAAAAAAATCCTCATTACTGAGGATTTGATTTGGGATACAAGTGACAAGCCACCCAATGGTTTGGCTTTGCTTCAACCCATAAAGGATCTACTTGGGCACAGACAGCCATCGCGTGAGGACAACGTGTTCGAAAGCGGCATCCACTTGGTGGATCTAACGGAGATGGCAGTTCTCCTTTAATCCGGATTTTTTCTCGTTGTCTAGCTTGTACTGGATCTGGAATTGGCGCAGTAGAAAGTAATCCTTGTGTATAAGGATGGAGTGGGTCATCGTAAAGTTCTTCACTATCTGCCAACTCTGCCATCCTTCCCAGATACATTACTCCCACTCGATCACTGATATACTTCACCATGGAAAGGTCGTGGGCAATAAAGAGATAGGTCAATCCCTTCTCCTTTTGCAGCTTTCGCATCAAATTGACTACTTGAGCTTGAACCGATACGTCTAGAGCGGAGATTGGTTCATCAGCAATGATAAATTTTGGCTCCATTGCAAGTGCACGAGCAATACCAATCCGCTGACGCTGACCACCACTAAATTCGTGTGGATAACGGGTTGCGTGGCTTTTGTTTAACCCAACAGTTTCTAACAGCTCATAGACAACCTCTTCTCTAGATCTTCCATTGGCTATCTCATGGATATCCAAACCTTCCGCTATAATATCCATAACTGTTTTGCGCGGATTAAGAGAAGCATAGGGATCTTGGAATATCATTTGCATTTCGCGGCGAAATTTCTTTTGATTTTTTCCTTTTAATCGATGAACATTTTTACCATCAAATAAAACTTCCCCATTAGATGCATCATAAAGGTTAATAATTGTTCTTCCAGCAGTAGATTTACCACAGCCTGATTCACCCACCAAACCAAATGTTTCACCTGGAAAAACTTCAAAAGAGATACCATCTACTGCCTTTAGTACTCTATTTCGATCTATTTGAAAGGTTTTCTCTAAATTCTTCACTTCTAAGATTGGCTTAGTCAATCTCCTCACCTCCTCGAAACAATTGGATTTTCTACTTTAGGTGAATCAGGATGCTGTAGCCAGCATGCAACTTGATGAGAATCAGATGCTTTTGTTGTCTCTGGCATCTGCTCTTGACATATTTTCATCGCATAAGGACACCTAGCTGTGAACGGACAACCAACTGGCGGATTTACCAGACTTGGTGGTGAGCCAGGAATAGAAGCTAAATCTTGATCTCTAGTCTGATCCAATCTTGGCATCGATGCTAATAATCCCCATGTATATGGATGTCGCGGATTATAAAAAATTTCATCCAATGTTCCTGTTTCTACTATTTTCCCTGCATACATCACTGCTACCCGATCAGCGATCTCTGCGACTACTCCCAAATCGTGAGTGATGAAGACAATAGAAGAACCAGTGTCAGTCTGTAAATCTTTTAATAGATCAATTATCTGTGCTTGGATCGTTACATCTAAAGCAGTTGTTGGTTCGTCAGCTATCAATAATTTGGGCGAACAAGCCAATGCCATGGCAATCATCGCTCTTTGACGCATCCCGCCGCTAAACTGGTGAGGGTATTGATTCACACGTTCAGAAGGACTAGGTATACCAACCATTTTTAATAATTCCACTGCACGATCTTTGGCTTCTTGGTAGGTTACTTTTTGATGCTTCATCAAGCTTTCTGCAATCTGTTTTCCAACTCGAATAGTAGGATTTAAAGAGGTCATCGGATCTTGGAAAATCATCGCGATCTCTTTCCCGCGAATTTTTTGCATTTCTGTTTCGGATATTTTGGTTATATCTCGACCATTATAAAGAATCGTACCTTTATCTATATTAGCAGGCGGCTGTGGAAGAAGACGCATAATGGATTGAAACGTAACACTTTTCCCACTACCGGATTCTCCAACAAATGCGACAACTTCACCTTCATGAATGGTAAAATCCACACCACGAATTGCTTTCACTTCATGATGTTCCGAACGAAACGTGACATGAAGATCAGACACTTCCAATATTGGTTTCATCCTTGCTCCCTCCTTACTTTTTCATTTTTGGATCAAGTGCATCGCGTAATCCATCTCCGATCAGGTTAAAAGAAAGCATGATAATACATAGGACAAGAGCCGGCCAGAATAATTGGTAAGGGAATAGTTGCAGGGTGCGATACCCATCATTTACCAGAATCCCTAGACTAGCAGCTGGCGAACGAAGCCCTAATCCAATAAAACTTAGAAAAGCTTCAAAGAAAATGGCGGATGGAATAGAAAACGTTACAGCGATAATAATAGGCCCTACCACATTAGGAATCAAATGCTTAAACAATATACGAAAGTGACTTGCTCCCATGGTACGAGCTGCTAAAACGTATTCTTGTGTTTTTAATTTTAATATCTGCGCTCTGACTACTCGAGCCATCGGTACCCATCCTGTAAAAGCTAAGGCAACAGCGATAGGCAAGATTCCAGGTTCTAAGTACATCATGAGCAGAATGATAACGACGATATTTGGGATGGAATACATAATCTCCAATATACGTTGCATCACGCTGTCCACACGGCCACCAAAGTAACCCGAAATTCCCCCAAATGTAACCCCGATTACTACATCTAAAAAGGCAGCGATAAAGGCGATTAATAAGGAGACTTTAGCGCCGTACCAAACACGCTGCCATAAATCCCGCCCCAGACTGTCTGTCCCTAAAAAATGACCAGACAGGTGCTCTTGATTTGATATGGATAAGTTTTGAGTCGAATAGTCGAAACCATTCAATAGAGGACCAATAAATGCAATCAGTAGTAATAGAATGATTAACACAAGTCCAATTAGAGCTCCCTTATTTGCTTTGAAGCGTCTCCAAGCATCTTTCCAGTATCCCGTCTGTGGAGCTAAGACCTCACTATTCTTTTCGGATGGAGCAAGGGGCTCAAACCAACTTTTTTGCAGTTTTTTTGTTGAATTCATCGTTGCATCACTCCTTAGCACCTGAAATCCGAATACGCGGGTCAATAACCCCATATAAAACATCGACGATAAAAGTAACACCTAAAAACAGGATGCTGTAGAAAATCGTAGTTCCTAAAACAGTGGTATAGTCATTGACCATGATCGATTCTACAAAGAGATTTCCGATCCCAGGAACACCAAAAATATTTTCCACTACAAGCGATCCAGTCAAAATATTAACGGTTAACGGACCTAATACCGTAACAGCAGGAATCATGGCATTGCGTAATGCATGACCCGTAATAATTTTTCTCCAAGCCAAACCTTTTGCTTTGGCTGTACGAATATAATCCTGATCGAGTACTTCTACCATTTCGGTACGAATATACCTCGATACTTGTGCAATGACATAAACAGACAAAGATAGCGAAGGTAAGATGGTATACTCATAACCACCCCATAGAGCTGGAGGCAGCCAACCAAACTTAACCCCTATCCAGTAAGATAACAATCCTGCTAAAACGAAGTTTGGTATAGAAACTCCAAATACTGCTGTAGCAGATGCTAAGCTGTCCACCCATGTCCCGCGTTTTAAAGCAGCAGCAATTCCCAATAACAATCCGATAACGATACCGATAAGAATTCCTTGGAAACCGATAATTGCTGAAGGGCCTATACGGTCACTTAGCAACTCATTGACAGATCGCCCATTTTGACTGAGTGACATCCCTAAGTCACCTTGAACGAGGTGTCCCATAAACTTGAAATACTGAATATATAATGGATCTTTTAGCCCATATTGTTGTAAAATTTGCTCTCGTATCTCTGCTGGTAATTTTTCTTCATTTGCTAGTGGTGTCCCCGGAAGCATTCGAACGAGAAAAAAAGTTACCGTTGTAATAATAAACAGAGTAAGAAGCATTAATCCAAATCTTTTTAATGTATATTTTACCAAGTTACCTCACTCCTCCCCACCATGACAAAAATATAAGGTATATGCCCTAATGACATATACCTTATTAGGTCATTTTTACTTGCCGTCTAGATATGCGCCTTTTAAGTCAAAGAATCCCCATGTTGTGTTCCAAACTGCACCTTTTACGTAAGGTTTTAGAAGGCTTAATCGAGTACGGTAGTAGAGTGGAGCAATTCCTTGATCATCAATCAAAATCTTTTCAGCCTTAGCTAGATCTTGAATACGAGCTTCAAAGTTTGGGTTATTTTTCGATTTTTGAATGAGAGCATCGTATTCTGCGTTACTCCATTTTCCACGGTTATAACTTTGGCCAGTAGTGAAGATGTCTAAATAACTCATAGCATCGTTATAGTCTGCACCCCAACCGGATAAGAGCAATTGGAAGTTGCCATCTTTTCCTCGTTGGAGACGCTCTTTAAAGGTAACCGCAGAAACAGTGACGTTAACACCAAGATTTTTTTCCAATTGGTCAGAAATGAAATCCATTTGGTCTTTGGCATTTGTTGTATTGTCACCAAGCAGATCAATTTTTACAGGATTTTTGAGGCCTTCCTCTTTCAATCCTTCTTCCCATAACTGCTTCGCTTTTTTAGGATCATAAGTTACTTGTTCTTTTGATATATCGCGAAATTTTTTATCTCCAGTTGCATGAATATCTGGTGGTACTAAAGCTCCTGCTGGAGTAGAACCAGTTTTCAATACTGCATCCGTCAATGTTTTCTTATCGATTGCTAGTTCGATAGCTTGACGAAGTTTTTTGTTTTTCAAGAAGCCTTCTCTTTGGTTAAGCTCAAGATACCATGCAGAAGATTCTTTTAATACGAATCTTTCAGGATTAGATTTGAATGCGTCAGCAAAATCTTTGGTAATCTCTGTGAAATCGATTTTATTTGTTTTATATAAGTTCACACGAGTAGATTCTTCATTTAAGAACTTAACCTCTGCGTTTGCCAGTTTTACATTTTTAGCATCCCAATAATTGCTATTTTTGGTTAAGTGAACGCTTACACCGTGTTCCCATTTATCAATAGAAAATGGCCCATCATACACCATGTTCTGAGCTTCTAGAGCAAATTTATCGCCATATTTCTTAACGATATCTTCACGTTGTGGCATAAAGGTGGAAAATGTTGTTAATTCCAAGAAATAGGGTGATGGCGCTTTTAATGTAACTTGAAGCGTTTTCGCATCCAGTGCTTTTACTCCTACATCTTCTGCTTTTGCTTTACCTGCATTGTATTCCATAGCATTTTTTACAGGTTCGAGAATATAAGCATATTCAGAAGCTGTTTTTGGATCTAATGCGCGTTTCCATGCGTATTCAAAATCATTTGCTGTTACGGCTTTTCCATCACTCCATTTTGCATCACGAAGGTGGAACGTATAGGTTAATTTATCTGAACTTACTTCATAACTTTTCGCAATACCAGGTGCTGGTTTTAGATTTTTATCCAGTCTCATTAATCCTTCAAGCGAGTTCGTCAAGATTTGAAAGGATACTTGGTCAGTCGATTTCGCACTATCTAAATTTGGCGGCTCTGATTTATCCGTCAATACTAACGTATTTTTGGAAGCTTCATCTGTGCCACCTCCGCCACAAGCGGCTAATACCATACTAAGAACCAAGATAATGGCAGTAAATAAAGACCATTTCTTCTTGCTCATTCCTTATCCTCCTCGAATTAGTACTGCTGGATTATATAGTCAAGACCAAATGGTCTTAAACTCGGAAATTTTCTGAATGAATGGTCATTCACAAATATATTAAAGCTCTATTTGTTATTTTAAAATAAAGATAAAGCATCTGTAAACTGTAATCTTTTGGAAAATGCATACATATGTGCATTTAGCCTTTAAATATCTAGAAAAAACGGATTGATTATTTTGGATTTTTCTCCCTTTTTTCTTATTCTATCCAATACGAGCCTTCTTATCGATATTATAATATCAATACATCGAATAATTTTACAACAAATCATTATTCGATTCTATTTATTTTTATCTCCTATGGTCAGAAGTGAAGACACCGGAACAATTTGAATACCTGCATGTTGAATGGCCGGCAAAAAAGATTCTATTGCACGGGAAGTATTGTCGCCCTGAATCCCAACATGACCAATGGCAATACTATCGCCCTTTTCCACTGTTCTTTTGATCAGACGGTTTAACTGTCGATTTATATCATGTCTGCTATTGATATTATCTAAAAAAATATCCCGCTTGGTAACAGGCACTCCCAATTCTCTTGCTACACGAATAATCTTAGAGTCTGAGCTTGTTGCACTATCCACAAAAAACAAATTCCTTTCCTTCACTACCTCCAACACAGCACGGACGACCCTCTCATCTGCTGTCGCTTTAGAACCCATATGATTATTGATCCCCTTGGCATATGGCACACTATCAAGATCAGCACGGACTTGCTTTTTGATCGCTTCCGTCGACATGTCAGTAGTGATCGCACCTGGACCAAGCCAAGATTTTTTCCCGTGATAAAACTCCATTGGCAAGTGGAGTATTACTTCAAAACCAGCCTTCCTTGCTCGAATCGCATCTTCTTTTGAGGTTCTGAGTAATGGCATGATTGCTACTGTCAATGGAGCCTTTATAGAAAAAATTTTATCTGTTCCTTTTAAGCCATTGCCCAAATCATCAATAATAATAGCAACTCGTTTTGTGGACGGAGGAGAGTTAGAAAAACCCATTAGAGTGGAAACACTAGCTAATAGTAACGCTGTAAATAAATGAAAATATCGCACCATATGCACTTTCCTTTACCTTTGAGTAATAATTTCATGATGTGCATTTTTGCTTCTCTTTATCCTTTGTTTCCTTTTTCCCTTATGATCCTTTAGAAACTAATCTCCATTATAATTTTTAAATAATTAATAATTTATCACCGAATAAACATTCAATTCTGATTGATTCCCAGACAAATATAGCGTTGTTATATTTTTAATCAGGTTTCAAAACGAATTTAAATCATATTAATGGGAAATTTATATCAACTTTCTAATCTTAAAGTTTTTATAAACTTATCCAAATTACACTTGAAGCATCTTGTCAAAATATATTTTAATATTAGTATAAAACCATTTTTAATATTGCTTATAATCTTATAATATTGAATGAAACAAAGGAGGCATCGTAATGATCGGTTGGTGGGTTCTTGCTGCTATATTTTTACTGGTTTTTATCGGAATCTCTGGTATTTCACTATTTGGCTACCGGAACATAACTCAAAAGAAAAAATTCACATCAGAAGAATGTTTTGAAGTGGTGGAAAAACGAGGACTATTTACAAAAACACAGTTTGAAAAACTGTCTAAACAAGAAATTGTGATAGAAAATAAAGATGGATTAAAGCTTCATAGCTACTATATTGAAACAAATCCACTTTCGAAAAAAGTAATGATTTTACTACATGGATATACAAGGGCATATCCGATGTCTATGCAATTTACTGAACTGTATATCAAACATGGATTTAATTTACTAGCGATTGATCATCGTGCTCATGGAGAGAGTGAAGGAAAACATACCAGCTATGGTTACTATGAAAAATATGATATTGATAGCTGGGTAAACTGGATTCGAGAGCATATCGGAGTTGATACCCTCATCGGACTCCACGGTATATCCTTAGGCGGCGGAACAGCGCTCGAATACCTTCATATCAACCAACACGCCAAATTCATCATAGCAGACTGTCCCTACTCTGACCTCGCAGAACTTATCCGATATCAAATAAAACATATCTACAAGGCTCCTACTTTCATCTTTTATCATACAATTGGCCTGCTTGTGAAAATATTCGCCCGCTTCCGACTTGCAGACGTCCGACCTATTTCAGCAGTTGCAAATAGCGATGTCCCTATTTTCTTTATTCATGGTAACCGCGATCACTATATTCCTGCCTACATGAGCAAAAATTTATACGAAGCAAAACAAAGAGGATTAAAACGTTTATACATCGCAGAAGGAGCTGGTCATGGTGATGCCTTCCGGCGAAATAAAAAGCGATATGAAGAGGAAGTCAGTACTTTTCTTCAAGAAGTGTTCGTAATGAATGGTAATAGTGTGGAAGTAGTTTAAAAGAGCTGATGGTATGAATTTCAGCTCTTTTTCCTTTGGATGCTTTTATCAAGCAAAAAAACTTTACTTTGGATTACGCTATAGCCCTTTGTCTTTGTCGTCTCCGTTATCTTGATTTTCTTCCTTCTCTTCTTTTTCTTCATGAAATTCAGTCGAGGTTTGCCCAGTTATATAATCAAATGGAGTGTAAACTGTTTCTATCGTTTTTTGTTGAACATAAAATTTATACGATATCATACCTATTAACGATGTAATAACAGCCAACGGTAATATCATTACTAACATCATAAACATAAAACTTTCCTTTCTGTTGAAGAGGATCTGCTCCCTGCTCTAGTCCACAAGATTTTGTCCTTCGCTCTTAAGAAGTTAATGTTCCTCTTCGTATTCCTTAAATCCTCAATCTACAAAAGAAAAAGTACCTATTTCGTGATACATTGGCCCTTGTCCCAAAATCGTCTCATATAGTACAGCACGATCCACTACCCACTTGAAATTTCCAATATGCAGCGAAGCTAATTGACTACGATCAAAGTCACTGGAAGTGTATTTTCGAGCTAAGGTGATATGGGGATTGTAAGGACGACTTTCTGGAGGAAAACCAATAGGCGTTAAGGCAGTTGTAACCTTTTTTTGCAGTTGTCGAAGCTCATCTAATTGCCCCCTGACACCCGCCCAAAAAATACGAGGTTGATCCGATTTACCAAAAGTCCCCAAACCATCAATAGACAGCTCAAATGGAACCTGCTGCTGACATACCCTCCTTAAAGCTTGTATCGTCTCTTCCAATTGTTCTTGCGAAGTACTCCCCAAAAAGTGAAGCGTAATATGTATGTCTTGTGGATGTATCCATTTGCGGAAAGGCAGCTCTTTTTGAGTTTCTTTTATCCATTCTCCTAGCTGTTCTCGAAAAGATGTCGGCAATGGAAGAGCAACAAATGTACGTCTTTCTTGGATTTTATTCAATTAAGTCTCACCTCTTTGTATTTCGTTTGGATTGTGTGATAACTAAAACCACTACGACTTATATATCATCTCCAACTTTATTGGACAAAAATCAGAACCATGATTGGAACTCTCGCTAATCGGGAATTATGAAAATTCAAGAAATTTTAAACCCCATAAGCATGTTTATGTTTGAAACGGTTAGAGTGGGTTACCATTCCGAGAAAAGTCATCGGTTTCAATCTCCCTAATGAAGTGTTTTCCTTTGATACCTTCCAGGCTGAGTTCCTCATTGTCTAACATAGGATTGTTTCAATCCTCTTAATGAAAGTGTTTACCTTTGATACGCAAAAGAGAAAAAAGCATACAGTAAAAAGATCAGTTTCAATCCTCTTAATGAAGTGTTTTCCTTTGATACCGCGCAGGTCAAACCCCTTGCTATCCCTTGCCTCAAATTAACTTTTCCGAACACCTCCTGATCAGAGCCTAATTTCTGGTAATCACAGAAACTAACCAAATCCAGACAACTGTTGTATCCCTTGATTTTAAAGGAGTTTCGCTTTTCCGACGACCTACGGGGTTTATTCCGACGCATGGGGTGTTCGGAAAAGCAATAAGAATGATTGAATTGTTTGTCATCTTGAATTCCAGTATACTACGAATTTCTCTTCACTACTATCTCCCTAAACCTTTTGAGTAAAAGAAAAATGAAAGCTAAAGAAAGCTTACACTTGCTGATGATGTAGAGATAAGATTTGCCCGTCCCAGTCCCCATGCTGTTTTGTAGCCAAATCCCATCATTGCTCCATAGTTTACCAATTTCCACACCACATATTGATCTTCTTTTGGAAATACTTTGCATTGCAACGTAATGTCTCCACAAAACCCGATGATGTTAAATTTACCAAACGACACACGCTCTGTTTTTATATTTGCTGATTCAATTCGAATCATTCTTACCATCGTTTCCAATTGATGTTTGTCTATTTCTACTCCTTCTACAATCTCCATTACTTTACTAGCACTAGATAATAATCTGTTAAGTTCAGGCAGTGGATAGTAGTTGCCATACTGATAAAAAGTTGTTGGGGTAATAAAGCGGAGGATGAACTTTTCACAAAATTTATTTTGTATCTCCTCTGGAGTAGTGAAATTAGCAGCGACCTGTAAAATTTTTGCCTGCCAATCAAACAAATCTACTTGATGGCGGTCGAGTAATGCTTGTTGTAAGCAAGATATAATCCGCTTACTAGGGGTGTAAATCCTTATTTTCTCTTTCTCATAAGAGATAGAAAAAATTTGCCGATCCTTTCTCCCATGGATTTCTTTTGATAATGCAGGATCACTCAGCTTGATTAATCCAAGTACAAAAGCATGCAGACGACGGTAATGGACGCCGGTAATTTCTTTTTTTCTAAGAAGTTTTAGAGTTAGGGTTAACGTGTACATGGTATCTCTTTTCATTTCATTTTCTCTATCAACTCACAAAACCACAATAATAACTGTTATTGAGTGTATCTTTGTAATCCACGTTATCAAAGCTATCTACAGCGGACAAATGTTTCAATCCTCTTGATGAAGTGTTACACTTTGTAATTCAATTTATTATGAAGATAACCCTAGTTCTCATATTGTTTCAATCCTCTTAATGAAGTGTTTCGCTTTGTAATATGGCGTATTAACAAGGTTCGCAATGTTATTACCAGGTTTCAATCTTCTTAATGAAGTGTTTCACTTTGTAATGTGAATCGAATGAATGAAGTGCTATTTGGACATTGGAGGTTTCAATCTTCTTTTTGAAGTATTTCGCTTTGTAATTTTTAAGTGATTAGTTCTTTGATTTCAGTTATCTAACAAGGTTCCAATCTTCTTAATGAAGTGTTTCGCTTTGTAATCGCGCGGCTCAAATCCCTTGGTATCACTAATCCCAAAATACTATTTCCGAACACCTCATTTCAAGCCCCTAATATCTGGGTTAAAATGACCAGAAACAAATTCTGACAATAGTCATATCCCTTGGTACTCATAGGATTTGCCGTTTCCGACGACCTCTAGGGGAAAATCCGACGCTTTGGGTGTTCGGAAGAAGAGTAATCATTCGTTATTTTCTAAAATTAAGTATACTACAATTTCCATTAACTTTATATTCTATTAAAATATCAATTACTGTTCGCTGATTGTGTTAATCTCCTCTATCTCCACCACTTCTCTATCTTTTTGTCCCGTATAAGTTGGACATGCAAAAATATCGAAGTTCGCCCCATGGATATAAACAATGCCATCTAACATCTCAATGATCTTCGCATCGAGTAAGGTAAACATAATATCTTGTCCATTTTGACTTCGTATCTGTACTTTGCTCATCGTCCTGTCTTGACTTGCTGCATGATCAGCAGTTTCCGTAAGCTGCATCACAATATGCATCTTTTCTTTGTGATCTCGAGTATCAAAAACTTTATGTAAATCGCTATCCACCTGATAGTACGGACAATGATTCATAAATTCCCAAAATCCTTTTACTTTCTTCCCAGTACCTGCGACAGTAAGTTGAACAACTTCATCTGGCAGGATCGAGGGGAGTAAAGGGTTACTGATTTTGCCTGTTTCTTGTTTCATGAATCAAACCTCCTCTGTGTTTGCTGAAATTATAAACCAAAAAATGTTAATATAATCACTTTTTGCATTTCAATTCGCGGATTAAAATAACTCTCCAGTTCTCTAGTTAAATAAGCACAAGCAAACATAAATACGAATGAAATCTTGTTATTGTCTTCCTTTCTTCACTCCAGCCATGATAGAAAAGTATTGATGAAATGGAGGAATACCTTTGAAAGAAGTCAGAAGAATCATCAGAATTACGGCTGTAGGGTTAGCTTTAGGTCTCATTTACTTTCTGTTTTTCGATAATGAAAACTCGATGTACAGCCATTATTTACGCACTATTTTATTTGGTATGCTTGCTATTGTTTATTTTCTCGATTTCTTTTCTGAGCATGAAAAGAAAGTTAGTAATCTCTTCTTAGCTATTGT
Source organism: Shimazuella soli (assembly GCF_022511585.1). GTDB lineage: Bacteria > Bacillota > Bacilli > Thermoactinomycetales > Thermoactinomycetaceae > Shimazuella > Shimazuella soli. The sequence goes on along the minus strand of NZ_JAKWBN010000002.1, from coordinate 308,240 downwards.
TTATACCTTCTTATTATTAATAGATATTACTATCTATGTTTGACTTTGTGGCTAGCTTACATCAAAACTCCATTTCAAAATAAAAATTAAAATGGAAATCATTTGATTATTTTTCCATGATCTTGTACGCTATTGCTCAAACAGAGTATGCGGAGTGTGAGACATGAAAACCTACTTTGAGGAACATGCTGATTTGATCAGCTATCTAATACGGACAGAAAGAAGTTTACGAGGTTGGAGGCTGGAAGATTTAGCAGATAAAACGGTATCGTTAAGTACGATCTCCAATATCGAGAACCAAACGGCACCTGTAAAAGAGATTAAAATTATCCACATCTTAGAGAAACTCGGGATCAGCAAAAAAGAACTGCCAAAACGCATAGAAGCAGAAATGAAGGCAATCCACAAATATCAAAACTCTCTTAAATTAATCGAAGCGATGTTAAATGGACAGAGCTTATCTGAGGCAAAGGCTAAAATCGATCAGTTTACCTTAGCCGAATACCATCCCTTACACCCACTTGTTCTCTATTTTCAAGCATATTATTACTATTACAAACGAAAATATGAAACTGCTGAGCAGACCCTTCACCATGCGATGAGTATTTGTAAGCAATATCATCTGAATCCAAAACCTAATTTTCTATCTGATTGTTTTTGCCTATTAAGCTCTAGCAGTTATAAACAAAACGATATAGAAAAGGCTCTGATCTTAGCAGAACAAGGATTAACTCAATTAAATGAATCTATCTCCCATAATAAAGTAAAGTACATGTTACTAGGAAACAAAATTATTTTTCTAGAAAAACAAGGTGAAAATGCTCAAGCACTTCAGTTAGTTCATGAGGTTTGGAACTCCATTCACAATGTAGAAAGTCATCCGGTAAAACTTAACCTTTATAAATCAAAAGCTAATCTTTTATTAAAAGGAAACCAGTTAGAGGAAGCAATTCATTTTGCTTTGGAAGGATTTGAAATTGCGCAAAGCAATCCTTGGAATCGCTTCACTTTTGACTTTTTAATGATTTTGGGTTTGATTTATCTACGACAAAAAAATTATGATGCAGCAAGTGAATATTTCCACACTGTTATTTGTTTAGATAAAAACATGGAATTTCCTCGTAGACATGTTGATGCTTACACCAATCTAGCTATTCTTTATAATAGTCAACAAAACTGGGATTTGGCTAATGATTATGTTACCAAAGCTATTAAAATTGGAAGAGAAACGAAAGATATTTATCGTTTAACAAAAGCACTTATTGTTAACGGATACTTTTATCAATCCCAGCATCAAACTATTGAGGCAATCCCATTGTATATAGAAGCATACTCCCTTGCAAAAGCAAATCGCTTTAAACATAGGCAGTTTAAGGCTTTATTTCACTTGTTAGAATGCCATGATATACTAAAAAATGAGCAAGATTTTATCCATTTAAACAAAGAACTGTTTTATTTGCAAAAGGAAATGGATTGGAAAGGTGATGACGATATTTATGTTATTGCATAATCTAATAATGGGTCCAAATGATGATGAAGATATTAACGATTAATTTGGCAACAAATTTGCCGATTTTTCAAACACCAACTGTAACGAGTTGGTGTTTTTTTATGCTATATATCTAGTTGAAGATTTGACTTGTTTCGGTCTCCAATTGAAATGTCTCACATTGTAACTTCATATGGAAGAAATAGTTAAATATGGTCTGATACAGTTTCAATCTTCGTAAAAAGTGTTTCGCTTTGTAACGGTTTTATAAAAATAACCAGCATTCCAAGGAACACTTGTTTCAATCTTCTTAATGAAGTGTTTCACTTTGTAACTAATTGAAATGTATCTGTTAGATCACTTAATCAAGTTTCAATCTTCTTACTGAAGTGTTTTGCTTTGTAACTAATTGGAATGTATCTGTTAGATCACTTAATCAAGTTTCAATCTTCTTACTGAAGTGTTTTGCTTTGTAATCGCGTGGCTCAAATCCCTTGGTATATCTAGCTCCAAAATAGAATTTCCGAACACCCCGGAGCCACCCCCTAATAACTGGAATAAAATTACCAAAATCGAATTCTGACAATGATCAAATCCCTTATTATCCCTAGAGTTTGACGTTTCCGACGACCCCTAGGGGAAAATCCGACGCATAAGGTGTTCGGAAAAATAGCTGAATTAATCGATTTATAAGACAAGTATACTACAAGTTTGTAGTTTCCTTCTACATATCCTATAAGGAATGCACTTTTCCCTTTATTTTGAATATCACTGTATAAAAAGACAAAAATCATACAGAGGAGGCTAGAGATGTAATATGTCATTGCTACCTTATGACCCATTTCGACAACTTAGCAAACAGTTTGATCGATTGTTTTCTGACTTCCCTTCCATCCTTGGCAAAGAGCAGCAATTTGGCGAGATGCAGGTTGATGTGCAGGAAACAGAAAAAGAGGTTATCGCCACTTGTAAAATTCCTGGCCTGACAAGAAAAGAAGATGTGAACATTCAGATCGAAAATGATCTCTTAATGATCAGGGCTTCCATCAACAAAATGGTAGATATCAGGGAAGAAAATATGTTTCGTCGAGAGCGTTATGCAGGACGTTTTCACCGTTCTTTACCACTGCCTAGCCCTGTGTCTCATGAAGGGATGAAAACTTCCTATCATGATGGAGTTTTGGAGGTAAGGATGCCAAAAGTAAGGAGAAATAACAAGCAACAGGCAGATTGGGATTTTTATTAGAGGAGATGAAGCTGATTCTGATGACCGGAATCAGCTTTTTGTATTTTTCTATTATGTCTGACTATTGGACAAACGAATCACATCCAGTAGACTGATGGTTTTCTTTGTCCTCTGATGATAAAGGTGATCTTCTTTAACATGATCGATAAATAGAATGCCATTTAAATGATCGATTTCATGCTGAATACATCGAGCTAAATGACCTTTTCCCTCTAAAATATGTTCTTTTCCATTTCTATCTTGTGTTTTTATTTTTACATACTTTGCACGTTTTACAATACCTGCATAGCCCAGAAAGGATAGACAAGCTTCAGGTCCAACTTGTTCTCCACTCATTTCCAAAATTTCTGGATTAATTAACTCTAAGATGCCATCTTCACTTACCATCACAATCGCACGGCGCAATATTCCGATTTGAGGTGCTGCTAATCCTGCACGTCCTTCATCAGCTTGCAACGTATCTGCCATGTCATCCAGTAACCTCCAAGTGCGTTCGTCAAAACGAGTTACTGGCTTTGCAACTTTACGGAGGACTGCTTCCCCAAATGGTAAAATAGTTCTTTCAGCCATACTTTCATCCCGCTCCTATCTCTCTTCTGAAATCTGGTGCATCCATAGATCATTGGGAGTACATTCTAATGCTGTGCATAACGCATCTAATGTCTCCATCTTCATCTGCTTTGGTTCACCATTGAGTAATGCACTGATGGATGGAGCTGATAGCTGATATCCTGCCTTTTCTTTCAATAATCGTCCTAATTCAGAGCCTTTCCATATCCCACGATCTGCCATGAGTTTTCGTAACATCCATATGAGCATAATAATCACCTTTTTTATTAGGTATAACCTAAATTAATTAGTCATTAACTAATATACCATATCTAATCAAACTTAACGATAGACCTAATAAAAAGTCCCCTATAACGAGTATCGTTTTAAGGGACATTCTTTTATATATCTATCTCTAACTCTATCGGACAGTGATCGGAACCCATGACCTGGTTACAGATTCCCGCCTCTTTGATCTTATTTTTCAGTCGTTCTGACACAACAAAATAATCAAGACGCCAGCCACTATTTTTTGCTCGTGCATTGGAAAAGTTCGACCACCATGTATAAGCACCTTCTTGATCTGGATAGAGATAACGATAAGTATCAATAAAACCTTTTGACAACAAAATGCTGAATTTCTCTCTTTCTTCATCTGAAAAACCAGCACTTTTTCGATTTGTTTTTGGATTTTTGATATCGATTTCTTGATGGGCTACATTGAGATCGCCACAAAAGATAACAGGTTTATGTTTATCTAGTCGTTCGATGTAGTCCAAAAAGACCTCTTCCCACTTCATCCGGTAATCTAATCGGATCAAACCGCGTTTCGAGTTTGGTGTATAAACAGTTAACAAATAAAAGTTTTCAAAGACCATGGTGATAACTCTGCCTTCTTGGTCATATTCCTCTAAGTCTAATCCATAGGTAACAGCAAGTGGTTCTTGTTTGGTGAAAATAGCAGTTCCAGAGTATCCTTTTTTCTCCGCATAATTCCAATATGTATGATAACCTTTTAGATCAAGATCCACTTGTCCTTCCTGTATCTTGGTTTCTTGCAGACAAACAATATCTGCATCTGCTTCTTCCAAGTATTGCCTAAAATCTCCTTTTTTCATGACGGATCGCAATCCATTTACATTCCAGGATACAAATTTCATCCCTATGTGCTCCTCTATTAACCAAATGAAAAAATATTAGTTCTATTTTATCAAACGATCGACTTTATGCGAATATATATTCCTCAATATGTAGCAAATTAGTCTAATACTAAGTATTACCTTGTCATTCAAGATACAATCTTTGTCTCATATTTGCATTTTTCGGTAAAGGAATAGACGAATATTAGAGAGCAAATGTGCCTACGAACAGGAAACGTATGTTTGATTTTTGTTCGGCAAATAGATAAAATAAATAAGAAAGTTTGTTCTGTACACATCAAAAAAGCAACCAATTGATAGGGAGGATATCGATTGATAAAGCAAAGAACATATCACAACTTGGAACGAAAAACATACAGTATGGTGGAAAAAAATAATGTAGTATCTCTGAACGGAACTAATATTCCTTGTCGTGTTGTTGGAAAAGGACCTTCGCTTGTCGTACTCCATGGAAAGTTTCGAAGTACGTATGATTATGAAAAACTCTGTCGTAATCTCGCTCATCGGTTTACAGTATATGGGATAAATCACCGGGGGCATGGGGGTAATGTAGTTCAAGGATGGATTACTGTCTGCAAAAAAACTGGGTAAGTTGCATGGTGGATAATAATATAAAAAAGTTTATTTATTTCTAAGTGTATCATACTAGTTCCTATTGGATGCATATACTTACAAAAGGGGTATTACCCCAATAAACCATGGGAGATGTTTTGATGAAGAAGTGTTTCGCTATGTTATTTGCTTTTGCAGTTGCGATTGCTTTGATTCCAGTCTCGGCTTTTGCAGCTCACCAAAAATCTTGTGTGACACTGTATGAGCATGTTAACTTCAAAGGGAAGCACATCAAGATTTGTTCGAACGACAGCACTTTGGTTAACAATAATTGGAACGATATCGCATCATCTGCCAAAGTATCCAGAGGTGGCGGTGCTGTTCTTTATGAACATATCAACTACAAAGGACATCAATGGAACTTGGCACCAGGGAATTATCCAGACTTTACGAAACGTAAACTAGGAAACGGAACATGGAATGATGTAGTGTCCTCAGTCCGTGTAAAATAAATTATTAGATAAAACGCTTGATCCTATGATTCAAGGATCAAGCGTTTTTTATGTTTGCTCTTAAGTGAGTGCTTAACCCGAAATCCACTTTTTCTCTAATTCTTTAAATTTGCCATGCAACTTCATCTCATCCATCCACAAGTTAATCCAATTTTGAAAATCGAGGTCTCCTCTTTGCATCAAGTATCCATTTTCATGAAGGTTGAAAGGGTTTTCCGTTAAGATGGCAAGTAGTCGATTGTCTTGATTAGCATAGTATCGAGCTTCTGTTGTATCCGTAATCATTACATCTACTTGCCCTTCGGCTACCATCTTCGGAATTTCCAAATTATTTTGGACAGTAATAATTTGTGCATTTTTGATATTTTCTTTCACAAATTTTTCGTTCGTACCTCCAGGATTTACAGCTATTTTCACATCAGGCTTATCGATATCAGCTAATGTTTTGAATTTATCTTTATCACTACTTCGAATCAATGGTGATTTCCCATCTTGGATGTAAGGATCTGAAAGGTTAGCTGTCTTTTGACGCAACAACGTTCTTGTGATTCCACCCATTGCAATATCAAATTTATTATTTTGTAAATCTTGCATCATCGTTGACCAAGTAGTTTTGACGAATTCTACTTTCACGCCTAGATCATTTGCTAACATCTTAGCTGCATCGATATCATAGCCTTCATATTGTTTTGTAGTCGGATTCCAGTAAGTAAATGGCTTGTAGTCCCCTGTCGTTCCCACACGAATTTTACCTTGGGCAATAATTTGATCCAGCCGAGACTTTTGAGGATTTTGATAAGTGTCTGCATCAGACCTTTGAACGAAAAAAATGCCAGATACAAATCCAGATACTAAGAGAACAAGACTAGTTAAAATAATCAGTAATCGCTTTTGCAAGAGACCTCTTCCTTTCAATTGTTTTATGGATTTCAACTTCATAATAATTATACCCATTTTAAATATATTCATTTCATTTATCAATTTAAAAATGTAGAATTTTAGATAATAAGCAACAAACCTCCGCCATTATCCTTTTTTTAATAAGCTAATGAATAGAATTTTCTCTATGCCTTTCGTTATAAACAAACGAAATGATGTAAAATCAAACTAACAACTAAAAAGTAAGATCATGAAAGGACATCATAAATGGCATTGATCACATTTCTATGGAATGCTTTATTTGTAAGTGTAGTAGAATTGATTTATTTGGTCGGTGTATTAATTGTAATCGGGTTTATTTTAGGAGTTTTGGAGAAGCAATCCCAAATCTATCTGACCAAAACGTTTGGAAGACGGGGAATTTTGATTACTGCTTGGATTGGAACTCCAATTCATGAAATAGGACACTGGATTCAGTGTGTCATCTGGTTACATAAAGTAAAGTCGGTCAAATTATTACAAACAAAAGATCTTAATGGAGTATTGGGATATGTCGAACATCAATATAACCCCAACAGCGTATATCAACGAATTGGTAATTTTTTCATTGGTATCGGACCGATTATCAGTGGAGTAGGAACCATTATATTAGCGATGTACCTGCTTGTACCTCAATCTTTTGCTACGCTGCAAAACCAAATCCATCAAAACTCTGCAACCAATCAAACGCTAGACTTACAAATGTTTCAATCACTAGGTAAAGCTGTAGTTCTGATGGGTGAGAGTTTATTTACCACTGAGAATTTCACTCAACCCACATTTTGGATTTTTGTGATTTTGGCAATTTGCATCTCTTCTCATATTGCATTAAGCAAACCAGACATTGAAAATTCGTCCCAAGGTTTACTCAGCCTTTTATCTGTTCTCATCCTGATTAACTTGATTACCCCACTGTATCAAGTAGATACGTATAGCATGATCAAGCAGTTTACGGAATATAATGCATATCTACTCGCTTTTTCTAGTATAGCTGTGTTATTTTCTCTCATTTCACTTGTGATTAGTTTTTTATTTTATAAGATAAAACGATGATCCCTACTATACTTATAAGATTTTCTTTATCTAACCTTTTACAAACAGTAAAACTCTGCTTCAGAATCAAGCGCCCCAGGGAGGCATCTCTCTGGGGCGCGCGTGTTTCTTCTTATGTAACATAGGCTTTTGCCTGATATAACTCCGGCGAAACTCTTTCTACAAGAGAAGACATGGACTTGCTATAAGTGAGAATGAGCTGATGCAGCGCACGTGTGCAACCTACATATAATAATTTCGCATGCAGGGCATCATCGAGGTATTGTTCTTTATCGACATCCAATAAAATAACAGCGTCAAACTCCATTCCCTTCGTCAAATATACAGGGGCAATGGAAATACCTCCTAAGTATTCTTTCTGGTCAAACGTTATCCGATTGGCAGAAACCCCAATGTTTTGAAGCGCTTCATGGATGATAGAGCATGTCTCTTCATCTCTTGTAACCAAAGCAATCGTTTTTACTTGATCCCTTTCTAACTTCTCGATGGTTTCTTTGATCCAATCCATTCTCTTCTCTTTTACCACTTGCACAATTTGAACTGCTTGCCCACTGCGAAAAACAGGTTCTGCTTGTTTTACGTCTCCTGCATACTGACCTAATACCCCATTTGCAAAGTGAATGATCTCCATCGTGGAACGATAACTTCTTTCTAATTGATGGAAACGGAGTTTTTGGCTGTCAAACAAAGTGGAAAAATCATCCCACTGCCCTATTCCTTGAAAAGAATATATATTTTGCAATATATCACCCAAAATAGTGAAAGAATTACTAGGACAATGTTTTTGCAATACTGCTACTTGTACAGGAGAAAAATCTTGTGCTTCATCGATCACAATATGATCATACTTCTGGTCTCCTTCTATGCCATATAAACGATCATGAATATAAACCAATGGTGCTAAATCCTCATAAGCAACTTCCCGCTTTTTTCCTTTTTCTTGTAGTTTTCCTGTTAAAAGTTTGGATTTTTGGATAAATAGACGATACCATTCAAGCACCGAGTGATTGGGCCATGTTTTTTTGTAAGCTGTAAACAGCTTGTTTGCTTGTTTCTTCTTTAATCCTTTCGGATCACGCTCGCGAATTTCTTTGTGTTCCATTTCAATCCATCGTTTTATCCGTGCCATTACACGTTCTTTTCTTTTCATCAACGGATAATGTTTATACTCTTCATAAAACCAATGGCCTATTTCCTCAGCAGAAAGAAATTTGTTATCCCATGCAGCAAAGCCTTTGTCTGGGAAAAAATTGGTCTCATATCTTTTTAGTTCGTCTTCTATCTCTTGCAAAAATAAATATCTCCCTTTCGGGTTTATGGTTTGATGATCCATGTCAGGGTCAAACCACTCTACCAGTTCATGATGACGGTCTTTTAAGGTGATATTTTCTTTCAGTATTGTCAAAGCCCATTCTTCAAAAGTTGTTTGCTGGATTTCTCCTACACCCAGTTCAGGAAGGACTTCTGATATGTAATCCAAAAACATGTGGTTGGGAGCAAAAATGATGATTTTTTGTGGATTGATTTTATTTTGATATTGATACAATAAATACGCTAATCGATGAAGTGCTACTGTCGTTTTCCCACTGCCAGCAACACCTTGAATTAGGAGTACCCGATCATAGTCAGCTCGAATAATCAAATCTTGTTCTTGTTGGATCGTGGAAACAATGTCACGCAACCTGCTGTCTTTGCTATCACTCAACCGATAAAGGAGAAACTCATCTGTTACCCCCAAGTTCTCTACACCTCGAACATAACTATCTACCACACGCTGTAACACTTGATTGCGGATAGCGATATTTCGTTTCAGATGTATTTTACCCCACACTTCCCCATCTGGAGATTCATACGAGATTGGATCATCTGATCCAGTAAAAGAATAAAACATGCTAGAAACAGGAGCCCGCCAGTCTATGACAATAAGCTCATTCGTATTTTCATCTTGAATACCTGCCTTGCCAATATAAAGCGGAGTAATCGGTTTATTTCCTGCTTCTTCAAAATCAAGCCGTCCAAAATAAGGCTCTACTTGAGCGATTTCCATGTTTTTTAACTGTTGCTGGCGCTGATCATCCAGAAGTTGTTCCACAATATCTTTGCCAAAATAACGAGGTATTTTTTGCAGGGAGACTCGTATATTCTCCAATTTTTCTAATGTCTGCTTTAATCTTTTCTCTTCAAATTCCATCGAATCCATGAGATGCACCCCCATCTCTTTCCAAAAAAATAAACCATGATTACAGCTGGCTTGCAGTAAGTTCATGGTTGGACGATTATATAAGGAAATTCACTATATCATGACATCATTACGGTGTCTATTGTCTTTTCTCCTAGGAATTTTTCCTTAGATGTCTATTTACAGTTTCCACAACTAAAATCTTATATCTGTTATGAACGGCCAACTCAAACAGACTATGAGCAAAAAAGGTTTGATAAGGAAGGATTTATTGATTTACCTTGGCTGAAACAAATACTCCCAACACAAGAAGCTGATATATACTTCTGTGGACCTGTTCCTTTTATGCGATGCGTTAAGGATTCATTAGAAGCTATTTGGGTAAAACAAGAACGAATTCATGAATTCTTTGGTACTGCTACCCTGTTGGAAACAGAGACTGTTTCTGTTTAGTGCAATCGAAAGACCTTCGCTTTTAACTATTATCATACTTATCCTACCAAAGTAGACACTTCCAATTGTTGTTTGGCCAACTCATAATAATAACCTCGCTTAGACATCAGTTCTTCATGCGAACCTGCTTCTTCTATCCGACCTTTGTTCACCACCAAAATGCGATCCGCATTGCGAATAGTCGCCAAACGATGGGCAACTACAATAATCGTCTTATCTATATACACTTCTTCCAAACACGCTTGCAGTAAAAATTCCGTTTTCGCATCTAATGCAGAAGTTGGTTCGTCTAACAATAAAATAGATGGTTTCCGTAATAATGTTCGAGCAATTGCCAACCGTTGCTTTTCTCCACCAGACAAGCGAACACCACGGTCACCGATTAAGGTATCCCATCCTTCAGGTAAATTTTCAATCAAATTCATCATTTGTGCTTGTTCCGCTGCTTTCAGCATTTCCTCTTCCGAAGCTTGTGGATTGACATAGAGCAAGTTTTCCCGAATGGTTCGATTCCACAAAAAGATATCTTGGGGAACCAAACCTACATGTTTGCGATAATCTTCTAAACGATACGAAGATAAAGGAAGTCCGTCTAAAAGTATTTGGCCGGAGCGAGGTTTTCCAAATCGGAGCAGCAGATCGATAATAGTAGATTTTCCACCACCTGTTGCTCCTACAACTCCAATAAATTCACCAGGCTGGATAGAAAACGAGACATCTTGCAAGATTTCTCTTTCATCTGAGTACCCAAAAGAAACATGTTGAAATTCAATTTTTCCATTCGTTTGTTCCAAAACAATTGCCTTTTCATCATCAATATTCTCATCTGGAAACTCCATCATCTCTTCATATCGTTCAATTTCTGGTTTCAATTGATCTCGATCCATATAAAGCATAAACAATGAATTAATCGCCCCGTAAAACCGAGGCACATAAACTGCAAATGCTAATAATTGTCCAATAGTCATCTGTTGATGAAAAATAAAATAGATCCCAGCTGCATAAACGAGACTAGTGCTCAAAGAGTCTTGTAATTCCCAAAATAACCGCCCTTGAAAACTGCGCTGTTTTTGCAGTTGATTTTGCAATTCTCGATACTTTCGATTGAGCTCTTCACCATGAGCTATTTCATGTTTTTCTTGTTGATAAGTCTGAACTGTTTTTAACCCAGGGACAACTTCGGTAATAAAAACATCGTATTCTTTTTGGGCTACGCTAATATCTTTGTAAGTTGTCCGCCAAAAACGAATTCGACGATAATAAAAATAAACCATCAATGGTGCAAAAAACAGAACAATGGCCGATAATTTCCAGTTCATCGTCAACATAACTACACCAACAAACAAAAACGAGATCACGTTGTCAAATCCATTGAGCAATTTTGTAACAAACCCGGAAATATCATCGCAAGTTCGTACCAATCTACCAGTGATATCTCCCTGTTGATATTTACTCAACGTAATGGGAGAAAGTTTTAGTAACTTTTCTAATAATTGAAATCGCAATTTTACAGTTATTTGAGTCTGTACATTACTTTTATATACATTTTCTAAAGCAGAAATCAACATATTTAAAATCGGAATAACTGCAATCCCAGCGACACAAAGGATTAGCAAGTTTACATCTCGTTTAGGTAGTGCTTTGTCAACCAAAAAGGACATCAGCCAAGGCGTAATCACACCTAGTCCTGTCGTAATCAGCATGACTATCATACTAAGCATCATCATTCGCTTATTTTCTCCAACAAACTTCAGAAGATTTAAGCGGTATTTTTTTTCTTCCAACCCTTTCATTTGTACACCTCTTCCAATAAAATGCTTCATCTTGATCATACGACTTTTTTTGACTCCTTGCTTTTATATTTCAGCTCAAAAATATCTATCGTTCTCTAATGAAGGAACCTACAAATATAAGTATAATTCAAATAATTCCCTAACTCCTTAAGACCGAAAAAACTACTGAAAAAATATATTGAAAAAAATTGCTGTGTCATTTTCAATATAAAAGTAGCACGTTTGTTCTTTTTATTATACCTCATTATGTATGATTTTGCTATTTTATAACAACTTGAATGATCATTCAGTTTATTGAGAGGAAATTGAAAATGGAACCTAGTTGAATCGAATGGAGAAGAAAGTAAATTATAAGAAATAGTTAATCCCTTGCTACACAAGCCTACGGTCGTAACATAGGCTTATTCTCTTGAAATTACTTGTAGAATATAATAGGAGCAGCAGAATTGAGTTCGATCGTGATCCCTTCTTCCTCCAGTTCATCTACTATGCATGCGGAATTTAAAAACGAATAAATGAAAACAAGAGAGAAACAATTTCTCATTACTCAATGTTTCTCTCTTGTTTTATTTTTCCATAACAAAGATGTGTAAAATATCTTGTCGATGCCCTGAAGAAAAAAGCATCCTACACTTTCCTGACGGAAAAAGCAGCTCCTTTCAAACTTAAAACTTACATTTTTGCTGCTATTCTCCTAAAAAAGCATCTTTTTAATGAAAAGTTTGCTGCATCCAAACTTGACCCATTTTTTTCTCAAAGTTCCAACTTTCTAGTACTTCCTTTACACAATCATCTAGCAAAAGATTATAGGTGGAAAACGTAAATGGATTTTTATTTAATGAAACTCTTTCAAAAGCAAACACCTCTAATAATAGTTGTTCCAATGTTTCTTTTTTATTAAACCCAGGTTTTATTTCACAATGACATAAGATGGTTTGTATTTTTTCTCCGTTGCTATCAAAAATGTCTCGAATGTGGGCATATCCTATCGGGTTGCCATTTATATCACTTACTATAATTGCTTGGCTATCATCTGGTTGGTTTGTTATTTGATTTTGCCATGGGGTCCATTTGTTCCAAAATGGAAGCTTTTTGACTGCTTTGCTACTAATTCTTTCTAACCGATAATCCGTTTTCCTCACTGGTAAAGAAGTTGGAACTTTTTTTGTATCATAAAAATAAAGCTGATTTGTGATAGAGTAACCGAATTTCTCGTAGAGTCTAATTGCTGGTTCATTTCGTTCAATGGCTTCTAGTGTTGCAATATCTACTTGTTCATCTTTATAAATAGCCATACATTTTTGCATCATAGCTTTTCCAATCCCAAATCCACGAAATTCTTTTGCTACACCAGTCCCCCCATTCCATGCTACTTTCTTGTCACCGACTTGACGAAACCCATTTAATACGAACCCAGCAGGTTCGTTATTATAAAAAGCAATGAAAGAATGTTTCGGAGAGATATCTCCTTTTACCAGATGGATATTTAATTGTGCTTCATTAAAATGGAGAGGAACAAAATACCCTTCGAATCCTTTGTTCCAAATAGTAGTCATCTCATTCCAAGTACAATCACTTAATTTTCGAAAAGAGATCATGAGATATCGACTCCATTATGTATTTTTTAGTAAGCGAGACTAAAATAAAAATTAGAGAGAAACTGCTTGTTCCCCTCTTCTATAACAATCCTACTAATTATCTAAACCTCTGGTCGAACCCATCTCAAATAAGGATTACTCGGGGAGAACACTTTCCATTTCTCCTCCATCTCATATTGATCTATCTTCACTCCTGAAATTCTCGTATTTAGGCGATTAAGATGAAACGACTCTTGCAACTTAGTCTTTTCTGTTTCCAAAGCCTGCGAAAAAAGGGCTTCTGATTTCTTTGGAAAAGCTTTGCTCCACCAGCCAGCCATCAAAGAACGGTATCGGTTTGTATATGATACTTGTATTTTAGAAGTACGCTCTTCTTCGAAGATACGATAGTCTACAATCTGCTCTCCTCCAGGAAAATACACTTCCAGCTGAAACTGATGTGGCTTTTTTAGAGCTAAAAACTTCCCTTTTATCGGGACAAATTTATGATCGTTAATCTCCTCGTATGCGAGAAACCTGCCGCCCTCGTCCAGTTCATCAAACTGAAAGGATTGGAGGTCTAATCCTGCAAGCAGGAAGTTGCCGTGCAATAACCATTCAAAGGCAAATTCAGCAGTAACCTCTACCGTGTAAGTTGCAGTTTGTTTCATATTTCTACTCCTTCTATCAGCACTGTCCTATCCATAGCCTCTCATATGTGTATCTTCTAATCAAGATATTGCTTATCTTTCTGATCAAGGTTTGAATCAAGAAAATATAGAGTACGCAGATTTTTATTTTCTAGGCTGGAGAATTCCAAGATAAGCTTTCCACGGTCCTACTTCATCTTGGCAGTATTTGGCTAACACTCTGGAGATTTGACCGATATGATTGAAATCATGTACCATCCAAGTAGCTAGTAACTCTTGAAGTGTCACGCTTCCAAAGTCTGGATGCTGTCCCTTGCGATCCAGATCATTTTCCGTTACTAATGCAGATAAAAGCTTTATATTCTCTTGCCGGATCGTTTCAAATTCATCTAGCAGCAGATCAAGTGATTTGTGGTGGTTCGCTTTTAAATGGGCTTGCCGGTCGAAAGGTTCAAATTCCTTTGTATCTCCATAATCGAGTATCGTTTGAATTCGAGTCATCCAGTCCGTTTTTTCCCCATGAATCAGGTGCCCCACAACATCATAAGCTGACCAAGTATTTTCTCCTTCGTTGTTGTGTATCCATTCTTGGGGCAGTCCTTCTAACATGGAACGTAATACTTTTGGTGTTCTGGAAAGATTATCGATTACATCTTGTAATTGGAATTTTTGATCGATCACGATATGAAGCCTCTTTTCTTTTGAGATTTACTTGTTCTTGAATTGTCAAGTCAGCATTAACCAACTTCGTCCATTTTTTTGCTCCACTGATAAGGAGGTTTGAAAGAATTCACTTAAATTTTGCTCTGTTAGCACATCCTTGGTCCATCCTTTTTGTGCAACCTGTCCTTGTTTCAACAAAAGCGTATGGGTAAAGCATGGAAGTATTTCTTCGATATGGTGTGTTACATAAATAAGAGTAGGGGCGTTAGGACTTTTTGCAATTTGATCAATCATGTGAAGAACTTGCTCCCTGGCAAAAATATCCAATCCTGTACAAGGTTCATCTAAAATCAGCAGCTCTGGAGAAGCCATCAATGCCCTTCCTATCAACACTTTTTGTTTTTCTCCTTGGGACAATGTTTGATAGATTCTTCCTTGTAAATGACCACATCTCCATTCTTGGAGCAATGTGTTTACTTGTTCATAATCATCTTCTATTGGTTTCTCATAAACTCCTACAGATGCAAATTTGCCACTTAGTACAACGTTTTCAATTGTTTCATATCCATGTAATCTTTGCTGCATAGATGTACTTACCCAACCAATTTTTTTTCGTAACTCCCTTAGGTCTGTTTCACCAAAACGTTGATCCAATACTGTTATCTCTCCACTTGTTGGCCAATGGTAGCCGTTGATCAAATCGAGAATACTCGTTTTACCAGAACCATTTAAGCCGACAAGACACCAATGCTCACCTTTGTGGATCTCCCAGTTAATTTGATCTAAGATCAGCCGCTGATCACGACGCCACGAAACATTTTTCATCTCTACAATCATGAGTAGTCCTCTCCTAATCTCTTCCTATTCCCTTATAGTTCGATTACAATAGAGCTTGTCAGGAGGTTTCTATGAATATCTCACAAGCTCAAACCTATTTACAAAAATATTTTGGCTATTCTACCTTTCGCAACGGACAACAGCAAATTGTAGAAAGTGTATTAGCTGGTCTTGATACATTTGGTATTTTACCTACAGGTGGAGGTAAGTCGATTTGTTATCAGATACCTGCTTTACTACTTGATGGAATAACTGTTGTTGTTTCCCCGCTTATTTCATTGATGAAAGATCAAGTAGACTCACTCAAACAAACAGGAATTCCTGCTACTTATATTAACAGTTCATTGACAGCTACAGAATTACGCGAAAGAATCTCAGAGATACATAACCATGCATATAAAATTATTTATGTAGCACCAGAACGACTGGAAACGGAGTATTTTTTATCGCTGTTTCGCCAACTGCCAGTAGCATTACTTGCAATTGATGAAGCCCATTGTATTTCTACATGGGGACATGATTTTCGACCTAGTTATCAATTGATACCGCGAGCAATTCATACTCTCTCAAAAAAGCCTATCATTTTAGCTTTGACTGCTACAGCTACGAAACAAGTACAAGACGATATTCTCCATCTGTTGCATATTCCTGTTGAGAACACCTACCGTACTACATTTCGGCGGGAAAACTTACATTTTACGGTGCAAAAAAATGTAAATAAAAAAGATTTCATCATCCAATATTTGCGTACTCATCCCAATCAGTCAGGTATCATATATGCTGGTACTCGAAAAGATGTCGATATGCTCCATCAATTTTTACATAAGCAAAAATACAAAGTGGGCAAATATCATGCTGGAATGAGCGAAGAAGAACGCAATACAGCACAAGAAGCTTTTTCTTATGATCGTACTCCTATCATTGTAGCGACAAATGCTTTTGGTATGGGTATTGATAAATCCGATGTTCGGTTTGTTATTCATTATAATCTACCAAAAAATCTAGAAGCTTACTACCAAGAAGCGGGTCGCGCTGGCAGAGATGGTGAAAACAGCAATTGCGTTCTACTCTATGAACCTAGTGATATCTACCTGCAAAAATACTTCATCGAACAATCCAATCCTGATCGACAGGCATTAGACAACAAAAAATTACAAGCCATGATCAATTATTGCCGAACAAATCAATGCCGTTCTCATACAATTGTACAATACTTTGGCGAATTAGATAGCAAACCCTGCCAAATGTGTGATAACTGTGACCCAAATAAAGCCAAAAATACTGTTGATGTCACTACAGAAGCACAAATGATTTTCTCCTGTATACGCAGAGTAAACGAAAAAGTAGGTCTAACTTTTCTCACCAAAATATTAAGAGGCTCAAAGAGTAAAAAAATTACGGACTTTCGTTATGATCGTCTCTCTACATACGGATTAATGAAAGAACAGAGTGAAAAAAGAGTAATGCAGATATGCAAATCGTTAGTAGATGAAGGATACATAAGGCTAGAACCATTATCTGAAGGAATGTATCCTGTAGCAAAATTGGATGTATCCGCAGTTGCTGTGTTGAAAGGGGAAGAAAAAGTAACATTGCATCTAGCAGAAGAACCTGTACCTGCAAAAGATAACACTAGCGTTGATAATCCGATCTTTGATGCATTGCGACAACTGCGCAGAAAAATAGCTGAAGAAGAAAATGTTCCGCCTTATGTTATCTGCAACGATGCTACTCTCCGCGAAATGACTACCTACATTCCACAAGATGAAGCCGGGATGTTACGGATAAAAGGCTGGGGTGAAAGTAGACAAAACCGTTTTGGTGATGCATTTCTGGAATTATTACAACAATATAAATCAAAAACTACTTCCACATTAGCGGAAATTCAAAAAACACATCCTAAAGCATATACACCTTGGACAAAAGAGGAAGAAGAGGAGTTAGAAACTTTGTTTCAACAAGGTTTAGATATTGCCCAGATCGCGCAGACACTAGGGAGACAAAATGGTGGCATCCGGTCTCGGTTAGAGAAACTTGGTCTTATTTCGAAAGAGTACCAAGAAACTGAAACAGAAGTAACCAAAACATAATGCACCTAAAACAGAATACGACTTGAAATCTGCTGGATGAAAGGACATAGAAACATGAAATTCCTACAAGGAAGCAAAGTTTATCTTCGCCCAATCGATGCAAATGATACAGACACTTACTTTTCCATGCTCTTTCATTCTGAAACGAGAAGGCTTACAGGCACCCAAAAATGTTTCACAAGAGAAAGTGTACGACATTACATCGAATCCAAATCACGAGATCAGTCAAGTATTCTTTTACTAATTGGATTACAAGAAAAGGATCAAATCATAGGTGACATCCAATTACTCGATATTGATACAATCAATCGAAATTGCTATATTCGCATTTCCATTGACAACAATGAAAATCAAGGAAAAGGCTATGGAACAGAAGCAATGAAACTCATGCTTGATTATGCCTTCGGTATTTTGAATTTACATCGAGTTGAACTAAATGTTTTTACTTATAATCAAAAAGCAGTACATGTATACGAAAAATTGGGATTCAAAAAGGAAGGTATTCAACGAGAAGCATTGTTTTATGATCACTATTATCATGACTCCATTATCATGAGCATACTGAAACACGAGTACCGGCAGCAGTATATTGACAAATGACGAAGTACCTACAATAAAAACCCTACCTTCCAAACAAATTGGGGGTAGGGATTTTTCCTTATATTTTGAGCTCTCCTAAACGGACTAATTCCACGACTGCTTGAGAACGACCTTTTACTGCCAACTTCTGCATGACATTTGCTATGCGTACCAATTGCAAATAATAACCGCTATTACTTTTTAGCATCCGCCGCAGTTAAAATAAACATTGGCAATTCATTGATCATTATATCGAATATTTTTTTTAATGCAGCATTTCGTCTTTTATGTTCCATACTTAATGCGGGATCTTCAACAGAATTTCTTCGTCTAAACCCAAAATGAGAACTATAGCTCGTAAGCATAATTCCAGCACCAATAATATTGAGGGTAAAGTGTGCTCTTGCTACTGGATTCTTTATGTTAGGATCTTGATTTGGATTTAGCCCCCCGCTGCTCGTAGTCACGGTTGAAATGTCTTTCAATCGAATTCGTTTAGTATGATCACCCTCATAGAAAGCACTACTAACTGATTTTATTTCTAGAAAGTCCCCCTTTATTTCAAAAGATGTTTCTACATAAGCAAGATAACGATCATCACCATTAATAAATTCATCTAAACACCAACTGATCTTGGTCGAAGTCTTGACAAATTCCAATCTTTTATCCACTATCCCCAACCCCCTTAAATGAAAAGTAATCTCTAAAACGGACATTTTAGAGATTACTAAAATAGTTTTTCTTATTGTCATCAGGTATAGGCGGGAAACGTTAGTCTCATATTTTCTCCATTACTAACTTATATTTAAATTGTTCGTCATTCCTGTGATGCTCTCTGGTGGTAGAGTTTCTCTATCTATCACCAGAGAGCTTGGGTTCCCTGTTAGGGAGGGACTACTACTCCTTCAGATCCCTGATCTCCTTGAGAACTCTTCGAGTTCCGTCCGGTCTCCGGTAGCTGCAGCTTTTATTGCGGCTGCATCCCCTTTCTCCCAAAGCTCGACCAATTTATCAACAGAATCCTGAGGCATCCTTCACTCCTAGAGCCCAGTTGGATATTGTCAAAATATTATACCATAGTGGGTATTTTTCCCACAATGTCCCGAAAGGAGACATTAAAAGATAGCTCACAATGCATTCCAAAAGAATAAAAAAACTACACAACATTAAATGTATAGTAAATATCCATTTCCCCTTGAGGATGTACCACTACTCTATCAAGCAGTGTTCTAAACGCATGATGTAAGTTTTGACTATCGCTACTCAACACATCAAACGCCTGTTTTATACTCTCAATTTTCTTCGTTGTATACTCCTGTCTGGACAACTCAATCTTTTCATTTTCTAGGTTGTTGATTTTCCAATCTATTTCATTACGTTTTTGTTTAAACTCTTCTTTACTAATCATTTGTTCTAAGTGCAGGTCAATCAGCTTTGTTGCTTTGTTTTTGAGATCATCAATCTCTTTTTCAACTACAACAAGACGGTCGTGTTTTTGTCCTTGGAACTGATCTTCGAAAGACAATTTTAACATGTAGCTTTTTTCCAGCAATTGTTTGATCAAAAAAGACTTTATTTCTTCGTATAATATCGGACTATGATTTACACAACCAGCTTCTCCCATACGACGATATTTGCTGCATTTCATGTACCGATAGTCCTTTTTTTTCCCATTTGCAAGCAATCTCCATGACAACATGGGCACTATACTCGATCCACATTCACTACATTTTAGTATCCCGCGAAGATCATTCCATGGCGATATTTTCTTTTTTGTTTTAATAAGATTGGAATTTGCTTTTTCCCACCACTCCCGACTAACAATAGGTTCATGATGATCGTGAAAAATGAGCCATCGACTCTCTGGATTTTGAATTTGTTTCTTTTTTCCTTCTACTTTCATCGTTGTGTATCTGTTTAGTACAAAATCTCCACAATATATACGATTTCGAATAATTCTTTGCACCGATGTTACTTGCCACTTCTGTATTTCTTTCGGTTTCAAACTCAACTGATTTAATTTGTGAGTAATCGTTTTGAATCCCAATCCTTCATTTACATACCAATCAAAGATCATCCTCACAACATCAGCTTCATCTTGTTTAATCTTCAAAATACCATCTTCTCGAATATAACCAAATGGAATCTTCCCAATATGTTGACCACGCCGAACTTTAGCAGCCAGTGCAGATGATATACTCCCTGATAACATTCTGCTGTAGTGATCAGCAAACATGGAAGCCATTTCAAAACTCATATCGTTTTTTCCAGCAACATCTGAGTCATAGCCTTCTTCAATCGAAATAATTCTTACATTTCGGGATAAAAATATTTCTCGTATTTCCAAAGCATCCTTCAAATCCCTAGCAAGCCGGCTGATCGACTTGAACAACACCATGTTGATTTCTTTTCTCTTTGCTTTCTCCAATAGCAACTGAATCGCTGGTCGATCTTTAAAAATGGTTCCACTGATTCCTTCGTCCTTATACACGCTGTTCTCATTCCATACGTATCCCTGTCTCTCTAACCAGTTACGGCATATATCAATTTGGTTTTCAACAGAAGACACCTGTTCATCTCGATCAGTAGAAACACGAACATAACACGCATATTTTTCGTTCATTGTTCTATGCTCCCTTTTTATTTAAACACATCATTCAAATTCTTTTGCAATACATCATATCCACCACACGTTTTGCAATAAAAGTTCTCATTTGCCTCTATAGGTGTATCTGCTATGGTAAATCTCAAACTCCATATGAAGATGTATCGACATTAAAATCGACGCTATGACTTCTGATCAGCATCATTTGATCACGTGATAACGGTGGATGGCTTGCAATTGACTGTTACAGTGATGACATAATCTGTTTTGATTACATTTTGATCATGGCCAGCTGTTGAGTCTATGGATTAATAGATATTAATTATTTTACTACCTCTCCATCCTTATCTACTTGCTTTGTTCCTCCTCCAAACAACCAATTATTCTTCTCCACAAACTCAATAAATTTATCCAAAAATTCATCATGGTCAATGTTTGTATTTTCATCCTTTGCAAAGATAGTGCCACTAATTTCTATACCAAACTGTTTGTTTTGCTTCATGTAGAACAACCTCCTGTAATCATATAAGGATAGTGAGATGGTTCACGCTCTAGTCCATCAGATAAATTCCATTTATTGGTCGAATTAGGGTTCGTCGTTCAGTTTCTGGTTCTACTCCAAAAAGAAGTAATTCTTGGCGCACCTCAAAAATGCGGGGTTTACCCAGATACAATTATATGGTCTCGTTGTTCCTCCATCGCTGGATGCTTGTTCTGGGCCACGTAAACATTTATGTATTCTCATAATTAGTTTATTTCGTAGGTGTGCTTCGAAAAGGACTTAAAAACGACTTAGGGATTTTTGTTTCAAAACGTAGCAGGAGACCAGTTGTGGGATGTACAAACGATAAGACCTGAGCATGAAGTCCAAGTCGACCAATTGGTTTCATACGTGAACCATATTTCTTATCACCTACAATGGAATGCCCTATATCCTGCATATGTACACGGATTTGATTTTTCCGTCCAGTGTCGAGATTCACCTTCAATAAAGAAAAGTTTTGATTGGATTTAATTACTTCGTAATGTGTCACAGCAAGTTTCCCATCATTCGGACGAGTACTTGAATATGTTTTGAAAGTTGTAGTCTCTTTCAGCCAAGATGAAATAGTACCCTCTGTTTTCTTTACCGATCCCTCAACAAGGGCAATGTAAAGACGCTCCTGTACTATGTCTTTCCATGAATTTTGCATGGTTTGTTGTACCTCTTTGCTTTTGGCAAACATCATCACCCCAGATGTGTCTCGATCCAAACGATGCACGACAAAAATCCGGTTTTTAGGATTCCCTCTACGGACATGATCCATAAGCTGTCGATAGGCTGTTAATTCGTTCTCTTTAGAAGAAGAAACCGATAACAATCCAGCTTCCTTCTCAATTACGATGATATCCTCATCTTCATGTAAAATAATAACTCCTGTCATGAGTGGTGTATTTGTAATCTTTATCTTACGAATGGATACCGTTTGTCCAGGTTGTAGTGGAAAATTGTATTTCGTCACGGCTTGATCGTTTACCAATACTTGTCCATGGCTCAATAGGGATTTAACGGAGTTCCGGCCAAGATTTGATAAAGTATTCAATAAAAAAACCAGCAACTCCGTTGGCTCTTTAACTGTGTATTGTTTGGTTGGAACCTGAGTTTGATTTGTGTTGCTCTTTCTTTTCCTTTTATGCATGTTGGTTAGCCTCTTTCTGTACACTCTGCTTCATGATTATGAATAGTCAACACTTATAAACCTTCCCATCAACTTTGTTTGTTACTTTATAGACAATCATTCTTCTTTTTTCTCGTTTTTTTCTTTTCTTACTCCGTATTTGATTAACACCAAACGCATACCTTCTTCAATCAGATCATTTGTATAGGTTCTTTCCTTCTGAATAGCAGCCAATGCCTTCACTTCTTTGTATAAATCCTCATCCAATAATATATTTTTGTTTTTTCTAGCCATTTAAATCTCTCCAATGTTTTTGAATTAACTATAGCATATGCTTGATATCTATTACATCTATGATATATTATATATCTATGATCAAATACACAGGAGGTACACATCATGAAAAAAAGAACACCGCTTGACATCGTTGTCCTAGGAATCGTAGTGGTGATTGCGTTAATCGTCATCGCTTTATCTTTTCAGAACACAACGAAATTATCAGGAGGATTAGGTCTCAACCCATATTTAACAGCAGGACTTGTGGAAATACTCTTCGCATCCTTGCTGTTATACGAGGAAGACAACGAGCTTTACAACGAAATGTCCCAATTTTCTTAGAAATTAGATACTTCACCAGTTTAGGATTTGTAACAGCAGTAAATATGTATGGATTGGCACAGAAAAATTTAATAGTTGGCTCCGTTGTTGGAGTAGCAATAAGCGGGGCTATGTGGCTCATGGAGAATACACTTGTATGGCTTTGGACAAGAAGCCATGAACCGCATGTAAAAAGCCTTAAAGAACACTTGAAACAAGCCAAATAAGATATCAACGAAGAGAAAATCATTCAGAAAATGGAATGGATGAAATGGGAGTCTCGTAAGCCGGACTTATGTTTGATAAAAGAAGCTCGAAAATCGGAGGAGAAACGCAAGAAAATAATAAAAGATGGTCTTCCTGAGTATTTCAGAAGACAACCCGAGTCATTACAAGAGATAGTTGTCACTCCTATAGTAGATGATCAAAAGGAAGCACAAGAAACCCACGTCATACCGTTTAAGCGTCAAATCGGATTCTACCAAGAAGAAAAGAGACAAGATCATCTATTTCAAGCAAACACAGAAGCACGAAGCAAAGCTATATAAACAGCAAAAATATTAACCGATGAGCTGGGAAGATTTCCAACATATAAAGACATGAAGGATAAGGGGATAACGACGCATTATTCACGTATTGCATTTAAGGAGATAAAAAACGGATAAACCCGCATTCGAGACGGTGTGAGACGATGAAATATGAACAAGATGAACGGTGATTTGATATGAAATACACAAAGACATATTCAAAGTAAAGGCGGAAATCCCGCCTTTTTATTTATCTTAGGAAAACACATCATTCAAAATCTTTTGCTACACAATCATATCTACTCCACGCTTTGCAATAACGATATCTGGTATGGTAATTCTCAAACTCCATATGAAGGTGTTACTGCTAAGATCGATATTGTGACCTCTTGTAATGTTCAAGTATTCTTTGGCCCATGTGATAGAAGTGGACAACTTGCAATTGGCCGGTACAGAATGTCGCAGAAGCAGTTTCGATTACATTTTGATCCTGGGTAGCAGTTGAGTTTGTTTGATTATTTTTAAGTCAGTAGGTCATGCTTCCATAGACTCAGCACGTTCTAGAATTGCTTGTAAGATTCTTTTGTCATCGATATATCCAATCGCTAAGGCAAAAAGAAATCTCATATCTTTTTCACTTAATCTATCTATGGCACTCATAATCTCACTTTTGATACCTTCAGACATACAATAACGACTCCTTTCATTTTGACGGTGACGGCTTTACTTTTCTCGTTCACCTATCCATTTTCATATTGTTGTTCAAATTAAGGTTCATAAGTTCAGTTGCTTCTCTTCTTCTCATAGATAATCATAGCTGTAAAATAATGTATGGTAGAATAACTATTGTCTTGTTAGGAGTTTAATTTAATATCTAAAATTTCATTGACTTTGTTATTCGCTGTAATCCAACTATTAATTGTTTTTTGTATATCATCTTCTGAGTTTGATCTAAAAATTATGACTTGCTTCATATTTGTCCTCCATAGTGTGACGGTTACTGGTTTTACGTCAATAATTCCGGATTCTCATGTATATTCCCAATAACCTGCAAGCCTGAATTCAAATAATGATCAATCGATATTCCTCTTTTTCCACCGATCATAAAGCAGCCATTTTCAAAACTTACGACTGCATTTTTTTGAAAATCTGTCTTTATAATGTCGCCTTCATAAATTTCTTTCCCATTATGATCCAATAAACCAGTATATTGCATCAATGATATATCTGTGGTGTTAATCTGATCCATAACCTCGTCGATTTCAGTTAATGTATCTGGGTAGTGTATCTTACCCTTTGGGAATCGTTCATCTTTAGCGAAGACTCTAAATTTGATCTCTCTCATAGATTAAGAAGCCTCCACGGTTGTACTTTGAGTGTTTTCAAATTCCTTTAAGATTTTATAAAAAGTGTTTTTCTTTAAATTAAGAAGTTTCATAAACTGGACACCAGTTATTTCCTGCGTTTTCCACCGTTTATAATTGTCCTGTAAAACCTTTTTTTGCTGCTCGGAAATGGTATTTAGATTCAACTGTGGGCGTCCTAAACGCTTGCCATTTGCTTTTGCTACTGCTTTGCCTTCCGCTTGTCGCTGTCTAATTTTCTTGCGCTCCTGTTCAGCAACAAAAGACAACAGGCTAAGAAATTGATCTTCCATTAATTTTCCCATATCTCCCATAGATTTGAATTTACGACTATCAAACAAAGCTCGGTTTTCCAATACAATGATATCGGCATTTAGCTCTCTTGTGATCTCTTTCCACTCTCGGATGATCCCATCATAGTCACGCCCCAAGCGATCTAACGCATCAATATAAATTAAATCGCCTTCTCGAATAAATCGTTTCATCGTTTGATAACTTGGACGATCAAAGTCTTTACTACTTTGCTTATCAATAAAAATCATTCGTTCCTCAATTCCGAGATCCAACATTTTTCTAACTTGGCGTTCTTCGTTTTGGTCTTTACTGGAAACTCGGATATAACCCATTTGCATTATTCCCATCCTCCCAAATATTCGCTCTTGAGTTAATTATACTACAGATCCGTCCGTAAATATGGAGGATTTATAATAAACGTTTATAATATTATTTTTATATTTTTTTAAACAAAAAATTGATATAGGGAAACATGTATCCTAAAAGTCTCAGAAACCGGATATGTACTTTTAAATTCTCAGCATACTAGATTAGAAAACTCAGTCAATGAGTTATCAGTTATCTGATCAGACTCTTTGCAAATCCCTCTCCATAGATGCGCCTCACCCGCGCCCGCTGCTCCACCAATTCTTTTTCTCTCTCTTCCTGAAGCATCTTTTCTTTAAAACAGTTGCAAACAGGTATCGGACGTATAATACGATCCATCACTTTTAACTCCAATCGCCGTATCTCTTTACGGCATATCAGGATTTGTTGTATGCTTTTCTGGTTCTTGTACTGTACTTTTATGGTGCTTTTCCGGTTCTTTCGAAACCCCTTTATTTTTTAAAGGATTTCGCTGATCCGTCATTTTCAAAAGTTTTTTCTTTTTCCATTTCATCTGAATCAGCTTGCTTAATTTTCTTTATCTTTTTTTCTTTGTCATTACCAGAACCAGAACTACTTTTTTCTTGTTTATTGTCTTGTAGTGCTTGTACAGTACTTGCATTGGACAAGTCCGGTGCTGGTATCGTACTCGCTTTTTCTTTTACATGTGGATTTTGATGTTTATGCCAGCCAGTAATCTGTATATATTTCCCACCATCTACCTGATAACGCATGATGAAATTTCTATTGTTAAGCTCGTCCAATAACTCAACTACATCGCAATTGTCATATGGTAAAATCTCAGCTTTAATTCTCTTGGGACGATCCTCCATTCTTCCTTCTCTGTCAGCTATTGTCCAAAGTCCGGCAAAGAGTAATCTTCCAAGAGGATCAACTTCCGCCAATAAATCATTTAGAAAAAATCCTGGCTTAATATTTCGAGATCGTGCCATTTCTTACGTCATCCTTTCCATGCTTGTCCAGATCTTTATCAAAAAAGGGGCTAACTACTCCCCACACGTTTTTTGGGCTCTTGTGTGATCCAACTTACAAATCTTGCAGGGTGCATATTGTTCTGTTCGAAATACGGTGCAAATGCTTCGTAAAAAGCCTGTTTGATATCTTTTGCACCGTATATTTCCTTACCGACACTAAGTTTTGGTTTCTTCAAACTAATCACCCCTTCCATTCAATGTATGCAGACATTCAATCCATAAAAGCATGTCTTATTTAAAATTTGCATCGATAAAAATAGAACGAATATTGGGACTTGTGTAGAACCGACTTTTCATGCAAAATGATTTAGGTTGTTAAATCATTCGTACTTCTTATAGATCGTCTTAGATACAGACAAGAAAATTTCGTAGTTAAGCCATTTTTCAAGTTTCAATGTTCGCCAGCTTCACTATGCTAATTGAAATTTACGCAACTTCAAGTTGCTGTTATAATCAAAAAAAGATCATCTATTGAGACACCATAGTAATCAGCAATTTTCTTCGCAAAGGAAAGTGAAGGATTTCTGTCACCACGATCTATTGCACCTAACATTTGAGTTGTAATTTCAAGGGATTTAGCAACGTGAGTACGAGACATCTTCCCTCTCATCTCGATCAATTTAATTCACATGTTGTCACCACCTTTGCAACTTCAAGTTTCATATAATTGCTAGTAATGAATAACGTTTAAAATAAAAGGAGTACTCCTCATGAACAAAATCAATAAGGATAGATTGATCAAATTAAGAGAAAATGAAGGTATAAGTCAAGAAGAACTGGGACGGAGAACTGGACTTTCAAGAGGCATGATCTCTAACTACGAAAGAGGGTTTCGAAATCCCGAGTTAAAAAATCTAATCATACTCGCAGATCATTTCGATGTTTCAACAGACTATTTACTCGGCAAAACAGATGACCTTACACCTATAAAAAAAGAACCGATGAATAATGATAAAGAACTTGATATAAAACAAATAAAAAAAGCCCTTCTGGAGAAGGAGCTTGTCTATGATGGACATAAGCTAACGAAAAAGCAACAAGATAGTATTAGAGCCATTCTTCTTGCTGCTATAGAAAGAGAAGAACCAGAAGAAAACAACTAGCACATTGTCTTAACAATCATTAGTATCTTATCTTTCTCCATATTAATTAGATGGATTATATCTTTGACAACTCCACACGGCTAAAGCCGTTGGATTCTTGGGACGATAGCCTAATGACTATTTCATTACCAAGCTAACCCCGTGTGCCCCACGGTTTTCGTTTGTTGATTTCTTCTTTGCCGCGAGCAACTTGGTTTTCGTCTGCTGCTACTATACATATATCACCATGCGAATACTTGTTTGTAAACTTGCTTTTTCAAAAGTTGAACTGGTGAAGGAAAAATCTTTTCCCCTCATCCAACGCTTGCTTTCATCTCACGATTTAAACCGTGGATTTTCTCGCTTGCAATGCTATAATGTTTTTTACATCTACACTATCATTCATTTCCTTATATATAATAGCATCCACACTATCCTGTACTTCTGGACGGCTTTTTACTTTGCTACTCACTAGTGGATCATCTTTTTTATTCATTCTATCCCCTGCCTTTTTTACTTTGGTGAAGCTATTCGAAGTACTCTGCGTACTCCATTGAAAATTCCAAATTTGAATCCTCTTCTAATCCACAATATCGCTACGATCACCAACGGTATAACAACGATGATCGTAAAGGATAGGGCAAGTCCTATTGCATATGAAACGAGTATCAGTTTCCAAAACAAACCTTTTATCTTTTGGTAATGAAACTCATAAGAACGATTTCCTGTATGGATATGAATTTCTTTATTGTTCACTGTCTACCAGAGCGGATT
The DNA here is from genome assembly GCF_022511585.1 of Shimazuella soli. GTDB lineage: Bacteria > Bacillota > Bacilli > Thermoactinomycetales > Thermoactinomycetaceae > Shimazuella > Shimazuella soli. The sequence goes on along the minus strand of NZ_JAKWBN010000002.1, from coordinate 279,678 downwards.
CATGTTAATTACCTTCTACTGATTTTGTAGCTTCGTTTTCCACTTTGATGAGAAACAGAATTTACAATTGCATTCACAGGCTTAACTACTGCTATTCCTGCATTTATTGCTATTGGCCCCAGTCCCGGAAGTAACCCTAGGCAGAAACAAACAATTACACAGTATTTGATTTCCTTTTTTGAACCTTTGGAATCACCACTTGCATATGATGCAGCCAATCTTACAACTCCTATGACTGTCAAAACTCCTATGATTATAGAGATGAGAAGTCCAATAATCCCAATAAAGTCCATCAAAATCTCTCCTATTCCATTTTCAAAGTTCAAAAATTACTTTCCTCTGATCCAGCGAGGCATCAAGGATATAATCTTATCTTTGGTTCGTTGTAGAGCTGCTTCTATTTGGTCATATTTAAATCGGAATATTAGGATAACTGGTGCTATCACTAGGATTAAGCCAATAATGATGACTGTTTTCATCATCGGCATCACCTTTTCAGAATTTTTTATTTCCTATCAATAAACCAAGTATATAATTTACAATATGTAAAATAAATACAATGATTTACACATTGTAAATTTTCTTTTCATTTTGTTAATTATGACGTACACTATACTAAGTCAGTAAGAAATCGAGGTGAAAAATCAACATGTTGTTGCCACAACGCTTAAAAGAAGCAAGATTAACGGCTGATTTAAAGCAAAAAGAAGCTGCTGAAAAATTAGGTATAAGTAACAGTTCCCTTTCACTATTTGAAAAAGGGGACCGCGATCCAGATCCGGAAACTCTGTCAAAATTGGCTGACTTATATAATGTTTCCGTTGATTGGCTTTTGGGACGGTCCTCTTCAACCCATAAAGGTTTTGGCAGATATCACAAAGGAAAAGCCACAAAGACATATCTAGAACTTAGAATTCACACCACTTTAGCGGGCCTTTCAGAAGATGTCCGCAGAGAGTTACAACCACCCGTTTTGTATTATCGAGTTTTACAGAACAGGGACAATAAGCCAATCACAATATCTGAATCTTATCTACCTAATTCTTTACCAATAGAGGAAATACAAAAGATTTTGGAAGGGGTTAAGGAGAATCCATCCCTTAGCCTGTATAAAACTTTAGAAAGTTTTGGGCGAAAACCAATTTCTTGTGAAGAAGTTTTGATTGTGGATAGTAATCCTTCTGAAGAAGAAATTGATCTTTTAGAATTAGATGAGAATGCTCCTGGGGATAAGATTACACCCGTGGCAAGGATTACGAGAAAAACCTTTGATGCGTCAAGCAAGTTGGTAGAATACTGCCTACTTACTAGTCGGACAGATGTGTACCAGTTTGAATATCGATTCATGTTATAAACTAGGAGGAAATTTAGTATGGAGTTTAATCAACAAGAAATCTTAAATTATTAAACGAAATTACCTTTCGTTGTTTTGAAGACGGCCATGACCTTAGATGGGAAATTGGCCACTGAATCTGGAGACAGCAAGTGGCTAACAAATAGTATCTCTCGGGAAAATGTACATTATATGCGCCACAATCTCGATGGAATTATGGTAGGAGCCAATACGGTTATAAACGATAATCCAAGTTTAACAACACGCCTACCTGAAGGTGGGGGGAAGAATCCAATCCGGATCGTAACTGACAGTAAACTGCGTATTCCTCTTGACTACACTTTAGTTAACACTACTGATGAAGCACAAACATGGGTTTTTTGTTCCGAAGAAGCAAACGAGGAGAAAGCAAAACAACTGGAAGAGCGTGGAGTAAAAGTATTTCGCGCTGGCAGTAACACCGTTGATCTAGTAAAAACGATGAAGATTCTTGGAGAAAACGGAGTCAAATCCGTTTTGTTGGAGGGTGGTGGACAACTTAATTGGTCCATGCTCGAAGCTTCTCTTATAAACAAAGTGATATCCTTCATTGCTCCAAAACTACTTGGAGGAAAGCGAAGTATTACTCCTATTGGTGGTAAAGGATTTGATTTAATGGCACAGGCTGTTGAACTAGATAACATCTCAATAGAACGATTTGGAAAAGATATTTGTATTACTGGGTATCCAATTTAAAAAATAAGATAAATACATTTAAAACAGTCCAATTGATAGGTTGGCTGTTTTTTTGTGCGAAATTTTGATTACAGGTACTGTATCTTTACTCTATTCGTTAATATGAAAAAGGAAGAATCCACTTGATAAATACCAAATAAATGACTATAAGTTTTTAAACTCATACAAAAGGCATTTCTGGATGAAGCAGTACCAGCAAACTTGCCAATTATGATACAATTCAAATACTTATAATGATTCACATTCTAATAAAGGATTGGAAATACATGAGTAAAGAATTATTAGCACAATATGGACATAAAGTGCCTTTTAGCGAAAAAGATAAAACAATGTCTGCTTTCTTATCGTTAAAATTAGCTCTTTTATCTTATTTTTCAACTAAAGACCTTTCTGTTATTGAGGGCGAAGAAAATATAAATTCAAATACTGAGTATCAAGAAAAATATTTACAAACAATTTTTCATTTTCACCATTTCTTTGAATTGTTTATGAAAGATGTTTTAAGATTAATTAATCCAATACTTGCAATGAAAATTAATCATGATAATGGTACGGAAATTTTAAAGTTAATTCAAGGTGAATATAAAATAGGTTTGGATACTAAATCCATTGAATTTCACAGTGCATTAGTTCGACTCAAAAGTTTCGCAGGAGATGATTCCAAACCAGAAATATGTAGAGTAATTAGAAAAGATGGCCATTTTAACACTCTTAAATCCCTTAATTTTTGGAGAAATACTGCTTGGCACGATGGAACTTGGATAATGAAATACTCTGAATTTGACATTTTTATTAGTAAACAAGTACTTCCTTTAGTAATCACTTCAATTGAAAATTCCCACTACAAAGGTTATGAACGTCTTTGGAAATATCAAAAACCTCTGTCTAATATAGATGTTATCAGTAACTTCATGGTGATGAGCAAAAAACAAAAATATGATCATAAATTAATTTGCCTGAATAAAGCAATCGGATATGCATGCTACAACATGCCGACTTATTATCCAACTGAATATGATGGTACATCTGATGAGATGAAAAATAAAATAACAGAAGATAGCTGGGCTGATGAAGTTCGAACGTGTTTTCTATGTGGAGATTTTTCGTTATATTTATATGGTCAAGATATTTCCATTGTTGATCCACGGAATGGAGATATTGAATATGAAGGATGGGAAATCGATTCAGTTAAATGTAAGACATGTCAGTTAGACTTACTCAAAGCCTATTCAGATAAAGAACCATCTTTGTATGATGATAGTATACCTTTAATATGGAAGACAAGGGATTACAGAATTTATTAGATTCATTACTTGAGATGTTTTAAGTTTGCTTCCATGCTAATTGCATCTTTATAGTAGATTTAATACTCGCAATTCAAAGAAAAACTCCTTTTTATCAGGAGTTTTTCAGTTTAAACACAATAAATTACAAAAAGGCCAAATCTTTTTTATGACACTTACAACTTCAAGTGAATCGAGGTTAAAAGAAGCAATAATTGTATTGTTCACTTGGCTTTTCAGATACAAACTCTCGCCACTAAATCCGATTTCGAGAAAAAGTTCTTCATTTTTCCAAATAACCTTTGAGCTCGGATTCCCAAGTTCTTGAAATACCATTGCTCTCTTCAAAGTAGAAATCGTGGTATCTAAATCACCTAAGAAAATTGTGCTAGCTAATTCCATTTCAGACTCTTTCTCTACAGCATAAGCTTTTCGATCCAATACCTCGATTCGGTAATTCTCATTTTCCCATGCAATTTCTCCTACCAAACTATTCCTCTCTTTCAATTATGTCGGATTTTCTATTTTATCGTAGAGGATGAAGGATATCTAATTGAAAAATAAGGGAGAAGGTACTCTTCCACACCTTGACCTAATTTCAAGGAGTAACCGCATCCAAGAAGTTTATGTTGTTTATCATGCGATATTTTTGCCATATTTCGTTCTTCAATTGTGACTCTACCAACTGGATCAATTGCTTACCAGAGCTACTGATACGAACAAGTAAAGTTGCCTCTTCTTTAAGCCATTCAATATGGTGAACTTCCTTGTACAATAGATCCGTCATTTTATCTTTTATAAATGCTTTGACTTCCTCTAGATCTAAATCTGTATCCAAGCCAAACGTTCTTAAGCTAAATTGCTTTAACAGATCATTACTTTGGCTCAAACTACTTTGCTTGATATCTTGCAACAATTCCTTGGTGGTCAAACGTACTTCTTCCTTTAAACGCTCATATTCCATGTTGCTATTAAATCTCAACCGAAGCAAGGGAATACCTGCTAGTTGGAAGAGTAGATTTTTCTTTCCATCATTTTCTTTTGCATAATCGGTATCGTGGTAAGTACTATCTTTTTCAAAGCAAATAATAGGTAGATAGGTGATATTCGAAATGATAGCAAAATCAACATGTGCTTTATAAAAGTAATTCAAAATGTCTGGTTCTACCTGGTTTTTCATTTTCTCTGCATCAATGATTGTTTTTAGTGACATATTGGGGAAAACAAGATTTTGTGGAAATAGATCAACCAATGCTCGATACAAATTGATTTCCGACTCATGGAAAAATATTGGTCGAAATCGTTGATGTTCTACATGGTGAATGATTTGTCGCTCGACTTTAGGATCAATCCAGTCTTGAGCCAACTTATAAGCAATTGGATCGAGTTGGTATCCATGCCGTTCTGTATACTGAATTAGTTCTTTTTCCAAAAGTAATTTAATGAGTTGATTATACCCTTTGTATAACCCTGTTACTTTTTTCAGAAGATCGTCATCTATGATTTTTTCTCCATTAAGTTTGTAGATCGTAAACATGATCTTCTTATGTTTCGAATTTGTTTTAAAATACTGCTCTTTTATTCTTTGTGGTTTTTCTTCCAAATCATTGATCGCCTTTTTTGCTTTCTCTCTATTTTGCTGATATAACTCTTCTTCAGGATGTATGTCTAGTGCTTTTTGGAAGTATTCCAGAGCCTTATTGTAATCCTTATTATTCTTATGAATAACCCCTAAATTGTTAAGCGTAGAACCACAATGGGGATTATCAATTAAATGTTCTTCATATAACGTTTGAGCTTCTATAGCATTACCAATAAAATAATAGCTATATGCTAAATAGAAACGATATCTTTTTCTATAAAAAGAAGATTTTTCTGGAGAAGCATTCTCATACAGCTCGACGAAGATAGGATATGTATTATCCTTTTTGCATTCCTCAAATAGTTCCTCATCTACATAGACATTTGCGATAATTTGCTTCTGACCATTGGTGAGTGAATTGAAGTGTTTTAACAACCATTGAGTTCGCTCATTCAAGTATTTTGCTTTATATTCATCCAGATCTCCATTGGAGAAGAAAAAAAGGTTATTGATCTGTTCTAAAATACTAGTAAACTCCACTCCAACTGTCTGAATGAAATCTTTTTTCATCTTTTTGATTATGTTTTTAAGCTGTTGAAAATGGATGCTTATGTATGCTTCAGGATCTGTTTTTATCAGTTCTGCATTATCATATAAGCTATATAGCAGTTTGTAATCCTCTGACAAAGACTCCTTTTCTTTGGCCAGCTTAAAAAACAGTACAGATGGATCTTCTGGATCTATCCAATGAGATTCCCATAACATGACCAAAGACCATTTCTGTAGTTGCTCCACACTAAGCATCGAAAAATGATCACACAGAAACTTCACTATGTCATCAGTTAATCCATTAAAACAAAAGACATCAGGATCATCCACATCAAGAAAATAATCGTTCCATTTATCTTGAAAAAACCATTCTCTTGCTTGATCTATTTTTCCTGTTCTGATATAAGTGCGTGTGATTTTCATATATAAATACCACTGGTCAGCAAGATAAGAGTCAAAATCATCTGCATCTTTAAATGTTTCTATAACATCTATTAAAATTTGGGCTACATGAAGTTTTTCTAGTATCATCAAATCAAACTCATAATCATGATCTGATGTTAACACTGGCCCAGAATTAAGCCTTAGCATTTTCTTTGAAATATAAGGCATCAAAAAAGTATTCTCATCTAATAGCTCAAAGTTGGTTTTTTCTGAAAGATTAGTTATCTTTTCAAGAAAATAATTTATAAAATCTGATTTGTGTTTCTTGAATTCCTCCTCCAATAATCTCTTTTTTTTCAATTTTCCCTCATCATTTAAATCTTTTTCTGAAATTTTTTGTAGATCCATGATTCTATAAAGATCATCCAATGTTTCAGGTTCTTTCGATGAATCAGATACTAGATACCAAGGAAGGTCTTTTAACTTTGTCATATTAATATTGTGAACCTCCTAATTTATTGCCTAGTAAAAAAAAGTGAATTTAATATTTATAAGCATCAACTTATAATTCTATCATATATATATATCGCTGCATCCAATGATATAGACAAAATCCCTTTTGGTATTTATGTTTATCACACGGTTCAATTCTATAGCAGCCAAGTGTTCATTAATATTAATGGAAACATTCTGAAACACAAACTCAAGCAAAGATTCTACAGAAAAGTCACTTCATCTCATCCAATTAATTAGAAATCAAGCATCCCCTGAATCATGCATTCAGGAGATGCTTCTAGATAAACATTTTCAGGATATTATTTTCTCAAATGGTACACATCATATTACTGATGTGATTGCGAACGGTTTTCTCACTGATAAACAATTGACCGGCGATGTCTTTGGTGGTCTTATCTTGAACCAATAACTCAAATACTTCCCTCTCCCGATTGGTAAGCAGGGTTTTCCCCTTCTGATTGTGCAACTTCTATGCCACCCTTCCTTGCTCGAGCATTTAGATATGAGGGTCAGGGATACAGTCAAGTTATCTTATGAGACCATACACCTATAGGTGAGAGCAAAAAAGGGATTTTAAGCAAAAATGGGTTCCATCTGTTTTTAATTATTTTTCTTACTTCTTTTACTTCCATCACACTTTGGTGGAGTGCCAAATCACGCCAAGTTATACTGCTCTAAAATGTAATTTCCAAAATCGACTTTACTCTTCATTTAACTCAATAACCCCATAATATGAAATACCACTCAATGTGAGTGGCATCTGTTTATCGTTCACAAGCGATTAAATCTTTATCACGATCTAATCTTTTATTCGCGTCATAGATAACTTTTGATACATACGGCTTATAATATGTTTTGCCGCCTTTATTCTTTGTGAAGGAATAGCGTGCAACTCCTCCCTTATATATTTTGTTAAGCTCTGTACAGTTTTTATAGACTTTAACAGTTGTTTTTGCATCAACTAATGTAGTAGAAGCAGAGAAAGTAATGATAAGCCCAAAAGCCAAACCATATGCTAATAGTTTTTTCATGTAAGTTGAATCCTCTCATCTGATATCCCTTATATCATAATTCAGATAATATGGAATTTATCATATGTTTGTGTCTGTTATACGTCTATAAAAGTATATTCTAGTATTAATCAAGAATAGTATTCATTAGCATAGGATAAGGCTTGTTCTAAATCTGCACGCAAATCATCAATATGCTCTATTCCTACTGATAAACGAAGTAATCGGTCACAAACTCCTACCTTTAGCCGAATTTCCTCTGGTATATCTGCATGCGTTTGTGTCGCTGGATAAGTAATTAGGCTTTCCACCCCGCCTAAGCTTTCTGCAAAAGTAATCAATTTCAGATGATGTAAAAACGGCCGGATAAGATTAGCATCAGCTAACCGAAAGGACAGCATACCTCCAAAGCCACCCGCTTGTTTTAGATGCGTATCTTTTCCCTTCTCATCGAGAGCTGGATAATATACTTCACCCTTGATCAACGAATGTTCACGAAGAAATTGTGCTAACTGTAGAGCATTTTCTTGGTGACGATCCATCCGTAAAGCGAGTGTTTTCATTCCCCTCATCAACAAATAGCAGTCATGAGGTCCTAAACTCGCCCCTATGGCGTTATGCAAATACCTTACATGCTCTGATAATTCAGATCCTTTTGTCACGATCAAACCAGCAAGTACATCATTGTGACCGCCTAAATACTTCGTTGCGCTATGAATGACAACATCAGCACCTAATTCGATAGGACGTTGGAAATATGGTGTCAAAAAAGTATTATCCACAATGGTTATGATCTGATGTCTGCGAGCTAAACTGCAAAGCGCTTGTATATCAGCGACCTGCATCAATGGGTTGGTAGGTGTTTCGATAAAAATAGCCCGTGTATTCGCTTGTATAGCATTCTCCACTTCGTCCATATTACGCAAATCTACATAAGAAAAATCTAGACCGAAGCGTCGAAGGTTTTCTTCAAACAGTCGATAAGTTCCACCATAAAGATCAAGAGAGACAATCAAATGATCCCCTTGTGAAAACAGTCCCATCACCGTTTGAATAGCTGCCATTCCTGAACTACAAGCAAAACCTTCATCTCCTTGTTCTAATCTTGCAATGCTTTCTTGCAGAACATCTCGGGTCGGATTAGCCGTTCGCGTATAATCATAACCTGTACTTACTCCACCAACATGTTCATAAGCAGTTGCAAAATAAACAGGAAAATTAATAGATCCTGTTTTCGGTTCCCTTCTACAGCCTATCTGCGCTAATTCCGTCTCCATTTTTTTCATTCGTTCATCCCCCTAACCCATTTCCTCGCATTAAAAAACCTCTTCTCTGAAGAGAAGAGGCTGGTTTTAAACACCGCTTCTTCTCTTATCTTCCAGGAATTCCTGCAGGATTTGGCACCTTATTGATCACGATCAATTGGTTGCCGGGCTTCATCGGGCCAGTCCCTCCGCCACTCTCGATAAGAGAAAATCTTTAAATATAGTATTTATTTATTTTTTTCAAACTAATTTTATCATATATATTACTTTTCTATCAACGTTGACGAAAATAAACCTCCGTTTTATAAAAAATCATGGATAAGTAGCTACAAACCTTAACCTATCCATGACGAAATGTACAATTATTGGGCCAGAGATTCATTTTCATGCAGTCAAAGCCTTTTCAAATGGTGATGATATCTTCGCTAGAAATGGATAGCGATACTAATCCGTTACTTTTGACCACATATGTATTTTCTATTCCGACAACACCCCTACCAGGAAAGGTGAACTTAGGCTCAATCGCAATAACCATATTCTCTTGTAAGGCTTGTTGAAATCCTTTTGCCAAAATAGGGAACTCATCAATCTCCAAACCTACCCCATGTCCCAAAAACTTCGCTTGGTCATCTCCGAATCCCATAAAATAAGCTTGTAAACCAGCATCTTCCACTATTTTTAAAGCATGCTGATATAAACTCTCCCATGTAACTCCTGGTTTTCCTAACAGTTCTACAGCACGTAAAATACTTCGACTTACTTCATATGCTTGTACCAAATCATCATCTAGTGAACCAATAACAGCAATTCGTGTTTGATCAATCATATAACCTTCTACTACTGTGCTAAAATCGAGCAAAATTGGTTCATTTTGAGCTAATTTTTTGAAACTAGCACCTTGCGGACTAGCAACTGTCAGTCCTAAGCCACCAGCAGGACCATCAAAATAAGTTGGAGTTGCTGCTGCTGCACCAGAAGCTACCATTCCAAGTGACAGTTCTTGGTTGTAACCCCGCATTCGATTGAGATTTATATTTCCACGTACTCGTAAGTAATGCTCCATTTTCGCTGCTAATTGTACTTCTGTCATACCTGTTGATATCCAAGCAGGCAATTGTTGAATTACTTCATCAACTAATATAGCGGCCTGTTGAATTTGCGTTAGTTCGTAGTCTGATTTTACTGCACGCTGCAAGCGAATAATGGGCGTGATGTCTTTGATTTCAGTATCTAGCATCTGCTGATAACGAACACCTAGCTGATAAGGTAACACATCAAGTTCCAAGCCTAATGTATTTGGTTTACCAAAGCGAGCCTGTATTCGCTCTCCAAATGTTCTCATTCTCCCTAATGGCTCCACTTCAATCGAACTCTCCACTGCCGCACGAACTACACTTTTTTTCACATAAAACACAGGATCTCCTGATTCAGGAACATAGAGTATACCGTTTTGCATAGACCCTGTGTAGTAGAAAAGATCTACATTTTGTGTAATAAGAGCTGCAGGTATCTCATGATTGCGTAATTCCGATTGTAAACGCTTAATTCGAGCAGTTATTTCTTTTTTAGAAATTTTTGTAAGAAAATCCATTGCAATCACCCTTTACATAGAAGGAATTTTTTGGTGGAAAGATAATTATATGGTTGAACAGATGAAGGAGGGAACTTTCATTATACATAAACCAATTATATGCTTGTTAATCGACTCCTTAATGGACACTCCATTACAAGAAGAAATCCAAGCGGGACGAGCCCCCACTCTACAGTTTCTTCGTGATAATGGAACTTATTTTCCTAGAGTAGTCAGTTCGTTTCCTACAATGTCTGTATCTATTGATACTACCATGTTAACAGGTGAACCTCCCAACAAACATGGAATTTATGGTCTTACCTATTATCATTCCCAGCAAAAAAAAGTGTTCAACTTTGGTACTGGTCCAAAAGAAATTTTATTTTTCGGGCTTAAGCGTGTACTTCATGCTGCAATCATGCAATTAAATCAAAAATTAATAAGTAAAGACGTAGAAACTATTCACGAAGCAACAGAAAAGCCTACTGCTGCTATTAATTCAATGATTTACCGCGGTAACCAACCTGCAACACTAAAAACACCTTGGTTAGCATGGTTGTTTGGTTTGCTGCCTAGAAATGTTGAAACATCCGTACCATCTCATTTCTCATTTGGCTCACTGTTCAACATAACAAAAAAATCACTACCAAAAACATTCTTGTCAAAATTCGGCATGAATGATCATTTTTCATCGATGGAAATTATTTCCCTAATCGAAGAAGACAAATTACCACCTCTTTCCCTCGTTTATTTCCCAGGAAATGACACAGTTGTACATAAAAAAGGAACATCTGAAGGAAAAGGGATAAAAAAAGTCGATGAAGAGATCAGTCCCATTTTAAATGCCTTTGGTTCATGGGAGGAAGCTATACAAAAATGTAATTTCATTGTATTAGGGGATAGTGGCCAGACCAACATGATGAAAAAGGATACTTATGTAGACTTACGTAAAATACTTCGACCTTATTCGATTATGCCACTTTCAAGAGATACGCCAAAACCGCAAGACCAACTTATCATTTGTGTAAATGAGCGAATGAGTTATATAACTATTTTGGATGATAATATATCTTATCAAGACATAGTCCGTTTATGTAAGGCAGAAAAAAAAATAGATGTCATTGCATGGCAAACAGAAGATAGATGGATCCATGTGGTAAGCGGACAAACTGATGGGGCTTTAAGCTTCCGACCAGATGGAGATTACACAGATGAATATAATCAAAAATGGCAGCTTGAAGGAGATATCTCTATTCTAGACTTAACACTGGATGATCATCAAATCCAGTATGGTCTCTATCCTGATGCATTATCTCGATTAGCAGGAGCAATGGACCCAGCAAGCCGGAATATCATCATTACTATATCTCCAGGTTACGAGTTAGTAGGGAAAGCCTCACCTAAACATAAAGGAGCTTCCCATGGTTCCTTACATCATTTAGATTCCCTTGTGCCTATGATTGTAACAGGCATGGATAACCAACCCGAACACCTTCGCCTTATTGACTTAAAAAAATGGTTTCTAAATTTGTTACAGGAATGAGCCAAGCCTCCCCGTTCATAAATGTAAAAAAACAGGAAACGGGGATTTTTTATGTCTATTTTACAAACCAAAAGAAATCTTCAATTTGATTGGGAGAAATATTGGCCAGATCTGTCTCCTCTTTACCTGTCCTTTTTAGAGTTAGAACGTGATCCATACTACTCTTTTTTACCTGAGGAAGAGTTGGAAGACTATCTGAAGAAAGCTATTCATATAGGAGAACAAACAGCAAAGCGATACACGGACATGAATCATCTTGATTTTTTTAATGATGTGCTGAAAGAAGATATTCGTATTCGTTTACTAGATCAACATCCTGAGCAATCTACCATTCGAGCGCAGTATCATAAAAAAAAGCAAACCATTTTCATCTATAAAAATTCAATGAGAGAAATCGGGCAATTTATATCAAAAGAAATTGGCGATATTCCCCAAATTGATATAATCGCACTACATGCTTACCATGAATGGTTTCACCATTTAGAAGAAACGACAATCGGAAGAACAGATCTTAAGTTTCGCCCAGTTGTAATTAAACAAAGGGGGCCATTTTTAGTAAAACGATCTCTATTGAGACTACGGGAAATAGCTGCCCATTCTTTTACGCAAACCGCACTTGGTTTAAGTTGGTCCCCTTTGCTTCTTGATCAATTTCGTTATTTGTTAACAAAAGGATACTCGAATGCACAAATTAGAGAGTGTTTTCAAGACACGAAACGAACATACTATGCTATAATAAATAAAAAATAAGTCGCTAACTGTTAAGAAGTGGAGGGAATTCGGTGGAAAGTTGCATCTGTCCTAAATTTGAAGCTGCAATTGAAATTTTAGCAAAAAAATGGACGGGTCTTATCTTGCGGGTTCTCATGGAGGAAAAACGCCGTTTTCGTGATATCCGGGAGCAAATTCCGCAGATGAGCGAACGAATGTTAGCCGAACGCCTAAAAGAATTAGAGGCGTCAGGACTAATCAATCGGCAAGTTTATCCCGAGACACCTGTCCGCATTGAATATACACTTACGGATAAAGGAAAAGCCTTGCAACCCGTACTTGACTCGATCGAGAATTGGGCTCATGAATGGATGTGAAAAACTCCCTATTTTGAAAGGGAGTTTTTTCGTTACTAGATAATTCATCAGTAGATTTATCCCTAGTATATTTTTAAATAGATACAGCTTTATGCGGTTTACTATAGTGGCTTGTTCCTCCACCGCCAACTAAAATCCTTCCTCCTCTGGGGAAAATGAGTAGTTTTTGTACTCCTCCCGCCAAAAGTACGATAACTCTAGCTCTATTTGCAGTGGCAATATATTCTATATATCCGTTGGTTGTCAGTTTGGTCTTCCAATTTCTGTCGAACTCAGATCGAAGAACTCTGTTTGAATATACTTGATTTTCCATATTAGACTTTCTTTTCCGTTTCATTTCCCGCACCTCTCATCTTCACACCTGCATACTTTCTATATATTCAAAAACCACAAATCAGCACCGGCTGTTACCCTCAAAACATTTCAACTCATTAAATCAAACAATATTATGTTATATTCTAATGATAAAATTTAAATTAAATTATTCCTCTATAATTACATCACTGTTTTCTCCACAGACATCTTGCATGAGTATGTTAAAATAAAGTTGACTTTGTGGCGAAAAAAGAGAGGTTTTTAACATGCAATCATTTGAACAATCTATGCTTACCCTGATCACAGATACATCCACCCAATTGTCACCAGATGTGCGCGTTGCAATCGACAAAGCAACTGCACAAGAAGACAGTGGAACTCGAGCAGCACTGGCACTTGCAAGAATTACGGAAAACATTCAAATGGCAGAGGAAAAAGTGTCTCCTATCTGCCAAGATACAGGTATGCCTACTTTTATCCTTCATGTACCAATAGGTGCCAATCAATTAGAGATGGAAAAAGCGATCAAAAATGCTATCGCAACAGCTACCAAACAAGGAAAACTCCGCTCTAACTCTGTTGATTCCTTGACTGGGGCAAATACAGGTGACAATCTAGGTCCTGGGACACCTGTTATTCACTTCCATCAGTGGGAAAAAGATTACATTGATGTTCGGCTTATTTTAAAAGGTGGAGGTTGTGAGAATAAAAACATTCAATATAGTCTTCCAACTGAATTAGAAGGATTAGGTCGAGCAGGAAGAGATCTAGATGGAATTCGCAAGTGTATCTTGCACAGTATTTACCAAGCTCAAGGACAAGGATGTAGTGCTGGTTTTATCGGAGTTGGAATTGGCGGAGATCGTACAACTGGTTATGAACTTGCAAAGCAGCAACTATTCCGTCATGTGGATGATGTAAATCCAATCGAAGATCTTGCTAAATTAGAAGAATATATTTTAGAAAAAGGAAATACCTTAGGCATTGGTACCATGGGATTTGGTGGAAATACCACCTTACTTGGTTGTAAAATCGGTGTCATGAACCGTCTACCAGCGAGCTTCTTTGTCTCGGTGGCATATAATTGTTGGGCTTTTCGCCGTCAAGGTGTTGCGATCAATCCAACAACTGGAGAAATCCAAAACTGGTTATATAAAGAAGAAAGACCCAAAGTAGAAGGAAAGCCAAAAACTCAAGAAGAATCCAAGAGTTCAAATCGGCAAGTAGTACTTACTACCCCTATCACAGAAGAACAAATTCGCGACCTCAAAGTTGGAGATGTCGTGGTGATAAATGGGTTGATTCATACAGGACGAGACGCACTTCATAAATATTTGATGGATCATGATTCTCCTGTTGATCTAGAAGGAAGTGTTATTTATCACTGTGGACCTGTTATGCTCAAAGATGAGGAAGGAAAATGGCATGTCAAAGCTGCTGGTCCTACTACTAGTATCCGGGAAGAACCTTATCAATCAGATATCATCAAAAAATTTGGCATGAAAGTAGTCATCGGAAAAGGTGGAATGGGTGCAAAAACGTTACAAGGTCTACAGGAGCATGGAGCTGTTTATCTCAATGCTATCGGTGGAGCTGCACAATATTATGCTGAGTGTATCAAAGATGTAGAAGGGGTAGACTTCTTAAACTTTGGGGTACCAGAAGCGATGTGGCACCTAAACGTGGAAAACTTCGCTGCTATCGTAACCATGGATTCCCATGGCAATAGTCTGCACGCTGATGTAGATAAGACATCTCTTGAAAAACTTGCCCAATACAAAGAACCTGTATTTAAATAAATTCCTGTTCACTTCCGAGTCACAAAACGGTAAAATAAAGAGGGACTATAAGCCCTCTTTGTACTTGTTTCTTATTTTTTAAGGAGGTTTGACTTTGAAACTTTTATCAAAGCTTTCTTTGGTAACACTTTCTGTTTTGACCGCATTTACGATCGCTCTTCCTACTGGAGCCTTTGCGGATGCTGTTGAAGGAGAGACAGTTGTAACATTAGGGAAAGACCTGACTTTACAACAGCAGGACAGCATTTTAGCGGAAATGAAAGTACCTAGCAATGTAAATAAAATCTACGTCACAAACCAAGAAGAACATCAATATCTAGGAAAATACATGCCTGCTGGACAGATTGGAACACGTGCCTTATCTTCGGCGAAAATTACAATCGCTGCTCCAGGATCAGGGATCTCTGTAAAAACAAATAATATCACTTATATCACTGATGCGATGTACGCAAATGCTGCGATTACAGCAGGTGTTAAAGATGCAGATATTTATGTAACTGCTCCAATCCGTGTATCTGGTACTGCTGGTCTTACTGGGATTATCAAAGCATTTGAACAAGCAACAGGTAAACCAATCAGTGAAAACCAAAAACAAGTAGCAAACCAAGAAATTGTAACAACGCAGGATGTCGCAAAAGATATCGGTGGTAATTCACAGACTGCTGGTAACCAAGCTGCTCAGTTTATGAACAACTTAAAACAAGAAATTGCAACTCAAAAACCAACAACTCCACAAGAATATAGAGATATTATTGTCAATGTTGCTGGAGACTTAAACATTAATCTAAATCAAACCACCATCAATCAATTGGTTCAATACGGTCAAGCATTCTCTACCCTTGATATCGACTATAGCCAATTGAGTGATCAGATTTCCAAACTCCGTGGAAGTCTTAGTAATATATTAAGTGTAAATCCTCAAGGATTTTTTGATACTATCTTTGAATGGCTTGGAAGCCTATTTAGCGCAATCGGTGACTTTTTCACCTCTTCTTCTTCTCGACAATAATCACGTATAGATACAAAAGGAACCATCCTAGATAAAAATCAAGGATGGTTCCTTTTTGTAGTTAAAAAGACTCATGAATAACAATATCTTCTATAGGAAAACGTATGGTTTTATACGCTGGAGCGGTGGCTATTCCTGCGGCAATCATCATAATAGGAATATAACGTTCAGGTATACGAAGTTCTTCTATTAATTGATCCGCTTGAAAACCCCCCATGGGAACAGAATCATACCCTCTTGATTTCAAAGCTAACATGAGTTGCATGGCAAATAAAGAAGCATTTAAAAATGCACTTTCACGTCTTATAGATAAGGGGGCTTGGTAAGCATTGTCGATATCTTGTAATGCCTTTTGATAAGCTTTTTCTGACATGAGACCTGCATCCACAAGTGGTCGATGAACCGCATCTGCTGATTTATTTGCTTCGAGATCTCCCAGAACGACAAAGACAACGGATGCATCCACTACTTGTTGCTGGTTGTACGCGATTGGTAAAATTGCTCTCTTTTGAGCAGGATCTTGAATTACAATTACCCTCCAATGATGTAGATTCCATGCTGAAGGGGCTGTTTGGGCAAGTTGGATGATCTCTTGCAACTCTTTTTGGGAAATAGCATGATCTTTTTGATAGTGACGAACTGCATGACGTTCTCTTAATACTTCATCAAAAGTTTGTTCTATTTTATTCATAAGAATCACCTTTTTCATTTTTTATCGTTAACTCCGATCTTCTACTCCATTGACCTGCTAAATTGGTTCCAACAACCCCCACTATGATCATGAAGGCACCAATCACATGAACAGAAGTGATCGGTTCATTGAGAAATACAACACCTGCAAGAATCGAAACTAGTGTACTTAAGTTATTAAAAACACTTACTTTGTAAGCTTCTAATTTAGAAAGAGCATAATTGGAAAGCAAAATCGATGAAACACTACTAAAAGCTGCTAAATAAAAAATGCTGTATAAATAAATAGGTTGATAGAATGGCTTTACTATCTCATCCATTGTTCCGCTTAAAACATGCTCCACCATGCTAATGATGATAAAGCTGATAGAAGCCAGCATGATAATCACATAACTCAAATCATATGATTTGTAGGTTTGACCGATACGACGCACCAATATGGTGTATACTGCAAAAGAGAAAGTAGACAAAAGTAGAAATCCAATACTTCCGAGATGTCCGATCGATATAGCGCTTCCTTGCATAACAAAGATAAAAATTACTCCTCCCACAGAGAGGATTAAAAACAATTTCTGCCATAAGTTCGTTTTTTCGTTTAACACAAAAGCAGCCAGAACAGCGGTAAAGATTGGTGCTGTTGCTTGAATGATCCCACCTTCAGCAGAAGTTGCTCCTAACAATCCCCATGTTTGAAAAGTAAAAAAGAAAATAGGGTACAAAACAGCTAGTGGAATGAGCCGGAAGATATCTTTAAGCTTTATTTGGAGCTTTATCCATCCGAATAGAATAGGGATAGTAAGCATCACCAAAGAAAGTAAAAATCGAACAGCCAGAATATCAAAGGCTGAAGCAGTATGAACAATTAATTTCACAAACATAAACGATAACCCAATGAGGATCGAATACGTAATAGCAGCGGCATACGCCATCTTGATTCCTGTTCTCATAACCGGAACCTCCTTTCTTATTTGGCTGACCAGCCTTTCAAGGTTACTATACGCAAATAATTTTTGAATGAAAATATCACATTACCTATACTGTACCGGTACAGAAAGGATGAGCAATATGTATAAATATGAAGAAGTAATACAAGATCTGCACGAAAAATTAATCCATGGCATCTGGAAGGAAGGACAGAGTTTACCATCTATTCGACAGCTCGCTGAGCAATATCAGTGCAGCAAGAGTACGATTATTCGTGCCTATACAGAACTAGAACGGCAACATCTGATTTATTCGATACCACAGAGTGGTTATTATGTAGTGAAACACGAAAATCAACAGCTCCAAAATCCAAATCCTATCATTGATTTCGCTTCTGCCTCCCCAGACCGAGATTTATTTCCTTATCGGGATTTTCAACATTGTCTAAATCAAGCGATCGACCGATATCAAAATGAACTATTCCTATACGGCATACCGCAGGGATTGCCTTCCCTGATTGATGTGTTACAAAAACAACTAGCTGATCATCAAGTATTCGCACATAGTGAACAATTTGCTATCACTTCTGGTGTACAACAGGCACTATCCATACTAACCATGATGCCTTTTCCAAACAAAAAAGAAACCATTCTTATTGAGCAACCAAGTTATCACCTGTTTATTCAAATGCTGGAGTTACTCCAAAAACCAGTTATCGGAATTCGTCGAACAAGAGATGGACTAGATCTGAACTTACTTGAACAACTCTTTCGCACTGAGCAGATCAAATTTTTTTATACCATGCCTCGTTTTCAAAATCCTTTAGGAACATCTCTCCATCAAAAAGAGAAAAAATCAATAGCAGAGTTAGCGAAGCGATATGATGTTTATATTGTAGAAGATGATTACTTGCTAGATTTGGAGATGGATACAAAAGCAGACCCGATTTACTCTAGCCAGAATGGTCATATCATTTATCTCAAGAGTTTTTCGAAAGTTATATTCCCTGGACTTAGAGTAGGGGTAACCATTCTACCAACTGAACTAATCTCTCTCTTTCGTCATTACAAAAAAACGCAAGATATTGACAGCTCCATGCTGTCTCAGGCAGGCTTAGAAATTTATATCAAAAACGGCATGTACAACTACCACCTTAAAAAAATACGATCCTCCTATAGCAAACGAATGCAAATTATGTACGAAACACTGATATCCATGAATATGGAAGAGTATATTACCTTTCCACCTATTCAAACAGGGACACATACCCATCTCTTGCTTAAAAGACCTGTCTCGATCGAGAAACTTCGGCAAATCATGCAGCAACATCGTATTATCATCAGTTCGAGTGAAAAATACTATCTGCATCATCATTCCAAAGATCATCTATTGCAAGTGAAAATTTCCAATGTCCCATCCGAAAAAATCAATTTCGGACTTACTACCTTACTGCTTGCAGTAAAGAAATTATCTGACTTGAATGCACGGCAATTCTTTTAAAACCAAGGGCTTATTACATGAAATAATTTCTCATCAACTTTACCTGCTTGAGCCATTCTTGTGTTTTTTCTTTTTGCAACCAAAAGCAATGGTATAATAATTTTATTCGCACTCAAAATACATCCTATTGGCGGTGATATACAGCTATGCGCAGTATTATTCGATTGAAATGGTTTTGGCTGGTGATTTGGTTTGCAATCTTAGGAGTGATCCTGATTGCCATGCCTTCCATGGATACATTAATACGAGAAAAAGGCCAGCCTAATCTTAAAGGCACTTATTCATCTAGTACTGCTTCCAAATTACTAGCTGAATTCCATAAGAGTGATAAAGGCGGTAAAAATCTCGATACCATCCTAGTATTCCATGATCCAAAAGGATTTCAACCAGAAGAAAAAAAGCAAATCAAGCTGAAAATCGACCAGATGGAACAAAACAAAAATTTACATATACAATCCGTTTTGAGTCCATTTGACAGCAAAGACGCAGAAAAAAGACTGCTCTCAGCTGATCAAAAAACGATAATGGCTATTGCCAGTGTAGAAAAAACAACACAAACCATTCCACAAATTCGAGCTCAATTCGAACAGCAAATGAAGATGGATGGAATTCAAACCTATTTAACTGGTGATGGTTATATTGAAGAAGATTATGCACAAAACTCGATTGATGGGGTAAAAAAGACGGAACTATTCACAGTAATATTTATCGTACTGGTTCTCATCCTAGTCTTTCGTTCTCCTATCACACCAGTTGTATCTCTTCTCATTGTGGCTGTTGCCTACCTTATCTCCCAAGGTACAGTTGGATTATTGGTAGAATACTTTGATTTTCCTTTCGCCAATACAACACAAATATTCCTTATCTTAGTGCTATTTGGAGTAGGAACAGACTATAATATCTTGCTATTTATGCGATTTAAAGAAGAATTAGGCCAAGGAAAAGCCTTGCTCACAGCTATTGTGGAAACATACAAAACAGCAGGAAAAACCGTATTATTCAGCGGTTTGGCTGTACTGATCGGGTTTTCGATGCTCGGTTTTTCTAACTTCTCGATTTATCAATCTGCAGTCGCAGTAGCAATCGGTGTCATCTTTTTACTTGCTGCTCTGTTCACACTTAATCCTATTGTGATGGTCATTCTGGCAAATCGCTTGTTCTGGCCGCTGAAGAAATTTGAAGGACATGGGCAAAATCGACTATGGTCTCGATTGGGGCATTTTTCTGTTATCCGTGTATCCGTCAGTATCCTTTTAGTCGTAGTCCTCTCTATTCCTATCCTTTTATTTTATAAAAATCAACTTTCATTCGATAATTTAAAAGAAATAGGCCCAGATTCCCCTTCTGTTAAAGGATTTAATATTGTGGCTCAATCGTTTGGTGCAGGTCAAACCCTGCCTACCACCTTGGTAATTAAATCTAAGACACCTATGGATACTGCTGATGGTCTTGCTTTTTTAGATCAACTTCATGAAAGATTAACCCAAATAAAAGGGGTAAAAGATGTATATGGGCCAACAAGGCCAAATGGGGAATATATCAACGACCTATACCTCAACAAACAAACGAAAGGGGTAAGTTCAGGGATTGATCAGTCTAGTAATGGACTAGGGAAAATATCTCAAGGTTTATCTACTGCATCAGATAAAATTAAAACTTCTACATCTGGTGATTTAAATGATATCAATAAACTAATCGAGGGAACTGTTACTGTTCGTTCCGGTCTTGGGCAAGTACAAACAGCGTTATCCCAAATTAACTCAGGTATCAAACAAGGTGCTGGCGGAGCTGGACAAATAAAATCCGGTTTAGCTAGTCTAGAGAGTTCCATGGAGAAATTGAACACTTCTACCAAACAATTACTGACTGGATATGCAAAAATTAGCACTAGTATTGGAAAATTATCGACTGGATACCAAGGGATTGCTTCAGGAATCTCAAACTTGAGCACATGGAATAGTACCATGCAAACAGCGATAGATGCGTTGGGCAATAACCACCCAGAACTCGCAGAAGATGAAAACTATACAACTTTAAAAAATACAAGTGATAATATGGCCAAAGCGTTGCCTACTATGCAGCAAACCATCACACAATTAAATAGTTCCTTAGCTGCTTTAAACAGCAGTCTTTCCTCTGCTAACAAAGGCCTGTCTCAAATATCGAATGCACAGACACAAATCGCAGCAGGTACAACTAAGTTAAAAATTGGAGCAGGTCAGTTAGAAAAAGGGTTGAAACAAGGTGCATCCGGTCAATCAGAAGTAATTTCGTCTATTCCTTCGATGAACGATGGACTTTTAGCTATCACCAATGGTCAAAGACAAGTATTAGCTGGCTTAAATGACTTTGAGTCCAAGATGAAAGAGTTACAACAAGGATTATCGCAAAGTGCTACAGGATTAAATAAGATAAATAATGGCTTATCAACTGCAAACAATTACTTAACAGAAGTGACAGGAGAAGGGTCGCCATACGGTACTTTCTTCGTTCCTAAAGAAGTGAGGAATAGCAAACAGTTTCAAGCTGCTTTGGATCTATATATGTCCAA
Organism: Shimazuella soli; assembly: GCF_022511585.1. Lineage (GTDB taxonomy): Bacteria > Bacillota > Bacilli > Thermoactinomycetales > Thermoactinomycetaceae > Shimazuella > Shimazuella soli. The sequence continues at coordinate 258,032 of NZ_JAKWBN010000002.1, read as the reverse complement.
AGATCGTAAGATTGTAACTTGGACAATACCTTTATCCGTAGACCCTTACTCCAAGAATGCAATGAATATCGCTCACGAGATCGACACAACGATTCGTGAAACGATTTCCCATACGCCATATAACAATCTGCAAATTGGTACTGGCGGTGTATCTTCTGCCAACTATGATCTTCAACATATCTCAGATGAAGATTTCTCTCTTACCATCATCCTCATGGTGGCTGGAATCGGTGTCCTATTATTAATCTTGTATCGATCCGTATGGATTACCGTTACGATACTTGGAACTTTGATACTTGCCTATTATTTCTCTCTAACAATATCGGAAAACATTTTTATCGGGTATTTTGATGTTGCTGGTTTGTCATGGACCATTCCATTTTTCTCGTTTATCATGGTCATTGCTTTAGGAGTAGACTACAGTATTTTTGTTATGATGCGATACAAAGAATATAAACACCTAGGTATGGTCGTAGCAATTTTAAAAGCTGTTGAACGAACAGGAAGCGTCGTTATATCTGCGGCAATCATTTTAGCTGGTACCTTTGCTGCGATGTATCCATCAGGAGTTACTACATTAGTACAAATAGCAACAGTAGTGATTATTGCCTTGCTATTGCTGGCTTTTGTCCTACTGCCAATGGTTCTACCTGCTTCTATTTCATTACTTGACCGCATTACAAAAAGTGAACGAGAAACGGTTATACCAGAGAGACAAAAAGATATGAATGCCCCATACTCTTAAAAAAGAAGCCTTGTTCTTCTAAAAGAACAAGGCTCTTCTTTTAGAAATGAAACAACACTTTTCACTCATTCATATTTTTTTATTTATTTTTACAAAAACAAAATAAAACGCTAGAACTTATTGGATTTTCGCTTTTATGGTTAGAAAAATACAAACGAAATATACCTTTATAACCTACTTATGTGAATAAGTGGCTTTGTCGATTTCTTGACGCTCCATATTTATGAGAGTACAATAAGAAACGTTGAAGACCCTGTGAAACATTCAATAATGGTAATGAGAAATGGAGGCTTAGTTGTGAGCAATCAGACCGATTTTCTCAACCGGCGGCTTCACTCCCTACTAGGTGTGATACCGGTTGGCTTTTTTTTGCTCGAACACTTTTATACGAACTACTTCGCAACTCAAGGAAAAGAAGCATTCGAAGGAGCAGTTAACTTCCTTTGGGGGATTCCCATTCTACGATTCCTTGAAATCTTTTTAATCTTTATTCCATTGATATACCATGCATTTTATGGACTTTACATCGTTTTTCGTGCGAAAAATAATGTAAGTCAATTTGGTACTTTCCGGAACTACATGTTTGTAATCCAACGGGTTACAGGGGTAATTACTCTTATCTTTATTCTTTGGCATCTTTGGCAAATATGGTTCCAAACGTTTCTTGATCCTACGCCAACAGCAAATGAATTGGCTACTGAAACTGCTAATATCCTTTCAAACAATATTACAGCTATTTTATATGGTATCGGTGTTATCTCTGCCGTTTTCCACTTCTGTAACGGTATGTGGTCATTCCTCGTAAGTTGGGGTGTAACCGTCGGACCACGTGCTCAACTTGTCTCTACATGGGTATGGATTGTAGCTTTTGTTGTCCTTTCTTACTTTGGCATCAGTTCTATCGTTGCATTCCACGATCCAAACTTTGCAAATAACGTGTCAGCATTGCAATAGAAGGGAGCTATACCAAATGAACGAAAAAATAATTATCGTTGGGGGCGGTTTGGCAGGACTTGCTGCTGCTATGCGTTCTGCTGAAGCAGGAGCTACGGTAGAACTTTTCTCCATCGTACCTGTAAAACGCTCCCACTCCGTATGTGCACAAGGCGGGATCAATGGAGCAGTAAATACTAAGGGAGAAGGAGATTCTCCTTGGGAGCACTTTGATGACACCATCTATGGAGGAGACTTCCTCGCAAACCAACCTCAAGTAAAAGCAATGTGTGAAGCAGCTCCTGGAATCATTTATTTGATGGATCGTATGGGAGTACCATTCAACCGTACACCAGAAGGTTTGATTGATTTCCGCCGCTTTGGAGGAACCAAACACCATCGTACTGCGTTCGCTGGTGCTACCACTGGACAGCAGCTTCTTTATGCTTTAGATGAACAAGTTCGCCGCTATGAAGTAGAAGGGAAAGTAGTCAAGTATGAACAATGGGAATTCCTTTCCATCGTGCAAGATGATGAAGGCAGATGCCGTGGTATCGTAGCACAAAATATGCGTAGTACAGAAATTAAAGCTTTTCCTGCTGATGCTGTTATATTAGCTACTGGTGGTCCTGGTATTATTTTTGGAAAATCTACCAACTCTATGATCAACACGGGCACAGCAGCAAGTGCGGTTTATCAACAAGGAGCTTATTATGCAAATGGTGAATTCATTCAAGTTCACCCAACTGCTATCCCTGGAGATGATAAGCTTCGACTTATGTCCGAATCCGCACGTGGTGAAGGTGGACGAATTTGGACCTATAAGGATGGAAAGCCTTGGTATTTCTTAGAAGAAAAATATCCTGCTTACGGAAACCTCGTCCCTCGTGACATCGCAACCCGTGAGATTTTCAAAGTATGTGTAGACTTAAAACTTGGGGTTAATGGAGAAAACATGGTTTACCTTGATCTTTCTCATAAAGACCCCAAAGAATTGGACATCAAACTTGGTGGAATCATCGAGATTTATGAGAAATTTATTGGTGAAGACCCACGCAAAGTTCCAATGAAAATCTTCCCAGCTGTTCACTATTCCATGGGTGGACTTTGGGTGGACTTTGATCAAATGACAAATATTCCTGGATTATTTGCCGCTGGAGAATGCGAGTACCAATATCATGGAGCCAACCGTCTCGGTGCTAACTCACTTCTTTCCTGTATTTATGGTGGATTGATCACAGGACCAAAAGCAATTGAATATATTCGTGGATTAGATAAATCTGTAGTTGATTTTGATCCTGATTTCACAGAATCTCAACGAAAAGTACAAGAAGACAAATATGAAAACACGCTCAAAATGGAAGGTACAGAAAATGCATATGTCATCCATCGTGAGCTTGGTGAATGGATGACCGATAACGTAACAGTTGTACGTTACAATGATCGTCTCCAACAAACAGATGAAAAGATTCAAGAGTTGATGGAACGCTACAAAAAAATCGACATGGTAGACACTAGCAGATGGAGCAATTCTGCTGCACCATTTACTCGCCATTTATGGAATATGTTGCAACTTGCTCGTGTGATTACCTTAGGAGCGTTAAATCGTAACGAAAGCCGTGGAGCCCACTACAAGCCAGAGTTCCCTGATCGTAACGATGAAGAATTCCTAAAAACAACAAAAGCTCGCTTCACCCCAGAAGGACCAGAACTATCTTATGAAGATGTCGATACCTCATTAATCAAACCACGCCCTCGTCGTTATGATGTGGCGAAAGGAAGTGACAAGAAATGAGTGAACAAACAGCTGTAGCGGAACAACAAAAAACGGTTCACTTGATTTTTACTCGACAAGATGGTCCAGATAGCAAACCATACAAAGAAGAATTCCATGTCCCTTACCGGAAGAACATGAACGTCATCTCTGCAATGATGGAAATTCAGCGTAATCCGGTAAATGCAAAAGGGGAAAAAGTTGCACCGATCCAATGGGAGTCCAACTGCTTAGAAGAAGTTTGCGGTGCTTGTTCTATGGTGATCAATGGTAAACCACGTCAAGCATGTACTGCTCTAGTTGACAAACTAGAACAACCTATTCGTATCGGTCCTATGAGCACTTTCCCAGTTATACGTGACCTTGTCGTCAATCGTGGCCGGATGTTTGACGCTTTGAAAAAAGTAAAAGCATGGATTCCAGTAGATGGCACCCATGATCTAGGTCCTGGACCCCGCCAATCTGCTACTGAGCAACAATGGCGTTATGAGCTTTCCAAATGTATGACTTGTGGTGTTTGCCTAGAAGCGTGTCCAAACGTAAATGATAACTCTGCCTTTATAGGTCCATTTGCAGTAGGACAAGTAACCTTATTTAATGCACACCCAACTGGTTCTCTCAATAAAGAAGAACGTACAGAAGCATTGATCTCTGATGGCGGTTTGCAACAATGCGGAAACTCACAAAACTGTGTCCAAGCTTGTCCAAAAGGGATTCCACTCACAACAGCAATCGCAACAATGAACCGAGAAGCAACGAAACATATGTTTAAAAAATGGTTGTCCTTTTAATTCATTAAAGCATATCTCTTTTAAGAGGTATGCTTTTTCTATTCATGAAATGAACTGGACACCATTTCAATTTTGCAAATGGTGTCCAATCAACCCTAGTAATATTTCTCTACGTCATCCAAAACCAGCATACTGGGATACCACACACCAAATGCTTGGAACACCCATGTATAGCTGGGAATGATGACTGAAACCCCTGCTTTCTTTAGGTCTACATACTCCGTATCTGTTTGTGCATACCCAAGAAAAGCAGTTCCCGCCCTTTGTGCAGCCTGGAAGTCTGTTACCGCATTCCCTATCATCAGCGCATCTTTTGGTGCCGAATGGAGAGTTTCCAATGCGGTCTGTAGGATACACGGATCAGGTTTCATCCTATCGAATGTCTCTTCTGTTCGACCAAATATCCACCCCTCAAATAGAGGGTAGCTGTTCTCATCCGGTCTCCTAGAAAATACTTCCACTGCTTTAGGAGAATTATTTGTAGTAATTGCGGTTTGCTTTTCTCTCTTTAGCAAAAACTCTACAAAAAACCGATACAGAAGAGTTCGTTCTGCTGTGAGGGCAGCCAAACATTCGGTCCTTGTCAACAAAGCATCCAGCTCTCGAAACACCGGATGATTTTGCCAAGAAGCTGCAGCATATCGGTAGATTGCATGTGGATCTTTTTCTCTCCAGTTTACAGACAAACCATGGCGGCGAATAACACGCTTCATTGCATCTGCGATCTCTTCGGCAGAGTATACATGGAAGAGTTTACAGATAGGTCCATCAAAATCGAAGCACACTACCCGAACAGATTCGATCAGTTCTCGTAGAAGGTGTGCCATAGCTCTGCTGTTCCAGTTTGCAAAGGGTTCTATGGGATTCATTGTACCTCTCTGAAGAAAGGGCCGATTTGCCTCTCTATTATATCAAATAGTTCCATTATTTCTGTTTTTCCTTTGATTCTTCCTTACCTAGTTCTTGTATTAGAATATCCAACCCACTACTTTCGTTCATTCCATAAAAATAATTCTTCTTAAAAACTATTCATCCCATTCGCTTGTTAAATGGTATGGGGTGTACTTGTGGAGTTCATCGATTTAGCTCAAGTGCCTTCTCTAGAATGATACTAATTTTTGAATCACGCAATTTTACTTCTATTTTTACATGCTTAAAAAATGTATGCGGTTTAAAAAACATTTTGGAACCAAAAATAAATATATCCGCAAGTAGGAATATGAAGTTATATTAGCGAATTGAAGTCTATTAAATATATTTTTATCCTTAATAAGAAAGGTTGTTCTCATGTATATCATAACGCTTATATTGGAATTAACTCCAGAGACCAATCATGAAGAAATCATGGAATTTTATGAAGAAAAAATCGCATCTTCTTCTCTCCTCATACCTGAAATTGAAAAAATTAACTGCCTTCAACTCCGATCTACTCCATTTAACCAATATGATCAAACTCCCCTGCGCAATCTTTTTTATCAAGTTCAAATCTTTTTTTCCTCTGAAGAAGCCGTTGATCAAGCCTTAAAACGCCCTAAAACTTTGAAGCTCTTGCAGCGATTTATGATTTTTAGCAAATGTAAATTTCATTGGTTTGTCGGGCATGAAAAGACATTTGTTGCAGAAGATTTTAAAATTCAAGCGGAAAGTTCATAATGTTGCACCATAAAAACGAAAATTATAATATAATGATTAGGAATTATCGGTTCTGAGAGAAAGGAATGACTTGAAAGGGAACTTGAACACAGCAGTCGAGCAGGGTCAGCAGGTCATGCTTGCTGCTGCGCTCCGAGTTCTTCGGAAGAACCCGGATTCTCCTGAAGAACAAAAGGAAGCCCTTTCTGCTGCGGATTCAGCTGCTAAGGAATTCACATGTAATCGGAAGGGTCCCCGTCGGGAACTGGAACAGGAGTTCGCAGAGTATTTGATCCGTGACCTCATCTTCGAAGCTCTGGAAGTCATCAATAAGGCTGAGGACGGCGACACCAATGCCCAAAAGTTGATGGCATCCTTGGATGACATCGCTACCCTTGAAGCCACCTTCTCCACCGAGAAAATCGAAAATGGTTTTCTCGCGATGAAGATTGCTGCCCAGCTGATCTTCAAGCAGAAAGGCAAACATGCACGCTCCGCAGCCAATCAGGCTGCTCGGAAGGCTTGCAAACAATTTGCCGACCGCAATGAAACACTGGAGACCGTGCTTCTTACAAAGCTCACTGATGCGGTCAGAGCCGCTCGTGAGGATTACAGGTTCGATGTAGATGTCAAGGCTGCTCGACGGTCGCGACCCAGAGACTAATCACTCTCAGAACCACCCGTCAGAGAATTGCACCGCTCTTCTCTGACGGGGGGCCGAAATAATAGATTTCTATATACAAAAAAATCCACGCTGAATGTGTGGATTTTTATTTTTATACCAATAACTTTGGTTTATTGCAAAAAATAAATAAAAATTATAGGATATAAAATAAGAATTGTAAGTTCTGAGTGAATCGAACGAGAAAACGGAATATGCCCCAGACTGATTTTCAGGACATGATCGCACAGCTCCTCAAGGAGTGCGAGTCTACTGTCCCCATTGCAAAGATATCCGAGGGTGTGCGCCTGATGAAGGATGCTGCTCTCGACGTCTTTCGCACAAATGGGACGAAGCAGAGTGCTTTCGTTGCTGCCGCCATAACTCGGGATGACTTCACCAAGGGAGACTGTGATCTTCAGTTGATCCTGTGCAATCTTCAGCCTGCGGCGGTCGATGCTGCGGAAGAAGACTTCGAGTCTTCTAGGTTGACGAACATCATCAAACGTCTATCCGAACGCTGATCGTCATTCGGCTGCTTCGTCTCAGAACAAACTGACAGAGTGAGCAGCTAACGCTTTCTCTGTCAGGCCGCAAAAATATATCATCAAAATAGATTGGAAAAGCCACACCCAATTAATTGGATGCGGCTTTTTATATGATGAACTGTTTTCGAGAAACAAAGAAACTTCTCTTTTACCTTGCATGGAAAACCTAAAACGACAAAAGCCCTACCTCTCTTTCATCTTTGCGGCTCCGAAGACCGCGCCAAATGAATTGGGCTTCCAACAATTGAACTTTCTCTGTTTACATCTTTGCATATTTCAACACGATGGATATTATAACATAATATCAATTAAAAAGCAAATATTTTCATTAGTCCATGAATACTTTATCTATTCTTCCCCTATTATATTCTAAAATCCAATCGGAATAAGTATAGTAGATATTTTCTAACGCTTTCACAGATGCTGCAATAACATCACACTGAAGGACAATACTACTATTGTACCAGTGGTTATTCCTCTCACTGAAACACAAGCTGCTCTATTGGAACAAGCTGAAATACCAAACTGCACCTAATCTAGAGATCACACCGAGGTGTGATCTTTTCTGTTATGCTAATAAAGATACATTTAAAGGGAGCGATTTCTATGGATAAAATGAACGATTTTCACTTACATATGAAAAAACAAAAAGCCATATGGACGAAATCCTTTTCTCATGACTCCTCCGGATACCTTGGAATTGTGGAAGTTCCTCATGCATTTGACTATGCAACTATTACTTCTAATATCAGTTTGGAACATTTTATAGAAGAGATAAGTAAGTTTCCCTATCATTATGCCTGGAAAGTTTCTGAACTCCAAAAAGTAACCGCTTTTGTAGATACTATCCTACCCTATATAGATCAGCTAGGAGTGAGCAATCGACACCTAGAAGATAAAATGTTTGATCTATTGATAGCAGAAATCGACCCCTATCTCATAGAGGAAGTAGATCCCTACAACTAAAATTTACTTCGTAGATTCCCGAACAACCAATCGATGAGGTACGGTTACCTTTGATGGATGATCTTCCCCAGCTAATTTACGAATTAGTTGTTGTATGGTTTGATAACCTAATTGATAGATTCCTACATCAATGGTGGTAAGGGGTGGATTACTCATTTCGGACATATATATATTATTAAAGCCGACAATGGAGATATCTTCAGGAACTCCAAAACCAATCTCCGCAAGTTCGCGAATCAAACTAATCGCAATTACATCATCGATTACCAAAATTGCCGTTGGACGATCTCCTGCATTCATCAACATGGAAATGGTATGGTAAGCATTTTTCTCCAACATTTCTGCGCTGACTATCCAATCTGGATTTAACGGAAGTCCCGCTTGTCTCAATGCTCGCTGGAAACCTGATAAACGATCCTCTGATACTACTAACTCTGGTTTCCCAGTCACAATCCCAATCTTTTGATGCCCTTGAGCTATTAGATAATTCGTAAGATCAAAAGAAGCTTTTATATTATCGTTATTAACGGATAGAACATCCGGATATTCCAAAGACCTGCCTAGTAATACAAATGGAAAATCATACTCCATTAATTTTTTTACAATCACATCGTCCCGGCTTGGACTCATTAAGACTACACCATCTATACGTTTCCCTAATACCATTCGATTGATCGCTTCTAACTCTTCCCTTTGATTTCTAGCAGATGATAGGAGCAGGTCATAATTTTTATTATTTGCATATGCTAACATTCCTCTTAAAACTTCAGAGAAAAAAGGGTTAATAAATAAATTATCCGAAGAGTATGGAAGGACGAGACCAATTGTATTCGTATTCTTTGATACTAAACTTTTCGCCATGATATTTGGATGATAATCTAACTGATGCATTGCATCTCGCACTTTTTTTCTAGTAGCTGGGCTTATCTTCGGATGATTGGATATCACCCGAGATACAGTCGAAGGTGAAACACCTGCTAACTGAGCTACATCTTTAATTGTTACAGCAGACATATTCCACCTCCTGTGCAAACGTTTCCACTACCATATTAACAGATAAGAAAACATATGCAAAGTCCGTATAGAATTTTATATATTTTAATATAATTTCTTCAACATTGCCTAAAATTGCATAAAAAAAACTGTTTCCATATCGTTTTTTTTATTGTAGGATAGAGGCAAACGTTAGTCTGGTAATTTACCACATATGAAAGCGGTTTCTTTTTGTTTTTTTTGTGTCAAGTTATCGGACATCCTTGCACAATGGATTGCATGATTTATCCATTTCGTGCAAACGTTTTCCAGTATTTTATAAAGGATGATTTACATGAAACTCGGTACTTTTACAGTACTATTTAGCAAAATGAATTTCGAAGACATGCTAGATCATGTCAAAGCAAAAGGCATTGAAGCAGTGGAAATTGGCACTGGCTGCTATCCTGGCAACGCACATTGTAATCCTGAAGAGCTCCTAGCGGATGAGTCCAAATTACGAGCTTTCAAAAAAGCAATCGATGATAGAGGATTGACGATTAGTGCTTTTAGTTGTCATGGAAATCCACTGACTCCAGATCGTGCTTATGCTGAAGAATCACACCAATTGTTTCTCCAAACTGTACAATTAGCAGAAAAGTTAGATGTTCCAGTAATTAATTGTTTTTCTGGCACCCCAGGGGACCAAGAAAATGCAAAATATCCAAACTGGCCTGTCGTTACTTGGCCTACTGAGTATCGTGACGTCTTAAAATGGCAGTGGGAAGAGAAAATTATTCCTTATTGGAAGGAAGCAGGAAAATTCGCCGAAGATCATAACGTGAAAATCGCTTTGGAACTTCACGGTGGTTTCTCTGTTCACACTCCAGCAACCTTATTGAAATTACGAGAGGCTGTAGGGGAGGTGATTGGTGCCAACTTCGATCCAAGTCATATGTGGTGGCAAGGAATTGATCCAGTTGCAGCAATCAAAATCTTAGGAAGAGAAAATGCAATCTATCATTTCCATGCGAAAGACACCATCATTGATCAAGAACATGTAAATATGTATGGTGTGACAGATATGCAACCATTTGAGAACTTGCAAACTCGTGCTTGGCAGTTCCGTACAGTTGGATTTGGCCACGACATGAAAACTTGGGCTGACATTCTCAGTACACTTCGCGTAGTCGGTTACGATTATGTAGTGAGTATCGAACATGAAGATGCATTCTTCTCAGCCGATGAAGGTTTCCAAAAAGCTGTAGACAATCTAAAACAAGTTATCCCACAAGAGCCATTACCAAGTTTATGGTGGAATTAGGAGTGAATACCATGGAACCTTTACGTATCGGAGTGATTGGCTGTGGTAGCATCGCCAAACATCGTCATATTCCAGAATACGCCCAAAACCCAAATGTTAAACTTGTCGCTTTTTCCGATGATGTGTTAGAACGCGCTCAGGAGTTCGCTACTTTGTATGGCGGTAATGCCTACAATGATTTTAAAGAGCTGCTAGCCAATGAAAAATTGGATGCAGTCAGCGTCTGTACACCAAACGCTTTCCATGCACCTATCTCGATTGCAGCAATGAAACATGGTCTACATGTCCTCTGTGAAAAACCAATGTCCATTACATTGGAAGAAGCAGAAGAGATGATCCAGACAGCGAAAGAAAATAATGTACAATTAATGATCGGATACAATCAACGCTATTTCTCACCTCATGTAATTGCAAAAGAGATCATTCAAAGCGGCAAACTCGGAAAAGTGCTAACTTTCCGTACTACCTTTGCCCATGGCGGTCCTGAGCAATGGAGTGTAGAAAAAGAAAATTCTTGGTTCTTTTCCAAAAAGAAAGCATTCATTGGCTCCCTTGGAGATCTTGGTGTCCATAAAATCGACCTCATCACATGGTTATTAGAGGAAAAGATCGAAGAAGTAAGTGCACTTATTGCTACATTACAAAAACCAGGTGACGTCGATGATAATGCTGCTATCGTAGCCAAAACCTCTTCTGGAGCAATCGGTACGATTACTACCAGTTGGACACATGTACCCGGAGAAGATAACAGCACCACCATCCATTTTGAAAATGGCACAATGAAACTATTAGTGGATCCAGAATACCCACTAGTCGTCGAGTATCGTGACAGCTCAGTGGAAAAACATGCCGCAGAAGCAGTTTCCACAAACGAAGTACAATTGAATAGCGGAGTGATCGACGCTTTTGTAGAAGCATTGATCAACAAACAACCTGTCCCTATTACAGGCCAGGATGGACTAAACTCCATTAAAGTAGTTATAGCTGCCTTGCAATCAAGTGAAGAAAGAAAGACTATTCCTATCGCATACTAGAACATGGAGGAAACATGATGAAATTGGGGAAAAAGCTTCTATCGCTTGGTATTATTGCTAGTTTGGTTGTCGGTGTAACTGCTTGTTCCACTCCCGCCGCTGATGATTCGAAAAAATCGGAAGTCGTAAACTTAACATTCGCTCGTGGAAAAGATGTAAATGGTAGTACGACAAAATTGATCGAAGCATTTGAAAAATCTCATCCAAATATTAAAGTACACTTCAAAGAAATGCCTGCAGATTCTGGACAAAATCATGATCAACTCGTTACCATGCTCAGCAGCAAATCTAGTGAGATTGATGTTATTGACCTAGATGTAATCTGGCCTGCTGAGTTCGGACAAGCTGGATATCTTCAACCTTTAGATCGCTATATTCAAAGTGACAACATCCCTATGGATAAATACGTCCAAGGTGCTGTTGAAGCTGGTAATGTCAACGGTCAGCAATATGCAATGCCTCGTTTTATTGATGCTGGTCTCCTGTTTTATCGCACGGATTTAGTAAAAAATCCTCCTAAAACATGGGATGAACTGCTGGCACAAGCAAAACAATTAAAAGGGCAAGGCGGTACGCAGTTTGGGTACCTCATGCAAGCAAAGCAATATGAAGGTCTTGTATGTAATTTCATCGAGTTTGCTGGTTCATACGGTGGTAGAATTCTAGATAGCAAAGGAAATGTTGTGGTAAACAGCCCTCAAACAATCAAAGGGTTGAAAAAAATGATGGAGATTGCCCAATCGGATGTAGTGCCAAAAAATATTTCGACCTTCACAGAAGTAGAATCACATACTGCTTTCATTCAAGGTCAATCTCCATTCATTCGTAACTGGCCATATCAATATTCTCTTGCAGAAGATAAAAAGCAATCTAAAATCGTCGGTAAAGTCGGTGTAGCTCCATTACCAGCTGGAGACCAAGGATCAGCTGCTACTCTTGGCGGTTGGATGTCTGGTATTAGCAAATACTCCAAACATAAAAAGGAAGCTTGGGAATTCCTGAAGTTTATCACTGGTCCTGAAGGTCAAAAGATTTCTGCTCAGTATGGTTCTACACCAACCTATCTACCTGCTTTTGATGATAAAGATGTGCAAAAATCAAACCCACTTTATGCGAATAAAAACTTCATTGAAGGAATTAGCAAAGCAATTCCACGTCCTGTTTCACCTGTTTACCCAGAAATTTCCGATGCCATGCAAATTGAGCTATCCAAAGCTATTGTCGGACAACAAACAGCGGAAGTAACAGTGAAAAACATCGAGACAAAATTGAAAGCTATCCTAAAACAATGATGAAGGAATAGAACTGATGGAGAGTCGCCTCCATGACTCTCCCTATTCTATAGGTGGTGAATGATTTGAGCAAAAAGCGGGGCTTCAGTGAAAAAAACATAGCATACTTATTTATCTTACCTGCGGTTTTGATTATTCTTGTGATAGCCGTATATCCAGTAATTCGTACCTTTTGGTTAAGCTTATACGATGTTCGTCTAAATGACCCTTCTAAAAACGATATTTACTATAGTTATAAATTAGATATGGATGGATTTGTGGAAAAATATCCTATTTTGGTTAGCCTCATGGATCGTTCTCTCAAAAAGCCAGAAAACAAAGCAAGTGAATCGAAACTAAAACAATTAGATCAGCGAGTATTGAAAGTAAAAGAGAGTCTAACGAATGACCCTAATTTTGAAAAACAATACGACCAAGTAGATTCTATCCAAATGGATGATGGAAATGTTCCTGAATCTTTAATCACATATCCCTTAAGTAAAACATCTGCGATATCATTACTAGAAGAATTGAAAACGCTTCAATTGGAAGTAAAAAAATTACCTATAAAAGATACAGATAAACAAGGAATGCTGGGACTGTTAAATGGTTTACAAAAAACAGTCATTCAACCTAACTTTGTAGGCTTTAGTCATTATACCGATGTTATCCATCAACCTCGTTTTTGGATGTCACTTTGGAATACTTCGGTCTTTACCATCATTTCGGTTGCTATTGAGTTAGTGCTCGGTCTAGCCATAGCGCTTCTTATCAATAGACAATTTAAAGGTCGCGGTATTGTTCGAGCATCTGTCCTAGTTCCATGGGCGATTCCAACTGTCGTTTCTGCCTTAATGTGGAAGTTTATGTTCGATGGACAAAATGGGATTATGGCGAAATTTTTTCATTTCATCGGACTTATACCAGACATGGGAACATTGCTCACATCCAAGTTCTGGTCCATGTTTGCCGTGATCTTCGCTGATGTTTGGAAAACAACACCGTTTATGACGTTGCTGCTGCTTGCCGGGCTGCAAACGATATCAGGTTCTTTATACGAAGCTGCACATGTTGATGGTGCATCACGGATCCAGCAGTTCTTTAAAATCACGCTTCCTTTATTAAAACCAACAATACTGGTAACGCTTTTATTCCGTACATTGGATGCATTTAAAGTTTTTGACCTTGTATATGTTTTAACAGGCGGCGGACCTGCAAACGCAACAGAAACCATTTCGATTTATACGTATAAAACGATGTTCGCCCAAATGAATTTTGGTGAAGGTTCTGCCCTTTCTGTAATCGGTTTCATTTGTATCGCGATTATCAGCATTTTTTATATTCGTTTTCTTGGTGCCAATATCATGAGTAATAATCAATCAAATTAAGGAGGGACAGTCATGCGTAAGAAAATAGTATTTTATTTATTTGTATGCTTGTTTCTCTTCGCTGTTCTGTTCCCATTCTTTTGGCAATTTATAACATCCATCAAACCGCCGACGGAACTATTCGGTGAGCGGGCATTCTCTTTTTATACAACTAATCCTAGTCTCCAAAGCTATATCAATGTATTTACAGACCAAAAACGACCCTTTCTGCGTTATTTGTGGAACAGCACAGTCGTAGCTTCGATCACAACAGCTTTTAGCTTGATCATTGCCTCCTTTACCGCTTATGCGATCGCCCGTCTGCATTTTAGAGGTAAAAATATTTTACTCGGTGTGATTCTCGCCGTCTCTATGTTTCCTCAAATTGCAACAATTGCACCTGTTTATTTGTTCTTGCAGCAATTCGATCAAACCAATAGTTATTTTGGTTTGATTCTGCCATATACTACTTTTGCTCTTCCGCTTGCCGTCTGGAATTTAACAACTTATTACAAGCAAATCCCATTGGAATTAGAAGAATCAGCAAAAGTAGACGGTGCCACAGCTTTTCAGAGGTTTTATCGAATCATTGTCCCTCTCGTATTACCAGGGACTTTTACAACTGCCATTTTGGTCTTCATCGCTGCATGGAACGAATTTCTATTTGCCCTTACTATCAATACAGACGAACTATACAAAACCATCCCCGTAGGTATTGCTTTGTTCCAAGGTCAATTTATCATCCCTTGGGGAGATATCGCAGCTGCTTCTGTCATTGTAACCATTCCACTCGTTATCATGGTCTTATTTTTCCAACGCTGGATCGTGGCTGGGCTAACTTCTGGTGCTGTGAAAGAGTAGAACTAGGTTAGACAATTAACAGTGATATAAATGACTTGAGTGTATACTCAAGTCATTTTTTTTTAAATTTTTGATATAAGGCTTACACATGCCATCCTTTCACAGGAAAAAGTTAGAAACGAATGTCACAAATCCACAGCCTTCCCCGTCTTAGTTTATGAAAGACAAAATAGCGAAGGAAGGTATGGATGATGAAACAGTTTAATGTGGCAATCATCGGTGGAGGCATTGCAGGTCTGGTAGCAGCAATTTACTTGGCCCAAGCAGGTAAATCCGTTGTCCTGTTGGAGAAGGCCAGCCAATTTGGCGGTCGGGCAAAATCTGCCAAGAAAAACGGGGCTATCTTCGATTTTGGCGCTCATGCCATAATCAAGGGAGGGGCATTGTATGAAATTTTTCAAGATTTAGGTATAAGAATGGATGGGGGATATCCAGGGTTAAACGTATCGTTCCTCTGGAACAATAAAGTATCCCATATTTTTAGATTTTTAATCTCTCGAAACCTGAGTTGGTCAGGTAAAAAGGAGTTTATGAAGTTTTCTAAAACGTTGACAACAATCAATGCCGATTCCGTGCCGGCTATTAGTCTTAAGAGTTGGATTGAACAAGAACTCCACGATCCAATGGCTCGTCGTATCGCTTATGCCATGTTCAGGACAAATTCGTATTCGCAAGACCCAGATCATCAATTGGCTGGCCCCGCCATACGTTCTATAGCTCGCACGACGAAAAAGAATAGCGGATTCTTTGTTCAGGATGGCTGGCAAACCTTGGTTGATCAGCTTTACGAAAAAGCAGTTCGGTCAGGTGTCTCCATGATGACAGGAAAAAACGTAAAGGAAATCGAGCATGATGGGTCTGTTCGTAAACTAAAGTTCGCCGACGGTGAAGAGATGAACATCACGCATGTGATTTCCACCACCCCACCCGCAGTAACCTCCCGGTTTTTGGGAGATACGGGAAGTAAGTCAGTTTTACGCTGGAAAGATCAGGCTCGTGTCATTAAGGTGGCGAGTCTGACTCTTAATTTGAAGCGGCTTTCCGCACCAGATCATTTTGCGGTTTTGGGTTTGGATCAACCCGTATACTTTGTGAATCAATCAAAATTTACTCGACTAAGTGAAGACGGCACATCGGTGGTGAACATTACGAAAAGTAACGGCACTGGCGGAACAGATCCAAAAGCGGACGAACGATTCCTCGAACAGATGTTAGACTTGATCCAACCAGGTTGGCAGAAAGAAGTCGTCGCTAGGCAGTACCTCCCCAATATAGTTGTAGCCCATGACTTTATGCATATAGGCAGAGAAGATCGCTTTCCCGGTCCAGCCGTCCCTGAAATCGCAGGGCTTTACGTGGCGGGAGAGTGGGCCACCCATGGAGAAAATTTGGGAGATGCTGCGGCGGCAAGCGGAAGACGTGCGGCACAGCGTGTGTTAAAAGACATAGAGGCAGGTCCTAAGAGTACCATTGTAGTGTGAGCAACAGGAAGAAAGCGAGTGTCTGTCATCTTGGAGAACACAAAGGTGAAAGCGAAAGCTAACCCTTCGATCCGGTGTAGGAACTATACGTTGAGAAACGTCTAACATGAAGATGATAGACAAGCTGAAAGAAAACGCCATCTGCAACTCTGAAAAGAAAAAACACCCAACTTACTAGATGGCACAGCCGCCACATGGTTGGACGATCCCTTGGTGGTTCCAAATTACAAGAAACCGCGTTCTTTTGTATCCAAATTGTATCAACCATAAAAAATCGGCTACTCTACTAAGTTGATCATATAAATAACTGTCAAATTTCAGTTTCATACCGAATGTACTAAATGTGTGGAATTGTATTTTAAATTGCATAGAAACCCATTTAGCATGATCCAGTCTAAAACAGTTTTAAAGTATAAAATCGGAGATGAAAATGAAATTGAATAAAAAAGAAAATTTTTACAAATCAAATAGCAATAAATACATTCTGCAACCGATCGGATGGGTTGAGTCACCTTTGGTGGAACGGACAGAAGCTCCGAAGCAAGGCGATGAGGGAGCACCCGAGGCTTGGATAGTATTCGAGCCAAACGTGATTGACGGCCTTCGTGATCTTCAGGTGGGTGCCAAAATAATAGTACTGACATGGCTTGATCGTGCGCGCCGAGATGTTCTAACAGTACATCCACGTGAAGATAAGACGAGAAAGGAAACTGGTGTATTCAATACTCGATCACCTGACCGTCCGAATCCGATCGGGCTACATCGAGTGACGGTCACTTCAATTGATAGCACAAGCGACAGCATAAGAATATGCGTTTGTGATTTAGAAGCACTTGATGCCACACCTATTATCGATGTGAAGCCTGTGCTCGATCATGGAATCGAGCGATGACTGCCTGCTGCACAACATTGTCAATTTAATAAGTTGATAACTCTAAATAAGCAAATTCACTAAAGAAATAGCCAATTTGATTCTAAGCTAAAGTAACCCATTTTTCGAATTCATGGCATCAGCTCGATACCTAAAAAGTAGATAGACCAAAGGCAGGAGTAAATTGCCCTTGCGTATCTGAGATCGTTGAACCAAAAAGGAAGGATGACAATCATGTCAAATATGAACAAAGCTGTAGTTATTGGGGCAGGCATTGCTGGACTGATAACAGCAAGAATGCTATCCGAATACTATCAAGAGGTATATATTGTGGAACGTGATGAATTACCAACAGCACCAGCCAATAGGCAAGGCACTCCACAGTCTTTCCATCCTCATCGTGTACTGCCACGCGGTCACATGATTCTAGAACGTTACTTCCCTGGTTATACGAATGATTTGTTAGACCATGGTGCTCAAGCCTCGTATGCCGAAGAAACGAAGCTTGTTAATCGGTTCGGTACATTTGTATCCCGTCCTCCATTTTTGAGCGCTTCAAGCAGCAGAGCTTTGTTAGAATGGGTACTCCGTCGGCGTGTCCAAAACATCCAACATGTTCACTTCCTAACAAATACAGAAGTTACAGGTTTGATATCTTCTGAAGACCGTCAAACGATTACTGGCATATATACAAAAAAGCGCAATGAGAAGAAACAGGAAGGTATGCTTACAGCAGATATGGTTATTGATACTGCTGGGCGCTCTTCAAAAGTCATCAAATGGTTGACATCGCTTGGTCATACTGTACCAGATCCTGAGGTGCTCAAAGTATCTCTTGGCTATAGTACCCAATACTACAAAATTCCTCCGCAAGCAAGAGAGCAATGGAGATCGGTTATATCAGAGGCACAACCTGCTAAAGGAATAAGTACTGGTATGCTTTTGCGCATTGAAAATAATATAGCCTTAACATTACTGTTTAGCGCAGGTGGTGAGCATTATCCTCCCACTAAACCGGATGAATTCCAAGCGGAACTCAAATACCTAAATGCATCAGAAATTGCTAAAACTGTAAGTCATTTAGAGCCTTTGCAAGGCCCTCGTGGATATCGTACACCTGAATCTGTACGGCAGCATTTTGAGAAAATGGAAACTTGGCCGTCGGGACTGCTTGTTCTGGGAGATGCGTTCTGCAATTTTGACCCCATTTATGGACAAGGAATGACAGTAGCTGCAATTGAAGCAGAAACAGTCGGGAATTGTCTGGAAGAACAGAAGCGCAATCCACAGCCATATTTTGAGCGACATGTGCTACATCAGATGCAGGAAGCCATCGACCCGGCTTGGTGGCTGAGCTCTATTGCTGATTTACGATGGAAGGGTGTCGAGCATGTTGGTCCACCTTTAAAAGGGATTACATTCGTCCAGAAATACATCGATTTGTTCACAAAAAAAGCGATGGAATTAGCAGCTAATGGCAACAGCAGATTTTATCTAACACAAACCTTGATGACTTCCCTAGTTTTGCCTCCTAGCAAATTTTTTAATGCGGAAATACTGACCATGATATTAGATGATAATGGTTCGCCAGAAGAAAAAAAATTAAGAGCGGAGCTTGGTGTTCAGGATCCTAAACTATTCCAGCAACGAATTGATGAATTAATTCCATCATTTGATGCTGCATTCGATGAGCGCTTAAAGGATTTTCTTATGTCTCTCAAACAACAATAATTTATGAAGGATGATATTCTACACCAAAGGGCCCGATTGTTCTTACTCCGGGCAAATAAACTTTTATTGAATACAAACAAACCACTTCTTCTTCATTTCAACGGCCAATTTCGATAAATTATAGCATACAACTACGATGACTACTTCTCAAAAAGTATATAACCATATCATTTCTTCTTTCCCTGTACAAAGAAACGAACCAATATTTATTTTAATTGGTTCGTTTTCCATAATATTGTTTCATTTCCTCTCGGTAGCTGTTTGCTAGTTCTAAACCTGATAGGATAGATGAATCTGAACTTAAGTTTCTAACATGGAATTTCTCATTTAAAAATTTATACATCACTATTATCCTAATCTAAGAAGGATAATATAAAATCATACTTAAATTCGTCTGCACCTGTCCATTATTGATATAGTCATGTGGTCGATCTGCTTTAAACCGAATGGAATCCCCTGAACGAACGACAAATTCCTCATCACCTATACCTACCGTTAATTCCCCATCAAAAACAGTGATATATTCTTCCGTGTCTTCTGAATGTGCTTCTGATTGAACAAATGCCCCTGGTTCAATTTCAACCGTATAAATTTCAAATCTCCTGCCGTCTTCAAAAGGAAAGTTCGAATAAACCCGGTATTTTCCATCACACTCGGTCAGCGTTTGCAATTCGTTTTTTCGGATTACTTTTGTATCTGGCAGAGGAGTATTTATTAAGGAACTAAACGAAATCTTGAGTCCGCTCGCTATCTTCCAAATAGTTTTGATAGTAGGGCTCGATTCGCCTCTTTCGATCTGACCGATCATTGTTTTGCTTACACCCGTTAACTCAGCCACTTTCTCTAAACTGAGTTTTCTGTCTTCCCTCAACACTTTTAAGTTTTTCGCAATAATAAGGTTTATTTCTTCCATCTTAAACTCCTTCAATAAAACATTATAACGTACGATATGTACAATAAAACGCAATATATGTTATAGTGTCTGTATCAGTCATTATAACATACCTCAAGGGGAGATTTGGCATGCCTGTATTTTCTTTTTTGCTATATGTCTTTGTAACCAGCTTTACTCCAGGACCTAATAACATCATGGGCATGATTTTCGGGAACAAATACGGGGTCAAAAAATCCGTACGCTTTTGCTTAGGAGTGGGAACAGGTTATTTCTTTGTTATGTTAGCCTGCTGTTACTTGAATCTCTTCTTGCAAGACATCATGCCGAATGTTCAGTTTGCTATGACCATATTAGGTGGTTTGTATATGCTATACCTTGCCTATAAAATCATCACAAGCAAAGGGATAGATGAGAAGAAGGACAAAAAACAAGATCATATTTATTTTACCGCTATCTTGTTACAGTTTATCAATCCAAAAGGCATCTTATCTGGAATAACGTTGATCACAACCTTCATCTTACCTTATTATCACACAAATATGGCTTTGATATGGTTTTCTGCTCTTATCGCTCTGTTTGGCTTCTTAGCAACATTTAGTTGGAGTTTATTTGGCTCTGTGTTTCAGACCTTTTTGACCAAGTACCGGAAACCTTTTAATATCGTGATGGCATTATCATTGGTTTATATTTCGATTACTATCTTCATGGAATAACAAAAGCTGACATATCATACAGTCAGCTTTGTTTCTATTAAATGAAACCCCCATTTACACGAATGGTTTGCCCTGTGACCCATCCGGATTCATCGCTTGCTAAAAACAATACAACATTTGAAATATCTTCTGGTTCACCTAATCTTCCAAATGCATTCCCACTGCCTATCGTTTGAATTTGGTTTTCTGTTTTCCCTGCTGTAAATAACTCTGTATTTACAGGACCTGGAGCGACCGCATTGATCGTTATTCCTTTTGAGCCGAGTTCCTTAGCTAAATGACGAGTGAATTGTTCAACAGCTCCTTTTGTCCCTGCATAGACACTATAGTTTGGAAACATTTGTCCTACTACAGAGGTGGACAAATTAATAATACGTCCATTTTCATTCATAAACATCGCAGCTTGTTGGATAGCAAAATACGTCCCTTTTACATTAATCGAAAACTGTTTATCGAATTCTTCTTCTGTCATTAGTACCAGTGGTTTGGTTATCATTGTGCCAGCATTATTGATAAGGATGTCTAGCATACCAAAAGTAGACAGTGTTTGGTAGAACAGATCTTTGATATCCGTCAAATTGCTTATATCTGCTTTTACAGCAATTGCATCTGACCCTATTGATTTAATTTGAGCGACTACTTCCTCTGCTTCCGCTGTACTGCTGGCGTAATTGACTACTACCTTTGCTCCATGCGATGCTAAGTCTAACGCGATTTGTTTTCCTATTCCTTTTGAAGCACCAGTTACTAAAGCAACTTTCCCTGTTAATTTTTTTTCCATATTTAACTTCCTTCTATTAATCTGTTCAACCCTTTTGACCTCTCATATTCTTCTTCCATTTTTCGATACAGCTTTATTTTATCTTGGATTGCGCTTAAGTTTTGCTTCACTTCAAACAATTGTTGCTGCACTTGCTGGTTGTAATCCTCTAACATTTTTCGTCTTTGGGTAATCGTCTCGTCACCTTTCATACGTAGTGCAGCGTATTCTTGCATTTGCTGTATGGGCATTCCGATCGCTCTTAAGCGATTTAGAAACTCCACCCATACGATATCAGCCTCGGAATATAGACGATAGCCATTTTCCTTGCGGCGAATAGAAGAAATAAGCCCAATCTTCTCGTAATATCTTAGGGTATGGGTACTCAAACCAGTTACTTGTGACATTTTTTGTATCGTTAGCATCTTTTCCATATATTTAGTATACACCTTTAAGTTCACTCTAATGTATGGCTTTTATTACTTTCTTCTTTTATCATTTGTTTTAGTGTATGGAGTGCATTAATAGCTGTGGGGAAACCGGAGTAAGGCACGGTTTGGATAATAACTTCTTCTATCTCTTCAGGAGTAAGACCTACATTTAATCCTCCGCCAATGTGTACTTTTAGCTGGGGTTCTCTTCCTGCTAATACTGTCAACATTGCGATCGTGGCAATTTCCCTTTCTCTTAGACTCAATCCTTCTCGGCTGTAAATATCTCCAAAGGCAAACTCTACAATGTATTTTCCCAAATCTCCTAAGGGACTTACTACATCATTCCCTGCTTTTCCGTCCACCTCTGCTAATTTTGCTAGTCCACGTTCAAATCTTGTTTCTTCTGTCATTTCGATCGGCTCCTTTTGTGTTTTTCCTGTTGTTTTTCTCTTGTTCTTGCTTATGGTGTAACTATATACTTTAGAGTGAACTCTAATGCAAGCACCTATATAAGAGAAAGTTTATTTTATATATTCCGATATCACCAAACAAAAAACCCCTTCTTTAGAAGGAGGATGAAACTAGATGACACGCTCTTCTGTGTCCTGATCAAATATATGCGTTTTATTCATATCGATTGCTAACTGAATAGAGCTGTTTGGTGTAAATGGAGTACGGGCACTTACCCTTGCGGTCAATGAATCATCTCCAAAACCGCTCACATAGAGAAACATTTCGGAACCCATGTTTTCTACCACATCAATATTCGCTTGGAAGATACTATCTTTTAGCGTATCCATCACAACTGGTTCATCATGTAATGCCTCTGGACGAATACCTAAAACCACTTCTTTGCCAATATATCCTTTTTGGCGAAGGATAGAAGACCGGCCCTCTGGAAACTTCACTTTTCCATTGACAGTATCAAAGAAAAGTTCTTGTCCCTCTTCCCGAAGCTTCCCTTTTACAAAGTTCATTGCTGGAGAACCGATAAAACTTGCCACAAATTGATTTGCAGGTCGTTGATAGATTTCTGTCGGTGTATCTACCTGCTGGATTACTCCATCTTTCATGACCACAATTCGTGTTCCCATCGTCATCGCTTCCGTTTGATCATGAGTAACGTAAATAACGGTAGTTTGAAGACGTTGATGCAGTTTACTAATTTCGGTACGCATTTGTACACGTAATTTCGCATCTAAGTTAGACAGTGGTTCATCCATTAAAAACACCGCAGGTTCGCGGACAATCGCACGACCTAACGCAACCCGTTGACGTTGACCGCCTGAAAGCGCTTTCGGCTTGCGGTCTAATAGATGCTCAATATCGAGGATTTTAGCAGCTTCTCTTACTCTCTCATCAATCTCTTTTTTAGGGGTCTTCTTCAATCTCAGAGCAAATGACATATTCTCATAACAAGTCATATGGGGATAAAGGGCATAGCTTTGAAAAACCATAGCAATATCCCGATCTTTTGGATGAACATCATTTACGAGGCGGTCACCGATGTACAGTTCCCCTTCTGAAATCTCTTCTAACCCAGCAATCATCCGCAGTGTCGTTGTTTTCCCACATCCAGATGGTCCTACTAATACGAGAAACTCTTTATCTTTTATCTCCAAATCCAAATTATCAATGGTGGTAGTATCTCCATAACGTTTGTAGATGTTATTTAAACGCACTCCTGACATAGATGAAGACCTCTTTTCACTTTTCAAATTAATAGAGTAGATTTGGCTATTTATCTTACTTATAGGATAATCAAAAAAACCTTCTATCTCAAGAATTATTTACTCTTTATTATTATTTTAAAGCTCGAATTTCCATTTACCAGTGCTTGTGTTGATAAATTTTATGTCATAAATGAGCAGCGGTTTCTCGAATCGACCTGTGATGAACAGGGACTCAAGAAACCACCTATGAACGCTCAGAGACTCTTCACCCTATCTTCCTTCATCATCTTCTTGGCCTCATTGCACCAGTGGAAGTAGAGGAAACCGAAGATGAAGATGGACATGAAGGGATACTCCACTCCATTTTGCTTCACCTGATTGAACTTCTTCATATGGAACCAGCGGAAAACAGAGTACTGAAGGTGTTGAAAGAAGAGACAGGCCGCTCCGAAGATAAGGAACTTCTCCCCTGGAGACAGCGGGAACCAGTACGCAAGACCGAGTACGCAGTAGAAAGCTGGTACTACTGCATACACCCCCAAAGTACTGAGGAACTCAAAGTACAGATTCACGATGTACTTCAGAATTTCCCACAGTACAGCCAGTGCCTTGGTGAGCCAAGTGGGAAGATTGATCTTCATGAGAGCCTCCAGCGCTCGAAACGGATATTACCGATTACTTCTATTTTAAGTTTTTTTGTATACTCAAACAACAACAAATAAACACTGGAAAATTACCAGTGCTTGTTGACAAATTTTATGTTATAAATGAACGGCGGTTTCTCGAATCGACCCGTCGTGAACAGGGACTCGAGAAACCACCTGTGAACGCTCAGAGGCTCTACGCCTCCTTCTCCATCTTCTTCTTGGCCTCATTGATCCGGTGGAAGAAGAAGCCATAGATGAAGATGTACACGAAGGGATAGTTCTTTCGATTCCTCTTGTCACCAAACCACTGGGAACCGGAAACTCCAAGGTGGATGAAGAAGAGACCGATCCCTCCTGTGATAAGAAGCTTCTCCCAAGAAGCCAGTTGAGGGAACCAGTTTCCTACAACAGCTCCCACAGCAGGGAAAACCAGATACCCAAAGGGGTGACGAACGTTGAAGCACAGAAACTTGATGTACTTCAAGATTTCCCACACCACATCCAGCACCTTGGCAGATCGAGTGGAAAGATTGATCTTCATGAGAAAACTCCAGCGCTCAATATTACTTACCTTTATTTTAGGTGTTTTTGTATACTTCAGGCAACAACAATTCTCCCATATGGCATATGTAAAGGATAGTAGGTTCTTAATGATAAAAAAAGAGCCTATTAGGCTCCCAAAAGATAACTTTAAAGACTTAGAGGTCTTTACTTATTGCAGAAGTTCTTTTTGTTGCTAGCTTTATATGGTGATTCTAAATGCTTCGTTTAATAATGTACAAACCCAATTAAATATATATCCTTAGAAACTTGCTGCTACTTTCTTTGTTTTCTCTAACCCTGATTGAATGATTTCTGACGCACGATCTGGATGATGTTGATGCCCCTCAATTATTACTTCTTCTACCGATGCTCCCATTAATCCAGAGAAAACCGACTTAGTTGGTTTGCAAGCAAACTCCATAAGTTGTGTGGATTCCAAAGAATAATTACCTCCTCGGGCGTTAAGCAGCATAATCTTTTTGTCGGTAATAAGCCCAACAGGGCCTTCTGCTGTATACTTAAATGTTTTTCCAGTTTGAGCAAGATAAGAAATATACGTCATTAGCGGAGCAGGCACAGTAAGATTCCACGTCGGAAAAGCGATGACAACTTTATCAGCGGCTAAAAATTGATCCATGTATTTATTAATAACCTTCACCATTTGATCTTCGGCTTCTGTTAATGGTGCCTGTTGAGAGACTTTATACAGACCTGTTATGGCATCATTTCCATAATAAGGGATATTTTCTTTGAACAAATCAATCTCTGTAACCGTATCTGATGGATTTGTTTCCTTATATGCATCTAAAAATGCTGCGTACATTTGGACACTTACAGCTTGTTCCACAGGGCGATCATTTACTTTTACGAACAATACATTAGACATATTTTCATCTCCTAGGTTTTGTTGATAGATTTAAGCAACTTGCTTTATCTCTTCAAATCTCATTGTCTTTCCATTCAAACTTCTTTCGTTGGTATTTTCCATAATCCCAATTTCATTTTCATTTCGGAATGAACTTTACTTATAATAGCTCTGCTGCTGCAAAAATCTCATCCCGATTTTCAGAACTAGGTGGATAGATCGCTTGGTTAACTCCTCTTTTTACCTTTTTTGCTTCTTCTTTTTGCATAACCGGAACTCTGTCCCATCCACTAGTTATCAGTGCTCCCCACGCACCTAAATCTAATCCCGTTTTATATCCTTCCTGTCGGTATGGAATTTTTTCGTCTATGCCTAATAAGTCGCAAACCGCATTATGCCCAGCAACCCTGCCTTGAGGATTTGCATGTTGACAAGACATGAGTGAAAAATGATGATCATCCGTTCTAGCTTTTACTGCATCTCCAGCAGCAAAAACAGAGTTGATTCCTTCCACCTTTAGATAGGAATCAACGGACAATCGTCCCAAATGATCTTTTTCTACAGGAAACCATTTAGCCAATGGATTAGCTTGTAATCCAGCAGTCCAGATAACAGTAGCAGCAGGAATTCGTTTTCCATTCTGTAAAACGATACCTTGTTCAGTCATTTCACTGACAGTCTCATTTGTATGAACTTCTATATTTAATTCCTGTAATGCTTGTTCAATGATAGGTCGAGGATTAGCCCCTAATTCTGGTCCTACAACAGAAGCTCTTTCTATTAAAATCACTTTTGCTTCTGATTCTTTCTTTTCTTTTTTTGCGATTTCTTGGATACGAGATACCATTTCAGTAGCAACTTCCAGTCCAGCAAATCCTGCTCCAACAACTACTACTGTATATTTTCCCTCATCGGTAGATAAGGAAGGTAATTGGTGTATATGTTGATCCAGTTTTACAGCATCCTGCAAAGTATCAACAGAGAAGGAGTGTTGAAATCCTTGGATATTTGGACGAATCAATTGACTGCCTGCTGTATAAATCAAGCGGTCATAATGGATAGTTAATTTTTCTTGTCGATTTATAGTTACTACCTGGGATTCCGTATTGATTTTTTCCACTTCTCCTTGGATAAAATCAACTCCAGTGGGCTTGAAAACTTTTTCTAACGGAAACCGGTAGTTTTGCGGATTTTTTTCATAAAAACGCGGACGAATCCCAAGATAGGCATCCCGATTCACAACTTGTATTTTTACTTCATCTGAACTTATATTAAACTGATTTAATTGTCTTGCAGCACTAAGTGCGCTCCAAGTACCAGCAAATCCACTGCCAACAATAACAATTCTTTTCATAATATGTCCTCCAATTGGGGCATAAAAAAAGATCTTTCTCATGCTTTTGCTATCCGAAGCGCAAACTATTTCGTAAATACCTATTGTTAGGAAAATGATTTCCGGTCATAATGTTTTCATTTGAATTATCTTCTGGAATTTCACACAAAGGCACATCCTTTTTGCAAACGAAGGTTCCAGTAGAATAGAAAAAACAGATGGTGTTGGTCTGTTTGATTTAAAACGAAACCATACCTGCCAAATAGTCTTCTAGCTGGTCAAAAAGTCCAGCATATGCTTGTTGAGACAACTCCTGTCCATCCTCGAAGACCTTGATCTCCTCCTCTGTGGCAGACAAGGGACTCACACGCATGGTGATGGTTGTTTTACCTTCATCCTCAGTAAACGTCAAAGTATTAAGGAATTCTATTGGATATGTGGTATAATGTGGAGCATAAATCGTATTGCCCTCTTCATCGGAAAAAGAGTTGATGAACACAAGCTTTTCTGGCTCGTCAACCTCACGATAAACAAACTTACCCCACATTTCTATGCCATCAGGAGATTTCTGGCAGAAATGAAAACGACCTCCTGGACGAAGATGATCTAACTTAGCGACATTCATCTCAAAGCCTTTATTGCCCCACCAATTTTTCAGATGCTCAGGCTTCGTAAAAACTTGGAATACGAGCTCACTAGGTGCATCAAGGATACGCGTGATAACTAATTCTACTTGGTTGGACACGTGGTTCCTCCTAAAAAATCATTTAGATATTTCGTTCAAATACACTTCCAGACGATCTAATGCTCGCTCTCCATTATCCCTGCCTTCCTTTACTGTTTTTCTTTCATAAACTAAGACGGGGAATGATGTAGTTTTGTGACACTTTTTAATAATTTTTTTCTATAATAGTCCAAATAGTACATAGAACCGCGGATATACATAGATGTAAACAATTTATCAAATATGTGAAACCATTTCTCTAAAACACATGTGTCAATTTATCTGGGTTTATAACAAAGTAAAGATTAGCAATGTGTCCATCAAAAATCTGGAATGAAATGACAGTCAATGTTTTCCCATCCATATATAACACGATTCCAGGCAGGCCATTTACCATCTTGATACGGTAAGTTAAGTTTCCAGACAGTTTTTTCAAAAAGTTCGATGCCAAATCGGAAATTCGTATATGCCCAAGAAGAGGCTGCAGTTGTGCCTTTACTTTGCCACCCCCATCTGTGATCAGTACTGCATCAGCCGATAAGAATTTCATGATCCTAGCCGCGTCACCAGAAGCAAGAGCACGCATGAATTGTTCCACCAAGTTAGTGGTTTGCTCCTGATCTAAGTGATCCACATGATTCGGATTATCTTTTCCATGAAGACTGCGTTTCGCTCGATGAAATATTTGCCGGCAGTTCACACTGCTCTTGCCAACGATGTCAGCAATTTCTTCATAATCGTACTGCATCACCTCGCGCAGCAGGAAAACGGCTCGTTCCACATAAGTTAATTGTTGCAACAACAGCAAATAAGCAGTAGATACTGACTCCTTCTGTAAGTAGGACTGTATCGGATCCATTTCCTCACTTGCTGTTGTCACGAGTGGTTCAGGCAGCCAAGTCCCGATGTAGTTTTCCCGATGTTTTCTTGTAGAACGAAGCAGTTCGAGGCACTGGTTCGTTACGATTTTGCACAGATATGCTTTCATATTTTGAATATGGTCAGAACCCGATTTGTATAAGGTTAAAAAAGCTTCTTGAACAATATCTTCTGCATCCACGACACTGCCCAGCATACGGTAAGCAAGGGAGAATAATAGTGGTTTGTATTCGGTATAGAATTGTTCTGTTTTTATGTTTTCCAAGATGTAGCCACTCGCTTTCTTCCTATTACTCATACCTAAATGGATTTCCAACCACCCTTACGATCTGCTCCATTTCTTCTAACACGCACCGTGCCGCACGTCTTCCGCTTGCCGCCGCAGCATCTGCCAAATTTTCTCCATGGGTGGCCCACTCTCCCGCCACGTAAAGCCCTGCAATTTCGGGTACAGCCGGACCCGGAAATCGATCTTCCCTGCCTAGGTGCATATAGTCATAGGCTGCAACCATATTGGGAAGGTATTGTCTAGCGACGACTTCCTTCTGCCAGCCTGGTTGGATCAAGTCCATCATCTGCTCGAGAAATCGTTCGTCCGCTTTTGGGTCTGTTCCACCAGTGCCATTATATTTAACAATGTTCACTACTGAAGTGCCATCTTCACTTAGTCGAGTAAATTTCGATTGATTCACGAAATACACGGGTTGATCCAAACCCAAAACCGCAAAATGATCTGGTGCGGAAAGCCTCTTCAAACTAAGAGTCAAACTTGCTGCCTTAATGACACGAGATTGTTCCACCCAACGTAAAATTGACTTACTTCCCGCATCTCCCAAGAGTCGGGAGGTTACTGCGGGCGGGGTGGCAGAAATCACATACATGATGTCCATCTCTTGGCCATCAGCAAACTTTATTTTCCGAACGACTCCATCATGCTCGATTTCCGTTACGTTTTTTCCTGTCATTATGGAGACACCTGACCGAGCTGCTTTTTCGTAAAGCTGATCAACCAAGGTTTGCCAGCCATCCTTTACATAGACAATGCTGCTCTTTTTCGTAGTGCGTGCTACAGTACGTATGGCGGGGCCAGCCATTTGGTGATCTGGAGCGTGTGAGTACGAACTTGTCCGGAACATGGCATAAGCAATTCGACGAGCCATCGGATCGCTAATTTCTTGTTCTATCCAACTCTGTAAACTAATAGCTGGCACGGAATCGGCATCGATTTTTGTCAATGCATTATAAAACTTCATAAACTCCTTCTTACCTAACCAGCTCAGGTTTCGAGAGAAAATAAATCTAAATATATGGGATACTTTATTGTTCCAGAGAAACGATATATTAGCCGAGGGAGATCCCCCATCTATTCTTAAACCTAAATCTTGAAAGATTTCATCCATTGCCCCTCCCCTGATTGTGGCATGACCGCCAAGATCGAAAATAGCCCCGTTTTTCTTGGCAGATATTGCCCGACCACCAAGTTGACTGGCCTTCTCCAAGAGCACAACAGACTTACCTGCCTGAGCCAAGTCAATTGCTGCTACCAAACCTGCAATGCCTCCACCAATGATTGCCACATCAAATTGTTTCATCCTCTATTCCTTCCTTCGCTGTTTTACCTTTCATAAACTAAGACGAGGAAGAGTGTGGTTTTGTGACATTCTATTACTAACTTTTTTCTATGAAAATCTAAACGTAGAACAGCTGATATACGTCGTTTAATCAACTTATCAAATATATGAAATCATTTACTTAATATATATGTCTCAATTTATCCGGATTTACAGCAAAATAGAGATGAGCGATGTGGTCATCGAGGATATGGAATGAAATGACAGTCAATGTTTTTTCATCCATATATACGACGATTCCAGGAAGGCCATTTACCATGGTGATACGGTAAGTTAAGTTTCTCGGTAACATTTTCCAATAACCCGTCATAGAGCGGGCAATTCGTATGTGCCCATGAAGTGGTTGTGGTATTGTCTTTACTTTGCCACCCCCATCTGTCATGAGTACCGCGTCAACCGATAGGAATTTCATGATCTGGACTGCATCCCCAGAAGCAAGAGCATGCATGAATTGCTCCACCAAGTTGGTGGCTTTCTCTTGATCTATGTGGTCCATTTGATCCGGATCATTTTTTACATGAAGACTGCGTTTCGCTCGATGAAATATTTGCCGGCAGTTCACACTGCTCTTGCCAACGATGTCAGCAATTTCTTCATAATCGTACTGCATCACTTCGCGCAGCAGGAAAACGGCTCGTTCCACATAAGATAATTGCTGCAACAACAGCAAGTAAGCGGTGGATACCAATTCCTTTTGTAAGTAGGATTGCATCGGATCTGTTATCTCATTTGCTGTTGCCACGAGCGGTTCAGGCAGCCAAGTCCCGAAATAGTCTTCCCGCTGTTTTCTCGTAGAACGAAGCAGATCGAGGCACCGGTTCGTTACGATTTTACACAGGTATGCTTTCATATTTTGAATGTAGTCAAAACCACCAGATTTGTATAAGGTTAAAAAAGCTTCTTGGACAATATCTTCTGCATCCACGACACTGCCCAACATACGGTAAGCAAGGGAGAATAATAGTGGTTTGTATTCGGTATAGAATTGTTCTGTTTTTAAGTTTTCCAAGATGTTAGCCTCCCGCTTTCTTCCTGTTATTTATATCAAAATGCGTTTTTGCTCATTTTTACGGCCTGTTTCCATATCCTTTAACACACACCGAGCTGCACGTCTTCCGCTTGCCGTCGCAGCATCTGACAACATTTCTCCATGGGTGGCCCATTCTCCCGCCACGTAAAGCCCTGCGATTTCGGGTACAGCTGGACCGGGAAACCGATCTTCCCTGTCTAGGTGCATATAGTCGTAGGCTACAACTATTTTTGGGAGATACTGCCTAGCGACGACTTCCTTCTGCCAGCCCGGTTGGATCAAGTCCATCATCTGTTCGAGGAATCGCTCGTCCGCTTTTGGATCTGTTCTACCAGTGCCATTATATTTGATAATTTGCACCACCGAAGTGCCATCTTCACTTAATCGAGTGAATTTCGATTGATTTAAGAAGTATATGGGTTGATCCACACCTATAACCTGAATGTTATTTGGTACTGGAATCTTCTTTAAACTAAGAGTTAAATTTGCCGCTTTAATAGCACGAGCCTGTTCTTTCCAACGTAAAACCGATTTACTTCCCGTATCTCCCAAGATCCGGGAGGTTACTGAAGGTGGGGTGGTGGAAATCACATGTGTGATGTCCATCTCTTGTCCATCAGCAAACTTTATTTTCCGAACGGCTTCATCATGTTCGATTTCCGTTACGTTTTTTCCCGTCATCATAGAGACGCCTGCATAAACTGCTTTTTCGTATAGCTGATCAACAAGGGTTTGCCAGCCATCCTGAATGAAGACAATGTTATTCTTTTTTAAGGAGCGTGCTAATTGATGTATGATGGGACCAGCCAATTGGTGATCAGGAGCTTGTACGAATGATGCTACTCTGAACAGAGCATAAATGATATGACGAACCATCGGATCGCGAAGTTCTTGTTCAATCCAATTTCGAAGACTGATTGCTGGCACGGAATCGGCGTCAATTTTTCCAAACTTGGAAAAAAACTTTATTAACTCCACCTTAGCAGACCAGCTTAAGTTTTGGGTGAAAATAAATTTTAGAAAAGAAGTTATCTTTTTGTTCCATAGAATCGATCCGCCTGGAGTGGGAGATCCCCCTTCCATTTTTATACCTAAATCTTGGAAAATTTCTTCTGTCGCCCCTCCCCTGATTAATGCATGACCGCCAAGATCGAAAATAGCCCCGTTTTTCTTGGCAGATACCGCTCGACCACCAAATTGGCCGGCCTTTTCCAACAGGACAACGGACTTACCTGCTTGGGCCAAGTCAATTGCTGCCACCAAACCAGCCATACCTCCACCAATGACTGCCACATCAAACTGATTCATCCTCTATACCTTCCTTCGCTTTTTTGTCTTTTATAAACTAAGACGGAGAAGGGTGTGGCTTTGTGACATTCGTTCATAGCTTTTTTCTTTAAGAGAGGTTGTTGCATAAATAGATTTGAACACTGGATAAGGTCGCTGATCCACCCCAAAAAGTATTACTTTTCGGGGAACCCCGGGATGTGTGTGTTTTCCACGTCTGTTGTTGAAAAAACACAAAGGACGCTCCACCCACACAAAGCGAGACTAGGAGCACAGCGACCTAGCGAGACTTGTCCCTTGTCTGAGGTGCACATCTGTGCTTTTGAGACGAATAATGCAACAGGCTCTAAGAGTCTAAATTGCACTGGGAAACCTAGCCTTTCACAATCATATGGAAATCGTAGAAACCACTTCTATTTTTCTTTGTTCTCTTCTTTTTGTTCTTCTGTTTGAAAAAATATAACTTTCCAGTTCATCATCGAAAAGATACTATTCTTGGAAAATTGGTTGCTGCTTCTTCTTCAAAAAATTGGCTTCTTGGTGATAGTAACAAAGCTAATTTGTCTCCATCTAAAAATGAAAAATGCTCACGTTTTCACATAAAAAAACCACTGCCATATACAAATAACTTCTTGGCAAAGCCATTTTATACGAAAGTGGTCTGTCAAAAATTGAATAAGTTTTTGTATAATGTTTGATTTCTAAAATATCATTCCCTATTTATATTAATCATTTATGCAGTTACTGTTGCTTTTTTCCCTTTCCGCCTTTAGTTCGTCAACTACTGCATCTTAGGAAAGCGAATGCTTACCAAACGGGCATATGAAAAGTTGTTCCCTGGCAGTTTAATCCAAGAGTAAAGAGGGATTTTCCCTCTTTTTATTCACCCAAGAAAGCGAACATATGTACAACTTAAGTTCGCAAAACGATTCTTTTGTAACGTTGAGTTGCTTGTCGACCAAAAAACCTTATAAATCAAGGCTTTTCAACTCAGCTGAATTTCTTATCTATCTCTAGACAAGGCAATGGAGAAATCCCATACAACTATCTTAGAAAATCCCTAGCCTACCTCCTCTGCCCAACTAATACTTTCCCTATTTATCCTCCATAAATAAATGCAAGTGATAAAATGAGTAATTGTATCAAAGTAATCTTAAAACCACATCATATTTGTAGTACCATTAGAAAGAGGTGATCTTACATGAAATATTCCACCATACTATTTGATTTAGATGGAACACTAATCAACACAAATGAACTTATTTTAGCTTCTTTTGAACATACCTTTGATATCCACTGCCCCAATAAATTCACAAGAGACGATGTCATGCCGATCATGGGAGAGCCTCTACCGGATCAGATGTACTTTTTTGATCCTAACCAAGCAGAGGAGATGGTAAAAACATATCGTCTTTTCAATGAAACAGAACATGACCGTTTGGTAGAAGAATTTCCTCATGTGCTTTACTGTTTAGAAAAACTATATCAAAACGGAATTACGATGGGTGTTATTTCCAATAAACGCCGTGCTGCTGTAGAACAAGGTTTGAGACGTTTTGGCATAGATAAATGGATGAAAATTATTATTTGTGCAGATGAAGCGGAGCGAAATAAACCACATCCGGATATGCTGCTACTCGCGATGGATCAATTACATGTCACTCCCTCTGAAACGCTCATGGTCGGAGATAGCCGATATGATATTTTAGCAGCTGAGCGCGCTGAGATTGATTCTGTCGGTGTAGCTTGGAGTTTACATGTCGAAGATGTGAAAAATCATCAACCTACCTATTGGATAGAAGACATGCGGGAAATTTTGAAGATTATAGGACTTGAGGAACCAAATAAATCCGTTACGAGCGATAGATAATTAGAGAGGGAACAACGAAATGCAATCTGTTTATGAAAAAATAGGAGGAGAAAAAACGATCCGGAAAATCGTACAGGCTTTTTACCCTCGTGTTCAAAAACATCCTGAGTTAAAACATTTATTTCCGGAAGATCTCACGGAAACGATGGAGAAACAGTACCTCTTTCTCAGTCAATTTTTTGGCGGACCTCCCCTCTATACTGAAAAAAGGGGCCATCCCCGTTTAAGAGCTAGACACTTACCCTTCCCCATTTATCCCGAGACGGCAAAGGCTTGGTTAGCTTGTATGTCAGCAGCATTAGAGGAAGTCGGCATCGAGGAGAAAATCCGGGCAGAGATGTGGGACAGACTGGTGATGACTGCTTATCACATGATCAACCAAGGTGAGGAAACATAGACAACATATATTAGAATAACGAGGAGAGATGGACGGCGAATGACACCGCAAAATGACACCAAGCAGCGCAAAGCGGAGCATGTACAGATAGTTTTAAATGAAAACGTGTCAGGACAAGGGATAACGACTGGCTTTGAAAAGTATCGCCTCGTACATGAAGCACTACCAGATATTGACTTTGATTCTATCTCTCTTAACACTCGTTTTTTAAGCCGCAACATTGCTACACCCTTTTTGATTAGTTCCATGACTGGCGGAACACAAGCTACCGGAGATATTAACCGTGTTTTAGCAACTGCTGCCCAAGAGCGAGGTTGGACATTAGCTCTTGGGTCTATGCGTGTTGCCATTGAAAACCCAGAAACTCATTCTACTTTTCAGATGCGTCCTTATGCCCCTGATATACCTATTCTAGTAAACTTAGGAGCCGTTCAATTGAACAAAGGAATGGGTGTAGAGCATTGCAGGCAAATCGTGGAGATTGCAGAAGCAGATGGGTTGATCCTTCATCTGAACTCCATGCAAGAAGCATTTCAACCTGATGGGGATACAAACTTTTCAGGACTGCTTAAAAAAATAGAAAAGATATGCACCGGGTTGAATACACCTGTTGGAGTAAAAGAAGTGGGTTGGGGAATCCATGGGACACTAGCAAGAAAACTGTATGATTGCGGCGTACATTTTATTGATGTCGCTGGTGCAGGAGGAACCTCTTGGAGTCAAGTAGAAAGTTTCCGTTCGACTCCTATGCTAAAAAAAGCTGCAAAAGCTTTCCTCGATTGGGGCATTCCAACTGCTGAATGTATCCACGATATCCGAGAAAAAAATCCAAGTGAAACGCTCATAGCTAGTGGAGGCTTACAAAATGGAGTAGATGCAGCAAAATCCATTGCACTAGGTGCTAATTTAGCAGGATTCGGGCGATTCTTACTCCGTGATGCAGTTAACGACCCAACCAAGCTAGTGGAAAAAATGTCACAAGTGGAATTAGAATTAAAACTCGCTATGTTTGGGGTAGGTGCAAATACAATCGACTCATTGAGTCAAAAA
The DNA here is from genome assembly GCF_022511585.1 of Shimazuella soli. Taxonomy (GTDB): domain Bacteria; phylum Bacillota; class Bacilli; order Thermoactinomycetales; family Thermoactinomycetaceae; genus Shimazuella; species Shimazuella soli. The sequence goes on along the minus strand of NZ_JAKWBN010000002.1, from coordinate 222,339 downwards.
ATGATCCACAAAATAAGCTAAACTTTTTTAGAATTCGTTCCTATTGGAACGGATTCTTTTTTATCTATCATATAAATTAATCCCCCCACTTATTTACATTTTTAAAATAGTGATGAAAGCCACTATAAACACACACTTTTTAAACGAAAATAAAACACTTCAAATGAAAAAGGACTTAAAATCACCAAAGAACATACAAAAACTTGTTAGAACAAGTCCTTCACAAAATACAAATCTCATCGTACAATGGAACGAACTTGCCACCTACAAAGAGATTCCCACAGCAAAATACCTGTTTTCTTACATCTAGGAGTGTGTATATGACCCTGCAAAAGGTTATACAAGATTATATTGATTTTTTACATAAACCAATCACAAATAGCCAAGATTTAAAACAAGATCAGACAGCTTTTCAAGAACCTGAGATTAAACAATTGCTTCGTTATGCTGTTGATAACCGAGATAGTTTAGACGAAATACTCACTAGTATTGCAATGGTAATGCCGCTGGATTTAGATATGTATAAAAAAGGACTTACTTGCCTGATTTGCGGAAGTCTCATTGAATTTGGCGGAAACCCTAAAATTGTCGTTGATCACATCATCCAACAATTAGAAAATCATTTAACAGCAACAGAATCTTTCCTATCTTTAGCTGAGCAAGAAGAATGGGAAGGTGGTACTTTATCACCGAAGGAATTAGATTTCTTTTTTTCCTATGATTCTGATGCTTTGAAGGCAAGTATTACTTCTTCCTATGTTGTTTTGGCAACGATGACCTCTGTATGCCGGTTAAAAGAAGCAAGACAAAGTATCCGAACAAATACTCCTTTGATCCATCAAGTGATCCAGTTAGAAGATGAAGTGGATAATCTTTATTATCTAAAACAAGTTTTGTATAGTGTCGATGATTACGAAATGATCATCCTCCATCCGCAAAGTGAAACAGGTTTGAAAATCAAAGCAGATATGATCCAAAACAATTTTCATTTCTTTACATTACTACAGGATTTGTATCTTACTCAATTCGCTACCCATCCAGCTTTTGCAACTTTCCATCGAAACGAAAAAGCGATTCATCTTGCAAAAGGCGGAGCCCTTTCGGACACAGAAGAACAGATACATGATCATGCCTTGTTTGGATTTTACGACTTCCATGCTCTAAATGGCGAAGGTAAAATACCTTCAGCAGTAATGCCAGCAAATTGGCTATTTGGCGAAGGCACACTCCATCACATCCCTAAATTAAATGGGGTCCCCGTGGTGATTTTAGGAGAAAATACATTAGGAGACCGTTCTTGGGATATTACTTTTTGTACTCCTGTTCACGAAGCATTAAAACCAAGTCTGGAAGCAGTAGAAGTTTTATCTAGCGAACAAGTTAAGCAATACATCACTACGATCCAACTTCAAAATAGATTAGTAGATATTTAAGTTAAGGAGGGACTGACCATTTATACAGGTTTTTGTTACACCGAAAACGGAGAACGAGCGGAAGAAGAGGAACTCAAATCAGATACAGAAGCTTACCAATATGTTGGTAAGCACCACCTTACTTATCCGCGGATATCTATTATAGATACTCTATCGGAGTTTGTTGTTTTAGAAGTTCGGGACAGCAAGATAATTTTTCCAAGAGAACTGCAAGGCAAAGAACCTTGGAAAAATAGCAAATAATAAAAGGGAACCAGCTTTCGATTTGCTGGTTCTTTTTCATTTTCCTCTTTTTCACTGACACGAATTGTCAGGTTCCTTGTTGTAAAATAGGTATAACAACAAGACATTAACGAAAAGAGGTTAGCATTATGCAAATAAAACCATTTAAAATTCAAATTTCTTCTTCCAAATTGCAGGAACTAAACGAGAGGCTAGGCAAAACCATTTGGCCAGGTGAATGGGAAAATGACAACTGGAATGCTGGTCCTACACTTGAATTTGTCAAAAAAAATGTCGAACATTTGTTAACAGAATACGACTGGCGAAAATATGAAACTCAGATCAACCAATACCCTCAATACACAACAGAAATCGATGGTCAAAATATACATTTCTTACATATCCGATCAACAGAAAAAAATGCAATTCCTCTCCTCCTTATACACGGTTGGCCAGGTTCGTTTGTGGAATTCTTAAAAGTGATCGAACCACTTACCAATCCAGTTGCTCATGGGCGGAATGCATCAGATGCTTTTCATTTAGTCATCCCTTCCTTGCCTGGTTTTGGATTCTCTGTCCCAATCCGAGAAGCTGGTTGGAATAACGGGCGAATTGCAAATGCATTTATCGAACTAATGGAACGATTGGGATACGAAAAATATGGAGTACAAGGAGCAGATGCAGGGGCAATTATCGGTCCAGAACTCGCTCGTTTAGCACCGGAAAAAGTGATAGGTCTTCACGTCAATGCTGCTACGATGGGTTTCATCCCAATGGGGCCAATTGACCCTTCTGATATGGAAACTCTTTCTGAAATGGAAAAAGGAAGACTACAACGACTTCAAAAATTTATGTCTGAGCAATTTGGATTTAATTTCATCCATTCCCATCGTCCACAAGCATTAGCTTTTGGTATCTCTGACTCTCCAGCAGGTCTGCTTTCTTGGATAAGTGAGTTGTTTACAGGGTTTGGGGAATCTGTTCATGCTGTTGATAGAGATCTATTTTTAACAAACTTCTTAATCTATTGGTTTACGGGAACTGCTGCGTCTTCCATCCGTCTTTATTATGAAAATGCCCATGATCCAAACGCTTGGGCCCCAAAAGAAAACGCTGGAGTACCTACTGCCGTAGCTAATTTCAAAGATGATGTCGCTATCCGTAAGTATGCGGAACAAGCGAATCATATTGTTCGCTGGACGGATTACGATCAAGGTGGGCATTATGCAGTATTAGAAATTCCAGATGTTTGGCTTGATGATGTTGCTGCATTTTTCCGGAATTTTCGTTGATATAATAAAACGCGATGCTATATCGCGTTTTTTCTTATTACTGTTAGGTTCTTCTACTATGAATCCATGTGTCATCAACAGAAATAAACGAGCACCTCATTGCCATAATATATAGAAAAATAGATCAAAGTAATTCGTTATGTTACAAATTCCGTATCTAGCTAACAAATAGGAAAACCATTGTTTTCTCTTCTGCATAAGATGATTAAAGCAGTTCTTTTGGGGGGAGAGAAGATGGGATGTGGTCCAAATAAACACATTGTGAAAAATGCGCTTTTTATGCTTGCCTGTTGCGGCCAAGCGAGAAACCTATATAAACGCCTTCGCTTTATCGTTCCTAAAAAATTAGGATACCATCTGGTACGTGTATTTTGCCTTCCAAAAAAGTATGGGTATGAGGCATTTGGTTATCTCTTGGAAAGTAAAAACAATCTCATTCTCGTCTTTAAAGGTACCAGTATTCGAGCTTTTGATCTTTCTATTGATCTAAATTTATATCAGACAAAATACCCTTTTATCTCCCATGCGGGTAAAACCCATGAAGGTTTCACTTACTTATACAGTTGTTTACGTTCTTCGATCCTCTCTACTTTATGTGCATTTGATAAACACGAGAAAAGAAGCTTATATGTTACTGGATATAGTTTGGGTGGGGCGATTGCAACAATAGCTGCACTCGATATCTCCAAACATACTCCCTTCCGAAATCCGAAGGTATACACATTCGGTTCACCGCGTGTGGGTGATCCCGTTTTTGCGATGACTTATGACCGTAGAATTAAAGAAAATATTCGCGTTGTAAATGTTCATGATTATATCCCTCTTGAGCCACAAGCTCATATTAAACCACCTTTTACAAAAAAGGGATTGAACTATCAACATGTGAAAGGATATTTTCCCATCTCATTCCAATGCAAAAAAGGGAACTTTCCGCTTAAGTTCCCCTTGTTAAAAAACCATCAATTGGATAGATATTTTTCGACTCTCGCTCAGTTTGTACCAAAGTACACCGAACAAATTTGCCAAGCAAATCCACGTTTTTGTCCATCTATTCAAAACGATTCGCAAGTGAATTTCCTTTATACGGAAACTTTAGCATCCGCACCTAGTCCAAAATAATCATGCAAACGATTCGCTGCTTCAATCGCTCTGTCACGATCTATGACACAAGATAACTTGATCTCTGACGTAGATACCATTTTTACTGCGATATTTGCTTCACTCAGACAAGCGAACATATTGGCTGCTACTCCTGGGCGAGTCATCATCCCAACTCCAACAGCAGATACTTTTGCTAGACCGCCTTCAAACAACATATCTTGAAATCCAAGGATATTTTGTTTTTCTCGTAATACTTTTTTAGCTGCTTCTCCTTCATCTTCGGAGATACTAAAGGCAACATCAATCTGATCCGTTTGGTGCTCACTTTGCACAATAATATCCACATTGATGTGGGCATCTGCTAACGCAGTGAAAAGCTGCGCTAGAATGTCTGGCTTGTTTGGTAAACCTAATAACTTTATCCTTGCCACATCCAGATCATGGGCTATACCTCTGACTTGTAAACTTTCTTCCATTTGATCTTGCTCCTTTATCCATGTTCCTGGTACTTTTTCAAAACTGGAACGCACAACTAAATTTACTTTATGAGTCAATGCACATTCAACTGAGCGAGGGTGCAATACACCAGCTCCCAAACGGGCTAATTCCAGCATCTCCTCATAAGAAATTTCATCTATTTTTTGCGCTTGACCGACAACTCTTGGATCAGCAGTGTAAACACCTGTAACATCTGTATATATTTCACAGTATTCCGCGCTTAATGCAGCAGCAAGCGTTACAGCTGTTGTATCTGATCCACCTCTGCCAAGTGTGGTAATCTCACCTTGATCTGTTACACCTTGAAATCCTGCTACTACAGCAATTTCTCCTCTTTTCAAAGAAGAAAGCAATTTTTCTGATTTTACTTGACTTACTATCGCTTTGCCATGTACCGCGTCTGTTACAATACCAGCTTGCCAGCCAGTAAAGGAACGGGCTTCTAAATTTAGCTGATGAAGTGCAACACTCAATAGCGAAATACTGATTTGTTCCCCTGTTGCCAACAGCATATCTAACTCTCGCGGGGAAGGATGTGGATTTAACTCCTTAGCCATATCAATTAATGTATCTGTTGTTTTTCCCATTGCTGATAGTACAACAACGCATTTATATCCTGCTTGAACTTTTTCCTCGACTCTTTTGGCGACTTCGCGGATTCTCTCTGTGCTTCCTACCGAAGTTCCGCCAAACTTCATTACGATAATCTTCAACAGTATGTCTCTCCCTTTTTTTAGCAGATAAGAACCATAAATTTTATCTTCTCTGCATAAGTGCAACTAAGCCTCTGCCTCGCCTTGAAAGACAGACACATCGGCAAGTTTCCTTGACAAAATAAAAAGACCACAGCAGAGAGAAACACAAGCTGTCGTCTATTAGCGACTTCTCTCTGTGAGATAGTACTCCACAAGAAAAATTCTTGTGACAGTGTCGCATCTATTTGACCACGACCCCAATCGTTTATCCTTTATGGGCGGATAATCGACTTCGGCGACAAAACCTTTCCTCATCCTTCATAGGACCCAAATCCTCTGTATGAGTACTTTTCTTTATCGCAACCTCTACTACACAGGTATAAATGTGAAATTTTATTTATTCTAGCATATGATTTACTAGAATGACAATATATTTTTCAAATGGGAATTACTATCATTTCCATAACAATCACTATGCCTTATTAAAGAATACCATAATATACAAAAAAAAATAACCCGTTGCTTCATTGAAACAAGGAGTTATTTAAGACTTATGGGATTTCATTACATACCGGCACTTATGATCTCCATCAGACATGCACGTAGTTCGCTCAATCGAATCTACTCCCAACACTTCTTTAAATAAAGAAAGTTCGCAATCACATGCTTTTTTATATTTATTGGCTACTTCAAAGATCGGACAGTTATACTCAATGAACTCAATTTCCCCGTCATTGATTTCTTCACTTTCCACCATGTAGCCATTTTCCGATTGAATCCTTTTTAATTCTGCTACCTTCTCTATAAAGGTAGATTTGGATGCTATCCGTTCTGTGTATTTTTGTTTTAACTTTTCTTTTCGTCTCTGAAAAAGCATATCCACTTTTTGTTTTCCATCTAACATCTCTATATCTTCTAAAAATTCAACGGACAGTGTTCCATAATTTTGAGGGAATAATGCTTTTCCTGCTTTTGTCAAGCGGTATAGAGTAACGGGCCTACCCACCGATTGTTTGTTTTGAAAGGTGGTAATCAATTGATCTTTTTCTAATTTATTTAAATGCTTTCGAACAGCCATATGTGTGATGCTCAGTTCATCAGAAAGAAAGTTAACACAAACTTCGTTATGGCGTTTTATGAGCTCTAAGATCTGTCTCGTAGTAGCATTCATATGCAGCATTTTTTCACCTGCTTTCTCACATGCAGAGATATGGGGATACACTTTTTATACCATAAAGTATAAAATATATACAACCTTATTGGATTATTTTTGTGTACAAGCGAAAAGAAGGTGAAAAAAAATTTTTAAAAATCTATTGCCTTTTTTCTGCCTTTGAGGTTAAATATCAATATATCACTTTTTATACTTATTGGTTTAAAAAGTATAAAAAATAAGGAGAGATAGACTATGTCCCATTTTACTTTACCTGCACTACCATTCTCACCTGAAGCTCTTGAACCTCATATCGATAAAGAAACAATGCTCATTCATCATGGAAAACACCATCAAACCTATGTAGATAAGTTAAACGAAGCAATCGCAGCTCATCCAGAATTGGCAGATAAATCATTAGAAGAACTATTGCAAAATATCAATGAACTGCCTGTTTCCATTCAAACCGCTGTCCAAAACAATGGTGGAGGACATTACAATCATAGTTTATTCTGGGAAATCCTCACCCCTGGCGGCTCGAAACATCCTGTCCATGAAATTGCAAAAGCAATCGATGATCAATTTACCAACTTCGATGCTTTTCAAAATGAATTTACCAAAGCGGCCCTTGGTCGATTCGGATCTGGGTGGGTATGGTTAGTAGCAGATGAAAACGGTTTGGAGATTGTACATACACCTAACCAAGACAACCCGTTGATGACAGGAAAACAAGTAATATTGGGATTAGACGTTTGGGAACATGCCTATTACTTGCGTTATCAAAACAAAAGACCCGATTATGTTGCTGCCTTTTTCCAAGTCATCAATTGGGATATCGTCAATGAAAAGTACAAACAAATTCGGGCGTAAATCTGAATAAAGGGGATAATCTCATGATTCTCCAAACACTTCGCGAAAAGTTACTTGCTTTAGAAGGCGTGAATGAACAGAGTCATCGGTTTGGCGGGGTAGAATTTCGTTATCAATCCAAAGAACTCGGTCACATTCACGGGGAGAAACTTGCAGATCTCCCTTTTCCTAAAAAAATTCGAGATGAACTCATCGAATCCAAATTAGCTGAGCCACATCATATATACCCAAATTCGGGTTGGGTAAGTTTTTATATTAACAGCGAGAAAGACATAGACATCTTACTAAAATTATTCTATATGCAATATGAAAGATTGACTAAAAACAATAAATAAACCCTCTAAGGAGAAATATCATGTCAAAAACATTATTTATAAAAGCAAACAATCGCCCTAGTGATCAAGCAGTCAGTGTAAAAATGTATGATGCATTCGTAAAAAGCTATCGTGAACATCATCCAAATGATGAATTCATTGAACTAGATTTATTTGAGGAGCATCTTCCTTATTATGATAATGTAATGCTCACTGGTATTTTTAAAGCAATTCAAGGACATGAATTAACCCCTGAAGAACAAACTGCTGTAGAAACAGCGGACAAATATTTAAATCAATTTTTGGCTGCTGAAAAAATCGTTTTTGCTTTCCCATTGTGGAATCAAACCGTTCCAGGTGTACTGCATACTTATTTTGATTATTTAAATAGAGCTGGATCGACATTCCGCTTTACTCCCGAAGGAGCAATCGGTCTTGCAACAGGTAAAAAAGTTGTCATCTTAAATGCACGAGGCGGAGATTACTCTGGAGAAAGAGCTGCTTCCGAAATGGCGGTTAACCTAGTTCTTTCGAACTTGCAACTGTTTGGTGTTACGGATATCACAACTGTCATCACAGAAGGACATAACCAATATCCGGATCGCAAAGAAGAAATTATTCAGCAAGGATTGGAAAAAGCAGCTAAAGTAGCAGAAACGTTTTAATAACCAAGAAGAGCAGGTTTGTTTATTCTACCTGCTCTTCTTGGTTGTCTTTTAGTATTCCAACAAAGTAGACCATTTTTTATCTTTCTTGGCGAGGTCCTCTTCAACCAATGGGATCGTATTTAGTGCATTTATCACAGACATCACAATACTTCCGCCGATATGCGTACTACTGTCTGTATAATAAAGCCCTTCAACACTTTTATCTTTTATATTTGGTTGAAAAAAACTACTTGCATTTACTCGATCGATGACAGCATGTTTTGTACCAATCATAGCCTCTAATTCTCTTGGTCCATATACCTTCTGGGTCACGATCGATTTCCCCAAATCTACCAAGCCTAACTTTGATTCTAACCAATGAACAATAAAGTCTCGATAGGAATCATAGTAAGATGCTTGATGCAGACGATGATTTTTATCGTAAGGTGGTACATTGACATAAACCGCAAGGTTACTCCCTTGATTTGCACGTGACGATTCCGAATGCCCTGAAAAAGCAACATGTAAGGCAGGGGTTAATGACCACTCTTTTTGTTCAAAAATATCTACATATTGACGACTATGATCAAGTGGATAGAAATAGTTGTGATGGTGCAAATGTTTATATTTCTTATCTACTCCGAGCAAACACAAAAAGCCAGAAGAACTCTGCTCCAAATTCACCTTGGTTTCTTGCCGATTTGCTTTCATCAAATTTCGTAATGTAACAGAATCCACACTAGAAATGACAAAATCAGCATCCCACAAATATTTTTCCGTTTTTACTTCAAAACGAAAATCATCTTTCACTGTAATTTGTTGTACGGGTGTTTCATGAAAGATATGAACATTTACTTCCGATGCCAATCGTTCAAAAGCTTCTACTAAACGATAGTTGCCGCCTTCTACATAGTAAACCCCTTGTACCAGTTCCAAATAAGCAAAAAAACCTAAAGCTGCCGGTGCACGGTAAGGGGAAGAGCCAACATAAGTTGCATAGCGATTCATCATTGCCAATAGACGTGGATCATCAAAAAATCTTCTATGAAAAGCATCCATTGTCAGATGCGGGTACACGGATAAAAATGATTTTAACCAAGGAAAAGAAAGAAAATCAGACCAATTAATGTTAGGATTCTCGAAAAATTTCGCATCTGCAATTTCATACAACCTCGCAGATTCCATCAAATAGTCAATAAACCCTTGTCTATTTTCAGAAGAAAACTCTCTCATCTGCTCCATCATATAGTCCGGATCTGATGTAAGATCGATGATTGTTCCACTTTCAAAAAAATTTCGACTGTTTACAGCTAATGGAATAAAACGAAGTTTTGGATCAATTGTTTTTCCTGCTTCCCGAAAAACTCTCTCCAAAATCCAAGGCATTGTAATCATCGAAGGTTCAAAGTCAAAATGATAACCATCTAGCTGTAACTCTTGGATTTTTCCACCAAGTTTTGGCTGCTTTTCGAGCAGTACTACATCATGTCCGCGGGCAGATAGGATAGCGGCTGAAACCAGACCGGACAGCCCACCCCCAATTACCACTCCTCTAGCCATTATCGTTCCCCCTTCAAAAAACATATGATTTAAGCAATTCCATCTGAAAAGACAGAGACTACCGTCAAACTCAGCTGTGTAAGTGCAGCCTCATCTTGTTTTTTTGCAAATGCTTGTTGGGACAACGAATTATGAAATAAAATGAGTTTCTCTGTATCTTTTAATTCACTATTTGTGTTTCTCTTTGGTCTGCCGGATGGACGCTTGGAATTTGTTTGAGGAATAATAAGAATCCCTCCTTTACTCATAAAATCTTAATAATATTAATTATAATTGATAGCTTTAAGGCTAGTAAACAATAGAAAGCATTTATCGGTGATTGTTTTCATTACATCTCTTATGTATTTTTACCCCCGAAATAAAAATGTTTATATCACTTCATACAGAATCTTATTTGCAAATTACAAAAAGTTCGTTAAAATAAAAGCAAGCAGGATTTACAGTCACTCCATCGAGTAACTGTGCTTCTTGTAACAGTTCCCACAAGAAGGGTTCAAGTATGAACAAGGCACAGCTCGTCGAGGCCATCGCCGACAAGGTGGGCGGTCGCCAGCAGGCGGCCTACGCTGTCGACCACGTCTTGGACGCCATCGTCCGGGAAGTTGTCGCCGGCAGCGGTCGCGTCAGCGTCACCGGCTTCGGTTCCTTCGAGAAGGTCGACCGGCCCGCCCGCTACGCCCGCAACCCCCAGACGGGGGAGCGGGTGCGAGTCAAGAAGACCTCTGTCCCGCGCTTCAGGGCAGGACAGGGCTTCAAGGACCTCGTCAGCGGCTCGAAGAAGCTTCCTCACGAAGACGAGATCTCCGTCAGGAAGGCGCCCAAGGGCAGCCTCACGGGCGGAACCGCTTCCACGGTCAAGAAGGCGGCAGCCAAGAAGACCACGGCTTCGAACACCGCCGCCAAGAGGGCAGCAGCCAAGAAGACCACGGCTTCGAACACCGCCGCCAAGAGGGCAGCGGCCAAGAAGACCACGGCTTCGAACACCGCCGCCAAGAGGGCAGCGGCCAAGAAGACCACGGCTTCAAGGACACCGGCCAAGCGGACGGCGACCAAGTAAGTCTCGGCACTGAGGCCTGAGTGCCAAAGTGCCATCCCCCTCGGTTCGCTCTAATCAGGAGCAGATCGAGGGGGCTGTCTTTTTACCCCTTCTTTATTAAAAAACTACGCATTAATTCGGATTTTTTGTTACCAAGTGCTGTTTAATCGTTTCCGCCAACTTCACTGGGATTCCTGCTTTTTGTAATTCTTCTTTACTCGCTGCTTGTATCTTTTTCATCGATCCGAAATACCGATAAAGCTGCTGTTTCTTCCCAACTCTCGATATCTCATCAAGTTAATAATATTAAATCATAATGGATAGCTTTAAGGCTTAGAAAACAGCAGAATATTTGCTACTTATTGAGTAAATTACATATGTTATGTGTTTCTATCATTAAATAAAAACAAAATTTAACTCCGCACATATTTTATTTGCAAATTATAAAAAGTCCGTTAAAATAAAAGCAAGCAGGATTCACAGCATTTCATCCAAGGCAGTGTTTCTTGTAACGGTTCCCATCCGCAAAGAAGGGCAACGTAATGATCAAGGCTGATCTGGTTGAGTTCGTCGCGGGCAGGCTGGGTAGTTGCCAGCATGCGTCCATCTCAGTCGAAGCCGTACTCGAAGGCATCGCTCGGGGACTCGTCGATGACGAAGAGGTCTCCGTCACAGGTTTCGGCACCATCGAAAAGGTGGTGACTCGAACCCCTCAGACGGAGACGATCACGATTCAGTTCCGTCCCGGCAAGCTTCTGGAGGAGTTTGTCAACGGAACAAGGGATCTGCCCGAGAACGAGATCGTCTGGAAGTCGACTCCGGCCAAGAAGGCAGCAGCCAAGAAGACCGCGGCTTCGAAGGCTCCGGCCAAGAGGACCGCGGCTCCGAAGGCTCCGGCCAAGAGGACCGCGGCTCCGAAGGCTCCGGCCAAGAGGACCGCGGCTCCGAAGGCTCCGGCCAAGAGGACCGCGGCTCCGAAGGCTCCGGCCAAGAGGACTGCGGCTCCGAAGGCTCCGGCCAAGAGGACCACCGCAGCCAAGAAGACCGCGAGCAAGAGGGCCACAACCAGGTAAAGCCCGGCACTGAGGCCTGAGTGCCAAAGTGCCATCCCCCTCGGTTCGCTCCAATCAGGAGCAGATCGAGGGGGCTGTCTTTTTACCTCTCCTTTGTCACCAAGTGCTGTTTAATCGTTTCCGCCAACTTCACTGGGATTCCTGCTTTTTGTAATTCTTCGATACTCGCTGCTTGTATCTTTTCCATCGAACCGAAATGCCTATAAAGCTGCTGTTTGCGTTTCTCCCCAACTCCCGGAATCTCATCGAGCTTCGACTGGAGAAAACTCTTGCTTCTTGTCTGCCGATGAAAGGACAAGGCAAAACGGTGAACTTCATCTTGAATGCGCTGTAATAAGTAAAACCCATCCGTTCCCCGTTTCAATGGAACTTCTAAAGGCGGCTCTCCCATAATTAGAGTTGCCGTTTGGTGTTTCTCGTTTTTCGCCATGCCCCCAACAGGAATAGCAAGTCCTAGTTCATTTTCCAATACATCTAAGGCTGCTGCCAGCTGACCTTTTCCACCATCGATAAGAATCAGATCAGGCAGAGGTAAGTTTTCTTTTAAGACTCTTGTATAACGACGTCTCACAACCTCTCGCATGGTTTCGTAATCATCAGGACCTTCTACGGTACGAACTTTGTACTTTCTGTATTCTTTTTTGGCTGGTTTGCCATCGATGAATACGACCATCGCCGATACCGGATCTGCTCCTTGAATATTGGAGTTGTCAAATGCTTCTATTCGTTTAGGCAAGTCCATCCCAATTGCATCAGCTAGCTGCGTAAGCGATAAAGTGGTTTTACTCTCATCCCGTTCCATCAAACGGAGCCGCTCTGTAAGAGCAATCTTTGCATTCTCTGTCGCCATTTCCACTAATTTTCGTTTGGTGCCTCTTTGGGGAATCACGATTTTCCCTTCTGGAATGAGTCCAGATACTAAGTTTTCATCTATTCCTTTTGGTAAGACAATCTCTTTTGGCAAAGCAGGGGCATCGTAGTAAAACTGCCCAACAAAGCTGAGGAAATCTTCCTCCGGCTCTTGAAAATGCGGAGAAATAGAGACATTTCTCTCCAAAAGTTTTCCTTGCCGGATAAAAAATACTTGGACACTCAGATAACCTTTTTCCACATAATAACCAAACACATCTCGATCTACTTGATCCGCAAGGGAAACATGCTGCTTTTCCATTAAGGTATCAATATCGTTAATTAAATCACGCAGTTCTTTTGCTTTTTCAAATTGTAGCGACTCGGCAGCTTCATGCATTTGCTGACTTAATTCTTTCTTTAATTCAGGATGATTTCCTCCTAGAAAACGGGTGATCTTCTGAGTCCATTCCTCATACTGTTCTTCCGATACTTCATATTCACAAGGTGCTAAACACTGTCCCAAATGGTAATAAAGACAAACACGTTTAGGTAGTGTCGTACATTTCCGAAGTGGAAAAAGTTTATCGAGCAGCTTTTTCGTCTGCTGTGCGGCACCAGCATTGGGATAAGGACCAAAATATTTAGAGCCGTCTTTGACCAATTTTCGTGTAACAAGCAGCCGAGGATGTCTTTCTTTGGTCAATTGTATATATGGATAAGATTTATCATCTTTTAGCATGATGTTGTAATGTGGATAATGTTTTTTTATCAAATTGGACTCAAGTATCAATGCTTCAAGATCACTTGATGTTACGATATATTCAAAATCAGCAATATCCATCACTAGTCGAGTTGTCTTCGCATCGTGGGAACCAGAAAAATAAGAACGAACCCGATTACGTAAGTTCTTCGCCTTCCCCACATATATGATTTCCCCTTGGTTATTCTTCATCAGATAACAACCTGGTTGATTTGGCAGTAAACTCAATTTATCTTTTAACATGTGTTTCTCCCTCACTTGTTCTCCCTTCTATTCTACGACATCGAGGCAAATCCCACCAATAGGCAGCTAAATCGAGCTTTTTAGGCGATTATATGCCTCACGATACTTGGCAAGACGCTCTTTATCTTTTGAAGTAACTTGTGGAAGGCGATCTAAGTTCATATTCTCTTCTAAATCCGCTAACTTTACTTCTACGGCTAAACTATTTTGAGCAGTTCGCTCAATAAAGGCTTCATATGTTTCTTTTTCTTGCCTCGTTACTGCCAAAATAGCTTCCCTTATATGGACTGGAAAGCCCTCTTTCTGCAAAATTTCCATGGTGATGGGTGTATCTTCGATCACATCATGAAGTACAGCTACTATCTTTGCATCAGTGGAAGAAACACGCGACATCACTGCTAAAGGATGGAGGATATAAGCCTGTCCTCCCTTATCGATTTGTCCTGCATGTGCTTTCACAGCAATCAAAATAGCTTTTTCAAGCAAATTCATGTCCTCACCGCTCCTTTGTAGAGTAAAAAAGTGTCCATCTGGACACTTTTTGTTTTACATGGCATCTAACCATTGAATCAACTGTTCTTTTGGCTGAAGACCAATCAATTTGGATTTCATCTCTCCATTATGGAAACCGATCAATGTAGGAATACTCATCACTTCAAAATTAGCAGCTGATTCAGGATTATCGTCGACATTTATTTTTACGATCTTTAGCTTATCGCCAATTTCCTCATCTATCTCTTGTATGATCGGACCAAGAACTTTACATGGAGGACACCATGGAGCCCAAAAATAAACCAATACCTTTCCACTATCTTCTCCTTCTACGTCTATCGCAAAGGTTTTGTCTGTACCTTCTATAAGTGCCATTTATTATTCCTCCTGAGTATATGTATCCTGCAATAAATAGTATAACATTTACAAAGAGATGTAATTTACCAAAAAGAAAAAATATACAAAAGTCAAATATCAAAAAAAAGTGCCCGTTACCCGGACACTTCTTTTCGCTTACATATATTCACCTAACCATTGAATCAACTGTTCTTTTGGTTGAAGTCCAACCAATTTGGATTTCATCTCCCCGTTTTGAAAAACCATCAGAGTAGGGATACTCATGACACCAAATCTGCTAGCTGATTCTGGGTTGTTATCTACATTTAGTTTTGCAATGGTTACTTTCTCGCCAATCTCTTCGTTCACTTCTTCTAAAATAGGAGCAATAATTTTACATGGACCACACCATGGAGCCCAGAAATCTACTAGAACTGTTCCGCTCTCTGCACCTTCCACACTTGTGCCAAAATCTTTATCTGTTACTTCTACGATTGCCATTGGTAATTCCTCCTAAATGGTACTTACAATTCATAAGTTAGTATATCACTTTTACACGAAATATCAACTATTTCGCAGTCCGAAACAGTTTAAGCAGGAGGAAGGAGCTTTTTTAACTCTTTGGTTAACAATGGAACCACTTCAAATAAGTCGCCTACAATCCCATAATCAGCAATCTGAAAGATAGGAGCATCGGGGTCTTTGTTGATGGCCACGATTACTTTAGAACTAGACATCCCTGCTACATGTTGAATAGCTCCTGAAATACCACAAGCAATATACAGATCAGGAGTAACCACTTTTCCCGTTTGACCAATTTGCAGCGCATAATCACAGTAACCAGCATCACATGCTCCTCTCGATGCACCTACTGCAGCATTTAAGACATCTGCTAATTCTTGTAATGGCTGAAAACCTTCTGCACTTTTTACTCCTCTTCCACCAGAAACAACGATTCTAGCTTCCGATAAATCGATACCCGTCGCAGCTTTTTTCACCACATTTGTCACAATCGTACGCAACAAATCATGTTTGATTGGAACAGTAAGTTCTTCTATCTGTGCAGAGCGTGATGGATCAACAGAGATAAGGGGGATATTATTAGGGCGAATGGTAACAAATTGCACACCCGGTCGAAAACTTTTTTTGACAAAAGCTTTTCCTGCATAAATGGGACGTGTATATATAACTTCATCCCCATTTCGTTCAATGGCTATACAATCTGATATCAACCCAAAAGAAAAATGAGCAGCAATCCTAGGAGACACATCTTTTCCTACAGTTGTATGACCTGTCACAATAAAGTCTGGTTTTACTTGATCAATGACCTGTTGCCATGCCAAAAAATATGCATCAGTTATATACGAATCGAATTGGCTGTCTTCAACGAGAAGTACACGATCAGCTCCATGATGGGTAAGCGTATCTGTCTCTTTTCTCGCATCTGAGCCAAGTAAAGCTACCGTCACTTCACCATCATCTACAATCGTGCGTGCAGCTGAAATACTTTCCAGCGTAACTTGTCGCAACTGCCCTTCTTTTCGATCCGCAAAGACAAGGACTTTCTTACTCATCTGATCCCCTCCTCTATAAAACCTTTGCTTCTTTATTCAATTTCTCTATTAAAGAAGTAACCTGTTCCTCTATACTTCCAGTCAAAATCAGGCCTGCGGTTTTTTTGGGCGGTAAAAATATTTCCTTTTGTGTTGTTTTGGATTGAATTGTTTCTTCTGAAAGGGATAAATCATCGAGTTCATAGCGGGTCAATGGTTTTCTTTTGGCTTTCATAATGCCGGGAATGGTGGGATATCTGGGGTCATTTAATCCTTGTTGTGTGGTTACTAATAAGGGTAATGTTGTTTGAATATGTTCAGTATCACCTTCCACATCTTTTTCAATGGCAGCATTTTTCCCATCAACCGAGATGCTAGTAATGGTAGATACATGAGGAATTTGCAGCAATTGCGCAAGTCTTGGTCCTACTTGTGCAGAACCATCATCTACTGCCATATAGCCGCACAATATCAAGTCAAACTCATCGTCTTGTTCCTGTAATACAGCATAAATAACTTGAGAAATACTATGTTCATCTAATTCTACTTCCAGCTCTTCTGTTTCTACTAATATCGCTTTATCTGCTCCCATTGCTAATGCTGAGCGCAGAGCTTGTTCTGTTCGATCTGGACCTATGGTAAGTACTGTTATTTCTCCACCATGCTTTTCCTTTAGGCGGATTGCTTCTTCTACAGCATATTCATCATACGGATTAATAATAAATTCAACTGCCTCTTCACTTATCTGTCCATTTTTTAACACGATTTTCTCTTCTGTATCAAAGGTTTGTTTTAAGCAGACTAGAAAATTCATGTTAATCCCCCTTTTTCGCAGTAATCCCGTTTACAAACATCTGGTAAACTGGCTTGGCTAACGCTTGTAAGGAATATTTTTGTTGATGGCTCACCCATGAAGTTACAAGATCATCTAATGTTCCAAAGATCATCTTTCGTGCCAAACGTACATCCAAATCAGAGCGGAAAACACCTGATTCCTTGCCTTGTTCCATTACATGCTCAATCAGGTTTAAGTATGCTTGCATCAATTCACCAATTTCTTTGCGAACATAGGGATCAGACTGGCGTATTTCCATCTGCACTACAACAGCAAGCAATGGATTTGTTTCTAAGTAACCCAGATGCAAAGCGATAATGTGAAACAGCTGCTCTTTTGCATCTTTTGCAGTAGCAATTTTCCGTTTGACTAAACGAATGAAACTGCCAATTTTTTCCCTAAAAATAGAAATCAATAAATCCTCTTTATTTTCGAAATATAAATAAATGGTTCCATCTGCCACACATGCTTCTTTTGCGATTTTAGACACTTGCGCTCGATGATAGCCATACTTAGCAATAACACGAATAGATGCTTCTAAGATGGCATCATATTTCTGACTAGTCCGTTTTGCCATCTGCCCTATTCCTTTCTTTGCTGAATGGTGGTTCATTTTCTATCTCAATTTTATAAACACATGTTTTCATTGTCAAACAAAAAAAGAAAACAATGTAAATTGTATTTTTCTCATAGTACCTTGGCTGGGCTTTGAAAAGCACCTAAGCAAAAGGACAGTAATTAAATTTAGCTCAGCTCCCAAATAGGAACTAAGCTAAAATTTTCCTCAGATTTCAAACTGTGCAGCATATAATTCTTGATAAAATCCTCTTTTATTCAATAACTCCTCATGGGTTCCTTGTTCTATTATTTTTCCTTGATGAATCACTAAAATCTTATCGGCATTCTCGATTGTCTTTAAACGGTGAGCAATGACAAAACTAGTACGTCCTGCCATTAGATTTTTTAATCCTCGCTGAATGTGAAGTTCAGTTCGGGTATCAATATTAGAAGTAGCTTCATCCAAAATGAGGATATCCGAATTCATGAGAATTGCTCTAGCGATGGCAATCAATTGACGCTGTCCTTGACTGAGATTGGTTCCTCCTGAGACGATTTCAGACTGATACTGTTTCGGCAGATGCTTGATAAAGTAATGCGCCCAAGCCATCTTTGCAGCAGTTTTTACTTCTTCCTCAGTGGCATCTTGCCGACCATAACGAATATTTTCAAGGATTGTACCAGAAAACAGATAGGTATCCTGCAAAACGATACTGATTCTTTTTCGTAAATCATCGATTCGATAGTCCTTAATATTATTACCATCAATAGAAATATGCCCAGTTTGAATATCATAAAATCTTGTCAATAGATTTACAATCGTCGTTTTCCCCGAACCAGTTGGACCGACAAGAGCAATCATTTCTCCAGGATTTGCCTCTAAATTTATATCTTTTAAAACAAGTTGATCCGATTGATAGCCAAAGGAAACATGCTGAAAGTTAACTTCTCCCCGAAATTTTTCTACGACTAAGGCATTTTCTTTGTCCGTGATTTCCGGTACTTCATCCATGATTTCAAAAACACGTTCACCACCGGCAATAGCGGATTGAATCGTATTTAATAATGTTGCAATCTGACTGATAGGCCGAGAAAACTGTCTGGAATAGCTCACAAACGATGCGATAATCCCAATCGTCATACTTTCATGCAAAACTAGTAGTGCACCTGCCCCAATCACCAGCCCTAGACCTAAGTTATTGATAAAATTGATAATCGGATTGATAAATCCTGAAAAGGTGTCTGCCTGTCTGCCAGATTCACGCAACCTGTCATTAATCTCACCAAATTGTTCGATGGTTTGAGCTTCTTTTCCATAGAGTGTGACTACTTCTGCACCTTGGATCTTTTCTTCTACAAAACCATTTAATTCACCAATATCTCTCTGCCTTTTAATAAAACTACTGCTGCTATATTGATATATTTTCTTTGTAGAAAGGATCATTAAAGGCACAATCAGCAATGTAATGATTGCCAATATAGGGTTCAACGAAAACATGGCAATCATTACCCCGACAATAGAAATAATAGAGGATATCACTTGCGTAACACTTTGAGAGAGAGCACTGTTGAGATTGTCTATATCATTTGTCACTCTACTCATCAGATCACCATGTGGTCGGCTATCAAAAAAACGCAATGATAAAGTTTGAAGTTTTACAAAAAGATCATATCGCAACTGATTAATCGTTTTCTGCGCAATATTGATCATAATAAATGTCTGTAGCCATGTTAGAGCAGTAGTAAGTAAATAAATTCCCGCCAAAAAGAGGATCATCCGTACAGATCCATTAACATCATGGGGAATGATATACTTATCGATAATTACTCCTATATAGTAAGGTCCGAGCAAACCGAGTAAAGACGTAAGTAAAACAAGAACAATCGCAGCAATTAAGCCAATACTTTGTCTTCCTAAATACTTCCATATTCGTTTTACTGTATTTCGCGCATCTTTTGGCTTTTCCATTTGCACACCAAATCGACCACCTCCACGAAATCCAAATCGGGGTGGTGTTGCGGAACGTGTTCCAGATGTTTCGCTCATCTTAGCTCTTCCCTCCTGCCTCTGCTACGATATCAATCTGACCACCCTGAGAAAGATAAATTTCACGATACACTTCGCAATCAGCTAATAAATTAGTGTGACTTCCCATACCAACTAATTCACCGTCTTCCAGTACTAATATTTTATCTGCATCCATAAGGGAAGAAATTTTTGATGCGATTAAAAAAATAGTCTGATCGGATGACCTGTGCAGGGCAGCCTGAATAGTTTCTTCGGATTTTGCATCTACAGCAGACGTAGAATCATCGAGAATTAGGATAGGAGCAGAGCGGACAAAAGCCCTCGCTAAGGATAGTCGCTGTTTTTGACCTCCAGACAAATTCGTAGCCCCTTGGGTTAGAGTGTACTTATATCCGTCTTCCAATCGATCGATAAATTCTGAAGCACATGCATCATCGGCAGCAGCTTTTAGTTCAGACGGTCCTACTTCGTCATTTCCATATCGAATATTTTCCAAGATAGATCCAGAAAACAAGGTAGCTTTTTGGGTTACGAAACCAATAGAAGACCTGAGCGCATCAAGTTTATACTGTTTGATATTGATTCCATCGAGTAAAATTTCGCCAGAATCAACGTCATACAACCGCGCGATTAGCTTTACTAATGTTGACTTCCCACTTCCAGTAGAACCGATAATGCCGATTGTTTCACCAGATTGCACGGAAAAAGAAATATTTTTTAATACTTGCTCCTCATTTTTACTGTAACTAAAGGAAACATTTTGAAACTCTACTTTTCCCTTTATCTCACTTGGTTCGTAACTATCTGATTTGTTGGTAATCGTTATTTTTGTATCCAATACTTCTTGTACCCTTGCTGCTGAAGGGACAGCACGCGTGATGAGAATCGAAACCATACTGACTTGCATAAGTGCCATCAAAATTAGCATCAAATAATTGATAAAAGCGAGTATAGCTCCAACTTCTATACTGTTATCAGCAACTTTATAAGTTCCTAGCCATAAAGTTCCTATTATTCCTCCATTAATGATAAGCATGATCACAGGCATCATGATAGAGATCACTTGTACTGCCGAACGGTTTGCTTTCGTCAGTCCATCATTCACTTCAGCAAACCGCTGTATTTCCTGCTTTTGCTGCACATATGCTTTAATTACTCTCATACCGGCTAAATTCTCTTGTAACCTCGTATTCACTTTATCAATTGCTTCTTGTACTTTTTGAAACATTCGACTTGACCTATTGGCGATAAAGAACACCGTAATCAACAATGCAGGTACAACCACAAATAAAACAGGTGAAAGTCCCTTGGAAGAAAACAAGACGATTACCATACTTCCAATAAACAAAAGCGGTCCCCTAACAAGTACACGTAATGTCATCGTAAGTGCATTTTGGATAGTAACAATATCATTGGTGACAATAGTTATTAATTTGCCTGCACCAAAACGTTCGCGATTTTCCCCAGAAAAAGTGATGATTTTACTTAATGCAGCAAGTCGCACATCTCCCGAAAAATTTACAGCAGTTTTCGTAGAGAAAAAAATACACCCTAATCCGCCGACTAATCCGATCAATGCGGCTACAATCATCAAAATACCCATACGAATCACATAACCTGTATCTTGATTTGCGATCCCATGATCAATAATATGTTGCATAATCGTAGGTTGAAGTAAATCCATGGTTACTTCTAATACCATCAGTAGCGGTCCGAGTATCGCAATCCCTCTATAAGGTTTCAGAAACTTACCTAAAGCACGAATGGACCCCATTATCTATCTCCTCCCTTGCAGTCCGTTCATTTACACCAACTAGAATTTTATGCCATTTCCACATATTTAGCAATCCGAAGAAATTATTCAGTATGATCATCCTATCAATTCAGGTAGTTGAATTTTGAAAATTATGTACGAGATAAATGTAAGATTGAAATCTGTGGTCGACAATGAAAGCGAAAGGGTAAAATGGTAGTGCCAATTCCTCTGTTCACATATACATTCGTTTTTTCCAGCGAATAAAATCCATCCGTATAAATTCTCCCGCCTGGAGGGGTAATCATAGCGCCGAGAAATGGAAGCCGTATTTGCCCGCCATGACTATGACCAGATATTTGTAAATCAACTTGGTTTGATACAATATTGGATGCAAAATCGGGACAATGCGAGAGCAATAACGTACATGTGTCTGGTGCTCCTTCGATTGCTTGGTTTAAAGAGGGTTTACCCATCAACATATCCTCTACACCTGCAATCACCAACGTATCCTGTCCTTTTCGGATCAAATGATGCCTATTTCGGAGAACATGAAAACCAATGTGTTCAAAATTTGGTGTAACTAGGTCCCCTTGATAATCATGGTTTCCAAGAACAGCAAATTTTCCAAGCGGGGCATGTAATTTTTGGAGATGAGGGAGGATTGGAAAAAGAACGTCCTGTTTGTCGTCTACCAAGTCACCCGTAAACAACAATAAGTCAGGTTTTAAAGAATTTACTTTCGTAACTACGTGAGACACATCATCTTCGTTCATATGAAATCCAACATGCAAATCACCGAATACTACAACTCGCATCCCTTCAAATGCTGAAGCTAACCGTGGAAGACGTATGAATTTCTCTGAAACTTCTAACCACCTAGGCTCTATTCCATAGCTATACCCTGCTGTCAATGGAATAAGACTGAGAAAACCAAATAACGCCCGCTTTAAAAATGCCCGACGACTGAGATGTTGATTCATAGCTGCCCCTTATAAGGAAAGTATTCATAAAATTAGTTACAAATTTTGTAAATAGAAAACTTTACCATGCTATATTTACAATTTTAGGTATAATTATATATTCTATATAAGATAACTTATCCCTGCTATTCAAGTGCAAGTCCCTTTAAATTATATAATATTTTTCACCAAGAAGATTGTTATTAATTTATGATATATATAAAAATATTTATAAAAGGTAGGGTGAAAATGACTAATCTACCGCCGCTAGTTGGACTTATGTATGATTTACGTCATGATAACAAACGATTTGCCCATCTTTCTGAGTTAGTAATGGAAAAGGAGTTTGCAGCTTTCAAAGAAGAGTTTGCTGAAAATGATCGTATGTTGGATGACTACTCTAATGTGACGCTACTCCATATGGCTGCTGCAAGTGGAACAACTGAAATAATAGATTATTTGGTGCAATTAGGAATGGATATCAATAGCATGGATAAAGATGGGAATACTCCCCTTCATTTTGCAGCACTATGCGGGCATGAAACAGGAGTAAATCATCTACTGACGCTGGGTGCTGACAAAACCATCACCAATAAACGAAATCATGCTCCTTGGCAAGTTGCCCGAACCGGAAAATTACTTTCTGTATTATGGACAGATGATGCAAATCACAAGTATAAGACAAAACCAGACAAATCACTTTATGAAGCAGTGGAAACAGAAGATATCACTGCTGCGAAAACACTAATGGAGATGAATGTTCATCCTAATCTTTTAAATCACGAAGACCATCAGGTTGAATTTCGTCTTCCTCTCCATATTGCAGTAGACAAACAAAATCTAGAACTAGCAGAACTACTCTTAGAAAACGGAGCAAAACCAAGTGCACCATATCTCCATTTACATGTGCCATTAGAAAATGCAATCAAACACAGAGATACTAAAATGGCAGAGTTGCTACTCAGATATGGTGCTGATCCCAATCATAAATTAGGGACTGAATCTCTTCTTCATCTGGCGACAAGATTAAATTTACTCGAGATTATGGAACTTTTACTACAACATGGAGCTGATCCAGAAGCTCAGGTAAGAGGACATTACTTCTATCATCCTCCCCTTCGGGATGCTTGTTCGGTTGAAGCGATACACCTTTTGATCAAATATGGAGCACAAACAGACCCCGAAAAAATGAAAAACTTTTTAATTTGGCCCATTGGCAGAGGAGATACAGAAGTTGTAAAAGAATTCATCCGCATCGGTGTACCTGTGGACAACCCCGATCTGTGGAACGATGCGATTAGTGGTTCTCGCCATAATCAAATGATTCCTTTATGTAAAGTCTTATTGGAAGCTGGCTTAAATGTAAATACTCCTATCAAGTATTACGGCAGTCCGCTGCTTCGAGCTATCCAATATAGAAATCTAAAGTTAGTAAAACTTTTTTTGGAACATGGGGCAGATGTTAACATAAAAACTTCAGAAGGTTATACTCCTTACGAAGTAGCAGTATCTTTTTTAGAGAAAGAGATTAGTGACCTTTTGGCTCACTATATGAGAGAAGCAGAAGTACCAATCCCTAGTTTTCAGGCAGCTCCACCTTTGTCTAAGATAAAAGATGCATTGCAACAAGATCATTCTGACCTTATTCAACTAAGTCTCTATGACAGTACCGACGACAGTCATCATGACCAGTTTCAAGAACTGATTAAAATACTTGGTTATTCTGCCGATGCCCTTCCCTTTGAAGTTATCAACGATGATGAGGATGAGGAAGAAGAGTATTATGAAGAATGGAACGAAAATTATCAGCCGCCGCTATCCAGTTATCAAGTTATCTTCCATCCACAAGACCCACGTTGTTTTATTTTGTTAGTGAGTTGGTACGATGATTTTGCCTATCGTTCTGTATACCATCTCCATGTTCGGTGTGAGAAAAAATATAGAGAGATGATACAGTCCCTATTTGAGGATTGGTTCAAAGGCGATGAGGAAGCAGACGTTGGACCATCTGAATTCACAAAAGAAGATCAAGAATTTGTAGAACACTATAAACTAGGTACTTATGTCTATGAGTGGGATAAAACAAACATTTCGGACGAGATAGCAGCAAGATTAGAAGAAGTAGAAAAGTATTATTTAGCAGCGGTTAAAACGATTCATGATAAAAAAATCGCTCCTATTTCTCCCTAATTTCTTTGAATTTAAAAGCCCTTTCCCATATGGGACAAGGCTTTTTTGTTTGTTAAATTGCGAATTACTAGCAAAGCATTTGAAATTGAGGTACTATTAAGATGGTATCTCCGACTGAAAGGACAAATCCATGCGCAATATGCGTAAGGCCGCTGGTCTTCTTCTCGCTGCTGTGCTCGTGGGCTCGTTCGCTGGCTCCTTCTCTTCCTTCAAAACCAATCATATAGACAGCAAAAAAGCCCAGTTACACTGGACTAATTTTTCTTTTCCGCTCTTATTTCATCTTGCAGTACACGTCTTAATATTTTCCCAATAGATGACTTCGGCAGTTCGTCTCGAAATTCGTAGAGTCTAGGAACTTTGAAACTTGCTAGATTAGCCCGGCAATGCTTGTCGAGTTCCGAAGATGTTACAGTCATTCCTTTTTTGATTACGATATAAGCTTTTGTTGTTTCTCCTCGATATGCATCAGGGACTCCAATTACTACAGCCTCATCTACAGCAGGGTGTTCGTACAATACTTCTTCTACTTCCCTCGGATAAATATTAAATCCACCTGCAATAATAAGGTCTTTTCGCCGATCCACAATATAAAAATAACCCTCTTCGTCCATTTTCGCCATATCGCCAGTGGATAACCAACCATCTTTGATCACTTGGGCAGTCTCTTCTGGACGGTTCCAATAGCCCTTCATTACTTGCGGTCCACGTATTTGAAGTTCTCCAATAAGCCCAGGAGCCAGTTCTTCCCCTGTTTCCATCGAAACGATTCTACATTCCGTGTCCGGCCATGGCAAGCCAATCGTAGAGCTTTTTTTTCGATCCCAAATTAAATTAGTATGTGTAACTGGTGATGTTTCCGTTAATCCATATCCTTCTACCAATCGACCGCCTGTAAGTTGTTCAAATTTGTCCTGCACTTCAATTGGTAATGGCGCAGAACCACTAATACATGCGTCGATAGAGTTTAATTGGTACTTATGAATTTGGGGGTGATTGATCAATGAAACATACATCGTCGGTGCACCAGGAAAAATAGTAGGCTTCTCTTTGGCAATGGTCTTGAGAATTTGATCACGATCAAATTTGGGAAGTAAGATCATGGTCGCAGCAAGTTTGATCGCCAAATTCATCACAGCTGTCATCCCATAAACATGAAAAAATGGCAAAACACCAAGGATCTTTTCTTGCCCTTCCCTTGTCTTATACATCCAAGCGGAGGCTTGATGAGCATTTGCAACCAAATTCCGATGGGATAACATGGAACCTTTCGCTAACCCAGTAGTTCCACCGGTATATTGCAACAAAGCTAAATCATCGGCTTGTTTGGATGTCTGTATAGCATTTGCAAAAGGAACATGGTGGAGCAAATTTTGAAACAGATATACATGATCTTCACGCGGAATTTTGGGCAATGATTTTTGTGTTAAAGGATAGAGCAATTTTTTGCGAAGCGGCAAATATTCAGCGACACTTGTTACGATAATTCGCTGTAAGTTTGTCTGCAAGTGAACTTTTTCGACTCTATCAAAGTGGATATCGAGACAAATGAGCGAAGTAGCTCCTGAATCGTTCAATATGTGGAGCAGTTCACGCTCTGTATACATTGGATTTACTTGAACGACAACGCCATCTAGAAACAAACTAGCATAATACGAAATAACTGCTTGTGGAATATTAGGCAGCATGATAGCAACGCGATCATCTGCTTTTACCCCTGCTTCTTTTAAAGCTTCTGCAAAACGATACGTTTCATCCAATAAAGTTCGATAAGAAATTTTCTTACCTAAAAAATGTATGGCTTCTCTGTCCGGATATTGCTTTACTGCATCAGTCAACAATGCGGTCAGGGCTACATCTGGATAAGATAATGTTTTAGGGATTTGAGGCGGATATTGGTGTAGCCATGGTTTTGACACCGTCATCCAGGCTCCCTCCTAGAGGTGAATGAGATCCACCAAGTAGAAATAATCTTGCTACCTATATTGTATCCAACTATACCTAAAGTTTGCATCTTTTCTTTTTGACTTTTCACTCATCTTATGCTTATTTTCATTTACATGATTTTCTTCCTCCACAACTGATCGAGCAAAATTACAATTATCACCCCTACTAACAATCCATTTCCAAAAATATATTGAACCACCGAGGGGAATTTTTGAAAGATAGGAAGAGGTAAAAACATAATCCCAATCCCTAAAGATACAGATAAACTAAAGATTGTAACTCTGCGGTCATCCAGTTTTTCATTCAATAATGTTCGTATGCCAATCGCAAACATTTGAGCAAATGATGGTAAAATTGCAGCATATGCTATCTGACTAGGTAATTGAGATAAGAGAGACATGATAGGAGGAAAACAAGACAAAATAACTAAAGCAATGCAAGCTATTTTTAATACATTTGTTTTGGTTTGATTTGTTGTCTTTACAAAACCGGCTGTAACAGTTAAGGATACCATCCCAATAGTAGAAAAAATGGTAGACACAAGATGGGAAATCCCTCCAATCCAACCTGACTGATTCAACTCTTTTTTATCTGCTCTTTGTTCTTTTGGGATAACTTGATTCAAGGCTGTAATACTTGCCACAGTATTCGACATAAGAACAAGACCGATTAGGATACCAGAAACAATTCCGCCCAAATCAAACTGAGGAATACCCCATGCAAAAACTTGTGGAATAGAAAAAAAGGCATGTGTACCCACCGCTTTGTTTGGAGCACCAATGATCAAAAAGCAAATCCATCCAAGAGCAATACCAATTAATACGTTGTAGGTTTTCATCCAACCTTTTCCCCACATCGATAAGACAAATACCAAAACAAAAATAAAGAAGGCTACAGCTGCTTCTTTTAGCGGAAAATAGGTAATATCAGAAGTAATTCCAAGCATTCCTTTTAAAAATACACCGCTTAATTGCAGGGAAAGCAAAACCAAAAACGTACTTGTCACCAAAGAAGTGAAAATGACTAACATTTTACTGAGCAGACCAGTAAATCCAAATATCATCAGTACAATACCAGCAACGGCAAGCATACCTGTCAAGGAATGCAACGTATTTTTGTTCGCTGCGATTTGCCCCATAACGACAAAAACTCCAAGCCATATTCCTGCTGGTCCATCGATTAGAGGAAGTCGATGTCCAAAAGCTACTTGAAGAAAAGTACTGATACCAATGACAAAAAAAGTCCGCTGAATGAATTCTGCTACTTCTATAGGAGATAAATGATATAATTGTCCAATTACAATAGGTACAGCGAGACCATTAGCAATTAAAAAAATAAACCATTGAAGAGAACGTAAAGAATAACTCATTTTATTGCCTCCAAGATGTGAAGTAAAATGATTTTTAGATAAAAAAACAGGAGTTATCGATGATGAATGTACTGCCTACCGAATTCTTAACCGAAATAAAAAAAGAATTAAACGGTTCGTTTGACGAGTTTCTTGCTACGTATGAACAACCAGCTGTCAAAAGTCTCAGGACCAATATAATGAAAGTTTCACCAAAATCGCTTGAAAACATGATCCCTTTTCACTTTGAACCGATCCCATGGTGCCCAGATGGGTTTTATTTTCCCGTCACCACTCGCCCTGGAAAACATGTCTATCACGCAGCAGGACTTTATTACATACAAGAGGCAAGTGCAATGGCACCTGTTGAAGCACTTCAACCAAAACCGAGTGAAAAAATCCTCGATATGTGTGCAGCTCCAGGAGGAAAAACGACACAGATCGCCGCTAAAATGAATGGAGAGGGCATCCTCGTCGCCAATGAAGTAGATGGCAAAAGGTGCAAAGTACTCATCAGCAATCTAGAACGTTTTGGAGTGACAAATGCTGTCGTTTTAAATGAACAGCCACATCGATTCAGTGAGCGATTCACTGCTTATTTCGACCGTATTCTAGTTGACGCACCATGCTCAGGTGAAGGGATGTTTCGCAAAGACCCAGAAGCATGTGAACATTGGAGCATCAAAAACAGTGAAAAGTGTGCTGACCTCCAACAATATATCCTAACAGAAGCTGCGAAGATGTTAAAACCCGGTGGTCGGTTAGTCTACTCCACCTGTACATTTAATCGCCGAGAAAATGAATATACATTGGAGAATTTCCTTCGTAACCATCCTGATTTTGAATTAATAGAAGTTCCTAACCATCAACATTTTCAAAATGGATTAACAGACTCCACTGCTCTAGCGAGTCGCTTATGGCCTCATTTGCTTCGAGGAGAGGGACACTTTTTAGCAGTATTACAAAAGAAGCAGGATATAGAAGAGGCTAAAATCGATAAGAAATCAAAAAAAGGCATAAAAAATGCACGTATTCCCAAACAAATTTCTGCTCTTTTTGAAGCATTTATAAAAGATACGTTTGTGGAGCCAATGTCTTTTTCAGGGAATTTGGTACTCTATGGAGATCATCTGTATGAAACACCGCTTGATTTCCCTAATTTGGACAAGTGTAAAGTTGCTCAACCAGGCAGATATTTGGGTGAAATTCGAAAAGGTCGCTTTCTCCCCTCTCACGCTTGGGCTATGGCACTTCAAGCCAATTCGATAAAACAAGTTCAATCATATCAAAATAGGGATAGGGAATTATACCGTTTTTTACAAGGAGAAACAGTCCCTACAACTCACAAAGGGTGGACACTTGTAACCGTTGATGGATATGCTCTTGGATGGGGGAAAGGTGCGGCTGGCATATTAAAAAACCATTATCCCAAATGGTTACGTTTCGCCTATGATCAACCAAAATAAAGTTACATCTGCCCAAGCTCCCTTACATATACTGTAATTGCATTCATGTAGATTTTCTACAAAAACATATGTAAGGAAAATAAAAAATGACGCTAAAAGAGCCTGCTGCAAATAAATACTGGATTGCCCTTGGAATGATTCAGCCTGAATGGATTTACATGAGTCATTTTTTAGAGGAAGAAGAAACAGAGGAAGAACTTGCACCACTTCCTCCCATTACATCGGAAATGCGGATAGTCTTTCATCCGAGACTCGATTGAACAAAGCACATTGTTTAACGGACAATGTGCTTTTTATAATAGAGCAGAATATTATTTATATTAACATGGATTTATAAACAATGAATTTACATTTTGGAAATAAAATTGATTTTTTTTGGAAAAAGCGGACATATAAAATAAAGCACATCAAGGTGAGAAAAACGTTCTCCCTGTCTCGAACTAAGAGGAGAAGTTATGTATGGTGCCCCTGCCACAAGCTGAACAGCAAGACTCCGAACTTCAAGCTTCCTGGGACGAAGGCTCAGAGGAAGGCTTTGAAGAAGGCGCAGGAAGAGGCAAGCTCGCACCCTCTCCTGAAGGCAGCTCTCGGTAAGAAGGACACCGACTGACAGCAATTCTTTTGGAACAGGACCGGCTAAATTACCCTTATAGAGTAATTCAGCCGGTCCCCTACATTTATAATCAAATTTGTTAATTCACGTTTTGCGTTATGTGTCGGAGAATTTTTCCTAAAAGGGAATAATCGAAAGATTGTCCCTCCTTTATTTTAACAGCTTTACGATCGGCTTTTGAAGAGGATTCAAAGAAACCTTCTGGAGCCTCAACTGTTTCAGCGTTAAATAGAGTAACATTAATCCAATTTTTTGCAGGGAAGAATACACAGACTTGTTTCCCATCTTTTGTATAAAAAGCTTGTTTGTATTTTACTTGTTCTTGGACCTCTGGCAACGTTTGATGAATTACTTGTCGTATTTGATTACAAATTTCTTTTTGCCATTCTTGTTCGATTTGATCTATATACGCTGTTATTTCTTGATTCATATTTGTCTGCTCCTCCAGTTATTTTTAACATACTTAGCAAATCCTTCAGATCATGTTCCATTGGATGTTCCCTCGTTCCCTCTAAAACATCCAAATTTTCTTCTAACCTCTGTAATTCAATCTCAAATTTGCCTCGATTTTTTGGCACTGGCATCTGTAAAGCCCATTTTAAAGCCTCTTCCTCTGTTTCTACATCAATCAAGATATATTCCGTCATCCACGCTGTGTCATCTAAAGAGAAAGGTCCTACTTGAACTTTTGGTTCATCGCGATGAGAGGAATACAATACTTTCATACCTGTAGCGCTAGGTTGAAGGGACTCTGTTGTTAATAGGACATTAGCTTTCACTAAATTTCTCTTGTAGACCGTCTTTGCTTCTTGGTCTTCTTGACTGTATCTCACTCCTGCTTCGGTATATTTCGAAGCTTTTACTATTAACATGTATCGTATGATCATTCGCCTCCTTCAATCTAAGAAGAAATTCTTTGATATCCTTCTTACTAAAACGACGAATGAAAACTGCTTAAATCGACATATCTATTAAAATATATTTAAGTCTTTTCTTTACATTCATTTATTCGATTTTGCAGATGAATTCTTTCACGTTCATTTTCAGTCATAGATGCTGCTCGTTCTAATTCGACACAAGCTTCCTCATAACGTTCTAGCTTCATCAGAAGGTCTCCTCGAACACTCGGCAGTAAGTAATAGTTTTGCAGGGCAGGTTCCTTATATAGTTCTTCTACAATCTGTAAACCATATTCTGGGCCAAACGCCATTGCTATAGCTACTGCACGATTTAGTTCAACAATAGAAGATGGTGTTGCACGAGAAAGAGCTTCATAGAGAGCGGCTATTTTTACCCAATCCGTTTCCATTGGTGTAGGTGCTATTGTATGACAAGCTGAAATTGCTGCTTGCAGTGAATAAGGACCCATTGTTTTTCCCAAATGTTTACTGCGTTCTAGTGCAGCCAATCCTCGCCGAATCAACAATTGATCCCATTTGGAGCGATTTTGATCCATAAGCAGGACTGGTTCTCCTTGTGAGTTAACCCTAGTTCTCAATCTCGAAGATTGTATCTCCATTAAAGCTACCAATCCATGAACTTCTGCCTCAGAAGATGCAATTTCAGCTAGTATACGCCCTAACCTCAAGGCTTCTTGACACAACAACGGACGAACCCAATTTTCCCCAAAAGTAGCAGAGTAGCCTTCATTAAACATGAGGTATATCACCTCAAGTACCGTAGACAAACGATCTTTTAACTCCTCTTCCGTCGGCAATTCGAAGGGAATTTGCTTGGCACGAAGGGTTTTCTTAGCCCGAACAATGCGCTGAGCAATTGTTGATTCTGCAACTAGAAAAGACCGGGCGATTTCATCCGTTGTTAGTCCACATAATAGCCGAAGTGTGAGGGCTACTCTAGCCTCTTGTGAAAGTACAGGGTGACAGGTCATAAAAATAAGCCGCAGGAGATCGTCACCGATCTCCGCTGAATTATCAATATCTGGTTTTGTATACAAATCCATGCTATGAGCAATCTCTACATATTTTTGATCACGAATCTTACTTCTACGTATCAGATCAATTGCGCGGCGCTTTGCAGTTGTCATCAGCCAAGCTCCTGGATTTTCTGGGATTCCCGTTTCCGGCCATCGTTCAAGAGCGATGACAAGAGCATCCTGAGCTAGATCTTCTGCCAAACCAACATCACGTATCATTTTGGTTAAACCCGCTATTAGTTTTGGTGACTCTATCCGCCATATTGCATCAATTGTTCGATGAGCATCCGAAAAACTCACGCTTTCTTTTGCTCCTGAATCTGTTTACGTAGAATAGCCTCTTTGGCTAAAGTCTCCGGATTATCCATTAAATCTTCTACTTCAACTACTTGACGAAGTTCGATCTCACCTTGTCCAAATCCATGCGGGTCTGGCATTCGTAAAGCCCATTCGACAGCCTCTTCTTTCGATTTCACTTCTATTAAGGTATATCCAGCGATCATTTCTTTTGTTTCTGTAAACGGTCCGTCGATGACTCTCGGCTTCCCTCCAGGCTCTGGATAAGAAATTCGAATTCCATTGCTGCTTGGTTGTAATCCATCAGCGGCAAGTAACACACCTGCTTTAACCAACTCTTCATTATATTTTTGCATCGCTTCCACAAGCTCTGGACTCGGCTTATTACCTGCTTCTGAATCTGTCGTTGCTTTTACAATCAGCATAAATCTCATTTTAAATTCCTCCTATTATAAAAAATATATCATTTTTAAATATAAATTTATTAATTTTAAGTATTAATAGCCTTTCCAAATGATTACACATTGAATTGATTTTGTTTCATAACATACCTGCCGGAGAGGGCAGATACCCACCCAAAAGCTACTAAACCAGCACATCCCATCATAATTCCCATCCACGAATTCATCCCCATACCTAAAATGATGAGCAATGGTGAAACAATCCCTGTTGAAATGCAATACACTCTCCAGTTTTTCTCGCCTTGAGCCGCAAACAAACGTGAAAATACAAAGCAGGCTATGAGTAGACAGATAAAAGACGTGAAGAAAGCTAGAGAGTGCAAAGCTGCATGAGTACTCATGGATGTTGGCATACTTTGTGGAGCACCAGCAGGGAAACCCAATCCAGGATCAGGACGAAATAATCCAGCACCAATCATCCCAATGCCATATACACCAATAAGCAATGTCCCCCAAGTAACAGCTTTATGATCTTTCAACACACTTCTTATACCAATGGAAGCTAGAACTGCAAGTAAGCCTGTAATAATGAAATTAGCACTTTGTACCCAACCCCAATCCCCCAAAGTTAACATGCTGATAGCATGACGACGGATGTCAAATCCTGACTGTGTAAACATTTGGATGATGGATATGATGTAGAAAAAAGGTGTAGAAGTTACTCCTCCAATTAAGAAAAGCTTCAAAAGAGATCGTTTTTTTGTATTCATCACATATTCTCCCTAATAATCTTTAGTTTTTTTGTTTGTTGTTTCAGTTGAAAAATGCAAGTAGTTCATTTGCAATCTTGCTTGTTTGTAGTTTTTTGGTATGACCAAGTCCCTTTTTACTCACCAAAGCTGCATTCGGTAAATTTTTAGCTAATGCCCGCGCACCATGACGTAAGGCAATCGGACTCTCTGTTCCTGCAAGAACCAAAGTTGGCATTGTCACTGTATTCCACAATCCAACAGGTAAAGGTTTTCCTTCCATATACCCATCTAATAAAGCTGCATCATAAGGTAGGGTGTGAGCAACATTCATCAATTTGGACCATACACCCGGCATCAACCGCATCATGGCAATGACAAAAGAAGGTGCCCCCATACCTTTTGTCATAAAATATTTGATGGCCTCTGCCCGCCTATCCTCGCTAATGAGATTTTTCACATGTTCCGCAAAATTTTCTGGTGCTGTATGCCCTTCTGTATCAACTACAAATGGTACTTCATGTAAAGCCAATTTTGTGATGTTTGCTCCTCTAGCTGCTGTCTGTAAAGCAATCACAGCCCCAGAAGACAACCCCCAAACATATGATGATCCTCCAGCCTCCTCTATAAGAGCCTCCAGATCTTCATACTCCCGCTCTACGTCATAAGGCATGGTATCTTCACTATCTCCGCGACCACGTCTGTCGTAATAGTAAACAGTAAAGCGGGAAGACAATAACTGAGCCAATTCTATTTGAGCAGGAAACTCTCGATAACTGAAGGCACCTGTTACCAGTACTAATGAAGGCCCATGTCCAACTTTTTCATAAACTATTTTTGTACCATCTTTTGAAATGACAGAATGCATATAGAATCTCTCCTTTGATAGGGATATTTTTTACTATTGTTTCTCAAAATCAACTTAAAGGATAGTTCTGGTTTAAACGACTTAACTATGAGTCTCTTTTGGCTCTTTATATAGACAACGAATAACAAACGACAAAATCGACATACCTAAAAGATTTTTTTAAAAAATTTTTGTAGAGAAAAGAAAACTTACTGATGTGAGTTCCCTGTAAAGAAATGTTGTTATAATAACAATATCTTGATATACAAAACGAAAGAGGACTCAAATATGACTGTACATAAACGACTAATCGTTGGAATCAGCGGAGCAACTGGTGTTATTTATGGGATACGCATACTAGAAGTTTTAAAGAAACTAGAGATTGAGAGCCACTTAGTTTTATCCAAAGCAGCTGAGATGACCCTGCACTATGAAACAGATATGAGTGTAAAAGAATTACGCAGTTTAGCAGATGTGAATTATGGGATTCAAGATGTTGGAGCAGCGATTTCAAGCGGTTCTTTTCATAATATGGGCATGATCGTAGCACCATGTTCGATCAAAACGATGTCTGCGATCGCTCATACCATAACAGATAATTTGTTAACTCGTGCTGCTGATGTAGCCTTGAAAGAACGAAGAAGATTAGTCCTTCTGCTGCGAGAAACACCTCTTACTGCTGCCCATATTAAAAACATGTTGGCCATAACAGAGAGCGGTGGTATCATCGCACCACCTGTTCCTGCTTTCTATATTCGTCCGAATACGCTGGAAGATATCGTAAATCATACTGTTGGACGTGCCCTTGACCTTTTTGGAATTGATACAGGTACAGTCGAACGGTGGGGAGAAAAATAAAACAAGCATCCTCTATCGCTTAAGAGGATGCTTGCTTTTTTGATTGTAAAATATATTGTGCTCCTAATTTTGCACTTGCCATCGAACTATCTGCTAACCTGCCTTCTTTTCCTACCCATACTTAAAAAATGCGCGGCTTTCATGATATCATTATCGATATTTTTGCACAATATTTTACTACTAAGCAAAAAAGCCTACATACAAGCGTAGGCTTCTTACAACATCATCTTATTGGACAAACTCCACCTTTACATTCTCCGATGACATCCGCATCGTCCTCTTCGGAAATTCTCACTTCTCCAAGCAATTCCCAAGGTTTTGCGGCTATTTTTGCTTTCTTTTTCTCATACTCTTCTTTCGTAATAGCTTCCAATGGCATTTGTGGATACGTATTGGAGTCATGTGGCAGAAGAGATGTAGATTTTAGTATTTGCTTTGACTGTTCGAGTACTGCCGCGATTTCTGCAATATTATTTTCTTCATTGCCTGCTTCTTTATTAAAGGTCAATGTTGCAGAAACTGCATTATCTGACCAGTAAGACTGTAGCAATGCTTGTACTGCTGCTTGCTCTGCTAAAGGAACATCGTTTTCCGCTTGAAATTTTGGATGTTCAGCAGTAGGTGCTTTTGTTGGAAATTCAACGACAAGGGTATGCTGATCAATTTTTGGACTTCCATCTTTTTGGAAACCTGAGATTACCGGCTCCACATAATATCCACACTCGATTAAAGCTGGAATCAGAGGGGAATTTGCTGAAAAGCGCACCCGGCGAATCATATATTTAGACCAGTGCCAATGCATACCAGGGCTAACACCCATGAGTAAGGACATCGAACCGGAAGGTTTCACGGTAGTAAGTTTAATAGATGGTTTTGCTCCTAATTCCTCGGCATGAGTCAAGTTCGTTTCTTTGACTGCTTGGTACAATCTATCCAATGCTACTTCCACATCTTTATTGAAAATAGGTTGATTTTGGTCGTCAAATCCGAGCACAGCTCGATCTCCAAACTTCATCAGTACCCAATCGGCAATACCCGTGATACCGACTCCTAATCGACGATGTTTTTCGATGATATTTCTCGTCACTTCCCATTCATAGTTACGAAAAGTGATGCGATATGCGTATCGCGCAGCCAACCAACTGGCTTCATTGTACAGGTTGCTGTCTTCTTTTCCCCCATCGATCAGTTCATGTATTTTCGGTAAGTTGATCTCAAATAAATTGCATGGGGAGGCATTTGGCAGCGTGATTTCCCCACATGGATTGAACCCTTCGACTTCTCCATCGATATTTTCTTGTAATCCATCGGCAATTCTTCCATGGTGCTTAGAAAGTTCAATATTGACGATACCCGGTTCCCCATTGTAGTAGATATTTTTTGCCATTTCTTCTAAATCTGCTGGTGTTACATCTTCGTCAATCGCAACACTGTTGTTGCTAGCCCAACGCCATTGACTTGCCTCTTGATTTTTCTCCAGGCTGTAGTTTTTTGATTCAATAAAGTCCTTGTCTTCTTTGTCTCCAATCAAGATAAGGGCGGTACGGCGGACATTACCAGCAACAACACAACAACCGATATTTTGGATGATGTCCCCCCACTCCACAGAAGTAACTTGTTCTCCCACTCTTTTATTGAGAATATCATTTACTTTTCCCAGCATTTGCACAAGCGGTGCAGGGCCGCTAGCGACACCGCCAAATCCTTTTATTTCGGAACCACGAGGGCGGACTTCTGAGATGTCCAAAACAAGATACTTATTTTCTTCAATAAAATGAGAATCGATCACCAATTGGAGTGCTTCTGCCCATCCTTCTCTGCTATCTTTTACTCGGTAGACAGAGTCATCATTTTTGGCAGCTATGGGAGTTACTCCTAAAGCATTTAGTTCCCCAAAATAATCATCATGGTCTGGATCACTGATAAAATAAAGGGAAATCTCATTTTTTACTTTTGGCATTAAATTTGTATTTTTCCGTTGCAGATTTACGCCAACACCTCCACCTTTCATTGCTTGATCAAAGGTAAATACGGCAGGCATGGACGGCAATAGTTCATCAATGGAACCAATTGCTGGTTTAATCTTACTCTCTCCATATTTTTGTGGTCGCATGGAGACAAACCAACAATTGTTTTCAGCATCTCCTATTTTCTCCGCATAAGCCGTTCCAGACATCCATAGTCCGCGTCCTGGTGGTGTAAGCACAAGATTAAACATCAGATGGTAAAATCGTTCCATCTCTTCCCGTAAGCTCGCTTCTCTTTGGTAGTTCCATTTGCCAATCTCTTTAAGACGCTTCTCTTCCAGTGAAAAGTTACCTTCGGTTACTCGCTTTACTGTTTCCCACCAAGCTTCTTGTGTCCCATCTGCTTTTTTTCGGGAATATGTGCGTAAGTAAACCATATATCCGAGACCTTCAAAGCCCCACTTTGGATTTTTGCCTATGTATTGCTCTAAAAAATTATCAGATAAGTGCATTTGTCTCATTTCCTTTTCTCGCTATTTATGGATAGGTATCGATATCGATATGTTTTAAGTTTGATGCAGATATAACTGCTAGCAATCAATATGTAGCCCTACTTGAGTATAACTCATACTATATATTGAGAAAAGGGGGTAAACGGAAGTGAAAAGAATCTAATTTTTCGTGCAATAGGGGAACACTAGAAAAGTACTTTCTTCTTTCATTTTGTTATTATCAATCGAAAAATCTTCCTATATTCCTTAGAGAAACCAAAAAAGAAACCGTTCCCCTTATTTTCTGAAAAGGTTTCTTTTTATTTCTCTTATAACGTTCTGCCTTCACCCTGCCAACAAGACAGCAACTAGGAAAATGATTTGTAAGATAGTGCGAATCACGATTTTAGGCGTCGGTTGTCCAGCTATCGTCAATCCTTCTCGTGCTGCTTTTATATTTGCGGGAAACATCGCGACCAGCATAATTGCTAATCCCAATGAAGCGTATACAGATGTTTGGGGAATCAGAATACCGATAGCCCCTATAATCTCTAACCATCCTGTAATAGTTACCAATAAATCTGGATTTGGAAACGAACTCGGTACCATACGAATTAAATCTTCCCGACGTTTTCCCCAGTGAGCAGATGCAGTGAGCAAAAACATCAATGCTACTCCTGCCTGTAAAGAAGTATGCCACTCATTAAAATACGCAACTCCAGCAAATCCAATCAAACGAAAAATGACAAATGAAGCAAATAACGCAATCAAAGGTGCCATTTTCGCTCCTCCTCATTCTATTATTTTTTCTTTCCTAATTGCTGGTTAATAATCGAAATAAAATCGGAAACCCCAAATGAAGCTTCTACTCCAGGGATAGCAGAGCGTAACCGAATTCCATAAGAGATCAAGACAAATATTTCGGCGGTTTTTATAGCATCAAGTTCTTTGGGTATAACGCCATGGATTTGACCTTGTTCAATCCATATTTTGGAGTAGGAAAAAGATTGAGCATAAAAACGGGTGAGCACTTCTCCAACCATGGGTTGTTCTGCTTTGCTGAGTAGATACATCCATACTTGATTGGTGATATCATTTTTATCTTCTAACTCCCATAAACTATCCGCAATTTGTTTCATAGGCTGTTCAAAGTTTGGATTTTTAACCACTTGCTGCATAAATCCTTCATTGACTTGCTCTAAGCGATCTTGCAAAACCCATGCAAACAGTTCATCTTTGCTTTTGATATAGTGAAAAATAGCCCCTTTGGATAATCCCGAATTGTTGACGATATCAGCCATTGTAACTGCTTC
The DNA here is from genome assembly GCF_022511585.1 of Shimazuella soli. GTDB lineage: Bacteria > Bacillota > Bacilli > Thermoactinomycetales > Thermoactinomycetaceae > Shimazuella > Shimazuella soli. Next base: position 183,649 of record NZ_JAKWBN010000002.1, on the reverse strand, counting down.
GCATCCCTTTGATTGAATGAGGGATATTACCGTATCAAGCAATAATTTTTTGGTTTGGGAACGACGTTCTTCTTGTCTCATGTGCTTACCTCCATGTACTTTCATTATATATACCGACCATCGGTTTGTAAATGAGTTTTAAAAAACCTAGGCTATTATTTTCCTAGGTTATCTTTCGGGACTCCTGAGCGGCGCTTACGCACCACTCAGGATCGGGATCATGCAGGCTGGTGTCAGCCTACGATCAGCATCTTCGCCGCCTTGACAGTCAGCGACATTTCTCCCGTAGAGGGCATGAAGCCGCGCTGTCCGCTGTCGTTGCTCAGTAGGACGGAGCCACCCAGCGGTAGCGTGAAGCGGATTTCTCGACCATTCTCTTCTCCAGTGGAGGCAGCGTTGATTTCCTCAACTCCTCGAATGGTGAGATTGCCACCACTCTTCCCGAAGTGGAAGGGGATGCTGGAGTTGTCTCCAAACATCTGCCCGTCGAAGATGATGAACTCCTGGACACAAGTTTCTCTGGTGTTCTCAGTCATGATTCCCTTGTTGTGAGTGGAAGGTCGATGTACCTTCTGTGGCATTATAGCACAAAAAATATAATCTTCTTTGTAATGTTTATATGAAGTCTAATAATTTTTAAACAAGCACCTCATCATAACACAAACTGTTTCACAAAATATGCTGGATTTAAGGCTTCTCCTGTTGCTCCTTTGATCAATCCACGCCAATCGGTGCGGTCACCTGGTTGAAATACTTTTTGGATAAAGAACTGTCCTGTCTGCTCTGTAAAGATTTCCGATGAAACATGGTCTTGAATATAATAATGCATTTGCGAGGCCATCAATTCCCCAAGCAAATAGTTTTGATAGTAAACAGGTGCAATCGTGAAGTGAATTTTTGCCGCCCAATGGGGATAATCTTGATCTTTTGGCGGCTCTACTCCTTGGATGTCTTTGACCAATTTCCACCAAAGTGTATTTAAGTCTTGATCTGGATTGCGATACAGCTCTCTTTCAAAAAAGACAAATGTGATTATCCAACGAGCCATGATCAGCATCTTTCGCTGCTGCATCTTTCGCTGCTGTGGCATCCACGATACAAGTTCCTCTTTGGATAATCCCATAAATTTATGTAACCATTCTTCTTCTTTTGCCATTCTCCCAAAAAACATGGCCACAGCTTCTGTTGTAAAGATATGAGCATGGGTACGCAGGGTGAATGGCAGATCACGATCTACGTATTTATCATAGACAGCATGACCAAATTCATGAAGCATCGTCTCCAGCCAATATTGATTCGGTTGAATATTGCACAATACCCTTACATCACCTTGACGATCCATATCTAAGCAAAACGCATGTTGATTTTTATTTGGACGTTCATATAGATCGCTTTTTGCGAGTAAATCACGGATTTCCATACCTAGTGAAGAAAAAGTGTCAATGGTAAGCTGTTCGATATTTTTTCCTTTTAAATGCGGGGTTAAATCTGTCCCTGGGATAGACGGCGCCTCTTGGAAAAATGGATCATGATAGTGCCACGGATATAACACTTTATCAGTAATGCCATATTGGTGTCTCAATTCGTCATCCAACTCTGCCTTAACGCGTTTAAATGGTTCGTCTGTTTGACGAACAAGGTCTTCAAAAATAGCAAAAACTTCCTCAAGATTTAATTCTGCCAACTCAAAAGACATTTCATAGTGATCTTTGTAGCCAAGTGATTGAGCTGCTTTATTGCGCAGTTTTACCAATTGAATTAACCCATTCTCTACTTCTTTTCCGATCTGCTTACTCGCATGCCATATTTTTTCTCTTCGTTCGATATCTGTGCTTGTCAAGAGCGTTTCCCGAATGGTATTTTCGGTTACTTCTTTTCCATCCACTTTCGCTCGGAATGTATTAAATTGATTGCTCAAAGTAGAGGAGAGTTGTACCAATTCATGAATAAATTCTGAAGAAAGCTGATTGGAGAACGCATCTTGATACAGACGCTCCACTTGTCTTGCTTCTAAGCTGTCTTTTTTGACTTCTTGTCGCAGTGCTTTCAACTTTTCAAATCGTTCTTTGTCAGAGACATATTGACGGTACGCTTTCTCTGCCTCCATCTCCGCTTTCTGCCATTTTTCTTCTCCTGTCGTATTCACATTCCACATGGCTTCACTTAAAGTCCTCAGCATGGAACTCAATTTTTTATTTTCCTCATGAAGAAAACGATCCATTTACGGTTCCCCCTATCTTACACTATTATTTTGCCAATCTTTTTTTGATTTTTAAATATCTCCTTATCTCATTCATGATCAAGAAAAGTGTAGCTCTCATATGAAATTCTTCTTCTGTACTAGGCAGCGGCATATTACGGTACTCTTCGGTCATTTCCTTTAGCTGTTCCAAATAAATATCTGCGGTATTTCCCGGGTGAACCCCATCTGCCAATTGATCTAAAAAATCTGCTAGTTTTTCACCTTGATCCGAATAGGGGTGAAATGAGACCAAATGAGGAATCAAATGATCAATCACATCAAATTGTTTATCTCTCATTTGAAAATAGCGATAAAACTTTAACTCCTCTTCATCGAAACGATTTTCTACATTGTGTACAGATCTTTCTTTCGCTTCTTTTAATAGTCTATTTGTCTCGACGATCTCCATACCACTCCAATCATGGTCTCCTTCACGCAAATATCGCGCCATCTCATGGAAAATAATCCGGAAATTTTCTTCAATTTTTTGTTGATACCGCCGCAGCTCTTGGTCTGCACTGGGCATAAACAGATTGAGCAGCAAACCAACGGTTATTCCGATTATCATCAGAGCAATTTCATTAATAACAAGCTGCCAGGTGATATGTTTCATTACGTATAAATGAAAGATAAACACAGAGCTTGCAATAACACTCTCTTTTGCTTTTAGCCGGATCATCAATGGAATACTGATGAGCAAAATAATCGTAATTGCCCAAGTGTTGTAACCCAAGAGACTAAATATGGCAGCTGCCACACTTAAACCAATCAAGCAAGCTAAAAAACGCTGCCATGCAATTTCATATGATTTTTTTCTCGTTCGTTGGATGCACAGCATAGTTACGGTACCAGCAGATGCGTAAAAAGTAAGCTGAAATGCTTGGGCAAGCGCGATGGATATACCCGCTCCAATAGCTGTTTTTAAGATTCTAGAACCAATTTTCACTATGTGTCACCTTCGATTGCTGTATCGAATAGAATTAAGTCGTTTTTATGTTGCATGATAATAGAACCATAGAATACCAATTATCAAAAAGAGCAGGGATACCCCGCCCAAAATCGGAGGTAAATATTTCATTCTCTTTCCCTCACTTTAATTCTACTACAGTAACTCCCAGACCGCCTTCACTATATTCTCCATTTCGAAACGCAGCAACTCGACGGTGTTTCGCAAGATAGGCATGAACTCCTTTACGGAGTGCTCCTGTACCTTTTCCATGAATAAGATGTACTTGCTTAAATCCGGCAAGGATCGCATCATCTAAGTATTTTTCAATATCGACAAGTGCTTCTTCCACCAATTTTCCTCTTAGGTCAATTTCTGATTTTACAAAAGACCGGCTGCGTACAGAGGTTATTGGCTTTGTAGCAGTTGCAGTTGATTTTAGTTTGGTAAGTCCGGAGCGATCTAATACCAACTTTAGAGAGCCAACTTGTACCCGATATTGATCATCGGCGAGCACCTCGACGACTGTACCTTTTTGTCCAAAGCTCTTCGCTTTTACTTCATCTCCAACGACCAATTGTTCCTTTTCGGGTGCAAATGTTTCCTTTTGTGCTACTAAAGTAACACCCGGATTGGCTTGTTGTAACCTGCTGCGTGCTTCAGTCAGCTTATGTTCTTTCACATCTTGTGGACGTTCTTTGGCCCACTGGCGAAGCTCTGACAACACTTCATCTGCTTCACGTGTAGCAAGATTCACGATCGATCGAGCTTCTTGTCTTGCTTTCTCTTGTAATTGAAACTTTTCTTCTTCCCATAGTTGCCATTTTTCGCGTATATCTCGATATAATCTCTCTGCTTCTTCTCTCAAAGATTGGGCCTTCATACCTTCTTCTTCTGCTTCTCGTTTCGCTTTAGCCAAAGAAGTGATTACTTCTTCTAGTCTGCTCTCTTCTTGCGATATCTCTTCTTTAGCCGCTTCAATAATTTCTTCGGACAATCCTAGTCTTTTTGCAATCGAAAAAGCATTGGACTCACCAGGAACACCGATTTCTAACTTATAAGTCGGGCGAAGAGTTTCCACATCAAACTGCACACTTGCATTTACTGCTTTTGGATGGGTATGGGCAAATACTTTTAATTCACTGTAATGAGTAGTAGCTACAATCGAACAACCTTTGTGAAGTACATGATTTAAGATAGCTACTGCCATGGCAGCGCCTTCGGTTGGATCAGTACCTGCGCCAAGTTCATCAAATAAAACCAAACTATGCTCATCTATCTCATGTAATATTCGAATGATTTTTGTCATGTGGCTAGAAAATGTACTCAAACTTTGCTCAATGCTTTGTTCATCCCCGATATCTGCATATACCCCACTGTATACAGGCATTATGGTTCCATCTAACGCAGGAATTGGAAATCCACTCTGCATCATTAGTGCTAATAAACCAACAGTTTTTAATGTTACTGTCTTTCCACCAGTATTTGGACCAGTAATGATGATGGCTTGGATATTATTCCCTAGTTCAAGATCGATCGGAACAGCTAATTCTCGATCAAGAAGAGGATGGCGAGCTTGTTTTAGCTTAAGTGGCCCATTTTGGATTATCTTGGGAACAATTGCCCACTCTATCCTTGCATACTCTGCTTTGGCAAATAATCCATCTAGTTCTCCTAAGATTGCTACATTTTCGGTTAATTCGTTGGTAACTTCTGCTACTAAGTTAGATAGAGCAGCCAAAATTTTGTCTATCTCTCGAGATTCTTCTAATTCCCATGTTCTCAGTTGGTTACCCATAGCCACTACAGATTGTGGTTCGATATACAAGGTAGCACCTGATGCAGACTGATCATGAATAATACCAGCAAGAGAACCTCGATACTCTGCTTTGATCGGGATAACATATCGTTCATTTCGAATGGTGATTAATGATTCCTGGAGCATTTTTTGAATCCGGGAAGAACGAAGCATCTGCTGTAATGTTTCTTGTATCCGTTGTCTTCCTGTAATCAGCTTTTGTCGAATTGCTCGAAGTTCTTCACTCGCTGTACTTTTTACTTCTAAATCTTCACTAATACATCGTTTTATTTCTGCTTCAAGATCATCCAAGCTGGCAATTTGCTCACAGTTCTTCCGCAAATAAGGAAGCGTTGCACTTTCTTCTGAAAGTTGACGCATTGCCGATTTCACTTGGCGACCTGCGTGAATCGTAGTAGCAATTGCCCAGGATTCTTCTATTTGCAAAATACTGCCTTTTGTTACTCTTATTAATGCTGCTCGAATATCTTCTAATCCATGAAGCGAGACCTCTCCTTTGAGACGCAAGAAATCCATCGCTTCCTGAGTGATCCGAAGTTGTTGTTCCACATGGAAATAATCAGAGGATGGCTTCATCGCTTCAATAGCCTCTTGTCCAAGTGAAGTCGTTGCTAAATTTTTAATTCTATTTTTTATCGTCAGATATTCCAATGCCTTCCATGACGAATCTTCCACTTTCCTACACCTCCGTGCCAGCAAACATTTTTATTATAACACTTTGGGAGTAAAAAACAGCAATGGATGCAGACTAGAGATAAGGAGGTGTTATATTTTGCGCCACGTAATTCGCTTTATTGTGTCTGCAATCGTTTTAGGTGTGGTTGCCTTTTTGGTTCCTGGATTTCGAATTGCTGGTTTTGGATCTGTATTGCTAGCTGCTTTAGCAATTATGGTAGTCGGCTGGTTGATTGAAAGCCTCACTGGACATAAAATAACTCCCTATGGCAGGGGAATTGTCGGGTTTTTAGTGAGTGCAGCCATTTTATATGTGATTCAATTTATCGTTCCGGGATATCGGATTGGTTTCTTATCTGCATTAATTGCATCGCTTTTGATCGGGATAATCGATATTTTTGTTCCTACAACAAGATCAAAAGCAACCTCATAGAAAAAGGTTACTGGATTCCGTCCAGTAACCTTTTTTATTTACAAAATATGTGTTTTCCGATCCTTTTAATTTGCGGTCTGCTCCAAATCCATTTTGATGTTGCCGTTTCTGGATTAAAGTAATAAGTTGCTCCACCTGATGGGTCCCAACCGTTGATAGCATCAGAGACTGCTTTTCGGGCTGTACTATTGGGAGTTAACCAAATTTGACCGTCTGCTACAGATGTAAAGGCAAGAGGTTCAAATATAATCCCTGAAATTGTATTTGGAAAGTGCGAGTCTTCTAAACGATTCAAGATAACAGCAGCAACTGCCACTTGCCCAGTAAATGGTTCTCCTCGGGCTTCTCCATATACAGCTTGGGCGAGTAACCTAAGGTCTTGAGCTGAGAATCCGCTGGAGGACTGCACGGGTTTCGTTGTCCTAGTAGTTCTTCCTGGTCTCCAAGCTTTCGTCGCTTGCCACAGTTTTAACTTTGTCTTTGCCCCTACAACTCCATCTGACTTCAAGCCAAATTTCCATTGAAACCATGTTACCGCATGTTTTGTTTTTGCTCCAAATGAACCATCTATTTTACCAGCATAGTATCCTAAATGCTTTAATCTTCCTTGCAATTCATAGACATCCCCACCACGGGAGCCATAACGAAGCGTTGTTTTCCCAAAAGGCTTAGCTTCTACGACTTGATTACTGGCCAAAAAAGGAACAAATAAGATACATATAAGGGTTACGACTACAACCCACTTCTTTCTCAACTGCCAAACACAACCTTTCTCTAGGTTGAAATCTAACAGTATTATTCCTCTTACGAATTTCCCTATACATGCTTAATTTTGTGAAAGAAGTAAGATATATCATTCTTTAATATTGAATATTGGAAATATAATGTTTAAACTGAATTCGAGGTCTCGTAAGGGAAAGTCCCTTTCGCCACCTCAGGAGCTCCAATGTCACTTGCCATCTACTTCAACGGAGCAGCTGATCCGTATATCGCAGGCTTGCTGCTTGCGGGATTCGCGGCCTGGCCTGTCTCCGCAATGGTCAGACGAATCTGGAACAGCAGAACCAGAAGAGACGCCAAGCAGTGAGCTCTGCGCAGTCGGGCCTCGTGACCCGGCTGCGCACCCATTCATACATAAAAAATCCACTCCGTTTAGAAGTGGATTTCAAAGTTTCAAATTGATTCATCTTCAACCAAATGCATGAGTTCATCAAACTCTTGTTTCAGTCGCAAAAATTCATCAGCTATGTTACAAGCAGATAAAACAGCTAATTTGGTGGTGTCTAACCGTGGGTTCATCTCCGCAAGTTCTCGCATCTTGTTATCCACAAGACTAGCCACCTCACGCATATGTGCCGGGTTAGCTTTGCTGACTATGGGGTATGATTGACCATATATTTCGACAGACATTTTATTTTTGCTCATAGGACCACCACATTATTGTCTCAATTTTGCCCCGAATGTCTCCTCTAGATATGCCACTACTCCACTATGTGCGTGTTGCACTTCATCATCTGTTAGCGTGCGATCATCAGATCGATAGACGAGATTAAAGGCAATACTCTTCTTACCATCCTCTACTTGTTTCCCTGTAAACACATCAAATAAAGTCACTGTTTTGAGTAATTCTCCAGCAACTGCTCGAATCCCTGCTTCAATCTGACTCACTGGAACAGATTCTTCTACGATCAATGCCAAATCCCGTGTTATCTCAGGATATCTCGGTATTGGATGATAGATGAGTTCATCAGAGGTTGCTTCTAGTAGTAGTTCTAAATCAAGTTGACATACTACTGTGTCATCTAAATCATATTTTTTACTCAAAGCTGGATGAAGTTGACCTAATATTCCTATCACTTGATTGTTATGTTTGATAATCGCGGTACGACCTGGATGGAAACCTTTAACTTGGATTGCTTCATAATCCACATCTGTAATATCAAGGCGTTCCAACAAAGTAGTAAGTACACCTTTTGCTGTAAAGAAATCTCCACCTTTTTGAGCTGCATTTGCCCAGTTAGCAGGATGATAGTTTCCAGTCAGCAAAAATGCAAGTTGAAAACGCTCCTCTGGAAGAGAATGCTGGTTATCATCGCTTGCAAGGTACACTTTTGCTAACTCAAAAATAGAAACATCTGTAACACCATGGTTTCGATTTCGAGCTGCGACTTGCACCAATTGCGGTAACAAATTAGTACGTAAGATTGCGTGTTCATTACTCATTGGCATCGCAATCGGTATAGACATATATGGTACCGTTAATGGGTACGCAATCTCTTGCTCTAGTGTTTCTGAGGTCAAACTATAGGTAATAACTTCATTCAAACCAAGATCTCGCAGGGTATGGCGAATTACTTGTTTTTTCTTCTGTTCCCATGTTCTTTCCCCAGGTTGTTGTTGTCCCCACAGTAAAGATGTAGGTATGCGGTCATATCCATATAAACGTGCTACTTCTTCAATCAGATCCACTTCTAAATTTATATCAGGTCGACGAATTGGAACTCTTACAACATATACCCCTTCTTCTGCGATTGCTGGAAACTGTAAACGTTCAAAGATATTTAAGACTTCTTCTTGTTCCAACTGTATACCCATAACAGTTGTGAGACGATCATGTCGAAGTGTTAAGTCGATGGCTTCCACTTCCCCAAAACCTTCTACTACGATCTCTGATGCTACTTCTCCGTAAGCTATCTCACGCAAAAGCTGCACAGCACGAGCTAAAGCAGGCTGTACTCGTTCCGGATTTACACCGCGCTCAAAGCGATGATTTGCTTCCGAACGAAGTCCAAGTTTACGAGAGGTGTTCCGAATCACTTGTGGATCAAAATAAGCTGATTCCAGTAAAATAGTAGAAGTCACTGGAGTTACTTCACTGGACTCTCCCCCCATAATTCCAGCTAAACCTAAAATTTCGTGACCATCTGTAATGAGTAACGTCTCATCATCACAAGTACGAGTAACACCATCTAATGTCACCACTTGTTCCCCTTCGGCTGCGCGGCGCACAACGATTTGACCATCCCGTACTTGTTCGTAATCAAAAGCATGTAATGGTTGACCTGTTTCAATCATGACATAGTTGGTAATATCTACAATATTATTGATTGGACGTATACCAGCTGTTATCAATCTATTTTGCATCCATTGTGGGGAAGGACCAATTCGTAAATTGTGAATAACTTGTGCGGAATAGATCGGACAATCTGCTTCACTTTGGATATTGATCGATAGAGGAGCGATTTGCTCTGGAGATTCTTCCACTTCCACTTCCGGTAAACGAAGCTCACGATCAAAAATAGCTGCTATTTCATAGGCTACACCGAACATACTTAAACAATCGGATCGATTTGGCGTAAGCTGCAATTCGATCGCTTGATCATTCATACCCAAATATTGTTTGATATCTTGACCAATACGAGCATCTTTACCAAGAACTAAAATTCCATCTTGTTGTTCTTTCATTAAAACTTTATCTGGTAGACCTAATTCTTTTGCAGAACAAATCATACCATTTGACTCGACCCCGCGAAGTTTTGTTCTTTTTATTTTTATGTCTCCAGGCAGTGTTGCTCCCTCCAACGCTACGGGGACCAACTGACCAGCGGCAACATTTTTGGCTCCACATACAATCTGCAAAGGAGTAGCATGCCCCACATGCACCGAACAAATATTCAGTCGATCTGCCTCTGGATGAGGGGTACAACTGAGCACTTTTCCCACTACAACACGAGATACACCAGCATCTCTTGTATAAATAACTTCCACTTCAATTCCTGTACGGTTTAGCTCTTCCGCAATATCTTCAGGTGAAATTCCTTTTAAATCTACATATTCCGATAACCATTCATATGAAACTAACATGTTTTACCCTCCTTCTTAAACCGACTTAAACTGTTTTATAAAACGCAAATCATTTTGATAAAAATTGCGAATATCATCTATATCGTATTTTAAAATTGCGATTCGCTCTGCCCCGATACCAAAAGCGAATCCAGTATATTTTTCTGAATCATATCCTGCTTTCTCTAAAACAGTCGGGTGTACCATACCAGCACCGAGGATTTCGATCCAACCTTTTTCAGGATGGAAGATATCTACTTCAACACTAGGTTCTGTAAATGGGAAATAACTTGGACGCAGTCGAACTTCTGTCTCTTCTCCAAACAATTGGTGAATAAGATGGAGAAGCACACCATGCAGTTCACTCATGGAAACACCACTGTCTACTACCAATCCCTCGATTTGTGTAAATTGATGGGAGTGAGTAGAATCATCATCATCCCGACGGTATACTTTTCCTGCGCTTATAATCCGAACAGGAACTTCGCCTTTTTTATCGATCATCGATCTTACTTGTACAGCAGAAGTATGAGTTCGAAGCAGCGTTTCAGGTGAAATATAAAAAGAATCCTGCATATCACGAGCTGGATGATTCTTTGGCAAATTTAACATTTCAAAATTGAAATAATCCGTTTCTACTTCAGGTCCTTCTGCAATATGGAAACCCATACCGATAAAAATATCTTCCACTTGTTCAAGCACTGCGTTGATTGGATGTAAAGATCCAATAGTAATAGCCTTACCAGGAAGCGTTACATCCACATTTTCATTTGCTAATTTCTCAGCCAATTTTGCTTCTTCCAGTTTTGCTTCGGCTTCTTCAATCAATGTACTGAGAGTCGCACGTACATCATTAGCTAACGCTCCGATAAGAGGGCGTTCCATTGCTGATAACTTTCCCATCCCTCTTAAGACACCAGTAATTTCACCTTTTTTTCCAAGGTATTTTACTTTTACTTCTCTAAGCGTTTCCAGATCTTGTGCATCAACAATTGCCCTGGACGCTTCTTCTTGCAGTGCTAATAATCGATCACGCATCGCACACTCCCCTTAAAAAGAAAAATCTCCCATCCCAAAGGGACGAGAGTTCGCGGTACCACCCTTGTTGAGGAGAAATATCTCCCCCACTTTTTGCTGATAACGGCAGCAGCTTGCCGGTCCCCCCTACTGAAGTTTCAAGGGGCAGCTCGAGAGTGAATAACACAAGTAGCGCTATGGAAAAGCTTCCAGTCAAGACTTTTCCTCCCTGTAATAGATACATTGTGTTCTGTCTCTGTCATTGCCAAAAATATAATGAATAAAGATCGCAACCATTATATCGGATCGGAGAAAAACTTGCAATTCCTAAAGTCAATATTCATGATATCTTTGATGATTTGTTGAAAATATTAAAATCATATCTTTGGTTCATTCATTTTTAAGTGGTGATGCTGCCTAAGTTGTTCATACAGAAGTATCCCTGCTGTGATGGATACATTATAGGACTCCGCTCTTCCTACCATAGGAACCATCAAAGCTTGATCGATCTGCTGTAAAACAGCTTCTTGTATTCCTCTTCCCTCATTTCCTAGAACAATCGCCACTCTAGTCGGAAACAGATAATCAAAAGAATATACACCATTATGAGGGGAAGTTCCTACTACTGTTATATTCTTCTGCCTTAACATGGGAATCACTTCCAGTAAATCTGCCTCTAAAATGGGTAAATGAAAAACAGCCCCCATCGTCGAACGAATTACCTTGCTATTGTATGGATCAACGGTTCCTTTTCCCAACACTACAAGATCAACTCCAGTGGCGGATGCGGTTCGCAAGATTGTGCCGAGGTTACCTGGATCTTGTATTTCATCTAGCAAAAGTATTAAGTTACTTTCCTTTAGCTGTGTTTCGATATCCCAATGAGGTATAGTGACTTCAGTTAAGACACCTTGTGGTGACTCTGTATCAATCAATTTTGAAAAAATAGGTGCACTTAATTGATAAACAGGTGTATGGGCTTGATTTGCTTCTATCCATTTTTCTGAGTCTACAAATCCTTCCCTAATGATAATGGACCTAATTTCCCCTTTTGCTGTCAAGGCTTCTTGTAATAAATGGACACCTTCTGCTAAATAAGCTCCCTCTGTTTGGCGGCCTTTTTTGGACAGTAATTTTTTCCAACGTTTAAATTGTTGGTTTTGGGGAGAAGTTATGGAAAAGTACATGAAAAATTCTCCTTCATTCACATAGGAGATCTATGAGGTGATAGTACATGAATTTTAACATACGGGGCGCAGTTATCCAAAATATTCAACATATGGATAACAGCGAACTGACTGGCTTAATCGAAGATTCGATTACCCAAGGTGAAGAAAAGCTCCTTCCTGGTCTTGGGGTGTTGTTTGAAGTAATTTGGAAAAATAGCGATCCGTCGGAACAACAACACATGATTCAGACATTGCATAATAAAATACAAAAATAAAGGCCACCGATGGTGGCTTTTATTTTTACCTCGTTAGTTTTTCAATCGTTCGGCGATCGAGTCGCATTGTCAATGCTAATAGCCAATTAACCAAATGATCAACATCTCGTTGATCGATAATAGAGGTATGGCTATGAATATAGCGAGAAGGCACTCCCAAAGTGAGAGTTGGCACACCGTGATGATGCACATGTATATGACTAGCATCTGTACCGCCACGCGTAACAACCTCATATTGGTAAGGTATTCCTTCTTCCTCAGCTACTTCTCGTACCAATTGTAATAAAGGTTGATGAGCGATATGCCCAGCATCATAAAGAGCGAGTACGGGACCTTTTCCAAGATGAAGAGAAGTTGGCGTAAAACCAATCTTTGGTGTATCTGTAGCAATTCCTACATCAATCGCAAAAGCTACATCTGGCTTTACAACTGCTGTAGCAGTTTTAGCTCCTCTCCGACCTACTTCTTCCATTACCGTTCCCACAGCAAATACTTGATTGGGATGACGTACTCCTTGGGATAAACGATATAGTACCTCCGTTACAACAGCACAGCCAATACGATTATCCATGGCTTTCCCAACTGCACGATTCGGGTTGCTCATTTGCGTATAAGGAGAATAAGGAATAACAGTATCTCCAGGCCGAATACCTAATGCTTCCACTTCCTCAAGTGACTCTAAACCTAAATCAATAAATAAATCATCTATGTTTATCCCTTTTTTTCGCTCGTCTGGCGGCATAAGGTGAGGAGGTTTGGAGCCTATAATCCCTAAAAATTTACCTTTTCGTGAATGCACCTCAACACGTTGGGCTGGCAGTACTTGACTCCACCATCCTCCTAATGTTTGAAACCGAAGATAACCTTCCTCTGTAATTCTTGTCACCATGAAACCGATTTCATCCAGATGAGCCGCCAGCATTACCTTTGGACCCGATAATCCTTTTCGAGCAATCAAGCTGCCTAGTCGATCAGTTATTATCTCATCTGACCATGGTTTTATCCACTTTTGCATCACTTGTCTCACAGCTCGCTCATGACCTGGAGGACCAGCAACATCAACCAATTCTTGTAGCATAGTGGCAAACGAATGCCGTGTCGTTGTTGTCTGCAACATAAAACACCACTTTACCTTTCTGTATTCCTTTATTACCCCTTGAACACTCCCTCCACCTACGCTAACGCTTAGAGATGTGGGATTCTTGGGTAATTCCTAGCACCCTAGGAAAATTGACCAAGCTCAAACCATAGTCCCTACGGCGATTAATCTTAAACCTTCTTGCAAAATGTTAATGGCAGCATTGATATCTCGATCATGGTGTTCATTGCATTCTGGGCATGTCCATTCTCTTAATTTGAGTTCTTTCACTTCTTTGTTTTTGTATCCACAGCAAGAACAACGCTGACTAGATGGGAAATTCTTTCCAACTCTTACAAGGGTTCTTCCATACCATTTAGATTTGTATTCAAGCATGGAAACGAACTCTGACCATGATGCATCGGTAATGGATTTAGCCAAATTGTGATTCTTGACCATGTTCTTCACCTGCAAGTCTTCCGTGCTGATGACTTGGTTTTCGTGAATCAGCTTGGTTGACAGCTTATGTAAGAAGTCATGACGAGCATTCGTTATCTTCTCGTGAATTCGAGCGACTTTGATTCGTGCTTTATGCCAATTTGCCCCACCTTTGGTGCGTCTGCTCATGATTCTCTGTGCTTTAGCTAATTGTTTTTCATACTTTCGGAAGTACTTGGGTGCGTTTTCTTTCTCACCGTTAGAAAAAATAGCGAAATCTTTTAAGCCTAAGTCGATCCCGACCGCTTTTTCTTTGTTTACTGGAACGTAGGGACAGGTACTTCTTTCACAAAGAACAGAAACAAAGTATTTTCCAGAGGGATTGCGACGAATTGTAGCTGAGAGAATACGCCCTTCTACTTCACGAGACTTGGCAAATTTCATCCAACCAATCTTAGGGAGCTTGATTCGATTGCCTTCTACTTCGATGTTTTGATTTACACATTGACTGGTGTAGGATTGAATGTGATTTTTGCAACTTTTAAATCGTGGCTTGTCATTTTGCTTTTTGAAACAGCGAGAGAAGGCATCAGCTAGGTTTTTTAGTGAGTTTTGAAGAGAGGTGGAGTCCACTTCTTTCAGCCATTCTAATTCTTTTTTCAACTGAGTCAGAAGAGAAGCACAAGTATTGTAAGTCAATCCTTTTCCTGTCTGTTCATACTGTTCATTCCACTTAGCTAGAAAGTGATTAAATGTGAATCGACTACAACCAATGGATTTGTTAATGAGTATGGCTTGCTTTTGGTTTGGATACAAACGGAACTTGAATGCCTTATGCATTTGCTTTTCACCTCCTTATCTTATATCATATACGTAAACACGTATTAAAACAAGGAGATGATTAAGTGGGCGATAGAAAAAAATTTACTACTACTTTAGATAGTGAGCTTATTCAACAATTGAAAATGCAAGCAGTAAAAGAGAATACAGATGCAAGCAAGATCATCGAAAGATTGTTGAAGAACTATTTCAAAGAGTTGTCAGACTTGCGAGAGGGATAAATCCCTCCCTCGTCTGACTCACCGATTCATCCTCCACTTGTGGAAGATGAGGGTATTCTCGGCGCAAAGATGAGATAAAAATTTAATGTATTTAAAACCAATGAGGATTATTGTTACTTCATATCCAATCATTATGCTACAAAAAATTTGGTTGGTCAAAATATTTTTAAAACAAAAAAACCCTCCAAAGGAGGATTTAAAAACATCCAAAACCACCAAAGCCAGGCCCAAAGCCACCCAAGCCACCAAAGCCCCAGCTAAACCAGCCAAAAATGAGCGCTAGTACGACAATGATGACAATGATAGCGATAAGAACTCCGATACCAGTTCCTAAAAACCCAAAACCTCCACATCCACTCATGTCGTTATCCTCCTTTTGTAACACTTTCTCTATATCCATACCTTATGTTCAAAAGGAAGATTCGCAATGGACATACACACACTTTCTCGACCTATTTTATGATCTGCGCATAAGCAAAAAACTAATACTGATCAACAGGAAAGCTGTGCCTGCCAACATTGGAATGGTAATAAAACCAAATAGATGAAGAGAATCTACAGTACAAGGAACACCAGCTTGACAAGATGCTTCTGAAGCTAGGTTTGGGAAAGTTTGAATAAGAATATGATATGCCGAAATAACCAATCCAATTAAAGATAAAGGTAGCACATAGGTAGATATTTTTTTATCTTGTCGATATGTGGCAATCCCCAGAAGAATCACTAAAGGATACATGAGAATGCGTTGATACCAGCATAGAACACAGGGAACTAAGCCTAAGACTTCACTAAAATAAAGGCTTCCACCCATAGCTACAATCGATACTAACCAAGCGAAATACAGGCCAAAACGATCCGCTAATGATCTCATTTGGCTTGCAACTCTTTCTCAATCGCTGCTTTAATTTCGCTGTATGATAAACCATTTTGAATCTGTTTTCCATTTACCATAATTAATGGTACACCATTGATTCCGGTATTGTTATATTTTGTATTATCCGCTAGTGTTTCTTTTTCAAATGTTTTCTTTGTTAGATCTTCGGAAACTTTGTTGGCATCTACTTCTGTAATATTCTTTTTAATCAAATCAACAAGAAAAGCAGGAGTTGCCCACTTTACATTTTCATTTCCTTGCTGCTTGTAAATTGCATCATAATATTTCCAAAAAGCTTGTGGATTTTGTTTAAATACTGCTTCTCCTGCTTCTCCTGCTGTTAAGGAATCCGGACCAATTACTTGTGTATTGGTAAAGTAGAAAGAAACTTTTCCTGTATCTACAAAATCTTTTTTCAAACGAGGGAAAATAGTATCATGAAACTGTTTACAGACAGGACATTTAAAATCACCAAATTCCATAATTTTTACAGGCGCATTTTCTTTCCCTATGAAAGGTTGTCCTTTATAATCAATCGGATACACTTTGTCCGCAGCCTCTTGTTTGCTTCCAGTAAATTGATTGATTACCCCATAAACTCCAAGTGCTAGTACTAATACGAGAATGGTACCTACCACTAAACCTTGCATGTCTCGGGATTTTTTCTTATTCGCCACCGACTTCACCTCTATTGTTTGTGTATATCAAGTTTATTTGAATGTACAAAGAAAATAATATCAGGGATAGTGAAAAATTTCACCTTCTAATATGTAGGAAAATAATTGGAGTAGTTCATCTTGTTATTGGTCATGATAAAGTGTTAGGCTATGCAATGTGATACAATGAATTTGATAAGGAAATGCTAGATTACATACTTGATCTTGTTAGAACAGGGAGGATATTTGATGAAATATCGTTCAATGAAAAACGTAGATAAAAAAGTTTCAGAAGTTGGTTTTGGGGTCTGGTCTGTCGCTACACCTTGGTGGGGAGTGAAAGACGAGACATTAGCAAAAAAATTACTAAGATCAGCTTATGAAGATTATGGAATAACTTTTTTTGATACAGCTGATGTATACGGACAAGGTAAAGGAGAAACTTTGCTTGCAGAAGCACTAGAAGGATTACTTGATCAAGTCGTCATCGCCACTAAATTTGGATATGACATATATGCAAAGCGGGGAGATCGTCATGGTGGACATAGCGAACTACCTCAATACTGGGACAAAGAATCCATTCGCAAATCATGTGAAGCTAGTCTTAAACGCTTAAATATCGAGACTATTGATGTATACCAACTGCACAATGCCCGCATGGAAGCTATCATCAGTGATGAAGTGATGGAAACGCTGGAACGCTTGAAAGAAGAAGGAAAAATTAGAAGTTACGGAGTTGCGCTTGGTCCAGATATCGGCTGGAGAGAAGAAGGTCTTGCTACCATTTTGAAACAAAAAATGGATATGGCTCAAATCATCAATAACTTAATCGAGCAAGACCCTGCAAGAGACTTGATCAAGGCAGCGGAAGAAGCTGGCACTTCTTTGATTGCACGTGTTCCACATGCTTCTGGACTGCTCGATGGTTCTTATGATCCAGACAAACACTTTGACAAATCAGACCATCGTAACCATAGACCTGTAAAATGGATGCAAGCAGGTGTACAAGCAGTTCGCGATTGGAGCTTTCTTTACAAAGAAACAGACCGCACAATCGGACAAGCTGCTATTCTCTATTCTCTTGCTAGTTCTGCCATAAAATCGGTATTACCAAACATTACGAGTGAAGCAAATTTAAAGGAGTTTGCAGAAGCAAGTGAAAAAACACCATTCACTGCTGAAGAATTAGCCAAAATAGAAGAGTTGTGGGAAAACGGACAAAAAGAAGCTCTTAAGCAGCCCTTTTCCAACAGCAAATCCAAACCAACACCAGTAGCAGTAAAACAATAAGAAGAGAGGAATCGATGGATTCCTCTTTTTCTCTAAAATTTAGATAAAAGAACTGGTTCCAACTCTCTCTTTTGTCATAAAATAGAAGATATTAAACGTTATCAACTACCTACCTCCACTGTTTCTTTCTATCAATTTCTTGCCTGATTCCTAGAAACTCAGTGCACTAGATAAAGTAGATTAAAATTTTTATCTACCAAAAAATGCATACTTCGTTTTTTGTAAAATGGGAGAAACTGAAAATAATAATCTAAGAACGGGGGATATCCGCCTCCATGAGATATGTAGTCGATACCAATGTATTATTAAACAGTATGGAAAAACTCGATCATGAGCATATTGTCATTCCTTCTATGGTTTTACGAGAGTTAGAAAAACACAAACTATCGCAGAATCAAGCACTTGCCTTCCAAGCACGTGCTGCTACTCGATATTTGGAATATCATCAAGCTGACATTGTATTCGATGTAAAAGATTATAACGTTGAGCTTGGAAGTGACTTCGATGCTCATTATGCTGATAATAAAATATTGCAATGTTGTATCGACAATCAGTATGGCTTGATCACATATGATTTGCTCCTAAAACAAAAAGCAAGAGGTTTTAAAATTCCCTTGTTAGAAGTCGTATCACAAGAAGAACGATATGAGGGTTACTTAGAATGTGATGTAGAAGATGAAAGATATGCTGCATTATGCCACAATCTGGACCAGAATCATTTCGGACTTCTGACTAATCAATACTTGGTGATTAAAGATGGGGAAAACTATGCAGATCTATTAAAGTGGACAGGGGATACACATGTCTATGTGCGTCCAAGAGGGTTTGATACTACCTATTTTGGCAAATTTTCACCAAAAGATGCCTATCAACGCTGTGCACTAGATA
Source organism: Shimazuella soli (assembly GCF_022511585.1). GTDB lineage: Bacteria > Bacillota > Bacilli > Thermoactinomycetales > Thermoactinomycetaceae > Shimazuella > Shimazuella soli. Next base: position 164,945 of record NZ_JAKWBN010000002.1, on the reverse strand, counting down.
GTTTACGTTCTAACACTATCACCATGATCAAAGGAAAAGCAGGTTCAGGGAAATCATTAATTGCTTTAAGTTATGCCATGCGGGAAATCGAAAAAGGCAAGTACGACCGTTTAATCTGTTTTGTAAACCCGATGGCTTCCCGAAACAGTGCCAAACTAGGCTTTTACCCGGGAACAAGAGATGAGAAGATTATGGACTCTGCGATTGGTTCGATGTTATGCAGCAAATTTGGAGATAAAATGATCGTCGAAGAATTGCTAAAAGGCAAAGAAAAAGAACCACCAAAGCTGTTACTCTTGCCATTTAGTGATATTCGCGGCTTTGATACAACTGGACTTCGGGCAATCGTCTATATCATCGAAGCGCAAAACTTAGATGTGGATTTGATGAAACTGGCGGTACAACGGATTGGCGAAGATTCCAAACTCATCATCGATGGGGACTTTGATACCCAAGTAGACCATAGCAGTTACGAAGGTCTAAAAAATGGGATGCGCCGTCTTTCTGAAGTTTTTCGTGGCGAAGACTACTATGGAGAAGTAGAACTGCCCTATATTTATCGAAGTAAAATTGCTAGAAAAGCAGATCAGATGTAAAACAAAAGCTGCCATCTCATTGGAGTATGGCAGCTTTTCTATCTATGTGATCAACCATTTTATACAGGGTCCGGGGCGGAGTCCATGATTTCTCATGTACTCCGTCCCCGGGTGGGGCGGCGGGTTGATACGGTTAGTCCGCATCACCCCGCCGGCCCCATGCCCACGCCGGCGTCAGCCGGAGATGGTGGCCGCGGCGGTCGTCGTGTCGGCGGCGGTGCCGGCGGTCGGCTCGAACTTCGTGTCGGTCGGGTCGGCGGTGGTGCCGGCGGTCGGCTCGAACTTCGTGTCGGTCGGGTCGGCGGCGGTGCCGGCGGTCGGCTCGAACTTCGTGTCGGTCGGGTCGGCGGCGGTGCCGGCGGTCGGCTCGAACATCTTGGTCTCCTCCGTCTGCGCGGTCGTGGTCATGGTGTTGGGTTTCCCTTCGAGTTTCGTGTTTGGGAAGCTTATGTCTGATTTGATTATATTGCAGTTTTTCTATTTTGTAAATATAAAAATGTCAAATTAGCAAAATTTAATGATAAATCATTCTCATTTGATTTTCTAAATGTAGATTTAATCAAATTGTCCGTATAACGAATTGGTAAAGACTCCAAACTCATCATTGATGGGGACTTTGATGCCTCAAGTAGACCATAGTAGTTACAAAGGTCAAAAAAATGGGATACGCCGTTTTTCTGAAGTTTTCCATGGAGAAGACTACTATGGAAAAGTAAAATTACCCTACATTTATCAAAGTGAAATTGCTAGAAAAAGATCAGCTGTAAAACAACAAAAAGCTACCATCTCTATTGAAATAGTAGCTTCATCTATATGTTTTCCTATTAAATGCGGTTCCCGGAGCGGAGCACACGTGTTGCTCCACTCCGGGTGACTGATCAAGTTCAGACGACGACACCAGCCTTCTCGCCGGTGAGCACCTCCAGCCCTTCCGTGATCTCCGTGAACAGGTGGCGCTTGTCGTCCGGGATCTTGGGAGTGTGAACGTTGAACCGCTCGCGCAGCTCCAACTCACGGCCGATCAGGCTGTCGAGTACCTTGAACTGGCGGTCTTCGGTGTACAGCATATCAGTCCTTTCTCTCATCTAAACGATAAGAGAAGTTGGAATTACTTACAATCAAAGTATAGGACTATCATGTTGATTTGTAAACATTTATACATATAAAAAACAACTGCCAAATCTTTTGCAGTTGTCCTCTATTATTCCTTTCCAGCTCTGGGTTTTGATATGAAAATTCGTCTTGGGAATGGTAGCCTTCTTTTGAAGTTCGTTTTTCTTAGGCCGAAGTTTTGCCGATGGTTTCCTTCCGATTCCACTTCACAATGGACACCATTGCCGTGAGCAAACAAAAACTACTATCTGTTGCTTCACTATAGAGAATGACCCCATGTTAGACGCATTTAAAAAGCTACCATCTCTATTGAAATAGTAGCTTTCTTCTATATACCTACTATCATATGCTGTTCCCGGAGCAGAGCACACGTTGCTCCACTCCGGGTGACTGATCAGGTTCGTCAGACGACGACACCGGGCTTCTCGCCGGCGAGCACCGCCAGCTCCCGCTCGATCTCCGCGAACTGGGCGCGAACGTCCTCCGGGTAAGTGGACATGTCCGGGATGATGGACATGTCCGCGATCCCGAGCTTCTTCCGGAGCCTGTTCTCGCGGTCGATCAGGACGTTGAGCTGGATGTCCCTGTAGGTCATATCAGTCCTTTCCCTCACCGGAAAGTGAGAGAAGTAGTGGTTTGTCCTGCACTATTACTATATTTTAAAAATGGAATTTCGTAAATACACAAAAGTAATAAAAGAGGGAAAATATTTCTGTCATTCATCACTTCTTACTTACTTATTTATATTTATTCCATATACCTCAACAAAAAAGGAAAGCTTAGATGCTTTCCTTTTTCTTCTTTCGATGCTGGTAATAATGAATAGCCTTCTTCGCCAACCATCCCACAATTACGACAGCTGTCTCCGCGATCATGGCTTTGCGTTCAGTCGGAAGTTTTTTAAATTGAGATATCAAGTTATTTTTATTATCCACAGCGCATCCCACCTTTTCAGGTATTCTACATTATGAATACATAGTTTTATCCTATTGAGACAAAAGCCATTTCAAGGCTAATATCAACTATCTTAGATAAATTATATCACAAAAGTAGAAGCACTTTTTTCCCCATAATCCACCTTATAAAATTAATTACCAAGAAATGAGCTCAAAACAGAATGGAATTCTCCTGTTTCTGTACTTTTTAAAATACCAGCAGCTTTTTCAAGAAGGGGAATATTCCAATAACAAATTTTCTTATTATTCTTTTTTATAGTTTCTTGTTTTGATATAATAATAGAAAATCATTTCCTTTCTGCAAAGGAGGTGCTTTGAATGCGTTATTGTAACGAGCCAGATTGCAACCACTAAAAATTATAGCTGATTTTGATGTATTAACATTATCATATATAGAGACCTAATCATTTCGATTAGGTCTCTTTATTTATTTTTTAAACATAATCCTTGTATGCTGGCCCGATTTGACAACTCCGTACGGCTAAAACCGTTGGATTCTTGGGACGATAGCCTCAAGACTATTTCATTACCAAGCTAACCCCGTGTGCCCCACGGTTTATGTATGTTGATTTTTTCTTTGCCGCGAACAACTTGGTTTTCGTATACTGCGACTATACATATATTACCATGCGAATACTTGTTTGTAAAGTTGTTTTTCAAAGATTGGACTGGTGGAAATTTCCTCCATTCGTCCAGCGCTCGCTTTCATCCCACGATTTAAACCGTGGGTTTTCTCGCTCGCAATGCTATAACAAACTAGCTACTTTTTCTGCAAACTGCATCGTCGTCAACGTTTTATCCTGCTCGGATTTTGTATCCTGTGTACGATAACCCATATGTAGGACTTGCTCTACTGCTTTCTCTACATCAGCAGCAGCTCGCTCATCTTGAAAAGAGTAGCGAAGCATCATTGCCATCGATAGAATCATTGCTGTCGGGTTAGCGACACCAAGACCGGCGATATCTGGTGCTGAGCCATGAACAGGTTCGTAAAATCCGAGTGATCCTTCTCCTAAGCTGGCAGAAGGTAACATCCCGATCGATCCAGTAAGGATTGCTGCTTCATCGCTCAAAATGTCTCCAAACATATTCTCTGTTACAATGACATCAAAGGAAGCTGGACGGCGTACAAGTTGCATTGCACAGTTATCTACCAGCATATGCTCCACATTTACATCTGGATAATCTGTCTTCACTCGATCTACTACCGTTCTCCATAATCGTGAGCTTTCAAGTACATTCGCTTTATCTACAGAAGTGAGCTGTTTTTTGCGATTTTGAGCCATTTGGAAGGCAAGACGTACGATTCTCTCAATTTCATGCTCATGATAGAGCAGAAGATCAGAAGCATATTCTTTTCCCTCACTGTCTTTAGCCCGCTGTTTGTCCCCAAAGTATATACCACCAGTCAACTCGCGGACGACAACAAAATCAACACCTTGGATGACTTCTGCTTTTAAAGTAGAACTCTCTTCTAATCCTGGGAAGAGAACAATCGGCCGTAAATTGGAGTAAAGTCCTAATTCTTTGCGCAGTCCAAGTAATGCTTGTTCAGGTCGTAGATGCGGGGGATGATTATCCCATTTTGGCCCGCCTACTGCTCCGAACAAAATCGCATCTGCTCTTTTTGCTTTTTCCAGTGTTTCCTCTGGCAAAGGAACCCCTACTGTATCGGTAGCAATTCCACCAGCAAGAGCCTCATGGTAGGTAAATTCATAGTTATACTTTTTTTGTACAATATCCAATACAGCAAGTGCTGCTGTCATTACTTCTGTACCTACTCCATCACCTGGTATCACTACTATATCTTTTTTTGTTGCCAAACCTTACACCCCTTTTGACAGAGTAGCAGCAGTTTTCAATACACCCTCTGGTTCTCGATCCGTTTTTCTTGCAACTATGCGATTTACTGCATCAAGATAAGCCCTAGCACTTGCTTCCAAAATATCCGTACTCACACCACGGCCTCGAACGGTAAGATTCCCTTGTTTGAGTTGTACAGATACTTCTCCTTGTGCATCTTTGCCGTGTGTGACCGAATGAATCCGATAATCAGCTAGTTCCACTTCTTCATTCGTAATTCGATCTACCGTTTTGAAAATGGCATCGACCGAACCATTTCCACAAGCTGCCTCTTCTTTGACTTCACCAGATGCTTCTTCTATCCGCAAAGTAGCAGTTGGTACTGCATGACTACCATAAGATATATGGAAAGAAAGCAGACGGAAATATTCTGATCTCTCTCCAATTTTCTCTTCTATTAACGCGATGATATCTTCATCTAAGACTTCTTTTTTGCGATCAGCTAGGTTTTTAAACCGTTCAAACAAATGATTGATTTGCTGTTCATCTTGAGGATAACCCAATTGAATTAATTTATCTTTAAATGCATGTCGACCTGAATGCTTGCCCAATACCAAACGGCTCTCTTCCAAACCAACAGTTTCTGGTGTCATGATCTCATAGGTTTCAGGGTGTTTTAACATCCCATCCTGATGAATTCCCGATTCATGAGCGAAAGCATTTGCGCCAACAATCGCTTTATTCCCTGGAACCACCATACCTGTCAATTTGCTCACCAAACGACTTGTACGACTGATTTCTTGGTGATTGATGGTGGTCTGTGCTTGATAATGGGATGCTCTCGTCTTTAAGGCCATCACTACTTCTTCGATTGCTGCATTCCCTGCACGTTCTCCAATACCATTGATGGTTCCTTCGATTTGTCCAGCCCCACCTTCAATCGCACCTAAACTATTGGCGACAGCCATCCCTAAATCATCATGACAGTGTGCACTTAAAATGACACTTTCTGTCTCAGGAACTCGTTCTTTTATCGTACGAAAAATGTTTCCATACTCGATCGGAGCCAGATAACCGACAGTATCTGGGATATTTACAATATTCGCACCAGCTTCGACCACTGCTCTTGTCATTTGCGTCAAAAAGTCGATCTCTGTTCTGCCTCCATCTTCAAAGGAAAACTCGATCATGGAAAAATATCGTTTTGCGTGACGAATAGCAGCTAGAGCTTGCTCCATCACCTGCTCTTTGCTCATCTTTAGCTTAAACTCGCGGTGTATGGGGGAAGTAGCGATGAACAAATGAATTGCAGGAGAATTTGCTTCTCGCAAAACTTCCCAGGAATGATCGATATCCCTTTCTACACAACGCGCCAGACTTAAAACAGTTGCATTTTTTACTGCTTTCCCAACTGCTGTGATAGCTTGCCGGTCTCCAGGTGAAGAAGCAGCGAATCCTGCTTCGATAAGATTTACACCAAGTCGCTCGAGTTGGAGGGCGATCTCCACCTTCTCTCCCTTAGTTAGCGTAACACCAGGTGACTGCTCTCCATCACGCAAAGTGGTATCAAAAATCTGAATCGTCCGCATTTTTCGTTGCTCCTCCTTTTCTTCTTATTTATTAGTTATTGGAACCAATTGGCTCTTTGTTTACCCAAACCATCATTTGGCGTAATTTGCTTCCTACTTGCTCGATAGCATGCTCTTTTTCACTAGCTGCGATTTTGTTGAATTCTGGACGGCCATTTTGGTTTTCCGCAATCCAATTGTTAGCGAAAGTTCCATCTTGGATTTCTTTTAAAACTTGTTCCATCGCTTGGCGGGAAGGAGCACCTACTACACGTTTTCCACTTACATAATCTCCATATTCAGCAGTATCACTGATGGAATAACGCATTCCGCTCAGACCTTTTTCATACATGAGGTCGACAATCAACTTCAGCTCATGCAAACACTCAAAATATGCGATTTCTGGCTGATAACCTGCATTGACTAGTGTTTCAAATCCATTTTTCACGAGTTCGGACACTCCGCCACAAAGTACAGCTTGCTCTCCAAATAGGTCTGTTTCTGTCTCTTCTTTGAATGTCGTTTCGATAACACCTGCACGGGTACTTCCAATTCCTTTACAGTAAGCAAGTGCTACATCTTTTGCAGTTCCACTCGCATCTTGGTGAACAGCGATCAAAGATGGTACTCCAAATCCTTCTTGATATACACGGCGGACCAAATGTCCAGGTGATTTTGGAGCAACTAGGATAACATCCACATCTTTTGGAGCTACGATTTGTCCGAAATGAATGTTAAATCCATGAGAGAACATCAATACATTTCCAGCTTCCAAATTGTCTTTGATTTGAGTTTCGTATACCTTTTTTTGATGCTCGTCTGGCAGCAAGATTTGGATTACGTCTGCTTGTTTTGCTGCTTCATCTACTGAAAGAACTTGGAATCCGTCGTTTTCCGCTTGCTCCCAAGACTTTCCTGGGCGCAGCCCGATTACAACCTTTACACCACTATCGCGCAAGTTTTGTGCTTGTGCATGTCCCTGGCTGCCATATCCAACTACTGCTACTGTTTTGCCACTGAAAAGATGTAGATTTGCATCGCCTTCGTAATACATTTTACTCATGTTTTATTCCCCCAAATTTTTAAATTATTTAAACTACTCAAGCAAAAATAGATACTGATACTCCCAGCGAAATATGCTTGGCTGAAGCGTCCTTTGTGTTCTTTACAACAGACGCGGAAAACATGCATATTGAGCGGATTTGGAACATGATTTTAGTGAATTTTCCAACTTGGTCTTTAAATAACGGTAGTAAGTGAAATTTTATCTATTTCCCGACTGAGTGCAATTACACCAGTACGGGCAATTTCCAAAATATGATATGGTCGAAGCAGCTCTGTCAAAGTGTCTAGTTTCGCCCGATCCCCTGTAGCTTGTAACATGAGAGAATCATGTCCCACATCTACTACATTTGCCCGGAACGGATCAATAATCCCTTGGATTTCCATTCGCACATTTGGTCCAGCTGCTACTCGAATGAGCATCAATTCACGCTCTACACTTGTTGTTTCTGTGATGGTTTTTACCTCAATTACATCAATCAACTTGGACAGTTGTTTGGACAATTGATTGAGGGTTCGCTCATCACCGCCGGTGACGATGATCATCCGAGATAAATCTTTCTCTTCTGATTTCCCTACACTAATACTTTCAATGTTAAAGTTACGTTGTCCCAAAAGACTGGAGACACGAGCTAAGACACGTGGGCGATTATTTACTAATACGGAGAAAATATGCCTCATTGCTCTTCATCTCCCATCATCATCTCATCTAATCCTGTTCCTGGAGCAACCATTGGATATACATTTTCGTTTGGATTTACCCAGAAATCGAGTACTGCTGGTCCTGGATGTGAGAGTGCTTCTTTCCAAGCTTGCATCGCTTCTTCTTTGTTCCTCGCACGCCAAGCTTTCACACCATAAGCATCTGCTAGTTTTACAAAATCAGGGCTTCCAGACAAGTCTACTTCACTGTAACGCTCTTTGTAGAATACTTCTTGCCACTGCCGTACCATACCCAAACATTGATTGTTGATGATCACTACTTTTACTGGGATGTTTTCCAATGCAATAACAGCCAATTCTTGGGCAGTCATTTGAAAACCACCATCACCTGTCACAGCGATAACCGTACGATCTGGATATGCTAGTTGTGCTCCGATAGCAGCGGGAAAACCAAAGCCCATCGTTCCAAGCCCTCCAGAGGAAAGCAACGAGCGGGGTTCTGAAAATTGATAGTACTGAGCTACCCACATTTGATGTTGCCCAACATCTGTTGCTACAATGGCCTTTCCGTCTGTTGTTTCATCTAAATGTTCAATTACCCATTGGGGTTTTAGACCATTTTCATCTGAATCGTTATATTGCAATGGATATTCCTTTTTCCGAGAATCACAGAGGCTTAACCAGTTACTCGAGTCAGCAGAAGGTAACCCATTGTTCGCAGCAGCTAGTACCTCTTTGACATCTCCGACAATTGGTACATAAGTGTGTACGTTTTTATCAATTTCTGCTGGATCAATGTCGATATGAATAATTTTTGCACCTGTTGCAAATTTATCAATTCTGCCCATCGTTACACGGTCGTCAAACCGGGCTCCGATTCCAATCAACAGATCGCATTCTAGCAATGCATGGTTGGCGGCATAAGTCCCATGCATTCCTGGCATCCCTAGCCAAAGCGGGTTTCTGCTGGGAAATCCACCTAGTCCCATTAACGTTGTAGTTACAGGTATGTTGGATTTTTCAGCAAATTCAATCAGTTCTGATTGTGCATTTGCTCGAACTACTCCACCACCAGCTAAGATCACAGGACGCTGGGCTTGTTGAATTACTTGGTGAAGGCGGGAGATTTGAATTTGACTTGGTTTCTCCGGAGCATGCAACCCTCTAATTTCCACTTTTTCTGGATAAGAAAAGGTGCTGACAGCTTGAGATACATCTTTTGGAATATCAATTAGAACGGGTCCTGGTCTTCCTGTTGCAGCAATGGTAAAAGCTTCTTTTACGATTATCGGAATCTCATCTACACTTCTGACGAGATAGTTATGCTTCGTAATCGGCATCGTAATACCTGTAATGTCGGCTTCTTGAAATGCATCTGTTCCCAATAGACTAAGTGGCACATTCCCGGTAATACAAACCAGAGGAATCGAATCCATCATCGCTGTAGCGATCCCTGTTACCAAGTTTGTAGCACCTGGACCTGAAGTAGCCATTACTACACCTGGTTTACCTGTGGCTCTCGCATAGCCATCTGCTGCATGGATTGCACCTTGTTCATGTCTTGCCAACATATGACGAACATGACCATCGTACAGCGAATCATAAATAGGAAGGACTGCACCCCCAGGATAACCAAAAATCATGTCTACTCCTTCTTCTACGAGAGAACGAAGCAAAATTTCAGATCCTGTGTACTTTTTTTCATCCAAGCCAATAGAATTTGTCTTTGATTCTAATTGGGGAGCCAAAGTAATTCCTCCTTTTTTCCAAATAAAAAAAACCGTACGATCCCAAGTGAAAAATCACCAATTGGGACGAACAGTTCGTGGTACCACCCAAGTTCACTGATGCTTCACAGCATACAGTCTCATCAAGTACATATTTGTACTCGGTCGATAACGGCGACAACCGATCATGATCTACTTGAGTAAGCTTTTACTCTTTCGGCATGTAACTCAGAGGTGAGAAGCAAAATACTTACGGTTTTGGGTCTCAGCAATATCCCAAAATCTCTGTGACGCGTATTGGTAAATCACTCATATCCTCGTCATTGTTTTATGAATTCCATTCAATTTGTTTTTAAGTTTTGAGAAATACAGTTATTTTTTTATTATTTAGGTGCTATTATATCGATCACACTTTTCGATTGTCAACCCATTATCCGGATATTTTATATTACAAAAATGATAGCGCTATCATGATAATTCTATAAATTTTTATCTGATTACTTGTTGATAGTGAAATTATCTTTATGATACTTCTCATGTAAATGGGATTGATGAAAATATTAACCAGCTTACATAAATATACCATAAAAAGATCAAAATTAACACTTTTGCTTTGTAACCGATTTCCTTTTTCATCATACATATATCTTGTCGAGGAGGGCTATTATCACGGCTTACCTCCCGAAAACATGCTTGTTGGAGGTTAAAAAATGAGCGAATTTCAAAAAGAACTTCAAGAATTAAGTGTTGATGAATACAGCAAAAGCGAAGTGACACCATGGCATGAGTATATGGAGCAATTTGAGCAATATGGGCAGCACGAAGATTTAGAATTAGCTCAACGCTGTGGATTCCGCTGCGGAGGTTGTGGTGGTTTCCGTCGTTGTGGTGGTTGCTTCGGTTGTGGTGGGTGCGGAGGTTGTGGTGGTTGTGGAGGTTGTTCACCTCTTTTTCTATTCGATCCATTTTTTCCATTTTTCTAAAAAAATTATCAACAAATTCAACGCCCTGTACAACAGGGCTATTTTCATGGTGCAAGTAGACAAATATACCTACATAAAGTATAAGAACAGTTGCCTTTAGGGGTGAGGATAAATCAATGATGCTTCCAACTGCACGATTAAAAGCAAATCAAGACACCTATTATGTTCCTGATTTTGAAGGCGGTATCTATTTTCGCAACCACAGACATTCCTTCCGAATGCAAGGCTCCAATGTATACCAGTGGATGGAAAAGCTAATCCCTATGTTTGATGGTACCCATACCATGCATGCAATTACGAAAGGCTTACCTGATACTCACCAGCAAAGAATTTATGAATTTTCAAACCTATTGTTGCAAGAAGGATTTGTTCGAGATGTTAGCAAAGATAAACCTCACAGCCTAAGTGAAAAGATAATAAAACGCTACCAATCACAAATTGACTATTTAGATCATCATGTTGGCTCTGGTGCTTATCACTTTGAAAAATACCGCCATGAAAATCTACTAGTTATTGGGCATGGTTCCTTTCTTACTTCGCTGATATCTTCTCTTATAGAATCTGGACTCCAAAAGATTGCTCTTTTTCTTACTGATAAATCGAACACAAATCTCGAACGTATTAACTATCTAGAAACAGACTCTTCGGTAAATATCACTGATATTACTCCAAGTGAGATACAACCTTGGTCAAAAATGATTCAGCCCTACGGCTCTGTTCTATTTGCAGGAAAAGAAACAGATACAGAACAAATAATAAATCTAGCAACACTTTGCAAGCAAGAAAACAAACATTTTATCCCTGCTGTCACCTATCAAAATACAGGAATGGTAGGACCGATAATAGATTGGGAATCCGCATGGCGAAGACTAGCAAAAACGACAGACCACAGCAACAAAGAAATCAATCCTACCGCAATATCTATCCTTGCGAACCTCTTGGCATTCCGCTGGTTTCAACTAGTCAATGGAGTAATGCCAGTAGAAAAACGACAAGTTTTCTTGCTTGATATGCAGACCTTAGAAGGAAAATGGCATTCTTTTTTTTCCCATCCACTCCTTCATAAGGCCAATAAAACAATAAAACCATTAGCTTCAACTGAATGGTTGTCTCCTTCTCCAATCATAAATGTACAAAGTGTCTTTACTCATATCACCTCTGAAGCAACAGGGATATTTCGATCTTTCGGACCAGAAAATTTGTTGCAATTACCTTTATCGCAATGTCTTGTAAAAATAGCTGATCCACTAGAACAAGAGAAGACCATTTCCATTATTTGTTCAGCATTAACACATCTAGAAGCACGTCATGAAGCAGGATTACGCGGCTTGGAAGCATATGCTTCTCGTTTGTTTCCAGAAATCGCACACGATCTAAAAGAAAAAGCAGCAATTGGTGCCGGGGCAACTCGTCAAGAAGCAATTTGCCGTGCTTTCCTCAAGTACTTGGAAGCTGGCTTAAAAAATATACCTACTGATCCGCAAACAATGCAAATGGAGGGAGAGCAAAGCAAATATTTTGTAGAATGCATCAGCCTATTAGGCACAAAACCAACCCTCTACATAGAGGATCACAACTATGGTTTTCCTATTGGCTGGGTAGAAGCCAATGATTCTTGGTTTGGCAGTGTGGGACTGCATACAGAGATGGCATTGCAAGCTGCATTGCACAAAGCTTTACACATCATACAAAATAAATCTATTGATCATCTTCTTCTCCAGCATATCCCATTGGAATCAACGGAAAATTCGCTAGAAATTATTACTCGTCATTTGAAATTACAAAATAAATATCTGCAAGTATTTGATATAAAACTAGAAGATATCATTTCCCAAAACCTCTCTGTTGTTGCGGTGACAATCAGGGAGGATATATCATGACAAAACCGACTATAGGAATTATAGGAGATGGACATTTAGCAACGGCAACTGCTGAAGCACTTGAAATGAATTATACCATCCACCCGCTGGGATCAACTTGGCAAGACAAAACGTGGAGAAATGCAGATTTACTGCTTGTACTAAGTGACAATTGGAATGCTCGTCTTCATCGAGAAGTTCAGCAGATCGTCTCTTCTACTTCTATCCCATGGTTACGCTGTTTTATCCAGTTTGGGGAAGGTATTATTGGTCCGTTCGTTCATTCTAAGGGAGTATGTTTTCATTGCGCGGATCGTCGATTGCTAATGAGCGGAAAAGACCGCAAAGAAATGTGGCAACTGTATCATCAATTATCGCTACAGCCTTCTGCATTAGCTGATCCTAAAATTTCTACCTTCTCTATTCATCACTTGAAACACCTTCTCGTACAAGAAGTTTCCCAAATCTTTGAACAGCAATCAAATTTGCAGGATACGGTAATAATTGTAAACTTACATACCTTGCAAACAAGCACACATACCATAATTGCTGACCCACTTTGTACCATTTGTAATACCCTTCCAGATGATACCCCTAGTAGAGCAGAGATTCATTTGCAATCCAATCCTAAGGTAGCAGAAGATAGTTTTCGGGTTACATCACTAATTTTATGGAGAGATACTTTAAAACAAACCTATTATGGAAATCGAACAGGTGTATTGATGGGCAATGTTCACGATCCCTTATCACCCTTTGCTTCCGCAAGTGTATATCTGCCTCTTACTATTGGCCAAGAAGCAACAGCCGGCAGAACACACCGCTTCGGCGATAGTGAAATTACAGCGATATTTGAAGGGCTAGAACGTTCCTGTGGCATTGCACCGAGAGGAAGCCGTACGATTGTTCATGATCATTACTCCCATTTACAAAAGGTTGCCCTTGATCCGCAAACAGTAGGCACACATTCCAAAGAACAATACTCGCTACCTGATTTCCCTTTCCAAGCATTTGATCCTGAGAAAAAAATGAATTGGGTGTGGAGTTACTGTATCACAGAACAAAAACCAATCCTCGTCCCAGAACTTCTGGCCTACTACAGCCTTGGAGGGGGCAAAGGATTTGTCTATGAAACTTCCAATGGATGTGCATTAGGAGGAAGTCTAGAAGAAGCCATCTTCCATGGGATCATGGAAATTTTAGAACGTGATGCTTTTTTGCTGACATGGTATGCTAGATTGCCATTGCCTCGAATTGATCCTTTTTCTTCTGGGGACACAGAATTAGATTTGATGCTCCATCGTATCCATGAAATAGCAGGTTATGAAATACATCTGTTTAACGCGACAATGGAACATGAAATCCCCAGTATTTGGGCGATTGCTAGAAACAAAAAGAACAGAGGATTTCATTTGATCTGTGCAGCAGGGACACACTTTGATCCTGTAAAAGCGACGAAAAATGCCCTCCATGAACTCGCTGGAATGATGCTAACATTAGATGCTAAGGCGGAAAAGCAGCGGAAAAAGTATGTAAACATGATCGATAAACCGCATCTGGTCAAAGAAATGCCGGATCATTCCATGTTGTACAGCATACCCGAGACAGAACACCGGCTTGATTTTTTACTCCAACAAAAGGAAAATGTGCAGACATTTCGAGACATACAATGTCCGCCCGTGTCTAAAACCGATCTGAAAGAGGATCTTGAGCATGTCATCCAGATTCTTAGACAACAACATAGACACATATTCGTTGTCAATCAAACTACAAGCGAATTACGAAAACAAAATTTACACTGTGTGAAAGTGATTATTCCAGGTATGCTTCCTATGACATTTGGCCATCACTTAACTCGGCTTACAGGATTGCCGAGGGTACTTGAAATCCCAAAGAAACTTGGCTATACGAAAAACACGCTGACAATGGAGCAGCTTAATCCTCATCCTCATCCATTCCCATAAAAGAGGAGGAAAACATGGACAGCGATACTTTTTTCTCTTATCTTCATGATCATCCAGAGAAGTTAAAACCGGTGGACTGGGAAGTGGATTGGAATGATGCTCCACTACCTTATAAACAGTATCAGCAAAAACCATTCATTCGATTATCTCGTGAGATACCAGAAAATTTTAATCCAACTACCCAGACTCCTAACATACAAGACATTGGTCATTTATTGTGGTATGTCTATGGAATGACAAAAGTTGTCCATTCTGCTATTCCAATAGACAAGGCAAATAGCAAGCACCAGTATTCTACTGTATGTAGAAAATTTGTCCCTTCTGGTGGAGCCCTTTATCCAAATGAAATATACCTTTATCTACAAATCAAAGATATACCAAAAGGAGTTTATCACTACGATGTTGCTCAACATGCCTTAGTCCTATTACGAGAAGGAGATTTTGCAGCGTTTATCACCGATTTATTAGGCAAACGAGGTACAATCACAAACTGTTTCGCCACTGTATTTTTATCGACTCTTTTTTGGAAAAACTTTTTTAAATACCATAACTTCGCTTACCGTCTGCAAGGATTAGACAGCGGTGTTGTGATTGGACAATTATTAGAATGTACCAAACAAGTCCCTTATCAAAAAACGGTTTACTATCAATTTCTTGATAAAGCAGCTAATCATTTGCTAGGGCTCACTACAGTGCAAGAAAGTGTTTATGCCATCATAACTCTGTCTGCAGATAAACAGAAAGTACAATTCCAACAAAAATACAAGGATGTATTAACAAGCGAAACATTGTGCAGACAATTACCAACAATCCATCACGATTACCGGCTGAAATCAAAAAAAATCCATCCTTACCCTTTAATTGATAAAATACATACGCAATCCTTGCAAAACACGACACAGGATTTCACTTGGATCTCACCTAAAAAAAGTGATCTCCCAAAAACAGACGAAACCATTCCACTATCTCCTAATCGAGAATCCATACCATCCTTCTATACCATTTGTAAAAGAAGAACTTCTCCTGGAATGAACTTCACTTTAAAACCCGTAACGAAAAAGCAGCTCACTACCATTCTTCAAACAGCAACGGAACAAATGGATTATGTTAATGATCTAAGCGAAATAGCTGATCCAAACGAACGAATAATAGCAGGATACTTTCATCACATTGAAGATATCCCAAATGGGCTTTATGTATATGATTCAGAAAAAAATGCCTTAAGCCTCCTGCGAAGAGGAGACTTCCGAACTTATTTACAGCAATCTACACTCGAACCTCATATTAATATCTTTCAAGTTCCGATCTGTTTACATATTTTCGGCAAGCCCATCTACCATAAAGAAGCATTGGGGGTAAGAGGGTATCGCACACAGCAAATGCAAACTGGGATACTCGTACAACGATTGGCACTTTCCGCAGCTAGTATAGGATTCGGCGCTCATCCATTACTAGGATTTGATACAAAGATGATTGACTTCTTGTATTCTTTTGATCAAAACAGCTATAAGAGTTTGATACAAATACCGATTGGTCCGTTTCAATCGTCACATAAATGGGAAGGAATTCTGAAATAAAAGGCATCTAGCTTTTTAGCATGAGATATTCACCTTGTACATTTCTTCAGTTATTAGAGAATTACATATCTTCTAAGAATGACTAGTAATCAGTCTTGACTTCAACGAATATTTAATCATTGAAAAACTGCACTCCAGTTGTTAAGTTAAATTAACAATAGGAGTGCAGTTCATTTTTAACAGGCGATCCATTTATTTAAAATAAAAAATTCCTTACAAAGCGGGTTCTCCCTGTAGTGTATCCACCACAGGGAGAACGATCTCACAAGCGATCCCTAAGGATCACTTACGACCGGGGGTCCAGTTCATGCCCCAGCCCCAGTGTCGGTCGATCTTCCGGTGGCCGCTGCGGATGATGCCGCCGCTGATCGGCTTCACGTCCATCCGAACGTCGAAGCCAGTCCCCGTGTTGGTGAGGAGGGCGATCGCGCAGTACCTGGTATTGTGTTCGCCGTGCCAGATCACACGCTCCTCCAGACCAGGCACATAGATGGTGGTGCGGGCATTCTTCGCCGCCTTCAGCGAGTGAGCACCCCTGTAGACGTAGGCGAAGACTCCCGCACGCTCGACATCCTCCTCCGCGTGGCTGTAGAAAGCACTGATGATCTCCCCGGAAGTTGCACCGGTTTGGTCATCACCGTTGAGCTTGAACCACGGAGGCCCGTCGAGCCGACCGAAGCTGTTGCCCAGAGCCTGGACGACACCCTTGGTGCCGTCCTTCAGCTCGTAGAGCAGCCCGAGGTCGACGTCAACGTCCACCGGGTTGTCGTTCTCATCACGCCCGACCTCCCAATCGAGGTGGAGCTTGATGAGTCCGTCGGGTACACCAACCGGCTTGCTGAGATTGACGGTCTTTCCCTTGGTCATGTTGATGGCCATTGTCGACCTTTCTCGTGAGAGGGGTTGTACTATTATCATCATATAGATACCCGAATTTCCTGTCAACTCAAAATTCATCCTAATATTTTTAACTAACAAAATAGAAAATCAAATATAAATCAATATAGTTCAAACTTTGATTTTCTACGTAATAAAAACACATTTAAAATTTTTATACTCATAAGAAAGACCACTTCTAAAAAAATTCAGAAGTGGTCTTTCTACTAATTATCCCTCAAAACTGCTCCCGTATTTGCGGAGGTAACAAGACTCGCATAACGTCGCAAGAAACGTCCGCCAACCTCAATTTTTGGAGGTGTCCAGTTCTCTCTCCGTCTTGCTAGCTCATCATCGGATACTTCTAACTCTATTGTCCGGTTGATCAAGTCGATGTGAATGATGTCTCCTTGTTCCACAAAAGCGATCGGTCCGCCGTCCGCGGCTTCTGGAGAAACGTGTCCGATACTTATCCCGCGAGTCGCACCGGAAAATCTGCCATCAGTAATCAATGCAACCTCTTTTCCTAATCCTCGACCCATGATCGCAGAAGTAGGAGAAAGCATTTCTGGCATTCCTGGACCGCCTTTTGGTCCTTCAGAGCGGATGACGACAACATCTCCAGACTTCACTTTTCCAAAGGAGATACCGGCGATCGCTTCATCTTGGGATTCAAAGATAACAGCTGGTCCACTAAATGTTTTGATCGAAGGATCGACCGCACCCGTTTTGATTACTGCACCATCTGGGGCAATGTTTCCAAATAAAACACACAATCCGCCTGTCTCACTATAAGCATTTGTAATTGGATGGATGACTTCTTCATCTAAAATTTTATGCTCTTGAATATTTTCCCCTAATGTCTTTAAAGTGACCGTTTTACAATCAAGGTTTAAAATGCCTTCTTTTTTGGATAACTCATTTAAGATCGCATGAATTCCTCCAGCACGATCTATATCTTCCATATGCCACTTGCCAGCAGGACTCACTTTACATAGATTTGGCACTTTTGCTGCGATTTCATTGATTCTCGTCAGCGGGTACTCCACTCCGATTTCATGAGCGATAGCCAATGTATGTAAAACCGTATTGGTAGAACCACCCATTGCCATATCGAGTGCAAATGCGTTATCGATGGATTCTTGTGTCACAATATCGCTTGGTTTCAAATCTGCTTCGATCAGCTTTATGATCTGAGCAGCAGCTTTTTGTGCCAACACCTTTCTTTCTGGTGTATCTGCCAAAATACTACCATTGCCCGGCAAAGCTACACCCAGCGCTTCTGCTAAGCAGTTCATCGAATTAGCGGTAAACATCCCTGAACAAGAACCACAGCTTGGACATGCAAATTGTTCTAATTCGTATAGCTCTTTATCATCTATTTTTCCGGCTTGGTGAGCTCCTACCCCTTCAAACACAGATACCAAGTCGATTGATTTCCCTGATGGTGTCATCCCAGCTTTCATCGGTCCGCCACTGATAAAAATGGTAGGAATATTAACCCGCATTGCTCCCATCAGCATCCCTGGCGTAATTTTGTCACAATTCGGGATACAGATAAGACCATCAAACCAGTGTGCAAGAGCTACTGTTTCCACTGCATCGGCGATGACTTCTCTACTGGGAAGAGAATAACGCATACCGATGTGTCCCATTGCGATACCATCATCCACACCAATGGTATTAAATTCAAATGGTACCCCGCCAGCTGCACGAACGGCATCTTTTACTACTTCAGCAAATTTATTTAAATGCATATGACCAGGTACAATTTCTACAAATGAATTGCAAATTCCGATAAATGGTTTCCCGAAATCTTCCTCTTTCACACCAGCAGCCCTAAGTAAACTTCTATGGGGTGCTCGGTCTACACCTTTTTTAATTTTGTCACTTCTCACTATAGCTCACCTACTCTATAAAATAATAAAAAAACTTACCAATATGGCAAGCCTCTGAAGGCTTTGTAGAAAAGATAAAACTTTTATCTACTAAATTAGATTATATACTATCATATTTGCATAAAAAAAAGCAGGGCTTTTCTTGCGCCTGCTCTCTCAAAAATTACCACTAGCATAACTAGAACCATCTTCCAGACTGTCGTGTTCATTTGTGATCTTTTGCATCAACCAATCGTACTCTTCCATTAAATAAGGGATAAAATATTCCGTTCCTTCTTTACTGCCTTCTTGCACAATGACATTCCATACAATTTGATTACAATAATCTACCAAATGATTCCAATCTGCAAAACTCCAAATGATCTCTCGACAATCAAGGCTAGTTATATGATAGTAGTTGTCATCTTCTGCCCGAAAAATAAAATCTACGCCGACAAGTGCAATATTGTGTTGAAAACAAATACGGACAAAGTCCTCTGCATACTCAAGGGGTAAACACAAATTGCCTTGTGCATCTAAATGCCCGTACTGTTCATACTCTAGTTTGATCCAATTAACCAGCATTCAGCCCCTACTCCTTTGAATATGGATTAGAGAAACAGAGGGCTATTCCTCTCTTTTTATAAGTCATCACTTATTTATTATATCCTACACATAGAACATCCAATGTTTAAATTGTTATCAATATTTGTCAAAATAGTACTTAGTACTAAATGGTTTACTTTTATTTCCAATCCAAAATTAAAAACGGACAAAGAAAATCTCATAGATAATATCTATGAGATTTAAAAAGAGAATGAGAGCTTATTGTGCTTTTTTCGCAACTTGCACAAGTTCACTAAAAGCTTTTTCATCAAAAATAGCTAATTCAGCAAGCATTTTGCGGTTGATATCTACACCAGCAACTTTTAATCCGTGCATCAATTTATTGTATGACAAACCATTGATACGAGCAGCTGCATTAATACGTGTAATCCAAAGACGACGGAAATCACGTTTGCGCTGACGACGGTCACGATATGCATACATAAGAGATTTCATTACTTGCTGCTTCGCAGTACGGAATAAACGGTGTTTGGAACCGAAGTATCCACGAGCCAGTTTCAGCACGCGTTTACGACGGCGACGGGTAACAGTACCACCCTTAACTCTTGCCATTAAAATTCCCTCCTAAACGTTCTATTTATAAGCGATTAATTGTTCGATGCGTTTGGTATCACCTTTAGCCATGATGGCACTTTTACGCAATTTACGTTTTTGTTTCGCAGATTTGCCTTCCAGCAAGTGGCTAGTAAATGCATGATTACGTTTCACTTTACCAGTACCTGTTTTACTAAAACGTTTGGTAGCTGATTTTTTAGATTTCATTTTAGGCATCGTATATACTCCCTTCGATGTCAGTTTGACGATTTTGGAGTTAAGATCATAATCATTTGACGTCCTTCTAACTTAGGATGTCTTTCAACCTCAGAGATTTCTTTGACTTCTTCAGCCATCCGTACAAGCACTCGACGACCAAGATCTTGGTGCGTGATTTCCCGTCCGCGGAAACGAATGCTCAACTTCACTTTGTCGCCTTGCTCTAAAAACTTCACTACGTTTTTGAGCTTGGTTTGAACGTCATGATCCTCAATAGAAGGACTGAGACGAACTTCTTTTAATTGAACGATTTTTTGGTTTCGACGTGCTTCTTTCTCACGTTTGCTTTGCTCATAACGGTATTTACCGTAGTCCATAATTCTACAAACCGGTGGTTTCGCCTGTGGAGCTACATTGACAAGGTCGAGATTTTGTTCCCCCGCCAAACGCAGTGCTTCTCTGAGTGGCTGAATTCCAAGTTGCTCACCATCTGCCCCTATGAGTCGCACTTCGCGAGCGCGGATCGCTTCATTGACCTGTTGCTGTTCTTTGCTAATAATTACACCTCCAGTATTGGGAATTGCCAATGCAAATAAGTGTGGACGAAAGTCGCCCACACGTAAAAAATTTACGGTATTCCTCAACTAACCTAGCAACAACCTAATTGCGTCGACCAGGTGAGAAGCGGGCGCTTCTGCTTACACAATGTTGTTATTCTAGCATGTCTTTGGCATCCCTGTCAAATTTCGATTACATTTCTGTTGGAGCGTGGAGCCCTAGTATACGGAGAGCTTCTTTTAACACTGTCGCTGTTGCAAAAATGAGATTTAATCTAGCAGTTTTATTCTGCTCATCTGATAGAACATGGACATGCGCATAATACTGATTGAGTGTACGAGCTAAGTCCAAAGCAAATCTAGCGATCTTAGATGGATCATATTCACGCCAAGCCAATTTTACTACTTGATCAAAATCTTTTAACAAAGACAAAATTGGCCATGCTTCTTCATCTTCTACCTCTAATGCTTCTGTACTAGGTGTATATTCCCCTTTTCTGAGCAGTGAATGGCAGCGAGCATGTGTATATTGAAGATAAGGACCAGTCTCCCCTTCAAAGTTAAGCATCTGTTCCATGGAAAACTCTACATCGTTCGTACGGAAATGTTTGAGATCATGAAAAATAACTGCGCCAATCCCCACGTCATGAGACACTTTTTCTTTTTCACCTAAAGCAGGATTCTTCTCTTCAATGATTTTTCGAATCCGGTCAATCGCACTTGTCAAAGCATCTTCAAGTAAGACAACATGACCTTTGCGGGTCGACATTTTTTTGCCGTCACGCAGCATCATCCCAAATGAAACATGCTCCATATCTTTTGCCCATTGAAAGCCTGCTTTTTCTAACACTAGTTTTAATTGTTGAAAATGCAGACTCTGTTCACTGCCTACAACATAAAGGGACTTTATAAAGTTATACTCCTTTTTCCGATAGATCGCTGTAGCTAAATCCCTTGTGGCATAAAGTGTTGCTCCATCCGATTTTTGAACCAAACAAGGCGGTAAACCTTCCTCTTCCAAAGAAACTACTTTTGCTCCGTCACTTTCCACCAGCAAACCTTTTTCCTCTAAAAGTTTTACAACAGCTTCCATTTTATCGTTATAGAAAGCTTCCCCAGCAAAGGAGTCAAATTGAACACCTAACAGATCATAGATTCGCATAAACTCGTGAAGAGATTCCTCACGAAACCACTCCCATAAAGCAAAGTTTTCTGCATCTCCCTCTTCCAGCAGTTTAAATGCTTCTCTAGCCGCTTCTTCTAAAGATGGATCATCTGCTGCTTCCTCATGAAAACGCAAATATAACTTCATTAATTCAGAGATTGGATTTTTACGAACGGCATCTTCATCTCCCCATTTGCGATAAGCAACAATCAGTTTCCCAAATTGGGTACCCCAATCACCTAAATGATTAATTCGAACAGGACGATATCCGTTTTTTTCAGCGATGTTGGCTATACTGTTGCCAATTACGGTTGAACGCAGATGTCCCATGGAAAAAGCTTTTGCGATATTCGGGGACGACAAATCGATCGTCACTGTCTCCCCTTTTCCATTTTTATTTGCTCCATACTGATTACCCAATCGCAAAATTTCATCTAAAATTTGCTTACTCACTTGCTTCTGATCAAGAAAAACATTGACATAAGGCCCTACTGCTTCTACTTTTTGAAACAAATCATGTACGACTTTAGGTGCTAACTCGTTTGCTATCACATTTGGCGCCTTTTTCCAGTGCTTCGCTAAAACAAAACATGGAAAAGCAAAATCCCCTAGATTTTGTTTTTTTGGTTTCTCGATTACTTTTTCGATTTCCTCTACCCGCAAAATATCACCAAGACAAGTCGATAATTGCACAGCAACAATGCGTTTGTAATCCATTTTCATTCCTCCTAAAATAAAAAACACCCATCTCCTAAAAGGAGACGAGCGTTTTGCCCGCGGTACCACTCCGCTTGTGCTAAAAGCACCACTTCACCCTTGATAACGAGGCGTTCCCCGATCAGCAGTTAACAAGAATGCGTTTCGGAAAATACTCATACTGAGCTCACACCATCCTCAGTTCGCTTCAATGATTGATATTTTCCTACTCTTTCTTTACCGATATAGATAATGACTATATGTACCAAAAAAATGCCTTGCGGTCAAGCTTTCCTAACCTTTTGAGTTGATAGTGAAATACTGCTCCATATCTCCGGGTTCATTGATGGATTGAATGGGACCACTGAAATATGTCTGCTGCCCATATTCCAATTTTATTTTCCCACTCTTGATTCCGTTTATTTTCAATTGCTGGATAGCAGACCATATTTGTTCTTTTAATTGATTGATTTCATAGGCTTCAAAGGGTTCATTCAACTTCACATGAACCACTAGCAACGGGTCCAAATCACCATTTACGGTTTCTTTGGCATGTTGTAAACCATATTTGTAATTAGGGAGCTTGTCTTCTGGAACATCCCAATTGGTATCCGAGTAAAAGATAAGCTCCGAAGATACTTTCGAAGAAACAGGAGCAAATACATCCTTCATCCAAGGTGTTACTTCCTGATTCACTTGTTTTGTCCAAAGCGGCTCAAGTACATCCGTGGAAACTCCACTATTTCCGCAACCGGCTAATACAATAACCAATAATAAACTACCAATTAACCATCCAAACTTTCTCGCAACCAATATGTTCATTTTCCTTTCGCGATAAGACTGTGCACATAAATAAAATTATACTTTTTGCAAAGATTCAGGACAATCTTTTTTCCGATTAGAATATGAACAATCTTTTATGGTTGCTCCTTTGTTTTTATCTTTTGTACCTTGAACTATCTTTTCATCAATATATATAAATGTCTGAATTCCTTATTTGCTTTCTTTTAAAAATAAAGATGTTACCAAAGCTAAACCTAAAAATAAAGCTAAGATTTCAAATGTAAATGCATACCCAACTACTGGTACCAAATTAATGACGAGCGATGGAGCAATTGTTGCTCCTAAAAATAAGATAAAAGTATAAACCGAAATCGCTGTGCTTCGCAATTCACCGCCTAATTGATTCACTATCCCGATAAGGTTAGGGATCAATACCGATATCCCCCCTACAAAAACTACACTCATGATGACTAAAAAAGGTATATTAGTAAAAACCCCAAGTAGTACAAGACCAATTACTGCTAATGTTAAACCTCCTCGAAGTACTACAAATGCCCCAAACCTTGCAACCATACGTCCTACATATAAAGACGTAATCATCCCGACTATACCAATGGCACGAATTACTAGCAATGTTTGATCATTTATATCTTTTGACAACTGAACCAGATAGCCTCCAAGAGTTGTATACATACCGACAAAAGATAGTAATACCGAAACAGCGATCACATAGCATAATACCAGCTTCTTATCCGTAGACACTTTACGAAAATCTTGCAGAGATGGGAATAAACTTATTTTTTTATCACTATTTGGCTCTTTTGGAATAGCAAATAAACAAAGAACAAAAGTGAAAAAATAAATAATTCCTATCCAATAAAAGCAATATTCCCATGAAAAACTTTGGTTGACCAAACTGCTGAACAATTGCCCCAAAACCCCTGCTGTAAGTAAACCAAAGCTTACAATTCCAATGGTTGTCACCCTTTTATCTACTGGAAATACTTTGACGACATAAGAAAGAGCAGCAGGAACAAAAGTTGCAGCAACGAAACCCTGTAGACTTCTTAGCACTAGCAAAACTTGAAATTGATGAATAAAACCTATTAAGGGAGAGATAATCGCCAACAAACCTAAACAAATCAAAATCATTCGTTTGTTGCCAAAACGATCCCCAAAAGAGCCAAATAATAAAAACCCAATCGCATAACAAAAGGAATACATACTCCCAGACCAAGATGCTTGATTCAATGATATGTGAAAAGCACTCGCAATACTAGAAAATAAAGGGATCGTCACATATAAGCCAGATACGATTATTAAACCGCACCAAAATAATACTGCTGATAGAAGAACATAGTTTTTACTTGCTGCCAAAAACGAAGAAGATTTTAATGCTTTTTCCATGTTGTACCTCCCAAGAAGCTTGTTCCGCAAAAACAATCAGCGAAAATAATTAGCCTTGTTTGTTTATTTATTACCTATATTGTAACTTATCTACAATAAAAGTCAATAACTTACGTATAAATTTTTGCGATTTTGTTTCATTTCATGTAAAATATCTACAATAGTTGGAGAATAGAGGTGAAAAATATGAGCGAACATCCATCTAATGAAGAATGGCTTTTTGATTATCAACTTCTCAGTAAATTGGTGATTGGAATTGGTGAAGTTTCAGACATAACAGGATTACCAACAAGAAAAATAAGGTATTGGGAAGATAAAGGAATCATTCAATCTAAGAAGGATTGTGAGGGAGGAACACGAAAATATAGTTATTTGGACATCAAAAAAATCATCCTAATTCAAGAGCTGTTAGCCGATGGGTATACGCTTGATGCTGCTGCAAAAAAAGTAGAAAATCGCATCAAAAATATAAACCAAACCATGTTAGGTCTCAGTAAATATCTTGATCAGCAAGATTAGATCTCATATTTCTTAACAAAGAATATACATTTTCCAGTAAACAGAAACCGACTTCTTCATCGACGTCGGTTCATTTTTTTGCAATATTTCTCTTACTTGTGCTGGGAACATGATTATGCTTTTCATAGAAAAATAGCTGATTTTGTGGTGTTGATGACATATGATGGGGTTTCCTTTGTATGGATATAATTGGACTGTACCTTATAAGAAAGACAACAAGCCTGCAAAGCTGGTGTCTCCCCAAAAAGCTAACAGGATCGCTCTAGCCACTGGAGCTAATATTTACTACGATAACCTTGCTCAAGTACCTTCCCATCTCCTATCGAGATGATAGTGGGAACAAGCACAAAGTTTGGTATGAAAACGAACAGAGTGCACAAGCAAAAATTTAACTTGGTCAAAAAATATAAGCTTCGGGGCTATCAGTTGAATACGGATAAGCAATGCTAATTTATATTACGATATCCCTCTTAATCCCCAAAATATGTATACAATTATTTACTAAAAGGAAAACTGGATATTAAGTTATTTCTAGGAGTTTATTCTCATATGAAAACCAAATCATTTACCAAAACCAAGCGTTCTCAGATGACCAAAGCGAAAAAAACTAACACCGGTGAAATACTTGTTTTAAAAACAGAACTCCAAGACAATATTCAACAGATTACAAAATCTTTGGGTAATAGCCCAGATATCATAGTAAGAAAATGGATTTTCGGTAAAGATGATGTAGCAATCATTTATACGTCCGGTTTGGCAGATGCAAAATTAGTCAATCAATTCATTATGGAACCTTTAATGTCACTTAATGAAAACAATCCTTCCCAAACGATGCCATCGGAAAACAAAGACTTGCTAGATGGGATAAAAAAATTATTACTTCCGATCGGTGGTATCCGAGAAACGGAAAGCTTTGACACCTTATTAACGGCAATTTTATCTGGGGATACTGTTCTCTTATGTCAAGGATATGATCGCTGTTTATTGCTTACTTCCAAAGGATGGGAACAGCGTGCAATCGAGGAACCTACCACCCACACCGTAATACGGGGGCCAAAGGAAGGATTTACTGAAAATATTGCCACAAATATCTCTTTAGTACGGCGAAAGATCAAAGACCCTAACCTATGGCTGGAAAATTTCCAAGTGGGCTGTGTCACGAAAACCAGTGTTTCTATTATGTATATTAACGGCATTGTCAAGGAAGAAGTCGTAAAAGAAGTTCGAGAACGAATCAGTCGTATTGAAATCGATGGGATATTGGAAAGTGGATATATCGAAGAGTTAATCCAAGATAAAACATTTACTCTTTTTCCCACAATCTATAATACCGAAAGACCTGATGTGATTGCGGCTGGGATACTAGAGGGACGTATCGCCATTTTGATTGATGGCACACCTTTTGTTCTAATGGTTCCAGCAATTATAACGCAATTTTTTCAAACAGCTGAAGATTATTATCAGCGTGCTGATATTTCAACACTCTTACGCATACTTCGTTTTATCGCTTTGTTTATATCCTTGCTAGGCCCAGCCTTATATATTGCCATTACGACTTTTCATCAAGACATGCTTCCTCCACAATTATTAATCAGTTTATCATCTCAGCGAGAGGGAATACCATTTCCTGCTTTCATTGAAGCTTTACTAATGGAATTCACGTTTGAACTTTTACGTGAGGCGGGAACTCGTCTGCCACGAACAGTTGGCCAAGCAATTTCCATTGTAGGGGCATTGGTAATTGGTCAAGCAGCAATCCAAGCAGGTATCGTTTCACCAGCAATGGTGATAGTCGTTTCTATCACAGCGATTGCCAGTTTCACTGTCCCCTCTTATAACATGGCAATTGCCTTTCGTATACTGCGTTTTGGGATGATGATTCTAGCAGCTTCTTTCGGTCTGTTTGGCGTTATGGCAGGTTTCATTTGGCTAATCCAACATCTTTGTCATTTACGTTCTTTTGCCGTTCCCTACCTATCTCCATTTGCTCCCAACATCCCCAAGGATAAAAAGGATATATTGGTACGCGTTCCTTGGTGGAAAATGACGACACGTCCGAAAATCTTAAGTGAAGAAAATGTAATTCGTGAAAACAGTTCACCAGTTTCCGAAGAGGAGCCTGAAGAAAGTGGCTAATACGAAAAGATTATGCAAGACACTCATTTTTGTCATTTGTACTGTACTTATCGTCGGATGTTGGAATCGTCGTGAATTAAATGATCTAGCAGTTGCGGTTGCAATTGGAATAGATAAGGCAGATAAGAAAATTTTATTAACGGATCAAGTTCTTATTCCAGAAGGCATTTCAGGACAAAAGGGTGGTAGTTCCAACCTTGCCCCTGTTATTTTGTTTCAAACAAAAGGAGAAGGAATACAAGAAGCTGCAAGAAAAATGACAAATCGGGGTACAAGAAAAATATATGTTGGGCAACTACAAATACTTATTTTCGGAGAAAAATTCGCCAAACAAGGTGTAAGTAAGGTTCTAGATCATATCATACGAGATCATGAATATCGAAGGGATTTTTATGTTGCAATAGCTAAAAATCACGAAGCGCAAGATGTTCTAAAAGTGTTTACTGCTCTGGAGAAAATGCCTTCAACGAAACTGAAATCTGCTCTTGAGAATTCATCCAAAGCATGGGGAGAAACCACAGCAGTTAAAATTGACGACTTTATTTCTGCTATCATCAGCAAAGGAAGAGAACCAGTATTATCAGGAATTAAGATGACCGGCGATCAAAAGTTCCTAAATGAGAAAGAAAATGCAGAGAAAATCTCTACACCTCTCAGATTATCCTATGGAGAGCTAGCTGTTTTTAAAAAAGATAAACTGCTGGGTTGGTTAAATGAGAAAGAAAGTATTGGATACAATTTTACCCAAGGAAACATAAAAAGTACTTCTGTTGTTCTAAAATGCCCAAAGAACACAAGCAAAAACTTAGCGGTGGAACTACTTCGTACGAAAACTGATACCAAAGTAATCATGAAGCATAACAAACCTGTAATCCATCTCAAACTAAAAACAAAAGGCGTCATAAGTGATGCACAATGTGAAATGGATTTCACAACACCATCTACCATCTCACAAGTAGAAAAATTAACGGAAAACCAAGTTAAAAACTCCATCGTATCTGCGATAAATACGGTACAACAAAAATATAAATCAGACATTTTTGGATTTGGAGAAGAAGTGGAGCGAAGTTCCCCTGCATATTGGGAACGAGTGAAAAAAAATTGGGATCAAGTATTTTCTGATCTCGAAGTAAAGGTTGAAGTAAAATCAAAAATTGAAAAAATGTTTAAAACCACAAAATCATTAACAGAAAGAATGGAGGAATAAAATGTGGTGTGGTCTGTCATTATCATTCTAGTTGTCGGGATCATCATCGCAGTCATGGAAGCTCCATCTCTTATCAAACAAAAAAAACAAAAAGAATTATATACTTTTTCTATTTTGCTGCTTGCTGGGATATCACTAAACATCGTCGTAAGTATCGGAATCGAAGTCCCAACTCCCTTAGAGTGGATTAGGATCATTTACGGATATTAGCAGAGGAGTACCTACCATATGATAAAAAAAGAGAAAATCGAAGCTACTCAATTTCAAAAAATGATTAGTATATACATCATTGGTACCTCCATCATATTGATTCCGTCCTTACTCACTGCTGAAGCAAAACAAAATGCATGGATTTCCGCTATTGTTGGAATGGGCGCTGGACTTTTGTTAGTATGGCTCTATAATGTGTTGGCCAGTGTCTTTCCCGGCAAAACCTTAGTAGAATCTAGTAAAGAAATCTTGGGAAAAGGTTTAGGTACACTTCTTTCGGTTCTATTCTTTTCGTTTTCTCTCATTATAAATACACTTGTCTTGCGTAATCTCGGTGATTTTCTAACCTCATCCATGTTTCCTGAAACTCCTATTCCAGCGATTCACATTGTATATCTGTTCATCGTAGTAATTGGAGTTCGGTATGGCATTTCGAATATAGCCCGAACCTCGGAATGGTTTTTCCCATGGATTATTTTGCTATTTTCTATATTTGTTCTATTTCTGATTCCAGACCTCGAATGGAGACACATTCAACCGATACTAGCAAAAGGAATCAAATCTGTCTTGCGATCCTCATTTCCTTATATCGGATTCCCTTTTTTGGAACTTATTTTGTTTTTGATGGTATTTCCAAATGTAGAAAATCCAAAAAAAGCAGGAAAAGCATTTTTAGTCGGAACCTTAATAGGAGGAACTGTATTATTTACGATTACATTGATAAGTATATTAGTTTTAGGTGCCGAAAGTTCTGCAAGTAATATCTATGCTAGTTTTGAACTAGCGAAGAAAATTGAAATTGGTGAATTTATTCAACGGGTGGAAGTTATTATTGCGCTCATTTGGTTTATTACCATCTATTTTAAGATAACCTTTTGTTTTTATATCATGGTATTATGTCTTTCACAGACGTTAAATCTTTCCGATTATCGCCCGCTTACATTGCCAATGGCAATGATCTTGCTTCCATTATCTATCATCATCGTCCCAAATTTAAGTTACCTTATATCATTTGATACTAATGTTTGGCCGCTTTATGCCTTAACATTTGGATTTATTTTTCCCTTACTTTTGTTAGGAGTGGCACTAATTAAAAAGAAATTTGTGAAACAAAACTCGTCTTAAAAAACAAAAACATCTAGCGTCTTCCTTAATCGTACTTTCCTTTCTTCATCAGTATTCATCAATCCCTACTCACATCGATAACCTTAATGTCTCCATGTTGAATAGAGATGTTGATTTCCTCTTTTACAAAATCACTTACCCTCCAAAAGCATAAGTAGGCAATCCCTTTACATTTGTTTTCATAACAAACAAACCTCCTGCGTGAGGTTCATTTGCTAATATACTTTCTTCTAGTCCAATACGTGCTGAGGTAATGTAAAGATTCCTCAAACTTTTACCACCGAACACACAAGAAGTAGGGCGAGTTGCAGGAATGTTTATCCTTTCAAGCAGTGCGCATGTGTTAGGATTCCATCGTGTCAAGCTGTGACCATTCCAAACAGCTATCCATAACATACCTTCTACGTCTGATGTCATCCCATCAGGCATACTGCTTTCATCTTTGAATTTGGCAACAACTCTTGGATTGTACATCTCTGCAGTTGCCAAATTATAATCAAATGCCATCACTTTTTTAGTCATAGAATCAATAAAATACATGATGGAACTGTCTGGATTCCAAGTAATTCCATTTGAGATAGTTACACGGTCAAGAACTTTTCTTATTGTCCAATCGGCGTCGAGTACATATAATGCTCCCGCATAAGGAGTATAGTCATGACTCATCGTTCCAGCCCAAAAACGTCCTGCTGCATCACATTTTCCATCATTAAACCGATTGTTTGGCTTATCTAATTCCACTGTGCCAATCAGTGTCATTTTTTTTGTTTCGAAGTCAAAAGCATAGAAACCATGCTCCATTGCCATAACTACCCCTCCAGATTGCCTTGGGACTACAGCACCAATATACTGTCCGGTATTAAAAACGGTATGTTCTTTCGTGTAAGGATTATAAACATGCAGCCTAAACCTAGTAATATCAACCCAGTAAAGAACTTTCCTACAGGCATCCCAACTCGGTCCCTCTCCGAGTTCAGCTTTAGCGTCCAGAATCAAGTCTATTGAAGTAATCTTCAATTCCTCCCTCCTTCAAATTATTTATGCTGATTAATGTACATCATTACATCTTCTAATTGAATGCTGCTTGCAGACTACAGCAACAACCGTGCACCAAGAGACTGAATATCTTTACGTCAATTAACATTGCATGTCACTTCTGATAATTAGGAAAAATATCCTCCACTAGATTCTTTTTGAACCTAAAAAAGCAACTTTCTTTTGTAAGAAAGTTGCAAAATAGAAAAAACGCTATTCTGTTCGCATTATTTGAGTCGCTATTGAATTCATAAAGTGGAATCTATTTTCGGTAACAAGCCGAAGATGTTTGTGTTATGCCTTCACATCAGGTAGTTTCTTTCTGATTTCTTTTACATATTTACGGGGTGTCTTTCTCCAACCATTGTTGAATACAACTCCTTGCTCTCTCCAGTTCACCCTTCATCATACAAAATCTCAGATACGTATAAAATTCTACTAATTTATCACTTGCACATAGCTTTACAAATTTTTTATAGTGATGAAGATTTACTTGGGACAAAGACTCTAATCTCTCTAGGAAATTCAATACATCATGTCTAGCCCACTTATTACCGTTTAAACACTTGGATAATTCTAGATTCGGATGGTCTTTGATGATTGAAAAAATTATATTTTTAATCTTCATAGCTAAAAATTATAGATATACCTGACGGAGAACGGAAAAAAGTAACATTTTGAAGATGAATAAAACCTGATTCAAATCCATCCTCACCTTCAATATACAGCGTTAAATCTGATGCATGAGGCTTCGTTCTCGATATATCTTGTACGTTTAGCATCTAAAAGACTCCCTTTATACGATTTGGTATATATTAGAATTATAAAACTAAAATCTAAATATTTCAATATTTATATTTATCAGGTTATTTATTATGTATTTCTGTTCTTTTAGAGGAAATTGCTATTCCCTTGCGAATTTATAATAAAAAAAATAATTTCCATTATGGGAGTTGTAACAAATGAATAGAAAAATACTAGGAGCAAAGTTAAAAGAACGGAGAAAGGAAATAAAAGAGAGCATGGAGAGTTTAGCAGATGAATTTATATCTGCTGCTACGATCGGCAACATCGAACGCGGACTGCCAAATGTCACAGAAGAAAAAATGGAGTATTATGCTAAAAAAATCGGCATGAGCGGTGAACTCTTCGGCATTATTAGTGAAGCGGAGAAAAAAGAAAAAGAATTAGAAGCGGAGCTACTATATTTAGAAGATATTATATCTGCTGATATCGATAATTCCTTACATAGATTAGAAGGAGAATGGAGCTTTTTAAAAAGAGACAGCCGGCTCTCTGCTTTATACCACTATTTATTAGGGCGTTGTTATTTTGGAAAGAGAAAGAAAAATAATGATATTATGCTGCGAAAAGCAGAAAAACATTTTAGTGAAGTTCTTCGTTTACTTGAAAAAAGCCCAGAATTGAGTGATTCTAACCTGCAAGCAGCCTCTTTAAATGAACAAGGAAGAATCTATTATCATCTGCTTGACATCGAAAAAGCTTTGGAACATACGGAAAATGGAATAAAAGCATTTCGTGAAGATGGTAAACGACAAGAAAACATCTATTTTTTACTCTTAAATAAAGCAAACTATCTCGAACAATTAAATAGAGACGAGCTAGCTTTAAAGACATTGGAACAACTATGGGAAAGACTTTCTGTTATAGACGGAACAAAAGTCTTGACCCTCATCGGCCTAGATGCCATCTTGCAGATGTACGTCATTTTTGCAGGGGTACTCACGAAATCCAAACATTATAAAAGTGCTCTCGAATTTGCTGATGAAGGAGTAAGGATAGCTAGAATTAATGGCAAGTTTGATAAATTAGTGTCGCTTTGGATTACGATCGGAGAAATATATGAAAGCATGAATGACACGATCGAGGCTGAAAAATATTACTTTCAAGCATTATCCATCAGAGAAAAGGTAGAAGATCAAGATATTTTTTACGCACTGACAAACTTAGGCAAACTATATATCGCGAAACAAGAATACGAAAAGTCGCATTCCTTCATATCTGAAGCATTTTTGATCTCCGAAAATAATCGAGATGAATTAGCTATGCTAGATTCCTTAATATTGTTAGGAAATTGCTATCATGAGCAAAAACAGTACCAAAAAGCGATAAATCCACTGCAAAAGGCATTTGAATTAGCAAAAAAATACAAATTAATAAAAAAACAACATGAAGTAATTTTAGGTTTGTGCTATGGTTATAAAAAAATAGAAGACCACACTTCCTATATGCAATGTCTCGAAAAAATGTTTGAACTTCAAGCCAATATGAAGTGGGGGATTCAAGTATAGGGGGTGTCTCCATGACCTATTTTGGACGCAAAGACCCTATTGGCAAATAATACATATTTAAAAGGAAATTTTAATCATTTGGAATTATAATTTACTAAGGCAGCAGAAATGCTGTCTTTTTTCATTTTGAAAACAAAAAGCCTTAAAATAACCCAAACGGTTACTTTAAAGCATTACATTGTAAGGATCACACTAACTTTTGTTTTTCCACTTTAAAACAATATCTTCCAATAGACCGGTTACTTTTGATATCAGTTGAATATCCATTTTCTCTTGTAACATCATTTTCGCTACTCTTTCTTTTACTTGCATTCTACCTTCTCTGTATGCTTCTTTGTACGCTTCTTCTTTTGATACTTCATCATGCAAGGCTTTTTGACGCATTTCGTATACTCTTTGTGCTTCTTCTTGAAAATTCATTATTTCTCTTCCTCTTCTTATTTCTGTTATAGCAGGGGTTCATTTTTTAGGTTTAGAACTTGAAATATTAGATTTTAGTTGCAAGATGACATCCTTTGTTAAACCAGTTACTTTTGATATCAGTTGAATATCCATTTGCTCTTGAAGCATCTTACTTGCTACTTCTTTCTTTCCTTCTTCTTTCGCCCCTGCAATAGAAGACGCTTCATCATGAAGGGCCTTCTGACGCATTTCATACAGTCTGCGGGCTTCTTCATCCTGACTTAAATACTCCAATTCCTTCATCGCTTTCCCAAGAATTGGTTCATTCATTTTTAACACCTCCCAATATCGTTTGTCTTTGGTTTTCAAAAACAATAACCAATTGAGTAAACCACTTGTTTTCGGGGCACTTTTTCCAACAAGTTTGGATAATTCCAAGATGTGAATCTCCTCATCCTCCGAAAAAAGAATCCGTTCGCTGTCTTCCCATAAACGAAATATGTTGTGATACCTGTCGTTAGAGATAATCGAAAAATCCAAGATGTTAATTACCACACATTTTTTCAGCCGTTTGTAGGGCTCGCCTTCCTTTAACTGCTCTGTATACTGTTTACCCCAATAGTACAATGCTCGTTTTTCATTATCATACCGGTTAAATAACTGCATTTCCACATTTACGATGGAACCGTCCGCTCTTTTTGCCTTTATATCAAAAATGGACTGCTTATCACTTGGAGAATCCTTATCGGTGTACGGATTTAACAAAACAATCTCCGTGAGTATTGGTTCCTCCACATCTTTATGCAAGATGCAATTAAGAAAAGCCAATAAAATTTGGGTATTTTTCTCACTGCCAAAAATACGCTTAAACACAAAATCATTTTTTGGATCAAGTAAATCATAAGTCACGCAAAGTCAGCCCCTATGCTTATTATTTAGTATATCACGAAGCCTTTATCTGTTTACATCGTATGTATGTTCGGATCGTTGCGGATATAATAAAAGATTTATTTTCAAAAATCAAGTATTTTTTGGAATATTATTGTTACTCCCTACAAAACCTTAAAGCAAAATGATAAAACAGACGAAATGCATTTATTCACTCCATAAAAAGTAAATCACACTTATCATTTTCAAGTAATGTCGCTCCTTGGACTATATTTCCTATAAAAATATGAATTATTTCAATTTTCGACTACAATAGTGGTAAGTGCTCCTCCGTATAGAAAGAGAAGGATAATGAGAAAGAAAGAGCACCCGCTAAAATCAATGGCCCGTTTGGGCTGGCAGCCGACCCTTTTGGTCCTCTTCTTTGCAATGGAAGGGATCATTGACACCTTCTTCATTAGCCATATCGGGCTGTCAGCGATCGAGACTGTCACGATTGTGGTCGAAAGCATCTTGGTCATCCAGTGGTGCTTTTATGCGAAGGTTGGATCAGCTATCCGATACTTCATTGTTACTGCAAAAAGCGAGGCAGAGGCACTGAGGATCATCATCCAAGGCGTCTGCCAATGCTGTGCACTAAGCCTCGCATTCGGGGTTGGAACCATCCTCCTCGCGAAACAATTGTTTGTGGTTTACGGTGTAGAAATCACCTCCACCGGGCTGCTGTATCTGCAAGTCGTCGGTGGAACCTGCATTCTTTCAGCCTTGTTCAGTGTGATCACAAACGGGCTGCAAGGATGGCTAAAGGAGCAATGGTCCACCACAGCAGCACAGGTGGCAATGATCATCACCCACTTGGGACTGGACTATGTACTGATCTACCTGCAGCACCTTGGGCTGGCCGGAGCGGCATGTGCATCGGTGCTGTCTTCCCTGCTCGGAACAGGTTTGATCCTTGCGAGGTTTTTTCACAAGGCAGGCGGCGACCTGCACTGGAAGTTGGATTGGAAGCTTCAGAAAAGCATTCTGAGCCAGGCATTTCCGCTCACGTTTGCAAGCTTTTTGAACCAACTGATGATGGTCCCCTATTTTGCCATTCTTGCTTGGATTGGACCTGAGTACCTTGCAGCTGTTCGAACCCTCTATGTCGTCCAGAGAGTCTTCTACCTCTCTTGGATGGGGGGGATCGTTTCCTCCATCAGCCTTGCAATTGGTCCCATGATCGAAAATAAGAAGCAAGTAGCCCGGTATATCCGCTGGGCACTTGGCACCGTAGTCATCGGTACGCTTCTTTCATGGACCGTCCTGCTTGTCATGGCAGAACCAGCAGTTGGACTCGTCACAGACAACACAACAGTAATCAAGTTGACAGTCAGGCTGCTCCTCTTGTATGCATTGGTGCAATGTCCTTGGACGATCTATCAATGCGTAGGAGAGGTACTGGGGGTTCACAAACAAACCCAGACTGCATCTATCATTTATATCTTGAGCTCTGTGCTCTTTGGGATCGCATGCTGGCTCCTGCCCAAAACGCTGGTGGGTGTTTCCTTTGCAGAAATCATCCAATACATGTTCCTGGGGATCGTTTCCACAGCTTACCTCTGCGGATACTTCAAGCATGCTGGAATCGAGCTGTTTCCGATTCGTGCAGCTTTCGAGCGTGTTTTGAGTTTCTGGAGGCCGCGCCGGGAACAGGTCAATCAAGAGCAAGCCAGCGAAGTCATCTTCACCCGAGATTTCTCACAGACCGCTCTGGGGGAATCCCAGTACGAAGCTAGGGAAAGGCTCGTTTATAGAAAGTATCTCACGAAATTTGCTGGGTCTCAGGGCCTAACACCTTCTTCGTTCAGGGAAATGGCTCCTGTGTTTCGGGCGATTCGTGCCTACAACGCTCTCCGTTCGCTCGAATCGGCCAAGAGGGGTCCGGTAGAAGACCTCCCTGTCGATGCAGCCATGGAAAATGCCGAGATGTTCCTCCGCGACGCCTTGAACACCATTGCAACAAAGAGGAATCTGCAATCATTCCTGGAATTCTTGACAGGTGCAGAGTGGAAGCCAAACCAAAGTACTGCGCGTGCATTTTTCGCAGCATTTGTCCAACACGCAAAAGTCAATGCGACTACCCCAACAGATATCAGAGGGGTAGACTACCAGCTGGCCAAGGTCCCATCGCTGCGCGGTGAAATCGTGCGTGATGCAAACGTGCATGCTGTGGTAGACTTCCGCGAAGCACGCGCAAAAATCGATCAACTGACTCTGGTCGCAGCTTAATCTCTAGCCGCGATCTAATCCCCCCCTGCCAAGTAATTGGAAGGGGGGACAATTATTTTGAGCATCTTATTACGAATCTGCAAAAATATCAAAATTTCTCCCATGAATAAAAGTAGTTCCATTCCCCATATCCGTAACCTCTGCATCTAGTAAATCGATGTCTATTTTTTGATTATCCAAACTAGTAATTGTTAGCCTAGACGTTTTTCTTGTTTGCAGAGAAGGTTTCTCATAAGGCTTTTTATCAAAGAAATACTCTATCCTCAGTTCATCTGCTCCAATTGACACCTTTGATCCACTATAAAACCGCCACTGAGGGATAATTCGGATCGCCTCCACAAAATCTCTCACTTTGTCTCTATTACCTTCCACGCATAATTTCAATGCCATTTTAACCACAGTCCTTTGCTTTTTATTTTTGCAATCGCCTTATTTCCATTCGAATCAACGCATGAAGGAAGCGTTCCTCGTCTTCGATCCCATTGGGAAAGAGAAATTTTATGATGTACCCTTTGCCCCTCGCTTGGAGTTCATCCATGATTTCTTGCTTTTGTTGGTACATCTGATCCGTTGAATAGTTATATTGGTCTGCTACCTGTTGCAGAACGTCAGTGACTTCCAGCGGAATAGTGCGATTCTCGATGATCCAGTCAAGGCTCATTGATATTTTCACTCTCCTGTAAAACTACTGACATTCCATAAAATATATAAAAATAACTACCCGCATAAAGCCATAAAATATATACTCTCATTTCTTACACCTTCAACACCCCTCCCTTATAGGAATAAAAGAGAAGAAGGAAGCAGCTTGGACAACCTTCCTCTCTTTGGAAAGGTGTATTAAAATCATAAAATATTTATCCAATATTTGCAAAATTATATCCGATAGCACTTTATGTTATAAAATTACCTAATATTGAGTATTTTCATTGTTTTTGATATTCTCGATAATAGGAAATTTTTGATCATATTATCGGAGAGTGGAAAGAATGAATCGAGAAAAACGAGAACAGATCGGTGTTACCCTTAGAGCGGAAAGAAGGAAACTAGGTGTAAGTTGTGAAGTTATCGCACCTGACGTAGGCATTTCACACAGCACTATCAGTTTGATAGAACGTGGTTTCCCAAATGTAAGCGAAGAAATGATAATAAAATATGCTTCTCATTTTGGTCTTTCTAAAGAACTATTAAATGTTGAATCGGAGGTTGAAAGTAAAGAAAGAACAATACATTCCCATTTGAAGAGACTAGAGAAACTAATCATAGCTGATACAGATTCAGCACTAGAAAGACTCGAAAAATTGAACTCAGAAGAAAACTTAGAGGAATTACCTAGTTTCTCCCCCTTTATCCACTTCTACAGAGGACTTTGCAACACAGAGAAGAAAAAATGGAAAGCAGCTGTACCTCATCTCATAAGTGCTATTAAACTAATTGATAAAGTACAAGGTATGGAGAAATCAAACATAAAAGCTGTTTGTTATAATGAATTAGGAAAATCGTTTCACTTTCAAAACGATCTCATAAAAGCCTTAGAATACAATGAGCTCGGTTTAAAAGAATACACTACTGACGGAGACAGAGAAACTATCAAACACAATTTGATGATTAATCAAGTTATTTATCTAGATAAACTAGGGAGAAAACAGGAAGAAGCGTTACAAACTTTAGACGAGTTACGTGAAGACTTAAAAAAATGTCCTTTCCATAAACTTCAATCAAATGTAGTATTACAAATGTATGTAATGTATGCTACCATCCTTAACAAACAGAATATGTATCAAAAAGCATTAGACTATGCAAAACAAGGTATCGAATTCGCCAAACAAAACAGAGAATTCAATAATCTCGTATCATTGCAGGCTACATTAGGTAGTATACATTTAAAAAAAGGAGACTTAGCACTAGCAGAAGAATGTTATTTGCAATCTCTTGAATTTAAAAATAAAATCCGAAAAGATAAAGAGTACCTGTTAATTCCCGCTTATACAGAACTAGGATTGTTATACACGCATCAAAAAAAATGGAATTTGGCTGAAAAAGAACTTAAAAACGCAATAAAAATAAGTAAGAGTAGTGATGATGCATTAGGACAAATCGAAGCACTTCTTGTAATGGGTAACTGTTGTATCAAACAACAGATGATGATCGAAGCAATACCTTTATACAAAAAAGCAGTGAATTTAGCAAAACAACATAATCACAAAATAAAAGAACGGCAAGCATTACTTTATCTAAGTTATTGCTACTCATGTACGGGTAATGATACCGAATTCACAAAGCACAAAGATGAATTTTATAATGTTAATATTCATATAGAATTGGGGGTGTAGCTCTATGGTAGGCGGAGATCCAACCTAAATAATTGGAACCTAATTAAGGTTCCTTTTTTATCAAAAATAACTCCTTCTTTCGTTTTCTCATACAACAATTTGTGAAATTAGTTATTATCTATAGGCCTCCCAAATCTGTTAGTTGTTTTATTATGAGCGACAACGGGGACGGTTCTCTCTGTCGCGTATTGACATTCCATTTTTAGTACTGTATAGTCCTAATCATGAATAAACTAACTAATCAAGATCATGTGATTCAAGTGGCAGCAGAATTATTTCGTTACCGTGGTCTTTCAAACACAGCGATGGATGATGTGGTCAAACAAAGCGGTGTATCAAAATCCAATATTTATTATCATTTTAAGAGCAAAGATGATCTAACACTTGCTGTTTTAGAAGCATACATCTCAACTCTTGAAACATCTTTCCAAAAACTATTCATCGAAAGCCACGGATCGTTGATCGAAAAAACAAAGCTATATACAAATATGCTGATAGAAGAACTAGCGGAACGAGGCTGCATTGGAGGATGTCCGCTCCTCTCTCTCATGGTGGAGGCAGGTAGAACGAATGAACAAGTTCGTGTACGACTTGAGATATTTTTTGAACAGCAAGTTGATCATTTTACTCAACTCATTCAACAAGGAGCTGAACAAGGCGAAATACGTAACGATCTCCCAGCAAATATGCTCGCTTCTATCTTTAGTTCATGGTTGGAAGGAATGCTAATGCTTATCAGCATCAAAAAAAATGTCGACTCCTTTCGAAAAGAACGCGATACATTACTGAAAATGTTACAACCAACATCTAAACTTTAATTGTTATGATATTTTTTTGACTTTCATTAGTACTATTTAGTCCTAATCAAACATTTATTAACCTCATCTGGAGGGCTACACATGGAAAAAATTCAAAAACATATTTATCGACTGAAAGGTTTGATTATGGGGAATGTTTATGTAATTGAGGCTTCTGATGGCCTCACCCTTGTTGATACAAGCAAGCCTAATTCGGTATCTCGAATCCAGAAGAGTCTTCAGCACGGCGGCTATCAATTAAGTGACATTAAACGAATTCTTATTACACATGCTCATTGGGATCATTTTGGAAGTCTTGCTGAATTACATGCAATAACAGGAGCAAAGGTGTATGCACATCATCGCTATGAGAGTGAAGTGATTCGTGGTGAGAAAATGCCTCGATTCGCCTCTCCTTCTCAACTTGGAGGATTTAATCGTCTCGTAAGTAAGTATTGGCTTAAACCTATGCTTAACTATCAGATAGCTGTACCTGTACATGTTGAGCTTACAGAAGGGGATCGCTTAGATGAAGTATTTCCTGGTTTAGAAGTGATTGATTTACCTGGGCACAGTCCAGGACATTGTGGTTTTTGGCTGGAGGATCAACGAATATTGATCGGTGGAGATATTCTCATGAACTTACCTTCTGATCGTCCAACATTACCATTAATCGCAGCTACTCCGGATTTAATAACAGCTAAACAATCCGTTCGCAAAATAGATAGGATGAATGTAGAAACACTTTGCCTAGGACATGGAAAACCGATTATTAGAAATGCTGCTGCAAAGATCCGTAAGATTGTTAACAGTCTTAACTAGTACACCTAGTGACGCAGAATTAGTCTTCTGCGTTACTTTTTGGTTATATTTTGGGAAAAAGATTCAAAATAGTGAGGGCACAAGTGACATAGACTTCAATTGTTTAAGTTGCTATCTTTTCTATTACCAACGCGACAAAAGAACCTTCCCCTTGTCGGACAATCTACGTGGAAATCGGGGGCAACGTTTTTCCTGTTTCCA
Organism: Shimazuella soli; assembly: GCF_022511585.1. Taxonomy (GTDB): domain Bacteria; phylum Bacillota; class Bacilli; order Thermoactinomycetales; family Thermoactinomycetaceae; genus Shimazuella; species Shimazuella soli. The sequence goes on along the minus strand of NZ_JAKWBN010000002.1, from coordinate 124,078 downwards.
GCAGGCTTTTCAAATTACTAAGAATAGCAGGCCATCCATTGTTAAATCCTATAAAAGTATCTTCTTCCTCTACGAAATCAGTCGGTAATAGATGTTCATGTTTGAGTGTTAATTTTACAATAGAGTCTATTTGTTTCAATTTAAATGTAACTTGTGTTGGCTTTTCACGATCTGTTGTGTCACCAGTATTATTCCATGTAAAAGATAGGATGTGATGTGGTTCATATTTTCGTATTTTACCATGATCAGTAACTTGTCCATTTCTAGAATAATGAATAGTTGAACCTTCTTGCCAATCTGATTCAACTTTTGTGCCAAAAAAGTATTTTTCCGTAATCTCACTGCTTGTCAATGCTTCCCATAGTTTTTCTTCTGTAGTTGCAATATAAGTCACATAAACGAATTTAAGATCCGACATGTATTACCCCCCCTTTGAATCACTTTTTTTGAAAAACGTACATTTTCATACTTCATTCTTACACTCTTAGAAGGTTACAGTTATTCCCATCATTCACTTTATATATGCCTGATATACATCAACCAACCGCGCATTATGATTTATATGAAACTGTTTAACACCTGTATTCTTATCATTTCCTGTCATCTCATCATGGAGTGATCCGATGCTTGCAGTCAATGTGCTATTTTTTTATTACAACTGCGACAAGAGGACCTCCCTCTCGTCGCGAATATTCTATTTTAATTGAATTTTTACTTCTGGATAGTCTGATGACTTTTATTTAATAATTTGCTGTTTCTATTTTTAAGATATTTATCGAAAAAAGTAGTTATATAAGCGTTTGTGATCTGCAAACCACGTTCCCCATTTATTGTCCCGAATATACCCAAAGCCTTTAATATCGGTGAAAAAAAGAGAGCATTATCCAAAAAACTGGGGTGGGCTGCTTTGGAGATCTCTATTAGATACCCATCTTTCTTCAAACTGTTATAAACTCCCTGTATTTTTTCATACCCTTGGAAATAACTTTCGTTTTTCGGATGATAACTCATGATAAACATAAACGGTTTTTCTGGAATTTTTTTGACACCGTACAAGTAACCATCGATATCAATCCCAGCCTTAATTCGATTATCAAGCGAACATACTTCATCAGCAGTTGCTCCTCCGAACGAGTGTCCAAAAGCCCCTATATTCTTCATATCAATACGTCCAGTCCACATGCTTCCCTGAATCGTATTCAATTCAGCAAATTTGTTAATTGCAAATCTCATATCGCCAGCCCACGTTTTAATTAGTTGGGAACCAATCTCATTCATCTGCTCATCTGTTAGATCATCTTCTGACATTGTTCCTTTAGGTGTCTTGTATGCAACACTTCCATCTGAAAACACAACAGGATCGGAACTATATGTTGGATTTATCCCAACTACAATATATCCATGACTAGCAAGATTTTCGGCTAATGTAGTGTAGTTAAACACGATATTACCCATTCCCGGTTCAAAAACGATTAAAGGGTAAGTCTTTTGTCTGGTTGATAAAGGCACATTTTGAAAAGAATTAGTATGGATCGTTTTAAAATTTTGTTGTAAATATGGCAAGCCTGAAATCTTTTCTTGGATAATTCCCCACTTATTTGAGGGGAAATACTCTGCTTTTTTAGCATTTTTATTTAATTCTGCAGGGTACCAAATCCATATGGATAATTTTCTTTTCTTGCCTTTTATTTTGGAGTAATACTCATATCGGGATTTATCAATCCAATCATACCCAATTCTAGCTACTGGAAACTTTCCTGTTGGTTTTGGCAATACCAAAGTTTTATTCCTTTGGATTAAAAAATAGGCTGATAACAAAATCAACACAACTAATCCTATTGCAATTAGGGATAGAAACAATCTTAGTAAACTTCTTTTGGAAATCATATTTCAGTAACACCTTCTTTTTTAAGTCCACCATTTTGCAGTATTTCATTCAAATATTCTGATAACCCAATAAAATTCAACATAGTCTATTAGTTGTTTGAGGATGGTGATAGTTATATTCATTATACCTATCATTTATCGAAAATCAATATTTTATTATTGAAAATCGATAAATAGAATGAGGAACACATTTGAAGGTCGCCTCATTTAGGTGTAAATCTATCATGAAAAGATAGTTATTTCCCTGAAAATTATAAATAAAGAAACGCCCCCTTCATTTTTTAGATTAGGGAGTGTTTCTTTTTTGACTAAAAATTAATTATGCCTAGAGCAATTCATCGAATTGACTACTCCACACGACTAAAGCCGTCGGATTCTTGGGACGTTAGCCTCACGACTATTTCATTACCAAACTAACCCTCCGCCAAGAGAAATGTTGCAATAAATCGGAACTTTGAATTATATGGATAAGGATATATATGATTATGATAGCTGCTAAATGCTATCTTTTTTAATATAAATGCGACAAACCAGCTAATATCTTGTCAAGTTTTTAGGTATAAATTATCTTTACTTTTTGTTACACTACAAATGAGTATGACAAATAACCCTCCATCAATTGGAAGGTTTTGGTTATTGGAATTATTTCGACTAAGATGAAGTAGCGAAATAAGGTTTCTCGTATTTCGTAAAAAATGGTCATCCAGTTTTTTGTAACTGAATGACCATTTTTTACGAAGAGAACCGTCCCCTTGTCGCACTTTTCATCAGCTATTCACTTTGTCTAAATTTCTCCGGAATTTTTCGCCGTCGATATGCCGGCCGCCATGTGCTGCATTTTTGGGACTAACTGCTTCGATACGAGCTAAATCATCAGGGGTTAGTTCCACATGGACAGAAGCTGCATTTTCCTCTAAATATTTGATTCGTTTGGTTCCCGGTATGGGCAAAGCGCCATTTGCCATGGTCCATGCTAATGCCAATTGAGAAGGAGTGCAGTTTTTCTCTTCTGCGATTTCTTTGATTTTATCTACTATGTCCACATTTTTATGGAAGTTCTCTTTTTGGAAACGCGGAATATATTTGCGTACATCATTTTCTGCCAGATCTTCAAATTTGCGAAGCTCCCCAGATATAAATCCCCTGCTCAGTGGACTGTAGGCTACATGAGTAATTTCCAATTCTCTTACGGCAGGCAGTATTTCATCTTCAATTTCCCGGCTCCAAAGGGAATATTCGGTTTGCAATGCAGATATGGGATGTACTGCATATGCTCGGCGAATATCAGATGCAGAGGCTTCGGAAAGCCCAAGATAACGAACTTTCCCCGCTTGAACGAGATCCGCCATTGCCCCAACTGTTTCTTCGATCGGAACATTCGGATCTACTCGATGTTGATAGTACAGATCAATATATTCAATCCCTAAGCGACGAAGGCTTTCATCCACTGCTTTCTTGACGTAATCTGGATGGCCGTTAATTCCTGCAAAATTAGGAAGGTAAGCAAACTTGGTAGCTACGATCGCTTGACTCCGACGGCCTTTAAGAGCTTTCCCGAGCAACTCTTCGTTATGACCATTGCCGTAAATATCAGCAGTATCGAGCAATGTAACGCCTAGTTCCAGAGCATGATGTATGGTTTTAATGGACTGTTCGTCATCTGCTTGACCATAACCCCCCGACATTCCCATCAAACCTAAACCAACAGATGAAACAACCAAATCACTATTTCCCAATTTTCTCGTTTTCATGATGTAAACTTTCCTTTCTTTTCTTGAAGTTGAATTCATAGTAACACGACACCAAATACTATGTAAACAAAAAAATCATTTTTTGTCTATTTGATTTTTTATGTTTATGTTGTATATAATTCAGGTTGGTATGAGGTAAAATAAAAGGAAGGAGGAACGCAAATTGAGCAACGAAAACAAAGGAGCAGACAAACAAAACGAGATAAGAGCAAAGCTTATTCAGAAGCTAATACCTTATGTGAGAAAAAGCGGTTTCCAATCCTTACGTATGGAAGAGATTGCGAAAATGATGGATGTAAGCAGGGCTACCTTATATAAATATTTTCCGTCAAAAGAAGAGATTATTGGATGTATTGTGAATTTTTATGTGGATCATATTAAAGAACTCATAGGGGATTCCCTAGATGCCGATCAAAAATTTGGTAATCGATTCCAGGAATTATTTGAACAGTCCGTTTTGGTTTATGAATACATTACTGATGTTTTTTTAGAGGAACTCGAAAGCAGTTATCCAGAAAGTTATGATCGATTAAGGGAAGCCCTGAAACTGCGAGAACACCAAATATTGACTTTTTTAGATGAAGGAATGGGAGAAGGCGTCTTTAATGAGATCAATGGCAAGTTATTCATCCTGCAAGATGAATTACTGCAAAACATGCTGGATGTCAAATATTTAATGGTAAATAACTTAACAATTAACCAAGTACTCTTTGATTTTTACAAGTTGAAAAAACTCCAATTATTCAAACCCGAAAAACTTCAATCAGTAGATGATTCCAGAATGATGTCGAAAATGGAGTACATGGCTCAAAAAATTACCAAAAACCTGTATAAAAATCACTAATGATAGCAAAATTGCTATCTTTTTTTACCCGTTCTTGATGAATACTTAGAAGATACAGAAAGTACAGATGTTTTATTGAAACACCCAGCCCCCATTTGTGATGAGATGATTGACATACTATTACTTGGTTTGGGAGATGCCGTGATGAATCCAGCTGATCAATTAGATAAATACAAAGAAGAGGCCACACGGAAGTATGTGAAATAATATTAAACCCATTTAGATTGTGATAATAAAAAAATCACCACTGATGAGTGGTGGTTTTAATTTATATACCTTTTTAAATAGTATAGAAATGCCTTTCTCCTAACACCTGAAAAAAGGGGAGCTTTGCTATAATTTATTATACTAGAATTTTATAAACATACACTCCACTAGAACCAGATTGCATGAAAACTACAGATGTTTTTGTTAAGCATTAATGGAGGAGAACAAATGGATATTCAAATTTTGATTATTGAAGATGATGTGGAAATAAACCAGTTGGTGGCTAGATACTTGAATAAAGAGGGTTTTCATACACATTCTGTCTATAATGGAAAAGAAGCACTCTCATATCTTTCCAACCATGAATACCAACTCATTATTTTAGACTTGATGCTGCCTAAAGTTGATGGTCAGGAGATCTTACGCAAAATTCGAGAAAAGAAAACAACCCCAGTGATTATTTTGTCTGCTAGAGATCGAGAAATGGATAAAATACTTGGATTAGGACTTGGGGCGGATGATTATATGACCAAGCCGTTTACAATCGGAGAACTAATCGCTAGGGTTAAAGCTCAGCTTCGTCGGTATATGGATTTTAACTCAGATACTGCACAAGCGGAACCAAAGATATTTAAACACGGCGATTTAGAACTCCATACAGGTACATATGAAGTTACTTTGGGCGGACAGAAAAAACTTTTGACTGCTAAGGAGTACTCCATCTTAAAACTGTTTCTAGCAAATCCCACTCGTGTTTTTAGTAAATCTCAAATATTCCAAGCCATCTGGCAGGAAGAAAGTATGGCTGATGACAATACAGTTATGGTTCATATCAATAGACTTAGAACGAAGATAGAGCCAGACGTATCTAATCCTGTTTATATTCAAACAGTGTGGGGGTTTGGCTATAAACTGGGGGAGGAGTGTTAGTATGCTGTTCATTTCGCTTGCTCTCCTATGCTTTATCCTGTTTCTCTTGCATCGACACTTCCAGCTTATTCGTGAAATAAAAAAGATAAGCAAGATCACACGGGAAATTCAAACTGGCAATCTTAATTTGCGTTATCGGTTGCGGACTTCGCATAAGAACATGGAAGACATGGGAGGAGAGTTAAACCGGCTTATAGATTATTTTCAGAACGGTTTTGAACGAATCACTTTTTTAGAGGAAGAGCGGAAACGGATGATTGCCAACATATCGCATGATTTACGTACCCCACTGACCTCTCTCCTAGGCTATATGGAGGCATTGAAACACGATTCAACACTCACAGTAAGGGAAAGAGAAGATTTTTTTCGGATAACCACCGAAAAAGGGAATGCTTTGCTGGTTCTTTTACAAGACTTTTTTGAATTGGCAAAGCTGGAAGCAGATGATTTTGAACTGAAGCTTGAAAAAATCAACCTAGTAAAGATCGTACCTGAGATTATTCTTAGTTTTTATCCTGATTTTGTAAAAGCTGAGATTACACCTACAATCAAACTCCCAGAAACTCCTCTTTATGTCCAAGTTGATAAGGTCTGTTTACGACGTATCTTAAACAACCTTCTGTCAAACTCCTTGCGCTATGGTACAGACGGCAAGGAAATAGGTATTGCTCTCCGAGAGGAAGAAAGCCTTGTCTGGGTAGACGTTTGGGATAGAGGCAAAGGCATCCCAGCCCAAGATATACCTCATATTTTCGATCGACTATATACAGGAGAAGCGTCGAGGAATTCTTCCCTTCAGGGTACTGGTCTAGGACTGACCATTACAAAAAATCTGGTTGAAAAACAGGGAGGTCGAATTACGGTAACCAGTACACCAAACAAGAAAACCATTTTTTCATTTTGTCTAACCAAGGGGTAGACGATCAACACTAACTAGAAGTACTTTCCTGAACTTTCATGGATTAAATTTAAGGACTTTGTAAGGAATTTTTATATGGGTTGTTAGGACTCTCCTATATAGTAAGTATCGAAAGGAGTGCTAACTGTGGACTATGTTTTACAAACATATCATCTAACAAAACGCTACAAAGACAAAGTGGTGGTTAATGACCTTAACATGACTATTAAAACAGGAGATATCTACGGTTTTTTAGGGCAAAACGGTGCTGGTAAGACGACCACCCTGCGAATGCTCATGGGACTGATCCGACCATCAGCAGGAGAGGTCGAATTATTTGGTGCAGAGTTGAATGGTAATCGAAATAAGGCTCTAGAACGTATTGGAGCCATTATCGAGTATCCGGGATTTTATCTTAACCTGAATGCAGTTGATAACTTAGAGATTCATCGTCGTCTGATGGGGATGGGCAATAAGGAGTGCATTGACGAGGTTCTGACCACTGTCGGCCTGCTCGATGCAAAACATCAGAAAGTGAGAAATTATTCCTTAGGAATGAAGCAGAGACTAGGAATCGCACGAGCCTTACTTCATCATCCAGAACTCCTGATCCTGGATGAGCCTACCAACGGTTTAGATCCAGGAGGAATCAAGGAAATTCGGCAACTATTTTTGGATCTGACCAAACAACGTGGCATCACTTTTATCATTTCCAGTCATTTGTTAAGTGAGGTCGAACAGGTAGCGAATAGAATCGGGATCATTCATCAGGGAAGGCTTTTAGAGGAAATTGACTACGAGACCTTACAGAAAAAAACGAGACACTATCTGGAAATTAAGGTTGATGATGGGCAGAGGGCTGCCTATGTTTTGGAGCAGAAACTTAACATTACCGATTATCTCGTAACCGAACCTGGTATCCTGCGTCTTTACGAGCAGCTTGATCAACCAGAGAAGATCAATCTTACGTTGACTAAAAATGATATCGGTGTAAAGAAGATTGTACTATCTGGAGATAGCCTAGAAGACTATTTTCTTAAATTGACAGGAGGTGAATAACTTGTTTAGCGTTTTTTATACAGAGATAATGAAACTGAAGAATACAAAGCTTTATTGGCTGGTTCTTTTAGGAGTACTGCCAGCATGCCTAATGGGCTCAAAGGCATTATTCCCGAAAATATCTCCTGCAGGTATTCCATTAGCTTTTGATATGCAAGATATGTTTTACAGTCAAGGGATGGTAGTAACCATACTTGGGCCTGCTTTGTTCGCTCTGATGATCGGATACATTATAACACGTGAGTATCAGGAACGTACGATAAATCAACTTTTTTCATACCCAGCCTCACGAATCATATTCTTTATAGCAAAACTGTTGGTAGTATTTTCACTCATTGTGCTAACTGTTTGGTTGCCGTTTGTGTTTTCGATTGTTTCCACAATACTAGTCAAGCATCATTTAGATGTTTCTATAGTATGGTTAGGGATGAAGATGAACATCATGATCTGTATACTCTCATTTGGCACGATTCCTGTGGCAGCAGCTTTAAGCATGGTAGGAAAAACCATTATGCCTAATGCCATTTTAGGATCGATAGTCTCCATCTTCGCGGGCATCAGTGAGGCAGGACATAGTATGCATAGCATCCTTTTCCCTTGGTTGGCTCCTTACTGGCCTGTTCGTAATCTAGCTCAAGGTATTGCTCAACCTGGTCCAAATCCTTATGCAGCACCTGCGCTGATCATTCTAATATTTACATTTGTTGTCTCCCTAACCTTTTGCATTCAATATTACAACCGGGCAGATGTGCACAGTGGATCTTAAGGGGATGGAGGGAATAAATAGATGACTGTTTTTATTTTGAAAATCATTGCTCTTGTAGCGATGTTGATGGATAACCTTGAAGGATCTTTTCCCGATACTTTTCCCGTTGTTTTTGGATGGATCGGCAGAATCTCCATTCCCGTTTTTATGTTCTGCATCGTCCAGGGACTCATTCATACGCGCAGCAGAAAGAAATATTTGGTCCGAATTTATATAGGATCAGTTGTTATGGCTGTCGGAAGCTGTATCTTACAAGCATTCTTTCCCGATGCAAAGTTTCAGATTGCAGATAATATTTTCGCCACCTTTTTTTTAATGGGAGTTCTGATTACGTTAGCAACCGTCCGGCTTACAAGGTATAAAAAAGTTGCATTATGGATTGGTTTCTTTCTAATCCAAATCATCAGCTTTCTGTTGATTACAAAAATTCGTATAATATCGAATTCATATGCGTATTTAGTAAGTGGCTTCATCCCGAATATAGTAACTGCTCAAGGATCTGCTCTCTTTGTATTGCAAGGCATTCTAATATATGCTTTCAGTAATGATCACGTAAAGTTTACAGTTATGTATATCCTATTTTGTCTCCTCATGTTCGTAAACCCATGCTTATCCGGATTTACAGTTCAAAATTTATTCTATGGAAATTACCAGTGGATAATGATTATAGCTCTCCCATTGATGCTGTCTTACAACGGTAAGAGAGGAAAAAGTCTCAAATATTTCTTTTATGCGTTTTATCCCTTGCATATTTGGATTCTGTTCGTGATTGCAAACATAATACAAATCAAAAAGTAATCCTTCTCGTGTGGAAGATATCAAGAATGAATTTTATCGACGAGTTTATGCAAAACAAGCTGGGTGTATCTACTGTACAGAAATTTCCGTCTTGTTTGAATAAATCTTCGTTTAGCGTATATTTTCATTAAAATGTGGCGGAACCTCTAAATAAAATAAATGATAATGAAAATAAAACGGAGGAATAAAATGAGAATATTCGAAATGATCTTAATTTTAGTGAATTTGATATCGCTGTTTCTAAGTTTTAAAAAACAATCGAAGGTAGTTTGGTTATTAGTCACAGGTGTAAACCTATCCGTATTTTTTTTCCATGTTGTATTCGAGGGCGTCCGTTACCAGATGGCTTTTTCCTACCTATTTGTCATTCTATTGGTTGCTTATACACTAATAAAAACAAATAAAAGGTTTTTTGAAGCCAGATTCCCGAAAGTACTAAAGATTATCGTAATAAGCCTATCCCTGATCTTCCTTGCAGCTACTTCCTATCTGGCATATGCCCTTCCTGTATTTACGCTTCCAAAACCGACAGGCAGCTATAATGTGGGCATTAAATATATCCGTCTTGTTGATGACAAACGCAAAGATCCTTTCTTGAATAAATCAACTCAAAAGCGAGAGCTGATGACTAAAGTTTATTATCCAGCAAAGAAAGATGACTCAAAAGCTTTTGATCCTTATTTTCACCATTCAACTCAACTTATAAAGGCGCTGACGGATAATTATCATTTACCTGAAATAGCGTTTGATCAATTGAAATTGGTACAGACAAATTCAAAAGAAGATCTTCAACTATCAGATAAACAAAAAAGTTATCCTATAATCCTTTTTTCTCATGGGGCAGGAACCACAATGGAAGTTGAAACGTCTCAGTGTGAGGATTTGGCAAGTCATGGATATATTGTTGTGGCGATTGACCATACCTATCTATCTGCAGGGTCAGTTTTCCCTGATAAATTTATTTCTCCCAAAGAGATTACAACTCAGTTTAACATGGGAGATATTACAACGATATTTTCTCAAATCATGGCCGACGATGATAAATTTGTAATCAAAAAGCTGGGTGAAATGAACGAAGGCAAAATGAACTCTAATTTTAAAGGAAAGTTGAATCTGAATAAAATAGGTGTCATTGGTCATTCACTTGGTGGTTCAGCGGCTTATAACTTGGCAATTAATGATAGCAGAGTGAAGGCTGCCATTAATTTGGACGGAACCGTTTTTACCACTCCTAAAAACTTCAAACACATGGCACCTTTTCTTATGATTGCGAACGATAAAGTACAAGTTCAAACGATTGAAAATAAAACTACCATGATGCCAAAGTTCGAAAGTCTATCTAATGAAGACAAAAAAATCATGCTTTCCTCTTATGGGAGCAAGGAAGCCTATGATAAGGCTTACGAAAAAATGCAACAAGAAATTATAGGACTTAACAAGGTTCTTAAGGCATCCGGAAATTTATTCACCATTATAGGTAGCGACCACATGAAATTCACAGATATTGGCCTTTGGATAGGTGACAGCTATTTACGCGATCTAATAAATATAACTGGAAAAACAGATCCAGCAAAATGCCTTGAAATCACAAAAGCGGTGACATTAGCGTTTTTTGACCAACACTTAAAAGGTAAGACCACAGATTCGTTGGATTTATTAGTTAAAAAAGATCCACTACTGAAAAAAGTTGACTTGAAATAAAACTATAGTCCTATTTATAAGATTACTAAGAGTATTGTGAACATAACTAATTATCTTTGTTTCGCCTTTTCTCCATCCGCTGAGTCATGTTTATCAGTAGAAACTGTTATAATCAAGTAGAATGATGAAAGAATGACAATCTTGCGACAAAGGGACGGTTCTCTTGTCGCATAATCGCTTCTATATCGAAGTAAAACAATAGAATATGTAAAAAACAAAGAATAAAAAATAATTACCTATGTTCATCAAGGGAATTATGCAATGTTAACGTTAATCAGCAGTCTGGGTTTTGCGGAAATAAATAGAGATTCTTAATGATAGTTGTTCTGTTGCTTCCTTTTTTATGCAACAAGAGAAACGTCCCCTTGGCCACCCTTTTCATTAAAAGTCCCGAGACCAAACAATTTTTTGGTAGTGGGGACTCTGGACAAATCCTCCTTGAAGTAGTGTCCAGAGTCCTTCCCGTCAAAGCTGATCTACCCGGCCAGCAGCTGGTTGACCGTCTGGAAGTCCTCCCGGCGATAGTGGCACTGGTAGGAGTCATCCTGCATGACCCGTGGGGCTCTCTTCCCCTTCCCCCTCCTGATGACGATGTGGTAGCCGTCAGCCTTGGGCAAGATCTGATCGTTTATGGTCACTTGACCACCGAGAACGATCGTGTAGAGGAAGAGTCGACTGTCCGTGAGGACACGACCAGCAGCATCCAGCACGAATGCCGAGTCGCTTACCTTGATGCCGTACTCCTTGTAGAAATCGAAGCATCTGACATCGAAGAAGCGCAGGGTAGAGGTCAACCGGTTCTGGCATCCATACGAGGCATCGATGTCCTCCCAGAACGCGTTGTCCTTGGACAGCGGTTCGTATGTCAGGCGATCCTCCAACACATAGTCCCGGTGAACGGCCAGCGGAATGTGCCGGGCCAGGTACTCTTCGTAGCTTCGCATTGCTTCTCCAATGCTCGGATGACAGGGTGAATAAATTATATCATATTTTCCGAAACCTTTAAGTAAGCCGAAAGCAAGCAAACGAAAAACGCTATCCTTCCATTCGTTAAGTCCTAGAGTGGGAATAGCGCGTTTTGATAGCTTTCTACTAAATTAATTTCATCTGGCTTGATATAGTTCCAAGGTGAATCGCTTCATGCATCAGAGCAAAGTTGAACAGCTCGCCTCCTGTATTGAATTGAAATGGTCCCATTGCAAATGGAGATGGCAATTTCTTATCTAGTAATTCAGGTGTCAGCTCAGAAAGACGAGAAAGCTGCTGCCCTAATAATTGGGTCAGTTCTTCCTTCGATGGTGGAGCAATCGTCCAATCCGCTGGCTTCGTTCCAGAGTTAAATAGTGTCTCAAATTTATCTGGAATAGCGGAAGGTGATCCAAAGGATAGAGTAGAGTATTTATCCATCCAATAAATGATGTGACCGACATTCCAACGAATGGTATTATGGAAGCCTTCTGGTTGAATATCGAGCCCAGTTTCCGAAATACCTTGAAGTTGACCGATAAGAATCTGACGTAAAACTTTTCCTGTATTTATGATCGATTGTGCCATTATGAAACGCCTCCTGATAAGTTGTTTTTGTTTTCGTTTACCTATTTAAAGTGTACATTGCTCTTCACAAAGCAACCATCACGAGATTCCGATGCAATTGATCAGTTTTAGTAATGATAAATAAAAATCGTTTCATTTCAGGTTATAATAAAAAAAGAAGATAGCTAATAGGAAGGGACACTGAGGGATGGAACTTAGACAACTAGAATATTTCGCTGCGGTATGCAAGGAGATGCATTTCTCAAGGGCCGCCGAGAACCTCTGCACGACACAATCGAACCTGAGTCAGCAGATCAAGTTTTTGGAGAACGAACTGGGTGTTCCTCTATTCGATCGTATTGGCAGGCGGATCGCGTTAACGGATGCAGGTAAGATTGTATTAGAGCAATGTCATCTCATCTTTGAACGTGTCGACTATATGAAAGGAGCCATCACAGATCTAAAACGAATGGAGGGCGGCAGATTGGACATCGGAATTCTCCCAGGTGATGGAGATTTACTGTTTGATGCACTGCTAGTCGACTTCCACCGCACATATCCCAAGCTCTCCATAAGTGTTACAGAAACAATGGATGTATATGAACAAGTTGTCGATGGAACAAGAGATCTTGGAGTTACCACTGTGCCTCTAAACCCGGATGACCGAATCGCTGTCATCCCTTTGTTCCACGAGGAGTTTGCTTTGGCTATTCAATCGGATCACCCCATAGCGAAGTCAAAGGCTCTTCCCTTTGAACAGTTACAGCAACTAAAAATGGTGATGTTTGGTCCTGAACACCAGATTACAAAGATCATCCATTCTTGCTGTCAAGAAAAAGGCATTACCATAGACAGCCCAATCGTATCTTCTACGTTATCGACACTTTTGTCTTTAATCGAACAAGGGATAGGTGCCTCCATTCTTCCACGAATGCTGCTCGATTATCTGGACCGAGATAACATCTCAGCGGTAAAATTGCTCCAACCTACACCTAGTCAAGATATCTGCATCATATATCGGAAAGATAAGTTTATGGGACAAGCAGCAAAGTTATTTATAGAGGAATTAAAATCTTTTGTTCAAAACGTGATAGATCAAACTACTCGAAAGTTGGGGTAAGAAAGCAATGAAAAGCAGTAAGTTGTTCTGCTCATCCTAAGCCTGTTCTGAATCATCTCAAGCCTCTTCACCTTCTCTTAGAAGTGGAGGTTTTTATTTTTATACTCTTCTCAACTCCCCTAGAAGCAAAATTATTACTTTCAAAATAATACAGAATTATAATGCTATTACCACCCATAAAAAAGATAATATCTGATATTATGAATGTTGAGTTTCTAATAGGAGTGTTGATCGGCATGGTACATACATTGTTAGTTTGGCTTACGATTATATTAGATTGGCTGTCAAAAAGAGATTGGAGAAACTGGAGTATGTGGGCGGCAGTCGGACAAACGATCGGTGCTATTGCTACCTTTTGGACTGCAAGAATCGCATTGAAACTGGTTAGAGAAGCAAAACGGCAAGAGAAAGAAACAAAGCGAAGAGAAAAAGAGGCATTGGAACCTGAGTTATACCCTAAAGTCGCGATTAAAGACAATGGGAATGAAAAGAAAATCATTCATTTTACGTTAGCAAATATAAAACCAACTCCTGCCTATATAGCTGACTTTATCTTTATTAATCACCTACCTGAGATAGAACCTTATTCTTATGAAATGATAGAGACTGGAACACCGGAAAGGGTGGTTTATGGAGAGGTTAGTAACACAAAAGTTCCATTGTCCTACTTAAAACGCCTAATAACAGAAAATGATCAAGAAGAAGGCTTTTTCAAATTTCAATTCACACTCGCCACTGATCAAGTTTATACCTTTAGTGTTTATCTAAAAATAGGTAACGTCTCATCTGAATGGTATGTTTACTTAGCAAATCAAGACGTTACAAAAGTAGAAATATTACAGACCGGGACACATGTCCACTATATACATAACAGAATCGTAAATATGAAACGGCATAACAACAAAGTTAGTTAATTTTTTTAATAGGGCATTGTACAAAAAAGAAACTGCACTGGAATATACCAATAACAGTTTCTTTTTTTTATATTCACATCTTAAATGATGATAATTTTGTGGGAGCTGTGAATCTTAGAGACGCACAGCTTCGTTCACTGGATTCCTAGCTCATGCTAGGTCGGTTCGGCGCTCAGGCCGACTTCTTCTTCTTGTGGTCGCTTCCGTCGCGCGGACCGGGAACCGGAGTGGACATATTTCCTCCTCTCCTGCATCTAGTGAACGAAGTAGGCTTATTGCCTAAATGTATTCTACAACGATACACATCTTCCTGTCTTTGACATTTTTGGTCATATAAATAATATTATCTAATTTAAGTTTTTAATTATAAAAACCAATTATAATATTCTGATAATAAATATAATATTTGCATTTCTGATATTTTGAAAAACGATGTCTAAAAAAGCAACAGGCTTGTATCACCTGTTGCTTTCTTCCTATACTCTATCTCTAATTTCTTGTTTCAACCGATTCTTTAATTCTTCTAATCCTTCTACACTTTGCTCTTTGGAGTGACGACGTCTCACATTTACCAAACCTGCTTCACGTTCTTTCTCTCCTACTACAAACATATAAGGAACTTTCTCCATCTCCGCTTGGCGGATTTTATATCCAAGTTTTTCATCACGGTCATCCAAGTTTACACGGATTCCAGCATCTTTTAGCTGTTTTGTCACTTCCTCAGCATAATCAAGATAGTTCGCAGATACAGGAAGTACTTTCGCTTGGACTGGTGAGAGCCAGAGCGGGAAGTCTCCCATGTGATACTCGGTTAAAAATGCGACAAAGCGCTCCATTGTACCAACTACACCACGATGGATGACGACTGGGCGATGTGCTTGTCCATCTTTTCCGATGTATTCCAATTCAAATTTATTTGGAAGATGGAAGTCTAGCTGTACAGTAGACAGGGTCTCATCTTTGCCCAGTGCTGTTTGAACTTGGACATCGAGTTTCGGTCCATAAAATGCCGCTTCACCCTCAGCTTCCACATATGGTAAGCCCATTTCATCCATCGTCTCTTTTAGCATCGATTGGGATACATTCCACATTTCATCGTTATCGATATATTTTTCTTTGTTCTTTGGATCACGGTAGGACAGACGGAAGAAGTAGTCTTTGATTCCAAACACACGATATACTTCTAAAATCAATTCTACAACTCGTTTGAACTCAGATTTGATCTGTTCTGGCAAGCAGAAAATATGTGCATCATTTAACGTCATCGACCGCACTCGTTGTAATCCGGAAAGAGCTCCTGACATTTCATAGCGGTGCATGGTACCCAGTTCTGCGACACGAAGCGGCAGGTTGCGGTAGCTCCGCATTTCACTCTTGTAAACCATCATATGGTGTGGACAGTTCATTGGACGCAATACCAATTCTTCGTTGTCAATCTTAATGGGTGGATACATATCTTCTTGATAATGATCCCAATGACCGGAGATTTTGTACAAATCTACATTTGCCAAGTGAGGGGTATACACATGGTCATAACCAAGACTCTCTTCTAAATCCACGATATATCGCTCAATTTCCCGGCGAATTTTTGCTCCATTCGGCAGCCAAAGCGGCAATCCTTGACCGACTTCTGGAACGAGTGAAAAAATACCAAGCTGGCTGTTTAATTTACGGTGATCCCGTCGTTTTGCATCTTCCAAACGCTCTAGATATGAATCAAGTTCGGATTGTTTCTCCCATGCAGTTCCATAAATTCGTTGCAGCATTTGATTATCGGAGCTGCCTCTCCAGTAAGCACCAGCAATGCTGAGCAATTTAAATGCTTTCAGACGTCCCGTAGACGGAACATGCGGTCCACGACAGAGGTCAAAAAACTCCCCTTGTTCATAGATGGTAATCTCTGCATCTTCCGGCAAATCGCGAATCAACTCTAGTTTAAGATGATCATGAATCTCTTCATATCTGCGAATAGCTTCTTCTCTCGATACCACTTTCCGCACAAATGGAATGTTTTCTTTTACAATCTTTTTCATTTCTGCTTCTATTTTGGGCAAGTCTTCAGGAGTTAAACTCTGCGAAAGATCGATATCATAGTAAAATCCATCTTCAATGACTGGACCAATACCCAGATTTACATCTGGATACAAGCGTTTTAATGCTTGTGCCATCAAGTGAACGGTGCTGTGGCGATATACATCCAATCCTTCTTTATCGTCCAAAGTTAATATTTTCACATCTGCTCCATCTGGTACTTCTCTGCTTAAATCTACAACTTGACCATCGATCATACCAGCGATCGCTTTTTTCTGTAGACCTTTACTAATAGAAGCAGCAACATCATTTACGGTAACTTTATCTTCATATTTTCTTTCTGATCCGTCAGGCAACTTAACCAACATCTGCATTTCACTCCTTTTCAACATAAAAAAACGCTGCATCCCAAAAGGGACGAGCGTTTGGTCTCGTGGTTCCACCCTAATTCAACTTATCTGAAAAATAAGTCCTCATAGCACATGTAACGGTGTGTAACCGGAGATAGATACTCTATTTTCCCTATCTCAGCTCCAAGGTGGTACTGTTTCATCAAGCGGGTGAAGGGGTTCTCAGCCGGCGGCCCCTCTCTCTTTTCACCTTTGATAAAAAGCATATCCTTATCAACGCAAAATCAAAAAGTTGTCTGCATTATACCGAATGTTTTGCTCACAAGTCAAGCGTTTCCACTGTACCACAGGAACTACAACCATTACATTTCACTATCCGAGACTCAAAGATTTGGGATAAGGTATGAATAATGTTCTCCTCAGGAAATTTGGTATGCAAAATAATCTTTTCTGGTGCAATTGTGAGCAATGTACTGACAATTAAATCCTCATGCGAGAAAGAATGTTCCACAATCTCTTGCAAAGTCCCACCATCGTTTAACTGCAAAGGTTTGCGTTGCTCATCAAGTAACTCAAATTGTTTCACTCCCCGATGCATGAGATGCACCAAATCAATCTTGGAACCCTGAACCGAGACAAAGTATTTCAAGAGGGAAATAAAATCTTGATATTCTTGATCCAATAAAAACTGGTCTACTGCATCATGAACACACTTAGCCAAAGCTTTACGATAATGCTCTAGTCGAAAGTGAACATATCCATCGATAGCCAGCAATTTTGATTCGCGAAGAAAATGGAAAATCGGCTTCCCTAGACGATCCGATCGTTTGCTATAGGGAGTCCGAAAATAAGTATGAGTATTTTTTTGAAACAGTCGATTGGTATGTACTTTAATTTGCTCTATTTCTCGGTCGTAATATTGTGGATAATGCTTTTGGATTGCATCTTCGATTAAATTTTCTTCAAAATAAGTGCAGATGTATCTCGCTATTTCTTCACTGATTGCACGTCTTATTTCTCTCTCTTGTGATCTCCGCTTTAACTTACATTGAATAGTGTAAAAATAACGGTCTGAAATACTATTTTCTTGTATTTCACAAAGCACATCTAATTTTTCCATTCTTGGAGGCAATTGCATGAGATGATGAAACAAACCAGTTGTTTGATAAGCATTTGCTTGAGGTATGCTGATGGTAAAATCCATCTTTGCACCCCTTTCTGTCTGGTGTATCCTGCTTTAGTATATGGGAAACATTTAGCAGGTATACATCAGTAAAGAAAACTTGCCGATGTGTCTTGCTTTCCAAGGAATTAAAATTGCAAAGTTTCAACGTGATTAGGTTAGGGATGGTTCAAAGACAAAAGATCAGCCAATAAGATACATTTTACCCAGTAAATAAACATACCCAACACATGCAATAACCAAGGTGGCACGACCTAATACTTTATCGGTTTCCCTTCCAGTACGTACTTTTAATCCAATCTGTTTCATGCCAATTTTTTTCGAATACGGCCATAAAAACGGGACTCCTGCTACTGTAAAAGCATCTGCTAGCAGATGTGAAAAGTATCCAGCGGCTACAGCATAAAGATAATCCGGCAACGCTAGATAAATAACCCATAAGACATATGCCATCCCAATAAAAGAGTGCGTTACACTTCGATGTGGAACATATGCAACCCCCGCACAATAAATTCCAGACAATAATACCCACAAAGGCAAGTGAGCAAAATACCAAAATATACAGATCAACACACCCACACTCGCTAGTGCTAGTGACCTCCACTTGCGATTAAGCGAAGAAAATAACCATTTGTTGATCTTACTTCCATCTTCATCGATATCCGGTAACATTGCCGCCAGTGTAGCGATTGCTACAGTTGCGGTTAAATTTAAAAAGTTATCACTGGTGACAAAACCAACTGCTACTCCAGTTGCTAGACCAACTCTAAGATGTGTTTTCCCCTGCATGATGCCATTCCTTTTTATGTATAATTTATGAACTATTCATATGATAGTACACTTTTCTTAAAGATAAAAGCTCAAGCATTGCAAATAAACCATCGGCACAAAAAAATATTTTATTTGTTTGTTGATTTTTTTACAGTGTAAGAATATAATCAAATCATAATCTTACACTATAAAAAAGGAGAACAAGATGATGACTACCGAAAACAAAAAAATAGTAGAAGGTTTCTTTCGTACCGTACAAAATCGTGAGCTCGACAAATTGACAGATTACATGTCGACAGAGGTAATCGACCATAACAAAATGATCTTTGGAGAAGAAGAAAAACCTGGTGCAGCTTTTGATGGCATCCGTCAACAATTAGCAGCTTTTCATCCTTATCACATTAAAGTAGAAGAATTAATCGAAGAAGGAAATCGTGTCGTAGCCAGAATTACGCAAAGCGGAACTCATAGTGGAACACATGCAAGAATGCCAGATCCTACTCATCGAAATTTCGAAGTTGAAATTATATTTATCTTTACAATTCAAAAAGGAAAAATTACAGAAATTAGAGCAGTCAGTGATCGTTTGGGGCTTTTCTTTCAATTAGGTTGGGATTGGCCAAAAGAAAATTAATTAGAAAGTGAGGTCGAAAACATGGCTCGTGACAAGTTATCTCGTGAACGAATTTTACAAGCCGCAGTGGAATTGATTGATGAAATTGGGATTGCTAAGTTTTCTATGCGAAAACTAGGCGCTCATCTCCAAGTAGAAGCCATGACTCTTTATTATTACATTCCCAACAAAGAGACGATTTTTGATGGGCTTGTCGAACAAATAGTAGTCAACACGCTTAATAAATTGATCGCAAAACACCCTCTATCATCGAAATGGGACACCTTGCTTCGTTCCTGTGCCACTATTTTTCGTCAAGAATTGCTCGATCATAGAAAACTCATTCCACTGATTGCAACCAGACCTGTGATGACGAACCAATCCATCGAAATAGTAGAAAAAGTAATAGCTGGCATCTGCTCATCTGGTATTAGTCCCATACAAGCATTTCAATTGCTCAACTCCATCACTACGTTTGTCATCGGCCATACGCTTGCTGAAGCTGGAGATACAGAAGGACATGAAGATACACCAGCAGATACAGAAAATCTCATCCAGAAAATAGATTCCGCTGCCTATCCTTATTTTCACTCCGCAATCGAAAATGGATTAGGCAGTCCCCTAGACCATCAACAAAGATTTGATTTGGCATTAGATGCATGGATGATTGGATTTTCCGCTTTACTGGAAATATAAAAAAGAGGTGATGGTTTTCCCATCACCTCTTTTTTATACCATCCACATCTGTGAAGTTTATACGGGAGACGACGGCTGGCGGCCGTCGCCTGCTCTATCTTGGCCAAACGCTTAGATAGAGAGTTAGTACATGAGGTAGTGGGCAAGTGTTCTCGGATGGCGAAGCAACGAGAAATCAAAGCACATTTGAGCTGACTTCCCCATTACCCTCAGGATTTCACCATCCTTGGCGGAAACCTTCACACAGCCTGCCGGGTCGTAATCGACCCTCCTTCTGGGGGTGTCCACCGTCAACTTGCAGCCATCCAAAGGCTCGATGTAACCCTCTTTCAGTTCGATGCGATACCAGTTGGACAATCGGACCGTGTAAGCAGTAGAACCTGCCCCACGGGACGGAACAATGAATCCACCCTTGAACAAGCCACTATCCAGATCGTACAAGAAGTGGTTCACTACCGTAATCGAACCGATAGTAGAAGGCCTAAGCTTGGAAATCGACATCATACCTCACATTCATGGAGCTTAGTAATATTGTAGCAAATTGAATATTTGAATACGAGATTTTCCTATTTTTTAATTAGGAAAAAAAAATTAAATTGCTACTAGTTGCCAAATCCTATGTAGATGTGTTGTTTCCAACATAATTCCATCCTTTTTTAAACAAGCCAAAACGCCAAAAAGGAAAGAATTACCGAAGTAATAAGCAATGCAATAAAAGGACGCAACGCTTTGGTTCTAATATCATAAAAACTAATATTCAAACCAAGACCAACCATTGCAGCCGTTAAGATAAATGAAGTAAAAATTGAAATATGGCTTACCATATTAGGTGAAATCGGAATGGATTTTCCAAGAACAAAACTTCCAAACAAGCTCATGATGATAAAACCGATTAAGAACCATGGAAATGATATTTTCGTCTGATTAGCATCGTCTGTATTCTTTTTATTCCATACATACAAGAAAAGAAAACTCAATGGAACGAGCAAAAGAACTCGGCCTAATTTGGCTAACAACGCAATCGCCAAAGCATCGGAACCTGCTGAAGCTCCTGCCAATGCGACTTGAGCTATTTCATGAAGGCTGATCCCGCTCCATTCTCCAAATTGGAGTGATGATATAGGCAGAAAAGGAAATAAAATCGTATAAATGATAGAAAACAGGGTTCCAACAAGGGCTATCATCCCAACACTAATGGCAGTGTCTTCTTGTCTTGCTTTCATGATAGGAGACATTGCTGCGATTGCAGCTGCACCACATACTCCAGTACCGACACCGAGAAGCAGTGATATCATGGGGTCAGCCTTCAGTAGTTTTCCGATCCATACCATCACTAGAATCGCGATAGTAATTACAACTATATCTTTCACAAGGAGAACCAATCCTTGATTTAAAATGACTGTTATATTTAACTTTAATCCATATAACACAATAGCAAACCGCAAAAAATGGTGAGCTGAAAATTGAATTCCACTACGAATCACTTCTGGATAACCAAAAAATTGACGATAAACAGCTGCAATGATAATTGCACAAGCTAAAGGACCCAAACGATTTAATCCTGGAATCAACGACAATGAAGAACCAAATCCAGCTATTAAACAGGTAAAAGCTATACCACCTAACCACAACATGATAGATTTCAAAAACGGCTTTTTTCTTGATGAATCGATTTCCCGTGTTAGACTTTGATTTTCCATGAATTTTCCTCTATTCTTTTTACAACCAGATTACTCCTGTTCTATGCATAAGAAAAATAATAACTAGTAATGATGATAATAAGTAAATTCGAATACATGAAACAGAAAAAGAGGAGTCACATGGATTACCATTTAAAAGTATTTGTCACAGTGGCAGAAAAGAAAAGTTTTTCAAGAGCTGCTGAGGAGTTAAACTTAACACAGCCAGCAGTGAGTCAATATATACGTGCATTGGAGCATTCTATCGGAGCAAAATTATTAGATCGAACAAATAAATATGTACGTTTAAACCAAATCGGTGAAATAGTCTTTCATTATGCAAAAGAAATATTGGGGCTCTATACAAAAATGCAGTATTTGGTTGACGAACGAAACAAGAAAGCAAGTGGACCTATTGCTATCGGGGCAAGTTATACTTTTGGTGAATACATTTTGCCTTATGTTATTGCAAATTTACAAAAAGCATATCCAGCCATTAGTCCATCCATAACCATTAACAATACAAAAGAAATCATAGATCTTCTTCTAAGTCATCAATTGGATATTGGAATTATCGAAGGTCCATTTAAAGGAAAAAAATTAGCTACTGAAATCATAGCAGAAGACAATATGGTTGTAACCGCTTCCCCTGACCATCACCTAATCAAAAAGAAAAAAGTAGTAACCATATCGGATCTAGAGAAAGAAACGTGGATTATAAGAGAAGAGGGATCAGGTACAAGAACTGCTACAGACGAATTTTTCCGTAAACACCTAATCGAACCAAAAAAATGTATGGAATTTGGCAGCACTCAAGTCATCAAAGAATCCGTTCAAGCTGGAATCGGTATCTCTCTTTTATCCCAATGGGCAATAAAAAAAGATTTACGCCATAACTATATGAAAATAGTAAAAATCAAAGGATTGCCTTTTAAACGCTATTTTTCTATCGTTACAAATAATACTTATCAAACCATGGCATTGAAAACATTTATGGAAACACTTCGCAATTATCCATTTGACACTGGCAAGTTATAGTAACCAGTAAAGTAGAAATCTGGAACCTTAAGCCATCATCCACTGCTTGAGAACCGTTTTCCTCTCCCAATATTATTTAACAAACATTTCAAATCTTCCCTTGACCTTTTTCTACCAAATGATATATTTAATTAATTAAGTAAAAACTTAGAGAGGAGACTTGGTTTTATGCAAGAAGAAACGCTGTGGGTAGGAACCAGTTCTCATGTATCTAAGCTAGGAACATATTTGTTGTGTTTGTTATTTTGTTGGTTAATTGTGCCGATCTTTATTGGTATTTGGACAGCGTTAAAACTGAAATCCATTCGTTATCAGTTAACAACTGAACGACTCCAAATTACAGAAGGAATTTTTTCCAAACGGACAGATCAAGTGGAACTTTATAGAGTGAAAGATCTAACCTTAGAATATCCGTTTATCTATCGGATTTTTTCCAAAGGAAACATTGTCTTCTTCACATCGGATCACACTCTTCCAAACTTTAAGTTAGAGGCTATTTCCAATGCTGACATAATTATGGACGTTGTACGCGAACAGGTGGAACTCTGCCGGGAACGAAAAAGAGTACGGGAAATTGATATTGAGTCCCTTTAAAGATTAGGGCGAATCCTTCGATTTCTTACTATAAAATAACGGCCTGCGCTTTAGAAAAATAATAGTATAGTAGAATACTAAACATATGACATATAAAACCAACCGTCTATGCCTTGAACATTTTTTAGGTTCAAATCATAACTGGTTGGTTTATATTTTCAATTATACAAACCTCAGGGCACGAAAAACAAAACCTCTTGAGGCATAAGTGCTCCAAGAGGTTTCCGAGTTTAATTTTGCATAACAAAATCTTTATCCACTTGCTCTGTACCATCAAATACATGCAAAGTCTCATAGCGTGTATTGCGCTGTGCTGGAATTTTTCCAGCTTCTCGAATTAGTTTCAAACAGAGGTTAATATTTACTTTATAGGTAGTGCCAGCAGCGGACACAACATTTTCTTCCATCATTGTACTTCCAAAATCGTTACATCCATATTGCAAAGAAAGTTTCCCAATCTCTGGACCCATCGTTACCCAAGAAGATTGGAAATTAGGTACATTATCGAGCATCAAACGCGCAATTGCGACTGCTTTTAAGTATTCTCTCGGCGACAGTTTTTCTCGCTTCATATTTGTGTTATCTGGCTGGAATGTCCAGACAATAAACGCAAGAAATCCTTTGGTTTCATCTTGTGCTTCTCGAATGCGCAAGAGGTGAAGCACACGCTCTTCGATACTTTCTCCAAAACCGATTACCATCGTTGCAGTAGTCTTCATTCCCACTCGATGGGCGGTTTGCATTACATCCATCCAATCGCGCCATGAACCTTTTAGTCTGCTGATTTTGCGGCGTGTTCGGTCATCCAATATTTCTGCTCCACCGCCTGGCAAAGAATCAAGTCCTGCGGCGTGAAGTTCACGAATGACTTCTTCTAATGGCAATCCAGATACTTCTTGCATCTTCATGATCTCAGCAGGTGAGAAAGAGTGCATGGTGATATTAGGAAAATTCTTTTTAATCTTCTTTAGTAAATCCGTATAGTAGGAAAAAGGCAGATTTGGATTCGTTCCACCTTGCATTAAGATTTCCGTCCCACCAACGTCTTGTGTTTCTTTTATTTTTTGTAATATTGTCTCATCCGGAAGCACATAACCTTCATCCGAATCAGGAGAACGATAAAAAGCACAAAAACGACAGTACGTGTCGCACACATTGGTATAGTTTATATTTCTACCCACTACAAACGTAGTTATTGGTTCGGGATGCAGCTTCTCCATTACTTCATTCGCAGCCGCCCCTATTTTTTCTACTTCATCACTTTCCCATAAGGCAATTCCATCTTCTAGACTGAGGCGTTCGCCATTTCGTACACGGTTTAGTATATCGTCAATGCTCAACATAAACACTCCCAAGCCTTTCTTTGTAAGTGATTCCTTTTCATTTTAGCATAAGGAACCACAAAATAATTGACAATGATTCTCATTATTGATAGGTTTTTATTGGAACATCATGTAGGGAGGCGACCACCATTCCGCTTTATACCGAAAACATCTCTGTCCAATACCAAAATAATTTAGTAGTCGATCAATTAAATTTACACATACCGATAGAAAAAATCACTGCCATCGTCGGAGCAAATGGATGCGGCAAATCTACCATATTGAAAACATTGGCTCGTATTTTAGAACCTACTGCAGGTGCAGTTTTTCTAGACGGAAAACAAATTCACAAAGAACCTACAAAACAAATAGCCAAACAATTAGCCATTCTTCCTCAGCTTCCAGAGGCTCCAGAAGGAACTACTGTGAAAGAATTGGTTTCTTTCGGCAGATTTCCACATCGTAAAGGATTTGGATATCTGAGTAAACACGATCAGCAAATAATAGAAGATACCTTGCACAAAACACATTTGATCGATTTTAAAGATAAACCCATACACCAATTATCTGGAGGTCAGAGACAACGCGCTTGGATCGCGATGGCTATCACCCAAGAAACACCTTATCTGCTTTTAGATGAACCAACCACTTATCTGGATATCGCTCACCAATTAGAAGTACTCTCCTTGATTCAGCAGTTAAATAGAGAAGAAAACCGAACCATTATCATGGTAGTACATGATCTCAATCATGCAGCACGCTATGCCGACCATATCGTCGCTGTAAAAAAAGGAAAAATATACGCAGAAGGCAATCCTGCTGATGTACTTACACACGAAATGCTAAAAGATGTCTTCCAAGTTAGAGCAAATATCATCATCGAACCTCATACTGGATTACCAACTTGTATTCCATATGAAAAGATATGAAAAAGTGATAGGGACGATTCCCTACCACTTTTATTTCGTTACTGTTCCTTCTTTTTTTACTTCCTCTTTTTTCCCGATAAAGATAGAGATGACGAGAGCGAATAAGGCTAGCCACATCGAAACATAAAACACATCATCCATCGCCTGAACCATAGAATGGACTTGGATTTGACCAGATATATATACAAGTGCAGATGCCTTTGCTTGTGAGATACTCTGCCCTAAGCCCATATATACATGTTGAATCTGACTAACGATCCCTTGGGATATTCCGGAGAAAACATTATATTGATCTGAATAGGTTGCGGCATGAAACAATTGTTGATTAGACAATAACAAGGTTGCCCATGCAATTCCAAATGAAGAGGCAATTTGTCGTACTGCATTACTGAGCGCAGTAGCTTGAGCCACCATATGATTAGGAACTGCATTCATACCAGCTGTGGAAATAGGCATCATCACCAACGAAATACCAATTCCACGTAAAATCAACCAAACGGTAATCGTGGAAAAGGATGTACTGGCATCCAATTGGGTGGTCAAATATAAGGCATACGCAGTAATTCCCATTCCTACTATGGCTAACCACCGTGCTCCAATCTTATCAAACAGCATACCAGCAACTGGCATCATCAAACCTGTAATTAGTGCTTGAGGCAGAAGCAAAAGTCCCGTCTGTAATGCTGTTAAACCAGCAATATTCTGTAGAAAGATCGGGAATATAAACAAAGGTACAAACACGATAACACTTGTGAGACTTGTAATGATCTGCGAAATGGTAAACACAGGACTTTTTAACAGTCGTAAATTCAACATCGGATCTTTCTTTATCCATTCGATTATGATAAAAACAAGTAAAGAAACTACTCCGATACCTACAAAGAAGAGCACCTCATCATCGGACCAACCTTTTTCTGGAACCAGACCAATACCATATAACAGAGTGGAAAAGCCGATGGTAGAAGTGATAAAACCAGTTACATCAAACTTTTGCTGAGTATGGTGTTCCAATTCTTTAAAACTAATGATAGCAATTAAAGTGACTGCTACCCCAATTGGTACATTGATAAAAAAGATCAAGCGCCAATCCAGGTATTCAATGATATATCCACTTAATGTAGGACCGATTGCCGGTGCAAACATGATGGAAATTCCAAACAGTCCCATTACCTGTCCTCTTTTTTCGCGAGGGAAAAGGCGGAATAGCATTGCTTGGGATACTGGCATAAGAGCTCCTCCACCTAGAGCCTGAACAATTCGGAAGATGATCATCGTCTCATTGCTCCATGCCAATCCGCAAAGTAATGACCCAAGTGTAAATACAGTAAGAGAGAAAATAAAAATTTTCTTAAAGCCAAAGCGTTCTGTTACATATCCTGTGACGGGAATAATTGTGCCTACAACGAGGGTATAAGAAGTAATAACCCATTGAATCTCTTTCGTATCTACACTAAATACAGCCATCATCTTAGGAATTGCAACGTTAACGATACTCGTATCCAATATTGCCATAAATACCGCAATAATGGACACTGCAAGAACTAAGCGCCTGCTCTGACCTTCTGGCATCGCCCCTCCTCCTTCCTTCTTTTATTGCTGCTTATTTGCTGATTTTTACTGTTGCATTTAAACCTGGAACTAATTTATCTTCACTGTCCAAAGAAATCTTAACAGGAATCTTTTGTACTACTTTTGTGTAGTTACCACTAGCATTACTGCTTGGAAGCATAGAGAAGGTAGAAGAAGTCGCTTCGCTAATTTCTTCCACTTTTCCGGAATACTCTGTTCCAGGGAAAGCATCTACTGTCACTTTTACATCAGAACCTACTTTTACATCTTGTATATCTGTCTCTTCAATATTTGCGATAATATACAATTGATTGAGAGGTGCTGTCATTGCTACAGGCGTACCTGCGGAAACTACTTGTCCAACAGCCCCTTTACTTTGTAACACGGTACCATCTGCTGGAGCTACGATTTGCACAGCAGCTCCTGCTGGATCAGCTGATTGGACTACAGCAATTACATCGCCTTTTTTTACCTCTTGATTGTCTTTTATATTCCATTGTGTAATGGTACCTGTTGCAGTTGAAGTAACGGTGCTGATATCTCCTTGAACTTTTGCATCTTCTGTAGAAATGTAGTTCATCGATTCATTGGTATAAAATAAAATTCCTGCTCCAGCAGCTATTACAATGAGTGCAACAAGCACGCTTGCAATGATGGAACTTTTCATCTGTTCTTTTCTCCTTCATGTAGCGTATTTTGTGAAGTTAACATTTTTTTCATGATTAACAGAAATATCTCTTTTTCTGTATCTGTTAAATTTTCCAATAACTGTTGGCATATTTTCGCCCGTTTTTGGCTTATTTGCTCAACGGTCTCTCTACCCTTTTTTGTCAAACTAACCCATACTACTCGTCTATCCTCTTTATCACGTATTCGCTCTACATGACCGCTTTTCTCCAAACTTTTGATAGCAAGTGAAGTAGCTCCTGATGTGGTACAGGTTTCATTGGATAAATCATTGACTGTCGCTTTATCTTTACGATAAAGATACATCAGAAACCAATATTTCCCCGGAGAAAGATCCGTTTGCAGCGTTATTTTGCTAAATTGCTTTCCGAATAGCATGAAAACCTCATTCATTTCTAAAATAAATGAACGATGATTTTCAACCAATGTATTCACCTCCAAATATTTAAGCTTGGTAAAATCTTTGCCATAAAAATATTACACCATATGAATTATTTATTCCAGTGAATATTATTTTTTTTGTGTCAAAAATACGAAATAATGATCAATAGAATTTATTTATTTGATTTTTGTATAGAGTTCTATGCGAATTTTCAAGCCAAAAAAGCCAACCCTCTATGCGTTCCAATCGATGCCGGGCAGACTTTTGACTTACATCGTATCGCCTCGCAGGATTGCGATGCCACCGAGCTTCCTTCCGTCTGTGTCGTAGGCTTCCGCCTCCAGCTGGATCATCTTGATCTCTTTGGGCCTGCCCCACTTGTAGACCGCTACAACCTTTACCCCTACGAGTTTGATCTCTCGGCTGTTTGCGATCTTCTCCAACCACTGTTGGAAAAGATAGGACTGTCGGATTTCTTCCTCGGTCTCTTCGACGTCAGCACCGCGTACGATGACAGGTCGCAGATCGTTCATCAGAAAGTCCTTTCGGATTGCGGACATTGGATTTCAATCTATATTATACAGTATTGGTGTAATTATCAAAATAAAGTAATGACATTTTCATCACTACTTATGTCGTTTGGCTTTTTACCTCACAAAAGATACAATACAGGTGAAAAGTATCCAACAAGGAAGTGTCTATCATGAAGATTGTTTCCATCGAACCAACTCCGAGCCCAAATGTGATGAAGTGTAACCTTGATCAATCACTTCCCACTGGGACTCGGCACGAATATACAAAAGCTACAAAAGAATATGCCCCTGACTATCTCCAAAAAATCTTGAATATAGAAGGGGTCACTGGCGTCTTTCAAGTACTCGATTTCCTCTCTATCGAACGACATCCAAAAGCGGATTGGGAAAAGCTGCTTTCTCAAGTTCGAGAAATTTTCGGCGAAGAACAAGCAGGAAAAGACTCCTCTTTAGCGGCTGAATTAGATTCTTTTGGAGAAGTACAAGTGCTGATCCAAACGTTGAGAGGAATTCCTTATCAGATCAAATTGGTTCACCACAATACAGAAAATCGCTTTGCCTTACCTGATCGCTTTCAACAGGCAGTTCTCCAAATACAAGGAGTAACTTCCAATGTAATCTTAGAAAGAAAGTGGATGGATCAAGGAGTTCGTTATGGAGAGCCGGATGAAATCGGGAAACAGCTTACTTCGGAATATGAAGCGATGTATCCAGATGAACGTTTAAAAAGACTTGTGAAACAAGCGTTATCCCCTAAAACCGAACCAAATTTACAAGAACAAAAAAAATCAGCGGGAGAAGTACGCGCTACTTTTCAACAAGATAATTGGGAAATTCGCTACGCTGCTTTGATGCTTTGGGAACCGGCAGCAGAAGAAATCGATATACTAGATACCGCACTGGACGATCCTTCGGCGGCGATTCGCAGACAAGCTGTCGTTTTCTTAGGTTATATCGGAGGAAAAATCGTACTTCCTTATCTTTATAGAGCAATGAAAGATTCATCTGCTATCGTTCGCCGCACTGCTGGTGACACGATATCGGATATCGGTGATCCTGATGCAATCGAAGTAATGTGTGAATCCTTGAAAGACAAAAATAAGCTCGTCCGCTGGCGTGCAGCTCGTTTCCTATATGAAGTAGGAGATGAGACTGCTGTACCAGCATTACAACTTGCTATCGATGATCCAGAGTTCGAAGTAAAGATGCAAGCTCAAATTGCCTTACAGCGGATTACCGAAGGAGAAGAAGCAAGCGGCACGGTTTGGCAGCAGATGACGCAGTCCTATCGTTCCAAAGAAGACTAAAAAATATCCCGACGGGCAAAAAACCCGTGGGGATTTCATTTTACAAAAATACAAAGTAGATTAGACCCGCTAAGATAATTCGGTAAATTGCAAATGGTACTAGTTTTATTTTGTTGATCAATTTAAGAAAGAATCGAATGGAAACCAGAGCGAACACAAATGCAGTGATAAAGCCCGTAATAAAAAATGGTAAATCGTTCAAAGTGAAATATTGCCAGTGTTTTATCAATGAAATGGAACTTGCTCCAAGCATGATCGGTACTGCCATAATAAAGGTAAAATCAGAGGCAGCACGGTGACTTAAACCTAAAAGAACTCCACCGGAAATAGTCGATCCTGAACGGGAAAAACCGGGCCATAAGGATAAACATTGGAACAGACCGATGGAAAGTGCTTGTTTGTATGTTATTTGGTCAACAGTTTCTGCTTTTGGGCTTGCAGGACGTAAAAAATCAGCCAATAACATCAAAACAGCCCCGATTACCAAACCAACTACGACTGTGTGAATAGAAAATAAGTGCTCATCTATGTAATCTTCAAATATAAATCCAAGTACACCTGCTGGCAATAATCCAATGATAACTTGTTTTAATTCCAATCGATTGCGACTATCTATCGATTCACGAGCTTCCTTTGTTAGACCTAATAAGTTGATAAAACGATCTTTAAAAACGATGATGACAGCCAAAATCGATCCTAACTGTATCACTACTTTAAACGTGTTTGCTACCTCTGGAGAAAACAAATCTTTTGACTTAAGCAGCAGATCATCGACGATAATCATATGCCCTGTAGAAGATACTGGTGCAAACTCTGTAAGACCTTCTACCATCCCCAAAATAAACCCGACAAAGATATCCCATAAATTCATCCCAACACCTCTTCATTCTTATCTTTCTAAACCTGACGGAAACGAAGTACATGGTACACTTAAAACTTATGTAAAGAAAATCTGAGGAAAATGTAATATATGTTTTCTTTTCTACCTGTGATCAAACTTCCACTGTCCAATCGCTTCTTTATGTAATCAATTCAAAAAATCATCAAATATGTCAACGAACTATTATTCTTTTCCGATTCTTGGCATATCCCAGTTTATTTACAGGAGATAGTACTAACAGGTGAAAAGGCTGTCTTTCTTATAGTACAACACAAAACGTTGTTTCAAAGACTTTAAAATACCAAATGTCATAGCAGTGGCACGGTCTAAGCTTGGTAAATTTCTTTGAAGTATGAGGATTACCCAAGAATCCCACGGCTTTAGCCGTGCGGAGTTGTCAAATAGTCTTTTATCAAAATATACTGGATGGATTCGCCTTTTGATATAGTAGAATTGTCAGTTGACTGTTCCACCTATGATCCGAAAAAAGGTATAACTTTGTCTGCCACACACAAATGGGGACAGAGCCGTCAAGGAAGCGAGACACTGTGCTTCCGCAAGGAGGCAGATGCTTCAATCGGAATCATCACCTCTTCCTCTGGAAGTCAAGAAAACGGCACCTTCGATGACTTCAAGCAGAAGGTGCAGACCCCGATGAACTTCAACTGCCCTCCTGGGCTGGAGGGTTGTACCGTATGTAACACGTAGTAAGATCGGTCACTGGAACAAATCCAGACCCTGAAACCATCACCGTCTCAGGAGCTGGACTCCAATAATCAAAATAAAGTCATTGTTTCCCGGGTACAATTTCAAATAATACATATAATTTGAAGACCTTACTGCTAAAAAACTCACATTATAACTTATCGGTGTGATGATGTTTTTTGGTAAAATCGGACCACTAGCAATCTTGATTTCTCTATCCCATGTAGAAGATAGAATCATGAATTATCCAAAAGAAGACATATTAATCGGTTAATGAAAAGAAACAGGAGTATTCTGCTGGAAGACCCCTGTTTCTTTTTGTATTCAAATAGAAAACGAACTCATCCTACTAAGATTTTTTCATGATATGATAGAAAATGTGCCAGTTTTTACTGGAAATAAGATAGGAAAGTGCATATTTTAAATACTTGTATTCGTCATTTGAATAATATATCACTCACACTACTAAATGCCATGGCATATAACTAAATACGAACTTTATCCTTTCCTTTCTTCAAATGCTGTTCTACCTATATTTTCTTTTTGATGGAGGGTTTTCATTGGAAAAAATCATGGTAACAGGTGGTTCTAAATTACAGGGAACTGTAAAAGCTCATGGCTCTAAAAACGCAATCCTGCCTTTAATTTCAGCATCCATCTTAGCTTCTCGAAACCAAGTGAGCATTCGAAATGTTCCCACAGGTTTAGAGGATGTAACTACCATTACACAGTTATTACAATCACTTGGCATCCATGTAGATATGTCAGATGATATGGTCACGATCCATGCAGAGAAATTTGATTCCACGGAAGCGCCATATGAGTTGGTTTGCAAAATGCGGGCTTCTGTTACCGTACTCGGTCCCCTGTTGGCACGAAAAAAATATGCTAGAGTACCTTTACCAGGAGGCTGTGCGATCGGAAGCCGTCCTATCGACCAGCACTTAAAAGGGTTAGAAGCACTCGGTGCAGAGTTTAAAATAGGTCATGGTTATGTGGAAGGATTTGTTCCTACTCAATTGAGAGGTAACAATGTATATTTAGATATTCCAAGTGTTGGTGCTACACAAAATATCTTAATGGCTGCGACGCTTGCAAAAGGTGTCACTACAATTGTAAATGCAGCCTGTGAACCAGAAATCCAAGACTTGGCTAATTTTTTAAATCAGATGGGTGCAAGAATTGAAGGTGCAGGGACTCCATTTATCACGATTGAAGGAGTGGATTTCTTAAGAGGTACTGATTATTCAGTAATCCCTGATCGTATCGAAGTTGGAACATATATGATTGCAGCAGCGATCACGCGAGGAGATGTATTCATCGAGCAAGCAAAATCCAAGCATCTTACTTCTTTAATCGTAAAAATGCGAGAGATGGGTGTCACCGTTTTAGAATGTGAAAATGGCATTCATGTCAGTGGTCCAGATGAAATTAAACCAATTGATATCAAAACACTGCCTTACCCAGGATTTCCAACTGATCTCCAATCCCCCATCATGGTATTACAATTAGCAGCAAATGGTACTAGTATGTTAACGGAAACTGTTTTTGAAGATCGCTTTATGCATGTGGAAGAATTTCGTCGGATGGGTGCAAATATCAAGATCAACGGGCAAACCGCTCTGATTGAAGGAAATCATCCTCTTTCCGGTACACAAGTAATGGCAACTGATTTACGAGCTGGAGCTGCACTAGTATTAGCAGGGCTAATTGCAGAAGGCACAACCGAAGTTAGAGAGCTTCGACATATTGACCGAGGTTATATCGATCTAGTAGGTAATTTAAAATCATTAGGAGCAAAAATTGAACGAACAAAGCTCGAATCCAACCCCTTTTTACAACAAGAATCCCTCTCCTAACCGCTATCATTTGATATTTAGCTTCCAAAAAGTCGATTCTTTAAACAAATCGGCTTTTTGTTTCATTTCCCTATTGACACTCCTTTCACACTACATCTATATTAAATATATGAATATATGTTCATATATTTATGAAAGGATGTTTCATATGAGCGAATTCCATTCATCTATAGCAAATGACTGCTGTGACGTTACGATCATTCATGACGATGTGGTGGCTGATGTTCGATCCAAACAATTATCACAGGAAAAAGGCAAAGACCTCGCCTTATTATTTCAAGCACTCAGTGATCCTACTCGAATTCGAATTATACATACACTCATCCACCGCGAAATATGCGTTTGTGATTTAGCAGCGATATTGGAAATGACACAGTCTTCTATTTCTCATCAACTAAAAACTTTGCGAACTCTTCGTCTAGTAAAGCATAGAAAAGTGGGAAGAATGGTTTACTACAGTATTGACGACGAACATATATTAAATTTGATGGAAATCGGACTCGAACATATCTCACATTCCAAATAAAAAGAGGTGAAATTATGCATAATCACAGTCATTCTCATCACCATGATCATCCTCACCATGCAAGAAACAACAATAAAAATGGACTACTTACAGCATTATTGATTACTGCTGGAATTATGATTCTTGAATTTTTTGGGGGATTGGTTACAAACAGCTTGGCACTTTTATCCGATTCAGGTCACATGCTCAGCGATGTAAGTGCTTTAGCTTTAAGTCTTATCGCCATGTGGTTTGCATCCCGCCCTCCTTCGCCTCGAAAAACGTACGGATATTATCGTTTTGAGATTTTAGCTGCTTTATTTAATGGTGTTGCTCTGTTTGTGATAGCAGGAATTATTGGATGGGAAGCATTTTCACGGATGTTAGAACCTCCAAAAGTGGCAAGTGGTTCCATGATAGTGATTTCCATCATTGGTTTAATTGCCAATTTATTGAGTGCTTGGGTTTTGATGAGACAAGGGGATACAAAGGAAAACATAAATTTACGCAGCGCTTATCTTCATATTATTGGAGATGCAATAGGCTCCCTAGGCGCCATCATCGCGGGAATACTTATGCAGACATTTGGTTGGTATATCGCTGATCCCATCATCAGTATTCTGGTATCTATCTTAATATTAAAAAGCGCGTGGGGAGTCGTTTCTCATTCCTTTCACATCTTGATGGAAGGGACACCTGTAACGATCGATCAAAAGTTGGTAAAAGATGTGCTTTCGGAAATTTCCGGTGTTCTAAATGTACATGATTTGCATATTTGGACAATCACATCAGGTTTCGATTCTTTTTCCTGCCATATTCTGATAAAAGAAGAATCCGAAAGCCAATCCATCTTAAAAGAAGCAATCCAGCGTTTAAAAGAACGATTTCATATCCAGCATACTACCATTCAAATTGAAACAGTTGATTTCCAACACAAAAATTGTCAAACTTTATCATGCAGTACTGAATTGAGCGAAAAATGACAAACCAACAACACCAAAACCAGAATGAGACTTGATGATTGTATTAAGTAATACTTGAAACAGGAACTCACAAAAGTCTAGCGTTAACATTCCGCTAGACTTTATTTTGTAGAAAATACAATTGGGTGTGTTGATATCTTTTTCCGTTTCCTCTACACATTCTAATGAAAAATGCTTGTTATGCTAAAAATATTATTACTCTATATCAAGATAAATAAAATGCTATACTCACATTAGAAAGCAGCCGCCGCTCACACAAGGAGTCATGAACGCTATGCCTTTCGACCCGGAGAAGGTTTCCGAGATCATCGCATCCATCAAGGCGGATCCGGTCAAGAGCAAGGCAGAGTTTCTGTACGTCCACAATGTGACCAACATGTTCGTGGACTATGCTTGGTTCTATCTCGACGATAAGCACATTTTCTCTTCGCCCCGGTCATGGTTCCCCGTAAAAGACGGTGATTTTTTCGTCGGGGGGGATCTGCCGAAGGAAATCAGCGAGCCCACTCTGTCCGATGGTGATGTCAAGCACCGTTGGTATGACGCCACTCAGATCCCGGAGGGAGACTGTGTGTGGCTCTACTCAATGGAGGATGACGAGCGGATGAAGAAAGACACGCTGTATGTCTTCCTCCGGGAGGATGATGAGTTCTGGCTGTTCACCTTCGAGGACTTCAGCCAGAACTAGTTCTTGGGTGAGTTAACTTCGCTCCCAGCTGATTGAGCTTAGTGGCGGTATGCCCCCATGTCATAAGATTCATCCTGTGAAGGATGATCAAATGATATGGGGGCACCGTATTTATTATCCCCTACTCCATGTAACAATGAATTCAAATTCTCCAAGCCCACTGAATATAAATAAAATAGCCAAAATAAAACCATATGCACAAAAGAAAAATTCCTGAGAAGCAGGAAACGCCCTTTTTAAACTCCATTCTTCTTACTCTGTTATTCGTTCCTCTGTAGCTTGTTTTGGTATCTCTATCCTTTCAATAAGCAAAACAAAACGGTTTGTTTATAAACTCTTAAAGTAAACATATTAAATCGACCACTTTCCATTTACAAATAGAATTTATAATGAACTAGCAAACCGATAAATGGGAGTTGGATAAAATGGAAAATCATTATTCACTTTTCGTTTCAGACCTTGACGGTACCTTATTAACAAGTGACAACCAAATTTCCATGCGGACTCGACAATCTTTAGATCGATATCAAAAAAACGGAGGTATGTTTACCATTGCTACAGGAAGAAGCCTCATAGAGAGTTATTCCATTATAAATGAACTTAAAATTGGTTTGCCTGTTATCCTGTGTAATGGAGCAATGATCTATTATCCCCATGATGAAGAATTACAAGTACTTAGATACTTATCCAAACACATTGTGGAAATGATTCTTTCCTCTATTGAAAATGTAGACCCTGTTGTCGATTTGTTGTTATTTAGTACAACAAATATTTATTCTTTTCGGCTCAATCCCCAAAAGGAAATTGAATTATCAAAATTAGGTATTACCGCTTTTCCTATTGATTCCATCAATCAAATGGAAGAAGAAATTATTAAATTACAATTGATTGGATCTCCAGCTAATATGCAGATACTTCACATGATCTCTGAGAGCTACTCATTAAGAGCAGAATGCGAGTTTATACAATCACATGAAAATTACTATGAAGTTGTTCCAAAAGGAATTTCAAAAGGAAATGCTCTACTTTATCTTAATCAAATCCTCCAAATCCCAACCTGGCAAACTGCTGCTATTGGAAACCACTTAAATGATATCTCTATGTTAAAAGTCGCTGGTTTATCCGCATCTGTAGCAAATGCTCACCCACTCGTTAAGCTGTATACAGATATACACGTTCCTAGCAATGATGCGGATGGAGTAAGTTATTTTATCGAAAATTATTTATTATAGAATTCTTATATATTTTTTCTATTGTAACTACCTATTAATCTTCGTTTATTTTGTTTATCTTTCCTCATCTTTACCATACATATTAATTTCAAAA
Source organism: Shimazuella soli (assembly GCF_022511585.1). GTDB lineage: Bacteria > Bacillota > Bacilli > Thermoactinomycetales > Thermoactinomycetaceae > Shimazuella > Shimazuella soli. The sequence goes on along the minus strand of NZ_JAKWBN010000002.1, from coordinate 87,040 downwards.
ACTTTTCCATCTTTTTATGAATTGATTTTTCCTTATACATATCCCCTTCGCAATTGAAAAACCAGTAAGAATACAAAGAATTGGAAATTGAATGTACTTCATGATTTTGCATATAAATGTTTAAAGTTCAATCGAGGAGTGATGAGGATGAAAAAAGTGAAGAAGGATGATTTTGTTTCCGGATTTGTGGCGCATCATAACCATGGATCTGTTGATTACACGTCTGTTGAAGCAGGACATGTCCATCAGTGCCTGGATATCACATCTCCACCGATTCCAACAAAAGATGGAGGACATATTCACTATACAGAGGGGTATGTATTATTTGAAAATGGTCATACCCATTACTATCAAGCCCATTCGGGACCTGCAATCCCAGTGGGAAACGGAATGCATGTCCATTATTATGATTTTTATACAACAGAGGATGATGGCCACAGGCATCATATTCAAGGTGTAGACCAACCTGCCCCAGGTAATAAGTAATCTATCAAACTAATCACTGTGAATATGAACAAAAACAGCTGGAAGTTGTTGATAAATGTGTCTAACTTACTTGCCTTAGCGATTTTACTGGGACATCTATGTATTAGAAGCTGTCCAATTGTTGGACAGCTTCTTCAATGAATCCTTTTTAGGATGAAACTTTTGATCTTCTGAAGTGAAGAAAAAGGAATACCCCAATCACAATGACAAACAAAGCAATTGGTAAAAACCTTCCGTAGCGGTGGATATACTCTTCCACTAAGAACCACTTTTCTCCTAGTTCATGTCCGATAGAGATAAAGGTAATACTCCAACACAAAGCCCCAGAATAAGCATAGATCATAAACTTGCGTAAATCGTCACGTGCAATCCCTGCGAGATAGGCCGTTAAATGCCGGACTCCTGGAATGAAATAACCGATAAATAGTAAAAAATTACCATATTTTTTAAAGTATCTCTCCGTACGTTCTATTTTTTCCGTTGTTATATGTATCTTCGGACCGAATTTCCGAAGAAAAGGGAGACCTAACTTGTATCCAATCCCATAACTAATCGTAATCCCTGTAGCAGCACCTAAAAAGGCACTGATAACAGCAAGTGAATACACCATTTTTCCTTGGAAAACATTATATCCGGTATACGTTAAAAGCGTTTCATCTGGTATCGGCAATCCCACAATACCAAGAGAAAGAGCTGCAAAAATACCTATATATCCATATCGAGTAATGAGTTCGCTTAAAAATGGATCCATTCTATTTCCTCTTTTTACAAAATGGTTTGTGAAGCCGTAAGTCAACTTAAGTTTGAAAAATATGACTTGAACCATACTATTATTGTCATAGTATTTCTCAGAAATAAACGATTCAAACATGAACAAGATTAGCTATCTTCTTACACATAAAAAATACATTGACTAGATTTCTCGATTCAGTATATAGTAGTCCATAAGGACGCTACTAATGGTAGCTCCATATAAAACCACTAAAAGGCGGACAACCATTTGGAACAGTTAATCATGGAACTCAAAAAAATCGGTTTTACTGAACTAGAAGCGAAATGTTTATTGGTATTAGGTGAAAAAGGAAAATTGACAGGCTATGAAGTGTCCAAACAAATTGGCACCTCCAGATCCCATGTTTATACTGCATTGCAGAATTTAATCGACAAAGGGATGGTTATGATTTCAAAGGGGGACCCCTCTTACTATGATTCCATTTCTTTTCAGGAAATAAGAAAAAAGATCGAAGCAAATTTAGAGCATTCCTTTGATTATTTGGAACAGCATTACCCAACGAAAAGTGAATCGTTAGATGATTTTTTCACCCTAGAAGGCGATAGACAAGTAATAGAAAGAGTCCATTTTGAAGTGGCAAATGGGCAACAAGAAGTGATTGCAGATATATGGTCGGAAGAAGCAGAAATCTTTGGAGATATTCTTATGGAAATAGAGCAAAAGGATGTTCGTCTTATCGTATCAGCTGTTGGAGATATTCCTCTACCAATAAAAAACCTACTTGTAGATGATCGAGAAGAATCTTGGCAGAAAAAAGGATGGCGTAAGTTCTCTTTTGTGATAGATCGCAAAATTGCCATTCTAGGCGTTCGTGGCAAAGGGATATATACCAAAGCATTAGTTACCAAACACCCCGCAATGGTCCAGCTTTTGCTTAATAACTTTTTCCATGATGTAGTTCTTCACGAGATTATGTCGGATATGAAAGAGGACATGATGAAGAGATATGGCAGAAATTTTGAAGAGATCTATCGCAAATATACAGGTATGGGCTGGGGAGAATGAACCATTCATCTACAAAAGCTGATATGTAAAACCAAACAAATTGGTTTTTAGATGGTGTAATTTCCTAATTACTTATTTTTCTTACCATAACATACATCGAGAAAAGGTAGCTTACTATGGGGCTAAGAATGATAAAAATTTCGATCCTTTACTTTCTGATTGCAATTGGAATCGGCATGTATGGGAATAACGGAAAATTTACAATTAATAGCAGTTCATACCCATGCAAATCTATTAGGTTGGGTATCCTTTGCGCTAGCAGGAATTATTTATACGCTTTTACCACAATGTAGTCTATCAATACTCGGAAAACTACATTTTTGGCTTTATGTATTCGGTGTTCCCTCTTATCTGATTGGCCAGGCAATGAAATTAGAACTTCTACCTCTGTCGGTGCAACGCTGACAACAGGTGGAGTAATTTGTTTTCTACTGAATGTTTTTTGGAATGGGAGGGTTCAAAATGGAGCCAAATCAGTTAACTAGTACACCTATAACCATTCAACATCGTCGTCAAAAAAGAACGAAAATAATAATCGTTTCTTTATTCTTGTGTATTCTACTAGCTTTCTTTGTTACTTGTTTTATCTCTTATCAAATTGTCAACACGATGTCCCATCATACAAGAGACAGAAATGTATTCTATGAGTTAAATCCGCAAAAATTCCCTTATGAAAAAGTCGCATTTAAAAGTGCAAAAGATAATGTAACCTTATATGGTTACTATTTTCCATCTCAGAAAAATGGACAAGAGAGCGAAAAAACGATTATCGTCGTACATGGCTACACGAGTAATCGACTAGTAAAAGGTCGTACTCCTAAATTGGTTCAGAACTTAGTACCCCAAGGGTATAATGTCTTAGCTTTCGATCCTAGAGCACAAGGTGAATCTGAAGGAAATCAGATAAAGATGGGTGTAGATGAAAAATATGATTTTGGAGATTTCTGATTAATCTGTTGGCTTGGTCTTGGCAAAGCCTGGTTTCTCCTAAACAAAGGCACGTCCTGATTTATCTAAATATTCAAACGAAAAAAGTTGAGCATTAACCAAAGGGGAATTGATACGTCTTCCTAGGATTGTTTCCCTAAACTTCCTAGACCGACTAACAAAACAAACCGGTCCAGGATCAATTTCATGCTTCCCACTTAAAATCCGGGCAAATTGAGTACAAAGCCTTTGGAACTGTGGACTTACTTTTACTTGGCTAACCTTTACATTCGCCATACAAAACCTCCTCTTGCTTTTTCAAGCATTCTATGCCGAGCAAGAGAAAAGGATTGTGAATCCCTATTTTCTATCTTTTAGTATGAGTAATACAAAATAAATACAAATTTTGACCTATTATTGGCCTTCTGGTTAAATGCCTGTCAAACATATCAATAATTTCAAGGAATCTTTCTGCTTCTCGAAAAACATGATCTACCAATAAAGGATGAATGATACTTTTGATCTGACATTCTTCAATTAGATCGCGTGCAGTCTTTTTAAAATCCCCCAGTGATTTATACAACAGAGGATGATAGCCACAGACACCCTATTCAAGGAAGCCTGCCCCCGGTGATGAGTAAAATTTCTTATCTGACTATTCCCAATAGATAGGGAAAATATAGGTAAATTTTGATGCTAATTTCTTTCCAAAAAAATAAGCGCATGATTGCGCTCACTTTTCATTGTTCGGTATACATCTGAACTTATATTTTCTGCATTTATTTTTCTTTTGATACTAATTCATTTAAAGCGTCAGTTAATTGATCATTTAATTTACTAACAGCTGCTTTATCCAAAGGATTAGCTTCTGTACCTGCTATCGTTGGATCAAGAGCATCTTCTATTTTTGTATAAAGCTCTGGGTATTTTACTTTTACCTTATCTTCAAAGGAGCTCCATGCTTCTTCCAATTTTGGTCCATATGATTTCACTTTGGCTTGGTCACCAGCATCCATTGCTTTCTTTAAGTCAGCTGTAATGTCAAGCATTTTCGTAGTTCCAGTTTTGATTTTAACAGCACTTTCTTCTTTTACGGGTGTTTGTGTTGTAGAAGTTGGATTTGTACTAGTAGAACAACCAACTAGACCCATACAACCAACAAGTACAAATGTCAATAATAGATATGTAACTTTCATATTTATATCATTTCTCCCTTTTTTCCATCGTCTTGGAGTTTTTGATTTTTTATTGTGGATCGTTTCCATAAGACAACTAGCAGAGCTATGAGTACTAAAACAACTTGAGGAAGAATACTTTCCAAGGATGGGTAGAGAGCAAACATTTCTACACTAGGCAAACTCGAAAAGGTTGTAGACGGAAGCACTCCTGCTAATTGTAAACTGTGAATGCCCATTCCGGTAAACTTGATACAGAGATAAAAAACTATGATGCTAGAAATCATAAAAAATGGTTTTATTGGTAGCTTTAAACCAATAAAAATCATCAAGTAAGCGAGTAGAAACAGAATTCCAAATCCAATCAATAACCCCATTAGGAGATCTTGTAGACTAATCTGATTCACCATTCCAATGAAAAACAGTACCGTTTCCGTACCCTCTCGAAAAACAGCAAGAAAAGAAATAACACCTAACGAAATTAATTTACCTGTATGGAGTGCGGTTTCGCTTTTGGAACGAATAAAGTTTTGCCATTCTGTGATGTGTGAGTGACTATGTAGCCAATAGCTGACATAAAGCAGCATAGCTGCCGCAATGACACCTGTCCATCCTGCAATCAATGCGTTATTATTTCCAAAAGCGCCTGATGAAAAGACCATTTTTACAATTACAGCGATAATAATACTAATGATGACTCCAGTTGTAACTCCAGTCCAAATCCATCCTTTCCCTTTTGACTGATTGGACTTCTTCACATATGCAAGTAACGCAGTAACCACTAATAAGGCTTCCAGTCCCTCTCGAATAATAATCATGGCAGCATCCCAAATGGTATAGCCAGATTTCGTAGCTAAAGGGGATAGGTAATTTATCATTTGGTCTAAAAGATGGACAGCGCCTTGGAAATCAGGTGGATTTTTCGCTAGCATAGCTTGGACAGTAACCATATCTCTTTCCGAATCACTATAAACTTGTGCAGATTGCGCAACAACCGTTCCTTCTACACTCAGCCAAGATTCTGTGACCTTTGAAATACTTGCTAATGAGTCTTTCTGTGAGTGGTTTTGTGCTTTTTCTTTTGTTTGCTTTAGATATTCGATGAAATCAGGTAAAGAGACAGATGACTTTTGAACTTCACCCTTTGGATATTTACCAAGAATGAATTTTTCATTGGTAGATTTTAGACCTTCTAGCGCTTTTACTATCTCTTTTTGGTTTTGGATCGTAAAAGCATAGATCACTTTCCCCATATGGGATTCGATATCTTGGTAAGCCTTTGCTGACTCTTCTTTTACCCCATCTTCTATTTCTCGCCATGACTGATCAAACTTCTGATAGGTTATTTTAGATTCAGCTAGTTTCCCTTTCCTAGCTTCTTGTAATGCCTGTAGGACATTCGTTTCCGTTTTCTTCATATCCTCTGATGCTTGACCATTTGCCCAAGTTGACATTGGCATAAGACATAAGAAAGCCACGGAAAGTAATAGTGAAAAGGACAGTACTTTTCGTAACATAAGTCACCTCCCTAAGCTTAAATAGAATTGATAATCATTATCAATATATTTCCCTTTGATAGAATATCAATCTGAATCTTTCTCTGTCAACTGGAAAACAATTGTATGTTGTTAACCATGTGAGATTGTTCGAGTTAGCCCGTTTACAATTTTTAAAAAACTCAAATCATTATTCTTTTTACTCAAAGGTGCTACCAAACATCTCATGATATTCTCAATCGTCCAAGATGAATATATTCCATCCTTTAAAACTTCTTGGTATTTACTAATAGAATCAATCAAATTTATTCCTTTAGAATCAAAAGTTGTCTTAAACATTAGACGATTGCTTATAAAAAAGAATCATATGGGATACATAACAAACAGAGTTTAACTGCAGAGTACAAATCTACTATTTCATCTTTATTAAGAAAATAGCTTGCATCTTTTTCTGGGAATTATTTTGATTCCTATGATTTCTCGCAGAAAAGGTAATAATCAGAATATGTTGTATTATTCATATAATTCATAAATTCACTTTGCGGTCTATCGGAGGAACCCTGTCACTACCCCTATTAGTTGGTGGAATTCTTGATCCACACAATCTCCACTCCTATCTGTCTTCATTCTAGAAAGACAAAAATAAACGATAAAAGTTCGTTCCGATGAAAAAACTTGGTGATGCGTCTTGCCTTTTTAAGTGCAGACAGTAGTTTAGCTCTCCTTTTGTAATAAGCTAAAATTATCTACGATAAAATAGAAGATTCCAGTGACTAACAATATCCATAGCAGAATCACGACAAAACCGGCGATCCAACTCCTCGGCTTTTCTTTGGATAGAATAGATTCTGCTTTTTCTCTGCTTTCCGCTACTACTGGAGCAGGAATGAGTTTGATGGCCAAAGCAATCCCTAATGGTAATAAAATCAAATCATCCAAATACCCGAGAATGGGAATAAAGTCAGGGATAAGATCAATGGGGCTAAATGCGTAAGCGACCACAATGATCGTTACCACTTTCGCCCAAAAAGGGGATCGAGGATCTTGATAAGCCAAGTACAAGGTGAAAACTTCTTTTTTCAGCTTTTTCGCCCATTCTTTCCAAGCTTGTAGATTCATTTTTCAGTTCCCTTCTTCACTTCTAAGTTGTATCAATACAAAAGATAATTGTGATCGTTGTGAAAATTGTACTGATTGCGGAGAAACATGTGTTGGTTTATTGGACATTTGTTCTTAATTGATGGGGTAACAGTACATTCCCATCAGGCTAATATAACATAATAGTCCCTTCAAACTGAAAAAAACACGCTACTCTTCTTTCTTTAGAAATGAAAAAAGAAAGGATAGCGTGTTTCTATGTGAAGGTACCCACTCAAGAAGAACTTCATTTGTTTTCACAGGTATTGCAAAAATATCTTTCTCCTACCGAACACTGCTTATGAAACAAGGAAAACATCCAAAAGTGATATCTGAACGACTCGGTCATTTTACTATTACCATAACTACGGATCTCATTCTCATATCACTTCAACATGCAAAAAGAAGCCGTCCAAAAACTGGACGACTTCTTCTTTGGAGATCACAAGAAAGGAAAAAATTTTAGTAAGATACAGATTTGCAATTCGTTTGGAAAACTGTGTTTTTTACCTTAAACCTTCCTTGCTTCAAAATCTCCAGAACGCTAATATATATGGTGCCGAGGGCCGGACTTGAACCGGCACGGTAGTCACCTACCGCAGGATTTTAAGTCCTGTGCGTCTGCCTATTCCGCCACCCCGGCAAGGCAGTAAATTGGAGCGGAAGACGGGATTCGAACCCGCGACCCTCGCCTTGGCAAGGCGATGCTCTACCACTGAGCCACTTCCGCAACTGGTGGCTCGAGACGGAATCGAACCGCCGACACGAGGATTTTCAGTCCTCTGCTCTACCGACTGAGCTATCGAGCCATCAAACATTTTTCAAACATATTTAAGTCCTTTCAAACTGACAAAAATTATTATAGCACGCTACTCTTTATTGTGCAACACTTGTTTTTCAGTTGAACGCAAAAATTTCATTGTAGCTTGAATATCATCATAAGTCCCTTGTAGTTCTTCGTCTGTAAAACTAGGCTCGATAACTTCTCGGGCGATGGTTTTAGGCAGTTTTTTCACACTAGGTCTTCTTTTAGCTTTTGTTGTGTTGGAATTTTGGTTTGGCTGTTTGGTATGTTCTTTGAGAGCTTGTTCTCTTGCCTGCTCAGATGTTTGAATATTTAAACGTTTCCAGTGAGAAGCTATTTTTTCTACATATGCTTTTGGTAATTTTCGGTCACACTTGAGCATGACAAAATCCAATAGTACATTCACAACAGGTGCAGGTAACTGATAGTGCGTCAGCAATGATTGAATCAGATTCATCTCACTCTTTGGTACAGCCGCTCCTCCTTGATAATGAGCTAAAAGTTCAAATGGAGAAATAGTCTCTAACAACTGGAAATGTTTTTCTTTAGGAGACATTGCCGGCTCTTTTATGACTGACTTTTCCTTACTTGTAGGTGAAACAACAGATTTATTTGAATAAGGTGACGTGTTTAAATAATGGAAAAGTTTTTCTAAATTAACATGTCCACCGTACGAAACTTCTGGATTCTGAATAGCTTTAATCAGTGTAGACTCGTCCAACTTAAATAAGTAACAAGCTTGTTTCAACTCTGATTCAAGTTGGGAAGTCCAATGAGCAGGCTTAATAATCGATGCCAATCGCGAACGAATAAACCCAAAATCGATATTCGATTTTCGCTTTTTCGTAGCTGGTATTACTTGGGTAGGAACGGTAGCTTCTTTTTGTCCGTAAACTTCTTGGAAGCTTTTCGTCAAATTAACACTCTGAATCTCTTTATCTTCTGACCACACTTGATTTTTCACCAATTGATACTCATCTTTACCCAGACGATGCTGCAATTGGATTGCCAATGGCATGGTTTGAAAAAAAGTAAGGGGTGCCAAGGGTGATATAACTTGGTACTCCAAGTAATTCCCCTCTCTTTGATTACTTTTTTCAAATGTTCGCAGTAAACCAACTCCCTCTAATTGATATCTCGCTTCCAACAATTGATTGTGTGAAATAGAGAGTAATTTGAAGAGGTATGTATGGGTGAGCAGAGCGGAAGTTTCTTGTTTGGAGGCCTGCGAGTGAAGCGTCACATACAATCCAACCCCCATGACTCCGACAATTGGTTGATAGAGATGTGTCAAAGAAAAAAGATCTGTATCATCCAATGCTTTTTCTTGTCGACTACGGAATTGGATTTCTTGCCAAAACATAGAATGTGACCTCCCTAATTTTTATCTCCGAATGAATAGCGGGTTTGTTCATTTTATCGTAAATGGGCACACAAAGCCAACCAAAAATTATTCTCGATCTATGTCGTTTTCATCCAAAAAATGTTCAAAATCTCCTTCATGTGACCTTTTTCGTAAATCTTCCAATTCTCTTACAAAAAGATGAATGTCTTGAAATTGTCGATAGACAGACGCAAAACGAACATAAGCAACTTCATCAATTTTCACTAACCGTTCCAATACCATTTCTCCTATTTCTGTAGTTGGAACTTCTAAAATACCTACCTCACGAAGTTTTCGTTCCATATCGAGAACAAGTCCTTCTAAACTACTCGTTGGCACAGGTCTTTTCTCACAAGCTCGAATTAACCCACGTAATAATTTTTCTCGACTAAATTCTTCTCGGCTCCCATCTTTTTTTATTACCATTAATGGTTTCTCTTCTATCATTTCAAAAGTTGTAAATCGTTCGTTACAAGCTTCGCATTCGCGCCTCCTTCTAATCGCTTTCCCATCATGAACAGGTCGAGAATCGAGCACTCGGCTCCCATTATGATTACAAATCGGACATTTCATTATCGTTCCTCCCGTATCCAGTCTACTATCATTTAAAGATACAGTTAAATGATCTGATGCTCAATCCTCTTTTTTCTTCTGCCTTTATGAGATCTATTTTATTGAAAAAAGAAGGCAAATTCAAAAAATAGCAACCTGTAGTTTTGAACATTATTCGTCTAAAATATTACAATACTCTATTGATTTCTTTTTTGAAGTATACTTAAAAGATATCGAAAATCAGGGAGCGGAAAAGAATAGTGAAACGTTTTCAAGATAAAGTAGTTCTCATTACTGGTGCTACAGATGGAGTAGGTTATCAAGTGGCAAAACAATTTGCCCAAGAAGGAGCAAAACTTGCCCTTATTGATAACTATCAAAATATTAGTGCAATGCAATTATCATCAAAAGACCATTTTATTTCTGATCGGTCGCTGCTGATCTCAATGGAAGGAGGCAAGGATTCTGAAATAGCAGTTTGTATTGATGACGTTGTACAATATTTTGGCACCATCGATATTCTCGTATATGCATCACCAAATGATTGTATGGTTGGCCCTATTGAAGAACTGGAAGAAAATGAATTAGATAAATTGTATTTTCACTTAAAGGACATAGTTTTTCTCATTAAACAAGTAATTCCCATCATGCAAAGAAATGGATGCGGCTCTATTGTAGCTTATGGTACAGTAGCTGGACTTATGGGACTGCCTATGCTATCCTCTCATGTTATGTTACAACATGCCATGTTAGGATTAGTCAAAACAGCAGCTTTAGAAAATAGTCAATCCAATATCCGTGTAAACGCTGTTATTTCTGCACCTATTGAAACCAGTGCAATGGACCGCCTCGAAAGCAAATTAAATCCGGGGATGGAGAAGCAAGTACGTCAAGATTTCTGTCGTTACATACCGATGAAAAGATATGGAACCACTGCAGAAGTAGCAAATACCATCTTATTCTTAGCTTCAGAAGAAGCGAAATATACAACAGGAAGTGTTTACAACGTAGATGGCGGCATGTCTGCCACAAGATAAAAACCGTTCCACAGGGGAACGGTTTTTTTATGTCCTCTTAGTATCATCGAGCTTCAAGCATAGATTACTTAGCGGAATGTCAAGCAGTAGCATGTACTAGTTTTTTTTGATGAAGTGCTTCCCCTACATATTTAGCCAGATCAACCACACGGCAAGAATAACCCCATTCATTATCATACCAAGCGAGTACTTTTACTTGTCTTTCTCCAATAACCATTGTCGAAAGTGCATCAACTATTGAAGAATTTTCATTCCCAATAAAGTCTGTAGATACAAGCGGCAGTTCACAGTATTGCAAGATTCCTTTCATTGCTTGTGCGGAAGCATTACGAAAAGCTTCATTTACCGCTTCTGCTGTGACATTTGTCTGTAAATCTACGACCAAATCAACTACCGATACGTTTGGAGTTGGAACTCTTAGCGAGAAACCGTTCAACTTCCCTTGTAATTCAGGAATAACTAATCCTAATGCTTTTGCTGCCCCTGTTTTGGTAGGAATAATCGATTGAGAACATGCCCGGGCACGGCGCAAATCTTTATGTGGGTTATCAAGATTATTTTGGTCATTTGTAAACGAATGAACAGTTGTCATCAATCCATGTTGAATTCCAAAACGATCATGTAAAACTTTTACAACTGGTGCAAGACCATTTGTGGTACAAGATGCATTGGAAACAATGTGATGGTTTTCTGAATCATAAATTTCATGATTTACTCCCATAACAATCGTAGCATCCTCATTTTTACCTGGTGCTGTTATCACTACTTTTTTGGCTCCCGCTTGTAAATGAAGAGAAGCTCCCTCGCGGTCACAAAACTTACCAGTGGCCTCTATCACAACATCAACGCCCAACTCTTCCCAAGGAAGTTCCAAAGGATTTCGATTGGAAACCAAGCGGACAGCTTGACGATTTACGTAGAGCATTCCTTCTTCTGCAATAACTTCTTCATCAAAAAATCCATGTATGGTATCAAATTTAATAAGATGTGCCAATGTTTCTGCTGGATAGCTCGCATTAATTGCAACTACCTCACAAGTGGGGTCTGTGATCGCTTTTCTAAAAACCATTCTTCCAATTCGTCCAAAACCATTTATAGCAATGCGTAGTTTCATATAATTGCTTCCCCTTCCGATGCTGTTTATAACACACTAATCCTCTATTTCATTATAATCAGTATGACACATTTTGCAATAAAAACATCTAATAAGACATGCCTATTTTTCGTCTCGATAGATCATAAGGAAATCTTTTCACAAGAAAAAACGGACATAAAAGCTGTCCGCTTAATCTTTCACTAGATCCATATACAATGATTTGTATTTTTCATAGAAAAAGGTTACCCGTTGTACATAATGTCTAGTTTCCCCATAGGGAATCTTTTGTACATTCTGCCTTGTCCCATCCCATGTTCCGTCTTTTAACCATTTCTGTACTCGCGCAGGTCCTGCATTATATGCTGCGATTACTGCAACTTTATTTCCTTTAAATTGTCGGGTTAGATCACTTAAATACCAACTCCCGACTTGTATGTTCACTGCTGGTACTTTGATGTATTGTCGCATGGAAGGTGAAAAATTTCCTTTTTTAATCGCATAGTCTACTGTTGGGATCATCAATTGCATCAGTCCTTGTGCACCAACATGAGACTGTTTTTCCGGATCAAACTTGGTCTCCACACGGATAATAGCCATAATTAGAAATGGATCTGTGTTTGTCTGTTTTGCACTTTTTAAAATATTGTCCTCATAATCCAACGGATAAATCCAACGATTAAACAGAGGAAATGCGATAACAAGGGATAGAATAATGAAAATAATTCCAATTACGATAAACCTTTTTCTTGGAAGAGCCTGAAGGGCTGGCTCAATCCATTTCTTTAGGTTAGATGATTCCATAATGCCACTACCTGTCTCTTTGTTTGTTGAACTGTCCCACTATTATCAATCAAGTAGTCCGCCAAACTTTTTTTCTCTTCTATCGACAGTTGCGATTGAATACGAGACTCTGCTTCTTCTTGATTTAAGTTGTTGCGTAACTGCAAACGCCTGCATTGTACCTCTTGAGGCACATATATCACAATAACCTTTTGGACAAAATTGGTCAAATTTTCTTCATACAACAAAGGAATATCCCAAATCACCACAGCATCTTTCTCTTGTTTGAGGATTTTATCCGTTTGCCTCTGCATCTCCTTCATAATAATAGGATGCAGCAAATGATTTAATTGTTTCCTTGCTGAGGAATTATGAAATATAATTTGAGCAAGCTTGTCCCTTTTTAACTGACCATCTACTGTAAAGAGCTCTTTTCCAAAGTGTTCTCTTATCCTTTTTGCACCGAGCTGATCTGGCTCTACTACTTGCCGCGAAATCTGATCTGCATCTATGATATATGCCCCAAGTTCCCGAAGCATTTCAGCTACTGTACTTTTGCCTGTAGCAATCCCGCCTGTCAATCCATATATCATATCATCACCATATACTTTCTTCATTGAAAAACATAGCTATTTAATGCTGGCATGTATTACAAATATGTGTCCCGCGGCCAGCAACAATTAATCTGCTGATAGGATTCCCACATGTGTAGCAGGGCTCATTTTTTCTTCCGTATACTTTTATCTGCAATTGAAAATATCCCATTTCTCCTTGGCCATTCACATAGGATCGTACAGATGAACCACCTGCATCGATCGCTGTTTGCAGAGTTTCCCGGATAGCTTGAAATAGTTCAGATACCTCTTTTTTCGTTAAGCTTTTAGCTGCACGCTCTGGATGAATTTTTGCCCGGTGCAAAGCTTCATCAACATATATATTACCAAGTCCAACTAAAAAATGTTGATTGAGCAGTAAGGCTTTTATTTTTGTCGTTTTTTTACTAAGTTGAGATTGAAACCACTGCCTTGTAAACTCATCACTCAGTGGTTCAGGTCCCAATTTGCCAAGAGGTGCATCATTGTCCTCTTCCCCGCGTAAAAACAAATCCATCGTTCCAAATTGACGTACATCTTTGTAGCGTAACTCTGTACCATCAGTAAAATGAAAAATAACGTGATCATGTTTTTCAACTGGATCTGTGCTCTTTGCCATCCGATATTTGCCCTCCATCCTCAAATGTGAAACTAATACATATGGATCAGCAAATAGCTTTAGAAATTTGCCTCTTCGATCAACAGAAGTAATCGTAGTCCCTGCTAATTTATCAGCGAATTCCTTTATATCATCTGGTTTGCGAATAATACGAGGCAAAGAGACGGTAACTTCACGAATGGTTTTCCCCACGATAAGAGAAGACAAAGTTCGTCTTACTGTCTCTACCTCCGGTAATTCTGGCATTTCTCCATCCTCTTTCTCTATTTTCATTATGTCTTTATTTCGCTTCATACCAACTCTTGCCTATATTGACATCTACTTTGAGCGGTACGCTAAGCGGCACTGCATTTTCCATCTCTTCACGAACTAATTTCTTCATCTCCTCCAGCTCCTCTGGTGGAACTTCAAAGATAAGTTCGTCATGCACTTGCAGTAACATTCTACTTTTTAACTGACGTTCTTGCATAGCTCGATATAGATGAACCATCGCATTTTTGATAATATCTGCTGCACTGCCTTGGATAGGTGTATTCATCGCAGTCCGTTCAGCAAAACTTCTCGCGTTAAACTGAGAAGCATTGATGTCTGGAAGATAACGTCGACGATTTAACAAAGTAGTTACATATCCTGTTTTTCGTGCTTCTATCACCACTTCATCCATAAATTTTCGGACGTTTGGATAAGTAGCAAAGTAACGTTCGATAAATTCCTTCGCTTCCTTTTGTGGGATATTAATGTTTTGCGACAGACCAAATGCACTGATGCCATATACAATCCCGAAATTCACGGCTTTTGCTTTACTTCTCATCAAAGAAGAAACTTCTGTCGTATCTACATCGAATACATCCATTGCAGTCTGAGTATGAATATCTCTGTCTTCTTGAAAAGCTCTCTGCAAGATAGGATCTTCGGATAAATGGGCTAATATTCTCAGTTCTACTTGAGAGTAGTCCGCAGCTAAAATCACCCAGTTTTCTTCTGAAGGAACAAATACTTGCCGAATTTGCCTTCCCTCTTCTAAACGAATAGGGATATTTTGCAAGTTTGGTTCTGTGCTGCTAAGTCTCCCTGTCGCTGCGATCGTTTGATTAAATCGCGTATGAATCTTTCCGTCCGAAGCGATTTCCTTTTTTAATCCTTCTATATAAGTGGAGTATAACTTTCCAACCTGACGATAGTGTAAAATTTTTTCGACAATCTCATGCTGCGGAGCAAGTTTTTCTAAAACATCTGCTCCAGTCGAGTATCCAGTCTTCGTTTTTTTGATTACTGGAAGGCCCAGTTTTTCAAATAATATCTCTGATAGTTGTTTGGGTGAATTTATATTAAAGGCTGTACCTGCTAATTCGATGATCTCTTTTTCTAATTGATCAATCTTCTCTTTAAAAGTAAAACCAAGCTCTTCTAATTGGGTTTTATCTACCTTGACCCCAAATTCCTCCATATCAGCAAGAACTGCTGCTAATGGCATCTCCAATTCACATAGCAATTTGGTCAAGTCATTTTCTTCTAATTGTTTTTGTAATGTATCGTATAAAGCAAATAGTTTTGCCGTTTTTTTGGTAACATGGCTTGCCAGCGCATCTCCTGTCAGCGGTTTTCGTTTTGCCCCTTTCCCATAAGCTTCCTCATCAGAAGGCAGATAACCTACACTTTGCTGCAAAGCTAAATCGCTTAGCTCCAACTTTGTTTCCGATGGATTGAGCACATATGCCGCAAGCAATACATCAAAAACAAATCCATGAATAGGAATTTGTTCTCTTTCCAATAAAATCTTACTTCGCTTTAAATCATACACGACTTTTTGCTTTTCTTTATCCTCCACCCATATACGAAAAGCATCCCAATCCTTGGCAACTTTAAGTGGCAGAAACACATTTTCATCAGGACTCGATAAACCTATTCCAGTAATGATTGCACGATGAGGATTGTCTACATCTGTTTCCAGATGAACAGCCAGAGGAGACTGCTGAAACAAATGCGCCCACTCCTCTTTATTTGATTCTTCGATCTGCACGTAATCATGAGCAGCAGTTGTAATCTCCATTTCTCCTTCTTCATCTGAAACAAAAAGAGGAGACTTATCCACTCGATCCATGAGAGTCCGAAATTCAAGACGTGAAAAAACATCCCTAACCTTATCCCGCTGAAAATCTTGCAATTTTAATTCAGCAAAAGAAAACGGCAGCGGCACTTCCGTATGAATCGTAGCTAATTTTTTACTCAATACGGCATCATCCGCAAACTCCCGCAGTTTTTCTTGAAGTTTTTTTCCGGAATATGCCTCTGGATGGGCAATAATCTCTTCAACAGTTGGATACTTGGCTAACAATTTTAAGGCAGTTTTTTCCCCTACCCCTGGGATTCCAGGAATGTTATCAGAAGGATCCCCCATCAATCCTTTTAAATCTACAATTTGATCAGGACGGAGCCCATAACGCTCATGAAGTGCTGCTTCATCATATCGATCGATTTCGGTAACGCCTTTTTTCGTATGTAGTACAGTTACATGATCAGCAATGAGTTGAAATAAGTCTTTATCTCCACTAACGATCAACGTATTTATTTTTTCTTTCTCCGCTTGAACAGCCAGTGTACCAATAATATCATCGGCTTCAAACCCATTTTGTTGATAGGTTTGAATAGCAAAAGCATCTAGTATCTCTTGTACCAATGGCACTTGCTCGGACAGTTCCCCTGGTGTTTTATCTCTTTTTCCTTTGTATGCTTCATAGTCTTTATGTCGAAATGTCATTTTACCCGCATCAAAGGCAACTAAAACATGAGTCGGTTTTTCTTCTTCTAACATTTTCACTAACATCATCGCAAATCCGTAGGCAGCATTGGTATGAATACCTGAAGAATTAGAAAGTAGAGGAAGAGCAAAAAACGCTCGATATAAAATACTATTTCCGTCAATTAACATTAATTTTTTCATATCTTTCACAACCTTACCCGATCAAAATAAACTCCAACTCATTGTATCACTATCCGCACATGCGTTTCCAGCAAAATTCCAGTAAGTTACATTACTCTCCTTACTATAATTTATTTTAATCCGAATACTCAGAAGGCACTTTTATGATAGACTAATAAAAAAACAGAAAAGGAATTTATTTTGCATGAACCATATTTTCGCAAGAAATTTTTTGATTTCTACCATCCTATGGATCATATTTGTCGTGCTCGCAGATGGTTTGGAAAGACTATTACTGATTTCTATATTTCTTGCGATCCCACTACTCTTATTTCTTGTCCCTACGATTAAACGCGATGGAAGTGACTCACGTTATCATGATTTTTTAATGGGATACCATCCATATGTAGCTTGTACAATAGGACTGGCATTTCTATTTCCAGCAGGTCATTTGACATCTGGAATTTTATCGATTCCATGGGCCATCTACCTCCTTGCTTTAGCAGGCTATGGAATCAGAAGAATGTTAGAACGCGGCCCATATATATTAGAAGAAAATGCAATCGACATTGGATTGATCTATTCGTTTATCGGCGGAGCAGCCTTGAGTGCATACTGCTTTGGCGGCAGCTTACTCGGTTACCGTGGTGAAATATTGCTGTTAACTGCTTCTCATTTTCACTTTGCAGCTGTCTTTTCGCCTTTGTTTATCGGACTAGTAGGAAGGGAACTCTGTCCTGGTTCAAAACTCGGACGCCTTTACCGCTGGACAACTATTTGCTTAATGGCAAGTCCCCTTTTCGTTGCTGTCGGTATCTATACCAATCATATCGTGGAAACAATAGCTGTATTCCTCTACTCCATTTGTTTGTTCGTCTACAGCTATTATGTTTTGATACATATCAGCAAGAAAGCAACTCGTCTCATTGTACGGCTTGCCCTGCAAGCTTCTGCTGTCATTGTCGTTCTAACCATTTTACTATCGGTCACTTTCAGTATCTCCACTCTACTCGGACACCATTGGCTGACGATGGATCAAATGAAAGTTTATCACGGAGCTGCCAATGCCATTGGTTTTGTTCTGTTAGGGTTATTCGGCTGGGTATACCTGAAACCGTCGGAAAACGCCGTATTATATGGATTGCCGCAAACGAATATTAATGGTGAAAACAAAATAGGAAAAAATTTTTTGGATAGAAAAAAACTCGCTGACCCAACCCAACAATATGCAGGTTTGGTCGACAACTTAGAAAAATTTGCCCGGAGCGATTTTTTCCCATCACAAGTCCATCCAAAAATCCGTTCTTTCTATGAAAATACGATGCTTTATGATCTCGCTGCCCAGATCACTTGGCATCGCGGATTTCGGCTTTTAGCGAAAATACATAAAGCTTGGTCAAAGAAAACCCAACAAATCAATTTACCTACTAATCAGGAAGAAGTTATCCAAATAGACAGTCAGATTATGGCTGTTTGCAACGAAAAGCAATATTGGAATAAAAATCTTCGCGCTTGGGTTCGTACCTATAAGGGCACCGATCAAACGATGTTTGTCGCCATCTATTCTGATCATTATCACGATAACGAACAATACTTGCACATCACACTTCCTATCCCGAAACGAAATCTGACAGGCATCTTACGGCTGGAACACGGCGCTGACCTCTCCTTACAGATCACAAGCTTGCCAAGAAGAGGACGCAAAGGAGATGAAGGAATTTATTTAATGATAAAAAACTACTCCTTCCGTCTTCCTCTAAATGAGCACTTTTTAATTTGGGTGGATGAGTACGGCAGATTACAAGCAACCCACCGTATGTGGTTATTTGGCTTTAAATTAGTGACAGTTGAATATGAGATATCCGGTAAAGTCAACAGCTAAAATGATAATACAGACAAATCTAGAGTTTGAGACTCTAGATTTTTTTATGTTGTCATAGCATCTATAATGAATTATAATCCGATTGAATGTATAAATATGCATTCCCGTGTCCGCTAGAGAGGATAAACCTGTGACACAATCCATTCCTGAAATCCTCCGTAAAGCAGAACAGCTCAATTCCCCTCAGGTTGTAAAAGCACGAGGGGTTGCAAGGCTACTGGGGATCGTGATCGATCTGCTTCGGGTTCTGGTACTGATGCAACAGAAGGTGTCAGAACACGAAGCGCGAATCAAGAAGCTTGAAGACCTGCTCTCTCCCAATCAAGACGAAGATCG
Organism: Shimazuella soli; assembly: GCF_022511585.1. Lineage (GTDB taxonomy): Bacteria > Bacillota > Bacilli > Thermoactinomycetales > Thermoactinomycetaceae > Shimazuella > Shimazuella soli. Next base: position 68,017 of record NZ_JAKWBN010000002.1, on the reverse strand, counting down.
AGTGGACGGATAGCTAGTGAACAGGCGGTGTGCCCCCGGCATACCGCCCACCGAAATTAGAGGTAAGAAAATATATATAATTAGGTAAATTCCCCACTCCATTTACATTCTCTTCATTTGGCGATAGGATAAAGTCATTCAACGGACTGGAAAGGTACTGGTATGACTCCGGAACTTCGGAAAAACATCGTCGCACTCGTCAACCTTCTTCCTGAGGCGGAGAAGCTGGTTACGGATCGTGAAAATCCTCTGGAGTTCATCTCCAAGGCCGAGCCTGTAATCGTTGCTGTCAAGGAAGCACTGAAGGAAATTGAGGATGAGGAACTCAGGGAGTACCTCTCGGAGGTAGCTAAGTTCTTCTACAAAGCACAAAAGAAGATCTCCACTGGTATGAAGGGACTCTTCGACCTCGCCCTATCTCCGCACCAGACCGGACTGGTCAAGCCTGATATCATCCAGAAAGGATGCCTCGACGACATTCAGGCAGGATTCAACTCTTTCAAAAACGGTATGAAAGCACTCCGCGAAGCTAAGAAGCGGGCTGGAGAGCTGTTCCTTTCCGTCGAGTCCCAGTGACTCCTTCCAGGCCACGCCCTCACACAAGCAACATCGTGTGCAGGGCGGCCAGTATATAATGAACGAGCATATAAATGACCAAAAGACCAATCAAACGATTTGGTCTTTTTGCTTGTTTTGTTTCCATTTCAATCCCACATCAAGCAACCAATACAGAAAACCAAAGAGCAAAGCAAACATCCAGCCTTGAGCAGCGAGAAAAAATGCGATGCTGACGCCTATATGAAGAAAAAATGAAACAAATACCTGTAAGGCTGATGACAACCGTTTGGTAAAAAAATCGATCAGGATGGAAAAAGGTAAGAGGATGATTCCGGAAATAGAAAGCAGAAAACCTGAAAATAGTCCTAAGAAAGAGGTAAAAAGGCCCCCACCCCAATAAATCGATAAAAACAGAAAAATAACAAGGGACTGGAGAAGCCAAGCATAGATTTTCCGTTTGATCATACGCATTCCCCTTAAGTTTTTTGGCATTCCTCCGATATTTCCATCATAAATGTTCTTCCTATCATCGGCCACTAATCTCTTAAAATAACACAACTTAACTTTAATAATTATAAACTAAAAATAATATTTTTAAAACACAAAAAATTAACCGAATCGTAACATTCCTTTACATTAGGTTTACATTCCCTTCATTCTTCAACAACAGTTCACACGTATAGTGGAGAGGAATCGAAGATCTGATCATCCATTTTAGGAGGAATCTTTTGTGAAGATAAAAAAGCGCATTTTAGCAAGTGGACTTATCGGGCTAGCATTCAGTACCGTGCTCGTAGCTTGCAGCAGTACAGCAGATAATCAAAATAACAAACAATTATCTGGAAATCTAACATCTGTAGGATCTACAGCTATGCAGCCATTTGTTGAAGAAGCAAGCAAAACTTTCATGTCCAACAACCCGGGTGTACAAATCAATGTACAAGGCGGAGGAAGTGGACAAGGATTAACCGCAGCCATGAATGATACTGCCGACCTAGGCAATTCCGATATATTTGCAGAAGAAAAACAAAAGATCGATGCCTCCAAACTAGTAGATCACAAAGCGTTTGTCGTTGGGATTGCCCCTGTCGTCAACCCAAACGTAGGTGTTACGAATCTTACCCAGCAGCAATTGATCGACATTTTCACAGGTAAAATTAAAAACTGGAAAGAAGTCGGCGGAAAAGACCAAGCAATTGTACTCGTTAACCGCTCAGAAAGCTCTGGAACACGAGCTGCATTTGCGAAATTTGCCCTCAAAGATAATAAAGAATTTCGCGGTAAAGGCGGCATCGTAGAAGATTCCTCTGGTACCGTTAGAAAAATTATCGGTCAAACACAAGGTGCTATCGGTTATCTCGCCTTCTCCTATGTCGATAATACGGTGAAAGCACTGACATTGGATGGGGTTCAACCTACCAATGAAAATGTCACCACAAATAAATGGAAAGTATGGGCTTACGAACACATCTATACCAATGCCAACGGCAAAAACAAACCACTCGAAGAAGCATTTATCAAATATATTCTTTCCGATGAAGTACAAAAAGGACTTGTAACGAAATTAAATTATATTCCTATCACAAATATGAAAGTAGAAAGAGATGCCTCTGGCAACGTGAAATAATGACGACACAACTAGGAAAGGGAGCCCTATTTCAGGGAAATAGGCTCCTTATTTTCTTTTGAGAGGAGTTCTTCAATGAAAGAAAGAGGCAATACTTCTTTAGCGGAGAAGCTACAGACTCCAGCCAGACGAATCTTCTGGACAGAATGGCGCGGACGCTCGATTACGTATGTCAGTGTATGGATTGTGATTCTTATCTTGTTATCCTTGCTTTGGTTTATCACCTCCAAAGGATTACAACCCTTTCTAAATGGAGAGATAACACTCAGCCAGTTTTTTTCCACCAATTGGAGTCCGCAGGATAATAAATTTGGCTCGCTCTATATCATGCTTGGGTCCTTTATGGTCACCATTGGTGCCACCCTTATCAGTGCACCGCTTGGGATAAGTGCTGCTATCTTCATGACGGAAATTGCACCCAAATGGGGGAAAAAAGTTTTACAGCCTGCAACGGAGATATTAGTAGGGATTCCTTCTGTTGTCTATGGATTTATTGGATTAACGCTATTAGTTCCTTTTATCGGTAAACTTATTGGAGGAATAGGTTTTGGGCTTTTATCTGGAATTTTGGTTCTGTCCATTATGATCCTCCCAACTATTATCAGCATCAGTGTAGATGCCATTGAAGCCGTACCGCAAAAATACCGGGAAGGTTCTTATGCCCTAGGGGCTACACGTTGGCAGACCATCTGGAAAATTGTCTTAAAAACAGCACTGCCCGGATTGATGACTGCTGTTGTCTTAGGGATGGCACGCGCTTTCGGAGAAGCTCTCGCTGTACAAATGGTCATTGGTAATGTACCAAATGCCCCTTTTCATTTCTTTATCTCGATCCATACTTTAACCAGTATGATCACACAAAACATGGGAAATACCGTTCCGGGCGAAACCTTTAACCAAATCCTTTGGTCGATGGCACTAGTTCTTCTTTTGATGACACTGGTATTTATCCTTGTTATTCGCTTGATTACCCGCCGGAGGGATGTCTCATGAACGCAAAACAAATGGACCGTTTGGCAACCCTTTTCTTTTATCTTGTAGCTATTCTTATTGTCTGTACTTTAATCGGGTTATTGGGCTTCATTCTCTTTAAAGGTATTTCGTATATATCTTGGGACTTCTTAACTGAGGCTCCTGGTTCCTATATTTTAGGAGAAGTTGGCGGAATTGCTCCGATGTTGTTCAACTCTTTTTATTTGCTCATTCTCACGATGATCATTACGTTACCAATTGGAATCGGCGGCGGAATTTATATGGCAGAATACGCCAAGCCAACTCGTTTTACCAAGTTTCTGCGGTTATGTATGGAAGTGATGTCTTCCTTGCCATCAATCATCATCGGACTATTCGGCCTCTTGCTTTTGGTTCAATATACTGGTTGGGGCTACACCTTAGCTGGTGGTGCACTCGCACTTACCATCTTTAATCTGCCACTGATGGTACGAGTAGTGGAACAAGCGATTACCGCAGTCCCAAAAGATCAAAAAGAAGCTTCATTGGCATTGGGGATTACCCATTGGCAAACAATCACCAAAATCATGCTTCCAGTAGCTTTACCAGGTATTGTTACGGGGACCATCTTAGCAGCAGGACGTATTTTTGGAGAAGCAGCAGCTCTGCTCTTTACTGCTGGAATGAGCTCCCCAAATCTTGATTTTACCAACTGGGACCCTACTGCTGTCAGCTCTCCACTCAATCCATTCCGACCAGCGGCTACCTTGTCGGTGTATATCTGGAAAGTGAATTCTGATAGTTTATCTACACAAACAGCAGCTATTGTATCTGGCGGTTCGGCATTTATCTTAATTTGTGTTGTCCTTTTATTCACTATCTTCGCCCGCCTGCTCGGTAAATATATCTATCGTAGATTGACATCATCATGATTGGAGGGAAGATAAGATGCTGGATTTCCCTTATGTAAAAAAACGAGACGCAGATCTATCGACTAATGTCACAGTGAAAACAAACAAGCTAAACGTTTACTATGGCAGTTCTCATGCATTAAAAGACATCAATATTACCCTTTATGATAAAACGATCACAGCGTTTATCGGACCATCCGGCTGTGGAAAATCAACTTTACTGCGCAGTATCAATCGAATGAATGATACGATCCCAGGAGCCAAGATAACAGGGGATATTTTTATAGATGGAGTTAACATTCAAACAGAATCCATACAAGCAACGGCGTTGCGTAAACATGTAGGGATGGTCTTTCAAAAACCAAATCCTTTCTTTAAATCGATATTTGAAAACATTGCATTTGCCCTGCGGATACATGGTGTTTCCAAAAAAGATATCGAAGCGGTTGTTGAAGAAAGTTTGAAGCGGGTAGGACTTTGGGATGAAGTGAAAGATCGCTTGCAGGATTCAGCCTTACAACTATCCGGCGGACAGCAGCAGCGACTTTGTATCGCAAGAACGATCGCAATGAATCCAAGTATTATCTTATTGGATGAACCTACTTCAGCACTTGATCCGATTTCAACAGAAAAAATTGAGCAATTGTTACAAGAGCTAAAACGTGATTTTACGATTGTAATTGTCACTCACAATATGCACCAAGCTGCCCGCATTTCGGATTACACTGCCTATTTCCATCTTGGAAACATGGTAGAAATAGGGCATACCGAGCAAATATTCACAGCACCGCAGCAATCACGAACACACGATTATTTAAGCGGGAAATTTGGATAAAGGAGGGATCGTAAATGCTTGTAGTAGATCAGTTCAACGTGTACTACGGTGAAAAACATGCTTTAAATAACATCTCGATAACTTTCTCATCGAAGACAGTAACCGCACTGATTGGACCATCCGGCTGTGGAAAATCTACCTTGCTGCGAAGTTTAAACCGGATGAATGATTATATTCCTATGTTTCGAGCAGATGGTTCTATTCGTTTAGGAAAAACAGAAATCTATGACTCCAAAACCGATGTCGTCTCCCTTCGCAAGAGAATGGGAATGGTATTTCAACAACCCATCCCCTTTCCTTTATCGATCTATGACAATATCGCCTATGGACCACGTATACATGGAATAAAACAAAAAAAGCAATTGGATGCAATTGTAGAAAAAACATTACACCAAGCCCACTTATGGGATGAAGTAAAAGACCGACTTCACGCTTCTGCATTGGGGCTTTCCGGCGGTCAGCAACAACGGTTAGTTATCGCTCGTGTGCTTGCTGTAGAACCAGAAATACTCCTTTTGGATGAACCGGCTTCTGCACTCGATCCCATTTCTACAGAACACATTGAACAACTTATTCTTTCCCTAAAAGAAAACTACACCATCATAGTTGTGACCCATAATATGCAGCAAGCAAAGCGTATTTCTGACCAAACGGCCTTCTTTTTGCATGGAGAAATTGTAGAAGCAAAGGAGACAGATATTTTATTCCAATCTCCTAATGATCAACGTACAGAACGTTATCTTTCAGGACAATTTGGTTGAACAGCAAAAAAGTCAGCAGGTTTGCTGGCTTTTTTTATTATGGATTAAACCAGAATAAAAAACAAACCCAAGCCTTTTATTCGGGTTTGTTAAGTGTCACTATATTCCAAAGGAAAACGAACGGTAAAAATACTTCCTTTTCCAACGGTACTCTCCACTTCAATCTCTCCATGATGCAATTCTACCAAATGTTTCACAATAGCTAATCCAAGCCCTGTACCACCAGAGTTACGAGAACGTGCTTTATCCACTCGGTAAAACCGCTCAAAAATTCGAGGTTGATCTCGTTCTGGAATCCCGATTCCCGTATCCATCACTTGTAGCATCCAGTGTCTGTCGTCTTGTTTTACTTTGACTGTCACTTTGCCGCCAACAGGTGTATAATTCATTGCGTTCGCTAGTAAATTCACTAATATTTGCCTTACGCAATCCGTATCCATCTTGACCATCAGCGGTGCAACATCTGTCAATAAGCGTAAATTTTTTGCTTGCATCTGTTCAATCAACGTTTCCACTACATCATGAACAACCAATTGTACGGAGACGACTTCCATCTTGATCGAAACTTGTTTTGACTCGATTTTAGATAAATCCAAGAGATCAGACACTAAACGCTGCAACCGTAACCCTTCTTTGTAAATAATCTGCAAAAATTCTTTGCAAGTATCCGGGTCTTTTCGTGCACCATCCAGCAATGTTTCTGTAAAACCTACAATAGAGGTAAGTGGTGTTTTTAACTCATGTGATACATTGGCCACAAAGTCTCGGCGCAATTCCTCCAAGCGCCGAAATGCCGTCAAATCACGGAAAATCGCCACAATACCAAACTGCTGCGAGTTTTCTTCAATGGGTGTGAGGCTCGCTTCTATAATTCTTTCTTGCGGATAGAATAAGGGAATTTCCAATCGAACGGGAATATTTGATTCCATGCATTCGTTCAACAAGGGACGAAGATTATAAGCAGATAAGTAAACATCGTAATGTTCCCCCACCATTTGCTCAACCGGTAAATCAAACATACTTCCAAAAGCACGGTTTACTAATTTGATATATCCATGGTAGTCTACCATCATCAAACCAGTATCCAGGGACTCAATCACACTATTCATCCGATTGGTGCTCTCTTGCAAGTCTAGTATTTTCTTTACTAATGTTTCCAAACACCCACCCCCTCACTTATCATTTCTTTTCTCTAGCCTATTTTTCTTCTTTGCTCTCAAGCTTATAACCCACACCGCGTACTGTCTTGATATAAAGCGGCTTTTTTGAGTCTAACTCTATCTTATCCCTCAGATGGCTGACATGAACATCTACGATACGGGAATCCCCTACAAAATCGTAGTTCCAAACAGCGTTGAGCAGTTGATCTCTCGATAATACTTTTCCACGATGGTTAGCAAGATAAATCAGTAATTCAAACTCTTTTGGCGTCAGCTCGATCGGTTGTCCATTTCTCGTCACTTCATACCCATCTGTATCAATCAAAATATCGCCGATTTGAATACTTCTCTCCGGAGGTTTGGTATCTTCATCACTTCTTCTGACTGCTTCCATGCGGCGAAAAATTGCTTTCACTCTTGCAGTTAATTCTCGAATACTAAATGGTTTCGTCATATAATCATCTGCACCCAGTTCCAAACCGAGTACTTTATTAAATTCATCTGATTTTGCTGTCAACATCAATATAGGGATATGTTCTTTTTCCGCACGAATACGACGGCAGACCTCTAATCCATCAATTCGCGGGAGCATCAAATCCAGCACGATCAGATCAGGCATATCCACTTTTATTTTTTGTAATGCAATATCCCCATCAAGAGCACTATCCACACTAAATCCTTCTTTTGTTAAATTAAATTCAATCAGTTTTACAATGGAAGGTTCATCTTCTACTACTAAGATTTTTTTCGTCATCTCATTCACTCCTACACTCGTGCTCTACCCCTAATCTTAAGAGAAAACATACAAAAAGGAAAGGTTATGAACAACTCCAGAAATAGTACTTTTTAGGAGCTCACTTTTCTTAACCTTCCCTTATTCAAAACAAATATATTATCTCTTTTGTCGATTGTGTTTTGCACGTTCGTTTTTGTTCAAGTACTTTTTACGCAACCGGAATGTTTTAGGAGTTACTTCTAAGAGTTCATCTTCTTTCAAATACTCAATTGCATCGTCAATCGTCATTTGACGCGGTGCATCTAACTTGAGCGTTTCTTCTTTTGTAGCACTGCGTATGGAAGTCAGGTGTTTCTTTTTACATACGTTTACTTCCAGATCCGTATCACGGATATGTTGACCTACGATCATTCCCTCGTATACTTCTGTCCCAGGAGTGATAAACATTTGGCCTCGATCTTGTGATGCATGTAAGGCATATGTTGTCGCTGTGCCCGTTTCCCAAGCAATGAGGGAACCAAAATCATTTGTCTGAATTTCACCTGCATAAGGCTCATACCCCGCAAGTAATGTATGCATCTGTGCTTCCCCGCGTGTAGCGGTCAGCAATTGTTGACGGAAACCGAGCAGACCACGTGAAGGAGCTAAATATTTAAACTGAATATTCCCGCTATCGAGTACTACCATATCTTGTAATTGCCCTTTGCGAATACCAAGTAGTTCTACAACAGCACCTTGGTAATCATTGCTCACTTCAATATCCACAACTTCCATTGGTTCCATTTTGCGACCATCAATCTCTTTTAAGATTACTTCCGGTTTACTCACTTGAAATTCGTAGCCTTCCCGGCGCATATTCTCGATTAAAATCCCAAGATGCAACTCTCCGCGACCAGAAACAATAAATTGATCCGACGAATCGGTATCTTCTACACGCAAAGCAACGTCTGCTTCTGCTTCTCGATAGAGACGCTCTCTCAATTTCCGAGAAGTTACAAATGTACCATCTTGACCGGCAAATGGACTTGTATTGATTCCGATCGTCATCCGTAGAGTCGGTTCTTCTACTGTAATAGGAGGCAATGCCTCTGGATGCTCGGGATCAGCAAACGTATCCCCGATTCCGACATTTTCTACACCAGTAAGCGCAATGATATCTCCCGCAGTAGCTTCTTCCACTTCTACACGTGCGAGCCCCCGGTGAATATAAACTTGTCCAACTTTGACATTGCGGCTAGTTCCATCAGCAGCTAATAGGACAAGTTGCTGGTTTTTACGAATTGATCCACGCTCTAATCTACCAATTACAATCTGTCCTTTGTACTCATCAAAACCTAGTAAAGTAGCTTGCATTTGTGTAGGACCATTTACGTCTACTTGTGGAGAAGGGAGCTGGGTAATGATTTCTTCAAACAAAGGCTCCAGTGTATCCGTCAGATTTTCATAATCCATTCCAGAAATTCCGCTGAGTGCACTAGCATAAACAACAGGAAAATCACACTGTTCATCTGTCGCACCGAGGTCTACAAATAAATCAAATGTCTCATTGATTACTTCTTCTGGACGACGATTATCCCGGTCAATTTTATTCACCACTACAATTGCTTTGTGACCACGTTCGATAGCTTGACGGAGGACAAATTTGGTTTGGGGCATTGGTCCCTCTACCGAATCCACTAATAAAAGCACCCCATCAACCATATTCATAACACGCTCTACTTCCCCGCCAAAATCAGCGTGCCCGGGGGTGTCAACTATATTGATTTTGATTCCTTTATATTCAATCGCCGTATTTTTCGCTAGAATCGTGATTCCTCTTTCTCTCTCGAGTTCATTGGAATCCATCACACGATCTTCCACCTGTTGATTTTGGCGGAAAATATGACTCTGCTTTAACATCGCATCTACTAATGTCGTTTTCCCATGGTCAACGTGAGCGATGATGGCGATATTTCTTATTTGCTCTACATTCATTATTCTGTTATTCCTTCCTTATACGCTTATCTATTCACAAAGGAGATCGTACCACAACTATGTCGCTTTTGCTACGAAAACCAAGAAAAAGAACGATTTTAACGATAAAAATGAAATCTTTTCTTTGAAACCAAACTGAAAAATAGATGAATCCAAACGACTTGAACTATGACAGCAATGGCTGTAATACTTACTTTATCGATACTAAAAACAAAACTGGCTGCTATAGCCAAACTCAAAGGATAATAAAAAGAAATCCACCATTGTTTGCTACGTCTATCATAAAGAAATAACATCCATATCAGACTGATCAAACCTCTAAGCAAGGATAAGAAAAGAAAATGGATATCATTTACCCCCATTCCATAGGGGGATCGTACGGTCAATTCATAGTTTTTATTTTCACCAACATATCCATTTAATATATGATCCTGATTGGAAATAAACTTTGGTGACTTTTCAATTTGATTAATTAACTTGGTTCCTACTTGTAGTTCCGGTGATGCATAAGTGGGATTTTTTTTCATCCAAGCTGGCACCATGTACAATACATACCGATCTGGAACAGCGTAATTAACATTTGGACTTTCGACGTTTCGGATCTCCGCATATACTTCATCGGCTACAACCATAACATCATATCCTGGGATAAAACTTCCTATTTTTGATTTCAGATGAAAAGCGGTTGGATAGCCAATAAAAGCAATGGATTTTTCATCTATTTCACTCTTTTTCTGGTAAGAGGAGTTAACTGAAGTAAAGAAATAAATCGCTTCATTTTCTTTTAATTTTGTTGGTTTAGGTTGTCCCAACTGTTTTGCTACTTTTTCATACTGGGAATACGACAGCGTCAGAGGAGATCGTACTCCGTCTGCCTCCTCAAGAACCAAAAAATCTACTTGCTGCTTGTGATAGGTCACCTTCTTTTGTTTTAATTCCTGTTCCAATTCCTGTTCATAAATAGGCAGCTTTGATTTATCTTGATACAGTGCTTCTAAATAAAAAGTATAAGCATTTTCCTGATAATAATCTTGTTGAGTTTGATAGCTCGTGAACAATATTTTCATTTCTTGAATCGAAGAAAGGAAGGAGAGGACAGCCAAAAAAACAACTAGAATCTTCCCTGTCAGACCGCCAAAAAATCGCTGATTGGAAAAAATGGAAATATAACCGATTTTTCTATCTAAGATAACTAATAAAATAATGGCACCAACAAAAAAGAAACCAATGAATAGATAGAACCAAACACTTTGTCTTAAACTCGGACTAGCAAAAAAAGACACATATAGATACAAGCCTAACAACAAAACTGCGGCCACGATCACCCATGTATACGACTGCCATTTTCCATAAGCATTCCATACTTTTTTCTTTGGATATAGAAAAAAATAAATAAGCAGTGCATTGGCAACGAAAGCAGGAATAAAAAACAATGCTGATTTTGCGATAGCCAAAACTGGAAAAATAAATGGAAAAGTTGGAGTCTCCATCAAAATTCCAAATAACGGAAAAACCAATAAGCTAAGTAACGTTCCAATGATGATACTTATCAGCCAAGATGCCAAACCGAGCAGCAAATTTTCTCCAAAAATTATGCTCCGCATCTGTTTCCAAGAAGCGTCATCTAACATATCGGCTGTAGCCGTACCTCTTCTGCTTGCTATTTGATAACTAGCGGACCAGAGTAAAAAACCAAGAAACAGAGAACGAAGCTGATTTATATCTAAAATATCGATCTCCTGCAAGTTGAGAAATTTTCCAAACCAAGGGTGAGAAGTGAGCATTTCACTCCATAAATAAACCATTCCAAAAAAGGTATGTATACTAAAAAAGAGGAGATGCGGCTTGAAATTTTGCCTTATATTTCCCCAAATAAGCGATATATTAGCCAAAAAATACTACCTCCTTTAAACATTTATTTTTTTAAATTAATTTTAACAGAAATTGAGAATACATAATGATGAAAAAAAGAAGTATTTTTTTCCTATTTGTCGTTTAGTTTATAATCATTGAATGTTTTTTGTATTCTTATAACTAATACCCCTCTTCTATTTCAACTATGGTATTTTAAGGAGAAAAGTAATAATCAACAAAGGAGTGTTTCTTTATGAAAAAAATCTTTTTGATGCTGATGGCATTTTCCCTTGTCTATGTATTGGCAGCACCAAGTTCTACTTTTGCTGGCGGCGGTTCCAACTGCGTGACTTTATATTCAAAAGCAAACTTTAAAGGCGAACATATACGGGTATGCGGGGATAGAAAAGATCTGAGCAAGATAGGCTGGAATGATAAAACAAGATCAATGAAAACAGAAGATATAACCGTATACCTTTATTTCGATAAAAATTATAAAAAGTATTACGCCAAAGGATTACCTCATACATGGTACCAGCATGTACAAGCTGGCGTTTCATCCCTAAGATTTAACACCATTGAAGCATGATCTCTTTTGCTCTCAAAAAAGAAGCGTACTGCCCTTAAGTGACAGTACGCTTCTTTTTACTTTAATAAAATTTATTTCCATGGTTAAATTCAAAATCAATGTTCATTCCTTTTGGGATTTGAACATATAAAATATATTTCCCCTCTGCTGGTTCCCCAGAATCTTTGCCAAGTGGTTCAATCGAACTGATGGAATCTTGTTTCAAGGTCGATGTAGTATATGCGTGAACCTCTTTTCCAGTGCTAGCATCCACAATTTTATAGCTTACATTACCTTCAGTAGCATTGTTACTTCGAGTGTGGATATAATTTTGCTTTCCTGGTATATAAAAAAACTCCATATACTTCACCCATGTACCAACACCTGTCTCCCCATTGTACCTCGCTTTATTGTCTGCGATTTTCCAATCCAAACTCTCTACAGGTCCTGGTTTTTGCTGATATTCTTGCCAAAGCTCATCCAATGTTTTTCCCGTGTATTCTTCGAATAAATTATCAGAATAATAATTGTTTTGCACCCGCTGGTGAATTTTTAGAATACTCCCAGGGGACTTAATGTGATTTATCCACATAAAAAAGCGAGCAGTTACCCGATAACTATCTGTATATTTTTGGTTCTTGTCCACTTTTGGAAATCGCCAATTATCGAGATTTGAATATCGATAACGAGCATAATCTGCAAAACCTTCTACAAACCAACTAGGAACTTTCACTCCATTTGGATAAGCTTGCAATATATGACACATCTCATGTACCAGCATTCCCTGATCATCAGGATTATTTTTCGCATAGTCCGGATGAATATAAATCGTATTACCCAAGGTATAGGCAATGGGGTAATCTTTATTTTTTTCGAATTTCACAAAAAATTCCTTTCGAGCTTTCTTAGGATTATATGCATCTGCCATCGGAGGGTAAGTACGTTTAAACGTTGTTTCATATCGACTGACCACATCTTTTAGTTGATCATCATCATACGCAATCGTCATTTTGTAATCTCCGTTTTTGACTACTTTTGTGGTCGCATACACAGATGGAATATCAAAAGAGGCAAAGATAACAAAGGTAAAGAAAAACGAAATAACAAGAAATAGTCCTTTATTTTTCCACAAATTCTTCATCTCCTACTTACAGAGTTAACAATATGTTAATCGTATAGAAAAATAAGGATATTCGCAATAACCAGAACTAAAAATCACCTTTTTCTCATATTTAAAGATATATAATTTTATTGCTACATCCTGTCCTTGTCTTGCATAAACCGATTTTTTCATCAATATGATACAGGGAGTAAGTTGGCAGGAGGTATAAATATGCCAATCAAACCCCCTTTTTTGCAAACTGGAGACACCATAGGAATAGTCACATTGGGAAGTCCCCTTGCCAGAAGTACCATAAATGCACGAATAAATGTACTTAGAAGTATGGGCTTTCAAGTACTAGTTGGACAACATGTGTATGATTACGAAGGAATTGTCGCGGCTCCTGCGCAAGATAGAGCAAGCGATTTGATGCGGATGTTTGAAAATCGCGAGGTAAAAATGATTTTGCCTAGCCGAGGAGGTACAGGAGTCAAGGATATCCTCCCATACTTAGATTATAATGTGATTCAAAGAAACCCTAAAATCGTTACGGGATACAGCGATATCACGATACTTCTCAATATTTTATACCAATTCTCGAATATGATCTCCTTTCAAAGCCTTCTGCTCATCGACTTTAGACCAACTACTCCTACCTTTAACTATGAACAGTTCTTTTCTACTGTAACTGTCATCAACGAACAAAAAGTAATCGAAAATCCTCCTGGTATCCCCTTAGTAAGTCTCGTACAAGGGAATGTCACAGGACCGATAGTCGGAGGAAATATAACATCCTTTGCAGATACAATAGGAACACCGTATGAGATCGATACAACTGGGAAAATCATTGTACTGGAAGAGATACATGAAGCGACAGATAAAATTTATCGGGACTTAACCCGCATGATCCTAGCAGGAAAGTTTCGAGATTGTCTTGGTATTGTCATGGGGCAATGTACAGACTGTCCTATTTCTTATGGAGATTCTTATGATGAGTTGATAGAGAATTTACTTGTGCCGCTTGGGAAGCCACTAGTAACCAATCTGCGAACAGCTCATGGGACATATAAAACGACCGTACCGATTGGGGCAATGGTTAACTTAAATACATATAATAAGACGCTTACTGTTGTTGAAACAGTTGTAAGTTAGAGTATTTTTTTATAACGCTCTATGAAGCCTATCCCGCCGAAAACAGAAGTAAATGAGTGAGGCTGCGAGCCAGCTCCTCGATTCGCATCCACCGACTCAGTGGAGATCATTCCTTTGCTATCTCAAAGATTCTCATCAAGATAATGGAAGAAAGTGGTTCCCATGGTTGAAATGATGACCATTGGGGAGCACAGGGCGAATCATCAATTCGCCCGTCGATAATTTCATCATTCACATAGAATTGTATACTAAGAATAAAAGGTGTATGAATAATATAACCCATACACCTTATTCCTCTTTTATAAGAGAGATTGAATTTCCTCAATTGCATGTATGTTTTCTAGTGATGACAGATCCCCTAATTTCTCCTTTAAATAGGCAGACCTTAAAACACGCCGTAGTATCTTCCCGTTTCTTGTGTGGGGTAACTCACTGACAACATGGATTGTCTTTGGTTTTAATGGTTTACCTAATTTCTCTATTATTACCATTTTCAATTCTTCTTCCAATTCTTCTGTTGCCTGCACATTTTTTTGCAAGGTAACAAAACAAACAGCAACCGTTCCCTTTACTTTATCCGGTATACCGATTGTTGCAGCTTCTACTACTGCTTCATGAGACACAAGTGCTGACTCATATTCAATCGGCCCAACTCTTTTTCCCGCAACTTTCAGCGTATCGTCGCTGCGCCCCTCAATAAACCAGTAACCATCTTCGTTGGTTCTTGCCCAATCACCATGCAACCATGTATCAGGAAACCTAGACCAGTATGATTTTTCATAGCGATCAGCATTTTGCCAAAAACCTCTCGTCATCCCTGGCCAAGCCTGCCGAATCACCAGTTCCCCGACTTCATTTTTTACGGATAAACCTTCCTGATCGACCACATCTGCGATCATTCCTGGTATCGGTCCATGAAAGGAACAAGGCTGTAAGGGAAGGCCAGGAAAACTGGACAATATACCACCAGAAATTTCTGTACCACCAGAGTAGTTTACGATGGAACATCTCCTCTTTCCTACTTTTTCAAATAGCCAAATCCATGGATCTTTGTTCCATGGTTCACCAGATGAACCAAACACTTTTAGGGAAGTAAGATCATGTCCTTCTACCCAATGATCACCTTGACTCATCAGCGTTCGTATTGCTGTTGGGGAAACACCAAGATGAGTGATCTGATGTTTGGCTACTAAACTCCAGAGTCGACCGCAATTTGGATAGTCAGCTGTTCCTTCGTATAAAACAATACTACCACCTAGCAGCAGTGCCCCAAAAACCATCCACGGCCCCATCATCCAGCCCATATCGGTTACCCAGCAGAGTGTATCTTCCTGCTGAAAATGAAAAGCATACTTCAAGTCTTGTGCAGCTTTTAATGGAAATCCAACATGCACATGAACGGTTCCTTTTGGTTTACCGGTTGTTCCAGACGTATAAAGCAGCATACAAGGTGTTTCTGACTCTAACCAAACGAGTGGGCTAGTGCTCGGGGTTCCTGCCAATAAAGATTGATAGGTTATCCATTCTACTTGTCGATTGCTGGTAATAAATTCATTGGAATCTCTTTGTACTGCAATAACATGGGAAAGAGAAGGACATTTGTCTACTACTTTCTCTGCTTCCTTGCCCATAGATACCTTTTTCCCACGCCGGTAGAAACAATCAGCAGTAATTAAAACTTTCGCTCTACTATCCTCTACCCTTGCAGCAACTGCATCTGCTCCATAGCCAGAAAATACAGGGATAACGATAGCACCAATCTTTGCTGCCCCCATCATGGCCACAACTGTTTCAGGGATCATAGGAAGATAGATCACAATCCGATCTCCTTTTGCCACTCCTAACCGTAGCAAGCCATGGGCAAACTGATCGGTTTCGATGGACAATTGTTTATAAGTAAGCCTTCTTGTCTCTCCACCGTCTGCTTCCCAAATGATAGCGTCTTTGGATGCTAGAAGCCCCCCAGCATGTTTGTCTACAGCATCATATGCTACATTTGTTTGTCCATCGGTATACCAACGTGTCCAAGCTATACCTCTTGAATCATCCATTACTTTCGTATACGGTGTGTGCCATGTCAAACCGACAGCCTTTTCCATTTCTCCCCAAAACCATGCTGGATTTTTCTCTATCGCTCGATGAAGCTGGTCAATCGAAGAAAAACCTTGCTCCGCCATAAATTGATATAAATTCGATTCTTCCCATTTTACAGAGGTCGGTATATAAGTATGTTTTGTTTCACTCATAACCTGTCACTCCCTTTTGAAAATAGGTAGTACAGATACACGAAATAAATGTTTAAAATCGAATCCATAATTACTCCATATAAAAAATAAAGCGCTTACATAAAATGTTGAGAAATCATTTGCATTTATCATTTTATCATATTTCAATGGAAATATTTTCTCTTTGAACTTATATAAAAACAATAACAGCTTTAATTTCCACAAGGAGTAATTGTCACTCTTATATCGGGTACAAATAATTCATAATTTACATACTATTTATATAGATCAAATTAAAAAGAAAATAATCTACCCCCGGGCACAGATCTTGCGGTCTGCGCCCTCTCGGCTAGTTGGGATATCCAGAGTGTGCATGCGCGAAGGAACGCTGAGTGTCGATACTGACCACCCTGTCGTCTGCTTCAAGTCGCTCGATGACATCCTTGAGGTGGCCGATTGACAGGTCTAGCTTCTTTCTTCTGATAGAAAGAGTGAAATAAGCCTTATCCATCGTGAGGATCGCCCTGCACAAGGCTTGGAATTCGTCAGCAAAGAGGACTTCCTCCTGTCCTATCTGCTCGAAAACAGAGTCAAGCAGTACTTGCGACTCTCCTAAAAGCCGCTCAGGCTCAGGAAGCTCTCTAAAGGCCTCACTGCCAGCTTCGACGGACAGCTCAGAAAACGCTTCGAAAGCGAGTTGATAAGACGACTTCGAAGCTTCGTTGATGAGCTTTCCTTTTCCTTTCCTGAATCGCAGGATGAGGGAAAAGAAATTCGCAAACCCTGCTCCGTTCCGCCTCCAGATCGCCAGAAACAGCGGAAGGGTGGTAGAGTTCTGGAGGAGTGGCTCGATGGCATCTTTCAGGTGAAAAATGGAATCGCCCAGCTTTTCCCGTCTGATAGATATGGCTGAATAAGCCCTCTCCATCTTCTTCTTCGCCTGACACAGAGCTTGGAATTCTTCTTCGGTGAGAACCTTTCGCTGTCTCATCCGAAAATAAACGGAATCCAAAAGCTCTCGTCCCTCTTCGATCAACCGCTCTGACTCCGGAAGCTCCATCAGCTCTTCCTTCTGGTTATCATCCTTCGTAGCCATTTTTCTCCAATCATTGGTCTGGTTGCAATGGGAGCAGTAGCATCATAACACAAAAATTATATTTAATATACAAATAATTCCCTTTAATCAAAAGGTAAATAATTTCCCCATATAAAATGCGGACGCCCTGCTCCATCGTGATCTGCATCAGCAGTCAGATGAAACAGGGCGTGTGGCGCCTTACAGCGTCACAGTCGGATCACCGCATGATCAGACTCCGTAGGCCAGCTTGGCGATCTCCTCGATGACCCAGAAGACCTTGAGCTTGTCCGCGTACTTCTCGCAGACTCGCTGGATGGCCAGGAAATTGGCGGGGACGACCAGGAGCGTGGTGAACTCGTTCTTGGCCTCTCGCCGCTCGTAGCAGTACCGAACCCAGTCGGCTGAACGGCGGAAGAACACTCGGCGCATCATGTAGTTCATGTCACCGTCGATGCCATGCCAGGCCAAGTAGTGCTCCTCGGCCTCGCTGATCTTCATCCCGCCTTCCTTGAACAGCCGCTCCGCGGAGTTCGCGTAGAACGGGTCCTCCGCCGCGGTGATGTCGTCCGTGACCATCCCACCGGTGGTCCAGACCATGAGCTGGCCGGTCCTTCCGTGGATTCCGATCAGGACGTTGTGCTTGGCGGGATTCTTGACGTCCCCCTCGTATCGGATGTTGACTCCGTCGAAGACATGCTCCATGTCCTCCGGGTGGTCGAAGTAGACCTCCGTCCACTGCGGGCTGTTCGCACGAGGGACGCGTCCCTTGACGAGCTTCTCGGGGAACAGAGCCGGGAACATGTTGACCTTCAGCTCCGAGCCGACGAGTTCGACCGAGCTCCCCCAAATCGAACCGACGGTGGGAAGCTTCTTCCCCTGACGCGTGTCGGCCGCGATCTTCTCGCCCCAGGTCTCGAACACCTGGCGCTGGTTGTTCGTCAGGGTGATGTCGTGGAGTCCGGTCCAGTCGCTGAAGGCGGGAGCCTCCAGCCCCTCACGAACGTTCGCCGCGACGTGCTCTCCCCAGGTGCCGAGCAGCTCTCGCACGATGCTCAGCCATCGGAGGCTGTTGTTCTCCCTGGTGTAGAAGACGCGCAGGTCGTCCGGCAGAGTGATGACCGTCTGGTCGTTCATTTGCTGTTTGTCCAATCTGTGTCGGTGATCCTCAGGTCATATAGACCTCTTCCTTATGAGTATATACAAAAACCTCCTATCAACCAAGGTGATTCGCATAAAATTAATAGCATTCGCACTATTCGATCGCCAAATACTCCCCTTGAATCATCAGCTTCCCAGTACCCCCAATCCAAATATCTCCTTGCTTTCCTATCTCCACCTCAATATCACAAGGCATATCTACTGCATTCCCTTGTTCTGCAATAATAGATTTTCCTATGAATTCTTGCATCCTGCACAAATATGCTCCTAAAGCAGCATTGCCGATCCCACAAGCTGGGTCTTCCAGTCCTTCTCTGGGACAAATATTTCTGGTATGTAAAGTGGCGTGGTTACTATATGTTTCAAAGGTAAATGCTTGGACTTCATCTACTCCTAAATCCACACATAACTGTTTCAGCGGAGAGATATTTCGCTTTATTGCCATTAAACGCTCCAATGACTTTACAGGGACAATCAAATGCTTTAAACCCAAATCTACAGCTTGAACGGGGTAATCTATTAATAAATCTTGTTCCTCTATCCCAAGTATTTCTGCTACTTCCTTGCGATCAGATGCAATCGAAGGAAAACTCGGCTCCACTTGTTTCATCTTGATATACACAGAATCTACATTTTCTTCTATTCGAACCTCTCGAACACCATCAGCTGTATGAATATAGATCGAAGACTTATTTGCAGGATTTATCTTATTTGTATGTACAAGTGCTATACAAGCAGCGACTGTAGGATGTCCTGCCACAGGCACTTCTTTGTTAGGGGTGAAATAACGAAATGTAAAGTCTGCATCTTCTGCTGGAAACACAAAAACGGTTTCTACGAGATTGAGCTGCATGGCGATTGCTTGCATTTGTTGGTCATTTAAACCAGATGAATCACAAAATATAGCCGCAGGATTTCCAATACCGTGCTTCCCTGTAAAACTATTGACTACTAAAAATTGTTTTGCCAACTTATCTCCCCCATTCATTCACTATAACAAAATCAATAAATAGTATATGATAGTGTTATCGTCACAGGAGGTTGGAATGTACGTCCCTTTTTGGTACTTCCTGACCGTGCTCGGTCTTCTCGCACTTGCCCTCTGTATTCCCCTGTACTTTGTCAACAAGAACAATAGTCAGCTTCGGGAAGAAAAGAGGAAACTGGAGGAAGAAAACGGGAAGCTGACTTCAAAGGTCTCCCAGCTCACCCGCAGGAATTCCGAACTCACCGACAAACTCCAGAATGGAGATATCTATTGGCAAAATCGGGAGCTTAGGACCCAGGTTGCTGGGCTGCGAAGGCAACTGACACAAGCCAAATCGCAGAATACCCAACTTGAAGAGAAAGCTCAGAAGCGACAGAAAGCTCACGCTGAGGAAATGTCCCGGCTGCAAGAGGAAGCTCGCCAGCGTCAGGAGACCGATGCCGAGGAGATTTCTCGGCTGAAAGCAGCCATGGAAAGGGCACTTCAAACGCAGCGAGCAGCTCATGAAGGAGAAATCCTGCAACTGAGGGCCGCTCATGGCGAAGAGACCACAAAGCTGCTGGGAACGATTTCCCGCTTGGAGGCTTCTGAGGACGGAAGGGTCGAGTTCGACGAACTCGCAGAGCTCTGGACAAAGGCTCTCGAAACTACAAACGCAAAATTGCGTCAGCGGATCAAGCACTTGGAACGCCAACTCTTCGAGAATTCGGAGGTCATCCGTCTGGAGCGAAAGGTCCGAAACCAGCGACGGTTCATGAATCATGCGGCACGGGCCGTAGAGATTCTGACCGCTCAGCTCCGAATGCTGGAAGAAGACCCCTCCGCTCTAATGCTGGAGGTGCAGGAACTGCTAGGGGAAACACGTCCTTAAGCTCCTCCTGTGGCAAACACCCGGTACAATGGCTGTCAGCTGTTGTCTCCGGGTGCCACATAATGTTTCCATGTAAAACTACTTAAAAATTGCTTCTTTAACCTCGTCAATTGTCATGGTTCGAATTTCCTTGACGGAAGACAGTCTTTGATCATTAGTGATAAATAAATCAGCTCTTAAAGTAATAGCTGTTGCTAAAATTAGTGCATCTGGTGTTTTTAAATGATACTTACCACGTAAATATGCTGCTTTTTCCGATATTTCTACACTAACTGGTTCAACAAACAAGTTAGGAAAATGAGAAAAGAGGATACGATAACGTTTTTCTAGTGCCTCATCACCTTCCCGAATGGGTTTAGTTAAGATTTCAGTAAATGTAATAACAGAAGCAATCGCTTCTACTCGCCCTTCCTCCACTATCTCCAAAATTTCTTTTACCGTTTCTCCATAACTCGAATGCTGTTCAAAAGCATAAATAAATAGATTTGTATCCATAGCTATTCGCTGAATATCATCAAAAAATTGGCTTACTCCCACCCTTCTCTCTCCTTTTTCACATACTCATCAGCACTTTCTTTTTCCCATAGTTCTTTGCCTAGTCCCCAAAATGCTTCGGTAAATTTAGTGGGCTTTCGGATAATAATGATTTCATCGCGTAACTCGTCATATTTCCAAATCAACTCATCGCCAATATCTAATTTTGCTTGTTCTCGTATATCTTTCGGGATGGTCGTTTGATATCTTTGCTTGATTTCACTTTCAAGACGCAGAGCATGATCCATCGTCAAAAACCTCCGTTTATGTCTGATATATTTTCATTCTATCATACATATTCTTCATTTATTCTGACAACCTAATTTTTCTTTTTCCAATACAAAAAGAGCCCCACCTAAATTTACGTTTAGATAAAGCTCCTTTATGTGTATGGTTATCGTTAGCTCAATACTTTCATTACATTACGCACGGAATCAGCGGATTTATCGAGTGCCGCTTTCTCTGATTCAGTAAGCTCAAGTTCCAATACTTTCTCAATTCCGTTACCACCGAGGACCACTGGTACACCGAGATATATGTTTTGGTAGCCGTATTCCCCTTCCAAATAAGCAATCGCTGGAAGGATACGTCTTTTATCTTTTAAAATCGCTTCTGCCATCTGCACCAAAGAAGCAGCTGGTGCATAGTAAGCACTACCATTGCCTAGGAGATTTACGATTTCACCGCCGCCTGTACGAGCGCGTGCAACAATCGCATCTAAACGGTCTTTGGAAATCAGTTTTTCTAGCGGGATTCCACCAGCGTAAGAATAGCGTACAAGTGGAACCATGTCATCTCCATGTCCACCAAGTACAAAACCGGTGATATCTTCAACGGAAATGTTCAATTCCTGTGCCACGAAGGTGCGGAAACGAGCAGTGTCCAGTACACCTGATTGTCCAATAACACGATGTTTTGGGAACCCAGATGTACGATATACTTCATAAGTCATTGCATCGACTGGGTTGGTAAGCACGAGAATGATACATTCTGGAGAATATTTTACTACTTGTTCTGTTACCGCACGCATTACTTTCGCATTGGTATTTACAAGGTCATCACGACTCATTCCAGGTTTACGGGCAATCCCAGCAGTAATGATGACAATATCGGAATCAGCTGTTTCTTCATAGCTGCTAGTCCCTGTGATATTCGCATCAAATCCTTGTACAGGACTAGCTTCCAACATATCTAAGGCTTTCCCTTTTGTTGGATTTTCTGCTTGTGGAATATCCACTAACACGATATCTCCAAGTTCTTTTTGTGCGAGCATCAGGGCAGTAGTTGCTCCGGTAAATCCTGCACCAACTACAGATATTTTACGACGTTTAATAGCTGCCATGCTATTTCCCCCTACAAATTTTGAATAAGATGGTTGGCAAACTCTGAACATTTTACTTCTGTTGCATCATCCATCAAACGAGCAAAATCGTATGTAACCGTTTTGTCCAAGATGGTTTTTCCTAGAGACTGATGGATCAGATCTGCTGCTTCCTGCCATCCTAGATGTTCCAACATGAGGACCCCAGAAAGAATAACCGAGCCAGGGTTTACTTTGTCTAGTCCCGCATATTTAGGAGCTGTTCCATGAGTTGCTTCAAAGATGGCATGCCCTGTCACATAGTTAATATTTGCTCCTGGAGCAATACCGATGCCGCCCACCTGAGCTGCTAGTGCGTCCGAAATATAGTCTCCGTTTAGGTTCAACGTAGCAATTACATCATATTCTTTTGGACGGGTCAAAACCTGTTGAAGGAAAGCATCTGCGATCACGTCCTTCACAATTATTTTCCCTGCTTCTGTCGCTGCTTGCTGCTCTTGATCCGCCGCTTGTTTTCCTTGCTCTTTTGCAATGCGGTCATACTGTGCCCAAGTAAATACTTTATCTCCAAATTCACGCTCAGCTAACTCATAACCCCACTGTTTGAAAGCACCTTCGGTAAACTTCATGATATTGCCTTTGTGAACAAGGGTTACACTTGGACGCTTGTGTAAGAGAGCGTATTCAATGGCAGCACGGACTAAACGCTCCGTACCTTCTTTGGAAACTGGTTTTACCCCGATACCAGACGTTTCAGGGAAGCGGATTTTTTTCACGCCCATCTCTTGCTGTAAAAATTGAATCACTTTTTGTGCCTCAGCAGATTCTGCCTCCCATTCGATACCAGCATAAATGTCTTCTGAGTTTTCGCGGAAGATCACCATATCCACATCTTCTGGACGTTTTACTGGACTTGGAACTCCATCTACATAGCGAACAGGACGCAGACAGACATATAAATCTAACTCTTGGCGCAAGGCAACGTTTAGCGAGCGAATTCCTCCACCAACAGGTGTCGTCAATGGTCCTTTAATAGCAACTAAATACTCTTTAATAAGATCTAATGTTTCTTCAGGAAGCCACTCGCCAGATTGATTGAAAGCTTTCTCTCCAGCAAAAACTTCTTTCCAAACGATTTTCTTTTCCCCGTTATAAGCTTTATCTACAGCAGCGTCCAATACTCTTTTTGAAGCTGCCCAAATATCCGGGCCTGTCCCGTCTCCTTCAATGAAAGGAATAATTGGGTGATTAGGAACATTCAATTTTCCATTTTGTACCGTAATTTTTTCACCAGTCATCTTATGTACCTCCTCTTATTTAGAACCATCCCATATGTCTAACAATTAAAAAAGATAAAGGGAAAAGGGGATGCAAATATCCCCTTGAAATTATCTTTTTTCGATAGGTATATATTTTTGATCCGTTTTGCCAACATAATCTGCTCGCGGGCGAATGAGACGATTATCGTGGTATTGCTCCATAATATGCGCAGTCCAGCCTGTAATTCGGCTCATTGCAAATAATGGGGTAAACAAGTCTTCCGTTAAATCTAAGTAATGGTAGACGGTTGCAGAGTAGAAATCTACATTTGGTTTTAATCCTTTGTTTGTTGTAACCAACTGCTCTACCGTCTCTGAGATATCATACCATTTCGTATCTCCATGTTGTTGTCCTAGTCTTTTAGACATCTCACGCAGATGCTTGGCACGAGGATCACCATCTTTATACACACGGTGCCCAAATCCCATGATTTTTTCTTTATTGTTTAATTTTTCTAAGATGTATGGTTCTGTATTCTCAGCAGACCCGATCTCACGCAGCATTACCATTACTTGTTCGTTTGCCCCACCATGTAATGGTCCTTTGAGTGCACCAATAGCTGCTGTCACAGAAGAATACATATCTGCTAAAGTAGCGGCTGTAACACGTGCGGCAAAGGTAGATGCGTTTAATTCATGATCTGCTTGTAAAATCAATACTTTATCTAATGCTTGAACAGCAACTTCTGACTGTTCTTTGCCATGAAGCATATATAGAAAGTTAGCCACTAGTCCCAAATCAGTACGTGGTGCGATTGGTTCTAACCCATCACGTATCCGAGCGATAGCAGCAATAATTGTTGGTATTTTTGCAGTTAAGCGAATAGCTTTTCGTTGATTTGCTTCTGGTGTGTTTCTTTCTGCTTCTTCATCAAACATACATAGAGCTGAAACTGCGGTGCGAAGCGTAGTCATTGGATGTGCATTTTTAGGGTATAAGCGGATTTGATTGATTAGTTGATCAGAGATTGCAGCGTTTTCTTGAAATGCTTTCCTTTGTTCAGCTAGTTCCTCTTGGTTAGGCAAATGATTGTGCCAGAGTAGAAATGCTACTTCTTCAAAAGTAGAATGTTCGGCTAAATCATCGATATTGTAACCTCGATACGTTAATACTCCATCGATAATGGAGCAAATTTCTGAGGAGAGAGCTGTAATACCTTCCAAGCCTTTAACTACCATGTGTTATCGCTCCTTATCCATCGTTAACAAAAATGACAGGCACCTTGAAAAATCAGGTAAGTAAACGTTTTCATACCTGTGTCATTAAGAAATCTTTTCGATTATCAAAAACACGATTCATATTATATCCGAGAAAAGATAGTAAATCTACATGATAAATCGAATTTGGGCCCAAAACTAGTGTACCACATTATTATTAAATTTCCCATCCTAGCCCTTTTGTATGTTCATCCATTTTGATCCATGTAATGTTATAATCTTCTAGTAAGGAGGCAGGGGTAAAACGTGAGTAAACATCAAATTTTAGGGATTATTTCCCGTTCTATTCTCATTATCATCATTGTTTTAGCAGCTTATTTTTTGTTGGATTTTTCCATTCCTCTTCTCTATCCTTTTTTGATTGGATGGATAATCGCTATGCTCATGGAGCCAGTCATCCGCTGGTTAGAGAGAAGATGTAAAATCCCTAGATTACTCGGTTCTTTTCTCGTTTTATTTTTGCTCTTATCCATATTACTCACAGCGGTCGTTTTCTTAATTGCCGGAATCGTAGTGGAACTCACGAATCTAGCTCAAAAATTACCTTCTTTCTTTAACGACTTAGGACAGTTATTATTTGAGAAGTTTGTGCAGCAAAACACTCTTTTAAACCACATTATCGATACGATACAGAGCTACTTACAAAAGAATCCTAGTCAACAAGCGAGTATTCAGGCGAGCATCCAAGAAAATATTTCTGCATTAACCAAACAAGGAACGATGTTTATAACCGATATTATTAGTGGAATTGGAAGCTTTTTAGGAAATCTCCCTTACCTTATTACAGTACTTGTCTTTATCACCTTAGCCACTTTTTTCATCAGTTTAAAATGGCCAAGGATACATGAAAATATCGATCATATCGTTCCTGAATTTATCCGTAAAACAAGCGGGGCAGTAATGAATGACCTGAAAAAAGCATTAGTTGGGTTTATTGGAGCTCAATTAACATTAATTACAATATCATCTGTAATCATGTATATTGGGCTGCTTATCTTACGTGTTCCTTACGCGATTTCCATAGCGCTCATCATCGGAGTTGTAGATTTACTACCGTACTTAGGAGTAGGAGCTGTTCTCGTACCTTGGATCATCTACTTATTTTTTGTTGGAAATATCCATCTAGCTATAGGTATTAGTATTGTCTATTTGATCATTCTTATCACAAGACAATCCATCGAACCCAAATTAGTAGCTACTAGCATAGGCCTAGATCCTTTGATCACGTTAATCGCTCTTTTTATTGGATTAAATTTACTCGGAGTACTTGGTTTTATTGTCGGACCAACTGTTGCTGTCATTATTATCGCCCTCCACAAAGCCCATATCTTCCAAGATATTTGGTATTACATTATCAATGGGAAAAAGCAGCAAACTTAACGAAAACGACGCATTGCCCGATCTTTAAGCCACAAATAAGCCATTTGTTGGATCATTTTTCGGGTAAAAGGAATCAAAAGCAAAATACCGATGATGTCGCTAATAAAACCGGGAAAAATAAACAGGATTGCCCCCAATGACTGCAATACACCCTTTAGGATAGTATGCCCTGGGGGTTGTCCGGATGACCACTGCTCTTGTGCTTTTTGAAATGTTTTATAGCCAAACTTTTGTATGAGTAAAAGCCCGATCACCGCAGATAACAAAACGAGCAAAATGGTTTTCCATGCACCAATTAAGGTTCCTACCCATATCATGACTACCAGCTCCAATAAAAAGAAAACGATGACGGCTTGTAACATTTTTTTTAGTATCATGATGGCAGCCAATCCTTTCTTAGTTGAGCACACAGCTTCCTAAGCTTTATTAACTAAGTGTAATTGTTCAAGTTGATCATAAAGTTCAGGAGAGTAATCAGGAAGACGAACACGTTTCATCTCTTTCGTTACCCAGAGGTGTTTTGTATGACCAGTAGCCAATAATTGCCCATCCGATTTTCGTCGGATACTATATTCAAACACAATCTTACTAGGACCCAATTCTTTTATCGAGGTTTCCACCATTACAACATCATCATATTTGGCTGAACGGCGAAATTGAGCACCTACATCAACGACTGGTAATAAAAGTCCTTTCGCTTCTAATCCAGTATAAGAATACCCTAATTCTCGAATTAAACTTGTCCTGCCAACTTCAAACCAAACTAAATAATTTGCATGGTAGACAACACCCATTTGATCTGTTTCTTGATAACGAACTCTAATTTCTGTATTCAAGTTTATTCCTCCAAGCGGTAGGTTCTGATGTAAGTATATCAAAAATAAGTATCATATTTCTCGAACTGCCATCACATAATAAGGACAAGGAATGCACTTTTACTGACTGAATATGTTAGAATAAGAAAGTTGATTTTTATGGAGATCCGGCTATTCCTCATTTTGCCTATAAATTTGCATTTCATTTCTTACATCCAAGCGAATAGCCAAAATGTACACACCAAATCTCAGGAAAGGAGATTTATAACTATGCTTCGCCGAAAAACAAAACGTCGAAATCGTCTTCGCTGGTGGATTTTCCCACAACTTGGATTGATGTAGACCTTAAAACAACAACACCTTCTACAAGATTTTTGTCCTTGTAAGAAGGTGTTGTTGTTTACATTACATTTGCTTTTCCAGAATAAATTTGACCTGTATTCGTATCTACGGTAATCATTTTTTCTAAACGGAGTGTTTCTACTGCGCCTCTTACTCCAACTACTACAGGAATACCAAGACTTACACATACAACAGCTGCATGTGAGGTCAATCCCCCTTCTTCCGTTATGACAACAGAAGCCCGCTCAATAAGATCAATGATCTCCTTATCTGTCCCGCACGTAACAAGTGCTGCTCCATCAACCATTTTTTCTCGTAATTCATTTGGAGTTGCTCCTGCGACAACAGGAGCTGTCACCACCTGCTTGCCAATTCCTTTACCTTGTAATAGTACTCCGCCTACTACATATACTTTCATCAAGTTTGTCGTACCTGATTGTCCTACAGGTACTCCTGCTGTAATAAGAATCAAATCTCCTTGAGTGACAAAGGATGATGAGATTGCAGCATGGATAGAACTTTGGAACATTTCATCTGTCGTTTCGCACTCTGCTCCAAAGACCGGGAAAACACCCCATAGAAGATTAAGTTTACGCATAATATCTTCATTCGGCGTAACTGCTATCACAGGGATATTTGGACGATACTTTGCAATCATACGCGCTGTATAACCACGTTCAGTTGCTGTGACAATTGCAGATGCTTTTAGATTTTTACTCGTCTGTACAACTGCTTGGCTGATCGATTCTGTGATCGTATGTCCGGTTTCTGAACTCATCTTATCCAACCAGAGAGGATGATTAAAAAAGGCTTCTGTCCGCTCAGCAATTTTGGCCATCGTTATAACAGATTCAATCGGATACTTACCTGCGGCTGTTTCTCCTGACAACATAATCGCATCGGTACCATCTAAAATGGCATTGGCCACATCACTTGTCTCAGCACGAGTGGGACGTGGATTGCGTTGCATCGAATCGAGCATTTGCGTAGCGGTAATAACAGGTTTACCCATGATGTTACATTTTCGAATCGTATCTTTTTGTACCTGAGGAACTTCTTCTACTGGTATCTCTACCCCTAAATCCCCTCGAGCAACCATCAACCCATCAGCAACTTTTAAAATCTCATCAACGTTTTCGACACCTTCTTGGTTCTCGATTTTTGCGATAATCGGGATATACGCTTGGTGCTCTTCTAAAATTTTTCGAATCTCTAGAATATCTTCTGCTTTGCGAATAAAAGATGCCGCTATAAAATCCACATTATTTTCAATCCCAAAACGGATATCCGCTGCATCTTTTTCTGTTATTCCGGGAAGATTGACGCGGATCCCTGGGACATTCACACCTTTTTTACTCTTCAATGTACCACTGCTTTGAATGGTACAATGCACTTCCGTACCCTCGATATCATCTACTTCTAAACCAATTAATCCATCATCGATTAAAACTGTTGATCCTGGATGTACATCATTTGGAAAATCAGCATAACTTATTGATACGCGATCAGCATCGCCTAATATCGATTGAGTTGTCAAAGTAACATGATTTCCAGCTAATAACTCCACTTCTGGTACACGTAAATCGCCAGTTCTTATTTCCGGCCCTTTTGTATCCAGTAAAATCGCTACCACTTTTCCTTCTTCTTTTGCAGCTTGTCTAATTTTTTCTATCCTAGCTGCATGCTCCTCATGACTCCCATGAGAAAAATTTAAACGAGCAACATTCATCCCTGCTCTGATAAGCTTTCTGAGTATCTCTATGTCCTCACTGGCTGGCCCTATTGTACAAACAATCTTTGTCTTTCTCATAAATTACCTCCCATTTCATTTGAAAACCTGTTAAATAGATAATTGTTCCGTTAATGGAGAAAGAGAGAGGTCAGGCACATGTTTTTCGGTAAAAGCTACGGAAAATGGAACACCTTCTGTTTTTCCATTCTTAATCGCAACCATTTGATTGGTTTGCCCTGCTAGAATCAACTCTACTGCTTTGACTCCCATTCTACTAGCTAATACTCGATCAAATGCAGTAGGAGACCCTCCGCGTTGGACATGACCTAAAATGGTCACTCTTGTTTCCAATCCACTTTTGGCTTCGATCACTTTCGCAATCTCCACACCATTACCCACACCTTCTGCTACAAGAATGATACTATGTTTTTTACCTCTTTCTACTCCTCGATTTAAGCGCGAAAGAATTTCCTCAATATCGTAAGGCTCTTCTGGTATCAAAATGGATTCTGCTCCACCTGCTACACCAGCCCAAAGAGCAATATCTCCGGCATTTCTCCCCATCACTTCTACTACATAAGTTCTTTCATGTGATGTTGCAGTATCACGAATCTTATCAATACAGTTAATTACGGTATTGATAGCGGTATCAAACCCGATCGTAAATTCTGTTCCAGGAATATCATTATCGATAGTTCCCGGAATGCCGATCGTCTTCATTCCTTTAGCAGCTAACTTACTCGCTCCGCAAAAAGTACCATCTCCACCGATAACAATCAGTCCATCGATTTCATATTTTTTTAAGTTC
Source organism: Shimazuella soli (assembly GCF_022511585.1). Taxonomy (GTDB): domain Bacteria; phylum Bacillota; class Bacilli; order Thermoactinomycetales; family Thermoactinomycetaceae; genus Shimazuella; species Shimazuella soli. The sequence goes on along the minus strand of NZ_JAKWBN010000002.1, from coordinate 38,039 downwards.
GCTAATGCTTTCGCTTGGCCTTGCTCCGTTCGAAATTCATCTGATCTTGCAGTGTATAGAAATGTACCTCCGCGATGAATAATATCTCCGACTGATCCTAAAGGCAACGGAAGAATATCTCCCTGAATAAGTCCAGTATATCCGCGTTTTACTCCAAATACTTCCATACCAGCAAAAATTGCCGCACGGACAACTGCTCGTATTGCAGCATTCATCCCTGGTGCATCCCCACCACTCGTTAATACAGCTATCCGTTTCACTCTTTCCACTCCCAATTCATAGGATAATTATTTCATATTATTATTGTAATTTTACATTTTAAATATCCTTCCGTCGAGGATTAACCAAAATAACACCTATGTTACAAATGATAAAACGGATCTATACGATCCGTAGCATTTTCTTTGATGCTAAAATTTTATATCCTCTCGAAAAATCAATACATATGACGTTTTCTTATCCTGTAGGACCAAAGAGAAAAAATGCTCCAGACAAAACAAACAGTATCCTGCATCTTAAGTTAGATATTATATCAGAAAATTTCTAAACAGATCTAGCTGTTGTTCTTCCTTCGCTAATCTACGGCTTAATAGCAAGTTATTATTCTTTACTTTTATTTTATGTGAATCAGATGGAAAATCAAATCCTGATATTGTTTTTATTTACATCCATTTAACAAACTAAAGTTTGTTTGTTCCATTTTCTCCCCATCCCACCGACTTTTCTGCATCATTCTTCAAAGATACAAAGGCTTATAAAATAATGCTCTAAGGAATAGAAATTTCCATCAAATAAAAGTAAATAAATATAAAAAACCTATGAATAAGTCTACTATATCCTATTGGAAAATATTATTATTTATATCACATTAAATATTTATTTACATACTTCATAAATGAGGTACAGTTAGATTATAACTTCTTTTTACAAGGGGGGTGCCCAGTTGGATCAGGACCAGCTTCTTCATTTAGGAAAAGAATTCGCTAAGTTTTTCGTCTATTATTGCGAAGGCGAACAATATGTCACGATGATCGATCAATTCCGATGGGCAAAAACCCGAATTACCCTAGTAGAATCGATTGCGACATTGCTGCAATATAGTAACCCTAATCCAGATTTACCCGATCCAAAATTGACAGATGAGGATTGGAAGCGCTTAACTACTTTTATTTTAAAAGCAAAGATCCAAGATGTGAGACATCTTCATACTACAATGATTCGTTTTATTTCTACTTTTGAGTTGGAGAAAATTCGGAAGACAGAAGAATATTTAACCAAACTTCTCATTCATTATGATGATGGGGAATGAACTTTTTTATAAATGCTAACAGCCGATTTTTTCAAGACGAAAATCGGCTGTCTTTCTCCTTATTCCAAAAAAATCACCTCTTAGCATCCATTGCCAAGAGGCATGCACATTTATCTATAAGCTTTGTCTTCTTTTACCTCTATATTCAAAATTCCATCTGCCCATTCCCGATAAAAACTCGCTTCGTGTGAAACCAAAATAACACTGCCTTCAAAAGCGATCAATGCTTGTTGCAGAGCATCTTTTGCTTCTGCATCCAAATGGTTGGTCGGTTCGTCTAAAATCAAGAAATTGCTGGGCGAAAGTAACAAACGACACAATTTTACTTTGGATTGTTCTCCTCCGCTTAAAGAACGAATTTCTTGTGTAACATGGGCATCTTTCACCCCACACCGGGCGAGATGGGAAAAGACTTCCTTTTTATTCAGTTTAGGAAATGCATCAGAGATAATTTGCATCGGCGTCCAAGATCCATTTTCCCACTTGAGATCTTGCTCATAATAACCTATCTTCACTTGCCTAGCGAAATGGAAATGTCCACCGATAGCCGGGATAATCCCCATTAACGTTTTTAACATGGTAGACTTTCCAATCCCATTAAATCCTGTGATCACAAGCTTTTGACCACCAGCAATCGAAAAATTTATCTTCGGCAAAAGAGATCGATCATAACCTACTTCCAGATCATTTACTTCAAGAACAGTATGATTGATGAGTGGCAATGCTTGAAATTCAATCGTCGGTTTTTGTGTAAACACAGGTGCCGCCAGACGGTCCATCCTCTCCAGTTGCTTTCTTCGGCCTTTAGCCATTTTCGAATTGACTCCTGCGATATTTTTGCGAATATATTCTTCCGTTTTTTCAATGTGCTTTTGTTGGGCTTGATATTGACGGATATAATCTTGGCGTAAATGCTCTTTCTGCTTGATGAAATCCGAGAAGGTGCCGTGGTATTTTTTTATTGTTCCAAGCTCGATATTACAAATACAAGAAGAGATTTTCTCCAAAAACGCTTCATCGTGAGAAACCACGATAAATGCCCCAGTAAAAGTAAGCAGATAATCAGCAAGCCACTCCACATGCTCTTTATCCAAAAAGTTCGTCGGTTCATCTAATAATAAAACATTTGGTTGCTCCAAAAGTAACTTCGCTAAAATCACCTTTGCTCGTTGACCACCGCTCAATGTTTGAATCACTCTGTCGGTACCAATCGCATCAATCCCTAATCCAGCGATGATTTTCTGGATTTTGCTATCGATTAAATAAAAATCATTTGTCTCTAATTGCTCTTGGATTTCCACTGCTTGCATCAGTAATTGATTATCTGCTTTTACGGCACTTTCTTCATAGAGCTGATTCATTCTCGCTTCCATCGCAAATAAATCAGCAAAAGCTGTACTCAGATAATCATAAATCGTATATTGTCCATCCACTTCTGCATATTGATCCAAATGCCCAATTTGCACATTGGACTGCCAGCTTATTTCCCCTTTATCCGGAACAATTTCTCCCGTCAAAATCCTGATCAACGTACTCTTTCCGGTTCCATTTTGACCGACTACTCCCATATGCTCTCCTTTGTATAGATCAAAAGAAGCATTTTCATACAATTTCTTATCTGCGAATGAATGGGATAAGTGTTCTACTTTCAATAAACTCATGATGGTTACATCCTTTTTTCAAAAATAAAAAAGCAGCGGTAGCAGTGTCCACGACACTAGTCCTCTGCTTTGTGTACGTCTTAATAAAACTACACACAAAGGACCAAAGACAACCGCATTGCCCTCGGCCCTTTTATCTATCATCACCAGCAAAATAGTCAACATGAAATAAGCATAGGTTTCTATGCTTTTTTGAACTATTCAGCCGATGAATAAGGGAGTTATCATACTGCTCCCATATTAGGCTCCGCACAACGCTTCATCGTATACATTTGTACGGAGCTAAGTTTTCTTGTAAGTTTTCCATATTTAATATACAACATGTTAAGCACCTGCCTAAACAAGATTGTAATATAGGTTTACGTTTTAAGCAATCTGTTAACATTTATATTTATTGATCATTATTATCCTCTGCCCGCCCTGATCGGCCTGTTTATATAGTAACATACGAATCCTCTATACTAAAATATTATTAAAAACTGTCTACTTCAGCAGCTTAAAACTCGGACAAAAACTGTTTTGTCACCCTCAACTTTCCGATCTTAGGAAAAATGTATTTGCAAGTAGCCTCATGTTCTTCCTTACTCGCTGCTGCCATCGCATCGGTAATAAATATTTGGTTATAACCTAATTGAAAAGCCTCTCTTGTTGTTGTCTCTACTCCAATGTTCGTAGAGATTCCACCAAGCACTATCGTGTCTATTCCACGACGGCGCAGCTGCAAGTCTAGTTCAGTACCAAAAAATGCTCCCCATTGTCTTTTGGTAATAATAAAATCATGGGCAGATATCTCTAGTTGCGGTACTAATTCTGCCCAATCTTCCGAACGTTTCGCAGCAGGCATTTTTTGATCTAACTCTGGTTTTAATGCATCTTGTCCATCATGAAAAGCAACCCGAACAAAGAATACTAAACCTTCTCTTTCATGAAAGCGATCAACTAGCCGCTTTGCATTACGAACGATTTCATCTCCATTTGATGCTATTGGAACAATACCTTTTTGTAAATCAATCAGTACTAAAGCAGATTTCTTGTAATCCATATAATTTTCTCCTTTTCTGAGGATAAATCAGATATCATTTTCAGAAAAACAGCAAAACCAATTGTCATATACTTATTTTTTCCAAATGATACTCATTCCTTGCAAAATCCTCTTCAAGTCAAAAGAAAAACCGTAGACAATATGTCTACAGTCCTTATGCTTTTCCTTCTAACACAGCGGAAGAGAACTCACCAATCCGGGCGAATTTCTTATATCGATCTTCTATTAACTCTTCTCCACTCATTGCCAGCAATGGTTCTAAGTATTTGAGCAGTGCTTGTTTGATCAAAATGGTCTGCTCATTCGGATCTTTATGTGCACCGCCTTTTGGTTCTGCGATGATCTCATCGATAATACCCAGTTTAAGCAAGTGGTCAGAAGTGATTTTCAAAGCCTCTGATGCTTCTTGAGCCTTGGACGCATCCCGCCAAAGAATGGTTGCTGCACCTTCTGGAGAAATAACAGAGTAATAAGCATGTTCTAACATCAACAATTTATTACCAACTCCGATACCAAGTGCCCCACCACTACCACCTTCACCTGTGATAACACAAATAATCGGCACGGAGAATCCTGCCATTTCTCTAAGGTTTCTAGCGATTGCTTCGCTCTGTCCTCTCTCTTCTGCCTCCATACCAGGATGGGCACCTTGTGTATCGATGAAAGTGATGATCGGACGTCCAAACTTATTCGCTTGCTCCATGAGACGCAGTGCCTTGCGGTAACCTTCAGGATGAGGCAGACCGAAATTACGACTGATCTTATCTTTGGTATCTGTCCCTCTCTCATGTCCAATAACAGTGACAGGTAACCCATTTAACTTGGCAATTCCGCCGACAATAGCTGAATCATCGCCATAAAGACGATCCCCATGTAACTCTAAAAAATCAGTGAAAATGGTATGAATATAGTGCAAAGTAGTAGGACGACTAGCATGTCTAGCGATTTGTACTTTTTGCCAGGTTGTCAGATTGCCGTAAATTTCTTTTTCCAGTCTTTCTGCCTTTTTTTCCAGTGTTTCTATCTCTTCACTGAGATCGATTGACTTCTCACTTGTAAAGGCACGCAGTTCTTCTATTTTATTTCTGAGTTCTACGATCGGTTTTTCAAAGGACAGTGGATTACTCAAACTCTCCCCTCCCTACGCATGAAATGCTAAAATTTTTATCAGAGTATCACGAAGCTCTAAGCGAGGTACAACTTGATCCAATTGTCCTCTCTTTAATAGAAACTCAGCAGTTTGAAAATCATCTGGCAATTTTTGCCGAACCGTTTGTTCAATAACGCGTCTTCCTGCAAAACCGATCAGCGCACCTGGTTCAGCAATATTAATATCTCCTAATGAAGAAAAACTAGCGGAAACTCCACCAGTAGTGGGGTTGGTTAGAACAGAAATAAATAATACTTTTTCCCGATTCATTCTCTCTAATGCAGCAGTCGTTTTTGCCATTTGCATCAAGGAAAGAGCTCCTTCTTGCATACGCGCACCACCAGAAGCCGAGAAAAGAATAAATGGATATTTCTTCTTCACTGCCCGTTCCGCCGCTCTCGTTATTTTCTCCCCAACAACAGAGCCCATGCTCCCCATACGAAACCGAGAATCCATCACTCCAAGGATAACCGGATATCCTCCGATTGTTCCCTCACCAGTTACGATCGCTTCGTTCATATTCGTTTTCTTGATATCTTGTTCGATCTTTTCTACGTAACCTGGAAACTCCAAAGGATCTACAGATCGCAGATCCTCATCGAATGGAAAGAAATGTTCTTCGTCAATGAGAGAAGCAATCCGTTCTGGAGCACTGAGTGAAAAATGATATCCACAAGAATGACATACTTTTAGATTTTTCTCTAACTCTTTGGCAATAAATATCGTTCCACATTTTGGGCATTTTTCCATAATTCCTTCCGGAATCTCTTTCTTGGCTTGTTCCGAAGGGATCGTGGCATACTTTCTTTGTTTACGGAATAAATCCTTCAATGACAATGAATCTCACCTCTTTTTCCCTAAGAGATTAAAGTGTAATTTGTTAGCTTTGGATAGCAGCATTTGTTAATTGTATCGTTTTTTCCAATATATCGTCAGGATTTGCTTGGATCAAAGCCACACCTGTTTGAATAGCTGCTGCCGCTACATCTCGTGCTACCTGGGGAGCAACTCTTGCATCAAAAGGTGCTGGAATCACATAATCAGGACGGAGTTCATAGTCAGGAATCAGATTCGCAATCGCATAAGCTGCTGCCACTTTCATTTCCTCATTTATTTGTGTTGCCCGGACATCAAGAGCTCCTCGAAAAATGCCTGGAAAAGCGAGTACATTGTTAACTTGGTTTGGAAAATCAGATCTGCCCGTTCCAACTACTTTGGCACCAGCAGCAACAGCCTCACCCGGCATGATCTCTGGGTCAGGGTTTGCCATTGCGAAGATAATCGGATCCCGATTCATTGATTTTACCATATCTGAAGTCACTGCACCTGCAACTGACACACCGATAAAGACATCTGCATCTTTGATTGCGGTCTGCAAATCACCTTGAATCAGACCACGATTCGTTATTTTCGCGATATCCTCTTTGATCGAGTTCATACCATTGGAGCGACCTTCATAAATAGCACCTTTACTATCACAAAGGATGACATCTGTTACACCCAAATGAATTAATAATTTCACGATAGAAATTCCAGCTGCGCCTGCACCATTGATTACAACCCGAATTTCACCCATCTCTTTATCAACTACTTTGAGTGCATTGATTAAACCTGCTACCGTTACAATTGCAGTCCCATGTTGGTCATCATGAAACACAGGGATTTTCAATTCTGCTTTTAACCGCTTTTCTATTTCAAAACAAGCAGGGGCAGCGATGTCTTCTAAATTAATGCCGCCAAATGTAGGCTCGAGAATTTTGACCGTCTCTACAATTTTATCTACATCAGTCGTATCAATACAAATGGGAAAAGCATCCACACCTGCAAAAGCCTTGAAAAGCACTGCTTTTCCTTCCATTACAGGCATTGCAGCATGCGGGCCGATATTACCTAGTCCTAAGACTGCTGTACCGTCCGATACTACTCCTACTAGGTTCCCTTTCATCGTATAGTCATATACTTTTTCTCGATGCTGATGAATTTCTTTACATGGTTCTGCAACACCTGGTGAATAAGCCAAGCTCAAATCATGTGCATTTTTTACTGGAACTTTCGACAGAACCTCTAATTTCCCTTGCTTCTCTTGATGTAATTGTAATGATTTCTCTCGAATACTTGTCACCATTTTCGCTCCTTTAGGCTTGCTGCTTCAGCAGCTTTACTTGTCCACTGGGTGGCAAACTCCGACTCATAATACCAAACATTATAACAAAAAGGAATATAGAAGAGACAACTTGCTTTGTATCATATCTTTTCCACAAAAAAATAAGCTTTTTTATCCTTATTTTTTTACACATTAAAAAGATTGGTTCGGGATTAACCCGAACCATAGTCACTTTTTCAACCATCCATTGAATTCCCTTCCTATTCCTGTAATAACTCATTATCCCTAAAAGGTTGACGAACTACATGAGCTTCCACTGGAACTGCTACAGGAACTACTACTCGAACTGTTACTACTTGAACTACTGCTACAAGAGCTACTACTTGAACTGCAACTACTTGAGTTACTACTGCATGAACTACTACTGCTTGAATTACTACTGCATGAATTACTACTACAGGAATTACTACTACAGGAATTACTACTACAGGAATTACTACTGCATGAACTGCTAGTACAGGAATTACTATCACTTGAATTGCTACTAGAACTATCATCATAAGAATGGTTCAAATGATGAGAGGATGAATGATTGGAATTATAGGAGGAGCCACCCCCGCCTGAACCAGTCCAAGTATCATAACTATCATTACTCCAGTCTTTCCTCTTATTTCCCCCTTCTTGGCAAAGATCTGCTACACAAACGCTTGAAGTGGAAATTAACAAAACCAAAATGATAAGCGTAATGATAAAAATCATGAAGACTCACCAACCCTTCCAAGGGTATACATGATTTACGCATATTTCATGATAAATGAATATTTGGTAATAATAAGTTGATTCCCCATCGAAACATTAACGTTTTTAAGCACAAGAGAAAAAACTGGTTCGTCTTCTTATGAAGATGACGAACCACATGAACTTCCACCACCGCTGCTACAGGAACTACTACTGCACGAACCACTACTGCATGAACTACTGCTACAGGAATTACTTCCACAAGAACTACTACTGCACGAGCTACCGCCACTACAGGAATGGTACCAAGAAGAGTGACGACGTTTATTTTTATGTGATGATCTTCTTCTCTTTTTTCCGTTGCACATGTTACTTATACAAATAATAGAAGTGAACATTAACACACCTAGCACAAAAAAAGACACAATCAAAGATGTAATCATAGAAATAACCACCCTTTCAAAGGGTAAACCGGTGTGAATGTATATATACTCTATTATATCACAATATTTACAATTTATAAAAACATCGAATTCTTGCAGTTTACACTAGTTTGACGTTATTTTTTCCTACAATTTGTATAAGTTCCTTTAAACAATCATCAGTTGGAAATATTCCTAATTCTGTGACAGGGAGTTCCAAAGTTGATTTCGTTCGTTCATAGTACAAAAAAACAGATATCAAACCAGGATGATTTTCTAAAATATTTTTTATGGTTTTAACCTTTTTCTCCGCTTGTTCAGGGATACGAATATATAGCTTTTTCGCTTTGTTCATAGATTCTAATGAAAACAAGTCATTCACGATAAGCTTTGGCTGTTGATTGGACACTTGCAAAGTAGCGGAAACCCCGATCATTTGATTCTCTCGAAGGAGCATTCTCGTATGTTGAAATACATTAGGAAACACAACGAGTTCTACTGAACCTGTTTTATCACCAGCTTCCACAAATGCCATCGTATCACCTTTTTTTGTCTGAACTAGTTTTACACTTGTAATCAGCAAGGCTAATTCTACTTTTGTATGATCAGATAAATTACTCAGCTGATGAGCGGTAAAAGCACTTTGTGGGTACGCCTCTAGCGGATGACCAGATAAATAAAACCCAATTAATTCTCGTTCCATTTCCAACTGTTCCATTAAAGTATATGGTGCTAGATCAGGATACTCTATTTCATATGGGAATTCTTGAAACAATGGAAGCTGATTACCAGTATCACGGTTAGCCTCCATTGCATCTTCCAACACTGCTAACTTCTGTTTTCGATTGCCAGGAAGACCGTCCAATGCCCCAACTTTAATGAGTGATTCTAGTACACGACTATTACACACCCGCAGATTAATTCTCCCACATAGATCAAACAAATCTCGAAAAGGCCCTTGTTCCCTAGCTTGTAAAATAGAACGAATCGCTAAAGTACCAACGTTTTTTATCGCACCAAGTCCAAAAAATATTCCTTTATCTGAAATCGTGAAATTCTCCTCGCTCGTTTCCACATTAGGAGGAAATACAGGAATACCCATTTTCTTTACTTCCTCTAAATACTCCACCATTTTGTTTTGATTACCTATAGTCGTAGTGAGGAGAGCAGTTAAAAAATCAACAGGATAATTTGCTTTGAGATAAGCAGTCTGGTATGCGAGTACAGCATAGGCAACAGCATGACTGCGATTAAATCCATAATCGGCAAAGCGAACAATCAAATCATATACTTCATTTCCCAAATCCCGACTATATCCTTGCTTCACACAGCCTTCCACAAACGCAATTCGCTGCTCATGTAAAAGTTCTTTTTTCTTCTTCCCTACAGCTCGGCGAAGGATATCTGCTTCTCCTAATGTAAAACCAGCTAAAGTCGAAGCAATTTGCATGATTTGCTCTTGATATACTATGATTCCATAAGTATTTTGGAGAATTTCCGTTAAAATAGGATGTGGAATATGAGTTTTTTCTTGGCCATATTTCGCTCGGATAAAACGCGGAATCTGCTCTATTGGCCCTGGACGATATAGCGCATTTACTGCAACAATATCTTCGAAATTGGAAGGTTTTAATTTTTTTAGCACGTTTCTCATTCCTGCAGATTCCAATTGAAATATGCCACTCGTTTCTCCGCTTGAAAGCAGAGCATATGTAGCTGAATCGTTCATTTCATCATCAAACTGAAACGCTTTTCCTGTTTGTTGCCCAATAAACTTTTTCGCCCGTTCGATGACAGTCAAATAGCGAAGCCCTAATAGGTCCATTTTTAATAATCCAATAGCCTCAAGAGATTCCATTGGATATTGGGTGATTGGACCAATCCCACTGCCTTCTTGCAGGGGAACATAGTCAGTGAGAGGAGATGGAGCGATAACAATACCAGCAGCATGGGTAGAAGGGTGTCTTGGTATTCCTTCGATCTTAGCGACAGTTTGAAAAAGCTGCCTAACAGTTGGATTATGCTCTATTTCCTCTTGTAGTAAGGGCTCCTGTTTAATCGCTTGCTCAAGTGTTATGCCAGGTGTTCCAGGAATGTACTTAGAGAGTTTGTCCACTTGTTGATAAGGAATTCCCATGACTCTCCCAACATCACGAACTGCCGCCCGCGGAGCCATTGTTCCAAACGTGATGATTTGTGCAACTCTATCTTCTCCAAATCGTTTCCTTGCATATTCAATCACTTCGTCTCTTCGTTCATAGTCAAAATCAATATCAATATCAGGCAGATTGATTCGTTCTGGATTCAGAAACCGCTCAAATAACAGCTCGTAGCGAATGGGATCAACTTGTGTAATTCCTAACAAATAAGCTACTAAACTCCCAGCAGCTGATCCCCTTCCCGGACCTACGGCAATTCCTTGCTTCCATGCAAATCGAACCAAATCCCAAACAATTAAAAAGTAATCATTAAAACCCATTTGATCAATGACCCTCAATTCATAATCCAGTCGTTTGATAATGGTTTCATCAGGCTCTTGATATCGTTTTGTCAATCCTTTTTGACATAAAGCTGCAAGATATTCTTTTGGTGAAAAGGAATCTGGAACAGGAAATGCTGGTAACAAAATTTCTCCAAGCGGCAGATGAACATTGCAACGATTGGCAAGTTTTACTGTATTGTAGATAGCCTCTGGGACATGAGGAAACAAAGCAGCCATTTCTTCCGTTGATTTTAAATATACTTGATCTGTATCGAATCGAAATCGATTTTCATCTGCTAGTTTACTGCCTGTTCCAATACACAAGAGGCAGTCATGGGTATGTGTGTCTTGTTTATTGGTATAGTGAACATCATTTGTAGCAATGAGCGAAAGGCCATATTGTTTCGCCCATTCTATGAGAACTTGGTTTACTTTTTGTTGTTCCCACAGTTGATGATTTTGTAATTCTAGAAAAAAATGATCCGTCCCAAAAATATCGAGATATTCTTCTAATAAATGCTTCGCTTGTTTCAAATCATCTTGTAAAATAGCTCTCGGTATCTCTCCTGCCAGGCAGGAACTGGTTGCAATCAAGCCTTTCGAATATTGTCTTAATAATTGTTTATCAATCCGTGGGCGATAGTGAAAACCTCTGAGCTGTGCTTCTGTTACTAACTTCATTAAATTTTGATATCCTTGATTCGTTTCTGCTATTAATAAGAGATGATTGTTTTTTGCATCTTTTCGTTTTGGACGTTCCTGATAATGACCAGCTGTCAGATACATCTCACACCCGATAATCGGTTTTATTCCATTTTTTTTACACAGTTGATAAAATGGGATCACTCCATACATAGAACCGTGATCCGTAATCGCTAAACTTTCCATCCCTAAATCTTTCGCCTTCTGTATCACTTCCACTAATCGAGAGGCACCATCTAGCAAACTATATTCAGTATGAACATGTAAATGTACAAACGAATTGCGGTCCATTTTGCTGAAAACTCCTCTCTGACAAAAATTAATTGTGAATAAATCTATTAAATTTTAAAAGATTGACGTATTTCTTCTTCAGGATCGGTTTCATAATCCCATCATTTCGGGTATGATATTAGTATATAAATCTTGGAAAGGGGGAACCAAATTATGATTATAAGTCGTAAGCGGCTTGCGAGGGAAAAGTTGGAAAAACTAAAAAATGGATACTCTGTTTACACGGAAACCGAAGAAGTAGCAAATTACATTGAAAAAGAACTTTCCAACCTTGGAAAAAAAGTACTCATCGACCGTACGCCAATTGGATGTTGGTTTATCCCCGAAGAGCGTCTAGAAGATACCAATTCGTAAACTAACTCTTAGAGTGAAGATAAATAACGCCCCATTTTAGATGGCGGCGTTTCTTCACGCCTTAATTTGGAGGAATTCATGGTAACACTAACATTAGTGCTCATCGTCATCATGATCCTGACATTTTGTAGTACTATCTATTTTAGCATTGTTTCGCGGCGAAAGGGAGCAAATGCTCTCCTTTCTAGAAGCTATATGAATTTAAGTATGGGAATTTTATTTGCAGCCTTATCCATCCATCTCTTCACTTTTAAACTGCCTATACTTGGAAAAATATTTACAACTCTTATCTTACTGATTGGTGTCATTAATGTATACTATTCCTTTAAGATGAAACAACTCGCAAATCAACAAATGCAGCAAAAATAAAAGTACAGGAGAGTATTCCTGTACTTTTTTAATATGATTTACCCAATCCTCGTTGTTTCTTCTTATGCTGCAACCAATTTTGTCTCCATTGATACTCCTTTTGTCTTTGTAACTTTTTAGCAGTCTGCTTCCATGCATTCCAATTGGCAATGACATAAAATAACGTGAACATAACCCAGAGACTAGAAAATAAGATTTGCAGCTGTGTATCCCACTCTAGCCGAGGGACAGCAAATACAATTAATCCTATTCCACCGATAATTTTTGTCAAAGTAAAAAACTGCATGCTCTCCACCACCTTTATCTACTATATGAAAGATGGTAGTAAAATAGACGAGCTTATCCGTTTATGGATTCACCTGGCTGCAAGACTACTCCCGATAAACCTTTATACCGGAGATTGGTAATAAATTTAGAAGCATCTTGCTCGATTACAGGAAAAGTATTGTAGTGGATCGGTACTACCTGCTTTGCATCTATCCACTCTGCTGCAATCAAAGCATCTTCAGGACCCATTGTAAAATAATCTCCAATCGGCAAAAATGCGATATCAATATCGTTTTGCATTCCTATTAATTTCATATCCGAAAACAAAGAGGTATCTCCAGCGTGATAAATAATCTTTCCTTCTATTTGAAGCAGAAAACCAGCAGGATTGCCCAAATAAATAATCTCTTTCTTCTCATGATCCTCAAAAGAAGAACTGTGGTGAGCTAACGTTAACTTTACTCGGCCAAATGGGAAATCGCAGCTACCGCCAATGTTCATTCCATATGTCTCTAGTCCTTGCCATGACAACCATGTAGCTAGTTCCACAGGAGCAATCACTTTAGCATTATTTTTCTTGGCAATCGGGATCGTATCACCAAGGTGGTCCCCATGTCCATGTGTCAATAAAACATAATCTACCTTTACCTGATCAGCTGTAATATCCGCTAAAGGATTCCCTGTTAAAAATGGATCGATAATCAGGTTGTATTCATTTGTATGTATCTCGATACAGGATTGTCCATGATAAGTAATTTTCATGGTTTTCCCTCCTCCTATTAAAAAAACTACATCTTTCATGATGTAGTCTTGTACCTATCCTAATAAATGGGTTCGGCTGGGTCAAGGTATTGCTACCCTTCCCCAGCCGAAGCTCACCGTTTGGCTCAGTATGCCTCAACCAAACGGCGTATCGCGCCACGAACCGTCGCATCCAGCTTTTCCCGGGAGAACCCGAAAATAACCGTCCAATGGTACGACAACGTCGGCTTACCCCTCCAAATCTCCTTGAGAATGAGCTCACGGACAAGGGACTCCTTTCGATCCAAAGTCTTCCCCATGAACCAGAGCGCAAATTCGCTCGCTTCACTCCTGTAGAAGTCATTGAGGAGCTGGCGGGATTCCGGCATGGACTTGATCAAGAGCTCCAGCAGTTCACACTGAAGCTTCTCACGGAGCGAGTCGCTGGCGATCTGCTTCATCAGGTCATATGCCTCTTCCAACTTCCCTTCGAACAGGAGCGGGAAGATCCGGAAGTTGACCAAAGTTGCATCAGTGGAGAGATCCTCCCGGGAGACATAGTTCCGGTACAGCCGGGCAGCATCGGTCAGGCACGTGTCAATAACGTTCATCATGTTACCTTTCAAGAATCTACCATCAAAGCAGTAGAACAATCGCACCTTGGTGGCGATTAACTTTTTCAAGCATATCATAATCCTTTCTATTGTTCACATAGAATTATTTATTTTTTAAAATTTACCATATTAATATTCTAAATAAGAGCCGTATTTTATCTATAATTTGCTAATTTAGGATCAAATCCAGGTAAAACTTTATTCTTATCACCATCTTTTTATCAAACCAGTTTCACAGCTCTCCTAAAACTTAAAACGCCCGTTTTAAGCACCCCTTGATACTTGCCTACATAGCATACCATTAGTTACCGCTTGGGAAGGGGATTTTTATGGGGCTACAAAAAATACAGCTACAAATTGTTCCGGAGCACCAGTTTACAAATGACAGCAACATCATCATGAGTCGCTCAGTGGCCCTAGCCCTTGGCATCAAAGAGCAGCCTTTTTGGGTTACTTTTGGAAATGCAGCTGATACGGCCTATCTTTCCTTGAGTAATCGTTCTGGTAACTTGGTCCGAATTCATGAAAAACTAGCAAAAAAACTGAACTTGCGATCACAACCTTCTATTTACGCACAGTATGATGAGAAAGCAATGCGTTTAAAATTTGGACCATTGTTTGGAGTGTTAATCAATACTACGCCAAACCCCAGTCAAGAACATGTCTTAGGACCACTCACCAAATTTTTGGATGAATGTGTACTCGCTGGCATTACTCGTGGCACTACGGTAGCTGTTTTTCAACCAAATAAAATTGAACTAGATAATCGATTAATTACTGCTTGGATAAAAGAAAAAGGAAAATGGATCAACACGAAAATACCTTTCCCAGATATCATTTACAATCGAATCACTTCACGTCGAATTGAAGAACAAGTGAATGTGCAAAAGAAACTAGATAAACTAACTAGTTATCATCAAATTCCTATGTTTAATGAACGTTTTCTGGATAAGTGGCAAGTACACGAAATTTTAAAGCAAGATGAATCTATTTCATCTATGCTGCCGAAGACCACTCGATACAGCTTAAAAAAAGTAAAAGAATCTCTTACCCATTTACCTTGCCTTTATCTTAAACCGACCAATGGAAGTCTAGGCGGCGGAATTATCCGCCTAAGTAAAGCCCATCAAACGTATCTCTATCAATATGCCACACCCAATGGAACACACACACGGGCGACAAATTCCTTCTTAGAACTAGGAAAAATATTATCTCATCGCATTAAAAAGCAGCCCTATATCATTCAACAGGGGTTGTCTTTGATCACTTATGATAAACGACCTGTTGATTTTCGTGTCCTTACCCAAAAAGATAAAGAGGGTAAATGGTCTGTCACATCTGCTGTAGCTCGGATTGCAAATGACCGGCAGATTGTATCCAATTTAGCTCGTGGGGGAACACTCCGTAAAGTCCATGAGGTATTGGCTGAACTCCCAGCTTTAAAGCATAAACCAACAAGTAATGATATCAGGCAAACAGCGATGAAGATTGCTAACACATTTGAACAACACGCAAAAGGACATTTTGCTGAATTAGGAATTGACCTTGCACTCGATACAAACGGGCGAATATGGTTATTAGAAATTAATTCAAAACCATCTAAAACAGATGATACTGTCTTAAATCAAGGAGGAAGAATACGTCCATCCGTATCCAAGTTATTTGATTATGTCCATTTTTTAGCTGGGATTCATAGTTCCAAACCTGCAAGGAGGAGACGACGATGATATCCAATAAGCTCTATCGCACAGTCGGAATCATTGTCTGTACACAAAAAAACGTATTAAAGGTTCCTCCTTTTCCTGAGTCTATCTATTTTTTTCAATTGGCTAAAATCGCAAAACAAAATCAATTGGAGATATGTATTTTTAACCCTCAGCACATCAATTGGGAAAATCGAACAGTACCAGCGTGGCATGTAGAAGGCAACAAATGGAAATTTGGTATAAAAGCCCTTCCTTTCGTCATTTATGATCGCTGTTACTACACCAGTACAGCACACTTTCAACAATATCGAGCTCATATACTTCGTATCCATCAAGATAAGACAGTCCAGTTTCTCGGTCGAGCACTTGGCGGAAAAATGCAAACCTACAACATGCTTCGAACCAACCAGGAAATTGAACCTTATCTGCCAGAAACTAAAATTTACAGTGGTACCAGCAGTTTCCTTTCTATGTTAAATCAGTATCCAAAAGTTTGTATCAAACCTAATGGAGGAAGTCATGGAATTGGAGTAGTTTCCATCGAACAAGTACAAGATGGATATCATATCAGAGGCAGAAACAAAGCAAACTTTCCATTTGAAAAGCGTATCTCAACACAGCAGCAACTTGTCGCATGGGTACAGACATTTATTCAGAAAACGAGATATTTGATTCAACCCTTTTTATCCCTTCAAACAGCAGATGGTTCTCCATTTGATCTGCGAATATTGATACAAAAAAACGGAAAACAACAGTGGGAAACAACAGGGAAAGCTATTCGTATCGGAAAAGAAAAAAGCATCACATCCAATTTACATGGAGGTGGAGATGCGAAGAAGCTAGAGCCTTTTTTAGCAGATAACTTCCACGAGGAACAAATCGAAGCAATCAAAGCGCAAATTGAAAAAATAGCTATGATTGTTCCCTCACATATCGAAAAGCAGCATGGAAAGTTAGTGGAATTAGGACTTGATGTAGGAATCGATCGCCATGCACATGTTTGGATTATTGAAGTGAATTCCAAACCAGGTCGCTCCGTCTTCCTACGGACGGGCGAAAAAGAGATCAGGAAACGTTCCATGGAACTTCCTATCCAATATGCCAAAGCTCTGCTTTCCCAGAAAGTAGGAGGATATTGATGAATTCAATCATCTGTCAAACGCAGCTATCACACACTACTCCTGCAAAAGCAATTTTTATGCCTATAAAATTATGTGACCAATTTGGTTTTTCTAATGGTCAGTCTATCAAAGTGGAGATCGGCAGTCGATCTGTTATCACTAGGATCATTGCTACCAAAACAACAGCGACAACAAAAATTATCTTCACACCTTCCATAGCAAGACAATTATCTCTTCCTTACACTGGTAAAATGCGAGTTCTCGTCCAAAATCGCACGCTTAAATTTGGACCAGTGATTGGAATATTAACTACAGGATTCCAATCCAATATTGCAACGCCTTTTGGAGGAAGAACATCTTTATTTCGAAGCTTTATCCAAGCTGGAGACAGTGAAAAACCTATCATCTATGTATTTACACCTGAGATGATCGACTGGCAAAATAGAGTGGTTACAGCTTGGTATTTCCGATTGGGAAAATGGATGAAACACGTATCTCCTCTGCCTGATGTAATTTATGAAAGAATTCCAAATCGAAAATCGGAAAATCTAGCCCAAGTACAAAACTGTATTAGTCGTTTGAAAACACTTACTAACTGCCAAATATTTAACCAAGGCTTCTTTAATAAATGGTCTGTTCACGAATGGTTGTATCAAAACGAAGAAACAAAAGAATATATCCCTGAAACTGTTTTGTCTCCTTCCATTCAAACTTTGCAACAGATGTTAGAAGAACATGAGATGGTCTACTTAAAACCGATCCGCGGCAGTCTCGGACTTGGAATATTCCGTATTACCTACTCTCCTGCAAAAGGATACTACTGTCGTTTTCATGGCGGAGAACGAAATGTTCTGCATCGATTTGCCACACTAGAATCACTTTTATCTCACTACTTTCGTAAAAACAAACAAAGATTTAAAGGATATCTCGCCCAACAAGGCATTCGTCTCATCCGTATCCAAAACAGACCTGTCGATTTTCGAGTCCACATCCACAAAGACAGTTCAGATGATTGGAAAGTAGTGGGAATTGGCAGCAAATTAGCAGGTGTTGGTTCTGTAACGACCCATGTTCGAACTGGAGGAACGCTGCTATCAACCCGGCAACTTTTTGAAAAAAACTTCGGCGACAGATCTGAAGAAATGCTGCAATCTTTGAAAGATACAGCAATTCTCATTGCAGAAGTATTGGAAGAAAATGCAGATGGTCCGTTAGGTGAGATCGGAATGGATATGGGAATTGATCAGGATTATCGAATTTGGTTATTTGAATGCAATGCCAAACCAGGAAGACATATTTTCGATCACCCAAGTTTAAGGGAAGCTGGTCGCCAATCGGCTAAATGCATCACAGACTACAGCATGAAATTAGCTCAATTCGTATAGGAAGGAGGAAAATCATGCAAATACCTAAAATCGGTTTGTTAGAATTAAATACTTCCTCCTCTCCTTTGCGATATTATCCTATAAAGCCGGGCAAAAAAACGAACGAAAAACCAATAGATGTATCACTTGGAGACGATTTATCAAGCCGTATTCAAGTCCAAAAACACCCAGCACCGCTTCGAAAGATCAATCATCTACCTGTAAGAAGTAAAAAAACATCACAAGGCCAATATCAATTGGGACCTTTTGTAGCAATCTTAACAAGTGATAGTAGAACACCATTTGCAGGAAATCATAAAAATTTTGCAGATTTGATCCAAATGGGAAGACAGTTAGGAATAACGGTATATGTGTTAACACCAAAAGGAATACGAGCAGGAAAACCATTTGTAAACGGCTACCTCTTGCAGAAATCAAAGCCTAGACCACAATTTCAACAAAAACTGCTGCCATTTCCGAGTGTTGTCTATAACCGTATACCTTATCGCAATGAAGAACGCTCTAACGAGGTCATCCAAGCGATCAAGCATTTAAAACAAAAAAAAGTCCCTATTTTCAACCCTTATTTTTTTAATAAATGGTCCCTATACAAAGATTTGAGCGCAACGCCTTGCCAGACTCACCTACCTGCTACTGCCAAATTAACGGACTATACCTCTTTCCTCCAAATGATGCTCCAACACACATCATTGATTCTAAAGCCAATAGAGGGAAAAGCAGGTATCGGCATGATGAAAGTGGAGGGAAATGGACCGTATACACTAACCTACCAAACAAAAATGCAAAAACAACGTCTAAACATTTCCAAACTGCCTCAAGTATATGAACAGATCAAAAAGCGCACCAAAAGCAGGCCTTATGTCCTTCAACAAGCTATTGAACTCGCAACTTACCAAGGAAGCCCCTTTGATATTCGCATGTTAGTACAAAAAGATGGGACAGCAGATTGGAAAATATCTGGAATTGGGGTACGCATTGCAGGGCAAAGAGCTATTTCTACTCATGTACCAATGGGAGGAAGGATTGAAAGCTTAGAGCGGGTATTAGTTAATACTTTCCCACAGCAAAAGAAAACACTTCAACAGCGCTTAGAACAACTCGGCATTTCATTCGCAAAAGAGATTGAGGAAAAGACAGGAAAAACACTTGGAGAAATGTCGATGGATATTGGTATTGATAAATTTGGGAAACTATGGTTTTTTGAAGCAAACGCCAAACCACAAAAATTCGATGAACCGACAATTCGTGCCAGATCATTGCGTAGAATATTAGAATATGCTCTCTATTTATCCAGTTTTCCATCTTACCGGCGAAGGGTTGTTTCAGAATGAAAATAACGACCTTTACATTACCAAACCTCTTACCATATCGACAGAAGATAATCTTATTTTTGCGTAAAAATGGTGAAGGCAGAATTACTCATCGGGCTCTCCGTTGGTTATCTCGTATTACAACGAGTGAAAGTACACCTGGTTCCATTGCACTTGTCGCTTTAGAAGAGAAACAATTAGCTGGAGTAATGATCTTCAGCCGTTATGGGATCGAGGAAGCGATTACTGCTGTTCATCCTCGATATCGGAAGCAAGGAGTTGGGGAAGCACTCCTGATGGAGGCAAAAGAAAAATTAGGGAAAGTATATACAAAAGTGGCATGTGATAATACTGCTAGTTTGAAATTATGTTTTCGTTGTGGATTACGAGCGTTTTCGTTATTTAAAGGACCAACGGGTAAGCCGACGTTATGGTTAGGTGGCGGAGACTACGACCCCAATGATATTCGATAAAAAGCACATTCTCAGAACGAATGTGCTTTTTCGTTGTGTTATCGCTCTTTCGTACCTTTGTTTAAACCAAATAGTAACCGGAAAGTCATCATAATGTTATATATTTTTAATACTCCTAACAATGATTCTATTATAATTTAAATATTCCTATGAAATGAGGAAAATTAACGGAGGTGGATGATTTGAAAAAGTTAAACTACCTTGGTTTTAGCTTTGTTATCGCACTATCTATATTTGTTTCTACACTCAGCATTGGTTCCAAACCTGTAAGCGCTTTGCAAAGAGATGGTACCAATCCTTACACGACAGGCTGTGCCAACAAAAAACCAATCATCTACGAAACTACTTATATCAAACATAATAAAAATATAATTGGCTATGTTCAATTAAGGGGAAGCGCTTATTGTCACACTGCTTGGGCTTTTGTCAAACTATACTCCCCAGCTCCCGCCAATAACTATGTCAATGCATATGTACAGCGTGGTAATCCTCGTGGTTGGGAATTAAGTTGTAATTCCTCAGGTGGAAACAAAGCTGTACAGTATAAGCAAACTTCTTGTTACACTCCACAAATTTGGGATAAAGACCCTAACAAGGCTCGGGCAAAAGCATATTTTCCGAAAGCAAAATTTACTGCTTCTACTAATTTTCATTAAAACAAGCTCCATTGCTACTGACAAAAGTCAGTAGTTTTTTATTATGTTTCACCGATTCTAAGACATACTATTTGTAATTCATACTTGTTATGAAAATACATCCACCCCTTACGTTGTCTTCTTTTAGATGGATATAATTAGTGTTAATATTTGAAACGAATAACATACAGAAAGGATATCCCATGACAAACAAAGGATGGAACTTAGATAACAGTTATTCACGTCTTCCAAATATTTTTTTTAAGGAACTTCAACCAGCTCCCGTACGTTCACCAAATTTAATTGTGCTAAATCGACCATTGGCAGCCTCTCTTGGACTAAATATCGGGCAATTGGAAAGCGAAACAGGAGTACAAGAATTGGTCGGCAATCGAATTCCAGAAGGGGCTTCTCCTCTTGCTCAAGCATATGCAGGACATCAATTTGGACATTTTACGATGTTAGGGGATGGACGGGCTATACTGATCGGCGAGCAAATCACACCGTCAGAAGAACGATTTGACATTCAGTTAAAAGGGGCAGGTATTACTCCATACTCACGTGGCGGCGATGGACGTGCTGCACTTGGTCCTATGCTTCGTGAATACATCATCAGTGAAGCTATGCACGGGCTTGGCATTCCCACTACCCGTAGTCTAGCAGTAACAACAACTGGTGAACCTGTCTATCGTGAAACAAAGCTGCCCGGTGCAGTGTTAACTCGGGTTGCTTCTAGTCACATCCGTGTTGGAACCTTCCAATATGCGGCAAATTGGGGGTCTATGGAGGAGCTTCGAATTTTAGCTGATTACGCCATACAAAGGCATTATCCAGAAATTCAAGATGAGGAAAATCGTTTCTTTGCGTTTTTACAAAGTGTTATGAACCGTCAAGCGGCATTGATTGCTAAGTGGCAACTAGCAGGATTTGTACATGGTGTCATGAATACCGATAACATGGCAATCAGCGGAGAAACAATTGATTTTGGACCTTGTGCCTTCATGGATATATATGATCCATCGACCGTATTTTCATCCATTGATAGAAACGGTCGCTATGCTTATGGAAATCAGCCGAAAATCGCAAATTGGAATCTTGCCCGTTTTGCAGAAACACTCTTACCTTTGCTGCATGATGATCAGGAACAAGCGATCCAAATCGCTCAAAGAGTGGTTTCCAACTTCCCTGAGTTATACCGTCACTATTGGCTCAAAGGCATGCGAGGAAAACTTGGATTATATCAGGAAGAACCACAAGACCAATCTTTAATAGAAGAACTTCTAAAAGGCATGGAAAAATACAGAGCTGACTACACAAACACTTTTCGAGCATTGACTTTTGATAACATAGAAGGTCAAGCACTATTTGAAACGGTAGAATTTACTGCTTGGTATGCAAAATGGCATGAGAGACTCGAAAAACAACATGAATCAATAGACGAAGCACAAGAGTTGATGAAAAAGAGCAATCCTGCTGTGATTCCTCGCAATCATCGAGTAGAGGAGGCGCTCGAAGCGGCAGAAAGAGGAAATTATGATGTGATGAACCAGCTTATTCAGGTTCTTTCCCATCCTTATGCCCACTCTACTGAGCAAGAAGAATACAGCCTGCCATCTGACCAATCAACAGCTTATGTAACCTATTGTGGTACTTAGTTAAAAAAATAAGAACCAGCAAATCTAGAGCTGGTTCTTGGTTACAAAGAAAAAATCCGTGAAACATTTCACGGATTTTTCTTTATTTTATGACACGCTTAGCGCCAACATATCCTTGTTTTAACCAAGCATGATCCATACTTTCAAGCTGTACACCTTTGGAACCCCAAGTATGAAGAATTTGGTTGTTTCCTGCATAGATACCTACGTGGCCAATCTGTCCGCCTGAATGAGAAGTCGTAAAGAAGAGAAGATCTCCTTTTTTGATTTGGTCACGCGGAATGCTTGTCCCTTGTGTGTATTGTTGACGGGAACTACGAAGTAGGTTAATCCCATTTTGTTTAAATACATACTGAGTAAAGGAAGAGCAATCAAAAGTCTGTGTCTGACCAGATGCAGCCCCATATTGGTAAGGAGTGCCCAGGAATTTTTCCCCAGTCGCGATAATCTTGTCAGCAAGAGCATTGCTTGATTGATCTGTTGATCCATTATCAGTGGTTGAACCGGTGTTACTTGAAGAACCAGTGTTACCAGAATCAGTGTTACCAAAACCTGTATTACTTGTAGAACCTTTGATTCCAGTAGATCCTGTGTTATTAGAACTGGAATATTTATTGGAAGTGGAATTATCTGTAGCCGTATGACTAGAACTACTTCCACTATTGGTGTAGAAATTATAGTATTTGGCAGTGGGTGCTTGTTTGCCAGTTATACTGTAGTACATTTGGTTAACACGTGACATCGTGCTACTTGTACTTGCAGCAGCTGCATTACTTTGCACAAATGGAAATGCAAATGTGGAAATGGCCATAGCGGATAATGTTACAATACCTATTTTGATGTTTTTATGATTAAGCATCAAATCCTCCTTTAGATTACATGTTCTTCCGGAAGTTGGTTTTATTGTAACATATATATACCTTAAATTTTTAGGGAAAATATGTAAACTACTCAGGATGATTGTTTTTAGAATATGTAGAAAATAAATGTAAAAGTAGATATACTATAGAAGAAGAGTATCAGCAAGCGGTACTCACTGAATTCGGAAGGAGTAACCATGAAGGTCATTCTCTCCCTCAATCCTGGGGATCCGGATGATCCTCGTCCGGACGGTGGACCGATCACCCCTCCGACTCCCCCGGATGTGTAATCGGGGGAAGCAGGGAACTGTGAGTTCCTGAATTCAAAAAAGACGGCTCCCCTGCACAGCAGTGGGAGCCGTTGCCGATTTTATAAAAACCTGCGCACACATTTCTTGCCATTGTAACTAAAGACAACATCTCGTTTATCGATCACCGTTTGCAAATGGACATTCCTTCCCCAAAGATGGTAAATATGGGGCAATGTTTTCTCCAAGTACTTCACATCCAGCTCCATTCCCTCATACAAGTGATGCAAAAACAATTCTCCATTGCGAGAGTAATCCCCATCTTTTACCATGATGACAGGGTGACCGCCATTTACTCGACTTGTCACCAATTGATCACGCACATTTTCCCAGTCTTTATCGGAAACTTTCCAATCATTGCCTTGTTTTTGGAATACATACATATCCAACTTATCTACTAAATCTTTCGTTAAATAATTGCGAATAAAAGAGATATCCGAATCCAGTTCCCGTACTTCAAACAGCTTCTCTCTGCCTTGACCAGGCTTTCTTCCCAGCTGTCTAATCTCTTCTTCTGTCGGATTATCCCACCGTCTTTCGATATCCTCGAGCATTTTCAATCCCAAATAATAAGGATTGATTGACGTAGTTGAAGGTTGTAAGACAGATGCGTTTAACTTCGCAAATTCGATGGTTTCCGCTTCTGTCAAATCGAGCTCACGCATGATGCGAATATGCCAATAGGACGCCCAGCCTTCGTTCATAATTTTTGTTTCGAGCTGCGGCCAAAAGTAAAGCATTTCTTCTCGCAGGATCGTCAAAATATCTTGATGCCAATCTTGCAGTACTCGACTGTGATTCATAATAAATAGCAATAAATCTTTTTCCGGTCTTTCCGGGAAACTTCGATTTAAGCTCGGTTTTTTGGGCTCTTCTTCGCCATCCAGCTTCCATAGATCATCATAAGGAGTTGCTTTTTGCGTCTCTCTCTTAGCAGGATGATTCCTCGGTTTTGGGTCAAGTAAGCTTGGATTAATATGTTCTTGAATCGCAAGCACATGATCCAAAAATTGTTCTACCTCATCCTTTCCGTAGGTCAGTTCGTATTCTCGAATCCGCTCTGCGCTAGCTGACATGCTCTCGACCATATCCCGAGATGTTTTGGAAAAACGGTAATTATTTTTGAAAAAATCACAGTGTGCCAATACGTGAGCTACAATCAGTTTATTTTGAATGAGACTATTTCCTTTTAATAAAAATGCATAGCAGGGGTTAGAGTTGATCACCAGCTCATAGATTTTACTCAAGTTAAAATCATACGAAAGCTTCATCTTGTGAAAAGCCTTACCAAAGCTCCAGTGAGAAAAACGAGTCGGCATTCCATAAGCGCCAAATGTATAGATGATATCTGCTGGGCAAATCTCATAGCGCATGGGATAAAAATCAAGCCCAAAGTGAGTCGCAATCTCCGTTATTTCTTCAATCGCGTATTCCAAATCTTTTTGCTCACTCAACGTGACTCACCCCTTTTTGTAGTTATATCTTTCTTTTCCCTTCACCTAACATGTGATAAACACACATTTATACCACTTGCCCAAGATGAACATACTAAGACCGACTTTTTCACTTGGAGGGATTTAGGTTTGAATTATACACTGTTACAAGATCAAATCCGCATAAACCTAAAAGACGAATCTACAGATGTATATGAATTACTGAATCCCTTACAACCTTATGACATCGCCGAAGTAATCAAAGGATTAGAACATGAAGAACGCCTACAGCTTCTACCTCTGATCTCCATCCCACTAGCTGCGGAGACCATAGAATATTTGGAACCTGAGTTGCAATATCATATTTTGCAACACTTACCGATATCCTTTTCCACACCTCTGTTTAAACAAATGTCCAGTGACACCGTAGTCGATATGCTGCTTGCCATCCACCCTCTCCAAGCAGAACGTTTACTCGACCTGCTTCCTTTGGACTATCGAAGAAAAATCAATCAACTGATGACCTACCCAGAAAATACTGCGGGAAGTTTGATGACAGTTGATTTTATCTCTGCGAGGACATATTGGAATATAGAGCAGACATTACAGCATATTCGCAAAGTGGGTCATGAGGCAGAGCTCGTTTCCTATATTTACGTCACCGATACCCGCGGAATTTTGGTAGGTGTTGTCTCTTTAAAAGAACTGATTTTCGCCTCACCTGATACGAAATTAGAAAACATCGTGACAGAAGATGTAGTTTGTGTCCCTGCTGAAATGGAACAAGAAGAAGCAGCTATCATCTTATCCCGCTATGATCTGATCGCGCTGCCAGTCATCAACCACGAACGAAGACTAGTCGGAATTATCACCGTCGATGATGTATTTGATGTCATTCAAGAAGAAGCAACAGAAGATTTCCAAAAATTAGGAGGTAGCCAGCCGTTAGAAGATACCTACTTTAAAACAAGCAGTCTCCAGTTATTCAACAAACGAATCATCTGGTTACTCGTGTTATTTATTGGTGGTGCTTATACTTCCAATGTACTCTCCCACTATCAGAATGCAGTAAACCAAGTAGTTGCATTATCTTTCTTTATCCCATTATTAATCGGTACAGGTGGAAATACAGGTTCACAGATTGTCAGTACACTGGTGCGAGCACTCGGAGTTGGGGAAGTAGCCTTTAAAGATGTATTTCGTGTAATAAAAAAAGAACTTCTCACAGGAGTACTGCTCGGTGTGTGTCTTGGGATTGTCGCATATGTCCGTGCATTATTGCTGCATGTAGAGTTAAATATCGGATATGTCGTCTCTTTATCTGCATTAGCAATCGTTTTGTGGTCATCCCTTGTCTCCGCCTTTTTACCTTTATTATTGCACCGCTTAAAAATCGATCCAGCGGTCGTCTCTGGTCCATTGATCTCCACATTGGTTGATGGTACTGGATTGATCATTTATTTCTCGATAGCACAATTGATTTTGCATGTTTAATTTTTCAATAAATATTTACCAGCCTTTATGCAAGCCATATAATGAGGGTACCGATTAGTGTAAATCTCACTGATCATATTGCCCTCGTCCTCTAATAGATGGGAAACACGATGCTTGCCCAAGTGCTTGCATTCTTGTACATCACAGGAAGCTTGGTGCATGCTGTATACCAGCATCGATTCACACAGGAGTATTACCGTAAAGCAACCGAAAAGGAAACACCTCATGGTTCAACCACAGAGCTGCCTAAAGTGGGAGTTATTGTTCCTGTCTTCAACGAGAAACTCTACAATTTTCGGAAGACACTGGAGAGGATCAAAAAGCTCCGTTATCCGCAAGACCTTCTTAGAAATTTACGTCGTTAACGACGGCTCTTTCAGGGGAGTAGGGCAGGAAGAGAAACGGGAAAAATTCGAGAAGCTACTTTCAGAATACGCCAATCTTCCTAACTGGACAGTCATCACTGGACATCCCAATGAAGGAAAGCGCAGAGCACAAGATCGTGCCTTCCAGCTTGCCAAAATGGCTTGCTCTTACATCTACTTCGTCGACAGTGACTGTCTTCCCAACAAGCACATCATCCGGCAATTCCTCGCCAAAATGGCTGATGGTGTGATGGGAGTCTGTGGCAACATGGGTGTTTCCAACCCTGCTGCCAGCTGGATGACTCGGCTGTTGGTAATCCGCTACATGCTGGGCACATCCGTTGAGCGTGCGTCCGAGAGCATTTTCGGATACGTCTGGCTGGTGCCTGGTCCAGCTTCTTTCTACTCTACTGCCTTCCTCGAAGAGGTGTGGGAGGACTACCAGAACCAGCGGTACAAGGGCAAGTTGTGTAAAAACGGCGATGATTTGTACCTCACCAACCGCTGTACCCAGATGGGGTATCCTATCGCCTACAATGATCAAGCTGTCGTCACCACCAATGTCCCCGTAACGCTTTCTGGCTATTTGATCCAACAGGCACGCTGGAATCGGGACAAGTACCGGGACTGCGCTATGACGCTCCGATCCGCTTACAAGGCTGGATGGTACCCGCTGCTGGCTGGTGTGAATCGAATGATCTTCCCCTTCCTGTTCCTAATCACTTCCGTCCTCTGCCTCGTCGAATGGATGGTATGTGGTAATACAGGAAGCGGGCTGGCGCTCGCGCTGATGATCCTCATTCGAGCGATGATCACCTACTTGGCAGTTCGAGACATCAAAGGAATGTCGATGGCTACCGCATTGCACTTCACGGTAATGTATGGAGCTATCCACACCATTCTCCTGCTTCCTGTCAAGGTATGGTCTCTGCTCACACGAGGAGCAGGCACTTGGAAGCGATAAAATCCCTTCTCAGGGGATAGAGCACAAACACCCCAGACTGTCGACATAGTCTGGGGTGCCCCTTTATCTTCTATTTCAATTTCCATTTCCTACTATAATCCCTAAGGCAACTGAGAAGCTCCCATTAAATATTTATCACACTCACGCGCTGCTTCTCGACCTTCATGAATTGCCCATACGATCAAACTCTGTCCTCTTCTCATATCTCCAGCAGCAAAAACGCCATCGATGTTGGTTCTATAATCCCCATATTCCGCTTTTGCAAGTTGATTTTCATGTACTACACCAAGTTGATCCATTAACTTCTCATCTGCTCCTGCATATCCAATCGCTACAAGAATGAGGTCAGCAGGCCAAACTTTTTCCGTACCAGCAAGTTCCCTGACATAAACTTGCCCACTGCTCTTCTTGATTACTCTCGCTTCAACGGTATGCACCTCTTTTACCTGACCTGCTGAATCCCGGACAATCTTTTTCGTAATGATCGAGTACCTCCGAGGATCAATATCAAACTTGGCTTTTGCTTCTTCATACGCATAATCTAAGGTGAAAACATAAGGGAACTGAGGCCATGGATTATCTTCTGCTCGTTCTTGCGGAAGTTGGGCATGTTTGCCAAACTGTACGACACTTTTGCATCCTTGACGCAATGCTGTGGCAACACAGTCTGCTCCAGTATCTCCTCCTCCGATGACAATAACGTCTTTGTCCTTTGCAGAAATAGTAAGCGAACGCTCATCTAAAATATGTTTGGTAGACTGTGTGAGATAATCCATTGCGACATGCACACCTCTGGCAGTTGCTCCTTCTATTTCTAATTTTCTCGGAACTTGAGCACCAGTGCAGAGAATAACCGCATCAAAATCTGCTTGAAGCTGCTGGAGTGTCACATCTTTTCCTAGTTCGGTATTGGTAACAAACTGGACTCCTTCTTGTGCCAACAAATCGACACGACGCTGGACCACATGTTTTTCTAATTTCATATTTGGAATACCATACATCAGCAAACCACCGATCCGATCCGCTTTTTCCACAACAGTAATGAGATGACCTGCTTTATTGAGTTGGTCAGCAGCTGCTAAACCTGCTGGACCCGAACCAACAATTGCCACACGTTTCCCCGTACGTCTCGATGGCGGCTGTGGAACCACCCATCCTTCTTCAAAGCCTTTATCGATAATCGCTTGTTCGATACTTTTGATCGCTACCGCGGAATCATGAAGAGCTACCGTACAAGAACCTTCACACGGAGCAGGACAAGCACGGCCTGTAAACTCAGGAAAATTGTTCGTCATCATCAGACGATTTAGTGCTTCTTTCCATTTTCCTTTTGCCACTAACTCATTCCACTCGGGAATATGGTTAAACAAGGGACAGCCATAGCTTCCGCTGACAAATGCGCCAGTGGAACAAAAGGGGGTTCCACAATCCATACATCTTGATCCTTGGGCTCTTAGTTTCTCTTCGGAGAAGGGAAGATAATATTCTCCCCAATTCTGCTGGCGTTCCAATGGATTTTTCGCTTTGGGATCTTCTCTTTTAATGGTTAACAATTGTCTTCCCTCCTCTTTAGTTAAATGAAGAAGCTTGTGGAATAAGGGTTACTATCTCCATTTTTTTGTTTGTTTCTCTCTCTAAAATTTGCTTATACTCTTTAGGGATAATGCGAATTAATCTTTCTGAAATCATCTCCCAATTATTTAAAATTTGTTTTGCTTGCTGGCTTCTGGTGTATTGTGCATGCTTTTGAATCAATTGTTTTACTTCTATCCGCTCTTGCTCTGTCGCAACCGACTCTAATAAGACCATTTCACGATTGCAATTTCGGCTTAAGCTTTTTATATCTTCCGCAAATACATAGGCGATTCCACCAGACATACCAGCTGCGAAGTTTTTTCCGATCGATCCAAGGACCACAACCCGTCCGCCTGTCATGTATTCACAGCCGTGATCACCGACCCCTTCGACAACGGCATGAACACCGCTATTGCGAACGGCAAAACGTTCACCTGCTATCCCACTGATATATGCTTCTCCTGATGTCGCTCCATAAAAGGCCGCATTTCCGACGATAACATTATCTTGCGAAGCAAAAGTCGCTTTTCGAGATGGATAAACGATCACTTTTCCTCCAGAAAGCCCTTTACCAATGTAATCGTTGGCATCACCTTCCAGTGATAAAGTAATACCTTTTGGTACAAACGCCCCAAAACTCACCCCTGCTGAGCCTTGAAAATGAAATTTTATCGTATGATCAGGGAGCCCTTTACCTCCATATTTCTTCGTCACTTCACTGCCGAGAATACTCCCGACAACCCGATTGGTATTGGTTATTGGCAGCACTGCATGGACTGCTCGACCCTCTTGCAGAGCACTTGCACTTAAAGGAAGCAACGTTTTGATATCTAGTGTGGTTTCCAGCTGATGATCCCTTAATTTCTGATAATAGCTGCCCACTTTTGCATCTGTTGCTGGACGGTAAAGCAATGTGGATAAATCTAGGTATTTTGCTTTCCAATGCTGCTGATGGCGAAGTCCAGCAGTCAATATATCTGTTCTCCCTACCATTTCATCAAGGGTACGAAAACCGAGTGAAGCCATGATTTCCCGTACTTCTTGTGCGATAAACCGCATGAAATGAACAACATGATCAGCGTCTCCTGCAAACCGTCCCCGCAATTCTGGGTTTTGGGTAGCTATCCCAACTGGACAAGTATCTAAATGACATGCGCGCATCATGATACAACCCATAACAACAAGCGGTGCAGTAGAGAAGCCAAATTCTTCTGCCCCAAGGACTGCGGCCATCACGACATCGCGGCCTGTCATCAATTTTCCATCTGTCTCCAAAATTACCCGATCGCGTAAATTATTTAACAATAAGGTTTGGTGAGTTTCCGCTAGTCCCAATTCCCATGGTAAGCCGGCATGCTTCATGCTCGTTTTCGGAGAGGCACCCGTACCGCCATCATGACCACTGATCACGATGACATCAGCCATCGCTTTAGCAACACCGGTTGCAATCGTACCTACTCCAGCTTTCGCTACTAGTTTGACACTTATTCGAGCATCGCGATTTGCATTTTTGAGATCGTAGATCAATTCCGCTAAATCTTCGATGGAATAAATATCATGGTGTGGAGGCGGGGAGATAAGTCCTACTCCAGGTGTAGAATTTCTCACTTTCGCAATCCAAGGATAAACCTTAGAACCTGGCAACTGTCCGCCTTCTCCCGGTTTTGCACCTTGTGCCATTTTGATTTGAATCTCTTTGGCATGAACCAAGTAATCACTTGAAACACCAAATCTTCCTGATGCTACTTGCTTAATGCTGCTCGATCGGGAATCACCATTTTCATCGATCGTATGCCGGGAAGGATGTTCTCCTCCTTCCCCACTATTACTTTTTCCACCGAGACGGTTCATCGCAATGGCCAATGTTTCATGTGCCTCTTGACTTAACGCTCCAAATGACATCGCACCTGTTTTGAATCGTTTGACAATCGATTCTACTGGTTCGACTTCTTCTAATGGCACACTTGGCAGCGAAGAGTTAAAATCCAATAAATGACGCAAAAAGATGAGTTGTTCCTTATTTGCCATCTCTGTATATTTTTTAAATAAGGTATAGTCATTTTTCCGGCATGCCTGCTGGAGAGTGTGGATCGTCTGGGGCGCAAAAGCATGAATCTCTCCTGTTCTTCTCCACTGAAAATCACTGCCTGCTTCTAAATCTCTCATTTGTAATGCCAAAGATTCATAAGCCTTTGTATGACGAAGAACTGTTTCTTTGGCGATCACTCCGAGATTAATCCCTCCTAATTGAGAAGGTGTACGAGTGAAATAATAATCGAGTACTTGCTCATCGATCCCTACTGCCTCAAAAATTTGCGCACCTCGATAACTTTGGACCGTAGAAATCCCCATTTTAGACATCACTTTTACAATTCCTTCTGTAGCTGCCTGAATATAGCGACCCACAGCTTCCTTTAATCCCATTCCTTTAATAGACCCTTCTTCAATCGCTTGCTCAAGTGTTGCAAACACAAGATACGGATTGACAGCATCCACTCCGTAACTGATCAGCATGGATAATTGATGCACATCTCGGGCTTCTGAGGTTTCGGCGATAATGCTTACTTTTGTTCTTGTACCACTTCGAACCAAATGATGATGCAAACCACTTACCGCAAGCAATGAGGGAATAGGAGCCATTTTTTCGTTCATTTGGCGATCGGAGAGTATCAACAGAGATTTTCCATCTTCGATTGCCTGATCTGCCATCGCAAATATCTCTTCCATCGCTTCTTCCAATTTTAAATCAGTGGCGGAAAAAAGCATGGGGATAGTTTCTGCTCGAAAAGCAGAATAGGACTGATTAGCAATCTGCCCCAGCTGAACATCAGACAAAATGGGCGTTTCTAGCCGAATTTTTTGACAATCACGCGAATGCGGTTCCAACAAGTTGCCTTCGGCGCCTAATAAGGACGTCGTAGAAGTAACCGAAGCTTCTCGAATCGCATCAATCGGAGGGTTCGTCACTTGGGCAAAAGATTGTTTAAAGTAGTTATATAAAAGTTGTGGGCGTTCCGATAAAACAGCTAAGGGGGTATCACTTCCCATTGAACCAATCGGATCTTTTCCTTCTGTCACCATCGGCAGCAAACTTTTATGCAGTTCTTCCCATGTGTAAGCATTTGTTTTCTGCATGATAAACAAGGTGTCTTTGTCCAACTTCGGGGTTACCTTTCGAGCAGGAATATCTTTTAGTGAAATAAGATTTTGTGTTAACCAGTCTCGATAGGGGTGTTGATTCGCTACTTGTTCTTTTAACTCTTTGTTTCCTATAATTCGGCCTTCTGCTAAATCTACCAATAGTGTTTGACCAGCACGTAAACGTTTTTTATACCGAATGTTTTCTTCAGGGATGTTCATCACACCAACTTCCGAAGAAAACACAATGTAGTCGTCTTTCGTTACACAGTACCTTCCTGGACGAAGTCCATTTCGATCTAAAATCGCCCCGATCTGTGTACCGTCTGTAAAAGCAATTGCTGTTGGTCCATCCCAGGGTTCCATAACACTGCTATGATATTCGTAAAAAGCACGAACTGGATCAACGATTTCCTCATTTTTCTCCCAAGCTTCCGGAATCATCATCATTGCAGCATGAGCGAGAGAACGTCCCGATAATACTAAGAACTCAAAACAATTATCCAATATAGCAGAATCTGTTCCATCCATATCTAACACTGGCAACACTTTCTCTAGGTCATCTCCAAACAAATCGGAGGCAAATGCTTTTTCCCGAGCAAACATCCAGTTTACATTACCTCGTAATGTATTGATTTCCCCGTTATGCAGGAGATAACGATAGGGGTGGGAACGCTTCCAACTCGGAAAGGTATTGGTGCTAAAACGGTTGTGTACCATAGAAAAGGCCGATGTAAAATTTTCAGCTTGTAAATCTAAATAGAAAGAACCTAACTGAAATGCTGTCAGCAATCCTTTGTATACAATCGTCCTGCTTGATAAACTGACAACATAAACATCGTTATTTACCAACTTCTCATATTGTTTCCGAATCACATATAATTTTCTTTCGAATGTTAACTGATCTATTCCATCTTCACAACCAATGACTACTTGTCGAATGACAGGGGCACTCTCTCGGGCTATCGTACTTAAGGTAGAGGGATCAGTTGGCACATCTCTCCAACCGATTACTTCCTGCCCTTCCTGTTCTATCAAAGATTCTAGTTTTTTCTCCCATTTGTTCCGCTCGATTTCCTCTTGGGGGAAAAAGATCATCCCGACTCCATATTGGCCCACTTTTGGTAAAGATGGGAATTCATACTGAAAAAAAAGATGCGGAATTTGCAATAAAATCCCTGCACCATCACCTGTACCATCGTTTACTCCGCCTCGATGGTGTAGTTTTGTCAACATATGAATTCCTTGCTCCACCATTTCATGTGTTGCTTGACCTTTTAAATGCGCAATAAACCCTACTCCACACGCATCATGTTCGTTTTGTGGGTCATATAGCCCTTGTTTCTGAAGATACAGCATGCTTCCCTCTCCTTTATCAAAGATGTCAACCTATCTCAAATTAGAATTATTTTCTATAAATTTTATACATATCTTATATTTTCAAATCGATGCAAACAATATATATTTAAGATAGAAATGATCGCAAAATGAGATGGATTTGAAAAGAAAGAGGTTTTAGTATGGAGTTAAGGCAGATTCAATACTTTATCGAGGTAGCAGAACGTGAACATATGACGGATGCTGCCTTAGCCTTACATGTAGCACAATCTGCTGTCAGCAGGCAAATTGCGAATCTAGAAGCAGAACTCGGTGTTCAACTGTTTATCCGCGAAGGTAGAAATATAAGAATTACACCCATTGGTAAAATATTTTTACATCACGCTAAGTCAGCTGTAAGAGCGCTCGCGAATGCGAAACAAGAGATGGACGAGTTTTTAGACCCGGAAAAAGGAACCATACGAATTGGATTTCCAAGTAGTTTAGCTGCACATACTTTACCGACGGTCATCTCTGCATTTCGGGATCAACATCCCCATATCGGCTTTCAATTAAGACAAGGGAGTTACCTGCATTTAATCGATGCAGTAAATAAAGGAGAAATCGATCTAGCATTTCTCGGCCCTATCCCTACCGACGAAAAACAAATTGAAGGAAAAATTCTTTTTTTAGAAAAAATCGTAGCTCTCTTACCGATGGATCATCCCATGTCAAATGCAGCATCTATCCATCTAGATGATTTACGCAACGATTCATTTGTTTTGTTTCCAACTGGTTTTATTTTGCGGGACATCGTGATCAACGCCTGTACCAAAGTAGGCTTTTCACCCAATATTTCCTTTGAAGGAGAAGACATTGATGCGATTAAGGGACTAGTAGCTACAGGTTTAGGTGTCACCCTGCTTCCTGAGGTCACCTTGATCGATAATGTTCCAAGAGGTACTGCAAAAGTTCCTATTCACGTACCAAATCTGACGAGGAATGTAGGAATTGTGATTCCAAAAAATCGCCAACTCCCACCATCGGAACAATTGTTTTATGACTTTGTTACCAACTTCTTCTCCAGACTAAATGAATTTAACAGTTAGAAAATAGATAGATTTCCTTTTAAGAAAGGAGCTTTTCACATGCTGAACAAGCAAAACTCATTAGTGCGTAGAGATGTACGTTTCCTCGGCAATATTCTCGGTGATGTGCTTACACAACTCGGTGGAGATGCGTTGTTTCACCATGTAGAGCGAATTAGGGAATTAACCAAACGACTAAGAACAGAATTCCATCCTGAATTACTTGCGACTTGTATTCATGAAATTGAACAGCTGGAGCCTGATATGCGTTATGATGTGATTCGGGCATTTTCTATTTATTTTCAATTGGTAAATATTGCAGAACAAAACCATCGTATGCGACGCAACCGATATCATCGCCGCTCCAAAGAAGGAGAAATCCAGCAATTTTCCATCGAAAGCACGATTCAAAATTGGCATGAATCGGGCGTATCAGCAGATGAAGTGGAGCAAATTCTCTCCTTTTTATCATTAGAATTGATCATCACTGCTCATCCCACGGAAGCTGCGAGACGATCCGTACTCCATATCCATAACCGAATCGCAAATCAACTGATACAACTCGATCAAATCGATGAAGACAGTGAAGAACACAGAGAACTTTATCATACGCTTTTTTCAGAGATCAGTACCCTTTGGCAAACCGACCCTCTACGAAAAAGAAAACCTACCGTTTTGGATGAAGTGAGCAACGGATTATACTATATAGATCAAACGTTGTTTGATGTACTTCCTCGTGTACATCAAGAGCTCGAACGGTGTTTAAACACCTATTATCCAGAACACAAATGGAACGTGCCATCCTTCCTTAGATTCGGTTCTTGGATTGGTGGAGATCGAGATGGAAATCCATCCGTTACTCCAGCAGTCACTTGGCAAACTTTAGTGATGCAGCGGGATTTGGTAATTCGTAAATACGAGCAAAAGATGGAAGATTTGCTCCCTTATATGAGTCACTCTTCAGAGAGAGTAAAAATATCGGATGAGTTGCTAGCTTCCATTTCAAGAGATCGAGAAGAAGTAAACACGGATGATCTTCCGAAAGGAGTCTGGAGAAACCAAGAAGAACCTTATCGGATCAAATGCACGTATGTGCTAGCTAGATTAAAACATACCAGACTACAGAAAAAAGATGCAGGAGTTTATGAAAACCCTGATGCTTTTTTAGCTGATTTAAAACGGATTCAATCAAGTTTACAAAGTCATCAACCAGTGGGAATTGCCATCAGTGAGATTGATAAGTTGATTCATCAAGTGGAGATATTTGGATTTCATCTATTGTCCCTTGACCTGCGGCAACATAGCGGGGAACACGAAAAAGCAATCGATGAAATTTTAGAAACGCTGCAAATAACAAGTGGCTACTCCACCCTATCGGAGAAGAAAAAAATAAAATTGCTGACAGACTTACTGACAGATCCCAGGCCGCTTACATCTCATTTCATGGACTACACAGCAGATACAAAACAGCTATTAGAGCTGTTCCGCCTTGTAGTCAAAGCAAAAGAAGAATTCGGGGAAAACTGTATTTCCAACTACCTCATCAGCATGACACAAGGGACAAGCGATCTACTAGAAGTGGTATTACTGGCCAAAGAAGTGGGCTTGTATCGTCACCAATATGACTCCCGTCTGCATGTTGTGCCACTGCTGGAGACCATTGATGATCTGCATCGAGCAGAGGAAATCATGGAGAGATACTTCCAAAATCCAATGTTTAAACCGGGAATTGCAAATGGAAGGGCATATCAAGAGATCACTTTAGGTTACTCCGACAGCAATAAAGATGGCGGGATGATCAGTGCAAACTGGGAATTATACCGTGCTCAGCAGCGATTGTGGCGCTTAGCAAAAAAATACAATCTAGACGTAAAGTTTTTCCACGGCAGGGGCGGAGCACTTGGTAGAGGCGGCGGGCCACTCCATCAAAGCATTATGGCAAACCCTCCTCATACGGTACTCGGAGGGGTGAAAATTACCGAACAAGGTGAAGTACTTTCTTCCCGATACGCGATGAAGCCAATTGCATTGCGAAGTTTAGAGCAAGCAACTTCTACCTACTTGCATTCCGTCGCAGCTGCTTTAAATAAAGAACAAACAGAGATAAACCCAGAGTGGATGAAAACAATGGAGATAATCTCCTCTCACTCTTTGCAGCATTACCAGCAGTTGGTGTTCCATGACCCATTTTTTATTCCTTTTTTCCAAGAGGCTACGCCCTTACCCGAGATCGGCGAGCTAAAAATCGGTTCCCGGCCGACAAAAAGGAAAAACAGCCAAAAGTTTTCCGATCTGCGTGCCATCCCTTGGGTTTTCTCATGGACGCAGACTAGATACCTGTTTCCAGCTTGGTATGCGGCTGGGACTGGAATCGCCACCTATTTAACGGAAAACAAAGCTGGACTTGCAACTCTGCAAGAAATGTATAAAAAATGGCCGTTTTTCTCGACACTTATCAATAATCTGCAAATGGCACTTTCCAAAGCTGACATGGTAATCGCGAAACAATATACTTCTCTTGCCCAAGATCAAAAACAGGCCAGACAAATCCATCAGTTGATACAAAATGAATTTGACTTGACCAAACAACAGATTTTAGCGATTACCGAACAAACCGAGCTTTTAGAGCAAAATACAGTCATCCAAGAATCCATCGTATTACGAAATCCTTATGTAGACCCACTGAGTTTAATCCAAGTTCACTTATTACAATTACGAAGGCAGGATCAAGACAGTTCAGAGAATCCCTATCTCTTAGAACAAGTATTACAGACCATCAATGGAATTGCCGCAGGGCTACGTAATACAGGTTGAATTTACTTGCACCTCAAACCCATCACTAGTGTACTGAACCCCAAAAGTTGAACTAAAAATTAAGCCGCAAGCTGGTTGGAATGAATCCTGTATTGAACAGGGCTCATACCAGCCAGTTTTTGTTTTATCCGTTTGTTGTTGTAGTAGTAGAT
>NZ_JAKWBN010000019.1 GCF_022511585.1 Shimazuella soli | reverse complement strand
CAACTGGTGCAAATGACCGGCCATCCGAGCGATGGTCTCTTCTTCCCACAAATCCGTATTGTAGGAAAAGGTCACGTTCATCCCCTGTTCCCATGGTGCTACATGCAAGGCTAGATCAAACTTGGTTGTCGTTTGGGGCAATGCCACTTCTTCGATCGTCAATCCCGGTACTTCTGGTGCTTGCCATGCTTCGTTTTCTACGGAAAACATCACTTGGAACAGCGGAGAATGACTCAAATGACGATCCGGTGCGACTTCTTCCACCACCCGTTCAAAGGGAACAGACGAATGTGCATAGGCCTCGATGGCAGTGGTTTTCACCCGCTCTAATACTTCGTTCCACGTCGGTTCTCCTGATAGGTCACTGCGAAACACCAACGTATTGACAAAAAATCCAATGAGAGATTCCCATTCGGCTTGGGATCGACCAGCGACCGGACTTCCTACTGCAATATCGGTGGCTCCGGTATACCGAGACAATAACGTTTGAAACACGGCCAATGTCGTCATATAAAACGTCATTCCATGCTGATGGGAAATCTGGGCTAGTCCTGTTCGAACTGCTTCTGGCAAGGTCACCGAATACGTAGCTCCCGTAAACGTCTGCTCTTGCCCCCTTGGATGATCCGTGGGGAGATCGAGCACAGGTAAATCGGACAACTGCTCTTTCCAATAACTCAACTCCTGCATTATCTCTTCACTTTTCATCCATTCCTGTTCCTGCAAGGCGTAATCGGCATATTGGATGGGCATTGTTGGTAATAAAGGTGTCTGTTCCTGACATATTGCGATATAAGCCATCCATAATTCTTGCAATAATTGCCGTATCGACCAACCATCCGCAATAATGTGATGCAAATTGATATAAAGAACAAATACTTGATGATCCGTTTGATAGAGATATGCACGATAGAGAGAATCTTGTAAGAGATCAAAAGGTGTTTGCACATCTTGCTTTATGCGCTCTATTGCTTCATCTGCCGAGCAAACTTGAAGCATTAATCCATTTTCTTTTGGTCGAATCGCTTGATAAACTTTCCCTTGTTCTTCATAAAACGTTGTTCTTAACGATTCATGACGATCTACAATCGCCTGAAAAGCTTTTTCTAAGGCTTTCCTCTGTAATTCCCCAGTTAGTTTCATAGCCAACGGAATATGATAAGCTATACTATCAGGTTGCAGCTGATGATAAATCCACAATCTTTCTTGAGCTGATGACAAAGGAATCTTAGCTGGTCGCTCTTTTCGCTGAAACTGTACGTGTTGGTCTATCTCTTTTGCACTTGCCAATATGCCAGCAATTGTTGGTGTTTCAAAAAGTTGCCGTAGGTTGATCCTATAGGGCAATAGTTGGTTCATCCGAGCTATCACTTTCGCAGCTAACAGAGAATGACCACCTAGTAAAAAGAAATTGTCTTGTAGTCCAACCTTTACTTCTAATACATCTTCCCAAATAGCAACCACTTGCTTCTCTTCTTCTGATTGAGGAGCTACATAAGTATCAACTTGCGAGAAAGAGACTTCTGGTAATTTGCTCCGATCTATTTTTCCATTAGCTGTCAATGGTATCTCTTCTACAGTGGCAAAATGAGTTGGAACCATATAACTAGGTAACTTCTCCTGTAAGATATTTCGCAAGCCCATTTCATGAAATTCCTCTAGACGACTAGGCACTACATAAGCGATTAATTGTCCCATCTGTTCTAATACCACTGTGTCAGATACAGAATCAAGCTGGCGGAGGGATGCTTCGATTTCACCTAATTCAATACGGAAGCCACGTATTTTCACTTGTCGATCAAAGCGACCTAAAAATTGCAGATTACCATCACCTAAACGTTTGACTTGATCCCCTGTCCGATATAGTCGTCCAAAAGCAGGATGACTTATAAACTTTTCAGCTGTTAATCCTGGTCGGTTATAGTATCCAGCTGCTAATCCTGGTCCACCTACACACAACTCCCCAACTACCCCGGTTGGAACTGGATTACCATGAGCATCTAATACAAAAGCAGTCACATAATCAATTGGCTTCCCAATGGGGGGAGTAGACGGATAGATACCTTGTTTCAATTCCACTGCTGTCGAAACAACGGTATTTTCCGTTGGACCATAATGGTTGACAACAGAAACAGGGAAATTTTCAGGAGGATATATGCGTAAAGCCTCTCCTCCTGTCAACAGATACCGAAGTGAAACTTGTGTTGGCCAATCCAGCACCAAGAGACTTTCTAACAATGGAGTTGGAACAAAACTGACCGATATTTGTTTCTCCAACAAAAAAGTTTTTAGTTTCTCAGGGTATACCTTTGTTTCCTCTGACGGCACCACCAATGTTCCACCACTTGCTAAAGTAGGCCAAATTTCCCATACAGATGCGTCAAATGCCGGACCTGCCAACAAAGTGGTTCGATCTAGCGGAGTGATTGCATAAGCCTTGCAATGCCATTCCACTAAATGCAGCAGGGACTCATGGGATACCATTACTCCTTTTGGTAATCCTGTAGAACCTGAAGTATAAATCATATAAGCCAAATCAGTTTCCGGTGTGATCATCTCCATCTCATCTGTTGGAAAATGCTTGATTTTATCCCACATTTCATCGAGATAAATAGCTGAAGTTCCCATTTTTTGTCTCCGCTTCGAATGAGAAAGTACAACGCCCAACTTAGCATCTTCGACAAGATACATGATTCTCGACTCCGGATAAGCAGGATCAATGGGTACATAGGCTGCTCCTAATTTTAAAACAGCTAGAGCGGAAATAACCAAATCTGCCGATCTTTCCATACAAATGCCGACAAAATCTCCTGCCATTACACCATGCTGTCGCAAATAATGCGCAAGTTGATTAGCTTTTTGATTTAATTCCCTGTAACAAACCAAGTTGTCGCCGTCTTCCATTGCAATAGCAGTAGGTGCAGAAATAGCTTGGTACTTGATTCTCTCTTGGATGGGTAAAACAGACATGTGATAAGAATTTTGTACTGGTTGCAGAAGCTCAGCTTGTTCATCGAGAGTAAGAAAAGAAACTTCTCCTACTCTTTGATCTGGATCAGAAACCAACTCGCGAGCCAAATTCGTTAAATGCTTACATAATCGCTCCATTGTCTGACGATTAAATAAATCAGCATCGTACTCACAAACAAGATCTGCACCTGATTCATGTTCTCCAATCGATAATGAAATATCATATTTGGCGGTAGTAATAGGTAATTCTTTTGCTACAAAACCCATGCGGTCTATTTGTTTTTTCTCTTGCAATGTAAACATCACTTGAAATAAAGGAGAATAATCCAGACTACGTTCTGGAGCTATTTCTTCAACAACTTTTTCAAACGGAATCGATTGATGTCGATAGGCATCGAGTGCAGTTTGTCGGATTTGTTGTACAAAAGAACGAAAGGTCGGATTATTTGTCAGATCTCCTCTCATGACCAGTGTATTGACAAAGAAACCAATCATTTTTTCTGTTTCTACATGCTCACGGTTTGCAACTGGTGTCCCAACAGCAATATCTTGTTGACCGCTATAGCGGTGTAACAACACTTGAAATATAGCAAGTAAAGTCATAAAGAGAGTAGCATCTGACTCATTTGCCAACGATCGGATACTCTGCCAAAATTCTTTGTCCCAAGATAAGGATACTGCTGCGCCACAAGAGCTGCGGACTTTTGGTCTTGGATAATCCGTTGGCAGAGAAAGCACTGGCAAATCTGCTAACTGCTTTTGCCAATAACCCGTATCCAAATCTTGAGTCTCTTGCCAAGCTGCATAGTCTGCATACTGCAAAAGTTTATGCTCTTCTTGTTTCCATTTCTTTGCTAATACAGCTTGATAGAAAGAACAAAGTTCTGTAAAAAACAG
This sequence comes from Shimazuella soli, assembly GCF_022511585.1. Classification (GTDB taxonomy): domain Bacteria; phylum Bacillota; class Bacilli; order Thermoactinomycetales; family Thermoactinomycetaceae; genus Shimazuella; species Shimazuella soli. Next base: position 3,536 of record NZ_JAKWBN010000019.1, on the reverse strand, counting down.
ATCAAATGACCAACCATCAGTAATGATATGGTGCATGACAAACAAACATTGTTTTAAATCTTTTGTGATCGCTGTTCTCCAAAGAGGAGGTGTTGCAAGATCAAATGGTTCATTTGCTATTGAATGTAACTGTTCTTTACTCTCCACTATGGAAAGTGGCACCTTTATTTCCTTGGAAATAACTCTTTGGACATTTTCCTCTTCCTCTACATAACTCGTCCGTAATATTTCATGTTTTATCATCATCTGTTCTAAACTAAACTGCCAAGCTGATAAGTCTAATCCCTCTTTCCTTTCGAATACGACTGGAACATTGTAGGCTTCTTTCTTTTTCAATAATTGATGCATCAGCCATAACCTTTTTTCTGCATACGATAAAGGAAGAGGTGTAGAACGATCGATGTATTCCAAGCTTTCCTCTTTCCCTTTCGCTGGAAGTTGTGCAGCCATCAAACGTATAGTTGGATGTTCAAAAATCACTTGGAGTGGTAATTTCACTTGAAATTCCCGATTAATTCGTGAAACGGCTTGTATTACTAACAACGAATGAGCACCTAACTGAAAAATATTGTCATGTGCCCCCAAACGATCAATCTCCAAAATACTGGACCAAATTTCACAAAGCTTTTCTTCTTTTTCTCCAGTTGGGGCTTCATACTCCTGAATTGCATTCGTCGGCATTAGCAGAGCTTTTCGATCCAATTTTCCATCTGCGGTTAATGGCAAGCGTTCTAAATGCGGCACCATTTGTTCTTCTGAACTAGTAAAACAGAGGTCACCCAAGCGTTTGTGTTCTCCAGATACAATCTGCTCCAGGAAGGAAACAAAGCAGGTCTGTAACTGCTGAATAACAGGAAGCGAAAATTGATTTTTATGGTACATCCATTTGAAATGTAGTTTTTTATCTGCTCCTGCTACTAATGTCAGTGGATAATGGATTTCTTCTTTACCATGTGTAAGCCGCATCGATAATTCTGCTTCTTTGCTCTGTTCCTTAACTGGGTAATTCTCAAATACAAATAAATAATCAAATAAATTTTCGTTTCCCGGAAAATCGCTCCACTGTTGAATCTCTACCAACGAACAGTACTCAAACTGCCTCATTTCCTGAAATGATTTTTGCAAACGGCTGAGCCATGTGAGAATGGCTTGACCGGATGGAATAGTTACCCGTACAGGTAAAGTGTTTATCATCATCCCAACCATGGTTTCTACACCACGTAGTTCGGCAGGTCTTCCTGATACAGTTGTCCCATAAACCAAATCAGTCTTTCCACTAAAAGCTTTTAGTAGCAATGACCAAGTTCCTTGAAGCAGCGTGTGCAACGTAAGATGATGATCACGACAAAAATCAATAAGTTCAACTGTTTGTTGCTCGGACAAAGATGTAGATAATTCACCAGATTCTCTTTGAGTATCTTTTTTTATGTCCAAAACACTTAGTTGAACAGGAGAATCATACCCTTCCAGCTGCTTTTGCCAATATTCTTTTGCTTCTTCTCTATCTTGCTCTGCAATCCATTTCATATAATCTGCAAATGGACGACTAGTAGGCAGTAAGATTGGCTCATTTTTGAGCATCGCTTCATAAATAGACATGAGCTCATTCAGTAACAGCGGCATACTCCAACCATCAATCAGTAAATGATGGTAACTCCATATCACTTGGAAGACATCTTTTGCCAAACGTATCAGATAAACACGAGATAAAGGTCCATCTTGAACATCAAAGCCTTGCTCTCTATCTAGCTTGACATACTCCTCTATCCATTTCTCTTGATCCTCTGCTTGATATTCTCGCAAATCTACATCTTTCCAAGATAATGAAGAAGTACGATAAACCAACTGATGAGGAATGCTTAAGCCTTCCCATAAAAACGTGGTTCGCAAGACTGGATTACGCTCGATAAGTGTTTGCCATGCTTTGCGATAAACATCCAGATTGAGATTACCTTCCAGTACAAAACCAATCTGTACTACATATTCACTACCTCCATGTTGATAAAGGGAATGAAAGAGCATACCGTTTTGTAAAGGTGACAAAGGATAGACGAATTCTAATTCTTTTCCATTTATCTCCGCTAACTCATTTGGTTGAAGTCTGGCAAGTGGAAAATCAGACAAAGCATATTTGTCTATTTTTCGTTTTTCTAACTCTTGAAGTGTGATTCTTATTTGTCTTAAAAGATCTGTCATCGTAGCTTTATGAAAAATAGCATTGCTGTATAACAAGGTAATTTGCAACTTGTTTTCTATTACAACAGCTACTACATCAATAAGATGTGGCCGAATAGCCGATGGTGTACTTGATTTCCCTGTTTTTTCATCAGCGATTCCCCGAATCAGCTGGACTTTATTACTATCAGATAGAGTCACAAATTTCCCCAAATAGTTGAAGCTGATAGAAGCTTTGCTAGCTTCTATCGGATTAGGATGTAAATATCGAAGCAAACCATAGGTTAATCCTTGTTTATTCACTTCTCTAAAACACTCTTTGGTCTGACGCAATACTTCTGTAAGTTCCATTCCTTGTGCTGTTAAGTTAACAGGATAGAGGGAAGTAAACCAGCCAACCGTTCGAGAAAGATTTATGCCTTCTATTTCGTCTCGACCATGTCCTTCTAAATGAATAGTGTGTTTATTATTTCCAGTCCACTTTTGTAAGGATTGGACAAGCCCAGTTAATAGTACTTCCTCTAGGGAGGCATGAATTGTCACAGTCGTCTCTATGATGCTTTCCGTCTCTTCTGGAGAAAATACAATTTGAACCTGGTCTACGGATTGTTCCGTATTGTCTCCTGTCTTGTCTAATGGCAGAGAAATTGTTTGCACTGTCTCCCACCTTGTTCGCGCTGACTCTATTCCTTCACTTGTTGCTAATTTTTGAAGATGCTCCGCCCACTGGCGATAGGAACTAGTCTTTTGTGGCAATTGCACAGGCTTATTGGCTGCAAGTTGTTGGTAGATCGTCTCGATGTCTTCTAATATGATCCTCCAAGACACCCCATCCATCACCAAGTGATGAGCGACAAGAAACAATCTTCCTTCCCCTTCCGATAAGCGGAACCAAATCGCTCGGAATACCGGTCCTTCGGAGAGATGTAAGCTCGCTTGGGCTTCCTCTGCTCGCTTTTCCAACAAGGCCAAGGGATGGTCTTCTCCTCGCAGATCGACTACTTCGAGTTCTTCTTTCGATTCTGCCTGGTAGTATTGCTTCCAACCGGTTTCTGTTGGGACAAATCGCATCCGCAAAGCATCGTGGTACTTTACTACTTCACGAATGGTCTGTCGAAGCCATGCTTCCTTTGCCTCTCCTACTTTCAGCAACATGCTTTGGTTAAAGTGATGAGGATGCTCGGTCTGCTCCAAAAACCATTTTTGAATTGGCACAAAAGGTACTTCCCCACTTAAGCTTCCCTGCTCTCCTACCACTGGAGCTTCTGTTTGGGCAACTTGAGCCAAGGTTGCAATGGTTTGGTGAGCAAAGAGTTGTTTGGGTTTCAACAAAATTCCTTTTTCTCTTGCCCGGGAAACCA
>NZ_JAKWBN010000018.1 GCF_022511585.1 Shimazuella soli | reverse complement strand
CGTTCGTCCTGAGCCAGGATCAAACTCTCCATGATAGAAAAGCTTGATTGCTCATTGCTAGCTTTTAAAAAATTAACAGGTTTGTGATCTCACTCTTCAGTTTTCAAGGAACAACTTCTTTTTCATCGTCTCTCCGCTACTGTCGCTGCGACAAGTAATAATATAACACGCTTAAAAATCAAAGTCAACTACTTTTTTTCACTTTTTTTATTGATTTTGGCCATGTTTCCTTCAACCGGACTACAGCATATGGGAAAGTGACAATAGTAAACAATACAATCCATACAGGATTTATCACTAAATCTGAAAAACCGCCCACCATTGCCCGGGGAATATTGACAATAAAGAAGACAAATAAACTTAAAAAGACAGGATGTTTAGGTAAACGAACAAATAAAACATAAAGAACTTGAACAAAAACGCCTAAATAGACGGTTCCTAATATTACTCCCCACACACCATAGGTAGCATATGCTTCCCCTACATAAAGAGTATTGAGCACACCCGCTGTTCCCTCTTGTACTTTCTCTGGAAATAGATCCATCATAATTACTCTGGCACTTCTCATTTGATCTACATGATACAATTGAAGAATAGAGTCAGGTAAACCATAGATATGCAGAAATGGATATACTTCACCGAAACGATCGACAAAAATATACATCGGAGCAATTTGGGTCAATATGATCCTTCCAATAGGACCTTGAGAATAATTCAGAAAGGTAGAACTCCCCGAAGCACCTAGTAATGTATACATCACAACAATGTAAGCTACTCCCACTGCCGTAAACAAAAGAATCAAACGCAAGTTTAACTTTAATTTTCCAACAAAGATACTAGTCAATATCAACATGATCATATAAAAAAGTGTAGGTGCTTTTTCAAAGTTATAGACTTGAATAACCACAGCTGCTACAAATAACAAACCAAATAATACTCTCCAAGACCAAAGACGCGTTTTTAAAGCATAGGCGAATGCAACGATTGACAACAACGGAGTGAGTCCAATTGCCAAAATATTTTTTACATAAACGATACCTGTATACCCTTCCTTCGCATCAATTCTCCCTTTTGCCAAATCAGCAGTATGCCCGAGCAGAGCCGAAAAAAGAGGAATGGTACTCGTATGTAACAGGGTATAAATAACAGATAATATGCTGATGACACTTAAACCTAAAAAAATACGGAAAAACAACTTTTTATTTGGTTCAGATAAAAAGACTTCATCTACAGGAGCATTCCAATACTTATTAAATTCTAAATCCGGCTTAAAACCTATGATTTTAGAGACTATAACAGTTGTAAAAGCGAACAACAAAAATGATCCGCAGACTAAAATAAAACCAAGTTGTCTGGATTCAGGAAAAAGAAGCTTATTAATAATGTAGGAATGATCTATTTCCAATACGATCAAAAGAGAACCGATCAAACTGGAAAGAAGGTAGACATACCCAAATATCACCAGGTGTAAATTAGGCTTGTTTAATGACAGCCCACCTGAGCTTTTGTGTAGTAACCAAACACCGATGATTAGAGTAAGTATCCACGCTAGAATCCAAATCACTTAAACTTCCTCCTGATGACTACTTGGTTTTTAAACCCATAAATTCGCGGTCAATTCGACAAATCGCTAGAGACACAAGAAAATAAATCCATGGGAAAATCTGATACCAAGCCGCATAGTTTTGTACTTGTAAATACACCATCACAGCAATAGTAATCACGCTTTGAATAAATAAGAAAGACATCTTTCCAACTTGCATAGGAACATGATAGTATTTTTGACTTTGAATAAAAACGAGAATGCATGTTAGTAAATATGCAATCACATTGGAAACTACGATTCCCCAAAGTCCAAATGGGAGGTACAATGCAATATTCAACCCAATATTGAGAATGGCTGCAAACACCAAAATTCCCGAGATTGACTTTGTTTTCTTTGCAAACAATAAACCTGATGACACAATAATGTAGAAAAAATTTAAAAACGATGCTAATGATAGAAATCCTACATACTGATAAGATGTTTGATACTTAGGGTCCAGCAGCAAAATAACTAACGGCATCACACTTGTCACCAAAACAATGCCGAACATCCCAACAGTAAATATAATCGTATATGCTTTTGCAAAAAATACTTTGCCATCTGGGTGATCTTTCATTTGCATCGAATATGGTCTCCAAGCCATTTGAATACCATAGGTAAGTAAACTGATCATTGTAGCAAATTGAAAGGCTGCTACATATATCCCTACCGAAGTTGTATTGTCCATTGCTGCGATAATATAACGATTGGATGATCCCATCACCCAGAAAGATAAAGATGCTGGAACCAATGGAGCCCCATAATGTAATACTTTTATCCAAATTTCCTTATCAAAACGAAGTTTGAGGTACTTGAGCATTTGTTTACCAGAAAGAAGTATAACAGCAGTTATGCTGATTATCCTGCCCCAAACAATACTTCCAATCGACCCTGACCAATAAACGAGAAGTATATACGATAGGGCGGCAATAAACAACATCTTTGCTACCGTTAATAATACTACCCGTAAAGTCCGCATCTCATATCGATAAACGGTCAAAGCTAACACATTTATTGAATCAAGTAGCAAAGTGACGAGCGATAAATAGAAAAACGGCATCAACTTACTACTAATATTTAACCATGGTACGAGGTTATTCCCAGCTAGAAGTGCGATTACTGTAAGTCCAACTGCTACTAGCAATCGAAAAGCCATAACATTTTGCACATACTGTAGCTTTTTCTCTTGGTCTTTTTCTTCAAAGTAATAAAAGGCCAAGGCTGTATCTGTACCAAAGATGACAAAATACCCTAATATACCAATGGTGCCATCAATAATCCCCAATACACCATACTCTGAAGGCAGTATGTAATGTGTATAGATCGGAAACATGATAAATGCGATCAATTTTGTGCTCACACTCATCAAAGCATATAAAAACGAATCTCCCGCTAATCTCTTTAGTTGGGCCAACACAGGCTAACATCTCCTACAATGGTTGATTTCGAGATGATTTTGCATCCAATATATATTTCCAGAGTGTTACTACCACCATTCCTAAAATTATACCAGCAAGCAATGCAATAATAATGTTTGCTTTCCAGGGCGATGCTTTCTCTGTAACAATAAGATTATTTAACGAAGAAGGCGGTACAATTACAGGAGCTTGAGCGCTAGCCAAATCTAACTTACTCGATTGTAACTGTTCTTGTCTTGTTGCTAATTCTTTTTGAAGATTTGTGAACGCATCGACATTAGATCCAGATGGCTTGATCACTTTTGAAGCCTGTTCCAATGCAGTTACTCGTTGTTGCAAAGTAGCCATGTATTGTTTTGACATATTGATCTTTTGTTGAAATACTTTTTGCAAATCTGCATAGTAAGCTTTGGATACTTTTGTAAATCCTTTTTGGACTTCGTCTTTGTCTTTCCCACTAAGTTGAATTTGCACCTGCTTATACTTTGGAACAATTACTTGTAAAGTAGGTTGAATGTCTTTTGGCAATAAATCTTGATAATTTGACATGATAATATCAGGAACTGTTACTTTATCATCTGTCGAATCAGCCACATTAAATAATACTGTTCCTTGATATGTTGGCTTTGTTACAGCACTCACAATAACCGCGATGATAATGGTGATGATAGGGATTGCAATCAACCAGAACTTCTTCTGCCACATAAAAGCAAGATAATCGTAAAAAGCATACGATTTTTTCGCTTCTTCATTCATTTTTTATTCATCCTTTGTCCATAATTTCTAATTTGTTTTGTTTAAGTTTGCTTGATAAAGATCAATCATTTTTTGGACACAATCGTCCCATTGGTAGTTTTCTTTCACAAACTGAACTGCATTCACTTCCATCTGATGCCGATTAAAATCGTCATTCAACAATGTTTTCATTGCTTTATAAATCTCTTCAGGATCATTATTTGGAATAATCATCCCAGTTTCTCCATGTTTTACGACCTCAGGTAATCCACCCACGTTATTTACGATTACAGGCACCCCACAAGCTTCTGCTTCCAATGCAGACACTCCAAAGCTCTCACTTTCGGATGGAAGTATGAATAAATCCAATTGACTAAGTAACTGAGGAAGTTCCTCTTGAGGAACAAAGCCAACAAAAGTCACCTTTTCTTCCAGTTGCCGCTCCTTTACCATCTGCTGATAACGCTCTTTCTCTGGGCCATCACCAATAATGACTAGATGAGCACAATCTTCTTCTTTCACTAATTTAGAAAATGCCTCTATTAGTTTAGGATATCCATATATATCCTTCAAACCTTTAGCAATTCCAATATGAAATTCACCGCTCGATTTCTGTGATGGGTCATACACGAAATGATTCGTATCTACTCCAAATGGAACCAATTCAATTGATTTATCTATATATTTTTTCGTCTCTTCAAGCATTGCACGACTTGTAGAACAGAGAACATCTGCAGAGGTAAGAGAGTAAGATAAAATTCGTGTATTTAACGTGTTCTTAGGAAATTGAAAAATATCACTCCCCCATACGGATAAAAACAGAGGATGAATACGAGCTAATCCTGCAACAAACCCATAACTAGAAGCGTAGTGAGCATGAACAATATCAGGCTTTATTTGCGACAGTAAACTACGAAGAGCAAATACAGTAGTTAGATAGGAAAGTTTTCCTGGCAAGTATTGTGGCAAAGCATACGTTTCCACTCGTTCTGCATGAGTTTTAGAATAATGGTTCGAAAACGTGATAACACAAACTTCTAATCCTTTTTGTTTCAGTCCTAATGCCCATTTTTGTGTATGTGTAGATGTACTGGGGGCAAATAAAGCGATTTTCATAGCTATAACTCCGTTTTGTTTTTTGTTAAGGTTTGATTTACTGCCTGAACACGAGCAATCCATGAGTTACTTGCTAAAAATTTCTCCTGAATGGTTTTCAAAAAAGTTTGATGCTGTTCCATCATTTTTTTAGTTGCAGCTACCATCGCATCAGTCGTTGCACCAGCAACTACACCATATGGTCCACTTTCCACAAATCGTTGTTGTGCAGTACAGTCACTGGCCAACACTGGCAAATAATTAGACAAATACTCCACTAACTTCACAGGAACAGAGAAATCATTGTATGTACTTTTAGTTCTTGGCAAATAGGCAAAATCTATTTCCATATACAATGCATCTAATTCTGCACCAGATATATGTCTAATGTCTACTTGTAATTGTTTCATTTTTTCTTTTTGTTCATCCGATAACCCTTGATATTCTGCCTCTCTACAGACAACCGTCAAGGATAAGGGTAGGTTTTCTTTTTGTATACGTTCCAATGTTTCCAATAGGAGCGGCAGGCCATTATCTGCATGTTTGACTGCACCTACATAAATCGCACGAACTCGATTGCCTTCTCGATTTGTTTTTTGGAATGCTACTTCTTTTCCACCTGGAGGGAGAGCTACTTTTGTCCTATTTATATCTACATACTTACCCATTTCTAAGCTCGGCAAAAATATGGCATCTGCATATTTCTCATAAAATTTTTCTTCTCTGCGATAAAGCCACTGCATTAATCGTTTTTTCAAACCTTTTAGCGGATAGAGTTCATCAAATTTCCAATACACATCCCGGTAAAAAATGCCTGTCGGGATTTGATGTTGTTTGAGGTATTGAAAAACTTTTTTATCAATAAAAGGTCTGCTGGGAATATGATTTTTATCTGTTAACCAAATAGGGATAGTTTGATTTTCAGCATAACAAAATCGAACATTGGTCAAAGCATTTTGTTGGAGCAGTTCATTCCATTTCGTTTCTCGTTCTTTTGACTCACCAGAAACGACAATAACTTCTAACCCTTGATCATCTCCCCACTTCTCAAATGCTTCAATCATTTTTAGTGGGCGTACTTTTGATCCACTATCGGCTTTTTCGGCAAGCGCAAAGGGGAAATAAACTAACACTTTATCCATTGCATAAGTCCTTTCCACATTCAATTGAAAATGAAAACCATTTCTATTTCGAACTCTATCAAAAAAAGTATTTGTTATTCCATCTTAACGAAAAAAAGCCCTTGAAAATATGACAATGCTTCAACAGTCATTTTTCTATCATAACAAGAAAATACCTGTTGTACCATAAGAAACAATGAGTTTCTGGAAACATCCTCCTTATGGGGTCGATAAAAGACATAAATAAAAAATGAGAAAGACAGAAAAAGCAGGAAACAATAGGGCTGCGTGAAAAATCGACAAATATATGAAAAAATCCCCCCATAAAGCTAAAAAAAGTTGGAACCATCAATGGGCCAACTTGTTGCTTTTGTTATACATTTTTTCTGGCTGCTCGATATTCATGTATTGCAGTTGACATCTGTTGAAGACCTCTCTGGATCAAAGACCTTGGAGCAGCGAGGTTTAACCGTAAAAATCCTTCTCCTTCACTTCCAAATGTTTTACCAAAAACAGGAGCTACTTTCGCTTTTTTGAGCATACACTTCATCAGAGTTGGAGTATCAAACTTTAGCTCCTGGCAATCTATCCAAGCTAAATAAGTACCTTCTGGCTGGACAACCTTCATTTCTGGAACATGCTCTTTTAAATAGGAATCCACTAAACTTAGGTTTTTTTCTACATAAGCCATGCACTCATTCAGCCAGTCTGCACCATATCGATATGCACTTTCTGTCGCAATGACCCCAAAAGTGTTGCTAAACTGTAAAAAATGGCGATTAAGTGCACTCTTGTATAGTTTCCTAAGTTTTTCATTTGGAATAATGATATTAGCAGTCTGTACTCCAGGCAAATTAAACGTTTTAGTTGGTGCATTGCAAACAATGGACCGTTGTGCAATTTCTTCTGATAGAGAAGCCAACGGAATATGCTTATTGCCTTGATAAATGAGATCAGAGTGAATTTCATCGGAAATAATTAGAACATCTCGCTCGATACACTTTTGTGCCAGTATAGTAAGTTCTTCTTCCCCCCATACCCGCCCTACTGGATTTTGAGGGCTGCATAAGATCAAAACTTTTATTCCTTGAGCGAGTTTCTTTTCTAAATCTATAAAATCAATCGTATAGCGGTTATTTTCATACTTAAGCGGATTCTCCACTAATTTTCTATTATTTTTTATGACTACTTCAGATAGTGGAGCATAAACAGGAGGCTGAACAAGGATATGATCCCCTGGCTGAGTAAAATCGTTAATGATTAAACTAATGGCTGGCATTACACCTGGACTATAGCATATCCACTCTTGCTGAATTGTCCAATTGTGTTTTCTATCCATCCAATCGACAATTGCATTATAATACGATTCCATGCGAATGTTATAGCCGAATACTCCATGTTCGATTCGTTTCGCCATCGCTTCTCTAACAGGCAAAGGGGAACGAAAATCCATATCTGCTACCCACAAAGGTAACAAATCAGGTTCGTAATATATTTTCTCTACTCCGTCCCATTTTTCTGAAAAAGTATGATAACGATTAATATCTTCATCAAAGTTCGAATTCATATTATCCCCCATTATTAGATTTCTAATCATATTCAAATTATAAGTGTTTTAATTATGTCATAAAATATACTGGCAAATAAACTGGTTCATTATATCATTACGATCTAGAAAACCCACGGTTTTAATCGTGGGATGAAAGCGAGTGTTGGACGAGGTGAAAGAAATCCCTTCACCAGTCCAATTTTTGAGAAATAACTTTGCAAACAAGTATTCGCATGGTATTATCTGTATAATGTAGATGAAGCTTATATTATCTAGCCTTTAAAAGAAACCTTTTCTTCTTCTAAACTATCCAATTTCGCAATCTGTATTCTTTCTAAAAGAAAAAACCTACCGTTTATGGTAGGTTTTGTGTGTGTTGCCTGGCGACTACTTACTCTCCCAGGACCCTGCGGTCCAAGTACCATCAGCGTGAGAGGGCTTAACGGTCGTGTTCGGGATGGGAACGAGTGGAACCCCTCTGCTATGATCACCA
>NZ_JAKWBN010000017.1 GCF_022511585.1 Shimazuella soli | reverse complement strand
TCCAGTCGTTCCGGTTACTCCAGTAGCTCCAGTCAATCCGGTGGCTCCGGTCGCTCCGGTTGGACCAGTTGGACCAATAACTCCAGTAGGTCCTATAGGACCAGTTGGACCAGTTACTCCGGTTGCTCCAGTACCTCCAGTCGTTCCGGTCGCTCCAGTCGTTCCGGTTACTCCAGTAGCTCCAGTCAATCCGGTGGCTCCGGTGGCTCCGGTTGGACCAGTTGGACCAATAACTCCAGTAGGTCCTATAGGACCAGTTGGACCGGTTACTCCGGTTGCTCCAGTACCTCCAGTCGTTCCGGTCGCTCCAGTCGTTCCGGTCGCTCCGGTCGCTCCTGTTTCACCAGTCACTTGGAGTATAATTATATCTAAAGGATTAATAACACCAATAACCCCATTTTCTTCAATGGTATCCCACTTATATGGCAAATAACTGTCTCCTTTCTTTTCTTTAATAAGCAATACTCTTTAAATAGTTAAAACTTAAAAATCCCCCTAAAAAACAAAAAAGTTATGGAATATGGAATGTCCCCACTGATTTCATTCCTCCAAACATACATATATATTCTATTCATAAGAACGAAAATAGCTACTATTCCAAAGGAAAATGGTCAAGAATTTTATTAATTGTATAAGATGTAAATATAGGGAATTAATGACAGATACTATTTCTTCTCAATAAATTATCAGCGATTTCCACAGTTCGTAGTGACGAAAACTATTATTACTTTTTCTTCAACACAGAACGAAAACAATAAAGGGTAGGAGGGTGAAAACGGGAATAGAGTGCGTCTTCTGGAAGCTCAAAGGAAACATTTCCATAGAAAATTAAATCCGACTGCCTAATCGCTTCTTCTAAGATATCAAATTGAATATCTGGAAAATCAAAGGTTAAAACGAGTAAACCATCGTCTTTTAACACTCTATTAAATTCTCGAAAGGCTCCAAATAGTGATGTTTGATCCATATGCTCTAAGACAGAAATGCAAAATACTTTATCAAACTTTTTGTTTTCATATGGCAATTCACTTAAATTTGCTATTGAAAAATCTACTTTATTTATATATGACTTATCTAATTGAGCAGCTGCATCTGCGCCAAGAAATGCCTTGACATCTTGTATTATGGCTTCAGGATCTAATATTCTTGGATCAAGGTCACAGGCATAAACCGTTTGACATTTATCAGTCAAGTAAAATTTAAAAGGATGGCACACTCCACAAGCTGCATCCAAAACCACATCATCTTTACTTACAAACTCACTTGCCCACTCATATTCGTAAAACCGACTCCACCAATCATGAGGAAGTTTTAATAGTGTCGTATCTGTTTTTTCATCAGAATGAACAAAAAAACGAGAATCATATTTACTCATTTCACATCTCCCCTTTTTCCTCTTTTATTTGAACCAATGTCCACCGCTCTTGACCCAATATTTCTCTATAAATCTCCTCATAAGAAAACACCCTCTGAAGGTCTTGAAGGAAAGGATAATGGTCAAAATCATCAACTAAGATAAGTGCATTTGGTTTTAAAACATTGCGGAATAAGGGATAAGCAAGAGAACGACCATTTCCATGCGGACCATCCACTATCATGACATCGATTGATTTTTCTTTTAATGGCAAATCTCCTACCTCTGCATAAAAAGTATTCCTAATGGTAAACAAATCATAATCTTGTACAGATACAGGTTTTCCCGAGGATTTCCAAAGAGTAAGAAATTGATCCTGAGTAGTAAATATTTCTTCCCATTCTCGGTCAGATATTTGCTTTAATGTTTGAGGGAAAATTCGAATATGATCAGAATTCTCTACTCGATCACTCAATACTTTCGCCCATTCATGATGGTGTTCCAAGGTAGTAACTCGAAGAGGTAATAATTCACTATTCAGTAATTCATTCCAAAATAAAGTGGATTGTCCCCCTCCAAGCTCTAAAATGTGATAGGGCTCATCTCTATCTTCTAAACGCCGGCAAAGATGAGTGATTGCTCGACTGCTTAAAGCCATTCCTCCGTATCCCCATCCCGATTGGGCAGAAAGTTGGATTACTTTTTCAATATCTTTTACCAACATACCCTTATGCCTCCCATGGTATTAAGTAAGGTTGTTCATCCAAAATGGAATCATATTGCTCCTTCCAGCCAAATTTCCCCTCTGGATCTAATTCCATATAGCGGTCATATTTTTTCTTGCGATCTTTTGGGGATGCCCATCCTAGATGCTTAATACGTGCAGGGTGACAGAAATAGGAAAATTGGTAGACTTCTATAGGAAAACGTCCGCAATGTTGGGCAGTTTCCTTCCACGTATACTCTAAATCATCTCGGTATCGAATCATAAATGGACGGTAAAAATGATGCGCTTTCCAAAAATTATCTTCTCGATAATGGGTTTCATTCCACATATCATACAGCCGAAAATAGATAGCATCATATATTTGTTGTTGGTGTATATCTTCCACTTGATGTACAAATTTCTCTTCCAGCATTTCATCTGCATCTAAATTTAGAATCCATTCCGGATTTGTTTTTACTGTCTCTTCCCATTGTTGCTTGCGAAGGATAACTTCATTTGCAAACTGAGAGGTTTCATTTTGGATAAGGTGCAGAGGGATATCGTGAAGTATTTCTTTGCAAACATCTGCTGTATCGTCTGTGCTTCCATCATCTATGATTACAGCTTCATCAATGTAAGGCAGATGATTTTTTAAGACTTGTCGAAGATAACGACCAGCTTCATTTTTCACAATCATGGAAAGGGTTATTTTAGATGTCATACCACACCTTCCCCTCCTCTTTTTTATAAATCACCAATATCTGCTTTGCATTCCAATGCGTGTTGGCTATGAGCCGACAATCGATCTCTTTTAAAAAAGTTAATCGAAAATCATCTATTTTCTCTGGAAAATGCTCATAATCGAAGCGAAAAAAATGTTCATAAGTGCCTGTATCATCTTGAAAGGGAAGGAGTAATACTAAATACTTATTAGATTGTTGCAATAATTTATGTAAGATAGGAAAAGGATCATGAAAATGTTCCAATGTATTAGAGGAGAAAAGAATATCGTATTGATCGGTCATTTGTAGAACATCTGCTACCGCAAATGTATAAGAAGGGTAATATTGCTTGGCTTTGTTGATTGCTTCCTCAGAAAAATCGATTCCTGTAACTTTTGTAGTGGGAAATGCCTTTGCTAAAACATCCACTCCATCACCTAATGCACAGCCTACATCACAAATGGTATAGGAGTGAGCGTGAATTTCTTCTTTAAACCAATCTGGAAAATGATCTAAGGCCACATTTGCAAAAAAAGTCGTTTGATCACGGCCACGGCGTGCTTCCCAAGTGTGTGTAAATAACATATCCCAATAATCTTCACTATTTGGTGGAGGTTGCTGCAAGGTATACACTCCTTACTTTTTATAGACAACTAAAACCTGTTTGGATTGACAATAGGATTGTGGAATTTTACCACAATCTATTTCTTCTAAAGTAGTAAGCTGAAATTGTCCGATTGAGTCAGGAAACGAATCAAACGTAAAAATAGCTTGATTTTCTTGAGTTTGCTGTTCGGCTTGATATGGTAATAACAATACAATGTAATGCTTTGCTTTCTTCATCAATTTCTCTAGGGAGACAATTGGATTTGTATAAAGTGCTAAGACATTGGAACAGAGGATGATATCATACTCATTCGTCATATTATCTATACTTTCTACCTGAAACGTATATTCAGGATAAGAAATACGTGCTCTGTTAACAGCCTCTGTAGAAAAATCGATCCCTTCTACTGTTGAAAGTGGAAAAGCTTTGGAATATACGGGTATAGCATCACCAAGGGCACATCCCACGTCACAGAGTTGATAAGATGAGTTTTGAATCTCCTTTTTTATATACTCTGGAAGATAATCAACGATTACATTTGCAAAGAAAGATGTTTGATTCCTTCCACCTAGATTTTCCCAATCAGTTAAAAAACGGATATCCCAGTATGTTGACGTTGTTGGAGCAAATGTTTCTCGACGGTATACCTTTTTTCTATCCTTGTTCTCGGCTAAATCTGCAAGTATCGGTTCTATTTGTTTCACTCTTGCCTCCCATGATTCCTGTAGAGCAAAAGATTGTAGTTCTTCTGGATTTCCAGAGATGATATGCTCTATTTCCTTCACCCACTCTGTTGCATTAGCTCCTGTAGCAACATAAGGACAATCGATTGCTTCTTGAATAGGAGTAGATATAACAGGGACTCCTGCTGCTAAATACTCATACATCTTGATGGGAGAGCTGCTGTGTGTCATATCGCGAACTTGAAAAGGTACCATACCAACTGCAAATTGCCCAACATAAGAAGGTAGTTCGTGATAAAGTTTCCTGCCTAAGAAATAGACATTTGGACAATCTCCAAATATGCTTTCAACACCTATATAATCGTTTCCTAATAGGACAATCGACCAATCAGGACGTTGATTGGCTACTTCTTTCATAATCGAAACATCAATCCAAGACGCTATCGATCCCATAAAACCTAAGATAGGTTTAGGAATATGTTGCAATTCCAGTGGTGCTGACATCTTTTTTGCATCACAAAAATGTTCAAAATCAGCAGCGTTTGGCATCAGGATAAGAGGTTTCTCCGAGAAAAGCTGCTTTACGATATGATATAATCGCTGACTGACAACGGTGATAACATCCGCTGTCTCCATTGCTTTTTGCAAGTCTGGATTGTTCCAAACAGCAAATTCTTCTGCTGCTTCATCAATATAATCAAAAACAACTAAATCTGCATGGAATGTATCTTTCATTCGATAGTAAGGCGGATGAGTTACCCATAGCACAGTTGATTCCTCTGCCTTTGGAAGGATAGAACAACAATCACTAATTTCGACACCATCTCGGTAATAAACTGTTCCATCATATCGGCCATACTCCATAAAAACTGCCCGATGACCTAATTTTGCAAAAGCTTTCATCAGTTGCTGTGGACGTTGAAAAACAAGGCTGCCTTCCCAATGAATAGTCGGGGGATAAATAACTTTCATTTGTTTACTCCTCTAACTTTCTGCAATTTGCATGAAATACTTTTTGTTATGTAGAATACTCGGGTGATTTGGATTTAGTGAGTAAGCTTGATCATTGTGATAGATAGCCTTTTCTTTATTTCCCAGCTTGTCGTAACATAGGCATAACTGTAAGTGAGGAAGCCAGCTCCAAGAAGCATGATCTAGGGAACCCATTATTTGATACGGTTTTTCTAACTTAGTAGCTAATTCATACCAAAATACTGCTTGATCTAATTGATTTTGCTCTAAAAATAAAGCGCCAAGACGGCAACAAGCTTCTGCCCTTGGTCTATCAAAATGGAAAGTTCTCAGTATTGCTTGTTGTTCCAGATCAAACTCACACAAGTGATGATAACAGTCAGCAAGTTTTAAACAAGCTGCTATATTATCTTCCACCCATCCCTGTTTGGTAAATAGAAATTTCTCATAATAAGTTACTGCTTCTTCATAAAAAGCATTATCTCTTAATTCATTAGCGAAGTAATACAAATCACGAACGGAAAACGCAGCTCCGCAGCGCTGATGATTCCGATAAATTTGCAAATTACGGTCCGTGTATGCTTTGTCTTTTTTATGCGTGATTGCAATATCACTATGTGAAATATGCCCTCCTACTTCCAGATACTCATGAACAAATCCAATCCAACGAAAGTTACAAGCTCTTCGTACTAATCGATTTCGCCTTAAACTATGCGTTACATTTCCTTCTTCATCAAATGAAAGATGATAATGCATCGTTACACTATCAATTCCTGGGTCGAGTGTTTTCTTAAGAGATAATAAAGAAACTTGATCGTTTTCCTTCAAAAAGTCATCTGCATCAAGCCAAAGAATATACTCTCTCGTCGCAAGACTAAAGGCGTAATTTCGGGCTGCAGAAAAATCATCGATCCACTCAAATTCATAAATTTTTGCACCGAACTTCTCTGCTATTTCCTTTGTTCGATCAGTCGATCCTGTGTCTACAATAATAATCTCATCCACTATTGCCTGAATAGAAGTCAAACATCTCTCTAATACATCCTCCTCGTTTTTTACAATCATACAAAGGCTGATGGTTATCCCCTCATCTTGGTTCATGGAAATACGACACCTTCTTTTATAGGCAGGTAATCCTTTTAAATCTGAAGTTCGATAGATGTGATAAGCAGGATAATGGGTATCTACATATAGAGGAAATCCAAGTGCAACCGCACGGATCGAGAAATGCCGATCCTCTCCCCAATAAGAGAGATTAGATATTTCCGCGAATTTCACTCCTGCAACAAGTGCCTTTTTGGAGATTAAGGTACATGCCCCAAGTCCCCCAACTTTATATGTCCCTGGCTGCCGTAACTTCTCCAGAAAAGAATGAGTTCTTTGGCCAATTTCCTCTTCTGTGAGTGTTTCGTTTCGATGTTTGGGGTAGAGTGTATAATGATCTTGTAGCCATACTTGCGGCAGTTCAGAAGCCGTTGGCTGCCATTTCGTCCAAAAAATATTCGAGACGATATCTTTGTCTGCTTCAATCAGTTGTTTTAGCGTATAAGGGTGCAGCACCAAATCAGAATCTATGAGAAAAAGGTAATCAAATTCGTTTTCCTTTGCATAATCAATCATCTGATCTTTCATCTCTGCTACTTTCCAAATCTGTGCTTCTTTCCAATAATGTGTATACTCATCACAGTGATAGGCATCCTTTTCACCTAAGTATTTGTCAATAACAACCTTTTCGTGGTCTTTTGCAAAATCGAAAAGTAATTTACTTGATTCTTCAGATACATTATCATCTACAAATCGATATTCCACGCTTAGATTTTCTCGATTTAATTCTGTAAGAGATATGAGATATTCTTGTAAAATTTCAGGTTGTTGATGGACAGGAGTCCCTATTAATATACGCTGCCTCATATCATTCCCCCAATCACCATAGCTACTTCAAATATATATATGATAAAGAGGGTTAACTTTATTCAGGAAATAAGAAAGAAGTAATATGAATACAATTATTAGCTTTTCCTTCGGACAATTCATGCAGTTACTAACACAGTCGGCTACTTCAAACAACAATCTTAAGGAGAAAAGTCCAGTCAAATAATCCCATATTGCATTTACTATAAGGACTAAATCATAAAGAAGGTGAGCAAATGAGCTTCCCAAATATACCCAATATTACACCTAAAATTTCGTTGTCCGAAAATGATTCTATTTCTTTATTACTTAGTTCCATTGCATTAGAGGAACTGGCTCTAGCTCATATCGTTAACGCTGAGGCAGAAAAAATACAATTTGTTTTAGGTACTTTGCCTGGAACAAAAAATTTGATTAACCCTCCATATGTAACTATTTCTGATCTACTAACAATAAATACAGATGTTCGCAAAACATTACAGGATGTAATAAAGAAAGAAATGCTTCTTCAATTTAAATTAGAAAATATTTTACAACTCAAAACTACATCATCTACATCATCGACAACAACTACAACATCATCAACAACCACAACGACTACTACAACAACTAAAACCACTACTACTACATCCACTACTTCTACGACAACCACAACTACATCATGCGGATGCATGGTAACGAATCCAGCAGGTGAAAGCTTTAATATTACAAGAGGTACAGGAGCAAATGACACAACCGTTGTATTTAACGGAGTGACACAACCGACAAATGCACATGGCTCCGTGAATTTCTGTGGTCATATATGTTTAACCTGCACATCAAATAACCAATTTATATTTGACTATGGAGGGTCAGCAACAATTCGCCCTTTTAGATTCACAGCAACTACCTTTCATGTCCCGCATTGCAAAAATCAAGTTGTGACCATAACAGGTGAAGGCAATACCACCAATACTGCTTTATTCGGTCCTAATCCCGTATCCTATACGCTCGATTTGAATGGGATAACAAATAATAAGCGCATTTCATTGTTAATTACGGGAAGCAACGGAAGTGTATTTTTTGCAACAATATCAAAGCTTGGGAATCATGAACTATCTGTGACTAATTGTCCCTAATTTATATTACGTTATAGGTGACCCTATCGGTCGCCTTTTCGAATTAGATATTTCTAAATTGAACGACAAAACTCATAATGACATTCTTAAAAGCGGTTCCAACTGATTGGTCCAGACCCATTGAGGACTATACCGCTGTCTGGCCAAAGTTTTAGCGTGTATAACCGCATTCTCTCTCATAAGATTGACAATTTTGATTGCATGATGTTCTAAATATGCTTTTTCAGAAGGGTGATAGGTCTCAGAAGTATCAAATCCAAAGTTGCGTGCATCCCATCTCATAAAAAATACATTTAGTTTTTTCCCTAATTCTTCTAAAGCTGGTACTGCTTCATTCACAACAATAAAATTCCCCTGACTCGCTGCTTCTAATACCGTTAGACCAAATGATTCCGAGAACGAGGGGCAAATAAAAAGATTGGCTAAGGAAAAAAGCTCCATCACTCCTTTTCTTGGAAAACCATTTTCAAATCCGATATCAGATGTAAAAATCATATCTTTGAGGTCAAGCCCTGCTTCACATCCTTCAAGCAGAATTAGTGTCTTATACGTCTTTGGATCAATGTCCTTACTGGAAAAATCACAAAATACAACTTTTACATTTTTTTCGCTTCCTTTTTTGATAGCACCACACAAAGAGGCCACTTTTTCAAATTTTTTGGCTGGCGTTAAACGACCTGGATAAATAACAAGAATATCAGATGAAAGGATATCTATTTTTTTTATCACCGTTCTGACTTCATCACTTAAAAAACCAATAAGATCAAGGCTATTGTTTACTACCTGACACTTCCCTTCAGGAACATCATATTGCCTTGCTAGAGCAGGAATCCCTGAATGAGTTGGATAAACATAAATAGTATTTGGCATAGGAGTATAGCGTGCTGAAAACGGCCATTCCGTATTTAGTGGACGATTGACAGGTGCGGAATGAGTAAAGGCTAAAAATCTTAAGTTTGGCAATTGTTGCTGAGCTTTTCGAACCGCAACATTATGAACAAGATGCCATCCTTGGTAATGGATATCATGCATCAGACAAACATCCACATCTGATAAATTCTCTACTAAATCACCTGCTATCCTATCTGCTTCTTCAAAAAAACTTTCGTGAACTTTCCCTGTAGGCTGAGAATAATCTCTCCAATGGATGACTTCTCCATCAATCTGATTCGCAATTTTTACCCATTCAATTCTCTTATCCAAATAAACACCGTAACGCTCGTGATCAGGACAGTGCTCACTGACAAGTAATTTGATTTTTACATTTGCATCAAGAAACATTCGAAGTTGTTCAGCTACAATATTGACCAGTGAATATGTGTTATTTAAACCATTAAACATGGTTAAAATAGCAACCTCCAATGTCGTATGCCTCCATTTCATCAGCACAAGTGAAATCACCAATTTCTGAGATTAGTCCTCTTCTGTTTGATTTATCAATTCCAATATGTTTTCAAACTTAAATTGAAGCAGCATCTCTTTTTTTATCACATCTTGCAGAACACTGCGTACATTTTCATTAAGAAGCAATAAATCCTTGATAGATATCTTATCTGGAGGTTCATTATCGGTTTCCAAAGATCCTAAAACAAATTGTATCTTTTCTGCTTCTGCATTTATCAGATGAGCAAGAGCTAATTCCTCTAAGGCAATCGATGACAATAATAGTGATACTGTCTGCCCTGGAGTGATGCTTATAATCGGTGTGATATTGGGTATATTCGCCTGAGACATTTTGTCACTTCCCCTTTAGACCTAGGATACAAGTCAATATATTCCTAATTCATAATATGGTTGTTTGTCCCCTGAAAAAATCCCATCTAATTCTATTATCAATGATTTCATCATATCCATATAAAAAATAAAGTATTGGAAAGGAAGGAAGATCATGAGTATCCCCCAAATACCTGATGGGAAGCACCGTCCATCCTTTTCTGAAGTAATTATCGATTTATTAGAATCCATTGCTTTGGAAGAAATAGCTTTGGCTCATTTGATTAATGCAGAAGCTGAAAAGGTACAAGCATTTGTGGGAAAAAACCTAGACTTCCCTACACGTCCCTCTAATGTAGAGATAAATAAGTTTAACAATGAAGTTTTCAAACTAATTGATGTAATCGTGATGAAGGAATGGTTATTGCTTAGGAAGTTTGAAAACGTTATTCATTGTATCGATTACGATTGAACTCCCATGATTTCAAAAGGAGAAGAATAAGATGGATATGAAACATCTCCCTTCACATTCTCGTTCTTTATACATAGATGCTTATCAACAATTTAAATCAGCTATTTACCAATTTGTTCTTGCTTATCAATTGTTACTAACAGCTTATCAGCAAAAGGATCCGTCCTTTTCTGATGCTTTCGTGGAAAAAGCAACTCTCACTTCTCACAAGCTTTATCACATTTATACTGTTAGAAAGGCTCTTTGGTCTTCCAACAAATCTACCCTGTACCCCCAATCCCCACAAAATCCAATGGACTGTTTTGAAGATCTGAAAGATATCCTGAAAGATAACCATAATCGATCTAAAAAGATAATGAGGGGATATACTCTATTTCTATCTAGCGTGCAGAAAGGTCGGAGGAAGATCAATGAAAGATAAAAAACTCCTATCTCTTTGTATGATTGTCCGAAACGAAGAGACATTTATCGAGAACTGTCTCAATTGTGTAAAAGATGTTGTGGATGAAATGATTATCGTTGATACAGGGTCAACTGATAATACAGTAGAGATTTGTAAATCAGCAGGGGCAATCGTTTTACACAGGGATTGGGAAGACAACTTTGCAGTTGCAAGAAACCACGGTCTGGATCATGCAAAAGGGGATTGGATTTTTTGGTTGGATGCAGATGAAGAAGTGGAGAAAGAGGACGCAGAAAAATTGCGTGATCTGCTAACCGAAACAGAAGAACATATAGCTGGTATTCAATTAATTAACTATTATGGCTCCTATCCTATTCAACCAGATAACGCTTATTTGGTTAACCATCATCGATTATTTCGTAATCATATGGGCTTTCGATTTAAAAACCGCATTCATGAGCAACTAAATATACAGGAAGTCTTAGGGAATGTCGATGATTTCATTACTTTTCCAGTAAAAGTTTATCACTATGGATATTTAAACGACATCACCACCAAAAAAGACAAACACAAAAGAAATATCCAAATATTAAAGAAAATGAGACAAGAAGGCAGTACAGATCCTTGGATTGACTACCATCTAGCAAATGAATACTATCGTAAACAAAAACATAAAAAAGCATTTCAATATGTGAATGAAGCTATTTTAAAGTTTATTCAAAAACAACAAACGCCACCATCACTTTTATACAAGTTAAAGTATGAAATTCTCATTACATTAAATAGCTTTGAAGGTGCTTGGCCTGCTATCGATAAAGCTATTGCCCTTTATCCTGATTATGTTGATCTTCATTTATACAAAGGATTAATCTTTATAGGGCAAAAAAAATATGAAAAGGCTATCAAAGTATTTCAGCATTGTCTTTTTTTAGGAGAAAACAATCTTCATCACCTCACCTTAAAAGGGGCTGGCAGCTTCCAAGCATGGTACTATATCGGTAAATGCTATATCCAATTAGGTCAAATAGAAAAAGCTACGCTTGCACTTAAAACTTGTCTTGAACAATCCCATGATCACCAACTTGCTAAAGAAGAATTAGAAAAAATAAAAAACCCTTCCAAATAGGAAAGGTTTCGTGTGGTGGAGCTAAGCGGGATCGAACCGCTGACCTCCTGCTTGCAAGGCAGGCGCTCTCCCAGCTGAGCTATAGCCCCATATCACTGGGTTTA
>NZ_JAKWBN010000016.1 GCF_022511585.1 Shimazuella soli | reverse complement strand
TAACAAGGTATCCCTACCGGAAGGTGGGGATGGATCACCTCCTTTCTATGGAGTACCTTTTGGTACAAATTCGGTTACCAAACAGCAGACGTGTTACTCACTCTTCGGTTTTCAGGGAATAATTTTTTTCATATGGAATATACTAAGGGCCTATAGCTCAGCTGGTTAGAGCGCACGCCTGATAAGCGTGAGGTCAGTGGTTCGAGTCCACTTAGGCCCACCATAAACCCAGTGATATGGGGCTATAGCTCAGCTGGGAGAGCGCCTGCCTTGCAAGCAGGAGGTCAGCGGTTCGATCCCGCTTAGCTCCACCACACGAAACCTTTCCTATTTGGAAGGGTTTTTTCTTTTTATATAGATTGATGCTGATTTATTCAAGAATAATTTTGTCCATTAACCTATAAAGAAATGATTCAATTCTCATCCCAATACCAGAAAACATATTTCTGGTATAGATTTTCGTTATAAATGAGATCTTGTCCATGGGAAGAACTAATTATGTTTGGTTTTATTTTATCAATAATAGCACCACTATCTATATTTTCGTTTATGTCTACGCTAAATTTTTTAACAGGTGGGTGCAAATCAGTTTTACTTGTAATGAAAAGGTCCCCAGCCATAAGAACTTTATCGATTTCGTGATAATAGACAACATGACCTGGACTATGACCAGGTGTTAAATAGTAGGTAATAGGCAAATCATTTAGAATCTGTGCAGATAAGGGTTTTATCATATAAGCTAATTTCGTTTCTTCTACCACTTTTTTATTTGGGTAAGGGATTTCTCCGTTAATATAGGTAAGTTCTTTGGTATGTGCGTATATAGGGATATCAAAGTATTTTAACCATTTTGCTGCTGAATAGCCTGCATTTCTTTTATAAGGGGTAGTCCGAGATAAGTCCAAAAGCGGCACGATAGATAGAAAAAATTGTAAAAAGGGCACAGAGGTCCTTTCCATCAAGCGCTTTCCAACTCTAATTTTAATTTCCCATCAAAAGGTTGGGGTTGATTTTTCAAATCAATGACATAGTCACCAAACCGTTTAATATGTTCGATCAAATAAGGATTCAATGCACTTAGATCCTCTGGGTTCACCGTATACCCTTCTTTTCTTAACTGTCGTATCACTTCTGTTAAATCCACAACATTTTTATCTATCATTTATCATTGTTGCCACTTATGGATTTCCTAAAGGTTAACCGTATCAAATTTAATACACAAGAAAAATGTATTCGACCGCCCTCATGTATTTTTTGAAGGGCGGTCGAACCACTTGCTTGATCATGTAGCAAGTGGTATTTCACCGAGCGTAAACAAGAAATTTCGTTCCCTTGGACTCTTGTTCACCGATGACCTCAAAGCCTAGGTTCTCTGCCAATCTGCGGGAGGGAATGTTTTCTCCCTCAATCCGAAGAATGATTCTCTTGTTCGGATCCGCCTTCTTGATCTTACTGTCGAAGCCGTTCAACACCCTTCCTGTGATACCTCTCCCGCGAAAGGAAAGAGCAATCCAGTACCCGGCCTCTGCACCGTTATAACAGAAGAACCCTGCAGGCCGGCGATTCACCAGGACCATAAATACATCGATGCCTTCTTCAATCTTCAGGAGGATAGGGACCACTGGAGAACCTGCCTGAATTCCATCGTCCTTAAACCACTTCAGTCCATCCTCATCCTGCTGGAGAGAATCCTCCAACTCGTTTCGGAAACGAGAGGAGCACTTCTTCAAAGGACGGAGACGGATTTCCTTGTCCACCTTGAAATCACTGAAACGAGGGAGTAGAAAACCGAACATTCCAAGTCCAATCACTCGATGATGATGTGGCGTAACTAACCCTCATTCTAAATAAATAAAAAGAGAGTGGCAATGAATTAGCCACTCTCTTTTTATTTTATATGTTGATTAAATTGTTTTTTGGGTGGAGCGGCGAGTCGAAACTCAACTCGCCGCTCCTGTTCACTGCGCCGGGATCAGCGTCAGCGGGTGACGAGCGTCACCAGCTTCCGGAGCCTGCCGACGACGACACTGCCATCCGACGGACCCGGCTGCGGGGGGATCGTGTTGATCATTTTTCCTCCAGTGAACTGGAGGAAAAATATTATACAATATTAATTACATTCAATGTGTTACAAATTATAAAAATATTCTTTTTTAAAAAAGAAATCCCGCTCACCTTCTTTTTTATGAATTTCATCCGTTAACACTTGTAAACAGTAATTACAGTATGGGGTACGGAACCGATTCGCACATTGAGGGGCCACTCTGGAAAATATATCTATCTCTGTGGTCGTTTTTGGACTTATCTCGGACTACCCCTTATAGAATTGCGAGCGAGAAAACCCACGGTTTGAATCGTAGGATGAAAGCGAGTGTTGGACGAGGAGAAGGAATTTTCTTTCAGCCGTTCGATCTTTACAAACGGGTATTCGCATGGTGATATATGTATAGTCGCAGCAGACGAAAACCAAGTTGCTTGCGACAAAGAAGAAAGCAACATACGTAAACCGTGGGGCACACGGGGTTAGCTTGGTAATGAAAGACTCATGAGGATATTGTCCCAAGAATCCAACGGCTTTAGCCGTATAGAGTTGTCAAATTACACTTAAAGAAATGGGATTTACCATATTTTATGTTAAAAGACTTGAGCCTTCTTCAACAATCGGGTTGCGTTAGTTGAAGAAGATTTTCCAGAAGGACCTTGCAAGGGTCCTTTTTCTTTTGCTAATAAATCAACAGTGTAGTTTAACATAAGGTTAAAGAAGGAAATGGAAATGGCTAGTTCTCCTTTATTAGTTAAGGACGACCAGTCAGCATTCGAATCAATATATCTGGGTCTGGTTTGATAAATTTTTCATCATTAATTAAATTTAGTGCCATCAATCCAGATTGTACAGTGAGAAAAGAAGTCACGATTTTGTTAGGGTCACCGGGTGCGAATTCACCAAGTTCTTGCCCTTCTTTAAATAGAGGTACTAATTTATCAAAAAGTTCAGTGCCAAGGAAGTGTTCTTTGGCTATATTCTTTAATTTATCAGGTACTTCTTCTGATAAAAGAACTTGGTGGATCAGCAGAAAATAGTATTGCTCTTCTTCTTTAAAATCCAGCATATTTTTAAATTTTTCCAGAGGAGTTGCTGGAGTTTGATACATCTCTTGTATGCCGCTTTCTAATTCTTGTATTGCTCTATGAATAAGAGTCTCTAGAAATTCATCTTTCGATTTGTAGTAATGGTAAAGAAGTCCTTTACTAATACCTGCTTCTGAAGCAATCGTCGATAATTTCGTTCCGATATATCCTTTACGGGCGAAAATTCTCAGTCCTACACCCAATATCTGCTCTATTCGGTTATCGCGGATTTGTTTAAATTGTTCTTCACTTAGAGGGGACATCATATGCATTCCTTTATTTAAATTTATCAATAATATTTATTATAGAGAAAGAAACGCATCAAGACAAAAATGGGTTATTTCTTACTTTCTAAAGCGTTCTTAGCAAGTAAATCTTCTACAGTTTCTTTAATGATTTGATCGAAATTCGTATATTGATAATCGTAAACATCAGGATAGATAGATTCTCTCCTAATCGTTTTTCCTGTCAACGGATAAGCAGAAGCGGCATTTTTATTGAAAAACTTGCCTATCCACATCATATATTTTGGCATTATTTTCGTTGGTGGAGTCAATCCGAGATGGGAAAAGTGACGGTGAATCGCTTTAGGCAAATCTACAAACTTTCCTCTGGCTGCTATGCTGATATGTCGATTTCCATTCGTTTCTTCTTTGTCCATGATCGCTATATGCATGCGTGCACAATCGCGAACATCTACTAAATCTGCTGACATATCTGGCTGCATAGGCTGTTTTCCTTCGGCAATTTCTTTTATCAAATCCTGTGTGAAAGACACCGTTGGCAGACAAGATGGGCCAAAGATAAACACTGGGTTTATTGTTGATAGTTTTACATTATTAGGATTTTGCTGTTTGCCTTGAGCCATGTCCCAAGCAAGTTTTTCTGCGAATGTTTTACTTTGAAAGTATTCACTGATATTTTTGGGGTTTGTCCAATCATTTTCTGTAAAAAGAGTTTTGCTTGCAGGATGTCCAAAAATAATTGCTGATTCAGAGCTAGTAACAACTACTTTATTTACAGTGTTAGATTGAAAGGAAGCCTCTAAGGCATATTTTGTTCCTTTGGTAGCACTTGCAATCAGATTTTTCTCCGTTTTTTTGGCTTGTGGACTCGCAACATGGAAAACCCATTTGCATCCTGCAACAGCCTCTCTCCAGCCTTCTTCTTTTTGTAAATCTGCTTCTACTAATTCAATTCCAGGTAGGTTTTCTTTGATCATTTTTACTTTTTTTGCATCATTTATGTTTCGGATAGTACCTCTTACTCGAAAACCATCCTGCAATAAATATTTCCCAATCCAAGATGCTACATATCCCGTTATTCCAGTAACTAAGCACAAATCATTTTTCTTCATGTTTTTGTATTCCATTGTTTTTCACCCTTTGTATTTTTTGACCGGCCCGACCGTTCAATAATAGAATAGACGATGATTCAAATTGAGTCAAGCATTAATTTATATTTTTTAAAAATTAATTCAGAATGAGCAATAAACCTATCTCAACAAGTGCTTTTTGTCTATAATAAAGGTACCGTCAGAGAGGAGTTCATCATGGAAATGCCCGGACTTGGTAAGACCTCCGCGCATGAGCACATGCTCGAGCTGGCAGCGCTGAACTTGCCAGTGACCATCATCGACCCCGACGAGTACTTGACCCCGCGCTTCAATCTGCCTGTGCGGAGGTTCAAGGACTTGGACGAGTACAAGGAGTACATGAAGTCACTGCCTCGCAGTGAGGATGAGACCCTCGTCTTCGAGTTGAGGGAGCCCACTGAGGCAGAGAAGCAGGCGTGGTCCAAGATGTACGAGTGGCTCGCCGAAGAGTGGGGACTCTGACCTAACCTCTACCTTCCATCAGGAAGGGGGACCAGCTTCCAGTATGGTAGTTGGTCCGGTGAAAATAATAGTAAACAAATAGATTTCTCCCCTTTTACTGATGTGGATGGGGGTTTTTTTATGCTGTAAAAACGAAGAGGGTATAAATAGTGCTCTGACAAAATAGACAAACATTAGATCAATCAATGAAATGCTTTGATCAATATATTAAAATAAAAGGATAAATATCTACTGATCAGTACTATCAAGGAATTGGGATGACTTCGCAAGAATGGACAAACGTGATCATGAAGGACAACCACGGCAAAATCCGTGATGACCTCCAGAAACAATCGGAAACGATTCGAGAAGCTTACGAGAAAGAGAATCGACAAGAACTGGAGCAGATGGTCACGGAAGGAGGGGAAACACTGGCTGAGAATCTGCTTGGGGAATACAACCATTTCCTCCAAGAGCATGGACAGCCTTCACTCGTCTTTAAAGAGCTGGAAATGCTCGCATTGGCGGTAATCTGTACGTGTTTTCTCGAAGCGGTTTCTAAGCTTCTCCAGCTAAAAACGGAGAATAAGAGGGAGCGGAACTGGGTAAAAAGTGAAGTGCACAGTTGTGCAGCAAACACTTCGCAGGCGATTCATTTCGCGTTTGGAGAAATAGCTGTCCCTCGTTACATTGGCAATGGTGTTTCGAGGAATGCTGTACTTCAAGTCGCGAGGGAGTTCTTTGAGGAAGACTCCAATGCTAGGAAGCTTGTCGGAGTGGGTGCCAAATCTTTGGTCAAGTTCTGATCGGTGCCGTTCGTTTCTCATGGGAGAACGAACGGCACGAACTTTTATAAAGGGGTATTTAGTTCTCTACAATGGCCACTGCTTCTATCTCAACCAATAAGTCTGGATCGATAAGCCCTTTGACTTCAATCATACTCGCAACAGGTTGAATTTCTCGAAAAAATTCCCCATGTGCCCTGCCAATCTCTTCCCATTTGGAGATATCCGTGACAAACATTCTCGTTCTTACGACGTCTGAAAGGCTGGCATCTAATTCTTTTAAAGCCCCTTCAATGGTTTGCAGAATAAATTTCGTTTGCTCGTATGCATTTCCGACTCCAACTACTTCACCGTCTTTCATAGCAGTAGTACCTGCTACTTCGATTTGGTCGCCTACCCGGATTGCCCGGCAATACCCTACAACGGATTCCCATGGTGCCCCTGTCAACACTTTTTGTCGCTTCATTATTTTTTCTCCTCTCCCATTATCAACGCAAAAGTTTATTTTTAGGATTCACAATGCTCTCTAATCGATTGTATTCTTCTAGTTTTGCCTTGCTAGCACTTTCTTTGTGCAAATAAATATGTAAGTAGAGATAACGAAAATTGGTGTAAAACTTTAAAAAGAAATTGATTTGCTCTTCCCAGTCATCTTCCAATTCATTTTCGCAGAGATAACCAAACATAAATTTATGTAAAAACTCATGTTTAAAAGAGCTTTGATCGTATTCGGATACATAATCTAGGGCATGATATAGGGCAATGGCAATATCGTATGTATACCAGTGGTATTTCACATGATTCATATCAAAAATAATGAGTTCTCTACTCTTGTTCAGTAAGAAATTTCGATTGCTAAATTCATTATGAATGAGGCCATATGTCTTTTTATTTCGGGCAAAAGTACTCGCTTTTTGGCGCAGTTCAATCCAGCGGTCTTGTACTAATTTAGGAGCGGTAGATAAATCACGGTGATAAATCTCACCTTGATCCCAGTCATCAAAAGGTGTATCTACTTTTTCTAAGTGAAATTTTTTGGAGATCGCATGCATTTTACCCATCTCTTGGCCCCATCGGCTAAATAAGTAATCGTTCCAATGGTTATCATCAATCTTTTCTCCTTCTGCTTTTTCAAACGAAATAGCACAGCAAGGAATAGGGAGGGTGTGGATGACTTCGATGGTGTTTCCTCTCTTGGATAACACATTTTTAGGGATTTGAATGCCATTTTTTCGCAAGTACTGAATCCATTTCATTTCTGATAGCAGCATGTTACGATCTTTGTTGGCAGAGGGAATTAATTTTAGGATGAATTCCTCTCCGTCTCGTTCATATTGAAATACATTTTGGTAAAAGCCGCCGATACAAGAGATAGAAGCTACTGTCCCACGGAATCGCTTGACAGCTTCTTCTACAATATCTTTTTTCCACATTTTGCTCTCATCACCATACTTTCTGAAAGGCGTAATTTGTCTTTCTTATTATATCAAATGCAAAATATTCTTTCGTGTCAGGAAAGAGTAGTCTATAAAAAAACATTCAACCTATACCTTGACCTAAATGTTCGTATATGATTATATTTTTGTTAGAAATAATTCAAGATATGTTCGTTTTTAATAGAATTGGAGGTCTTTATGAATCAACAAATGGAGCGCGTCGTAGTGTTGGATTTCGGAGGTCAATATAATCAACTAATCGCGAGAAGAATTCGCGATTTAGGCGTGTTTAGTGAATTGCTTCCGCATACCACTACAGCGGAAGAACTAAAACAACATAAACCAACAGGAATTATTTTTTCTGGTGGACCCAATAGTGTTTATGAAGAAGGAGCACCAAAATGCGATCCTGCTATCTTTGATCTACAAGTGCCTATTTTAGGTATTTGCTATGGCATGCAAATGATCGCTGCTCAATACGGTGCAAAAGTAGACCGTGCACACAAGAGAGAGTATGGTAAAGCAGAATTAGAGGTAGTGGGAAACAGCAAACTATTTCAAACTTTTGGGGAGAAAGAGCAAGTGTGGATGAGCCATAGTGATGTGCTCTTAGCTCCTCCAGCTGGTTTTGAAGTCATCGGAAGAACGGAGTCTGCTCCAGTTGCTGCTATGATGGATGTGGAAAAACAGCTTTATGCTGTGCAATTTCATCCAGAGGTGCAGCATACCACCAATGGAAATGAAATGCTCAAGCAATTTTTATTTGCTATTTGTGGTTGCAAAGGCGATTGGACAATGGAAACGTTTATGGAAGATGCCATTGCAGATATTCGAAAACGTGTTGGCGATAAACGTGTTCTCTGCGCTCTTAGTGGTGGGGTGGATTCTTCTGTTGTTGCGGCTTTGATCCATAAAGCGATCGGTGATCAACTTACTTGTATGTTTGTCGATCATGGTTTGCTCCGTAAAGGAGAAGCAGAAGGAGTGGTTTCGACCTTCCGTGATCATTTCCATATGAACTTTGTAAAAATCGACGCCAAAGATCGTTTCTTAGGAAAGCTAGCTGGTGTCTCTGATCCAGAGCAGAAACGGAAGATCATTGGAAATGAATTCATTTATGTATTTGAAGAGGAATCTTCCAAGTTAGGAAAACATGATTTCTTAGGACAAGGAACTTTGTACACTGATATCATCGAGTCCGGAACAGCAACTGCTCATACCATCAAATCTCACCACAATGTAGGTGGATTGCCGGAAGAAATGAGTATGGAACTTATTGAACCGCTCAATACTTTATTCAAAGATGAAGTCCGTAAATTGGGTGAAGAACTTGGGATTTCACGTGAAATTGTTTGGCGTCAACCTTTTCCTGGACCAGGTTTGGCCATTCGAGTAATCGGTGAAGTAACCGAACAAAAACTACAAATCGTTCGTGACTCTGATGCTATTTTGCGTGAAGAAATTGCAAAAGCAGGGTTGGATCAAGAAATTTGGCAGTATTTTACTGCACTTCCTGATTTCAAAAGTGTAGGTGTGATGGGAGATGTAAGAACCTATGCATACACGGTTGGAATTCGTGCAGTTACATCTATTGATGGTATGACTGCGGATTGGGCGAGAATTCCTTTTGACATTTTAGAAAAGATATCGACACGGATTGTAAATGAAGTCGATCATGTCAATCGTGTTGTGTATGATATCACCTCCAAGCCGCCTTCCACCATTGAATGGGAGTAAGATAGGTCATTATTATGGAAAAGTAGAGGGATTTCGGAATGACAGAAAAGAAGGCATCAGGTATATCCAGTTTTTTTAAACTAGAAGAACATAAAACGAATATAAGAACCGAAATTTTGGCAGGCGTTACTACCTTTTTTGCAATGGCATATATCATTCTAGTAAATCCAAGTTTTCTGAGTAAAACAGGTATGGACTTTGGGGCAGTGTTTGTCGCTACCTGTTTGGCTTCGGCTCTTGGTTCTTTGCTGATGGGAGTTATTGCAAATTATCCAATAGCACTTGCTCCTGGGATGGGATTAAATGCTTATTTTACTTTTGTAGTTTGTCTTGGTATGGGAATACCATGGCAGAAAGCATTAGGAGCCGTTTTTATTTCCGGCGTTATATTCTTACTGCTGACGGTTACAAAAGTACGAGAGATGATTATTAACTCTATCCCATCCTCTTTAAAATTTGCAGTTTCAGGTGGTATAGGAATTTTTATTGCTTTTATCGGTATGAAAAATGCGGGTTTGATAATTGCGAATGAGGCAACATTTATCGCTTTGAATCCAAAACTTTCTTACGATCCAAATTTATTGCTTACGATCTTTGGACTGGTTCTTACGGTTATTTTAATGCTTCGTAAGGTGACAGGTGCCATTTTTATTGGTATGATAGTAACCGGAATTTTGGGAGTAATCACGGGTCTTATTGCTCCACCAACCGGGGTTTTTTCTATGCCGCCAAGCATAGCACCTACTTTCATGCAGATGGATATTGCAGGTGCACTTGATCTGGGACTATTTACGATCGTTTTCTCCTTTCTATTTGTCGATTTGTTTGATAATGCTGGTACGTTAGTTGGAGTGGCTAATCAAGCTGGATTACTAAAAGACAACAAATTGCCAAAAGCAGGAAGAGCCCTTGTGACGGATTCTGTTGCAACGATGGCTGGTGCCTCAATGGGAACAAGTACTGTCACTTCCTATATTGAATCTGCATCAGGAGTTGCTTCTGGGGGCCGCACTGGACTTACTGCTGTCGTAACGGCTATTTGCCTTGGTTTATCTGTCTTTTTCTTTCCATTGGTGAAAGCTTTTGCATCTGTAGCAGCAATCACTTCTCCAGCTTTGATCATTGTAGGAGTCTTAATGGCAGGTAGTCTAAAAAACATCAAATGGGATGATTTTGTCGTAGCAGTACCCGCCTTTTTGACTATGATCATGATGCCTTTGACATATAGTATCGCTACAGGGATTGCGGTTGGATTTATACTTTATCCGATCTGTCAAGTTGTCGTTGGAAATTGGAAAAAGGTTCATCCGATCATGTATATATTAGCTGTGCTTTTTATCCTTCGCTTTATATATCTTGGAGCTATATAAGCAAAACTCCCTTGTTACCAAGCAAGGGAGTTTTGTTGTATAAAACGAAGTTTTATCTAGTGGCAAATGTTTGATTTGTTCAAATTATTATAGAAAAAGCCTTGACCATATCTTAATAAACTATTAACATTAGCTTTACAAGTAGCTAAGCAACAACCTACTTGGTGAATACTTGACTCACTAGGAGGGTATCAGTTTATGATCAAATCCATTGAAGTGAAGAAAGTAGATTCATTAGGGCCTTACCCATAGGCATTCGTTTTAAAAAGTACTTAACTTGGAAATGGAAACATGCTTCGTGACTTTCTGAGGGGGGATTCTATTGGAGTTCCAAAGCAGTAGTTATCGACAAGCGAAAGGTCCGTATCCTTAGTAATGGTAAGATATAAAGAAGCCACCGGTTCTCGGTGGCTTTTTCTTGTGCATAACGAAAAATACGATGGAAAACCTACCAATAGGGAGGTTTTTTTATGCTTAGTATTCTGCTCAGTTTATGGATTTCTCTTTTTCCTGCCAGTGATCTAGATGAGATAAATCATTTGTTTCATGTACAACAACAAGCTATAAACACAAATAATATGTCCGGTTATGTATCTACTATATATGAAGATGAACATTACAGACAGGAACAAAAAAGATGGTTTAAAGACGCAGTTTCTTTCATCGATCCTAAGTCGTTCCAGATAAAAGTAAAAAAATATCATTTTATCTCTAAAAGCCATTATCATGCAGAGATCATTCACTCATACCGAAAAAATCATAAGCTGTATTCGTTTGTCCGCCCAGTTGAGATGAAAAAAACAAAGCAAGGCTGGAAAGATGCAGATTCACTTGCTTATGAAAGGAAAAAAAGATTTATAACAGTAAAATATAGTGATCGGAATTTACTCCCTGAATCACAAAAAGCTCTGACGATATTATCTCTTGTATCTGAAAAAATGGTTCACAAATATTCATGGAACCCTCGAGTAGTAGAAGTAAAACTGTATCATGATCCAGAAGTTTTCCGACAATCCGTTAAACTATCTTTACCTACATGGGCTGGAGGCTGGAACGAAGCAAAACAATCCATAAAATTAGTGGTAGGAAAATCAGATACAGTGTCTCTTACACACGGGCTTGCTCATGAGTATACTCACCAACTGCTGAGTGATATGACCAATGATAATGCAGCGTACTGGCTGCAAGAAGGAGCAGCGATG
Source organism: Shimazuella soli (assembly GCF_022511585.1). Lineage (GTDB taxonomy): Bacteria > Bacillota > Bacilli > Thermoactinomycetales > Thermoactinomycetaceae > Shimazuella > Shimazuella soli. Next base: position 583 of record NZ_JAKWBN010000016.1, on the reverse strand, counting down.
TTTTATGAAGCGTGGTTTACCAAAGAAAAACCGGAAATAGAAAAAAACTTTCATCCTTTCGCTATTAGCGAGTTGGAACAGATGAATTTGGAACAATTGCCAGATAATGAAGCATCACGATACTACATCTCTTGTTATATGAGATTCAAAGAAATAGTCCAGCAGCATGGAGAAAAGCAAATCGCAAAGGCATTTCGAGAAATGCGGAATTACCCTTATATCGATGAGGATAGTGCCGTAAAGCAACAAGAAACGAATAAACGAACCCGCCATATTCTTCAAAAAAATAAGTTGTTACCTAACAAAACAAATACATTGGAAGATGCATATTTAAATATGAGTGATAAGAGAGTGCTGTAGAAGATTGCTGTAGAAGAGATAATTAATTCGTCTGGGATATCATTGAATAAAATTATCATATAAAAAAAGTGTTGACTTATAGATGTTGGCCATGTTATAGTATTTCTTGTCGCCGCGACAGTAGCGGAGAGACAACAAAAAGAAGTTGTTCCTTGAAAACTGAAGAGTGAGATCACAAACCTGTTAATTTTTTAAAAGCTAGCAATGAGCAATCAAGCTTTTC
>NZ_JAKWBN010000015.1 GCF_022511585.1 Shimazuella soli | reverse complement strand
AGTAGCTTCTCCTACTTGGTTCCTTGGTGAATCATTACATTCACCCGGTGTTTTGCAACTTGACGAAAAAGACACACATGTCTTTCTCTTCATCTATTTCCTATCCAATTTTCAAAGTGCGACAGCCTCACTTGTTTGTGTTTCAAGCGCGACTTTTATATTTTATAACAACTCGTCCCGAAAATCAAGTGGAAGTTGTTGTCAGTCAGCCGTTTGTGTGTTGCTCGCGGCGACAAGAAATAATATAACACGGTCAATAAAAGATTGCAACCCCTTTTTTTATATAAATTTTAGTCCGTAATATTTTCTCTCAAACTAAACCGTTTATTTGATAAAGCATTCTTTTTACCTTCGAAAAAATAATATCGAACCTAGCAGACAGCAAAAAAGGTCTTATTGGGATTTCACCTTAAGACCTTTTTATCTCCATTAGTTAATAGCTAAACCACCACTTGCATAACCCTCCACAACTGTATCAACATCTAAATCACCTGAATCTGTAGTAAAGACGAGTAGCAAACGCGTTCCAGCGGTTATAGGTATACTTGGCAATTCTGCAACAACACTACTAATAGTTCCTTCTGAAACAACCCCTGTAAGACTTGGTCCTAATGCTACAGATGCGATTTGTGTAAATATGTTGTCAGGTGTAGGAGAAAAATATATCCTAGCTGTTATCGTTATTGCTTCTGACAAAGATAAATCAACTGTTGTACTAAAATATGCAGCAAGTGATGTGAGAATACCATCCCGAGGCATGGAAAATGCTAAGTTATGAAGTGCTCCTGGGACTGCTGCGATATCTATTGTTCCACCTAAGACAGCAACAACTGAACCTGAAGTTCCAAAGCCAATGAGTGCTTGAGTTCCAACTTCCCCAAATAATGCAGTAGTCAGTGAAACTGGAAGACCAGAAGTAAATGGAATAATAGCACTTGATCCGGGGGCACCTGTGGACCCGGTGGCTCCGGTTACTCCAGTCGCTCCGATGGCTCCGGTGGCTCCAGCCGCTCCCGTTGCTCCGGTCTTACCGGTGGCTCCAGTCTCTCCCTTTGGTCCAACCGCTCCTGTTGCTCCAGTCTTTCCAGTGGCTCCAGTCTCTCCCTTTGATCCAACCGCTCCTGTTGCTCCGGTCTTTCCAGTGGCTCCAGTCTCTCCCTTTGATCCAACCGCTCCTGTTGCTCCGGTCTTTCCAGTGGCTCCTGTCTCTCCCTTTGGTCCAACCGCTCCCGTTGCTCCGGTCTTTCCAGTGGCTCCCGTCTCTCCCTTTGATCCAACCGCTCCTGTTGCTCCGGTCGCTCCCGTTGTTCCAGTTCTACCTTTTGCCCCGGTCTTACCTCTTGCTCCCGTTGCTCCAGTGGCTCCAGTCTCTCCGGTGGCTCCAATCTCTCCCTTGGCTCCGGTCTCTCCCTTGGATCCAGCTTCTCCAGTTGCTCCCGTTTCTCCCTTGGCTCCAGCTTCTCCGGTAGCTCCCGTTTCTCCCTTGGCTCCTGTTTCTCCCTTGGCTCCAGCTTCTCCGGTGGCTCCCGTTTCTCCCTTGGCTCCAGTCTCTCCGGTTGCTCCCGTTTCTCCCTTGGCTCCTGTCTCTCCGGTGGCTCCCGTTTCTCCCTTGGCTCCTGTCTCTCCGGTTGCTCCCGTTTCTCCCTTGGCTCCTGTCTCTCCGGTGGCTCCCGTTTCTCCCTTGGCTCCTGTCTCTCCGGTGGCTCCCGTTTCTCCCTTGGCTCCTGTTTCTCCAGTGGCTCCCGTTTCTCCCTTGGCTCCTGTTTCTCCAGTGGCTCCCGTTTCTCCTTTGGCTCCTGTTTCTCCCTTAGCTCCAGTCTCTCCGGTGGCTCCCGTTTCTCCCTTGGCTCCAGTCTCTCCGATGGCTTCAACATCTCCGGTGGCTTCAACATCTCCGATGGCTCCGACATCTCCAATGGCTCCGATCTCTTCCTTGGCTCTGGCATCTCCGGTGGCTCCAATTTCACCAACGGCTCCGGTTTCTCCGGTGATTCCTGTTTCCCTTGTGGATTCAGTAGCTCCCGTTGCTTCAGTCCGTCCTGTTACTCCGATTTCACCAATGTCTTTGATTGCTTTAATTGATCCGGCGGCTTCAACATCGCCTAATGTTTCACTTGTAACCCCAGTTGTTTCTGTTGATATGGATACAGTAGACTGCAATACATTTTTCAACTCATTCTGTAATAGCAATTCTTTCTTCGCGATTTCCCGTAACGTAGATTGAACAATGCTATTTGCATTTAATAAATCGCTGATCGTTACCGAAACTCCAGAATCGCTTGGAAGTATGCCACGTAGAAATTCGTCATTAATAATATGGCTAAGACCTAGTTCTTCTATCGCTACAGAAGAAAGTAACAAATTTATCGCATCTTCACGAGTAATTGTAATGGTTCGAGTAACATTTGGTGTATTAGCTTGTGACATCAGCTCAACTCCCCTAAAATTAATTGGCTCTAGTTAATATATACAGAGGCATCTATAACGGAAAGGCTATTCGCCTAGTTAGGGCACTTCTCCAGCACATTTTTTTCAAAAAATCTTTCCACATTTTGAGACATCATTTAAGCATTATAAGAAAAAGAAAGTAAAAGAGAAGTACACTCTGGATGAAATCCATGTGAACTTCTCTTTCAAACAAGCATTTTTCATTATGGTTATATGTATGAGATGAATGTGAACCTCTCACGACTATAGCCGTAAGCTTCGTCTACGAAGGTTGATAGCTAGGCTATCCTTATTCGTACAGGCGTGTCCACTTCGCCTCTAGTGTATAAGCCCGTTAGGGCTACAACATTACTTTTTCGCAAGATGTTTAATGCGCCATGGATATCTGCGTTCATCAACATTCCCGAAGACGTACGATATAAGCCACGTTTCACCCGTGCACCTCTAAAGGTATACGTTTTCGAGTTGGATGGATCATAGGTGGGCAGTTCATCTTGATCCCAAAAACTCGCTTTGGATGTGTAGCTTTCTTCTTGTTGCACCAACGTCATCCCATTTCGCTCACACCTATATTCCAATTTCTCTTTGATCATCCCAATGGGGATATTCACGAAATTTTGGATGAATCCCAATATACAAAATATGGATGGATTTGTCAAAAAAGAAAACCAAAAACCGTAACGATTCATCCCACGAATGAATTCACGGGTGTTCTCGCCACAAAAATAAATTAGGTCATAACCCTTTATAAAAAAATTTTAAAATGACGTTAAAGCGTGATACCCCTTGAAAATAAAGAGATATTTGGACATATGTTGTTTTATCCCTGTTTTTTGAATAAACCAAATCATTGTATAATAAAACTATTCTCTATAAAGGAATGATGAAAATATGAACCACTTAGCACTACTTCAAAACACCTCACAATCCAAGTGGTATCAATGGATGGCACGTCATTTTTATTTCATGCATCAACACCCTGAACTATCCTTTCAAGAAAGAAATACGATCCGTTACATCACCACGATCCTTGAAAAAAATTTAGGATTAAAAGTAAATTTATATGATGTCAATGGTGAAATATTCGGGAAATCTGTTTCTTCACAAGCAATCACCGTATCGTTTGGACAGGGAGAAAGAACTGTAATTTTTACCGCTGATTTTGATGCTTTACCTATTGAAGAAGCATCCACTAATTGGTATCGATCGAAAACATATGATACGATGCATGCTTGTGGACATGATATGCATACATCTATTTTGCTGGGAATAGCTTGGTGGTTAAAACAACATGAAGATATCCTCAACTGTCGAGTTATCCTTCTCTTTCGCCCTGCCGAAGAACTAAATGGAACTGCATTTCTTATCAAATCGGAAAAATTACTTGATTATCTCGGCAAAGATGCTGTTTGTTTTGGCCTACATGTATATCCAGAATTACCCGCAGGTAAAATATCTACTTGTCCTGGACTAATTAATTATTCAGCCGAATTTCTAAAAATTGAGGTGAAAGGGAAAGGTGGACATACTGCTCGACCAGAACATTCCTACAGTGCCCTTACAGTAATAGGACAAGTTTTATCTCAATTACCTGAGTTTATAGCTCATGATGTTCCAGAAGCTGTTCTCGCTTTCGGTCAAATACACAGTGGCAGCAAAGGCAATATCATCCCAGAAACAGCTTGGTGCGAAGGAACATTGCGGACCCCTGAATTTAGGTTCCATGAAAGAGCAAGAACAGCAATCCATAACTATGTAAGAAGTTTGGAAAATGATTTTGTAAAATTAGAGTTAAAAAATAGTGGGATTCCTGCTCTTCCGCCAGTTGTGAATGACCCAGTTCTCGTCGAAGATTCCTATGGTATCTCTGAACATTTTCCTTGGATTGAAGTGCAGCATACAGAATCAAGCAGAGGAGCAGATGATATCTCTTGGTTCTCCGAGCTAGGTTATCCCTTACATTTCTTCCGCTTAGGAACCAAACCAGTACACCAACAACAAATATTTGATTTGCATTCGCCACACTTTGAAGCTGATCCCCGTGCCTTACTAACGGGAGTATATTTTCAACTCTATCAATTGATCAAGTTTATGGAAAAAAATGAGGTGACCTCTGAATAAAGACGAATAGACTAAAAAACTAGCCTCCTAACTAATAATAAGAAGGCTAGTTGTATCTTTTTATCAAAGTGTATATTGCACTTGGGTTACCAGGCCTTTTTGAATACGAAAGCAAGCAACTTCTGGTTTTATTTGAGATAATGAAACAATCACATATACTGCCTCAGGATAATTCGCATGGATCACATCTTCTGGTGATGGATAAGGTGCAGCAGTAGGATGGGAATGATAAATCCCTACTAACTGTTCTCCTTTTTCTTTCATTTGTTTAAATGTTATCTCAATCTGATCCATATCCATTTGAAAAGCATTTGGACTTCGTAAAATATTCTTCATAGGCCAGAAAGTACTCGCTATATGATTGTTACCAGACAACAGACCACATGCTTCAAAAGGGTTTTGCTCCATACAATGGGAAATCATAGAGCTAAACACATGAGGGAGAAAAGTAAAACAGAGATTAGTCTGTTGCTCTTTTCCCACAACAACCTCCTCGGCGTTGGGGTTGTTGATTGGACCTCCCTTGAGACGGTTGTTGTATAGGACGAACTAATTTATTTTGATCTGAATTTGAGGCTTCTTCATTCCATGGTTGCCCACTTCTTCTTGATGGTCGAAAGTTTTGCCACTGGATAAATCGAGGATCCATAAAGTATCTCCTTTCTACAATAGCCAATATATTCGCGTATTTATCATATTCGAATTCATTCCATGCGTGCTGTATATCTCTAGAAATTAGTCATCTGTTTCCTTTTTTAATGATTCCATGTAGTTGCTTTCATAAGGTACTTGATGGTTACGTAGAAACTTACCATTTTGATCTGGATCTGTTTGAAATTCTGGCGGTAGTTGCTGGACTGTTAATGGGGCTTTCTTGTTAGTGGTGTTACCAGATTTAGGTTGAGCTGCAAGATTAGCTATGACAGCTTTCTCTTTTTTCAACGGCTCCTCTTTTGTTTGTTCATCTAACAACAAAGCCTCTCCTTTTTGAGAATCTTCTTGGTCTTGGCTAATTTGCTCCAGTTGTTTTTGAAAGGCAGAAGTGAGTATCTGCATCTGATATGCCATACTTTCTTTTTCTTGAAATAATTGTTTTTCCATTTCTTTTAAATCATCTTCAAGTTTCTTTTTTTCTCTTGCAAGCGTTTTCGTCTGTTCTTCTTGATCGTTTCTATTCTCTTGGAAAATTTCGTTTTTTTGTTTCAACTTACTGATTTGTTCTTGATACGCAGCAGATTCTAAATGTAATTGCACAATCGTTTTTTCTTTTTCATCAAGAAGTTGTCTCAGCTCTGTTACTTTTTCTACATAATTCTGTTTGATTTTCTCCAATTGCTTAATTTTTTTCTCATGAGATTTAGCTTCTAACTGCAATTGATCAATCGTTTTTTCTTTTTCATCAAGAAGTTGTCTCAGCTCTGTTATTTTTTCTGCGTAATTCTGTTCGTTTTGCTCCGATTGCTGGATTTTTCTCACATGAGAATTAGCGTCTAACTGCAATCGATCAATCGTTTTTTCTTTTTCGTCAAGAAGTTGTCTCAGCTCCGATACTTTTTCTGCGTAATTCTGTTCGTTTTGCTCCAATTGTTTGCTTTTTTCCTCATTAGAATTAGCTTTTGACCGTAATTGCTCAATCGTTTTTTCTTTTTCGTCAAGAAGTTGTCTCAGCTCTGTTACTTTTTCTGCGTAATTCTGTTCGCTTTGCTCCAATCGCTTCATTTTTTTCTCATAAGCATTAGCTTCTAACTGTAATTGCCAAATCTTTTGCTCATTTGCGTTCTCTATATTATTTTCTTTTTTAATGCTATCATTTTGAATGCTTTTTATTTGCCCTTGTCTTTGATAAGCCTTAATTTCTTTTAGTAATGTTTCTATTTGTCGTTCTTTTTGTTGCAGTGACTGCTGTAATTTTGTCTCATTCTCCTGTAAATCATTGATCTTCTTATGTTTTTCGGTTCCTAATTCCTTAGCTGCATTCAAAGCTTGCCTTAATTCTATCTCTTTTTCTTCGTAATGAGCTGTTATCTCATCTACTTGCTTTGCATATCTGCCTTCTAGAGTCCGATACTTTTCTAATAATCGTCCCATTTTAGCGTGTTGAAATTTATACTTCTCTATTTTCGCTTCATACGCCTGATTTATATGCTGTAATTGAAGTATTTTCTTTTTATACATTTCACTTGCATTTCTTTTTTCATTCATCGATTTCTCACCTCAATGTAATTTATTCCTCTGGCGTTAACCAAAATACAATTTTGATTCAATAAATGCAGCAGCTCCCGCAATTGCTAAAACAAGGTGGAGAGGGTAAGAAGCGGGGAACCATAGGTATAAGAAAAAAAGCAAAGCAGATGACCAAATCCCGACACACCAATGACAACTTAAAAATATACCCACAGTATGACGCCATCCTGTGCCTATGATATGAATTTTTCTGACCACTTGACCAGAATCATCAGGCTCATAAGTAACTTTGACAAATGGATCTCGAATGATAGATGTTATCTCATCAAAGACAATAAGATGAGTAAAACGAAAAGAGGCTAAAATAAAAACGAAAAACTGAAACCACGAGAATTCCAACAAAAAAGTCCCTCCTCGAAAGAAAATTAAGTAAACGAAAGGGCGATTTTATTCGCTGCTGGATATTGGAGATTTAGCCCTTTATAGTGTACGAAGCCCTCGATCATAATGTCTCCACTACTATCACGGGGAACGGATAACTGAAAATTGGAAAATGGAATGGTTTCACCTGGCTTAATGATTAATGGTTGTATGGAACGTACCCAATACTCTCCTAGCTCTTTTACTTTATTACGCCAATCTTCATCTACATATGTCCATCCAACTGCACTGTCTCCTGAAAAACTTTGAACTCCAGCGGTATCCACCATTTGAGGTGGAATAATTTGACCTTTTAGTTGTATATGAGAAGAAGGAGGGACTTGAATACAAATATGAGGATCTGGCAAAGCCCCCATACCTGTGTTTTTAAGATACATATTTCCTAAAACCAAATAATCATCCTCTTCGGAAGTGGGAAAAACAATTTGGTAATCAAAGCATACTTCCATTCGAAAGGGTGGAATAGGCACGGGATTTGCTGTAGTGTTCCCTTTATTTTGTGGTGGGACTTCTGTGTGTTGAGGTTGAGGCTTTTTCTTCTGTAATGCTTCTGGAGCTGATGGAGTAAGAGAACTTCTTTCTTCTTTTGGAAATAGCAATTTCATCGAATCAAGAGACAGAAATGGTAGAAAGGAGAAAGTATTGCCTCCGGCACATCCTCTGAGTAATACAGTGGCCAAAATAAGACTAATTTGTTCCTCCAAGTCTCTATCCATTCCTTGTGCTTCGGGTAATCTACTACGAAGTTCCAATACAGGAATAGGGGATTTTTTTTCTTCCTCTTTAATCCGCGCAATAATTCCATGTTTTTGACATTCTTCCGCAAACATCTCTGCCCATTTTTTCGCTATTAACCCTTGACTATAAAAAATCGTAAATTTTGGACGTGAGGTTGTAGATTTATCACTTGTATTAAATTTAAGTTTAACCATTATTTCTCCATCATCTGGAAGAGATGACTTCGCCTGTAATACCGTTACTTGGATACCTGTGTCGCTCAGGAACGCTTTGGTCGTATCCAGCATAAAATTATGATTATCGTCTTGTTTCATTGGCATGAAATATACTTTTTTTCCTTGCAACATGGGAGCGAGGTGAAGTATTTTTTCCTGTTGGTTCCATTTCATTTGAAACCCTATGTGTTCGCAAAACAATTGAAAAACAGGTAGAGAATGAAAAGGTAACTGTCCTTTATTTTCATCGTCGTAATATATCTTCCAGTCCATCAACATCCTCCTTCTCATCGCTATATCAGAAATAGTTTATGAACGGAAATAGAAGAAAAGTAACGATTTTAAAAAACTTTTCTCCCATCATAAGAGATAGATTTTTATGAAAATTGGACTTTTGCCTAAAGCGATCTTTGCTTGTTCTGCGTATATATAGGTTGAAAGTTATTACTACCTAAGGGGGGTAAATGGAAATTATGGTTAGACCAATACGAGGCTCTCAGGTCACACCACCAGTTCCAAATAATGTTCAGGCTGAGTGTATCTGCGTTCCCAAAGTTTATGATTTTGTGGTCTTTACAGAGGACATCAATGCGACGATACCATTACCTGCGACACCGCCAGCAGGATGTCCGACTACGGTTACAGATATTACGTGTGCATTGACAGGTGTAACAACCTTTTTCCCTATTACATGTGCTACTAACGGAGTTTGTACGGTACTAGACCGTCGCCCTATTAACATCGATGGGGTAAACGCAGCTTTAGTGAAATTAAGACAGGATATTCCTATTGAGGTAACGCTTACTGGTACCGATATTACTGGTGCTCCAGCCACCTGTACCATTCCATTGACAGTACCATTTGTCCGTCAAGTTGTACTCTGTTTCCCACCTGAGTTTACCAATGACAACTTAGTTTGTCGGATTATCAGCGGGGATTGTGTCATCACCACTCCACCACCAGCTGGAGGAACACCATTCCCTGCTTCTGTTGGGGTAGAGTTAAATATCTGTAAAGAAGTTCAAGTACTAGCTGCGGTAAAACTTGAAGTACTAGCGAAATTCTGCTCACCACGTGCACCAATCGAAATACCTGTTACTTCTGTTTGTCCGCCAACCTTATTCCCACAACAATGTGACTTCTTCCCACAACCAAACTGCGATTGTGAGAGCACCTTTAATTCTACCGATGCAACAGTTCCGACATCAGTTGGCGTAGTAGTAAATGGTTTGACGATATCTGCTGGTACAGCTACTCTTGTTGGAAATGTCTGTAATGGTTGTGCAGAAATTAACACAGATATTAGATTCACCTTTACAGATACAGATGGCATTCCACCAAACAATAGCTTTACCTTTACTGCTAATTCTTTTACGTCTGAAACCTGTACCTTTGCTTTAGGAGTAGGTACACAAGTGGTAACAGGTACAGGTACAGTAGTGACAGCACTCGGAGACACCATACCAGTAGGTTATACCTTAACATTGGTGGATGCTGGTGCTGCTGACAGTTATCTCTTAGTATTAACAAGTCTCACTCCTGGACTATTTGCAGCGGTTGCAACGGGTGTAGCAATAGGAAATGCGATCATTATCCGAGATTGTACTGCATTCCCAACCCCAACAACGTAATCATGCTTATCTACACAGGCTGTTGGTTCTGTACCAACAGCTATTTTTTTATTCTTGTAATGCACAGAACTTAACTATATACAAAAATAGATTTAATTAGTTAATTAATAAAAAAATAATGAATATACATGACATACATATGCAATGATTTATGGAATAAAAAAGTTCATTTATAGCAAGTAAGGAGGATGAAAAAACACTATGACCAGACCAATAAGAGGCTCTCAGGTCACTCCACCTATTCCAAATAATGTTCAAACGGAATGTATCTGTGTGCCCAAAGTATATGATTTTGTACTTTTAACAGAAGATATCAATACAACCATACCATTACCTGCAAAACACCCTGCTGGATGCCCGACTACTGTTACAGATATTACCTGCACATTGATAACAGAACAATTTTTTCCTATCACTTGTGTTTCCAATGGAGTTTGTACCATACTCGATCGTCGTCCCATTAACATTGATGGAGTTAATGCAGCTTTAGTGAAATTAAGACAGGACATCCCTGTTGATGTGACTTTTACTGGTACCGATGATTACGGAAACCCTGTTACTTGTACGATTCCTTTGACAGTACCATTTGTTCGTCAAGTTGTATTGTGTTTTCCACCTGAGTTTACAAATGACAACCTAATCTGCCGGATTATCGGTGGAGATTGTGTCATCACCACTCCACCAGCCGTTTGCGGTATCCCATTCCCAGCATCAGTGGGAATCGAACTTACTATATGTAAAGAAATTCAAGTAATTGCCGCGGTAAAATTAGAAGTCTTGGCGAAGTTCTGTTCACCACGAGCTCCAATCGAAATACCTGTTACTTCCGTTTGTCCGCCAACCTTATTCCCACAGCAATGCGATTTCTTCCCACAGCCTAACTGTGATTGTGAGAGCTCCTTCAATTCTACTAATGCAGCGGTACCAACCTCAGTTGGCGTAGTAGTCAATGGTTTGACGATATCTGCTGGTACAGCATCTCTCGTTGGAAACGTCTGTAACGGTTGTGCAGAAATTAACACAAATATTAATTTCACCTTTACGGATACAGATGGCATTCCTCCGAACAATAGCTTTACCTTTACTGCTAACTCTTTTACTACCGAAACCTGTACGTTCCTTTTAGGAGTAGGAACACAGGTGGTAACAGGCCAAGGCACAGTAGTGACAGCACTTGGGGATACGATCCCAGTAGCATATACCTTAACGCTGGTTGATGCTGGTGCAGTTGACAGCTATGTCTTAATTTTAGCAAGTGTTACTCCAGGTCTGTTTGCAGCTGTTGCTACTTCCATCGATATTGGAAATACAATCATTATTCGGGATTGTACTGCATTCCCAACCCCAACAACGTAATTCTTATTAACCCTGCACAGCTGTTGGTTCTGTACCAGCAGCTTTTTTTATTCCTTTTTTAAATCTCTTTTATTTGCTTTAACCGCTACATAGATTGGTGCATAGCATATCATATGCGGGAAAGAGTCATAAATAAAAAAAGAAAGGACTTGTCTAAATGGGATTTTGGAACTGGAAAAAACGCGAAGACAAAGATCAAATCATTGACAAGTACAAGAAAAAGGAACAGGAATACCGATTGGAATTGGAACAAAAAAATAAACTCATTGTACAATATATTGAAAAAGAACAAAAATACCTAAAAGATCAAAATCAAGATAAACTAACCATCCAAGAACTCCAAAAAAAATTAGCAGAATATGAACAAAAGGAAAAAGAGGCAACTGGTGATTCTCTCATAAAACAACAGTTAATTGATGATCTTCAAAAAGAATTAAATGAATACGAACAAATAACGATTTCTTTTAAAGAAAGTACAGATGAAAAACAACAAACCATTGATCAATTAAAACAAAAGATCAAAAAATACGAAGAGGATATTGCTGAATTACAAAGGAGTTTAACGTCGAAACAACTGTTAATTGAACAGTTAGAAAAGAAAATTACCGAACATGAAAAAACAATCTCAGAACATAAGGAAAACTTAGAAGCAAAACGCCAAATTCTCTCCCAATTGAAGCAAAAAGTTACGATACAAGAGGACACAATTTCTGGTTTAAAAGAAGATTTACAAACGAGGCAACAATTGATCGAAGAATCAAAACAAAAGATCGCTGAATACGAACAAAAACCCCTTGAAAACCAAACTGATCAGCAGGAACTGATACAGCAGCTAGAACAAAAAATATCAGAGTATGAAAAAAGGGAACAAGGATACCACGATAACTTAAAAACATTACAAAAAAGTATCCAATCAATATCCAAAAAACCCAAAGAAATTGCCACAGATGGACATTTTAAAACAATGGATCGAATATCAAAAAAATTAACAAATGAGCAGACTAGAATAACTTCTAATCCTTCCTCTTCGCAAACTCCAAAAAAATATTTCCCTCAACAACAGGCTTCCCAATCGGTTGAATTTAATCCTTTTAAGCGTGGATCAAGGTAAATCAAAAGGCTATTCCTTTTTAAAGAAGGAATGGCTTCTTAATTTACAAGAATAGACCCACTTTAATCATAGGTTTTATTTCCTGAACATAAAAATAGAAAAAATTGTTAAAAAAGAGGGTGCTTATGCTCCGTATTCTTGTTGTTTTTGGAACTAGGCCAGAAGCAATTAAGATGAGTCCACTGATTTACGAATTGCAGCAACATCCTGATCTCGAGACATTTCTTTGTGTTACTTCTCAGCACAGGCAAATGCTAAAACAAGTATTAAAAGCATTTCATTTAAAACCAAACTTTGACCTAGAAGTAATGACAGATCATCAAACATTAACGGAAATTACATATCGGGTACTCGTTGGAATGGAAACTGTATTGAATCAATTAAAACCTGATTTGGTTCTAGTGCATGGTGACACGACTACTACCTTCTCCGTTAGCCTCGCAGCCGCTTATCAGCAAATAAAAGTGGGACATGTGGAAGCTGGTATGCGGACTCATCAAAAATATCTCCCTTACCCAGAAGAGCTTAATCGCCGATTAGTGGGAAGTTTAGCAGATCTACACTTTGCTCCAACTGATAAAGAGGCAAATCATTTATATCGAGAAGGAATATCAAAAGATTCCGTATACATAACAGGAAATACAGCAATTGACGCCCTAAGTATGACCATTCAAGAAAATTACGATCACCCATTGATCAAACAAGTCCAAGGAAAAAAAATGATTTTAATAACGGCTCATCGCAGAGAGAACCTAGGTGAGCCAATGGACAATATGTTTCAAGCTATTCGTCGGTTAGTCGAAACTTATTCTGATGTTGTTGCTGTTTTTCCGATTCATCTAAACCCCATTATCCAAAAGAAAGCAAATTCTATCCTTCGACATCATCCCAGAATACTGTTAGTCGATCCTCTCGATGTGATGGATTTTCATAATATTGCTGCACGCTCTTATTTGATTTTAACGGATTCGGGAGGAATTCAAGAAGAAGCACCATCCTTGCATGCTCCTGTTCTGGTAATGCGTGATGTGACAGAAAGACCAGAAGTAGTTCGTGTAGGTGCAGCCAAATTAGTTGGAACAGACGAAAACCGAATCTTTGAAGAGGCAAGCATTTTGATAAAAGACAGAAAAGCATATCAATCTATGACTGGAATAAATAACCCATATGGTGATGGAAAAGCATCAAAGCGAATTGTACAGGGAATATTACATCATTACAGGTTAACTGATTACCCCCCTACACCATTTCGATAGCGAATCATTTCACAATACACATCTCCAAGCACTTTACTCTATTTTAAATGTGGGCTTTCAGTCTGCGGAAGTCTGTAAAAGCAGTAGTTTGAACAATCAGATAGGACAAAAAGTACTAAGTTAGATCAAACTTATTAATAAGACAAACGAAGAAAAAACAAAACGGTTTAGGAAAAATGCTCCTAAACCGTTTTTGTCAACAGCCCCATATATTCGAATTTTTTCTTTAGAAAATATCTACTTGTATGACAGAATCTGTTGTGGAAGTGGTAGCAGCAGTCAGTACTTTTAACGATATAGTATCCCCTGCTAAGAATGTTACAGAAGTATTATTATCAATATTTGCCGTCTGTGTTCCTGTTAACGTAACCGTCAATGGAGTATCCACTCCATTTCTTCTTATAGTCCAAGTATCCGTATTTCCAACTCCAGGTCCTGTAATTGCTCTTACATTCAATGATTTGACAACTGCTTTTTGGCTTAATCGAATAAAAATTTCTGTAGGAGTGACATCTCCAGTTCCTGGTCTGTAGAAATGGATAGTGCCGCTAGGAAGACCTCCCGGATCAGCCCAAATAATAGTGTTTGGATTTTGTACTGTGGTAAATCCTATACCATTTGCATTGGAATTAAATAGGTTAGCGGAGCCTAGCAATAGTGTTCCCGAGGTTTGGGATACATCTGCTGTTACTCCTTGAATGGATATCAAACGTAATCCTAAAGTCGAGCTTGCTTGGTTCACTTCTGCACCAATAAAAGATCCAAGTCCTCCCGCATTTATCAATAATAAATTCACATCACGTCCATAGAACGAATTTGGGTTTGTATCAACTAATATCGCTCTTTTTGTTCCCAGTCCAGCTGATCGAACGTTGACAGTAGCAGCTCTTATTGCACTAACGCTTTCATTGGGATTACCTGTTCCAAAAGAGTGTATTCCCAAAACATTAGAAGTTCCAGTTGTTGATGCAGTCGAATTATCCACGGTTAAAACAAAAGTTCTTAATTTTGCTGTCGCAGATGTGGTTCCTGGAAATGCAACACCTGTTAAATTAACATGATTAGTCGAAGTAAGCTGAAGCGTAACATCTTCTACCCTTGTGTTTTCTCCCATCGTAAGAAGCGTAGTATCGGAAGTTACATTTTGCCGACGAATAGTTACTGTTAGGAGACTGATACCGCGTAATGAATTCCCGGCTGGCATAACAACACTTTCATCATATGTTCCAGGATAAACATAGATAGTCACCCCAGTCGCTCCAGCAGCATTGATCGCATTAATAGCTCCATTGATTGTTAAAAATGGAGTTCCACCTATAGAAGCAGTAGCATCATTACCATTTTTAGACACAAAAGCTGTATTCGCAAATGCCAAAATGCTTCCGGTGGTTCCAGTAGCTCCTGTGGTTCCAGTAGCTCCTGTGGCTCCGGTTGACCCTGTGGCTCCTGTTGATCCAGTTGATCCGGCCGTTCCTGTTGATCCGGTTGATCCGGTCGTTCCGGTTGATCCAGTTGACCCTGTGGCTCCTGTGGATCCTGTTGATCCTGTTGCTCCGGTCGTTCCTGTGGCTCCTGTTGACCCTGTGGCTCCTGTTGATCCGGTTGATCCGGTCGTTCCGGTTGATCCAGTTGACCCTGTGGCTCCGATTGATCCGGTTGCTCCAGTCGATCCGGTCGTTCCGGTTGCTCCAGTCGATCCGGTCGTTCCTGTTGATCCAGTTGACCCTGTGGCTCCAGTTGATCCAGTTGATCCGGTCGTTCCGGTTGCTCCGGTTGTCCCTGTGGCTCCGGTTGATCCGGTTGATCCAGTCGATCCGGTCGTTCCGGTTGCTCCTGTCGATCCGGTCGTTCCGGTTGACCCTGTGGCTCCGGGCGATCCAGTTGACCCTGTCGTTCCGGTTGACCCAGTGGCTCCGGTCGTTCCAGTTACTCCTGTT
>NZ_JAKWBN010000014.1 GCF_022511585.1 Shimazuella soli | reverse complement strand
TAGGTAAGACCCCTTGTAGATGACGAGGTAGATCGGTCTGAGGTGTAAGCACAGCAATGTGTTTAGCTGACAGATACGAATCGGTCGAGGGCTTCTCCTACTGCAACATCATCTTTTCCTATCCGATTTTGAAAGTGCGAGTCACTTTCTTTCCATAAAATACGTCTGGTGATCATAGCAGAGGGGTTCCACTCGTTCCCATCCCGAACACGACCGTTAAGCCCTCTCACGCTGATGGTACTTGGACCGCAGGGTCCTGGGAGAGTAAGTAGTCGCCAGGCAACACACAAAGCCTACCATTAATGGTAGGTTTTTTTGTTTTAGAAAGAATACGATTTGCAAAATTGGAGTGCTTTAGACAATGAAGTATAAATTCTAGGATTTATTTATATTTATTGCTAACAATTTATTATGTTGACTAATCATTCTTTCCCTGACTGAATAGTTACTATACTATTAAAATCCCAATATTTATACAATAGGATTCCTGTATATACTATACTAGTAATAGGTATCTAATCAAATCGACTTTGAATTAGTATGACAATATAAATGTTTCATACTTTAATTCGATTAAGAATGAAAGTTTATTGGGTTGTGGAAATGATGGAAGAATTTATATGCTCCTATATGTATTTTATGTAAGTCCATTCAAAGAGAATGACTTCATTATAAAAGAAGAGGGAGTAAATATATTATTTGGGACGAGTCACTCCCTTTGTGATTATGACATATGGAGTAGTTTGGGAGGCTACTATGGTAAAAGTGCAGGGATTATATAGGAACATCAATGATTTAGAGGAATTTGAAGTGTATTACACAAAAGTAATTATCCCAAAAATTTTAAGTGTACCTGGGGTTATAAAAATTGACTTTACAACTCTTTATCACTCTACGAATAAACAACCAGAAGGATTAAATGATATTCACGTTATTACAGAGACTTATTTTGAATCATTAGAAGAGATGAAACGAATACTTAGTTCAGAAGAAGGGATAGCAATCTTAAAGTTGGTTGCAGCTCTTGGTGAAGATAGCACTGAAATAGCAAGCTTTATGGCTCAAGAAAAAGTTGTTTATGCTCCTAAGTGGTTAGAGAAAAAAACGGAAGAGGGTGAAGTCATCGAGATAGTTGATCTTAATAATCTGGAAATTTTTTGAGATGGGTATATAAAAAAAGAGATGGCCATTGGTTGGCGCATCTCTTTTTTAGTTAAAGATTTGAAACCGCCCAATCTATTTCTTTTTCTCCTATGCTGCGTAAGAAATTGTTTGTTTTACTAAATGGTCTGCTGCCAAAGAATCCATTTTTAGCTGAGAGTGGGCTTGGGTGTGCTGATTCAATGATATAGTGATGTTTGTTTGTGATAAAAGTTTTTTTTGCTTGGGCGTGTCTTCCCCAAAGAATAAAGACAATTGGTTTTTCTCTTTCATTCAATTTTTGTATGACTTGATCAGTAAAGTTCTCCCAACCTTGTCCTTTATGGGAGTTCGGTGTTTTTTCTCGTACAGTAAGTACTGCATTGAGTAGTAACACTCCTTGTTTAGCCCATGACTCTAAAAAACCATGGTTTGGGATAGGATGTCCCAAGTCTGCTTGAAGTTCTTTGAAGATATTTTTTAAAGAAGGAGGTTGTTTTACTCCTGGTTTTACAGAGAAGCTTAATCCATGTGCTTGTCCTGCTCCATGATATGGATCTTGTCCTAAAATAACTACTTTTGTTTCTTCATAAGGAGTAAGATGAAGTGCATTGTAGATATCATCTTTTATAGGATAAATAGTTTGTGTATTATATTCATCCACTAAATATTGTCGTAGTTGTTGATAGTAAGGTTTTTCAAATTCACTTCCAACCACATCAAGCCAGTCATTATGTAAAATAGCCATATTTTCACCTCATTTAGTATATATGTTCTATTATGACATACTTTTTCTGCTAATTTGGTAGCAATCTTGTTAAGTTTATAAGATGAGACAAAAAAACTGGAACCACATTATTGGTTCCAGTTTTACTATGCTTTGTGTTTACGTTTTTTCACTATCTGATAACCAATCGTCAAAATAATAAACCATATAGGTCCTACATATAGGGCTATCCTTGTTTCATCATTAAATGCAAGTAAGACGATGACTAAGGCTAAAAAGAGAATGACGATCCAGTTGGTAACAGGAGCACCTGGCATTTGAAAGTGACTTCGTTTAATTTTTCCAGCTTTTACTTGTTGATGATATTTTAAATGAGTGAACATAATAATCATCCAAGTCCAAACAGCACCTACTGTCCCGATACTCGTGATATATGCAAATGCTTGCTTTGGAATAAAATAATTTAAGGCAACGCCGATAAGAAGAAAAAGGGTAGAAATTGTAATTGCTCTTCCTGGCACGCTTCGATCGTTTACTTTTTGAAACCCTTGTGGTGCTTGAGCTAGGTTGGAAAGATTGAATAGCATCCTTCCTGAGCTGAATATACCACTATTACAAGAAGATAATGCAGCTGTCAGGACAACCATATTGATAATCATTGCCGCTCCAGGGATCCCTACTTTTTCAAAGGTTAATACAAAAGGGCTTACGTTTTCATCTAAACCTACCCAAGGGTAGATGGCCATAATTACTGCCAAAGAACCAACATAAAAAATTAAGATTCGCCAGATGACACTATCTACGGCTTTTGGTATGGTTTTATCTGGGTCTTTCGCTTCTCCAGCCGTTATCCCGATTAACTCTACCCCAATAAAAGCAAACATCACCATTTGGAGAGATAGTAAGAGTCCACTAATTCCATTGGGTACAAAACCACCGTGGCTCCATAGGTTGGAAAAACCAGTAGCATGACCATGGTTTCCGATTCCAGTAAAAATGATTAATAATCCTAGAAGAATAAGAACAACAATAGTTACTACTTTGATCAATGCAAACCAGAATTCTACTTCTCCAAACACCTTTACGGCAATCATGTTGATGATGTAAATAACAATTAAAGAAATTAAGGCAGGTATCCAATTCGCTACCTTTGGAAACCATAGGTGGACATATTTTCCGATAGCTGTTATTTCTGCCATTCCAATCACAATCCACATAAACCAGTACGTCCATCCTGTGAAAAATCCAGCCCATTCTCCGATAAATTCTGTGGCATAGGTACTAAATGAACCAGACACAGGTTTGTACATTACTAGTTCGCCCAGTGCACGCATGATGAGGAAAATGATCATTCCAGCTACAATATAATTAATTAATATTGCAGGTCCAGCGGTTTTAATTGCGGTTGCTGATCCCAGGAAAAGCCCTACACCAATTGCACCGCCAATGGCGATAAGTTCAATATGCCGGCTTTTTAACTCACGAGATAATCCATGTTGTGAGTTTTGTTTTTTCGACAAACGCATCCACTCTTTTCTATATAAAATACAGCATATCTAATTTTTCTTTGTCACATTCTGCATTCCCTTTTATAATTTGTTGAATGAGAAAAAAGTATGTAATACAAGAAAGTTATATGAAAACAAAGACTAACAATAATGTCGATGCAATAAAAGGAAATTGAATTTGACTAATCTATTCATTTGACATATAATAATTTGGTCAAAATACTTATACTTTATTTTGCTGGCGTAGCTCAGTTGGTAGAGCACTTCACTCGTAATGAAGGGGTCGCAGGTTCGAGTCCTGTCTCCAGCACCACCCGAAACCCTTGTGTTTATCAGGGGTTTTTGCTGTTTTTAGGGGATGAAAATGAAATGAGAATTGCCCACAAAAATACCAAATGACCACATATTGACCACGCACTGTGGTTTAAGGGTAAACAAGAAGATGTAGTGGAAAACAGCCATAATAGACTATATTTCGTATTTTAGATATATTTCAGATGATAGTCGTACACATTTTATACCAACATAGCTTTAGTTTTAGAGTGCTACTCGTAATGACTTTTGACATAATTAATCATTTATTAAAAATTTTATTATATTTTTTGCGAATTATAATGTATATAATTATTCTAAATTAGGAGTTATTAATTTTTCACTTCTAATAGAATAAAAAAACTATTGTTAGGAGTGTTGTTTATCATGGTGAACACTTTCAAAAAACTTCCGATTCTGTTTGCCTCTCTTCTGTTGGTGTTGTCGTTTAGTTTCGTAGCCCAACCTCAAAAAACGGAAGCATATACTTGCTATAAGTCTGGTTGGAGCACTTTTTCTACTTACTGGATTAGTCCGACCTTCTACTATCCAGGTGGATATATGAAGATAAATATTACAGCATATGCTAGTAAAAAACAACTATGGGGACTAGTGTATATCCGAGCAATGGGAGCGCTGGTGGTGGGACTGCAGGAGACAGAAGTGTTATGACTTATTCTAAAACTTGGACGAATTATGGTTTTGACTATGGTGCCACTAAATATATTAAGCCAGGATATTACAAGTTGATGTTTGATAATGGTAACCGTAACACAAGTTCAGCTACAATCCATGTAACTTCCTATTGTATTCATAACTAAAGGTAGGACATATCTGCGTCTATGCTAGGTTAACTAGATTAACTTTTTGATGACGAAATCGGGGGTTTGAATCTCGCTGTCGGCACCAAGCAAAACTCTTGGCTTCATATATAGCCAAGAGTCTTTGCCGATTCGTTTTCTATATTTCATTCTGGTGTAGTGCCATGCTAAGTTTCTCGTTGCTTGTTCCTGTAGCGTGGGGATGACATGGCTACAGCTGTCCATGGTCACCGAGGTTTGGCCATATCCCAGTCGTTCACTCACTACTTTACTTCAGCATGATTCTTGATACTATTTTCTATGTATTTACACCATTTAGACGTAATAAAGATATCATACAGATACACCTCCAAATAAAAATCCCGATACCTTTTGGTTCGGGACTTTCTATATTTGGATGGATCTTAGTAAATTTTGATAGACAAATGTTTAGTAAGACCTAGTGCGGCCACCACTGTAATAATACACACATCCACTACTTGAACATCCTGAAAGAACGTCTACAGATGCATAGGAAGTATTCGGACTCAAATCATATACCATTGGACTGTAACATGTAGTTTGACCGGGTTTAATACTTCCATTTCCATTAGCATCCCAGCAACCATAGATTTTTTTATCGTTGTTGCGTTCTACCCAACCAGCTACATCATGTTTACTTGGAAGTGGTTTACTTAACCTTACAAATGACCAAGAGGTTTTACATGATGTGTTATACATTAAGTATACAGTTCCGGAAACGGTACTAGAAGTAGTTTTCACAGAAAATGATTTAGAGCTTTTTACTACCCCAGTTTTATTACAACCAGTTGCAACAGGACTTTTTCCATCCTTGGAATAAGTAGCTGCGCTTGTATTAAGAGGACTAATCAGTAGACCAGATACACCTACGAAAATGACGAACAAACCTGTAAACAGTTTGCGTAACAAGGTACACACACTCCTTTAATGATATTCAACTTAGTATACTAAATAATCAGCTTTATTCATCAGAAGTAATAATTATAATTGTCAGATTCATATTTTTTAGGGGAATATTAATAATATTACCCAATGCCTTCCGGTTCGGGGTTAGGTGTTCCTCTATTATTTCAATATTAATAGACGAAACGTTAAAAGAGTCCAATTATCCAGATTAGAGCAGGAAAAATATGGAGAAAGTTCAAGGTTAACAACTACTTATCAATAGTTTATTTGAGGTTGAAAGTAGATATTTTTTAATAGTTACTTACTTTTTGACCATGCACTTTGGTACAATTGGGTTAACAGGAGAATATTTGTGGTTCTAATAGACCCAATAATCCCGTTTTTTATCATATTTCAAACAATAGACATGTTTTAGTTATATTTCTACACTTTTCGAATAGGAGTAGGTGTTTTTTATTGAGTAAAAGTCTTGCTGTAATTAAAAGAATTCATACATATGGCGAACTAAAAGAAGTAGCTTCCATACGACGTGAGCTTTGGCCAAACGATGGCGAAGTTGCTTTGGATCATATGAAGTTTATATCCGATCATGGTGGAATTATATTAGGGGCTTATCGGGATAATCAGATGGTTGGTTATGTCTATAGTTTTCCCGGTTATCGACCAAATAAAGTGTATCTGATCTTGCAAAATATTGGTGTTCTTCCTGCTTATCAGCATCAAAAGATAGGAGAGTCTTTGATGCAGTATTTAAAAGAAGAAGCAAGAAGTTTAGGATATCAAGAAATTATATGGACCTATGAACCGTTAGAAAGCGTGAATGCATATATATACCTTCACAAGATGGGGGCAGTTTCTTCCGAGTATCTGAAGAATTGTTATGAGGATGATGAGAATGGGTTGTCAGTTGACCGTTTTCTTACCCGCCTAGATCTTACTGATCCTGATCAGGAACCTTTGGACATACCAGTTGGTTTAATAGAACAATCCTATAAAATTGATCACAACATGGATAATCATGATTTATCACAAGTAGAGTTGAATTTTGCTGATCTAGAGAAATATCCTTATGTTCTCATACCTGTTCCTTCTCATTTACAAAGTATTCGTTTCCGAACAGAGTTGCATAGATGGAGAACTTTAACACGTTCCCTGTTTTTTCAGTTTTTTAAACATGGATGGGAAGTATTTGATTTGATAAAGAATGAAAGGTCCGATTCATCTATCCATTACTATGTTGCAAGAAAAGCAAAAGGATGATATCTCATTTTTAATAGGAAAACGGAGTACTGGTTACACCTGATGAGGATTTTTATGGAACACAGTTGATGAGTCCATTAATTACTCATTCGTGCATTTCTCTTGCCATTAAAACTTGAAATGATCAATAAAATGGATGGAACGATGAGAACGAATAAAACGATAATGTTATTTTCAAAGGTAGCAAAATGGAAAAAATCATTGATATTTTTAGGGACAAAAGTAATGAGATAAACAATAGGAGTTAAACCATAGATAAATTCATTGTCCTCTTTTTTTTGTTGAAAAGCTGCTTCAGAAGGCATACCACTTTTTGGATCTAGTAAGAAGCAGATTAAATTAGAATTGTTGAATCTTAAACAATATAGTAGTGGCGTTATCATACAAGAGTATAAAATCATTTATAAATAGCATTATATCGAATACAATTTATTGGGATTTAAGTCGCCGGAAACCCTTTTAAATTGGTTAGGAGTATTTTTGTTTCTTCCAACTTTTATCCCGCTCCATAACGTTTAATAAAAAGAATCGAGTAGGTGTAGTTATTTCTTCCTACTCGATTCTTTTTTATTTATTTGATACTTTATCAATCATAAACAGTAGCAGATGTACCACTAGATGAGGCATGGTAATAAAGCTCTGCTTTATGATTCGTCCCGTCTACAAACTTATCAACATAGAATGTTTGACATTCACCATCACTTAAGTATGTGGTGCCTACATAATCATCTGCATTGTCTGGATCATACTCATACAGATTAAATTCTATTATGCCGACAGGAACATGAGCACAAAATTTTATATACCCCCCACCAGAATAAAAGATCTGCGACTGTGTATAAGTACCAAGTTTCTGCCAACCAGCAGAATCAGCAAATGCAGACGTAAACGGAATAGCGAGTGCAATGCTAGCAAGAGCAATGGAAAGACCAAGTTTTTTCAGTTTCAAACCTATTCCCCCTAAATATAATATTGTTCTAGAAGAAGATTTCCTTTCTTGAGATTGTTACGAATTATTCTAAAAAGATGTAATTCATGTAACAATCTTTCATATAGTTAAAAACTATATAATAAAGTGTATTCTACTAAATGAAATTATACAAATCAATAATAAAATTATATATATAAATAATTGAATTATAAATATAAATAGTAATTTTAAGAGGTGACTTGATGGGTTGGATGAGGTCCACGAATCGGACTTGTATCTGGAGGCCAGACTCTTGGCTTTTTTCCACTAGTGAATCGATAAGATAGAAGGATTTGGATGAGTTTGATGAAGTGAAGAAGATTTTGAATTCAATTCTGAGGACTTTTGGAGGAAAAATTTTGTTAAAGGATTACTTGTCATGTTCTATGATAGAATGTGACAAGTTTTTTCTATAAACAATATAAATGCAGTAAACAAATGGCTCTTAGTTGTCGTAAGAAGTATTGGAGTAGTTGATCATGATTTCTTTATAATTTGTTTTCTTATATTTTGAAACACGTATTTGAAGAGTGTTTTGAATGTAATTTGCTTCACTGCCAACTACATCGCCCTTACATGGTAAATTCACGAATATAGGATCATGACTTAAACCAGTAATCTTCAATTTATCTGCATCCAAAAGAATTCGTATGTCTTCTGCTTTTTTCTGTTCCGGAACTTGAATTTGAACAATCATATAATCATCTGTTTCTTTTATGTTTGGCGGGGCGTTAAAAGGTGATATTTCTATGTCATATTTGTTAGAAAAAACTTGGTCAATGGATTTATTAATAATTCCCTCTAGCCAATTAAAATCCATAGAGAAATAGGGGAAGTTATTTTTGTTATTAGAGGCATTATTTTTACGCATGAGCGACTCCCAATAAAAAACTTGGAAATGGACTTTTCATCTTCATGCACTCCTTGAGGTCTTATAATTGAGTTCCTACATAATTATTTCCATCAAAACTTGCATTATCTAGATAGTCAGGGTCAATGTTTATAAATTTGTTTGTTTTTACACTCCCTAAGCCTTCAAAAATAATATAATTACCTACATTTTGTTTTGTTGTATTTCTATTTTGAACGATGTTAGCTCCAAAGTTAATGGATCCAGCTTGTGCTACAGCATTGGATTGAACACAGCCAAGTTGAATAAATGTTGTCATTAGATAATGCCCCCTACAATTGAGGTCCACCAAGGTTTTGAGCATCGATATTTGCTTGGTCAATGTTGTCTGGATCAACATTTTGATGAAATAAGACAGGGACATTGTTTAACCCTACTCCTACGTTTGTAGATGCATTGTTGTTTTTTGTTCCATTTCGATTTTGGATAATGTTTTGCCCGATCCCAATCGATCCACTGGAGGTAATGCTATTGTTTTGAATGAATCCAAAATTAAAAAATACAGGCATAGAAAGTATCCTTTCTAATTAAGTCGATTTCATCGCCCAATTATCTCCACTCCATACACAGTGGTCTAAAGTGTCTATATCCATCATATATTTTTCTTCTTCCTCTATGTGAAGTTGGCCACTGCCAATAAATGCAATACCTTGGTTCTGTTTTTGTAAATTACGTTGTGTGATGGAGTTTGTTCCACTTGTTACTACAGCATCTTGGCTACAACGATCAATGGAAAAGCCATCTAGTTTGATTCGCAAATCCAAAGTTAATTTCTCCTTTATGAGTTGTTTACGCTATAGTATATCGTTCCATGTACAAATGTGCAGGAACATTTACCTAGCTCCTACATACGATAACAAGACTAATCCAATGGGGTAGATCCCATATATAAAGGTAGGTTGGCGTCTTGGATACCAAAAATATAAATATCAATATTAACATTGGGACAGTCAAGATTATTTCCATGGCAACCGCTAGTACTTTTGCTATTGGAAACAGTGGTGTTGCCAACCGAAATAATAGCAAAACAAATTCTGGACCATCGATCACTGCTGATGGTACGGTAACGGTGCCGATAAAAAAACAAATCACCTATGATCCAGATCAATTGGATGCACCTGAATGGGGAGGGCACCATGTGGTCACCACCCCAATCTCATAATAAATAAATTTTGTACATAATTTGATAACGACATATCTACAAGAATCAAGAGAGAAGTCCCTTTTATAAATTTGTAATGATTAGCACGTATTCCTCTATATTTTCTATCCTCCTAGGTGAAAACTGGGGTCTTTTTATTTAAATAGAATAGAATAAATAATCTGGTAAGTAGGTGAGGAAATTGGCAACAAAACGAGAGATATTTATAAGCAGTATCTTTCTTACGGGTAGTACTCTTTTCTTCATCGCTTCTTTACTTTCATTTATTGTATTATTTCAACCAAATAAGGCAATTTAAGAGTTGATACCTTAATCAGATAAGTAATTCTTTATATGAAATAAACGATAGAAACCAAAATACTCTAGGTTATTCCTAAGGGTATTTTGGTTTCTATCGTTTGAGATTTCAACTCAAAAGGAAATAAAGAAAAGACCTAAAGGTTATTAAAGTTTTAAATAAACGATATGAGATCTTTTGCAAATTGTAAAATCATCAGATATAATTCTTTTTTGTGTGGTCTTAGCGATAAGTGTTGAAACCAACTAAAAAGAAGGATGATACTTATGGTTGGAACGATCGGAAAAATAACAATTCTACTGAGCATTAGCTTTTTACTAACTGCATGCAGCATTTTTGCTGAAACCGAACAAAAAGGTACTGAGCATAAGACGACTTCTACAAAAAATAATGCAAAACTTATTCAACAGCAAAAATTTAACGATATAAAATTAAATCCCAAAAGTGTAATTGTAAAAGATAATCCTAAAAACAAAAAGTTCCCAAAAGAGATTGTTCCTTTGGTTCAAACGCTTATTGCAGATGATGAACAAATACAAAGAAGTGCTATCGCTCCTGAATTAAAAAGCTCATTTCCAAAAGGAAGACTATTTCCAAAAGGTACAATCATAAACATAAACACGAAGGATTGGCGTCAGCAAGAATATTTGCCAACTAAATCAATAGGAAATATTGTTGGCAAGATTTCCATGCCTAAAAAGGCTCCTCAAAATATTTTAATTACATTTATATATAAACAGCAGCAATGGCAGGTTACTTTAACACAAATTTCAGCCAGTCCATCTAAAAAGCTCTCCTCAAAACTTAAAGAAAAATAGAAAAAGACATAGGCTGGTGGAGTATTTAATAATCTCCCCAGTTGTTTTTATTTTGATGATAACTATCTGATACTTCGTTCTGTTCCTTGATATGTTACAACACTATACATTTATAAAAATTATTACTATAATACTGTAGATGTGAAATAAATTTAAAAGTTTAAGCTTAGGAAGAGGCTTATCATGGGAACAGAAAATAACAGGGGTATTTGGTATGCAATTTCGGCGTTTTCTATGTGGGGGATTTTACCGCTTTATTGGCATTACATGAATAAGGTACCTGCTCTAGAAATTTTAGCTCATCGTATTTTTTGGTCTTTTTTATTTGTAGCTCTTCTCATAACAGTACAAAAAAAATGGAATGATGTTATAAAAGTTTTTCAGACTTGGAAAGTAATCCTCGCTATTTTCGGGTGTTCTTTATTTATTAGTGCGAATTGGTTTATCTATATATGGGCAGTAAATAATGGTCACGTTATAGAGACAAGTCTTGGATACTATATCAATCCTCTCATCAGTATTGCATTTGGAATGCTTTTTTTACGTGAAAGATTGAATTCATGGCAATGGGTTGCGTTGTCTTTTGCACTAATCGGAGTTTTGATCCAAACCATCGAGTTTGGACAGTTTCCATGGATAGCACTATCTTTGTCTGTTACTTTTGCTCTTTATGGACTATCGAAAAAACTGATTAAAGTGGAAGCGATGACT
Organism: Shimazuella soli; assembly: GCF_022511585.1. Classification (GTDB taxonomy): domain Bacteria; phylum Bacillota; class Bacilli; order Thermoactinomycetales; family Thermoactinomycetaceae; genus Shimazuella; species Shimazuella soli. The sequence continues at coordinate 4,122 of NZ_JAKWBN010000014.1, read as the reverse complement.
TCGCTTGTACTGGAAACTATGATGGTAGCTCCATTTGCTTTAGGATATATCTTATTTATAGAAGCGAGAGGAACAGGCTCGATAACGGATCTACCTGTCTCGAATGTACTCTTATTAATTGGCTCAGGTATAATAACTGCACTTCCGCTACTTTGGTTTGCTCAAGGGGCAAAACGTGTTTCTTTGTCTACCTTAGGATTTATTCAATATTTAGCTCCTACTATTGCCTTGGTTTTAGGTGTGTTCTTTTTCCATGAGCATTTTACCAAAGTGAATTTTATTAGCTTTGGATTTATCTGGATTGCCATTCTTATTTATTCGCTATCGCAAATGAAACTACTGGATAGATGGTTTTCCAGAAAATCGCTAGTAAAAGAAAGAATATAAGATACTCTGTCATTGTCCTGTACTCTTAAATTTGTGGCAAAAAATAAATGCCATGTGATATCATAACTTTAAAATATATAGATTCGCTTTTTTGGAGGAGCCTGTCATCACGGGGCTCCTCTTTCTTTTTTTGGATAACCTAAAAAGAGGAAGGGAATGAAAGGGGTTATATATGCAGCTTTATATGGAATTATCGATTTTACTTTTGGCTATTGCGACAGGTGTAACAGCGATTGCAAAGAAGTTTGGTATTGCATATCCAATTGCATTAGTAATAGTTGGGACGATTGTTGGTTTATTTCCTATTCCTGAATTAGAAGAGTTAAAGTCGTTTGTTGTAGAGGATGAAATATTTCATTTTATTATTATTTCTATTTTCCTTCCTGCTTTACTAGGGGAAGCTACATTGAAATTATCGATACGACAATTAAAAGAAAATCAGCGCAGTATTCTCTCGCTAGCAATTTTAGGTACATTGCTTTCATTTGTGACGGTTGGTTTTTTATCAATGAAATTTATATCTTTGCCAATTGTCGTAGCCTTTACCTTTGCTTCTCTAATGGCTGCGACAGATCCAGTTAGTGTTTTATCTATCTTTAAAAAAGTAGGAGTTAATGAGAGGCTTGCCATCATTTTAGAAGGAGAAAGTCTGGCGAATGATGGTGTAGCTGTTGTCTTGTTTCAAATTTCAAGTACCAGTTTATTATTGTATGTAAATGAAGGATGGAAAGGTCTTGGACTTGGAATAACGGATTTTTTGCTCGTAAGTGTTGGTGGAATTGCGGTGGGAGCTATTTTAGGGTATTTATTCTCTAAAGTCTCTCGTTATTTTGATGACTTCGCTTTGGAAATCCTCCTATCACTTGTACTTTTTTACAGTGCATTTTTAGCAGCCGAATTTTTACATGTATCAGGTGTGATTGCAGTAGTGGCAGCTGGACTTGTACTTGGAAATTATGGTGCAAAACAGATGACACCTACTACTAAGCTTAACATTCGTAACTTTTGGGACACTCTCGCGCTCATTGCCAATTCGATTGTATTTTTGATGGTAGGAATAGAAATTAATCGTATAAATTTTGCAGACCGGTGGGTTTCCATTTTGATTGCGATTGTGATTGTTCTTTTCGCGAGAGCGATTTCCGTTTATTTACCGTTATGGGGGAACAAAACTGTTCCTATCAAATGGAGACATACAATCAATTGGGGAGGTTTACGGGGAGCTCTCTCTATTGCCTTAGCGTTAAGCCTTCCTCTTTCATTCCCAGGGAGAGAAGATATTATTGTTTTAGCATTTAGTGTTGTTTTATTCTCTTTGCTTGTACAAGGTCTTACCATGAAAAAATTTGCAATTTGGATGGATACACTTGTATCGAAAAAGGGCGTAGATCAATATGAAGAGTACTTGAGTTATATGCAGCGATATCGCACAGGACAAAAAGAATTGGCTGTAATGAGAGATCAGGCTGCTTTATCCCCGGTTTTGTATGATCTACTACAACAAGAATATGCATTTAAAATAGACCAAGTTCAACGGAAAATGGAAGAGTTATATCGGAAAAATCCATCTCTACAAATCGAACAACAAATCAAAGCAAAGCGTAGAAGTTTATATGCTGAGTATGATGTAGTATCTAGATTAGAAAAAAACTCCTTAATCAGTAGTGAAGTAGCTGATCATCAACATCAAGAGATAATGGATGCTTTAGTAAATGCACAAGAACTCAGTGACGAAGAAGTAGCAATGCTAAAGAAACATGCTGATCAATACAAGCAAGAACCATCGAAGTCGATTTGGATTATTAGTGATCAACATACTCAGCTTGGCAACGCGTTGTTAAAGGAAATGGGAAAGGGTGTGACCTATCTTCATGGAGAAGGAGCATATACAGGAGAAGGGAAAAAGGTAATATTTTGTGTAATTCACCAATCTGAAGAAGCAAAATTAAACGAAATTGTCCAACGTGTTGATCCAAATGCTTTTTTGGCAGTCGGTAATATTCACAATGTAAAAGGTGGGAAATGAAAGGTGAAGTTAAGAAATATGGCTGAATCCTCTAATCTAGGTCCAGTCATATTTCTTAACAGATAAGTTTATGGAAATTATATGAAATTAATGGGATAATACAAAGATTCTTTACTCTAATTACACAGATATATAGAAAAACATCTGTTAATGGCTTATCATGTTCATTAGGAATATACATAAGGAGTGACAGTATGAGTTATTTTGATGGGAAGAATGAATTTGCCATTGCAGTAACAGATAATGGTCGGCATAAAGTAAAAGGGGCACTTATTCAAGGAAAACATGTGCATACGGATGATTTTTTTAGTTATATCGGTGAATATGTAGACTTGGATTTTCATGCGAATTCAGATGAAGATATGATTGTTCAAATTGGGAGAAATGGAGAAAAAGGCACTTATTTTGTAGGTGATTTGGCTCGCAGAGCTGGTAACCATGCTAAAAAAGCAAAGCAAGATTCTAAGGCGCATGAACAAAACATCATTTTTACTTTGACTATGTTGCATCGCTTAGGTGTGGCAGGCAATGTAAAACTAGGTACGGTTGTACCAATTGAAAACCACCGTTCAGATGCAAAAAAATTAAAGCAGATGCTTGTCGGAGAGCATTTTGTAACAGTTAATGGTGTAGAGAGAAGAATTCATATTCTTGATGTTTTAGTTGGGGTAGAAGGTGGAGCTACTTACTATGTGACTCCTGAAGAAGATACAGAGGACAAAGTAGTTCATATTATGGCTATCGGTTCTGAGAAATCTAACTTTGCAACCTATGATCATAATGGTCGTTATGTGCACAATCAATCTGGTTCTTCCTCGAATATTTCTTGGGAAAAATTCCGTAATTTCTCCAAAGATAAACGTGCTGAAGCAATAGCAAAAGCTATTTTTTCAGAAGTAGGTGGATATCATTGGGATTTGCCATATGAAGATGAGTATGGCGATGTGAGAGAAAAAATGTTTTATGTGTCAGGTGGAGCTGCTGAGCTATTATTGCCAGAAATCCGTAAGTTTTTCCCGAATGTACAAGTTGCTCCAAATCCTTTGTACAGTGATTGTCTAGGCATGCTTCACGCTTCTGCACTCGAGTGGGTCCCAGAAGGGTGGTAAAATAAATGAGCGAACGAGATACAAGGGAGTTGCTTTCAACTCGTAAACGCAATGTGACGCTTACTTTTAATCTAAATGATCAAATGGAGCGTGAAGTTTATGAGTGGTGCAGTGAGCATGATGATTCGTGTTCTGCTTTTATCAAAAAAGTACTCTCCCAGTACAAGGAGTATCGAGAGTTTGTGCAAACGGTATCAAAGTTACATGAGATGATGCCAATGATGCAACAAATATTTCCGGCAGTGGGTACAAATAGCCCAGTACCAAATCCACTCCAGCAGATGAGTTCGCAAGTAAATCAAAAAATGAATTCACAAGTGATTCCACAAATGAGTTCGCATATACAACCATTTTCAAATGTCCCGCCAAAAACCCCTTCTTCTACTTCCGAACTGCCATCGCGCTCTGCTCGTCATGGTGGTTCGAAGAGAAGAAGGACAAGTATGCCGATGGAATAGAAAAAGAAGACCTTATAAAATGAACTGCACCCCAATTGTTAGACACACCTAACAGTTGGAGGTGCAGTTTTTCTATGAGCAAATATTCATTAGAGCTAAAACTTAAGGCAGTTCTTGCCTATTTAGAAGGGAAAGAATCCTT
>NZ_JAKWBN010000013.1 GCF_022511585.1 Shimazuella soli | reverse complement strand
ACTACTACAACAACAAACGGATAAAACAAAAACTGGCTGGTATGAGCCCTGTTCAATACAGGATTCATTCCAACCAGCTTGCGGCTTAATTTTTAGTTCAACTTTTGGGGTTCAGTACAAAGACTCCCGTAATAGGGAGTCTTTTGGTAAAATCACTCAGCAATACTTGGAATACTTTTCACAACATCTATTTCAGCTTCATAGTCAACTTCGGGTTGATCAAAACCGAACAACTGGAAAAATTCTTTACGATATCCTTCAATATCAGAGATCTCCTTAAGATTATCTGTCGTCAGTTGATCCCATAGTTTGGAAATTTGTTCTTGCACAGAATCTTTCATTTCCCAGTCATCCAAACGAATACGTCCTTGTTCATCTAATGGTGTCTCACCAGCATATAAGCGATCATCAAAAAGCCGATACATTTGCTCAATACAACCTTCATGCAAATTCTGATCTTTCATCACTTTATAGAGAAGAGATATATACAATGGTACTACAGGGATTGCAGAACTGGATTGGGTAACTAGTGCTTTGTTAATCGATACATAAGCATGTCCACCAATTTGATTTAATTCCTCTTGAATCGTCTTTGCAGTTGCTTCCAAATCGTTCTTAGCTTGACCTATTGTTCCTTCCCGATAAATTGCTTGCGTCACTTTAGGTCCGATGTAAGAATAAGCAACTGTTTTCGCACCGGAAGCCAAGACCCCAGCTTCTTGCAAAGCCTGCATCCAGAAGTGCCAATCTTCTCCACCCATCACGGCAATTGTATGCTTAATTTCCTCTTCTGTTGCTGGATCAATTGTGATTTCAGAGACTTCCCCATTGTGAAAGTCTACCGTTTTATTTGTAAATGGCTCTCCAATTGGTTTGATAACAGAATTAAATTTTTCTCCTGTTTTTGGGTGTACACGTACCGGAGAAGCGAGACTGTATACAACTAAATCTACTCGCCCCAAATCCCGTTTGATCAAGTCGATGGTTTGTTGCTTGATCTCATCAGAAAAAGCATCTCCATTAATACTTTTCGCATATATTCCAGCTTCATTTGCTGCTTCTTCAAATGCAATTGTATTGTACCAACCCGCAGTTGCGGTACGTTTTCCTGATGCTGGTCGTTCAAAGAATACTCCAATTGTACTCGCTCCTGAACCAAAAGCAGCAGTGATACGGGATGCTAAACCGTATCCTGTAGAAGCACCGATTACCAGTACATTTTTTGGTCCTTCTATTTTATTTTGTTTTTTTACATAACTAATTTGTTCTTGCACGTTTTTTGCGCACCCTTCAGGATGTGCAGTAGTACAAATAAATCCACGAAATTTTGGTTTTACGATCATCTTATTTAATCCTCTCTCATTCAATTTTGATATGTAGATAAAATTAAGACCTAGTACTAATTTCTATTATAGTATACCGAAAAACCATCAAGTTGACAGCAAAAACATCGTACCTTGATTTCATAATAGATTCAAGTTTCCACCAAAATGATATGATAAACATAATACGAAAGGAGAAAAACATGAGGAACATACGCCCACCCAACTAAAAATTAATCCCCCACCTATCTCGTCCTCCTCCCTTTTGAATGGTTTATCCATCATCAAAAGGAGGAAAAAGGGATGCAAAATGTTTGGAAACTAAGATTTTTTTGTTTTTTTCAATCGTTCATACCAGCTTATGTCATCGAACGATTGTTTTGGGAACAAAGAGGAGTAACTGTTCAACAAGTCATCTATACAGAAATTCTCTATGCTCTGACTATTTTAATCTTGGAAATACCAACAGGAGTTTTAGCAGACCTATGGGGTCGAAAAAAGATGCTTGTGGTTGGTGCTCTATTGTGCTGTTTTGAATTTTTTCTCTTAATTTACGCTACACAGTTTTGGCATTTTGTTATTGTCGTAATATTAACAGGTGTTAGTTACTCTTTCCAAAGTGGATCGGAAAATGCGCTTTTATATGAATCTCTACAAGAAAGAAGACAGGAATACCTGTTCGAAAAAGAAATAGGTATGATGGAAGTGAGTCAACTCATAGGGGCAATTTTAGGAGCCTTGAGTGGTAGTTGGTTAGCAAACACTCATCCTTTGGAGATAAATTACTGGATTTCTTTCGTCAGTAGCCTAGTTGCTTTTGGTGTCTCTTGTTTATTTATAGAACCAAAGGTAACAAGATCTACTTCCCTTCCACCTTCTATTTGGGTTTATACAAAGTCCTCTTTGCTCTTTTTTCGAAGCAAACCACATGTGTTAGTTATTATCTCTGCGGGCATGGTCTTGGGAGCTAGTTTAAATTTTATTCATGAATTTTGGCAGCTCTATCTCTCTGAACTGCAAATTCCAATTGCTTACTTTGGCCTGTTTTCGGCTAGTTGCATGCTTCTACAAATACCTGGATACTTGTTCGTTCCTCTGATGCAAAAACATTTCCATCCAACATCCATCTTAATCTTTATCCAAACCATATTTATTTTTGGATTCGCCTATATTTCACTTGTACACCATATTACAAGTTTAATCGTCTTTGGTTTATTATTTCTAGTTTCTGGCATGGTGGTTCCACTTGTTTCTGGATATCTCCATCATCGGATAGACGCAAATATGCGAGCTACCATTGATTCATTTCAATCACTAGGTACAAATATTGCCGTGATGGGAATAGGACTAGGATTTGGCCATTTCACTTCTGCCTCCAATATTTTTGGTGGATTTGGTTTTATTGCTTGTTTCTGTTTCCTTTTTCTATTTGTTTTTTCGTTTGCCACCCTTAAAAATCGAAGATAAGGAATCATTGTGCACAAAAATCGTGCACAACTGGCTAAAGCCATAAAGTTAAAAAAACAAAGCTACCCAATAAATGGGCAGCTTTGTTTTCCTTAGAAAGGAGAAAGATCTTTTAATTTTGAAAAAAACTGAACAAGATCTTCTTCTTGCTTGTACAACTTCTTCACAGTTTCTATTAAAAAAGTTGGAATTTGTCGTCCTTCTATTAAAGTATAGAATAGATGATAACCTTCAACCAAATGTTCCCACCGATAGTCATTTCCAGATTTCCGATATTCAGCAACATCGATTATTTTCGCATGGCCTTCTTGAAATATTACGTTTTCTAAATGGATATCTCTTGGATTTAACCCTTGTTTCCTTGCGTATTCACGGGCTTGCTCCACTTCTTCGATCACTTCTGGGTTTATCACAATACCTTGTTCTAAACATTGATAAAGAGTGGGTCCTTTCTCATAAGATAGTTTTAAAAAATTAGGACCCTTTTCATAGCAGGTTGCATATGTCATACAATCCTTTAATTGCTCATAAATCGAAAACTCAACTTCACATTTCCACTCTGCCTCTTCTACAAAAATCTTGTAAACTGTATCCGAGTCAGATTCATGCTGTACTACAGCCGCATCTGTACCTATTCCAATCACTTTGAAGGATTCGGGGATCTGTAGAATGTTTATTTTTGATGAATTGACCTTCTTTTCCAATTGAATTTCACTAATTTCTTCGATGATTGTATCTCCTTCAGTAGGGTCAGATTCCATACTAATTTTCATTCTCCCTTATGGTTTAAAATAGGAATGGACCTATTCAGTTTGATTGTCCACTTTTTTTGCTAAGCTTATCATATCATGAATAGAATATTTACTTAAAGATTGGAAAGGAAGGCATCTTATTGGTTAAAAGAAAATATGCAGACAGACCTGACTAAGGTAATAGATAATATTTCCCTCTGAAAATCTTCCTATGAGGTGAGGAAAATGAAATCTTCTTCTATCCGTATTGTTATCGGGGCTAGTTCTTACCGAAATAATCCTGATTGGATACATACTCAAAAAGACGATTTAGATCTTCTTAATCGAGGTCACTGGCTAGAACAATTTGAAAAAAATAATATCTCAGCTATCTTAGCAGAACATGTATGGGAGCATCTAACATATGAACAAGGAATACAAGCTGCTACAACTTGTTTTGAGTTTTTGAAACCTGGCGGCTACATCCGATGTGCTGTTCCAGATGGAAATTTTCCGGATCAAATGTATCAACAGCTTGTCCAAATAGGTGGACCTGGGCCAAAAGACCACCCTGCTGCTACTCACCAAATCGTATTTACCTACCAAACATTACAAAAAATGTTTCATACAGCTGGATTCCAAACTAAATTATTAGAGTATTGCGATGAAAATGGTCATTTTCATCATTATCCTTGGAATCCAAATGATGGAGTTATCTATCGATCTTTTCCGTTTGATCATCGGAATCAAAAGGGTAAATTAGGTTTCGTATCCTTAATCTTAGACGCCATAAAGCCACTTAGAGCATAATACACATCCCGTCTTTTCCAAACCAAACACCTTCTGGCAAAATATTTTTTGTGATATCAATATTGTGTGACATATGAGTTAAAATCAGTTTCTCTGGTTGTAGCTTTTCTCTTAGTAATAAAGCCTCTCTTACATCATAAATAGACCGTTTATATTGAAATGGATAATTGGATTCATCTAGGTAAGAAGCACCTAAAATTAATAGGGAGAGGTGATAGAATGGTACCATTTGCTCAGTAGTCATGTTTATAACATCGGACACATAAGCCCAACTACTCGTTTGATTGGAAAATCTTATGCCATAAGAGTAACCATTGTTTCCATGATTCACACGATGAAAAGAAATATGCACACCATCTACATCCATTTGATGAAGAGGAGTGAAAAATATATTTCTTTTTGGTGTAAGGTAGGGATATCGTTGTTTCAAAATATCTATGACATCAGGAGGACTGATAATGGTCAACTTCGATTCGTGCCAAAAACATAAATCCGCAAGATCACCTAATCCAGCTATGTGATCATTATGTGCATGGGTGATACAAAGGATATCAGGAATACAGAGATCACCATCAATAAATTGTTGGCGAAAGTCTGGTGAAGCATCAACTAATATTTTTCGGCTCGTATGAATAAAAACGCTAGGCCTACTTCTTTTATTGTCTGTGCTTTTGCATACAGCACAACTACACAACATTCTCGGTACTCCTTGAGAATCACTAGTTCCTAAAAATTGTATCTTGGTTTCCATAGTTCTCTCCTCAGTTAAGATGCTTGACTCACTTAAAAGGAAGTGAAACAGTTTTAAATTAGCAAACAGTACAACGCGTACTGATAAACGCTGGACATATACATCTTGAACAATCCACAGAAGTTACAGAATCCAAGCTTACCAACTACATGGAATGAGGGGCAAAAACGTTAACTCAACTACAACAAACATTAGCAGCAAAAGAAATGTCCTTTGCAAGAGATGATTAATCTTGCTCTAAAATCCATTGCACAGCATCTTCTAAGTTATTAGCTATATAGTCAGGTTCTATTTCCATCCATTTATGTCGATATTCCCTTAATGCCTCCATCCCAGCACCTGTCCGTACAAGAATGCAATGACATCCCATTCGATTTCCTGCTACCATATCTGACCAGCGATCTCCGATAACAAAACATTCATCCCAGTTCAATTGGTAATCTTTCGCTGCCTGCTCTAATAAACCTGTACCAGGTTTCCGACAAGTACATCCTGTTTCTGGTTTATGAGGACAAATATATAGTGCATCAAATCCAAATGATGCTAATTCTTTCTCAAACATCCCAAGCTGTGCCTCACCTCTTTCAATCCCAGGTTGATTCGTAAAAGTAAAAACGAAGAAACCTGCTTGTTTTAGAAAGTGTATACACTTAAGTGTATATGGAAATAAAATAAACTCACCAGGATATTGAACAGTTTTTCCTCCTCCTATTGTTCCATCACGATCCAAGAAGACTGCCTTGTGACTTTGCATGTCACCACTCCTCTTCATTTTTTATTCAAGTTAAACTACCTTCACAGCGTAAATCTAGTTAGAAAGCAGAAAAACTACTCAAGAAAGAGTAGTTTTTCTGCTTTCATTCATTACGGATTAACCATTCAACTCGTAGAAAATCGAATTTCTGTTCTGTTACTGAGAAGAGTTATTTTTATACCTATGAGAACATATAACAAACATGTATATCAATTTATCATTCGCGAAGATGCAGTAAAGCTATATCTAGAAGGGAGTTGAATTTGCAGCATATCATTAGCCATCCGTAGTCACTACTATGATTACTTTGGGTAGATCAAGTTCCCCATGGCTCAATATCTTTCAAAACATTCTCATCCTTTCGTTGATTCTGGTTTCAGATTATACTATATAGTATGCAATAATCAACGCTCCAGCACTTATTTTTTGCACTATTACACAAAAAAATTGTTCTTCAGCACAAAGGAGAGTACATATGATATCATTTAAACCCCTTCGTATGTGGATGGCAGGTGAAGGAAAAGAAAAAACAGACCTAGCGAAAGATTTAGGCCTCAACGCCCGCACATACCAACGCATCTGGAAAGACGGGAATGTAACTACGGAAACAATTGATCGCATTTGTGAACACTATAACTTGCCTGTTGAAAAAGTTATTATCCGAATTCCAAATAAAAAAAAGGAACAATAAAAATGAGCGTATACCCTTCAGGTCTGCTCAGCTAGAGGTTAACGTCATATATTGGTAAATAATTTTTTAGGTTGTAAATTCACACTTACCACACTGCTCTATTATACCTAAAGTATGGATGCTAGTAAAATCTCTTTTAATGTAATACATATACAAAGAAAAGAATTTGGTTGAGTATTCCTATCAACTGATAGGATACCATGTAAATCACATGCCCAATGGCACTTTTCCTTCTTACAAAATGTCACATGGATATCCCAATCCTAATGTTCCACAATAGTCTTTTCTCCTCTAAAAAATTTACTAACAAAAGACAATCCCATTACAACAGCAATGATCATACAAGTCCAGAATAATAATCTATCTTGTTTATCGAATTGCTTTTTATCCAATTTCATCACCTATTTATTCTTTCTTATAAATTCGACTGGAACACTGATATCCATATTAATAATATAAATCACAAATAGAGCCTGTTGTAACAAAACTCAGTTCAACCGTGGGGCTCACGGGGTTAGCTTTGGTAATGAAGTAGTCTTAAGACTACCGTCCCAAGAATCCTACGGCTTCAGCCGTAAGGAGTGTCAATTCTGTAACAACTTCGAAAAAGATAATCATAACAGTATTTCTTTAACAAACTAAAAACCAACCTTACTTAAAAAATAGAGAGGTTGGTTTTTGTTTTTATTGTAGTTCCCCAATTACATTTCCTGATTTATCGATCTGTTTTGCTGATCGGATCACGGTAGATTTGAATTTCCATTGACCATCTTCTTTTTTCAGAGTATGTTCCGCTATGATGCGATTATTTTTAAATTGAGGATTATCGTTGCTATTAATCGTATCTTGTTCTACTTCAATCACAGCAGTATCACCATCAATAGAAATAACTTTAAACCTTTTCAGAGTTGCATGAAGATCAAAATTTTCAAACGCATTTTTCATTGTACTTTCCGTCTGAGTAATGACATTTGGATCAGCATCTTTCGACAACATACTCATATACTTCGTAAGATCCTTGTCATTCATAGCTTGAAAATTATCTTCAACTGTTTGCTTTAGTGCTGCCTCTTCCGAAGACTTTCCACAAGCAGCAGATAGAAATAATAACATCAAAATGAGTACGATACTTAACCTTCTGATCTGTTTCGTCATGATGACATCCTTTCTTATCTACAAAAAATCTTTGTTTTCGTATACATTTTATATTATAAGATATTATTTTTACATATTAAATTATGAATTGTCATCTATTTCAACCTTATTTTATCTCATACCTATTTTAATCAACCTTCAACCATTTATTTGGCTATTTTTATTTTCTACTATTCTTGTGTAAGATAAATGTATATGAAATAAACCGAGGAGAGACAAACTCAGAAAATGGACACCGTCACATCTACCATCTTAAATTTAGTCTTAGTTTTTATACTGGTACTATTAAATGGCTTTTTTGTCGCAGCAGAATTTGCATTGGTAAAAGTACGCACAACCCGCATTGCCCAAATCATGACCAAACGGGGAAAAATGGCCCAAACTGTTTTGAAAAACTTAGATGCTTATCTCTCCGCTACTCAACTTGGTATCACGCTCGCATCACTTGGACTAGGTTGGATCGGAGAACCCACACTTGCAAAAATATTAGAACCTTTCTTTCACTATTTTCATCTACCTGTATGGTTGAACCACACCATATCTTTCGTCATAGCCTTTTCAGTTATCACCTTTTTGCATATTGTTTTAGGCGAAATGGCTCCAAAATCATTAGCTATTCGCCGTTCTGAAACAACAACTTTATGGACGGTTACCCCACTACATTGGTTTTATATTGTATTTAAACCTTTCATTATTGCTTTAAATAGTTCAGCCAACTTTGTTCTTAAATGGCTCGGAATAGAACTACAAGATGATCATCAACAAGTACATACAGAAGAAGAAATTCGGATGGTAATCAAAGAAAGCCATAAAAGCGGCATTATTGATAAAGCAGAACTCACCCTCTTTGATAATGTATTTGAATTTACGGATCGCGTCGTACGTGAGATCATGGTGCCTCGCATCAAAATAATTGGGTTAGATATACGGGACTCCTCCGAAAAACATTTAGAAACCATACTTCATACAAAGTTAACCCGGTTCCCTATTTATGATGGAAATAAAGACCAGATTTTAGGAGTTGTTCTTCTTAGAGATTTCTTTGAAACAATAGTCAAAGAGAAAAGAAATATCCCAATCCAGTCACTTATGCGCCCTATACACTTCATTCCTGAAACAATTGAAATAAAAGATGCCTTTATGCAAATGCAAAAAGCAAAAAGTCACATGGCAATTGTAGTTGATGAGTATGGTGGTATATCTGGTTTAGTCACAATAGAGGATATCATCGAAGAAATATTTGGTGAAATTCAAGATGAATTCGATAACGAACGCCCTTTCTTTCAGGATACAGAAAAGGGAGTTTCGATTGAGGCTCGATTATTAATTGAAGATGTGAATAAATATTTTCACCTTCAGATAGACGATGATGAAAATGATACCATTGGTGGTTGGTTATTCTCTCAATTCGAAAGGATACCTAGTGTTGGGGAAGAATTAGTCTGGAGAAATACTACCTTTATTATTGAGAAAGTAAACAAACAGAGTATTGAACGTATCTTGGTGAAAAAAACAGAGGAAAAAAATATAAAGTAAAACTCTAGAAAAGAAGCTAGCAATTGCTAGCTTCTTTTCTACTTATATAGAGCTACAAAGAGCTAATTTACTGCGGCCAAACTCTAAACGAGTTGGCCTGGCTCCTACCTCGGAAGGGTGAAAAAGAAGTAGAGAAACCCGACCGTAAAGAAGCCTCCAAAGATGTATCCCCAAATTCGAGACACATTGGCACGCTCAAAGAGTACAGTCAGTGCCAAAAGCACCAAAAGCAAACTTATTTCGAAAATCATCATGGTACCACTCTCACTAAGGATAGCATCTTGTATTGTTATATTACAATTAAATAACTTAAAAAGCATTTAAAAAAATGAAGTTTTTATCTCTAAAAAATACATTTTAACTCCTTTTTCCTTATGTAAGATTGATCGGAATATTCAATTTTTATATACTATTGATACTCCCTCTTAATGAGGAAGACAACCGTCCCATTCCAGTGAAAGGAATGCGCATGCACAACGAACTCATACAAGTGGCTCGGGGGTTGGCAGAAAGCGGAGTATTCCTCTTCACCTTCAAGGAAGAAGAAGGCGTTCTTCGGTTCGTCGTTCCTGATGAGGAGGAGTACCTCACCCCGACAGAGCTAGACTTCGAGTCCGAAGGAGAACGTTTCACGAAACTCCTCGCTTCTCAAGTCTCTCAGAAGGATCTCTACAAGGAACGTGTGAAGAGCTACCTTCTGACCCTCAAGAGGAACAACATCAAAGCTTCATCCATGACGGTACGCTGTACTTTGTTACTCAGAACGAGGGTGAAGTCTCCTTCTTCACACATCTGGAAGCAAAGAAACTCACGCCGGACCAGCGATCTGCCATCCACACTTGGCACATGGTTCTGGGTGCATCGCAGCAGTAGGTCAACCTGCTGTTGGGGCTGGACGAATCGCATTCCATGTGATCCGTCCAACCTAGCTATATACAGGAAGCAACTATACAACAAAAAAGTGACTACTTATGCACATAGAGTCACTTTTTTGTTCTAAAACATTAGTACAATTACAAAACTCCTGAAACACCGCCATCGATATTGATCGATGTTCCCGTTACATAAGAGGCTGCATCTGATGCTAGGAAAGCAATCACTTTGGCAGCTTCCTCTGTCTCCCCAATACGACCAAGTGGAATTTGGTGCTCGGCTTTGGTCGAAAATTGTTCCCAGCTTAGTTCTGGTGCTTGTTGTTTCCATCGCTTTTCGATTTGATCACTGCGGATCAATCCAATACAAACGGTATTAACACGAATGTTATCATTCCCTAAATCTTTGCTCATCGCTTTCGTTAAAGCCATTCCTGCCGCCCTACTAACAGTTGTAGGTAAAGAAGATGCTGGAGGTGTTTTGGCAATAACTGCTGTTACATTTACAATCGCACCTCCTCCCGCTTGACGCATAAAAGGAATGGCATGCTGTGAACAATGGATAGCCCCAAATAACTTTAAATCCAGATCCTGCTGCCAAAGTTCTGTTTCTACTTGTTCAAAGGGATTTGCAGAAGAGGTACCCGCATTATTAATTAAGATATCAAATCGTCCAAAATGTTCAGCTGTTTGCTGTACGATTTTTTCACAGTCTTCTTTTTTCGCCATATCCGCTAGTAAATAATATACTTTACAACCTGTCCGCTGGTTGACTTGCTCTGCTGCTTCCTCTAGTGATGCTTGATTTCTAGCACAAATTGCTACATCAGCCCCTTCCTTAGCAAGTTGTATAGCTGTATGTAAACCAATCCCCTTGCTGCCGCCTGTAACTAACGCAACTTTACCCTTTAATCCTAGATCCATTTTCATACTCCTTTTCCTGTTTCCATACAATGTTAGATAAGATAGCTTCATTTAGCTGTAGGAATAGAAATCGTAACACTCGTTCCTTCTCCTACTTTGCTTTCTATCCTGATTATACCCTTATGAGCTTCCACTAATTTCTTTACAATAGCTAATCCGATTCCATTTCCGCCCAGCTTACGACTCCTTGACTTATCTACTCGATAAAAACGTTCAAAAACTCTCGCTAATTCAGCATCTGGTATACCTATACCGGTATCTTGGATTATTATCTTTACTTTCTTTTCTATTATGATAATTGAAATCGTAACTATACCACCAGAAGGTGTATAAGTTAGTGCATTAGTTAATAGATTGATAATGATTTGCGACATTCGATTTCGATCTACCCATACGATGGCTTGATGAGGTGCTTCTAATTTCCACCTTACTTGTTTTCGTTTAAAGTTCGCTTCCATTGAAATAAATATTTGCTTTACAATGTCCACTAAATTTTCTTCTTTACATTTTAGGCTAAAACCTGGAGATTCTACTTTGGTTAATTGCTCTAAATCTCCAACCAAATGTATCAAGCGATCCAATTCTTCTTGACAGGAGTGAATCCGTTCAGGTGTCGGCTTCCAAACCCCATCTTCGAATGCCTCCATATGGCTTTTTAATGTAGCTAATGGAGTACGAAGTTCATGTGCGATATCTGAAGTGAGATGCTGTCTTAGCACCTCATGTTCTTGTAGCTGAGAGGTCAATACATTTAATGCTTCCCCTAAATTGGCTACTTCATCATTACCTTTTACTTTCACTCGTGACTCCCAATTACCTTTGATCATCTGTTCTGCTACATGTCTCATTTCTGTCAAGGGAGAAGAAATCCGATTTGCTATGTAATAACTGACCAAAACAGCTAAAAAAATAGTCCCAATTGCTGTCCATACAGTAGATTGAATGATCGCTTGCTCAAAATGGTAATCATAATAGATTTGATGTGAGTTTGGTAAAGGGAATTTTTTTTGATACATCGATACATGATGGTGCATCTCAATCAAATAAATGACACTTGCTAAAGCTACCATGACAGATGCCACAGTGATGAATGTCCATAATAATTTTTTTTTCATTTCTCCATAAGTTACCTTCCCATAAATCGATAACCTAAACCATAGACGGTAGTTAAATATCGAGGCTTCTTTGGGCTATCTTCTATTTTATGTCGTAAGTTTTTGACATGCTGATCAATGATTCGGTCATCGCCTTCATAATCAAACCCAAAAACTTTCCCAATCAATTCTTCCCTAGAGAAAGGTCGATTTGGATGACGTGCTAAAACAACTAGTAATTTGAATTCACCCGGTGTTAGATGAACCTCTTTTCCATGTTTTAAAACCATTTGCTTTCCCACGTCAATAACTAGTTCCCCATCTCGAAAAACCACTTTATTTGTTAGTAGATCATGTTTGGAACGTCGAAGAATTGCTTTTACCCTAGCCACTACTTCTTTTGGGCTAAAAGGCTTTATCACATAATCATCTGCTCCAATAGACAATCCTGTTATTCGATCTGATTCCGATACTTTGGCAGTTAGCATGAGAATTGGAATTGGAGATAATGCTCTTATCTGCTGGCAAATTATTTCACCAGAAACATCTGGCAGCATAAGATCGAGAATAACAAAATCCAATTGTACTTCATGAACAATATGCAATGCTTCTTTTCCATTTACTGCTTCTAACGTTTTAAATCCCGCTTGACCTAGATACGAGGCCAAAACGTCTCGAATTTTGTCCTCATCGTCTACAATTAGTACATTTTGCAAATTTAACCTACCCCTTCCTTCTATCTATTTCACTTACAAAGAGAAACAAGCCTGCTAACTGACAGACTTGTCACTTTTAAATATAAAATCTCAATTAGTTGAAAGTTCCTCTTCTGTTACCCACTTATGATTCTTTACCATTGGTCCGCCTGTTGTAGGAGTATAATCCACCATATATACGGTTGTCTTTTCCTCAGATTCAATAATAGCTGTTGCGCCTTGCATGCCTTTCATATGATCCGCATTTAGTTTTACTGCTGTTCCCTTTTTTAGGGGTTGGTTACTGGCATTTTGAATTTCCTCTTGGATTACCCATTTATGATCCTTTACAACTGGTCCACCTGTTGTAGGATTGTAAGAAACAATGTAAGCGGTTGTGTCATAAGCACCTACTATAGTAGCTATCGACCCTTTCATTCCTGTCATATGACTATCTAATATTCTAACTCTACTGCCAACCTTATATTTTGGATTTATGGCATTTTTTAATCCCTTAGGAAGTTCATCACTACTAGAGTGATCCATATTAGAATGATTCATTTGCGAATGATCCATTTCATGCTGTTTCGATTCAGTTGGATTTTTAACTGAAGTACTGTTTGATTGATCATTTGCACATCCACTGAGTATGAAAATGATAACAAGAGAGAAACACACAAAAGTTTTTTTCATATCCTCACACACCTTCTCGTAAATTCACACCTTCTAAATGACAAATAACCATTTATTAAAGACGATACCAAAAGATTGTGAGGATTTGATGAGAATGCGCAACAATACTTACAAGAGTATCGGCAAAACATATATTTGTTAACGCTCAAGCATTTTCCCACGAGAAACAAAACTTCATTTTATTATACGAATTTATTTTTATCATCTATTTATATTATTATTTATAATATTTTCCTGAAAACTTGTTATATTTAGTTAATTTTCCTTTTTTTGCTCTTTATATATGAAAATAGTTGTTTTAATAATATAATAATTACACCAAGAGCAACATTCTTGAATAATTGCGCATTTTTATTTTTACTACTATTTAATTACTCATTTTATCGGAGGAGGAGAAAACCGTGACTAAAACTGTAGCCATTATTGGAGCAATGGATACAAAAGGAAGCGATTATGCTTTTATCCAAAGTGAAATAGAACAAAGAGGTTACCGAACATTAATCATTAACACAGGAGTACTCGGTGAACCGACTTTAGAACCTGATATCCCAGCAAGCCAAGTTGCTAATGCTGGGGGCTCTAATCTAGAAGAACTCCGCAAACAAAGAGATAAATCAAAAGCTATGAATGTGATGACAAAAGGAATCGCTGTCATAATGAAAAAGTTATTTGAAAAAGGTCAAATTCATGCTGGCTTTTCAATGGGAGGAACGAATGGTACCATTATTGGCTCAGCTGGATTAAGAGAACTTCCCATTGGAATACCAAAAGTAATGGTTAGTACAGTAGCTGCTGGTGATACCCTTCCTTACGTTGGGTTTAGTGATGTAGTCATGTTCCCTTCCATTTTAGATGTTTCTGGATTAAATCGTGTAAGTGCTCAAATATATGCAAACGCTGTCGGAGCACTTGTCGGCATGCTTCAGACGGGTGTTCCCGAAATACCAAGCAGACCGATTATTACTGCTTCGATGTTCGGAAATACAACAACACTCGTAAACCGATGCAAAAACAAACTAGAAGAAAAAGGATTTGAAATCATGGTTTTTCATGCTACTGGAACTGGCGGGAAAACAATGGAGTCACTTATTGAAAAGGGTTTTATACGAGGTGTGCTAGATGTAACACCAACTGAGTTAGCAGATTATTTAGTTGGTGGTGTTTTAAGTGCGGGTCCAACGCGTTTAGATTCTGCAGCAAAAATAGGCATTCCCCAAGTAATAGCACCTGGGTGCCTTGACATGGTTAATTTTTGGGGAATAAATACCGTTCCTGATCGATTTAAAAATCGACAGCTCTACGAATGGAATTCCAATGTTACTTTGATGCGCACCACCCCCGATGAGAATCAAAGATTAGGCTCTCTGCTAGCAAAAAAATTAAATCAGGCAGCAGGACCTGTCGCTGTATTTTTACCTCTAAAAGGAATTTCCGAATTAGATTCTCCAGATGGACTATTTTGGAATCCAAATGCAAATGATGCTCTCTTTCAGACCATTAAAGATAAAATCCGCAACAATATACCCGTTTATGAGATAGATTGCAATATTAATGATGAAGAATTTTCTAATCGAATAACTGAAAAATTACTTGAATTTATTGAAGAAGAAATGAGGGACTAAAAATGCCATTTATCTTGCGTGATGAATCATTAAAAAAACTAGATGCTACCCTACAATCAAACAAACCTATCATTGGTTGTGGTGCAGGTAATGGAATGTCAGCGAAATTTGCAGAACGCGGTGGAGCTGATATCATCATCATTTATAACTCTGGTCGTTATCGGATGGCAGGACGAGGTTCTCTTGCCGGTCTCCTACCCTATGGAGATGCAAACGCAATTGTCATGGAAATGGCTGGCGAGGTCTTACCAATTGTACAATCTATTCCTGTACTCGCAGGTGTTTGTGGTACTGATCCATTCCGACAGATGCCCGTTTTTTTGCGGCAATTAAAAGAAACCGGTTTTGACGGGGTGCAAAATTTTCCAACAGTAGGATTGATTGATGGGGTCTTCCGCCAGAATTTAGAAGAGACAGGAATGGGATTTGATTTAGAAGTAGAAATGATCCGGCTTGCCCATGAGCTTGACTTACTTACATGTCCTTATGTATTTGATGAAGCACAAGCTATCGCAATGACAGAAGCAGGTGCTGATGTGTTGGTAGCCCATATGGGATTAACAACGAAAGGTTCAATAGGAGCTGAAACCGCTTTAACACTAGAAAAAGCTGCTGAGCGAATTCAAGCGATCCACGACTCAGCAAAAAAGATTAATCCATCGATCTTGATTTTATGTCATGGAGGACCTATTGCAGAACCATCGGATGTAGAAAAAATCTTTGAATTAACCAATGGAATTGCTGGTTTCTTTGGTGCTTCTAGTATTGAACGGCTAGCTACAGAAGTTGCGATTCAATCACAAGTAGAACAATTTAAAGCAACTGTAATTTAAGATTTAGACACTAACCCCACTTTTGATTGAAGAATCGAAAGTGGGGTTTTGATATGAATAACTAGAACTTTTTATAATCTCGTATAATAAGCTATAGACACTTCCACTAAATCCCAATATAACTGATAAACATCCCTTATAAAGGAAGTGTATACTAGAAATGAAGTTGAATTAGTCGTGATTGTAAAATATGAGTCCCCTCAGAATAAAGCTTTTTAAAAAAATAAAGACCAAACAGTACAATTGATTAGAAATTTTGTTAGAATTCTAGTTGAAAGGAAACGAAAAATGCATTTTCATGTCATTCCAAGAGCTATAATAATATGATGTGACAGCATTACTAACCTTTTACGCCAAAATAAGGATTAGCAGTGAGATTTCTGACCTTTATTTTGGTACATAATAGTTTTGAGAAATGTAAAAATAGGAGGAGCTATCCAAATGCCAAATGATCAAGCTAAAAAGGAGACACCATGGAAAGATTTGCATGGACCTAACTTGGCTTACATCTTAGGCCAGTATGAACAATACAACAAAGATCCAGAATCTGTAGACTCCACCTTAAAAGTTCTTTTTGAACAGTGGGGTTCTCCAGTCATGGTGGAGAACAACCAACCAACATTAGAGATGGAAACAGACGTAAAAAAGGTTATTTCAGCAGAAAAATTAGTGCAATATATCCGCACTTATGGTCATTTATCTGCAAATATTAATCCACTAGTAAAACAAGAACATGCTCTCCCTAACCATAATGAATATGGTTTGAATGAAGAAGATTTAAGTAAAATCTCAGCTGAATTAATTTGGACGGGTTCTACTGAACACGTATCCACTGCATTAGATGTAATTCATCATCTACAAAATGTTTATACAAAGTCGCTGGCGTATGAATTTAGCCATGTGCATAATCAAGAAGAACGAGAATGGCTTTATTCAAGTGTAGAAACGAAAAAATTCTATCCTGACTTTTCTACCGAAATACGATCAGAACTACTGAAAAGACTGATGGAAGTAGATGAATTTGAGAAGTTCTTGCAGCGTACATTTACTGGTCAAAAGCGTTTTTCCATAGAAGGTGTGGACATGTTAGTACCCATGATTGATGAACTGATTCGAACTAGTTCTCAAATGGGTGTTCGTCATGTCATGATGGGGATGGCTCACCGCGGTCGATTAAATGTACTAGCTCATATTCTTGGAAAACCATATGAAAAAATATTTTCCGAATTTCACCACTCCACCAACAAAGATATTGTTCCTTCTGAAGGATCCATGGGAATTAATTTTGGTTGGACTGGCGATGTGAAATACCACCTAGGTGGAGATCGAAATATAGATGGCAAAGACAGTTTTCATATCCGTTTAACCTTAGCCAATAACCCAAGCCATTTGGAATTTGTAAATCCTGTAGTGGAAGGATTTACTCGAGCAGCTCAAGAAGACCGAAGCCAACCAGGCTACCCTGTGCAAGATACAAGCAAAGCTATTGCGTTATTGATCCATGGAGATGCCGCCTTTCCTGGAGAAGGAGTAGTAGCAGAAACGCTAAACTTAAGCCAATTGACAGGATACCAAACAGGTGGAACCATCCATATTATCGCAAACAACCAGTTGGGCTTTACTACAGATACAAGAGATTCACGATCCACTGTTTACTCAAGTGATCTTGCCAAAGGTTTTGAAATCCCAATTGTCCATGTAAATGCGGATGATCCTGAAGCATGTCTAGCTGCGATTCGCCTTGCTTGCGAATATCGGACACGATTTCAAAAAGATTTCCTAATTGACCTGATAGGGTATCGTCGATTTGGGCACAACGAAATGGATGATCCAACCGTTACCCAACCACTCATGTATGAAATTATCCATAATCATCCTACTATCAGTGCACAATATGCAGAAAAACTAAGTTCTTCAAAGATAATCAAAGAAACGGACATAAAACAATGGCAAGACAACATAAGAGAAAAATTACAAGCTGCACATAAAAAAATGAAACAAGGCACCGATGTAGGATCAGATCACTACCCTAAATCAGAGTTAGAACCAGCAACAGAAATAAATACTGGCGTTTCGATTGAATTACTCAAAGAAATCAATCATTCTCTGTTAAAGAGACCTGAATCTTTTACCTCATATCCAAAATTAGAACGTACATTATCAAGACGTATCAACTTATTAGATGATGAAGAGAAAGTGGATTGGGCATTAGCAGAGACATTAGCATTTGCTACGATTTTAAATGAAGGTACAGCAATTCGCTTTACTGGTCAGGATACCGAAAGAGGAACATTCGCTCACCGACATCTTGTATTACATGATAGCAAAACAGGGAAAACATTTAGTCCATTGCATTCCATTCCACAAGTGAAAGCAGCTTTTGGAATCCACAATAGTCCGTTATCAGAGGCTTCCGTACTCGGATTTGAATATGGTTATAACTTTTTTGCACCAAAAACCCTCACTCTATGGGAAGCACAGTATGGAGATTTTGCCAATGCTGCACAAGTGATCATTGATCAATTCCTGTCAGCTGGACGTGCAAAATGGAGACAAGATTCTAGTTTAGTCATGTTGTTACCACACGGTTACGAAGGACAAGGTCCTGAACACTCTAGTGCACGCTTGGAACGCTATCTACAATTAGCTGCTGAAAATAATGTTGTCATCGCGAATTTAACAAGTGCAGCTCAATATTTTCATCTTTTGCGTCGTCAAGCTTCTATGATTGGAAAAGAAGAAGCTCGTCCTTTGATTTTAATGGCTCCTAAAAGCCTTATTCGGAGCAAACGAACGATTTCACCTAGTATCGAATTGGAAAACAGCTCCTTCCAAGCTATCAAAGAAGAAACGGACTTAGGAGAAAAAACCAATCGGGTAAAACGATTAGTTTTATGTAGCGGGAAAATTGCAATTGACCTATCAGCGGAACTAGAGGCATCTCAAGATCAAAAAGACTGGCTGCATATTATCCGTGTGGAACAATTATATCCGTATCCTAAAAAAGAAATCCAAGCAGTAATCGAACGTTTCAAAAATCTACAAGAAGTTGTGTGGGTACAAGAAGAACCGAAAAATATGGGCGCATGGACTTATATGGAACCTAAAATTCGAGAAACAGTATCTGATCATGTTTCCACCATTTATATCGGACGTCCAGATCGTTCAAGCCCAGCGACAGGAAAAGCAAATGTACATGATATCGAGCAGCAGCGAATTCTCACAGAAGCTTTGCATGTTGAACCATAATTGCTTAATTTCAGGAGGGACCAAACATGACTGAGGTCAAAGTACCAAATTTGGCAGAATCTATTACAGAAGGAACGATTTCGAACTGGGTAGTAAAAGAAGGAGATTATGTTAAACAAGGCGATATCTTACTAGAACTTGAAACAGATAAAGTAAACATGGAAATTTCGGCAGAACAAGCTGGGGTCGTTAAGAAAATCATCAAACAAGCAGGCGAAAATGTAGAAGTTGGAGAAGTAATCGCCCATCTTGATGAAAACGCTAGTACGGAAGCTACTTCTGAATCAAAAACTAGCGAAAGTTCAGAAGCCAAAACTCCTGCTCCCCAGACAAAGGAAGAAACGAAATCAACTCAATCCATTTCTGATAAACAAGATTCTAACAAAAAGAGAACAAACGCATCACCTGCAATGAGAAAATTGGCCAGAGAAAAAGGCGTAGATGTGGATGAACTTCAAGCTGAATTGTACAAAAAAGACGATGGAAACGATCAGAAAAGCACACAGCAGATCTCAGAGCCAACTTCCCCTGCACAAGAAGAAGTGAATACAAAACCTATAGAACGAAAAAGAATGACGCGTAGACAACAAACTATTGCAACTAATTTGGTACAATCACAACATAATGCAGCAATGCTCACTACCTTCAATGAAGTAGATATGACCAAGGTAATGGACATACGCAAAAGAAGAAAACAAGCATTTATCGAGAAACATGATATTAATTTAGGGTTTATGTCTTTTTTCAGCAAAGCAGTTGTCGGTGCCCTAAAAGCATTTCCAATTCTTAACTCCGAAATTGACGGACAAGATATTCTTTACAAAAAGTATTACGACATTGGAATAGCTGTAGCTAATGATGCAGGTCTAGTGGTTCCAGTTGTGAGAAATGTCGATTCTCTTACTTTCGTAGAAATAGAACGGCAAATTGCTTCATTAGCTAATAAAGCACGTACCAATAAATTAACATTAGATGAATTAAAAGGTGGTACGTTTACCATTACTAATGGAGGTGTATTTGGATCATTATTCTCTACTCCGATCCTCAATGCACCACAAGTAGGAATTTTAGGTATGCATACGATACAAAAAAGACCAGTCACCATAACTACAGCAGATGGTGATAAACTAGAACATCGTCCTATGATGTACATTGCTCTTTCTTATGATCACCGTATTGTAGATGGCAGAGAAGCTGTTGGCTTCTTAGCTACCGTAAAAAAACTAATTGAAGATCCAGAGTTGTTGTTATTAGAAGGATAAAAATCCAAATTAAAAGGGTCACACCATTTCTTGTCGCTAGAAACGGTGTGACCCTTCTTTTACATCTTTTTATTCTTTTAATCCTAAGTCTTCTCGAGGATTTCCTACCATTTTTGAAGGATGGATATGTTTATCGAATTCTTGTGCTGTAATAAAGCCACTAGCAATAGCTGCTTCACGCAGTGTTATATCTTCTATAAATGCTTTGTGTGCAATGGCAGAAGCCTTATCATAACCAATAAGTGGACTTAGAGAAGTAACCAACATGAGCGATTCATTTACATATTTCTCAATTCTTTGCTCGTTAAGGTGTATCCCATCGATACTGTATTTACGCCATTTTTCACATGCATCAGCAAGGATTCGACTGGAATGCAGCACATTTTTGGTAATAATTGGTCTCATTGTACTTAGTTCAAAATTCCCTTGTGAACCGGCAATAGCAACTGCATTGTCGTTACCAATTACTTGTATACATACCATTATCATAGCTTCTTCTTGGGTCGGATTCACCTTTCCAGGCATAATCGATGACCCAGGCTCATTTGCAGGTAGTCTTAGCTCATTAATCCCAGCTCTTGGCCCAGAACCGAGCCAACGGATATCATTGGCAATCTTCATGAGCGCTACTGCAAGTGCACGCACTGCTGAACTAGCATTTACCATTGCATCCAAAGATGCTTGGGCTGCAAATTTATTAGGTGCTGTAATAAATGGATGGCTAGTAAGCTTAGCGATCTCTTTCGCTATATTTATCCCAAAATCGGGAAGTGTGTTGATTCCCGTTCCTACTGCTGTCCCTCCGGCAGCAAGTTTATATAATCCAGACATAGAGTCTTTAACGAGCTGGAGAGCATCTCTTAATTGAGTGACATAACCAGACCATTCCTGTCCAACCGTCAGGGGTGTAGCATCTTGTAGATGTGTTCGACCTATCTTAACCACATCCACCCACTGCACAGCTTTCGTCCACATTTCTTTTATCAATGCTTCCACACAAGGAATCAGACGATTGGAGAATTCTAATACTGTAGCAATATGCATGGCAGTTTGAAACGTATCATTGGAAGACTGAGACATGTTAACATGATCATTCGGATGAATAGGGTATTTCGAGCCTAAAACCCCTCCTACCTTCTGGATAGCTCGATTGGAAATGACTTCATTTACATTCATGTTAGTTTGTGTGCCAGAACCTGTCTGCCAAACATACAATGGAAATTCCTCATCCAACTGACCTTCAATCACTTCATCGGCTACTTCCATAATTATCTCAGCTTTTTCTTTTGATAAAACACCAGCTACTCCATTTACTTTTGCTGCAGCTTTCTTCACATACCCATATGCATGATAAATCCCCAGAGGCATACGGTCATCTCCAATCGAGAAATGAATCAATGATCGCTGTGTTTGAGCTCCCCACAATTGATCTGCTGGTACTTTTACTTCTCCCATAGAATCAGTTTCAATGCGAAATTTCCCATCTTCAATCACATCACCTGCTGAATAAGCGCTATTTTCTTTCTCTTTCACAAAAATTCCTCCTTAAGTTTCATTGTCGGAACTCCTTTCTGCTATAACTTTTTCATTCAGTTCGTAATATCACCTTCGGGGCCTATGATCCATATACTAAGGTAAAAGGAGTGTGTTGGATTTGCCAAACATAGATATTTCCCTATCCAAAAGAAGGCTTTATTTATACAAAGGAACGAAACTCATAAAAAGTTATCCGATAGGAATTGGTAAAATGCTCACCAAAACTCCTATTGGCAATTACGTCATTATCAATAAAGTAACTTATCCCTACAGCAGACCAGGTGGTCCCCTTAGCCCTTATGGAACCTTATGGATGGGACTATCCCGCAAAGGTTACGGGATACATGGTACAAATCGTCCTTCTTCGATTGGTAAAATGGTATCAAAAGGGTGTATCCGTATGTACAATAAGGACGTAGAAGACCTCAGTCGAAAAGTTGGTATTGGTACACCTGTAACCATTCATAAATGAGAACTCTATCTTTACAGACACCACTTTTATTCTCCGTTTTCAAAGAAAATAATAATCCATAATAGTTCTCACTAATTAATCGGAAACTGGTTTGATGTTATTGGTATGGAAGTACATTCTCGCAATCGTCCCTCTTGAAAAACGCTATAATACTCAAATAATTCCACTCTGCGCAAAACAGTAGGCAAGTACTTAGGTAGCGTATCTACTACTCCTCTATTATCCGAATGAAGTATCCACGAAACTTCTTTCCAATCTAGGATTCCTTCTCGGTTTTTAATCGGTGTTTCCAATATATATTCAGGAGGCAGTTCTACAAAAAATAGATACATTCCTCCTCTTGTATTTTCTTCTTCTGGCCATGTAACTATGCCTTTAAAATTTACTTGAGCGACTTGTATCCCTGTTTCTTCATGAACTTCTCGGATAATACACTCTTCAGGCGTTTCTTCTTTTTTTATTTTCCCACCGACCCCATTCCATCTACCCATCCAAACTTTTGCATCTTTATTTATCAAAAGAATCTTATCCGCTCTTTTTATGATGCAAATGGTATATGGCAATTTATAATAGATTTTGTTCATAGAATACCACCCTTCAACTAATACACATATTTGAAAAATGAAAACATCCTTTTATTGTTTTAATCCTTCTTACATTATGAAAATACATGATGAAATAAATTTCAACACTTTTCCAATAGAAATGTACAGCTTGGGTATTCTTATCCAATAAACTTTTAAATAACAAAAAGCCCTCCAACTACAGAAGGCTTTGACTATGAAAATCATTGATCATGACTATCTTTTTCCTCGTTATAATATTTGACTGAATACATAGATCCTTCCCATACCATATTGTTATCCCTTTCATCACAAGGTTCCGGGTTTCCTATCTTTCTTTTTAATTCTTGGTTATGCTCTTGGTATGATGTAGATGCATTCGGTTCAAATAAGTGTTGAAGTTTGTAGAATAGTCTATGTCTATTCCTTTTGTCTGCTAGTAAAAAAGTAGCAAAACCAATTGTGGACAAGGTGAAACCAGTTAAAAATGCTCTTCTTCGAGTGGTCATATTTCCCTCCCTTTTTCTTAACTTACCCAGTCTGATTATTATCCATCCTGTTAATTAAGATTCAAAAAAGCTACTTATCATAGTAATTTCTGATTTTGTACTATTCTTGTTTTTATTCCCAAATCGCGATCTATCAATAAAAGCATTTCCAAATAAAATAACAAAAGATATAATAGATATTGTTATAACTTTCACCCGATGTGGAGAAGCAAATCATTTTTTGGAATATTGAATAATTTTCAAGTCCTCTGGGAGGTTTGTTCATGATAGCGTCTCTTCCTTTCCATACTGAAGATGGGGAGCACAATCATATTGATGTAAAACGGACAAGTACAAAAGTTACTATATTAGGAGCTGGTCCAGCAGGACTGGTATTAGGTCTTCTGCTCCAAAAAGAAGGAATAGATTGTATTATAGTCGAACGCCAATCCCGGGATTATGTAGAGTCTAGAGCTCGAGCAGGATTTATTGAGCACCACATTGTAAAATTCATGAGAAAAAATGGGTTTTCAGACGGATTAGATAACAAAGGTGTCCCTCATACTATATGCGAATTTCGGCACAATGGACATAGTTATGAAATCCCATATGGTGAAGTCGCTAGTGGCTCCCATTGGGTATACCCCCAACAATTTGTTGTACAAGACTTCATTCAGCTATTCATCTCACGCGGAGGACAGATATTATTTTCTCACCCGGCCGTAGAATTAAAAGGATTGGAAAGTAGTCGTCCAGTAGTAACTTGTTCTTCCCCAATATCTACTAATACACTTTTGGAAATAGAATGCGATTACATAGCTGGGTGTGATGGATTTCATGGTATCAGCCGATCATCAATTCCGCAAAACAAAGCAAAAATATTTTCCAAACAATATGGAATTGGATGGTTAGCCATTCTAGCAGAAGTACCATCTACAATGGAAAGAATCGTGTATGCACTACATGAATCTGGATTTGCTGGACAAATGCCACGAACATCTGAAATCACTCGGTTTTACTTAGAGTGTCCCCCAAATGACACCGCCTCTAATTGGTCTGATGATCGAGTATGGGAGGAACTCAATAAACGCTTATCTATTGAAGGGGATGAGAACTTAGTTAGAGGACCATTGATTGAAAAGCGCGTTCTTAACATGCGCAGTGTTGTGATGGAACCCATGCAATTTGGAAAACTCTTTCTCGCTGGTGATGCTGCTCACATTATTACTCCTGTAGGAGCAAAAGGAATGAATCTAGCTATTGCCGATTCTGATGCCTTAGCAAAAGCTATCATCCATTATTATCACAATAGAGACGAAACGCTATTGAACCAATATTCAACTATGCGATTACCTCATATATGGAAAACACAAGAATTTTCAGATTGGATGATTCGATTGATTCACAATACGGTCGACTCAAACGAAAACAAATATTTAGCCTTTTCGGATCGCCTGCGTCAAGCCAGACTTGAAAGATTGCAGAAAAACGGCTCATATGCAACATTATTTGCTGAAGACTATGTTGGCTATTTTAAACCGTAATAAAAGATGATAATGATAAATTTAAGTGAAGTGTTGAAAGCATCATATGAAAGTGAATCAAATTCACTTAAATAAACTTGGAAAATTTATCGTTCAGACAACATCTTCCATCACGAAGTTAATTGAGATATTTTTCGAGGTACAACTAAAAGTAAAACTGATCAATCAACATGAAATGATTGAATGCCCAAAACACCTTAAAAAACACCATAAGATCCAATCAGATAAGCCTATTTTGCGTGAAATTTGTTTAATTGATTCCGCTAAACGTCCCTTCATCTATGCCGAGACACTTTTTTATAAAGAAAATATCAGTGTTAATATCGTAAATGAACTCTATGATACAGAAACTCCAATTGGCAAAATTATCGAAGAGAATAAGCTGGAATTTTATCGGGAAATTTTAGAATATGGATTCATCCAAGATTCAAGAATAGCCAAACATCTTGGAGTGGATAAGAATGATTGGATGATTTACAAAGTTTGCAGTACCATCCATCAGGCAAAAAACGTATTTTTAATTTGTGAATATTTCCCTATTAATCGTTTAAATCTTTTGCAATAACAAAATGAAAGCTTCAAACCTCCTCATCGATCTACTGATGAGGATGCAAAACCATCACAAGTGGGTGGCTCTCATCTATCTTGTCTAGGAATGTACATAGATATAGTTGCTTACAATATACTTTTTTAGGATCTTCTTCGATCTAAACCCATTTGAACTGGTGGATCTGAAAGCAGACTTGAATCCAAAATGTCATACCATTTCTCTTGTTCCGTTCGTCGTGCTTCCCAATTGGTATCTTGGCTTTTTTGTCTTACTTTATCGCGATATGCACCCCAAGCCTCTTCATTTTCAAACAACACAATATGTTCCACACTGTGTACATCCACACCAATGGTTCTAACATACCATTCTGTTTTTAATACCATCTCAAGCCCATCATAAAACCATGCCTCACGATCCTGCATCCATTTCCAAAATTCACGAAGGTTTGCACGAGCATATGCTGTAGGTTTAAATCTGTAAACTAAATATAACATTGATATCATCCTCGCTGATGTGTTTGAGCTTTATTACCAATTTGACCATGATAGATCAAGTCCTTCGGGTCTAGTAGCAAATCGATTCTTCCAATGCTCCACAACAGACATGTTGTGTTCATATGCTACCTGCTTACTTACCAAATTCGGTTTGTTCTGTATAGGAAGGATAACCATAGCTAAAGGATAGAGTACAGCTCCTCTTCTGACTTTTGACTCCCATGCAGAAATAGACAGATGTATATGCCGAAAACCATGTTGAGAAGCCCAATCTAAAGCCGCATATTGGGTGAGAACATAATAAGAATAAGGTGGATGGTCTTTTTCTGATCCCCAGTATCTTCCATACAACCAATCGCGATGTCGATAAAAAATAGCAATTGCTTTAACAGAACTACCGAGACGACAAAGTGCCACCACTGCTTTTTCTGCGACCTTACTCTCTAATTGAGCAGAAAAAGTGCGAGTCATCCATTCCAATCCCCCGCTAGATCCATACTTTCTCCGATTTTCTGCAATGAGTCTACCTGCAAATTGCATCATTTCAATGTCTAAAGATTTCCACTCAACTGTTGCCCCATAGGAATGAAAGCTTTTGATTTCCTGTAACCATTTTTTTCGATCACTTCGCTTAGCAGATCTTGTTAATTGGAGAAATCCTCCAGCGGGAACATGTAGGATTGGGTCTGCTGAATGTAAAATAACTCTTGCATCTGGACAGTATTCAGCTATTTTATTTGCATCATTTACAGACAGAAAAGGCCAGATTACACCCGAGTAATTTTTTTTTGCTGCATATACTCGTGCGGATTGAATTAATTTTTTAGCAACAAGTTTTTCCTGTCTACCATTTATGCAAATTAGAGAATTAGCTGTAACCCTATGTCCCCCCAACCATAAATACTGCTCGTCCCAAATACCTGGTAAATCACCAACCAATTTGGAAAGCGAGAACAGATTATCTTCAACAGATGGACCTTTCCAAGTAGGAATAGCACCTAGAAATTTATCTTCGTTTTTTACAACAAAAATAGGATTTTGACCATGCGCTAATTCTAAAGATTGTATCCATTCATAAGTAGAATAAAAACCACCTGGTCTAACTAAGGAATTCCAGCTGTCCGGGGAAATCTGATGAATAGTAGATATAATATCGATTGATATCTCCCCTTTGATGCAAACTATTCAAATGCCTCTCAGCACAAGCCTATTTTTTTACTACATATATAATTGTTTTATTTTCTATTTATATAAATATATGAGCATTTAATATAAAAGTAAAGAAAGCACGGTCTATACGAAATTTTCTGATCAATGATTTGAATGTGTGAGGTCTCCATCCAACTATGAAAACACACACTTTCTTCATATATATCTTCTACTCTAAAACTCCATTTTCATATAACCTAATATGGAGTAAACGAATAAGAATAAAATTATCTACAAAGGAGGAATTACAAGGTAAGTAAAATATATAGTTTCATTATAAGTTCACTTATTTTTACATAATGAGAAAAGCTTACAAGAGATTGGATTGATTTGATTTGCGAATATTACCTAAGAAACTAGTATTTTCTCTGCTAATTACAATACTTATCTCCCCTTTACTCCCTTTATCTGATGCTGATGCAGAAGATGTAACACGCGAAAAAATTCAACAACATTTACAAAACAAAGAAATCGTATTGAATGAATTAGCAAAACAAGATAAAGAATTACAACGTTTTGTAGAAGAGATAAACCAAACCAATACAAAAATCAAAAAAATCCAACAACAGGCTGCTCCTATTGAACAAAGACTTACTAATGCGGAGAAAGAAATGGAAAAATACGATCAGATCCTAAAAAAGCGCATTCGTATGTTTTATGAACAAGGCCAATTCAACTATACATCTCAACTCCTTGAATCTCAAAGTTTTGGTCAATTTCTAAACAAACTAGAAACAATTCGGATTATTATCAAACAGGACACTGCCCTAATTGAAGAAAGAAGAAAAGTAGTAGAGAAAATCAAAAAAGAAAAAAGCAAATTTGATGTCTTAGTCTCCGAACAAAACGAACAAATAAAAAAATCGAAAGTTGCATATGACGCATTAGTAAAGGAATTTCAAAAAAGTCAAAAGGACCTGAATGATTTAGAGGCTTTTGAAGAACTTCATGAGGATGAATTCAGTCAAATCAATTTAGAAGATTGGAAAAACGGGAAACTTCGATTTCCGTACAATGGTAAAATGCAGCGTCCTTCCCATGGACCTACTACCTCACAATGGGGATATCGAAATCATCCCATTTACAAACGGCCTATCCTACATCAAGGTGCAGATTATGGTGGTGGAACAGGAACGCCCATCTATTCTGCTGGAGATGGAGTTGTAGTATCCAGTGCACCAGCTTCCGGATATGGTTGGTTAATTACCATTTATCATGGTGAAAAAAATGGAAAACATGTCTTTACTCGATATGCACATAGTTATCCTAATCAAGTGAAAGTACATGCAGGAGAAAGAGTCAAAGCTGGAGAAAGAATTTCTTCGGTCGGAGCAAATGGAAACGTTACTGGACCTCACTTGCATTTTGAAGTAAGATATGGCAACGGAGAAAAACCACCTTCATCCGACCCCAGAAAATGGATTTCATGACATGTAGACGAAAAGAGATTGATGTATAAACACCAATCTCTTTTTTCTCCAAACATGTTTTTTATATCCCTTTAAGAGGACGATAAACTGGTTGCCACATAGCATCTTGAACAGCTCTTTGAATATCATCTGGAATCTTTCGCGCGACACCATCCTGAATCGCAGCTTGTACCACATGAGTAGCCACTGTTATGGATACCTCTCTTAATTTCTCCACTGGTGGTAATAGAGAAGTTCCCGGTTCCGCAATTTTTACCATCTCTGCAACTGCAACAGCTGCCGCTGCCAACATGTTATCTGTTACCCTCTCTGCTTGCGAGACAATTGTACCTAAGCCAATGCCAGGAAAAACAAAGGCATTATTAGCCTGACCAATTTCATATGTAATACCATTATAGGAAACAGGCTTAAAAGGACTACCAGTGGCTATAAGAGCTCTACCTTCTGTCCAGTTTATTAAGTCACTAGGAATTGCTTCTGACGAGCTAGTCGGATTAGACATAGGCAAGATAATAGGATAGTCGACATTAGCTGCCATCTCACGAACGATCTCCTCTGTAAATGCACCACCAACTGTTGAAGTTCCGATCAAAATAGTCGGATGGACTTGGCGAACCACTTCTTGAAAACTGATAGCCCTGTCTGTCGTATAACTCCAACCGGTTACTTCACCTGTAGATCTAGCATAAGGGCGTTGAAAATCAGCAAGGCTTTCCATATTTTCTACTAACAATCCAAATCTATCGATACACCAAAACTTACGGTTGGCTTCCTCTTTTGATAGACCACTACGAACCATCTCATCTCGAATCTGCTCTACAATGCCAATACCAGCTGAACCAGCACCAAACACCACAATCCGATGCTGTTCCAATGGAACCTTAGAAGCGCGAACAGCTGCCAGTACAACAGCTAAGGAAACAGCACCTGTACCTTGTATATCATCATTAAACGTACAATATTTATTTTGATATCTCTCTAAAATTGGTCTCGCATTAGGCTGTGCAAAATCTTCCCAATGCAGCAGAGCGTTTGGAAACATACGATTAGCGGTTTTTACATAGGCATCAATAAAAGCATCATATTGTTCTCCGCGAATTCTTGGATGACGTCTTCCGATATACAATGGATTTTCCAATAAACTTTCGCGATTCGTTCCAACATCTAAAATAACTGGAAGTACTCTACTGGGGTCAATTCCTCCAGCTGCTGTATAGACGGTGAGCTTTCCAATAGCAATATCGATCCCGCCAATTCCCCAGTCTCCTATCCCTAAAATTCTTTCCCCATCTGTAGCAACAATTAAATCGATGTCGTCTGAATGAACCCTTAAATTTTGGAATGCCTCTTCCATTCCATCTTGATCATCAATAGAAAGATATAGTCCATTTGGCCCACGATATACTTGACTATACTTCTGAATTGCTAAACCAATAGTTGGTGTATATACAATAGGTAACATTTCACTTATATGATCAGCCACCAACCGATAAAACAAAATCTCATTACGTGAACGCAATAAACTCAAATAAACATATTTACTAAGATCATCAGGTTGTTCTTTAAATTGTTCATAAGAACGTGATACTTGTTCTTCAAGGGTTAGAACAGCAGGTGGAAGTAATCCATTTAAACCAAGTTCCTGCCGTTCTTCCATTGAAAAAGCTACCCCTTTATTTAACCTGGAAGATTTTAAAATACTGCGACCTCGTAGTGTTGTTTCTTGTTGATCATGCATAAGAGTCCCTCCAATAAGTTCTATTTGGAAAAAATTATCTTGGTATAGGAATGAAAAAAAGACAAGTTTTTTTCTTGCAAATGAAACTCAGATATTTACCTTTCTTTTACTATTACATTATTGCCATCTTATGCAATGAAACGCCAATACCCATGAAAACATATTCTTTCCCTATATTCAAATGTCCTTAAACAACGAATATTACAAACCTATGTCTGTTTTTTTATACATTTGAAATAAACATAAAAAACTTTAAAGACGAAAATTATATGTTCATATGAATATAAAAAGTATATTATTATGTAATTATACTTATTTTCCTTATAAGGAGTATCTACTCTATGTTAAAACTACGCTCTTTCATATGTATCTTACTCTTGCCTATGTTTTTGATTGCTTGTTCGAATAACCTACTTTCTCAAAAAGAAAAAACGAATCATATCTCATCAAAACAAATTGCAAAAGCTATTGCTCCTTTTTTGCCAACTGGAGCGAAATGGACCTCACCAAAATTCGGAAAAATTCGCACTCCCTTTTTTGCAGCAGATCTTAATCATGATCAACAAGCAGAAGGGATTGGCCTATTTAAAGCTCAAAATCAATTAGGAATCATCATTATTGAAAAGGAAGGCCAAAAATGGAAAAAAATAGAACAGCGAACCTTCGCTGGAGATCAGTTTCAACTGGCGGGAGCAGAAGATTTGACTGGTGATACGTTACCTGAAATCATTCTTAGTATGCAAGGGGAAACAGAGCTGGAAGCTCAAACAAAAGTACTTCAATGGAGCAAGCAACATACATTATCTCCTATCCTTGATGAAAAAACGAGCGCTTCTGTACTTGATGACCTTGATCAAGATCATCAACCAGATCTAATCGTTTTTCAACAACTACCAGATATGAAAACAGAGATGATTCTTTACAAACCTTATCAACATAAACTTCACATAAAGGATGCAAAAAAAATAGACGGCAGCGTCGAAATGAGTTATATCACTGTTGGAAAAGTACAAAAAAATCGCCAAGGAATAGTTGCAGATATATTTCAAGGTGCTCATGGAGGGAAAGCTGGCATCTTCTACATCCAAAAAGGGAAATTATACGATGCCTTTGACAGCTTAAACAGTGAACAAAACAATCGACTATACAATGTAAAAAGTCAAGATATCAATCATGATGGTATTATTGATATCGCTTTTACGGAGATGGTCAATAATAGCCAAAGCTTATCCAATGCTGAGCAACCATCCATCTATAGCTGGTATAATTGGAGTGAAAATAATCAATTAAAATTAGTTTATGAGCAGTATGTAGATGATATCTTAGGCTTGCGTATATCTTATCCGGCTCAATGGAGAGGAAAAATACGAGCATCCATAAATCCTGATACACGCACCATTAGTTTTGGTCTCCCTTTACCACAAAACAAATTGACACTCCTCATTATGGCGGAGATTTCAGCTGTTAAAAAATCAGATTGGCCAAAACTAAAGCAAAGTTTTGATGCTTACAAGGAAATCGGAACGTTTGATTATTCCATCCTATCTAATCAGGGTAATACCGTTTATATAGCCACTATTTACAATAAAAAAGCAGCACAACAAATGAATGCAGGAGCTACTTATGATCAAGCTGAACAATCTGGAATGATTCCCACCCATTCCAGCTTAAAAAAATGGATTGAAATCTACCATGATGCGTACCAAGAATATTTACGATTACCTGAATTACCATAGGCGATATTAATAGAAAACAAACTTATCTAAAAAAGAAACAAGGAAACCTTTTATTCCATCCTCCTTGTTTCTTTTTTATTTTTGTTCCATTCAATGGAGTTAACCCGTATACTTGATCCTTTTTCATAGCAGAATAGTGATACAGCTTACTCCTTGCTGAATGTATTCATTGAAGCTATTTCTTTTAGGATCTTTCTTGCTTGATCAACCGTTAGTTGAACTATTGTCTCCGCTGGGTGATCAGTGGCTAAGCGAAGACCTTGTCCTGCCCAGAGAGACATATACTCAGAGTTATTCGCTTTTGCAGCTGCTTGACGAATATCTTTTGTCATTGCATTTTGAATGGGAAATGCAGGAATAGTGCTTGGAAAATGTTGCATTTCATTCATAAAGGTTGTTCGAATCCCACGCGCATCTTTGCCTGAGTATGCACGAGTTACTTCTGTAGCATCTTCATGTTCCAATAGAACTTTTTGTTTATAAACACGATGTGCACCGCTTTCCGGACAAGCCAAAAACGCAGTTCCCATTTGTACAGCAGCTGCACCTAATACAAGACTTGAAACAAGCCCTCTTCCATCCATAATCCCCCCTGATGCGATAACTGGGATCGACGCTTGATCTACAATCTGCGGCACAAGAGCCATCGTTCCTATTAGAGAATGAGAACTATCCTTTAGAAATGTACCACGATGTCCTCCTGATTCACTTCCTTGAGCTACAATAGCATCTACTCCTGCTTGTTCCAATAGTCTAGCTTCATCAACGGTAGTCGCAGTTCCAATTACAACAATTTTTCTTGACTTCATTTCCTCTAAAAGAGATTGTGAAGGTATACCAAAGGTAAAACTAAATACAGGGATTTTTTCCTCTAGTATTACTTGAACCTGATCCTGAAATTCCTCTTGATACTTTAGAATCGAAGGATTATGGGAGATGCCCAGTTTTGTCCGGTATTTATTGAGATAATTTGTCATTTTACTAATGGTTTCTTTCGATTCCTTGGGATTTTCAGGGACAAATAAATTGACTCCAAATGGACGGTCTGTTAATTGTCTGATCTTATGAATTTCACTACGAAGATGTTCTGGTGCTAAGTATGCTGCCCCCAAACTTCCTAGTCCACCTGCATTTGAAACTGCAGCTACTAAGGTAGGAGTAGTAGGTCCACCTGCCATTGGAGCTTGTATAATTGGAAAACGAATATGAAGAAGACGGGTTAAGTCCGTATCAAGCATTTTTGCAACCTCCATGAAATGTTATCTAATCTAATCGAATCTATTTTAATACAAAGATGCAATTTCAATGAGGATAAAACCATTTAATGAATTTGGAATTATCAATAAACTGCACATACTTATTTGCATTCTTATAAAATGAATAGCTGAAAAATTTAAGAGAATAAGGTTGTACTGTGTATGGGTTGAACTTTCGATTCTGGATTCATGTAAGCCTTTGCATTATTAACAGCTGTAGAACCTTCACCAAAACCAGTCACGATAAGTTTAACTTTTCCATCATAGGTACAGATGTCTCCTGCTGCATAAATACCAGGAATATTTGTTTCTTGTTTGGAATTGACGATAATTGCATTTTTCTCTAACTTTAAACCCCATGATTTAATTGGGCCAAGAGAAGACACAAAGCCATAAAAAACAAGAACATCATCTACGTCAATCAGCTCTTTCTTTCCATTTTTGCTATGTTCAATAGCTACTTTCGAAATGCTTTTGTTTCCAATTAACTCAACTGGAATATAGGGCGTTTTGATTTGTACAGCAGAATTTAGGAGTAATTCCATACTATGCTCATGTGCACGGAATTTATCACGTCGATGAATCAATGTCACTTGTTTTGCTATTGACTCTAGCATCAGTGCCCAGTCAACAGCTGAATCTCCACCTCCAAAAAGAACCACTTTCTTTCCAGTAAATTCATTTATATCTTTGACAAAGTAATGAAGATTAGTGAGCTCAAACCTCTCTGCATTATCTAATTCGATTTTTCTTGGTTGAAATGCACCATTTCCAGCTGTTATTATGATAGTTTTTGAATAATGAAAAGTTTGATTGGTTTTTAATCTAAAAATATCATCAGATTGTTTCTCCACTTTTTCAACGGCTTCATCCAAACAAGTAGTTGGTTGAAACGGCTCCATTTGTTTCTTTAAATTATTCACTAACTCTTGTGCCCTCACCTTTGGAAAGCCAGCCACATCATAAATATATTTATCTGGGTACAATGCAGATAATTGCCCCCCTAATTGTGGCAGACTTTCTATTATTTTAACCTTAGCTTTCCTCATGCCTGCATAGAAGGCTGTAAATAGCCCTACAGGTCCTCCACCAATGACAGTTACATCATAGATTTCATTTTCTGATGGCATTTTACTCACCTCTCTAAATTACTCCATACATCATCCATGACATTTGAACTATATATTTTTATATACCCTTTTATTCCAAAGCCAATTCCATTTTAAGACTCATCCCCGCTATCCATGACCTTTTAGAACGAGATAAACGAGATACGTTTATATTTTTATTCAACTCGAATCTCCTCAACTAGGCAAACTGCTCCTATTAATATAAGTTTTTTACAGATTAATATTTATATTTGTTGGACTTTGTATTAATTATCAGTATAATTAATTTATTATTACATTTATTCATTTACTAGGATATATTCTTATTATTTAACAATCACTCTCTATATATTGAAAAATTGCCTTCTAGAGTAGTACTACCACATTTTCTTACTATGAAATGATAGATGTACTCAATAAAAGGAGCAAAGCTCCCAAGAGAGGAAGTTAAAATCATGTACAAAACAATCACGTTCTTCCGAAATATTGAGGAGGAAAAATTTAGAGAACTTTATCTAGAACAACTTTTACCCATTTTTTACAATCTACCGGGTTTCGTATGTACCGATGTAACTTCTATTACTTTTGATAATCCAAATATGTCCGAGAAAGCTGCCAACGTTCAATATATGATTGAAGCTCACTTTGAAACTCTAGAAACCATGAATAAAGTATTAACCTCTCAAGAAATTGGTCAAATGATGCAGACAGCTTTAACGGAAAATGCTGGAGACATCTTCTTTTTCACAGGTAATACTGCACGTATTTACTCAGATGAATCCAAAGAAAAATATCATAAACTTGAAAAAAAGGGATCTGTAATCGATGACTACTCGGGTGGAACACTCAAAACCTATCAATACGATAAATAAAAGAATATACATATTATAATGCAAATTCCCCTGCTATAAGTTCGATTCAATATCGAACTTATTTTTTTATTTCCCTCTATTCGAATGATTTGAAAATGTAACTATCCTTGTTCCATAATCTTAAATGTCATCTATCTTTTCTCCTCTCCTTCAAATAATGTCTTCATCTTGTTTTTCTTTTTGTTGTTCCAAACTATTCTCTTTATCCTTTTCTATGAACAGAATAGGACTTGTTTTATTGACTACTGCTAATACTTTGCTGTGATCTGAAACAGACACTGATAAATAATCTCACCTTTAAACAAACTTTCATCCAAAATAACGTATAGTTTGATGAACAAAGTTGAAAGAATTATACTAGTAGAACAACATTATTTGAAATATATGACGCCTACTTGGAAAGTTATTGTATGGATATTTGATTTGAAAAACAAAATAAATAAAAAAGATGACAACAAACCTAAGTCAAAGTGAGTAATGTTTGAAAAGCAAGTTTTGATCTGTCCAAAACTTGGACTGGCAATTACCAAAAGATCCATTCGACTTCCATCATAGAAAAATCTATGTTGATTTTAAAAACCAAGCTATTTGATTTACTATAAACTTCCCATTCTTTCAAAGTCTTCACCAATAGATTAAAAGGAGATACTATTTTGAAAAAGGATAAACGAGTATTTATACCAATTATATTAATCTCTCTAATTTTTCTTTTCTTTGTTGCATATTCAGCCTACAAAACTTCCCTTCAGCCACCTGGAAACCATCAGAGTACACCGCCAAATGGTATACACAACTTAAACGAACAAAAAGGATTTGACTTTACTATCTTTGGAAACGCAGCAATTGTGCTCGGTGCAATCAGTTATTGGTGGTTATTGTTCAAGAAAAAACTTGCTTCTCCTTTCAAACCATTAAAATTATGGGGAAAACGACTATATGCTATTCATACCTTTACAGGATGGATCGCATTAATCCTTGTGATTATTCATGGTACCTACTACTTATTTACAAAGTTTGATGACCCTAAACTATTAACTGGCATTGCAGCTTTTTTAATCCTACTTACCCTTGCCATTTATGGTTGGTTCTATCAGCGTGTAAAGAATAAGTATATTCGTACCTCTCATTTTATCTTAAGTCACATTTGGCTAATCGCTCTATTTATTCATGCTGGAGGACTTTTCTTCTTTATGATTGTAGTAACCATTTTATTATGGGCAACCATAACATGGATAGATAAACGAAATAAGCAAGCAACTTCTTAAACTCAAGTTCAATATCATTGAGAAAAATACTGCTATCTTGAACAGCAAGTCTTGACATGGTAGTTTTGACAACAAAACGAGGGATCACTATATTTCCCATGTGATTCCTTGTTTTGTAATTCATCATTTATTATCCTTCACTATTACATAAAAGGTTGTTGCATAATAAAATCTGGACTATGAACAAAGTCGCTTGGTGTGTGTTTTTTCCGCGACTGCCCACTGAAAAACACAAAGGACACTTCACTTATCCACATCTTCGCTTTTGTGATGAATAATGCAACAGATTCATAAAATTATTGACTAAAATATACCGGTTGACTCTTTCTACCTATATTTTGAACCGCTATCCTTGTTTCGGATAACGGTTCCTATGTCAACTTAAGCCACAACAGGAACAGTGTGTTTTAACTTCTTGTTCTGTCCCGAGAACTGCACTAATCCAGAAGAGGAAAAAAGCAACGCTTTCGACAGCGTATACATATTCCACTCCGTTTTCTGTGACAGTAAATTGACCATCAGAATCTTCTCTTAAACAGATAGGTTTATTGTCCTGAGTCAAAGCAACCGTATGCATGGCGAACTCCTAAACTGCTCATGACATATTGTATAATATTTTATTTTCTGGTATAAATAGCTCTAATTAGCCATTTTAGGAACATTTATTATTTTAGCGCATTGATCTGATCAATATATCCGGACGTAAATAATTTGCCCTTTTCCTTAACAGTACACCATCTAATTCTTTTTCCTCCATGAAGGTAAATAATTTCTCTATAGGTGTTTGAATGCTATGCATCAGCTTGTTACCCGCCATAAAGCTTCGACTCTCCTATCATTTAATTGAATACAATAATAATTAACGTATCAAATCTTTTGCATATCAGTTCATGAAAACAGTTACAATATTTCATCAATCTTTTTTCCAGTGGGAGAAGTGCGGGCAAGCTGGCTGTCGATTCGACAGTCTAGCTTGCCCGCCAAAAATCACTCATCTTTATTTCTACTAAGATAAAAGCATATTTATCTGATGGTGTTTAACGCTTTCCTTACTTTCCTTGCAAAAATTAATGGTTTTTCATTCGACTCAATGTTGACATAGATCAAACGCGGTCTATCAAATAACCATTCGTTGTGTATAGAGGAAACTTTTATCTTTCGATTACGAATTACAGAAATAAATCGCTCGACTTCAGTCTGTAATAATGCGA
This sequence comes from Shimazuella soli, assembly GCF_022511585.1. Classification (GTDB taxonomy): domain Bacteria; phylum Bacillota; class Bacilli; order Thermoactinomycetales; family Thermoactinomycetaceae; genus Shimazuella; species Shimazuella soli. The sequence continues at coordinate 22,922 of NZ_JAKWBN010000013.1, read as the reverse complement.
CTCTGCCTAAACATAGAGCCCTACCGCTTCTTTTATCTCTTGACTCAAATGAGAAAGAAGAAGTCACTCCAAACCTTTTCCCCAAAATGGTTGCATGGATTTGATTTCTTGATATAGTAGCTACACATTTCCCACCCGCAAATCCAGGTTGCCCACCAATGATTTTTGCAAACTTCCGACAGAGTGTTCTATTATGGTTCATCGTAAGATACCTCCTGTTCCCTTTACGGTATGAGATAGCGAACAGGTTTGAATCAACACGTGTCTACTTAATGATTTTCAACTTCTTGTTTAGCGAGAAACTCCAAAACCCCCAAGCCTCTGTTGATTTCGTCTTGGTTATTATGAACAAAAGTTATACAAACCAGAAGTAGACACACGTAACAGAACGAAACAAAAAATCTTACGGCTTAGCTGTTGGGAGCGTCAAAATACTACACTCTATCAATAAATAGAGACCCATCTCCATGAATTTCAGCATAAAACACTTCCTGAACAGATTTAATTCCATTTTTATTCAGCTCGCTATACACCCACTCCTCATTCAGATGAAGCTCTTCTAAATTTTTTTTACAATTTTTCCATCTGTAATTATCTCTGAAGGCAAGTAAGGCATAGGTGCAGTGGTAATACCCAGATCTCCTTTTATCACAGTTTGTTTGTCTGACTTTTTAAGTATGCTCAACTTGCCATTTGGCTCAAAAATAGCATAGTGCACTTCTTGAATACTAAATACAGCATGCTCACGTAACATCATACTCAGATCATCCAAATTCAAATGATTCGTTTTTAGCACTTCCCGCTGTATTTTTCCGTCTTTTATAATAATCGAAGGCTGATCATCCAATAACACCCTTGCCTTTATCGATTTCAAGCCTATAATACCTATTAAAAATGTTAACAATGTCCACCAAATCAAACTTACTATTCCATCCCAAAATGCCGTGTCATTCTCACCAGCAATTTCGGCAGCAATCGAACCAATGTATTCCTGTTATGTAGTTGAAAAATGTCATATGGCTCATTTGCTTTTTTCCCAAGATCCTGCCTAAAACAAGTAGGACACCAAAAGTTATGATACTCTAGCCGTCATCTCTCAAAAGTCGATCCTCGCAAAACTAAATTCCTCCAAAAATAATCCCCCTTTATGATGTTAGCATTATCGGCTATCAAGAGATATTAGTCAGAGGGTAAGAAGATAAGTGTTGGCTATTCGATATTAAAAATCAATTTTAATCTTAATCAGTTTAGGAAAATGAAATTAATTTAGTCAATAAGCATCAATTTCTTTTTGATTGCTAAAACACAAAAAACCCATTTGAGAAAAGAAATGGAAAACATGATTCTTTTCTCAAATGGGACATCATTTATCTATTGAGATGATCTGCAAAAACTAATCGTCTCCGCAATCACAACCTCCACAATCGCAATCTCCAAAATCGCTACAATCGCCGCATGCTTCCCCACTCAGAAATCCACAGCTCCCACAGACAAGATAATTTCCGCAATTATTGTCATCATGATGATGGTGGTGATGATGTCCATGATGATGATGATGGTGGTGCCTTCTTCGCCAAAAGAACATAGGTACTATCCCAGACAAAAGCATAATGGAAGCTCCTTCGAATATTACACCTCCAAATAGAAAGTGTACTCCACTTATCATCAAAATGAAAAAGGTTATTAAAGAAAGAAAAAACAATCTTGATTCTCCTTTCACGCTTCAGAAAATTAGTTTGTTTTTTAATTATACTATACTTCGAATGAGACAAAGATATCTCATCGTAAAGATTCTCAGGGCTATTGGAGAATATGTACTATCCAAAATGTTAGACAATGATGACGATATCGAAGTTTTTCGATAAAGAAGACTAAAAAACGCCTACTAGGCGTTTTTGTCTTTTAATTTATTATCTTATACAAGTACCATTAACTTGCTACCTGAGCCCGCTGTTTACTTTGTTTAGCCGCTTTTTGTTTGGTTAGGAAACGAGCGATTAAGTATGAACCAAGAACATATACCACAGCTATAGCTTGAGACGATAACGTCTCTACTGTTGGGAAAATACAAAACCAAGTTCCCATCCATTCAGGAAAATGTAATGGGATAACAGTTGTACCAATCCAACCTGCAAGTTGCATCTCTTGAACCGTTTCTCCCACCATTACAGCTAAGACTACCACTAAAAGACCACCTGTAAATACCAACATTTTTTTATAAGGGAGACGGCGATGCCCTAGAAAAGTAAGTACTCCTACTATCATAGTTAAAGCTAACCCAATCAGGGCTCCTTTTAAAATAACTCCAGAGCCAACTTTTAATCGCAAATTTTGAAGGAAGAGAACAACTTCAAATCCTTCCCGGTATACAGATGTAAGTCCTAGTATAAAGAGGGACCAAAAAGTACTCTTTTCGACTACTTCTTTACTATTATCCGTTATTTTAATCTTTTTGCGATTATGAAGGTTAATCCACCCTTGCCAGTATATCTTATGAAAAAACCAATTCATAATGATGCATAAAACAATAACAGCTAACAATCCTGTCGCAGCTTGTATATTTAGCTCAGATGCATTCACAGAAGCAATTATCCCTACAACGATAAACCATGTTGCAAGTGTAGCTAAGAAAGATACTCCTGCTCCTGCTGAAATGGGTTTCCAATAATTATCTTGTTTTTTACGAACTAAACCAGAAATAATCGCAGACAATACTAAAATTGCCTCTAATCCCTCTCGAAAAATAAGAATAGCTGTATTGATGATCGCAGAACCTGGTGTGATATTTTTAGCAGTAGGATCAGGATTTCCATGGAAATTTACACCTTGCCATATGATAACACCAATTACTATGAGTAACGAAACAGCTATGAGAATAGTTTTTATGTTGAATACCTTTTTTAACAATGCATTCTCCCCCAAATAACAAACTGAAAATGATAATCTTTATCAATGAGTGTCCTGCATTATTTTATTTTTTTATCTCTTTTATGTCAAGGCAATCTCTTCATTTACCTATCTTTTCTACTTCATTTTTATTTAAATATAGATGGATTAATTTCCTTATCCTTTTTAAAATTCAATATTGGACTTGATATCCGAATAATAAAACGCAGCTCTAACATCGGAATTTTAATCATAAAATTAATTACTTTTATAGAGCCTGTTGCATTATTCGTCTCAAAAGCGCAGATGTGTGTGGGTGGAGCGTCCTTTGTGTTTTTTCAACAACAGACGCGGAAAACACACACATCAAGCGACTTTATCCAGTGTTCAAATCTATTTATGCAACAACCTCTTATAGATTAGCATAAAACAACACTTATCAACCAACTAATAAAATAGAAAAAAATGTTAATCAAATACAAATGCACTTTTACTATTGTGACATTGGAACATTAGGTTCAGTCTCATATTTCTTGTCTTCCATTCTATACCTAGTAATATTTGAGGCTTAAATGACTATATCATACAATGAACTGCATTCTATTTTTTGGACTATTTATTAGGAGAAGGAAGAAGTTCAATAAAGTAGCCAGTTTTCGAATTATGTAAAAATTATATATACATTCTTGTGTCCTGAGGACTATTCAAGAATCTCCACCTTTAAGTGTCAGCATAGGTGGAAAGAATGTTCATATTAGTAGTTTTACTAAATTCCTTCATGCATTTAGACATTAAAAAAGCACTTGTATGATCAAAATAAATATTAGACACCTAAACATTTATTTATCGAATTACACAAGTGCTTTTTTTACTAATTTTTTGTAGTAAGTATTGTTAGTATGCTCTAGAAAACCAAACAGTATGTTTTGCCTTTTGACCACAAGTGATACAAGTTTCCTTCTTTAATGGTGGTTCAAAAGGTATATTCCGACTCGTGAAACTTGTTTCCTCTTTTACTTTTGCTTCACAAGCTTCATTACCACACCATCCAGCCAATACCCAGCCAGCACTAACTTGGTCCTGCTCCGATTTCATAATGTGTTTTTTAAGTTCATCGAGAGTATTTATATGTACATGAGAGTTTGAAGATTTGAATTGAAGAGCCTTGTGGTACATATTGGTTTGAATTTCATCTAATAGGCTTTTTACCGTTTCTGCCAAATGTTCGATTGAAACGGTCAATTTTTCTCCTGTGTCACGACGAGCTATAATAACTTGATTATTTTCTAAATCACGAGGTCCTATTTCAATACGAATCGGCACACCACGCATTTCCCATTCATTAAATTTCCAACCGGGTGTCTCATCACGTGTATCTATTTTCACTCTTAATTCTTCTCTTTTTAACTCCGTAACAAGACTATCTACTCTATTAATAACCAATTCGCGTTTCTTACCAGATCCTATTGGGATAATAATTACTTGTGTCGGAGCTACTCGAGGCGGTAATACTAATCCTTTATCATCACCATGAACCATAATCATAGATCCTATCAATCGCGTGGAAGTTCCCCAAGAAGTTGTATGGACAAATTTTAATTTATTGTCACGATCGAGAAACTTGATATCAAATCCCTTGGCGAAGTTATCTCCCAGATAGTGTGAAGTTCCAGCTTGAACTGCTTTTCCATCTTTCATCATTGCTTCTACTGAATAAGTATCTACTGCTCCGGCAAATTTTTCACTAGGTGTCTTTTGTCCCATCCAAACAGGAATAGCAAGTTCTTGTTCAATTACTTCACGATATATCTCCAACATTTGCAAAGTTTCGTGACGAGCCTCATCTTCATTCGCATGCGCAGTATGCCCTTCCTGCCAAAGGAATTCGGATGTACGAAGAAAAGGTAATGTCCTTTTCTCCCAACGAAAAACGTTAGCCCATTGGTTGATCAAGACAGGAAGATCCCGATAACTTTGTATCCATTGACTGTACATATGTCCAATCATCGTTTCAGAGGTAGGACGAAGTGCTAGTTTTTCTTCCAGTTTCTCTCCTGCAGCTTCTGTAACCCAAGGTAATTCTGGACTAAATCCTTCTACGTGCTCCTTTTCTTTCTCAAAAAATGACTCTGGGATGAGCATAGGAAAATAAGCATTTCGATGACCAGTCGCTTTAAATCTTTTATCCATTGCCTGTTGGATACGTTCCCACAGTTCATATCCATCAGGCTTAAAGACTATACAACCTCGTACAGGTGTATAATCCATTAAATCTGCTTTTCGAATCGTATCAATATACCATCGTGAAAAATCTTCAGATTGTGGAGTTATTTCTTTTGACAAACCTTTTTTCACTGTCATGAATAGCACACTCCTAGGTACAAAAAATAAATTAATCTAGACTTTTTGATTTTATCATTCATTAATCCTTATGTAGATAAACACCTTTAAAGACAAATGTATTATTACTATGAATTTAATTATAAACTAGTTTGATAAAAAAAAGACATTAGCTGATGAACATTCATTCATCTTTACGAAAGCATAGAGATGATGGTTTCTTAAGGTTCTGGACGGACCTCATTCCGCAAATTAATTATAATTTTCCGATATTTATTTTTAGGAAGCTACATAATAATAGCTTCCTTTATCCTTTTTTTAAATTACTTCCCTGATGACGGATGCTTATAAGTTACAAAATCAGGCTTAGCTCCATGAGGAATTCCCATTTCCACTAATTTCTCATATAATTTCTGTTTATCTGAGGCCTTGATCACTACATAGTCAGACTTTCCAAGCGAAACTCCATTATTCGCACTAGTTCCTCCCAAAACACCACCTTGGAACTGTTCTATATTTTTCTTAGGAATAGACTTATATAAGCTTGCCAAAGGTAAGAAGTTAGACGGCGGAATATCATAAGATAAATTATCTCCTATTGCATTAGCAATTCCAGATACATCTGTAAGAGAACTAAAACTTCCTAGTTTGGAGATGAGTTTTTCAATCACTTGTTGTTGTCGAATATTCCGGCCGTGGTCTCCATTGGGATCATTATGACGTTGACGTACATAAGGAAGAGCACATTCCCCATTTAAGTGCATGGGACCCGTTTTAAACCTACAAACCCGATCAAAAGTACTAATATGAAAACTATATGGGACATATACGTCCACCCCACCAACTGCATTTACAAGATCAATAAATCCTTTAAAGTTGATATGAGCATAATAGTCGATAGCGACTCCTCCCAAAAAATTGGAAACCGTATCAAGCACATTTTGAGTCGGATCTACTTTTTTATTCGTAAGGCCTCCAAAAGCGTAGTTATAAGCAGCATTGATTTTCGTACGTACTCCATTTGTATTTGCAATAGGTACAATTGTGTCACGTGGAATATTTACTATCAGCGCTTGCTTCTTTTCTGGATTAACCGCAAGTAACATTAACACATCCGTACGTTCTCCAAATGCTTCTGGATTATTTAGTTTCTTTTTATCGGAATTATAGTTATCTGTCCCCATGAGTAATAAAGTAAATGGTTTGTCCAAGGTTACAGGAGCTGAACGATATTGAGAGATAGGGGCATCTTTATACCCTTTACCCAATGCATTCCAGAAAGTAAAAAAGATATAACAACCAATCCCAATAAGAATAACAAAGAAAATAATTAGACTTCGAATCATCCATTTCTTTTTATTTTTCTTGTGCAATTTCTTCATTCGAGAAGGTGTTCTTTTCCCAGTGGATGTACTTGCATACATATTGCTAACCTTCTTTCTCTATTCAAAATAAAATGAATGTTGATCCCGTTCGATAACTTTTATACATTCACTTTCCAACATAATAGATCTTGTATCTTTGCATACGTCAGAGTTTAACAATAACAAAGTTTAGAATCAACCTAGACAATACAAATGATAAAGATTCCTTCCATTCATGTTAAATTTCAATTGATGAGTTGTCTATTGATTATTGTGTGTATATTTCGCGAATAATGATAGTAATTTTAATTGGTTCATCTGTTTGATCATGGGAACTAGACTGTATTATACTATAGAAAGTAGAATAGGGGATTTGCAAAATATTGGATTGGTTTCCAGAACAGCAGGAAACATGAAAACGAACGCATCGAATCGATTGACTCGATGCGTTCGTTTTATCACTTTTTATACCATTCACAGTTCTAATCAATCTGTTTCACCTAGTAGCTATCCGAAATGGCTTCTTGAAAATAAAAATGAGCTCGCTACACACGTCTTGCAGTTTAGAAAAGCTAATCCACAAGGACGATAGAAATCTTATTATTCCACTAAATATAGAATAGCTAACTATTTTGTAAGTCTTTTGCTGAAAAATGCCCTGGCAGCAAGTCATTGATCGTTCTGACAACAAAATCTCCTTTTAAGTTTGCCAAAATAATTTGTGTGTCATCTCCGCAAAATTCAGCAAGGACTTGTCTGCATGCACCACATGGTGAAATCGGTCCGTCTGTATTTCCCACAACCGCAATCGCTTGGATTTTTTTTACACCTTCTGAAACAGCTTTAAACACTGCTGTCCTTTCTGCACAGTTTGTCAGACCATATGAGGCGTTTTCAATATTGCACCCACGATAAATCGTATTGTCCGCTGTCAACAGTGCTGCTCCTACTTTGAAATTTGAATATGGGACATAGGCTTGTTTACTCGCTGATATCGCTTCATCAATAAGCTGTTTCCATTCCATAGTGGACCACCCTTTTTCTGTTTTAGAGCAAAAAAACATGATTTACCTTTTTTGCTCTAACCTTAAATAAGATCATTGTAAATCCATGTTTTTCTGAATGTAACCCAGCTATCCAGTTATAATCGTATGAATTAATTTAGGTGCCTCAGCTTTGTTTGATATTGAAATATTTTCATAAATTTTAGCTTTTACATCTTCAATATTTTCGCGATTTGCATAAATAGTAACTAATGATTCACCCTCTTTTACAGCCTCGCCAACCTTTTTATGCAGCACTAAGCCAACAGCTAAATCAATCTCATCTTCTTTTGTTGCACGACCTGCTCCTAAAAGCATCGCAGCGATGCCAATTTCATCTGCCACAATGTTAGAAACAACACCTGAATTTTTAGCAGGTAGATCCATTACATATTTCGCTTGTGGTAATTTTTCTGGATGATCTACTATAGAGCTGTCTCCGCCTTGATTACGCAAAAACTCTTTAAATTTTTCAATTGCTTTGCCATTCTTCATCACTTCTTTTAACATTTCACGTGCTTCTTCTAATGTATCCGCTTTTTTAGCGAGAACAACCATCTGACTTCCTAATACAAGTACCAATTCCGTTAAGTCTTCTGGACCTTCTCCTCTTAATGTATCGATTGCTTCCTTCACTTCAAGAGCATTTCCAATCGCAAAACCTAGAGGTTGTGACATATCTGAAATAACAGCCATTGTTTGGCGACCGACATTACTGCCAATCCGAACCATTGCATGCGCTAATTCTCTCGCGTCTTCTTCTGTCTTCATAAATGCTCCAGCACCTGTCTTCACATCGAGGACAATTGCATCCGCACCAGCGGCAATTTTTTTACTCATAACAGAACTTGCGATTAATGGAATAGAATTTACCGTTCCCGTCACATCACGTAATGCATATAACTTTTTATCGGCAGGCGTTAAATTTCCTGATTGTCCAATAACCGCAACTTTATTACGGTTTACGATATCAATAAACTGCTCTTTTGTAATTTCAACATGAAATCCTTCTACTGCTTCTAATTTATCTATGGTACCACCCGTATGCCCTAAACCTCGTCCAGACATTTTCGCAACTGGTACATCTAATGCAGCTACCAAAGGGCCTAAAACTAATGTTGTCGTATCTCCAACTCCACCAGTTGAATGTTTATCTACTTTAATTCCTTCAATCGCAGATAAATCAATCGTATCCCCAGATTCAACCATGGCCATCGTTAAATCAGCACGTTCCTGATCAGACATATCCTGAAAATAAATAGCCATTGCAAGGGCACTTACTTGATAATCAGGAATTATTCCGTCTGTATACCCTTTTATAAAAAATTTGATTTCCTCTGTTGTCAGTTCTTTCCCATCTCGTTTTTTCCCAATAATGTCTACTATTCTCATTTGATGAGCCCTCCTTTTAAACTATTAAGCCAACAATCGTTGCGGATAAAAAGCTAACCAAAGTTGCTCCGAAAACCAATTTTAATCCAAACCTCGCTACTGTATTTCCTTGTTTTTCATTTAAGCTTTTAACCGCACCAGCGATAATTCCTATGGACGAGAAATTTGCAAATGAAACTAGGAACACCGATATAATAGCGGTTGTTCTTTCTGTGAAATGAAAATTTCCTTGCGTTAAATTTGTCATAGCCACAAATTCATTTGATACCAGTTTTGTTGCCATAATGTTACCGGCATTTACCGCTTCATGCCAAGGAATTCCAATAATAAAGGCAAATGGAGCAAATACATAACCGAGAATTTCTTGGAAGGAGATACCAATTATGCCTTTAAACAAAGCATTTATGAAAGCAATAAGAGCAATAAATCCGATCAGCATAGCCGCTACTGTAATAGCAACTTTAAAGCCATCTATTATATACTCTCCTAATACTTCAAAAAAGCTCCTCTTCTCTTCCTCTTGCACTTCTAACATATCTTCTTCTTCTGTAACTTCATAAGGATTGATAATGGACGCGATAATAAATCCGCCAAACAAGTTAAGCACTAGAGCAGTTACAACATATTGTGGTTTTAATAAAACCATATATGAACCAACGATAGACATCGAAACAGTTGACATCGCAGATGCACATAAGGTGTACAATCTTCTTTCAGAAAGTAAACCTAACTGCTTCTTTACAGAAATAAACACCTCTGATTGTCCTAAAATGGCGGAAGCTACAGCATTGTATGATTCCAGTTTTCCCATACCATTTATTTTATTTAAAGCTAAACCAATATACTTCACAATGAACGGCAATACTTTAATGTACTGCAAAATACCAATTAGAGCTGAAATAAACACAATCGGCATTAATACACCTAAAAAGAAGGAGAATTCTTTTTGATTTAACAAACCGCCAAATACAAAATTAATCCCTTCTCCAGCATACTTTAACAATTGTCCAAAACCATTAGCAATTCCAGCAATGAGTACATTTCCTAGGCTTGTATTTAATAGCACAAAACCTAAAATAAATTGTAATACAATCATTATTATCACAGGACGATATTTGACTTTTTTTCTATCATTACTAGCAAGCCATGTGATACCTAAAATAATGATGAGACCTATTATGCCTATTATATACTTCACAAAACACACTCCTTTTCGTGTATCCGCTTTCATATTTTCAAAAAGTAAACATCCTATTCTTCAACCATTTATAAATCTATTATGCCAATGTTTTGATGGATTAGTAGTTATTCGCAGCATTTTCTTTATCATTTAAGAAAATCGCAACACTTTGCACTTGCATCGATTCTAGAAGGAACACTTTTACCCTATATTATCTAAACCAGCAAATTGTTGTTTCTCAACTATTTATGTATCCGTTCGAAATTTTTAGCTTTTCTTTAATCGATTGCACTGATTCCAGATCTTTCATTGTGAATGAAAATGAGCTCAAAGGATTTTGACTGTATGGATTCCTATGATTTTGCGGCAAATTTGCATAATAGTTAACAGTATAGTTGGTTACCAGTGTCTGAAGTTGTGGAATATGAGAGATCTGATAGATTTGTTCTGCCTTCTGATCCAAACTCTGTTTCCCATCCAATAAATACACATAAACAGACGTATGGGAGGGAATCTTCTTTAGTATTTTTTGGTAGTCTTTTACTGATCCTATATAACTTACAAGATTATTATCCGTACTATGGTATGATACGTTCACTTGCAAAATCATATTTTTGATCTTCAAACGTGATTGCACAAGCTGCTGGAGGTCATAGTCCATATATTGCTCCAAATAATTATTATCAAAAGATCCCCCATAGCTGCGATGATAATCAACTGTAAACACAATGCTGGGGTTGGACTGAGGTGAAGCTTCAGCGGTAAAAAGTTCTCTATTACATTCCTTTTCTTCCTGCTCTGTTAGCGCAATACATTCCTTTTTGGATGACTTAATAACAAATGATTCCTTATATTGCTTTGTTAATTCCTTTTTTGCAGCTTGTTCAAACTCCTTCAGATTCTCAGGCTTTTCCCATCCATTCAAAGAATTCGAAGAACAAGCCGCTAATAAAAACATCGTCATCAATAAACTGTTCACAAGCCATCTCTTTTGATTCATTTACATCCCCCATGCTTCAATATCTTCCCCATAAAATAGATAGTACAAATACCTATTATAACAGGAAAGAGGAAATCCCTTATTAAGATTCCTCTTTTTTATTATTTTTTTGTAGAATTCAAAAGAGAAGAAGTCAAAGAAGATGAGAGAGGAACAATTTTGTATCTTACTTTTTTCTAAACTGTTTGGTGAAAGCATGAAAATGTTCTTTACAATCCAGCCCAAACATCTTTGGCATACTGTCCATCTTTCTGAAGTTTTTCTAGCCATTGGGAGGCTTCTTGTTCCCCTGCTCCATGAACCTCTTGATAGGAATTTTTCAGTGTAGCTTCTACCTCTGGTGCCATCCTGCTTCCATCTCCACATATATAAAGCCGGCCACCTTGATCGAGAATTCGAATTAACGATTCTGCATTTGATGCCATTACATGCTGCACGTATGTTTTCGGAATTCCTTCTTTCCGGGAAAATGCAATATAAAGGGTCATAATCCCGTTCTTTTTATATTGTTCTAGTTCTTTCCTGTAAATGAAATCTGCCTCATTACGGCATCCGAAATAAAGGTATGCTTCACCCAACGTTTTTCCCTCTTGTTTCATGGCATCCCGAGCTTGCAGGAAACCTCGGAATGGTGCCAATCCTGTACCGGGACCTACCATAATGATCGGTGTTTCAGACTCTTCCGGTAGCTGGAAGTTGGATTCTGGAGTGCGGATGAACATCATGACATCTTCGCCCGGCTTACAGTCAGCCAAATAATTAGAAGCTACTCCGCGATATTCTCCCAAACCGCTCCAAGCAGGACCTCGTACCACCGCCACTGTAATACTCGCTCGCTCCGAATTCAGTCGTGGTGAACTGGAGATGGAATAATATCTCGGTTTCAAGGGATGCAAAAGTTCTAAGAACCGCTCAAATGGCATTTCACACGCTTCATACTTTTCCAGCAAATCTAGCATAGAAATACGCTTTTTTAATACTTGCTCCTGATAAATCCCTTCTTCGAGCAGGGCTTCCAGTTCCCGTTTATGTGGAGGGCAAACGGTGAAAGCAGCAAGTTCCCTTATTTGTGCTCGGGTGGCCGCATCCTGTAACTCCACACTATATAGGAGAAGATCACGAAGACTGACTTCTTGAGCCAAAGGCAGATGAGCCATACTGCGTCCACTTGCTGTAAGTACCACTTGGTCGTTTTCGTTTAATTTATACTTTTGAAGAACACGATGAACATTTTCTTTGCTGTTTGCAGGCAATACTCCAAGATGGTCTCCTTCTTGATAGGACACACCTTTTGGCAGAGTTATCTCAATATGACGAGTGCTTCTGCCGCTGTCAGGTGATTGCAATTCTCGGTTTTCCACCACCTTGGCATAAACCGCTTCGTAAGACCGCGCAAGAGGAGATCCTCCAGTTCCTTTTACAAACTGAAGACTTAGTGTGTTTTGATCCTTTTTCACATCATCACTAATCTCCAGACCAAAGGCTTCGATCGCATCCGACCACATTTTTTCTTTCCATTGATCGAACTGTTCTTCAAAGTCTCCACTTACATCACCTTCTCCCCGTGCAGAGAATCGAACTGCTCCTTTTTCAGCGAGCTGTTTATCAATAAATCTTGGAACATCCTGATAAGTACTAGCCCAGTTGTGGTCTCCACATCCAAACACCGCATACTGAACTCCAGAAAGTTCGCCTGCTTGAACCGCTTCTAACCATTGTACGAACTGGCCAGCATTACTTGGAGGCTTTCCATTATAGGAAGAAGTCACGATTAAGACTGCTCCTTCTTTAGGAAGCTCACCTATCCGTTCATTAAGAGTAGCCACTTCTGTATGAACACCGTGAAGAGTAGCGGTATCAGCCAGTTCTCGTGCTATCCCTTCAGCAGTCCCTGTATCTGATCCATAAAGAACAAGCAACGGGCGGTTATTAAGCCCCTGAATGGTAGATTTTTGATCAAAATGATCCTTGACCTGCTTCATCTCCATCTTGCTTTCGGCTGCCACATCTTCTGTCACCGAAACAGACTGCTGAAAAGCAGGCTGATTGCGCGGCTGAACTTGTATGTTAAAATCCCCAGGTTTTAATGTTAAGGTTTGTTTAATATCGAGCTGATAGTCCTTATAATCGATAAATTCAAAATGTCTTAGAAGCATTCCTAAAACAAGTGTTGCTTCGTGAAGAGCAAATTGCATCCCAATACATGCCCGTTGGCCGTTTCCAAATGGCTTATAAGCGTGGTGTGGTACTTTATTTTGATCCTCAAACCGTTCTGGACGAAACTCCTCTACATCCTCTCCCCATGCCTCTTTATCACGATGCAGTTGAGGAATTAACACTGTTATCCTTTCTTGTTCTTTTTTAACAGGATATTTTCCACCGATAATGGTATCCTCTTTTGCATAAAGACTAAATGCTGGGGCTGTTGGCCACAAGCGCAGTGCTTCATTTAAAATCATCCGAACATATTTTAAATGCAAAACCTGCTTGTAGGTTGGAGTGGAACCTGTGAGTACTTGATCTACTTCTTCGTAGGCTTTTTTCAGCTTATCAGGATTTTTTAATAGAAAATAAAGAGCAAATGACAATAAACCGCTTGTTGTTTCATGCCCTGCTATTAGAAACGTAATAATTTGATATCGGATATTTTCATCATCCAATTTTTCTCCTGTTTCGGGATCACTTACATTCAACATACGAGAAAGCAAGTCATTTTCCTTTTGATTTTTACCAGCTCTACGCTCTGCAATAATGCTATCTACTAAACTGAACATCACTTGAATATCATGCTGGAACTGACGTTTTGTTCTTATCATCAACTTGTCTTGCAAATCTAGGCGCTGAGTTTGATGCATTGCTTCATCAAGGGCACGAACCATGCTTGTTATGAAAGGATGCGGCGTTTCTCTATAATAGCTGTTAAAACGGTAATTAAAACCACACAATCCGATGGTGTCTAGCGTAAGACGGGTCATATCATCTGGCACATCAACCGTTTCATCCGGATTAAGCCTTATCCATTTTTGAATAAGCTGAACAGCAATGTCCACCATCATATCATGGTAATCCTTCATCGCACGCTGGCTAAACGTAGGCATAAGAATGTTATGAGCTTTTCTCCAATTCGGTTCATGAGTCCAGCTAGTGAATAATCCGTCTCCCCCAAAGGCACGAACTTTTTCCAAAGGTCCTTCTGCACTTTTAAGAAAACGAGACTCATCACAGACTTCTTTTACTAGTTCATGCCCCGAAACAACAATGGTTGAATCTCCTGGAGTTTGAAGCCGAAAAATGGGGCCATATTCTTCGGCTAGTTTCATAAAGGATAGAATTGGTTTATCTTTATCAATTAGTGGTATATTCCCAAGTGGACCATAAGTTTTAGGCTGCGGAATTATATTAGCTTCATCCATTACAAAAGCATCCTTTCTAAATTTGTTTCATGACTTGCTCGTTGCCATCCTGCCCCTTACCAGGAATTACAATTCCTAATAATTTTCTTATACGTTGACAACATTAGATAAAAAAATATTATTTCTTAACTCATAAATCTGAAAGTAAACGAAAATTATCAGCAGCTGATGTCATGAATTTATTTATATCTTTTCCAAAACCAACTGTTTTAAATTTAAACAAAGAAAGAACATCTTTCTCATACACTTGACTTTTGTAATATACAAAGTAAAATAGTATCCGGAATGAACATTCATTCCTTTAAGTGAGGTGAAAATAAATGTCTAAAAATAAACAAGAGGATATTTTTGAAGCAGCAATGATTTTATTTGCTGAACGTGGCTACGATGGTACAACGATACCGATGATAGCTGACAAAGCAAAAGTGGGCGCTGGGACCATTTATCGTTATTTTGATAATAAAGAATCACTTGTCAATTCTTTATTTGTGAAATGTGTGCTTCAATTTTCAGATGCATTAAAAAATAATTTTCCTTTTCATTCCACTACCCGTGAAAAGTTTACTCACATTTTTTATCGGATGTTTGCATTTGCAAAAGACAATGACCAAGCGTTTCTGTTTATCAATTCCCATCATGATGGTTATTACCTTAATGAGAAAAGCAAAACAACATTTCAGGATTTTTTAAACTTTATTGTCCAAATCATAGAAGATGGAAAGCAGAAGGAAATGATTCGTCCATTACCTTCCCCTGCTTTGATCGCCATTGTTTACGGATCTTGTGTGATGTTATTTAAGCTTTTTCAATGTGGGGAATTGAATGAAACCCCAGAGTTACTACAACAACTGGAAGAAAGTTCTTGGAATGCTATTCGAGTCATTTGATTCAATAGCTCTGGAATAAACGGAATGAATATTCATTCCGTTGCTCTTTAAACCGAATTTCAACAAGAATAAGGTGATGTCATTGAATAAGTTAAAAAGTTGGAGAACACTATCCTTTGTCTTATGGATCATGGTTACTGCTCTTATATTAACCACAATGCCGAATCTGAATCAGCTGGTGAAAGAAAAAGGACAAGTGACAACTCCAAAAACGGAACAAAGTTACATTGCGAATGAGATGCTCAAACAAATGGATAAAAAGGGCGGAGAAAAATATGACGTAATAGCTGTCTTTTCCAGTGGAAGTAAAAAAGCTTTGACTAGCAAACAAAAAGCAGAGATCGCCTCTGCTATCCATAAGTTAAAAACCCAGCAAAAACAACTGGGAATAAACGAAATTGTTTCGCATTTAGATAGTAAAGAAATCGAAAAGCAACTTGTTTCAAAGGATAATACTACGATATTGACGCAAATCTCCATAGACAAAAAGCAGGGGGACATATCAAAAGTCGCTAAAGAACTTAACGATATGATTAAAATGAAAGGTGTGAAAACGTATTTAACGGGAAGCGATTTGATCAACGATGATTTTACAAAATCGACCCAAGAAGGAGTAAAAAAGACAGAGGTCATTGCGATTATTTTCATTGTTGTTGTGCTAATCCTTGTATTCCGTTCACCGATTGTTCCTATTATTTCTCTTTTGACAGTCGGAGTTTCCTATTTGGTTTCATTGGGAGCAATTGCTCATCTAGTAGATAAGTTTGATTTTCCATTTTCTAATTTCACACAAGTATTTTTAGTTGTGGTACTGTTTGGAGTCGGCACAGACTATAACATCTTGTTGTTTACCCGATTTAAAGAAGAACTCAGCAAACAAAGAAATGTACATTCGGCTGTAAAAGCAACCTTTCAATCAGCAGGGAAAACCGTACTATACAGCGGTTTAGCTGTTTTTATCGGTTTTGCCTCTCTCCTATTGGCTAATTTCAAATTGTATCAAGCTACTTCTGGAGTAGCAATTGGAGTCGGGGTTCTGCTTCTTGTATTGACTACGTTGAATCCATTTTTTATGGTATTGCTAGGAAAAGGGATGTTCTACCCCATTAAGAAATTTGAAGGACATGGAGAAAGTAAATTATGGGGATTTTTGGCGAAAAACTCGGTGGTTAGGCCGTTTATGTCTGTCGTTCTGATTGTTACTTTAGCCATTTCGGTTATTTTGAGTTATTCTCGAGTGCTTAACTACAATGACTTGTGGGAAGTAGACAATAAATATGAATCCAAGCAAGGGATTAACATCATCGAAAACCAATTTCCATCCGGGTTTTCCTCTCCAGCAACACTGGTCATTCAATCCAACAAAAAATTGGACCAAGCAAGTTATTTACAAACGTTAGATGAATTAGCGGATAAAATATCAAAAGTCAACGGTGTTGCGGAAGTTTACTCCCCTACTCGTCCAACTGGGGATAAAATAAAGGAATTATATATAAAAAAGCAGGCAAACGAACTAGATAAAGGGTTAAGTGCTTCCAATAAAGGAATTGGAAAGATTAACAAAGGATTAACTTCTGCAAAGGATCAAATGAATAGCAGCGATATGAGTGGCCTTTCCAATGTACAGAGATTGATTGACGGAACAAACACTGCAAAAAATGGTGTATCTAAATTAGGAGATGCCATCCATACACTTACAACTGGGATCAATAGTGGTGCAGCAGGAGCCAAACAATTAGAAATCGGTTTAGCTTCCTTAAGCCAAAATATCAATACGCTTTCTATTGCCACTTCCCAACTATACTCGGGTTACAACCAATTAGAAAATGGATTGAGTTCTTATAATCAATATTTCAATAGCATCTCTCAAGCAATCGAAGGTGCAAAGAATGGGTACCAACAGATCGAAGTATCCATGAATAACTTAATCCAAACAAGACCAGACTTAGCAAACGACCCTAACGTGCAACGGACACTAGGCATTGCGAAATCAGCACAAGTACAATTGAATCAACTATCCAGCCAATTGAATCAACTTGCTGCCAAACATCAATCGGCCATGGCTTCGTTTCGAAAAGCGAATCAATCACTAGCTAAAGTAAACGATGGTTTAAAACAAATGAAAAAAGGTGTTGTTCAGTTATATCAAGGTGCAACCGATTTGAAGACAGGATTGAACCAAGGTGCTGCTGGTTCGAGTCAAATTGCGAGTAAAACAGGTGAACTTCAATCTGGGTTAACTCAAATTAATTATGGTCAGGTACAATTATTACATGGATTGAAAGATTTACAAGCAAATATGAAACAATTGCAGTACGGCCTTTCTTCCAGCACGAAAGGACTAAGTAAAGTAAGTAATGGTCTAAAAGATGCGCAAAAGTATTTAAATGGTTTAAGCAAATCGGATAGTGCTGAACAATTCTATGTTCCAACTAAAATATTAAAAAGTAAAGATTTCCAGAAATCCTTGAATACGTATATGTCAGATGATAGGAAAACCGCTAAAATGACAATCATTTTAGATGTAAACCCATATTCACAAGAAGCTATGCCTATTATTAAAGAAATAAATAAACAAGTAGATGCAGAACGAAGTGGATCTGATTTAAAAGATGCAAAAGTGGCAATCGGAGGAACAACAGCTAAAAATGTGGACTTAAAAGATGTAACCCAAAAAGATTTCTTGCGTACCGCAACGATTATGTTAATTGGTATAGCACTTGTCCTTCTGGTCATCACTCGCTCTGTCTCGAATTCCATATCGATTATTGTTTCCTTAATTCTAGTGTACTTTGCCTCTCTTGGTATTGGGGAATGGATAAGTTCCCATCTTTTACATGTAGAAATCATGAGTTGGAATGTTCCGTTCTTTAGTTTTATTATGATCGTTGCTTTAGGTGTTGACTATAGCATCTTCTGGATAATGCGGTATAACGAACTTGAAGGAGATTTTGCAACACGAATGGTAGATGCCTCTCGTCACATTGGTGGAGTAGTACTATCTGCTGCTATTATTTTGGGAGGTACCTTTGCAGCTTTAATACCTTCTGGTGTGTTAACACTTATCCAAGTAGCATCTGTTGTTATCGTTGGGCTGTTATTACTGAGTCTCATTGGTATTCCAGTACTACTACCTGCTTTAATGGGCTTAAAGCATAAGCTTGATCGTTTATCAGGAAGTAAATTCAGAACTAAAGGTGAACTTCCTCTGTCTATTAATGGACAAAAATAAAAAAACGAAACGGCTTTATCCCTGAATTTTAAAGAGATTAAAGCCGTTTCGTTTTTTTAGAAATTGTACTATATTTTAAAATTGTATGTACCTTCCTCTTAACTATTTGCCTTTCATTACATCCATGCCTTTTTTAAGAGCTCGACACCAAGTTCCATCTCATCACAAGAAAGGTTACTAAAACCGAGTTTAATCATTGGTTCATCTGAATTATTTTTAATGAAGTAAATCGAGGTAGGATACACTTTCACCCCATGACAAGAAGCACGATGTATTAGCCATTCTTCTGAATGTTTCAAGTGTACTTTGATTAATACGTACAAACCAGACTGCTCACCAATGATAGATATATTTTGCTCGAATTCTTTTCTTAATACAGATACGAAGTGCTGCATTTTTCGTTTATAGACAAGACGCATACGTTTAATGTGGCGACTCCATTCTCCTTCTTCCATAAATTTAGCCATGGTGAGTTGGCTAAGAATAGAAGTGGTACTTTCAAAATGAAGGAATTGATTTTTGTAACGATGTAACAGAGGCTGTGGCAACACCATATAGCTTAAACGAATTCCTGGAAGAAAGGACTTGGAGAAATTCCCTAGATAAATCACTCTTGCTGAATCAATTGATGCTAGAGCGGGAAATGGTTGTTGTGTATAGCGAAATTCACTATCATAATCGTCTTCGATAATGTATCCATGCCTTCTGTTAGCCCAATGTATAAGCGCATGTCGTTGCTGAATGGACATGCTCACCCCGTATGGACTATGATGGGAAGGTGCTACGTAGATGAGTCGAGATTTCATTCGTTCCAATGATGAAAAATCAGCACCTGTTTCATAAACAGCTAGGGTCTCAAGCTTAAAACCATTTAATTGAAAAGCCTCTCTGGCGCCATCATATCCAGGATCCTCTACGATAATACTAGAAACATCATCCTTCAGAATATGCCCAAGATAGAGAAGCAACTGTTGCGTACTGCTACCAATAATTATGGCATCTGCATCTGTTTTCACCCCGCGGGATTGAAGCAAGTATACAGCTATTTGTTGGCGTAGATTCACTTCCCCAAAAGGTTCCCCATAAAAAAAGCTCTCTTTTAAATTTAATATTCGATTGGATATTTTTCTCCAAGTTTTCAAAGGGAAATGTGTTTGATCTACCGCACCCGCCCGAAAATCAACGCTATAAGGTTTCACTGATGTTATTTGTTTTTTGTCAGGAGAGATTGACGATTTTTGGAAAATATAAGGTTCTAATTCATTTACAAAATAACCTTTTTTTCCTTCTCCGCGAATATAACCTTCCGCTACAAGCTGCTCATATGCCATTAATGTCGTATTACGACTTACTTGAAGGGAGCCTGCAAGCTGACGAATAGAAGGCAATTGCTCATCAGTAAGTAAGTCACCTTGTTCAATAAATAATTTAAATTGCTCATAAATTTGTTTGTATTTAGGAGTGTCACCTTTAAAAGTAAAAATGGTATTTTTCATCTGCTACCTCCCTTTGACATGTATATTTATTTCATATTGTACCTTTTTATATGTCAGTTTGTATCTTATTATTTTTTTGTCGGATATTTATTTTTTATGCTTACATTTTAAAAACTCATATACAGTCGAAAGGATGGTTAGTATGTATATTCCTAAGCAATATCAGATGGATCTTGATGAGGCAGTTCAAATGATGAAGTCTTATCCGTTTGCCTTATTGATTACTGTTGATGAACAACGTCCGTTGGCTACGCATATTCCTTTAGAAATTCGAGAAGATGATGGGAAAATCTATGCGACTGGGCACCTTGCATACGGAAACATGCAGAAAAAAACGTTAGACACTAATCGAGATGTGTTACTCATTTTTCAAGGGCCGCACGCTTACATTTCGTCAAGTTGGTATCAGCTCGAAGAAGTTCCTACATGGGATTATCTAGCTGTACATGCGTATGGAACATCACGTGTAATCACAGGAGACGAGCTGAAATCGGCTTTGGATACGATGCTGAATCACTATGAGTCTCACCGTGAAAATGGCCGGATCTGGGATACATTTGATCCAAAGTTGCTTGAGAGGGCGATAAAAGGAATAATTGGCTTTGAAATTGAAATCACCTCTATTCAAGCTGCATCCAAAATGAGTCAGAATCGCAATGATACCGATTACAAATCGATTGTTTCAGAGCTTGAAAAATCAAATGATCAAGGAGAAATACTGGTTGCTCAGTGGATGCGTGAACAACGGAAAGGAGTATTTAGCAGCAAGTATTAGAAAGCGGATTTTGAGGAATAAAACGGGTTCAAAGTTACAGAATCAGATAACTGGTTATTTATATATTACTCTAGGGATATTCTCTGCTTTTGCGAGCTCCAAAACATAAGAATGTTTTGAACACTCTTCTCAAACTACGGCTAACACTTAGAGATGGAGGATTCCATAAACAGCTCAAAGAAATGGAACAAGCTTAGACCCGTAGTCCTACACGAGGAAGTCATTCTAGCAATAAAAATGCAGGCAGTTAAGAGAAGATAGACTGCTCCCATTTCTGCCCTCTCAGCTTTAACTGCTGTCTTCTTCAGGATTTATCACTGCTTCTGTAGTCAACACATTTGGAAACATTTTGGGAATCATGCACAACCTCCACTATCTGGAAATTCCGGCTAACATCAAATAGATGTAGCTCGACTTAACATCAATCTTCCTCACTTTAGGGGAAGGTTGATGTTCGTTCAGCTTACTTTTCAGCTTTACAAAATGGCAAAGCCCCATATTCAAATCTAGGGAGAAACACAAAGAACAGCAATAAGTTATATCACTGTTCTTTCAAAGAATAGACTAAGCTAATTTTATAATGGTAACAGCTGCAGAATCTCCTAATAGTATTCCACCTTCAGTTGGGTCGAGAGTAATAGTCCCAGGTGCTGAAGAAATATTATTTACTAAAGTGAATATACTTGGTGCAATAGTAACAGTAAAAATGGTTATCCCTGAATTTATATTATCGTTTGCCATTTGACCAAACCTTCCTCCCGGAATAGGTGATCCATTTAGAAAGAAGGAAAATTGGTTGTTTTCACGAGCAGAGAGACGAAATTCAGCTTGATAAACACCTGTAGCACCAATGATGATAGTTGATGTTCCTGCTATGTGAGTAAATGGAGCAGAAATTGGACCGTTTGTATTAAAGGAAACACTCCCACCAATAGGGACCATTTGGGTAGTCGTATCATAAACAAACAAATATCCAGGAACTCCGGTGCCAGTAGCTCCCGTGGCTCCAGTAACTCCAGTACTTCCCATTGGTCCTGTTGAATCTGTACTTCCTGTCATTCCAGTGGCTCCGGTGGGTCCGGTCAATCCGTTCAATCCAGCACTTCCCGTGGGTCCTGTTGGTCCTGTACTTCCCGTCGCTCCAGTGGCTCCAGTCACTCCGGTCAATCCGGCACTTCCCGTGGGTCCTGTTGATCCTGAACTTCCCGTCACTCCCGTGGCTCCAGTGGATCCGGTCACTCCGGTCATTCCGGTACTTCCGGTTGGACCTGTTGGTCCTGTACTTCCCGTCACTCCGGTAACTCCAGTCGCTCCAGTGGCTCCTGTTACTCCCGTGGCTCCTGTATTTCCGGTGACTCCAGTCGCTCCCGTGGCTCCAGTGGCTCCCGTGGCTCCTGTTACTCCCGTGGCTCCTGTATTTCCGGTGACTCCAGTCGCTCCAGTGGCTCCGGTGGCTCCTGTATTTCCGGTGACTCCAGTCGCTCCCGTGGCTCCAGTCGCTCCAGTGGCTCCGGTGACTCCAGTCGCTCCAGTGGCTCCGGTGACTCCCGTGGCTCCTGTATTTCCGGTGGCTCCAGTCGCTCCAGTGGCTCCGGTGGCTCCTGTATTTCCGGTGACTCCAGTCGCTCCAGTGGCTCCAGTGGCTCCGGTGGCTCCAGTTTCTCCAGTCGCTCCCGTGGCTCCAGTGGCTCCGGTGGCTCCAGTTTCTCCAGTCGCTCCAGTGGCTCCAGTCGCTCCAGTGGCTCCGGTGACTCCAGTCGCTCCAGTGGCTCCTGTGACTCCCGTGGCTCCTGTATTTCCGGTGGCTCCAGTCGCTCCAGTGGCTCCGGTGGCTCCTGTATTTCCGGTGACTCCAGTCGCTCCAGTGGCTCCGGTGGCTCCAGTTTCTCCAGTCGCTCCAGTGGCTCCAGTGGC
>NZ_JAKWBN010000012.1 GCF_022511585.1 Shimazuella soli | reverse complement strand
GGCTTCTCCTACTGCAACATCATCTTTTCCTATCTGATTTTGAAAGTGCGAGTCACTTTCTACAACACAATACGTCTGGTGATCATAGCAGAGGGGTTCCACTCGTTCCCATCCCGAACACGACCGTTAAGCCCTCTTACGCTGATGGTACTTGGACCGCAGGGTCCTGGGAGAGTAAGTAGTCGCCAGGCAACACACAAAAACCTACCAAAAACGGTAGGTTTTTTTGATATGTATCAAATATTTTTCTAAAGTACTAATAAAAAAGGTTTTTACTGGGAGTACTTGTTTCTGTGAAAGACACTCTTCAATCAGCGTACCTACCCAGCTGAAATGCCATACTCTTTTTATTTATCATATCGGTTCCAAAATAAAGATGAATAATACCAAAATAATTACAAGAGAAGAGAGGAAGATGAGAAGAATGGGGTTCATAAATTTCTAATGCTAGTTCTACAAGAATCAGATTTTTTAGATGAGAAACGAAGCCAAAATATTCAGTATTGTTGAGGTTTAGAGTAAATTTGTGATACGAGTAGAAGAGGAGGAAACTACTCCTCCTGCTTTAAACTAATATTTTTGAAAAGAGTACTGGTAACCACTATACAAAGAAATAAAATTAGTACCATCTAATAAAATTTGCATCAAGTCCTCATCTATCACATTAGAGATTACATACTGATATGCTTCTTCGTTTTCATAATACACTTGAGCTTGCAGAGAGACATTTTGGCTTTCGAGTTGTTTTGCATCAGGGGTAATGGTCATTTGCGTTAGTTTTGTTACATCTGCCTTTATAACGCCTGGGAGTTGTAGGATTTTAGGAATGACTTCTTCCACGAGGAAATCCATGTATTCGATTAAATCCATTTCAAGTTCATTGCCAGCAATATGTACAACTTGTTTAATCAAATCACAAAACCCCTTTTTCAATTTTCTCTAATTTCTTCTATTATTTAATAAATATAACCAGTAATCAATATAAAATTTACTATTTACAATTATTTTATTAATAAATAACCTAAGAAAAAGGAATAGTAGTGTTAATTAGCGAACGAGATAAAAGTTTTGAGTTAATACCCTGTCTTCATTTAGCATCTAGTATGGTTTTTACGAACATTATAGGTTTTGATACCTTGTGATGTTCGTTTTTTTGTTTGACTTGCTCTACAAAGGTTGGTACACTAAACATGTTATGAATAAAGCTAACACTACCTAAATAGTATAGGATTTCGCGAAGCGACCTCATTGCTTCTGGAATACGCTGTTTGGGTTTTTTTATGGAGGCGGACGATGGTACGTGTTGGAGTGATAATGGGCAGTACTTCTGATTGGCCAACAATGAAATTAGCTTGTGATGTATTAGATGAATTAGGGATTGTCTATGAAAAGAAAGTAGTTTCTGCTCATCGCACCCCAGATGAGATGTTTTCTTATGCAGAAACAGCAATTAAGCGCGGGATTAAGGTAATTATTGCAGGTGCTGGAGGAGCAGCTCATCTTCCTGGCATGGTAGCTGCTAAAACAATCTTACCTGTGATTGGAGTACCTGTGAAATCTTCTAGTCTGAATGGACTTGATTCTTTATTATCAATCGTGCAAATGCCCGGGGGAGTTCCTGTTGCAACGGTAGCCATTGGCAATGCTGGAGCGACTAATGCAGGTTTATTGGCTGCTCAAATATTAGGAATTACAGATGAGAAACTTCAGCAAAAATTAGAGAAAAGACGTCAAGCTACAAGACAAAAGGTACTTCTAGAGGGGGAACTTTCATGAGTATCTTGTTACCAAATCAAACCATTGGGGTACTAGGTGGTGGACAACTTGGTCGAATGATTATCCTCGAAGGCAGAAAGATGGGATATCGCTTTGCGACGTTAGATCCATCAGAGGATGCTCCAGGAGTCCAAGTTTCCGATTATCATGTAAAAGCTGGCTTTGATGATTTGGATTCAGTTGATAAATTGGCATCATTATCTGATCTTATCATTTATGAATTTGAAAATATTGATCCAACATTAGTTCAGCGTTTGGAACAACAAACATCAGTACCACAAGGAAGTAAACTTTTAGAAGTCACCCGTCATCGATTGATGGAGAAAGCGGCAATAGAAGAAGCAGGAGTACCTGTTGCTCCTTATGCAAAAGTCACCTCAACTGACGAACTGCTATCTGCAATCGATAAAATAGGATTACCTGCTGTTTTAAAAACAGTAACTGGTGGATACGACGGAAAAGGGCAGTGGACATTCCACACCAAGCAAGATGTATCAGCATGGCTTGCTGAAAATGATGTATCGGCTCGGACATTTATTCTAGAAAAATTTATTCCATTCTTAAAGGAGATTTCCGTTGTTGTTGCCAGAAGTGTGACAGGGGGAGTAAAGGCATTTCCACCTGCTGTTAATCTACATCGAAATCATATTCTCCATCTTTCCATCGCTCCTGCTACAATAGCAGAAGAAACAAGTCAGTTGGCTGTAGAGCTGGCAAAGCAGGTTGCAGAACATCTACAAGTAGTAGGTTTACTAGCTGTGGAGATGTTTTTACATGTTGATGGACATCTCTATATTAATGAATTAGCACCACGTCCTCATAATTCTGGTCATTATACGTATGACGCTTGCAATCCCTCGCAGTTTGAACAAATGTTACGAGCTGTTATAGGCTTACCACTAATTGAACCAACACGATATCATTCTGCGATTATGATGAATGTGTTAGGGGAACATAAAGAAGCATTTTTCCGCTCCTATGACAAATTACCTAGCAATATAAAAGCACATTGGTATGGAAAACTAGAAGCAAAGACTGGTCGAAAAATGGGACATGTGACCGTATTGACGGATGACATAAAACAAGGTTTGGATCAGTTGGATCAATTAAAGATATGTCCAGCCCTTACCGAAACAGAAGAAAAAGCCATATGGACTCAATAGAAAAGGGGTATTCACTTGATTAATCGTTATGCACGTGAGGAAATGTCTTCTATCTGGACAGATCAAAATCGTTTTCAAGCATGGTTAGAAGTAGAGATACTAGCTTGTGAAGCATGGGCTGAACTCGGTGTTATTCCAAAAGAAGATGTAGAACTTATTCGTAAGAAAGCTAGTTTTGATGTGGATCGTATCTTAGAAATTGAACAAGAAACACGTCATGATGTAGTTGCTTTTACTCGAGCAGTTTCTGAAACGCTGGGACAAGAGTCCAAATGGGTGCACTATGGCTTGACATCTACAGATGTAGTAGATACAGCCCTCTCCTATCTCTTGCGGCAAGCCAATGAAATATTGTTAAAAGATGTAGATCGTTTGATCGAAGTTTTAGGAGAGCAAGCGAAGCAATACAAATATACCGTGATGATGGGACGTACTCATGGTGTACATGCTGAACCTACCACATTCGGTCTTAAAATGGCACTTTGGTATGAAGAAATGAAGCGAAATCGTGAGCGTTTTGTACAAGCTATTGAAACTGTCCGTGTAGGAAAGATTTCTGGTGCTGTTGGAACATATGCAAATATCGATCCATTTGTTGAAAAGTTTGTTTGTGAGCGCCTCGGATTAGAAGCTGCTCCAATCTCAACCCAAACTTTGCAACGGGATCGTCACGCAAACTATATGGCGACACTTGCTTTGATTGCAACATCACTGGATAAATTCGCTACGGAAATTCGTGCCCTGCAAAAAAGCGAAACCCGTGAAGTGGAAGAGCCATTTGGAAAAGGCCAAAAAGGGTCTTCAGCTATGCCTCATAAACGCAATCCAATTGGTTGTGAAAATATTTCTGGTCTTGCTCGTGTCGTGCGTGGTCATATGGTATCCAGCTATGAAAATGTCCCGCTTTGGCATGAGAGAGATATTTCTCATTCCTCTGTAGAACGAGTCATTCTGCCTGATGCAACTATTTTGCTCAACTACATGTTAAACCGTTTTACGAACATCATTAGTGGCATACGTGTTTTCCCAGAAAATATGAAGCGAAACATGGATCGTACTTTTGGGCTTATTTACTCACAACGAGTATTGCTTGCTTTGATCAATAAAGGCTTAACACGTGAAAAAGCATATGATCGTGTTCAAGCTTTGGCGATGCAAGCTTGGGAAGAACAAACTTCTTTCCGTGGATTAGTAGAACAAGATGAATTTGTAAGCAGGCACCTAAATTTAGAAGAGATTGCAGATTGCTTTGATTACCGACATCATTTAGCCAGGGTTGACTTTATCTTTGACCGGCTTGGACTATAGGAGGAATACATGATGGGAGAGCTTGTTTACGAAGGAAAAGCAAAAAAACTGTTCACCACCAAAGATCCAAATGTTTTGTTAGTCCAGTATAAAGATGCAGCAACTGCTTTTAATGGGGAAAAAAAAGAAATTATAGAGGGAAAAGGTGCTTTAAACAATAAAATTACGAGTTATTTCTTTGAGTTGCTAGCAGAAAATCAAGTGCAAAGTCACTTTCTCGAACAATTATCTACGTTGGAGCAATTGGTAAAAAGGGTGACCATTATTCCGTTAGAAGTGGTAGTTCGTAATGTAACTGCCGGCAGCTTCGCTAAACGTTTAGGTTTAGAAGAAGGAAAACCCCTGCCTTTCCCAATTGTCGAATTTTATTATAAAGATGATAGTCTAGGTGACCCCCTGATTTTAGAAGATCACATTTACGCCTTAGAGATTACAAGCAAAGATATTCTTGCACAAATGAAAGAACAGGCTCTCGAAATTAATAAAATCTTATCCACCCATATGGAGCAGCGCGGCATTCGTTTAGTTGATTTTAAATTGGAATTCGGACTTGACAAGGATGGACAAGTACTGCTTGCAGACGAAATTTCTCCTGACACTTGCCGGTTTTGGGATTTAGAGTCGGGTGACAAGTTGGATAAGGATCGCTTTCGTCGCAACCTCGGTAATGTTTTAGAAGCATATCAAGAGATAAATAAACGATTGGGAGGCCAATAAAATGTATAAAGCGACTATATTTGTTACGTTAAAAGAAAGTGTTCTCGATCCACAAGGTGTAGCCGTAAAAGGTTCTCTTCACACGATGGGTTATAACCAAGTATCTGATGTTCGTATCGGAAAACGCCTTGAAGTATCTCTTGATGCTGAAAATAAAGAAGCAGCAGAAATCGCCGTAACCGCGATGTGCGAAAAATTGTTCTCCAATCCTGTTATCGAAAACTTCCGCTTTGAACTTGAGGAGGTGTAAGCATGCGTTCTGCTGTCGTGGTCTTCCCGGGTTCTAACTGTGATATGGATTTGGTACATGCGATCGAAGATGTATTAGGAGAAGAAGTCCATCCTGTTTGGCACCATGAATCAGATTTATCCTCATATGATGCGATATTTTTACCTGGTGGTTTTTCGTATGGAGATTATCTACGCTGTGGGTCTTTAGCTACTTTCTCTCCTGTAATGGAAGCAGTAAAAAAAGAGGCCGAAACAGGGAAACTCATAGTAGGAATCTGTAATGGATTTCAAATTTTAACAGAAGCGGGGCTGCTTCCTGGTGCATTGATGAGAAATGATCACTTGCAATTCCGCTGTGAGCTTGAGCCGATTACGGTAGAGCGTGCAGATTCGGCTTTTACTAGACATTACGAGCAGGGAGAAACAGTACAAATACCAATCGCACATGCTGAGGGAAATTATTTTTGTGACGAGGATACTTTGCAAAAATTAGAAGAAAACGGACAGATTTTGTTTCGTTATGCAGATCAAAACCCAAATGGTTCCTTAGCAAACATCGCTGGTATAACAAATGAAAAAGGTAATGTTCTTGGAATGATGCCGCATCCAGAGAGAGCGATCGTAGATTGGATGGGTTCTCCAGATGGAGCACGTCTGTTTACTTCAATGCTAGCTTACTGGAAGGAGAATCAACAATGATCGAACCAACGGCTGAACAAATTAGAGACCAACAGTTATATAAAGAGATGGGTTTAACTTCAGAGGAATATGAACAGGTAAAAGGCCACTTAGGGCGTCTCCCTAATTGGACTGAGATTGGTATTTACAGCGTAATGTGGTCGGAACACTGTAGTTATAAAAACTCTAAACCCCTCTTAAAAAAGTTTCCTACAACAGGCCCGCGTATTTTGCTCGGACCAGGTGAAGGTGCAGGGGTAATTGATATTGGGGATGAGCAAGCAGTTGTCTTTAAAATTGAAAGTCATAACCATCCATCCGCGGTAGAACCATTCCAAGGAGCTGCAACAGGTGTAGGTGGAATTATTCGTGATGTTTTCTCTATGGGAGCTCGCCCAGTTGCGCTTCTTAATTCCCTTCGTTTTGGAGAGTTGGAATCATCTCAAGTTCGATACCTTTTTGACAATGTAGTAGCTGGTATTGCTCACTATGGAAATTGTATTGGAATACCAACAGTTGGCGGGGAAGTCGTTTTTGATAATGCTTATGATGGAAATCCGCTTGTCAATGCAATGTGTGTAGGGGTCATCAATCACAAAGATCTTCAAAAAGGCGTTGCCACAGGTGCCGGTAACCCAGTTATTTATGTTGGTGCGAGCACTGGCCGTGATGGAATTCATGGAGCTACCTTTGCTTCGGAAGAACTAAACGAAGAGTCAGAAGAAAAACGATCCGCAGTTCAAGTAGGTGATCCATTTATGGAAAAACTACTTTTGGAAGCTTGTTTGGAAATGGTAGAAAAGAAGATGCTTCTTGGTATTCAAGATATGGGTGCGGCTGGCCTTACTTGTTCTAGTGCAGAAATGGCAGCAAAAGGGGGCCAAGGATTAGACTTGAATTTGGACCTTGTTCCACAGCGGGAAACAGGAATGACTTCCTACGAAATCATGCTGTCGGAGTCCCAAGAACGGATGCTTTTGGTTGTGGAGAAAGGTCGGGAAGAAGAAGTAATCGCAATTTGTAACAAATGGGGCTTACAATCGGCAGTGATTGGCGAAGTAACAGATGGTAATCAATATCGGCTATTCCAACATGGCAAGTTAGTAGCTGAAATCCCCGTTAATACATTGGTCGATGATGCACCTGTGTATGTTAGAGAGGAAAAAGTCCCAGCTTATTATGTAGCAAATGAATCAGTAAACCCGGCAGAAGCCCTTGTGAATATCGACGCGAATGAAGCATTAACGAAAATCTTGCAATCTCCAAATATGGCGAGCAAAAAGTACGTATACCAACAATACGATTTTATGGTACGCACTAGCACTGCGGTTCGACCTGGATCAGATGCAGCAGTTGTTGTCGTTCGCGGTACAGACAAAGCACTAGCCATGAGTACAGATGGAAACGGCCGTTATGTTTATCTCGATCCAGTAAATGGCGGACGTATCGCTGTTGCAGAATCAGCGCGTAACATTGTATGTTCAGGGGCCCAGCCGCTAGGGATGACGGACTGCCTGAACTTTGGCAGCCCTGAGAAGCCTGAAGTGTATTGGCAACTATCGAAATCCATCGATGGTATGAGTGAAATGTGTGAGGTTCTCCAAACACCTGTTGTCGGCGGTAATGTCAGTTTATATAACGAAACCAAAGGCCAGCCGATTTACCCAACACCAGTTGTTGGCATGGTTGGTTTGATCGAAAAACGAGAACATATTACCACCCAAGCATTCAAACAAGCAAATGATGTTTTGGTGTTATTAGGGGATACTTCAATTGAGCTTGGTGGTAGTGAGTTACAACAAGCGTATACAGGTAGTATCTCAGGTCGTGCTCCAGTATTGGATAGTGAAAAAGAAAAAGTATTGCAACAAGCTGTGCTTTCGGTTATTCGCCAGGGGCTCGTTCAGTCAGCTCATGATGTGTCTGAAGGCGGTATCGCACTTGCGATTGCCGAATCATGTATCAGTGGAAATGTAGGTGCTAAGGTACGACTGGAAACAGAACATGATGCTGCTCAATATCTCTTTAGTGAAACACAATCAAGAATTTTATTGTCTGTACCACAAGAAAAAGTAGAAGCAGTAATAGAAGTGATAAATCAATTCCAAGTTCCAGCTCAAGTTATTGGAGAAGTAACTGGAGAAACTTTGGAAGTTCATGTGAATGATCAGCTCGTAGTCAATCGCTCCGTATCAGAATTAACCAACCTTTGGGAAGAGGCGATACCATGCAAGATGACAGCATCTTCGACTTCGACGAATTAAACGAAGAATGTGGCGTGTTTGGGATAGTAGGTCATCCAGATGCAGCTAGGCTTACCTACTATGGACTTCATGCATTGCAGCATCGTGGACAAGAGAGTGCTGGTATTGTAACGTCAGATGGGGAAAAATTTCATGTTCATCGCGACATGGGCCTAGTGAATGAAGTCTTTAGCCCAGAGAATGTTTCACAGTTAATCGGTTCTACTGCTATTGGACATGTCCGGTATTCTACTACGGGATCAAGTGTATTAGCTAATGTTCAGCCTTTGGTGTTTAACTATGCCAAGGGAGAAATAGCGATTGCAACAAATGGGAACTTAGTTAATGGAGATAAACTTCGAAAAGAATTAGAGGCAAATGGCTCTATCTTTCAAACTACAACAGATACAGAAGCTATTGCTCATTTAATCGCCCGATCAAATGCAGATACTCTGGAAGAAGCAGTAAAAGAAACGTTAAATGAATTGGTCGGTGCTTATGCATTGCTGATTCTAACCAATGATCAATTATTTGTGGCGCAAGACCCACATGCTCTGCGTCCTTTAGCAATTGGGAAATTGGGAGATTCCTATGTCTTTGCGTCTGAGACTTGTGCTTTTGATACAGTAGGAGCAGCTTTTATCCGAGAAATTGAACCAGGTGAATTACTGGTGCTCACCACCCAAAATAACGAAATGCGAGTAACTCGTTTTTCCGAGCCAAAAGAGACATCCATCTGTTCCTTTGAATACATTTATTTTGCACGTCCAGATAGCGATATAAGTGGTATCAATGTGCATACCGCTCGGAAAAGACTTGGACGGCAGTTAGCGAAAGAAGCATTTGTCGAAGCTGATGTGATCACAGGTGTTCCTGATTCAAGTACATCCGCTGCCATTGGCTTTGCTGAAGCGACTGGTATTCCTTATGAACTAGGATTAATCAAAAACCGCTATGTTGGTCGCACTTTTATCCAACCAAGCCAAGAATTACGGGAACAAGGCGTAAAGATGAAACTGAGTGCAGTTCGAAAAGTAGTAGAAGGCAAACGTGTGGTTATGATAGATGACTCGATTGTTCGTGGGACAACCAGTCGCAGAATAGTTAACTTGTTACGTGAAGCTGGGGCGGTTGAAGTCCATGTTCGTATCAGTTCCCCGCCGGTCAAAAATCCTTGCTTTTATGGGATTGATACTGCTAACCGAGATCAACTCGTCGCTTCCAATCACACTGTCGATGAGATATGTGAACTGATCAATGCAGATTCTCTAGCTTTTCTCAGCGCGGAAGGTATGATAGAGGCGATTGGCCGCCCATCCAAGGAAAAAAATCGAGGACATTGCCTAGCTTGTTTTACTGGAGAATACCCTACAAAGCTATATGACGCACTTGAGGTGGAGGAAAAGGTATGAGTGAAGCATACAAACAAGCTGGTGTAGATATCGATGCAGGAAACGAAACAGTGGAACGCATTCGAGCTCATGTCAAAAGGACCTATCGCCCAGAGGTATTGGGTGATATTGGAGGGTTTGGTGGTGCTTTTGCCCTTGGCAAGTATGAGAACCCTGTTCTAGTATCAGCTACAGATGGAGTAGGAACAAAATTAAAGTTAGCTTTTGCCACAGACTTACATGACTCAATTGGGATTGATTGTGTTGCGATGTGTGTCAATGACCTCGTCGTTCAAGGTGCAGAGCCTCTCTTCTTTTTGGATTATTTGGCAACAGGTAAATTGCAGCCTGCTCAAGCAGAAGCAGTTGTCAAAGGGATAGCGGATGGTTGTGTGGATGCGGGCTGTTCGTTAATAGGTGGAGAGACAGCGGAAATGCCGGGTATGTATGCCAAAGGAGAATATGATATCGCTGGATTTTGTGTTGGTGTTGTAGAGCGAGATCAATTAATCGATGGGTCTGCCATTGAGCCTGGAGATGTCCTCATTGGACTCGCTTCCAATGGATTACACAGCAATGGTTTTTCTTTGGCAAGACATGTTTTATTTGCGGATGGCATGAATCTCGAGCTTGCTAAAGAATTGTTAACCCCCACGAAAATTTATGTAAAAACATTATTGACATTAATGCGAGAATTTACGATAAAAGGCGCTGCTCATATTACAGGTGGAGGACTTGTAGAAAATGTTCCCCGCATGTTAGCAGAGGGGCTGACAGCAGAAATTGACGCTGATACATGGGATGTCCCTGAGATTTTTGGTCGTATTCAACATTTTGGTAATGTCTCTGATGAAGATATGTTCCGAACTTTTAATATGGGTATCGGGATGGTTATCTGTGTTCCAAAAGAACAAGCAGCAGAGGTAATGATACGAGCTTCAGAGCTAGGAGAAACAGTAGATCGAATTGGTGAAATCGTTTCAGGAACCGAGAAGTTCCGATGGAAGGGTGAAAAATCGGAATGAGTATTGCTGTTTTCGCCTCAGGCAGTGGGTCTAACTTTGAAAGTATCGTGAATCAATCTCGCAAGGATAACTGGCCAATGTCAGTATCCTTGCTGATTAGTGATCGTGAAGGTGCAAAAGTATTGGATCGCGCAGAGCGATTAGATGTACCTCATTATTTGGTCTCACCTAAGTCATTTCCAAATAAAGAAGCGTATGAATCTGCGTTACTGGAAGTATTAGAGGAGAAAAAGATTGATTGGATTATTCTCGCTGGTTACATGAGATTGATTGGCCCTACCTTATTAGGGAAATTTAAAGGTCGGATTGTAAATATACATCCTTCTCTATTGCCTGCATTTGTTGGGAAAAATGCGATCGAACAAGCTTTTGAATACCCTGTTAAAGTTTCAGGAGTTACCGTGCATTTTGTGGATGAAGGAATGGATACAGGGCCTATCATCGCTCAGGTACCTGTTGCAATAGAAGAAAATGATACACTCACGACATATACACAAAAAATTCAAGCTGTAGAACACCAGTTGTATCCAGAAGTAGTCAAACAGCTTGTCACAGGGAGGATGAAAAATGTCTAAAGTGCGTCGTGCGCTTATTAGCGTTTCAGATAAAACAGGGATTGTGGAATTATCCAAAAAACTAGTAGAACAGGATGTTCAAATTATTTCTACTGGCGGTACTTTTCAACTTCTCAGCCAAGAAGGATTGCCAGTAACACAGATATCCGAAGTCACAGGATTTCCGGAAATTTTAGATGGCAGAGTAAAAACACTCCACCCAAAAGTACATGGTGGATTACTTGCTGTTCGTGACAAACAATCTCATCAACAAGCATGTCAAGATAATGGAATTGAGTTTATCGACCTTGTAGTTGTCAATCTATATCCCTTTAAAGCAACTATTAGCAAAGAAGGATTTACCTACGAAGAGGCGATTGAAAACATCGATATCGGTGGACCTTCGATGTTGCGTTCGGCCGCTAAAAACCATCGTGATGTTACGGTTTTAGTTGATCCTGCTGACTATGCCGTTGTACTAGATGAACTTGCTGCAGAAGGTAACACCACCATTGCCACAAGAAAACGTCTAGCTGCAAAAACTTTTCGTCACACAGCAGCATATGACTCTCTCATCGCAAATTATTTGACAGGAGAAGTGGACGAAACACTTCCAGATCAATTAACTCTTTCTTATGAAAAAGTAAGTACTCTGAGATATGGGGAAAATCCACACCAAAAAGCCGCTTATTATAAAAATGCACTTGCAACATCCAACCAGTTGGTTTCTGCAAAACAATTACAAGGAAAAGAACTCTCCTACAATAACATCCAAGACGCGAATGCAGCTTTAGAAATTGTCAAAGAATTTACCGAACCAGCAGTAGTAGCCGTAAAACATATGAATCCTTGCGGTGTTGCCATTGGGGAAACGATCTTTGAAGCATATGAGCGTACTTACGAAGCCGATCCAGTATCCATTTATGGAGGTATTATCGCTGCAAACCGTCCCATTGATGCTGAGACAGCTTCTAAGATGAAAGAAATATTTTTAGAGATCATTATTGCTCCAAGCTTTAGTGAAGAAGCCCAACAAATCCTTAGTGAGAAGAAAAATTTACGCCTATTGGAACTTCCGTTTTCAACTGATAAGAAAGAAACAGTATGGAAAACGACCTCCATTGATGGTGGTATTCTTATACAAGAACAGGATAGTAAGCAAATTACCCGGGAAATGTGTACCGTAGCGACGGATCGAAAACCAACCGATGCCGAATGGGATGAGCTATTATTTGCATGGAAAGTAGTCAAACATGTTAAATCCAATGCCATCGTATTGACAAAAGATAATCGTACTATCGGAGTTGGAGCTGGACAAATGAATCGCGTAGGAGCAGCTGAGATTGCGATTCGCCAAGCAGGTGAAACCACAAAAGGTGCAGTATTAGCCTCCGATGCTTTCTTTCCTATGTCGGATACTCTCGAAAAAGCGGCTGAAGCTGGAATTCGAGCCATCATTCAGCCAGGCGGGTCCATTCGTGATTCAGAGTCGATTGAAGTAGCCAATAAATATGGAATCACGATGGTATTTACGGGAGTACGCCATTTTAAACACTAGGGAGGAAAAGGCATGCGTGTATTGGTAATTGGCAATGGTGGACGTGAACATGCGATTGTTACTAAATTAGCCCAAAGCAAGCGTGTTTCGCAAATATACTGTGCACCTGGAAACGCGGGTACTGCAATACTTGCAGAAAATGTGGCGATTGGGGTATCGGAACAAGAAAGATTAGCTGAGTTTGCCATTGCAAACGCGATTGATCTCACGATAGTAGGACCGGAAGTCCCTTTGATAGAGGGGATCGTAGATCAATTTGAATTGCTCAACCTTCCTATTTTTGGGCCAAGAAAAGCAGCTGCGATTATTGAAGGAAGTAAAACATTTGCAAAAGAAATGATGCAAAAATATGCCATTCCAACAGCAAAGTATCAAGTGTTTACAAATAGTAATGAAGCATTAGCATATGTTCGGCAAGAAGGAGCTCCTATTGTTATCAAAGCAGATGGTTTAGCTGCTGGTAAAGGCGTTGTTGTGGCACAAACCTTAGCAGAAGCTGAACAAGCCATTGTAGAAGCAATGGACGAAAAAGTATTCGGAGATGCTGGAGACCAAGTCGTGATTGAAGAGTATCTGACAGGCCAAGAGATTTCCTTGATGGCTTTTGTCGATGGAACTACCGCCATACCTATGGTTATTTCCCAAGATCATAAGCCTGTGTTTGATGGAGATAAAGGTCCAAATACAGGTGGTATGGGAACCTATTCCCCTGTCCCACAAATAGCAGATGAGATTGTTCAGCAAGCAATTGATACGATCATCTACCCTATGGTAGATGCATTTCATCAAGAAGGAATTGTCTATAAAGGTGTACTGTATGCCGGACTGATGATTACAGATGAAGGGCCAAAAGTTATTGAATTTAACGCTAGGTTTGGTGATCCGGAAACACAAGTAGTACTTCCAAGACTAAAGACAGATTTAGTGGATGTTTTCCTAGCTGTTATCGAAGGTCGTTTGGGTGAGCTGAAAATAGAGTGGAGTGATCAAGCAGCAGTCTGTGTAGTGATGACATCTCCAGGTTATCCAGGCAGCTACCCAAGTGGTTTAGAAATCACATTTCCAGAGCAAATAGACAGTCATACGATTGTGATTCATGCAGGTACGAAGGAACAAGATGGGAAAGCAGTAACTGCTGGAGGAAGAGTACTGGGAGTTACAGCACTTGGAAGTACGATTCAAGAGAGTCAAAAGCGAGCTTATGAAACGGTAGAAAAAATTCGTTTTGAAGGCGCGCATTATCGCAAAGATATTGCAGCAAAAGCAATTTTATAGACATTTCAGAGGTTGCCGAATTGGTAACCTCTTATTTTTATTAATTTGTAGACACTCAATTTTGAGAATCATAGGCAAAACCGATCAAGAACACAAGAACTGGAATACATATACTGACCATAAGACTGACTTGACCCCACGTGTTTTTCCTATCTCTCAGGAAGGCTAATAAACCGACAATGATCAATATGGGACCACAAGGAATCGTGAATAATGACACATAGCCATATAACTGTGGTTCTAAAACAGAAAGGATGTAAATGGAAAAACCTACATAAATGAAGATTAGAACAAATGAGAGGATTGCAAGAATCGTGGATGCTTTGGATTTATCTTTTACACGTGTCCAAATGAGAAAAATAGTAACAATGAGAACAAATAATAGTGGCGTATAGCCCAAGTGAATTCACTTCTTTCTGTAAAAATAATTCAATATGAGAAGAATTCTACTTTAGAATAACACAAAAGTGAGCAATGTTTATGCTTACATGAAAAATGTACACGATTATGTTTGTATACCGATTAATTAATGAAATTCATCGATATGGTCGAGCACCCATTGATAAAAAGTTCGGGCGTCTCTTCCTGTTATCTCTTGAACAGTAGAAGTTATGATTGGTTTAGGTGTCGTTAGCATTTTGGCGTATCCATTAAGCAAAATATCCACAAAAGAGCTAGGAAAACTATCGTCAGCAAGTAAGTATTTTTGTGCTTCTTGATGAGACAATTCTATCCATTCTAGCGGCCGATTTAGTGCTTTCCCGATAATATGCACTTGCTCTTTCTGGGATAGTGTTTCGGGGCCTGTGAGGACATATCTTGCTTTGTTGTGTTTATTTGAAGTAAGTGCTTGTACAGCTACAGCAGCAATGTCTGCTTCATGGATTAGATTCATACAAACTGTTCCGTATGCTCCTTTCACTATATCCCCTTTACGTATTTGATCCGCCCACCAGATTGTATTGACGGCAAAAGTGCTTGGCCGCAAAAAAGTATATTCTAACCCAGATTGTTCAATTAACTGTTCTACTTCAGAATGCGAGCGGCCAATTGGTTCTGTGTATTGTTCAGGAGAAAGGTCATCTTTTACAGCTCCAGATGAAAGAAAAACAATCCGTCTGATATGCTTTTTTTTAGCCATTTCTACAATCAGAGGAGCTGCTTCTGATGTATGAAATGGCCACATCAGGTACATTACATCTATGTTATCAAAATAGCTCTCTTCGGGCTGTGATAAATCTCCATATAAAATTTCAGTTCCCATTGGGAAGTTCGCTAATTGTGGATTACGAGTTATTGCTCGTACGAAGATATTCTGTTGGTGTAATTGAGATATGATTTCCCGTCCTACATTGCCTGTTGCTCCTGTTACTAAGATTGATTTTTTCTCAGATGAGTTAACATTGGTCATTGTTTATATCCTCCTAATAAACACTATGTTGATAATAGACGTTGTGTTTATTATGATGGGAGGAGGAAAGAAAATGCAATGATCAATAAATGCGGTTCTGTTTATTAATGATCATCATTTGAGAAAAGTGTAGAAAAGATAGTATTTTATTTAAGAGGGAACAGATATGACAACAAAGAGGATAGACCCAAGAATTACCCGTACCCGAGAAATGCTTCGGAATGCATTGATGGAGCTAATTCAAGAAAAAGGGTTCGAAAAAATAACCGTTCAAGAACTGACAAAAAGAGCAGGATTATATCGAGGAACATTTTACTTGCATTATCAAGACATATATGACCTGTTTGATCAAAGCAAAGCTGAAATGCTCAAAGGTATACGTGAAATAGCTTCAGATGTGAATCCACAAGATTTCCAGCAGCAAAATTGGCTGAAAGAGCCCCATCCTCAAGCACTTCGAATGTATGAATACTATGCAGAACATGCTGCGTTTTTCAGAACGATATTAGGTCCAAATGGGGATCCTTCTTTTTTGGTGGAAATAAAAGCAATCATGAAAGAGTTATTTCAAAAAAACTATGCTCTGTTTAAAAAGAATGAAGCTCAGCTGCCAATTCCTGAAGATTTTTTTATTAGTTATATAGTCTCTGCTAATTTAGGTCTTCTTCAGCACTGGTTTGAGACTGATATGGTCTATTCACCCAGAGAAATAGCGTTAATGTCGATGCGCATGCGTCTTGGTCTTTTTCATACAACTGGTTTTTGAATGAAATCAGAATGGGAAGGATGAGACAGAAAAGTTTAGCAATTTTTTAGGAAATCTACTTGATTCAGCTTCTTAAGCGGTTAGAGGATATTATCTAGAGAGAGTGAGCAGAAAGCAATTTGGTTCTAATAAGAAAAAAAGATAAAGTCATAGAAAGGCCGTTAGTAAATAAAGTGCAGACACAAATGGAGGGAATACAATGGACGTTACTAAAAAAACTGTTTTCACAACATTCACTCTTACTACTGTTGGTTTGACTACTTATCTACTAACAAATAAGAACAGACGAAAACGGGTTCTTGATCAAATGAAAAATGCATGGAATAAAGTGAAAGTTTCTTTGAATGACAAAAATAAGCATGATCCTGCTCTAAAGACAAAGATAGGACATCCACATCCACATGATCATGGAGACAATAACATGGTTTCCGAAGGGGCTATGTACTCTGTCAACTATTACAATGTACAGAAAGATAAAGAACAAAAGTAAAATTCATATCCTTATCTAGGCCAAAGGAATTAGCTATTCAATAGCCGTTTTTCTTTGGCTTTTTTATTTTTGCGTAAATAATAATTACGTTATAAGCGTGGTTCAGGTTAGGAGAGATTAGACTGGATTATGAGAAGGGGTATTTTTGAGGAAAAGAGACGGAAATGAAAAAAAGGTGGTTAAGCACAGCATAACCTCCTTCATAATGGGTTCATTCCAACATAGAAAAACCAAAGCGGGACAGGAGGTTAAAAGGTTGATAAGAAGGGTATACCTGCTTAAATGTAACCTCCTATAGAAGAAAAGAACGTTTTCATTTAACAAATTGTAGTCGTTTGCTTTTCTCCAGCAATACTCATTGCATGAACAGGAATCTGAAACCACCATGCGCCATCTTTTCTACGGATAGGTTGAAAACCAGCTTTTTTCAGGGTTCGAGCAACAGTCCAACTGGCCGTATAAACGGTGGCAAGGTTTGTGGATTCATCAAACTGGATTACAGTTTCTTTTTCTTGCTCGCTTAGTGACATTTTCTTCACTCCTCCATCCGATCTTAATGATCGTATGTTCTTGTTTTTTACATTCACCTGATAAGCCAATAGACTCCAAATTGCCACCTTTAGAACTAACAAATTCTTATCTGTATTTTTCGACGAAATATGACATAATGCCTTCTTTTTTTTGAAAAAAAATTGTCCTTTTCGTGAGAAAATTTTCAAAGAATCTATTAGCTAAGAAGATCCGCCAGTTTTGAAACATATCGTCAAAATCGAAAATTTTTGATTTAACCGAACGTTAGATTAATTACTGGTAATTAGACAGATCTCCTACTATCTTGAAAACTATTATACAAAAAACTCAGAAAACAGGCAATAGATAAAGTTTTGGATTTGAATAGTTTTTATTGAAATTGGACAATTAGGGAATGCATGTTCTTATATAGTTTATAGCACAACCAGAAAAGATTGGCAAGCATAAAATATTATTAAATATTTATGAAGATCGTTTTTTGGACAGACTCTAAAAAAATAGGAAAATGAAAAACTATATTATTTAGAATAAAACTTTATTTGCATGCGCTTACATAAAGGCTTGAAATCTAATGTTTATTCGTGCATTAGAAAAGTAAATAGACAAAAAAATGATTTCTTTATCAGGAGATAAAAAAAGATGTATTTATGTTAGCCTATTTTGTACCGTTATACAATGTTTTTAGTGGACAAAATTTTGTTATGCCTTCAGCAACTTTCATTGCAGACATCATTGCGATCAAGATGGAAAAAGGAGACCAGCACCTTCTGCTCAGTCTAGCAGTACTCCAGACTAAACCGGTTAACCCGCAGGTAATTCGCATAATAGCTTCCACGTTATTTAAGTTTTTCTTCATGATTTTACTTCCTTTCATATGGGATTGCTTCCTTAGTTTGAGCATAAAGTACAGTGATATATGTAAGACAACTCTTGGTAATGGAATATTATCTTAGAAAGTAAAGGACCCTTTGTTTTCTTGCTAGGCGGATAGAAATCTTCGACAAAATGTCATATCTTTGATAAAATAATCGAGCGTAAAATCAGAAACTAAGCATTATAGGGAGAGTTCCCCTTTGAGACATTTACATAAACGACTTATCGAATTGCTCTATTTATCTATATTGTTATCTCCATTTTTTCCACCAGTCGTTTTATTGGTAATTGCAATTGTAACGATTACTTTCTACCGAACACATTGGAAATTAAAAGCATGGCCGGAAAGTTTTTTCCTTTTGCTTACTGCTATCTCCTGTGTAAGCTGGTTAGTTGATCCTTCATGGTTCGATGGTATACCGATTGTTGTCATTGTGGGATTATGTTTCGGGTTGTATTACTTGCTCACCGTCTGGTTCCGAAATGCCCTTGAATTCCACTGGAAGGACATTCAACACCTTTATTTATCGTTTTGGGTAGGTGGGCTTTATGTAGTATTTATTTGTCTTATACAGCAGGTAGATTCGCCATGGCTAATCAATTCACCGATTGGGGCACTCATGCAGTTTTATAAAGAATACCGATATCAGACAGAATCTGTGCGTAGTTTTGGGACAACTGGTAATTCAAACCTGACGGCAGCTTTATTAATTTGCTTGGCACTCATCAGCATTTATGCTGCTTCCGTTCTGAAATTAAAATGGCAAAAGATAGCAGGATACGTCATGTTCTTTTTGTTTTGCTATGCTATTTGGCTTACAGGTTCACGTGGAGCGTGGGCTGGTTTGGTAGTTGGGCTTGTTGTCCAAGTTTGGATGACAGGAGCGAGGAGATGGACAGTAGGTATCTTCTTAGGGTTAGTTGGTTTAGTTACCTTTTTTCCTGAGTTGATTCCAAGACAAGAGACGATTATTAGTACGATTCGTGTTAGATTGGAAGTTTGGTCGACAGCGTTTGAAATCTTTAAAGAACATTGGCTGCTTGGAGTATTGCCGCTTCATTTTAGTCAAATCTTTGAACAGAAGGCTCACTTCAGCGTTATACATGCTCATAATATCTTTCTAGGTGTTGCGGCAGAATTTGGGGTTTTTGGCTTACTAGCTTTTCTTGCTTTATTATTTGTCACCATACAGAGGGCGAGAAGATGGAGAAAGACCGCAAATTTAAAAGAGGAAAAAAGATTGGCAGGTATGCTACTTTCCCAAACTGTTGCCCTAATCGGACATGGGATGTATGATTACCCCATACTTTCTCCTCAAATTGGTGTGTTGTTTTTTCTCAGTATGATTATTATACATACCCAGTATGAGCGACGTTGTTTGAAGCGGCCGGAGTGGAGTGAACCAAAAGCCGAATCAGAAATAGAAGACAAAGAAGAAAAGTTAACTTTAGTCACCAAATAAATCAGCAGGTATAAATCTCTTCCATCTGGAGAAAGCTGGTAACAGTTTTTTCAAGGGAGGGGATTTTTATGTGTAAAAACAAAATGACATTTATCGTACCCGTCATTACACTTGTGGTAATGGTTCTTTTTGTCAGTCAAAGCTCAGCAGAAACAGTGAAAACTTTGGAAACCGTGCGTATTCAACAAGGAGATACCTTATATGCTTTGGCCAAAAAGTATCACACTAGTGTTGATCAAATTGCGAAAGTAAATCATATCACCAATCCGTCTTTGATTCATATAGGCCAGCGAATTTGTATCCCAAATCAAATATCACAAGACGAAGTAAATAGTACGAGTGAAGAGAAGGAAGTTACCACAACTGCTTTTTCAAGAGGGAAATTACTAGGGACTTTTAAACTTACGGCCTATACGTCTGGATATGAATCAACAAATAAAAGGCCAAACGATCCTTATTATGGTATCACCTCCAGTGGAGCACCTGTTCAAGATGGAGTTACTGTAGCTGTAGATCCAAAGGTGATCCCTATTGGCTCAAGGGTCTATATTGAAGGTATCGGCTACCGAATCGCACAAGATGTCGGAGGTGCAATCAAAGGCAATCATATCGATGTCTACATTTCGGATCTTCAAATGGCAAAAGCTTTTGGCGTTCAATATGGGAGAAAGGTAGAGCTGATCGACTAAAATCAACCACTTTTATATCTTTGCGAGCAAGAAAACCCCTAGCTTCAGCTATGAGGATGAGAGCTAGCGTCAGGCGAGGGAGAGGTGATTTTCCTCTCTTGCAAGCCTGACATTTATTGTTCTTTGCAAAACACGTTAAAACATTAGCAAAATCTATCACGGATGCATCGTGGTCGGAATTTGTTTCCATGCTGGAATACAAATCCAAAGAATATGGAAGAACGCTAGTGAGAGTTGGAAAGTCGTTCCCATCCAGTCAGCGTTGCTCTTCCTGTGGACACAAAAACAAAGAAGTAAAAGAACTTCGACTAAGAGAA
This sequence comes from Shimazuella soli, assembly GCF_022511585.1. Classification (GTDB taxonomy): domain Bacteria; phylum Bacillota; class Bacilli; order Thermoactinomycetales; family Thermoactinomycetaceae; genus Shimazuella; species Shimazuella soli. The sequence continues at coordinate 48,477 of NZ_JAKWBN010000012.1, read as the reverse complement.
TGGACATGCCCAAACTGCAAGGAACACCATGATCGGGACATCAATGCAGCGATAAACATTGTCCAAGTAGGTAGAAGATTAATCGCCACGGGGCTCGCGGTCTGAGCTTGGTAAATTTCTTCGGAGTACTGAAGATTACCCAAGAATCTCCCGCGTTCACGCGTGGGGAGTGGTCAAGTGGTTTTTTTTCTTGTATAGAGATGGTAAGCTAATACTACTAATAGGAAGTGAGGAGAATGGTTCGTGGCAAAAAAGAAGCAAGCAAGAGAGCCAAGAGTTGCGGCAGTTGATGAAATGGGAGTATTGAAACGAGATATAGGCAGGATGGTATTTTGGATTGTCATATCAGTAGCTGTTGCCGCTTTAGTAGCTGTTGGTGTGGAGACATATTTGGTATAGATTGACTACATAAAACAGAATTCCAATTTTTGGAGTTCTTTTTTTATTGGATATATTCGTGTCTATAAATGTAAAGGTGGGAATTTCATAAAAATACTACTTCGACATGAGAAGCAACGTTAGACTTATTTTCGACAATAATGCTAATGTATTTTTTATGTCGTTCAAAAAGTATACAATTTAGTAGAGTGTTGCAATTATTGCAATACAGAAAATCATGAGGAGGGGTTGACTCAATGAGTAAGAAATTCTCCAAGATTCCGTTACTTTCGATTGCTTTTATCTTAATATTTATGTTGACTATGGGAAGTGCATTTGCTAGACCAGATGATGATCCTGTGTATAGTGTGAAGCAAGAAAGAGATGTTCTAGACTTAAATCCAAAAACAAAAGCAAAATCATTTTCTTCGGTATGGACGCAATATGGAGATGTTACAGATGTTGGAGGTTCGATCTTATGCTCGGAAGCCGATGCGAAATCTGGTAAATCTGATTTGCAATTAATTGTTGCAGCAGCAGATGAGAATGGTAAAAGTATCTCCAAAAAGGCTTTAAAAATAAAGTGCTATAAAGGTTATAGCGATAAAAATTTTGTTGGCTTTTGGCTAGATGGACTGAAACTAAAAAACGGTAAAAAGTATAAGTTAAAGTTTACTGTAGTTAACAATACAAAAGACGGAAAAACTGCTTATCTGTACTATTATGTTTCACCTTCATCAGCAAGAGTAACTCCATCGCCAGCACCAAGCAAACCAAGTAAGCCAAACGGTACATCTTCTAGTAGTGGGTTACCTGCAAAATGTAAGTCAATCAGTGGAGATAAGTACAAATTCCCAGGGGCGAATTGCTTTAAGCTTGGTCAAAAAACACCTTATGTAGAAGTTTTAGATGAATTATTAATTAAAAATGGAGCAAAAGGCATTACAAAAGGTCCTCGCTTTACCCAAGCGGAAGTAAATGCGGTACGAGCATTCCAAGCGTCTCATCGTGAACTTAGCAGAATGGCAGATGGTTATCCAGGTGAAAAAACGTGGAATATGCTAGTAGCAGGCGCTAAAAAAACAGGCACAAAACCTAGTGGAAACTCCACACAACCTGAGCAAAAACCAGGTAAAAAGCCAGACAAAAAACCTAGTGACACATCTGATAAGTGTAAAAAAGTCGTTTACTCAGGAAAAGCTCCTAAATTCCCAGGTGCAGAATGTTTTGTTCTAGGGAAAAAGAGTCCATATGTAGAAAAACTAGGTGAAATGTTGACCAAAGCGGGATATGGCAAAGGTGGAAAAGGATATTACAAAGTAGGTCCTACTCCTACCTTTACTGATGTGGATCGTCGTTCTTTACAACGATTCCAAAAAGATCACAAAGAACTAGCAGGAGATGCAGATGGATATCCAGGTCCATTGACATGGAAAATCTTAGTTAAAGAAGCAGGTTTATCGAAATAATGTTCATAGAAAACAGGCTATTGTGAGGATAGCCTGTTTTTGTATTTTATTGAAACTGGATGGTACCGAATGCAATTAGAGGCTGAAGTTTATTGGGAATTTCTTTTAATGGATACATTTGAAAAAGAGGTCATGGAGTTAGCCTGAAAAGAAGTTTGCAGTTAAATGAGATTCCACTGACAGCAGGATTATTTTCCAGCTGTCACTTTTTGTGAAGACTGTAGTTCATTTATTTGCTCTGGACTGTATAAGACACTTCTTGGATAGGCGATGTGGATGTTATGCTGACGTAGAACTAAGACGCTCTCTTTTCTCATTTCTCTCTCTAAGTTCCAATATTCATCAGGGTCACTGAGGGCAGTGATGGTAAATTGCACCCCATTTTGATCGATATTGGTAACTCCTACTACTTCTGGCTGTTCTACAAGATGATCTTTAAATTTAACGCCAATCTTTTCCACTACTTCTTCGAGCGCTTTTGACACTACATCGAGATTAGATTCATAAGGAACAGTGATCGGGACAATTGAGCGCATTTTTTCTCGGTTATAGTTGGTTACTTGTGTAATCGTACCGTTTGCAAGATAGTGTAGACGTTGGTTGTATTCACGGATTTTGGTAATACGTAGACCTACTTCTTCTACTGTACCGCGGATAAGACCGTTGATTTCCACAATATCTCCTACCTCTAATTGACGCTCAAAGATCAAGAAAAATCCGGTGATCACGTCTTTTACCAGACTCTGAGCTCCAAAACCGATAGCTAAACCTAAAATTCCTGCCCCTGCGAGTACTGGACCGAGGTTAATCCCGAATTTCGACAATACCGTTAGTAAGGCGATAAAATACAGTGTATAGTGGACTACTGATTTAATCAGTTTTCGCAGGGTATGTGCCTTGTTTGTTTCTACTTTACTCCACTTGAAAGTATGGTCTACCACCCGATCTAGTAACTTTACCGCTACATAAGTGAGGATAATCACAAACACAATTTCCAATAGTGGAGCTATCAGATTGGAGACTGGGTCTTTCACAATAGAGGTAAATAGATTTTTCGTATGTTGGATTACCAAATCCATCATGTTGGTGGTCGTTAAAAATATGGACATTTTGTATCACCTCGGTAAACAGTATAGCTTATTTTGCTATATTTTCAGCTCTTTTTTCAGCCTGTTTGTCACTTAACCAGCCGATAAAAGAGAAGATGATATCATAGTTTTGATCGAGGTGAGCCACAGCGACAAAAGGGAACTGTTTTTTGTGGTAGTATCGAACATCTAACCATTTGACAACATATCCATTTTCTCTTGTTAAAACTTGGGGATAACCATAAGAAGTGAATGATAGGAAAGAAGCTACAGCATTACATTCCTTTGATTTTAGCGTTGCTAGATGGTTTTTATCTTCCGTTGTGATTGTTCCTGTCCACACCAATCTACCGCTCCGAATTTCCCCCATTTGAACTCTGTCTTTCATCTCTACGATTACGTTCCAATTTCTCAAGCGGTAGGTAGGGATAACGGTATATTTTCCTATAAGTTTTGTTTCCTGTTTTACCCATTTGGTTACTTGATGGTGGACAATCGTTCTCCAAGCAACATATGAAATGAGAAGGAGATAAATAATCGCAAAAATCATTCCTTCGCTTGTTCGAAAGAAATACCAACATACAAAGCCAATTAGATGTAATCCAAAAATAACAGGATCGAAAATATTGATGATATTAAGGGAAATCCAATCCCGTCTGAAGGGGCGTAAAGCTTGTGTTCCATAAGTATTAAAACAATCGATGAAAATATGGATGAAGACAGCAAGACAAGTCCATAACCAAAGGGTGAGAAAAGAGGGAACTGGTAGGAATAAGGAAATAATGAATGAAATAATAGTCGGCCAGATAAAAATCATTGGAGAAGAATGAGTCCATCCCCTATGATTCCGAACATAGATGGCATTTCCTTTTAGTCGGTATAGCGTGTCGAGATCAGGTGCTTGAGACCCGATTACGGTTCCGAGCAAGGCAGCGTAGAGCATATCTGGATTGTTAGTTACGCTTGGATCTAGATGTGTTAGCCCATATAAACCAATGCCCATCACGAAGTGAGTACCAGTATCCATTTTTTCCTGCTACTACAAACATAGAAAAACATCCTATTTCGTTCGATTAAGTGGTAAAGGACATTTTGCATATGTTGCTTCCACCTTTTGTAGCAGCTTTTCACCTCGCTTTTTTTATTCGTACTTTCGAGATTACAGTAATTCGCAAATACGTATTTATGGTGGAAGTCTTGTGGGTTTATCTGCTTTTTTTTATCCAATCCTTCTTTGTTGTTTCCGTATTTTTTATTTTGGATCGTAACGTTCTTTACTCCGCACCTTTAAAAAGAAGGTGCTCTAATGGTATAGTATTGTAATATAGTTTTGTCACCATGCGAATGAATGACAGGACGTATTTTGTATTTCTCATAGAAATGTAATTTTTTAGACAATATGCTTAATATTCCATTTACTTATCATTAGCTTATTCTTTTTCTTTGTGCAAGTTTTTGTTTGGGAAAAATGATGAAAGCACTTACATACTAACATTTGTTGACTATTATTTTGATATTTTAGCATGAAATTCCTGAATTTGTTGTTCTTTATATATATACAATTTATATTTGTATTAAAGAGAAGGTATATGTCTCCATAAGATTTTTCCGTTTTTTCTCACTTTCCATATATAATAAATAGAGAGTTACATAGAAAAGGATGTACAAATTATGGAAATCATACAACAAGATATTCCTCATATACAAAATTCCTTACTAGGGTGGTATAACGCAAATAAGCGGGATTTACCTTGGAGAAGACATTCAAATGCTTATTATACCCTGGTTTCAGAAATCATGTTACAACAAACCAAAGTGGCAACTGTTATCCCCTATTTCGAACGTTTTATTTCTCGTTTCCCTACTGTATATGATCTAGCAGCTGCAAATGATGATGAAGTCGTGAAATTGTGGGAAGGTCTTGGATATTATTCAAGAGCACGAAATCTACATGCCGCAGTGAAGGAAGTTGTAGCTATATATGGTGGTCAGATCCCAAACAGAAAGACAGAAATTTCCAAACTAAAGGGTATAGGACCATACACAACTGGTGCTGTTTTAAGTATTGCATATAATCAAAAAGTGCCAGCTGTAGATGGAAATGTGATGCGTGTTTTTTCTCGTATCTTTGCGTTAGAAGACGATATTGCTAAGCCAGCTACACGAAAGAAAATGGAGGAGGTTGCGGAACTATTGATCCCAGATCATTCTCCTGGTGATTTTAATCAGGCATTGATGGAACTGGGGGCTACAGTCTGCACACCTAAATCGCCGCAATGTTTATTTTGTCCAGTAAACGATTCTTGTTTAGCTTATGAGAAAGGTTTAGAAAAAGTATTACCTATAAAAAAGAAAGCAAGAGCACCAGAGAAAATTTCCATCATGATGTATGCAGTTACTTTCAATCGTAAACTTTTAGTGGTGAAAAGACCAGCTTCAGGTTTACTAGCTAACATGTGGTCTCTTCCTACCGAAGATCGTATGGAAGAAATGCCACATCTACAACAAGTGGAAGAATATTGTGAGATAAATGGATATTCTGCTAAAATCTCTAAAGATATATACTACTTTGATCACATATTTAGTCATCGTCATTGGAAAATTGTGCTGATACCGATAGAGCTTGATCAACCCCCTGAGTTTCTTCCAAAACGTTCCATCTGGGTAGAGCAGCATGCTATTTCCGATTTCGCCTTTCCTAAGGTATATCTAAAAGCATTAGAGCAGTTAGGATATAGAAATTAAGGGAGAGAGAATCGTGGATAAAAATAATTCGAATGAAGAAGGAGTTACAAATCGAAAAGCAAACGACAACCAGGAACACCAATTAGTTCTTTTCCAACCGCAAATAATGGAGTTAGAGGAAGAGAATCATAATTGTTTTTTACTGTGGCTTGGCCATAAAAAAGTTTTAATAACTGCACTTATTAGTTTGTTCTTAGTAGTAGGAAGTATTTTTGTGGTATTTTCCTACAAATGGATCATTACTTGTTTGGCAGATAAGGAGCCTGTGAAGCAAACGAAAAACATTTGGAATGCTCATATCATATTGAAATGGAAGGAGAAAACGTTTTCGTTAGATTTGAATAAAATCGGATATGATGGAAAGGACTTTTCATCGATTGATAAATGGGAGCTTCTAACATGGTTTGAACAGCTAAAGCGGCAAGTAAACACCCCTCCAAGAAATGCGGATCAAGATCGATTTGGTAATAAAATCAAACCAGAAAAAGTTGGTTCCGTAATGGATGAAAAGCAACTGACATATTGGGAAAACCATCCTGAAAAAATCATCAATAAGCCCCAGCAATTAAAGATGGTGACCAAGCTCCCAAGTGTAACGGCTGCCATGCTCAAACAAGTTGATAAGAAAGTGATCGGTAGCTATACCACCTATTTCGATCGGAGAAATACAATTCGAACGAACAACATGCGCATAGCTTCTAAATCTATCAATAACATCATTTTGCTTCCAGGAGAGATTTTCTCTTTTAATAAGATTGTAGGGGAAAGAACATATCAAAAGGGTTATCGTGTTGCTCGTAAGATAGTGAAAGGAGAATATAGTGAAGGAATTGGTGGAGGTATTTGTCAAATTTCTTCTACTTTATTCAATAGTGTAGATGAGGCTGGTTTATTCATTGTAAAAAGATTTTCTTTTAACTCCTTAACGACGTATGTACCGAGCGGACGAGATGCTACTGTTTCATGGGGAGGACCTGATTTTCGTTTTAAGAATAATCTGGATAAACCTATCCTAATCCGATCTCAGGTGAAAGAGGGTAAAGTGACTATTACTACCTATTCTGTGCCAAATGTAAAGTTGAGACCCAAAAAAGTAAAGGGTGCTCCTTCTAAAGTTTCACAGATGATCGTAAAGGGAAATAAGTCAACAGATAATCAGCATGGAAAGAGCTGACAATCATTACGAAATAGATCAAAAAAGAGCTTCCATCAACTGCCTGCAATCGTTAGGGACTAGCCACTTAGGTTAAGTTTCATGGAGGCTCTTTTCTATGGGTTTAAGGGCGGGTTTGATTGCTTCTTTTCATGATTTCATCTATAACCTGATGATGGAGATTTACTCCTTGTTCATTCATTAGTGGAGACATCTGCGAGAGCATATAATGGTGATAAGATAATTCATCTATCTCCCAGTTTTTCATGGGGATCGTACTCAATTCTTCCAAATCTCTTCCAAAATACATTTTTTTCATCACCTCATTTATCAGTATGTGAGATAATAGGGGTACTCCATACAGAAAATTTTTCAAGTTATAGGTTTAGTTATCAGAAAAAGCGAAAAAATGGTAATACAAGAGAAAGGAGAGGTTTCAATGAGAAGAAAGATGGAAGCAATAGTAGAGAATAAAACATTCTTTTTGTGGAGTTTTCGTACCTCTGCTGGTCTTGTATTTTTATCTGTTTTTCCGATTTTGTTTGTTTTAGTAGATGTTTGCTGCGGTTCGTTATCGGAACGATTTCATTATATTTCGGATAATTATGTGATGGTTCAAATTGCTTGGAGTTTAACTTTTGCAGCTCTCTTCGCTATTTGTTTTGTATTTACGATGCTTTTTTTTCATTTAAATCGAACTTATCGGCCTATTTTACAAATGGCATGGTTTATTAGCGTAGTAGCGCTATGTGCTAGCACCTTATATCTTTTAATCGAAATTTTACTCATGCCAACATTAATGGAGTGGTTAATGACTATTCCAGCTGAATCTGCTCATCAAACCTTAACAGTATGGGATCAATCTCTATCCCATCTAAGTGGAATCTTTATTCCTACTAGTTTGTCTATAGGTGGCCTTATTTACACGATTGTGATGTTTCAAACAAAGGAGATTCCGCTTGTATTTAGCTATTGGTCATTTTTTATTTGGAGTGCGGTCCTTATTGGTAGTTTGTTTGCATCTCATTTAGGTGTTTTTGTGTTTTTGTTACTTTCTGTTATGCTTCTTTTGTATGTTCCTTGGATATGGAAAGTAGGGACAGTATTGAAAAAATCTTGACGTATAAAGGGAAACATGACCATAATAGTAGTTAAACTAATAATTTCTTGGATACAACGATAAAGGCTAGTATGATTTTCGCTTTTGTACAGAGAGCAAACCCTAGGCTGGAAGGTTTGCCAAGGTATGAATCAGAACCCACCTTTGGAGTATCAGATGAAAGTCTGCGGCTGAGTCTGCCGATATCTGACTGTAAGGTGTCGTTAACACGGCATAAATTAAGGTGGTACCACGTGAGTAACTCTTTCGTCCTTAGGATGAAAGAGTTTTTTATTATAGAAAGGAGTCAGTTCCGATGAAAATCAGTTTTATTGGAGCAGGGGCTATTGCCGAAGCATTATTAATAGGATTGTTAGCCCATGAAGATGTAAAGTCAAAAGATATTGCCTTTATCAATAAGAGTAACCAACACCGTTTGCAGTATCTAACTGAGCGATACCAACTACCGGATATTGCCGAACAAAAAGCTATGTTACTATCAGCAGATGTGATTATTTTGGCTGTAAAACCACAAGTCGCAAATGAGACGCTGGCAGAATGGGGACCTAAGTTTAGACGTGGTCAGCAGATTATTTCTGTGATTGCTGGTATTCCTACTAGTCATATTGAATCTTTTTTTAACGAAGAAATTTCTGTGATTCGCTCTATGCCCAATACTTCTAGTACTATCGGAATGTCTGCTACTGCTATAACCGCAGGAAAATATGCTTCAAATGAAGATATGAAGCGAGCAGAAAAGATTTTTCAAGGCGTAGGTACAGTAGTTGTATTAGAAGAACATTTAATGGATGCTGTCACAGGTCTATCAGGCAGTGGACCCGCTTATTTTTATTTGATGGTGGAAGGTTTAGAATTGGCAGCACAGAAAGTTGGTTTGCCGCGTAACGTTTCTAGGCAATTAATCCTTCAAACATTAATAGGTGCTTCCCATATGTTGATGGAAACAGAGAAAAAACCAGAAGTATTAAGACAAGAGATAACATCAGAGGGTGGGACAACAGCTGCTGGTTTACAAGTGATGAAAGAATATAAATTTATCGAAGGACTGGAAAAAACGATAGAAGCAGCTACAAAGCGTTCTAAAGAAATGGGAGAAGCCGTGTGTATGAAATAGAAATATAATACTCATTGTTATTTTTTGAACCTTAGCTATAAAAAGAGTAGTTAAGGTTTTTTTTTTGAAAAAAATAATTCTGATTTTTAGGTTTTAGAAACTTGTGTTATTGGAAATAAAGAGACTAAAGACATGACTAGGGAGAGACAAGAAGATGATTCCATTTCAAGTGGGTGAGGTAATTGACATAAACAGCTATAAACATGGCGGTGAATTTCATCGACAGTGGAAAGGGTCAAAAGTCTTATCATCCGATGAAATTCTAATTGTTTCCAACTATCATCCGAAGGTAACTGAGTCTGATGGTAGAATTCATACTTATCCAGGTCTTTCTATTGCTCTGTTTTTTCCAGAAGAGTGGTGGAATATAGTCATGATTTATCGATATAACAAACGTTTGGTTTCTTATTATTGCAACATAGCATCTCCGTTTTGTATGGATCGAGAAAATGCTTGTATCAGTTACATTGATTATGATATCGATTTGATCGTTAGGCCGAACCAGAGTTTTAAAGTGGTAGATGAGCATGAATTTGTGGAAAATAGCCAGAAGTATTCCTATCCTAACTCCATTTTGAAAAGAGTGGAATTAGCAGTGAAGCAGTTGACAACATGGGTAAAAAAAGGAAAAATCCCGTTTACCAAAGAATTTGCATCACACTGGTATCATCAGTATCTTTCCCTTGAATTATCAGGGGTGAATGGAAGATGCAATATGTAGTTGCTAAGCGTTCCATTGTCTGGGGATTTGTTTTCCTCTTTGTGCTAGCAATTGTAATTTTGGTTAATCAGTTTGTTATTTCGTTATCAGTTGTGAATGGTACGTCCATGCGACCTACCCTTCAAAATGGCGACCGTTTGCTGGTTAACAAGTGGGATCTGCTCTTTGGCAAACCACACAGGGGGGATGTGATTACATTTGAAGATCCTGAAGAAAAAGGAAGGTATCTAGTAAAGCGAGTAGTTGGTGTTCCAGGTGACACAATTGAAGTGAAAAATGGACAACTCTATCGTAATGGGAAGTTAGCAAATGAGCCTTATATCGATGTATCTATTGAAGATGGTGACTTTGCTCCGGTTAAAGTTCTCTCTGGTACCGTGTTTGTGATGGGCGATAATCGTCATCGTTATGCCAGTCGAGACAGCCGCTATCAGAGTGTTGGTTTGGTGCCTTATGGTTTAATTAGTGGAAAAGTGGAAATAATCTTATGGAGACCATCTCTTTCAACTTTCCTTTAAAAAAATTGGTCAAAAATAAGAAAATCAAGTGAAATTCAAAAAATGTTCACAAAAACCAATTTGCCTGTTCCGCCAAATAACGGATAATGGTGTAGGTGCAGTGGATGAAAAAAACTCAATAATTCAATTACCGCAACAAAATTTTTCCATAAAATATTTCGGATAACGATATATTTTATGACAAAATAAATAGTAAGGGTAATGGTTAATAGGGAGGAAAACACATGAATTTACTAAGTAAAACACGTAGAATTTCAAAAATACTTCAAAAAAATGCAGGTCACAATCTTGTCGATTTTGATGAGGTGGCTCAAGCACTTTGTGATGTTATCGGTGCAAACATTTATGTGGTTAATCCAGAAGGTCAGATGTTAGGGTTAGCCATTAATCACGAGTTTGACAATGAGCGCATGAATGAATATATAGAAAAACGAACTTTTCCAAATGAATTTGCTGGTTTGCTGATGGAAGTGGGCAAAACAATGTCTAATTTAGGTATCGATAGCCCATACACTGCATATCCAACAGAATTAAAAGGTCAATTTGCAAAAGCATTTACAACAGTTGTACCAATTATCAGTGGTGGAGATCATTTGGGTACATTGCTTCTCTCTCGTGTAGAAGAAGAGTTTGTAGATGATGATCTAATCCTTGCTGAGTATGGTGCTAACGTTGTAGGAATGGAAATTTTACGTGAACGTGCTGGCCAAGTGGAAGAAGAAGCCCGTAGTCGCGCAGTTGTACAATTGGCAATTAATTCGCTATCTTTTAGTGAATTGGAAGCCGCTGAACACATTTTCAATGAGTTGGATGGTTTGGAAGGTTTACTAGTTGCTAGTAAAATCGCTGATCGTGTAGGTATTACACGTTCTGTGATCGTCAATGCACTTCGAAAACTAGAAAGTGCTGGTGTCGTAGAATCTCGTTCTCTAGGAATGAAAGGTACCTATATCAAGATTTTAAATCCTAGATTGCTGCCTGCTTTGGAGAAAGCACGTCACTAGTGTTTATTTAGCAATATCATAAAAATCCCTGTTGACAGAAGTTAACGGGGATTTTTGATTCCAACAAGGTGGTATTCGATTTCTAATAATTTGACAAATAAATAGCTGATATGTGTCTAATTTACGACAACTGCATTTCCTGATGATGGAATCCTAGAGTAAATTCCCGTTCTGTGGTCTGCCCAGTTTCATTCCTCTCTTGCGATTATGATATGAATCATCTAAAATGATGATGATATTAGGCGTGTATTTGTTTTGTCCCATATTCTCCTCAAGAGAATGTAAGTCATAGACGATTCGTCTGTGATATTACATTTTTTGTATGTTATAACCTAATTAACCAATTTATTTTGCCTGTGTTTCTTGGGAAGGAGGTAAGAACGATGGAAAGATCCGCTGAACGTTATATAACCCCGCATACACTAGCTGATATTTGGAAAGATTTTATAGATATAACCAAACCTGGTATTAATGCTTCTAACTTACTAGCCACATTTACAGGATATTTACTGGCGGCAGGGTATACCCATTCTTTTGGATGGATGGTATTTATCTATACAATGGTTGGTACAGCTTTGGTTATAGCAGGAGGATGTACTTTAAATAATTTCTATGACAGGGATATTGATCCCCATATGGAAAGGACTCGTATACGTGCCGTAGCAAGTGGTAGAATGAAACCACGTACAGCACTTATTTACGGGATAATTCTTACTGTTTTAGGGCATCTTATTTTAGCATTTGGCGTGAATATTTTAGCAGCAGTTCTTGGTTTTATAGGTTTTGCAGTATATGTATTTATTTACACCATGTGGTTAAAACGAACAAGCACATGGAATACAGTTATAGGTGGGGTATCTGGTGCAGTTCCTCCAGTGATAGGTTGGGTTGCAGTAACGGGAAGTTTGGACACAGCCGCTTGGGCGCTCTTTTTCATCTTATTCCTTTGGCAACCTCCACACTTCTTTGCTCTTGCAATGCGTAAATCGGAGGAATACAGGGCCGCTGGTATTCCGATGTTACCTGTAGTAAAAGGAAGTAGCGAAACCAAGAAACAAATACTGATTTTCACGATTTTGTTGATACCTGCTACAATTCTTCTCTTTGCAACGAATGCCGTGGGATGGACTTTTCTGATAACAGCTATTATCCTTGATATTATCTATGGGTTTTTAGCTATAAAAGGTTTTTCGAGGCAAGATGAAGATGCGTGGTCAAAACAGATGTTTTTGTATTCTTTGTTTTATCTTACCTTCATTCTTTTTATGATGTTGGTAGATGTATTGGTAAGACAGATATTTTAGTATGTGGGTAGAAAGCGAGGTTTGGCTGTGGAAAGACTTCGAGTATGGCGTATTGGACTTCTCGTATCTCTAGTAATGCTACTATTAGCTGGTTGTAGCGGTGATCCATCGCTAAGCGTTCTCGATCCAAAAGGTTCAGCAGCTAAGATTCAGCTGAACCTGATTTACTGGAGTCTCGGTTTAATGACCGTCGTTTTTGTAATTGTTATTACCATTTATGTCTATGTCTTGGTTCGCTATCGAAAACGAAAAGGGCAAAACAGAATGCCTGAACAAGTACATGGTAGCACAAAGTTGGAAATTATCTGGACTGTAATTCCTATTGCAGCATTGATAGCATTAGCTATCCCAACTGTTCAGTACACATTTGACTTGGCGAAAGAACCGCCAGCAAAAGATACCGTTATCATTGATGTAACAGGTCATCAATATTGGTGGGAATTTAAGTATCCTCAGTATGGGATTACTACTGCACAAGAAGTACATATACCAGTTGGTAAAAAGATTCTCTTCCGTATTCACGGAAAAGATGTATTACATGCATTTTGGATTCCGTCCCTTGGCGGTAAAGTCGACGTAGTACCTGGACGTGTAAATACGTTAACACTTGACGCTCAAGAGGCTAAAGTATATCAAGGAAAATGTGCAGAGCTATGTGGTGCCGGACATGCCTTGATGGACTTTAAAGTATTTGCACAGAAACAAGCAGATTTTGATAAGTGGCTTGCTGCTATGAAACAACCTGTTGCCTCTGTTTCTGCTTCATCTTCTGAGGCAAATGGAGAAAAAATCTTTAAACAAAACTGTATGGGTTGTCACGCTGGGATAAACCCAAATATTCAAGGACCGAATTTGAACAAATTTGCTACTCGTTCCACAATCGCAGGAATTTTGCCACATAACGATGAGAACATTAAAATTTGGCTAAAGAATCCTCAAGCTGTGAAACCGGGTACATTGATGCCTAAAATCGATTATTTAAACAAAGATGAGTTAAATGATCTTATCAAGTATCTCGATAGTAGAAAATAGGATCTCTTGCTTGGAGAGAAGTAAAATTTAATTACAGAAGTACTACTAATCCTCTGTCTGCTTCCAACGATTTGCCAGTCGGCAAATATTCTTTATTCAAAAGGAGGGACTTTACTTGGGAACGCTGATTGTAATTCTCGTTCTTGTACTGTTTTTAGCTGCAATATTTACAGGTGGTTATAACAAACAGTTTCAAGAGCGTGTACGCAAAAGTCGTACATGGGATTGGCTTACTACAGTTGACCATAAGAAGATCGGTATTCTTTATTTGATGGCAGGTTTGGTCTTTTTTATCATCGGTGGAATTGAAGCGACATTTATGCGCTTACAATTGTTTGTGCCAGGAAATGATCTGTTCGTGGGGCGTACTTTTAACGAACTATTGACCATGCATGGTACAACCATGATTTTCTTGGCAGCAATGCCTATGATTTTTGCACTGATGAATGCGGTTGTACCCCTGCAAATTGGTGCGCGTGATGTTGCATTTCCTTTTGTTAACGCGCTCGGTTTTTGGTTATTTTTCTCGGGAGGTTTGCTCCTGAACTTAAGTTGGATTTTTGGCGGAGCTCCTGATGCAGGTTGGACTTCCTATACAGGACTCGCTCTAAACCAATACAGTCCAGGGCCTGGTGTTGATTTTTATGTACTTGGGTTGCAGATAGCCGGTATCGGAACACTGATTGGTGGTCTGAACTTCTTAGTTACCGTCATCAATTTACGGGCACCTGGAATGACATTTTTACGGCTTCCCTTGTTTACTTGGACTGCTTTTGTAACATCCGGGTTAATCCTCTTTGCTTTCCCAGCACTGACAGTTGCCCTTCTTATGCTTATGTTTGACCGATTGTTTGGTGCTAACTTCTTCGACTATACTATGGGTGGCAGCACGGTTATTTGGGAGCACTTATTCTGGATTTTTGGACACCCAGAGGTATATATTGTTATCCTTCCTGCTTTTGGAGTTATGTCAGATGTTATCAGCACATTCTCGAAAAAACGTTTATTTGGATACAATTCCATGGTATTTGCGACAGTGCTAATTGGGTTTCTCGGTTTTATGGTATGGGTTCACCACATGTTTACAGTAGGCTTGGGACCAATTTCTAACTCCGTTTTTGCTGTAGCAACAATGGCGATTGCTGTACCGACAGGGATAAAAGTATTTAACTGGTTATTTACTATGTGGGGTGGAGAAATTCAATTTAAAACTCCAATGCTTTGGGCAGTTGGATTCATCCCTACTTTTGTAATGGGTGGTATGACCGGAGTTATGCTGGCATTACCTCCTGCTGACTTTCAATACCAAGATAGTTACTTTGTTGTAGCACACTTCCACTATGTACTAGTTGGTGGTACCGTGTTTGGCTTATTTGCAGGTATTTATTACTGGTGGCCCAAAATGTTTGGTAAGTTGTTGAATGAAACCCTTGGGAAGTGGCATTTTTGGACTTTCTTGATCGGATTTCATTTGACATTCTTCCCACAACACTTCTTAGGATTATTCGGAATGCCTCGTCGGGTATTTACATATCAAACGAATGTGGGCTTAGAAAAATTGAATGAATTAAGTTCCATCGGGGTAGCAGGTATGGTCATCGGAACAATCCTCTTCCTCATTAACATTATCTATACCTTGCGAAAAGGAAAAAAAGCAAAAGCAGATGCTTGGGAACTTGGCCGCACATTGGAATGGTCTATTCCTTCACCACCACCTGAGTACAACTTTGCACAGACTCCTCTTGTTCGGGGATTTGATGCGCTATGGGTGGAAAAAGAAGCTGGAAATAAATCGATGACACCTGCAGAACCGCTTGGATCGATTCATATGCCATCTCCTTCCTATATCCCGATATTGATGTCACTTGGGTTCTTTGTCGCTGGGTTTGGATTTATCGTGAGAGGTATTCCTGCTGCCGCTATTGGTTTAATCATAGTTGTCGTTTCGCTCTTCCTTCGATCTTTTGATTACGATAAAGGATATCATGTAGAGCCTGAAGACCCTGAGAAGGGAGGGAAAGAATAACATGGCAAATAAAGTAGAATCTAGTACAGAAATGCCAAATCACCTAGAAACAGCTACATTTGAAGGAAAAAACAAAGTATTAGGTTTTTGGTTGTTCTTAGGTGCTGAAACAGTACTATTTGCGTGTTTATTCGGTACGTACCTCGCGCTCCGTAACCAATCCCTAGGTGGTCCTACAACACATGAATTGTTTGATCTCAAGTTAGTAGCACTTGCTACCGCACTCCTTCTGACTAGCAGTTTAACGAGTGTACTCGCGATGATCAAAATGAATCAGCGCAGCATGAAGGGAATGGTTACTTGGTTAGTAATCACCTTGTTGCTCGGTCTAGGATTCCTTGTATTGGAAATATATGAGTTTCAACACTATGTGCATGAAGGACATACTTTTATGAGCAGTGCTTTTGGATCTTCCTTCTATGCATTAGTTGGTACGCACGGGGCTCACGTTACCTTTGGGATTATCTGGATTACAACAATTATGTCCCAAGCAATTAGACGTGGAATCAATACAGATACTGCTCCAAAACTATTTGTTAGTAGTTTATATTGGCACTTTATTGACGTAGTGTGGGTATTCATTTTTACCCTCGTCTATCTGCTAGGAAAGGTGGGCTAAGTAGTGGCGAAAGAAAATAACCAAGCTATTAGTCAGAAACCTGCTGGTGCAATGAAACATATACTATCTTTTGTATTTATGATTGCCTTTACAGCTGCTGCCTTCTTTGTGGTTATATCAGATAAAGTTCCAAGTGGATGGGTAGTTCCATTACTTCTGATATTTGCTGTTATTCAGGTCATCTTACAGCTATTTACCTTCATGCATTTAGACCAAAAAGGCTCCGCATTCTATACGATATTTATCGTTTTTGGGATATTTGTAGCTGTAATCTCAGCAGTTGGAATTCTCTTAATGTAAAAAAGAACAGCTCTCCATATCATATTGGGAGGGCTGTTCCTATTTGCTTTTTTAAACATACAAAGTTTTTTACGGAGTGATTAGATGTGAGTACAGAAGAAGATAAACAAGCTCTAATCTCCAAGGATAAAAATTTTACTCCTTGGATCATTACGATCACAATTGTTTTAAACCTTGCGATTGCTCTTATTTTCTTTTTACCTAAGTATCAAGGTTTAAATCATTTAGATTTAACCTTTTTACCGATGATGAATGCGATTTTTAATAGCTTTACTTTTATCTTTCTGCTTGTAGCACTTTATTTTATTAAAAAACGAAATATTGTCTTGCATCGACGTTTTATATATGCAGCATTTACTTCGACCATGCTTTTCTTGATTACTTATGTATTTTACCATATAAATGCACCAGATACCCATTATGGCGGTTCAGGACCTTTAAAGTATATCTATTTCTTTATCCTTATTTCACATATAGTTTTAGCTGCTCCTACTGTTTTGATTGCATTATTTACAGCTGTGGCCGGCCTCCAAGGAAAATTAGACAGACACCGCAAAATAGCCAGATGGACGATGCCAATTTGGTTATATGTGAGTCTGACAGGTGTTTTAGTTTATATTATGATTTCACCATACTATTGAAAAAACACGTCCAATTACGGGACGTGTTTTCTAGTCCGTTCTACCTTGTTGAAGTATTTCTTTGTTTTCTTTTCTGGGCAACTTGACCGATCCAAAAAATATTCCAATGCAAATCAAAATGGCTCCCACCACAATGTTGACTGTTATTGGTTCTCCTAATTGAAGCCAACCAAAAAACAAACCTAAAATAGGAACTGCCATCAACGTTATCGATGCAACAGATGCTTTTATTTTTTCTAGTATCCAAAACCAAGCGACAAAAGTGAATGCAGTTGAGAATATCCCATTGAATAATAAAGTGGATATAGAAGAAGTTGTCCATGTTACAGCTTTTGTTGATTCTGTTAGACTGGATATTCCAAAAAGTAAAATCGCACCTAGGAGTAATTGCCACGCTGTAAATAACACAATGTCGCTGCCGGCTAACCTTGCTTTGGTAAATATATTGGCCAAGGCCCAACTTAGAGCAGAGCATAAGATGAGTATTTTTCCGAAAAATACTGAATCCATGTGCAAGTTAAGAAGCGATTGACCTAATATAGATACAAGTCCTATAACTCCTATGATCAAACCGATAATCTTTATCGTGTTCAATTTTTCGTTTAATAGAAAATGGGCAAGTAGGCTTACGATAATTGGCATGGTATAAACCAGTACGGACGATTGACCTGAATTCACAAACTGCATTCCAAAAGTGAGTAATCCCATGTATCCAATCGACATAAAAAGGCTCATGATGATTATATTTTTCCACGTTGATTTATTGGGGAATAAAGGTTTTTTCATAAAGCCTTGTACACCAAAGAGAGTTAATCCTCCGATTAAAAGCCGAAGAGAAGAAAATAAAAATGGTGGTATATCATGCAAGCCGATTTTCATCGTGACCCATGTATATCCCCAAATGAGGGTTACGGTAATGATTAAGCTAACAATCCGTATCAATTCGGACTCCTCTTTTCTTGTTGAATTTAATAATTTCATGCTACAATCATTATGAAAATAAGTAAAATGAATATAATTGATAAGGATGATAAAATTTACTTATGACGATTACACAATTACTTGCTTTTGTGAAAATAGCGGAGTTTGGCAACTTTACAAAGGCTGGAGAATATTTGAAAATGACGCAACCGGCGGTAAGTCATGCTATCGCTAGCTTAGAATCAGAGTTAGATACGACATTGATCATTCGAGATCGGAAAAGAGGATTGGTGCTGACGGATATCGGGAAACGAGTTCTCGTACATGCAAGGGAGATTTTAAAGAGCAGTGAGAAGATCGAACAAGAAGTTGCGCTGGATAAAGGGTTTGAAGTTGGGACGATACGAGTAGGAGCAACCCCCACTTCTTCTATGTACTTTTTACCTAAGATTATTCAAAAAATCCAACAAAGCTATCCCAACTTAACGTTTGAATTAAAAGAAGGAACAATTGATGATGTGAGAAATTGGTTATCTTCAAGAGTAGTGGATGTTGGATTTGTCATCCCTCCAATAAACGGCTTGGACTCTTTTCCTATTTTCAAGGAAAAGCTGTTGGCTATTGTTCATGATCATCATCCATTGCAGCATAATTCTGCTATTCACATTCAAGAGCTCGCAAATGAGCCGCTCATTATTTGCAAAGGTGGAAGTGAGTTACCTGTGATGGATATGTTCAAACAATTCCAGTTAAAACCGCAAATTAAATTTACTGTTAATAACGCGAGTACTTCGCTAAGTATGGTGGAGGAAGGATTGGGATTGGGCATTTTATCTGAAATTTCATATACATCATTACCAGCTAATGTCCAAAGTCGTACACTTGAACCAGAAGTGTGGAAGGAAATCCACATAGCCGTGCCTTCTTATCAAACATCGTCTCTTGCTGTAAAATTGTTTATAGAAACTGCCAGAAAACTATTTCAAGCAAATTAGAAATGGAGCGTGTTAGGGGAATGTACTCTATCAGCGAAACAGCAGAGTTAACAGGTGTGTCAGCATTTACGCTTCGATACTATGAAAAGATAGGGCTTTTACCGAGTCCCAAGAGGCAAAATGGAAAAAAGGATGGCATCCGGCGTTATACAGATAAAGATCTGCATTTTATTCGGTTTATTACAGGACTAAAACAAACAGGAATGCCATTAAAAGATATAGCAATGTTTGCAGAAGGTGGATGTGTTTTACTTCAAGACGAAGAGGAGAGAGTCGAGGATGTAGCAGCAATGTTTGCTAAGCGTATTGATATATTGGAAAGTCACTTAGAGCAGATGGACAGACAAATGGAAGAGATGAAACAAGTTAAAATTTTAGCGGAGAAAAAGAAAAAAGTATATGAAGCGTTTTTACTAGAAGAAATTCAAAAGAGAAAAGGTGTTTGATTAGCATAAGGCAAACATCCGATGAACGCCAGAAGAATGTTGTCTTATGCTAACTAGGCTACATTAAAAAATGCAAAATAACATACAAGACAGCAATAAAACAGAACAGGCATACTGCAAAGAAGATGATAGGAGACCATATACTATCTTCTGTTCCTTTATAAATGACTTCTGTATGATTGTCTTCATCAATTTTTACTTTCTGAAAGAGAAGAAAAGTATCTTGTTCTTTTTGTACGCGAAGGCTAAATTGTCCGCCTTCCTCATGTAATTTCTCTAATTCTTGTATCGTATATATCAAATCGTCTTTGCTAATCTGTAGTGTGATGTGTTTATTAGATTCGGTAATGATAGATTTCTTCATATTTTTTCCTCTTTAGCTTAAAGTGATAAGGTACCAAATCTCCTTAATTACAAGGTAAATCCCTATTAGCGTGCCAATTATAAATAACAGAAACATAAGGTTTTGTCCCCATTTTTTGAGTTTTTGGACCTTACCTCCAATGAGGTGAATAGTTAAGCGGTTATAAGGAGAAGAGGGAAAATCAAACGTGATCGTTTCCTCCAGGTTCTTGTTTAGTTCCTCTAAGGAATTCCAAAAGCTAATCAATTCCTCTTCCGTTAGTTGTACAATATATTGTCTTCCCATTGCATGATTTTCCACATGTAACTTGCTCTCTTCCAAAGAGATATAACTAATATCTTGTGTTGTAGAAGTTTCAGACTTCACACGGTCAAAATAAGATATTTCCCATTTGAAAAAGGAGAAAAACCAACCACTTAGGCTGATTGCTAAAATCCCAGATATAATATTTGGTACATAAGAATCGATGGTATAGACAAAGCCAGACTGAATCATAAAATGAGTTTGGATGACTTCCCATAACAGTTCCATCACAAATTTATCTATGCATTTGTAAAGGAAAAAGGTAGCTAAAATAAAGAATAGATGGCGCAGAAAATTCATTTTTTTCCTCCAACTGGGCAGGTAGTTATGCTGTAGGGGCTTGTTTCCTTTGTGAGATTTTGTTTGAAGAATAACGGGCTGCTGTTATCGTAAAAAGTGTAGCACAGACGAGAGTTGGTTTTGAATACTTATCCAGGGCTTCCTTTGAAACCTCATAAGCTAATACATTTTTCCACTCATCCTCATCTATCATATATTCGGTATATAGATCTCCTTTTTCTTTGGCATAAACATCGATAAATTTTCGTTCTTCATTAAGATGGAGATAAAGAACAAATTGCTTCTCTAGTGAATTATTAGGCTGTAGATAGAATAATTCTTCATATGTTTGTTTTAATTGAGACAAGTTACGCAGTTTATCTAAATGTAAGCGAATCAATTCCTCTTCTACTTCATCCCAACTTACATCAGTCAGACAACTGGCGAATGATGGGAGAGTTAATATTTCTTTGTTGCCAGTACTTTTTGATTTGCGGATAAAAAACCATAGTATCAGGAATAAGAGCAGAGTGATGATCCCCATCCCTACAACAATTTTCACATGGATTCCTCCTTATGTTTATTTGTAAAATCCAGCTCAAAGGTTCAACCTATACATAATAGCATAAGTATTGTGTCTATATTTCACGGAACTAGTAAAAGAGATCGGGAAAACTTCTTAAAAGGCTCGTCTTTATTTTGATGATGAGTTGAATGCTTAATATTAATAATTTATAATAAAAATAACATAATAATTATTCATGAAAATATATTACTATACATTCAATTTGTGACTTTTTTGATCCCCATAACAAAATACTTACCAGTAAACATCATTTAACCCTAATTTTCGAGGAGGTATTTGCAGTATACATGGGTAAGTTAAAAACGTGGATAGAAGTCATACAGGAGCAGTCAGCGATTCAGCCTGAAAAAGAGGTTTTTACTTTTTTAAGGGATATCGGTGGTAATGATTCACGGCTTACCTTTCAAGAATTAGAGCAGAGAATGAGTTCTATTGGGACTCATTTGGCACAGGTTGGTGCTACAGGACAGAGGGTGCTTATCCTCTTAGAACCTAGTATGAACTATATCCTGGCTTTTTTGGGTTGCTTGTACGCAAAAGCCATTGCAGTTCCGGCTTATCCACCTAACATGAAGAAACAATTTGGGAGATTAATCAATGTTATACAAGATTCAAAAGCGAAATATGCTATAACGAGTAGAGCTATCTACGATAAATTGAGAAACTGGACAACCGAAGAAATTCCCTTTTTTAATTGGCTTTTAATAGAAGAACTTCCTCAAAATCTTTCTGCCACTCAAACATTGGACTGGGAAGCAAATGATATTGCTTTTCTCCAGTACACCTCGGGTTCTACTGGTAATCCAAAAGGCGTTATTTTAAATCACACTCATCTCATTGAAAATGGATATCGCATGATGGAACGATGGGATATTCATCAAGATGCCAAAATAGTCAGTTGGTTACCACCCTATCATGATATGGGTTTGATTGGAACAATTCTCACTCCTATTTTAGCAGGTACAAAAGCTATTCTGATGACCCCCTACCATTTTGTACAACGTCCCATTCGTTGGTTGCAGGCATTATCTGACAATAAAGCAGAGATTTCAATTTCCCCGAATTTTGGCTTTGATCTTTGTGTGGATAAAATTAAAGTGGAAAAACGTGATGAGTTGAACCTCTCGCATTGGCGGGTAGCTGTCAATGGATCTGAACCTGTTAGACCTGCTACATTGAGGAAATTTGCAGGATATTTTGCACCAGTTGGATTTAAACCAGAAGCATTATACCCTGGGTATGGAACTGCTGAAACGACATTGATGATTTCTGGAGGAAATTGGAGGGAAAAACCTGTTTTCAAGCATTTTGATGCAAATTTGTTAGAAGAGGGGATTGCAAAAGTAGTCGAACCTGATGCAGAAAATGCAAGAGAATTAGTGGGGAATGGTCAAAGTGTTTATGATCATGAAGTGATCATTGTAGATCCTGAAACACGAATGCAGTTAGCTGATGGCCGTGTAGGGGAGATTTGGGTGAAAGGCCCGTGTGTTTCTCTTGGTTACTGGGAAAATGAAGAAGCTACGAGATATGCCTTTCATGCTTTTACACAGGGAGGAAAAGGTCCGTTCTTACGAACTGGTGATCAAGGTTTTTATTGGGATCAAGAGCTTTACATCAATGCTCGACTCAAAGATTTGATTATTATCAATGGTCGCAATTATGCACCATCTGATATTGAGTGGGAGATTGAAAGGGCTCATAATGGGATTCGTAAAAATGCTAATGCTGCATTTTCTATTGATCATTTGGGGAGAGAGCGGTTAATTATTGTTACAGAAGTGGAGAACAGAATACTAAAAAATGTCGACAATCCTATTCAACTGCTAACTAATATCATTCGGAAAGCAGTCTCACAATCCTATGAAATACCAGTCTATGACATTGTTTATATTAAGAGAGGGACCATATTAAAGACTTCAAGTGGAAAAATTCAAAGACAAGCCATAAGAAAAGCTTATCTTACAAATCAGTTAGTAAGATTAGAGGCTAAAAAATATGACAAAAGATAAACTAATTGCTTGGCTGCGTAACCGTGTTGCTGAAAGCCTTTATCTTTCTTCTGAGGAGATTAAAATAGACGAACCATTGGAACAGTACGGACTTGGTTCGAAAGAGAGTTTGATGATATCGGGCGATTTAGAAGAGCTATTGGATCGAGAATTAGCTCATACGATTTTATGGGATTATCCAACTATCGAATCATTATCCTCTTATCTTGTTGGAGAAATGACACAAGAACGTATCGAAAATAACAGAAGTAGTACAAATGAGCCTGTTGCAGTGATCGGTATGGGGTGTCGTTTTCCAGGGGCATCATCAGCCGAACAATTTTGGGAAATGATGATGAAGGCAGAAGATCATATCACTACTGTTCCCGAGGGCAGATGGTCCAGTTTATCTTTCGAAAAAGTGCCTGTTTCCTATGGAGGTTTTCTGTCACATATCGATCAATTTGATCCTGCTTTTTTTGGTATCTCTCCAAGAGAAGCTGAGATGATGGACCCACAGCAACGGTTGCTCTTAGAGGTGACATGGGAAGCACTAGAGGACGCAGGTCTTAGGATGGATCGGCTAAAAGGATCAGATACTGCCGTATTTGTGGGTGTATCGGGAAATGATTATAGGAGTATAGTGGAAAAGGAAACCGATTTTTATAATCTAACTGGGAATTCCGCAAGTATTTTAGCAAATCGTATTTCTTATTTTATGGATTGGTATGGCCCAAGTATGGCAATTGATACTGCTTGCTCTTCTTCTCTTGTTGCAGTTGATTTAGCTTGCCAAAGCATCCGCAGTGGACAATCTTCGTTGGCATTTGTAGGCGGGGTCAATTTACTCTTAACACCAAGTAATTCCATCCGATTTGCAGCTGGAGATGTTTTGGCCCCTGATGGAAGATGTAAGACATTTGATGCAAAAGCTGATGGATATGTTCGTGGGGAAGGAGCAGGGGTAGTTGTTTTAAAATCTTTATCCGAAGCACAGGCAGATGGAGATGTGATCTATGCTGTTATTCATGGCTCATCTGTCAATCAAGATGGGAAAAGTAACGGTCTGACGGCACCAAATATACATGCTCAAAAAGCGCTATTGAAAAGTGCAGTTAGAGCAGCAGGAGTACAACCAGAAGATATTTTTTATGTCGAAGCGCATGGAACAGGAACACCACTAGGAGATCCAATAGAAGTGAGGGCACTGGCTGAAGTTTATGCTCAAAAACGGGAGAATCCTTTATATCTTGGGTCCGTTAAAACAAATATCGGGCACCTAGAAGCAGCAGCTGGTATTGCTGGTTTGATCAAGTCCGCTCTTGCTTTGCATCACAAATATATTCCACCACATCTTCACTTTCAACATTGGAATCCTCAGATACCAGTGGATCAATATGAGTTAGAGGTGGTAACGAAACCGATAAATATACCCAAACAAGTTTATGTGGGTGTGAGTTCCTTTGGGTTTGGGGGAACCAATTCTCATGTGATATTAGGAGAAGCCCCTGCACAATCTATAAAATTTTGCGAACATCCCACAGATCTTGGCTACAAGTTATTAGCAGTATCAGCAAAAAGTAAGAAATCATTGCAAAAACAAGTGACTCAATACAAAAACTATATAGAAAATAACCCATCTCAATCCCTTTCCAATCTTGCTGCGAATGCTTGGCAGACAAGAGATCAGCATGAGAGACGAATCATGCTTTTAGCCAAAGATAGGAAAGAGGCTATAGAATTATTGACTTCTTTAGAAAAAAAGCAGCACCATGACCATGTTTTCTGTACGAAAGAAATGAGATCAGATCAAGTCGTGTTTGTGTTTTCTGGACAAGGACCAAAATGGTCCATTAGCCAAGAGTTATTGGAAAAGGAAACGGTGTTTCGTGATACTTTGTTGGCGATAGAAAGTGAAATTGCGAATAAGGTTTCTTGGTCCTTATTGGAGAGAATCGCTCATTTGGAACAAGATACTCCATTAACGATGGTGGAAACACAAGTCCTGTATTTTGCTGTACAAGTAGCACTTGCAAAACAGTGGCTTTCTTGGGGGATAGTACCATCAGCAGTTGTTGGTCATAGTTTGGGTGAAGTTGCCGCAGCACATATTGCTGGCGCTTTAACCTTATCAGAAGCGGTAGATGTAGTAATAGCGCGCAGTTATTTTGCTCAAAGAATGGTAGGAAAAGGAAAGCTGCTAGTAGCACAAATTGATCAGAAAGCAGCCAGACAAGCTTGTGAACAGTTTCATGATCAAGTTGCTATAGCAGCTTACAATAGTCATACCAATCATGTATTGTCTGGGAACAGCTCCATTTTAGAAAATATTCAGATAGAGTTAGAGCAGAAAGGAGTTTTTACAAAGTTTGTAGCTACATCTCCATATCCTTCTCATAGTTTTTATATGAATGAAATACGTGAAGAATTAAAACATCGATTAATTCATATACAACCAAAAGAAACATCGATATCATTTATCTCTACTGTGACTGGAAAAGAAATCGATGGCAATAACCTATATGCTGATTATTGGTGTGATAACATATGCCAAGCTGTACGCTTTCAGGAAGCCATATCCCATTTGATCCAAGATCAAAAGAAATTATTTTTAGAAATATCGCCACACCCTATACTTGAAATGCCTGTCTACGAGTGTGCTTCTGAGCTTCATACAGAAATAAAAATGGTTCCATCTTTAGAAAGAGATCGAGCAAATGATGTGAGCTTGCTTTCTTCTTTAGCTGTTTTGTATTGCAATGGATTAAGCTTTGATTGGACAAAAGTTTTTCCAGATGCAACGGGTAGAATTTCCTTGCCAAAGTATCCTTGGAAATGGGACCGGTACTGGGTGGATTCAGAGGTAGAACAGGGAAGATCGATCATAGAGAAACATGAGCAGATCCAAGAATTACTTGAAATAGATGATTACGTGACGAATGAAATAAGCAAGATGCTAAAAATTCCTGTTGAAGAAATTCCGATGAATAAGCCTATCATTCATCTCGGGTTTGATTCCATCATGGCGATGCGTTTAAAAAGTAAAATAGAAAAAAACTGGAATATTCAGCTTTCCATTGTTCCTATATTGCAAGGTTGTTCTGTAGAAGATTTCATAAAGCTACTCCCTAAATAAAGGAGTTGATTGTTTGGGGTATCTCCGATTTCCCGCCACCCAAAAGCGAGAGGGAAGGCTTGTTTGTTTTCATCATGCGGGAGGTAATCCGCATGTGTTTCAAGCTTGGTCGGACTGGTTAGGTTCATCTGTAGAAATCATAGCAGTAGAACTGCCAGGTCATGGAACACGATATAGGGAAAAACTAATTCCAACTGCTGAAGAGATAGCAACACAGGTAATTCCGCATATTCTCCCCTTTTTTGACGAACCCGTCTTTTTTTTAGGTCATAGCATGGGTGCTATTCTTGCTTTTGAGACAGTAAGACAATTGATTGCATTGAATGCAAAAGCCCATCATTTATATGTGATTGGTGCGTATCCTCCTTATGTCAAAAAAGAAATATTTACCCATCAATCAGACGATTCCTTTGTACAACAAATATACCAATTAGGTGGAATACCTGAAGGATTTTTCCAAGATCCAGATCTAAAAGCTTACTTGCTTCCGATTTTGCGTAATGATTTTCAGTTGACAGAACGATACAATAGAAAAGTTGAGCTTCCCTGCCCTTTGACTGTATATGCTGGAGATCATGATATTCCATCTATAAAAGATTTGATGAGATGGAAGGAAGTACAGCCAAAGTCCTTTACACTGAAAATATTTCAAGGGAATCACTTTTTCCTTCATCAAGAACATGAAGATTTCCACATCACATTAAAAAAATCTCTCCTCCAACAATTGAAGGAAGAGAGAAAGAAATATGCTTAAGTGAAGCGAAAATGCTAGAGACACTATTCTCTAGCATTTTTATTTATTACTATTAAATTAGATTTTTGAATGATTTATTTACTGCTTCAATTGTTTTCTTTATATCGTTTTCAGAATGGGCGGTGGTGAGGAACCAAGCTTCGTATTTAGAAGGTGCTAAGTAAATTCCTTCCTCTAGCATGAGTCGAAAGAAACGTCCGAACTGTTCACTATCGGATTTTTGTGCACTATCGTAATCGGTAACAGCCTGATCACTAAAATAAACGGTCAGTGCTCCATTTTGTCGGTTTAATTGGATCGTTCTGTTATATTTATTTGCTGCTTCCCATATCCCTTCTTCTAATTGTTTGCCCATTTCATTTAAACGCTCATATGTACCTTCTTTGGAGAGCTCTGTTAAACAAGCCATTCCCGCAGAGATAGAAAGAGGATTTCCAGCCATTGTCCCTGCTTGGTACATCGGGCCCATTGGTGCGACTTTTTCCATAATTTCTCTGCTACCACCATATGCACCGATCGGCAGGCCTCCACCGATAATTTTTCCTAAGGCAGTAAGATCTGGTTTCACTTGATATAGCGTTTGTACCCCGCCAAAATGAAAACGAAATGCAGTGATCACTTCATCATAAATAACGAGTGCTCCAGCTTGATGAGCCAGTTTGTTCACTTGCTCCAAAAACGATGGCTCAGGAGGAACGATGCCAAAGTTACCTACGAGAGGCTCGACTAACACACCGGCAACTTGGTCGCCCCAATGTTCTAGAGCTGCTTCTAATGCCTTAGGATCATTGAATGGTACCGTGATTACTTCCCCAGCAATACTAGCTGGGATACCTGCACTATCTGGTATGCCGAGAGTGGATGGACCAGATCCCGCTGCAACGAGAACTAGATCAGAATGCCCATGATAACAACCAGCAAATTTGATGATTTTATCTCTTCCTGTGTAAGCGCGAGCAAGACGAATTGTCGTCATGACGGCCTCTGTTCCGCTGTTTACGAAGCGAATTTGTTCCATGGAAGGGATCGCATCACGAATCATTTGCGCGAAGCGTACTTCTTTTTCTGTCGGTGTACCATATAAAATCCCCTGTTCTGCTACCTCTTGGATAGCACGAGTAACACTAGGATGTGCATGTCCAAGAATGATGGGACCAAATGCTGCTAAGTAATCGATATATTGGTTATCGTCTTCATCCCAAAAATAAGCTCCTTGGGCTTTTTTCATAAAGATCGGATATTCGCCACCAACCGCTCGAAAGGATCGGGATGGGCTGTTTACTCCCCCTACGATTACGTCTAATGCTTCTTGATATAGTGTTTGTGATGTTGTTGTTTTCATATGAAGTCTCCTTTCTACAACGGATATTATACCGTAGTTTGAGACGATAGTTTGTCCAATGTTTTTGTTAAGCTAGCCTGTAAGGAACAGATATAGGAGGATTCTTATGTTTACCTCTATAAGATTTTTGTATGATAAGGATGAATAGCATGTTTCATTTATACGAAAAAATGATAGAATATTCCCATAAAATCTATTAAAATATTTGTTTTTATGGTAAAATAAATTTGTTGCAGAATATTTCAAGGAGGGTTAAATAGCTTTCACAGTATTGGTAGTCCACTTCTGAATGGTAATTTTGAAAATAAAATGTGAATATTTTATATATTCATGTGAACGATTACATTGAAATGAAGAAGATGGTATATAGAGGAAGTCCACACCAAAACTGCTGATTTACAGCAGTTTTTCTTTTATATACTCTAACGAGGGAAAATCCAAAGTAACAAAAAATGGATACATTTTCAAAGCTGGAAAAGTACTGATTTCTAGCGAATTTAGAGATTATGTAGTTCTTTCTGTGTATTGTGAAAGCAAGCGTCCTTATGATATCCTAAACCTATTCATCAATTTCTCTTATTATTTTACAAATTATGCTGGTTAAGGAGGAGGTTGTAGCATGGCTTTCTTTAAAGTTGGCGATGTATATCGGCAAAAATATCTAATTGAGAGCGTTGTTCCCTTCTTTCAAGGCGAACTGGCAATTGCAGTATACGAAGACAAAAGATATTACTTACAATCAGCAAGTTTAAATAGACAAGCACCACTGCGAGCAATATCCCAGTATCGTAATCTGAAATTGCCACAAGTGATCCCATATTTAGACGTTTTTGACGAACCAGATATGTTAGTATTTATTCGACCATATGTAGAAATACGACCACTACGTGAAATCATCACCACACAAGAATTGTCCGAAGAGCAAGTAGTCAAATGGGTAAGGGGTCTCCTCCATGTGGATGCTGTCCTTCGGTCCAAACCAATGTCCATGTATCTCTTACTTGATTTAAGAAATATTGGAGTAGACAGCCAAAATGAATTGAAAGTCTTTTTCTGTGGTTTGGAGCAAATTATGGTTTATGAGTCCAAGTTGGACTGGGGAACGTTTATTTATAGTATGCTGTCTGGTCAATTTCTAGATGGTCCTATTTTGAAATTACCTCGAAATTTTAAAGTTTCTAGACCCATGGCTAGACTTATTCAAAAATCTTTTAAAGAATATACGGTTCCACCAGTATTGGAGCAAGTAGAGATTTTTGAAAACAAAAGTACGAGCGGAGGAATCTTGAGTAAATTTTGGGGTGAAAAAAAAGAAGAAAATAATGAGCTTATCGTTCCAAATGCAAAACAAAAACAAGAATCCATGATATCTATAAGTAATAGACCTACCTATCGCGCGGAACAAAATTCTGGGACAATGATTCATCAAGAAAGTGGATCAACAACTACTGTATTTACGGATAATCAAAATGAAGAAGACATCGAACAACCTAGTATAGTTGTCCAAGAAAGGGGTAGCTTGGTGAAAGAAGATGAGACAAAAGACATAACGAAATCACAAAATAAGCAGCAAGAACAACAAGAGTCTTCTATAACTACTGTGTTTAAAGAAGATGCAAATGAAAACAGTGAAATAGAAATAAACGTTACAAGTCTTGAGGCGACTTCTCATACAGAATGGTTATTTGAAGATGAACCACTCGTTGGGGCAAAAGATCAAGCCTATGATAAAAATGAAAACAGTAAAGTTGTAGTTCAGCCAAAAGTATCTGAGTCTCCTCATACAGAAAATACAGACTTAAATTCGCCTGTGCAAGAAACTGTATTCTCAGAGGAACCGATGGAAATATTACAACAAAACATGGAACCAAAATTGGAAGAAGCTGCACAGGAAAAGCCCGATGAAGAACCAAAATCAGATGAAAATTTAGAAGCAGAAGAAGCAAAAGAGGAATCAGTTAAAAAAGAATCAGT
Source organism: Shimazuella soli (assembly GCF_022511585.1). Taxonomy (GTDB): domain Bacteria; phylum Bacillota; class Bacilli; order Thermoactinomycetales; family Thermoactinomycetaceae; genus Shimazuella; species Shimazuella soli. Next base: position 18,154 of record NZ_JAKWBN010000012.1, on the reverse strand, counting down.
GGGAACACATCCTGATTCAAATCAAACAACAGTGAAGGTTTCACCAGCATTGGCTCAATTAGAAGGACAAGATTTGTCTCAATCTTTTGTGCTGAAATTAAATAAACAACAAGAAGAGTTAGAAAAAGAACAGGAAGAACGCTTACGGAAGATGCGGGAAGAATATGAGCGTCGGGAAAGGGAACTCATTGAACAGCATCGGAAGAAATTAGAAGAAGAGCAGAGGCGTTTGTTGGAGGAACAACGCAAAAAACTAGAACAACAGCAAGAAGAGCTTCTCAAGTTAAAGCGAGAAGAACTAGCTAGAATGGAAGAAGAGGCTCGACTTGCCAAAGAAAGAAAAGAGAAAGAAGAACGCCGCAAAGCAAAACTCGCAGTAGCACGAAAACAGTTTGAAGAAAAGCAAAAAATGGTATTGGAACAGGAAGAACAAGCTTTCCAAAAGCGCCAAGAGGAATTGCTGGCCAGGCTCCATGCTGAGTATGAACAGCAGAAAACAATCTTACTTCAGAAGCAGGAAGAAGAATATCAGGCTCGAACGAAAGCTAAATTGGCTGAATTGACGGCAGAATGGGAACAAGTAGAGGCCTCCACCGATGGAGAGATTTCGAACGAAGTTAAGTTTGAGCCAATAACCACCCAAGTAACAGAAGAATCAGAAAAGGATCAAGAAGATATACCTCTAACTGTTTTTGGAGATTTAGCTACAACGACAATTTCAGTAGATGAAGTCAAATCCTCAGATGCCAGCTCACTTGAAATAGAAACGAAGCCTGTAGTTTCAGAGGTAGAACCAATATCACAAGAAGAAGACCAAGAAATCGAAAATGTATTTGCCGAAGTTATACCTGCTAAAGAGCCAGAGCCTATCAAAGAAACCAAAAAACAAATGAAATCAAATGAACAGACCGAATCAGTCAAAGAAACAGAATCAAAAACGAGGCAAGCAGACAATAAACAGGAAACACCAGTGAAAGATGAGACAAAAACCGAAGCAGTATTTGGAAAACCGGAAAAAGTAGAATCGAAACAAGAGGCACAAAATCCCATTCAAACTGAAGAAACAGCAGGTAAAGTAGAAGAGACTACAGATGAAACAGAAGATTCACAGGAAGCATCTGATGAAGAAGCACCGAAGAAAAAACGCCGACGCAGAAGACGGAGAAGAAAAAAGAAATCTACAGAAGGAGAAGGAACATCAACAGAAGAAGTGGCGGCAACCGCAACTTCTGATACTACCATTGAAGTGCAAAACGCCCCTAAAGAAGCGAAAAGCAACACAAAAGAAACCGATCCGTTGGAAGCAGAGAGACGCAGACGTGAGCTAGAGTTACAGCAGATGGAACGTGAACTATTGGAGATGGAACAACAAGAGAAACAGAACAAACCAAAAGTTCAAAAACAAGAACCAGCAAAAGTTCAAAAACAAGAACCGATAAAGGAAAATAAGGTAGAAGAAATCCCTCCAAAGAAAGAGGAGAAAAAGGAAACCACGCAAGCTCCTGTAGTTGCAAAGAAACCAGAAGTTCCGGTGGTGAAAGATACTACAGAGCATGCAACACTTGCCAAACAGTTTGAACAGTATTTACAATTATTTAAAAGGAAGAAATAGGAGGCCTTGTCCTCCTATTTTCCTTGATGACGAAATATTTGAGCACTCTATTTTTTATGCAATCATGCTAAAGGTCCAGTAAATCGGGCTATTTTGAAAGGAGTATTATTTGTTGTGTTTAATTGGATATCCAGCGTTGGCATAGGCGCAGCTAAAGTTGATACACAACTGGAAAGAAACCAGTATTCTCCCGGAGATCTTGCAAAGGGGGAAGTAGTCATCAAAGGAGGCCTTGGTACTCAATTATTTGATCAAATAGAACTACATCTCATTTTCGAGTATCGAGAAGAAGGAAGCAAAAAAAAGAAAGCCTACATAGCAGAAGTTTTCCAGTTGTCAGGTCCCATTGAGATTGCCGAACATGAAGTCAGAAGAATCCCTTTTCAATTGACATTACCCGATACAATACCGATGTCTACTGGACATTTCCCTACTTATCTTCGAACGTATTTGGATGCTAAGTTTGCCATTGATCCAAAAGATGAAGATAGAATTACGATTTTACCGGCAAAATTGGTACAACATATATTAAAAGTAATAGAAGACGCTGGTTTTATCCTTTATCAGATAGATAATCTAGAGCTGATAGAAAAGCCAAAAAAAGGATGTCCATTTATGCAAATTTTTATTTTCCGTCCTACTGGTTCTAATCATGGAATGATCGATGAGTTTTCCGTGGTATTCACACATTCTACCACCTCCTTTAAAATGGAGATGGAAATCCTTAGAGCACAGCAAGCCCTGCAAAGTACATTTGAATGGAATCATCGTGATCCTGAAGGTACTTTTCGCATAAATGGTGAAGCAGCAGAAGGAAATCCGTTTGAAAAACTTCGATCACTTTTAAGAAGAAAGTAGGCGTTATGAATATGAATTTATTTCGAAAATCGCTGACTACGTTTGGAGTCGGCTCTGCAAAAGTGGATACAAGATTAGAGAAGTCTACGTACATGCAAGGTGAAATCGTTAAAGGTAAAGTATATGTTTTAGGTGGACAAGCAGAACAATTTGTAGATGAAATTTATTTATTCTTGAATATCCAGTATGAACTCGACGGAAGTCAATCTGAATATATGGTGGAAAAAGTCTTAATTACCGAACCATTTACGATTGGCCCAAAAGAAGAAAGACAGTTTGAGTTTGAGTTTCAATTACCATATGACTGTCCTGTTTCTATCTCTGGAGCACCTATTTTTCTTCGTACAGGACTTGATATCAAGCTAGCTCGTGATCCACAAGATATAGATGGAATTGAAGTTCTTCCTCATCCTTATATTGATATGATTTTAGAAGCGATCGAAGCTAATAATTTTCGTCTGTCCAAAGTAACTTTTGATTTTGAACATCATTTTTCCCGTCATCCCTTTGTACAAATGTACTGTTGTGAACCTGTCTCTGGAGTAGAATTTGATTTGGATAGCGCCTCTTTCGTCTTTTTTGCTCATCAGAATGAAGTAGAAGTAATTATGCACTTAGATAAAAAAGGAGACGATATTTTCAGTTCGATGGAAGAAGCACTTAAACTCGATGAGAGATTAGGAAGGTTTACTATTTTGTTAAATGATATTCATCAAGGAAAACAACATTTGATAAATCGAGTGAAAACAGAAATGGAAAAGGCACTCCAATAAAAAATCCATCCCGCTTAGGATGGATTTTTAGTTGCGCTTGACACGGGTGATAACTTGGTGGTGAAAGTCTGCTTGAGAGTTTTGGATAAATTGGAATAGGGTATATAGTGTTCTGGGAGGTTACATCTATGATCAAAGGCCTGTATGAAGCCCATTTACCTGTTCGTGACTTGAAGAAATCGATTGACTTTTATCAAAACTTAGGATTAGAATTAGCTTCCACTACGGAGAGCTACGCTTTTTTTTGGATTGAAAAGGGCAAGAGCTGGTTAGGTTTATGGGAAGGAGAGCAAGTTGATCTGCCTTATCACGTATCTATTCGTCATGTGGCATTTCAGGTCGATTCTGACGATTTAGATCAGGCGAAAGAATGGTTGAAAGAACGAGGAGTTGAAGTAAATGAGTTTTTTGGGTTTTCTCCTGACCGACAACCACTTATTTTGCCTAATAATCCTCAAGTCCATGCAGCGATCTACTTTGAAGACCCTGACGGAAATTTATTAGAATTTATCTCTCCTTTGCGCATCGATGTAAAGGAAGAACTACCCATGATGGAGCTCCATGAATGGAAAAAAAGAGATAAATCATAAGCTTAAAAAAAATAATTGGAATAGATGATTCTACCTATTGATAAAAATAACACCTGATGGACAATTGACATCGGGTGTTAATTTACAAATGAAAAGCTCTTGTGCAGGTTCAATTTTGTATTTTTTGTGGAAATACATTTGCAGAATGGTGAAATGTACTTTACAATAGTAAGTGATCTGATGTTCGTCTTTTTAAAAGGCGGACGTTTTTATGTGGAGGAAACAGAAATGAATGCGATTGAAGCAGAAAAATTGACAAAAGAATTTCAAATCTATCAAAGTCGAAAAGGTCTAACAGGGGCTTTCCGGGATTTGTTCAACCGCAACTATCGGACAATCCGTGCTGTAAATGAAGTAAATATAAGCATCCCTCAGGGAGAGATGGTTGGATATATAGGAGAAAATGGTGCTGGTAAATCTACGACCATCAAAATGTTAACGGGAATTTTACAGCCTACTTCTGGTGAGCTGAAGGTAAACGGTTTTGATCCTCATAATCAACGGGAAGAGTTCGTCAAAACAATTGGGGTTGTATTTGGTCAACGAAGTCAGTTGTGGTGGGATATTGCAGTTCAAGAATCTTTTACACTGCTGCAAAAAGTATATCGTGTAGACAATCAAAAATTGCTTGATCGAATGATTGAAGTGCTAAATATCGGAGAACTGCTCGATCAACCTGTTCGTAAACTCAGTCTTGGTCAACGGATGCGTTGTGAATTAGTCGCTTCCCTTATTCATCAGCCTTCTTTGTTATTTCTAGATGAGCCAACGATTGGATTAGATGTATTGGTAAAAGAAAATATTCGGCAATTTTTAAGAGAAATGAACAAAGAATTTGGAACGACTATCTTGTTAACTACGCATGACTTAACCGATATTGAAGCATTATGCAGTAGAGTGATTATGTTAGATAAAGGAAATATCATCTACGATGGTGGATTGACGAAGTTAAAACAAGAGTGGGGAGAAGGAAAAAAGATTCACTTAGAATTGGATCAAGAAATTTCTCTGGAGCATCTTGGTCAATTGACAGAAGCACTGCCAGTTACATGGAGCAAAAATGAAGCAAACACAAAACTGTTCACTGCTTCCCTGCAAGGAAATTCAGTCACCGCTTCAGAAGTATTGTCTCTATTAGTAACTTCGGGTGTCCCTATCCATGAAATGCAGATTCAAGAAGTTTCTACCGAAGAAATCGTGCGGAAGATTTATCAGGAGGGGTAAGACTTGCTGGCTATGTACAAAGAGGTAATCCGCATCCGATTTCTTATGATGTTGGCTTACCGAGTAAACTATTATAGTGGGATTATCATTTACAGTATTAACATTGGGGCGTATGTATTTTTATGGCATGCTGTTTACGGTGGAAAACCAAGCATACAAGGATTCACTGCTATTCAAATGGCAACTTATATTGCGATCTCTTGGATGGCACGTGCTTTTTATTATAATAATCTGGATCGGGAAATTGCAGAAGAAATACGAGATGGTTCTGTTGCTATACAAATTATTCGACCCTACAGCTATTTGATGGTAAAAGTTTTTCAAGGTTTTGGAGAAGGTTTATTTCGTTTATTTCTCTTTAGTATTCCGGGGATGATCATCGTTTCTTTCATTTACCCGATTCAACTTACGACCAATCCACTAGTATGGACACAGTTTTTAATTAGTCTATTGTTTGGGTTTATTGTTAACGTAGAGGTGAATTTGATTGTGGGGTTATTTGCTTTCTTCATATTAAACAATCAAGGAATACTTTGGGCAAAAAGATTTTTGGTAGATTTATTATCTGGGTTAATCATTCCGATTTCTTTCTTTCCAGCTGTACTGCAAAAAATATTTGCCTTTCTGCCATTCCAAGCGATCAGCTATATTCCAAGCAATACTCTGGTAAAAGGACTGAGTATTCATCAATGGCTGCCCGCTATTGGAGTTCAGTTTGTTTGGACAATCATTTTAGCTTTGATCTGCTGGGGATTTTGGTCGAAAGCACGCAAAACGTTAATTGTGCAAGGTGGTTGAGATGGTACAATTTCAAATATTTTGGGAATATGTAAAACAGTATATGAAGGCAAGGCTTGCCTATCGTCTTGATTTGGTCGTGAAGTTTCTTACCGATCTAATCTCTCAATCCTTTAACTTGATCTTTATCATAGTTGTTTTCGGTCATACGAAACAACTGGGCGGATGGAATCAAGCAGAAGTAGTATTTATTTATGGTTATTTTTTATTGCCATGGGCGATATTTGGGACATTTTTCAACCTTTGGAGTTTTAATGACCGCTACATTATCAAAGGTGAACTAGATCGAGTACTGACTCGTCCTGTACATAGTCTCTTGCAGATTATTATGGAATCGATGACACCGGAATCCCTCATTGGCGTGGTCACGGGCCTGGCTGTAATGGGTTATGGTGCTTCGCAGCTTAATCTGGACTGGGCTTGGTATGATTCCATTCTGATGATTTTGTTCACCTTAGGAGGAGTACTCGTTTATGGTGGAATCTTTATTGCCTTGACTAGTATCAGTCTATATACGGACTCCAAAACAGATATTCAACCGATTGTCTTTAATGTGAGCAATTATGGTCGATATCCAGTAAACATTTATAGTCGGTTCGTACAGTTTGTTTTGACATGGATACTTCCATTTGCCTTTGTTGGTTTTTATCCAGCAAGCTTTCTGCTAGATAGAGGAGATTGGCGTTTTTATGCCTACATTACCCCTGTGGTGGGTCTTGTGTATTTTTCCATTGCTGTTTTGCTTTGGAATCGTGGAATACGTCATTATCGGGGAGCGGGGAATTAACCTGCTCTTTTTTTTGTCCAAAATCGACAGAAACTCCTTCTTCATTCACGATCTTTTCGGCCAGTTCTGTCATATTTTCTCCATCTCCGTTAAGACTCATGCCGAGGTTTAACATACCACTTAAGGTTTCAATATTGAGTTCTTGAATCTTATACACCATTTTATCAATGTGTATAGGTTTAAGTTCTTCAATTTGCTTCCGCAAAGATTTATTTTCCTCGCGAATTTTTTCTATTTCTTGTCTGAGATACTCAAAGTAATGCCAGTAAGGGTCATACATATTATTGCCCTCCATTTATTGTAAGCATTTCTTTTAGTATATGGGGTGACCATCTCATCTCATGACGCATAAACTAGGCTAACGACAGAAAAGAGGGGGTTTTTGCATTGACAAAAAAGAGCTTTGCTGAGATTCATGAACTTGCCAGGGCATTCCTTGGAGAAGATTTTTTTCAAGAAATGGGTAATATTACAGCGGCTTCTTCCCCCTCACAGCCAGCGGCAGATGTGTATCAATCACGAAATGAAGTCATTGTGGTGGTAAATCTACCGGGAATGGAAAATATACACACCATTGATATCTCGATAGAAGATACAAATCTTAAGTTAAAAGGAGCATTTGAATCTCCTTATCAAGCATATGAAGCAACACTGATGGAGCGAAAACGGGGGGTATTTGAGCGGGAAATACCCTTAGGAGTAAAGGTGCAACCTAAATATGAATCAGCACGATATAAAAAAGGAGTCTTAGAGCTACGCTATCGAAAACAAGTCTAATGATCAAAGGAGGAGGAGACGGTGGGAACGATAAACAACATTTTTAACTTACGCATCAATAGTGTATCCAGCACCGCCTCCGTGAACTTTGGTAACACGATCAACGTAGGATCAGAGAGTAATTCCAAGTCAGTCGGGGGATCTTCTCCAGTTGGCGACTTTTCTAGAAATGCGGATTTTGAGCGTAATATAAATATTGATCCAGATTTAATTGACCAAGGAAGGTCAGGTTTAATCTGATGATTAAAGTAAAAGTAGGATGTATTAACATAAATTTAATCGATGGTGCTGCTTCCTTTAATATTGGCACAGCAATCAACATGCAAAATACAGCCTACCGAGTAGTACAGCCAAGGCAACCAGGGGGAGTGCCGCAATTGCCAGAGGGCCCGCTTGTTCCAGAAAGACCAATACCACCCATTGAACCAGAGCCGCCACAAAGGCCTGTTTTACCAGAAGGACCGCTGATACCAGAGAGACCAAGGAGACCGAGACCTGTTAGACCTTTTCGACCAACCCCGCATCCACGTCCAAGGCGTTAAGGTCAACAAATAATATTGGTGATGACCAACTAGCACACAAAAATCGCTTAATTCCTTTTTTTAAGCGATTTTTGTGTTATTTTATATTTAGTAAAACCAGTGAAAATACGGCCCTGTATATTATTTGGAAAGAGTTGTTTTAGTTGAATAAAAATGAAAAAGAATATGGATATTTTATATATATTGGATTGTTCATTATGTCATTAATCTTGGTCAAGATATATGGTTTGAAGGACCCAGTTTCAAGTTATATCCTGAGTTTAACTAGTATTTGGGGCAGTTTTACTGCTTATATTATAGATAGCATTTTTTTAAAAAAATCAATCCATAAATTAGGTCTTATTTTTCTCGCTTTGTTTTGTATCACAGCAACTATTTATGTATCATAACATCAAAGGCAAAGGTGTTAAGGTAAAATTCAAAGTACTACGAAAACAGACCACAGATGTTTGATCAGTGGTCTGTGAAAGAACTAAAAGTTTTTTGGTTTGTAATTATATACGGTTGCTTTTGCGTTACATTTTTTTGAATTATCATCACCCCAAGGGTAAGGGCTTTTATCAGCGCAATATAGTTTAAGCTTATATTGACCGTTTACTCCTTTGATGATATATTTTTTCGTTCCCTTATCTTGTTGTCCTTTGATAATCGCGCCATCGGAAAATTTGACAAATTTATTGGTTTTTGCATCTTTAATATAGTAAGCGACATTAAATTTATTGTAATTTTCAACGACCACATAAAGCTTATAATTGGAATTTGCAGAAATTGCTTTTGTCCAATGAAGGTTTCGTTTTCCTTTGATATAAGTGGAGACTTTTTGGTTCCCAACATGATTCGTCGCAAATGAATTGGCTTCAAAGGTAAATACAAACACGAAGGCTAAAACAGCAATCATAGAAGACATCCAAAGTTTTTTCATATATTTACTCCTTTTATGTGATACTTGAATAGTAACATTAGTACAGTTGTATACACTAGATAAGAGATTTAATATTCACAAACTTATAATGATCATTATGATAAATCAATATTTAGTGTATAGTTTCAAAAAACTGAGTAGATTGGTATTATTAGAGGAGATGAAGAAATTGCTGACATCGTTGGCAAGACCAAAGCGAACTGCCGGCAAATATTTCATCGAGCGAAACGCAGTCTCAGTGTAACATTTGAGCCAGATCATTTGGATAACTTAGATCGAAAGAAAACGACCAACTTGGTGGAGCAATTTATGAATGCTCTTTCCTCAGGTGACGCGACTCAAATCATGAAATTCTTATCAGCTGTTGCAGTACTCTTTGCAGATGGGGGAGGCAAAGTTAGGGCACGACTGCAACCTCTTTTTGGTCATATACCGATTTTTTCCGGCATGGCAGCCAATTTTAAAAATTTGCCTGCTAGTGTGAATTACCGTATAACCATAGTAAATGGCCTGCCTGGAATTGTCTTATATACCAATAAAAAAACGATACCGTCATTTCTTTCCAGGTTATAGATGATCGCATTGTTAATCTGTACATTGTTGCAAACCCGGATAAATTGACACATGTTCATTTATAAAAAAGCAGAAACGGAAGGTTGATTCCACATGATAGGAACAGAGAGTAAAAAACAAGAAATTTTAAAAGCTTATCAGTTTAGACATGCTTGCAAGGCATTTGATGCCAACAAAAAGATTTCGGATGAAGACTTTTACTTTATTCTCGAGACAGGAAGGTTATCACCGAGCTCCGTAGGCCTTGAGCCATGGCGATTTGTGGTTGTTCAAGATCCGAGACTTCGTGAAACATTAAAGCCCGTCTGCGGTGGGGCCCAAGGGCAACTCCCTACAGCTAGCCATTTTGTAGTTATATTGGCTAGAAAAGATTTAAAACATGATTCGGCACATGTATTGAAAATGATGAAAGAAGTTCAACATATGCCTGATGAAGTAGTGCAAGTTCTTTCTGGTTTTTATAAATCCTTCATCGAAACAGAACTCGAAGATAATGACCGGCTTATTTTTGAATGGGCAAGCAAACAAACGTATATAGCATTGGGAAATATGATGACAGCCGCGGCTCAAATAGGTATTGATTCTTGTCCGATCGAAGGTTTTGATAAAAAGCAGGTGACCGCTATTTTACAAAAGGAAGGTGTCATAAAAGACAACGATTTCGGCGTAGCCTGTATGGTCGCTTTCGGATATCGGCAAGATGATCCCAAACGGCCAAAAGCGAGACAAACTCTCGAGGAGATTGTGGAATGGCGATAAACTTTAGATGATATTTCTCTATATCACAAATGGGTGGTTTAGAGGGGGTTGCTAACAAGCAACTCTTTTTTTGTTTTCGTGCGACAAGGGGACGGTTCTCGTGTCGCACATGTTCTTCAATTAGAGTCAACAAAGTTAAAAGCGTGCCGCCCGTGGAACCGTAGGTATGTATTCCTCCAGTCACCACGGGCGGTGTTATCCCTTATGACACCTTTTTACCTTGATCCTTGGCGCTGCTCGTTTCCTTCTTGTTTCTTTTTCCATCTTGGTAGGATCGGAAGGAAATCAACGCACAATTGGAGAGGTTGAATGTTGTGAGACCAGCGTACACCCCATTTTGCCAATGGGAAGTGACTAGACCAAAGTACACACCAGCACTGACATCCAACAGGAAGAGTGCGGAAAAGATGAGAAACAGGTTCTTGCGGTGAATATAATTATCGCAACTGTTGGGCTGAATAATTAAAAAATAACAATGGCAGCATATCATTCTCTGCGATCGATATGAGTTTCATAGAAGCCAAGAGTTCATTAACATGGATGAGATCATTCAAGAATTAACTCAATCAAAGGCTATAAAAGAAACAATACCTACCATTCCATCAGAGTAAGCATTAGGGAACAACTCCTGAATCGTTCCAATTTACGGAGTTGATTCTTAATGTACTTTTTCGGGGGTTGGGTAAAAATAGCCATGTTTTTACTAAATTAAAGAAGGTGATTTATATATTTCGTGGAAAATAATTACATGTAGTACCATACTAAGTCCTAGATGAGGGGGTGTATGGTTTGGTAGTCTTAATAGCTGGAGTTCTCGTTGTACTTTGTTAATCGACATTTGGAATACAATAGCTTATATGGATGTTGACAAAAGGGTTTAGGAGTATTTCTCTTAAACCTTTTTGTGCGACAAGGGGACGGTTCTAGTTGTCGCATGTTTTCTATTTATGAAAGGTAAATTGTGTTAAGATATATTATGAGGTGATAGGATATGCCTAGATATCGTAGGGAAAAAAGCGAGTCAGGAGTTTATCACATCATGGTTAGAGGGATAGATCGAATGTCTATCTTTCAAGAAGAAGAGGATTATAAACAGTACCTAGAAACATTATTGAGGTTTAAGAAGTCTAATAATTATGAACTCTGTGCCTATTGTTTGATGAGCAATCATGTTCATTTGCTTATTAAAGAAGTAGATGAAACGATTGAGCGTCTCATGAAACGGCTTGGAGTAAGTTATGTCTATTATTTTAATAGAAAATACAATCGAGTGGGACATCTATTCCAAGATCGGTACAAAAGTGAGAGTATAGATACAGAACAATATTTACTGGAATGCTGCAGGTATATTCACAATAATCCAGTAAAGGCCGGTTTAGTCAAACTTCCAGAAGAATATCTTTGGAGTAGTTATATGCATTATCAAAGGAAAACAGACAAAGACCTCTTGATGAATACCAATTTAATACTTGATCATTTTTCTGCGAACCGTACCGAAGCAATTTTGAAGTTGAAAGAATTCACGGAGAGTAGAAATCAGGATAAATATTTGGATTATGAAGATGATAATCAATTGAGATTAGGGGAAAGTCAAAAAGTAATAAATGAAATCTTAGAGAAGCATAGTATCAGTCTAGAAGATTTAAGGGTAACAAAGGATGTATGGAGAAGAAACGCAATCCTACAAGAGATTAAATCAAATTCTAATGCTTCTGTCAGGGAAATCTCCCGTCTGTTGGAAATTAGCAAAGATATAGTTTTTCGAGCTTAACAGTGCGACAATGAGAACCGTCCCCACTGTCGCGTTTTCGAGGAGGAGTAACAATGGAACCCAAATATACTTTTAACAACATAGCGAGAGATTATGACAGATATAGACCTGATTATCCTAAACAGTTGTTCCTCGATATCCTAGAATACTCCTCGTTAAAACAAAGTGATTCAATACTTGAAATTGGTTGTGGCACAGGTAAAGCTACTTCTGGATTTGTAGATTTAGGGTACGTTAATATAACATGTATTGAACTAAGTAGTCAGCTCGCTGATGTTACTCGTGAAAAATTTATACATACCTAATATTAAAGTTATTAATTCACCTTTTGAAGTTTGGCAAAGCGATAATACTGGTTATGATTTAGCTATTTCTGCAACAGCTTTTCATTTTATCCAACCCCAAATCGGATATCGGAAAGTATTCGATTTGCTCCGTAATCGAGGCTCTATTGCGTTTTTTTGGACTGAACATGTCCCATTGTTTGATACGAGAAGTTTATAAAATATATGCACCCAGTATAGATGATTCAAAACCAACAGTCGAAGAAATAATTATAAGATCTGAGAAAATTATGAAGGATAATTTGTTTGAAGATTTACATGTAAAAAAATATAAATGGATTGATACCTACAATGCAGATGAATATATCTCATTGTTAAACACATACTCGCATCACAGAATGCTCCCAGAAAAAGTAAGGAAGCAATTGTTCGATGGTACCAAGAATGCTATTGAACAAAACGGAGGGATAGTATATAAGTCGCAAGTAGTCACCCTATTTCTAGCAAGAAAAAAATAATAATTTAATCATTTCAAATTCGAAGACCAAACAAGTATTACCATTAGAAACAAATGAATGCTAAATTGCATGAGAAAGGACCTCAGAGCGGAGAGGTCCTTTTTTTAAACCTTACATACAACTGGGAAACATTCCGGTGGAAATACCAATGCGATTCCATGAGTTGATGGTATTAATCGCCAGAATCAAATCTAGGTATTCTTTTTCATTAAAGTGTTTTCTTACGTTCTCGTATATTTGGTCCGGTACTCCTTCGATTGATATGTTGGTAACAGCTTCCGTTAATGCAAGGACAGCCTTTTCTTTGTCCGTGAATAATAGTGATTCTCTCCAAATCGGAATATGGATAAGGCGATTTATCTCTTCGCCTCTATCCAGGAAAGCTTTGGAATGTGAATCTACACAATAGGAACAGCCATTAATCTGCGACGCTCTTATCTTGATCATTTCGTACAATGTCCGGTCAATTCCTGTCTTTAACACCGTTTTCTCCATTTGTAACATCAGTTCATATAATTGTGGATTCACTTCGCGATGATTCAAACGCAATTTCATGATAGACACCTCCAGTGATGGATTCAAAAATAGATATCATAGATAATATGTATCTATAATAATCCTGTTTTAGTCTTTCGTCAAATGATTTAGAGTAAATCCATAATGCATTGTAGGATAGAGGGTATGCTATCAGATATAGCACAGGTTCTGTCAAAATGATAAAATAATATGATGCATGTTTTGGAGGTGTTTGCTTTGATCAATGAGGGTGATATTGCACCAGACTTTACATTGCTCTCCAGTAATGGAACGGAGGTCTCTCTGTCCGATTTTCGTGGGAAGAATGTAGTTTTATATTTCTATCCAAAGGACAACACACCAGGATGTACCACTGAAGCGTGTGATTTTCGAGATGCCTATGACAAATTTAGCAGTTTGAATGCTGTTATTATTGGAGTAAGTAGAGATTCAGAAGCATCCCATCGTAAATTTGTTGATAAATATGACTTGCCATTTTTACTGCTTAGTGACACAAAAGAAACCGTCTGTAAACAATATGATGTCTTAAAAGAAAAAAAGATGTTTGGTAAAACAGGAGTAGGAATTGAACGATCTACCTTTATCATTGATAAAGATGGGAAAGTAGTTAAGATTTACCGAAAAGTGAAAGTGAAAGATCATGTGGAAGAGGCACTTTCTTTTATCAAAGAAAATCTTCGCTAGATAAAAAAGAGAGGAAGAGAACGGATGGGGAGCCATACTGAACCCATTATGACGGAATATTATAATTTCTATGCCAATAATCCGACTGATATGGATCAAGATATTCATTACTATGTAGAACTGGCAAAACAAACTGGTGGTCCTGTAATCGAGTTAGGCTGCGGCACAGGCAGAATGAGTATTGCTATTGCCAAAGAAGGAATAGAAGTAGTTGGTGTCGATTTTAGCGCAGAGAAATTAGCGGTCGCAAAGCAGAAATCTGATGATCTTGGTTTATCCCATCGGATAAAATGGGTGGAATCGAGCATCACAAATTTCCAGCTTCCAGAGACCTTTCCTTTGATTATTATGCCTGATCGATCTTTTTTGCAATTGATCAATATTCGTGATCAACTTAGTGCGTTAAAAGCGATTCGCCGTCATTTGGAAGAGGGTGGATTGTTTGCGTTCCATGCTTTTGTTCCTCATATGCGAAAGCTGATCGATATGGAAGGAAAGTATACGTTTAGAGGTAGTTTTCCAAGCGGAAATGATGAGATGGAAGTCTATGATTTTACAGAACTCGATACATTTAATCAGATTGCCAATATAACAAGATATATCGAACGTTTTAACTCGCGAGGAAAATCAGTCAGTCGAACAAAGTCAAAAATTCGTCTTCGCTATATTTTTCCTGCTGAGTTAAGTCATTTGCTGGCTGTATGTGGTTTTAAGATAGAAAATCGATATGGTTCTTTTTATCGTGCACCATTTGATGCAAATAGCGAGGAATTAATTGTAGAGGCAGTTAAGTTAGCTAGGAGGTAGGGGAAATGCGAGTTTCAGCAAAAAAAATACTCGATATTTTAGCAGATATGTACCCAGATGCGCATTGTGAACTCGAATTTAAAACGCCATTTCAGTTGCTTATTGCTACCATCCTATCTGCACAATCTACTGATGTACAAGTGAATAAAGTGACTAAAGGTCTGTTTGAGAAATACCCTACAGCTGAAGCGATGCTTCAATTAACAGAAGATGAATTAGCAAATGAAATTCGAATGTTAGGTTTGTTTCGCAATAAGAGCAAAAACATTCACCAGACTTGTCGTATTTTGGTGGAAGAATATAATGGCCAAGTTCCGATGGAACGAGATGCATTAGAGAAATTACCAGGAGTTGGGAGGAAGACTGCGAGTGTTGTTTTAAGCAATGCATTTGGGATACCAGCTCTTGCAGTCGATACACATGTACAGAGGGTGTCCAACCGGCTGGCTTTAGTAAAAAGTGAGACTCCTATTGAAACGGAAAAACAACTAACGAAAAAAATTCCAAAGAAAAAATGGTTGGATACACATCATCAATTAATTTGGCATGGCAGGAGACTTTGCATGGCTCGGAAGCCGAAATGCTCCATGTGTGACCTTCTTCCTTATTGCAAATATGGGCAAGCCAACATTGACAAGGTTATAAGTAAGTAGTTATTCTTAAGTTAGAATTATTTTCGTAAATGAGGTGAAATAAATGGCTAACGGCCGCTTGATGGAGGCAGTGGAAACTTTAAAAGTACAGGGAGTTCGCATGACCCCTCAAAGGCATGCCATTTTAAATTATTTATTGTCCAGTATTCAACATCCAACGGCAGATGAAATATATAAATCTTTATCTGATAACTTCCCCAATATGAGTGTTGCCACTGTGTACAATAATTTAAGATTGTTTCGTGAAGCTGGTTTGGTCAGAGAGCTGACATATGGAGATGCTTCCAGCAGATTTGATGCGAATATGGATGACCACTATCATGTCATTTGTCATTACTGCGGTCATATTACTGACTTTGATTATCCTGTCTTATCTGAAGTAGAAAAGTCTGCTAGTGAGATGACTGGATATGAAGTAAATACACATCGCCTTGAAATTTATGGGAGATGTCCAAACTGTCAAAAATCATTACACGAAAAAAAAGAAGAGCGCATGTCCTAAGACAGTGGCTCTTCTTTTTTTGTTTCAGGTGCATCTTTTGGATCAACCGATAAAATTGCTTTGCAATGCATGCATTGATCTCTCTTACCAAGGACTTTTGTATCTTTTCCGCATTCTGGACAGGTGACTCTAAGAGACTGCGTGGACAAAATTCCAACCCAAAAGTAAATCCCCACACTCCCCAGAACGAAAATCATTCCAAAAGCAATGAACAATGCCATCCAACTTGGAACTAGAAAGCCAATATACATAACACCTACTCCGATGAAAATAAGGAGCAGGGCAAAAGTACGTATTTTGTTTAGTTTGCCTGATAATAACACTGGAAGAGCCTCCCCTCCAAGGACTTATTGTATCACAGGAGAAAATATTTCATAAAGATAAGGCGTATGATTCTTTTCTATAGTATACTGAGAATAGTTCTCAACGAAGGGTATGAAGGTGAATCAAAGTAAGCACAGGAAAGCGAAGCATGGGAAGCATCGGCGAAAGCCTCCGTACGAAGGTGTATGGAACAAGACGAAGTGGTCCTTTTTGACGAGTCTGTCAACTGTCTTGGGTGACTTCGTCAATATGGCGTTTCTTGCGCACTTGGGGACAGCAGCAATTTCCGGTGTGGCAGCAACTGCCATTATCAACTTTTTCTTTGTCAGTATTGACAAGAATGGTTTGAAAGCTGTGACAGGTCGATTGGTTGGGCAGTCTACCAGTGACAAATTGGCCAATCTTCCACCTTATCTCCAACGAGTAAAGGAAAAGGCAAAAGGGAATCGAGGGGAGGTACTGGTAAAACATATTACTTATAACTCTCTCTTCTCTAGCCTGTTGTTGGGTCTGATGGTTGGAAGCTTGGCGATTGCGTTTCCAATTCAGATTTTGGAATGGGGTGGTGCAGAGCATACAGTGGCTGTGTACGGAGCACCTTATTTTCAAATCATTATGGGGTGCGTAGTCTTCAATTCCATCGCAAATGGTCTCGCCAGTACGCTCAATGGTCTCAAAGAAACAAAACGTGTGACGGTTGCAGCAGTTTGCATGTTCTTCACCCAAGTTACACTCGGATTTCTGGCCGTTCACGTTTTCGATTTCGGTTTGAAGGGTGTGGCGTGGGCCAATGTCACGGCGAATGTGGTACAAGTCGTTATCCTCACTCGAATGCTTTACCATAAAGGCTTTTCCAGTCGAGTATCCAAACTCTTGCCCGATTGGCGATTCTTGTGGGGTACATGCAAAGAAGCTTGGCCGCTGATGTTTGAAAAGCTGAGTTTCCAAGCGTGCATTGCATCTTTGTGGCATGTTCTCCAACACCATGGAATGGAAGTGATGGCATCGCAGCGAATCGCGAACCAAATTACTCTCGTTCCGTTGGCGCTCTTCACCGGGTTGTATCCTGTGATCACTCCCTTTGTTTCGGAATACTTTGGGAACAAGGATTACAAGTCCATCCGGTCTTTCACAACAGGTGTACTGCTAGTAGGCACGCTATGTTGTGGTAGTGTGCTTATGGTGACCTACTTTGTTGGTCCATGGGTGACAACACTGCTCTTTACCGATGACAAGAGCCTAGTAGAGATGACACAGATGTGGCTCCTGTTCTTGGTGTTTACCCATATGTCTAATACCGCACTCCAGATCGTGACTTACTCCCTAAAGGCTGTAGGCTCGAATAAGATCATTTCGATCAGTAGCCTTGTGAGTAATGGGACTTGGGGTATTTCCCTCTATATGTGGGGATCAACCGGTAATCTGATGTTGGTCTCTTCCTTCCAAGTAGTAGCAACACTGATGAAACTCATCGTTCTGGGTTGGTTTTTCTATACCCAAAGGTGGGTTCCTAAGCCGAAGATTGGAAAGATCGTCTGGTTCGACGTTAAACTTCTACAAGAAAAATAAATGTAGAATATCAAGCACCCCATTTTTCTATGTAGATGGGGTGCAGAACATTTTATTGGAATAAAACAGATAGATTTAGGAAAAACTTTTTTTAAAAAAGTGTTGACTTATGTAAGTTGTCCATGCTATATTATTTCTTGTCGCCGCGACAGTAGCGGAGAGACAACAAAAAGAAGTTGTTCCTTGAAAACTGAAGAGTGAGATCACAAACCTGTTAATTTTTTAAAAGCTAGCAATGAGCAATCAAGCTTTTCTATCATGGAGAGTTTGATCCTGGCTCAGGACGAACG
>NZ_JAKWBN010000011.1 GCF_022511585.1 Shimazuella soli | reverse complement strand
AAGGATTCTTTCCCTTCTAAATAGGCAAGAACTGCCTTAAGTTTTAGCTCTAATGAATATTTGCTCATAGAAAAACTGCACCTCCAACTGTTAGGTGTGTCTAACAATTGGGGTGCAGTTCATAAAACTGGTCTGTTTTCTTAAATCTTATTGTCCACCATTTTTATTTTTTCCACCATTGCCACCAAAAATCTGTCCACCATCATTTGTGGAGTTCGTCCCGTTATCTGTGGTACCATTTGTATCTTGGCCGCCGTTGTTCAATGGGTTGCCATTAGCATTGTTTTGGCCGCTATTATCAGTTCCATTACTTTTTCCATTGTTGTCTTGTGGGGTACAACCTGCTGGTTGCCCATTTTGATCACAAGGCTGTTGTGAATTATCTTGTTGATTCGCTTTTACTTTCACTTGCAGTGTTCCAGATGATTTCTGGGCTGCTGCTTGATCTGTGGCCTGTGTATCGGTCGCAATTACTTTATAGTAATACGATTTTTCACTGTTGCCACCGCCAAATATTCCGCCAAACCCACCACCTGGTTGTTGCACACTTGTATCGGTAAAGGAGTTACCACTTACATTAGTTTGAAGATCCGTAAAGTTCACTCCATCTTCCGAACGCTGGATAGTATAGACGACCCTACTATCTTGTTTTTGCCAACTTAGCTGAATACTGTTGTTATCTGCATTATAACTTCCCGATAGGTTTGGTGCTTGTAATTGGAATGGTGGTACTGGATCTTTTACACCTTCCGGTTTCTGGAAGTCTTTTGCTGGTGTATTCTCCAGTGTGTGTTTCATAATGTAATTGAACACTTTAGCTGGCATCGAACCACCAGTAATCTGTGCATTTCCTTTTACACCATCTACTACATCGTTAAACACATTGACAGCCAGCACGAGATCAGGAGTATAACCGACAAACCATCCTGCATCTTCTTTACTGATTGTACCCGTTTTACCAGCTACCTGCCTTCCCAATTTAATTGCACTATGCGCCGTACCATGTGGGT
Source organism: Shimazuella soli (assembly GCF_022511585.1). Classification (GTDB taxonomy): domain Bacteria; phylum Bacillota; class Bacilli; order Thermoactinomycetales; family Thermoactinomycetaceae; genus Shimazuella; species Shimazuella soli. The sequence continues at coordinate 72,229 of NZ_JAKWBN010000011.1, read as the reverse complement.
TTTCCACAACATCACGCATCATATTGGTCATATACCATGCAGTCGTTGGAGACAATACTTTTGATGGATTTCCTTTTGCATCAATTTCTTGCCCATCTTTAGGCGGCACTTCTTTACCATTTTTATCCACAATCCTGATAATCGTATGAGCTGTTGCCATCTCACCGTTGTTAGGAAAGGTGGTATAAGCTTGTGCCATGCTGATGGAGTTCACACCATGAGTCAATCCACCGAGTGCTAGAGCAGCTGGTGCTTTATCAGCTTCTACTAAAGGCAGTTTAAATTTGTCTTTTGCATATGCATAAGCATTGTCCAATCCTACATCTTCCATCAACATTTTTACGGTAACGACGTTAATGGAATCATAAACAACTTCATCCATCGTAACATTTCCTGCGAAACCATTAGAGAAGTTTTTCGGACTCCAGTTTCCAACTTTATATGGCGCATCCATAAATGGAGTGTACTGATTAAATCCCTTTTCTTCTACAGCAGGTGAAAATACAGCAAGAGGTTTAATCGATGAACCCGGTTGAACTTTTTGACGAGCACGGTTCAGGCTTCCAGGTTTATAATTACGTCCTCCACCAATCGCTTTAATCAATCCGGTATGAGGATCGATCATAGTTACGCCTGAATCTACTTGACCGTCATAACTTTTCTTCCCTTTAAATAAGGAATCGGTTTTCATAGCTTCCTCGACTACTTGTTGGGCATGTGTATCAATTCCGGTAATAATCTTATAACCATTTGAATTTAAGTCTTCACTACTTAAATCATAACGATCTCCAATCTCTTTCAATACTTGGTTTGTATAAGCTTGGTATTTGCCTCGCTTACTGTATTTAGCTAGATACTCTTCATTGGTTCCTAAAGGCATCTTCTGCAACTTAACTTTTTCCGCTTCCGTAATAAGTGGTGGAAGTTCATTGTTCTCTGCCATCTTCATTAGTACCACATTTCTGCGTTCGATTGCCTTTTGCACACCTTTTGGACCGCGATATGGGTTATAGGTAGAAGGTGCTTTTGGAAGTCCAGCTAAAAAAGCGATCTCTTGAGGCTCTAACTTTTGCTTTTTCAAATCTTTCCCAAAATAAATCTTTGCTGCCATCTCAATTCCTGCTACTTGGTTTCCAAAATCAATATAATTGAGATACGTTTCTAAAATTTGATCTTTGCTATATTTATGCTCAATATTGAGTGCCGCTGCAATTTCTTTTAACTTCCGAGTATAGGTTTTTTCTCTGTCTTTCAATAGAACGTTACGAGCAACCTGCATGGTGATGGTACCACCACCTTCACCTTTGCCTCCTGCGAGTATGTTTTTAAATACTGCACGACCTAGTCCGTACCAGTCCACACCAGAGTGCTGATAAAAACGCTGATCCTCTACCTTGACAAATGCTTTTGGAAGATCTGGATTGTATCTTTCTAAATCTTTCATGGAAATATACTCCCGATACACGCTTCCAATACGGCCAATTTGCTTTCCATTGTTATCAAAAACACTCGTCGAAAAATCTAGTTTATTTAATTCATTAATATTATAAACACTTGCCGACATCATTACTGCTGAACAGCCGCCAATTATCAATAGAAGCGTTGTAAGACCGACCAAAATAAACCATTTTTTGTTAAAAAACCGACTATATTTCCCTTTCTTCCCATTCTTCCCGGACATTTGGCTGACTCGGGAACCTAATCTTTCTGTTCTCGTTCTTGGCTGAAATGATTGTTGGTTATTACGTCGTTGATTATTGCGGCGTTGAAAATCATCCATCCAACTTACCTCCTATAAAACTTCTCCCAAACAACTCGTTCTCGTATTTTATTTGGAAATATCCTAATTTCCATTTCAATTCATATTAAATTATAAAATTGCAACCAAAACTTATGCCCATTTTGGCATGATAACATTATAACGCAAAGATAAATTTTTGGGACGTTTCTGCACAAAAAATATTACAGTAATGTTACGATAATTCGCTAAGATTGGTCGTTTTCCCTCTAATGGATAATATTAGCTCTCTAGTGTTCTTGTCAATGAAAGAAGGCTTCCTTATATAACCAATAACATACATATAGCATTGCGAGCGAGAAAATCCACGATTTAAATCATGGGAGGAAAGCGCGCGTTGGATGAAGGGAAGAATTTTTCTTTCACCAGTCCAATCTTCGAAAAAAGTAAGTTTACAAACAAGCATTCGTATGGTAATATATGTATTGTCGCAGCAGACGAAAACCAAGTTGTTTGCGGCAAAGAAGAATTCCACATTCGTAACCGTGGGGCACACGGGGTTAGCTTGGTAATGAAATAGTCATGAGGCTATCGTCCCAAGAATCCAACGGCTTTAGCCGTGTGGAGATGTCAAATGTTTGTCCTCACAAAAAAAGAGCCAAATAATATTGGCTCATCTTACTAGTTAAATATTTGAATCCATTTTAAAACATCTATAACCCAATCTGGTATATAAGGATTTTGCAACCACTGAACTGCATCTCCAAAAAAGTAGGCAACAATGCCAATCCCTGCAATTGACAATACAAGGAAAATTACAATCACGATAACCAGGCATCCTACGATAGCACCGATCAATGTCATTCCTCCTTAGGAAACTCGTAATTGTTTATGGTATACTACAGTTTTAAGTGAGTGGTGATAAAATCGGTCCAAAACCAGATAAATAAACATTGCCCAAAGCCACTTATAAAACCTGTGATCATCCGAAGGGTGTTGTTACTTTCTCTCCATTTTAACAATTGTGTATATCCATCAATAAACATAGGTAACTGAAAAAGGATACCAAGAATTAAAAAGTATATATTTTTATGAATGAAAGCGAAGATAGGCAATAAAATATAGGAAGCATAAATCGCGGTACATCTCGCACATAGCGGGAATTGCTTACCTTTAAAGAAAAGAGAACGATCTGCTCGACGATGACAAGGAATTTTATAAAGCAGTTGTGTAAAATTCATCTATCAATCACATCCACAGTCACTGCAAAAATCGCAAGTGTCGCAAGTATTTTCAACAGCTTCTCCTGCTTTGCTGTGCTTATGTTTATGCTTTTTACGGCGACGATCACGCCAAAACGAAATAAAAACAGGGACAATACCAGACACTGCTAATGTGGGAATGCCAGCTAAAATATATCCTCCCGTTACAAGCTGAAGACCACTTAAGGCAAAAATAAAAAAGCTAATAATAGTAAGAATAAACAAAATTTTATTCCCCCTTCATTTAAAACGAATTTCAAAAGGGCCTTCACATATATTAATCACAGCCACAATCACAGTCACCAAGATCAAAACAACTCAAATCTCCAATGTTGTCGAGACATTCACAACTATCACAGATACTACAGCCATCATCTCCACTTTCCTCGCCGCCGCTATGCTTTTTATAGCGTCGACTACTCCAAAAAGAAGAAAGAAGAGGTACTACTCCAGACACTGCTAAAACCGGAACTCCAGCAATCACATATCCGCCTGCAACTAGCTGTATGCCGCTTATCGCAAAGATAAAAAAACTAATAATAGCTAAAAAAAACAAATTATCCCTCCTTTTATTTATATCATATAAATTTTAATTATTCCATGAAATCATTATACTATATTTCCAAATAAAAAATAAAAAAACATCCTTGATTCGGATGTTTTCGCTAATATACAACACCGGTTCGTTTATGTGTTTTCTCTAATTTTTTCTTAGGAATGTCAAAAAAACTCTTATCATAATGCTTGATAAATCCTTTATTTGGATCAATATAACCGGATCCCCAAGTAGGATCCATTACCAACCAATCTCCATTTATCTTAGCTTCTACCCAAGCATGATTTTGATTATTGGCAATACCTTCTATAAATCGCGAAGGAATATCCAACGATCGAAGCAAAGATAAGGTTAAAAATACATAGTCTTGACAAACACCTCTTTTTAGTTTTAACGATTTTAACGCACCATCATCCCAAGCAAAACTGTTTTCCTCAAATTTGCCCACATCATAATTCATCGTCTTAGCTACGTATCGGTAAATCAACTTTGCCCGTTCATAATCAGAATTTGCAGCCCTCGTAATTTTTTTGGCAAGCTGCTTAATTTTTGGATTATCTGGTTCAATTCCTCTGCTCGGTAATAAATCGCGTTTATCTTCTTCGGCAAAACTAGATACTTGGAATTTTGCCACCATAAAAAACCGAAAATAATCTCTCTGTTGTTTTGTGATCTCTGGTACATAAACGATCACATCGTAATCACCAGCACCAAATCGCAAAGGTATTTTACTGTCAAAAGAAAAATGTTTAATAGGTACAAAGTATGTTGCCAAAAGGCCATCTTTTTTGGTTTGAATGATGAGATGAGTTGTCTCCTTTGCTTGTTCTGCATGAGAATCAAGGTACCCTTTTACTCGATAAGAATATTCTCCTTGGCCACCTCCAACAATTGGTGTAGTAAGATGAATACCTCGTTGTTCATACATTACAGAATACTGGATAGGAGAATGACTATCCCTCGTTCGATTATAAACATAAAATTTAGCTCCAGAGAGAAAGTAATCCGTTCTGTTTTCATCAGGTAACAATATTTCAATCTGATGAATGCCTTCCCCATACAACAAAGGGACTGTTTCTTGAAAAGTAGCCTGCTTGGAAATAGTGATTACTCTCTGCCACTTCTTGTTCCCTTTCAGCACTTGTAGCAACACCTGTTTTTTAGCTAAACTCTCATCCACTTTTCCACGCAAAAAAATAGAATCTTTACTGGATTGATAACCTTTTGTTGGGTTAGATATTGTAAGTCCTGTTTCTTTTGCCAGCAAAGTATAGGTTACATCTGCTTGTATATCAGGATTTTGATTGGTTACATCAAATTCTGAGAAAAGATAATAAGAACGAGTTTTTTCACTTCCAGGGGCAAAAATTTTCACATGGTAATCGCCAACACCAGCAAATAATTGGATTGACTCTGTAAATTTCCCATGTTTTAGATCTGTGTAATATTCAAAGGTCTTTGAAAGTGGACCTTTCCCGTCCTCATAACTGACTTGAATCCACATATATTTCCCAGTCAGTCGTTGATATTGCTTGACAAAACCCTCTACTTCTACATTGGTATCCACACTAGAATCATTGAATTTGGGTGATAGTATTTGACCACCTAATTGTTTTCCAAATGATGTGAGGGTAATGGGACTTTTTTCTAAATCTGTGTAAAATTGTTGTTCTATCGTGCTCAGATCCGTTAACCTATTACTACAGCCTACTAATGTAAGCAGGGAGAGAACCAAAAGGACGATACGTTTCACCTTGTCTATCCTACCTTTCTAGACCACAGCCATTCACCAGTTTACCCCATTCCATATCTATATGCCTAAACCCTTTTTCTAAATAAAACTTGCCGGTGTGCCTAGCCTTCCAAGACGCAGACAGAGGCATATACTTTCTTTTCTACTAAACAAAAAAAAGAGAATTGCCGGCTATCGCCTTCAACTCTCTTCATACAAAACACCAAAGATCAAAATGGAGAAAAACAATCATCTTCATCAGTATACATGGAATAGAGGACAATTGTAAATGAATGATTGAACAATGCTTACATTACGCTAAAATCCTAACAATTGTTTCATAAAGAAATGTTAGCTAAGAAAGCTTTCTCATCTAAAATCGTAACCCCTAAGTCTTGTGCCTTAGTCAGTTTGGAGCCTGCCTTCTCACCTGCAAGCAGATAATTTGTTTTTTTACTGACACTATTCGTCACTTGTGCCCCCAGCTGTTCCAGTCTTTCTGCTGCTTCTTGACGAGTCATGCTGTCAAGCGTCCCTGTAATCACAAACACTTTTCCAGCAAAAGGATGTTCTGTTGCATTCGTTCGCACCTTAGGACCAGTGTAGGACATATTGACATTTGCTTTTTTTAGCCTATTTAATAACTCTTTTACTTCAGGTTTAGCAAAATAAGTGACAATACTTTCAGCCATTTTCGGTCCTACTTCTTCCACAGCTAAAAGGTCATCTTCAGTAGCCTCTACAATCGCATCCATAGTTTCAAAATGTTGCGCGATCATTTTCGCTCCCTTAGAGCCAACAAAACGGATACCAAGGCCAAAGAGCAGACGTTCTAACGAATTTCTTTTGCTTTTTTCTATCGAAGCGAGAATATTTCCAACCGATTTGGCTCCCATCCTCGGCAGCGCCAGTAAATCATTTTCCTGTAGATAATAAAGATCCGCTATAGAGGAAACAAGTTTATGTTCAAACAGTTGAATGACTACTTTTTCTCCTAGACGTTCCATATTCATTGCACCACGAGAAACGAAGTGAATAATACCTTCTCTGATCTGGGCTGCACATGCTGGATTGATACAACGCAGGGCCACTTCTCCTTCTAATCTAACAAGTTCACTGTCACATTCTGGACAGTGTGTAGGCATGTGAAAAGCAGTTTCCTTCCCTGTGCGCTCAGATGTGATAACTTTCACAACTTCAGGAATGATGTCCCCTGCTTTTTTGACCACTACATGGTCTCCAAGTAATAAGCCCTTCTCCCGAATAATATCTTCATTGTGCAAAGATGCTCTTTTTACTGTTGTACCTGCTAGAACTACAGGATGTAAAATAGCAGTCGGTGTGATAACACCCGTACGTCCAACACGCAGCTCTATATCTTCTAAAATAGAAACAGCCTCTTCAGCAGGAAATTTGTAGGCAATTGCCCAGCGCGGGCTTTTTGCAGTGAAACCGAGTTCCTTGCGCAGAGCATACTCATCTACTTTGATCACAATCCCATCGATCTCATATCCTAAGTTGCTTCGCTCCAGCTGCCAATGCTCAATATAACCCCAAACTTCATCGATATTTTGAGCAACTTTCCACTCTGGATTTACTTTTAATCCAAGTTTCCTGATTGACTGCAATGTTTCTTGATGTGTCGCAAATGTTTCTACGGATTCTCCATCCATTCCATAAAAAAATAAATCAAGAGCACGTTCTGCCGCTAGTTTGGGGTCTAATTGCCGAAGGGAGCCAGCTGCTGCATTTCTTGGATTGGCAAAAAGCGGTTCACCCTTTTCCGCACGCTGGTTATTGATTCGTTCAAATTCTTTTTTTGGTAAATATGCTTCTCCACGCACTTCTAATGTGAGAGGCTCTGCCAATTTTAAAGGAAGTGAACGAATGGTTTTAACATTTTGAGTGATGTTCTCTCCTATTTGTCCATCGCCTCTTGTTGCACCCAGCTTATATATGCCATCTTCAAACCGAACAGAGACAGCTAAACCATCTATTTTCAACTCACATACATACGTAATCTGATCTAATCCTGTCGCCTTTTTGATACGCTTATCAAACTCAATTAGATCTTCCTGATTAAAAGCATTGCCAAGCGACAGCATCTGCGTTGTGTGTTCTACTTTTTCAAAAAAAGGAAGTGGCTCTGCTCCCACCCGTTGTGTTGGTGAATCTGCTGTTTGTAACTCTGGAAACTCTGCTTCCAATTGAATCAATTCCCGCATCAACTGATCATACTGGGCATCTGAGATGATCGGATCATCCAGCACATAGTACCGTCTATTATGCTCTAATAGTTGTTGATGCAATGATTCTACCCGTTCTTTGGCATCAGCAAAATCCATAAAACAATCCTCCCTACACTTTTTCAATCGGAGCAAATTGAGCGAGTAATTTTTTCACGCCAATCGGAGCTGGGAATGCAATATTTAACTCCTCGCCATCTACCTTGACAACTGTTCCTAATCCCCATTTTTTGTGATTTACTTGATCGCCTACTGCCCAAGTTCCTATAGGTCGTGGAGTTGGACGATTTATTACTCTTTTTTGTACTTTTGGATTTGTCTTTCCTACTTCTTGTAATAGATCAGGAGAGATTTCCGATAAAAATCGAGAAGCGGTATTCATACTTGTAAACCCATACAAGGTACGAGTTCTAGCTCTAGAAAGGTATAACATTTCTTCAGCGCGAGTAACTGCAACATAAGCAAGTCTTCGTTCTTCTTCCATTTCCACTTCATCTTCTAACGAACGGCTGTGTGGAAAAATATTCTCTTCCATTCCGACAATAAATACATGCGGAAACTCTAATCCTTTTGCACTATGGACTGTCATTAATGATACGCTGTCCGTCTCTACAGGTTCATTGTCTACTTCTGCCACTAGTGCGAGCTCCGTGAGCAATGCGAGAATACTCTTATCTTCATTTCTATTTTCAAACTCTTTTGCTACGGAGAGAAACTCATCGATATTTTCCAATCTTGCTTGTGCTTCGATTGTCTTATCTTTTTTATACTCTTCTCGATACTGCGAGCGAGATAAAATTTCTTCTGTCATCTCCACGGCCGATATATAATCAGCCATACCATGAAATGCTTGAATCATCTGCACAAATCCAGTGAGTGAATCTTTCACCCTTTTGGATAGATTGATATAGTCTACTTCCAGTATGGCCGAAAAAAGAGAAACACCTTCACTTGCGGCATATGCTCGAATCTTTTCCATCGTAGTAGCACCGATACCACGCCTTGGTACATTAATAATTCTTTCTAAACTGATATCATCATGCGGATTTACTACCACACGGAGATAAGCCAAAATATCTTTAATCTCTTTTCGATCATAAAACTTAATCCCACCAACTACTTGATAGGGAACATTCGCTTTTAGTAAAAATTCTTCTAGTACACGCGATTGGGCGTTGGTTCGATACAATATCGCAAAATCTTGGTAGGATTTATTTTCTTTGCACAGTCTGGCAATCGTATCTACGATAAAATAAGCTTCTTCTTGCTCATTTTCAGCAATAAATAGGGAAATTTTTTCTCCTTCTGATTTATCTGTCCACAAATTTTTAGGTCTGCGTTCGGTATTATTAGCAATAATTTGGTTGGCCACTTCTAAAATATGTTTCGTAGAACGATAGTTTTGTTCTAACTTGATTATTTTTGCATCAGGATAATCTTGTTCAAAGCGGAGGATATTTTGGATATCCGCACCTCGAAAACGATAGATAGATTGATCCGAGTCTCCAACCACGCAAATATTTTTGTGGCCTTCTGCTAGTAGTTTCATCAGCATATACTGGGCATGGTTTGTATCTTGGTATTCATCGACATGAATATATTGGAATTTCTTTTGATAATAGTCCAAAACCTCTGGAACTTGCTGAAATAATCGAACAGTCACCATTAATAAATCATCAAAATCAAGGGATTCATTTGTTCGCAGCTTTTGCTGATATCGTTCATATACTTGTGCAGCGATTTGCTCCATAAAACTAGAAGCAGTTGCTCGAAAAGTATCTGCATCGATCAATTGGTTTTTCGCTTGGCTGATCTGGAAGAGTAAATTGCGGGGTTCAAATTTCTTTGGGTCCATATTCTCTTCTTTTAAAATCTGTTTGATCACCGATAACTGATCAGAGGTATCAAGGATAGTGAAGCTATTTGCATATCCAATCCGGTCAATATCCCTCCGTAAAATACGTACGCACATCGAGTGGAAAGTGGATACCCATATATCTTGAGCAACGGAACCGATCAGATTAGCGATCCTCTCCTTCATCTCTTTTGCTGCTTTATTGGTGAAGGTTATCGCCAATATGTTCCACGGATGAATTCGCTTTTCCCCCAATAAATACGCTACACGATGAGTGAGTACCCTTGTTTTTCCACTTCCTGCCCCCGCAATGATTTGCAGTGGACCATCTGTTGTGAGTACAGCTTGTCTCTGTGCATCGTTTAAACCTTCTAAAGAAATCGTCGTCGATTGCACCTATCTTTCTCCTCTCTTTTTTGTCGATTTTACCCATTTCACTGTATGTATTGCTTGTATTAAATCTTCATAGATGAGGTTTCCAACTACTACCATATCTGCCCATGTTGCCATCTCTTCAGCCTGTTCTTGGCTTCTAATACCACCCCCGTAGCATAGACGGGTGTGATGCAAAACAGCAGATACTTCTTGGACAATATCTACTCGACCATACGTTCCGCTATATTCTACATAAAAAATGGGAATTTGCAACCATTCTGCCATCTGGGCATAAGCGATTACATCCGCAATTTGTAAATTTGTATTCGCATTTGTCCTTTTTGCCACTTTTGCATCTGGATTTAACACGACATAGGCTTCTAGCAGGACTTTATCCCAAGGAACAAAAGGACCAAATGCTTTTATAGTCTGATGATGCATCCCCAAAATCCATTTTGCTTCGTCTGTATTTAACACAGAGGGAGTAAAATACCCTTGAAAACCAGGTACAAATGAAGTTGGAGTGGATATCTCCTGAAAACAAGGGATTGCATAATTTTGCAGATGGCAGAGGAGATCAGCTGTGTTTTGAAAAGTAACTCCATCTGTCCCTCCGACTAAAATCGCATCCGTACCCGATGTCGCAAGCATCTGTATCGCTTTTTCTGATATCGGTTTAGCAGGGTCTAATTTAAATACATGTCGAAGTGCTCTTACTCGCTCTCGTAACATCTCAAAAACCTCCGCTATCATTATACACTCTTACACAAACAAAAAAGCGACTAAAATGATGTGCACCCCTCCAAGTTAGACTCAAAAATCTAACTTGGAGGGGTGCATTTCTTATGGCGAAATATGACGCGGCATTCAAAATAAAAATGGTCAAGAAATATTTAAAAGGACAAGATGGATACAGGCTTCTTGCAAAAAATATGGAATTTCCAGTAAGCAACAGATTAAGAAATGGGTCAATCAATCGTCAAACTCCGAGAATTCGTTGTCTATTTTTTGGAAAACTTCGGTCATCCATGATTTCAATCCTTTTACAAAATCTACCGGATTCTCAGGAAAACCTAACTCTTGGCAGTATGCTGGGATTAGGGGTCACATTCTCCCCAAGGATTTCCATAATAGCCCTTCCTGCGGATACACACGAATGAAAACCGCGTTATGATATCCATTTTTCATGGATTATAAAAAATAATAGCACAGATTCGTTTGTATCCTTTATAAATACATACCAATTATTTTTTTGTTCAAAGTAGAACCAGCAAACGGTTACTGAGAACAACGGAACTATATAATGGAAAACGAACCGATTTCTATTTTTAATCGGTTCGTTTCTTTACACTGTGAAGGAAGAAATCACTCCGTTATATCGCAAAGATATATGCCATGAGTATGATTCTGATCCATTCAGTATTAGTCTTCAATTGCCTGATAGACTGTGGTCCAGAAATCGTGAATAAGCCGCGCTGAATCTGGGGTGGACATCCCGACCTGGGTGAGCAGAAATCCGATGAGCTGGTTATGCGGGTCGGCGTAGGTCGAGGTTCCGCATTTCCGTGATATTTTCCAAATATTTCCTCTTTTTTTGCATTTCACTCATATTTTTAGTACTCAGTATCACATGTATTTTGTATTACATATATTAAGTATTGCTGACTACTATTATATAGTAATACAGAATAGATTTACTTGTCAAGAATAAAACTTTTCATAATAAAAGACCATGATTACGAGCTTTAAAGGTGTTCTTACAATTCTTACTATCTGTATAGCCGTTTTTGGAGTTATCTCGGACTACTTCCTATTACACTACATGAAAAAGACAGGTGGCTTCCCATTTTGAAACGTGTAATACATTTTGCATCCAGGAACCATCTATTATAGCAGCGAACAACCATTCATTCGGATTAAGGCTGGCATTATCAACATACAAAGTGGGTTTAAGCGCTCAAAAAAGAAATAAGATTTTTCAAAGTATGTCATCAAAAGGAATTTGTTTAGATAATTCTCCAGTGGAAAACTTCTTTGTTTTGTTAAAACAAGAGATTTATTATGGCGTAAAATACGAGACGTATGAGGAACTAAAAACAGCAATTGAAAATTATATCCACTACTAGCAACTACAAACGAATAAAGCAAAAACTGGCTGGAATGAGCCCTGTTCAATACAGGATCCATTTCAACCAGCATGTGGCTTAATTCTTAGTCCAACTTTTGGGGTTCAGTACAAAAAAGTCGCCTTTTGTTTTTATGCCTTTCCTTCTATGCGATCTAATGCCAAATGGTAGCCATCCATACCATAGGCAAGACATCTCTTTACTCTAGAAATAGTCGCAGTGCTTGCCCCTGTCTCTTTCTCGATTTGTGTATATGTACTTCCATTTCGCAACATCTTTGCTACTTCTAATCGCTGAGATAGTGATTTCACTTCCCCAACGGTACACAAATCTTCAAAAAATAAATAACATTCCTCCATCGACTTCAAATTTAAGATAGCTTGGAACAATTGCTCCACTTCTCTTCTGCTCAATTTATCAAGCTGCATATGGGTCCTCCGCTTCCGTTCAACATGTTTGCTTGCATTTTATCGTGGAATGCAAATAAAACCTTTCCACAAATATTATCAGATTTTTGAATTTATCGCACGGATACAAAAAATGCCTTTACAAAAACAATACATAGTAATTCGCTTGGAATTATTTATTTCCTTAATATAATATCACTTTTAGAAAGACAGCGCCCCTCTCTCCTTCGCATTGACTGCTTAAGAGAAAGGGGCGGTCCGCTGTCACACGTATTTATTTTATTCGAGCGGGACAGCGGCAAAGTACTCGTATCGCCACAAATCTTCGACTCCTCTACCTTCTCGAAGAGCCGGAAAAATGTGATCCATTGATCGTACCTGAGTTTTATGTGTGTGCATCACATCGTAGATGGTACCCCTGTACTTCTCTACAGATACACGGTACCTTGCGGTGAGATCATCATGCACGACATTGACTACACCGCAGTGGTCTTTGATCACACGCTGAAACAGCTGTGTCTTTCCTGAATACTGATGAATCGCCTCAGTGGTACATTGGCTGACTGCCATATGATCCATATGGTATGTCAGACCAGATGGGGGGAAAGTAACCACCTTATTAGGGCGTTCCTGCTCCAGAACCTCAAGAATATCTTTCTGAAGAAGTTCCTTCTGGGAATCTAGCTTTCCATCCCCAAAATTACGGACAATTACCTTACTCACTCCCAGAAGATTCGCTGCGCGACTCAATTCGTGAGAGCGTACTTCCGCCAGCTTATCAGGAGAAATCCATTCGCCACCAGCTTTTAGAAGTCCTGAAATACCACCCTCTCCTAGGGTAGCGTAGTAAAGTACTACCCGTTCACCAAGCGATACGAGATGAGCGATGGTTCCTGGACCAACTGCAATCTCATCATCTGGATGAGCGAGTATGACTAGTGTGGTAGACACCATTATCCTCTCTATTCACGGTTCTTACCTCTCATAAATAATACTTTATTCTGATTTAAAAGTAAATAAATACGATTCGAATAGTCGGATTTAAAGTAAAGTTATACACTCTGTTTAATATCGATCTGCATCGGTCTATCAATCTTTCATAAAGTAAGTTACAATAAACCATGATTAGATAAGGAGGGTATTTAAATGGCAGTTAAAGGAAAAATCACACTCGAAGGTGGAAAAGAACTCGAATTAGAATTCTTTCCAGAAGCAGCACCAAATACAGTAGCAAACTTTAAAAAACTTGCAGATGAAGGATTTTATGATGGACTTATTTTCCACCGAGTCATCCCAGGTTTTGTAAGCCAAGGAGGCTGCCCTCAGGGAACCGGATATGGCGGAGCTGACTATACCATCAAATGCGAAACTGAAGGAAATCCTCATCAACATGTACCTGGAGCACTATCGATGGCACATGCAGGAAAAGATACCGGCTCCTCTCAATTTTTTATCGTTCATGAAAATCAACCCCACTTAGATGGTGTACATACGGTTTTTGGTAAAGTAACTTCCGGCTTGGAACATGTGCTCAGCATGAAACAAGGAGAAAAAATGAAAGAAGTGCAAGTTTGGGAAGAGAAGTAACATACATGAAGTAAAAAAGAGGCTTCCTAAAAAAGCCTCTTTTTTACTTCATGTAAAGTACCGCAGAAAATGGAGGTTATTATAATATTTACATATGGACTTATCTTTGTTATTCTCATCTGTGTTTTTGCTTTGATTTCAACCTTCCAACTCGGAAGAACTCAAGACAAACAACATAATCAACGCTATGACCAAAGTAGAAAAAACACACTGATTTTACTTAGTGTTATCTACCTGATCGCAATCATACTTGGTGTCGTCTGTGTCTACTACTTCATACTTGTAAAGTAAATAAACCGACCACTTCTATGTGGCTTGTATGTGGGAACATATCAACAGGCTGTACTTCTTGCAGGTGATACCCATGCTCACTCAAATATTTGGCATCTCGGGCAAAAGTAGCAGGATTACAAGAAACATAAACAATCCGCTCTGGCCTAATTTTCGATGCTGCCTCCAAAAAGGCCTCTTCACAACCTTTTCGAGGAGGATCGACGACTATTACATCTGTATACCACCCTTCTTCTTGCCACTTGGGAAGGATTTCTTCTGCTTTGCCTAATTCAAAGTGAGCATTTTTTATTTTATTAAGGGCTGCATTTTGCTTTGCATCTTCGATCGCAGCAGGGACAATTTCCATTCCATACACTCTTCTAGCTTTATCCGCTAAATACAAAGATATAGACCCAATACCACAATAAGCATCAATCACAATTTCTCTTCCAGACAGATTTGCATATGTTTTTGCTTGCTCATATAATACTTCTGTCTGTGTAGGATTGACTTGAAAAAACGAATGGGGTGAAATCGCAAAACGAATTTTGCCAATAGTATCATGGATAACAGGCATTCCCCACAGCAGCTTATTTTCTTTGCCCAAAATGACATTCGTGCGAGCAGTGTTGATGTTTTGCTGGATGGAAGTAATAACTGGAAAAGAGCGTCTTAATTCTGTGACCAACGTTTCCTTGTGAGGCAGCTTCACCCCATTTGTCACAAGTACTACCATCAATTCATCCGTATGAACCCCTTGACGAAGAAGAACATGCCGAAGAATCCCTGTATGTGTGGTTTCATCATAGATTGGAATGCGTAATGTCTCTACTATCGTTTTTATTTTTTTGGTTAACTCTGTATGTAATTCATTTTGGATAAAGCAAGTTTCCATATCGACCACTTGATGGGTACCGAGTTGATAGAAACCAGCTATCACTTTTCCATCTTTCGTTGACAAGGGAATCTGCACTTTGTTGCGATAGCTCCATGGGTTTTCCATTCCTTTGACAGGATGAATCGTTACATCCTGTAACAGACCTATTCGCTCTAATTGATCGACTACTTGCTGATGTTTTAACTTTAATTCTTCTGTATAGGATATATGCTGCAACTGACAACCACCACAACTGTCAAAATGAGGACAGATCGGTTCGATACGCTCAGGATGAGCAGTAAGTACCTCTAACAGTTCCCCTTCTGCAAATGTCTTTTTCACTTTCGTAATCCGGATTCTAACCTGTTCTCCTGGCAGTGCTCCACCCACAAACACGGCAAAACCTTCATATCTGCCTACACCTGTTCCACTGTGTCCAAATCCATGAACCTTACATTCAATTATTTGTCCTTTTTGTACAGGCGGCTTTTGTTTCATCATCTTTACTCCTAAACGGATAAATTTTCTTGTGCTACTGCTTCAATCCATTTTGAAACATTAGGATGCGGTAAATACGCTTTACCGTCATACTTATAAGATAATCCTTCTACACGAGCTGGTATTTTCTTTCTCGTAAAGTACCCTTCGCTCAAAAATAAAGGTAAAAGAACAACTGCATTCTCTTTGCTTTCCTCTTCAAGTCTCGCTCGCAATGTGTCCGGAAGCGTAAAAGCATACGATATAGATTTAGCACCAACCTTATCTTGCAATTGACTAGCAATTTTATCTGCTACTTTTCCCCATTCCGCTTGAAACCAAGGTAAATCACTTCCATGGCCTACTAAAAGGATTATTTCATTGGAGATGTCTGTTGACAATGCATGAACACGTTCCGCAAGTACATCTAAAATAAGAGGATGATCATTCATTGGAGCTAATAATCGGATACATGCCCGATGCTGAATCGGTTTTTCATCCATCGGTATACGAGGATTTTGCTCTAATCCCAAAAGATAGCGAATTTCTTCAATATGAGTGCTCCCAGAAGAGACAAATAGCGGGATAGCTACTATTTCTGTTACTCCTAATTGTTCAAGTTGATGTATTCCATCTTCGATTGTTCGATTTTCTACCATTTCCAAAAAGCTCGCGACAACAGGAACATCGAGCTGAACTAGATTTATACATGCATCAACTTGTTCGACCCAATTCCTGCTGCTTGAGCCATGCGAGATAACAAGGACACCTTGTTTCTTCATTCTTCATTGTCCTCCCGTTGATCGATTTTCATCTGTTGATAAGACAACCAAGTATTGATAGCAAAAAAGATATGTAAAATCCCCATCCCGATATAAACCATTCCTAACATGCTAATAGAAAATAATCCTGTTCCAATGAATACAAGACATAACAATAGATATGCTTTATGTGAAAAAGGCTGTCCTCTTCTCTCCATCAAACGAAACAACGGCTGTAGGGACAGAATAAAAAATAGGATAGCAATCAGCGGATTGGCAAATAAAAAACAACAACCAATTAGAGTAAATAAAAAGTATGCCAATGAACCTCTTCTCCCCAGTCTCCCCATATGGGGCAAAATACCTACATGAACAACATCTCTCCACTTATAAGAAAGATTCTTTTATAAGAAATATTATAATAAACATTTCCCCAGAAAAAAACTCGCCCCATCTGGGACGAGCTTATGGGGTCAAGCTCTTTGGATTGCTTTTATTGATTTACTTCTTGACGGATCAATTGGTTTACTAGTTGTGGGTTAGCTTTTCCTTTGGTAGCTTTCATCACTTGTCCAACCAAAAATCCGATTACTTTATCCCGACCGCTTTTTAACTCTTCTACGATTTTAGGATTTGCATCCAATACTTCGACAACAGCTGCTTTGATCGCACCTTCATCACTAATCTGTACCCAGCCTTTTTCTTCCACGATTGCTGCTGGTTTTTTCCCAGTAACTAATACTTCTTTCAGCACATCTTTTGCTATCTTACTACTGATCGTCCCTTTTTGAATCAAAGTAATCATCTCAGCCAGATGTGCGGAAGTAAGTAGCGTATCTTTTAATTCCAATCCTTGATTATTGAGAAAACCAAGCACCTCTGACAGCAACCAGTTGGCAGCTAGCTTTGGATCTGCTCCTTTTGCTACAGTATCTTCAAAGAAATCTGCTAAAGCACGAGTGGAAGTAAGAACTCCTGCATCATAAGCAGGCAGGCCAAACTCAGACTTGTATTTTGCTATTCGTTGATCTGGGAGCTCTGGAAGTTCCGCTTGAATCGCTTGTTTCCAAGCTTCATCAATATGTAAACTTACGAGATCAGGTTCTGGAAAATAACGATAATCATGAGCTTCTTCTTTGGAACGCATGATTTTGATCGTATTTTGTTCTTCTGACCAGCGCAATGTTTGTTGGACGACTTTTTCCCCATCATCTAAGACTTCTGCTTGGCGAACTTCTTCAAACTCCAAAGCTCGTTCCACATTGCGGAA
The DNA here is from genome assembly GCF_022511585.1 of Shimazuella soli. Lineage (GTDB taxonomy): Bacteria > Bacillota > Bacilli > Thermoactinomycetales > Thermoactinomycetaceae > Shimazuella > Shimazuella soli. Next base: position 54,687 of record NZ_JAKWBN010000011.1, on the reverse strand, counting down.
GGAGTTTAAGTTTTTTAATTCGGTTTTGGTTCCAAATTTTTCTTCGCCAACTGGACGCAAGCTGATATTTGCATCACAGCGGAGGGAGCCTTCTTCCATTTTCACATCGGAAACACCTGTATATTGAATGATCGACTTAATTTTTTCCAAATAAGCCTTTGCTTCTTTGGGAGAACGCAAATCTGGTTCGGATACAATCTCGATCAAAGGAACACCAACACGGTTGAAATCGACTAGCGAATCGTCTCCATCGTGATTTAACTTCCCTGCATCCTCTTCTAGATGGAGGCGTGTAATGCCAATTCGTTTTGTTTCTCCATCTACTTCGATGTCAATCCATCCATGTTCCCCGATTGGTTTATCAAACTGCGAGATTTGATACGCTTTTGGTGAATCTGGGTAAAAGTAATTTTTCCGGTCAAACTTTGTATCTTCGGCAACTTGGCAGTTGAGAGCCATTGCGGCTTTCATCGCAAAGTTTACCGCTTGTTTATTGAGTACAGGAAGTACTCCCGGATGTCCCAAGCAGATGGGACAAGTTTGCGTATTTGCTGGTGCACCAAAAGAAGTGGAACAACCACAAAAGATTTTTGTATTGGTAGCAAGTTCTACGTGGACTTCTAACCCGATTACTGTTTCATATTTGCTCATGCTCTCACTCCTCCTAACGCAGGCAATTCAAGACGGCCGGCCGCTTGTTCATACGCATGAGCAACACGAAGGACAGTCTCTTCCGCAAAAGCTTTTCCGATGATTTGCAGCCCTACAGGCAGACCTTGTGCTAAACCAGCAGGCACACTGATGGCGGGCAGTCCTGCTAAGTTCATCGGAATGGTGCATAGGTCATCCATATACATGGTCAACGGATCAGAAATCTTTTCTCCAATACGATAAGCTGTAGTCGGTACAGTTGGTCCAACGATGACATCGTATTCTGCGAAAATGTTGTCAAAGTCTTGTTTGATCAAGGTACGAGCTTTTTGCGCTTTTAAGTAATAAGCATCATAGTAACCCGAACTGAGTGCATATGTACCTAACATAATGCGGCGTTTAACTTCTGCGCCAAATCCTTGGCTTCTCGTTTGCTCATAAATATCGAGCAAATTTTTTCCTTGGCGGACACCATAGCGAATCCCATCAAAACGGGCAAGGTTAGAAGATGCTTCTGCTGGTGCGAGTATGTAATAAGTGGCAACTGCATATTCCAAATTAGGAAGAGACACTTCGGAAATATGTGCACCTAATTCTTCGAGTTGTTTTACCGCTTTTTCCACTTGTTCTTTTACCCCTGGATCAATCCCTTCACCGAGCATCTCACGGGGAACAGCTACTTTTAATCCTTTGATATCACCCGTTAAAGCGGATAAATAATCGGGAACCTCTTTGTTGACAGAAGTAGAATCCAACTCATCATGACCGGAAATAGTTTGCAATACATAAGCTGCATCTTCTACTGTCTGAGTAATTGGTCCTATTTGATCCAAAGAAGATGCAAAAGCGACCAAACCAAAGCGTGATACACGGCCATAAGTAGGCTTTAAGCCAACAATCCCACAAAAAGCAGCAGGCTGGCGAATCGAACCACCTGTATCTGATCCGAGGGCAAATGTCACTGCACCAGAGGCAACCGCTGCGGCCGAACCTCCACTTGAGCCCCCAGGAACACGAGTGACATCCCATGGATTTTTCACCGGATGGAAGCCAGAATTTTCATTGGATGATCCCATTGCAAACTCATCCATATTGGTTTTCCCCACGATAATCGCATCAGAAGCGAGTAATTTCTCCACTGCTGTCGCATTGTAAATCGGTTGATAGTTGGCTAGCAATTGACTTGCACAAGTAGTAGTGATTCCTTCAGTACATAGGTTATCTTTTACTCCAGCAGGAATAGCTGCAAGTAAACCGCGTTCCAACGTGGTTGATAATTTTTGCTCTAACTTCTTTGCTGCTTCTCTCGCACCTTCTTCATTGATTGCAAGAAACGCACCAATTTCTGGTTGAACTTCTTTGATCTTTGTTAAAGATTCTTCTACTATTTCGGTTACTTTTCGTTCTTTTTTAGCTAATTGACGATGTATTTCACGTATGGACAAACTATTTCCTCCTATTCTTCAAACACCGCAGGAACGCGGAAAAGACCATCTTTTTGATCAGGTGCGTTCAGCAATACTTTTTCTCTATCCAGTGATGGTTTGACGATGTCTTCCCGCATCACATTCGTAACCGGATAAACGTGGCTGGTAGGCTCCACATTCTCCGTATCTAATTCATTTAATTTCTCCGCAAACTGGAGAATATCGTTTAATTGACTTGTAAACTGCACTTTTTCTTCTTCTGACAACGACAATCGAGCAAGTTTCGCCACATGCTCCACTTGCGCACGATTAATACTCATATCCGTTCACCCCAATATGTAAACATTGCCTCCAGTATAGCACAAGCATGAGTGAGATTTATAGTTTTGATAGCAGGTTATTTCACGTTGTTTTTCCAAAAAGGAAAATATCGTCAATTTCATTTTCCAAGCTTTTCCGATGAAATGGAAATTAGTAGATCAAGTCCCTAAACCTCTCTTGTTTTTGGAAAAGATAATGATAGAATATTTATTTTTATTTGATTTTTTATTACACTTATACTAAGTTGTTCATCCCTACAGGGGAGGTTCGGTCGTGAGTACAGGATACATCAAACACCTGATGTTTGTACTCGAACTGGTGCGAGATGCGGAAACCCCACAAGAGTCTCCAGTTGTACTCCCACCGGTTACCGTAGAGGCATTTCGTCTCTATCCGGCATGGAAGTTCCGTCATGGAACCCCAATCGATGTCATTGAGTTTGACATCTTCCGCCTGATCAAGACACACATCGATTTGGCGGGAAACAACAAAGATGACGAAGTATCGCTTCCGGTAAAGGTGGTTACTGCCCTTCGGGCGTACGATTACCTCAAGCTGACGGGAGATGGTCTTTCAGAAACACAGATCAAAGTTGGGTCCGCTTATCGTGAAGCAATGGATCTGCTCTTCAAGAAAGAACTACAACGAGCAACGGAGAGAATGAAAGAATGACTGCAACCCCAAGTGGTATACGACAGGGATGCAACACACCCGGACACTCAGCAGTGTCCGGGTGCGCGCATTTACCCCTAACTTGAAGCCAATACATCTTTCTCCTCTAATCGATATACCTGTCCATGCTCTGTCAGCACAATACGATCTTTTTCATCCCCTGCCGCTTTTAACAACCTCTCCAGCGGCTCCTCTACAGGTTCTTGTGATAACACAAAGGTATTCCAATGAATCGGGATCAACCACTTCGCTCCTGTATCCAAAAACATTTGCCAAGCTTGCTCTGGTGTACAGTGATGACGTTGAAATGCATCAGGAGAATATGCACCAATTGGCATAAAAGCGAGGTCGATTTCTCCTTTTTCCTTCAGCCAAGTGAAATCGGCTGTATAAGCTGTATCTCCTGGGAAGAAAATACGTGTATTGTTTCGTTCCATTAGATAACCTGTATAGCCATAGCCTGTGTTCCAAGGAAATCGATTTCCCCAGTGTCTCACTGGTACAGCTTGGATCTTAACATCTTCATCTATGGTTAAAGAATCTTTTCCACCGAGTTCCAAAACTTCAGCAAAGGGCAATCGTTTTAACAAGCCAGCAGTTCCTGTTGCTGTGATAACTTTCGTTTTTTTATTCGCTATTTTTCTTAGGGTCGGAATATCAAAATGATCCATATGACCATGGGACAATAAAATCAAATCAACTACTCCAATATCTTCTAAACGAAGTGCAGGCGGGATATGCCTTTCCATACCGATTTGATAAAATCCGAGCGAAACTCCGACTCTTTTTCCAAACACGGGGTCTGTCAAAATACGATAACCATACAAATTGATCAAAATCGTAGAGTGACCTACCCAGCCAACGGTTACTTCGTCATCCTTCCAAGTGAAAGGGTCTAAATATTGTTTGGGTTCTTTTGCTGTCACGTTTGCACGAAACCACCACTGCATAAACAGAAAAAAAGCACCAGCCAAAATAAGCAACCCGACAATAAATAGGAGTACCCATCCTACTATTTCCATCTTCAAATTCATACTCCTTTTTGCAAGAAATGCTAACTTATTCTAAAATAGCATAGGAAAGTGAATAAATATATCATAAATTATTCAAAATTAAAATAACTCAGCTTCATTTTTAGAAGGGAGATTTCTATGATACGCCTTTTTGCTACTGATCTTGACGATACCTTATTGAACGCCGAAAAACAAATTGACCAACATAATCTGGATGCATTAGAAAAACTTCAACAATCTGGTGTTCATGTCGCTGTCGCCTCTGGACGCAATGAAGTAGAGATTGAACAAGTTGTCCACAACCTGCCAGGTGACTTCCATCGCGTCTGTCAAAATGGTGCCTTTATTTATTTGAACTCAGAAGAAAAGATTTATGAAGGATACTTCGAAACAGAACTAGCTAAAAAAATCTACCAAGTTGGTAAAGATGCTGGTATGTATTGCTTTATCGGTACTGCCCGTACAATGTATATCCCAGAAAAAAATCACTTTATCGAAAGAAAATCGAAGCAAGTTGCCATTAACTTAGAGTATGACCCAAGTATCGAAAATCGAATCGGTACAGATGTCATCCCAAGTAAATTTTGTTATCTAGGGGACGGCCCAGAGCTACAGCAATTAAAGCAATTACTCCTCAAAACTTTCCCTGGACAAATTGATGTCTTTGTCTCTGCTCCTCACTGCCTTGATGTCATGCCGCTGGGAGTAAACAAAGGTAATGGTCTGCGGCATCTTGCGGATCATCTCGGTTTTGATCTTTCAGAAGTCGCTTGTATCGGAGACTCTGAAAATGATATCCCTATGTTTCGAGTCGTCCCTCACAGCTTCGTGATGAGTGTCGCAAAACCTTCCGTACAAAAAGAAGCAAGAAGGCAAGTTTCTTCTGTATCCGAAGCAGTAGAGTGGGTCATCACTTATAATGAAAACCTTGCTCTGCAGCAGAAGTAATCCAAGGAACCAAATAAGAAGGAGATTGGTATATTTTATTGTACGAACCAATCTTTTTTTTATGTAAAGATTACAAAACACGACCCATCGGCCGTGTTTTGCTGTGTTTTTGTGTTGATTATATACAAATGGTGGAATTATATTCATCCATTGTTGTTCAGAAAGAAAGGAGAAAGAATGGGCACAAAAACAAATAAAAATACCATTTCCTACTTGCTGTTAATATTTACGATGATCTTTTGGGGAAGTGCCTTTACAGGGGCAAAATTAGTTGTCGGACAAGTCCCGCCGGAAGTAGGGGCTTTTTTGCGGTTTGGATTTGGGGCGGTCTTTATGTTTCTCCTCTTGCTAAGTCGGAAAACTGGCAGAAAAGATGCAGCATCCATTGGGAAAAAATATTGGATTCCCATTATCCTTTTGGGAATAACAGGTGTTGCCCTCTATAATTTGTGCTTTTTCTGGGGAGTTCAGTATTCGTTTGCTTCTGATGGAAGCAGTATTGTGCCAACGATAAGTCCAGTAGTAACGACAATCTTAGCGATCTTCTTTCTAAAAAACAAACTGACAAAATTCCAAATCATAGGTCTGATAATCTGTTTAATCGGAGCTGCCATCTATTTTATCGGAATGAATCATCACGGGAATGACGCTTCCCATCGCCTGCTCGGAAATCTATTTTTCCTTACCTGTGCATTGTGCTGGGGAACCTATACCATATTAGGGAATAAAGTGTTAACAACACTAAAACCATTGCCTGTTACTGCCTATGCAACGCTGATAGGAGCGATCATACTAGGACTGCTTTCCCTCCCTAAAATGGTCAATATCGCATGGGGTCAACTAGGGATAGATTTTTGGCTGCTGCAAATATATTTAGGTTTCTTTTGTACTGCTTTAGCGAACTGGTTTTATTCGCTAGGAGTAAAACATATCGGAGCATCCAAAGCTTCTACGTTTATGTACTTTGTTCCGATAAATGGTCTTTGGATATCGATGGTTTTCCTTCAGGAATCACTAACTACCTTGCAGTTTATTGCTATACCAACCATGTTAATCGGGGTTTGGTTTGTGAATAAGAAAACTGCTAAACAAAATATTTTACCAAAGCAAACGATAAAAATAGAAACAACTTCTATAAAATAGCTTCCAATAAAAACTGCGCCCCCCAGGTGATATTCCGGACCACCTGAGGGGCTTTTGTTGTTGTCAAGTTACTTGTTTAGCTCCTGACGGACTTGGCCAGCTCCGGAGACCAGGCGACGAACGCCGCCCACGCGGGAACCGAGGCCTCCTGGGAGTACTCCCACTTGGAGTCCTTGAACCAGACTGATGCCCCGTCCGGTGCTTGGCTTCCACGCAGCTGTTGGCCCCGCCGCTGTAACTGGACTTTGCCTATTTATTGGTCAAAGCCATCTTACCTCCATGCCGCTCTCTGTTCACCATCCCTGTGATGGTGTTTCTTGCAGCAATACTATTTCATCAAATGTTAGACAGAACATAAAGAATATAACACCAAAAGAGCGTACAAATAATTACAAACAAAATGTAAAGTACTTTACAGATTTATAGACACCAAGTGTTTACAATTCAAATAAGGTTACTTCCACTTCTCTTGTAATCTCACTAAGCTGCCTATAGAAGACAAAATAATGTAACCGTTTTCTTTTGTTAGTATCCTCTCTTTTCTTAGCTGCCTAAAAACTTGGGCAACTGTCACTCTAGATGTGCCTGCTACATTGGCCATCTCTTGTTGAGTGAACCGAATCGCAATACGAATACCATTATGCACTTCTGCTCCATATGTTTGAGCTAGTTGGATTAATAATTGCAGGACTCGAAATCTTGCACTCTGATAAGAGAGTTCTACAATTTGAGAAGTCATAATCAGAAACTTTTTATCAAGATTGAACAGATAAAAAGATAGGAGGGCTGGATACTCTAGTAATAAACGCTGAAATTCTATTGCCGAGAAACTCAACAACTTGCAAGACGTAACAGGAACTGCACTCGTCAAATATGTATTTGTTGCGTACAAGCCTAAATCTCCGACAATGCCGTTTTTTCCAATGATCATAATCGCTTTTTCTTCACCCAATTTGTTGATAATCGATAGGCGAATCCGACCTTCCACAACCACATATATCTGATTGATCTCCTCCTCTTGATCGAAAAGAGTTTGATGCTTGCTCAAAGTAACGATTTTCGCTCGAGAATAAAACGGACTCCAATCAAATTGTAAATGTTCTATCCACATGGAAACATTAGCCTTTTTTTGCATTTGATCCGCCTCATTTACACTCAATTCTTAGGGGTGACAACCATGTCCAAACAACAAGAAGCCATCTTTGACCGTGAAAATGATCTCCAGAGAAAGCTGTCACAAAGACAATTGACGATGATTGCCCTTGGTGGTGCCATTGGGACTGGATTGTTCATGGGTTCAGGTATCGCGATTGGTTATGCCGGACCCGGAGTTTTAATCAGTTATGCAATTGCAGCAATTATTGCCCTTACGATGATGATGTGTTTATCCGAAATGACATTGGCTCATCCTACTTCTGGTTCCTTCGGCTCCCATGCAGAGCGATATATCGGGAGCTGGGCAGGTTACTTGGTTCGCTATACGTATTGGGCGGCGCAGGTGATCGCGATCGGCGGGGAGGCAACAGCAGTCGCGCTCTATATGCAATATTGGTTTCCCCAGACACCAACATGGCTTTGGATTGTGATTTTTGCCGCTGTCATCATCTTTGTCAATGCTCGTTCGGTCAATAATTTCGGTGCCTTTGAATATTGGTTCTCGACGATTAAAGTAACTGCAATCATTGTCTTTATCATCTTAGGATTTTGCGCTGTTTTTGGCATTGGCTCTACTGCTACTGGATTTCACAACTATACTTCCAATGGTGGATTTATGCCAAATGGATTTTCTGGTGTGTGGATGGCTGTATTGATGGCAATTTTCAGCTTCTATGGTGTTGAGGTAGTTGCTGTAACTGCTGGGGAAGCAAAAGATCCGCAAAAGGCGATTCCAAAAGCGATGAAATCGATGGTATTACGTTTAATTTTGTTTTACATCTTGTCGCTCGGCATCATGCTTGCCGTCGTTCCTTGGGAACATACCGGAGCTCAAACGGTAACAGAAAGCCCGTTTGTTAAAGTATTTTCCCACCTTGGTATCCCTTATGCTGCTGGTATTATGAACTTTGTTGTCCTAACAGCTGCCTTGTCCAGTATGAATACAAACTTATATCTGTGCAGCCGGATGTTGTTTTCTTTAGGACGCGGTGGTTACACCCCAAAAGCACTTGGAAAGCTGAACAAACGCGGTGTACCGCTTAACGCCTTATTAATTTCTAGTATTGGACTAGCTATTGCCATGCTGCTCAATGTATGGACTCCCAATGCATTCGGTCAATTATTTGGCATCTCTATCTTTGGCGGAATCTTCGTTTGGATCATGATCTTTCTCACGTTTTTGCGTTTTCGCCAAGAAAATGGCAAGTTACAAGACTTATCTTATCATGCACCATGGCATCCAGTTCCTGCCTTTGTAGGTCTGCTTTTACTGATTGGTATTCTCGTAACGATGCTGTTTAGTCCCGATTGGCAGTATGCTTGGTATTTTGGTGTACCTTGGATTGTATTGGTTCTCATCTCTTACTACTTCTATGGAAGGAGAGCTCACCAATGAGTTTATCCCACTATCGAAAAGAATTTCCGATCCTAAAGGAAAAAATTCATCTTGGTAACTGTTCACAAGCTCCTCAATCTACGCCTGTTTTAAAGGCGATGGATGAGTATTTTCAAAACTGGAGAACCATCGGAATGGATTGGGACTATTGGATGACAGGAGTAGAGAGAGCAAAAGCGAGTTTTGCTAAACTAATTCATGCAGAAGCGGACGAGATCGCAGTGGTGAGCTGTGTTTCAGATGCAGTAACGAGCATTGCCAGCACTTTTCCATGGCAAAACCGAAAAAAAATCATCACAACAGAAGCCGAGTTCCCATCTGTCGGCCACGTTTGGAATAGCTTCGCCAAAAAAGGATTAGTTGATCTAGCATTTATCGCTTCTGAGGATGGGCTTTATGCTCCAGATCAACTTGATGGTTTACTCGATGAAAATACCGCATTGGTATCTATCCACCATGTTGGATATTACAATGCTGCAAAACAGGATCTAAGAGCTTTTGCAAAAAAAGCACACCAATACGGAGCAAAATTGTTCATTGATGCTTATCAATCCATCGGCACTTGTGATATCAACGTGAAAGAATTAGATATCGATATGCTCGCCTCAGGAAACCTTAAGTATTTACTCGGTATCCCTGGTGTTGCATTCCTTTATGTCAAAAAAGAACTCGCCGAACAAATCGAACCTGCGATGACCGGCTGGTTTGGGCGGATCAATCCTTTTTATTTCGATGCTACCCATCTCGATTTTGCCGAAGGTGCAAAGCGGTTCAACACTGGGACCCCACCAGTAATCGCAGCTTTTGCAGCTCGTGGAGGGATGGATTTTCTGTTGGATGTAGGCATGGATCGGATTGAAAAACGTATCCTCGAATTATCCGAATACACTTTGAATGGAGCGAAAAAACGCGGATTAGAAATCTCCAGCCCACTTGATCCATTGAAGAAAGGTGCATCTACAGCTATTCGTGTTGGGGATGCACACAAAGTAGAAAGCTATTTGGCGAAAAATCAAGTGATCGGTTCAGCAAGAGCAGATGTAATCCGTCTTGCCCCCCACTTTTTCACAGAAGAAAAAGAAATCGATCGAGCACTCGATCTCGTGGTAGAAAGCTTGGAACAATGAAAGCTCAAGAATGTCTAAATTATTTATGGATTACACTTGGCACTTGTCTCATTGCCGTTGCCTTTCATTTGCTAATCGAGCCAAATAACCTTCTTGTCTCGGGAACAGGTGGCATTGCGCTGCTCATCGTACATTTCTTTCCTGTTTCCTTAGGGCTTGTCTACTTTGTGCTGAATACACCCTTATTTTTGATCGGCTGGCGCTTTGTAGGCACTCGTTTCTTGCTGAAAAGTATCTGGGGAACCGTCAGCTTATCGCTTTTTCTCTCCCTGTTCGCTTTTCTGCCTGGTATTCCTTATCCCATATTGGGAGCAATTTTAGGCGGGATTCTATCAGGAATTGGGATTGGCATCGGAATTTCAGCAGGAGGGACTACAGGCGGTACAGACATTCTCTCCGTTGTCATTCATCAGAAATTTAAGTGGTCTATTGGAAAAGTCATGTTTTGGATCAACTGTGCGATTGTAATTGTTGGAACATATCTATTTGGCTGGGAAAAAGCAATACTTACAGTCCTTTCTCTCTATGCCACGACATGGATGGTAAATATCATCCTAAAAAAATATCCCCCTTCACAAGCAAAAGAACATCTCCAGCTGTGAGATGTTCTTTTCTATCCATTATTGAATTTTATTCGCTTCGCTTTCACTTTTCGTAACTTTCTTCTCTTCGTCGTCCAAAACACCATTCATCCCATTTTTAAACTCGCGAAAGCTTTTCCCTACTGCTTTTCCAAGTTCTGGCAGTTTTTTTGGACCGAAAAGGAGGAGAGCAACGATTACAATCAAAATCCATTCAAAACCGTTTATGCCCATCTTAATCCCTCCGAAACATTATTGACCATTTTATATTATACTACCAACGAGGAAAAACCAAAAAGGAAAATCTTGCATTACTTCGTAGCAGCGTTATTTTTCTTGCGTTTGATCAGCCAATGAATGCCAAAGTAAAGAATAAATAAAACTACCGCACCGATCGCAATATAATGAATATAGTTTCCTGCAACTGCTTCGATATTTTTCCAGTTACTTCCCAGCTCCATTCCTAAATATAAAAATAAGATGGACCATGGAACAATCGCAAGCGTGGTAAGGGTGATAAATCGTGTAACTGACATTTTTGCAATCCCTGCTGGGATGGAAATAGCATGCCGTACAACAGGAAGGAAACGAGCTCCAAAAATTACTCCTGTCCCGTAATTTTTGAACCATTTTTCCGATAAATCGAGATGGCTTTTTTTGATCAATAAAAACTTCCCGTATTTCTCCAAGAAAGGTCTTCCACCATAATAACCGAGCCAATATAGAAACAGTTGAGCTATTACTCCACCGATGGTTCCTGCAATAACTGCTCCGATAAAGGAGATTTTACCAGAATCAACTAAAAAGCCTCCATAAGCGAGGACGATTTCACTGGGAATGACTTCTACCATTAATCCTAATGCTATTCCAAAGTATCCGAGATCTGTTAACCAATTTAGTATCGAAAAAAAGACGTTTTCCATGAATTTCTCCTTTTCTCTCGTTCTTTTATATAAGAATGATAGACGACAATACGCAACTCGTCCACCATTGTCACACAATCGATCTAGATGTTCGGTCTTTGTTTGGTTTTCCAAAAGCTCATATTCTCATTACAAAACATGGGAGGAAAGTCAATTATTCATGTTCCATTCACATATCTCCTCTATACTAAAGGCAAGAAAAAATATACAAAGGAGAATCCCGTATGGCTCGTATTTTGGTTGTAGATGATGATGATCACATCCGTGAAGTAGTGAGTATCTTTCTGAAACAAGAAGGCTATGTAGTGGAAGAGGCTGTACATGGCAAAGAAGCACTGAAACTTCTTGATTCCATCCAAGTAGATATGGTTATCTTAGACATCATGATGCCACAGATGGACGGTTTTGAGCTATGTACCGAACTTAGAAAGTTTTACGATTTCCCCATTCTCATGTTAACTGCCAAAGGAGAGACCACCCATAAAATAAAAGGATTTCGCGTTGGTACCGATGATTATTTGACGAAACCGTTTGAAGTAGAAGAATTGGTAGTTCGTGTAAAAGCACTACTTAGAAGATATCAAATTATATCCTCTAACCGCGTACAATTGGGAGAGTTACTGTTAGATCGTTCACGGCATGAAATATTGTACAAACAAACTCCTATCTCTATTCCTCTCAAAGAATTTGAGCTCTTATTTGAGTTTGCCAATTATCCAAACCGAACCTTAACCCGTGAACATCTGATCGAACGCATTTGGGGCTATGATTTTGAAGGAGATGAGCGAACCATCGATGTACATGTTAAACGCCTTCGCGAGAGATTTCCAGAAAAGCAATACGACTTCGCTATTCGGACGGTACGCGGGTTGGGCTACCGTTTGGAGGTAGTACAGCATGGCTAGGCTGAAAAAAGTTCTAGGCCCTTTAGCAGGAATCGGTATCGTTTTATTCTTCTGGTCCCTTTCTTATTGGTTGGTAAATCTGTTATTTCCTACTCTAAAAGATGTAACAAGCGAATATGTGAAAGATCTACTCATTGGATTTTTGGGATTTGTATTGATGATGTCAACCATGTATCTAATTGGAAAAATATTCAGCTCTCGTCGAGATGATGTTTTTCATGTCATTGTCGATGCCATCAAACAGATCAGTAAGGGAAACTTTAAAGTTAAATTAAACTTAGGAAAACTCAATAAAGGACATCCCTTTGCAGCATTAGCGAGCAGTATCAACGATATGGCAGAAGAACTTGGGGAAATGGAAAAAATGAGGCAAACTTTCATCTCCAATGTCTCCCATGAGATCCAGTCTCCACTCACCTCCATCCGCGGGTTTGCCCGTGCCTTGCAAAATAATGAGCTGTCACCGAGCCAGCGTACACACTACATCGACATCATCATTACCGAAAGTATCCGCCTGTCAAAGTTGAGTGACAACCTAATGAAACTAACTTCGTTGGAATCGGAACATCATCCATTTGTCGCTACTGACTACAGGTTGGACAAGCAATTGCAACAAGTGATTTTAGTAAATGAACCGCAATGGTTAGGTAAAAAAATAACGGTAGAACCTATTTTGGAGGAAATCACCATCTATGCAGATGCTGACTTGCTCAACCAAGTGTGGACAAACTTATTGCATAACAGCATCAAATTTACAGATGAACATGGTTCCATCACTATTTCCCTAAAGCAAACAGGCGAAAATACAGTTGTTCAATTTACTGATACAGGATCAGGCATTTCCGAAGAAGATCAGCTTCATATTTTTGAACGATTTTATAAAGGGGATAAATCACGAAACCGCAATGCTGGAGGAAGTGGTCTTGGACTCTCCATCGTCAAAAAAATTGTTGAACTTCACCATGGAACGATTCAAGTGGAAAGTAAATTAGGAGAAGGAACTACCATAACCGTTTCCATTCCCTTAAAATATGGGAAATAGAACTTAGGCATCTGAAAAAGATGTCTATTTTCGTTTCAGTAGGAAAATTTTTCTTTACGAAATAGACAAAAAATTTTTGCTGGGAATGCTTTACAATACAAGTAAAGTACAAGGATGAGGAGTGAAGTAATGTCAAAAATACTTTGGAAATGTTCCATTATCACTTTTTCTTTACTTGTCAGCCTTTCCATACAACCTACCTATGCAGAAGAAGACAACCCCACAAAAGGAACCATCGTCTTCCAAGAAGATTTCCATGACTTACAAGTAGGTGTAAATAAAAAATGGGGCTGGGAAACAGGAGCTTATGAATTTTGCACGACCAATCCTAAAAATAATAAGTTAGATAACCTCACTACCGAGGCGATGAAGATTGTTGATGGTAATTTACATATCCAAGCAACGCCAAAAGGAAATGGATATTGGGATACAGGGCTTGTCACCACAGGAGATTCTTGTGACTCTGGGGGCAGCCAATTCCAAGCTCAAGCAGGGGACTTCCTCTTGACACATGTCAAGCTTCCAACTGGAAATGTTGGTGCTTGGCCCGGCTTTTGGACTTGGAAAGATGGCAATAATGAAATCGATATATTTGAGTGGCATTCGGATAATCCTCACAAACTAGAATTGACCAATCACGTTAAACCAGCAGGTTCCATCTATGAAGATGAATCGCTCATCGGTCCTGGAAAATGGATTTACATTGGCACCAAAATCGGCGAGAACAACAACACATGGTATGTCGGTTCCACTGAAGACAACCTAAAAGCTGTATACTCCGATCACACTGGGGTAGGGCCCAATTGGTCTGCATTTTTAATCTCCAATCTGTCGGTAGACAATGGACAGCGAGGACCGCAAGGAGATCAGCCGATTGATTATGATATTGATTTCATCAAAGTATTCCGTTAATTTCCAATTTATCGTTTGACAACTCCGCACGGCTAAAGCCGTGGAATTCTTGGGTAATCCTCGGTAATCCAAGGAAATTTACCAAGCTTAAACCGCGAGCCCCGCGGCAAGTAATCTTTTTCCTTCTTTCAAAATGTTTTTGGCTGCATTGATGTCTCGATCATGGTGAATACCACATTCTGGGCATGTCCATTCTCGCAGTTGAAGTTTCTTCACTTCTTTGTTTATATAGTCACAACTCGAGCAAAGCTGACTGGATGGGTAGTTTTTCCCTACCCTTACCAATTTCCTTCCGTATTCTTTCGCTTTGTATGCTAACATCGTAACAAACTCCGACCACGAAGCATCGGTGATCGATTTCGCCAGCTTATGATTTCTCACCATGTTTTTTACTTGCAACGTTTCGATACTGATGACTTGGTTTTCGTTCACCAGTTTCGTGGATAGTTTATGTAAAAAATCATGGCGGGCATGGGTGATTTTTTCATGAATACGGGCTACTTTTATGCGGGCTTTGTGCCAGTTGGAGCCGTCTTTCTTTCTTCTCGCCATCATTTGCTGCGCTTTTGCTAGCTTTTGTTCGTATTGACGAAAAAAACGGTTCGCATTCTTTTTCGTTCCATCATCAAAAATAGCAAAGTCTTTCAACCCTAAATCGATTCCAATGGCTTCTTTTCTCGTCGGAACAGATCGCAAGTAACACCCCTCGCAAAGGATGGATATTTTGTATTTTCCGGTAGGAGTCCGACGGATCGTAGCAGACAAAATACGACCACTTACTTCTCGGGAGGGGACAAACTTTACCCAGCCTAATTTCGGCAATTTGATTTTGTTTCCCTCGATTTCGATGGTCGGTCTGCTATGTTTGGGATAGTTACACTGAGTTGTATACGCCTGCACCTGATTTTTCCTGCTTTTGAAACGCGGCGCATCGTTTTGCTTACGAAAAAAACGCTGGAAGGCATCCGCAAGGTGTTTCAATGTGTTTTGCAAGGAAGTGGAATCGACTTCTTTTAACCACGTTAACTCTCGTTTTTTCTCCGTCAAGATACGGGAACAGGTAGAATAGGACAGACCTTTCCCTGTTTCTTGATACACTTTGTTCCATTCCCCAAGAAAATGATTGAATACAAAACGGCTACAGCCAATGGATTTGTGAATCATCATCGCCTGTGCTCTGGTAGGTCGAAGCCGGTAAGAAAATGCTTTATGCATGGAATCACCCCCCTCGTTGGAATTTTGCGAATAGTGTAGATCATATGTTTGTCATTTGTCAAGTATATTTCAAAAATAGTCAGGCTTGGGAAAGGAATCTTTCTAACACTCACTTTCATCCCACGATTCAAACCGTGGGTTTTCTTGCTCGCAATCTTATAATAGAATACAAGTATTCCTGCTACAGGAAAGGCAGCCATGACTATCCAAACTCTCGAAGAGGCTGAAGAGGCTATTGCCATGCTTGCGAAGGAGGCGAAGAGTCAAGAAGAACAAAACTTGATTCTCGTCTTGGAGTGTTACGCAGGAGGCGCTTGCTTTCTGTTCGACAACCCCTTCGCAAGCCAGATCGAGATGGAGATCGAGCGACTCCGAGCAGGGGAGCCCTTGCAGTTTGAGTACGTTCCTCTAGTCGTCGATCTGCTCCACTTCTTCGCTAGACCCAGATAGTTTCCATGGGGGGGCCTAACTTAGTAGGATGGATGTGAAATTCGTTCAATCGAACATCGCATCCCCCCAATTTGAATATAAAAGCCTCATTTGGGGCTTTTTTGTTCTTTTTCTGCGCTATAAACTTTCTTCAAAATGAATAAACCACCAAACAACCCTTTCTTCATAGTTGTTGGTGGCCCTTTTTTTCATATCAAATTGTCTAATCATCATTAGGAGCAAGACGAAATTGGTGTGCTGGAGGCGGAATGAAATCGCGCATTAGCTTTCCTCCTTACGTCAAAAATACTCTCGATGAACTTAGACTTTCTTAAAGATTATATTAGGATATCCTATTTTCTTATAAGGATTCCTCAAATAAATTATAACAATAAACAACGAAAAATACAATGAATTCATTCTATTATGAAATAAATTCGCTAGTGGTGTTTCTTCCACCATGACTACAGAGTTGTTAAGTAAAGTACAGTAAAAAGAGATAAACCATCATTTAAAAAATTATTAAAAAACGAATAAGTTTTATATATGAATCTTCCCATTTTATTTTCCATCCTTTATACTAAGTTCGCAAAAATCCTACTCCCTTACGGAGGATTCACATGACTCGCCGCCCTCTCACCGTGGAACAGGCAGCCGAGGTCTTTCAGATCATCATCAACGAAGTAGAACGCCCTGAGGGCTGTGCGATGGAGTCGATTCCATCCGGAAACCCGGTCATCCACGACCTCGGCTCCGTTCTCGACGCCTACCGCAACCTCAAGAGGCTGGTGACTGGAGAAACTACACTCGACCAGCTCAAGAAGAAGCTCCAGTCCAATTCGGGCGCCTACTTCTTCACGATGATGTATGTCCGGATCGCTCGCGGTGAGCAGGAGGCGCCGCCTAAGAGCCACGAGCGTTTCCTCGCTGCACTGCGAACCCTCGGCGAGGTGCTGAAGGGACAGGAGAAGGAATCGCTCTCCCACAGCACCAATCGCTTCCTCGCTGCGCTGCGAACTCTCGTTTACATTCGTAAGAAGCGGGAGGGCCGGAAGAAGTAGTCCCTCATAGGGGGAAAGGGCAGTGTTGGAGTGGAAACAGAAAAACATCCACCCGACACTGCCCGGCCGAATATAAATCCCATTCATATAAACGTTCCAACACAAAAAAGACCACTGTACACCAGTGGTCTTTCATACGTTAAATCATTAGAGTGCTTCCGAAACAGACTGCGCCTGCAAGAACAACAAGAGATAATCCCGTCCGCCTGCTTTGGAATCGGTACCGGACATGTTAAATCCGCCAAATGGATGAACTCCTACTAATGCTCCTGTACATTTGCGGTTAAAGTAAAGGTTTCCAACATGGAATTCTTTGCGTGCTCTTTCCAACTTCAAACGGTCACGGCAGATGACAGCACCAGTCAATCCAAACTCGGTATTGTTGGCAATTTCAAGTGCTTCATCAAAGCTGTCTGCCTTGATAAATGCGAGCACAGGACCGAAAATTTCTTCTTGGGAGATGCGTGCTTTTGGATCTACATCAGCAAAGACAGTAGGCTGGATAAAGTATCCGCTTTCGTCCCCTTTTTCCCCACCTGCGACGAGACGGCCTTCTTTCTTCCCGATCTCAATGTACTCTAAAATTTTATTATATGCTTTATCATCGACAACAGGACCTAGATCGATGGAAACATCATCTGCTTCGCCTAGTTTCAGGCTTTTGGTTTTCTCGGTTACTTTCGCTAAAACTTCGTCATACACATTCTTATGCACGATTGCGCGAGAACAAGCAGAACATTTTTGACCAGCAAAGCCAAATGCAGATTTGACAATCGCATCCGCTGCTAGATCGAGATCAGCATCTTCATCCACGACGATGGAATCTTTTCCACCCATCTCAGCGACCACACGCTTGATCCACTTTTGTCCTGGCGCTGTTTTTGCCGCTTGTTCGTTGATGCGAAGCCCTACTTCACGAGAACCTGTGAAAGAAATAAAGCGAGTCATCGGATGTTTAACAAAGTATTCCCCGACTACAGGACCAGGACCAGGAACATAGTTGACAACCCCAGCTGGAAGTCCTGCTTCCTCAAGTATTTTGACAAATTGGTAAGCGATTACATTGGTAGGAGTGGCAGGTTTTAAAACAACTGTATTACCAGCTACAATCGCTGATGTTGTCATCCCTACTGTAATCGCAAGAGGGAAGTTCCAAGGAGGAATAATCGCTCCAACCCCAATTGGTAAATATCTCAATTCATTTTGTTCGCCGATCAGTGGTGTTACTGGCTGACGCTCACTGAGGCGAAGCATCTCTCTTCCGTAAAACTCCATAAAATCGATAGCTTCTGCTGTGTCTCCATCTGCTTCTGGCCAGCTCTTACCTGCTTCCATCACCATCCAAGCAGAGAATTCATGTTTTTTGCGGCGAAGAATCGCAGCAGCTTTAAACAATACGCTGGCACGAGCTGCCGGGTCGACATGTTTCCACCATGAAAAAGCGTCTACAGCGGTCTGCATCGCTTGTTCCGCAAGTTTTTCATCTGCTTCTGAAACAATTCCCACTACTTCTTTTGTATTGGAAGGATTGATGGAGTTCACCTTTTGATCCGTTTTAATATGTTTTCCGCCAATAATCAGATCGTACTCTTTTCCTAGTTCCGATCTGACTTTATCCAAAGCAGCTTCAAATGCTTTGCGATTTTCTTTAACGGAGAAGTCGGTAAAAGGTTCGTTACGAAATGGAATCATATCAATATTTCCTCCTAATTTTTTATAACTCGATAAAATTGTAACGCAGTTACGACCTAAAAACAATCATTTACGGGACTCTATTGTCTATTTTCTCTATAATTTGTATAATAACAACTGTAAATTAAAGTTTATTCATTATTTCATAGTAGAAGTAGGTGTAGTCATGTCATTTGCAAGAAAAGTTGTCTTATCCCTAGCCGCAAATCCAGTGATTCGCTCGATAGCTGGCAAATACGGTTTAAAGCTTGGCGCAGGGCGTTTTGTCGCAGGAGAAACGCTGCAAGAGGCGATTACTCGTGCTGGCGAATTAAATGAACAAAACTTGTGGGTAACCTTAGATCACTTAGGGGAAAGTGTCACCTCGAAAGAAGAGGCTATAGAAGCTACCCGTGTAGCTGTCGATACCTATTCCGCTATTTATGCAGCTGGACTCACGAAAACAAACGTCTCTGTCAAGTTAACACAACTTGGTCTAGATATAGATTCCGCTTTTTGCTTAGAAAATATGAAAAAAATTGCAGCAAAAGCAAAAGAAACCCATAATTTTTTACGGATTGACATGGAGGATACTCCACGAATAGAAATAACGATGGACATCTTCCAAACTTTACTATCCGAATATGGAAGCGCTACCATAGGACTCGTCATCCAATCTTACCTCTATCGGTCGGAGCAAGATGTAGCACAACTAGGAAAACAAGGAGTCAATCTACGAATCGTAAAAGGTGCCTATAAAGAGCCGAAAGAAGTAGCCTTTCCAGCAAAAAAAGATGTCGACGAGCAATTTATTCAATTAGTCAAGCAGCATCTTACCAATGGGGCTTACACAGCAATTGCCACTCATGATGAAAACATGATTTATCCCTTACTCGCTTGGATCAAAGAGCAAAACATTGCCGATCACCTCTATGAATTTCAAATGCTGTACGGAATTCGCACGGATCTTGCACGGAAATTAGTAGCGGAAGGTTATAAAGTGAGAGTTTATACACCCTTTGGCAAACAGTGGTATCCATATTTTACTAGACGATTAGCAGAAAGACCAGCAAACGCTCTTTTTATCCTTAAGAACTTATTCAAAAAATAAAGTACGGAAAGTCAGGTTTATCAAACTTAGACCGTGCTAAAAATAAAGTTACATGAAAAAAGAGCCCAAATGCTCTTTTTTTGTTACTATATATAAAGCAAATTATTGCAGGCTGCCATTTATCAAGAAGGGGGCTAAAAAATGGAACTGCAAGAAGAAATCCTATCTGTGTTATCGGAAAATGCTCGACTCACCATCGAACAAATCTCGCATATTGTAAATCAACCTGAGGATAAGGTACGGGAGACTATTGCTTTATTGGAAAAAAAACAAGCTATCATTGCCTACCAATGTGTGATAGATTGGAAAAAAATCGGAAAGCAAAAAGTTCGTGCACTCATCGATGTACAAGTTACTCCTCAGCAAGCCCATGGTTTTGATGTAATTGCCAAAAGGATTGCGATGTATAATGAAGTGGTTAACGTTTATTTGATGTCTGGAGCATATGATCTTTCCATCACATTGGAAGTGGATTCGCTTGAAGCAGTTGGACTTTTTGTAACCGAAAAACTCGCCCCACTTGATTTTGTAGTCAATACCAGAACACATTTTATTCTAAAAAAATACAAAGAGGCAGATGTTCTTCTCGATACAGATGGTCCTGATAATCGACTGCATATTGCCCCTTAATCTGGAAAAGGTTGTGTTGACATGGATTTAGAGTCTAAACTATCTCCCATTGTAAGAGATATGGCTCCATCTGGTATACGTCGTTTTTTTGATCTTGTAAATCAAATTCCTGACGCTATCTCTCTTGGAGTGGGAGAACCCGACTTTGTCACTCCTTATCACATTCGTAAAACGGTAACGGATTCATTGGAGCACGGACCTACTAGCTATACATCCAACCAAGGTCTGCCTGAACTGCTATCTGCGGTTTCCGAATATTTACGGAAACGCTTTGACTTATCTTATCATCCTGAAACAGAAATAATCACTACATTTGGAGGCAGTGAAGCCATAGATCTAGCCTTGCGTGCTCTCATTTGTCCAGGTGATGAGGTAATGGTAGTAGAACCTTCGTATGTATCCTATGAACCTTGTGTTGTATTAGCTGGTGGTATCCCAGTCCCTGTTGCTACTCATGCGAAAGAAGGTTTCAAATTACGAGTAGAAGATTTAGAACGCTGTGTTACCCCTAAAACAAAAGCTCTTATTATCAGTTTTCCTAACAACCCAACAGGCGCTATCATGACAGCAGAAGATTATACCCCTATTGTCGAGTTTGTAAAAAAACACGAGCTGATTGTGATATCCGATGAAATATATGCTGAGTTGACCTATAAAAACAAAAATCACGTTTCCATTGCGTCTTTCGATGGAATGAAGGACCATACGATATTAATAAATGGCTTTTCCAAGTCATTTGCCATGACTGGATGGCGAATCGGTTTTATCGCTGCTCCAGAAATTTTATGGAGAGGCATGTTGAAAATCCATCAGTACACCGCCCTTTGTGCACCGAGAATGAGCCAGATCGCAGCACTTGAAGCACTGCAAAACGGTCTGCAAGAATGTCTGAATATGAAACAGCAATATGATCGAAGACGTCGTTTCGTTGTTCACTCTTTAAGTGAAATGGGTCTGACTTGTATGGAACCAGAAGGTGCTTTTTACGTCTTTCCTTCTATCACATCTACTGGATTAGATGCCGAATCATTTGCTGAACAGCTTTTACTTGAAGAAGGAGTAGCTGTAGTGCCAGGAGGAGTATTTGGTCCAAGCGGAACGGAACACATTCGCTGTTCCTATGCTACATCATTGGAACGACTGGACGAAGCAATGAAGCGGATGAAACGCTTTGTTGAAAAGAAAAGACAAACGAATAAAGAACACTATTTACAACTTGGATGAAAAATAAGACCCTAATCAGGGTCTTATTTTTGTCATCCTTTTTTAGATATCAGATCTCACTTTGTCAAAAAGTCCGTCACCACTTGCTTAAACCGATCTTTCTCTTCAATAACCGGTGCATGTCCCGACTTTTCAAATAAGACAAATGTTGCATTTGGTATGAAAGATGCGACCTCTTTTCCACGTTCAGGTGGATTTAATCCATCATGTTGTCCACTAATAACCAGTGTTTTCGCCTCTACTTTATGTAATTCTGGGCGGTAATCAAATCCTTCCAATGCCTTGTTAGCAGCAACCTGTTGTTCTGGACTTAAAACGGTACCTTTTTCTTCCCATTGTTTTAACGCCTTTCCGACGGCTATAGGATCGTAAAACATATACTTAGTCAGATGGGTCAATTGTTGCTGAGAATCCATACCAACCAATTCTTCTGCATAGCGATGAAACATCTCCTGCATAGAGGAAGTTTTTCCATGAGCTTTCGGAACAACGAGTACTAATTTTTCAACTCGATGAGGCACCGCCACTGTTACACCTTGTGCTATATAACTTCCCAATGAATTCCCCATTACGCTGGCTTTTTCAATACCTAAGTGATCCATGAGCGCAATAACATCTTGAACATGATCTTGAAGAGTATAGGAAGAAAGTTTAGACGATTTCCCATGCCCCCGGGCATCTAAAGATATCACCCGGAAATAGGGTTTGAGAAATTCTCTTTCATAAACAAGTGTTTCTATATCTTGTGTAAGTCCATGAAGTAAGATAAGTGGGCTTCCTTGTCCTTCTTCTTCAAAGTATAGAGTTGCATTATTGAAAGCAAAGGTTGGCATTGTCTATTCATCTCCATATCAAAATCTATAATTTTATATACTCTTCTATTCTAATATACACCTTCCAGTGCAGGGGAAAGTCAAGTAATTAAATTCTATCATTTACGATATAATCAGGACAGCTTGTCATCACAACGCTATGATACATACCTTTGAAATCATGACTTCACTGCATCTAACATTGGATAAATATTCATTTCATCCAGCTTCTTCCATAACGTCTCCATCGCATTCTCAGGATTACGGTAAAATTCTCTTCCGCTGACTCTCCAAAACTTCCATCCTACCCGTTCTAAAATGCGCTGCCGCTCAAGATCCGCTTCCCATCTATCAAGTCCATACCACTTATCTCCATCACATTCTACCGCTATACGGTTACCATTACCTTCGATGACAAGGTCAATCCGCTTTCCTACACTTCCTACTTGAACTTGAGGTGTCACCCGATAACCTCTTGCTGTGATGAATTGGCACACATCCTTCTCAAAAGTCGACCCAAATAAATGATCTACTTCTTTGATTTCTGGCTTTCTCTGCTTCTGATTCAGACAATAGTTTAAAAGATGATACCGCATGCAATTCGCATTTAAATCATCTAGGCGTACAGAGTGAAACAAGACCAATTGGTCTCTCGCCCGGCTCGCTGCAACATTAAACCGTCTTCGATCAGATTCTTTTGCTAAAATTCCAATCGGCATATTGTTTGCTGCAACCATGGACAAAAAGATGATATCTCTTTCTGCCCCTTGAAATCGATAGGCATCCCCACAAATAATGTTACGTTTTACCATTTCACTCTCGCCCAATTTTTCACGGAGCAATTGTTCTATTAACTGAGCTTGATCATAACCTTGAAGAGAGATAACACCCATTGATTTCCCTCTATATTTCTCATCCCCGCAGCAATGAAGGATAAATTCCACTATTGCCTCAGCTTCTGGTTCGTTCCATGCTTTGGCCGTTTCCTTTCGGTATCCATCTTTCACATGCACAGTTAAAACCGGATAATCATACATTTCTTCGACTAGTGGTAGACGAAGTGGGTCTATCTTTCCACCATACATGAGATCATTGCTAAATTGAATAATTTCAGGAACACTACGAAAATGCTCTTTTAAGACTACTTTACTATTGGTAAAAATTCGACTAGCGGTGTCGTATAGACTCGTCGATAGCTCTAAATGATCAGCCCCGGGAATTCCTTTTAAATGTTGTTTGATTAATTCATAGTTTTGCGAACGGTCTACACCGACCGTTTCTGGACTAATTTGGTTATCGTCCCCAACAATAACTGCCTTTTTGGCACGTAACAGTGCACTCAAGGAAAATAAATTGCTTTGGCTACTTTCATCTACTATCACAACATCAAATAAGTTATTTGTGAGTTCTATGTTTTCAATGACTCGTTGAATTGGCATGATCCAAACAGGAATTGCATCCCTACAGTTATTTAGTTCTCTGCTCGCACTTTTTCGATATTTGGAAGCATATTTACCAGTACCTTTTCCGAGCTTTTTCATCATTTGCATCCAAGTAGTTAAACTTCTCTTTTGCTGCTCATCCGTCCGTTCCAATTGAGCTTTCCAAGTTTGATCTGCAACTAATTTACGAATTACATTTGCTTCTCTTCGTCGCTCTAACTGTAATTCTTCTTCCAGTTCCTCTACAGACTTATGCTGCTCTAATTCATTTAACCAATGATTCAGTTGGCTCCAAATCCACGCTTTATCTAAATCTTCTGGCGGGAATAACGGGCGCAGCGAACTAGAGATTAACTGTTCGCACCACTTGGGACAGACCTCTGTCAATCTATTTGTTAATTGTTGATAGTACAAAAAATCAGGTTCGATTTTTTCCAATCGAACGACTTCCTCACACGCCTCCTCCCACTTTCTAGCATCTTTTTGCTGGCAAGCCGCTCGTAATGAATTCCATATTGGGTGAACAGTCTCTTGTTCTTCTATTTCCTTGCTTAATTTGGAAGAGATTTGCTGAAAAAAAGCTTCTATTTCTTTGATTTGATAGTGAAATTGCAAGACTGTTAAACTATGTTGAAAGTCAGCGAATGACTTGGCATTAATCCAATCTACATCCTTTGCTCCTAATAATTGGGCAAGAGGCGCAAGAGGCTCTATAATCTTCTTTTCCCACAGAATGATCGTTTCTAGTTGCTTCAATACTTCCAGCACTTCTCTAATCCATTTTCTATCTCCTATATTGATCAGAGGCCCATCTACTTCTTCCATGATTCGATTCCATTTTATTTGAAATTTACGTTTCAATTGATTACCAACTAAACGCTGTTTGACCAAATCAAAATGCTCTTGTTTTTGGGCAGGTAAACCATCAATGAAACATTGTTCAAACAGATAAGCATATTTTTTACCAACTATCTTCTTGTACATCCAGCCTGTAGATTTATTTTGATTGATCCTTTCCACAATAATTTCGATATCTTCTAGTATCTTACGTTCTGGATGCGGGGGAAGCTGAATCTCATACTCCAGCAAACCTTTCTCGATTTGGATTATCTGTTCTAATTGCTCTTTATAATCTTTGAAAAAACGTATCCATTCGTCTTTTTGGTTTGTATGATGAACCATATCTGTTAAAATTGTTATTTTCCAATTATCTTTGGACATGTGATCAAGAAGCTTTACATTTTTATGATTTTGTTGTATTAGCGCTTCAAGAGAAAAGGATAATCTATCAGGTATTTTCCAGTCTTGTATATAAGGACTTCCTCCATCGAACTTCTGCTTCAATGTAGTAAATTGCTGTGTCTTCTCTTTAAATCGATCAAGGCTCAGTAACTGTTCTCGTTTAGGTCTCGTTAAATGCAAGCTTTCCAAATCCGCTTTTGAGAGACTTGCTAAAAGGCGATACAGCGAGACTAGTTCCTCTTTTATCAAGGGAAATCTCGTTCCAGGTACGATGGAATCGGGGAACCAATTATACTGTTCTTGTTCCTTTAGCCATTTAGCTGCTTCTAATGGCTTGAATTTTACTCCAGCAATACATTTTTCTTCATTATCTATTTGAAGTACTTTATTGATTTCCTCTTGGTTTCGTGCTATTTTTCTGCGTATTTCCTCTAACTCTTTTCGGGACAGTTGTATATTTTCATGGAGGAGAGAAATATTTTTCCGCTCCAAATTGTCAGCGATCGTGCGGACTGAATTTTCCATCTCCTGTACGGATTTACTATCTCCACCAAGCACGCTTACACATAAATCTCTTATTTCATCCGGAATTTTGTCTTTTAATACTTCTAAAGCCCGTTCCTTTTCACTCGTTACTAAAACTCTTTTACCATGGGCGAGTAAATGACAGATCAAGTTGGCAATGGTATGGCTTTTTCCTGTTCCAGGTGGTCCTTGCACTACTACCCAGCATTTCTTGCTAACTTATGTACGATTTCTTTTTGTTCCTGATTTGCAGGCAAAGGAAAGAGTAAGTTATCCTCTAAACTTTTCCACTCGCGGGAATAGGCAGCTTTGGATTCTATCCTGCTTCCATCATCAGATAAGACGAGTTTTTTTATTGTTTCTGGAATAGGATAATTTTGTTCCAATTGATGAATTACATTTTGATATTCCACATCCCAAATTCTCCCCGCTGTTTTGCGTATAAAAACAGCGGGACTGTAGGAAATCGTCAAATGAGAGGTGACTTGCTTAATCGGTGCCCAGTCTTCGATAAATTGCCCTTCAGAACTCAACATATTTGCTACCTGTTTTAAAAGACTAGCTACTTCTCCTTTGTTTTTGGGCTGCACGTCCACTTGGTCTAACTCTTGGATCATGCTCATATTCGGAATATCTAAATGCAGTAACATATCCGTTTCCACACGTGATCCCTTAGTCGTGGAACACAGCGTAAACAAACCTTGTTCAGCATCAAAGCGTAACTCTAATGGTGTTACGAGGGGATGTCTTTGTATTTTGACATCGTCTTTTTCCCAAGTTAACAAACCTTGTCCCCATACAATCTCCCAGTTATCCCCTTCATCTTGCAACAGATGATACAGCGTAAACATTTCATCATAAAACTTTTTCGCTTTCTGTTTTTCCTTTGTTTCCTTTGCCCAAGGTATCCATTCTTTTAAAAACCAATGATCAAACGCTTCCTTTCTAGCCTTATTATCAGTAAATCGTTCATAAATATCTCCTTCTTCCATCCTGCTTTCTCTTGGTATCTGCATTTTCACTTCTGGCTTTTGCTCAGGATTCCCCCAATCGATCACCCATTCTTGCAATTGCTCGGGTATTTTGGGAACAGGAGGTAAAACAGCTTTATGAGCAATAACCCACTGATCATTTTCTAATCTATCATCATGAATCCAAATATCTGAAAGACGTGCTAAATCCGCTTGCCACCAGTATTTTTCAAAATCTGTAATTTTACGTTGAATACGGTAATTTAGTTTTTTTAGTTCACACAGATATTGAAATACTTGATTCACTTTCGTCTGAACTGAGTCCATTAAAACATCCTCCACATGGCCAAAAAATAAAGATAAAGATTTATATTCGCAGCGTATAGATACCATATAAATTTAATTATACAGAAATTTACGGTAAGAACTAAACTTATGGAGACATATATTTCTCTTTAGGAAGACAACTTAAGTTGGTCAAAGAGGTTGGTGCATAAATAGATTTGAGCACTGGAAAAGGTCGCTTGATGTGTGTGTTTTCCGCGTCTGTTGTTGAAAAAACACAAAGGACGCTCCACCCACACACATCTGCGCTTTTGGGACGAATAATGCAACAACCTCCAAAGAAAAAGGCAGGAATATGGGCTCCTGCCTTTTATAACGCCTTCTTATCTGGATGATGCGTTGCATAGAAATCACGGTTATCAAAGTAATTTCCCGATTTCTCCCATGTAGGATCACAAGGAATCTGTTTGTGCTCGTCTTTCAAATACACCACATTCCAAGCGTGAGCACCTCCGCTTCCATCAGGTAAAACTGCTTGTCCCAACTCTTGTTTTACTTCAAGCCCTACCGCTCTTCCCATCGCCACCATTAAAGCAGAGTAATCAGAACAAATGCCGGTTCTCGTTTGGAAAGTTGGAATCGCCCCGTATGTGAGCGAGCGATAGTTTCCCGACTGAATGGCTAACGCTTTATTATCATCGTACTTAATATTTTCCCCAATCCATTTATACAGACGATATGCTTTTTCTCGATCGCTTCTAGCGCCTCTGACAATCGATTTTGCGGTCCTATCAATTTCAGAATTGGAATCAAATCTCGTTTGCCATGTCCAAAAGCTTTTGCTGTCTTTAGGTCCGTATTTTGCTGCTTCTTGACTAATCTGATGAAACCAATCTTGTGTTTGCTGCCCCAGAACAGGGAGTTCTTTACTCCATGCACTGGCAAGCACTGGCGTGATAACTTTCTGATCGGTCCAATCATAGACAACACTATTTTCTGCCATCTTCGAGAGGTCAGAAGAAGGCAGATAGGCTAATCCAATGTGAACTGCGAGTAGAAAGATCAACGTTTGTAAGATTGCTTTTGGAACATTTATGATTACAGCAGTTACTCTGCTTAATCCCTGCGGCAGTCGCTCTGTCCATCTGCTCACATGATGAACACTTCCAGTTAACAGCGAAATGATTGGCCAAGCGATTAATTTGAGGAGCCAATATATAAGTAATGCAAGGATAGGAACTGCTATCGCCCAAGCAAAAATACTAGCTTGTAATTGTTGTTGCACCCATTGCAATTGGTTTATATCTGGTAAACTATTAACTTTGACAAAGCTGCTTAATATCCAAAACGTGACACCATAAGAGAAAAGCCATAAAACAGAAGAACATAGAGAATGAATGCTGTATGTCAATTTATCTAATTCTCTTGGTAAACCTCTGATTAAACCTATCAACAGAGGGCTGACAAGCAAAAACACTACAATGATGGTGATCCAGTTAGTTTGCAAAACAGTAGTCCCCTTTTTGTTGATTTTCTTCCATACCTTATAGTTTAATCTGGAAAGGAAAAAAGGTCTATATTCTGGTTCATTTTCCATTGACCTATTCTGTATACTAAAAGAGTAAGCGAAACGATTGGGAGAAAGATGAATCCTTTTGGAATATTGGAAGCGGTTTCTGTTGAGGTCGATGATGGGATCCATACCTTTGCTGGTTTCCATGGCCCCATAACCATCATTATCAGAACTTTTCAACCTGAGCTAGTCGAGTGGACAGGAAGGAGAGTTATTTGCAGAGGTGGCCTAGTAACTTTGGGTTATACCCCAGATGAAGGCGACCCGGATCAAATCTCTTTTGAAATCGATGTAAAACAAGAGCAAGTATTCCAACTTGTTCGGGGAAAGTCATTTTTCACCATTACCTACAAAGGAAACTCCATTCCATTTCTCACCGATCCTTTTCAGTTTTTCAGGGATGGGAAATTCATCCCTGCACGAGACCGCCTGAAAGAACGAGTTATTGTCAGGTGATCATAGACCGGGCTCCTATCGGAATCCGGTCTCGCCATGTTTTCTACATTTTTTTCTTCGAAACTATCTCTTTTCCACTAGCCCACACAGGTCTTATGCCCTTCCCATTCTATCTTTCACCACATAAATTAAATAGAAACTTGATCCTGACAGGCTGGTGAGAATATGCAAAAGGAGATTAGTAAAATCGGGAATGCGCAAATATTATCCAGCAACTATTATGTTTCATCTCATATCCCGGAATATCACCCTCTTACTAAATCCAGTCTACAATCCATGTTAAACAAATACCCTACGATTTATGTCAAACCAAATAATTCATGCCAAGGTAAAGGCGTGATTCGCATAGAGAGAAAATCCAATGGTTATCTTGTCAAACCACGTGATCGTAATAAAACACTTCATAAAAATACGATCGAATCACTCATGAGGTGTATTAGGCGTGAGAAAATGAATCGGCCTTATCTCGTTCAACAAGGTATCGCTAGTTACACCAAAAACGGACGGCTATTCGATATCCGTACTCACTTACTGCGGATTCATGGAGAATGGGAAATGGGAGCAATTATCGGTCGGGTGGCGAGTAAAAGAGGGGTAGCAACCAATGCTTATAGCGGAGGGACACCCGTTCCCATCCGTCCTTTATTAAAAGATCATCTGGGATTAAGTGAAGAGGAAAGTGAAGGTTATATCGCACAATTAACCACCCTGTCATTAGAAGCAACACAAACATTTAGCAAGGAGTTTCCTAAGTGGACGGAGTTCGGATTAGATATTGGTGTCGATGAAAAAGGACACTTGTGGATCTATGAAATTAATATCAAACCGGGAATGCTGGTATTTCGCAAAGATCAACCCTCTTATCAACGCATTATGAAAATGAAGAAGATGAAAGGATAAAAAGTTCTGTCTAAAAAATGGTGATTACTATATAAAAAAAGTGACCGACAAAGAGGCAAGTTGTCGGTCACGGTGCTTCCATAGGGATATCATACTGTTCACTCATCCAAGTTCTCCATATCTATGAGACGCCCCTCTATCTTTCCTAAAAATTATGTTGCTAACCGGTCATGAGCGATAGGAGTCTCCATGAGTTGCTTCACTTCATTTGGTACATTGCTTTTCCCTAAAGTCCACATCAATTTTGCAACAATTGCCTCTGTATTCATATTTCTTGTATGAATAATGCTCTTTTCTACTACTTTTCTTCCTACTTCGTACCGATGCAAGTCTTCTCCTTCTTCCAAGCATTGGGTAGTAATCACTACGGCTATTCCACTGTCGATCAGCTCTTCAATTTTTGGCAATAGATTACGGCCTACAATCGGGATACCCCCACTGCCAAAACTCTCAATAATAACCCCTTTATATGCCTGTTTTAGATAATCAAATAATTCTGGTTTAATACCCGGATACAGTTTGACAACTATTACATCTGTACAGACGGAAGTATCACAAAGCAGTACATGCTGGTCATTCGTTGGTTTCCCTAAAGGATATGTGATCTCTTCTCCATCCACATAGCCAATGTAAGGATGATTGATACTTTCAAATGCATCATAACTCTTGGTTTTTATTTTCACTGCTCTCGTTCCTTGAATCACTCGGCCATTAAACACAACAAATACTCCAGCTACATCTTCACATGCAAACCGAATAGCGTCCTGTAAATTTCGTTTGGCATCGGTAGGTTCGAAATTCATCGGAACTTGTGAGCCTGTCAATACAATCGGTTTACTCCCCTGCTGCAGCATGTAGGACAAAGCAGAAGAAGTATAGGCCATTGTATCTGTTCCATGAGTGATCACAAATCCATCGTAGTCTGCATAATGATCACGTACAGCTTCAGCGATCGTAATCCATGACTCCGGCTGCATATTGGTGCTGTCAATATTCATCAATCGTTTCGTGTCGAGTTGGTACAAAGGAGGAACTTTATCTACAAAGCGAATCAACTCATCTGGAGTCATTCCGGGAACTAATCCATTATCGCCTTGAAGCGAGGCAATGGTCCCCCCTGTAGCCAACAGCAATAGCTTTTTCTTCAACTTGAGCACACCCATTTCTTCTTGTGATGTCCATCTATTATTATGATCGGATTTACTATTTTTGTTGTGTAATAAGAAAAGTGATTAGAAATAACGGAAAACTCTTTATTATCTTACTGCTGCAATTGCTTCAATTTCGACTAAAAATTTGGGATTCACTAAGCTGTGTACAACCAAAACCGTTATAGCAGCCGGATGATCCCATCCTTCTACTCTCCTTGCGGCTTGAAAACCAGCTTGGATCGGGTGACCTTGTACGATATAGATAGTAAGTTTCACTACATCTTTTGGAGTCGCATTTGCAGCTGCTAGTGCTACACTTACATTTCGAAGAGCCTGCTCCGTCTGGGTACCTAAGTCTTCACCAACTATTTCACCAGCTGCATTTACTGCATTTTGACCGCCTACATACACTGTTTTTCCAGAACTTCAACCGTGACCACTTG
The DNA here is from genome assembly GCF_022511585.1 of Shimazuella soli. Lineage (GTDB taxonomy): Bacteria > Bacillota > Bacilli > Thermoactinomycetales > Thermoactinomycetaceae > Shimazuella > Shimazuella soli. Next base: position 23,330 of record NZ_JAKWBN010000011.1, on the reverse strand, counting down.
GGTAAACGCGGGGTTTTTAGGAAGGCTTTCTGGGTTAATATGTGTTATTTTCATATATCCATGATACCCATTCCGTTATCAATTGCAAACATTTATTATCGAAATGCCATATGAGCAATTCTTTGTAAGATTCCCAATCCAAAAATCCCCTGTTACACTAACGGAACATTATTCTAACCAAATAAAAAGAATAGTCTTCTGACTACTCTTAGTGTAAATGAAAGACTATAAGTTTCCCAACATTCATCTATTTTTTAGACCATCTTTTATGATCTTAAATTCCGACTTCTGCGTGCTTGAAGGCCCTTGATTCCAAGCACGCAGAGGGTGTATCTACGCCATTACCAGTACCAGTACCAAGGCGAAGTTGTAGAGGCAGCAGTGCTGCATACAACTGTTACATACACCGCAGGTAGCTGTTTGACCACACCAACACATGTTTACTCCTTGCCGCTACCTTACCCATTTGGGTCTTACGTTTTTATCGTACCAAATTTCTCGTTCATATTAAATTGGTTTTGCTAGTGAATATCCCGTTTCTTAAAGCTTTCTCCTCGCACCTCGTGTATATTACCAATCGCAAGAAAGGCTTGAGGGTCGATATCTTCGACAATTGCCTTCATCTTTGCTTCTTCCAGACGAGTGATAACACAGAAGATCACTTGTTTATCTTCTCCTGTATACGCTCCTTCGCCTCTCATATAGGTAACACCGCGTCCAAGACGATTAAGGATAGCATCTCCTAAATCCTTTGACTTCTCACTGATAATCCAAACTGATTTTGTCTCTTCAAAACCTTCAATGGTAATATCGATCACTTTAAATGCAATAAAGTAAGCGATCAAAGAGTACATAGCCCGATCCCAGCCAAATACAAACCCGGCGCTTCCTAAGATAAATAAGTTGAAGAACATCACTGTCTGCCCAACCGAGAATGGAATTTTTTTGTTGAATAAAATCGCTAATATTTCCGTTCCATCAAGTGATCCACCATACCGAATAACCAGGCCGACCCCAATTCCAAGAATAATCCCTCCAAAAACTGCTGCTAGTAACGGGTCTTTTGTCAAAGGAGGAACTGGATGAAGGTACGCTGTTCCTAGTGACATGACAGCAACACCAAATAACGTAGAGATAGCAAATGTTTTTCCGATTTGCTTATATCCTAAAAAGAAGAAGGGCAGGTTGAGCACAAATAAGAATAATCCTAAGCTCCATCCCGAAAGATGAGATAACATGATGGAAATGCCAACGATTCCCCCGTCAATAACTTGGTTTGGCACCAAAAATATTTCCAGTCCAATCGCTACCAAGACAGCCCCGAGTAATATCATCGTTCCCCGCTTCAGCAGCTTCATTGTTGTCAGTTTTTTATGGTTTGTTTTTTCAATTGCTGATACCCCTGCAACTTCTCCCATAACGTATGCCTCCCTTAGTCTGTTTCTTCGATGTTGCGGTGAAGAGGAGGAAACGCTTCTAAAATATCAATTTTTATTTTTCTCCTCTATTTGCTTCAATTTCTCTTTGATTTGTTCCCTGTTTAACTGTGTATACTTAGCAGTAGCTTGAATAGATGGTGTTCCTTGTTTGGTCACATGGCCGAGGTAATAAGCGATCTCCTCCAGGCTCCATCCCGCACTTCTAGCACGATACGCAAAATCTTGGCGCAGCTCATGAAACGTAATGTCGTGAATAAGCTCCCATTCTTCTTGTGCAGCCTTTTTCTTTAAACTGGCAAACCAGCGGTGAATACCATTTTCCGTCAAGTGTCCTGATTTTTGAGATAAGAAGACAAAGCTGCTGTCTTTCTTTTTCCGTTCTTCACTATTCAAATATTCATAGAGAGGTTTGCGCACTTCTTCTAATAAATCAATGTCTCGTTTCTTTCCGCTCTTAGCTCCAACGGTTATCCATCCTGTTTTCGGGCCCACATGACAATCTTCTACTTGCAGCCAAGAAACATCACATACCCGGCATCCTGCCCAATATCCCAGAGCAAAGATCGCATTGCCACGCATATTTTGCTGTCTTTCCACTAAACCTCTCAGTACTTCTCGCTGTTCATCAGTCAACTCTCGTGGCGTAAAAGCAGCTTGTGGAGGGACATAGACATCATGCGCAGGATTTTGGGACAACAGCTGTTTTTCTTGGATCAACCAATTTGCAAACCGGCTGATCGCCGCTCGTACTTTGTGTTGATGCGCACTGCTGTAACCTTTTTCCTGAAGTTTAGCTAAAAATACTTCTAAGTCTTCACGAGAAAGATGTTCCATCAAAAATATTCCATTATCACTGGGACATTTGCCAATCCATTCGATGAACTGCCGAAGAATTCGCAGGTAAGCATCAACGGTCTGATCACTTTTGGAAGATAGCAAATACTGCTCGTATTCCTCCAATAAATCTAGACATCGCTGATCAAGAGGGGCTTTCATGAGGGTAACCTTCTTTCAAAAGATTCCGCCTGTGTAATTGGGAACCTGTTTATCACCTAAATACCGTTTATGAATTTTATCATGCTTTATTTCTGTGGTTTTATTATAACACAAAAACGCAACGGAACATTTTTTCCGTTGCGTTTTTTATGAGATTTATTTTCGCATCAGAAGATTGACAATAATGCTATACTACATATAGCAACTGCTCACCCGAACTTCAAGGGAGACATCATGGACACGACCATGCCCCAGAACCAGACCGCCCAGCCCGAGAACGAGGAGATCATCCTCGGGGTCGACTACATGCCCATCCTCTGGCCCTACTACAAGAAGGCGGCCGGCGAGGGCACCTACCTGTACATGGCGAATCACATCGAGGAGGCCATGCAGGTCTTCAGTGACGGTACGTACCCGGTTCGGGCCGTCGTCGTTCAGGGGAACTCCCAGTGGAACAACACCCCGCTCTGCGACGTCACGAACACCTTCGCATTCTGCGTCTGGCTGCTCCAGCGGGACTTCCGTGGGCCGATCGTCATCGTCAGCACTTCACCTGCAAGCGTCGACGGTCTTAAGCGTCTCTCGCCTCAGATCGAGGTGATGGACAAGTGGGAGTTCTTCCGCAACGGCTCCAAGCAGCTGAACAGCTCCTACGAACGCTCAGCACGAACCCTGATCGAGGAGCACCTCAACGGGGAGCTTGCGGTGCATTCCGCCGAGTCGTTGAAGCGGCTCGACGCACTCGTCGCGAGCTTCAGCGACTGCGACACGGCCGTCCTTCATGCGCTCGTCCAGACGCGTGTCGGTACGCCCCAAGAGAACACCATCGATCCTTGGTTCGACCAGTACCGCTGGCTCGTAACACTGGCTGTTCGGGAGCTCTTCTTCGACCACCCGAACAAGCTCGCATCCATGCGTGAGCTGCTGGAGAGCACCATCTCCGGCGTCCCCCGCACGGTCGAGCTGAGCTCGACCAAGCCGAGGGAGCGGACGAACGCGAGGCTCCTCCAGATCTTGGAGGTCGAACCCTACTGGCGCTGGTTCACTCGGCCGGACTCCTGAGTCCCCGAGTTCGGGAGAACAAAAAAGTCCATCGTCACCATTCAGTCATGAATGGTGACGATGGACACCCGTACGGGAGCTACCCGGCTAGCCGTACACTCGACGGGCTGTCCCTTATAGGTACAGTTCGTCGGTCGTTTTAATTTTCGAAACATAAAAATCAAGCTAAGATAAAATAAGTTTGATTCCATATAGTTATTTGATAAGCTAAAGCTGTTAGGTTCTCACATAGATGGAGACTCCCTATGTATCTAGCGAATCTACTGGGGCTTAGTTGCAACCTTCAAGGTGAACTAACAGCACTAGACGAGCACAATCTCACAAAAGTCAGAGACAAGGTTCTTGGAGCTGGTGTCAAAGCCATTCGAGGTCTAAACCTCACCTTTGATCAACTCCAAGAAATTCACAACAAGCAAAAAGCCTTTACCATTGCTTGGTTGGCAATGTTCAGGACAGTATGCACGCTGTCTCACCGACCAGCTTGGGAACCACTCCCCAGCCCCAAAGATGCGTACGAAAAGTCTCTAAATCTTTCAAACTGAATCGAACTGTCGAGGCGGCACCCAGTTGTCTCGACCCGATAAAAAAATAGCCACCTAATAGGTGGTTTTGTTGTAATTAAGTGCATAAGAATGTCCGAAAACGGGCGGCGGACTGCTACCTTGGTGAGGTGCAGCCCGCTGGGGGAGTACTAGTGGGGATCGAGCTACGTTCACTCGCTCATAGCGATCCACATCCTGATTTCCCTCAGAACCCGGTCCGTGAACGGGACGAAGTAAGTCACTCGCTCCTGAGGACAAACCCCATGCTCGTCACAGGCCGTTCCTCCCCAAAGAATACCCTCAGCCACGAACCGCCTTCCCTCAACTTGGAAAAGCGGTGAACCAGACTGCCCATGAAAAGAGACTCCACCAGAAATGACTCCGAGTTTCTTGTTCAAATAAACGAAGTCGTGGTACTTGCTTTCCCACATGGTGGACGCATCTTTATCACCGGGATAACCCGCGGTGACCATATCGGCAGACTCAGCATGATGGGGAAATTCCTTCAAGCTGAAGTGTGCAGTAGGGATGAGGTTGGGCAGAAAGATGACCCCATAGTCCTGACCGCTCGCACTCACTTGGAATCGAGTTGAAGTCAGGATTTGAAAAGGCATGTACTGACCATTGACCGCAGGTGCCACTTCCACGAGTTGAGCCATCTCATTGCACGGTTTGAGCTTCTGAAGACAGACTTCGGGATTCTTCAAGCAGTGTCTGGCAGTCAGCACCACTTTAGGGGCGACGCTAAATCCTGTGCAAGAGAACCATCGTTCTTCCTCGTATTTGACAAGGAGATGAACGACCGCCTGATAAGGCCACTCAAGAGAATTTACCACCCTCGTCCGAGCATCGGGCTTGTTGTGAGCTGCGATTGCTTGATTGATCCTTGCTTCCTGCTCTCCTTTCTTTGCCGTCAGTGAAGTTGTGCCGGCATGGTTAGCAGGATTAATCAAAAGACCAAGCAGCACACCGATGCCGATCAACGAGACCCAGAAGATCAGAATTCGAAACAACTTCTTCACTAGTACTCCTCGGTTGAAGTTAACCTTGACCCTATTTTATCAAAAATGAATCAAAATCCACTTTGTAATTCCAAATTTATAAAGTATTTTATCTTTACAAGAAAATATTAAGAATGAAAAATATCATAGTGATAGCCTAATACCAACTGTTTTCCTGTCTCCAACTCAAGAATATGGCAATTGGACAAATCAAAAGAAATGACTTCCCCTTTCTCTGTTGTCATACAAACCCGGGATAAGGTTTGCTTCTTTTCTTTAAACTGCAAGAAACAAAGCTTATTTTTATCAATGGAATTGGGTTTTACCATTTCCGATACATCCCAAAGATGAAGACACGCATCCCTGCTCAAATGCTCCCATAACTGATCCACTTGTTCTGCTTCCCCTTCTACTGTTAAACGCAGCATAAATCCATCCCCCTTCTTTTTATAAAATCATAAAATGAATAGTAAATATTTTCAATAATTATATTTTTCTTACTTTTCCAAGGAATTTAAGTCAGATCGAGGAGGTTTTTTCAATATGGATGGAGAAGTTTTGGAAAACATTAGGACATTCCAAGAAGAGGGGTAAAAGATGCAGTTACCACTAGAAAAGATCGGGCCGATCCTCCGGAAAAAACGGATGGAACTTGGACTTCGCATCAACGACTTAGCAGATGAACAAATCTCCAAATCAACGATCAGCAATGCAGAAAGAGGCCTTCCCATTGTCACCGAGGCGATGTACCTCTATCTCGCAGAAAAACTGAAAATCAAGCACTCATTATTAAATGTATTAGAAGAATCCGAGCAACAAGAACAAGCGGTGATGGAACAATTACTCGCTCTAGAAGGCATGATCTCTACTGATCCAATAGAGGCTTTGCAAAAACTAGAGCAGATCAAACAGAACTACTCCATCACAAAAAACACCTATCTCTACGCCTTACATACCTTTCTGCTGGGACGGTGTGCTTTTGAACAGAAAAAATGGCAGAAGTCCAAAACGTTATTAAAAGAAGTTGTCGAGCGGACAAAACAACAACGCTCGTTAGCTAGTACGAACCTATTTAGTGCTTGTATGAACGATCTTGGGAGAATTGCTTATTACGAGAACCAAATAGAAGACGCTTTGCATTATAGTATTGATGGGCTATCTCGTTTAGACAAGCAAGGTGAGAGAGCACATTACCGATTTCATCTTTTATTAAACAAAGGAATTTATTTAGAGAAGATGAATGAACCAGAAAAAGCGTTAGAAGCTATTCAGGATTTAGAGAAAGAGATAAATAGTTACTCTAGCATTTGTGATGCATTATATGTAATTCATGTTGATATTATCATTCAAATGCACAGTATGTATGCCTCTATCTATAATGAATTGCAACTGTATCAAAAAGCTTTTGGATATGTGAAAAATGGAATTATTATCGCTCAAAAAAATAAACAATTTGATCAGTTATTGCTATTGCGCACCACCCTTGGTATTATTCTCAGTAATCTAGGCAGGACAAACGAAGCAAAAAAGTGTTATTTAGAAATCTTAGAGTTAAGAAAAAGAGTTGATCATGAGCATGATTTTGTATTTGCTTATGTAGAACTAGGTCAGCTATATATCAAACAAAAAAATTGGTTAGAGGCAGAAAAAACATTAAAACAAGCAATCGCTATTAGCAAACGAAATAATGATTTAATGCATTTAATGGAATGTTCAATTCGTTTAGGGGATTGTTTTGTGGAGCAGCAGCAATATAGACAAGCTATTAAATATTATGAAGAAGCACAAAGGTATTTACCGGTGAGTGAAAACCTTCAAAAGGAACGTGAAATAATAACGAATCTCGGATATTGTTATTTTCAGCTTGGTGATAAAGTTAGTCTTGAGATCTACCAACAAAAATCACTCCAGATCAATTCCAAAATCCGATGGGGGGATTAACTGTGTGCTGTTATGGAAACAAGCCTTCTGGTGATTCCATTTATAGTCATATCATAAAGGTATAGGGCAAAAAATGAACTTATATGAAAATCGAAATCAAATAACACAATGACCATTTCAACAACTTTCAAATTTATATTTCGGTTAAAAATTTCACTATCCCTTGGACAAACTATAAGAATAATTCCAATTGTAATAGTATTAATCGAAAATATAATCCAAAGGAAATAACAAAACCATCCATTCTCTATAAGCTAAGATAAAGAGAAATTGGATGGTTTTTGCATTTATTGTATACTTGATCTCTTATTATCGGGGGGCGTGCAGAGCCCTGTTTGATCTCCGCACGCCCCGGTAGGGAAAGAGTCCCTTACTGCTCGTTGCCGTCTTGCCGGCCGTCGTGGCCACTCTCGGACGTGTGGGGTAGACCACCGGCTCCTTCTCCGACGAGCCGCCGCTCGTCCCATTGGTCGAAGTGCTCATGAGAGTAAGATTCCTTCCTATCCAGGGAGAATCGTTCGTTCTCCAGTATATTTAGTATAAACCCAATTGGAGGGATAATTCAAAATTTATTTCTCCTATACCACCGTATAACATCCACTTGATCTACTACTCTCTTTGTGCGACAAAAAGAACCGTCCCCTTGTCGCATATATTATAATACGAAAAAGAACCGTCCCCTTGTCGCGAAACAAACAACCAAAAGAAATAACAAAACCATCCAATCCCTTAAAATCAGAGGAATTGGATGGTTTTCGCATTTATTTCAAGCTATATCGCTTATTTCTCGGGTGGGCGTGCAGAGCCCAGTGTTGCTGTACTCTGCACGCCCCAGCAGGGAAGGGGTCCCTTACTTCTTGCTCGGCGGAACGATCGACGTGCTGGTGATCGACGCGGAGTTGTTCACCGAGGCGCCGAGAACCGATCCCTCGTCGACCGGCCTGTTCTCCGTGATCGAAGTCGCCGTGGTCACGCTCGCCGCGGTGGTGACACTCGGGACGTCGTTGATGCTCCCGGAGTTGCGTCCGACCGGAGCACTGCTGTTGGACATGAGTAAGGCCTTTCCTACTAAGGGGAGAACGGGTTGTCCTCCAATATATTCAGTATAAACATAATTCCAATAAAAATCAAAACATAACCTTTCCCTTATCCCTAATCTCTACCAACAAAAATCACTGCAACTGGGAACAATCCCCTGATATCCTCCCTCAAACGTGATTGACTCCGCCTTCCTGCAAGCATCATAAATGCTCTCCTGCACCGCCTTGGCCGCAGCATTTCCCACTCGATCTACTTCCATACTCGGCCAGTTTGGATTATCATCTGTCATTTTCACTTCCTCCGTCGAGAAAACAAAGATCGTATCCCCATCAAGCGAAGTATGTACCGGATAAATCGCCCTCACATGTCCATGAGAAGCGAGGTGTGCTACTCGGTCGTAGTTTTCGCGTGTCTGTAAATCCGCGTTGGTCCCTACGATAGAAATGGTCGTGTTCATGCTATTGGATGTCACAAAACCATTCACTTCCTCATAAGCGAGAATAGGCTTATCCTCACCCCTATTTCCCGCGAGAATTTTCCCATCTGGAAGCACTACGTTGCCTACTGGGTTGACGACGGACAAGGCACAAACTATCACCCCATTACCTAGATCCACTCTCGCTGACCCAACCCCTGACTTCATCGCTGGAAACTTGGTCCCATCCTCCAAATAATAAAACTTCCCTACGGTCGTACCTGTACCCGCCCCGACATTGCCATTTTGCACAGGCTGGCCTGTAACATTGTCATATGCTTCGCGTCCAAAATTCCCGTCAAACTGGGCAATTCTCGTTCCAAGGTCATAGACAATTGCGCCACTGATGCTCGGGTTGATGATATTTGCTGTAAGGTCGCCAATGCCATCAGCAATCATCCCTTCCATGATAGCAGAAGCACTTGCCAATCCCGGTAAACAGCCTCCTGCAACAAATAACCCATGACGACGATAGTATGATTTGCCAAGATGCAGGGTATCCGTATTAAAGGTACTCGATGCTCCGCCATAAGCCGTATAGGCAACAGGAAGAGCACGGTCAAAAGTAACGACCGTACAGCCTGTTAATTTATCCAAATGTGTTGCATGACCTACTTTTACTCCTGTTAAAGCAGTAAGTGTGTTGTTTTCTTTGTTCATTTTTCCTCTCCTACGCACTTTCCTTTATAAAACCCCACGAAACAAAGTCAAAACATCGTATATCGAGAAAATATTGGTAGACAATAAAATAGAAAGGAAGTGTGTTCCTGCATGGTGAAAAGAGAAGATCAGATCACCGCTTATCAAGCAGCTGTTTTTGTCTCTTCTTTTATGCTTGGCGTCGGAATTCTAATCTTGCCAAGAAGTGTGAGCGAAGTTGTGAATTCTCCAGATGGTTGGATTTCCCTACTTCTCTCAGGATTATTTGTCATTCTCATCAGTATTATTATGATAAAACTTTGTCAGCGATTCCCAAGGAAAAATTTTTTTGAATTCAGTCAAGAGATCGTTGGAAAGTGGGCTGGCGGGATACTAAATTTTATTCTGATTGCTTATTTCATTATGGCTGCTGGTTTTGAAATTCGGGGAATGGCAGAAGTAACGAAGTTATTTTTGCTGCCAGCAACTCCTATTTTCGCTACTATTATTCCTTTTATATGTCTTGGAACTTATCTCATTACTGGCGGCATTAATCCCATAGCCCGCTTCTTCGAACTTATGCTGCCTATTACCATTATCGTCTTGATTCTGGTATTCGCTTTAAGCATAAAATCTTTTGATATTCATAATTTACTCCCAGTTATGGGTTCAGAGATCTGGCCAGTTATCAAAGGAGGAAAAGCAACATTTTTATCCCTCACAGGATTTGAAGTTATGCTAATCATTACAGCATTTATGAAAGAACCACATAAAGCAGTGAAAACTACGATAATAGGTATCACAATCCCAGTGATTGTTTATCTGGTGGCCATTATCTGTACAATAGGAAATTTAGGTGTAGAAGGAACTAATATTCGAACATGGCCAACTGTATCTTTGATGAGAGAGTTTGAATACCCTGGAATTTTATTCGAACGATTTGAAACCTTTCTGCTTGCTGTTTGGATCATACAAATTTTCACAACGTTTGTCTCCTGCTATTACTTTGCTGCCTTAGGTTTAAGCCAACTTTTTAAAAAAGATAATAGCTTGTTTATTTTTAGTCTAGCACCTCTTATTTATCTTGTTACCAGATTGCCTAAAAATATCAATGATCTGTTTCATTTTGCTACCTTTGAAAGCAGTATTATTATTTTATTTGTCGTTTTGATTCTGCCAACATTATTGATTATCGATGTCTTTCGGAGAAAAAAGAAAGTTTCTATTTCATGATCTTAAATGAAAAGAACACCATGAAAATCAGATGTTGTTTTCATTATTGAATTATTCCTCAAAATTACCGTTAAAGATATCCTCATATTCTTGAATATCCTGTTCCATTTGAGTCAGCTGATGTTTTTTTCGACGGAAAACCCGATCAAGTACCATATCATCAACGCCTTCCGATCGAAGCTCTTCTATTTCCTCCTGTAAAAAAATGATTTTCTTCTAAGTCTCTCTTAAGTTGTTTATATTCTTCTCCAGTGGTAATCAGAGCCATCTTTATCATCCTTTCTGAACTTGGATTATACCCCGCGGTTTTCCAGAACAATCTTTTTATATCAATTATTTGAGCAAAATATAACACATGTCTTATAAATAAATGAAGGTATTTTCAAAAAATCCCCGCTATAAGGATCTTATCTTTACTTTTAGTAACCTTTCTACTTCTTCCATATCCCCTTAAACCTTTTTATTTCTAACACAAATCAAATTCATACTAAAAATAGATAAATATATACAAATAATTAAAATTTCAACTATAACAATTTTCTTCATTCTCTATTATAATAGAGTTATTATTCTACAAAGGGGGAGGGATGCGTATATAGCGAATCTACAAATAATTGCTTAAGAATTTATTTCTTAGACGATCTCTTATTTTCTAAACAGTCCCTCTATGCTAAATTTCCAAATATTACTAATCCAAAACATCTGTAAAGGGTGATACTGGTGAATTTCGAAATAAATCGGGCGAATCATCGATCTATTTTAGGAATTGCTTTGACTGTTTTCATTATCGCTATCCTTCTTTTGTCTACGGCGGCAGCTCCGGTTCAGGCAGCTACAACATTAAAAACAGAAGTTTTCGCAAAAGTACCAGCTCCCGGATTTCCAGAAGGGGTTGTGGTATCAGACGAGAATACCATCTATGTAGGAACTCACCAAAGTGGTACAAATCCTGCTAATGCACCTTCCCATGTGTTCGCTTATGATAAAAACGGAAACCTCAAGAAAGATTATGTCATCCAGGGACAAGCTTCAAGTGCACAGGGCATCCTCGGAATGGCTTTAGATAAACAAGGCAACCTATACATTCTAGACCGTCATCCATCTCGGATCATCCGTTTGAATCCAAAAACAGGGGAGCAGTCTACGTATGCTACTTTCCATGAAGTAAAACCATGTGTCGATGGACAGCCTGCTGGGGACTGTTCCGCAGAATCTGAAGATCGTGCTTCTTACGCGGACGACCTAGTATTTGCTCCAGACGGCACCCTATATGTCACCGACATCCAGCAAGCTCTAATTTGGAAAGTTCCAAATGGCGGGGGAGAAGCAAAAGTTTGGTATACTGATCCTGACTTAGACTCTGTCTTTGGAGCCAATGGTATCCGCTTCGCTGATAATGGAAAAACCCTTGTGCTTGCTGTTTCTCTTTATCATGTGACCGATCCAAATCAAATTTTCAGCGGAAGAGGGCGCATTTACAAACTTCCTGTCAATAACGATGGCAGCCCTGGAACGAAGAAATTGATCTGGGAAGCACAACAAGACGGGGAAGGTCCAGATGGATTTGCGATTGGCCAATCTGGTAACTTGTATGTATCTTTGGCTTTACCAGGTGCTCTTCTAGTTCTTTCGCCAGATGGTCAGGAAATCACCCGTACACCAGCAACCCCAGAAGAAAACCAACAGCAAGCAGTTCCATATTCCTTACCTGCCAACGTCGCTTTTACTGGAACCAACGTTTTGATTACAAACCAAGACTTCTTTGCAGATGGTCCCAACGATAAACAAGTTTTATTCAAAGTAAACGTCGGGGAATGTGGAAAAGCATTATTCCGTCCTTATGTAAAATAAAAGTGAAATGAAAAGCCACTCCTCATGGAGTGGCTTTTTGTATAGGAAAGTGAAGCACTTTATATATGGGTGGTCACAGCAACTAAGGCTACCGTGACCCGTTCTCCCTAAAGGTTCGTCCGCTCCGCTCGTTTTATCCTTCAGTCGAACAAAATGCCACGTTAGGCACCTCGGAGGAAGGTATCATCAGAGGGGAGAAACTGTTAGAAGAACTGTTCAGTTGTTGAGCATAAGAATACAGGCCGGCTTCGTTTTACTTATTTTACTTATTTTACTTATTTTGTCGATTATTCTCGAGCTCAAGTCTAAGATAAATATATCCCTTCTTCTTTTGTATTGTCAATACTGGGAGGAATAATCATACTCATTAACAAAAACTTTTCAATTTTAAAGGTTTTTAACTTTATGTTCAGTGTTGTTATACTTAATAAATTCTCCGCAATTGAACGTTTCATTTTCACCTCGTTGATTGGTTTCACTCGATTGTATCTCCTCAAGATCACTAAATGAGTCGTCAGCTCATCTCCTGTAAAAATAGCAGATAATGCATGTCTAGCTGACTGGTCCATCTTCTCTTTGGTGTCAAAAGAAGAGTGCATTCCTTCGAACAAAAAAGTAAGTATTTTTGCTTTTGAGCTTTTGTTCCAAAGAACACGATGGGCAGTGTTCCGATTCCTACATGAGCACCATGAGAGAGTGCAAATGACCGGGATAGTGCCATTTTTTCTGTGATCAAAGTAGAACTGATCTTATCCATGTATCTTTAGCTCTGCCAGGTGCTTTGTTGGTACTCTCGCCAGATGGAGAAGAAATCACTCGCACCCCAGCTACTCCAGCGGAAAACCAACTGCAGGAAGTACCATACTCCACACCTGCAAACGTCGCTTTCATGGGAACGAACGTCTTGATCACCAACCAAGACTTCTTTGCAAGTGGTCCCAATGATAAACAAGTTGTATTTAAAGTGAACGTTGGAGAATGTGGAAAAGCATTATTCCGTCCTTATGTATACTAAAGATGAAATCCAAAAGCCACTCCATGAGGAGTGGCTTTTCTTATGTGAAAGTCTATACACTTTATATACGGGTGGATCGCAGCTGGTTGCATGCGACCCTCTCTCCCCAGTCTTCGCGTCAACAAAATGCCTGCTAGGACACTTTGGAATTGAAGGGGGAAAGCTATTTAGTTGTGAACTCCTTTAAGAGAATGACAACTTAGATTCATAATACACCAATTTCTTTAATATTTCAAGTCAAAATAGTTTTTTTAAAAAACTATTCTAAATCTATATCTTCAACAATCTTCCTGCAGCGGAAAACCAACTACAAGAAGTGCCATACTCCACACCTGCAAACGTCGCTTTCATGGGAACGAACGTCTTGATCACCAACCAAGACTTCTTTGCAAGTGGTTCCAATGATAAACAAGTTGTATTCAAAGTAAATGTTGGAGAATGTGGAAAAGCATTATTCAGACCTTATGTATACTAAAAAGGAAATGGAAAAGCCACTCCATCGAGGAGTGGCTTTTTGTATAGGAAAGTCTATGCGCTTTATATGCGGTGGATCACAGCTGGCTGCATGTGATCCTATCCCCTCACAGCCTTCCATCGAACAAAATGTTAATCATTTTGGAGGAATAGGAGGGAGGAGATTTTTTCCCTTTAATAGGTTGGGTATAGCTTAAATTCATTTTACTCCAATCCTTTAAATATTGCAAATAAAAAATTTCCACTTTATTAAAAGGTGTTTATATACCTAAGTCTTCAACAATCGCTCTGTAATCAAACGTTTTAAAACCACTTCATTGATTGGTTTCACTCGATTGTATCTCCTCAAGATCGCTAAGTGAGTCGTCAGTTCATCTCCTGTAAAAATAGCAGATAATGCGTGTCTAGCTGCCCGGTCAATCTTCTCTTTGGTGTCAAAAGCCAATGCTAAAGTCATCTCTTCTTTGGATGTATCAGGATGTTTCTTTGTTCGAAGGAATGCACTCTCTAAGGCAAACAACAGAGTAACGATATCCGCTAAGTCTCGTAAGACTTCCTGCTCTTGATCGATTTTTTCCCGATATTTATCTACTGCTGTACCTGCTGTGAGCAGGAAACTCTTTTTGCTGTTTTGAACGATTTTTTCTATTACTGAAAGATTATCCGATTCCTGTTCCAAGCTGGGAGTATAATTCATGATCTCTTTTGTCAGATCAGCAACTGCTGCCATCAAGGGAAGCTCGCCGGATAATGCTCTCTTTAATAGGGTTCCGGGGATCAACAGCCGATTGATCTCATTTGTTCCTTCAAATATCCGATTGATTCGCGAGTCGCGATACATGTTTTCAATCTCATACTCCTGCATAAAGCCATATCCACCGTGAATTTGAACCCCTTCATCGACGACAAAATCCAGTGTCTCCGAACCGAAAACTTTTGCTAGAGAACACTCAATCGCCCATTCGTGAATCGACTTGGCAACTTCTTGCCCATCGGACTGTTCGATCGTACTCAATCCCTGTTCAAACAGCCCAGCGATTCGATATACCATACTCTCTAAGGCATACGTCTGGATCTGCATGTTTGCTAATTTCTCTCGAATCAAAGCAAATGTAGCGATAGGTACGCCAAATTGTTTCCGTTCTAGAGCATATTCCTTCGAAATTTCTATCGCTCGTTTCGCTGAACCGAGTGTCCCCGCAGCCAGCTTAAACCGCCCTAAATTTAAGATATTAAAAGCGATCCGGTGACCCTTGCCGATCTCACCAAGCACATTTTCAACAGGTATCTGAGCATCTTGCAAGATTAAAGTCCGGGTGGAAGAACCTTTGATACCCATCTTCTTCTCTTCCACCCCTGTGGAGACCCCGGGAAAATCTCGTTCCACAATAAAGGCGGTAAATTTATCGCCATCTACTTTGGCGTAAACAATAAACAGATCAGCAAAAGCAGAGTTGGTAATCCACTGTTTTTCTCCATTTAATAGGTAATGGGTTCCTGCTTGATTTAAGACAGCTGTTGTCTTTGCCCCAAGTGCATCTGATCCTGAACCTGGTTCTGTCAAGGCATATGCCGCTAGTTTTTTTCCGCTTGCTAAGTCAGGTAAGTATTTTTGCTTTTGAGCTTTTGTGCCAAAGAACACGATGGGCAGTGTTCCAATTCCTACATGAGCACCATGAGAGAGTGCAAATGACCGGGATAGTGCCATTTTTTCTGTGATCAAGGTAGAACTGATCTTATCCAGCCCAAGCCCGTCAAACTCCTCTGGTACATCAGCACCTAGTAAGCCTAATTCCCCTGCTTCTTTGAGCAGACGGACAGTATGCGAAAATTGGTGTTCCTCTATCTCAGCAAGCACTGGCCAAACTTGCTCCTTGACAAACTCCTCTGTCATTTTTGCCATCATTTTTTGCTCTGCTGTAAAATCTTCCGGTGTAAATACATCAGCAGGCAGCGTTTCTGTAACGAGAAAAGAGCCACCTTTACCCATGTTTTTCCCTCCTACACACGTTCAAATAATCCAGCTGCACCCATACCGCCGCCGATACACATCGTCACGATTCCATACTTTTTCTTCTCCCGAATAAGTTCATGTAAAATAGATACCGTTAACTTCGTTCCTGTACAACCCAAGGGATGCCCTAAGGCAATTGCTCCACCATTCACATTTACTTTGCTTTCATCTAAGTTCAACTCTTGGATAATTGCCACAGACTGTGAAGCAAATGCCTCGTTCAGCTCGATGCGGTCAATTTGCTCTAAGGTTACTCCTGATTGTTTTAACAGCTTTGGAATCGCTCGAACCGGACCTATGCCCATCACTTCCGGCTCTACACCCGCTACTGTAAATCCTCGAAAAACAGCCAATGGCTTCAGTCCTAATTCTTCCGCTTTTTCACGGCTCATAACGATAACTGCTGCCGCTCCATCACTTGTTTGTGAGGAATTCCCTGCTGTTACTGTCCCGTTTACTTGGAATGCTGGGCGCAGTTTTGCCAATGCTTCCAGAGATGTATCAAGCCTTATTCCTTCATCTTCGCTAAAGAGACGCCTGCTTTTCACAGGAGCACCATCTTCTGATTCTTTCCACTCTGTCACTTCTATAGGAATTATCTCTTCTGTAAACTTTCCTTCATGCTGTGCTTTTGCTGCTTTTTGGTGGCTGCCCAAGGCAAATTGATCCTGACTCTGACGGCTTATCTGGTAACGCCTCGCTACTTCTTCTGCTGTATGTCCCATCGATAGATAGGTTTCGGGATAATTCACCATCAAGTATGGGTTAGGCGAAGGACGGGAACCTCCCATCGGCACCATGCTCATGCTCTCTATCCCACCTGCGATGATCATCTCCGCAAATCCACACATGATTCGCTCAGATGCTAACGCAATCGATTGCAGCCCGGAAGAACAGTAACGATTGATCGTCATCGCAGGGATTTCCACCGGTAAGCCTGCTCGTAAGCTGACTGTTCGAGCGAAATTCATCCCTTGTTCTCCTTCAGGAAATGCGCAGCCAATGATGATGTCATCGATTTCTTTTGGGTCTATCTGAGGATATTGCTTGAGCAATCCTTGTAACACCAATGCTCCAAAATCATCTGGTCTTGTATGGCGCAGAGCCCCTCTTGATGCCTTTCCAACCGCAGAACGTTTTGCTGCCACGATTACTGCTTCCCGCATACTTTTCCCTCCTCAATTGCGAAGCGGTTTTCCCGTACGCAACATATGAGCCATTCGAGCTTGTGTTTTCGGTTCTCCAATCAAACTCAGGAAAGCCTCTCTTTCTAAATCGAGCAAATAAGCAGAATCAACCAATGTATCTTCTGGAACTTCTCCGCCAGCTAAAACATATGCAAGTTTAGAAGCAATTTTATAATCATGCTCTGAGATATAGCCTGACTTCCAAAATTGATAAGCTCCTAGTTTCATCGTATTGGCACCATTACTGCCTAAAACGGGGATTTTCTTCGTCTGGGGTACTTGATAATTAGCTCGATCTAATGCGAGTACTGCTTCTTTGGCATCATGCAGCAAGAAGTCACGGTTCATCGTAATCGCGTCAAACGGACGTAAATAGGTATAGCTTTTTGCATCTAAAGCACTTGTAGACACCTTTGCCTGCCCGATTGTTTGAAATGCTTGATAGACAAACGGTTCTATCGCTCTTGCATTTGCTCCATTGGTCTGCTCATGAATACGCAGCAGAAATTCTTTGCAGCCTCCCCCTGCTGGAATCAATCCAACGCCTACTTCTACCAAACCCATATAAGTCTCTGCTGAAGCTTGAATACGGTCGGCAGGTAAACACATCTCCACTCCGCCACCAAGTGTCAGCCCAAAAGGCGCTGCGACTACTGGACGAGGGCAAGTGCGCAGAGACCCTAACGTTTTTTGGAACCGGCGAATCATGAGGTCAATCGCATCATAATCTTCATCTTCGACAAACATCAACATCATCAAAAGATTGGCTCCAACTGAAAAATTGGTCCCGCTGCCTGTAATGACAAGTCCACGGTAATTAGCAGCTACTTCTGTGACAGCATAGTCAAGCATCTCCAAAGCGTCATTGCCAATCGCTTGTTTAGGAGAATGAAATAAGTAACAGGCTACATCATCTCCGATATCGATAAGACTTGCACCTTGGTTTCCTTTGATTAACACCTGAGAGGCAGGATGAATCGGAATTATTTTTGGATGCTCTACAATCGGTTGATGGGAACCATCGAGATCGATGAATTGATCAGACTGATAAAAGGATGTTTTCCCATCCGCAATGAGTTGTTCAACCCAAGCAGGAATTGTTTCTCCTTCTTGTTTCATTCGCTCTACTGTGGCAGCCAAACCCAGCTGATCCCAAAGCTCAAACGGACCAACATCCCAGTTAAATCCCCATTTCATCGCCCGGTCTACATCGATGAGATGATGAGAAATGACAGGGGCATAGGTTGCAGTGTACAGCAGCGTCTTTTTCGTGATATACCAGAGGAACTTTCCGATATCAGGCTTCAGTTGAAAAAGGGCTTGCAGTCGAATGCCTAAATTCTTTTCCTTTTTGATCTGCGCTAGTTCTGGGAAATTTGCTTTTTTTCGATCTTTGTACTGCCATGTATCGAGATCGAGTGCTTGAATCGAATTATTTTGTTTACGATAAAATCCTTGCTTTGTCTTCTCGCCTAATGAACCTTCCCTTATTAACTTTTGTATAACAACAGGAATTTGAAATGCATTTCGCTCCTCTTCATCTTGCGACTGATCACGAACATTTTTGACAACATGAGCATAAGTATCTAAGCCGACCAGATCGAGTGTCCGAAAAGTAGCACTTTTGGGTCTGCCTAAGAGAGGTCCTGTTAATTCATCCACAATCTCAGGAGAAAAAGGCCATTGTTCCATCGCCTGGAAGATCACTTGAATTCCATAGGTACCAATCCGATTGGCAATAAAATTAGGTGTATCGCGCCCGATAACAACACCTTTACCTAGGCGTTCTTCGGCAAATTTTTGGACTGCATTGGTGATAGAAGGAAGTGTGTGTTTGGTTGGGATCAGTTCAAGAAGCTTCATGTATCTGGGGGGATTAAAAAAGTGTGTTCCTAAAAAATGTTGTTGAAAAGATACCTTTCGATCGTATATGATTTTATTGACGGATATACCTGAAGTATTGGAACTTATAATAGATTTCCCATTCCAGACTTGTTCCACTTTTGCAAGTAACTGCTGTTTGATCGTTTCATCCTCTACAACCGCTTCAATTATCCAATCTACTTCTGCTAACTTGTGAAAGTCATCTTGGAAATTTCCAGTTTGAATAGATGAAGCTATCGTTGAAGAAAAAAGGGGAACGGGCTTTTCTCGAAGAAGAGATTCTTTGGCTTTTTCTGCTAGAATATTTCGATTCTGCTCGTTTTCTGGGACCCGATCGAACAAATAGGTGACAAAACCTGCATTAGCAAAATGGGCGGCGATCGCACGACCCATCACACCAGCACCCAATACTGCTACCTGTTTTATCTCTAGCATTTTCATAGCTCCTTTTCGTTAATCCGTCTGAAACAAAACCGTTCGGGATAGGGAGAAAATAGCTACATCACTTTATTATTTCGCTACATTTAAAAATAGTCAATATTTTTTAAAGAGTTATCTATTAACATTTTAACAATAAATGTTAATCTTAAAATAAGTTCTCTCTCCTTTCTATATAAATATTGCACATACGGAATCATTATGCTTAAGGGGAATGTATGATGGGTAAGTGGATATTTCGTTTTTTCTTACTATGTTCGTTTTTTCTAGGATGTTATGTGATCTATAGTTTTTTTGAAATGGGTTATGGAGTAAATGCGATAAGCATATCTGATGGAAAACTCCACAAAAAAGAAGATATTAAAGCATACGGTTTGACCAAACTTCGCATTCCAGAAGAATCACTGAGAAACAAACCCATCTCAGTTTACTATGTCCCCCATCCAGACGACGAAATTTTGACGTATGGTGTACCAATTCGAAATGATTTAGATGCAGGCAAGATTGTATTCTTGGTACTGTTCACACATGGCGAAGGCTCCGCCATTTTAGGAAAGTTAAATAAAATGGCAGCACCGAAAAAAATTACCCATGAAGAATTAGGAAGATCACGGGTACGGGAATTTTTATTTTCGGCTGAAGCATTAGGCATAGATGAAAAACACCGAGATGTATATGGCCCTAGTAAAAATGGATATAAAATGAACTTAGTAAGATCAGTAGCATTATACTTTGAGAGTCTATCCAATAACGTGATGCATAATGGAATGAGCGAAATGGATACTCTTCCTGAGCACTCCCTGACAGGAAAAGTACTCAATGAGCTTTACAAACAAGGGAAGATCAAAAAGAAAAGAACTTTTGCATCTGTCTACATGTCCCGATTCGCCAAAAAGAAAATTAAGGGACCTCATATCAAATTAGTCAATCCCACTGATAATTATTACCTTGATTCCTCCATTAACACCTATAACCGTTGGGACCCTGAAAATGGATGGTATGCATGTGGTTATATCAGCGTTAGCGAACAATTCAAATCTTTCTATGCTCACAAATATTCGGTATTGACCAAAAAATAAAAAATAACCAGAGTTTTTACTCTCTGGTTATTTTTTATTAAAGATAAATGCAAACAGCACTCCACCAATTGCTAAGATCAACAATCCAGAAGATTGTAAGCCTTGATCCTTTATAAATTTTTGAATGGGCATGGCTACACTACTGCCCCCGCTGCCGGAAGCACTATAATTGTGATACAACCAGTATATGCCAAAAGCAACTGCTGCAAAAAAGAGAATCCCGATGATAAATCCTCCTATTTGCTTTCCGTTAAAACCACTCGAATATCGAGACTTTCCTTTTTTAATCGGCTTTGCCATCTATTTCCCTCGCTTCGCATCATTATCGTATAAAAAGTTTATTCGATGCGGGCGATGTATTCAATAAAGAATTATTTTACTTTATTAACCATACAAACCTTCCGAATGTTGGATAATAAACTGTTGGATGGTTTCCGCAGCACGTTCTACAGAAGCAAGGTCACTTGAATAGAACGTATAACGACCTTTTTTCTCATCCAAATCTAATTCGTCAGCAAGCGCCCCCATCAAACCACGGGTCTTTTTATCTAATTCAAACCAACCAGTAATTTGTGAACTGGCAAGCTCTGTAGCATAAGAAAACACGATCTCATCATATTTCCCACGCAACCAAGTCGTGGGTCGAAATTGAATAATTTGCGTAGCGTCTCTTCTTCCTGTATATCCTTCTGCATAATGCTGAAATCCTAAAGAATGAAAAGCATCTAAAAAGTTTTTGAGTATACCTGATGGTAAAATATCAATATAATCACGATCTTTGGCATCTATCGCCTGATCAATATCTAAATCTGTTTCAAAATAATAGTGGGTACAGACTGAGCTGACTGGCAATCCATCTGGACACACAAAATGAAAAGGATATTCATAACGCGCACCTGGGCCCAAAATAAGTTTTTCATTGGTGATCGGGATCGTCGCTACTTTTTCATGCACATGATGTTCATGCTCACCTCTTGTGTAGCGGGAAGTAAGATGAAGAGAGACCTTTAGCCCTTCTGTCACTTGCTCGGTTTCTCCACCCACAACTAAAATGGTTCCAGTGATGGGCTGTCCCATGGTCATAACTTCTTGATCCAGTTGTAAGTTTACTTTTGCAGCTCCAAATCCAATCGATGCTAGAAACTTTTTCAACATGGCTGATATCACCCTCCTGACCCTATTGTATCAGAGAAAACGCCCAATAAGATCAATGAGATGATAAGTTGTATAGACATTTCCATCTTTGGTGCGAAATCCTTGGTCATATGCTTTCATCCAATTATGTAACAGATGATTATTGTCATCTGCTAATTTTTGTTCCATCGCATGAAAATAGCCGAATAAAGCGGCCATTTGAAATACTCCTTGGCTATTGTGATAAGTCTTGCGGAATTGAACCTCTTGCACATCCTCCAAATGAAGTCCATCTTGCTCTAATCGTTTTTCCCAATAGGTTCTTGGGTTAAACTGGGCAGGAGGATAATTTCCCATTTCTGAATCATCAATCCAACTCAAACAATTATGTAGTTCCATAAAGGTATGGGGACCAAAAAACGTCGTTGCTACTATCCCACTTTCTTCCAGAAGCGCTCCGCTAAACTGAAACAATGCTGGCATCTCTCGCTGAAACTGGCAATTTGGAGAGATGATAATAATATCAAACTTATCTGGAATACCATCTCGGTGATGAGAGATAATCTGTACGATAGCGCTTTTATTCCAAGTCATAAATATATCAGCGTTCATCTTGAGTAAAAAAAGGTCTGAGTCTGGGTAGACATCTTGAATTAAATCAGTAAACATCGGCTCAGTGACATAAATCTCCAAGATCGAGATCGCAAATTGCCTCCGTTGTTTGATCGTATGTACAAGTCGAAACGAGATTTTTTGACAAATTTCATTCTCTTGAAAAGAGGAGGGAGCTGATAGGAATGATGATATTCCGTACTCATGTTCTTGATTCACATCTGCACCTTTCTTTCTTTTCATCGTTATCAACTTGCTTCTCTTTTTAGTTAGGAAAGTCCTTCTATTCGATGTAAATAATCCTGTTTTTTGGCACAAAAAATACATAAGTTCGTATGGTCATGCAGATAAATTCTTGCTGACATTGTTTTTTCTTTTAACGTATCATATCTATTCAAATTTATTTTATTTTCGTATAATAAAGATACTGTCACTCTACCCTGATGGAGGAACCGAACATGGCCGCCACCAACGCCTGCCAGCCCGTCAAGCCCGCCATCGAGGCGACCATCCACATCGAATGGGTCTCGGGCATCAAGCGATGGATCCCGGGCACCAAGCGGTGCAAGGTCGTGATCGGCGAGATGCGCCTCACCGGCACACTGCCGAAGAACACCAGCATGGACTCCTCCAACAAGGAGGCCTTCATCAACGTTCAGATCGACTGCGCCAAGAGGAACTACTGGGAGTTGGTCCGGAACGTCAAGCGGATGCTCCACAACCTCCCGGTCCTCGACGAGCTGGAGCTCGGGAAGTCGATCGACGACGTCCTCGGCTTCGAACTCGAAGACCCCGCCTCGATCCCCGCGGATCAGTACGAGGCCGCACTGATGGAGGCCGAGGCTCCGATCTGGGAGGCGGTCGTCTCCGGGAACGCGCTCAGCATCGACGTTCCGGTCACCAAGCTGATGGCCGAAGCGGCCGTCGCCTACTTCAAGGAGGAACTGGCCACGACGGTTCAGTTCCCCATCAACGGGAGTGTCTGGGAGACCTGGGCGAAGTACGTGCGGGAACACCCCGGGACGTACGCCGCCTGAGGCGACTTCGGTTCCAGCAGGGATGACAGCTCACCTGAGCTGTCGCCCCGCTGGAGCCGGAGCACGAATATAATTTGTTGACATAGATAAGCCCCACTTCTGTATGACTCAGAAGTGTACTGAACCCCAAAAGTTGAACTAAAAATTAAGCCGCAAGCTGGTTGGAATGAATCCTGTATTGAACAGGGCTCATACCAGCCAGTTTTTGTTTTATCCGTTTGTTGTTGTAGTAGTAG
>NZ_JAKWBN010000010.1 GCF_022511585.1 Shimazuella soli | reverse complement strand
ATCTACTACTACAACAACAAACGGATAAAACAAAAACTGGCTGGTATGAGCCCTGTTCAATACAGGATTCATTCCAACCAGCTTGCGGCTTAATTTTTAGTTCAACTTTTGGGGTTCAGTACATCATGGCTAGGTTTTTTTGTGTGGAAAGTATAAATAAAAACGAACCATTAACGAACACGATGCTTAAATATAATTGGTAATTTTTTTGAAACTATGCATTATTGTTTGGAAATAGTTGAATTTTTTTATTTTGATTAAAAAGGTAGTACGTACAATTTGAGATTAGCAGGAGATTTCCTTTAAAGGGAAGTTTTTTGTTTTTTCTTTGCTTATTTACCCATACTAAAAAAGAGGTGAAGTTTATGTCTACATTTATTCCTCTTGTTATTATGATTTTACTTTCAACAGGTTGGTTAACTTTTCTTCCTGCGCAACTAGAAATAACCAAACAATACATGATTATATATTTGGCTATTATTGGATGCATCTCATTACTACCACCGATTTCTATTACGTCTTCTGTTGATATTCAATTGGACTATCTTTTCCTGTTTTTCTTGTTTATTTATTTGTTAAAAGACACTTCTGTTCCTCAATTAGCGACATTGCTTAGTTTGATTTTCATGTTAGGAAGTATTTTATTTTTATTCCATGAAATTTTCGGAAACGCTTTGATAGGCAGATCTTCTGTTTTTCAATGGGTAACCATTTTATTATCGCTGGGCGAGGCTATTGTTTCTGCAATTAAGCTGAAGGAACAATTCTGTTTGGTTTTTGGTGGGCTGTTGGTAACACAAGGGGTTCTTTATTATCTTTATCACGAACGTATCAGTCCGCTTGTTTTCCCTGGAATAGGAGTATTAGATACGTTTTGGATTACCACTGTTATTTTAATTGTATTAAAAGGTGTACAGCTTCGGATTCCGATTATACAGAAAAATTGGAGGGTCGCATATTGGATAAAGAAACGTTAGCTATAGTATTAGGAGTTGCAATTGGTTTCATCACTAGATTGCTTTTGCTTCAAAGTGATTACCGCCAATATCCTACCTATCCACATGGGCAAGTTATTCATTTAGCCTTGGGCTTAATTGCCTCTGCATTAGGGGCAGTTGCAATCCCTGCACTCTTAAAACCGGACTATACAGCAGTTACTTTTTTATCTCTTGCAGCTCAACAGTTTCGAGATGTACGAAATATGGAAAGACAAGCTCTGCAAAAGTTAGATGAAAATGAATTAGTCCCAAGAGGATTTAGCTATATTGAAGGAATAGCAATGGTTTTTGAAGGGAGAAATTATATTGTCATACTAGCATCTTTATTTACAAGTGCTACTGTCATGTTTGGTAATTGGATTTTTGGATTGATCGTAGGAGTTGTCGTTATCTTTTTATCTAGCTTTTTAAAGTCAGGAAAGACAATGGGTCAGATTGGTTTTGTATATGAAGTTCCACTTCGTGTTAAAGGTCCTAGTCTATATGCAGATGATATTTATTTGATGAATATTGGTTTAGAAGATAATCTAAAACGGATTATGGAAAATGGAGTAGGCATTATCATAAAACCACGAAATGCGAGCAGTAGAATAACCATTTCTAATCTCGGTCAGCGCCAAGCTATTTTGCATGATGTTTCTTCTATATTAGGGGTATTCAGAGATTCTGGTGAACCTGCTTTAACCCCTTTAGCAAAGTTAGATTTAAAAGATGGTCGACTGGGTTTAGTCCTTTTACCTCAAGAAAGAAATATACCTAGATTAATAAAAATTATTGAAAATGTACCTGTACTTGAAAGTGCTGTGCGTAAACCAAATCAATTTGATGAAAAAAAGTAGGTGGAGAATTGGAATGAAGGAAAAAATATTAGCTATTATAACAACTAAGCGGGATTTAGTAGGAGGTGGTTCTCCTATTTTTGTAACGGAAAACGAGAAAGAATTAATAGAAAGAGCCTTTTTATTGGAAAAGATATTAGACGCAATGGTACATAAGTTAAATGAATCAACTTATATCATCGTAAAACATTAACGGTTGAAGTCCGAACCCACGATAGGTAAACTGGATGAGGGAGACTTTGACGATCAAAGTGATAAATGAAGTGAGGAAGTTTACATGAGTTTACCAGTAGTTGCAATTGTAGGAAGACCAAACGTAGGAAAATCAACGATATTTAACCGATTAGCTGGCGAGCGAATCGCAATTGTTGAAGATCAACCTGGAATTACAAGAGATCGAATCTATTGCCAAAGTGATTGGAATGGAGAACGGTTTCATGTGATCGATACTGGTGGTCTTGAATTTGGAGAACAAGATGAAATATTAGATCATATCCGTAATCAAGCAGAATTGGCTTTAACAGAATCAGATGTTATTTTATTCGTTGTCGATGGTAGAGAAGGTATTACAGCTGGTGATGAAGAAGTAGCCCGTTTGTTACATAAAACAAATAAACCTGTAATTGTTGTCGCTAACAAAATTGATCATGTGAAGCATGCGGATTTGGCTTATGAGTTTTATCAACTTGGTTTTGAGCATGTAGTTGCCGTTTCGTCTTTACATGGTACAGGTACAGGTGATTTGCTAGATTTAACGGTATCTCTTTTCCCTGAGAAGTTCGAAGAAACTTATGATGAGGAAACCATTAAAGTATCGTTAATCGGTCGTCCAAACGTAGGAAAATCTTCGCTTGTCAATGCAATT
The DNA here is from genome assembly GCF_022511585.1 of Shimazuella soli. Classification (GTDB taxonomy): domain Bacteria; phylum Bacillota; class Bacilli; order Thermoactinomycetales; family Thermoactinomycetaceae; genus Shimazuella; species Shimazuella soli. Next base: position 81,494 of record NZ_JAKWBN010000010.1, on the reverse strand, counting down.
TTGGGGGAAGATCGAGTGATCGTAAGTCCTGTTGCAGGTACAACTAGAGATGCAATCGACACCCCATTTACCCTTGAAGGGGAGCAATATGTCTTAATTGATACCGCAGGCCTTAGAAAACGTGGGAAAGTATATGAATCCATTGAGAAATTTAGTGTTTTACGAGCCATGCAAGCAATCGAACGTTCGGATGTTTGTCTTATTGTATTAGATGGTGAACGGGGTATTGCCGAACAAGACAAAAAAATTGCAGGTTATGCCCATGAAGCAGGACGAGCTGCCATATTTGTAGTAAATAAGTGGGATGCTGTTGAAAAAGATGAAAAAACAATGGATCGATTCCGTAAAGAGGTTCGGTTTCAATTTCAGTTTATGCCTTATGCACCTATTCTTTTTACTTCTGCTAAAACGAAGCAACGGGTTGGAAAAGTATTGCCAAAAGTAAAAGAGGTAGCAGAACAACACGCAATGCGAATTTCGACTTCAGTTATTAATCAAGTGATACAAGACGCTATTACCATGACTCCACCTCCTTCGGATAAAGGGAAAAGATTTAAAGTACAATATGCGACACAAGTTGCTGTAAAGCCACCAACCATCGTTTTGTTTGTAAATGATCCAGAACTATCTCATTTTAGTTATCTACGCTATTTAGAAAATCAATTAAGAGAGGCTTTTGCGTTCGAAGGTACACCGCTACGAATATTGTTACGTAAAAAGAATAAATAATGGGGAGGATTTATGGACGTCTTAGCTATTATTTCGATTGTACTCGCTTATTTAATAGGGTCCATTAGTTTTAGTTACTTAATAGCACGATGGGTGAAAGGTGTGGATATTCGAGATCACGGTAGTGGTAATGCAGGAGCTACCAACACCCTTAGGTTACTCGGGAAAGGTCCTGCAATAGCGGTTTTAATTCTTGATGCTTTAAAAGGTGTTCTTGCTATATACACTACTTTTCTCCTTGTGGGAAACGACCCTATAGTCTTAGCCCTCTCTGGGATGCTGGCCATTTTCGGCCACAATTGGCCTATTTTTTTACGTTTTCGAGGAGGAAAAGGAGTCGCAACCACAATAGGAGTTGTCGTTTCCTTGATGTTTTATGCAGGTCTTATATCTGGAATTATAGCTATTCTTCTTATTGTTATCACTCGATTTGTCTCTCTTGGATCATTGGTATTTACTGTTGGCTTACCTTTTGCTGTCTTAGCCCTTCAAGGTCATTATCCTGAGCCCTATCTTTGGCTTAGCTTTGTTATAGCTATACTTGCTATTGTCAGACATAAACGAAATATCAAAAGTTTATTTCAGGGGACTGAACGGAAGATTGGTCAAAGGGAAGGAGAGAAATAATGAAGCGAATTGCAGTTATTGGTGCGGGAAGCTGGGGAACCGTTTTGGCAAATGTTTTAGTTGATAATGGACATGAAGTTACCATATGGGCAAGAAAAGAAGAAGTGTCAAATGAGATAAATAATGTACATCGTAATCGTGCTTATCTTGGGGAAGCTGAATTACACCTCCATTTAAAAGCAGATACTTCATTAAAAAATGTAGTTTTTAATAAAGAGGTTGTTTTATTTGCTGTTCCATCACATGCGATGCGTGAGATGTTAACACAAGTGAAACCTTATGTTCACTCAGATGCACTGCTCATCCATGCGACAAAAGGTTTTGAGCAAGAATCATGGAAACGAATGTCTGAGTTAATTGCTGAGGAATTACCACAATGGGGTGAACGAATTGTGGTTTTGTCAGGACCTAGTCATGCTGAAGAAGTGATTAAACGTTCCCCTACAACAGTAGTCGTAGCTTCTTCTTGTCAGCACAGTGCAGAATTAACCCAGACTATATTTATCAACTCCTATTTTCGTGTGTATACGAATCCAGATGTAGTTGGTGTGGAAATAGGTGGAGCTTTGAAAAATATTATCGCTTTAGCCACTGGTTTAGCCGATGGATTGGGATATGGGGACAATGCTAGAGCCGCTCTAATGACACGAGGATTGGCAGAGATCGCGCGTGTAGGTACAGCAATGGGGGCAGAAGCCATTACGTTTGTTGGATTGGCTGGAGTTGGAGACTTAATTGGCACTTGTACAAGTAAGCACAGCCGAAATTGGCGTGCTGGCTATGCCATTAGTCAAGGGAAAAGTTTAACGGAAGTGTTATCCGAGATGAAGATGGTAGTAGAGGGCGTCAAAACTACCCGTGCAGGCCACGCATTAAAGGAAAAGTATAATATTGAAATGCCGATTACAGAGCAACTCTATGCAGTTCTCTTTCAAGGAAAAGATCCTAAAATTGCTGTTGAGGATTTAATGAGTCGAGGTAAGACAAGAGAGTTACAGGAAATGGCACAAGGTTGGTGAAAATTTTTTTCACAATCTAATATCGCATCGAGTATTAGGAACATATCCTAGGAGTAGCTTGAAACATTATCCTATAAACACTTGAGCATAGGTGTATCTGGGACAGGGATCAGTTTTTGATGCACCATCAGACACATAGGATGATGAATAAAGAAAAAGGGTAAGCCCTATGGCTTTACCCTTTTTCTTCTAATGTTTCTACCGCGTGCTGTTCGTGGCACTGTTCTTGGTTTTGATTTAACGGTATTTGTGCGTACCCGACCTGGATTAGCTGCAAACATACGCGTAAAAATATTTTGCATAAATGGGGATTGCAGTACATTTAGCACTTTACCCATATCTACATATTGCAACAAACGTAAAAATGGAGAACGAGGGGGTGGCATCTTAGGAAGTTTAATAATGGGTATATCCTCATCTTTAAAATCATCTTTTGTTTTAAATTCATCTTTACTCACTGGGGGTTTCGGTAATTGTGGTACAAAGGGACGTTTCCCCATTCGCATATCTCTTCCAACAGTGAAAAATTTTGCAGTATGATCCATCATAGATTCTAATCGTTGTAAAGATTGGCTCAAATCATGAACAGTTGATCGGAAGGAGACAAACCCATTCATTAATTTTAAAATGTTAATATTAGGTACGGCGGAAGGGCTTGGTAGAGGCCTACGGGATATTTTTCCTGTAGGAGCTGCATGACGTCTGGGATATTGCTTTGATCGTACAGGAGATTCTTTCACTGCTACTCCTCCATTCAGGCGTTAGTCCATCTATCATATGCGGGGCTTAAGCCTTAAGTCTAGACGGTTATCTCTATGAATGGATAGGCTTCTGCGGAATTGCTTAAAAGTAGAAAGGAATGTCAATACATGTCTTTGATGGCCACTATATTTTTTCTTATTCTGGTTAATTTTTTTGTTGCATTTGCAAGACAACAAAAAAAGGGAAGCTTACGTATTCTTTTGTTTGTTATTGCCTTTGTGACACTGTTGATAGCTATTTTATTCGGAATTAGAGCATTATCAGCTTAGGAGGATGAATAAAAATGAAACAGCATGTCTTTCGTTTGGGTACCATTATGATTGGTTTTTTACTCCTTACAGCATGCATGTATCCACAAGAAGAGAGGCAACAACTTGCTGATATAGGAAATCATGTAGCAAGGGTACAAGCTCAATCAGAACAGTATCTACAGCAACATAAAACATTGCCATACAAATATTCAACTGATGACAGAAAGTTCACTTCGCATTATCTGGTAGATTTTCAATTATTACCGGAAATCCCAATGACTGCATATGAAAAAGGTGGGGATTTTCTATATGTCTATGTAGGCGCAGAAGGGAAACAACCACTTGTTCGCTTATTTGACCTCCGTGTGAATGATGAAGTAGAAAAAGTACAACTGGCAGTTAACAACTACAAATCGAAAAACAAAAGTTTTCCAATCAGGTCAAAAGAATCAAATGGATTTTTCGATGTTGATTTAGAAAAATTACATATGTCAGACATCAAAATCCCATCTCCCTATTTTTCAGAAGCTAATTTGCCTATCTTAATGGATAAAAATGGCCGTATTTTTTTAGATTATCGCGGTGATGTCACTCGATTAATCCAAACTGCAAAGCAAAAGCCTTCCACACAGGAAGATCTTCGCTTATTCATGGCAAAAAACTCGCTGTTTGTCCCAGCTTTCTCACCAGTATTAAAAGTTGGAAAGCAGGGAGAAATACTTTTTTCTTCATAATTTCTTAGAAGATTCATATGATGAAAGGTAACCAATAGAGAGGTAGGGTCTTGGGATGAATACAGTTTTGTTTCACCTCATCCTTATTCCAGGTGTATTTATGTCAGGTTATCTATTTGCAAGCATAAAAGTTGTTGCATTTCATACTGCAAAAAAAGAAAAGGTAAAGAGCTACAACAATGAAATGTAGCTCTCTTTTTTTTAGAAATACGAATTAGAAAGTGCAGTTGAACTTTATCCATTCATTACCTTTGTTACTTGCGGGAATGTTCGACCAATTTTCTTAAGCAGATAAAGATTTGAAAAAGAAGGATAATCTCATCTGCTTAACAGCAACTAAGTCTTTGTCTGTGCCTACCAACAAGACATACGACAAGTTTTCTTTAGAGGTTAATCATATTAAGAGAATGAGCTCATATATTAGTAGCGTATAGCGTAAACCGGAGGGGAGGGATAGCCTTCAAACCGGCAATAAACCCAGCAAAGCATGAACCTTTGAGGAGGGTAATGGATGGAAAAAGTAGATATCTTAAAAGATATTGCAGAACGCACAGGTGGAGACATCTACTTGGGGGTAGTAGGTGCAGTTAGAACCGGGAAGTCAACTTTTATAAAACGCTTTATGGAGCAAGTTGTTATTCCTAATATCGCAGATTCCTCTGAGAGAACAAGAGCAATTGACGAGCTGCCACACAGTGGGGCAGGCAAAACAATTACAACCATCGAACCAAAATTTGTACCAAATCAAGCGATAAACGTATTAGTGGATGAAGGATTAGATGTCAACGTTCGTTTAGTCGACTGTGTTGGATATGCAATCGAAGGCGCAAAAGGTTATGAAGATGAAAATGGACCTAGAATGATTAATACTCCATGGTTTGAAGAGCCAATTGCGTTTCAAGAAGCTGCTGAAGTGGGAACCAGAAAAGTTATCCAAGAACATTCTACACTTGGTATTGTAGTTACAACAGATGGTAGCATTACGGATATACCAAGAAGTGCTTATGAAGAAATGGAAGAACGTGTAGTAGAAGAATTAAAAGAAGTTGGAAAACCATTTATCATGATCCTCAATTCTACTCACCCTCAAAGTGAAGAGACGGAACAACTACGTTTATCTCTTGTGGAAAAGTACGATATTCCAGTAGTAGCTGTAAGTGTTGCTACAATGAATGAGGAAGAGATTTTAGGAGTTCTGCGTGAAGTATTATTTGAATTCCCAGTACATGAGGTCAATGTGAATCTTCCTAGTTGGGTAATGGTATTGGAAGATAAGCATTGGTTACGACAAGAATTTGAGGTGTCTGTTCGAGAGACAGTTAAAGATATACGAAGACTCCGTGATGTAGATCGGGTAGTTGGTAAATTTTATGAATATGAATTTATTGATAAGGCAGCACTCTCTGGTATGCACATGGGTCAAGGAGTAGCAGAAATTGATTTGTATGCACCAGATGAATTGTATGATCGGGTATTAACAGAAGTAGTAGGAGAAGAGATAAGAGGACGTGATCACCTGCTACAATTGATGCAAGATTTTTCCATCGCTAAGCGTGAGTATGATAAAGTTTCTGAAGCTTTGCAGATGGTCAAAACAACAGGTTATGGTGTTGCAGCGCCTACTTTGGAAGAGATGAGCTTAGATGAGCCGGAGTTAATCAAGCAGGGTTCCCGTTTTGGGGTTCGTTTAAAAGCAACAGCACCTTCCATTCATATGATTCGAGTAAATGTAAATTCGGAGTTTGCTCCAATTATAGGAACAGAACGACAATCAGAAGAGTTAGTTAACTATTTGATGAGAGATTTTGAGCAAGATCCGCTTCGCATTTGGGAATCCGATATCTTTGGGCGTTCTCTTAATTCCATTGTAAGAGAAGGGATTCAAGCAAAATTATCCATGATGCCGGAAAATGCCCGATTTAAGCTGCAAGAGACACTAGAAAGGATTATAAATGAAGGGTCAGGCGGACTGATTGCCATCATATTATAAGAAAAAGGTCGATAGTTTGAAACTATCGACCTTATTTTTTAGGAAAAATCATTTATAGTACTTGAACTACGGTCATTGCTTGTATTAGTATAGATGTGTCCCACGTATTGTCCCTTTACTGTGACAATAGGTGATTTGTACAGGAGGTGCGGTTATGAACAAAACCGATCTAATCAACAAAGTAGCAGAAGCTACAGAAACAACTAAAAAAGAAGCTACACAATCAGTAGAAGCAGTACTATCTGTAATCTCTGAGGCACTAGGTGCTGGAGAAAAAGTTCAACTGATCGGGTTTGGAAACTTTGAAGTCCGTGAGCGTGCTGCTCGTAAAGGACGTAATCCGCAAACCGGTGAAGAAATTGACATCCCTGCAATGAAAGTTCCTGCTTTCAAACCAGGCAAACAATTGAAAGAAGAAGTAAACAAATAATATACTTCTTTTTTCTATCCATCGGATGGGACTACATATAAACACAAGGGGACCCTTTTTCTTGGGTCTTTTTGTGTATATTAAGAAGGGAATTTATAGATGGATAAACCAAAACTGGAACAAGCGATCAAACTAATACTAGAAGCAATAGGCGAAGACCCAAATAGAGAAGGTTTGCTAGAAACACCTACTCGTGTTGCAAGTATGTATGAAGAAGTGTTTGCAGGTCTTACGGAAAATCCGGAAGAACTTTTTTCTGTTGTTTTTAGTGAAGAACATGAAGAGTTGGTTTTAGTAAAAGATATACCTTTTTATTCTATATGCGAACATCATTTGATTCCTTTTTTTGGACATGCTCATGTTGCTTATATTCCAAAAAGTGGTCGCGTAACTGGGTTGAGTAAATTAGCTCGAGCAGTAGAGATTTTATCCAAACGACCTCAGTTGCAAGAGCGGATTACAGCAACTGTGGCTGATGCAATCATGTCTAAATTAGAACCACATGGCGTGATGATCATGATTGAAGCAGAACATATGTGTATGACGATGAGGGGAGTAAAAAAACCAGGTGCAAAAACAATAACAACAGCAGTTAGAGGTGTGTTTGCAGATTCTGCTGAAAAGCGAGCGGAAGTACTAGCAATGATTCGTTAGCTTTTACTGACGAAGAGGATAGATTTATATCAATTCCAATTTTCAAACAGGTTTTCTTTTTGCACTTGACACAAGGATATGCTCGTTATAAAATGATATCTGTTCTCTTAGAATTAAGAAATCATGTATAACGGGCTATGGCGCAGCTTGGTAGCGCGCTTGCATGGGGCGCAAGAGGTCGTCAGTTCGAATCTGGCTAGCCCGACCAAAAAAATCCCTTCCCTCATTGGGAGGATTTTTTTTACCCAGTGCTGGGAGGGTTTGAAAAATGGGAAATCATGTAGACTATTTTGTTATAAAAGCAAAAGAAAATGGTGTCAACGTCATAGGTCTTACACGAGGAAAAGACACCCGTTTTCATCACTCGGAAAAGTTGGACAAAGGTGAAGTGATGATCGCGCAGTTTACAGAACATACATCTGCTGTGAAAATTCGTGGAAAAGCTGAAATTATTACCTCATTTGGCGTTGTAGATACAGATGAATAAGTTGATTTAATAGCTAGAGTGATATACTCTGGCTATTCTTATGTAATCAACTCATTGCTGGATTTACAAATTTGTGACAAATGCTTTTTGTTATTGAATTATGGTATACTATCGGGGATATAGCAAATATAGGAGGACGCTTTAATGACGTCCATACATAAAACACAAGAGGAGATAATTCTTCATCTCAATCAACTAACAGGCCATTCTTATTTATTGGAGAAATGTGGGAGGCCTAAAATTCCGAAATTATTTATAAAAATTCTTCAACTTATGTTAACATCTATCCAAGAAAAGCCACAACGTATCATCTCATATTGCGTTTCTACAGCATTATTGCGTATGGGGATCGTTGTGCATGAACAAGTGTCCTTGGAAGATGAAAAGGATGTAGATGTCTTTCAGAAGAAGCAGTTATCCATATTAGCTGGTGACTATTATAGTAGTTTATTTTATAAGACACTTGCACATCACAATGAAATAGAAGGAATGCAAGTACTATCTAGAACTGCTAGTCAAATTTGTGAGGCAAATATGCAACATCATATCGATGGTACCTTTGATCCATTTAAACAGGAAGACTGGACAGGACATCAACTGCTCACGGCACTTGCCGATTTTTTTCATGTTCACAAGCAGGTAGAATGGTGCTCACTCCTTTCTTACTATCTTCATTTGGATCATCATCGGACTCCCAAGATGGGACGAGCTGCCTTCTTAAAATGTATGGAGTCTATTGAGCCAGAAAGTGTCCAATCTGTCCTATATCAGATGTTGTTGGATAAGGAGGCAATTCATTGAAGGATACAAAGGTAGTTCCTCTCCAAGGTACTGAAAAAGAAAAATATGTTCATCAAGTTTTTGAAGATATCGCAGAAAATTACGATCGAATGAATAGCATCCTAAGTTTTCGTCGTCATCGTGCATGGAGAAAATTTGCGATGAAAAAAATGAATGTTGGCGGGGGAGATTCTGCTATCGATGTATGCTGTGGAACATGTGATTGGACGATTGCACTGGCCAAAGCCTCTAAAACAGGAAGTATAATTGGGCTGGATTTTAGTTCTAAAATGCTGGCAATGGGATTGTCTAAGTTAGAAAAAGAAGGAATGCAAGACAATGTTAATCTTATAGAAGGTAATGCATTGGAATTGCCATATCCAGACAATACTTTTGACTTTGCTACAATTGGATTTGCTTTGCGAAATGTTCCCGATGTAGTAAAAGTTTTACAAGAAATGAAGCGAGTGGTCAAGCCGGGAGGAAAAGTAGTCTCCTTGGAATTATCGAAGCCGACTTGGAAACCATTTCGTGCTCTTTATTTCTTTTATTTTGGTCGTATTCTACCTCTATTGGGTAAACTATTTGTCAATCGTTATGAGCAATACAAATGGCTGCCTACATCACTTTTAACTTTTCCTGATTATAAAGAATTAGAAAAAATGATGAAGGAAGAGGTTGGATTTTCTGATGTAGAGGTGTATCCTTTATCAGGGGGCATTACCGCTCTACACATAGGCTACAAATAGAAGAAGGTAATCATCATGGTAAAAAAACTAAAATTGGTCCTAGACATGATCAAATTCGAGCATTCTATCTTTGCGCTTCCATTTGCCTATTTAGGAGCTGTTCTAGGAAGCCTAGAGGTAAATGGATATTTTCCTTCATGGATGCAAATCTTTTGGATTACAATCGCAATGATTGGTGCTAGAAGTGCAGCAATGGCATTAAATCGAATTATTGATCGCCAAGTTGATGCAAAAAATCCCAGAACCGCAAATAGGCATATTCCAAAGGGGCTCATTTCCGTCACCTTTGCTTGGGGTTTTGTGATTGTTTCCTTTCTTGTATTGTTTATTGCAGCTTTTCAGTTAAACATGTTAGCTGTAGAATTATTGCCAATTGCGGTGTTTTTTTTGGTTTTCTATTCTTATACAAAGCGTTTTACATGGGCATGCCATTTGGTGCTTGGTATAGCAACAGGTTTGGGACCATTAGGTGGTTGGATTGCGACTACGGGACAGATTGATATCAAAGGAATACTGCTCTTTTTAACAGTCGCATTGTGGATAGGTGGATTTGATGTTATTTATGCTTGTCAAGATGTAGAATTTGATAAAAAAGAAGGGCTTCATTCCATTCCTGTTCGATTTGGAGTTAAAAGAGGTTTGCAGATTTCATCCTTCATGCATATCGGAACTGCTCTTGGATTATTTGGGCTTCTTTGGATGACGGATCTTGGAGTTTACTTTGGTTTAGGAGTCATTGTCGCATTGCTCATTCTTATCTATGAACACTCTATCGTCTCACATGATGACCTTTCCCGTTTGAATACTGCATTTTTCACTATGAATGGGGTTTTGAGCATTATCGTATTTTGTTTTATGATGATAGATGTGTTATTTCGATAAAGGTGGATGTGGAAATGAAGTTAATACGCATTGGGAAAATTGCATTTACAAACATTTTACCGCTATACCACTACTTCCATTTTTCTGATTTATCGGTGGAACTCATTCCTCAAGTTCCATCTAAGTTAAATCAATCCATGGCAGATGGCAGGATTGATATGGGTCCGATTTCTTCCTTTGCTTACGCTCATGATTATCCGAAGTATGTTATCATGCCAGATATATCAGTTAGTGCAAAAGGTCCAGTTGGCTCTATTTTTTTGTTTAGCAAAAAAGATGAGTTTTCAGCGGTGAAAGATGGAAAAATAGCATTAACCAATACATCAGCAACTTCGATTCATTTACTTAAAATTTTATTAGAGCACTTTGCAAATGGTTCACCCAGTTATACAACCCAAGAACCAAACTTAGACAAGATGATGGAGGTTGCGGATGCTGCCTTGTTAATAGGTGACGATGCTCTCCGCGCAAATTGGTCCAATACAAAATATTATGTGTTTGATCTAGGATTACAATGGTATAAAGAAACAGGTCTACCAATGACTTTTGCAGTCTGGGCGGTAAACCGTCGTGTGGCAGAGGAAAGACAGGAGATGCTTTCACTCATCTATCAACGATTTTTACAAGCAAAAAAGCTTGGACAACAGGAACCGATTCCAGTTATTCAAGAAGCGAGGAGACAATTAGGAGGAGAAGTAGCTGATTGGAAAAAATATTATGCTGGGCTTAATTATAATTTTGGTCCAGAAGAACAACGTGGTTTAGCTACTTACTTTCACTATGCAAAGCTTACTGGATTGATAAAAGATGAAGTGAAAATTGAAGTTTTGGATCTACCTGTACACATCTAAGCTAACAGGGTGAGGAATTTGCGACTAGCAAGCATTTATAGACATATAAAAAAAGATCTAGAAGTAGTAGAAGATTTGCTAACCCAATCGATGGACACAAATCTGCTGGAACTACGTGAATCATCTACTCATCTACTCCGGGCTGGTGGTAAAAGAATGCGCCCGGTTTTTGTACTGTTATCAGGGAGATTTGGAGTAACATCAAACAAACAACAAGTGATTGATGTAGCAGTTGCTCTGGAATTAATACATATGGCAACATTGGTGCATGATGATGTGATCGACAATGCTTCCTTGCGCAGAGGTCAGGAAACTGTAAAAGCGCGTTGGGATAATCGTGTGGCAATGTATACAGGGGATTATATTATTTCTCGTGCACTTTCGATTATTTCGAATATAACTATTCCGCAATTTCATCAAGAGTTATCGAAGTCAATATCTCTCATGTGTCGAGGAGAAATTGATCAAATTCAGGATTTATATAATCCTAATCTTATTCTCAAACAGTATTTATCTCGCATTAAACGAAAAACAGCGCTTTTAATGTCCATCAGTTGTTATTTAGGTGCCTTGGTAAGTCATGCTACTCCCCGAATTGCACGGCATTTGAAGCGATACGGGTATTATGTTGGCATGGCCTTCCAATTAACCGACGATGTACTTGATTTTACTGGAGATGAAAAGACATTAGGTAAGCCAGCTGGAAGTGATTTAAAACAAGGTAATGTAACATTACCAGTGATATATGCATTAAAAAATTTACCTTCAGAAGAACGGAAAGTAATAGAAGATTTCCTAGCTACGAAGGGACGAGAACCGTTCAATGTTGATGTACTTGATCTTGTAATAAAAGCTGGTGGAAATGAATTCACACTAGATTTATCAAAACAATATTTAAACAAAGCCTTGCGAGAGCTAGAAAAATTACCATCTGTTCATGAACAAAATCTGTTAAAAATGCTAGCAGAATTTATTGTTGGTAGAAATTATTAAGCGGAAATATTGCGTTTCTGATCTATGCTTGATACAATGTGGAACGTTATCATACATACTATTGGAGGATTTTTCATGGAAAAAACTTTTATTATGATTAAGCCTGATGGAGTACAACGTGGACTCGTAGGAGAAATTGTTTCTCGTTTTGAAAAAAAAGGTTTTCAACTTCTAGGTGCGAAACTAATGAGCGTTTCTAATGAATTAGCCGAAAAACATTATGCTGAGCACAAAGAACGTCCTTTCTTTGGAGAGTTGGTTGATTTTATTACTTCTAGCCCAGTATTCGCCTTTGTATTAGCTGGAGATAATGTAATTGCTACAGCACGTCTAATGATGGGGAAAACAAATCCTTCTGATGCGCAGCCTGGTACGATTCGTGGTGATTTTGGTATAAGTGTTGGCATGAACATCATTCATGGCTCTGACTCTCTTGAAAGCGCTGAACGAGAACTAGCACTTTGGTTCCCAGAAGCAGAACAAGTAGAATATGAGAAAACCATCAATCGTTGGATTTGAGAAATTCGATGTAAATAGGATAATTAGCTACTTGATTTGCTGAAGGGATATAAAGCAAAAGAAAGTTAGAAGACCAATCCACATTTGGATTGGTCTTCTATTTTAGTTGTTGATATATTTTTCAAATACAAATCCGAAATCTTTAACAACATAGGTTTGCTTTTTCTCTTTCAACCATGTAAAAGCAAATTCGTTTAATTCTTTAAATTGGTTAACAACATTGCTTTCTGCACTTGTAATGCGGCTGAGAGTAGTAGAAGCTATGTTCAGGCTTTGCTCGGAAAATTGTAGATAGCTAGCGTTATCTTTGGTAATTTCGGCTATTTTTATTAATGCTTTATATAAGTCTTTGACATCTTCCAACTGTTTTTTTTGTACGTCAATGCTGTATAATTCAGATCCTAACTTAAACTTAAGCTCCACATCTAAGTCAACAGTCCCAGCGGTTTCAAGAGAAACATTGGAAATATGATTTTGATAATAATCATATCGATATAATGTACGTTTTTTGCTCACTGCACTTGTGCCATCTAAATGAATAAGTGCTTTATTTGTAAAGCAGTACTCATCTGATTTGGATTTGATAAGGAAAAATATTTTTTCCCCATCTTCGTGCATGACATAATCATCTGAGTCTACCTTATCATAATCAGCAGGTTTTATTACTGTTCCTACATTGCTTAAACCTAATACATCTGCAGCTACTTTTCCAAACATGAAACCAAACCTTTCACATGGGATTGAAATAAGAGTCTTCACGTGTTTTCTTTTATTACAAATAAAAGTATATCATAGCTGATGTTTTCATTTCCATGAATAAAGGATAAATCAAGGGGTAAAAATTTCTTTTTGAGTTTCAGGTTGTAATTCGGTATGCTAAATTTAGTTCTTTTTGTGTAATTTTAATGATGTATATTGGAATACCAAATGAAAGAAGACGAAAATAGATAAGCAAGAGAAATTGCATTGCGAGATGAGATGAACCATGGTAAGAAAGTATAGTAAGAAAAATTCTTGACTAATACGAATCTTACAAGTATAAAAAAACAGGCAAGAACTTTTGCTTTCAAGAAGAGGAAGGGTGTTCTAGTTGCAATATGTGATCGGTGTTGATGGAGGCGGTACCAAAACTGTAGCAGTCGCTTATGATTTAGAAGGGAATGTGTTGGGAGAGGGAAGGAGCGGTTTCAGTAATGTAATGGTTGATTTTAAAGAGGCAACCAAACATATTCTCGCAGCTATCTATCAAGCTCAAGAAAACCTTAGAAAAGAGAATTGCAAATATATCTATCTGGGGATTGCAGGCAGTGAAGGAATTGAGAATAAAGATGAGCTCATTCAAATCATAACAAATGAATTTCAGACAAAAATTAGTGTAGTAAACGATTCGATTATTGCGCACGCCGCCATGTTACAAGGTAAGGATGGAATTTTAGCGATATCTGGTACAGGTGCGATTGCAGTAGGAATTAGAGGGGATAAAAGTGTTTTCACTGGGGGATGGGGCCATTTACTAGGAGATGAAGGTAGCGGCTATTGGATTGTGATGGAAGCTTTTCGTCAGATGATTTTGGAAACAGATGAGTCTCTCCCATTATGTCAACTAAGTAGCACATTATTAGAAGAGATGGGCTATACAGATCCACAAGATATTAAGTTATTTGCTTATAGCAGACCAAAAGCTGAGGTTGCAAAGCTAAGTAAAGTAGTAACACGCTTAGCTGATACAGGAGATGCTATTGCTTGCAGAATATTGTATGATGCGGGTCAAAAACTAGGAAGTATGACATGGAATTGTTATAAAAAATTAGGTTGTGACGATCAAATTATAATCGCTCTGAGTGGAAGTATTTTTGAACATATTCCACAAGTAATGGATAGTTATAAACAATATTTATCCAGTAAAATTCAAGTTCCCATCACATGGATGCTTGATGTAGTACCGGCTACAAAGGGTGCTTATTATTTAGCAACAAAGGAATTATAAATTTGTGATTTAAATAACTAACGATAAATGTAGGATGAAACTGCAAATTCTCTAATGTAAGCTTGAAAAGCCTACCCCTGATGCTCACAGGGTTAGCTTGGAAAGAAGGATCAACAGATTACCAACCTCACATCCTTCGTTTTAAGTTGCAGGATGTTAAAAGTGTAAAAATACCTAAGCAAGTAGAATGCCTAGGTATTTTTCTCCTGTGTAATTGGCATCTCTTTGAAGTATAGTAAAAAAGCCCGATTAAGGGCTAATGTAAAATCTTTATTTTGACTCATCACACGAATGAATCCGTGGGATTCTTGGGACGATAGCTCATGACTATTTCATTACCAAGCTAACATTGTGTGCCCCACGGTTTACCTATGTTGATTTCTTATCTGCCGTGAACAACTTGGTTTTCGTCTGTTGCGACTAGACATATATTACCATGCGAATACTTGTTTGTAAAGTTGCTTTTTTCAGAGGGTGAACTGGTGAAAGAAAATTCCTTCCTCTCGTCAACGCTCGCTTTCATCTCACGATTTAAACCGTGAGTTTTCACGCTCACAATACTATAATAATTTCTTTATTTTATCTTGTATTTGTTCGGATTGGGTACCAAATACGATTTGCACTGCCCCTTTGCCCAATTTCATGATTTCTGCTGCTCCTAAGCTTCTCAGTCCATCGTCATCAGTCAATTTATCATCTTTGACAACTAAGCGTAGTCGAGTGATACAAGCATCTACATCTACGATGTTTTCTTTTCCACCTACCATAGCTAGAACCTTAGCAGCCTTATCCTCTGTGTTGGAAGCGTTTTCAATTTCTTTGTCATTTTCCTCCAGTAAACTTGCTACAGGTAGCATAAGAGATTTACCAGTCTTTTGCAAAAATGCTAGCACCAAAAGATACCTCCTTGTTCACGCATCTATATATTTTCAGAAAGTAGTACCCATCATAAGTATGGATACTACTTTAACTGACATCAATGGGAGGCTGTTATATATTCTAATACTTCTTTTGAAGTACCTAAACTTAGAGTCTTTTCTGCTACTTGTTTTGCTTTTTCCGTAGAAAGTTGTAACAGTTGATGCTTAACTCTAGGTAGTAGGGTGGGGGAAACGCTGAATTCATCAAGACCCAAACCGAGCAATATCTCAGTCGCTTGTAAATCTCCAGCCATTTCCCCGCACATTCCAGTCCAAATGTTATGGCGATGGGAGGCATCAATCACCATTTTAATCAGACGTAAAACAGCAGGATGAAAATGATCATAAAGATCTGTAATTTTCTCATTCATCCGATCTACGGCTAGCGTATACTGAACAAGGTCATTGGTACCAATGCTAAAGAAATCGACTTCTTTCGCCAGTTCATCTGCAATCAGACAAGCACTTGGTATTTCTATCATTACTCCAATTTCAATTTCAGGATCAAAAGCGATATTTTCTGCTGTCAATTGCTTTTTGGTTTCTTCTAAGATTCGTTTTACTTCTTGAATTTGTTCTAAGTGTGAAATCATAGGAAACATGATTCTCACTTTCCCATGGGCACTCGCCCGAAGCAGTGCTCGAAGCTGAACTTGGAAAAGTTCTGGTCTGCTCAAGGAAATACGGATTGCTCGCCATCCGAGAAAAGGATTCATCTCTTCTGGTAAGTCTAAATAAGGGAGATGTTTATCTCCACCAATATCTAAAGTACGAATAATAACTGGTCTATTCCCTAATTTTTTCACCACTTGGGAATATGCTTCATATTGTTCTTCTTCAGAAGGAAGTGAAGTGCGATCCATAAAGAGAAATTCGCTACGAAATAGACCAATTCCCTCCCCTCCTTGTTGTAGGACTTCTTCTGCATCTTGTGGTCCTTTTATATTTGCCACAAGCTCGATTTCATTTCCATCACGAGTTGTTGCTTTTTTATCTTTCAGCTTCGCAAGCTCTTCTTTTTCTGCTTTTTCTTCCTGTTGTTTTTCTTGGTATTTATGAATCAATGATGATTCTGGATTGATATAAATTTTTCCAGTTGACCCATCAATAATAAGGTTATCACCAGTTTTTACTTCGTTGGCCAGTTGATCGCCTACACCCATAATAGCTGGAATACCAAGAGAGCGAGCCAGAATAGCAGCATGAGATGTTTTTCCGCCTTTGGCTACGATAATTGCTTCCACTTGTTCTCTGGGAAGTGTTACCGTCTCAGAAGGAGTGAGGTCATCTGAAACTAGTATAAAAGCTTCTTTCGTATCGATCGTTTGTTTATCGTTCTTACCTAATATGTTGGAAATGAGTCTATTTGCGATATCTTTGATGTCTGTTGCTCGTTCTCTCATGTATTCGTCATCTAAGGATTCAAAAAGTTGAACAAATTGATCTGCAGCCATCTGGACAGCGGATGATACATCAATCAAATCATTTTCAATATGGTTATTTATTTCATCTATAAATGCTGGGTCTTTGAGTAATACCAAATGCGCTGACATAATAGAAGCTTGTTCTTCTCCAACTGATTCAAGTAATTGTTGGTGAAGTTCAGTAAGCTGTTCTTCCGTTTTTTCTAATGCTGTTTCTAATTTTTTTTGTTCCAAAGCGATTTGTTCTTTCGTAATACTTTTCTTTTCTGTGTTAACAGTACTATTTTGCAAAAATAAAGCTTTGCTTATCGCGACACCTGGTGAGACTGGAATTCCTTTTAACATTTTTTATCCCTCTCGTTTCTATTACTAATTAACCAGTGCAGTAGAACGGTATTTTAAATTTTTAGCCACTTCTCTATTTACAAAAACGAGCACATTTTCATGTAGTTGAAGAATAGAAGCAGGAATATTCGGGTCAATAACTCCAGAAAACATTGCATTGAGTGCTGCAGTTTTTGTATCGTTGTTTGCTAGAAGTAAAATGGTTCTTGCTCTCATAATATTGCCGATTCCCATGGTGATAGCTTTTCGAGGAACCTCTCCTGAATCATGAAAAAATCGAGCATTGTCGGTGATTGTTTTCCTAGTTAATTCCGTAATATGTGTTTCTAATGTCATTCTGTCGGCAGGTTCATTGAATCCAATATGCCCATTTGAACCGATTCCGAGAATTTGCAGGTCAATACGGCCAATGTCTTGAAGTTGTTGTTCGTACTCTCGACAAGCCTTTCCAGCATCCTCAAACAAACCTCGCGGGAAATGGATGTTTGCAGTCGATATGTTAACTTTGGAAAACAAATGTTGTCTCATAAAGTAATAATAGCTTTGGGGATGATCATGTGGTAAACCAACATATTCGTCAAGATTAAAAGTAACAACGTTTGAAAAGTCGACTTTTGATTCTTTATACATGTTTACAAGCTCTTGGTATAATCCTAGTGGTGTACTACCAGTAGCTAGCCCAAGAACAGCATTCGGTTTTTTTCTGATGAGATCAACGATATGTTTTGCAGCTTGTCTGCTCAATGACTGGTAATCTTCGAAAATAGCGAGCTGTATCATTGATGATCCTCCTGATGCACGATCTGTCCCTCAATCATAGTGAGATTCACGTTAAAATCATCAGATAATACTACTATATCGGCATCTTTTCCTATTTCTAAACTACCTTTATGGTGATCAATTCCTAATTTTTTTGCAGGTGAAGTGGAAGCCATATACACTGCATCCACAAGTGATGTACCGACTATATTTGCCATATTTTGTACAGCTTTGTTTAAAGTTAGAGTGCTGCCAGCTAAGGATCCGTCATCTAATCGCGCAATACAGTGATGAACATTTACTTTTTGACCACCCAAATGAAAAATCCCATCTCCCATACCCACAGCGCGCATACCATCACTGATCAATAAAAGCTTTTCCCTCGTTTTTAGCTCGAAGACAAGACGCACAACGCTCGGGTGAACATGGATCATATCAGCAATAATGTCACACGATGAGTCATGATGGATAAGAGCACTTCCTACAACACCAGGTTCTCGATGATGTAATTCTCTCATTGCATTAAATAGGTGTGTGAAATGGGTAGCTCCAGAATCCAAAGCTTTTTTTACTTGTTTTTCTGTTGCGTCTGAATGTCCAATCGAACAGATGATACCGTTTTTGCTTAGGATTTTAATAGTTTCTAAGGCATGTGGTATTTCAGGTGCAATAGTAACTACTTTAAGCTTGTCTTGAAGTAAAGTTTGGATTTGTTCCAGCTTTTCATGAGTTGGATGTAAGATATCTTCTTCTTTTTGGGCACCTTTTCGTTTTGGACTTATAAATGGACCTTCAAGGTGAACACCAATGAGTCTGGCATAGGGGCTTGGATTTTGTTGATATTGCATTACAGCATGAATAGCTTGAATAATTTGATCTATAGGCATTGTCATGGTCGTTGCCAGAAAACTAGTTACACCATAGCTGCTTAAACTCTTCGCAATTCCATACAAAGATTCTACTTTGCCATCCATAACATCAAAGTTAGCATTACCATGGACATGTATATCGATCAATCCTGGGATAATCCATCCATTAGGATAGTTCAAAACATGTATATCAGAATCTTTTTGAAGATCGTAATCTGCTTGATTTCCAACAAAGACAATTTTGGTGTTTTCTGCTACGACTATACCTTCGTCTATGCAGTGATGTTTGGTGATTACCTTCCCTAAAAGAGCTGTTTTACTCATAGCATTCCTCCTACTTTAGGTGAATGGATAAAATATCATCTTTACCAGCAAAAACAGAACCTTGAATCAATATTTTTTGTTCCGCAACGATTTCGCTATTTGTGATGACGACAGGGGAAATGGTTGGATACCCAGCAGCTTTTATTTTAAGCATATCAAAATCAATTAGTTTTCACCCTTTTTCACTTCATCTCCAATTTGTTTATATGAAGTAAAACCTTCACCTTCTAAGTTTACCGTATCCAAACCAATGTGAATGAGCACTTGAACTTGATTTGTATTTTCTAAGACAATAGCATGATTTGTTTCAAATAAATGGATCACTCTTCCGTCAAAAGGTGCTATTACTTTTCCCTCACTTGGTTCGATCGCAACACCATCACCTGTCATTTTTTGAGAAAAAACAGGATCAGGAACTTGGTCTAATGTAACTAGATTGCCTGTTATGGGAGCGGCAATAGTTAATTTTTTCGATGAGAACCATTTTGAGAACGTCAACAATCTTCTCCTCTTTTGATCAAGCGATCAATATCTATGGAAAGTAAAGTGATTTCTTCCCTATTTGGAATTATCTCCAAACGAGTTTCGATTAAACAAAGCAGCCTTTTGGAATAGGAATAAGCAACCGGTAAGGTAGACTCAATACTTCCAAGCAGAAATGAGTTTTTGTTTATAGAATCTTTTTTTCGCTCAATAGCAAAGCGAAAATTTGTTACGAACTGAAGATACTCTGTACTACTTCGGTCAATTGAATGTTTTTGTTCCTTTTCTATCATCTCCACAAAATCTGCTAATAAGCTTGCAAAGGTTACGGTTCGATGGACAGGCACAAAATTTAATGCGGAATGAATATGTAGAGCTAAAAATCCGATTTCACTTTCGGGTATTTCTATATCAAATGTGCTGGAAAGTAACTCCGCTGCTTGAACGGCTAATGAAAATTCTTTGCTGTACAAGGTTTTTATCTCAAATAGAAAAGGGTTAATTATTTTTAATCCGTTGCGAATACGATACAAGGCGAACTGAATATGGTCTGGCAATGCTAGGTGTACATACTCGTTTATATTGTCTGTAAACTCTTTAGAGATAAGTCCGATGATTTCTTCTGATATACCAAATACATCTTTATCTACTTGTGTGAGTAAGTCTCGATATTGAGCTAAGTATTGTTCATCTTCTAAGTAAAATTTTTTCTCAATGCGGACATCGTTGTGAGGGAGGAGAGCGCCTTTTTTTTGCTGAAAGCCCAGTCCTTTTCCTAGCAAGATCGTTTCTTTGTTAGATGATAGGTCTATTACTAAGACAACGTTATTGTTAAATACATGATTTATAATATATGTGAGATCTTGGTTCATCAACAACACCTTACTTTATATGTGATTTACATATAAAAAGCCAAAAAAGACCTTAGTTTCCGAAGATCTTTTTTGGCTTATGCCTGCATTACCAGTAACACGCCAATTGAAAGCGTTTTAATTTCATATTACCAATATAAACTTTAAAATTGTATTTGTAAATTATTTTGCACATGGCAATTTTTCCATGTTCAAAGCAACTATCTTTTATATCCATATTATTATTTACTCTAGATCAACCGCGAAATAAAGTTGGAATATTTTTTTTATTATTTATAATTGAAATTATACTCTTGTAGTGGTTGACCATAGCGTTGCAGTAGCGTATAGTTAACTATATTAAATATTAAAGATCTCAATAGTTTATATGATAGGGATAAAAAGGAGGGAACAAGATGGAGAGCAAAGAGCTTGAACAATATGTAGAGAAATTGCAACAAATTTTCTTACTTACCATGAGACGAATTAGCAAACAAACTACGGATTGTGAGCCTAAATTAACAGGACCACAGTTCTATATTCTTCAATTGCTTCGCAAAAAAGGCCGTAGTACTGTTTCTAGCTTAGCGGAAGAAATGACGGTTAAGCCAAGTGCCATTACAGCAATGATAGATAGGCTTTTAAAGCAGGGATATGTATTGCGGGATCGGGATGAGCAAGATCGGAGGGTAGTTTTTATTCAGATATCAGAAGAAGGAAATGAAACATTAGATGAGACACTAGAGAAAAGAAAACAAGTATTAATGAAATACTTGTCACATCTTGATCGAGAGGAATTAGATTCTCTTGTATCCATATTCAGAAAGCTTTCTCGTATAGACTCTAAGGAGTGAGCTAGTTTGAGTCAGAATTCAGCAAGTTTACCTGTTACAGATATCAAAGAAAAAAAATCAGGTAACGGATTATTGATTACAGGGTTAATAGTAGCTATGTTATTTGCGGCATTGGATAATACGATTGTTGGTACAGCAATGCCGAAAATTGTTGGGGAACTCGGCGGACTAGAATTGATGACATGGCTCACTACTGCCTACATGTTAACCTCCACAGCAATTGTACCAATTGCAGGGAAATTAGCAGACTTATTAGGTCGCAAGGTTGTTTATTTATCGGGTATTTTTATCTTTATGTTAGGTTCAGCTCTTTGTGGAATAGCTTCAACGATGGACCAATTGATATTTTATCGTGCATTGCAAGGTTTAGGCGGCGGGGTTATGATGCCAATGGCCATGATCATTATTGGGGATATTTTTACTGGGGCCCAGCGTGCCAAATGGCAAGGAGTTTTTGGTGGCATTTTTGCGCTGGCTTCTGTAGTCGGTCCTCAAGTTGGGGGCTGGATCGTCGATTCATTAAACTGGAGTTGGGTGTTTTATATCAATCTCCCTGTAGGCCTCTTAGCTTTTATCTTTATTGCAATGGGATTAAAAAGTCATAAAGCTGAGGGACCAGTTAAATTTGATATTCTTGGTATGTTTACGATGATTGTGGGTGTTGTCAGTCTTCTCCTAGCACTCACCTTTGGTGGAAATGAGTATGCTTGGGGCTCCTGGCAAATTATTTCTTTGTTCGTTTTGGCTGTAGTGGGATTAGTCGCGTTTGTGATGGTCGAAAATCGTGCAGAAGAGCCAATTCTACCTATGTATTTATTTAAAAATAGAACCTTTACATTATTAAATGGAATTGGATTTTTGATGTCATTAGGAATGTTCGGTGCGATAATGTTTGTTCCTTTGTTTATGCAAGGTATTATTGGAATTAGTGCTTCAGCATCAGGAACAGTTATGACACCGATGATGTTTTCAATGATTCTTGCTAGTATTTTAGCAGGACAATTGGTAAAGAAGATTGGCATACGCATTCAAATGATCATCGGGATGGCTGTGATGTCTTTTGGTTTTTATTTATTGTCTACGATGACAATGGAAACATCAAAACTGCAAGCGATGACGGATATGGTTATTTTAGGATTAGGTATGGGACTCATTATGCCTTTACTTACACTTGCTCTTCAGGAGTCTTTTCCTAAGTCAGAATTAGGTGTAGTAACTTCTTCAAGCCAGTTTTTCCGTCAAATTGGCGGTACTTTTGGGATGACTATCTTAGGTGCAATTATGAACCATAAATCGTCTACTTTATTAACGAATCAATTGGTTCCAACGTTAGACAAATTGCCACCACAGGCACATGGAATGGTGACACATATGAAAGATCTGGTGGCAAATAATCCACAAGGGTTATATTCGATGCTACTCAGTTCAGAAACAATGAACAAAATTCCTCAAGCGATGCAAAATATATTTGTACCTATTTTAAAAGGTACCTTAGTGGATTCTCTTCATTTAGTTTTTATTGTTGGTTTGGTCTTTGTTATTGCAGGCTTGGTATTTGCCCCATTTCTAAAAAATATTAAAATTTCGGATGGTAAAGAGCCAACAGAAGAGAAAAAAGCATCCTGATCTAAACTCCATATCATATGGAGTTTTTTTATGGATATTTGTATATTTGAACGGAAACCTTATATTTATAAATAAGTATAGGGGTTTTTAACATGTTAACAAACATAGCTACTGTTGCCGTTTATGTAAATGATCAAGAGACAGCTGAGCGTTTTTGGATCGAACAGATGGGATTTGTTCAAAAAGAGAAAAAGCAGATGGGACCAAATAGTTATTGGCTAGAAGTTGCCCCTGAAAATGCACAGACTCACCTTGTGATTTATCCGAAATCCATGATGGCTAACGCGGATGAACATAAAGCATCCATTGTTTTTGTGTGTGAAGATGTAGAACAAACGTATCAGCATCTTATGGAAAAAGGTGTTAATTTTTCAGGAGAACCACAAAAAATGCAATGGGGCACTTTTGTGCAGTTTCAAGATAACGAAGGAAATGAGTACTTATTAAAAAGTTAGGTCGAAGAAATCAGAAAGGAAACGTTCTTCCCTTCTGATTTTTCTTTATGATTTTTGCGGTTTTTGTCAAAGAAGATATTTTTTCATAAGGCAATATATTCCTAAATTTCGCTGAAGTTGTTGCTATTTCAATTTATTTGTCATAATATTAGAATAGCTCCGAAAGGAGGGACGTAGATGGATCCCAATAAATCTTTAGAAGGATTTCGAGTTGATGCTCTGAAACCCAAAAAAGAGGCTATACCTAGTCCAAAGCAAACTTACAAAAAAGGTAATGCTATTTTAATAATTTTATTTGCTAGCCTAATCGGGTTAACAACAGGAATAGGAAGTGCGTTTGCTTTTGGTATTAAGGAAATGCCTCCGAGTTCATCTCCATTAGATGAACCTTCGGCACAATCACATGTGGATCAAGTTGAACCTTCTATAAAACAGTCAGAAATAAAAACATCTGACTTATCACCACAAAAACCTCCAATTGATGAACCAACAGTAAAAGTGACATCACCAAATGATGAGCCAATTAAAAAAGATACTCCTATTACAAAACATAAGGAAGAGAAATCAAAAGATTCGGAAAAGAGTAACCACGAAAAGCATCCGAACGAACATAAATCAGAACCGACCGAATCAAAATCCACATCTGAGCAAAAAACACTTCCTGCATCCAATCAGAATACAGCTATGACATCATCTAAATCGGATAACTATACTTCAAATTCTACGGCTTCATCTGCTGGAGAGCACAAAGTAACAGCATCTGCAGGAAATATTCAAACAGACAAACAAGAGGTTCAAAACAAATCTGTTTCTGGAGCAGTTGACACAAAAACACAAACCAACCAGAAAAGTAATTCATCTGACAAAGTCGCAGTGTCATCAGAAGAAACTCCTGATCCTAAGACAAAGTCTGGAACGTTGCCAGAAACAGCCGGAAATGATCTAAATCATGCAGTTGCTAGTTTTGTCATTGTTTGTTTTAGCATTGCCTATCTCTTAGCAAGAAAAGAAACTCATCCTGAAAATTAGGATGAGTTTCTTTTTGTTTGGTTCATACTAAGGAAAACATAGAAAGGTGGATTTTATTAATGAATGATGAACCAGAAATCCAAGAAGATGCGAAAAAGAAAAACGTAGTTCAAGCAATTCAGCAGTTAGGGCAGACCAATGTACCACAAATGGAGTCAAATATTTTCTGCCTGCCCATCATTGGACAAATAGAAGGGCATTTGGTTATGCCGCCACAAAACAAAACAACCAAATATGAGCATGTTATTCCCCAAATTGTCGCAGCAGAGCAAAATCCAAAAATTGAAGGAGTAGTACTGATCTTAAATACAGTCGGTGGTGATGTAGAAGCAGGATTAGCCATTTCAGAGATGATTGCCACCATGAGTAAACCTACAGTTTCCATCGTATTAGGTGGTGGACATAGCATTGGCGCCCCAATCGCAGTTTCTGCTGACGTTTCTTTTATAGCTGAAACAGCAACAATGACCATACACCCCATCCGGCTAACAGGTTTGGTGATTGGTGTTCCACAGACATTTGAGTACTTAGAGAAAATGCAAGATCGGGTGATTCGGTTTATTTCCAGTCATTCCAAGGTGACAGAAGAGAAGTTACGTGATTTGATGTTTCGGACTGGTGAACTTGCAAGAGATATCGGAACGAATGTGGTGGGAAAAGATGCAGTGGGAATGGGGCTCATTGATCGAGTTGGTGGTATTTCCGATGCAATGAGTGAGCTTAATCGGCTGATAAAAGAGCGAAAAGGAGGAAGCACTGATGCTTCATTGGACACTTCTTCCTGAGGAAATCGTATTCCAAGATCTCACCAATGCGGTTCCACCTATTCATGAAACGATTGTGGATGGTGTAAGGCTTTTAGTTCAGCAAGATGGAGATGCTATGCGAGTAGTTCGGTTACTAAGCCCTGATCCTGCTCATTTTCTCGACCCCCGATTTCAGCCTGGAAATGTGATTTTTCACAGTTCATAATATGATTTTTGTGAGAAAAATTTATTTCACGGCGCGTTCAGGGTTTGCTGGGCCATCATGACTCAATGCATCAAGGATAAAGTTGAAGGTATTCAGATCAAATGGAATGAATTGATGTTCAATCAAATCCAAAGGATAGTAATTTTGTAAGGTGATGTTGACTACTCGTTCAGAAGGCCCAGTTAAAAAGGCTGAAGTATAAGGGACAACTACTTCATCGGTACGTGTGCCAATTGATGTATAAGACACAGTGCCAGGAGTTTCGTCCCCTTGATTTAGTTTTTGAAGAAAATCTGACCCTATCAGTTGTTGCTTGCAAGCATCGCAGTTTGTAAGATCAGCTACGGTAGAAGTAAGCAATTGTAAATTGGCAATCCCATTAGTACCATGATTGCTAGGAACCAGCCCGATCAGATCATCTACTTTATCTTGTCCGCCAAGAAATTTGATATAGTAACGGGCCATCATTCCTCCTTGGCTATGACCAACAAGAGAAACTTTTTTCGATCCTGTCAGTTTCAGTACATTGTCTACAAAGATTTTTAACTCGTCAGCGGACTTTTCGATAGGTCCAGTAGAAGGACCAAGGTTTCCGAGGCCATAATTCAGCGTGTATACACAATATCCCCTCGCTGCTAACCAAGGAGCAAGTGCAGCCCAATTTGCCTGCATGGTTTCAAATGTTCCCGGGACTAATATAACTGGATAAGGGTGTTTCTCATCTGGATGACAACTGGGATTATTTGCTCCAATTGGCGCAGGTCCTTCCTCCGATAGAAATGCTGTGGAGGAATTGGTTTCTGCAAATGCTGTGTTACTAATTAACATGAGACAGGCGCTGGCAAGAAAGGAAAAAATAATTCGGTAAGCTTTCATTTGCATTTGAGTTCCCCTTCCGTCGCATAAAGAAAAAGACCTACAAATTTCTGCGTTTAAACAGAAAAATTGCGGTCTCCATTCTCCGTGCAATTCTTTTATTTTTGATTAACTTATAGTTATTAAAACAAAATGATGAAAGCGCTGTCAATATATAATTTCATATTTTTATATAAGGTTTTGCTTTTTTTAAATTGCAGATGGAAGAGCTTAAATCCACTTCCATATCTAACCAATAAATTCCCAAAAAAACTCACTTGACACGGTGATCCATGTTATAATGCTGGTGAAAGGTTACAGGGAGTTGGATGAAATGGCGAAAAAAGCAACGAAACCAATAAGTACGCCGCGTACAGAAAAATTCAAGCGAGAATTATTATTTGAAATATATGGTATAACGATTCTGGCATTATCGATTATTGCTATGGCAAGTTTGGGAGCGATCGGTAGGAATTTAACGTACCTGGCACGCTTTTTTGTAGGGTCCTATGATTTTCTCATTCCTTTGATTGGAGTGGGTTTAGGTTTTTATGTGATGTTGAAACGCAGATGGCCAAATGATTGGTCACCACGTATGACTGGTATTGTTATAGTTCTCCTTTCGCTTTTAGCTTTCTCCCACTATTTTACGTTTCAATTGCTGATTGCCCAGGGGTTTCATGGGTCCATTATCGATAAGACTTGGAATCTGCTCTTAGCAGAACGGGAATCACGCCTGCCGACGGATGTAGGTGGTGGGATGATTGGCGGAGTGATCTTTGCTCTTTTTTATTTTTTATTTGAAAGTATTGGAACCGTTGTGGCACTCTGTGCATTATTTTTGTGTGGTTTTTTACTTGTGACGGGTTTTTCCTATGTGAAATTTTTCCATCATATAAGTAAGTTTTGGGATGGCAAAAAAGCTGCTTGGAAAACAAAATTGGCTACGTTTTTCGCTTCTTATTATAAGAAAGAACAAAATGTAAAAAATAAAAGACGGCGCAAAGTAACATCTATCGGAAGCGTGACAAAAGATCCAATCATCGAAGAGAAAGAAGAGATAAAGCCGACAATCTTTGATTTTGAAGAGTCTGCTCTAAATAAAGCACCAGTTGAAGAACCGAGGGAACAATTAACGTTAAAAATGGGAACTAAACAGGAGTCACTAAAGCCAGTAAAAGAAGAGGAACATGTAGAAGTTCCTTTTCAGATGGAATCTTCCAATGAACATTATCAGCTGCCTCCGATAAACATCTTGGCACAGCAGAAAAAAACACCGATAGCGGACAAGCACGATCTTAATAAAAATGCGGAAAAATTGGTACATACATTAGAGAGTTTCGGTGTTTCTGCAAGAGTCATCCATATTCATCGTGGACCAGCTGTGACCCGATATGAAATACAACCGCAAGTAGGAGTAAAAGTAAGTAGAATTGTAAATCTAGCCGATGATTTGGCTTTAGTCCTAGCTGCAAAAGATATTCGGATCGAAGCTCCAATACCAGGAAAATCAGCAATTGGTATTGAAGTGCCAAATACAGAAGTTGCGATGGTTGGTCTGCGTGACATCATCGAAAGTGATGAATATCAAAAATCTGATTCAAAATTGACGATTTCTCTTGGTAGAGATATTTCAGGAGACCCCAATGTTGCGGTTCTATCGAAAATGCCGCACTTATTAGTTGCGGGGGCAACAGGTTCAGGAAAAAGTGTGTGTATCAATGGTATTATTGTGAGTTTGCTCTATAAGGCAAAACCAGATGAAGTAAAACTGATGATGATTGATCCTAAAATGGTAGAACTTAACATTTACAATGGTATTCCACATCTTCTTGCTCCAGTTGTCACTGATCCACGTCGAGCAGCTATTGCTCTTAAAAAAGTAGTCAAAGAAATGGAAAAACGATATGAAATGTTTGCAAATATTGGAGCTAGGGATATTGAAAGGTATAATACTTTAGTAGCACAAGAAAAGAATGGACAGCCAAAGTTACCATATATTGTTGTGATAGTAGATGAGTTAGCTGATCTTATGATGGTGGCACCCGGTGATGTAGAAGATGCGATTTGTCGTCTCGCACAAATGGCCAGAGCCGCAGGTATTCATTTGATTATTGCAACGCAAAGGCCATCAGTTGATGTTATTACTGGTGTGATCAAAGCGAATATCCCTTCTCGTATTGCATTTGCTGTTTCTGCTCAGACAGATTCTCGAACAATCCTAGATATGGGTGGAGCAGAAAAACTACTAGGAAGAGGAGATATGCTCTACTTACCAGTAGGAGCTCCTAAACCAGTTCGACTGCAAGGTACGTATTTATCCGATGAGGAAGTGGAGCAAGTTGTTTCTTTTGTGAAAGGTCAACAAGAAGCAAAATATGTACAAGAAATGATTCCTACTTCGACAGAAGGACAGCAAATAGATGATCCTCAAGACGACCTATATTTAGAAGCTGTACAACTAGTTGTAGAAGCGAAAACTGCTTCTGTTTCCTTACTGCAAAGAAGGTTGAGAGTTGGTTATTCCCGAGCAGCTAGATTAATAGATACGATGGAGCAAAATGGAATTGTTGGACCATATGAAGGTAGTAAACCTCGAGAAGTTCGTCTTTCTCTAGAAGAATGGAAACAACAACAAAATGGTAACGCTAATTCCAAGACAGAACAAATTAATTAGAAATCAAAAAGACACCATCAAACGGTGTCTTTTTTTACGAAAATAAGAAAAAATGGTTGAAAAATTTTTTCCTACACAGACTAGGAATATATGTCTTTCTGTAGGAAGGAGAGTAATATAAGCAGTAGAAATAAGAGGAATCACCAAAGTAATACTTGGGCAGATTTTAACTAGATAGAGCACTTAATGATAAGGCGAATCAATTTCCAAATCAAAAATTTGGGATAGTGGATAGCAATTCAGGAGGAAAAATAACGAAAAATGTCGTAGCTATTACTTTTAAAGAGAATGGAATTTTCGATCCGAGAGTTGACGAAAAAAATTGACGATCAGAGTGTCATTAAGAATTAGAGGACTACAAACAACAGATTATAAGCGGTAAAATAAAGGTACCCACTTCTTTATAATCGATAAAACCCTAGTGGAGTGATCATTACTAAGGTTTTTAAGAGATGTAAATTAGGTGAAACATATGAAAGAGGTGTATGCATGAGTTTTGCAACTTTTCAAACTGTATCATTAGGAAATATTCGACTTCATATTTGTCCAAGTGATAAATTCAAGACGACTACATTTTCTGCATTTATTACTAATTCACTGCAATCCGATTCGGTAACAAAAAATGCCTTATTGCCAAATGTTTTAAGCAGGGGAACTCGTTCTTATCCTACTACTGTCGCCCTACGACAAAAATTCAATGAATTATATGGTGCTGGTTCATTTGGAGATGTATTTAAACGGGGAGAACGACAAGTAATTCAGTTCGGAATGGATTTAGCCAATGAGACATATTTACAAGATGCACCATCTTTATTGGAAGAAGGAATCCGCTTATTTTGTGAGATTATATTAGATCCTTTTGCGGAAAATAATCAATTTCATCCTGCTTTTGTGGAAGCAGAGAAGAAAAATTTAAAACAAAGAATAGATAGTTTACAAGATGATAAAATTCGTTATGCTGCTGAACGATGTGTACAAACGATGTGCGAAGGGGAACCTTATTCTCTCTATACATATGGAAATGCAGAAGATATTGCGGCAATTGATGCAAAATCACTTTACGATCATTACCATGAAATACTTGATCGCTCTCCTATCGATCTTTATTGTGTAGGGGATGTAGATAGTGAAGAAGTAAAAACATTATTTGCAAAATACTTCGATGATAAGATGCAAAAAGCTACAAGAGCAGAAGTTCCATTTGCAACCGTTTCTCATCATGTTGACAAAGTAAAAATGGCAGTTGATCGATTAGATGTCAATCAAGGTAAACTAAACATGGGTTGTCGTACGCAAATATCTATTCGTGATGAAGCTTACCCTGCTCTACTCATGTACAATGGTATTCTTGGTGGTTTTGCTCATTCTAAATTATTTATGAATGTCCGAGAAAAAGAAAGTTTAGCATACTATTGTTCTTCGTCTATTGAAAGCCACAAAGGGCTTTTGTTCATTCAAAGCGGTATTGAAGAAAAGAATCTAGAACGTGCGATTGAAATCATAAAAGAACAATTAACAGTTATGAAAAATGGCGAAATTACGGATAGAGAATTAGAACAAACCAAAGCAACACTTTCCAACCAATTACGAGAGGGACAAGATAGAGCCTTTGAATTAATCGGTTTTCATTTTCAATCTGTCTTAAGTGGGAAATCTCGTACATTAGAAGAACTGCTGCAAAAAATTGATGCGATAACCAAAGAAGATATCAAAAAAGTAGCAGAACAGGTTGAATTGGATACGATATATTCTTTGCGTGGAAAAGAGAGGGAAAAACAGTGAAAAAGTTAGATCATCCTCAACTGAAAGAAACATTGTATTATGAGCAACTGCCAAATGGTCTACAGGTATACTTATTACCTAAACCTGGTTTCCAAAAGACATATGCAACTTTTACTACCAAATATGGGTCTATTGACAATACCTTTCAAAGAGAAGGGCAAGAGAAACATCAAGTACCAGATGGGATTGCCCATTTTCTTGAGCATAAGATGTTTGAACAAGAATCTGGAGAAGATGTATTCCAGCAGTTTGCAAGACAAGGAGCTGCAGCAAATGCTTTTACGAGTTTTACTCGTACGGCTTACTTGTTTTCTTGTACAGACCACACAATGGAAAACTTGTTAACACTCCTAGATTTTGTTCAGGAACCTTATTTTACGGATCAAAATGTAGAAAAAGAAAAAGGAATCATCGGCCAAGAAATTAAGATGTATGATGACAATCCAGATTGGCGATCTTATTTTGGATTGATCGAAGCGTTTTATCAAAATCATCCAGTTAAAATTGATATAGCAGGAACGGTTGAGTCTATCAGTAAGATTACGAAAGAAACACTATATGACTGTTACCATACTTTTTACCATCCAAGTAATATGTTGTTGTTTGTAGTGGGTGGTATTGAAGCTGAAAAAACGATTCAATTGATTCGTGAGAATCAGGCAGCTAAAAAGTTCGATCCACCAGCGAAAATTGATAGATTTTATCCAGGAGAATCCAATGCAGTTTCCGAAGCTAAAAAAATCATGAAATTGAGTGTACAGACTCCAAAATGTTTAATGGGTTATAAGGAGAAAAATACAGAAGTAAATCGTACTGGTACAGATCGTTTAAAGCAAGAGCTAGCAACTCAAATTTGTTTAGACGCTATGTTTAGTACTTCTTCCGATTTTTATCAATCTCTATATGATGATGGCATTATAGATGATACTTTTGGTTTTGATTACTCACTGGAGCAAGGATATGGTTTTACGATGTTTGGTGGAGACACACATCAGCCTGAAGAGTTAATTAAACGTATTCAAGAGGAGGTTCCTCGTCGTCTCTCTACTGGTATAACACAAGAAGAATTCAATCGGATTCAAAAGAAACGGATTGGTGCAAGTCTTCGCTCTTTAAATTCATTGGAATGGATTGCCAATCAGTTTACGAGTTATCGCTTTCAGGATGCTGATTTATTTGATATTATTCCTACATTAGAAAAACTGACTTTGGATGATGTGAATGAAAGATTGAGAAACCATTTTCAACCTGAACAATTTGCGGTTTCCCTGGTACTGCCAAAATAGATGTCAGTAGATAAAAAGATCGCATGGATTACAGGTGCTAGTGGAGGGATAGGAGCTGCTATTGCTACTCAATTAGCTAGTGCAGGGGTAGATGTGGGTGTTTGTTATAATCGGAACCAAGCAAAAGCAATGGAAGTAGTACAACAGTGTCGTGATAATGGTGTGGATGCTTATGCTTTTAAGCTTGATGTTACCAAAGAAGAAGATGTGAAAAAGGTATACAAATCTATTTATTTTTCATTGGGAAAACCAACAATATTAGTACATGCAGCGGGACATACAGAAGTAAGCCTCTTCCAAGATTCGAGTACAGAACAATATCATCGTTTGATGGATGTACATGTAAAAGGAGCTTTTCTTCTTGCAAGAACTACTTTGCCACATCAATTGCAAGAAAGATGGGGAAGAATTATATTCGTCTCTTCAATCTGGGGATCAGTTGGCGGAGCAACAGAAGTTTTATACTCAACAGCAAAATCCGCTCTTCATGGAATGACGAAAGCTTTAGCAAAAGAAGTTGCTTTATCAGGAATCACAGTGAATGCAGTTGCACCTGGAGCAGTGGATACGAAACTTTTAAGACAACAACTTACAAAAGAAGAAATTCAAGATTTGGAAGAAGAAATTCCCGTGGGTAGATTAGGGAATCCACATGAGATTGCATCAACAGTTGTATTTTTGTGTCAACAAGAAACATCCTATATAACTGGACAAGTGATACATCAAAATGGTGGTTTGTACTAACGAAAGGAAGTTTCAATAATAGAAAATGTAGAGGTTCCTTAGGTCAGTGGGGATAGATGAGTTCTTGGAGCCAGTGTCTGGTAATTCTTGTCACATCTTAGCGAAAAGACATACTTTCCTATAGGACCGACGCATAATTCCTCTAAGAAGTGGTGATATTATCTTTAGAATGTTATTCACTTTAGGAGGGAAATCTATCATGTCTGTACTACACAACTTTGATGAATGGAAAAAATTTTTACAAGATCGTGTGGAACAAGCATCTAGTCTTGGAATGGACAAATCAACTATACATGATCTTGCTTATGAAATCGGAGACTACCTATCAAAAGACGTAGATCCTAAAAACGAACAAGAGCGTTTGTTAAAGGAATTGTGGGATGTTGCGGATGAAAATCAGCAGCGTGTTATGGCTGATCTTATGGTGAAATTAGTCGACCGCACATAAGTAAAACGTCTGGTTCTCTGATGAAGAGTTCCAGACGTTTTTATTTTGACTCCTAAACTCTACACAATTTTATCATAAAGGCTTCGACTTGCGAAACCACGGGGATTTTATAGCTTCACATTTGTTTTTATTCATTCATACTAGAGTTTTATAGGTGTATTCTCTTCCGAGAGAAAAGAACATGTGCTATACTAATGCGTATAGCTCATGAAGCCTGTCATTCCTTTGAGAGGTGGTATCATGGCAAGTCAAGAATGGTACATGGAGTACCAAATACATAAAAACAGACCAGGGTTATTAGGTGATGTTGCCTCTATATTAGGGATGCTTGCTATCAATATTATCACGATCAATGGTGTTGAAGATCGGCGACGTGGTTTACTCTTACAAACGAGTAACCACGATAAGATTGAATCGCTTCGTCATATATTGTTGCAAGTGGAAGACATTACGCTAACAGCACTTCGACCTCCTAAATTAGTGGATCGTATTGCGATTCGACATGGAAGATATTTAGAACGGTCATCTGAAGATATGCGTACCTATTTTTTTACAAGAGAAGAATTAGGTATATTGGTTGATTTTATGGCAGAGCTATTTCAACGTAAAGGTCATCAGCTAATTGGCATTCGAGGCATGCCTCGAATTGGGAAAACAGAATCGATTGTTGCTTCCAGTGTTTGTGCAAATAAGAGATGGATTTTTTTGTCATCCACTTTGTTGAAACAAACAATGCGTAGCCAACTTACGAGAGATGAATTCTCCGAAGAAAGGGTTTTCATCATCGATGGTGTTATGTCGACTAGAAGAGGCGATGAAGAGCACCGAATGCTACTCAGAGAAATAATGAGTTTAAACGCAACTAAAGTAATTGAACATCCAGATGTATTTGTCCAACAAACCGAATACTCCTTAGATGATTTTGATTACATTATTGAATTAAAGCAAGATTCGTCTGAAACTATCACACTTGAAGACTTGGAACAAGATTTTTAAGGGGGATAATGCACTTGGCTGGCGTGGGGAAGTACTTGAAACAAGCGCGTGAGAAAAAAAGTTATACGCTTGAAGATATGACTGAACTCACGAATATTGAGAAGAAATACTTGCAAGCTTTGGAAAAGGAAGAGTATGATTTACTTCCTAGTCCTTTTTACGCACGCGTCTTTCTTAAAACGTATGCAAAGTATTTAAACCTTAATATAAGTTCTCTTTTGCAGTTGTATGAATCATCGCAAATGGCAAAACAGTCTTCCACGCCAATAAAGCCAAAGATAGAAGCAGTTGAATTACCTAAGCGGTCACCAGCTAAAAAAAAGAAAATTTCTTCTCTCTGGTTGATTGTAGCTATTATCCTCATTTTGGGTATGGTTTACATGCTTTTCCAATAGAGGGAGGATCAAAAGTTGAAAGAATTGGGATACCATTTGCGATCAACACGTGAACAGTTAGGTATTTCCATTGAAGAATTGTCAGAAGCGACTAGGATAGAAATAAAATATTTAGAGGCGATTGAACGTGGAGATTTTGAAGCTCTACCTGGCCCAGTATATATTCGGTCCTATCTTCGTACATATTCCATCTATATAAATTTGGACCCTCGCAAGGTTATTAAGATTTATCAAGAAAGTAAACAGGTAGCAGCTGAGCACTTGTCACGTACTGCAAGGATTCAAAGAGAACAAGTGCTACAGCGTTCCGATGAAACCTCGGTCCTTTCTCGAAGTAAAAAGCAGGAATTTGGACGTTCTTCGGAAAAGATGGTAACTATGTCACGTGCTGTGAAAAACCAATCACAGACAAATAAGTCTAAAAAGAAAGCCAAAAAGAAAAAAGATTCAGGATTTGCTAAGTTTTATAATGGATTACTAATCACTGGTTTTCTGTTATTATTGGTTGCGGCAGGTATTGTTGTTTATCTCCGCTCAACAAGCACAGAGGTTGCAGAAATATCTGACAAGGTAAAGCCTTTGACAGCTTCAGAATCCAATGGTATGCTTGGATAAAATTTATGACAATTTTATGTCGGTTGTGCAATTGTTGATGATTGATGCACAACCTATCAGGAGGTGGCTGGGGTGTCTGTCGAAATTGGTAATTTTCTTCGACAAGCCCGAGAGTCGGTAGGACTGTCCCTCGACGAAGTACAAGAAAAAACGAGAATACAAAAATCGTTTTTAGAAGCAATTGAAAAGGGAGATTTCGATAAATTACCAAGTCCATTTTATGTGAGAACCTATCTTCGATCTTATGCAAATTGTGTAAAAGTGGAACCTCATTACATTTTGCGTGAATATCGGAAAAAGGAGCAAGCAGAACGATACCAAACAGGTCAATTTGACGCTTCTCAATTGACAGAGCAGTTAAACAAATTGGGTCAAACTGGTATGCATAAGTTTGGGTTAACTGGTGCAATGCCGAAAATATCACCAAATACGAAATCTTCGGCTGCTATTAATCGAACAAGCGCAAAAACAGCTCTAACCATTGCAAATCCAATATCGAACACTGCTAAGCTTCCTATGATGCAGAGGCGAGAAGAATTAGAGAAGACAGCAAAACCTCAGGTTCTCTCGAGCAATAAGCCTAAAAAGGAACAAAAGTTTCCATCTTTATTACCATCACAAGCACTTACTACTCGTGGTGGAACACCTACAGTAAAAGAAAAACGTTTTGTAACAAATGAAAACTCTATGGTAAACCCGTCTAATAAAGAAGGAAGTACCGCTGTAGAACAGACGACATTGATTCAGAAACAACAATCTTCTCGCTTGAAAAAACAGGTTACATCACCTCAATCTACGGCGAGTAGTACTGCACAATTTGTACCATCAAGATTGAATAAAACACCTGAATCTTCTACTTTATCTCGTACACAAGCAAATAAAAGACCAACTCAACCAGAACAGGTCGTAAATGAACATACAAAACCACTTAAAACAGAACAAAAGACAAATTCTTTCCAAGAAAGTACAATACTTTCTCGGTCTTCACGCTTTCGTAATTCTAACACTTTACCTACTGTTAATAATAAGTTTTCAAATGGAAATACAGAGTTACAGGAGAAAGCGGCAGTAGAAGAGGAAAATATTAGTAATAATCGGTCAGTTGGCGGTTT
This sequence comes from Shimazuella soli, assembly GCF_022511585.1. GTDB lineage: Bacteria > Bacillota > Bacilli > Thermoactinomycetales > Thermoactinomycetaceae > Shimazuella > Shimazuella soli. The sequence continues at coordinate 45,229 of NZ_JAKWBN010000010.1, read as the reverse complement.
CAAAGAATCTCGTTTTGCATCAAGAGATACAGGGGATTTCAAGACAGGATCTTCTATCTCCCAAGATACAACAGAAGTAAAAACACTTCGCAGAAGTTCTATTCGAAATCGTCCGGTTCAAAACTCAAATGGGTTCTTTAGTAGTAGAGTTATCATCGCTAGTATTGCTGCTGCTCTACTTCTTGTGGGTATCGGTTGGTATTTATTATCAGGAAATAGTGAGGACGACAAAAAAGTTGTTCAAGAAAAAAATACTACCACTGAAGAAACAAAAACAGAACAGAAACAGCAAACAGCTGGTCCTTCTACCAAAGAGACTGCTGCTAGTACATCTCTGGGGAACTTGAAAAAGGAATCTGCAGGACTTTACACGCTGACAGGTACAGATACTGCAAAAGTTGTTCTTGATCCATCTGGAACATCTTGGGTACAGCTTCGGACTCAGCAAAATCCTACCACTGATCCTAATAAATATTTAAAAGATGTTACCTTAACAAGTAAAGATGCTACTTTTGAATATAACCATACATTCAAAGATAAACCTGATCTTTATATTGTATTAGGTTCACCAGATAATGTAAAAGTAACAATTAACGGTACTCCCGTTACTTCATCAAAAATCATACACATTGTAAAAAAATAAGAGCAATGGCCCTCTCTTGGGCTGTTCTTTTTTATATACTGATAGGGGAGAGACTATTGAGTCAACTTAAAGAAGTGCGTGAAACGTCTTTTCTCGATCTGGAGGAGATTTCAGATCATCTTTCTATACCTAAGTTGTATTTGCAAGCAATCGAGGAAGGGGATTTTTCTCATTTGCCTCAAAAAAGGCAATTGGCAGAAAGATATATTACTACTTACGCTGATTTTTTAGAAGTTGATGTGGATCCTATTATTGATTCTTATCGTCATTTTAGGCGTCCAGAACAAACTTTCACTCCCAGAAGAAGGGGAAGTAGATCTGCTCGATCAAAAGAGAAGCCTGTTTGGTATACTTATCGATATTATTTATTAATATGTGGTGCTTGTTTAAGTTCAGCACTTGTCGCATGGCTCTTCATACCAAGTGAGAAATCAGGAAGTACAAATTCGATGAAGCAACCATTACAAAATCAAACAACTCCTGTCTCATTTAACAAAGAAAGGCCGATTTTTACATTACAGAAAGCATCCTCTGATTCATCCATCGAACAGACATGGTTTATTTCACAAGCGGATTATATACATGTGCAAATACAATCACTTGAAGATGTCAATTTTCGAATTCGTGAAGATAATATCAAAGGGAAAATCATTGCCGATAAAGAATTGTCAAAGAGTGAATCTTTTGATTTAAACGGCAAAAAGTGGGTTTTTATTCACATTGATGACCCGAGCAAAGTAATAATGAGAGTGAATGATGTTGTAATTGATACAGTTTCTCAAAAAACGGGAACTACCTATGAATTTAAAATTGTATCTAATTAAATTCTATCCTGTTACATTTTTGACATCACTCTCTGCTGTAGTTTATACTTACGAAAGGATTGCTTTCTTCCTTTTTTGATATTCAATTTTGAATGGAAATAGTGGATAATAGTGATGAAGACCGAGAAAGTTTCATAAATAAACATGTGTGCGATATCCGTACAACAAAAAGCCCATGGCATTGGGATAACGGCTTATTTTTCATCTCCCTTCCCAGCCAAGAGAAGTAAATCAGGGAGGTAGTTGTTGGTGAACTTGGCCAATAAAATAACATTAGTACGTATTTTTCTTGTGCCTGTCGTGATGATTTTTTTGCTAATTCGCTTTGATTTTGGCGTCGTGCGACTTGGCGTGGTTACACTTCGGGTTAGTGAGCTGATCGCAACTTTTGTTTTTATTATCGCTGCTGTTACAGACGGATTAGATGGCTACATAGCAAGAAAAAATAAAACCATTACCAATTTGGGCAAGTTCTTAGACCCACTTGCTGACAAGCTATTGATAACCGCTGCGCTTATCTCACTTGTAGACATGCAGCGGCTCCCGGCGTGGATTGCTATTGTAATCATAAGCCGTGAATTTGCGGTTACAGGTCTTCGATTGATTGCAGTTGCGGAAGGCCATATTATTGCAGCGAGTACACTTGGTAAAATTAAAACCATTGTACAAATTGTGGCAATTGTATCGCTTATGTTGAATAATTTTCCGTTTTCTAACTTTGCTTTCCCCTTTTCCATCATTGCTACATGGTTAGCTGTCATTATCACCATTTTGTCAGGACTTGACTATTTTTATAAAAATAGGAAAATCGTATCTCTTACTAAAAACGGATGAGGAGTTGCTCCATGCAAGCCGAAGTAATTACAGTCGGATCCGAGCTCATGCTAGGTGTTACACTTAATACTCATTCACAGTTTATTTCTCGTGCATGCGTTCCTATTGGTGTAGAAGTTGCCTATCATACGTCTGTTGGAGATCATGCTGATCGTTTAGCAGAGGTAATAAAGGTAGCTCATAGTAGATCACAGCTGGTATTCCTATGTGGTGGTCTCGGGCCAACATTAGATGATTTAACAAAAGAGACATTGGCAGACATGTTAGGAGAAACATTAGTAGAAGATCTACAATGGCGACAACGTTTAGAAAGACATTTTTCAAAGCGTAATACTCCTATTCCCACTAATAATTACAAACAGGCATTGGTATTTTCCTCAGGAATTGTATTCCCCAATGAAAAAGGTACTGCTCCAGGCTTATCCATTACGAAAGATGGAGTTATTTATATATTATTGCCTGGTCCTCCCGGTGAATTAAAACCAATGTTTGAACAACAAGTACTTCCTTTTTTGCATCGTATATTACCATCGAAAGAGGTCATTTACTCACATCCCATGTCTTTTTTGGGGATTGGAGAGTCTGCTCTAGAAGAAGAGTTAAAAGATTTAATTATCACTTCTGATAATCCTATTCTTGCCACATATGCAATGGATATTGGAGTAACTTTGCGAATCACCTCACACGCAGAATCGGAAGATTTAGCAAAACAATTGATTGAACCAATTCGAAACGAAATTTTGTCCAGAGTTGGGAAACACTGTTATAGTGAGAGCGAAGAATCTCTAGAAGAATTAGTAATTCATCATTTAAGAAATAACAAGCAAAGTGTCGCTACAGCAGAAAGTTGCACAGGTGGCCTCGTTGTTCATTTATTAACTACTGTTCCAGGTGCTAGTGAAGAAGTGAAAGGTGGATTTGTATCCTATTCAAATAAAGCTAAAACCGATATTGTAGGTGTTTCCACTCAGGTACTAAAAGAATTTGGAGCAGTAAGTATGAAAGCTGCTGAGCAATTAGCAGAACAGACAAGACAAAGGTTTCAAACTGACTTTGCAATAAGTGTGACAGGAGTAGCAGGTCCTGCTTCATCTGAAAGTAAACCAGTTGGTTTGGTGTATATTGGTTTGGCTCAAATAGGTATGCCTACTGCTGTCTTGGAGTTATCGTTAACAGGAGATAGAGAACGTATTCAAAAATCTGCAGCAAAACATGCATTGTTCTTTCTACTTGAACGGCTAAAGAAAGGTGAAACTACGATATGAAACGTTTTGAGGATTTTGATCTAAGTAATGATATCATGAAAGGGATACAAGATATAGGTTATGAAGAGCCTTCCCCTATTCAAGCTGAGTGTATCCCAGCTGTTATACGCGGAGAAGATGTGATTGGGCAAGCTCAAACTGGTACAGGCAAAACAGCCGCATTTGGTATTCCAGTTTTAGAGCGTATTGATCCATCTGATAATCGTGTCCAAAGTATTATTTTAACCCCTACTCGGGAGCTAGCTATTCAAGTTTCCGAGGAACTACGGCGTTTAGGGCGTCCAAAAAGAGTGAAAACATTGCCTATATATGGTGGCCAATCCATAATTAGACAAATTAAAGCTTTACAACAAGGTGTACATGTGGTGATTGGCACACCGGGAAGATTACTAGACCATTTGCGCAGAGGCACATTAAAAACAGATGGTGTAGAAGTAATAGTTTTAGATGAAGCAGATGAAATGCTAGATATGGGTTTTATCGATGACATCGAGACAGTACTCAGATTTTTGCCTGGACAACGTCAATTACTACTGTTTTCAGCTACCATGCCCCCAGCAATTCGTCAGTTATCTCACAAATATATGAGAAAACCTAAATATATCACTATCAATCGGGGTGAAGTTACCGTACCTATGATTCAACAGGTTTATTACCGAGTCCTGGAAAATATGAAGGTGGAAGCTCTCTGTAGAATCTTAGATAGTGAAGAAATTGAGTTAGCAATTGTTTTTTGCCGTACCAAAAAAGGGGTCGATGATTTAACGGAGGCTCTTCAAGTAAGAGGTTATTTAGCAGGCGGGCTACACGGTGATCTGCAACAACAACAACGTGACCGGGTAATGGGGCAGTTTCGCCAAGGTGAAATAGAACTTCTTGTTGCTACAGATGTTGCTGCTCGAGGCATTGATGTCGGGAGTGTAACTCATGTGATTAATTACGATATCCCTCAAGATGTAGAAAGTTATGTCCATCGAATTGGACGTACTGGTCGTGCAGGTCGCACAGGGATGGCTCTTACTTTAATTACTCCTCGTGAAATGAAACAACTGCGTCTAATCGAGCAAGAAACAGGAGCAAAACTTGTATCCCGTGAGCTTCCCACTTTAGAAGAAGTAGCAGCGAAACAACAACAAAGTTGGATTTCACAAATTGAAGATGTTATTCGCTCTGAAGCTGATCTTTCTTTATTTGAAGATATGACCCAGCAGCTTGCCGACAAGTTCTCAGCAGAAAAAGTGGCAGCAGCATCTTTATACCTTACTTTCTTTGAACGATTTAATAAAGCTAGCGATGCTTCTTATAATTTTGGGGAGACAGGGGCTTCTCCTGGGATGGTGCGTTTCTTTATTAACGTCGGGCGTAATAGCAATCTTCGTCCACAAGAGCTCGCTAAAGCAATTGCTGATCATGCTGGTATTGGTTTGCGTCAAGTGGGACGAATCAATATTTATGATCGTTTCTCGTTTGTAGAAGTTCAAGAAGAGATTGCTCCGTTTGTTTACGAGGCTCTTCAACAATCCCGTATCAATGGAATGCGTGTCAACATGGAACCCGCAAGACCAAGGACCAATTCACCAAGACCTGCAACACGCGAATCACGTTCTGATTCAGGTAGGAGTCGCAGACCAGAAGTGAATGCAAGAGGTTGAATATAAGTAAAATGCACCTAGCTGAGGAATGCTAGGTGCATTTTTTCAATCTGGAATTCCTAGAGCTATTTTTGCATAGCGAGACATTCGGTCTTTGCTCCATGGTGGGTCCCAAACGATATCTACTTCAATTTCGTCTACACCTTCGACTTTTCGAACAGCGTCTTCTACTAGACCATTTATCATTCCAGCTAAGGGGCAACCCATTGCGGTTAAAGTCATGGTTATTTTGACATTATTGGATTCACTTATATCAATATCATAAACTAATCCTAAGTTAACGATGTCGATGCCTAGTTCAGGATCGTTTACTTCTTCTAACTGCTCCAATATTTGGCTTCTCAATTGATCTTTGTCCATATGACTACCCTCCTATGAACTTAGATTACCACATTTGTGCAAGTTCTAACGCAAATATTTTACAGAATAAATGTTCGGGAAAAGGCTTGTTATCCTTTGAGAAACAAGTTATGATAGAGAAGATGAAAGTGATGAAAAACTTCTTACTACTCATAAGATCGTGTATACAAACTGAAAATAAGTAAGAATAATGCAATCATTCTAACTTTATGAAAGAGGGAGAGTTTCTACATATGTCAGATCGTAAACAAGCCTTGGAAATGGCACTGAGACAAATCGAAAAGCAATTTGGTAAAGGTTCTATTATGAAAATGGGAGAAGAAGCTTCCAATCAAGTAGAGACTATCTCCAGTGGTGCTCTTGCTCTTGATATTGCACTTGGAGTAGGAGGATATCCTCGTGGACGTATTATTGAAGTATATGGACCAGAATCGTCAGGTAAAACCACTGTCGCATTGCATGCAATAGCAGAAATTCAAAGAAATGGCGGTCAAGCTGCATTTATTGATGCAGAACATGCCCTTGACCCTGTTTATGCACAAAAATTAGGTGTGGATATTTCTGATCTACTCTTATCCCAACCAGATACAGGGGAACAAGCATTGGAAATTTCTGAGGCTTTGGTGCGCAGTGGAGCAATTGATATTATTGTGATTGACTCTGTAGCAGCGTTGGTTCCAAAAGCGGAGATAGAAGGAGAAATGGGAGATTCTCATGTAGGTCTTCAGGCCCGATTGATGTCCCAAGCATTGAGAAAGTTATCTGGTGCGATCAACAAATCCAAAACTATTGCGATCTTTATCAACCAGATCCGTGAAAAAGTTGGTGTTATGTTTGGTAACCCAGAAACAACTCCAGGAGGACGTGCTTTGAAGTTCTACTCCAGTGTACGTTTGGAAGTACGTCGTGCGGAAACCATCAAACAAGGTACCGATATGGTTGGAAACCGGACTAAAATCAAAGTGGTTAAAAACAAAGTTGCCCCTCCATTTAAAGTGGCTGAAGTAGATATTATGTTCGGTGAGGGTATTTCAAAAGAAGGTAGTGCACTAGATATTGCTACGGAATTAGAGATTGTAAATAAGAGTGGAGCATGGTACTCTTTCAATGGTGATCGCATGGGTCAAGGCAGAGAAAATGCAAAGCAATTCCTCAAAGAAAATACGGATACCTTCTTAAAGATTGAAAATCAAATTCGTGCACATTATGACCTACCAGTTATTCATGTAGAAGAAGCTGCCGCTACGGTAGAAGTCGAAGAAGCGGAAAAGCCAAAAAGAGGCCGTAAAGCAAAGGAGAAAGCGGAGGAAGAAACACCGCTATTTGATCTCAAGTGATAATTTCAGCTATTGTAGGACAACGACATAAGCGTTACGAAATCCAAGTGGATGGAGAGCCTGTGCTCTCTGTCCATGAGGATGTTTTGGTAAAGTATGGTTTACATAAAGGGATGGAAATAGAACCTTCCTACCTAACAGAAATCAGCGAGGCTCAGGAGCGTCATTATGTAACCCAAGCCTTTTTTCGTTATATCAGTTATCGTCCAAGAACCGTGAAAGAAGCAGAGAAACATTTACTAGAAAAAGGATTTGATGAAATACTTATCAAATCTGTTCTCGAATCAATGAAACAGCAAGGCTTTTTGGATGATCATCAATATGCAGTTAGTTGGATTAAAGAAAGACAGATGGGTAAAAAACTAGGAATTAATCGTCTTAAGCAAGAATTAAAACGCAAGGGAGTTTCTTCTACTAATATTGATAAGGCTATTCAAGAAGAGAACATCATCGAGGAGCGCCAGTTGGTGACGGAGGTCGCCGAACGGCGCTATTCTCGTCTTTGTCAAGAAGATTGGCAAACCATTGAACGTCGATTGGGCTCTTATCTTTTACGAAGAGGATTTCCCTCCCATTTGGTTCGTCAAGCATTGCAGCATATCAGAAACAAACGTGATCTGGAGGGGTCATAATGCGTTTGCTTTATTTCACAGATACGCATATTCGAGGGACTTCTCCTCGTGGTCGTACAGATGATTTTTTTGAGTCGATGAAGCGAAAATTAAACGAAATTATACAGATAGCAGAAAAAAATAAAGTGGACTATGTGTTACATGGTGGAGATGTCTTTGACCGTCCTAACTTGTCCCCTGCAGTGGTTCGGGAGTTTGCCCAACTTTTTCGTGAATTTTCCGTCCCCGTATATGCCATTGCTGGTAATCATGATATTTTTGGCCATAATCCTGCCACTGTAGATCGTACGATGCTTGGTTTACTAGAGGCTTTTGGTGTTTTGACATTAGTAAAACCAAAAGAACATGTTGTGTTATCAGATGGTACTTATCAAGTTCAATTAACTGGACAAGCATTTCATTACGATTTGGATAAACGTACCATAACAGAAGACTATGCCGTTACCAATCGTATAGGAGCAGATTATTGTATACATATGGTTCATGGTATGCTTGTAGACAAAGCATTGCCGGAAGGAGTGCCTCATACGATGGTATCCGCTTTATTGGAAATGGAAAGCGATGCAGATATATTATTGACAGGACACTATCATGCAGGTTTTCCTATCCAGCATAAAAACAATAAATATATTATCAATCCAGGTTCAGTTGCTAGACTTTCAAATCAGCAAGCAGAAATCAGGCGTATGCCACAAGTTGTTCTAATCGAATTAGGAAAAGAAATTCAAATCCAGTTTCAAAAATTAACGACAGCTGCTCGTGGAGAAGATGTTTTTGATCGATCTGTTCAAGAAGAGTCTTTATATCGACAGGAGAAATGGGCCCAATTTGCTCAAGAAGTGAATGCAGCGGGCATCTATCAAGGGATTCAAGTAGAGGAAATCATTGAAGAGATCGCTAAGATTGATCTATTGGATCCTTCTGTTAAAGCGGAAGCATTGAAAAGAATTGGAGAAGCTCAAGAGATGGCAGGGGAAAAGAATAATGATACATTTTAAAAAATTAATCATAAAAAACTTCCAATCCCATGTACATACAGAACTAGATTTTCATCCGGGTTTAAATGTGTTTGTAGGTCCATCCGATAGTGGAAAAAGTGCTATTTTACGTGCACTTCGTTGGGTCTTATTCAATTCCCCTAGAGGAACGGAATATATTCGTATAGGTGCTAATCTCTGTGAAGTAGCACTCCATTTAGATGATGGAACTATTATTAGACGAATTCGTAATCAAAATTCCATTAATCGTTATCAATTGGAAAAAATAGGCGAAGAGCCGCAAATTTTTGAAGGTTTTGGTTCAGAAGTGCCTTTGGAGATAGCCAATGCTCATCAATTTAGACCTTTGGAGTTGGATCAAAAAGATATTTTTTTACAAGTGGGTAATCAGCTTGATGGTCCTTTTCTCCTATCTGAATCCAGCGGGGTAAAAGCCAAGACAATTGGTCTAGTTAGTGGTGCCCATTTGATAGATAGAGCATTGAAGAAGTTAAATAGTGATCGAATACAACTCGCTTCAAAAAATAAATATCTTCTTGAACAAAGGAAAAATGTGGAGCAAAAACTTCAACCCTTTGAGAATCTAGATATCTTAGAGTCAGCTCTCCTACAAGCTGAAAAACGGGCATCTGACATAAAAGAAAAACAATCTCTTCTTATTCAATTAAAGCAGTTGGCATACCAATATAAACTGGTAACTCAAGAAAAACGAGTACAAAAAGATATATTGGAGAGGTTTCCTAATATAGGCGAAGCTGAACATATCTCTATTTCATTAGAAAATAAATTATTATATCTTCGCCAATATCGACAACTTTTAATTCGTTATCGTCTTCATGTTGAAGAAAAAACAGAACAGGAGTCTATTCATAACAAAACTGAATCTATTATCCAAGTAGAACAAATTCAACAGGAAATAGACACGAAAATGAAAATCGTGAATAACTACAAAAAGTTTCAAAATGAATACAGTAAGATTCAACTGGAAAAAGAAAAATTAAAAAATGTTTTGCAGCAAACGGAGAAAATAGATCACGGAATGAATTTTGTAAGCGCTGTAGAAGTAAAGCGCAATCAGTTAGAAGCATTAATGAAGTGGAAACAGATTTGGGAAAATACATGTGAAAGGAAACAAAAAGTAGAACAGTATTTAAAAATCAACGAAGGTTTTCTAGCAAATTTGCAACTTCATCTACCAGAAGTAGAAACAAAACTATCTCTTTTAGCAAAACTACAAACTTATTTGGTAGATTTAACAGATAAACGAAAAAGAATAGCAATAGGATATCAGTGCATAGCTGAGGTAAACAACACTTTACAAGGCTTGTTAAAAGAATATGGAGCTTTACTTACGGAACATGGAGAATGTCCTATTTGTGGGTCAGAAATCAATGATCACTTGATTCAACACTTATTACAAGAACTTGAAGGAGGAAGTAATTATGCAGCAGCTGGAAGAGAAGATCAGGCAAATAAAAACAAAAATTGAGGAAGCAAAAGATTTACGTCGTAGAGCGGAATTAAAACTAGAAAATCTGGAAAAACAGGAAAGAGATATATTAATGGAGTTGGAGCAACTAGGAGTAAAACCAGAGCAACTGACAGAAGAAATAAGTCGTTTGGAGCAAGAAGTTCAAGATGGATTAGAAGAAGTAGAACAATTACTTCCTAAGGAGCTACTTGCTGATGGAAACCATTGAGCAATTTGAGAGGATGGATCTTACATTAAAAGAAGCTAGAGAAGAATGGATTCGTCGAAAAACAAAAAAAGATATGCTTGTGAAGGAGCAGCAGGAGTTACTTGACCAAGAAGAGAAACTACGCCAAGAACAAGAGTTATTGGACAAAGTTCGTCTTTTGTTTCAACGATCTGGTGAATATGCACGTAAACAAGCAAAAACTCAATTGGAAACATTAGTTACGAATGCACTTCAATACGTATTTGGTTCTTCTTTTCGTTTTGAGATAGATCTATCACCCGCAGAAAAAAATCCTACAGCTGAGTTCTATGTTGTTACAAAATGGAATGAAGAAACGATCCGAACTAAACCTCAAGAAGCTAGAGGTGGTGGAGTAGTGGATATTATCTCCCTTGCCCTTCGAATTGCTTTCTTGGAGACAGTAAGGCCTCGATTAAATGGTCCGATTCTATTAGATGAACCAGGTAAACATGTAAGTGAAGATTATATTTTACCTATGACACAATTTTTACAGTCTGTACATGAGACTTTCGATCGTCAGATTTTATTTGTGACACATAATATTCATTTAACAGAATCAGCTGACCAATCTTTTTTTGTTCGTCTAAAGGATGGAAAATCAGAGGTGCATGTTAGTCGCCTTGACAATGGGATTTCATAACGAATACAATTGAGCTGTATCTTTTTATTTTTATCATCTTAAGATACACCTGACCGGTTGCATGTGTGCAAAATGAACAACAAGGTAAAACGGTAGACCGAGTAATTCGGTCTTGTTTTTAAAACCACCCATGTATTGAAGTAGTCTTGTGAGAATACTGCAAGATTGGTAATTTATCTTCAAAGATAGGAAAAACATAACTAAGTTTGGCTTATGCAGGAAATAGTAGATTGATCTCTACTATTGGACGGTAAAATTACGTGCCTCTTACTTAAAGAAATAGAGTATTTCTGGATTTTTTGGGAATAGCTCACTTCTGATAGTAAGAAAACCTCATCATAGTGGTGGGGGTTGAAATAAAAGAATAAGGGAGGTGAACACTACAGTGCTAGACACAGGACATATCCTGCTGCTGTTCGCCTCGCTAATCATGGGATTTGCTGGATATTGGCTACGGAAAAGTATTGCTGAATCTCGTATCGGTAGTGCTGAGAAACAAGCAGAACTGATTTTAGAGAAAGCTAGACATGATTCAGAGGCTATGAAAAAGGAAAAAATCCTTGAGTCACGAGATGAAGTATACCGATTGCGAAGCGAAGCAGAACAGGAAATACGTGAACAGCGAAACGAACTCTCTCGGATGGAACGAAGAATCGTTCAAAAAGAAGAAACATTCGATGTGAGACAACAAAATCTAGAAAAACGTGAAAGTGAACTAAATGATCGTGAGAATACGATAAACACACATTTAAAAGAAATAGAGGATTTAAAAGAAGCTGGGGTCAAAGAAATGGAACGTATTTCTGGCTTAGCAACTGAAGAAGCCCGTCAAATCATTATGAAACGTGTAGAAGATGAAATGCGCCATGAGACTGCCCAACTCATTAAAGAAATGGAGCAACAAGCGATTGAAGAAGGAGATAAGAAAGCTAGAAATATTCTATCTCTCGCTATTCAACGCTGTGCAGCTGATCATGTAGCAGAAACAACTGTGTCTGTAGTTACTTTGCCAAACGATGAGATGAAAGGACGGATCATAGGTCGTGAAGGGCGAAATATACGCACATTAGAAACACTAACTGGAATTGATTTGATTATCGATGATACTCCAGAAGCTGTAATTTTGTCCGGTTTTGACCCGATTCGTCGAGAAGTTGCGCGTGTTGCGTTGGAAAAATTAGTCGCTGATGGTCGAATTCACCCAGCCAGAATTGAAGAAATGGTTGAAAAGGCTCGTCGTGATGTGGATGAGAGAATTCGTGAATATGGTGAACAAGCTACATTTGAAACAGGGGTACACGGTTTGCATCCAGACCTTATAAAAATCGTTGGACGTCTTAAATTTCGAACGAGTTATGGTCAAAATGTATTGAAACATTCCATGGAAGTGGCTTATCTCAGTGGGCTTTTAGCTGCTGAGTTAGGAGAAGATATTCATCTAGCAAAGCGTGCGGGATTGCTTCATGATGTTGGAAAGGCAATTGACCATGAAATCGAAGGTTCTCATGTGGAAATTGGAGTAGAGTTAGCCAAAAAGTTTCATGAACATCCAGTCGTTATCAACAGTATTGCTTCCCATCACGGTGATGTTGAAGCAGAAAGCGTTATTGCAGTTCTTGTAAGAGCTGCTGATGCTCTGTCAGCTGCCAGACCAGGGGCTAGAAGGGAAACATTAGAGGCCTATATCCGTCGTCTGGAGAAATTAGAAGCGATCTGTGAGTCTTTTGATGGTGTAGAAAAATCATATGCTATCCAAGCCGGTCGAGAATGTAGAATTATTGTACGACCTGAAGAAGTAGATGATGCTGAGGCAACTCGATTAGCCAGAGAAATAACCAAACAAATTGAAAATCAACTAGATTATCCAGGACATATCAAAGTAACTGTAATTCGGGAGACTCGATCAGTTGAGTATGCAAAATAAAGTGGCCTCTGCGCCGCTTTATTTTTTTCATAAAATAAACGAATAAAAAGTTTTAGTGGATAGAAAGAGGATATCAAACACATGAGATTATTAATGATTGGAGATATCGTCGGTAAAGTGGGTCAAGATACACTTCGAACATACCTCCCCGAATTAAGACAAACCTATCAACCTGATGTTGTTGTGGTCAATGGAGAGAATGCTGCTATAAATGGTAGAGGAATCACTAGAGATATTTATCGAGGATTTCTTTCCTTAGGGATTGATTGCGTGACAATGGGCAATCACACATGGGGGCAATCTGAAATCTTTGATTTTATTGAGGATGAGGAGAGAATTATTCGGCCGGCTAATTACCCGGAGGGAACACCAGGAAGAGGGTATACAATCATTTCCACAACAAAAGGGAAAGTTGTAATTATCAACCTTATGGGCAGAACATATGCTGCTAGCTCATTGGATTGTCCATTTCGAACAGCAGATAATATTTTAAATCGTATATCAGGAAATCCTTATATCTTAGTGGATATGCATGCAGAGACTACATCTGAGAAACAAGCACTTACATGGTATTTAGATGGGAGGGTATCAGCTGTGGTTGGAACGCATACACATGTACAGACAGCAGATGAAAGAATCTTACCAAAAGGTACCGGTTATTTAACGGATATTGGAATGACAGGTCCTTATAATGGAGTAATCGGAATGGAGGTTGATGCTGTTGTAAGAAGATTTGTAACGCAACTTCCGGTTCGATTTGAGGTATCAAAAGAAGGATTTATGTTGCAAGGAGTTTTAATTGATTTCGATACTTCAAATAAACGAACAAAAAAAATGAAGAGAATTCGTATTGATAATGACAGACCTTGGTTAAATTAAAATAATTTTATTTGGATTATTTCAGTTCTGTCTACTTTTTTAAGAAGGAATTTTTACACTTTAGTCGAATATGATAGGAGTGGACTTACTCCAACCATCGAGGAGGTACATTCATGGAAGTATTAAAAGTTTCAGCAAAATCGAATCCCAATTCCGTCGCAGGTGCACTTGCTGGTGTTTTGCGTGAGAGAGGTCAAGCCGAAATGCAAGCTATCGGCGCAGGTGCACTAAACCAAGCTGTTAAAGCGGTTGCAATCGCACGAGGATTTGTTGCTCCAAGTGGAATTGATCTCATCTGCATCCCTGCCTTTACCGACATTGTCATCGATGGTGAAGAACGCACGGCGATAAAATTAATTGTGGAACCTCGATAAACGTTTAAACCTGTTATGTCATGTAGCAGGTTTTTTCTTTATATATGGGGGGTGAGGGTTTGTATTGGATAGATAATCACTGTGATGTACTCTATCAGCTTTGGAAACGGGTAAAGGAGGATTGTTCTTTTTTTTCTAATAAACAACCACAAGAAAATTTATTTCTTTCGGATGATTCTCCTTTAGATGTTTCTTATAACTCTTTAAAATATAGCAATGTATTTCTTCAAAATTTTGCTATTTTTGTCCCAGATCATATCCCCCAAACTGGTAAATTAGGAGTTGCTCTTAAACAAATTGATTTGTTTTACCAAAACGTTGAACCTTTTGTTCCTCTTTTATCATGCAGAAATGGAAACAAAATAGAAGAAAAGACTCGCTCTGTACTTTCTCTCGAAGGTGGAGAAGCGGTGGGCAAAGATCTTTCTATCTTGCGTTTATTTTATCGATTGGGAGTAAGACAAATAGGTTTAACTTGGAATTGTGCGAATGCCCTTGCAGATGGTTGTAAGGAGACCCGCAATGGTGGTCTTACTAATTTTGGTAAGGAATTTGTGAAGGAAATGGTAAGACTCGGGATGATTGTAGATGTTTCTCATTTATCCGAGCAAGGATTTTGGGATGTTGTATCTATTCCAGACGTGAAAGTTATGGCATCCCATTCCAATTGCCGGAAAATTTGTGATCATCCTAGGAATTTGACAGATGATCAGATTAAAACAATCATCGAGTTGAATGGTTTAATTGGAATTACATATGTCCCTCAATTTGTGTTTCATCCTTATCAAGAGGCAACAATGGAACATTTGTTGTTTCATCTTGAACATATCCAATATTTGGGAGGAGAGGATCATCTTTCTTTTGGTTCTGACTTCGATGGGATGGAGAATAAACTATATGGATTGAGTAATGCTTTTGACTTACCATCTTTTTACCGTGTCTTGAGTCGATATTTTCCAAAGTCATTAGTAGATAAATGGACTTACCGTAACGCACTCTATTTTTATAAAAATTCACTAAGATAAGATTGCTTATTGCAATTTCTATTACACAGGAATAGAATTAGAAAAGGCAATAGTTAGTGTTTGTTAATTTACCATAATAAACGAATGAATAAGCATTATTGATGCACATCTGGGAATTTCTCCAGATGATTGTTTGGCGTGAAGTATTAAAGGAGATGAGTTCATGATTAACCAGCTTTCCTGGAAAGTAGGCGGACAGCAGGGAGAGGGGATTGATAGTGCTGGGGAAACTTTAGCTACAGTACTCAATCGCCAAGGCTACTTTCTATTTGGGTATCGTCATTTTTCTTCCCGTATTAAAGGTGGCCACTCCAATACGAAAATTCGTATTAGCACAGAACCTACCAGCTCTATTTCAGATGATCTAGACATTTTAGTTGCATTTGACCAAGAAACGATTGATTTAAATTCTTATGAACTAATAGACGGTGGTGTAATTTTAGCTGACGCAAAATTTAATCCTACTGTTCCAGAAGGCATCAAGGCACATTTAATTGCAGTGCCATTTACAAAGATTGCTGAAGAAGTTGGTATGGCTCAAATGAAAAACATGGTAGCTGTTGGTGCATCTGTAGCGCTACTAGGTATTTCTGTTGAATCATTCCGTGAAGTTTTAACAGATAGATTTGCGAAAAAAGGACAACAAGTGATTGATAAAAACATGGATGCAATCACAAGAGGAATTGAGTATGTCAAAAACGAAGCTACCAATCTTTCTATCAAAGACTTCAGCTTAGCACCATCTGATGGAAAGAAACGTTTATATATGATTGGTAATGATGCTATCGCTTTTGGTGCGGTTGCTGGTGGAGCAAGACTTATGGCGGCTTACCCGATTACTCCATCTTCTGAAATCATGGAATACTTAATCCGTCGTTTGCCTGAATTTGGTGGAACTGTAGTACAAACAGAAGATGAAATTGCTGCAATCACAATGGCAATTGGTGCAAACTATGGCGGTGTGCGTGCATTGACAGCTTCCGCTGGACCTGGGCTATCTTTAATGACAGAAGCTATAGGTCTTGCAGGCATGACCGAAACACCTGTTGTAATTATAGATACACAACGTGGTGGTCCAAGTACAGGACTTCCAACTAAACAGGAACAAAGTGATATTCTTGCTATGCTTTATAGCACACATGGTGAAATACCTAAAATCGTTATTGCACCAAGTTCAGTGGAAGAATGTTTCTATGATACGATTGAAGCATTTAACCTCGCTGAAGAGTATCAATGTCCTGTAATCATTGTTACAGATTTGGCATTGTCTCTCGGCAAACAAACCGTAGAACCACTAGATTATAGTAAAATTGAGATTCGTCGTGGAAAATTGGTTACGGATGAAGAGGAATTACCGGAACTTGAAAATTCAGAGTTATTCCCGCGCTATGGATTCAGTGAAGATGGCGTGTCTCGTCGTGTTCTTCCTGGGAAAAAACATGGCCTCCATCATGTGACTGGTGTGGAGCACAATGAATCAGGGCGTCCATTTGAAGGTGCTGTCAACCGTAAAAAAATGATGGACAAACGATTGTCCAAATTGACTAACTTATCTTTCCCAAATCCAATTCATGCAGATACACGTCATGAAGATGCAGATATCTTGATTGTTGGAATTAACTCTACTTATGGAACCATCCAAGAGGCAATGGGTCGTTTAGAAGCAGATGGATTAAAAGTAAATCATGCTCATATCCGTCAATTGATGCCTTTCCCAACCGAACAATTAAAAGAGCAAATGGAAAAAGCGAAAAAAGTAATTGTCGTAGAAAACAATGCTACTGGACAACTGACCTCACTCATTAAAATGAATGTAGGTATGGCTGAAAAATTGGTTCACGTTGGCAAATACGACGGAAACCCATTCTTGCCTATGGAAATTTATAAAGAGTGTAAGGAGCTGTTGGTTCATGGCAACGTTTAAAGAATTCCGCAACAAAGTGAAACCTAACTGGTGTCCTGGTTGTGGTGACTTTACGGTTTTGGCCTCTATGCAACGCGCGTTTGCAAACTTAGGTAAGGAACCTGAAGAAGTTGCTATCGTTTCCGGTATCGGTTGTTCTGGTCGGATTGCAGGTTATGTGAATTCCTATGGATTCCATGGTGTTCATGGTCGCTCTCTACCAATCGCTCAAGGTTTGAAACTCGCCAATCGAGATCTAACTGTAGTTGCTTCTGGTGGAGATGGTGATGGCTTTGCGATCGGTATGGGACATACGGTTCATGCCATTCGCCGTAATGTGGATATCACCTATATTGTAATGGACAATCAAATCTATGGTCTTACCAAAGGTCAAACTTCTCCACGTTCGGAGATGGGATTTAAAACGAAAAGTACACCAAATGGTTCCATTGAAGCTGCGATTTCTCCAATGGAAATGGCACTAACAGTAGGAGCTGGTTTCGTAGCACAAACGGTATCCAGTGATTTAAAAGGAATGACTGCTGTAATCGAAGCAGGTATTAAACATAAAGGTTTCTCGTTGATCAATGTTTACAGCCCATGTGTGACTTACAACAAAATCAACACGTACGATTGGTTTAAACAAAATCTTACTAGTCTAGATGATATTGAAGGATATGATCCATCAAACCGTGGAAAAGCAATGCAAACCTTGATGGAACACAATGGTCTTGTTACTGGAATTATCTATCAAAATTCTGAAAGACCTTCCTATGAAGAATTAATAAAAGGTTATAAAGAAGAAGCCCTTGTTAAACAAGATCTAAATTTAACAGAGGACCAATTTGATCGTTTGATAAGTGAATTTGCATAAAATTATGGAGAGCAGGGTTTATCCCGCTCTCTTTTTATTTGCAGTTCATTTGCGAAGTGGTTAAACGATATACTCCAATGCACAAGAAATAAATGGATTAGAAAATATAATGTAAACAAAGATTGACACATGAGGATAGCTGGCGACTAGATCATAATTTTTTACTATTCAAAATTTCTAGTTGGAGGAAAAGAGTTGAAAAAATGGATAGATGTTTATCGATCACATATCTTTTTTCGAAGAGCAGAATTAGCCCTAACGGAAAAAGAACTGTCGAAAGGGCTCCTTGGACGAAATTCAGCTGGTAGTGGATTGTTTCTCATGGGGGGAAGAATGGTTCATACGTTTCAAATGAAATTCCCGATTGATATCGTCTATTTAAATCAGAATGGAGTTATTATTGCATTAGAAAGGAACGTAACACCAAACCAGTATGGAGGTTACTATGAAGAGGCAGCACATATAGTGGAGTTTGATGCGGGGACTATTCAAGTTTGTCAGATAAATATTGGAGAAAAATGGGGTTGGGGAAGACCGATTGTAGGTGAAAGTCAAGCAATAAGTAAGTAATAGGTAGAATTTGGTATTAAATGTAGTTCGTAAGAATTTATAGTCGATGAAATTAGTCATACAGCTTTTAACTTCATCCATGCAATAATTATACAGTGATAGAAACAAGTATCAACAATAAAGTATGTATTAAACCTCAAAAGTTGGGCCAATAAATCCAACTTTTGAGATTCATATCAGTAGTAGATATTTGTTTTTCGGCGTATTGTTAGATCAAATCTTACATAGTTACGTAGATACTTTATATGATTTTGATATATTTATCCACGAAGTGGTTGGGAAAAGGCTTTACAAGTTCAAATTCCAATTGGAACCAAACCCAGACTCATTGTTCTGTGGGAGTTTAGGCCGCCGATTAGTCGGCCATTTTGCCCGAAGGGTTGATGCCCCTCTGGTGCTTGGCTCCCAACTTCATCTGTCACTAGGCCATGGAGGATCGATTCATCGATGAAATAAATACACCAATAATCACCAGTCCCGTTCCTATCACTTGCGTAATTCCAATGTGTTGTCCCATTGCTACAGAAGCGAGCAAAGTGACGACAGGTACAAGATTAAAAAAGACGGAAGTTTTACTTGCCCCAATGGTAGCAACCCCTTGATTCCACCATAAAAAGGTCAACACAGCACCGCAGGTTCCCATGAAAGCAATAGCTCCCCAACCGATCCAGAGCGTTTGACTCGATACAGCTGCATGCTGCAGGGAAACAAAGGGTAACAGACAGAGAGTTGCGACTGCCATGGTGTAAGTCGTCGTAGCTAAGGAAGAACTATCTTTTAAAAATTTTCTCCCTAAAACAGCATACAAAGCCCATGTGATATTGGCTCCCATTGCCAAGAGATCACCGAGGTTTACGCTTTGAAAAGTCGATAGGAACGAACCGTTGGTGATAACATAAACCACTCCAACGATAGATAAAACCATTCCCAATAGCTGTGCGAGGCGTAACCGTTCCTGCAATAGAAAGAATGCAAAAATCGCTGTAACCATTGGATTAGTTGCCATGATCAGTGATGGATGCAACGGTGATGTAAATTTGAGTGCGTAAAATTGGAAAGAATTGGTGACGAATACTCCCACAACTCCTAACATCACATACATTTTCCAATTCATTTTGAGTAACTTCTTGGTTGGTGGTTCTTTGATCCATAGAAGAGAGACCATTATGATTGTGGCAATAATAAAGCGCCAAGCCGTCACCGTAAGCGGAGACATGATCTCCACAGCCAATTGTCCTGCATTAAAACTTAATCCCCAAAAAATAGCAACAAATGTTAATCGTAAATATATCATTCCTGTTTTCATATTATTATGCCCCTTCGTTCTATTGAAAGATGAGTGTTTTGATAATCTGAGTATAAGATAGGAAGAAGAGGCTATCTTGTACAATTCTCTGTTTTTCATTGTACAATTTCGCTTTCCAGCTATCGAAAATGCTTATAAAAATGAATTGTACAAAAAAAAGAGTAGTTTTGTACAATATTCGACCTAGCAGTTTTTTTAAGATAGAAACTGTAAAACAAAACGTGATGGAGGTGATTTAACGGTATGGAAAAGAAGGTAGCTTTGGTGACTGGAGGGAATCGAGGAATCGGTTTCGAAGTTTGTCGTCAATTGGCTCAAAAAGGATATCAAGTCATCCTTTCTTCGCGAGATATGCACAAAGGACAACAGGCTGTAGAGAAGCTTAGAGCTATTGGATTAGAAGTAGAATACAGCCCGTTGGATGTTACGAATTCAGTACAGATTCAACAACTTGCCACAACCCTATCATCTAGAAAGTTGGAAGTACTTGTAAATAACGCAGGTATTTATCTAGATGAAGGTATGTCGCTGTTAACCACAGAGGCAGATGTTGTACGGAAAACGATGGAAACTAATTTTATGGGGCCTTTGCAACTGATCCAGACTCTAGTTCCTATCATGAAAAAACAACCTAGTGGACGGATTGTCAATGTAAGTTCTGGTTATGGAGCTATGAGTAGCATGAGAGGGAGAACAGGGGTGTATCGTATTTCGAAAACTGCACTCAACGCTGTAACCAAAATTATAGCAGACGAACTCAGAGGAACTTCGATCAAAGTGAACGCTGTCTGCCCTGGATGGGTGAGCACGGATATGGGAGGACCGAATGCTCCTGTCAGTATAGAAGATGGAGCAGATACCATTGTTTGGCTTGCAACACTCGATCAAAATGGGCCAACAGGCGGATTTTTTCGCAATCGTCAACCGATTGCCTGGTGAAAGATAAGAAGTCAAAATATAGTAGAGGAGCTATCAACATGTCAAATGAACATACAAAAACGCTAGATAAGATAGAGATCAAGGAGACTATTGCAAAGTTTGCCTATTATGCGGATCATCGCGAATGGGATGCACTAACCAATTTATTTACGGAAGAAGTAAGAGTCGATTATACCTCATTGGCTGGTGGAGAACCAGGTACCGTGCCGGCATCCGCATTGGTAGCTAATTGGAACCAATCACTGACTCCATTGAAGATTACTCAACACTACATTTCCAATCATATCGTTGAGTTTACTAACGAACAGAAAGCCATTTGCCGCGCCTATTTCCATGCGATGCATGAATACCCCAATTCATTTGGTGAAGACCAATGGGTATTAGGTGGAACCTATACATTTACTCTCATAAAGCAAAATCAAGCTTGGAACATTTCTGAAATCACGATGACTGCACGTTGGGCTTCTGGGAACCAAAACATTCTCAACCTAGCCAATCCTTCATAGATCTATCAAACAAAGGAATGAAACAACATGAATATAGAAAAAGTCTCTTTTATTTCTGATGGACTCAGGATTGCGGGTCAAATCTTTTATCCCGAACATTACTCCGCTAATAAAAAATACCCTGCCTTGCTCTTTGAAGGACCCATGACAGGATTGAAAGATCAAGTAGTAGAGATATATGCTAAAAAGCTCGCTAATTTGGGCTATTTGACACTTACTTTTGATCATCGTTACTACGGTGAAAGTGAAGGTGAGCCAAGACAACTCGAAGCTCCTGCAAAAAAAGTAGAGGATTTACAAAATGCTGTGAGCTATTTGTTAACACGAGAAGATGTTGATGCTGATCGGTTAGGGGCAGTTGGAATTTGCGCTGGCGGCGGTTTTATGTCGAAAACGGCAGCATTGGATCAGCGAATCAAAAGTTTAGTGACAGTGGCTGGTTTTTATCATGACCCAAAGGTGGTTCGTGCATGGTTAGGTGAAGAAGGTTATCAACACAAGATCGAACTTTCCAAACAAGCTCAAGAAAAGTATGAACAGACTGGTGAAGTGGTATACATCCCGTCCGTTTCAAGCGATTCCAATGAGACAGAAGTGGCAATGCCAGGCGATGAACCTTATGCCTATTATGGAACAGATCGAGGAGTTTCTCCTCATTATATCAATCGTTTTGCTGTCATGAGTTTTGAAGAGTTTCTTCATCTTAACTCTCTAGATTTTGCAGGGCAGATTCACTGGTTGTTCATGGTACACAAGATTTGTATTGCACCCCTGAAGGTGCTCAACAATTTTTCGATCATCTATCCACCACCAAAGCCATCCAGTGGATTGAAACCACGAACCATATCGATTTATATGATCAAGATCTCTATGTAGATCAGGCTATTGACTATATCCATGAGTGGTTCCAACGCCACCTCCACAACAGATAAAATGGAACCAAATGACCTATTCTTTTGAATGGGTCATTTTTTTGTGCTCATAATAGAAAATATATTATATACAGAATTAAAAACATTTTTGATACAATTGATGCGGTCAGGCATATCTCTTTGCTAAAGTCTCAACCTTCGATCTAGATATAGAGGAGCGAGTAGATTATGAACGACCACTCATTACAGAATTCATCTCAGAGAAAGCCAACTGAGATACAAATGATAGGGAAACCCGTTTTACACTGTGAAGAATTAGGTTGGAAAAATATTGAATTTTCGCAGTGGATACAGGTTAAACCTCAAGAAGCCTATGCACCTCCGATGGACAAACATTTAATTGTTGTTCATATGACTCCACAACCAGTGAAAATGAGAGAATCTGCAGACCGCTATCAATACGAAGGATATGTACATGCAGGTGAAATAAACGTTTTATCATCAGGTGAAGAAAGTTTTTGTGCTTGGGATCGGGACCTTACTTTTTTGCGATTGGAAATTCACTCATCATTTTTACATCAAATTGCAGATCAAACCAATTTTTCTTACCATCAGCAAATTGAACTCGAACATTCTTTCCACCAACCCGATTCTAAAATCTTTCAAATTAGTCAATGGCTTCTTGATGAATTTAGAAAAGGAGCTCCTAATGGAACGCTTTATTTTGACTCTTTAGCTAACCTTTTGGGGATTCATTTGCTACAAAATTACACAGCTAAAAAGATAGATACCTCCCAACCCGATGTGATCTCCAAACAACAAATCAACCGAATTCTCGAATTCTTACATGCCTATTACCAGAAGAATTTTACACTAGAAGAGCTATCCACAGCCGTTCACATCAGTTCTTCGCACTTGGTTCGACTCTTTAAAGAAGCAACCCATCTCACTCCTCATCAGTATCTGATTAAAATCCGTATCGATCACGCCAAACAACTTCTCGAACAGCCGGAGTTAAGCATAGGAGAAATTGCCCATGAGGTTGGCTTTTTTGATCAAAGTCATTTTTATCGTTATTTCAAACGAATCGTTGGCATAACTCCCCGTGCCTATAGGAACCAACAGCGTTGATACGCTCCTTCTATTCTAAATAATCTATCATTGATCAGAATGTCATTTTGCTCATTCGTTTAAAGTCTCATTTTAGGGCCGATAGGAAATTAAAATTAGATTCTGTGCCTTCTTTGCAATTTTTCCCATCTATTGTGCCGCTTTGAGTCTATTAAATTTCATAGAATTGGTGTTCGTTTGCTATTTGGGCATTTGGAAAGATGCTTCTCACTTCTTCTATCAAATCATCTTCCATTACTTCATGGTAACGAGGACTCAAGTGGTTTATGATTAATTGTTTTGCTTCGGCTTTTTGGGCAGTGAAGGCAGCTTCGATAGTTGTAG
The DNA here is from genome assembly GCF_022511585.1 of Shimazuella soli. Classification (GTDB taxonomy): domain Bacteria; phylum Bacillota; class Bacilli; order Thermoactinomycetales; family Thermoactinomycetaceae; genus Shimazuella; species Shimazuella soli. The sequence goes on along the minus strand of NZ_JAKWBN010000010.1, from coordinate 21,696 downwards.
AATGAAAGTATTGGGATGCTTTATTTTGTAATTTATGAAGTTGTGTAGCTTCATGAACTAATAGATCAGCATTTCTAGCTAATATGATACTATTTTGACATGGTAGCGTGTCTCCTAATATCGTAACTATTTTACCTGGTGTAGGAGCATCTATGAATTGCTTCCCATCTATTTGTCTCCCGTCTGGCAAAATGACAAGTTCTCCACGTTTTATTTTTTGAAAAATGGGACCAGGTTTTATCCCTTGAGACAGTAGTTTTTTTGTATTCAGTTTGCCAGGTTTATCATTCTCTTCTATACGAAATCCAAAACACGTAATTCTGTGTTCAAGTTGTTTAATACGAATCGTAAAATGTTTTTCAGTTAAAGTCATTTCATCTAGTATCTCTACATAGTCAATTGGATGACTTAAATGAGTTTCACTTATGGATAGGGTAACTTCTATAAATTCTTTGATTCCTCTTGGTCCGTAAATGGTGAGTGGAGACTCTGTCTGAAAAGAACGTGTACTGAGTAATCCAGGTAAACCATAAATATGATCCCCATGCAAGTGAGTAATAAATATACGACTGATTCTACTTAATTTAATAGGAGATTTCATAATTTGATGTTGAGTTGCTTCACCACAATCAAATAACCAAATATCGCCATTGTATTCTGGTAAAAGGAGTGCTAAAGAAGATACATTTCGAAAATTTGTGGGTACTCCTGCACTCGTTCCTAAAAAGTAAAGTTTCATAAGAATGTCCCTTTTCGTTTTTATATCTATTTCAGGTATGTAAACAGATAAAGATATTGTAACAAAAGCTTTGTCCAGTTTGCCAATAGTGTGCAATTGTATTTGCAAGGTGACCTAGCTATGAAAAATTGAATTCAAATACTTAGATAATTAATTAAATAGAGCCTGTTGCATTATTCAACGTAAAAGCGCAGATGCGGGTGGGTGAAGCGTCCTTTGTGTTTTTTCAACAACAGACGCGGAGAACACACACATCAAGCGACTTTATCCAGTGTTCAATTTTATTTATGCAACAACCTCTAAATATTGAATCAAGTATCGATGTGCAAGAAGGAAAAAGATAAGAACGGAAGTGTCGTCTTCCGTTCTTCTTCAACAGTTAGAAGGTTACAGGTAACTTTTCCAGTGAACGAAGGGTACTTGCTTGATAATGAAGCTGGTCAATTTTCGTATTTAATCGTAGGTGAGGAAATCGACGAAGCAAGGTACCAAATGCGATTTTTCCCTCTAATCGTGCCAGTGGAGCCCCCAAACAGTGATGAATACCCGTACTAAAAGCAAGGTGTTCCGCTTCATCTCGAGCAATGTTTAGTTCATCGGGATGGGTAAATTTGTTGAGATCTAGATTAGTGGAAGCTATGGAAATAACGATATTATCTCCTTTGCGAATGTTTTGTTCATGAAGTGCTATATCTTCTCCAGCAATACGATTGATAATCATAACAGGTCCAGTATAGCGTAGTAGTTCTTCTACAGCAGTTGAAAGCAGGGAAGGATTGTGACGCAACAAATTCATTTGCTCGGGATGCTGCATGAGTGCTAGCATCCCATTTGCGATCAAGTTAGCCGTGGTTTCATGACCAGCAGTGATGAGTAACCAAATAGTAGAAATTAATTCATTTTCGCTTAATTTATCTCCTTCTTCATATGCTTCTATTAAGCTGCTAATCACATCGTCCCTAGGGGATTTACGTTTCTCGTTTATTAATGCTTTGATGTAGCGAATAAAATCTTCAAGTGCAGCAGCAACCATTCCTGCTTGTTTTGGATCTAAAGAAGCTTTTTCGATTTTTTGAGTCCATCCTCGAAACTGATTTCGGTCATTTTTCGGGATTCCTAGCATCTCTGAAATGACTAAAATAGGTAATGGATAAGCAAAATCTTCGATGAGATCCATTGTGTTCTTATCCATTACCTTGTCCAATAGCTCATCTGCTATTTCTTGTATTCGGGGTTGTAGACCATCGATCATTCGAGGAGTAAATGCTTTAGACACCAATCTACGCAAGCGAGTATGGTCTGGAGGATCAACTGTAAGCATATTTGGCATCGTTTTCAACCATTCTACTAAGACACTAACAGAAGTATTTTCTTGGAGTTTTTCTTCCTCTATTTGCTGAGGCTGAAACTTGCGCATATCTTTTAGAAAACGTTTGTCCTTCAGTATACTAAGAGCATCATCGTAACGATGTACAAGCCAGGCTTTTCCCATACCAAAGAAATCATCAATAGGAACAAGGGCTTTCTCCTGAAATTGTATTTTTTCGTGGAACTTAGCGAAATCTTTCATATATTCTGGTGAGATAAAATCATTACTCGTGATTTTTTCCATTTTCATTCCTCTTTCTTTTTTAGAAATGAATCAATTGATTGGAGATTTTTTCTGATTGACTATATGGTCAATTGGTTCCTAGATTTATTTTATCCCATATCGACCTGATGGTCAATCACAGGAGGATGAAAGAAAGGATAATTCTCTGAAAGGAATAAGCCAGTAAAAAGTGAGTACTCACTTTACTTTGTAGGTGATTTGAGCTAAAGTAAAGAAAAAACATTGCTTTTTTTGGAGGGAAGTTCATGTGTGCGAATATTTTATTTTTTGCACAGATTCATGCCGAAAATATTGGGGAAGTGGGAGGAAAAGGGGCTAATTTGGGTGATTTATTTTCAGCTGGTTTTCCTGTACCTGATGGTTTTTGTGTAACTACTTTTGCTTACCAATCCATTATTGAATCGAGTTCTGAAATGGAAGCACTGCTAAAGGAGTGCACAAAAGTAAATGCAAATAATCTTGATGATATAAAAGATATAGGAAAACGGATTCGTGATCATATGGAGAGTTTGGCGATTCCAAGTACTCTCCAAAAAGAAATCATAAACGCTTGGAAATCTATTGGAGATAACTACACCTACGCAGTAAGATCAAGTGCTACAGCCGAAGATTTACCATCTGCATCATTTGCCGGACAGCAAGATACGTATTTAAATATTCGAGGAGAGCAGTCCTTGTTAGATGCCATCCGTAAGTGTTGGGCATCTTTATTTACAGATCGTGCCATTGCTTATCGGGCGAGAAATGGATTTGATCACCGTCAAGTTTATTTGTCTGTAGTAATACAGCGCATGGTTCATCCCGAAATTTCTGGGATTCTTTTTACTGCTGATCCTGTAAGTGGAAATCGACTGGTGACTTCTATTGATGCAAGCTTTGGATTAGGAGAGGCTCTTGTATCGGGATTAGTGACAGCAGATTTATATAAAGTAAAACATGGAGAAGTCATATCAAAGAAAATTTCAACCAAAAAAATAATGATTGAATCGCTTGAAGATGGCGGGACGAAACAGAGCGATATACCAGAAGAAAAGCAGAATCAACAAGTACTATCTGATACTCAGATTTTGTCTCTTGCTGATCTTGGAAGCCGAATAGAACAGCATTTTGGATTTCCGCAAGATATTGAGTTCTGTGTAGAAGATGGAAAGTTTTTTGTGGTTCAAAGCAGACCGATTACATCCTTGTATCCCATGCCAAAGATAGAATCCGAAACATTACGTGTCTTTTTATCTTTTGGGCATATTCAAATGATGACAGAACCGATGAAGCCATTAGGTATATCTATTTTTCAAACGCTTTTTCCATTTGGAAAAGAACAAGCAAGTACAACAAGCAAGTACATTTTGCCAGCAGGTGGAAGGCTATTTGTAGATCCATCAGATATATTGCGATATTCACTGGTTAGGAAAATTATCCCTAAAATTTTATCCAATATGGACAATAAGATGAGCCTTGCCCTTCAAGAAGTAATAAAACGTCCCGACTTTACTGCTGTTCCGCCTTCTAAAGAAATTGGTAAAGCAGTGAGAAAAAATATTTCCCCAGTAGTGAAAGAGGTTTATCAAAATATATTTCGAAGAGATCCTTTTTTAGCAAAAAATCGAGTTGAGATCTATATACAAGAACAACATACGGAATGGAAAGAGTCTCTTACAGGGTTAGAGGGGTACGAACAGTTAGTAAAAATGCAAAAATTATTATCTACTTCTTTATTATCCATTTTTCAATATCTATTTCCCTTTATCGCTCCATTTCTTTTGACAGCTGGCTTATTAAAGAAATATCTTCATGATTGGGTTCAAGATGATCAAGCCTTACAAAAACTGAGTCAATCTTATGATGGAAATATTACAAGTGAAATGGGACTTGCAATTGGAGATTTAGCTGATCAATTACGAATATTGCCTGATGTAGTGCAATATTTACAAACTGCTGATGACTCTACGTTTTTTACAGGATTAGATAAGATAGAAGGAGGAAAGCAGTTTCAGCAGGTGTTTCATGATTTCATAGAGAAATTTGGCCAAAGATGTCCTGGTGAGATAGATATAACAAACCCTAGATGGAGAGAGAAGCCGACTTTATTAGTTCCAGCAATTTTGGGACATATGAGAAGTGTAAAAACTGGGGAGCATAGAAGAAAATTTCAATCAGGGGCAGAGCAAGCAAAAGAAACGGAAATAAGAGTGCTTCAACAATTGAAACGTCATCCCATTCGTTATCGAATCATGAAGAGACTGATCAAATTATACCGTAACTTAGGAGCGCTTCGAGAGCACCATAAATATTTCCTCATTACCCTATTAGATGAATGCAAAAAAGTGATCATGAAGCAAGCAGATGACTTAGTAGTGAAAAAAGTAATCATGGATCGTGAAGATGTATATTATTTGTCACTTCCCGAAATCATTCAATTAGTAAAGGGGGAAGAGATAGAGGATTTGTCACAAACCATAAAAAATCGAAAAGAAGCGTTCATTATGCAACAAAAATGGACTCCTTCACGAGTGATGACAAGTGAAGGTGAAACAGTTACCCCTAGATCAAAATTAGAAAATTTACCAAAGAATGCCTTAGTTGGTACACCTGTATCGGCTGGTGTTGTACAAGGAAAGGCTCGAATTGTATATAAACCAGAAGAAGCACAGTTGCATGAAGGAGAAATACTGGTAGCACCCTTTACAGATCCAGGGTGGACGCCTTTGTTTCAATCTGCTATCGCATTGGTCACAGAGGTAGGCGGACTGATGACACATGGATCCGTAGTTGCGAGAGAATATGGTATTCCCGCCGTAGTTGGGGTAGAAGATGCGTTGAAGAAGATAAAAGATGGTCAAATCATACGTGTGGATGGGACACAAGGGTTTGTAGAGTTTGTAGAATAAGATATATGTATAAATACCCTTATTTCTTTAAATGATTTCAGGAGGTAAGGGTGTTTTTACTTGCAACATAGGCGCCCCCCGACCTGATTTTGGTGGGTCGGGGAGCTATCGCCCAAGTGCTCAGAGTCGATCACCCTTCACACTGAGAATCCTCTTCTCATCGAATCGGATCTCGGTTTCGAAGTGGTAGAACCAGTCTTTCTCTGTCACCAGTGTGATGCACCCTTCCTCTACGAAGGCCTTTTCATACTTGCCTTTGTGGGTGGACTGCCGCCTGACAGGGATGCCGAAGATTCGTTTCTCCGGAATGATGACCTTGTACTCCACACCTTCACGAGTGTACCTGAGATACCCTCCATTGGGAAGGCGGATTTCATTCTCTGTGCTTGTACTTGGGTGATTGTCAGCAATCATGGATTTCTCCTCTCGCTTGCTTAAATTTAGTATATCGAATTATATTTCAATATGCGAGAAAATTTTTTATAAACAGGTTTGCCATCCAAATCAAAAAATAGGAATAAATAACTCTACTATTCTAAAAGGAGAACAAAAAGGTAAGTTAGGTCCATTCGTTTCTGTGATAGAAGTGATGTTATAATTATTATTGCTAACAAATGGTAAAAGGAGATCGAAATATTATAAAAGAAAGTTTAATGGTGTCATTTATTCTTTAAAAGTTCACGATTTATTCTGCTGTTATATTAGTGATGCTAGTTTTATAAGCAAAAGGAATCCCAAATGACATTTTTGTTTTTAAAGAAAATAAAATAAACAAGTTTGCAATCCAAACGATTTGAAGAAAATGCATATATCCGATATAATAGTCAAGTTACAACGCTGAAATCATTGATCTGAATAGATATTCCATATAGAGAGGGTGGAAACCGTGAGTGGAAAAGATTACAGCAAATATTTTATTGCTCCTGATTTGAAAGAAGCGAAAAAGCGGGGCAAAGAAGATATCCAAGTTTTACAATTCGATCAGATACCACAAGAGATGCAAGGTATTGGATCAGGTAAGAAGTACATGATTGAAACATATGGCTGTCAAATGAATGTCCACGATAGTGAGACCATTGCTGGGATATTAGAACAAATGGCATATACACGAACAGAATCTCATCAAGATGCAGATATTATTTTATTAAACACTTGTGCAATCCGCGAGAATGCAGAAGATAAGGTGTTTGGTCATATTGGCAGTCTGAAAGCCTTAAAAACGGAAAAACCTGATCTTATACTAGGCGTTTGTGGATGTATGTCACAAGAAGAATCTGTTGTTTCACGTATCTTGCAAAAGCATCAGCACGTAGATTTAATTTTTGGGACTCATAATATACATCGATTGCCATATCTTTTATTTAATGCATTGATGTCCAAAGAAATGGTAGTGGAAGTATGGTCCAAAGAAGGCGATGTCATAGAAAACATGCCAAAAGTACGTGCAGATGGACTTCGGGCATGGGTTAATATTATGTATGGATGCGACAAATTTTGTACGTATTGTATTGTACCATACACTCGAGGAAAAGAACGCAGCCGCCGGCCTGAAGATGTATTAAATGAGATTCGCGATTTGGCTCGTCTTGGCTATCAAGAGATCACTTTGCTCGGGCAAAACGTCAATGCCTATGGAAAAGACTTTCATGATATCACCTATCGTTTTGGAGATCTGATGGATGATGTAAGAAAAATTGGCATCCCTAGGGTTCGTTTTACTACTAGTCATCCTAGAGATTTCGATGATCATTTGATTGAAGTATTGGCCAAAAAAGGGAATTTAGTGGAACACATTCATCTTCCTGTTCAATCAGGAAGCAGTGAAGTGTTAAAATTAATGGCAAGGAAATATGATAGGGAACGTTATCTGGAATTAGTGGCGAAATTGAAAAAAGCTATTCCAGACGTTGTGCTTACTACTGATATTATTGTTGGATTTCCAGGAGAGACGGAAGAGCAGTTTGCTGAAACTATTTCTTTGGTAAAAGAGGTAGAGTATGATATGGCATTTACATTCATCTACTCACCTAGAGATGGCACTCCAGCAGCAAAAATGAAAGACGATGTACCAATGGAAGTCAAGAAACGTCGTCTTGCTGAATTGAATGATGTGCTAAATGAAATTAGTAAAAAGAAAAATGCTTTATTACAAGGCCGAGTTGTCGAAGTTTTAGTAGAAGGAGAAAGTAAAAAAAATCCAGATGTGCTCTCTGGTAGAACAAGAACAAATAAATTAGTTAATTTTGTTGGGCCAAAACATTTGATCGGAAAAATGGTTTATGTCTCTATTGAAAAAGCACAGACATGGACATTGAAAGGCAAATGGGTGGAAGAAATATCTAAATCTCCAGTAGCATAGGGTGGGTGGATAAGATGTTAGAACATCCAGTTTTGAAATCTGCTGAGCTTTTCGCTGAAAAAGTACGTACAAGTTCTGAAGTAGAGCGATTCCATATAGCGGAGCAACAAGTCAATAATAGTCAATCTGTGCAAAACTTGATTGAAACGATAAAAAAGAAACAAAAAGAATTGGTTCATGCCAAACATTATGAGAAAACAGTGTACAGAATGCAACTAGAAAAAGAACTGGATGAACTGAATGATAGACTGGATCATATGCCTATTGTGTTGGAATATCAGCAACGGCAGGTAGAGATGAATGAGTTACTACAAATGATCCAACAAGTAATTGCTCAAACTGTTTCCGGAAAACTAGAAGTGGAGACAGGTGGTGTAGTCGCAAGTGGCTGTGGTAGTGGCGGTGCTTGTGGTTGTGGCAATAAACATAAAAAAACAGGTTAAATCGAGCAGGTAGGAAATTTCCTATCTGTTTTTTTATTAGAAAAGAAAAGACAATTTGCGCATTTGTATCATTTTTTTCTTATTTTTGCGTAATACATGTTATAAGATCAAAATCATTTGTACGGCTTTAAAAAAGTCTATGGGTTTTTAGCACCCAAGGCAGATGCCCTGCATACATTGGTTTTGAAAGACCGTTGGAGGAGGGAATTTAGGTGCCAAATACAGATAGAGTAGTGGAATATCGTCAGGTTATTACAAAAGCGGTAGTTGGGAAAGGGCGAAAATTTTCGCAAGTTACTCATTCCATTGAAACACCTGACAATGTACACAATGTTTTAGGGGCATGGGTAATTAATCATCAGTACGAATCTGCAAAAGTTGGAGAAGCAATTGAAGTACAGGGAAGCTATGATGTGAATATTTGGTATTCCACTAAAGGAAACACCAAAACAGATGTGATGAAAGAAACAGTAAGATATGTGGAACAAGTTCCACTCAGTTATTTTGACCCACATACGAGAGAATTAAGTGTTTCTGTAAGTGCTACAGCTACACAAACACCAAATTGTGTAGAGGCATCCATTTCATCCAATAATGATGCGGTGATCGTTCGGGTAGAGAAAGAGTTTGCAGTTGAACTTGTTGGTGAAACCAAAATTACGGTTGCCTGCTATCCAGCAGAATATGCAGAGATTGATGATAAAGATTTTGTTTTCCAATCCCAAAATGGGGAGGAAGGATTTGAAGAGTTGGATCCAGACTTGATCATTGATGATTTAGAAGATTAATCCCCCCAAAAAGTTTCCCCTTTTTGGGGGTACCAGAGAAGGCGGAGGAAGAGGCCTTCTTTTCTTTTTCATGGGTAAATATAGGAAAGATAAACAAAGCTTTCTTAATAACCTATCTACCTGTTACTACATAGACTAAGGGTAGTGGCAAAGAAGGGGGAAGGTTGATGAGAGCCGTTACCCTGCGGGATGAATATGAGAAAAAACAGGGATTATCATTACTAGATGAACATGGAAAATTATCTGCTACTACCCAACTTAATGAGCATATTACGCTAAATCCAGCTCAACAAGTTGAACGAGTAGCAGATGAGGCTACAAAAAAACGTGTTTTACGAGCACACGGTATTCTTGTTCAAGACCGAGGCTTTATTATAAGACAATATATCGTGTATGTGTGTCAAACCAAAGTTCTATTTATGTATTGTTCAAAATCAGATGGTCAATGGTTACAAAAAAGACCAGCTCAAGTAAGTTATCAACGAGTTCCAATAACTGCGGATAAATCAAAAGAAGTGCAAAATGTCCAGAATATGTCGATAAGAGCCGTATATGCACTTGGTCTTGATTATGCAGTTGTAATTTGTGGGATAGCCTCTGGTAAAAATATTGTGATTCGAAAAGTAAATCCAAGCCCAAAACTCAGTTCAACAATGTTAGATGCTTATGAAAAGGCATTTAAGCAACATAAAGAAAAGTCACGCACAACCATATCTGCTAATGAATTAATGATTGGTGCCGATCCTGAATTTGTAATGCGTTCTCAAACCGGGAATATTATACTTGCGTCTAAATACTTTCCGTTACGGGGGAAAGTAGGTTGTGATGCCATTTGGTTAGGGCAAAACCGTTCTCACAAGCCATTAGTAGAAGTAAGGCCGCGTCCCTCGACAGATCCACAAATTTTGGTAGAACGCATATACCATTGTTTGTCATATGCTGCTAGGAAAGTTGCGCATATACCATGTAGCTGGTTAGCTGGTGCTATGCCATTTTCTGGTTTTCCTATTGGAGGTCATATTCATTTTAGCGGAATAGAACCTAATTTTGAAATGCTTCGTGCACTTGACAATTATTTGACTCTTCCTCTCATGATGGTTGAAGATCAAAAAGGAATTAGCAGAAGGCCAAAATATGGCTATTTAGGTGACTATCGAATCAAAAATCATGGTGGTTTTGAGTATCGCACTCCTCCCAGTTGGTTGGTATCCCCTACACTTACCAAAGGTGTTATAGCTGTTGCTAAGCTCATCATATTGAATTACCGAAAATTAACACTCAATCCACTCAGTAACCCTGATCTTCAAATTGCTTATTATAAAGGGGAAAAAGATTCTTTTCGATTTTGGACATCATTGCTTATTCAAGAATTGAAAGACTTAGATGATTACTCGCAATATGAAAAATACTTAGATCCCTATTTTGAATATTTACAGAGCGGGAAGAGTTGGGATGAATCCCGTGATTTTCGCAGAGCATGGAGACTTCCGCCTTATCGGGAAGGATACAAGAGAAATTAACCAAATCCTTGATGCAAAGTGGGCATCAAGGATATTTCTAATTCATTATGTTTTATGCCATAATCTGTTGGGCATTTTTATGATACACTAAAGAGAAATTTATTGGTTGGAGGACTTACGATTGGCTAGATATACACCCATGATTGAGCAGTATCTTTCGATAAAAAACAAAAACCAGGATGCTTTTTTGTTTTTTCGATTAGGGGATTTTTATGAACTGTTTTTTGAAGATGCTGAAAAAGCTTCCAAAATTTTAGAGATAACGTTAACCGCTCGAGATGGTGGAGCAAGTGAAAAGATTCCTATGTGTGGAGTTCCATTTCACTCCGCTTCTGCATACATAGAAAAGTTAGTAGCAGCAGGACACAAAGTTGCAATTTGTGAGCAAGTAGAGAATCCAAAACAAGCAAAAGGTGTTGTGAGACGAGAAGTGATTCGTGTCATTACTCCTGGGACTGTGATGGAAGAAAATATGCTATTAGCAACAGAAAATCATTTTCTGACTGCTCTGTATCAAGAGGGAAGTAGCTATGGAATAGCTGCTGTGGATCTTTCAACTGGAGAGTGTTTTTTAAGCGAGTTACACCAGACGTTGCCGGCTGTATTAGACGAAATTGCAACTTTTGAACCCAAAGAATTAGTAGTGGTTCATGAGCTAGCTACAAACTCGTTACTACATGATGAATGTAAACGTTTAGGCATAGTAGTTAGTGAATTTGATGATATAGATACTGTTTCATCGTTGGAGGAACAATTTCCGAATGTACATGAAGTTTGCAATACTTCTGTGCTTCTGGGAACACTTCATTATGTCTATCAGTATTTATTACAAACTCAAAAACGATCTTTGGGCCATCTTAAGCGATTGAGGCGTTATCATGCTCATTCCTATATGTTATTAGATGAGGTAGCTCGCCGGAATCTGGAATTAACGAGATCTCTTCAAAATGAGAAACGAACAGGTTCTTTACTAGCTCATTTGGATCATACGGCAACAGCAATGGGGAGTCGCATGTTAAAACAATGGTTGGATAAGCCTTTACTTTCTAAAAAGGAAATTATGCATCGACAAAATATTGTGTCTCAGTTTATAGACGAGATGATTTTGTTAGAAGAGTTAACCGATCATTTGAAAAGGGTATATGATTTAGAGCGGTTAGCAGCTCGTGTTTCATTTGGATCGGCTTCACCACGTGATCTCTATCAATTAAGAAAATCACTAGAGGAAATACCTACGATCAAGGAGAAACTTGCATCTTTTTCATCTGATGTTTTACATCGCTTGGCGGATAGTCTCGATCCTTGTCAAGGTGTACAAGCACTTATTGCATCTGCTATTGTGGATGATCCTCCTATTTCTTTAAAAGATGGAGGAGTCATTCGTGAAGGATATCATGAAGAGCTGGACAAGCTTCGGCATATTCAGAGCAATGGGAAGGGTTGGATTGCCAAATTAGAAGAACAAGAACGGAAACGCACTGGCATCAAATCGTTAAAAGTAGGTTATAATCGTATCTTTGGTTACTATTTGGAGATTACCAAATCAAATCTCCATCTTGTACCAGAAGAAGGATACATTCGTAAACAAACATTAGCAAATGCAGAAAGATTTATAACAGCTGATTTAAAAGAACAAGAACAGCTTATTTTACATGCAAACGAAAGATCACTAGAATTAGAGATGGAAACATTAAAGCAGGTAAGGGATACAATTTCTAATGAAGTTGTGCGTTTACAGAATTTAGCTGCAAAAATAGCAGAAATCGATGTTCTACATGCATATGCTACCGTTTCTATCCGCTACCAATATACTCGTCCTATTATTACAGAAAGTGATCGGTTTTATGTTCAAAAAGGCAGACATCCTGTAGTAGAAGCAGCTCAATATGAAACTTACGTAGCAAACGATATTCATTTGGATTCAGACACAAGACAAGTACTAATGATTACAGGTCCTAATATGGCTGGGAAGAGCACATATATGAGACAAGTAGCACTTATTGCTATTATGGCTCAAATTGGATGCTTTGTACCTGCTGAAAAGGCAGAGGTAGGTTTGATTGACCGGATCTTTACTCGTATAGGAGCTTCAGATGATCTGGCGCAAGGTCACAGTACCTTTATGGTAGAAATGATGGAAACATGTGAAGCATTACAAGAAGCTACTCCGAAAAGCTTAATTCTTTTAGATGAGGTTGGACGTGGGACTTCTACTTATGATGGGATGGCTTTGGCTCATGCAATAGTAGAATATGTTCACGAGGAAGTAGGTGCAAAAACGCTTTTTTCCACTCATTATCATGAACTTACCAAACTAGAATCAGAACTTCCTAAATTGAAAAATGTACATGCCAAATGTGTGGAAAAAGATGGGAAAGTAGTATTTTTGCATCGGATTGTTCCAGGAGGCGCAGATCGTAGTTATGGGATACACGTAGCGGAATTAGCAGGACTGCCTGCTCCTGTAATTGATCGAGCTAAAGAAATTCTTACTCATTTAGAAGAGTCAAACACATCTGAAGTAGCAGTCGCCAAAGAAGAAGAGCCACTCACTTTATTTTCATTTCTACCGGAAGTTAGCCCGATTGAAGAAGAAATTACTAAAGAATTGCGAGCTTGGGATCTATTGGAGCATACACCTATGGAGTCTCTACAATTTCTACAAACGTTGCAACAAAAATTGAAGTCAAAGTAGGAGGGGTGGAATTTGGCTACGATTCAAATCCTGAGTGATCATCTAGCAAATCAGATTGCTGCTGGTGAAGTAGTAGAACGCCCTGCTTCTGTAGTAAAAGAACTAGTGGAAAATGCGATCGATGCTGATGCGACGAAGATCGAAGTGGATTTGGTTGAGGGAGGAATTAGCTCCATTCGAATATCGGATAATGGTATTGGCATGAGCATGGAAGATGCAAAACTTGCCTTTGAACGTCATGCTACTAGTAAAATCCGAAATGAGAGGGATTTATCAACTATTCGAACCTTAGGTTTTCGAGGAGAAGCTCTTCCGAGTATTGCTTCCGTAGCAAGAGTAGAGTTAGTCACATCCTCAAATGATTTAGAATTAGCTACCACCATTCAAATTGATGGTGGTAGCAAACGAGAAGCAACTTCCACTTCAAGAGTAAAAGGAACGGATGTAATTGTTCGCGATTTATTTTACAATACACCTGCACGCTTAAAGTATTTAAAAACGATCAGTACAGAAATTAGCCATGTAGCGGATGTAATAGGTAGACTAGCTTTAGCGCATCCTACCATTTCTTTTCATCTCCAACACCAGGGTAGAGAACTATTTAGAAGTACAGGAGATGGAAAGCTACTCCATGCCATACTTGCTCTGTATGGGAAGCAAGTTGCGGCACAAATGGTAGCAATAGAAGCCGAAGACAGCGATTTTAAATTATCTGGATATATCGGTAAACCAGAAGTGACAAGAGCAAGTCGAAAAGCGATCACGATATTGTTAAATGGAAGGTATGTTCGTAGTATTCCTTTGACCAATACTATTTTAACTGCTTATGGAACATTGTTACCTGTTGGAAGATATCCCATTGGTGTATTTCAAATTGAGATGGACCCAAAACTCGTGGATGTAAATGTCCATCCGGCAAAATTAGAAGTAAGATTAAGTAAAGAAAAAGAACTTGCTCATCTTATCACGAAAGCGATTAAATCTGCTTTTCAACAAAAAACATTAATTCCCATAGCTACACCACCAAAACAAACCATTTCTCCACCAAAAACCAAAGTAGAGCAGATGGAATTGTCTCATGAGAAACCATATCAAAAGCTAGAAGTCAAACAACCTGCACCTATAATACGAGAGTCTAGTTCTTTTGCTTTACCAAAAAAAGAAGTAGTAGATGCTAAAGAAGATCTTCTATCACCTCTATCAGATAGTTCCTCAAACGAACGAGAACTACTAGAGGTTAAGTCGACTCGTGTTCCACTGCCAGAGTTATTGCCATTGGCACAAGTGCATGGAACATACATCGTAGCTCAATCAGCAAATGGGATGTACTTGATTGACCAACATGCAGCGCAAGAGAGGATTTATTATGAGAAGTTTTTAGTGAAAATGAAGAAAGAAGATCATCACGTTCAGCCTTTGTTAGTTCCGTTGACAATAGAATGCACCTCAAGTGAAGCACTTTTATTAGAAAACTATCTAGAAGCTCTTAAAGATTGGGGGTTGGAGCTCGAGCCTTTTGGTGGAAATACGTTTTTATTGCGTAGCTATCCAGATTGGTTTCCTTCCGTTGAAATTTATCCATTACTGTCAGAAATTATCGAGTGGTTAAGGAAACATGGTCGGGTAAATACAACAGAGTTACGAGACACTTCTGCAAAATTAATGGCATGTAAAGCAGCGATAAAGGCAAATCGTCATCTACGGATGGACGAAATGGAAGCATTGCTCCGAACACTTGCGACATGTGAAACCCCTTATACATGCCCACATGGTCGACCTATTTTAGTTCATTTTTCTACTTATGAATTGGAGAAAATGTTTAAGCGGGTGATGTAAAATGATTGTAGTCACTACTTCGCATGAACCATCCACAAAGGAAAAAGAAAAGGCAGTTGCGATTGCAGATTCCCTATCTGTTCTTTACGTGGATAGAGATCGTGCGAGTTTGGATAAGATGTATAAACAATATGAAGTCGATGGAGTATTAATAGTTACTAAACAAGGATTGCGTTACGAAAGTAGTGGCTATCCATCATTTTTTTTTCATCCAAATTTGTCCGTTGTTCGTTTGAAACAATGGTCAAAAGGCGAAAATGATGCTATGGTGCGAGCTGCGAATCTCTTAGAAGGAGATCAAGTACTGGATTGTACCCTTGGAATGGGAGCAGATGCGATTGTTTCGTCTTTTGTGACAGGTGCTAGTGGAAGAGTGGTGGGGCTAGAAAGTGAACCTTTGCTAGCTTGTATGGTAGCAGAAGGCTTAAAAAATTACTGTAGTGGAAGACCTGCTGTAGATGAAGCGATGCGAAGAATTGAAGTAATGAATTGCAATTATCGATCCTATCTGGCTAAAAGCAGGAGCAATTCTTTTGATGTGGTCGTATTTGACCCTATGTTTCGTAAAACGGTATATGGATCAAAAGCGATGCAGATGTTAAAACCACTAGCTAATCCGACTGCTGTAGATGAAGAATCAGTTGCACATGCAGTACGAGTTGCTCGTAGGAGGGTCTTATTAAAAGAGAGGAAAAATAGTAGCGAATTTGCTAGACTTGGTTTTAAAGTGATCCATCAATCTTCTAGTTATGCATGGGGAGTGATTGACCCATGAAGCCTGATTTGTTGGTTATTGTAGGACCTACAGGGGTTGGAAAGACTGCCTTGAGCTTAAGTCTAGCAAAAGCGTTTCATGGAGAGATTATTTCTGGAGATTCCATGCAAGTATATCTGGGAATGGATATTGGAACAGCAAAGGCTAGTCCAGAAGAACAGTCCACCATTCCCCATCACCTGATCGATATGCTCCAACCAGATGAGTCATTTTCGGTTCAGCAATATCAAGAAATGGCAAGACAGAAGATTGTAGAGATACAAAATCGTAATCATCTGCCTATTTTAGTTGGTGGAACAGGACTTTATATTGAAGCAGTGGTTTTTGAATATCAAATGGCAAAAGTCACTGAAAATCCTGCTATTCGGCAGGAACTAACAGAGTTAGCAAGTAAATACGGAAATGAATTTTTGCATCAGCGTTTACAACAAGTTGATCCCACCCATGCCAGAAAACTTCATCCTAATGATCTGCGAAGGATCATCCGAGCGTTAGAAGTTTATCAGTTGACTGGCAAACCTTTGTCCGAACAACAACACCGAAGTGCTTCTCCATTTGAAGCTTTGTGGATTGGGTTGACAATGCCGCGCTTAGAGCTCTACGATCAAATTAATCGTAGAGTTGATCAAATGCTTCAAATGGGTCTAGAAAAGGAAGTGAGACAATTGCTTGCTACTGGGCGATTTGAAAAGCATACAGCATCTCAAGCAATTGGTTATAAAGAGATGATTCAATACATAAAGGGTAATATTTCTTATGAAGAGGCAGTATCCTCGATTAAACAGGGCAGCCGAAGATATGCGAAACGGCAACTTTCCTGGTTTCGTCGCATTCCCGAGATTCATTGGTTTGATAAAACAGATGTACATGCGTTCATAGAAATTAACCATTTAGTAGCAGGAAAGTTTCCATCTTACAGAGAATAGGTATCAGATAAGAAGATATGGGAGGTACCACACATTGAAACAGTCAATAAATATTCAAGATACATTTTTAAATCAAATTCGCAAAGAATCCGTTCCGGTAACTATATTTTTAGTTAATGGATTTCAACTCCGTGGTTTAATCCGGGGGTTTGATAATTTTACAATCGTGATAGATAGTGACGGTAAGCAACAAATGGTATATAAGCATGCGATCTCTACTTTTACCCCAGCTAGACCAGTTTCCCTCATGTCGGCAGATGAAGCTAAAGAAGAACAAAACGCTTAAGCATGGAGAGAAAAAGTCCCTTATATGGGACTTTTTCTTTTTCACCCTTTCTAGGCACTTGCGTATAGTGGAGTGTAATGAGTTGGAAAGGGGAATGACGTATGAGTAGAAAAGTTTTATTGGAGGAAACCAAAAGACGCATACAAATCGTATTTGATCGAGATGTGGAATCTACTCCAGCAGATTGGGAAAAAGAACATCAATCACTGACGAAGTGCCTTCATTCCCTAAGACATTTAATCGGTTTAACAGAAATCAAGTCATTTGTGGAAGAGATATATGCTTGGTTAGAAATTGGGAAAAGACGTAAAAATGCTGGATTGACTCAGGAGCAACAAGTGCTTCACATGGTGTTTACGGGAAATCCAGGTACAGGAAAAACAACTGTAGCGAGAATTATAGGTGAGCTTTTTCAAGAGATGGGAGTGCTTACGCGAGGACATGTCATTGAGGTGGAACGTGCTGATCTCGTAGGCGAATACATTGGCCATACAGCACAAAAAACGAGAGAACATGTGAAACAAGCATTAGGCGGCATACTATTTATTGATGAAGCATACGCACTCTCTCGAGGCGGAGAAAAAGATTTTGGCAAAGAGGCAATTGACACATTAGTGAAGTCGATGGAAGATTATAAAAATGAATTTGTCCTTATTCTTGCAGGATATTCGCAAGAGATGGAAGCGTTTATCCGCTCTAATCCAGGCCTACCATCCCGATTTCCTATCCATTTGAAATTCCCTGATTTCTCGATAACGGAATTATTAGAGATTGCTGACTTAATGGTAAAGCAAAGAGAATATGTATTTTCAGCAACTGCAAAAGAGAAAATACGTCAGTTACTTCAAAGAGAAGCAGAAAGAAAAAATCATACGTTTGGCAATGCTAGATTTATCCGAAATTTAGTAGAGCAGGCAATACGATTACATGCTGTTCGATTGTTGAAGAAAAAAGAAGCTGATCGTCATAGTTTGATGACTATTTTACCAGAAGATATCTTATTTGAATCAATTGGACGAAAAAATTATTCTTCATGGTAGAATAGAGTTGTATAAAAAAATGATTCTACGCAGAAAAGATGGTAGTGTATGTCAAATGTTAAAACGCAGCAAAAAACAATTTCTAAAATTACCCCTATCCTTGAACAAATAGAGGAAAGGGTTGAAAGACATCAAGCAAAACTCTTAGCTGCATTTCAAAAACATAAGGTGAGTGAAACTCATTTACAATCGTCTACTGGCTATGGGTATGATGATATAGGTCGAGAAACATTAGAACGCATTGTTGCTGATTTATTTGGTGGTGAATCCGCTTTGGTTCGACCAAATATCGTTTCCGGTACGCATGCGATAGCTGCCTGCTTATACGGTGTACTCCGTCCAGGGGATGAATGGATTTCACTTACAGGGAGACCATACGATACCTTGTTTCAAATCATCGGCTCTCCTGATGATGGGACAGGCTCTCTTGCAGATTTAGGTGTGCGCTATTATGAGATTGGATTAACAGACGAACATAAAGTGGATTGGGCTAAATTTCAACAAAAAGTAACTAGTAAGACAAAACTAGTAGCAATCCAACGCTCTAGAGGCTATTCCAACCGTCCATCTTTCACCATTGCAGAAATCGCAAAAATGATCACTCAAGTACGCCGAATTTTACCGAATGCAATCATATTTGTGGATAATTGTTATGGGGAATTTGTGGAAGATCGTGAGCCTCTTCATGTGGGAGCAGATTTGATCGCAGGTTCTCTGATTAAAAATCTTGGTGGTGGTTTAGCAAAATCAGGTGGATACATAGTTGGTCGTAAAACACTGGTAGAATTGGCTTCTTCTCGATTGGTTGCTCCCGGAATTGGGATGGAAGGAGGAGCAACTCATGGTTATCTGGCTGATTATTATCAAGGATTATTTTTAGCTCCTCATGTAGTAGGAGAAGCATTGAAAGGAATGGTTTTTGCTTCTGCATTGTTTGAAGAAGCGGGTTATACTGTTTCTCCCACTTATCGAGAAAAGAGAACGGATATTATTCAGCAGATTCAGTTGGGGAGTTCAGAAAAGCTGATTGCATTTTGCCAAGCAATTCAGGCTGCTTCCCCTATCGATGCTCATGTTCTCCCAGAACCCTGTGATATGCCAGGTTATAAAGATCCAATAATCATGGCAGCAGGAACCTTTGTGCAAGGAGCGAGTATTGAGTTATCTGCCGATGGACCACTTCGTGAACCATTTACGGTTTATTTACAAGGTGGGTTGACTTTTGCCCATGTAAAAGTCGCTTTAAAACAAGCTTTGCAATCGTTAAATCAAATACAAAAATAGATAGGAGAGACGCGATGAACGTTGTAGATATTTTTTGGTGGGTTGTCATTGGTTTTTTATTTTTACTGGCATATGCAGGATTATTCCTTCCGGCATTACCTGATGTACCGTTTATATTTGCAGGTTTCCTTGTTTATCACTTTCTCATTAATGATGGGAAATTAGGTTGGTTTTTTTGGTCGATTACACTTGTAGCAACTATCGTTTTGTTTTTAATTGATTACTTTGCCGGCGGGTATGCTGCTGCAAAAGTAGGAGGATCAAAGTGGTCTATACCAGCTGCTGCCCTCGGTGTAATTGTTTTTATGTGGCTTCCAGCAGGATTTCTTATCGGGCCGATCATTACGGTATTTCTTCTTGAATTATTTTTTATGCGCAGAACACCAGCAGAAGCCCTGCGAATATCGATTAGCACGTTAATTGGATTTCTCGGCGGAATGGTAGTTAAGTTTTTCTTGATGACTGCAATGATTATCTGGTTCTTAGCTTTAGTATTCTTCTTTTAGAACGCCATTTGGCGTTCTTTTTTTACACACTGATGTCAGCTTTGTTGACATAAATTTGACAGTGAAGATGACATCACCCTATAATGTTTTTCGAAGGAGGCGTTAGCGTGAATGATGATATCCGACGAAACATGTCGCTGTTTCCGATAAGCATCGTAAGTAAATTAACCGAGTTAACCGCGCGCCAAATTCGTTATTATGAAAAACATGGTTTGGTTAGTCCTGCTAGATCGAAAGGCAACCAACGTCTCTTTTCTTTTCACGATGTAGATATGCTCCTCAAAATCAAGATGCAACTAGAGAAAGGCTATAACTTGACGAGTATCAAGAATATGCTCTTGCCTAAGGAGCAAGATAAACAGAAAGAGAAGGGAAAGAAAGAGCTTTCTGATCAAGAATTACGTCGTATGTTACATAGGGAATTGTTCTCTGGTGACAAACATAAGACACCGCTTACACAAGGAGAATTATCTCGATTCTTCCGCCCATAATATTTTGAAGGGAGCCGTTTTTACATGGCCAAGCATCTATCGAAGGACGATATTTTACGAATTGCATCAGAAGAGAATGTACAGTATATCCGACTACAATTTACTGATCTATTAGGGACCATTAAAAATGTTGAAATTCCGCTTAGCCAACTAGAGAAGGCACTTGATAACAAAATGATGTTTGATGGTTCTTCTATCGAAGGCTTCGTTCGTATCGAAGAATCAGATATGTACTTATATCCCGATTATAATTCCTGGGTCATTTATCCTTGGGAGTCTGATAACGGTAAAATCGCTGGATTAACTTGTGATATATACAATCCAGATGGTACACCATTTGCTGGAGACCCACGTGGCATTTTGAAAAAAGTAATGGAAGAAGCAAAAGAACTTGGTTTTACTTCTTTCAATGTTGGTCCAGAGCCAGAATTTTTCTTATTCAAAACCGATGAAAAAGGAAATCCGACCCTTGATTTAAATGACCAAGGTGGATATTTTGACCTTGCACCACTTGATCTTGGAGAAAACTGTCGTCGAGATATCGTGTTAACCCTAGAAAAAATGGGCTTTGAAATTGAAGCATCTCACCATGAAGTAGCACCAGGTCAACATGAAATCGACTTTAAATATGGGGATGCTGTTACAACAGCTGACAACATCCAAACCTTTAAACTCGTTGTAAAAAATGTCGCACGCAAATATGGTTTACATGCAACCTTCATGCCAAAACCTCTATTTGGTGTAAACGGTTCTGGTATGCACTGTCACCAATCTCTATTCCGCGGAAGTGAAAATGCTTTCTATGACGAAAGTGACGAGTTAGGTCTAAGTGAAACTGCAAGACATTACTTAGCAGGTATCTTGACACACGCTCGCAACTTTACTGCGATCACCAACCCATTGGTGAATTCCTATAAACGACTCGTACCAGGATATGAAGCACCTTGTTATGTTGCTTGGTCTCCTAAAAACCGCAGTCCATTAGTTCGTGTACCAGCGTCTCGTGGACTTAGCACCCGTATTGAAGTACGCAGCCCAGATCCATCTGCAAACCCATACTTAGCATTAGCAGTAATGCTAAAAGCTGGTCTGGATGGTATCAAAAACAAACTTTCCCTTGTGCCTCATACAGACCGTAATATTTATGTGATGGATGAGTCCGAACGTAAAGATGCAGGGATCGAAAATTTACCAGCTAGCATCATCGATGCAGTGGAAGCATTGCAAAGCGATCCAGTTATCTGTGAAGCTCTTGGAGAGCACGCATTGGCACACTTTGTTGAAGCAAAACGCATCGAATGGGATTTATTCCGTACGACTGTCCACGAATGGGAACGAGATCAGTACATTTCACTATATTAATATCATCAAAAACCCCCACTCTTTGTACTGAACCCCAAAAGTTGAACTAAAAATTAAGCCGCAAGCTGGTTGGAATGAATCCTGTATTGAACAGGGCTCATACCAGCCAGTTTTTGTTTTATCCGTTTGTTGTTGTAGTAGTAGAT
>NZ_JAKWBN010000001.1 GCF_022511585.1 Shimazuella soli | reverse complement strand
TCTGCTTCTATGCGGCGGTAGCCATAATTGCCATTGTGCTCATCTGCAATGGATTGAATGAGTCCTTCCAGTTTTTGATCTGGATTTTCTTGCTCTAGTCTACGTTTCCAATAGCAATACGTACTTTTCTTTAGATCTTTCACTACCATTAATATATCTACTAGACGATACTGTTCCACCAATTCCCGCACGACTAAGGTTTGCGCTTTCCGAGAAGGGCGGGATTCTGCTGGAAAGCTCGCAGCTTTTTTAAGTATTCAATCTCGATCTTTAGCAACTCGTTTTCCCGTTCCAGTTCCTGCTCTCGAGTCATTGGTTTCTTTCTATAAGCTCGCTTCTGCTTTTTTTCCATGGTGGGTGGCCGTCCTTTCCGCCTCGATAAGGCTTTGGCGCCGCCTTCTTGGAACTTTTTCTCCCAAGTACTGATGATCGATGGCTCACTGATACCGAAGTGATTGCTCGTTTCTTTTAGAGAGGCGCCGGTCCTTTTCTTAAAGTGTAATACTTCCAGCTTAAATGTACCAGTGTAGCATTTCTTTGTCTGCTTTTTTTCAAAGCCTTGAATCCCATATTGCTGATACTGATTCACCCATTTTCGTATTTGTGACTTGTCTGGAACTCCATATTTTTTAGCTAGCAGTGCGTATCCTTCCACTCCTTTCAAATATTCACTTACTACCTTCATTTTGAACGTTGCCTCATATGTTTTCTTCATGAAAAATGCACCCCTTTGAAGTTAGATTTGTTGGTCTAACTTTTGGGGTGCACATCATGATAGCTAGGTTTAACCTCTAAAAGACAAAACAAGTATTTACTTCAAGTTGCGAAGCTCAGGATACATATCTCCTAAAGTAACACCAAAAGCGGAATCATCTTTAACTGACTCTGGTGCTTCTTTTTTCACAGGAGCTGGTTGTTCACTTGCTTCTTTGATACTAAGGCTGATCCGTTTTTGATCTGGCTGAATATCCAAGACCTTCACTTCAACTTCTTCGCCTTCTTTTAATACTTCAGACGGGGTTCCAATATGACGATGAGAGATCTGAGAAATATGCACAAGTCCCTCTACTCCTGGAAATACTTCTACAAAAGCTCCGAAAGATACGAGACGTTTTACTTCTCCTTTGACAACATCGTTTACTTGAATTTCTCGAGCGACTTTTTGCCAAGGACCTTCTTGTGTTTCTTTTATACTAAGACTAATACGCTCGTTATCACGATCCACTTTTAAAACTTTTACTTGTACTTTGTCTCCAACTTTTAATGCTTCAGATGGATGGCCAACACGGTGCCAAGCGATCTCAGAAACGTGAACCAATCCATCCACTCCACCGATATCAATAAAAGCACCAAAATCAGTTATACGCTGGACAGTTCCATCTAATACTGATCCTACTTCTACATTATTTAAAGTTTTTTCTTTATTTTGGTTAGCCTCTTCTTCTAGGACTGCTTTACGAGACAGAATACATTTATTTTTTTCTTTATCTAATTCTACAACTTTTAACTCTAATTCTTGACCTTTATATTCGGAGAAATCTTCAACAAAACGGAGTTCTACCAAAGATGCTGGAATAAATCCACGCACACCTACGTTAACAACTAATCCACCTTTTACGACGTCAGCCACAGTTGCAACAATGGACTCTCCGGATTCAAATTTGGCTTGTAACTTTTCCCAAGCTTCTTCTGCATCTATTGCCTTTTTAGATACGACAAACTGATCTTCTTCTTGGTTATATCGGATTACTTTTACTTGTAATTCTTGTTCTTCTTGTAGTTCATCTGCCACCTGTTCTACATGCAAACTAGATACTTCCGAAATTGGTAATATGGCTTCAGATTTGTACCCTATATCAACAAGTGCTTGATTTTGTTCTACTTTCACTACCTTACCTGTCAAAACGTCTCCAACTTGCACAAATTCAGATTTTACTTCTTCTGACATGCCAACAGACCTCCTTATGAAATCACCAATGTGCCAATTATTTATTGTAATGATCACGGAGCAATTGTTCTATACTCACATCATGATCCAGTTACCGATTTTGTTGAATTATCGTTTGGATATTATCCATCATAATCCGTGTAACTTCTGACACCACTTCTTTACTGATCTTTCCTGTAGAATATGGAGTTGTGTCAATAGGTTCTCCAAAAATAACACGTACTGATCGAAATAAACGATAGGGACCAATCAGTGCTACAGGTATTATAGGCGCTTTTGCTTTTAAGGCGATAAATACTGCACCTTCTTCAGCTTCCTGTTCAGATCCATTTGACTTTTTTCGGGTACCTTCCGGAAAAATTCCGAATAATTCATTACTCTTCAAAATCTTAATTGCGGTCTTAACCGCTTTCATATCACTTTGCCCACGTTTAACAGGGAAAGCCAATATTTTAGGTAAAAAATAAGATAATACCGGGATATGAAATAACTCTTCTTTTGCCATAAAATGTATAGGCCTTTTTGATGCACTCCCTACTAAGGGAGGATCCAGTAAACTAATGTGGTTGGAACAGATAACTGCAGGACCTTCTGTAGGGACATGTTCAAGTCCTACTACTTTCCATCGAAAAATAGTTACAAATAGGATTCGAAAACATTTTCTAAAAAATACATACCAGCCTCTACTCTCACTCATACTACTCTTCACCGCCTAATTTGGTGCGACATAACTGAATAATTTGATTCACTACTTGTTTTGTTGTCATTTCAGTTGTATCAAGGAGAATAGCATCAGCGGCACGACATAAAGGGGCAAATTGACGATTTTTATCATTATGATCTCGCCTGATAACCTCTTTTCGCAAGCTCTCTAGTGATGGGGATTCACCTTTCTTTTTGAGCTCGTGATAACGTCTCTCTACCCGTTTATCAATAGATGCCGTAAGAAATATTTTTATATTCGCATTAGGTAGGACGTGTGTACCTACATCCCTACCATCCATCACTACAGATTGTTCTCCAGCAAGTTGGCGCTGTTTATCGACGAGCACTTCTCTTACTCCACCTAATGTTGCAATAGCGGAAGCAATTGCAGAAACCTTTTCCATTCGAATTTCATTGGTTAAATGGTATCCATTAACTTGTATCCCTGAATCTGTAAGCGAGAAACGCAAAGACTCTGCCAAATGAACGATTCTTTCTTCATCTGAAGGATCAATATGCTCATTTAATACTAACCATCCAACTGCTCGATACATTGCACCTGTGTCGATATACTTTGCACCCAGTTGTTTGGCAACCAACTTTGCTACTGTACTCTTTCCAGCACCTGCTGGACCATCAATTGCTACCTGAATGGGCAACATGTTCCGTCGATCCTTTCCCCATGCATAAAAATAGAAAGAGCAGGTCTTTTAGCCTGCTCAAAGTGATGAACTTATTTTCACCATGCAAATGCAATCCATCTAAGACTTCGACCCGACAAAACATCATATTTATGTAAACATTCGTGCTCGTTCTACAGGTATTATACTATACTTTGTCGAACTTGCAAGGGGGCAAACGCCATTCAATGGATACAACGACCGATTTGAACTATTTTTATTAAGCCTTCGAAATGTCCGCTTTGGTTATTTTCTCCACTAGTTCTTCATTTCCGTTTTTTGCATTGATAAAGACTCGAAATTGATCTTTATCGATAGTACCTAAAAATTCATAACAAAGCGCTTCATTTCCATCTTCTCCATAAATAGAAGCAAGGTTTGTTTTTTGGATTTTTAATCTAGGACTCACATACTTCCTAGCTCCTGCTTCGGTTAATTTTGGTTTACCCTTAGCTTTTTCATGGAAATTAAACACGTATTCTGCTGCTTGTATTCCTACAACATTACCGTTATCTAGAGCTACTTTAACCGTCAATGCTTGAGGATAGACCAAAACACCATTCTCACGGTGAACATAGTTTAAAGAAAGTAAGTTATCAGCTTGATTATAAGAGATAACAGACATATCTGGGAAACCAATTCTTGTTAAAAACCGCTTAGCGCCTGCTTCAGCCTGATCGAAATTCAGTTTTGCTTTTCCTACAGGTCGCTCATCAATCATCCATACTACATGTCCACCAATTTTCGTTACATCTGTGTAAACATCACCAGATTTTAAAGGATACCGAACACTATAGGTTTGATAATCACCTTTTTTATTTAAAACAACAGACATATTTTTGGTAGAAGGTCGATTCATCAATTGAGCTACTTTCCGTTTCGCTTCTGCTGCTGTAATGGGATTCCCTTTTAATCGAGTATACTTTTCTTTTTGTCTTACTTTTAAATTATTAACGGTCGGACCCCAATCCGCTTCTGGATATTGTTCTACCATTTTATTAACCTTATGAAATCCGTCGATAATTGTATTATCCATTGGATTATCTTCTGAAGCTAAAGCTAATTCTACATCCATCCAACGTAGATTTTTATTCATCACTTTTGATTGGAGTTGGTGCAGATTGGATCGTATCTCTTTCTGATGATTATAAAGTGCATGTAGCGACTTCCATTCGTTGTTACTCATCGGCTGGACATGAAGATCCCGTACACCAATTTTGTAAGAAAAGGTACCAAGATCACTTAAAAACTCTTCCGCTTTATGAAATGGCATTAATGTCATTGGCAATTGTGCAATATCATTTTGGGCTGCATAGGTCAGCCTCCAAACATTTGTCATCGAAGTAGTAGTTTGTTTTGCTGAATTAATTGCAAGTGATTTGCCCATTTCTTCATTTAATTGATCCATATGATCATTAAGTTCATGAAACGCTCGTTGGTATTGATTTTCTGCTTTGATTAGTACCGAATCTTTATCTTTACTCTCATAATACCCCCACACCCCTGTTGCAACCAAAGCTATCAGAGAAACCGGAAATAATACAGCTGCTATTTTTCTATACAAAAAAAACACTCCTTATCGACAGAAAATATGTTTCCCAATCTTTTTCACTTGTGGTCTAGACCAAATCCATTTAGAAGTAGCTGTAGCAGGATTGAAATAATAATTACATCCACTAGTAGGATCCACGCCATTAATTGCATCCATTACAGCTCTTTTTGCTTGTGCATTTGGAGTAAGGTAAATTTGTCCGTCTGCTACAGCAGTAAATGCTCCTGGCTGAAAAATCACACCTGAAACAGTGTGAGGAAATCGCTTGTCTTCTAATCTATTTAAAATGACTGCGGCAACCGCTATTTGTCCGATATAGGGTTCTCCTCGAGATTCTCCGTAGACAGCATTCGACATGAGACGAATGTCATTCTCAGAAAATCCACCACTGCTCTTCCCCGCATTACCAGCGAATAAAGGCTCTGAACTAGCTAAAAAGAGAAATCCACATATAAATAAAGGCAAGAAAATTAGTTTCTTCATTCCTTTCAACCTCCTAACCTACCTATTTCATCTTCTAAAAAACAAATTTAACTTCTATGGTATTTTGAACTGTTATTTGGTTCCTTATACAAAAAAGAGAAGCTAGATTAGCTCCTCTTGTGATATCTCAAATTCATCTTCATTGTCACACAAACATTTTTTGAATCCCGTTTCGATCTTTCCTTTTTTTACTCTTCCTTTTAATATAAATCGCTCACCACATTGGTTACATTGTATATTTACTATGTATTTACGCTGTTCATTCATTTCCATCACCTCACCATTTTCAGTATGGACAGGATAATGAAAAAAAATAAGTTTTTTATGTGAAAATTACCCGTATAAATATACACATTATATCAAAAATGCTTTATACTTTAATATATTAAAGCAACGGGAGCTGCTAAAAAATGATCCTCTATCAAACGGTCATGAACGGTCCCCAAAATCAAGAAAGATTAAGAGAGCTATTAGATAATCGAAAATACTATGATGACGACACATTTGAAAAACAACTCCTATCCATCTTGATAGATAATACAAAAGTTCATACCTTGATCCCATTTCCATTTAAACAGACAGCTGGTTAGTTGTCTGTTTTTTTGTGAAAATGTAAAGAATTAAATTTGAATAACTTGAAAAGATGTAATGAATTTTGTTTAATTGGAGTAGTCGGATTATCATTAGGAGGAATTTAGTTTGACCGAATCAAATTATCCCCTACAGGAGTTGAAGCGAAAAAGACCAAAAACCCATTGGATCTGGTATATAGGAACAATAGCTGCATCTTTGTTGGTCGGATTAAGCATCGCTTTTGCTATGCAACAAACAAATCAAGCTTCAAATTCAATAAAAAAAACAAAATCAACGGTTTTTGCTGTTAACAAATCTCCTAATATAACACACACACAGCTAGCTGTTAAACAACCATCCGGGCAAGTAAAAGTAAATCCAGTACCTGCAACTGAGTCCAAAACTCCTGTTTATTCAGTGACATCAACCAAGACAGAACAAACTAATGTGATACAACAAAAACAATCAACCGAACAAAAAAATCCAACGAGTAGTAATAGTTCTACTACATTTAAAAGTCCAACAAAATCACATTCCCAATCAAAACCTAGTAAAGGCAAGCAATCCAAACCAAATTCTCCAAAAGAAACACCACCAACGAAATCAACAGAAACTCCTGTTGTCACTGATCCTGCTCCACCAAGCGAAGTGCCACACCATGATGGCCCTATTATCCGCATAGTAGATCAAGTAGCCAGTACAGTACAATACTTGCTTACGGGAACAACAAAATAGGAATTACAAAAACCTCCACTTTCTTAACATAGTGGAGGTTTTTGTACACAATTGTTTTATGGTTATCAAACAAGCTCTTTTTTCTTAATACCTTGGACAATTTGTTTCCCGTGCAGTCGCCCATTTTCTATAAATACTTTACTAGTTTCTTTTCCACATATGACAACACCAGCAACATATAAGTTAGGGACTGTAGTCTCCATATACTCTGTGTAAATAGGAACATTTGAACCTGGTTCGAAATGAACTCCTGCACTTTGCAAAAGAGAAGTATCTGGTCGGTAACCTGTCATAGCAAAGACAAACTCAGTAGGTATTTTTCTCTTATTACCTTGATGGCGAACAATAACGGCGTCTTCTTGTATTTCTTCTATTACGGTATCCCAAAACATTTTTACTCGTCCATTTTGGACAGCAGCTTCAATCAATGGTTTTACCCATGATTTTACACTCGGCTGAAAAGAAGACCGCCGATAGATCATCGTTACATTTGCTCGTACATAAGACAACTCCAAAGCTGTATCAACTGCTGAGTTTTTTCCGCCTATCACCACCACATCTCTTCCAGCATATGGATGAGCTTCACGGAAATAATGATAAACATGAGGTGAATTTTCCCCAGGAACATTTAATAAATTTGGTTTTCCATAATATCCTGTCGCAATGACCAAGTATTTAGAATGGAAAATCTGTTTTTTTCCACGATAAGTAGACCAGATCTCAAAATGATGAGGATTAACATAAATATGCTCCACTGGTTGATATTGATGTATACGCAAACCAAAATGTTCTACTAGTCTCCGATAGTAAGTTAAACCTTCTGTTCGAGTAGGCTTTTCGTGAATAGTAGGAAAAGGAATATCACCGATTTCAATCTTATCTGGAGAACTAAAAAAGGTCATTCCAAGTGGAAAGTGATATATCGAATTAGTAATACAACCTTTTTCCAGGATTAATGGATTAAAACCAGCTTTTTTTAACTCGATTGCAGTTGATAACCCACATGGACCTGCACCAATAATAATTACATCTTCCATCTTGTCATCCTCTTACGCGAAAAACACCCAAGTGGGTGCTTTTCATTTTCTTCTATTATATGATTAAACCCATCCGCGGAACCGGGAAGCTTCAGCCATTTTTCTTACACCAACGATATAAGCTGCTAAACGCATATCTATACCACGGGATTCAGCTGCTTGGTAAACATTTTCAAATGCTTTCACCATAATATCTTCCAGTCTGGATTGAACTTCTTCATCTGACCAATAGTACCCTTGATTATTTTGTACCCATTCAAAGTAAGAAACGGTAACTCCTCCAGCACTTGCAAGTACATCTGGAACAAGCAGTACTCCTTGTTCTGTCAAGATACGTGTACCTTCTAATGTAGTTGGACCGTTTGCAGCTTCCACCACAATACTTGCTTTAATATTAGCTGCGTTGCGAGCTGTAATTTGATTTTCAACAGCTGCAGGTACCAAAATATCACAATCTAGTTCTAATAAATCTTGGTTAGAGATTGTATCTTTAAATAACTTCGTAACCGTTCCAAAAGAATCCCTACGCTCCAACAAATAATCAATATCCAAGCCATCTGGATCATGAAGCGCTCCATAAGCATCAGAGATTCCAACAACTTTTGCACCAGCGTCATGCATAAATTTAGCAAGAAAACTACCAGCGTTACCAAAACCTTGAATAACAACTCGGGCACCTTTGATATCAATATTTCGTTTTTTCGCTGCTTCGTTGATCATGATAGTCACACCTGCTGCTGTAGCAGTTTCACGTCCACGTGACCCGCCTAAAACCAAAGGCTTTCCTGTAATAAATCCAGGAGAGTCGAATTCACGGATACGACTATACTCGTCTACCATCCATGCCATTATTTGAGAATTGGTGAAAACATCAGGTGCTGGAATATCTTTGGTTGGTCCCACGATTTGACTAATCGCTCGAACATAACCACGAGATAGACGCTCTAACTCTCCAAAAGACATGTTTCGTGGGTCGCAGATAATACCGCCTTTCCCACCACCATAAGGCAAGTCCACAATACCTGCTTTTAAGCTCATCCAAATTGATAATGCTTTTACTTCTGATTCTGTTACATCTGGATGGAAACGAACACCACCTTTGGTTGGTCCAACTGCATCGTTATGTTGAGCACGATATCCTGTAAACACTTTCACTTTTCCATCGTCCATACGAACCGGAATTCGTACAGTCAATATACGCATTGGTTCCTTCAGCAGATCATACACGGCCTCTGGATAACCTAGTTTATCCAATGCATTTTTTACAACTGTTTGTGTAGAAACTAGTACATCTAGATTTTCTTCTTGACCTTTCGCTATTGTTTGTCCCATCCTAACCACCTCGAAATGTTATCGAACTTATTCCATCACGTGAACAGTATACACCACTTCTTTAGCAGGAAAAAGCCTGTTAAAAAAGAAGAAATAATATATGAAAAATTACGCTGACATGCCCTTTTCACCTTACTACAAATGCAAAGTAAAAATCAATGTAATTCCATAAAAAAACGCGCTTCAAGCGCGCAATGATTCTCTATATCATTAACCAAAATAGTGGATAATCTCTTTAATCGCATTCTCTTTCCATATTTCTTTACCGTACTCCATTAAAAAAACATCTGTTACAGTTGAAGGCTCTCCAAATTCCAATAAAATTGCAATCACACCTTCTAAACGTGAGGTTGGGATATCATCTGAGAATAAAAGATAATAAGAATCTTTATAGCTATACACTTGACCCGCTTGTTTCACTAACGGTTCTAGACGGAGAGCGGCTTGAACCAAATATTCGAAGTCGCTAAACCGGAAAGCGATACGATCACTCTCTTCCATCGTTACCTCTAGCTCATAAACATCGCTGCCATCATAGTCATCATTTTCTGATTTAGGAACTCGTCCTCGTGTTACGACAACAACCATCCCTTGCGCTGGTAAGGCAAATACCTCTACGGCTAAAGGCCCAGCAATCTCAAAGCCTAATTCTTGGTAGGCATGCTCCATCATATCATTGAATAGTTCATGCACCTTGGGGATATCACGCCACATATCCTCTTTCTCAATTCCCCGATCCATTAAATCATCCAAAGTTAAAAAGAAACGGACCTTATCCCCACCTAGACGTTCGACACGCATGGCTCTTACCCTCCCTCGCTGGAGACCTTTACATGATATTGTATGTGTTAGGAGAATAATTTGTTCCTTCTCCAAGTCTCCATTTCTTTCTACTATTATGATACATGAACGTCCATAAAAATGCTATAAAAGGATAATTTACTTCTCTTTATTTAACTGCTCTTTCCGGAGTAAAAGTATGCCTCTATATTCACTCCATTCCCTCCATTGGTACATCACAAACAAAAAAAAGAAGATGGTCGTATGAGCAGGAAGAAACAGGAAGAGTATAGCCAAAATACATACATAAAATAAAAGAACAAAAGTTTTTTGCAGGGTGGAGTTCATCAGCATCATATCATTTATCAATTGGTATATATTTTGGGTGGAAAGGAACAGCGCTACAATCAATCCACATACAGATAAATAATATGGTACACTGATGTATGCCCAAAAATTATCTTGATTAGGGAAATAATATAATGCTGCACAAGTTGCAATACTCACTATCCAAATTGTTTTACTCATCACCATCCCTCCCTTTTCACTATATGATAGAAGTATGGGTTCAATGTTTGCCTTATTCTTACAATTACCTTTTCTTTCTTTACTGATTTACTCTCCGTGTGTACTTGCACATTCCTTGTTGCAATATACATTAAATCATTCTACAATGGTGTATGAAGTTCTTAGGCTACATACTTGGAAGGGGATCTCAATCATGCGTACTTGGGTAGATAAGGACACATGTATTGCATGTGGTGCTTGCGGAGCAACTGCACCAGATGTTTATGACTATGACGAAGATGGAATTGCATATGTAACATTAGATGATAATACAGGTACAGCCGATGTGCCAGAAGATCTTCATGACGATGTTCGTGATGCACAAGAAGGATGTCCTACTGATTCCATCAAAGTCGAAGAATAAAAAGAGGCGTACTCGCCTCTTTTTATTTTGTGGAAATTTCTCTCTGTAACGTTTAAAATGTTGCTTGTACATATTTAAGGAGGTTTCATAATGTCCCAAGAAATTATTGTAGATGCCTTTATTGAAATTCCAACTGGCAGTCAAAACAAATATGAATACGATAAAGAAAAAGGTGTTTTCCGTCTGGATCGCGTTCTTTTTTCGCCTATGCATTATCCAACCGAATATGGCTATCTAGAAGGAACATTGGCAGAAGATGGAGATCCATTAGACATTCTCGTTCTTACCAGTTTTCCTACTTTTCCTGGTTGTGTTATTTCCAGTCGTGTAATTGGTGTGTTGGTAATGTCTGATGACAAAGGTCAGGATGAAAAACTGCTAGCTGTTCCAACGGAAGATCCACGTTTTGCTAATGTAAAAAGCTTAGATGATGTCGCCCCACATATTTTGGATGAGATCTCACACTTTTTCCAAGTCTACAAGGATTTGGAGAAAAAAGAAACGCATATCGAAGGTTGGAAAGATGCAGCATTTGCCTCCAATCTTTACCAAGCTTGTCTCTCACGTTACGAAGAAACAAAGTAAAAACTCCCCGGTGGGGAGTTTTTTTACACTGTATGGACATTTTTCTTTTCAATAAATTTGAAAATAGATACAAAAAAAAGAAGCTACTACTTTTGATAGCTCCTTTCTTTTAGAGAACTATATTACGATCAAACGCCAATCATCGGGTTTACTTTTCCGTTTCTCTTGGGTCGCAATTACCATCTGCTCCAATACTGCAGGAGAAGATACCTCTGTTTTTTGTACCAATCGACTCGCAATCAGTACATTTTCCATTGCTAATGTAGTTGCTGATTCTGATTCATTTTTTTGTGAAAAGTAATGGGTCTGTTTGGTTAATTTTTCTCTTAAGCAAATCAAAAGCAATTCCAATACACTTTTTACTTGACCTTGAGCGCATACATCTGCAAGCCATCCTACTTGTACTTCTAATAGAGCAGAGTCGTTTCCAGTAACAAAATCATGACACCAGTTGTTCAACTTGCCCAACAAATCCCTGAATTCTAAGGACGAAAGTGCATTTAATTCCTCTTTGTATTTAAGAGAAGCGAGCAGTTGTGCATCTGCTGATGTAAATCCTGCCCCAACATATTGCTCCATTTGTTTATGCACAGAAGGAGGAGAAAATCGAACCCATTGACACCTTGACTGGATCGTAGGTAAAATTCGTTCTTTTTTATCTGTAATGAGAATCGCAACCATCGGCGAGATGGGTTCTTCTAGAAATTTGAGTAATGAATTTGCTGTTTCTAGTCGCATTTTCTCCGCAGATTCAATAATAAGAATTCGTGTAATATGGTTGGATGCTCGATATCGAAAAGATGCTTGTACTGCTCTAACTTGATCTATTTTAATATAAGCACCATCTGGTTGAATCTTAACTACATCTGGGTGATTTCCATGTTCAATTTGAATACAAGTTGAACAAGAATCACAAGCATCGATGTCTTTTTTCTCACAATTTAACGTTTTAGCAAGTTGAATTGCCATTCTTATAGGTTCATCCATATGTAAAGCTGTAAATAGATAGGCATGTGCTAACCGATTTTGCCTGACCGATGACTGAAGCCATCTGACGACGCGCTCCTGTCCTACCATATCTTTCATTGCCAAATCTACCGCCTCCATCACCACAGTACTTCTATCTTTATGCAAAATGATAAAACTTGCAAGTGCCGAATAGGCAATAATAACCTCAACTATAAAAGAGTTTTCGTCTTAATCAAGGAGACAAGACATTAAACTAGTTTACAAGTTTTACGATTTAAAACCCAGAAAAATCAACTGTAGCCATCTATAAACTTCTTACTAGCTTCAATATCATACAATGAAAATGAAAGATAATTTCTATGAGAAAAAGGTGAGCGAATTGAAACTGAATCATCTCAATCTGACAGTTACAGACGTTCTGGCTGCACGGAAGTTTTTAGAAACTTATTTTGGTCTAACATGCACAGCAGCTCGTGGAAATGGATTTGCCTTAATGTACGACGAAGATGAATTTGTACTAACATTGATGTATGGAAAAGAAGTGAATTATCCAAAAACCTTCCATATTGGATTTCCACAAAAGAGCAGAGAGCAAGTAGATGAGATAAATAAACGGTTAAAAGAAGATGGATTTGACGTACAGCCACCTGTCCAATCACATGGCTATACTTTTTATGTAAAGGCTCCTGGGGGATTTACGGTTGAAGTAGTCCATTAGTTGAAATTCCCTCAATTTTAGGAATAGTGGAGGTTTTAAGCAAGAAGAGTAAAAAAAGTAAAGCTCCAATCTTTGATTTGGAGCTTTACCCAATTCACAATCATGTTATTTTTTTACAACAAGTTCCAGTGGTACAGGGATATTTGCATCAACCTTTTCACCTGCTAAAACTTTTTTCACTGTTTCGATCGCAGTTTCACCCATTACATCTGGCTTTTGAGCAATCGTCGCGGATAACTCGCCTTTGTTCACTGCTGCTTTCGCTTCATCTGTACCATCAAAGCCGATAACTTTTACATTTGTGAGACCAGCAGATTTTAAAGCTTCTAGTGCTCCTAAAGCCATTTCATCATTTTGTGCAAATACACCTTGGATGTTCTTGTTTCCTTGAATGATATTTTCCATAACCGATAATCCTTTGGAACGATCAAAATCTGCGGACTGTTTAGAGACTACTTTTAACTTCCCATCAATCACTTTATGGAAACCTTGTCCACGTTCACGTGCAGCAGATGAACCAGGTACACCCTCTAGCTCTACAATGTTTGCTCCATTACCAACTAACTGAAGTAAATGTTTTCCTGCCATTTCTCCTCCAGATACATTGTCAGACGCGATATGAGAAACTACTTTTCCCCCGTTTGCGGAGCGATCCAATGTAATAACAGGAATATTTGCATTGTTAGCCGATTGTACTGCGGAAACTACAGCATCTGAATCAACTGGGTTAATTAATAAAAAGTCTACGTTTTTTTGAATCAAATCTTCTACATCACTTGCTTGTTTTGCTGAATTATTTTGCGCATCAACTGTAATTAATGTATATCCCAACTCTTTTGCTTTCTTTTCAGTAGCATTTTTTAAAGTAACAAAGAATGGATTGTTCATAGTAGAAATGGAAAGTCCAATTGTTTTTGCAGATTTCTTATCACTTGTCTTTTCTTGTCCTGCTGGTTGCATCGAACAACCAACTAAAAGCAACATTCCAACAAGTACTAGTGTAAATATTTTTTTCATTTTATATCTGATCTCCTTTATGATTTTTTTCGGTCAATGAGTACTGCTAACAAAATGACAAATCCTTTTACGACAAGCTGATAGAATGGAGAGACATTCAATAAATTTAATCCATTATTCAATACTCCAATAATCAATGCACCAATTAAAGTTCCCCAAATGGAGCCTTTTCCGCCAGAAAGACTGGTACCACCCAACACTACTGCTGCAATTGCATCTAATTCGTACGAAGTCCCAGCATTTGGATCAGCTGAATTCAAGCGAGAAATTAAGATGATCCCTGCTAATGCCGAAAGAGCTCCGGAAATGGAATAAATGATTACTTTGATACGATCGACCTTGATGCCAGCTAAAATGGAAGCTTCCTCATTGCCACCGATGGCATAGGTCTGTCGACCAAAAACTGTTTTCTTTAATACAAAAAGCAAAAACAGGAAAACCACTAACATTGTCACAACTGGGACCGGAATACCAAACATATAACCTTTCCCAAACAATTGAAAGGAAAAATCATTACTCATCCCTGTAATAGGACTGCCATCTGTATACACTAAGGTGAATCCACGGAAGATAGTTAACGTAGCGAGAGTTGCAATAAATGGAGCTACTTTTCCCTTGGTAATCATAATTCCGTTAAATGCACCCATTATCGCTCCAGCAACAATTCCTATTAATAATGCAGGATAGAAACTTACCCCTTTTGCCATCAACTGAGCTACCACAGCACTCGATAGCGCTAACATAGAGCCAACAGATAAATCGATCCCACCTGTCAAGATGACAAAAGTCATTCCAAAAGCTATCAATGCATTGATAGAAACTTGCCGTAAAACATTTAACAAATTATTGATCGTTAAAAAATCAGCATTTAAAGCGCTTACAATTAGGACGATAAGCACTAAACCAATCATCGAACCTAACTGTTTCCATCCATTTCCTAATCTTTCTCGTATTGCAGTCACGATTTATTTCCCTCCTGTTGCTAGATTCATGATCTTCTCCCCTGTAGCATCTTGTTTGTCCACAAATCCACCAACTTTTCCCTCAGATATGACCATGATTCGATCACTAATGCCTAATACCTCTGGCAGATCTGACGAAACAACAATGATCGCTACACCTTGATCAGCTAACTCTTGCATGAGAGAATAAATCTCTTTTTTTGCTCCTACATCCACTCCTCTTGTAGGTTCATCAAGTATGAGACAATCCGGCATGAGTCCAAGCCATTTAGCAAGAACTACTTTTTGTTGGTTCCCACCACTTAAAGATTTGACTTGTTGTGTTTCATTGGTGGTTTTAATGTTTAATTTTTTTATCATTTTATGAACAAAACTTTTTTCTCTTTGCTTGGATATTACAAATAATGATTGAAATTGTTTCAAAATTGGTAGAACCATATTCTCTTGAATCGAAAAATCTAATATTAAACCTTCTGATTTTCGATCCTCGGTTATAAAACCTAAACCATACCGTATGGCGTCTGATGGTTTTCGAATAGACACTCGATCCCCATTTATCCAAATCTCCCCAGAGTGGATTGATTCATAGCCAAAAATAGCTTTCATGATTTCGGTTCTACCTGCTCCCATTAAACCAGCTACACCTAGAATCTCTCCTTTCTTTACATGAAAAGAGATATTTTCAAATGCACCTCTTCTTGTCAGATCTTTGACTTCTAAAAACACGTCTGACTGCTTATGACCAGATCGCACAGGATATCGATCTCCGATACTCCGCCCCACCATCATATAAACTACTTCATCAAATGTTGTATCTTTCACTTGTTTGGTCGCAATATATTGTCCATCACGTAATATCGTTATTTTGTCACATACTTCGAATATCTCTTCCATCCGATGAGAGATATAAACAAAAGAAACGCCTTGTTTTTTGAGTTTTTCAATCAGCGAAAAGAGTATTTGGATTTCGCGATCCGTTAACGCAGCTGTAGGCTCATCCATGATAATTACCTGTGCTTGGAGTCTTAATGCTTTTGCAATTTCAATCATCTGCTGTTGTCCTACAGAAAGCGAGCCTGCAAGCTTTGAAGCTTTAACAGATAAACCAAGACCAGCTAAATACTCTTCTGTTTTCTGTTCCATTTGTTTGGTTTTTAAAATCCCAGTGTGACCTATCTTTTCTTCATGTCCTAGAAATAAGTTTTCTGCAACAGTTAAATTCGGGAAAATATTCAGCTCTTGGTGAATAAAAGCAATCCCTTTTTCTTCTACTTCCTTCACATTTTTAAATCTTGTTTCCTTACCGTCAATCAAAACATGTCCTTCGTCTTGGGTGTAAACACCAGTCAAGATTTTCATTAATGTTGATTTTCCGGCACCATTTTCTCCCATGAGAGCATGTACTTCTCCTGATTCCAAAGTGAAATCAACCCTATGAAGTACTTGATTCTTGGCAAAAGACTTAGAAATATTTTTTAGTTGAATCTGCATAAAACCTCCTCCCTTCTTAAAAGATCACCCCTGCATGTAAAATAACGTTTGCATATGGGGTGTTTTCACCTGTCCGAATGATAGCTTTCGCCTCATGACATGCTTTTTTAAACTGCTCATGCGAAACAAATGATTTGCCTTGATCAGAAAAAATAGACTCAACTTGTCGAAATAACTTCGGATTATATTGCTTTATTTCAGAAGCTAGCGTTACTTTTTCTACTTCTAACTCTCTTAAAACAACATGTAACACTTCAATAAATGCAGGTTTTCCTAGATCGACTGCCAAATCAATCCTTTTTACATGTCCGGGAATTGGTAAGCCGCTATCTGCTATTACAATGGTATCGGTATGCCCCATTCGTGCCAATACAGTAGATATCTCGCTATTGATGACGCCTATTTTTTTCATCCATCTCACCTTGAACTTGAATTAATTGCTCCAATGTAGGCATTCCTGCTTGTGCACCTAACCTGCCCACTGATAATCCTGCTGCTAAGTTGGCAAACTCAATCGCTTCTTTCAATTTGTATCCCTTTGTTAGACCAATAGCGAATGCGGCATTAAAGGTATCTCCAGCTCCAGTAGTATCAACTACCTCAACGTTTCTTGCTGGAACGTGTATTAACTGCTCTCCATCATAAAACCGAACACCTTTTTCACCTTCGGTAACGATTAATTTATTTGGATATTTTTTTAAGACTGCTTCTAATTCATCATCAGGAAAAAGTATCTTTGCTTCATGTTCATTAGGAGTAAGATAAGTTGCCTTATCTATCATAT
Organism: Shimazuella soli; assembly: GCF_022511585.1. Taxonomy (GTDB): domain Bacteria; phylum Bacillota; class Bacilli; order Thermoactinomycetales; family Thermoactinomycetaceae; genus Shimazuella; species Shimazuella soli. Next base: position 901,999 of record NZ_JAKWBN010000001.1, on the reverse strand, counting down.
CCTTCGGCAAAGCTTGAGCTGGAGCTGGATTCAACAAAACAGGAGTTTGCAATTCATTACAAAGGTCGATTGCATAAGCTACTGTCGTAAGTGGAACTTCCAGTTGAAGAATTACGATAGAAGCATCTTCTATTAATTTTCGAATCGATTGTATGATATCCACAGATAGCCTTGCATTTGCTGCTGGGATAACAATAATCGTATTATCACCTTCTGCAACTGTGATGTGAGCGGTACCTGTACTCTCATCAGACAGAACTTGAATGTTCGTTGTGTTTATCCCTTCCTTTTTCAAATTCTGAAATATGGATGCTCCAAACGAATCATTTCCTACTGCACCAACCATGTGGACTTTTGCTCCTAATCGAGCAGCAGCAACTGCCTGATTGGCTCCCTTTCCTCCAGGAACAGTAAGAAATTCTTCTCCAAAAATAGTTTCTCCTGGATGAGCGCGTCGAGAAGTGATCACAACTAAATCCATATTCATACTACCGATTATTACTATGTTGCTCATCCAATAACTCCTTTCGAGTCGTATCACGTTCTATCCATTCAACTGGTAAACAACTAACCAACGGATCACAAGTTTTCGTTTCAATCCATTGCAATAATATTTTGGTTGCTTTTTCGCCAAGTTGATAGATGGGTTGTGCGATAGTGGAAATGGATGGATAGAATAACTGCCCAAACAAAATCCCATCATAACCCATGATTTGTAATTCTTCCGGTACAGCAATTCCCCGACGCAATGCCGTTTTTAAAGCAGATACTGCAATCACATCATTTGCTGCAAATATTCCATCTGTTTCTGGAAAACGATCAAACAGGTCATTAATTAACCGTTCATCATTGCTTGGTTGAAAGGAGCTCTCCAAGATGTGATAGGAGACGCTTTCTTTTTTTACGATATCCAAAAATCCCTGATACCTAGCTTCAGCAGAATCTAAATACTTTGGACCTCGTATATGAACCAAATGTTTAGATCCTTTTCGCAGCAATATCTGAGCTGCAAGTTGCCCCCCTTGGTAATGATCAGCATGAATAAAAGGAATCTCTGCATGAATGGGACGGTCTAAGGCGACAATAGGAAAATCTTGTTGCAGGTTAGAATGCGTTACTTTTTCATTAATAATCATAATGCACCCGTCTGCTTGCCGTTGCTGTAATACTTCAATATAATGCTTTTCCTTCTCTAAAATCTCATCTGTATTACAGAGGACAACAGTGTATCCATAATGATGAGCAGTGTCTTCTATCGCCCTTGCTAATTCTGTGAAAAAAGGGTTTGTAATATCTGGTATGATCAGTCCAATGAGTTTTGAATTCTTTTTATATAGTGTTCGTGCTATTTCATTTGGACGATAATTTAATTGGGATATTGCTGCTTCTACACTCTGTTTCGTAGTTTCATGGACATAACCATTTTTGTTTATCACTCGTGATACAGTGGCAACAGAAACTCCGGCTAACTTCGCCACATCACGAATAGTAGCCAAATTCTTTACACCTCCCTTTCCTTATGTAACCGGTTACATGAAACCGGTTACATATACTATATCTTCGTATATTTTTTTAGTCAAGTATATTTTTAAAATCAGATAAAAAATATTTCTGTATTATAATTACAAGAAAGGAAAATAGTAAATTTTTATTGATTTATTTTTGGTGTTTTTATATTTATATTTTATTTTCTTCATTTTTATAGCTTTTTGACGTGGCTGATCACAAACACACAGCATTTTCTGATTGATCAGAACGTTTCTCTATCATATAATAAATTTGGAATGTGTTACCCATACTTTCTGGTGACTTCTTGGAGTAAGCGTGATCTTTTTGGACGCGTTACACGGGAAGGAAACAAATGATGTTTTGAAAACAAATCGTTTCCCCGTTACGGTTACGGATACGTCCTTTTAGCTAACACAGTAGTGTTGGTTAAAAAAACGTATTCGCATCGGTAACAGGATGCGATTGAGCTTACCAGTAACTGCGACCAGTGATCGCTGAAACGCAGAATGACCATGTATGGATGCTTGACCATTCTATGTAATTTGCTTTGATTTGTTTTGCTTTTACCAGATGGTTCTGCTGTCTGGTTTTTTGTGTTTGCGCTAGTCAAAAAAAAGTTACTTTTATCCAGCAATACCAATTTAAAATATCTACAAACACTAAAAAAGCGAACATTATCACTATAATTCATGATAAATGTTCTTTATTATGGACCTATTTTTCTAAAAAGTGCATTGACATGCTTTTCTTATTCGTGTTAAAGTAAGCACAACTTCATACGAAAGCGATGAAAGAGCCAAATGAGGAAATAGGAATCAAAGAGAGCCGATGGTTGGTGTAAATCGGTATTCCTAACCTGATGGAGCACTCTGGAGTGATTTGCTGAAAGAATATAGTAGGCAAATACGGTAGATCCGTTACCTCTAAGTCAACTGACTTATCAAGGTTGTTTGCGTGAGCAAACAATGATTTGAGGGTGGCACCACGAGTCTCTCGTCCCTCACCTACCTACAGTAGGTGATTGGAACGAGTTTTTTTATTTTAAGGAGGAATTTTGTCTTATGTTTATAGCAAACAAAATCAATCTTCGCATTCCAGGTCCAACTCCGATACCACCAGCAGTTCAAGCTGCTATGAATAAGCCAATGATTGGTCATCGAAGCGGTGAAGCCAGTACACTTATTAATGAAGTAAGCGAACGCTTAAAACCTTTTTTTGGTACGAATGAACCCCCTCTCTTATTTACTGGCAGTGGTACTTCTGTACTTGAAGCAGCTGTTATCAATACAGTCCAACCTAAAGAAGAAGCGATCGTGGTGGTAACAGGTGTATTTGGGGATCGTTTTGCAAAAATATTGACAGAATATGGTGTTACTGTAAAAAGACTAGATGTAGAATGGGGAAAAACTCCTGAACCTGAAGCTGTAAAAAACATGTTGAAACAAAACCCAAACGCGAAAGCTGTCTTTTTTACTCAATGTGAAACATCTACAGGAGTTTTAAATCCAATTGATAAATTAGCCCCTATTGTCAAGGAACATTCGGATGCCCTTGTCATCGTAGATGCTGTTAGCTCCTTAGGTGCTGTACCATTTGAGATGGATCAATGGGGAGTCGATATCACAGTTGCTGGTTCACAAAAAGCGTTGATGATCCCTGCTGGATTGGCGTTTGCAGCAGTCAGCCAAAAAGCATGGAAAGTAATTGAAGAAAATAAAAATCCAAAGTTTTATCTCGATTTCAGACGTTACCGCGATAATCTAATAAAAGGTACGACTCCATTTACTCCTGCAGTATCTTTATTATTTGGACTTGATGCCTCACTTGAGCTACTGGAACAAGAAGGATTGCCTAAAATTTTCAAACGTCATGAAGTGATGAAAGAAATGACCCGTAGTGCTATTCGTGCTCTTTCCCTGCCATTAATGACAAGTGACCAAGATGCTTCTCCAACTGTTACATCTGTATATCAAGCGGATGGTTGGAATAGTGAAAGCCTTCGAAGTGATCTCAAAAATATGGGAATTGTCATCGCAGGAGGGCAGCAACATTTAAAAGGAAAGATCTTCCGCATAGGTCATATGGGCTACTGTGACCCCTTAGATGTATTACCTGTTCTATCTGCAATTGAGATTTCCTTAAAGAAACAAAATGTAGCCCTGTCTTTTGGTACTGCAATACAAGCTGCTGAGGAGGTTTTATCTACTTATGTTTAAAGTATTGGTAACAGATAATATAAGCGATTTAGGATTGGCTGCTCTTACAGAAGCAACAGATGTACAAGTGGTGAAAAAAACAGGATTGACCCCTGACGAACTTTTACTCGAAATCGAAGACGCAGATGCATTGCTCGTTCGTAGTCAAACACAAGTGACCGCAGAAGTACTAAAAAGAGCTCATAAATTGAAAGTAATTGGCAGAGCTGGAGTAGGTGTAGATAATATCGATGTTGACTCTGCTACAAAACGCGGCATTATCGTGATGAACGCTCCAGATGGAAATACGATTTCAACCGCTGAGCACACTTTTGCAATGCTCATCTCCCTGTCCCGAAATATTCCACAAGCTTATCGTTCCACCGTTAATGGAGAATGGAAACGAAAAGAGTACGTTGGAGTGGAGCTTAATGGAAAAACATTAAGCATCATCGGATTAGGACGTATTGGTGCAGAATTGGCCCGCAGAGCAAAAGCTTTTCGGATGAATGTCGTCGCGTTTGATCCCTATTTGACTGCTGCCCGTGCCGAAGAACTGGGTGTACAAAAAGCTTCGTTTGAAGATGCTATACGGGCAGGAGATTTTATTACTGTTCATACTCCTTTAACCAAACAAACCCGTCATCTCATCAATAGTGACGCTTTTCATCAGATGAAAGATGGAGTTCGTATTTTGAATTGTGCTCGTGGTGGTATTATTGATGAGCATGCACTTGTCGCCGCTATTCAATCTGGCAAAGTTGCGGGAGCTGCGTTGGATGTATTTGAACAAGAACCACCTGCTGCTGATCACCCACTCTTTGTCTTACCACAAGTTATTGTCACGCCTCACCTTGGAGCTTCTACCGTAGAGGCACAAGAAAATGTAGCTATTGACGTTGCAGAAGAAGTACTGCATATACTCCGAGACGAACCATTCAAAAATGCAGTAAATCTTCCTTCTCTATCAGCTGAATTACAAAGGAAAATAGGACCTTACCTGCCGTTAGTAGAAAAACTAGGAAAATTTGCTTCCCAATTGGCAGCTGGTGCCCTGCAAAGAATGATTATTTCCTATGGTGGAGAAGTAGCAGACCTTGAAGTTTCCGCATTAACACGAGCTTTACTGAGCAGCGTACTCTCAGAGCATCTTGATGGAATTAACCAAGTAAACGCCCCACATGTGGCAAAAAATCGTGGAATTGAAGTTCTTGAAAAAAAATCCACTGCTAGTCATGGATTTACACAATTGATAACAGTAGATATTACAACCAGCAGAGGGAAAACTACGGTTTCTGGTACATTACTAAATGGATTTGGAGCTAGAATCACCAAAGTAAATGGATATTCCGTTGATGTTGTCCCAGAAGGGCATATTCTACACATCACTCATCAAGACCAACCAGGGGTTGTTGGAAAAGTTGGGACAATCCTCGGAAACGACAATGTAAACATTGCTACGATGCAAGTTGGTCGAGAAACAATCGGTGGACAAGCCATTATGCTGCTAGGAATAGACAAAGGTATTGACGAAGATGCTCTTGAAAATCTACGTGGGTGCGGGGTAGTAAATGGAGTTCAAGTGATAGAGCTTTAGTGATTACGTTATAATAGCCCTATAAACGATTGTATTAGGAGGAACCATCGTGAGCAAAGTAGCTATTGTAACGGGAGCAAGTCGAGGAGTAGGCTATGAAATTGTAAAACAATTTGTTCAAATAGGATATCGTGTGGTTGCTACTGCTCGGGATAAAGAATCTTTAAACAAATTAACCGAAATAGCACCTGAGCAAATTCTCCCTATAGCTTGTGATATCACCAAACAAAACCAAGTAAAAGATGTCATCGAGCAGGCGATAGCAAAGTGGGGTAAACTCGATATTTTAGTAAACAATGCTGGAGTTGGACATTTTGCTCCAGTCGATGAATTAACAGAAGAACAGTGGGATGAGATGCTTGATGTAAATAGCAAAGGGCCTTTTCTTACTTGCAAATATGCTATCCCTCACTTGAAAGCGACAAAAGGCCATATTGTAAATATTTCAAGTGGTGCAGGTCTAGGAGCATTTGCCCGAGGGGGAGGATACTGTGCATCCAAATTTGCATTAATGGCTCTATCAGATGCACTTACCCAAGAGTTAAAACCTCATCATGTACGCGTATCCACCATCTGTCCTGGATCCATTAAAACGAGTTTTGGCACTCCCAAAGATTGGGCTCTGCCACCTGAAAAAGTCGCAGAAACGGTTCTAATAGTTGTATCTTCTCCTAAAGAAGTCATCTATGGCCAAATCGTGATGCGCCCACAAGTTCCTTAAAATGTTTTGAAACGAGTGACCGACTTGATCTATTGAAGAAATAGATACAAGCCGGTCTTTTCTCACTTAGCCGCGTTCCAAAGCTCCCATTCAGGAGGCGCTGCCTTTCGGATGGGCTCTTGATTCACCACCTGCACCGTCCACGGACCCATTTTGATCTCATTAAGTTTATCAGAGCAGATCACGATCTGAGGTGCTGTGGTAGATCCGTAGGTCACAACGTCCTTCCTGGACAACCAACTCTGAAGAAAGCGCAGAAATCGTCGCATTCGTCTTACCTTTTCCAACTAGTGAGCTTATCATTATAGTAACACAACAATAGAAAATAGTTTTTGTTCCCTTTGAGATATTTACAAAAAAAGATGTCGGTCACGGATAGACCAACATCTTTTTTCGTTATCCTATTAACTCCTCGTCGTTCTCCAGCTTTACCTCTACTGGCAACTGAACAGAGAACGTTGTCCCCACACCCAATTTACTTCGAACAGTAACATCGCCTTCATGCGCTTTGACTAAATGTTTTACGATCGACAATCCGAGTCCAGTTCCAGAAGCATTATCCCGTTTCCGAGATTTATCCGCTTTGTAGAACCTCTCAAATAAAAATGGCAAGTCTTCTTCTGGTATTCCTTCTCCTGTATCGACAACATCAAGATGAACGTAGTCATTCTCCCAATAAACTTTTACCGTAACGGTACCATCTTCTGGTGTATGTCGTATTGCATTTCCAACTAAGTTAGTCAAAATTTGTTCCACTTTGTCCGTATCCCAAAAAACTTCAGGCAATGGATTGTGGAAATCACTTGTTAACTCAACTTTTTGCTCTTCTGCCAAGTTTGCAAATTTTCGGCATACCCGGGTGATAAATGGATGTAGAGAGATAAATGTTGGTTCTAAGTCAATATATCCAGCTTCCATCCTCGCCAAATCAAGCAGCTGACTGACTAATCTACCCATGCGTTGTGACTCATCATTAATCACTTGAGCAATCTCGTGTCGGACTTCTGGTGTTTCTGCAATATCGTCTAACAATGCTTCACTATATCCTTGTAACATAGCGAGCGGTGTCCGGAGTTCATGGGAAACATTGGCCACAAAATCTTTGCGGAACTTTTCTAGTAACCGTTCGTCTGTAACATCTCGAAGAACTGCTACTGCTCCCCTCACTTGATTCCTCGCATATAATGGGGTCATGACAACAGACCAAGTTCTTCCTTGTTCCGTAATGTCTCCCTGATACTCTTTCTCCTCCTCCAATACTTGGCGAAATGCGGTTTCCAGTGGAGGCGGAAGTAAACGGGAATGCGGAAAATCATATAGAGTTAACAATCTTTCAGCAGGTGGATTGGTAACAATGACTTTACCTGAAGCACTGATGGTCAATACTCCATCAACCATACTTCTTAAAATACTAGTCAACTGTTCCTTCTCATGAGATAAAAGATTAATGGATTCTTCCAACTGTCGAGCCATACGATTAAACGTGATCGCAAGATCAGCTATTTCATCGCGTTCATGCGGCCTGACTCGAACACGAGTGGAGAATTGACCAAGAGCCATTTTCTCAGCTGCTTTTTGCATTTGAATCAGTGGTTGGGTAATACGTGTTGACAAGAAGAAAGCAAAAACAGTAGTTAAAGCAATACCAATGAGAGCAGAGTAAAAGATCCAGTGTTTGATATCCGAAACACTCAACTGATCTTTTGTTTGATACAGTAATATCGCACCAATCGTCTTATTATCTTTCTTATATGGAACTCCAACTAAAAACACATCATTTTTTTGAAAGGCACTTGTTAAAATGGATTCCGTTGATGGAATACGCCCAACGGCTACGCTTTTATTTCCAGCTAATATGTATGGTAAATTGGCTTTTTGAATTAGTGTTTTTGGAATAGAGTCTTCAAAAGAAGATAGAGTAGGTAAAACATTCCCATTCCGATCTACAACAACTACGTGTGTATTAAATTGTTTGGCAATGGCAATCGTATTAGCAACATAGTTAGGCATATCAATCATCGTACTGTTTAATTTGCGTTGTACGACATCTGCTAGCTTACTTAGACTAATTTGTTGGTCTTGCACATATGTCTTTTCCACTTGTTGATTTAAAAACAAACTCAGAAGAATCAGCACGAGTGAAACCAAAATAATTATCGTAAGCCACAGTTTCCCGACAACACTTCTTAAAATCACTCTTTGGGCACCTCTAGTTTATAACCTACACCCCAAACTGTAGTTATCATCGATGCTGCACGATTGGATGCACGATTTAATTTTTCTCGAAGCCGTTTCACGTGAGTATCAACGGTTCGCAAATCACCGAAAAACTCATAATTCCATACATCACGCAGCAGAGTTTCACGGGTAAATACTTTATCGGGTGACTGTGCTAGGTAATACAGTAACTCATATTCTTTAGGTGTAAGAGAGATTGATTTGCCGCCTGCTTTTACTTCATGAGCATCGTTATCAATTGTAAGTTCTGGAAAAACAATAACATTATGTGTTTCCGTATTCGTAGATAAGTATGCGGTTGCAGATGCACGTCGAAGTACAGCTTTCACGCGATGCACCAATTCTCTGGGACTAAAGGGTTTGACTACATAATCATCCGTACCAGCTTCGAATCCTTCTACTCGATTTGTTTCTTCTCCACGAGCTGTTAACATAATGATGGGAGTAGCTTTATGTTTTCTAATCTCTGCACAAACTTCCAAACCATCCATACCTGGTAACATCAGATCTAATAAGATGAGATCGTAATTTTGTGAAGATGCTTTTTGGACTGCTATTTCCCCATCTTCTGCTTCTTCAATAACATAACCTTCTCGTTCCAAATACATCCTAAGCAAACGCCGGATGCGATCTTCGTCATCTACGACTAAGATAGAATAAGTTTTGCCTTCATTAGATGCCAATACATTCACCTCTTACGAACTCTTCCATCTCCATTCTCAAGCATAGGAATGGAGGCCAGAAATAACAAGATTTATAACTATCAGATTCAACATAATGATAACAAACCCACCTACTGCTAGCCAAGCAGATTTCATACCAACCCAGCCTCGAGATAACCGCAAGTGCAGATACGCACTATAGAACATCCAAGTAATAAATGCCCAAGTCTCTTTTGGGTCCCATCCCCATGGTCTTCCCCATGCTTCATTTGCCCAAATCATTGCAAATATAAGAGCCCCCAATGTAAAGAGAGGATACCCGATGGCTACACCACGATAGCTGATCTCATCTAATAACTCTGGATCTAATTTTCGCACCAGAGGATAGAGCAATTGATAGAGATTTTTTCTGGCGATAGCTCGGTAGATAGCGTATAAAACTAATCCTACCACAATTCCCCAAATTACAGAATTAAATTTACTTGCTGCTTTTTCTCCTTTCATCCAAGAAGGTGCTTCAAATAGAGGACCTTGATAACTTAGAAATTGATCTACTTTTACTGCTTTACTTTCATTTGGGGCAACAATTGGCGGTAAATTATACTCTTCTATCACTTGATTTTCATTCACTTGATGGATAAAGCTTGCTTGGTATCCAAATGTTTGGAAGAGCAAGGAAGCAATTGAAAATCCGACTAGCATAACAAGAATAATCAAAGTCATCTCCAAATACTTTGCATGTTTGGGCTTTTCGCCCTTCCCAACTTGATAAATGAGATAAATTAATCCTGCTACACAGGATACAGCAAAAGCACCTTGTCCCAGAGCAGCAGTAGTCACATGAATATATAACCAGTGGCTTTGAAGTGCGGGAATCAAGGGTTGAATATTTCGTGGAAAAACAGCAGCATAAGCCAGTAACACCACTGCCAATGGCATTACAAATGCACCTAATACATAGGTTCTGTATATTGCAAAAATAACAATAAACGCCAGCACCAAAGCAAAACACAAAAAAGCAATAAACTCAAACATATTACTAGTTGGAAAATGACCGCCGATCACAATTCTTGTAATCATAAATGCTACATGGATCACTACCCCTGCAATGCTGAGAATGATGGCGAGTCTTCTCCACACTTTGGAACGATTTTTTGACTCTGTTGCTACAACTACAAAAACGATTGCAGAAACCAGATATAAGATAAATGTCCCATATAAGAGATTATTCATTACGGTAGTCATTTTTCTATCTCCTTCACTAGATGGCTAAAGCCGATCTGTGATAACTCCCTACGAAGCGCAAACCAATTTTTATTTGTATGTGCTCCTAAATACAATATTCTGTCTTGAACTCTGATCCATACTCTTCGATGTTGCCAATAAAAGCCCATGACTAAACCTATCATGGAAATAATTCCACCAATTAAATAAATAGGCAGGCTTTTTTCAACTCGAACCATAAGCCCTGCTGTATTAACCATGTCAAATCCAGCAAGCCCAATATCGTATTTATTACTTTTGGGATTTGGAAAATTCATCCCAGAAATAACTAAGGAATTTTCCCCTTTTGTTTTGCCTTTTTCTATCGTTTCAAACAAAAAAGCTGGTTGATTTGGATCTTGGGATTTGGTAACAGGAACATTATTTTCAATCGCAAAATCAGGGTAATAGTCTTTGATTTTTACTCGCAAGTCTCCCACTTTATATATCTGTGACTCCGAAATCTGGGAAAGATTTACGGAAAACACCCCAAGATTCTTCTTCGTTTTTCGATCAATGAGCGAAAACTTAATCCCTGTCAAGTCTCCAGAACGGAAATCCGATTGATATAATTTTAAACCTTGGTAGTTCAATGGATCATTGACTAAAATTGTTTTTTTCGTCAGAGGGATCAGTTTTCCAGCACTATCTTTTTGGTATAATACAGCTTTTGTTCTATATTTACTAACAATCGGACCCTTGTTCGATTTCTCTGTACTTTTGTAGTACTCTATCGACGATCCTTCATTTTTCACATAATAATGAGTCTGGGGAACACGAACAGTCTGTCCCTCTTGCACCCAGACATAATCATCTAGATTCCATCCAGGTAAATAGCGCAATAAAATCCCAACTAAGAAAATAATAAGCCCAATATGATTAATATAAGGGCCCCATCTACTAAAACGACCTTTCTCAGCAAGCAGTGTATTGCCTTCTCTTCGTACATGGTATCTTTTTGCAGCTAATTTATCTGCTAAATCATCTATTTTTGCAGGAACGTCCTCAAGCATATTCTCTTTTAATGAAATACGTTGCCGTTCAATAAAAACGGTACTTTTTGCTACTTTTTGATTTTTAAGTGCCCGATACAAAGGAATAACACGATCCAAACTACAGATCACTAAGGAAATTCCAATCATCGACATTAATGTAGCAAACCACCAAGAAGAATACATATCAGAAAATCCTAATTGATAAAACCACTTTCCAAGCGTTCCATACGTTTGTTCATAGTATGTATCTGGTGACGAAGAAGGAATAAACTGCTCTTGTGGAAAAATCGTACCAATACCAGACATGATCAATGTGATAATAATGAGGACGATTGCAATTTTCACCGAAGAAAAAAAGTTCCATACTTGATCCATAATGGACGTTTGATAAGTAAGAGAACGACGTGCTTTCCCTTCGTATCTCATTTCTTTATCGATCTTTTCCTTGCTATCGCTAATCTCGTCTAATGGCCTTCCACAATGTTCGCAAAGAACTGTTCCAAGAGGATTATTGTGACCACATTCACATTTTGTATTTTCAATCATTCTCTGCACCTAGTTTCTACCTTATTACACAAAACTCTCTTTGATCATGTTATACGGATCCCCATAAAGAAGATAACATCAGTGTCCATAAATCAAATGATGAGCATAATAAAAGCTTTGCACCCTTCCACAGGCTTGCAAATGGCAATTTTATTTTATTATACAAGTAGCGTCAAATTATTTTTGCCTATTTCGATTTCGTTCACCACTTAGTAACTTTTTCAAACTTTTCACTTCCTGAGAAGTCAACTCCCTAAATTCTCCACGTTTTAAACCTTTGATTGTAAGGTTTGCCAATCTTGTACGGATAAGATGCATGACAGGATGTCCAATTGCTTTACACATTCGACGGACTTGTCGATTCCGCCCTTCATGGATCGTCAATTTTATTTTGGCATCCTCATCTTTTTTTTGTATCATCTTTACCTCTGCAGGCGCTGTTAATCCATCCTCTAAATAAACACCTTTGCGTAATTGTTCTAAGCTATTTTCATCAGGGATTCCTTTTACAGTAGCAATGTATTGTTTTTCTACTTCAAATCGAGGATGCAACAAATGATTGGCCAGTTCTCCATCATTGGTAACAAGTAATAACCCTTCCGTATCATAATCTAACCGTCCAACTGGATAGACCCGTTCCTTGATGTGACGAAAAAAGTCTGGTACCACTTTTCGCTTTTGTGGGTCTGACATACTAGAGATCACATAAAGCGGTTTATAAAAGATAAAAGTTCGCTTTTGTTCCTTTTGAATTAACTTGCCTTTTACCAAAATGTGATCACTATCTGGATCTACTTTTGTGCCTAGTTCTGTTACCACTTGACCATTTACTTGTACTTTTCCTTCTTGTATTAACACTTCCGCCTGACGACGTGAAGCAATACCTGCTTGAGCTAATATTTTTTGTAAACGTTCCACCAAATTGTCACCTCGCTTCCTATGTTACTTTTTTCACAAAAAAAAAGCTAGTTTTCTACTAGCAGAGGATAATCATCGTATCTTTCGATATGTTACAAAAACATGAGGGAACAAACGGCGAGTGACGCTACAAACCCAATGAAATCCGCCCATAAACCAACTTTTAAAGCATAGAGCGAACGCTTTATCCCTACAGCACCAAAATATACCGTTAAAACATATAAAGTAGTATCCGAACTCGCTTGAATCGTAGAAGCTAGTTTACCGAGAAAAGAATCAGGACCAAATTCTCGATATATGCTCTCTACAAAAGCAAGTGCTCCTATACCCGATATAGGTCGTAACAAACCAATTGGTATTACTTCACTTGGTATATGAAACCAATTGGATATAGGGGACAAAAGGTGTAAATAAAATTGCATTGCTCCCGTATCACGAAAAACTGCGACTGCAACCATCATCGCTACGAGGTGTGGAATTATCGAAATAACTGTAGGGAATCCTTCTTTCGCCCCTTCAACAAAACTCTCATAAATAGGTACTTTTTTAAAAAGCGCGTATAAAGGGATAAATACGATGAGAGCTGGCAACATCCATTTGGATATTAAGGTAATAAATTCAAACATAAATTTATCCCTTTCTGCTATATTTTCGTTGGTAGTACCGGTCAATAAGGACTGCCATCGAAGTAGCGATAAAAGTTGCAATCATCGTAGGACCAATGATTTCAGTAGGATTAAGGGAATCATATTTTAAACGCAGACCAATAACGGTGGTAGGTATTAAGGTTAAACCAGAAGTATTAATAGCCAGGAGTGTACACATAGCCGGTGTTGCAGTTTGCTTATCAGGATTTAATTTCTGTAGCTCTTCCATCGCTTTTAAACCCATAGGTGTTGCTGCACTTCCTAATCCAAATAAATTAGCACTCATATTTGACAAAATGTATCCCATAGCTGGATGATCTGCTGGAACACTAGGAAATAAAAAGCGTGCAATGGGCCCCAATAACTTAGCTAATTTTCTCACTAAACCTGCATCTTGGGCAATCTGCATCATCCCCAACCAAAATACGATAATGCTGATTAATCCAAAACAAACCGTAATTGCGTCTTTTGCTCCTGTCAATGTTGCAGAAGTGACTAGATCAATTCGTCCTTTTGCAGCTGCCGCTACTACCCCACTAAGCAGCAAAAACATCCATATGTAATGAATCATGGTTCCACCACCCTAGCAACGACAGAAGACAGTACTTGTTCTACTCTTTGAAAATAGGTTGGTTTGTCACGGTATGCGGACAATATGGGGACAGAACCAATTAATTGTTCTTCCAAATAAATCTTAGCAATTCCGATTGCTTGATTGTCTGTCCGTATTGTTTCTGTTGGGGTGCTTTGTACCGTTTGAATTCGTAATTTCTTCTTTTCATCTTTGGTTAATGGATATAAAAATGATTTTCCAGCCATCATATATAGTTCTTTGTTTTTCCTATTTGTTACACCCATCATAGCAAGAAGTTGTCCTTTTTTTACAATCACTTCTTTTTTATAATTGGCAAATCCATAATTGTACATATCAATTGCATCGTTCCAATCATTTCCGTCATTTAATGTAACTGCTATAAGCTGGATTCCGTTTTTCGTAGCGGAAGTAACAAGTGTTCTTCTTGCTTGTTTCGTAAAACCTGTTTTCACCCCATCAGCCCAAGGATACAACCGTAATAATTTGTTTTTATTGTAAAATTTTTGATTCCAGTCCAAATTAGGCCAATCAATTGTTTTTACTTGCGTTTTGACTATCTGTTGAAAAACAGGATTTTTTAACGCATAGCTAGTTAAGATAGCTAAATCTTTCGCAGAGGAATAGTGATTCGGTTGATCCAAACCATGTGGATTTGTAAAATGGGTATGCTGTAAACCTAGAAAACTAGCTTTTTGGTTCATCAAATATACAAAACCTTCTACAGAACCTCCTACGTGTTCTGCTATTGCTGTAGCTGCATCATTTCCAGACCGCAACATAAGTCCATACAACAAATGTTCAAGAGGAATTTTCTCTCCCTTTTTCAGATATATCGAAGATCCTTCAACTCCAACTGCATTTGGTCCCACTGTGACAATACTGTCCAACTTGGATTGTTCGATTGCCACTAATGCAGTCATGATTTTGGTTAAGCTCGCTATCTTCATCTCTTTATCAGCATTTTTGGCAAATAATATCCTACCAGAGTCACGATCCATCAAGATTGCAGCTTGTGCAGAACCCGCTAATGGGGGAGTTGCATAAACATAGATAGGGACAAACAATATTACAGCGATTATGACGAAATAGTACCATCGTTTCACTGGTTTCACCTCGCCCAGCTAGGGTTTGTACCAGTTTATGCGAACAAAGTAAAGAAATAGACCACTTCCAACAATGTGATCACAAAGTTCTTTATTTATTCATTAGGACAAATTACTATAATAAATAGAGGGAATATTCATTTACTTTCATTTCGAAATATACTAACATTTATACAAGCAAGTAAATTGGTTATTCAAATCAATTTGATTTCACAGGAGTGAAAGCATGAAATTGAAATTTTTGATCATTTGTTTGATATTTATCGTAACCTTATTTCCTGCCTATGGATCTACCACCACAAGTAAAAACGTGGATAATTCTATGCCGAAAGGAAATTTACCTGGCTGGAAGCAAGTTTTTGCAGATAACTTCAATGGTCAATATGTTCCAGTTGGAAAATTTTCGGATTGTGATCATAACGCCATGGATCCTAAAAACGCCTACTGCAATGGTCTTCCTGAGCCACAAAAAAGCATCTGGTGGGCATATCCGCACGGATGGCCTGATACTGCAAAAAAACGTAAGTATCCATTAGGCGGTATTTACAATCCAGAAGAGACTATCTCTATTGAACCACTGCCAAATGGGGATGGCGTGATGAAGATTAAAATGTTTAACAATGGTGGAGAAAATCAAGTTGCTGCGGTTGTTCCAAAAAAAATCGCCGGATCAAAATATGGCCGATATGTCATTCGTTTTAAGGCAGAGACAACACCAGGCTACAAACTAGCTTGGTTGCAATGGCCAGATGATAACAATTCCTGCCCAGGATGTGAAATTGACTTCCCTGAACTCGAATTAGATGATAATATATCTGCTTTTATGCATCACAAAGGAGACCCAGATGGCAAAAAGCAAGATGCCTTTGATACTGGACAACCTTATGGAGTTTGGCATACTGCTGTAACGGAATGGTCCCCTGAAAAAGTGAGATTTATCCTTGATGGAAAGGAAGTTGGAACTTCTGAAGGTTCCAAAGTTCCTGATCAACCCATGTCCTGGATCATCCAATCCGAAAGTGCTTTAAATGGAGAACAAGCCGCTCCAAATTCATCTGCAACCATTTGGATCACATGGGTTGCAGCATATGAATACACAGGAGAATAATAGCAATAGAAAATCAAACTCACTTCTCAAAACTAGAAGCGGGTTTGATTTTTATTTGTGATAAAAACTAAAATTTTACACATACAGGATTAGGAACTTGGATGTCATTTTGTAAAAGGCTCAATTTTCCTGTCTCTACATCCCTCGCAAACAAAACGAGGTTACTCGAATTTTGGTTGGAGGCGATTACATACTTCTCGGTTGGATCCAACACAAAATCCCTTGGCCAATCTCCTTCTGTAGAAGTTCGGTCTATAAAAGTCAATTTTTTGGTTTGCTCATCAACTTCAAAAATAACAATACTATTATGTCCACGATTACCTGCATATACATATCTGCCATCACTGGAGATATGTATCGCACTCCCTTGGTTATTTTCAGTAAAATCACTTGGGAGAGTAGATATTGTTTGAATATCTGCAAAACTCCCATTTTTATCATTGTAAGAAAGTACAATGACCTCAGAACTAAATTCCGTCATTACATAAGCAAAATTTGGATCTTCAGGATGAAAAACAAGATGTCTCGGGCCACTTCCTGGACGAATTTTCAATCGACTTACTTCTTCTAATTGTCCATTATCATCTATTTGATAAGTAATCAAATAATCACTTCCTAGTTCTACAACAGCTAAATAGTTATTATCTGGTGTCATTGCAGCAAAGTGAGTATGAGGTTTTTCTTGTCTCGGATCTGGTCCAGTACCTTCATGATGGATAATAGAAGATGGCGGATAGATAATTCCATTATTTGAACTGATAGGATGAGATTCTACCGTTCCTTTATGATAATTCGCACTAAAAACATAACGCTGATCTTGGTCTACACTCACATGGCAAGGAGGGGAACCAGCTGACATCTCTGCGTTAATAAACGTGAGTTCACCCTGACCATCCATAGAAAATGCTGCAACACCACCCATATCCCCTTCTTTTATTACCGAATAAAGATATTGGCGATTTGAACTGATCGCCAAATAAGTAGGGTTTTCCAATTCAGCTGCGACCTTCAGATTCACAATCTGTCCTTCTTTGGCATCCAATTCAAACGAATAAATGCCTTTGCTTTCTGTGTTTGTATATGTTCCTACATAACCAATAAATTTTGATCCTTCCATAATACTTAACTCCTTCACTTAGAACTGAATTATATGTAAACGAAAAACATGTACACATACTTTAGTATATATTAAGAAATTATGTGTCGCTTTTATACATTTCTATAGTTCATAAACATATAGTTTTAACTGTATATTTTTTATTTTGTATTATTCATACCCAGTTATGTATGAAAAAACAGAAAATAATTTTACGTATTATCCTATTGGTACCTCAACTAGAAAACCCGAGGTAAAAAGTGATCACCTCGGGTTTATAGAAACGACAATTAATCGATAGGAGTTTGGGGTGCTGATTCCCCTGTACCGCAAACCCCCGCTTTTCTTTTTCCGCCAAATTTACTAAATAAGTTTGGTGCCAAGTCAAAAATTCGATCGATTAAGTGTGCATTTCCATCCATACTGAGCAAGCGAATACCATGATCCCCAACTACAATAAATGCCACTGGAGTGATTGATACTCCACCACCACTACCTCCGCCAAAAGGAAAATGTTTACCATCTTGTTTTCCTGGTTCATGTCCATTTCCATTTCCATTCGATTTTGGCTTCACTCCAGCTGAAAACTCACTTCCACCTGCCGCAAATCCAAATCCTACTTTACTAACTGGAATAATCACTTGGCCATCAGGAGTCTCTACAGGTGCACCTATAATAGTATTGACATCTACCATATCCCTGAGGTTTTCCATAGCTGTTTGCATTAAGCCTTGAATAGGATGTTCGTTTGACACTTTATATCCTCCTTCATGATCAAACTACCCTTATGTTGAAATCAGATTTAGCTTTTCCCAATGGCAAAAGAATATTCAGATGCAAATTAGTCATTAATTTTCATATTTATGGGTACAAAAATTTAATTCAAACGATTATAATTTGTTTATCAAATACATTACAAATAAGGGGGCAATGTAACAATGAAAATAAGGTTTAGTTTTACATTTCAAGAACATAAAGGTATACAAAACGCAGAAAGTTACAATATCCCGCCAACATTAAAAATTGAATGTGTTGCATGCATCGAATCTTCTTGAAGTATTCCTGTTTCATTTATATCTGATCACCAACTCACTGCATGGTAAGTTTGTCAAATGGATATAGATGAGAGCTTGTTACATAATTTATCTGGAAAATAAATTACTTGCCGTTCCATGGATAGTTCTTAATGTAAATCAGAGGATTATAATCAGTAGTCAAATAATTAAAACAAAGTAATCCAATGGTCATGATGTAAAATAATCCAATCTGGATTTTTAGCACCACTCGATCCTCATTGAGTCAGAAATTTAGTTTTTAAGAAGTATTTCGCATATTTACGATGAAACCAAAAAATGAAAGTTCATTAGTCCTAGCAAATAACTTTTGGTCATCTATTAGCATAGTGGATGATTTTTCAATGAAAACCATGCTAAACTCGTTGTTTCTGCCTCCGTGGATTGGTGTTGACCACACACATCATAACCACGGTTTTATGATGTGTTTTTCTATTTAATTGTGAAGATTAACACAACAAACTTTAATAAAAATCTGATATTATATAAGTAAGAATGAGCCATTGATTTGATTCAAGTATTTTAAACTAGATATCCATTGAAACAGAAAGGAAAACATCTATGAAAACATTGACGATACTTTGTGAAGCTAATCCTGATACCGATAAGGAACACTTCATCAAATTATATAAGGAAGCGTTTTTACCAGAATCTATTAAGATCAATGGGGTTGTGAAGATCCAATATTGTGAAGTAAATCCAGTAGAATCAGAGCTGTTTCAAGTTACTTTGGGAAATGATATTTTCTTTAGTATTACAGCTTATTTCCCCACTACTGAAGCGATCGAAGCTATGATTAGTGACGAAAGAAGTAGTGAATTGATTTCTGTATTTAACTCTCTAGGGGTAAAATCTCATTGGTTTATAGGTGTTGAAGATACTGTAACCCGGTATCATTTCTAATTAGAATAAGGATGTGAATAATATTTATCAACATATGGTTATTCCTATTCCAGAAATTATTAAAAAACTTTATATTCCATTTGATTTTCAAGAATGTGAATTTGGAGTAGAAGCAGAAAAACACATGAATGATTGGGTAAGGTATTTTGGCTTTTTTGATAATTTTGAAGATGAGCGGAAGTTTCAATCATATGGCTATAGTTGGTTAATGGTTTACGCCTATCCAAATGCTGGCAAAGAAGAACAATTTATTGTTTCTGATTGGAATGCATGGCTTTTTTTACTTGATGATCTGAATGATACTTCAGAAATCGGACAAGACTATACAAAGCTCCGCCGTCGCTTTGATTATCTATTACAACTGTTAATTGATCGAACCATCCTATCAAGAGATGCACAAGATCCTATTGCTGAATCAATGTGCGAACTTTGGAATCGGATTTGTAAACATCAACCAGATCTTCAGTGGCAGGAAAATTTTATAAATGGAATGAAGGGATATTTTGATGCTTGTGTCTGGGAATCTCGAAATCGCCAGTTTCATATTATCCCTTCTCAAGAAGAATATATTCGCAATCGCTATTTTTCTGGTGCCGTATATCCTTCCATGGATTTAGGAGATATCACAGAAAAGATGAACGTACCCATTGAAATGAAAAATCATCCTATTTTAAGAGAAATGACAGATTTAACTGTCATGCACATAACCCTTTGTAATGATCTCTTTTCGCATGGTAAAGAGATTCTACAAGAAGAAGTTCATCATAACTTGGTTTTGCAAATGGTACAACAAAATCAAACCACTGTTGAAGATGCAGTTAACCAAGTAATTGAACGAGTAAATAAAATGGTAGAACGGTTTTTGGTTTTAAAGAAAGAAATACCTGTTCTTGGATCAAAAACTGATCAAGATGTAAGCAAGTATGTAGGCCTCTTGCAATCTTGGATTAGAGGACATGTCGACTGGGTGGGAAAAAAGTCTCAAAGATATATATTAACCCAAGGTACTAATAAAATTTCCTAGAAGAAAAGTTCACCTTACCCTTGCACAACCACTTCGTTTGGCATAAGTGATTTGCTTTGTTTAAGCTTTTTCTCTCCCTTTCGTTATCATATAGCCCGAACAACTTCATTCTAACTTAGAAAGAGATTTTTGGAATTATCATTCACCCGTCTTATACGGGTGTTTTTTGTTGTTCACTTGTGAACTGGCTAAATCTTATCCACTAAGAGTATGCTAACAGACTCTTTACCATCACATATTACTTATTCGTTGGGTTGAAAGGATATGAGATTTTTTATTACTTTTTTTAAATCTGAACCATAAAAGCAAAAGAAAACGCACTGCACTTCCAAATGTAAACGAAAATTTAGCCACAAATGATGTATCAAGTAGTGCCTGTTGAAAACAAGGAGTTACTTCTATTTGGGGTCTGCTATCCCATTGAATATAATGACTAAAAAATCCGAGTACCGTTGTCTTTACTCCCCATATCATACCAGTTAATACACCAGCCTCTGCAGCATCTCCTGTCCCTACATTTGTCTCCCAATCCCATTTCGTACAATGTACACGACTCATAAACCACCTAACACTCTCTTGGAAATATTTAACTCGGTGTAATAAATCTTCATAATTCTCGTACAAGAATTCAATTTTATCTTTGTTGATGAATGTATCTTCTGCTTTTTTATCTGTAGATGACTCTTTGTTACTTTCTACTTTTACACCCTTATCCACATTTTTGAAATCAATAGTAGGAATAGACAAACGGTAGTGAAGAAGACCTCCTAAAGCCCTTACTTTTAGTTCCCCTTTATCTTGTTTATCTGTTCGCTTATAATTAATTTCGATTTTAATTTTAGAAAAATAAATCAACAATCCTAATCCCAATACTACTATTAGAATAAACATTCCCATTTATATCTCACACCAATTTTAAAATAAATAAAAAATGATCCTATATATAGGATCGGCAAAAACTGGTAGGAATATTCTACTGAACAAATCTATTTCTTACAGTCAAGTGGACAGTTTTTGCATTTGACACCCGATGCACCCGGCATCATAAAATACAAGCAACATTTATTGCGAACAGCACCTGCATGAAAAGCAGTAAAAGGATTTTCTGACAAATGAAATAGACTTCCATCTGCTTCTCGAGTTAAATAAATAAAATTGTCATATGAGTCTGGTGTTTTTGTTTTATTTAAACAGGTCCAAGCAATATAAATGAAGGTATTTTCCCACAATAAATCCATTTTAATGCCCGTAAGTTGGGAGATAGAAGACCATAATGGAACCAAGTGTTCAGCAAAATAGTGCTGAATATAACGATCCATTTGTATTTTGGAACAATGTTTCGCCTGATACTTTACTGTACTTTCTTGGATAATAAGCTCTAGCTCACCTGTCTGATAGTTGAATTCGATAAAATCTCGATCTCTTTGAATCAAAGGAAATTTCCCACTTGTTAACAATTGATTAAGACTTAAAGAAAATAAATAAGAGCTATACCGTTTTGAAAATTGAGAAGCAGCTACAAGGCTAGAAGGAACCTTTAGAATAGAGGTTATTTCGGTTAAAAATGTTTGAAGTACATCGAGTTTCCACAATTTATTTAGATGTATCGCTTTTGTTTGTTGTAAAGAGGCTAATGTCTCCATCATATCGATTCCCTTACAATTAATTGATAATGATATTTATTATCAATTAATTGTAGCGAGCAATATTCATTTCGTCAACATTTTTAAAGAAAACTTGCCGGTGTGTCTTGCCTTTCAAGACGCAGACAGAGGCTTAGTTGCACTTATGCACCTCAGACTAGGGCACAAGCACACCGAGTGTACGGGTCGTGCTACTGCGCTAAAGCGCAAAGTCACGCCTCTGTCTCGCTACGTCGCTACGCTCCTAGTCTCGCTTTGCACCTCAGACTAGGGCACAAGTCTCGCTACGTCGCTACGCTCCTAGTCTCGCTTTGTAGATAAGATAAAATTTATACTCTCTTACCTACCAAAAGAGAAAAAATTGGGCTATTTATTCGTGTATTATTTATTTATGAATAAAAAAAAGACCCATTGGGTCCTATATATAATTATGCTGACTTTATTTGTTTCAGGTCCATTATTTCTTTCTCCTGGTGAAGAGATCGTTTTGTTAGTATATCCATCATCTCATCCTGTTTTTTTATCTTTTCCATAATTATTTCCATATTATGACCTAACTCGGAAGAAGACCCTTTAAGCATTATCATTTTTTCATCGAATGAACCGACCTTTGCATTTGTAGAACCAACGATTTGCAATAACTGTGTTATCATCTTCTCATTTCGCTCTTGATTCTGTTTTAGCTGAATGATATCTTCTTTTACTCCACAAATGGCCTCTTTCACTGCGCTTAATTCCTTCAAAATGATATCCTTATTGTTTACCATGGGAACCCCCTCGTATTCTCGCACCTGTTGTTTGATTATAGCGAAAACGAGAAACAATTTCCACTATTATTTGGTTATTTTTCCAAATTTTCGTCAGAAAGCGCGTTCCCTTGACATGAAAACAATTATTCTATTTTACTCTCCATTTCTGATTCTACTCCTAATCGCTCATATAAATTTTTTCGATCTTCTTCCCATTCCTGCCAATGAAAAATCGATTCTGGAGAAGGCAACTCATCGATTTTATTCAGTCCAAAATACTGTAAAAATTGGCGGCTTGTACCAAAGAGGATGGGTCTTCCTGGTCCTTCCGCTCTTCCAACTTGTCGAATCAACTCTTTTCTCTCCAGTTGTTGAATGATGCGATCACTTTTAACGCCGCGAATCTCTTCAATCTCAACACGAGTAACTGGTTGTCGATACGCGATGATGGCAAGCACTTCAATAGCTGCACGTGATAATCTCGCTCTAGTTGGGGCTTGAGCCATTTTTTGAATGTAAGGTGTATGTTGTGGAAGAGTATTCATTTGGTAAGTTCCAGCAACTTGTGTCAGTTGTACCCCTCGATGATCCAGTTTCCATTCCAATTGCATCTCATTTAACAGCAGTTGTACTTCTTGCTTTGGAAGCTCTGTAATTTGTGCAAGTTCTTTTATACTTACTCCATCTACACCAGCAGCAAATATAATCCCTTCCAATATACTCTTCCATGCTTTTGCTTCCATCAAACGTTCCCCTTTGTTTGATCTAGCCGAATACATATATCCGAAAATAATTCCATTTGTATACAAGTTAGCGGTTTGGTTTTCATTAACTCTAAGATAGCGAGAAATGTCGTAATTAATCTTTCACGTGTAATACCTTCTGCCTTTACTAATTTAGAAAACCAAAGCTCGCCTTTATGTACTAACTCCTGATAAATTTGATCCATCCGATCACTTACTGATATTTCTTCTCTAGCCAATTTTGTTAAAGGCTGCTCAATCTCTCTTTGTTGTTCCAGTAGAGCAAATAATGCTTTCCATAAATCTTCTGGTTCTAAACCTTGTAGCGGGTTTTGTGTTGGAGTATAAGGCGTTAAATCCATAGGCTGTCGAAAATAAACCCTATTTTGTTCACTCTCTCGTTCCTCCAACTGATCCCCTAGACGTTTAAATTGTTTATAGACTAATAAGCGTTCAATCAGCTCTTCTCTAGGATCCAACCATTCATCAGAATCAGATTCTCGTTCTTCCTCTTTTATAGTTGGAGGTAACAACATTCTACTTTTTAAAGATAATAACGTTGCCGCCATCACCATAAACTCACTAGCAATTTCCATATTCCATGCTTTTGCATCATTCAAAACAGTAAGATATTGATCCGTAATGGTAGAAATAGACACCTCATAAATGTCTACTTCTGCTTTATCAATTAAATGTAGTAACAGATCAAAAGGACCTTCAAAAGCATCTAGTTTTATTTGTAGCGTTGTAATTTACATCACAGCCTTTATTGCCTTTTGTAAATTTGCCATCTCAATAGCATTCACTGCAATTTCATGTCCTTTATTCCCAGCTTTTGTTCCTGCACGTTCTATTGCTTGTTCGATATTATTGACTGTCAAGATTCCAAATAAAACAGGCAATTGGTACTTTGTACTTGCAGCAGCTACCCCTTTGGCAACTTCTTTACATACATAATCATAGTGGGTGGTTGCTCCGCGTATTACTGTTCCAAGCGTAATCACAGCATCATAACGACCTGTTGCAGCTAGCTGTTCTGCAATCAGTGGGATTTCAAATGCACCTGGAACCCAAGCAATGTCGATATGTTGTGATTCAGCTCCATGTCGATAAAGTGCATCCTGTGCACCTGTGAGTAGTTTTTGTGTGATAAATTCGTTAAAACGACTGACAACAATGGCAAATCGTAATCCTTCTGCTACTAGCTTTCCTTCTAATAAATTAGCCATATCTCTACCTCTTTACTTTTATAGATGAAGGAGATGTCCAAGCTTTTCTTTCTTGGTCTCCATGTATCTTTTGTTATGTTCTCCTGTTGGAAGCTGGATAGGTACTGTTTCCACTATTTCAATACCATGTTCATCCAATCCTTTGATTTTCCTTGGATTATTGGTAATTAATTTGATTTTTGTTGCTTGCAAATCTTTGAGCATCTGCGCACATAAATCATATGTCCTTAAATCGTCAGCAAATCCTAAGCGTAGGTTTGCTTCTACCGTGTCATATCCTTCTTCTTGTAGTTTATAAGCCAGTAGTTTATTAAGAAGACCGATTCCTCTTCCCTCTTGTCTCATATAAAGAATAATCCCTGAACCTGCTTCTTCAATTTGATGCAATGCTGCATGGAGTTGTGGACCACAATCGCATCTTTTAGAACCAAATACATCACCAGTTAAACACTCCGAATGAATCCGGACCAAAATAGGCTCATCTGGATTAATTTCGCCTTTTACAATTGCAACATGCTCTTTATTATCGACTGTATTCGAATAACCTACCATTTTGAAATCTCCATAATCGGTGGGCAGTTGAATAGAAACAACGCGTTCTACCAGTGGTTCAGAGGAACGACGATATTGGATCAAATCTTGAATCGAGATCATTTTCAATTGATGCTTTTGGGAGAAAGTAGCCAGCTGTGGTAATCTTGCCATGCTACCATCTTCGTTCAATACTTCACAGATTACTCCTGCCGGTGTACCTCCTGCCAATCTAGCTAAATCCAATGCAGCTTCTGTATGACCTGCACGTCCCAATACACCTTCAGGGTTGGCGATCAATGGGAATATATGGCCCGGTCTACGAAAATGAAATGCTTTCTTTGTGGGGTCACACAGCGCGCGAATGGTGGTAGCACGTTCAGCTGCTGAAATACCTGTTGTCACGTCATCCGCATCTACTGATACAGTAAATGCTGTTCCATGTCGCTCTGTATTTGACGCAACCATTGGTGTAAGCTCTAATTCTTCTGCTCTTTCTTTGGAAATCGAGGCGCAGACCAACCCTCGTCCATGGGTCACCATAAAATTGATGATCTCTGGTGTAACCTGATCAGCAAGACAGATAAGATCTCCTTCATTTTCACGATCTTGCGCATCTACTACAATTACCATGCGTCCAGCTCGCAAGTCTTCAAGTGCTTCTTCTACAGTATGAAACATCTCTCTACTCCTTCCAGATTAAAAGCCGTACTTTGCTAATTTTTCTTTATCTAATACTTGTTTTTTCGCTTCAGTACTTCTCCATTTAAATAAATACTTTCCGATAATATCGCACTCTATATTTACTAATTCTCCGACTTGGAGCACTTTAAATTGAGTTTGATAAAGGGTGTGGGGAATAAGAGATACAGCAAAGGTATCTTGGATAACTTCTGTTAAGGTTAAACTTACCCCATTAATTGCAATAGAACCCGTTTCAACTAATAGTGCAGCAATTTCTGGAGTGGATTGGAATTGAAAATAAGTAGCACTTCCATGATCTAACCGTTCCAGTACCGTTGCCACTCCATCAACATGGCCTTGCACAATATGCCCACCTAATCGATCTGAAGCCTTCATTGCACGTTCTAAATTCACTACAGTAGATGGACGATAGTTTGCCAAGCCACTTTTCCGAACCGTTTCCGCCATTACATCTGCAACAAAGAATTCTTGTCCCATCTCTGTTACAGTCAGACAAACACCGTTCACAGCAATACTGTCTCCTATGTTGGTGTTTTCTAGGACTTTGGAACAAGAAATAGTTAGCTCCATTCCGTCCCCACTCTGTATAATCTGTACAACACGACCAACTTCCTCAATAAGTCCTGTAAATATAATTTTTTCCTCCTTAAGCAGTGGGATAACCAATAATGCATAAATCCTCACCATACTGCTTCCAAGAAACTTGGTGGAGTGGTATTGCCTCTGCCATCTTATCTGGTCCCTCTCCTCCTATAGAGCTAGGACTTTCTACACCTCCGAGCAATTTCGGAGCGAGAAAAGCAACAAATTTATTTACATGATTCCCTCTTAACATGGCAGCATTTACTTCGCTTCCACCCTCTACCAACAAGGATAGTATTCCTTTACTGCCAAGTATTTTTAACATCTGTTCGATACTTACTCTTGGATCAGAACCAGTTGAATATACATGGACACCAGCTTCTTGAAAAGCAGCCTCTTTAAAAGGATCTTTGGCATCCGTCGTAAAAATCCAGGTAGGAGCTTTCGTCGTGTTTAAAATTTTTGCCGTAATTGGTGTGCGTAAAGTGCTATCTAAAATAATGCGAACTGGATGGATACCATTTCCCTCAGGCAATCGAGTCGTTAACTCTGGATCATCTGCGATTACTGTATTTGCGCCCACTAAAATTGCATCTTGCTCGTGGCGAAGTTGATGTACAAATGCTCTCGATTCCACACCAGTGATCCATCTACTATCATCGTTTTTGGTAGCAATTTTTCCATCTAACGTCGTTGCCGTCTTTAGTGTAACAAAAGGTTTTCCTGTTTTTCTATGATGAAAATAAGCTTCATTTAACTGTAAACATTCTTGTTTCTTTACTCCTTCTAGGACTTCAATTCCTGCTTCTTTTAATCTGGCAACTCCTTTTCCTGCCACTAATGAATCTGGATCTCCGGAACCTATGACTACACGTTTTACACCGCATTCAATAATCTTCTCCGTACAAGGTGGTGTACGTCCAAAGTGATTGCAAGGCTCAAGGGTTACGTATATCGTACTTCCTTTTGCTTCATCTGCCGCCATATTCAATGCATGTACTTCTGCATGAGGTGTTCCTGCTTTAAGATGGGCACCTGTTCCAAGTAAACGGTTATCTTTTACTACAACTGCACCTACCATAGGATTTGGTGAAGTTTGACCAGTCGTTGCTTTTGCTAGTTGAATCGCTAAATTCATCCAGTGTTCATGAATTCCCACTTGATACCTCCTAGTTTACGACTTATACAAAAAAACGACCAAACTAGTGTTTTGGTCGAGGTTTCTTGCATGCCGAATGAACCTTTATGTTTGTTCAAACAAAAAAGGTTCGTTCTATCCCTCTCCCATCCAGACTATACTGTCGGCTTTGGAATTTCACCAAATCCACCGCAGAATATTAGCGATTCTGCGGGTCACGGGCTTAGGCTTCATGGCACCTCACCGCCGGTTGGGAATTTCACCCTACCCCGAAGGACACTGTATATATCTTATATTCGAAATCATTGCCATCGTAACACAAACATATTGTACTAATCAATAGTTAGCCGCTAACTCCATTTTTTCGATGTCGCCATAAACAATAGGACAGTGAAAAATAGAGAAATAATGGTAGTATGCAGCAACGCCGCAAGTAATTGTCCACCACTCAAAACAACAATGATTCCTGATACTGCTTGTAGTGATATCAATATAAAGCCTAACCAAGCCGTATTCTTAAGTTGTTTTCTATCTTGATATTTTACCAAAATAACAAAAAGTAATACCAACATCAAAATCCACAATGAAAAAGCTGCATACCGATGGAGGACTTGAATGCCAGCAGGTGTAGAAAGACTAGGCAACAACTGAGGTCCACATAAAGGAACATGATACCCACAAGCCATTGTAGCATCTGCATGACGCACTAAAGCACCAGAATATACGACGATGTACGTATAAATAACATACAGCCAAAGCAATATGGAGAACTTTTTCCCTACAGGAAAACGAGTAGGTTGGTTCTCTTTCATCCGTCGAGTTAGTTCAATATTGAGCAATACAACACTTGCAAAAGAAACCAATGAAAATCCAAAATGAAGTGCTAAAGCTGCATTTCTTTCAAATTCTCCTTGAAATACAACCGTAAGTGCTCCAAGAGCTCCTTGCAACACTACAAAAAACAAACTGTAAAAAGCTAACCAACGAATTTTTTTCTCTTTCCAAAAGGAAATCCAGCACCAGACTGCAAGAAATAAAATAAGAAAACCGACCCCTCCAGAAACAATCCGATGACTATATTCAATGACAGTGGCAACAGATACATTACTTGGTATGAGTTGTCCTTGGCATACCGGCCAACTATTTCCACAGCCTTGTCCAGATTCGGTAATGGTAACAATGGAACCGTGGATAAGCATAAGATAAGCCCCAAATACAGTAAGCCAAGTGAGAACACGTAAATATCGATATTGTTTATGCACGTGAATAGACCCTCCCTATCCAATTACACATTGTAACATAGATAATCCCTATTCTTAGAATGGACATAAAAACGTCGGAATTACAGAAGGATAGTCTCATAAATCCAAAAAAGCACTCCATCAGAGTGCTTACAAACAGACAGGATATGTCTTGCAGGTTCAATTATATCAATTTTAGAGAGAAAGCAAAGACGAGAGTTCCCTTCAAAGGTGCACTATTTTGTAATAATTTCTATACAGGATTTACGGTTTGTTTTAAAAGCCTTGACGGAATTTTGTCTTTTTTTAGAATATCTGCATATGTTTCACGTTCCACGATCATTTCAGCTCGACCATTTTGAACTAACACAACAGCTGGTTTGGGTAAGCGATTGTAATTGCTAGCCATGGAATAATTATAGGCACCGGTGCAACTAATAGCTAATATATCTCCTTTTTTTACAGGTGGTAGGTGAACATCCCAAATCAACATATCCCCAGATTCACAACACTTTCCTGCTATGGAAACCAATTCAGTTTCTTCTTCATTTGCTCGATTGGCCAGCATTGCTTCATATTTAGCATCATATAAAGCTGGTCTCGGATTGTCTGCGATTCCACCATCTACTGCCACATACTTGCGAACTCCAGGAATCTCTTTCATCGTTCCAACCGTATAAAGTGTTGTGCCTGATTCTCCAACAATCCATCTACCTGGCTCTAACCAGATTTCGGGACACCTTTCTGGAAATGCTTTTTCGATAATAGCTGTTATCCCTTGAATTATTTCTTCGATCGACCTTGGAGTATCCTGCTCTGTGTAACGAATCCCAAAGCCACCACCAATATTGAGGACTGTAGGAAAGAAAGCATACTCTTTATGACATTCATGGATTAACTCTACTAAACGATTGATAGCAACTGCAAAAGCATCTGCATCAAAAATTTGCGAACCAATATGTGAGTGAAATCCTTTTAATAGTAAGGATGAGCTTCCTAATACGTATTGGACAGCTTGATTCGCTTGTCCACTTGATAAATCAAATCCAAATTTTGAATCTTCTTGGCCAGTCTGCACAAAATTGTGAGTATGTGCTTCCACTCCAGGAGTGATTCGAAATAAAATCGGAACAATTTTTCCCATCTCACTTGCTAAATCCTCTAACATGGTCAACTCTACCATATTGTCCACTACGATATACTTTACTCCATGATTTATTGCTTCTCTCAATTCCTCTGTGGACTTGTTATTTCCATGGAAATAAATGCGTTCTGCTGGAAACCCTGCTTGAATTGCTGTATACAATTCCCCTCCAGATACAACATCCAGTAAATATCCTTCTTCCTCTACGATTCGACACATAGCAAGCGTGTTAAACGCTTTACTTGCATACGCAACACGATAAGGAATGGAAGTTTGTTCACAAGCTGATTTTAACCGTCTCATTTGATTGCGAATGTTCGTTTCATCCATCACATATAGCGGAGAACCAAACTGTTTTACTAGTTGTGTTGTATCGCAAGATCCGATTTCTAGATTGCCATCAGGATTGATTTTTGCTGTCCCATGTAAATACATTTCTCCATATTCCCCTTTGTGCCAATAATACTCTACTATACGCTAGTCTGTTAGAGGATGAAAGCATTATTTCCACTCATTTTGATAATGAATGTTTAAGATGAGCTGTATAGCTTTGGTTGTTATGGGGGAACCAATGGCCATCGTATCTCGATGGTGCATCTTACCGATGTCACCTATACCAATTATGACAGGAATAAATAACTGATTTAATATTTCTACTGTGTCTCCATATATTCTTGCTGTTCGTTGTTGTTGATGGTAACCAAATTTATTCACACCTGTACTCACTACATTTCCGTAACAATCCAATGACATATGTACAGGAGTTCCTCGACTTCTCATACAATTAGAGGCGACCACAATCGCTCCAATCACCTCTATATCTGGATGAGTCGCAACACTATACATGCTGCTCTCTCCGGCACCAATCTTACTCGATCCGCAGTCATCGAACATCACAAGCACTGGATCATAGGGTGTTTGCTGAATAAAAGAGACCAGTTCATCCCCAGACAGCGGTGAAGGATTTCCAGCAGATAAGGAGATACAACGTCCGCCAATGTTTCTAGCTGCCTGCTCCAAACTATCTCTGGCTATTTGATCTCCATCGGTGACTAGTATCACTTGTCGCTTAGCCATGATTTATCCTTTTGGTTTAAAAATAAACGCAGTTAAAAGACCAAAGATGATTGCTGCTGAGATTCCGGCGCTTGTAATTTGAAAGATTCCCGAAAGTACTCCAATTAGACCTTCTTCTTCTACCGCTTGTAATGCTCCATGTACCAAAGAATTGCCAAAGTTAACAATAGGAACAGTAGCCCCTGCACCTGCAAAGGAAATTAATGGGTCATAGAGTCCTACCCCATCGAGAACTGCTCCTGCAACTACTAAAATACTTAAAACATGTGCAGGGGTAAGTGGAGTTAAATCCATCATTAATTGTCCAATAACACAAATAAGTCCTCCGACAATAAAAGCACTAAGAAAAGATCCCAATGACAAACCCCACCTCATCATGTGATATATGAAAGGTAGTATGTCCAAATGCTTAATCAAGATACAATTGAAGATTTTGTATAAATAGCTACAACTTCCTAATACTATCTTTAATTCATTCTGAAGTTTAAATGAGGTTTTAATGATGGAAACAAATCCAAGTAACACACAAGACAACAATCAAAATAGCAATCCTGTCTCCAGTGACATCATGGTGAATATAGAATACATATCCAATAGATTCTCCCATAGCCCTGATTTGATTATTCGTTCTTTCCAAACAAAAGGGGAAGAAAATGTTGCATTGGTATTTTTTAGTTGTCTCAATGATAAAGCCTCCATAAATGAAGATCTATTACGACCCTTAATGTTTCATCTGGACAGCATCAGTGAAATATTCCAGCCTGAAATACCACTTCCAATAGGAAGTGTGCAAAAGTTGAATTCTTGGGTTGATATTGAAAAAGCTATGTTTCGAGGTGAATCAATCCTCTTTATCGATAACGTTTCCCATGCACTTGCTTTTTGTACACAAGGATGGCCACAACGTGCTATTGCAGAACCGCAAATAGAATCGTCTCTAAAAGGCGGACACCAGGGATTTGTAGAAACGCTTGAAATAAATCTTGCATTAATACGGAGATACGTAACAGATGATAACTTAGTGGTGAAAGAACATTCCGTGGGAAAACGCGCTCCTACTAAAGTATATATCCTATATATAGAAGATGTAGTTAATCCAGATTATGTACAAGAGGTAACAAATCGTATTCAAAATATAAAAAAAGATGCAGTTTTAGATTTGGGAGAATTAGAGGAAATGATTGAAGATGATCCACTTACCGTCTTTCCTCAATTTTTGATTTCAGAGAGACCAGATAATATTGCTTCCAATCTCTTACAAGGACGAGTAGCAATTTTAATGGACCACTCCCCTAATGCGATCGTTGCTCCGATGACACTGGCTGCATTTTTCCAAAGCCAAGATGATTATAGTTCAAGATGGATTGTTGCAACATTTTTACGCTTATTGCGAGTGACTGCATTTTTTTTAGCTATCATTCTTCCTTCCTTATACATTGCTGTTATTTCTTTCCATTATGAAGTGATTCCTTTGGATTTAATGTTATCTGTAGGGGAATCTCGGTCTAGAGTTCCATTTCCACCCATATTAGAGGCAATTTTAATGGAAATTGCGATTGAAATGCTTCGGGAAGCAGGATTACGTCTACCTAATCCTATTGGACAGACGGTAGGGGTTGTTGGAGGGATTGTAGTTGGAGAAGCTGCAGTTCAAGCAGGGATTGTAAGCAATATCATGGTCATTGTTGTATCGGTTACTGCTATTGCCGGATTTATCATCCCAAACTATGACATGTCCAGTGCAATTCGATTGGTTCGTTTTCCTGTCATGATCATATCTGCTCTATTTGGAATCGTTGGATTATCAGTAGGATTAATGGTGCTATTCGCTCATCTCATTTCCCTCAAATCACTTGGTGTGCCTTTTGGCAGTCCCATTGCACCCATTCATTTAATCGATTGGAAAGATGTTTTTGTACGCGTTCCGCTAAACTGGATGAAGAAAAGGCCTTTCTCTGTTAACCCGCAGCAATCCAGACGTTTAGGAGAGGAAAAAGAATAGCATGCAAAAGAAAACACCTTTATCTTTTGGTCAATATATCTTCATTATTTATAAAACACAGATTGGGATAGGTGTTTTAACTCTTCCTCACGATCTGTTTCAGATTAGTGGAATTGATGGCTGGATTGCGGTCATCTTTGGGTGGATCATCAGTCTCATTATCGGATTCTTTATTGTTAACACCTTAGAAAAACACCCTGATGAAACGCTTTATGATTTACTTCCCAAGTATTTTGGAAAATGGCTCGGAAAAGGCATTCTTTTTTGCTGGATAATCTATACGTTGTATGCTGCAAGTTATGTGTTTATGTATACCGTTTATCTCATTAAAGTTTGGGTTCTACCCAATACCAGCCCTATCTTGCTCGGGATACTTTTTATTGTTCCGATCTTCCAAATAACCGTACGCGGTCTACCAATGATCAGTCGTTATGCAGAGCTTACTTTTCTTGTCACCATATGGATGTACCCCATCATCCTAATTACTGCACATTATGGGATGTGGTTTAACTTACTTCCTATAGTGAAAGACGGTTGGATGCCCATTTTTAAGTCTACTCCTACAACCGCACTTTCCTTTTTGGGCTTTGAACTCATCTATCTTTTGTATCCTCATTTGAAAAATAAAAAACAAGCCTATAAAGGCATGTTCATAGCGAATACCATGACAGCTATTGTGTTATTACTCGTCACTATTTTAAGTTATGTACGCTTAAGTGAAGCCGAGCTGTCCTATGCTATTTGGCCAACATTGGATCTCATTAAATTAATTCGTTTTCCTTTTTTAGAACGCTTGGAAATTATCTTCATTTCTGCTTATATCATTATTTTATTTATGACGATCATCCCCTATCTTTATATGGCTTTATCTGGAACTTCTCAACTAATTCAGCGATCTTCGCTAAAAAAATACGCTCTTGTCGGGATATTATTTCTTTGGATTATCCTCTTATATTCTCCGATTATCGGATTTCAACCTATCATCTATTTCAAAAAATGGTTCGCTAATCTGGGTCTTATTTTTGCCTTCGCATTCCCCGTCTTACTTTGGTTATATAGCAAAGTATTTTTAGCTTTACGAAAGGGGCAAGTAAAAGGATGAAAATTAGGTGGATTTCCTTTATATTTTTGAGTTTGTGTTTGCTTATGAGTGGCTGCGGAGACCAGATGTATTTGGAGAAATCAGACATTATTTTATTACTTGGTATTGACTTAAATGAGAAAAATGAACTGGTCTTTTTTGCTGATACTCCTGTCTTCAATACAGATGCGAAAAAGAAAGATCATCATATCAAGGTAACAGCAAAAAGCTTACGAGAAGCCAGATACCGATTTGATTCATTAAGCCCAGGAAGCATAGTAAAGGGGAAAATTCAAACTATCCTAATTGGAAAAAAACTCTTACAGAATAGAGCTGTTTTACCATACCTTGATGTTATATTGCGTGATCCCAAGGATGATCTAAATAGCAGGGTTATTTTTATAGATGGACCTGTAGAGGATATTTTTAACGCGAATATGAGTGATAAAGGTCGTTTAAGTGCTGTAATAAGAAATATGATAGATACCTCATTTTATAGTGGTATCATTACCAATCCAAATTTACAGCAGTACGTTGCCCAACAATTAGATACTAGATTCACTCCCATGGTACCAGCGATGAAAGTTATCCATAATGAGCCCAAGATCACAGGTATGGCACTACTCTCACATAAAGGCTTTTATGTCACAACATTAAATTTATCAGAAAGCCCTTTAGCATTAAGTATACAAGCATTCTTTACAGATAAAATTCCTTTGAGTATGAATATCACTTCTGATAAAATTCATGCAAAAAAAGAACTTAAACGTATTAGTATACAAATTAAAAAAATCAAACGAAAAGTAGATACAAGAATTGTAAATGGGCATTATCAATTTGATGTTCAGTTAACTTTATATGCTGATTTAGTAGAAAGAATGTTCTTTTTAGATGCAGAAAAACATGCTGACCTTCAGAACAAAATCATCGAGGAACAGTTGGATAAAGAATACAACAACCTAATACGAAAAATCCAACAAAAAAAGATTGACCCTATTGGCTTTGGGGTTTATGCAAGGGCATTCAAGTATGATCAATGGAAAAAAATCAAAGGTGAATGGTTCGATCAGTATGCTAAAGCAAAAATAAATATCCGGACAAAGTTAATCTTAATCAATACCGGAGTGAGTCATTGAAGTAGGGTGGGATAAGCATACAATCTGGTATATCTGCTTGATTTGGAACATAACAAGATAATTTCTTTAAAAAATAACATGTCTCAGGAAGATGATGCTCGAGAAATCGGTAAGTCAATCTACTTAACAATTGATTATCCTTATATTCATGCAAAACACGAATGACCAATTGGTTGAACTCATTTACAGCTACGATTATTTGATGGACAAATTTCTTCTGTTGGGGTACGTCTTCATGTGTAAAATGTTCCATTTGTGCTATTTTTCGATTGTGAAATAAAAAGGATATAAATTGTCTGGATAACACTTGTGATTTGGCAATGATCTCCCCTTCCAATGGATCTAATCCATTCGCGAGTAGCTCAGCATGTCCCGCTTGATCTTCTAACCATAAATCAAGCAGTTGAACAAGAGACAAAGGCGGAGCCTCTTTCCCGCAAGAAAAATAACCTAAAATTCGTAGATACTCTTGATTTTCTAAAAGAGTTCCCGTTAAAAAAGAAGGTGTCAGGTTGAGATTTACTTTATTTCTTAGTCTTAAATATTCTAAGTTAGACTCTAAAGCAAAATATCCATATGCTACAGGGTGAACTTCTCTGGCAAAATGAATCAATTCCGGTGAAGAAACATCCAAATAAGGATCAATTTGTTTTAACCTTCTTCTCAAATATCTAAATTGCTCAATGTACTGATTGGCAGTCCTTACGAACTCTTTTTCTGCTGGAGATAAATAATCTCTAACGAAATGAGCATGATCATCTAATATTTTTAACCAAAATTGATGCTCTTCCCACGGAGAAATATAACACTTATCCATCTATTTCCCCCCTCTTCTTATTTGTATCATCTTATTAGATAGATCATGGCTTTATCCCCTTTTACGAAAAAAGAAGACCATCATGCGGTCTTCTTTTTCTATAAAAGATGTGATTTCATTTGCGATATGATTTTCTTCTCCAACCTGGAAACTTGAACTTGAGATATCCCTAACCTTTTTGCCACATCTGATTGAGTCTGATCTTTGTAATAGCGTAGATACACAATCAATTTTTCTCGCTCTGTTAAATGCTCGATCGCTTCCTTTAAAGCTAATTTATCAAACCAAGTTATATCAGATTCATCTGCAATCTGATCCATGAGCGTTATCGGATCACCATCATTTTCATATACCGTCTCATGTATAGAAGTAGGCGCTCTATTCGCTTCTTGGGCAAATACGATCTCTTCTGGTGATAGCTCTAATTCATCTGCAACTTCTTTTAGTGTAGGGATTCTATTTAATTTTTTGCTGAGCTCGTCTTTCTTTTTTCGAACTTTGGTAGCTATCTCTTTTAGGGATCTACTCACCTTTACCATTCCGTCATCTCGTAAAAAACGTTGGATTTCTCCAATGATCATTGGTACTGCATAGGTAGAAAATTTGACATCATAGGATAGATCAAATTTATCAATTGCTTTGAGTAATCCAATAGACCCGATTTGAAACAAATCCTCTGCATCATAGCCTCGCCCTAAAAATCGTTGCACAACAGACCAAACCAATCGAATGTTATGTTTTATTAAATGATCTCTAGCAGAATTGTCTCCACGCTGGCTTTCTTGAATCAGCTGTTTTACCTCTTTGTCTGGTAAGTACCGGTGCCTTGTATTCCTTACATCAGCTTCCATTTACCATCCCTCAATTCGCCATCGTTTGAGGATGATTTTTCAATTGCTTCACAAGATAAACTGTTGTTCCTTGACCTGGGTTTGAACGAATCGTCACCTCATCCATAAAATTCTCCATGATAGTGAACCCCATACCAGATCTTTCAAGTTCCGGTTTTGAAGTAAAGAGCGGCTGACGGGCCTGCCCTATATCATCAATTCCAACCCCTTTATCAGTGATTTGAATCGAAATTTTCGTACCTTGAATTTCAGCACGAATATATACCTGTTCTTCTGGATGTTCTTCATATCCATGAATGATTGCGTTTGTTACTGCTTCGGAAACTACCGTTTTAATATCATTCAGCTCATCTAAACTCGGGTCTAATTGGGATACAAAAGCTGCAACAGCAATTCTGGCAAAAGCCTCATTCTCCGAAAGACTAGAAAAGGTAAGTTCCATCACATTTCGATAAATATTACTCATGAGGCCACCTCACAAGCATAAACAGCACTACGCTCATCTTGATAAGTAGGCAAAATTTGAAACAATCCTGACATCTCCATCAATTTAAAAATAGATGGTTGAACTGAGCATAGATACATTTTTCCACCCTTGCTAGTCATTTGTTTGTATCTTCCTAAAATCATACCTAGACCTGAACTATCCATAAATTGAAGGTTCCCAAGATTCAAAATGAGATGAGTATGGGTATCCTTCACCAACTCTGCTTCTATTTTTCTTCGTACATCTGACGCAGTATGATGATCCAAATCTCCATTCAGCCGAACAATAAGCACCTGATGGTTGGAAGTTATATTTACAGATAACGACAAACCTAGCACGCTCCTCTCCATCCTTTAACGAATACATTCTCTTTATTCCCTTATATTTCCTGCTAACATAAGTACCCTATATAGTGGACTTTTACGGTCTACTTTATAGGGTACACTTTAAAATACTTCCAGCTTTTCTATTTAAAATAATGTATCCTCTAACACTCGTTTTATGGAAGACCAAAAACTAGCTCTTCCAATATCACTCGAACTTATCAATTCAAGTGAGGCAACTTTTCTTCCCTCTTTATGAAACTCCATCGTTCCTAAAACTTGGCCCTTTTTGATGGGAACTTGTAATGTACGCCATTTAATAACTTTGCGTATACCGTTTGGATTTTCTCCTCTTTTTAGCATCATACTAATTGGATGACGAGCACGAATGGAAATATACTCCGGATCTCCTTTTTCTACCCGAAGTTTAGCAATAACTTGGCCTTTTTTGTAAAATACCTGATTGGTAAACTGGGCAAATGCATAGTCAAGCATTTGAGATATTTCTGCATTTCTTATTTTCGAATCGGGTTCCCCCATGACAACAGCTATAACCCGGAAATTTTCTCGTTTTGCAGTAGCGGTAAGACAAAAACGTGCTTCACTGGTAAAACCCGTTTTAAGACCATCGAGACCAGGATAAAAGCGAACCAATTTATTTGTGTTTACTAACCAAAATGGTTTTTTACTACCTTGACGTAAATAATCTTGATACAGACCTGTAAACTTTGTAATTTCCGGATGTTTCAGTAACTCACGGGACAT
This sequence comes from Shimazuella soli, assembly GCF_022511585.1. Lineage (GTDB taxonomy): Bacteria > Bacillota > Bacilli > Thermoactinomycetales > Thermoactinomycetaceae > Shimazuella > Shimazuella soli. The sequence continues at coordinate 863,562 of NZ_JAKWBN010000001.1, read as the reverse complement.
AAGTGCAATATCGTGTGCAGAAGAATAATGATCTGCTACTGGCAGTCCATTAGAGTTTTGGAATTTTGTATCATTCATTCCTAATTCCTTCGCCCGAGCATTCATCATTTGGGCAAAACGTTGTTCTGTTCCACCTAGTTTTTCTGCCATGGCCGCAGAAGCATCATTCGCAGAACCTACTGCAATCCCCTTCAGCATATCACGTACACTCATTTGTTCTCCGGGCTCTAAAAATATTTGGGAACCACCTTTAGAAGCTGCATTTTCGCTTACACTGACTTGATCCGTCCACTTCAATTGTCCTCGTTCAATGGCTTCCATGATCATTAACATGGTCATTACTTTGGTAATACTTGCTGGTGGTAATTTATCGTGTCCATTTTTCTCAAAGATGATAGTACCTGTGTCTGCATCCAAAAGTACGGCTGATCGAGCATTTGGTGCTAGATCAGATGAGTTGTCTGGACCTGCAAAAGCAATCATAGGGATACTTGTCAAACCCAAACAAAAAACAGAAAAAAGAATGCTAAATCTTTTCCACATGGATCTTCATTCCTCCTATCGTACGACCATAGTGTGCGCAGCGGACAGAAAGAATATTCTTGTAGGAATGTCACAGTGAAAAACAACATCAAATTATTTTCCTTTATCATCCATCCGAAATAAAATAGCGGATATACTGAAATCAACTTATGGTATAATAACGAGGTTTGAAGATCTTATTTCAAGAGGTTACTGACATGATCATCCAATTCATTCGGTTTCGATAATGTGAGGTACAGAAAATGAATACTCACTCATTTTTATTTATAAATGGGGTGGGTCTATTTCTCTGTGCCTTTTTTCATTCACCGATATCGACTATGAATGAATGGGGTGCTTCTTTATGTCAACAAGCAAAAAAAAGACTTTACAAGCAAATCTTATTTTAGGAAATCAAAGTATCTTTAAATGCCCACTATGCTCCCAACCGATGAAAATGGTTCAGAATAATAGCTTAGTTTGTTCCAAGAATCATTGTTTTGATCTATCCAAAAGGGGATATGTGAACTTTTTAAACCGTCCTCAAAAAACAAAATATGATAAATCTTTGTTTGAATCTAGGAGGATGATTTGGAAAAGTGGATTTTTTGAACCATTAATAGAGGAAATTTGTGTAAGGATCAAAAGTGGACCTACTTCCAAAAATGAGCGAATGTATATTTTAGATGCAGGCTGTGGAGAAGGGTCTTCATTATCCAGTCTAAGAGAAAAAATCTCGGCTCCAACCACAAATGATTTTTTAGGAATAGGCATGGATATTTCCAGAGAGGGTATTGATCTTGCTTCTCAAGATAATACAAATCTGATCTGGTGTATTGGAGATATTGCTAATTCGCCATTTGAAGCAAACCAATTTCATTTCATTTTGAATATTTTATCGCCTTCTAATTATGCGGAATTCAAAAGAATATTAACGGATGATGGAAGAGTAATAAAGGTAATTCCTGAAAAGAACTATCTTCACGAATTGAGAAACCTTTTTTATGAACATACAGATAAACAGATTTATTCAAATCAAAAATCATTGGAACGATTTCGAGATCATTTTAAGCTTCTAGATGTGAAACGGATACAATATCGTATAACATTAAACAGTACTCTTATCAAACCTCTCATTCAAATGACACCTTTATCTTGGAGAGCTACAGATATGCAACTCCAACAGCTTTTAGACGCAAATTCCAAAACCATAACAGTCGATCTAGCCATTCTCCTTGGAAAACCTCACTAATCAATAAAACTAAAACACCAACTGGTCATTTATGAGCAAGGACCAGTTGGTGTTTTGTCTTGGAGCCATTATATTGTCCACTACGACTTTATCGTTAACACTTTTCAGCAGATTTTGCGAATGACTTCTACTACATTCATTCCTTAAACCTCACTTATTATCCCTTTTACTAACTGAATAAATTTAGGTTTTGTGCGATTGGCCGTTTCCATCACCTGTTCATGTGAGAGTGGCTCCAATTCTTCTCCAATCGCCATATCTGTAATACAAGAGATTCCAAGTACATCTAGACCTAGAAAACTCCCTGCGATTACTTCTGGAACGGTAGACATCCCTACGGCATCCCCACCTAAATTACGAAGCATAATGAGTTCAGCTGGTGTCATATAAGCAGGTCCGCTAATACCAGCGTATACTCCTTTTTGAATCGAGAAGTCATGCTGTTTAGCAACCTTTTCAGCTAACGAAATCAGTTTAGGTGTATACGCACTGCTCATATCTGGAAAGCGAGGACCTAAATCAGAAATATGTTTTCCAATAAGCGGATTGGACCCTGTCATATTCAGATGATCCGTAATCACCATCAAATCACCAGCTTGAAAATCTGCATTCATTCCCCCTGCTGCATTCGTTACAATCAAGTTTTCAATTCCTAATAATTTCATTACAAACACGGGAAACACAACTTGTTGTTGTGTATAGCCCTCATAAAAATGAATTCTTCCTTGCATGGCTACTACTGTTTTGCCTTCTAATTCACCAATGACCAATTGTCCTGTATGACCTTCAACGGTGGAAACGGGGAAATGGGGGATTTGATCATATGTAATCTTAGTAGAGTTTTGGATTTGATCTGCTAGATCTCCTAATCCTGACCCAAGTATCAACCCTATTAACGGTTTTATATCACTTTTTCTTTTAATCGCTTCTGCTGCATCTTTTATCTGTTTCCAACTATCCATGATATAACTCCTAACGTAGTTCTTTTAGAATACTGTGAAGCAATTGAACAAAGTCACCTTTCACTCGTTCTGCTGTCTCCATTACCTCTGCATGACTGAGCGGTTGCGGTAAGATTCCTGCTGCCATATTGGTGATACAAGAAATACCTAATACCCGAATACCCGCATGACGTGCAACAATTACTTCAGGCACGGTAGACATTCCAACTGCATCTGCCCCAACTGCCCGAATCATACGGATTTCTGCTGGGGTCTCATAAGATGGACCAAGAACAGCTGCATAAACACCTGATTGAAGCTTTATTCCTTGCGCGGCCGCTAATTTAGCTGCCAATTCTCGCAATTCTACATCATATGCAGTGGACATGTCAGGGAAGCGCTCTCCTAACGAAGCATCGTTTGGTCCAATCAATGGATTGCGATACATCAGATTGATATGATCTTGAATCAACATCAGATTACCAGGTTCATAAGAGGTATTTACTCCTCCAGCAGCATTGGTCACCAAAATAGTCTCTACACCAAGTGCTTTCATCACCCGTATAGGAAATGTAACGGATTCAAGTGCATGCCCTTCATAAAGATGAAATCTTCCACGCATGGTAATAACCTTCTGCCCTTCTAATTCACCTACTACTAATTCCCCAGCATGTCCTTCTACCGTGGAAACGGGGAAATGGGGAATCTGATCGTATGCGATGGTAACAGCATTTTGAATTTCATCAGCAAGCATCCCCAATCCTGATCCCAAAATTAACCCAATTTTTGGCTCGACTTTTACCTTTTTCTGTATGAAAGCTACTGCTTCCTGTAATAGTGTCATCTCGCTCATCCCTTTATTTTCTGATAAAAACTTTCCCCAAGAGGCGACTCTACTTGAAAAATATCAGCAATCGTTGCACCGACATCTGCAAATGTTTTACGAATTCCCAGGCTTTCCCCTTCAGCAGTTTGGTTTGGATTATAAACTAGTATTGGTGTGTATTCTCTTGTATGATCTGTCCCATGAAATGTTGGATCATTTCCATGGTCAGCAGTAATAATCAGTAAGTCTTGCTCCGTTAATTTTCCTATAATCTCTGGAAGACGAGCATCGAAGTCTTCCAGTGCTTTCCCGTATCCTACTGGATCACGCCGATGGCCAAACTTCGCATCAAAATCAACCAAGTTGATAAAGATGAGTCCTTCTTTTGTTTCATCACAACAAGTTAACAGCTTATCTACCCCATCCATGTTAGATTCTGTATGTACAGATTTGCTAATACCTTCCCCATCAAAGATATCAGATATTTTGCCGACTGCAACAACTTCAATTCCAGCATCCTGCAAATAGTTTAAAACTGTTTTATGTGGTGGTTTCACACTATAATCTTTTCGATTTGCCGTCCTGATAAATTTGCCTGGTTGTCCTACAAATGGTCTGGCAATTACCCGAACAACTGACCAACGATCCTCTAAAGTAAGCTCTCTGGCAACTTCACAGATATGATACAGTTCTTTCAATGGAACTACTTCTTCGTGGGCAGCGATTTGGAAAACACTATCAGCAGAGGTGTAGACGATAATATTCCCTGTTTCCATATGTTCTGCTCCAAGTTCTTCAATAATCTGGGTACCTGATGCAACACAATTACCAATGACTTTGCGACCAACTCTTTCTTCTAATGCTTGAATAAGTTCGATAGGAAACCCATTTGGATAACTTGGAAACGGAGTACTCGTTTCTAATCCCATCATCTCCCAGTGTCCTGTAGTCGTATCTTTTCCTCTTGATATTTCTACCATTTTCCCATAAAAAGCTGTTGGATTATTTACAGGTTTTACTCCTACAAGTTCTTCAATATTTCCTAAACCCATCTCTTGCATATTAGGCAGTCGTAACCCGTTTTGATGCTGAGAAATATGTAACAATGTATGCGAGCCAACATCATTGAAATTATCCGCATCTGGTAGTTCTCCTATTCCAACACTATCTAAAACAATTAGTATTACTCGTGAAATGGACACATTCTTCACCTCTATAAACCATAGTCAAAAATCCTCTCTGGTGCTTCTTCCTTTTCAAAGATAGATTTTGAGTTTCTTACCTCTATGTATCGTGCACTTTCTAATCTATCAAAAAAGGGATTCACCGCATAGCCTTAGCATGCACCGTATCCCCTATTACCATGCTTTGACCTCATTCACCCATGCCATAAAAAACAACTAATCGATCTAGCCAACTCATTTTAGGAGATAAAATCGGCTCCATGGCTTCATTTGTAGAAACTTTTACTGCATTACCATATGGTTTTTGGTATGGTGATCGTAATGGAAATACATTTGAAAATAGTTGAAACAGTTGGACAAGGATAAACAAGAACAAAAAAAATAAGCAAAAAAACAAACTAATTCTCTTTATCTTTCTAAGCGATAAAACCATAAATATCACCCTTTATCCATTCATTACTTCACTTTATGGAGAAGGGTGATAAATTATGTTAGAGAACTGCTAGATTCATGACATCATTTAATGGTGTGTAGGGAAGCTGAAGACTTTCAGCAACTGCTTCATAAGTAACCTGCCCATTCATTACATTTACCCCTTTTGCTAAGGGTCGGCTGGAAGCAATAGCATTTTGAGCACCTTTAGTTGCGATTTGGACTGCATATGGAATCGTGACATTTGTCAAAGCAATCGTGGATGTACGAGGAACTGCTCCTGGCATATTTGCAACGGAGTAATGAACAACCCCATATTTTTCGTATGTTGGATTACTGTGTGTTGTCACTCGATCTATGGTTTCAATCGAGCCTCCTTGGTCAATCGCTACATCTACAATAACAGAGCCAGCCTCCATCTCAGCTACCATATCTTCTGTAACTAGCCTTGGAGCTCTTCTTCCAGGTATGAGAACTGCTCCAATTAACAAATCCGTTTTACGGACTGCTTCTCTTATATTGTAAGCATTAGACATCACTGTATTAAGCCGGCCAGCGAAAATATCATCCAATTGGCGTAAACGCTCCGGATTTACATCTAATAGCGTTACATTCGCCCCGAGTCCAATCGCCATTTTAGCTGCATTTGTTCCTACTACTCCCCCGCCGATAATGACTACATTACCTGCCGGTACACCTGGGACACCACCTAAGAGCACTCCTTTACCACCATGTGGCTTTTCCAAAAATTGAGCACCTATCTGGACTGACATTCTTCCGGCAACTTCACTCATAGGTGTGAGCAAGGGCAATGCTCCATTATCCAGCTGAATCGTCTCATAAGCAATAGCTGTGACTTTTTTCTCCATTAGTGCCTTTGTTAACTCTAATTCTGGAGCAAGATGTAAATATGTAAAGAGAATCAAATTCTCACGAAAATATTCATATTCAGCGGCTAAGGGCTCTTTTACTTTCATGATCATTTCTGCTTTTGACCATACTTCTTTTGCTGAACCTAATATTTCTGCCCCATGTTCTGCATATTCTTCATCTGTGAAACCGCTTCCAATACCGGCGTTTGTTTCAATTATTACACTATGGCCAGCACGAGTTAAAGCATCAATCCCAGCAGGGGTAATGGCAACACGGTTCTCATTGTTTTTTATCTCTTTTGGAATACCAACTATCATGACTTTTTCCTCCTTTGCATTACAAGTATATCTTACCACTTTTTAAATTAATTTAGTCGATAAAAAAAGAGATCTTTTAATGATCTCTTCTCCATCACGTAACACGCGCACCTACTAATTTTTTGGGATCTGCAACGACTTCTTTACAGCGTCTACAGACACCATGAAAAGTTAGTCGATGGTCTACTATCTGAAATTGATATTCTTCTTCTACTTTCGCTTCAATCGGTGTTAATAAATCTTCCATAATTTCGTCTACTTCTCCACAGTTTAAGCAAATCAAGTGATGATGATGATGTTCTGCCCCTTCAGCCCGAAATTCATATCGAGTAACACCATCGCCAAAGTTAAGTTTATGAATGACAGAGAGGTCACTTAACAACTCCAGAGTACGATATACAGTAGCTAATCCAATCTCTGGTGCCTTCTCCTTCACCAACAGGTAGACATCCTCTGCACTGAGGTGTGCTTCCTCATTCTCGATCAGAACGCGGACAGTTGCTTCCCGTTGGGGGGTTAACTTGTAGTTATGGGCAGATAGTTGTTGTTTAATTTGATTTACCCGTTTTTCCACAGACACACCCCCTATGCCATATGTTCATTATAGGTGAGAAATCAGGGGGAAGTCAAACTAAATGAAAAGAACTATCAAATAAGAATCATTATAACGGAATAACATTTTTCATCAAGGATGGAGAAATGTAAGCTTCCGTTGCTGCAACCAACACCAAACAAATAGTCAATGCTGTTGCAAGTAAAGAATATCGAACAAATTGCGGGTAAATTGGCCCCCTATTGTGAATGAATCGATTTTTAACAAGCGTGATAGAGAACTGAATTCCTGCTACAGATAACACGAGTAAAACTGGAATGACAATGATATTGATCGGAACTACTGCGGCAATTGCAAACCAAAAACCTTTCCACGATAGTTGATTGATCAAAAAACCAATTGTAAATCCAGTGACCAAACCTTTGAAAAATAAATAAACCAACATGATAGGAATACCAATTACAGAAAGTCCAAGGATCCACATCAAAGCAAGCATTTTCAAGTAATCTCCAATAGAATGTTGAAATGCCACACTCGGGTCAGCAATATCATCTTGAGCTAGACCACGAAAAAAGTAATGTAAATATTGCAGTAACTCCCCTTTTTTGTTTGCATCTAATGTGTTAACAATTACAGCACCAAACACTACCCCCACTAAAAATAGAACACCTACAAACAAATAGATAGATTTCTGTGCTAGAATATGTTCCGCAAGCATATGAACAAAATGTTTTTTTCGCTTCATCTTTAATCCCGCCTTTCTACTCTCTCCTATTCTATGAATCTAAATGAGCAGATATGATAGGAAGAAAAGAAGTGAAGCAACTACAGCTACGTGAATGACATGCCCAAATTGTAACAGGCGCCATGATCGAGGCATCAACGCAGCCAAAAACATTTTGAAGATTACTTGCCGTGCGGAGTTATCAATTCTGTTCCAAAATTTGATAAGAAACCCAGCCAGTAATATCTTTTTGTCCATCATTTCCACTTACAAAACACCAAATTTCCGAATCATCATCATCTACTTTTGTATTATCAATATGAAGTTTTTGATCCTTGATAACCTGCTGGATGATGTTCGATTTCTCATCTGGATTTTCATATACATTTCCTTGATCAGCCGTCACCTGTTGATCCGTGCCCTTAAGTTCTTCTGCTTTTTTCATTGCTGCTTGATGTTTCTCATCTTGTGGTGGTTGTTGTTCTTCTCCATCTTTTGGTGGTGTTTCTTCTTTGGTGGGTGTAGAAGGGTCTGATGAAGGATTATTTTTTGAGGATTCTGGCGCCTGAACAACTTTTATAGGAACTACAACTTTAGTGGGTATCTTAGGCTTGTCCTTATTGATAACAGTGATAATCCTCTCTTGAATAGTATGAATGTACAACTTATCATCCTTTTTCATGACCATTTGAGTCTGCCCATTGGTTGATTTATTAGAAAAACGCAACATATTTTTTTGAGGCGGCTGTTTATTTTTCTGTGATGTTGGTTGGTTTTCCTTTGATACTTCTTTTGATGGAAACGTTACCAAACCACAACCCGGGAGAATAAAAAAAAGAGTTACTGCCATGATCATATAAGAAATACGCTGCATGTTTGGACCTCCAAATAGAGCAATTATTTCAAAAAAATACATGCTAAATAGCTACGAATATTTTCCAAGAAAACGGAAAATAAATCAATATACAAATTACGAAAATTGTTACTTTTTTATTAACAAAAAACAGGTAGCTTCATTTGAGCTACCTGTAAAAGAAAAAATAAATTAAAATCGGTATATACTCTCGACGATAACACCACAGAAGTACGTTAAACCTAGACAAATGGAACTAATCATCCCAGGTGCTTCTAAAAACATGGATATATCAGAGTGATAAAAAAGATACAGCAAGGCATATGTAATGGGAAAAATCGTATTCAATACTAATATAATACGAGAAACAATCCCGCATGCTGTTATATTCCTCCGATAATAATAACCAAGTAGTGTGTTGACAAGAAATACGAAGGTGAGTAATCCGTAGAGCAATGCATCACCTAAGGCTTTGCCAAGTATCATAATCCCAAAAAAACAAGCAGCATAGAGCTGAAAGATAATGGGATAACGAGCAATTGGTTTTCGATACCAATCATTTAACACTACTACTAGATTAAAGACAATCACCAATAATGTTGTTAGAAGTAGTAGCATAGGCCAAAAATAAGACCATTCAAAGAAATTGGTAATGATTAATCCTGAAACAAAAGGAAGTACATACAATACCCATAGCCTAAGTGTATAGCGTGCTGCTGTGAGGGAAATGTTTCTGTTTTGTGTCTCTTGTGTCACTTCCATCACCCCGAAGTAATAAACAGAATACTTCCATTATACCATAAAAGATGTTTTTTCACAAAACTTTCAATTCTATCACTGTTTTAACTGCCATAATGTGATAGCGTGTATAGTTTTAGCATCACATATTTCTCCTGAAGCGATCTTTTCCCTGCACTCTGCCAAGGATAATTCCACACATTCTACAAATTCATCTTCATCAAAAGATGTTTCTCCTACTGTCAATTCACTGGCTTCAAACATATGTATATATTCATCGGCAAAACCAGGTGATGTATAGAATCCTGTAAGTTTCTCCCAGTTTTTCGCACTATATCCTGTTTCCTCTTTTAGTTCCCTACGAGCACAAGATTCAGCTTCTTCTCCTGCATCTAATTTTCCTGCTGGAATCTCGTAAATGGTTTTTTCTAAAGCTTTACGAAATTGCCGAACCAATATCAATTTATTTTCATCGGTAATAGCCATAATAGCTACAGCTCCAGGATGTTTCACAATCTCTCGATAAGATGTTCCTCCGTTTGGTAAATTCACCTTATCCAATTGAACATCGATGATTTTTCCTTCATATATTTGCTTTGTTGAGATAGTTTTTTCCTCTAAATTTTTCATAGTTATGTATCCTCCTAGTTCAACATATTTTTTATTATATCTTTTTTCTGGCAACACTGGACGGAAAGCGACGAATGGAGGACAATAAAGTTGAATAAAAGTATAAAACTTACTGGTAAAGCGTGGCAAGTCCAAGCACAATTACGTCAGTGGGCAAAGTCTCCTATTACGCTAGCAGAATTTATCGATCGTAATACGAGAAAAGGAAAACACCTTCGCCTTATTAAGTAAGTAAATAGTTTGAGGTGAACATTCTGAACGCATATCAAGCTGATACAGTAGAATCTTTACAAGAAGCATTACAAAACATTAAAAAATGGGAAGACGATCAATCTGACCTCTGGTTTTGGGAAAAGATTGGTCGAATCCCTTTTGCTATTCTCGACAAGTTAACACCGAAACTAGTCCAAAAATATATTGGCATCGCTTTGGATGAACTAGGAAGTTACATTCAAACTGGCGGGCAATATTTGATTGCACAAGATAAGATCTTGCAAAAATACGCACCTTATTTGTTTTTACAATCATCTTCAGAAGTTACGATAGAAAAAATTTCCGATGTCCCTCTTTCTCTCATGAATCAAGTAGCTAAAGATAACAAAGATAATCATACCAATTTTGCAACTGTCCAAGGTGCTACAACAGGATTTGGCGGCATTTTCACTCTGGCTATCGACATTCCCCTGCTTCTTGGCACATCGTTAAAAGTTTTACAAGAGATGGCGATTACATATGGTTATGATCCTCGAAAAAAAGAAGAACGCATTTTCATCGTAAAATGTTTACAGTTTTCTAACTCGGACTTTGTTGGAAAAAAATCCATATTGAAAGAATTAACGGAAACAGCGACAGAACAAGAAGCAATTTCAAGGCTCCAAGGTTGGAGAGAAGTTATTCTTTCCTATCGTGATAACTATGGCTGGAAAAAATTATTTCAAATGGTTCCTGTTTTAGGGATGATTTTTGGCGCGATTATCAATCGATATACGATTCAAGATGTTGCCGAAGCTGGTGAAATGTTATATCAAAAGCGCCGAGTTTTAGCTAAGTTACAAGAATTAGAACAAAAACAGGAAGAAATAGAAATTCAACCTGAACTTTTTGAGGATGAGAAAAAGGGGAAAAATAATGAAAATCTATGATATTAGTGAACCCTTATATAACGGAATGACAGTATGGCCCGGCGATAAAACATACCACTATGAACTCACCTCTCTCATTGAAAGTGACAGCTGTGCCAATGTTGGACATGTCTCTTTTAGTACCCATACTGGAACTCATATTGATGCACCCTATCATTTTGATAATAGCGGAAAAAAAACACATGAATTAGACCTCTCCCTTTACTTTGGGCCATGTAAAGTAATTCACCTATTTGAAAAGCAATCCATCACAATCGAAGACTTACAATCCCTCCATCTACATCATACACAGCGACTTCTCATTCGTACTGATTCATGGAAAGATAGAACTTCTTTTCCAACATCATTCACATACCTTGAGCCTGAAATAGCAACTTACTTGCAATCTTTAGGTATAAAACTAATAGGTGTAGATGTCCCCTCGGTAGATCCTGCTGATAGTGAGACACTACCTTCTCACCTCGCCTTGCATCAATCAGGTATTCACATATTAGAAAGAGTTGTACTGAAAGAGGTACCAGCAGGAAACTATGAGCTTTCCGCTTTACCCCTTCCTATTGTCGGAGGGGATGGGAGTCCAGTTCGAGCTGTACTGCGATCATATTCTGCGGATTAAGAATCTTCATGTCTATGGAGGTTTTTTATTATATCTTCGAAGTGATTTATCTAGAATCATCTTAAAATACATATAATTCCATTGTTTAAGAAATAAAGAAAGCGCTTGCATAAATAGGGTCTTCCGATATAATACTTGTATACAAGTATACTTGATTGTTAGAAGGAGGTGCTTACATGGATGAAACAAAGGAGCATTTATATCCTATTAAATGGCTTACCAAAGCTTCTGCTGGTGATCGAGTAGCTAGTGAGCTAAGAATGCGTATTATCTCTGGCAAAATTGAAAGCGGTACCATTTTATCTGAAAACAAACTAGCAGCAGATTTTGCTGTGAGTCGTTCACCCGTCCGAGAAGCGTTAAAAACATTAGCTGCGGAAAATATTATCCGCTTAGAGAGAATGGGTGCAGTTGTTATCGGTTTAACAGAAAAAGAAATAGAAGAAATCTATGATGTTCGCCTACTTATAGAGACATTTGTCTTTGAAAGACTTGCACAAATGAATGTAAATGTTTTAGTAAACGAACTTAGTAAAATACTAGAAATGATGAAAGTTGCAATCAAGTATCAAGATGCAGATGAATTTTCCTATCAGGATGTCCTATTCCATGAAACTATTATTCGTGCTATTGATCATTCTTATATGCTCATGATCTGGAATAATTTAAAACCTGTGATGGAAAGTTTCATTCTTTTATCGATGCGTGTCCGTATAAAGGAGAAATACGAAGACTTTACACGAATTATAAAAAATCATGAGCTCTATATTGAAGCGATAAAAACAAAAGACAGAACCTTAATGATAAAGTCTTTGCATAAAAACTTTGATGATGTTCAAGGTAAAGTGGAAGACTTATGGAGATCACAGCAATTGCTTGTAAAAGGAGAAGAGCAAGAAAATGACTAGCTATATGTTAGGAATCGATATCGGTACAACAAGCACAAAAGCTGTTTTGTTTACCGAAAAAGGAGAAGTGATCCAAAAAGAAAATATTGGCTATCCTTTGTATACACCAGATATGTCAACAGCGGAGCAAAACCCAGAAGAGATTTTCCAGGCAGTGTTACAGGCTATTTCCAATATAACGAGAAAACATGCAGATAAAAAACCAGCATTCCTCTCCTTTAGTAGTGCAATGCATAGTGTTATTGCCATCGATGAAAAAGATAAAGCCCTGACACCATGTATCACTTGGGCAGACAATCGAAGTGAGGGATGGGCTCATAAAATTAAAAATGAGTTCCATGGTCATGAAATCTACAGAAGAACAGGAACACCCATCCATCCAATGTCCCCCTTCGCTAAAATTGCATGGCTCGTACACGATCATCCCGAAATAGCAGCCAAGACAAAAAAATATATTGGCATCAAAGAGTATATCTTCAAACGTTTTTTTGATCGCTATGTAGTCGACCATTCTTTAGCTTCTGCGATGGGTATGATGAATCTCAAGACACTGGACTGGGATACAGAGGCTTTAGAAGTTGCTGGCATCAGTTCTGATCAACTATCAGAACTCGTATCGACAACCACGATATATCGTAACTGTTGTCCAGATTTAGCAGAGCAGATCGGAGTTGACCCTACTACTCCATTTGTTATCGGCGCTAGTGATGGTGTCCTTTCCAATTTAGGTGTAAATGCCATAGGACGAGGAGAAATTGCTGTCACCATCGGGACAAGTGGTGCCATTCGCACCATTATCGAACAACCGCGAACAGATGAAAAAGGCAGGATATTTTGCTACGCCTTAACAGAAAATCATTGGGTGATTGGCGGTCCCGTAAACAATGGGGGAATGGTTCTTCGCTGGATTCGAGATGAACTTGCTTCTTCTGAAGTAGAAACGGCGAAAAGATTGGGGATTGATCCTTATGATGTATTGACGAAAATCGCCGAACGCGTAAAACCTGGTGCAGAGGGATTATTATTCCACCCCTATCTAGCCGGAGAACGGGCACCATTGTGGAATCCAGACGTTCGAGGCTCCTTTTTCGGTTTAACGATGTCACATAAAAAAGAGCATATGATTCGAGCAGCATTGGAAGGCGTTATTTACAATTTGTATACCGTGTTTCTAGCATTGATCGAATGTATGGACTCTCCTGTGACCCATATTAAAGCAACCGGCGGATTTGCCCGTTCCCATATTTGGCGGCAGATGATGTCCGATATATTTGAATCTGTTGTAGTTGTACCTGAAAGCTATGAAAGTTCTTGTCTAGGAGCGTGCATTCTAGGATTATATGCCACCGATAAAATCGAGTCATTTGAAGTCGTTTCCCAAATGATTGGTAATACGTATAAGCACACACCACAGGAGAACGCCGTCAAGGAATATCGACAACTATTACCAATTTTCATTCATCTTTCCCGAGTACTAGAAGAAAATTATACACAAATCGCAAAATACCAAAGGGGTTTTCTACACAACTAGAGAAATAGGGAGGATTTATCATGCCGCTACTCATTGTCGCAGTTGGAATTCTAGTCTTATTACTATTGATCATGGGCTTAAAATTAAATACGTTTATTTCCCTCATCATTGTATCATTTGGGGTTGCCTTAACCCTTGGAATGCCGATGAATGATGTAGTCGCCTCGATCGAGAAAGGATTAGGCGGCACACTTGGCCATCTAGCGTTGATCTTTGGGCTTGGTGCCATGCTTGGAAAATTACTAGCAGATTCCGGCGGTGCTCAGCGGATTGCGATGACCCTTGTCAATAAATTTGGCGAACGTAATATTCAATGGGCAGTAGTCTTCGCTTCTTTTATTATCGGTATTGCTTTATTCTTTGAAGTTGGACTTGTATTGTTAATCCCAATTGTATTTGCCATTTCAAAAGAATTAAAAGTATCTATTTTGTATTTGGGGATACCGATGGCAACTGCATTATCTGTCACACATGGCTTTCTTCCCCCACATCCAGGTCCTACCGCTATCGCGGGTGAATTTAAAGCAGACCTTGGTCAAGTATTACTTTATGGATTCATCGTTTCTATTCCGACTGTCATTATTGCTGGACCAATATTTACTAAGCTCGCTAAAAAACTCGTACCTGATTCCTTTAACAAGACTGGTAACATTGCATCTTTGGGAGAACAAAAAGTATTTAAATTAGAAGATACACCTGGTTTTGGAATCAGTGTACTCACTGCTATTCTTCCTGTTATCTTAATGGCAATTGCCACGATTACTACCTTGCTCCAGGAAACAATGGGTATAAAAGACAATGTATTTTTGACAAGTATTCGCTTTATTGGCAGCGCAGCTCCTGCCATGCTGATTTCGATATTAGTTGCAATTTATACCATGGGACTCGCTCGAAAGATACCGATGAAAACTGTGATGGACTCCTGTACAACTGCTATTACCCAAATCGGCATGATGCTATTGATCATCGGTGGTGGCGGAGCATTTAAACAAGTATTGATTGATGGCGGGGTAGGTGACTATGTAGCAGAATTATTTAAAGGTACTGCGATTTCCCCTATTTTACCGGCGTGGATCATCGCTGCAATCTTACGGATTTCCCTAGGATCTGCTACTGTTGCTGCTCTAACCACTGCTGGACTTGTCATCCCGATGCTAGGACACACCGATGCTAACCTCGCTCTAGTCGTACTCGCTACAGGTGCAGGCAGCTTGATTGCCTCTCACGTAAACGATGCAGGTTTCTGGATGTTTAAAGAGTACTTTGGTCTGAGTATGAAAGAAACCTTTGCGACATGGACCTTATTAGAGACTGTTATATCTGTATCTGGATTGGTGTTTACGTTGTTATTGAGTACTATTGTGTAAACTTTATATTTTTCCTTAAAAAAGCAAAACGGCTTAAAATTAAGTCGCTTTGCTTCTCTTTATCCATATATGGAAATTTTAATTATCTTTAACCTTTTGTACTTCTTTCCTATCTGATGGCTGTGCCAATTTATTCAAGTAATATTTCTCCTCACGATACATATGATCCGCCATAAGCGGAGCAATCGTTCCAAGCAGTGTTATGTTTGAGGTCATTTCTTCAATTTCGTTCAAAAAATTTTGGAAAATCTTTATCTCAAGTTCTACGTCTTGATTAAAACGACTGAGTGCCGGAAACTGCTTGCAGTTGGTACGCAAATATCCAGCTAGTTCAATTGCTTTTAAATAAAAAGCTTCAAATCGATCCGTAAAATAAATGGTCTTTTCTAGCCATTCTTTTTCCACACCGTCTGTATTTTCATTGAGTGCTGTGGCATGCCCTGCTGCATCAGGCAGCCATAGGAGGTGATGATGGAGAGAATGGAGATTAGGCGGGAGTTGATTTTGCTGGAAACAATCCAGTATCCGCATATATTCTTCTAGTTCATTTACCATATGGTTGAGAAAAGTAGGAGTGAGATGAATGGAGATCTGTTCCGTCAATAATCGTTTTAATAACTGAAGCTTGAACTTTCGCAACTTACAAACGGCGTCATAAACTGCGGGAAGGTCATATTGACGATGCTGATACAAGTCATCAAATAACGCATATAATTTTTGAGCCTTGTTTATTTCCTTTTCTTCCTTGGGTGCAAGTGCCTCCAAAATAAACTGACAATGGTCGCGAAGGATATGCAGCCAGAAATGTTGTTCATATTCGAGTGCTTCATTTAATTTGTCCAATTGATCCACCTCTTCTGGTTTAAGTTATCCTAGATATATGAGTCAGTGGATAAAGTTATTATCTTAGGTATGAGCACTATTTTAGATTAAAGAAGTCAATATCATTTCGTTGTCCCTAAACTATTTTGTGTTCTATTTAACAATAAAAAGAGCTTCTGAATGACATCTTCTCTATTCTGATCTAAATTCTCCTGTAATAAATCATGATCTTCAAACCATTGAGGTATAACTTCTAACTCTGATCCTGCTAAACTCTCTCTTAGTTTATGTAGTGTTTTGGGATATTTCCCTGTTGTCAAATACCTCTCCAACTTTAATGCAATGGCAAATGTTTTCACAACTTGCATCAGCCTTTTTACATTTGTTTCATTTCGAACAAGATGAGAACGAAGATCAAGAATAGCTTCCATGATAATCTCACAGCAAAACTCACTAACCTTTTCCTTGCTAGGAGGATTTATTGGAAGCTCACCATACACTACCATAGCTTCAAAATATTTAATCGGATCAGTACTCCCGTTTTTTATATGATGATAAAAATCTTCTGTAGTAAGGCACATGGGATAAGAAATTTCCTTATGAAAACGAGGAAAAAAACCCCTGCATGCCTCACCTACCTCTTTGAGAAGAATAGGATTTACTTGTTCAAAAATAAGGTATGCATCCAAATCCGAACCCTCTTTCTCCTCCCTTCTGGCATAACTGCCAAAGATGACAATCGCTTTGATAGAGTCAAAGCGTTCCGTCATATATGTGGTAAATTCGTTGATAATAGACATCCAATCACACCGACTTTTCTTCACTCTAATTTAAATCATTATTTCAATAGTCTTACTCTAACATCATTCTTTTCTATGCAAGGAAGTAATTTTGAATAAGAGATAAAGAAAACGCTAAAAAAGAACTCGCTTTAGAAATGACTGTGTTAGTACATGTTGAAGAAACAGCAATGCAAGTATCAAAACAATAAACAAGTTAAAACAACCCTTGTACAAAAATACAAGGATTTTCAAATTAACTATGCGATTGTGGTTGCTTTTTGTTTTCTTTCTTCCTGAATTTCTCGGACTACTGCACAAAGTTTTGTTATATCTCCATAAGGTATATCTACAGAACCTAATCCTTCTGCTAACCTACTAAGACAGAGTGGGAGACCAACCGCTTTTTCATGTTGATATGTATTGAAAAGCCATTGAACCTCTTCAACAACAAAATCAATATGGGAAGAGAAAAAGAAACCTGCCCAATTTACTCCAATTTTTTCTTGTCTCTCAATCTCTGGATAATGACCGAGCTTGTCTTCCAAACCTCTCATTTCAGCATAGTATTTGACGCTTCTCATTGGAAATCCAAGTGTTTCTCCAACAATCATATGAAAATCATAAGAACGTAACGCTACACCTTCTATTTTTCTTTGATACTCTTCTTTTTGTTTTTCGGTTTGAAAAAAGATATAACTGCCCGGTTCATCATCAAAAGGCGTTATACTTGGAAAGTCTGTTGCTAAAACCGTTTCGAAAAATGGGTTTCTTGGTGAAATTAATAGAGCAGGTTTGTACCCATCAAGAAAGGCAAAGTGTTCTCGTTTTTGTTTTCCCATAAAAAAGACCACTCCATATCTTTTAAACTTCTCATCGAAGTCATTGTATATGAAAGTGATCTGTCAAAAGTGAACAACTTTTGTCGATATCTATAATTTAACAAACATGGTCACAACGAACGCATTTCCATTCACCTTTATCCCAAACCAACTGGTCATTCTTACCACATCGAGGACAACTGTTTGGTTTTGGAGCTTTCCAGCGAATAACTTTAAAAATGCGCATGAAGTTCACCTCCTCGTACTCTCTATGTATAATTTACCAATCCGCCTTCCCCAATTCAAGGAATTTTAATAATTTTATGAATATAATAATAATTACCCTTCTGCCAATAATTATCATCATAAACACATCCAAAAGCCCTCAAAATCAAAAAATGCCAATCATTCCTCCATATACGATTGGCAAAAATGGACATAAAAAAAGAATCCTAAGATTTAGGATTCAAAAATACTTTTTTTCTCCAGTAGGGTCACCCGGTTCAATTCCAAAACATTTCATACTTTACACCCCCATGTCTCCATAGACACATCATACAGTTTTTCTTTATAAGAGTGGAGGCTCTCAATATCATTTATCCTCTCATAACAACTACATAATAATGCAATGATTTCGTGTAAACTTGATCCTTTATCATGCTGGAGTGCTAACTTCTCAGCTTGTTGATAGTAGTTTACAGCATCTTTATATAGTTTTTGACCAGCAGAACATCTCCCAAGAGAAATAAATAAATCAATTGTCCAAATCTTACGCCCCTCTCTATCACTAATATCCACTGCCTTTTCTAACATTTCTTGTGCTTGTGACCACATTTTCAGTTCCAAATAAGTAAGTCCTAAACTCTGATAAGCAGGGATGAGTAAATACTTTTTAGAGGGAGTTATCTTCCCTTCTAGTTCCAACGCCTTTATATAATACTTCTGAGCTTCAGTTAAATTACCAAGTATAAAGTACACATTACCGCAGACAACACGTAAGTCTAATAACTGATCAAAATTTTTATTATTCAATGCGATCATGGCACCTTCATCTGCATAAGATAATGCTTTTTGTGGCTGATTTAATTTTCTTAATATAATTCCAAACATCACATACATGTGAATTACAATATCTAGTGGAATTTCAAGAAACCGATTATTTTCTTTCAGGAACTCTATTTCATCATAGAGTTCTTTTATCGCTTCATAAGCAAGCTCCACTTTTTCCAATCTATTTAAGTAGATAGACCTATTTAATAGCAAATGATACAAATTTACTCTTCGTTCCCCATCTCTGACAAATACTTTTAAACCTTTTTCTACACACTCTAATGCTTCAGTGTACTTACCTTGAAAGTGAAAAACTCGACTTATTTGATTCAAACTGGCTGCATATAAGTTTGAATTTTCTAACTCAGGAAGTGAATTCACATGTCCAATTGTCTTTTGAAAACAAGCATGGGCATGATCCCATTGTTTTTCATAATAATGATGCACACCTTCAATATAACATTTCACAGGTGCTACGATCGGAACATCCCCAATATCTAACTGATTAACCCGCTCCACTGCCATTTTTGGATCAACATGCATTAACTCCTCCAGCTCAGACATCATCGCTCGTACTTCTTGTTCATGTTTTTCTTTCTCTGTCACCAATCCAAGTATTTTTTCTAATATCCCTAACTTCTTTGCAAGGTAAATATATTTCTCTGGATGAACATTACGTACATTTAATTCAATATTCGAAATCGTAGATGCAGAAATAAATTCATCTGCTAGTTCTTCTTGATTGATCTTCATTTCCTTACGCATGCTTCGAAATAAGTGACCAGTTTTGCCCCATTGAATCATATCAACTGCCATTTTTTCCAAATCCATCGATCGTACCCCTTTTTGCCAATAGTGCAATTTTATTTGCCTATTATTTCGATGAATGACAGCATTTTCCTGCTATATTTCGACAATTTGCCAAGTAAACGACTGAAAAATATAAAAATTGAAAATATCTAATATTTGATTTATTATTTTTATAAAATAAGGCAATTTAGGAGGCTGTTCCATGAATTTGAAATTATCACTTGATGGCACTTATCAAGAAGTGAATACCTTTGTAGAGAGGGTGAAATTTTTGTTTCACTTGCCCGTCTACATACGTCCCAAATTATCGATAAGTAGAGAAAAAAAGCGAGTGGAGTATGAATTTGTAGATGTTGAAGTGCCAGTATATAAACAACAAAAAAATAAAACGATTTTCTTAAAACTGATGGATGGTAATACCATCGAGTTAGTCTTATCCGATGTAGAACAATTCAATCTGTCTGATCAGTGTACAGTAATCATTGGAAAATCCCCCTTTCTTCCAGAACCAATATCGTTATCTCGTCCCTCTTCTCCGGAGGAGATCGAGTGGAAGCAATAAAGATGCTCGCTTGTCAGTTCGTAAATACTTACAAGGAAGACTATCTGTTTCAGCTCATCACCACAGACCCTTGTGATTGCGAGAAAATAATTCAAATGATGAACGATAGTTTGCAGCAAAAGACGACAAAAACACTGCTGACTGCTGAACATATCTATATCATCTCTTCTATTTTATTACAAGAAGATGATGAAAAAATACTGGAGTTTCACTTTGAATTATCTATGTATGTCTTGTTCTTACTGCTCAAACAGATGCAGAAGCAACTACGACATCTTGATGAGCTGTACGAAAAAAAGGCTGAGTGAATATAACTCAGCCCCTTCATTAAAGCAACTTATTGGGGTCATTTATACTTTGAAAAGCATTTTTCCATGCTCATAATAACATCTTTTGTTTTGATATCTCTCCCCAATATAAACCAAAAAATTTATTACTAGCCACAATCAAAGATAATAGAGTTTCATCTTAACCTGTCATGTATATTGGTCAGATTCAAGATTCAACTACAAAATATCCTTGATGAGTATGATCAAGAGGCTGAACAAATTTACTCAGCCTTAACCATAAGTTAGATTTCTTGGAACATGTGACGATAAGCCAAACCATTGTATATAATCATTGTTCGTAGATGACTCATTATAGATTATCTTTCAATTGCTATTTGTTTCAACATGGACAGCTAGGAATGTAGGATTAGCGTTTTTCTTACTAGGACGAGAGAAAGTAAAACTGAGAAGATATTTCCCTGCTTCATAATAAATGACATATTTCCCTTGTTCTTGAACCGTATAGAGTGGTTTCCCCAGTGTTCGTTCTACTGTTTTTAGGTGAATGGATTTATTTCTTGAATCGTAAGAGTCAATTCCGATCACAAGATCTTTGTCATCATATGAACTATCTGCGTTAAGATTGAAACGAGCTTCTTTTTTCTGATAGAAAATCATATACTTACTCTGTTTATCCGGCTTTCCCCATTGTTTTATAATATCTTTCTTGCCTGTAGATAAAAGGCGGAAATTACCAGTATTCGTTGCTTTTCCTTGCTTGGCTAGTTTCATGATTTGTTGTACTTGTTGCTTTTCCGTATACATATAGACTGAAGTTGCTTCAACCATATTTGGGACAACGTTATTAAATAATAATCCTCCCAAAGTTAAACTTGTTATCACCAAAGGTTTCATTAGTTTTTTCAATTTTACATTCCCTTTCAAGTGAAATAATGAAATCAAATAACATTTTCTCTCCGTAAATCTCTTTCCTGACAAATTTCACATGTTAACTCTTCAACTTAACTATATCACAAGATTTGCAATAGTATGTTTATTATGTTCGGAGAGATATTTTGAACTTCACCTTCAGATATTTCATTTGAAAATTTTCTTTTTTGAATTTCCTAAATAAAAAATAGCGCATTTATTCGTTTACAACTCGGCTGAAAATGACGCACCGAACTGAATTGTGGTTTCATCGTCCTAAAAACCAGAGAAGGTACGAAATAAATTTTTCTTCATACACAATGACAGACTGCTTTCTCCACTGTTTTGCGGAAAATAAACAGTCTGTCACACATATTACTAATATCCATTTCATTCTACTTCTAATATCTTTCTAGACATTCTTCTTCGTCATCATTTTTTTCTTAATGAAGGCATCTGAAGTTCTTCTGTTTCAAACGCTTCAAAAGCATTTTCCATGCCCATAATCACATCTTTTATTTTGAAATACCCTTTGCTATAAGCACGTGAATCTCGGATTTTTTCCCACATAAAGTGATAAGCTTTTAAATCTGTCGTTTCACATATCATAAAATCGGTATAATGAGCTCCTGGCAAGGCTTCCGCATCAAAAATACGCACCTGAACGCTATCTTTGAATTCATCGATGATTTCATATAAATCTTTTGCATACTCTCGTCTTTCTTCACGTGGAAGTGCTAACCAAGCAGGATAAAATTCGGTTAAAACGATCATGGTGTAATTCATTTTCTATTTCCCCTTAAAATATTTTTGGATGATTTTATTAAAATTGCGTCCATACTTTTGTTCAAGCTGTGTGCCAAAATCCTTTGTTATCTCATGTATAACGACATCATGATAAAAGTTATTAAAGAGCAAATTCGCCATGCCTGGATGCTCCGTAAAAAGTGCTTTTGTTGCAAATTTTTTGTGATGTACACCTAAAATTGTCACTTTTCGATCAATCAACACAGAAAATTTCCTGCCTAATGTTTGCTGCCAAGAATCCTCTCTCGGTTCAATCAAGACCGTTTTTAAAGGCAGTTCTACATCCCCCAATACAGATCCCATCACACGAAGCCCCCGATTTTCCCCATCGATCAATAAATCACGAAACCAATGCACTTCTTCAGCCCAGCAATCAAACAAAATTTCCTCTTTGGCTTGACTCAATTCAAATTGAATGCGTTCCAGAATCTGTTTTTGGCTGTCGAGAGTAAAAAAGTCATCATAGGACTCAAGAAACTCAGGAAATACAGTTTCGAGTTTATTGAGTGACTCATCCATGTTTCTGCGGAGTTTACTCTGTAACTCTTCAAAAGAAATAGCTTTAAAATTGGACGTCTCACCTTTTATAGATAATACATATCCTTTGTCCACTAAACTTTGTAAACTAGAATACACATTGGAACGCGAAGCCCCTAACTTCTTTGCGACTTCATATCCGGTCAGTGATTTATTTTGGGCAAGGGTGACAAAGCATTTCCCCTCCATTTCGGAAAAACCTAAGCTGCGCAAAATAGGAAGTACATCTTCCATTTTTTCACCTCATACTTTAGTAGTCTACAATAGACTACTATATATCTCTTAAACTCAATTTACAAAAAGCTGAGAAGAATGTCAATAAAAACATTTCTAAGATAAATAAAAAAGATCTTATCCTCAAAAAAGAGTAAAGATCTTTTTAAGTGTGTTTTCTTTTCTTTATCATCCACACAACAAATCCAATTAGAATGATGACTAAGATCAACCAAAAGATACTTTTATGTAATAGCAAGGTATATTCTTTCCAATGCTCGCCAAAGAAAATTCCAAGGTTCACAAATACCATCACCCAAATGATACTTCCAGTCAATGCATAGAGGAAGAAAGTTCCATAGGACCACCTGCTTATGCCAGCGTAGATCGCAGTCACTTGTCGTACCCCAGGAACAAAATAGCCAAAAATGATGGTTCGTTTGCCAAATCGTTCAAACCATGCTTCTACCTTTTCATATCTTTCCATCGTCAGTCCTATACGTTTTCCAAAGCGATGGAGAAATGGTAATCCTAAATACCGACCGACTGAGAAGCTGATGGTCATACCAAACATACTTCCAGCAATAGCAGTTAGTATCGTCCATATATAATGCAGCTGATGAATTTTCACCAGATATCCGGATAAGGTCATCAAAAATTCATCTGGTACAGGAATTCCCAAAAGACCAAACATTAATAATCCAAAAATACCTGTATAGCCGTAGTGGCTGACAATATGTAAAATCCGTCCCATCCTATCTATCCTCCTCTCCTCAGGGTTACCGTTTTACAATAAAATGATCCACTCCCATTGAAAGTTTACATAGATCTTATTAACAGATAGTATGACATAAAAAACTATACACCGAACGGAAAAAGCTGAGTCATAGAGACTCAGCATCTTTCTTGATCTTTTTTACTTTTTAACCGATAAGGCATCGTGGCAACCACAATTCCCTTCTTCACTGATAAGACAACCCGGATAATAATCGCCGTCTGATTATGCAACAAACGCTGCCACCAACGACCCGGAATAAACTCAGGAATAAGTACGGTTAACTGACGATTAGACTCTTTCACCTGAAGATGTTCTAAAAAACGAAGCATCGGTCCTAAAATACTGCGATATCGCGACTTTGTAACGATTAAAGGAATACCAGGATTCCACTCTTCCCAGCGTTCTTCTAACTTCTTAGCACTTTCATCATCAAAAGCGATATAAAAAGCAATGACATGGGAACTGATCATTTTCGCATATGCAATAGAAGATTGGACAACTCGATTTATCCCACTGATCGGAAGAACAACTAAGTGATCTGTTGGCGGCTCACACCTTAGATTTTCATCAAATCGCAGTTGATCTGCCACCATTTCATAGTGCTTTCGAATCTTATAAAACATAAGGATAAACAATGGAATAACGACGATTACAATCCAAGCACCCTCAGAAAACTTAGTGACAGCAAAAATTACAAGAACAATAAAAGAAACAACGCAGCCAAGTGCATTAATCGTTAGCTTCAATTGCCATCCTTTTGGTTTTCGTTTTAACCACCGTTTTACCATTCCTAGCTGAGCCAAAGTAAAAGATAGAAATACGCCAATAGCATATAGAGGAATCAAACGATCAATATCTCCTTGGAATACAACAATCAAAAAAATTGCTGCAAGGGCAACAGTAATAATTCCATTGGAAAAATTTAACCGATCACCCCTAGCAGAGAAAAACCGCGGCATAAATTTGTCTTTTGCCATGATCGAGGCAAGCAAGGGAAAACCAGAAAAACTAGTATTGGCAGCTAGTATCAAAATAAGGGCAGTCGTTGCCTGAATATAATAATAAGGCAATGTTCTACCGAATGTATGCTCTGCAATCTGAGACAATACCGTCTCTGTTTCCTTTGGTGTGATATGATACAAAAAGGCTAATAAACTGGTTCCTGCAAATAAAATCCCTAATAAAATACCTAGCATGGATAACGTTTTAGCCGCATTTACCGTTTCCGGTTTACGAAAAGTAGGAGTAGCATTCGAGATTGCTTCTACCCCAGTTAACGCCGTACATCCAGAGGAAAAAGCACGGAGCAACAGAAACCAAGTCAGTCCTTCTGGAATTTTCTTATGAACTGGAGGCACATCACTTGGCAATCCATGATAAATGACTCCAAATAGTCCTACTGCAACGAGAACAATAATCCCCAATATAAATAAATAAGTAGGAAACGAGAAAATCGTTCCTGATTCTCGTAACCCACGAAGATTCAGTACCATAATGATAAAGACAAAAACTACAGATATAAGTGTTGAGTGTTTATGTAATGCTGGAAAAGCAGAGGTTAAAGCATCTGTACCAGCAGTTATACTCACTGCCACCGTAAGCGTGTAATCAATCAACAAAGAAGCACCTGCAACCAGCCCAGATTGCCAACCTAAATTATCCGTTGAAACAATATAGGCTCCGCCGCCATCTGGATAACTGGCTATAATTTGTCGATAGGAGAGGATCAAGAGCGCTAATAAAAATACGATCGCTGCTGTAATCGGCAAAGAATACCAGAGTGCAAATAATCCCAATGGAGCGAGCACAGTAAGTAATTGTTCCGTTCCATAAGCAAGCGAAGACAAAGCATCCGAAGATAATATAGGAAGCGCTTTCCAGATTGGAATTTTTTCTTCTGTTAATTGTTCGGTTCGTAGCGGTCGTCCAATGATGAGTCGTTTAACAAAACCTAACATGTTCATTCGAACCCCTTTTTGGGTAGATATGTATTAGTATTTCGAGTTTCCTCTCAATCATAGGAGGTATCATTTTCCTATTCGGAAATACAATAAAATCTATCTTAAACCAATTCGAAATGAAAATCTATATAAAAAATATAAAGAGATTAAAAAAATAAATCCAGAATCAATAGACGATCTAAGAACAATGAAACACTGTAAATCAAAAAACAGCCTTTGCTTATACACAAAGACTGTTTTTTGATTTATCTATATCGAATGAAATTAAATTCGAGCCCAGACATCACGGATGTGTGTCTGGTTTCTTCCAAATAATTAAATAAAGTGGAAGAAGCTGATGGTTCCTCTGGGTTTGGCGACCCAGCATCAACGCCCCTGGATGGGAGACTCTGGAACTGAGTCAGCCACATGAAGGATAAGAGAATTGCCTGTCCCCTCACCCAACGATGCCGTTAATCGTGGCCACCGACCAAGACATCCCCCTTTGATTTCCTGTATACAAGAAACCAAAGGCGGGGTCTTGATCGGTTAAGGTAAAAGGATGCCTCATCAACTTCAACAGAAGAAAACCATCTGAATTTAGACTATCATCACTTTTCAGCATTGTCAATATAGTATGAAAGGGAAAATAAATAAGCTAACCCGAATGCGTTTATCGGATTAGCCTTTTTGTAAGAATATATAAGTCCCATTTTTTACATTAAAGCAATAAAGTATAGGCAACTGCGCTTATTGTTACTTCGTTCATTGGGCACTCTCTTCTACAAGTGCAACGACCAGTTCTGCTGCTTTTACTAACTCCGGAATGGACATCCGCTCATTCGTAGTATGAATATTTTCGTACCCAATACTGAGATTAACAGTTGGAATACCGTAACCCGCGATCACATTGGCATCACTGCCACCGCCACTAACACCTAAGTGTGGAGTACGGCCTACTTTTTTGACACCTGCTATCGCCTTTTGGACAACAAGGTCATCTTCCGAAAAAGAGTAACCAGGGTATAATGATTTTGTTTCCACTTCCGCTGTTGCACCCATTTGTTTGGCTGTAAGTTCAAAAGCCATAACCATCTCTTCCACTTGGTGGAGCAACTTTTTCTCGTTTCTACTTCTGGCTTCGGCATAAATTTTCACATATTCTGGTACGACATTCGTCGCGATTCCGCCTTGGAACATGCCAATATTGGCTGTCGTTTCCGCATCGATTCTCCCTAATTTCATACGGGAAATCGCTTGGCTTGCTACTTGGATCGCACTTATGCCGGATTCTGGACTAGAACCTGCATGAGCTGCTTTCCCGTGAATCGCTGCTTCGATTTTTACTTGGGCTGGTGCTGAGGTGATGATTTCTCCTACTTGACCACCTGCATCAAAAGCAAATCCATACTCCGCTTCCATTAACGATTTATCTAAATGACGAGCTCCCACTAAACCTGACTCTTCTCCAACTGTAAAGACAAATTGTAAGTTACCATGAGGGATATTGTACTCTCGTAAGATTCGAATCCCCTCTACAATTGCAGCGATGCCAGCTTTATCATCACTGCCCAATACAGTTGTCCCATCTGTCACGATATAATCTCCGAGTATAGAGGGCTTTACCCTCTTGCCTGGCGCAACGGTATCCATGTGTGAAGTGAAGTAGATCGTTGGAGCATCTGCAATACTACCTGTATAAGTAGCAATTAAATTTCCTGCACCATGTTTCGTAAATCTAGCAGATTCATCTTCAACAACATCTAGCCCCAAAGAAGAAAGTTTCTCCTTCAAAAAATCACAAATTTTTCGTTCATTCCCCGATTCACTGTCTATTTGCACCAACCGCATAAATTCGTCGATCAACCGATTTTTATTTACCACCGTACTGTATGCTACCTTTTAATGTAGAATCAATTTTTCCGTTCTTTATCCCATGACTCTACATTTTTCCTCTTTCGACGTGTCGCTAATAAATAGCGTTGGTGTAACACTCCAGAGGCGTTAATTCCGACAAGTCCTGCCGTATTGTACCTACTCATGCAAGTCAAAATAGGTACATGTAGCTCTCCTTTCTTCTTTTGTCTGCTACGACACCAATAACATAGCTTTGTTTTCCATTTTTTATAGATAAAATCACGTTTCGTTGTCCCCCGATCGAATAGACCATGTTTTCGCAAATACGAATATGCTCCTTTTGTAGAGGAGGAGATTTGCTCAGATTTAAAACGGACTGGTATAGTAATTTATATGTTCATTTTTACATTGTTTCATCGCATATATGAGAAGGACAGCGCATTAATATTACAGATATATTATACTTATTTTACAGAATTATTACAAGGGGATATTGCCGTGTTTTTTTGGTGGTAAATGGGCTTGTTTGCGCTCTAGCATCTCCAGCGATTGTTTTAATTTTAATCTTGTCTCTCTTGGATCAATTACATCGTCTACCATACCGTACGCAGCAGCTACATAAGGGTTCGCAAATTGATCTTTGTACTCACTTATCTTGGCTTGTCTCATCTCTTCTGGGGTATTGCTCTCGTCAATTTCACGTTGAAAAATAATATTGGCTGCACCTTCTGGCCCCATAACAGCTACTTCTGCTGATGGCCAAGCATATACGATATCTGCCCCAATCGACTTACTATTGAGAGCGACATATGCCCCGCCATAAGCTTTGCGGAGAATCACCGTAATCTTCGGAACAGTAGCTTCCGTATAAGCATATAAAATCTTTGCTCCGTGCCGAATGATACCACGGTGTTCCTGACCAACACCAGGAAAGAAACCAGTGACATCTACAAAAGTGATGAGTGGAATTTGGAAGCAATCACAAAATCGCACAAATCTGCTCAGTTTGTCAGATGCGTCAATATCCAACCCCCCTGCCATAAATTTTGGCTGATTGGCTACCACACCTACTGGTTTTCCATCTAAATGGGCAAATCCTACAACCAAGTTACGAGCAAATTTTTGATGTACTTCTAAAAACTCACCATCATCAAAAATGTGCTCTATTACTTTTTTTACATCGTAGGCTTTCATTCCTTCCGTCGGCACTACATTTATTAAATCTTCTAACCAATCTTCTTGTTTTGGCTTATCGGCAACAGGAGGTAAAGCTTGATTGTTATCTGGTAAATATTTTAATAAACGGCGAACATTTTCAAAAACTTCTGCTTCTGACGGAAAAGTAAAATGTACGTTCCCACTAACACTCGCATGTATATCTGCACCGCCAAGTTGTTCTGCTGATATTTTCTCTTTGGTCACCGTTTCGATCACCTTTGGTCCAGTAATAAACATTTGACTCTTCTGTTCCACCATAAAGACAAAGTCAGTTAAAGCAGGAGAATATACGGCTCCACCTGCACAGGGACCTAGGATGACAGAGATTTGTGGGACTACTCCGGAATAAAGCACATTTCGTTTAAAAACATGTCCATATCCGTCCAAAGATAGTACACCTTCTTGAATTCGGGCCCCGCCTGAATCATTTAGTCCGATGATCGGCGCTCCATTTTGGGCAGCCAAATCCATCACTCGGGCAATTTTCATCGCATGCATTTCCCCAAGAGCCCCTCCAAATACAGTGAAATCTTGGGCAAATAAATAGACTAGTCTACCATCGATCTTTCCACTTCCCGTTACCACCCCCTCTCCAGGAGCTTCTTCTTTATCCATTCCAAAAGCAGTGATCCGATGCTGGACAAAAGGATTTAATTCCACAAAAGTCCCTTCATCAAGGAGCATCTCTATTCGTTCCCGTGCCGTCCATTTTCCACGTCTATGTTGAGATGCAATACGTTTCTCTCCCCCGCCTGCAAAAATTTTTGCACGTCTTGCGTTTAGTTCATCAATTTTTTTCTGCATCAGCTAAATCCTCCCGTGATTGCGATTGGCAGAGTTCTGTTAATATTTTTCCTGTTGAAGAAGGATGTAAAAAAGCAATTTGTGACTGGTGGGCTCCTCTTTTTGGCTTTTTATGTATCAAGGAAACCCCCTTTTGCTCAAGGTCTGAGAGAGATTTAGTGATATCGTCTACCTCATAGGCAATATGATGAAATCCTTCTCCTCTAGTTTGCAGATGTTTGGCAATGGGACTAGAATCATCTGTTGGTTCTAGTAATTCCAGTCTGCTCTCGCCAATTTGAAAGAAAGCTACTTGTACCTTTTCGCTCGCAACAAATTCTTTTCCAAGAAAAGATAGTCCAAGTGTATCTCGATAATAAGGTATCCATTTTTCTAACGATTCTACTGCGATACCAATATGACTGATCTTTTGAATACTCATGCTATCCCTCCCTAGAAAACAGGTTTCGAACGAAAGCTACCGTATCTTTAATCGTACTGCCTGGTGGGAAAATTTCTTTGATACCTAATTGTTTGAGATAAGGAATATCCCCCGCCGGAATAACACCACCAGCAAATATCGGAATATCTGATGCTCCCTGCACTTTTAATAGACGTATCACTTCGGCGAAAAGTTCATTATGTGCACCTGAAAGGCAAGAAAGACCAATCAAATCTACATCTTCTTGAATTGCAGAAGCAACGATTTGCTCCGGTGTTTGGCGAATACCTGTATAAATTACTTCCATTCCCTCATCCCGCAATGCTTGAGCAATGATCAATGCACCACGATCATGTCCGTCCAAGCCCGGTTTTGCAATTAATACACGGATAGGTCTTTGCACAGCATTCACTCCTTTCTAGATGACATATTCCCCATAAATTTCTCGCAAAGTGTTACATATTTCTCCTACCGTGGCATAGGCGCGTACGGCATTTAAAATATAAGGCATCACATTTTCGCTACTGCCAGCTGCTTGTCTCAATTGAGCTAATTCGGTTTGAACAAGTTTATTATCCCTTTGCTCCCTTAGCTTTTGGAGCGATGCTATTTGCTTCTTAGCTAAAGAAGGGTCTACTCGAAGCAGTTCTGGAACAACCTCGTTATCCAATTGATACTGATTCATCCCAACGATAATCTGCTCTTGAGATTCGATTTGCCGCTGGGTAGCAAGAGCTGCTTTCCGTATTTCCCGCTGCATAAAACCTTGTTCTACTGCTGAAACAGCACCTCCTAATTCTTCAATTTGACTTAAATATACAAGGGCTGCTTCTTCTATTTGATCCGTTAAACTTTCTACTACATAGGATCCACCGAAAGGATCGACCGTATCAGCTACTCCACTTTCATAGGCGATGATCTGTTGGGTACGAAGTGCAATTCGAGCTGACTCTTCAGTAGGGAGCGCCAATGCCTCGTCACGAGCATTGGTATGAAGACTTTGCGTGCCTCCCAATATTGCTGCAAGCGCTTGCAAAGTGACTCGAACAATATTGTTATCGGGTTGTTGGGCGGTTAGTGTCGAACCTGCAGTTTGCGTATGAAACCGTAATTGCCATGATTTTGGAGATTTCGCCCCAAAACGTTCTTTCATGATTTTCGCCCACATTCTGCGAACAGCACGAAATTTAGCAATTTCCTCAAAAAAGTGATTGTGAGCATTAAAGAAAAAAGAGAGTCTAGGGGCAAACAAATCAATATCCAAACCTGCATTTAATGCTGTTTCCACATAAGCTATGGCGTTTGCCAATGTAAAGGCAACCTCTTGTACCGCGGTAGAGCCCGCTTCACGAATATGATAGCCACTGATACTTATCGTATTAAACTGAGGGGTATGCTCCATGCAATATTGAAAAATATCCGTAATGATTTTCATTGATGGTTTTGGAGGAAAAATATAAGTACCACGTGCAATATATTCTTTTAATATATCATTTTGAATCGTACCTTTGATAAACTTAGGGTCTACACCTTGTTTCTCTGCTGTGGCGATATACATCGCTAACAAAATGGATGCAGGTGCATTAATGGTCATGGATGTGCTCACTTGATCCAATGGAATTCCTTCAAATAATTTTTCCATATCTTGAAGTGAATCAATAGCCACTCCAACTTTTCCAACTTCACCAATACTCATCTGATCATCCGAATCATAGCCAATTTGTGTAGGAAGATCAAAAGCCACACTGAGTCCTGTTTGACCTTGCTCCAATAAATAACGATATCTTTCATTAGTTTCTTCAGCGGAGCCAAAACCAGCATATTGTCTCATCGTCCAAAGTCTGCTTCGATACATCTTTTGATGGATGCCTCTTGTATAAGGATACTCGCCTGGTTGGCTTGTATGTTTAGGAGAATCAGATTCATCATATACTGTCTTTAACGGAATACCTGAAAGCGTTTCAAACTTCTCTTTACGTTCCATCTCTTTTTCCTCCGTTTGGTCAAAGTGAACCTTATGATGAAGAAGTCATGAAAAGTTGTTTCGGGATTGTTTTTTCTCTACTATTATGAGTATACTCTTTTATGTGGATGTTTACGGAAAGCAGGTGAAATCATTTATGGAATATTTTATGGTACCACTACTTGTAATCACCAGTATTCTTGCAATTATCGGCACTACATACAACAAGCGGACTGGTAATGCAGCAGGCTTTTATATTGGAGGAGTATTCACTTTAGGTGTAGTTGTGGTGACTCTCCTGTCCCTCTATGATTTATTTGTTGGAATTCAATAAGAAAGTGGATAATGAGTAAGATGGAACCGCGGTAAAAATGTTTTTACCGCGGTTTTTTTCATGTGAAAATTTCTCTCATCGCCATCTCAACTTCATTCATAACCATGTCCATATCTACTTTTTTACCTAAAATCCGAGACATAGAAGTCACCCCATATTCTAAAATTCCACAAGGTACAATCGTCGAAAAATACCGAAGATCTGTGTTAACATTTAGGGCGAAACCATGGCTGGTGATATATCCTTTTTTGTTACGCGCTTTATGGAATTTCACTCCGATAGCTGCTACTTTTTCTTCATTTACCCATACTCCAGTATGTTTTTCCATTCTCTCCCCACTGATTCCAAAGGAAGACAGCGCGAGGATAAGTGCTTCTTCTATATCCCGAAGATAGGAATGAGCATCGTGCTTTTGATCGCCTAAATAAAAGATCGGATAACCAACTAGTTGACCTGGTCCATGATAGGTAACATCTCCACCTCGATCAATCTCTACTACATTGATCCCTTTAGCTTTGTAATCTTGAGTAGATAGAAGCAGGTTACTCAAGTGGCTTCCTCGTCCCATCGTCACGGTATGAGGATGTTCCAACAACAATAATTGATCGGCTATCTTTCCTTCATCTACGGAACGTACGATATTTTTTTGCTCGTCCCATGTTGGCTGATAAGCCACCATTCCAAGGCGTTGTACCTCAAACATGATGAACACTCTTTTCTAAACAAAATTTACTCTCCTATAAAGCAGTATCGACTTGGTATGACTCTAATCTTTCTTTTACTCGTGCTAAAAATTGCCCAGCAGTCAAACCATCTAATACACGATGATCCAACGATAAACAGAGATTCATTCTGTTGCGAATTGCAATCATGTCATCGATTACCACAGGTTTTTTTACAATCGATTCAAAAGATAAAATAGCTACTTGAGGCTGATTAATAATCGGTTGTGAAGCAATGGAGCCAAAGCTTCCTGTATTATTAACCGTGAATGTTCCCCCTTGCGTATCAGCGATTCCCAAATTTCCGTTTCTCGTCTTATGAATCAAATGCTGCAAAGATCGTGCAATCCCAAAAATATTTTTTTCGTCTGCTTGATGAATGACAGGTACATATAGGGCATCATTTGCAGCAATCGCTACAGAGATATTGATATCTTTCTTTAAAACGATCTTATCCTCGGCCCAGACCGAGTTCACATAAGGAAACTCACGCAATGTATCTACTGTCGCCTTGATGAAAAATGGCATGAAGGTTAAAGGAATTCCATTTGCAGCAAAATCGTTTTTGTACTTATTGCGCAAGGCAACAAGACCACTGACGTCCGCTTCCATCATGGTCCATGCATGAGGAATCTCCGTTTTGGATTTTACCATTCGCTCTGCAATTGTACGACGAATCGATGAAACAGGGACAATTTTATCTTCCACTAATATTTCAAGTGGTGGAGTCTCCTTTACTTTTCTCTTCTCCACTGGTGCAGTTACATTCTTAGCAGGTATGGACACAGCAGATTTGTTTTCCACCGCATGTAAGACATCTTTGCGTGTGATTCGTCCACCTTTTCCACTGCCTGATAGCTTTGTAAGATCAATCTGATTTTCTTGTGCGAGACGAAGAACTGCAGGAGAATAGCGATGTTTCATTGAAGTATCTGCTTCGTTTCGTTCTTGGGTTTTAGAAATAGGCTTATCAGATTCAACCGCCTGTGAGACTGTTTCACTTTCGACTTCCATTTTGCAGATGATTTCACCTACAGCAACAGTTTGTCCCTCCTGAGCTAAGATTTCTCCCATTTTACCATTGTACAGAGAAGGAATTTCCGTATTCACTTTATCGGTTTCTACTTCACAGATTGGCTCATATTCTTCTACTTCATCTCCTGGCTTTTTCAACCAGCGAGAAATGGTTCCTTCTGTTACACTTTCACCTAACTGAGGCATGACAATATCAATAGTCATTTATTCCGCTCCTCATCAACTACAGTTCTGCTAGTTCGCGAATGGCTGCTGCTATTTTTTCTGGATTCAGCATAAATGCCTTCTCAAGTTTCGAATTATATGGCATAGATGGCACATCTGGACTGCATAGTCGACTAACTGGTGCATCCAAATCGAAAAATGCTTCTTCGGCAATAATTGCTGCAACCTCTGCACCAAATCCACTCGTTTTATTGTCTTCATGTACTATAAGTACTTTTCCTGTCTTTCTTGTTGCTTCTAGAACAGCTTCTTTATCGAGCGGAATCAGTGTACGTAAATCCAATACATGCACATCAATCCCCTCTTCCGCTAATTTTTTAGCTGCGTCCAATGTGTAATGTACCATCAGACCATATGTAATAACGGTAACGTCGTTTCCTTCTCGTTTCACATCTGCTTTTCCTAGAGGAATCGTATATTCTTCACTTGGTACTTCATCTTTTATTAAACGATACAACTTCTTATGCTCAAAGAAAAGCACTGGATCATTATCTCGTATAGAAGAAAGAAGCAACCCTTTTACATCATAGGGTGTACTAGGAGTAACAATTTTTAAACCTGGTACCCCGGTAAATAATGCTTCGACACTTTGGGAGTGGTACAGTGCACCATGAATTCCTCCACCATAAGGGGCGCGAATAACCATCGGACATTGCCAAGTACCATTGGAACGATATCTCATTTTAGCAGCTTCGCTGACAATCTGATTAACTGCGGGCATAATAAAATCAGCAAATTGGATTTCGGCAATAGGTCTTAATCCATAGGCTGCTGCACCAATTCCAACTCCTACAATGGCTGATTCTGTCAAAGGGGTATCTAAAACTCTATCCTCGCCATATAAATCTATCAACCCGTTAGTAGCTCGAAACACACCACCTCTTACCCCGACATCTTCCCCTAGGACAAAGACACTTTTATCGCGACCCATCTCTTCGGAAATTGCCTCTGTAACAGCATCGATATAAGAAATTACAGGCATTTAAATTTCTCTCCTCTCTATCCGGCATAAACGTGCTTGGATAAATCTTCTGGATTCGGATGGTCTGCCGCTTCCGCAAATTTGATCGCTTCGGTGATCTCTGTGTCAATGGCTTTACTCAACGCCTCTTTCTCATCAGCTGTCCACAACTGATGCTCATCCAAGTAAGTTTCCAACACAAATAAACCATCGCGTTTTTTTGCTTCTTCTATTTCCTCTTTTGTCCGATAAGTCAAATCATCGTCATCACTCGAATGTGGTGTAAGACGATAGGAGACTGCTTCAATCAGTGTGGGTCCTTCTCCCTTTCTCGCCCGTTCTACCGCTTGCTTCATTACTTCATATACTTGAAAAACATCATTACCATCCACACGTATTCCGGGCATTCCATAACCTTGTCCACGAGCAGCAACATTTTCCCCAGCCAGTTGTTTACTAAGTGGCACAGATATGGCGTACATATTGTTTTCTACTAAAAACACCACAGGAAGATCATGAACACCTGCAAAATTCAATGCTTCATGCCAATCTCCCTGATTACTAGAACCTTCGCCGCATGATGTCAGTACCACATGATCTTCTCCTGTTACTTTACCTGCATATGCAATTCCTACAGCATGGAGCATTTGCGTCGTAACAGGACTAGACCCAGATAAAATCCGATAACGACGATCGCCAAAGTGATTTGGCATTTGACGTCCCCCACTATTTGGGTCATCTTTTTTGGCAAAAGCCGACAACATTTGATCACGGGCTGTTTGACCAAATAACAACACCATACCTAAATCACGATAATAAGGACACAGCCAGTCTTTTTGCCGATCTAACGCATATGCTGCTCCAATCTGTGTCGCTTCTTGTCCTTGGCAAGAGACAACAAAAGGCAGCTTTCCTGCACGGTTTAGAAGCCACATTTTTTCATCCACTTTTCTAGCTAACAGCATATATCGATACATTTCTCGAACCTGCTCATCTGTTAACCCCAGTTCCAAGTGTTTCAAACTGAAACCCCTCCCTTGTTTGTCTATTTATATCCTTGCGTTACTTCCCCAAATACTTCAGAAAAAGTAGGATGCGGAAAAATAACTTGTCCGATTTCCCAAGGTGAAGCATCTAAAAATTTAGCTAAACTAGCTGTTGCAATCAACTCTGTAGCTTGTACACCTATCAAATGAACGCCTAGCAAGTCTTGCGTTTTTTTGTCTCCCACTATTTTTATAAATCCGTCTGCATTTCCATATACTAAAGGCTTACCAAGATATCTCAAAGGATATTTGCTTGTTGCAACATCATAACCTTGTTCTTTTGCTGCTTCTTCCGTCAATCCAATACTTGCTATCTCCGGGCGACTATACGTACATCGTGGCACTTGACTAGGATTTACTAAGTCTATTTCCTCTCCCATCATATGATTTACAGCAAGTATTCCTTCACGAGATGCAACATGAGCCAATTGATATCCACCGATAACATCACCAATCGCATAAACATGGGATTCTGCGGTTTGGTAAGAATGGTTCACTTGGATAATCCCGCGTTCTACTTGAATATTGGTATTATCCAAGCCTAAATCCTCTGTATTTGCATCTCTCCCAACAGATACTAACACTTGATTAATGGTGATCGTGTGCTCTGTGTCTGAATCATTTCGTATTATAGAAAGCGTTACTTGCCCATCTTCTATATGTACACTATGCGCCTCGACATGTGCATTTGTCCATATGGTAACATTTCGTTTCTCAAGTATCCGTTTCATCTCCATGCTTATTTCTTCATCTTCCAAAGGCAGGATTCTGTCCGCATATTCCACTAGAACTACTTGCACTCCCATATCACTTAACATAGAAGCCCATTCAACACCAATGGCTCCACCGCCTACGATTAACATCGATGCGGGTAATTCTTGAAGTTCCAAAGCATCGTCAGATGTGAGAATATGGGTATGATCCACTTCTAATCCCCTAAGCATCCTAGGACGAGAGCCTGTTGCCAGTAATACAAATTTAGGGACGAGCATTTCTGCTTCACCTTCTTGTTTTTCTACAGCAATCGCTCCACCTGCAAGTGGGGAAAAGATCGATGGTCCCATTAACCTGCCTGTACCATGATATATGTCAACCTTACGACCACGCAACAAATTATTTACTCTTTGGTACAACCGATCTACCACT
The DNA here is from genome assembly GCF_022511585.1 of Shimazuella soli. Classification (GTDB taxonomy): domain Bacteria; phylum Bacillota; class Bacilli; order Thermoactinomycetales; family Thermoactinomycetaceae; genus Shimazuella; species Shimazuella soli. The sequence continues at coordinate 826,103 of NZ_JAKWBN010000001.1, read as the reverse complement.
TCTGCTTTTCGCTTTTGTACCAATTCCATGTTTAAGCGAACACTCTCTGTTTCTACTCCATACGAGGTGCTTTCTTTTATCACGTGATACATCTCGGCACTTTTCAGCAGCGATTTACTTGGAATACACCCTTTATGCAGACATATTCCTCCTACTTTTTCTTTTTCTACCAATGCTACTTTCCATCCCTTTTGAGCAGCATGTGCTGCTGCTACATAACCACCCGGACCTCCGCCTATCACGACTAAGTCATAATGCTGTGCCATGCACCCACTTCTTTCTGCTATGTAATTATGTAAATTTTGATAATGGCTCTACGTTAGCGCGTTTGAATCACGCATGTAAATAAGATTTGTAATTATGAATCTTATTTTAAGAAATAAAAATTGCACTTGATCAGCCCAATCCTATTTTTAGATTGGGCTAGTTTTTCTCCATACTATCTTCCGTTTTTCTCTAAATTTAAAGCATGTCTGGCCTTTCGATTAAACCGGCTTCGTACATGTTTCATCTTAGCAATTCGCTCTTCTGCGAGGTGATCCGCAGCAAGATGTGTAGTGAGTCCTTCACGCTTTGCAATCGCAAATATATCGAGAACGGTGTCATAAATATTTGCAACTTTTTGCATGACTCGATCCTCATTATAACCAGTCAACTCGTCTGCAACATGAATGACTCCACCTGCATTGATCACATAATCCGGTACATACAGGATGCCTTTTTGTTGTAATAACTCGCCATGTCTGGCTTGATGCAACTGATTATTCGCAGCTCCTGCAACGATTTTACACTTTAAGCGATCAATGGTTTTGTCATTGATGACAGCGCCAAGTGCACAAGGTGCAAAAATATCGCAGTCCACATCATAAATTTCATCAGGCGAAACAGAAGTTGCCCCATATTCGACAACTGCTCTTGCCACTTGTTCTTCATGAATATCGGTTACAACTAGATTGGCTCCTTCTTTAGCTAAGTATCCGAGCAGACGAAAAGCCACATTTCCTACACCTTGTACTGCAATTGTTTTCCCTTCAAGCGAAGAGTTACCAAACGCTTCTTGAGCAGCTGCGCGAATCCCTTGATAGACTCCATAAGCAGTAGCCGGAGAAGGGTTTCCAGCAGAACCGGATGCTGAAGAATAACCAGTAACATAGCTGGTTTCCAAGTGAATCAATTCCATATCGTTTTCCGTTGTACCAACATCTTCAGCCGTTATATACCTTCCATTTAGCCCTTCTACATAGCGGCCAAACATACGAAAAAGAGCCTCACTCTTATCCTTCCGTGAATCTCCGATAATAACAGCTTTGCCTCCGCCTAAGTTTAATCCAGCTACGGCCGCCTTATATGTCATTCCTTTTGCCAATCGTAAAACATCTTCAATCGCATCTTCATCCGATTGGTAATTCCACATTCTAAGCCCGCCTAGTGCAGGCCCTAGCGTAGTATCATGTATACAAATGATTGCCTTTAAACCTGAAACTTCATCTTGGCAAAATACTAACTGTTCATAATTACTCTCTTGTAATCGATTAAACAATTCCATGAGGAGACCCCTTCATTTCTAACGATTTGAATTTGCTGCTTGTACGACTGCTAAGGCAATGGAATAAAGTTTTGCCTCCGCAGAGTCCGCACGCGATGTTAACACCACTGGAGCTCTAGCCCCCAATACCAAAGCGCCGATCTTCGCTTTTGCAAAGTAGACCATCGATTTATAAAGAATGTTGCCAGCTTCAATATCAGGTACCAAAAGGACATCCGCTTTCCCTGCGACTGGACTTTCGATTCCTTTGTGTTCTGCTGATTCCACAGATACTGCATTATCTAAGGCAAAAGGACCATCGATGATCGCTCCTTTTAATTGCTTGCGACGATTCATCTGGGCAAGAGCAGCAGCATCAAGCGTCGCTTGCATATTGGGATTGACGACTTCAACCGCTGCAAGAGCCGCTATTTTTGGTTCCTCACACCCTAATGCATGACACAATTCAATCATGTTTTCCACAATTTGAAACTTCTCAGGCAGTGTAGGTGCTACGTTTAAAGCAGGATCTGTCACATGGATGAGGTGATCATAACCTGGAACTTCAAAGGTAGCCACATGACTTAATACCTTTCCACTTCGTAAACCTTTTTCCTTATGTAAAATTGCCCGAAGGAAGTCAGCAGTCTGTACCATACCTTTCATCACAACATCTGCTTTTCCTTCTCTCACTGCTGACACTGCTGCAATACAAGCAGCTTGTACATTAGTTGTATCGGTAATAAATTCCTCAGCAGTTAGAGTAAGCCCTATTTCCCTACTAATACGTTCGATCTCTTGTTTTTTCCCGTACAATTGAAACTGAGCAATCCCGTGTTTTTTTGCATCTAGGACTGCTTCCAAGACTTCACGGTCATCAGCTGCTGCTACTGCAACTGTGACCGAAGGAAGTGATTCTGCCTTCGCTACTATTGCTTGAAATGTCGTTAACTTACTCAAACGTATTCCTCTTTTCTCTGTCTGGATTGTCTTATTATGGTTCGCGAAAAAGACTTTTTGAATACCTAGATCCTTTTATATCCTAGAGAAAACAAGAGAATGAGTCAAACTACTAACTCCAGATGAGCAAATTTACTAATATTTTGTTCTTTCCCCGCTCGATATACTTGTCTTCCGCGTCTGTTGTAAAATACACAAAGGACGCTACAGCCTAGTATATCTTCGCTGGGATTAATTTGTATCTATTTTTGCTCAAGTAGAGTACCTAGCCGAATTATGTATGGAAAACAGCACACTCCTATCATACCACACAGGTGGATATCGTGCCGGAAATGAAGTAAAATGATCGTGAATATAGGTAGGTGACTCGACAATGCAAAAGGAAGTTTTTCAAAGACTTATTGCCATTATTCTCATGTGTATCCCTGGGGGAATCAGTGTTTATGGCTGGACACTCATGCGTGACATTCTCTTTTCCACAGCAGCAGGTGAATCATTCCCCATTTTCACTTTTGTGCTCGGATTGATTTTGTTTTTACTTGGTCTAGCGATTGTGGGAGGATTTATTTTTTACCGTGATAAAAAGCGAAACAAAATTCAACCTAAACTGCTGAAAAAAACGGATGAATATAAAAAAGAAAAACATGCTTTTCTAGATAAAGTTTAGATCCTTGGCTGCAAAGGGTCTTTTTTTTATGCATGTTTTAGATGCAACTGCATATTTTCCTATTGGGAGGGATTTCGTATGTCGACGTATCAAGAGTGGTATGAAAAATGGTTAAAAGAACCTATTCTCGAAACGATCCGTTTTCATCAGCAATGGTTATTACAAGACCCTTTTGATTTAGAGACAAGTAGTCATAAGTCATTGAAAAAAAGACTAAAAAAATTGGAAGCAGAAGTGAAGACTTCCTCACCCGATCCAAATAGCTATTATCAATATTTGAAAAAGTTAGTAGATATCGAAAAGGAATATGCTACTTTTCAAGAAGAAAACACCTACGAACCTTATTTGGAAACAGCATACCTCAGTAGTGAAGAAACAACTGAAACACATACATATGACCCTGTCCCTATTGGAGGGCATACATTACCCCCCTTACCTTATGCTTACAACGCTTTAGAACCTTACATCGATGAACAGACCATGTATATACACCATGATGAACACCATAAAAAATATGTAGATGATTTAAATAAAGCGGAAAAAATGCTAGAAAAAGCGCGAATCACCAATCAATATGACCTCGTAAAACATTGGGAGAGGGAACTTGCTTTCAACGGTGCTGGACACTATTTGCATACGATCTTTTGGGAAGTAATGAGTCCAAACGGCAGCGGAGAACCGAGCGGTTCCTTAAAAAGGGAAATCAGCCGCGATTTTGGCAGCTTTCACCAATTTAAAAAACATTTCTCCCAAGCTGCGGAAAAAGTGGAAGGAGGCGGGTGGGCAATTCTCGTCTACAGTCCAAGGTCACATCGCTTGGAGATATTACAAGCAGAGAAACACCAAAACCTCTCCCAATGGGATGTCATCCCGCTTTTACCTCTAGATGTTTGGGAACATGCCTATTATTTGAAATACCCCAATAAACGAAAAGAATATATTAAAAACTGGTGGCATGTCGTCAACTGGCCAGCAGTGCAGGAACGGTATCGCAAAGCAAAAAAATTGGCTTGGACACCATATTAAGGGAAATAGAAAAGCATTTTCCTATATAATAAAGATAAACAATGAGGAACAGAACACACTTTTATACACATCCCACCATATACCACCATTCACCCTACTATTGGCTATTTTTTTATAGAGGGGATGAGGGATGATGAGCAAGAAAAGAAAAACAAGAGATAAAGAAAATCAACGAAAAGCCAAAGCACGCTACACCAATCGAGCAAATATCTTCTACAAAGAAGAGGTAGCACCACTAGAAAAAGCATACAGACGTGCATTATTAGGGGAACAATACCGAGAAGCTGGAGAATTTTTCAAGAAGATTCGGGAAGCAAAGAAGCGGCATCGAACAATATTGATGCGGAAAGAGTTTGTGCGGATAAAATGAAAGACAACGCGTGCGGCCGGGTCCCTCTGTGATGGAGTGAACCCGGCCGTTTCACGGGATATTTCTATCCCTATTTTTTTGTTTTTTAGTTGTTTTATCTCTGTTTAGTTGTTTCCCCGCTTACGCGGCGAGTTCGACGTTCAGGTCGACGGCACCCTCGGGTCGCGGAGGCAGAAGGATCTCCATGGGGATCCTCTCCTTGGGACCGAAGGCCAGACCTGCTCCGACGAGACCTCCCTGAGTCGCATACACGATCTCCTGAAGATGCTTGTACTTCTTGATCCCGGCGAAGTGCTCACCGATCTCACCATCGAATGCGGCGACTCCCGTCATCGAGATGATGCCGCGCATGGACGACAGCTTCTCGCAGGTTTCGGGGATCAGCTCGTTCATGCCGAAGCACTTCATGTATGCCCTGCCGAACGGGTTGTTGCAGTAGAGCATATCCTGTGTCAGGTAGAAAAGCACCCGCTTGGCCACCTCTTCGCGAGCCAAGATCCGCTGGTACTTTTCCATCCCCTCCTCGGGCTCCAGATCGGGGTTGTAGCCCTTCTGACGGTCGAAGCCGAGCTTGCTCGGGGTTTCGAGAATCTGGGTGAACTCCTTGGACTCCTTGGGAATCCTCCGCTTCAGCTTCTTCAGCTGATGCGCCAGCCACCTTTCCGATACCTCCCGAGTCACGAAGTGCTGAATGCGCTTCTTCAGTGCCTCGTGCTTCTTGCGGACGAGCTTGGCGACTGCAGCAGCGATGGCCGCCACCCAGTCATCCAAGTGCATGAAGCAGTCCTTCGCCTTGTCGATCAGGTCGAGGAGCTTGAACTCACCCTTGTGGGTGTCCATGTACCCGAAGTCCCGTCGCGCGTCCTCACCAAAGAAGGTGAGAACGAAGTAGCAACCGCTCTCGTCGATGGTTGCGGTGCCACAGTCCGACTGGATCGCCAGCACGATGGACCCGTACTTCGGCATCAGATGGCTGTAGATCTCCTTCTGACGACCGATGAAGTCGAGCATCATGTCTCGGTCGATGTGCGCCATGCCTTCGAAGAGGCTGGTGACGACCTGCAGCGCCTCCTCGTAGTCACCTCGGTTCTCCTTGCCTTCGCTGGCCGAGTAACCGTAGCGCTTCTTGTTGAGGTAGATCGACAGGTCGATGATGTCGTGTCCGCTGAGCTTCTCGTCAACGAGCGTGAGCCCATCGAGGACACCCTGCCACGACTCGATGCAGAGTTCCCGCTTGTCGGGCTCAACTGCGCCAGGAATACCCATGTTTTTCCTTTCTCTCGGGTACCTGTCTTGCTTAATCTGATTATAGTTCCATTCATTATGATAAAGCAAATTTATTTTCCCGCTATTAACAAAAATTTAAAAAAACCTTTCAAAATTGAAAGGGGATACATTTCCTAATATTTCGATTTTACTTTTCGAATTTTATGCCATTTTGTGTTCAATCCTTAATTTATCGGCGACCATCGCGATGAATTCGCTATTGGTAGGTTTTGCTTTGGTAACATTATCGTATAACCAAATAAATTTTTAATGGAATTCATATTTCGCCACTCCAAGCAGCTTCGATCGCATGGCGGATTGCTTGAGAAAACTATATCCAACATTTATTGGAATAGCTCCTAATATTTAATTATTATTTGCATTTTCAAAATTGATCGAAGGACATAATAGAGACAATAAAAAAACCCTCAAAGGGGCTACATAGCTGACGCAAAGAAAGCATCTTGTAATTTGATTAATGTTTCCTTGTCTCTATAAGAAACCTTATGCATTTTCGTATCAATTCTTACCTTTAAAGATTTCTGTTGTGAATCCTCAAAAAAATATGTATTCCATAGCCAGAATGCATTTTCAACAATATCATCAATACTCGATGAACAAGAAATACTGGCATAGTGAAGACCTACTTTTTTCTTTTTAAGGCTTGTATCCCTCTGTGCTTGTCCATAAAAACGTACTGCTTTTGGTGGATATCCAAGAGCATTCCCTAATATCTCATGAAACTCAGGAGAACGAACTAGAACACCCTTCATCTTATCTTCAAATTCCATTTTTAAATCATCATTTTGAAAAAACAAATAGTACTGAACATCATCCATTAATTCTATTCCCTTATCAATATAAGGATACGATTTCATAAGCTCTGGTAAGTGTTTTGTAAACTCTTCATCTAATTCGGTATTGTAGTAGCTCGGTTTGTATCCTTTTAAAAAGAACTCTAGGTCTTTCAAAGCAGCACCATCCTTCATTATGGAATTTAATAAAGCTAAAATTATCCAAAATAAAATACACCACCTTTTACCGGATATTCCAGAAAGGTTGGTGTATAGTTGAACCGCTTTCATATATTGATTGGAAACAATAGAATATTTGTTGCTATACTTGCGCCAATATTCTAATAATGTTTCTTGCCAAAAATCACGTTATTACTCAGCTATGCCATTTTGTGTTCAATCCTTAATTTGTCGGCTACCATCGCGATGAATTCGCTATTGGTAGGTTTTGCTTTGGTAACATTTATCGTATAACCAAATAAATTTTTAATGGAATCCATATTTCCGCGACTCCAAGCAACTTCAATAGCATGACGGATTGCTCTCTCCACACGGCTAGGGGTAGTATTGAATTTTTTGGCAATTCGAGGGTACAACGTTTTTGTAATCGCTCCGAGCAAATCGACTTCATTATACACCATGGTGATTGCTTCTCTTAAATACAAATAGCCTTTGATGTGAGCTGGAACTCCGATCTCATGAATGACAGTGGTGATATTTGCATCTAAGTTGCCAAGGCGCGATGGTACAGGAATCGCAGCACGTACCCGGGGAGTTGTTGAGACAGATTGTCCAATCATTTGGCGAATTCGCTCCGTCAACACATCCATATCAAATGGCTTCAAAATGTAGTAAGATGCTCCTAATTCCACGGCACGCTGGGTAATATTTTCTTGGCCAAAAGCAGTTAACATGACAATTTTTGGTGCCGGTGACAAATTCATTTGTTGGAGTTGTTCCAATACCCCTAATCCGTCCAAATGAGGCATGATAATATCTAATACGAGTACATCTGGAACTTGCTCCTTTATCAGTTCCAGCACCTCTCCACCATTATGAGCTGCCCCTAATACTTCCATATCTTCTTGACTGTTAAAATGATCTTTTAATAATTGCGTAAACTCCCGATTATCATCCGCAATAATCAATTTAATCAAATCACTCTCCCCCTTCTCTTATCAAAACTGTTGTTTAACATTTTCGACAAATGAATTCTTCTTTCCTTCTTCCTATAATTACCATAAAAAGCTATCATTTCAAAAAATGGAATACCTACAGAAAAAAGCGGCACCTGTTAAGGTATCCGCAATGGTTTGTATTCCCGCATCCTTGAGCATCCATTCGATGAAAGTACCATATCCAGCAGAAGGATCATTAACAAAAACATGAGTCACCGCACCTATTATTTTACCATTTTGTATAATCGGACTTCCACTCATCCCTTGAACTATCCCCCCAGTTAGTTTCAAGAGTCGTGGATCTGTCACTTTTAGAATAAGACCTTTTGTAGAAGCAGAGCGCTGTTTATTCACACTCACGATCTGAATTTTAAAAGATTCTACTTTTTGTCCATTTACCACTGTTAATATGTTTGCTGGACCTTCTTTTACTTCTTCTTGTAATCCAACAGCTATCGGCTTATTATATAACCCTTTATTTGGTAATTCGCGCATCTCCCCAAATATTCCAAAGGGAGTATTCCGGACAATATTACCAAGTATTTGATCTTCATCTGTAAAGATCGCACGCTTTTCACCTGGTTCGCCTGATTCACCCTTCTGAATGGAAGTAACATGAGAACGAAGTACTTTTCCTTGTCCTACTATGATCGGTTGTCCTGTATCCACATCCGATATCACATGACCAAGCGCCCCATATTTGTGCGCAATTGGATCTAAAAAGGTTAATGTCCCGACACCAGCTGCTGTATCGCGTACATACATCCCCATTCGATAGGTCTGTTCTTTTTGATCCATAAGTGGTTTTAAACTAACTTGATGCTGTTTGTTTTCTCTCGATACAATAAAATGTAAGGACTTATTTGCCTTTCCTGCTTCCATAGCAAGCAGACCAAGTGTCTTTACACTTGTAACTGCTTGACCATTGACACGTAAAATGGTATCTCCTACTTGAATCCCAGCTCTTTCAGCAGGAGAAACATTGCCAGCAGATGTTTGAACCAAATTATGTCCTACTACCATGATCCCTTTGGATTTCAATTTAATCCCTATGGATTGACCGCCTGGAATTACTTTCACAGGAGGAACTATCTGGACAGTTGCGCGTTTGACGGGTATTTTTCCAATGTTTAGGGTAGCATAATGAATACCTTCTTCATCGGTACTATATTGGATCGGTAAATGAGCAGGTTTTATTAAAAGTTTTCCATTTACCATCCGAATTTTACTTGGAAATGCCATGAAATCTTGCCAAGTCGGCGACAAACTGACAACGGTTAGGAGAAGGACAAAAATAAGGCCTAGACATCGCTTCAACCATTTTTGCTGCACATTACCACTCTCCTGCGAGTTCTACCTATTCCTTCGCACTTGAGAGGCTTGTGAATAATTTACCCGCAATGCTGTTGCCTTATAAGTAACAAATGCTTCCTAGCCCCTAAACAGTTCGGAACATTTTTGTTACTGTCTTGTTTTGACCTTATTCGCTAAAAATAACATTTCGGCAGCATGTTGCTTTGTTCTAGCTGTAACTTCAGCCCCACCGAGCATTCTAGATAATTCCATGATTCTCCCTGCTTTATCTAGCTTTACAACCCCAGAACTCGTCTTTTGTTCACTGATCTGTTTGGATACATAAAAATGGACATCCGCCATACATGCTACTTGCGGCAAATGGGTAACACATAATACTTGATTTTCGGAAGCAAGTAAGGCTATTTTTTCTGCAATCGCCTGAGCTGCCCGGCCACTCACCCCTGTATCTACTTCGTCAAAGATTAGAGTCTGTACTTGATCACGCCCACTAAATATACATTTTAATGCCAGCATGATCCGAGATAACTCCCCACCTGAGGCAATTTTGGTTAAGGACCTGAGGGGTTCTCCAGGACCTGGAGAAAGTTGAAACTCAACTTGATCCATCCCAGTAGCAGTAATTGCTGCTTTCTGGAAAGGATCAGGAAAAAAGGAGACATGAAAAACACTAGAACCCATCATCAAATCAGCTAGTTGCGCTTCAACTTGTACTTCCAGTTCGGAAGCTGCTTGTTTTCTTAACTGCGTCAACTCTGCTGCTTTTTGCAATAGTTCATTTTTCAACTGTTTTTGTTTCACATATAGATGTTCTTTATTTTCTTCTACATTCAAAAGCCGCTCTAATTCTTCTTCTGCACGCTCCAGATAGCTCAAAATATCAGAAGTGGTCTCTCCATATTTTCGTTGCAATTGCCGGATTGTATGAATTCGATCTTGTACTTCATATAACCGCTCCGGTGAAAAATCTAAACTATCTTGATAACTGCTTAAATCCCGGGCAGCTTCCTCTAATTGGAAAGTAGCTGCTTCTATATTTTCTAAAATGCTTTGGATTGTGGAATCTAATCCTGCCACTTCTTGCAAATAGGATACCGCACGACGCAGCTGAGTGATTCCACCGCCTTCAGCCGATAAAATCTGATAGGCTCCTGATACCCGGGAAATTAGTTTTTCCCCGCCGGCTAACCGCTTTTCTTCTTCTTGTAATGCTTCTTCTTCCCCAGCCACCAATCTGGCATCTTTTATTTCAGATACCTGAAACTGAAGCATATCCACTCTCCGTTCCATTTCTTGCTGATCGAGATCGAGCTGTGCGATTTGTTTTGTTATCTCTTGATATTGACGATATACATTTTGGTATTCTTTACGTTTATCTAAGATTTTAGATCCACCAAACTGATCCAGCCAGACAAGATGCTCTTCTACTTGTAGCAATCCCGTATGCTCATGTTGACCATGTATATGTATGAGGTGATTCCCTAATTGTTTTAACATGGCTAAAGTGATCATACGTCCATTTACTCGACAAGTGCTCTTCCCACTTATTGCAATCTCTCTGCGAATGATGAGGTACTCCTCTTCTGCCTCAATATCCCATTCTTTTAACAATGTGATAGCAGGGTGATCTGCTGGGAAGTCAAAACTAGCCTCAATAATTGCTTTTGAAGAACCATGACGAACAAAATCACTAGAAGCTCTGCCTCCGATGACCAGTCCTAGAGCATCTATTAAAATGGATTTCCCTGCCCCAGTTTCCCCCGTCAAGACGTGGAAACCTTGATCAAAAGTCAGGTTTATATTTTCTACGATGGCAAATTGATGGATGGACAGTTCTTTTAGCATAAACTCATCTTCCCCTACAACATGTCTAAGAACCGTTGAACTATTTCTTCCGCTATTGGTTTGGATCGGCAAATGATCAATATCGTATCATCTCCAGCAATCGTCCCCAATATTTCATCCCAGTCTAGATTATCCAATAAGGCTGCTATGGCATGTGCATTACCTGGCAATGTATTCATGACGACAAGATTTTCCGCAAAATCTATCCCAACGAAAGATTCTTGTAATAAACGCTTTAATTTTTGCAATGGGTTAAAGCGACGATCGGCAGGCAAAGAATATTTGTAAGCCCCATTGCTAAGTGGAACTTTTACGAGATGCAATTCTTTGATATCACGGGAAATTGTCGCTTGTGTGACATTATAGCCAGCTTTTTTTAACTCTGCTACTAGATCATCCTGCGTTTCAATATCTTTGCTTGTAATAATTTCCCGAATACGAATATGACGTTGTGCTTTCATGAAATTCGCTCCTACTGCTCTTGCAATTTTTTGCGGATTACTTCAAAAAAAGTACGCTCTTTCCATTTGATCAAATGTGTGGAACAAGGTGATTTCCCAATTCGAACAATATCTCCACGTTCTAACGTAAATCCTTCTTGACCATCTATTGTAACACCAATTTCGTTATGATTGGCTGCAACCTCGATTTCTAAAATACTATTTGCTGGAAGCACCATAGGACGTGAAGTTAATGTATGTGGGCAGATTGGTGTAAGTAAAATACACTCCAAACCCGGCCAAACAATAGGACCTCCGCAGGAAAGGGAGTAAGCAGTGGAACCTGTTGGGGTAGAAATGATAACCCCATCCCCAGAGTAAGTACTGACAAAGGTTCCGTCCATTTTTACGGTACACGTAATCATCCGGCTAAAAGAACCTTTTGCTATTCCGATATCATTTAAGGAAATTCCTCTTTTGACTACTTCATCTTGGCGAATCACTTCTGCTTCTAGCATGAGTCTTTTTTCGACACAATACTCTCCCGCTAATATTCGATCAACGGATGCAGAGAGGTCTTCTGGTTCTGCTTCGGATAAAAAACCGAGGTATCCCAAATTAATACCTAATATAGGAATGCGGGAACCAGCTAATTTTCTTGCCACTCCAAGTAGTGTACCATCTCCACCGAGCACAAAGGCACAGTCTACATGGATCGGAAAGTCATCCAACGGAATTCCTTTATTTTCTTGACCAAGTACTTTTGCCAAATCTGTATCAAGACATACCGTAGCACCTTTGTATTCAATCAGATCTGTCAGCTTTTTTGCAACCGTCAGTGCGGTAGGTTTTGTTTGATTAGCCATGATGCCTATTGTTTTCATCTGTCCACCCCAAGGTTACGCTTATCATTTTTGTATTATCCACATAAAAATCATACCAATTAAAAAAGTAATCACATAACCCATTGGAAATTTTTTTTGTGATTCCAATAACGCCGGATGAGAAAACTGTACAAGCGACACTTTATTTTTTGCTTTATCGATATATACAATTCCTGCTGGTCGATAGAGCAAAAAAAATGGGAAAAGATGATCACGGATGGCTGCTCCTGTCTTACGCAGTGGTTTTCTCTCTTTTGCTACAAGCACCACATATAATAAATCTTCTTTCATCGCCAAAAAATCGATAAACATTCTACTCTCATAGGGCTCTTTATCCAATTCGATAGAGATAGGGATTTTTTTCTTTCCCTCAATGGGTTCATAACCATATTCTCGAAGTAAATCTGCTACTTCTCCTTTTATCTGTTTAGGTTCTTTTTGTGCTTTGTTCAATAGTATGTCTTTGGCAAATTGAAAAGAAACCCATTTTCTTAGAATCAAAAACAAAATTAATAGAATGATAAGTACTAAAACAATGGAATCACCTGATTGTGACACGCTCCCTCCCTCTCTCCATAAGAAAACTATTCTTCCAACATGGGGGTTCGATGAGCTTCTTGTAAAACCAGCTCGATCTGATCCTCTATAGAAAAAGAACGTTCATCCGTCCCTTTTATCAGATACGCTAAAAATTCAATATTTCCTTTTCCTCCTCTTATCGGCGAGGAAGAAAGACCTGCGATTCCATACCCTTCCTGAAAGAACATTTCCATCATTCTTTTCAATACATCATGATGAACAGCTGCATCACTCACTATTCCTTTTTTCTCTACTTGATCTTTTTGCGCTTCAAATTGCGGTTTAATCAAAGCTACTACTTCACTTCCATCAGGTAATAAACGCTTTAAAGTTGGCATGATATTCGATAAGGAGATAAAAGAAACATCAATAGTTGCAAAATTCGGAATTGGTCCTTCTAAGTCTTCGGCTTGTACATGGCGAAAATTCGTACGTTCCATCACTTTTACTCGTTCATCTGTACGAAGTTTCCAAGCAAGCTGACCATAGCCAACATCGATTGCATATACATAGGAAGCTCCGTTTTGCAGGGAACAATCCGTAAAGCCGCCAGTAGATGCACCTATATCTAATACCACTTTATCATTCATATCAATAGAAAAAACGTGAAGAGCCTTTTCCAGTTTTAAGCCTCCACGGCTTACATAAGGATGGGTTTCTCCTTTTATTTGAATCGAACTATCCACTGGATACTTCGTACCCACTTTGGTCGAAGGCTCGTTGTCTACAAAAACAAGCCCAGCCATAATGGCCCGCTGGGCTTGTTCCCGACTGGGATAATATCCTTTCTGTACAAGGAGAATGTCTAATCTTTCCTTAGCCATTCGATTACCTCAGATCTTTTGAATATCAGGGACACAACTTTTTCTTGCAACCTCGCAAATTCCCTCAGCTGTCAAACCAACTTCGGCTCGTTGTTCATTGACACTACCATGTTCTACATAGTAATCGGGTACACCGAGGATAGACACTCGTTGATTTTTGTTTTGTTCCGCAAAAAACTCCAATACAGCACTGCCAAAACCACCAATTTTGGTTCCCTCTTCGACTGTAATGATAGGTAATCCCTCTTGATGGATAGAAAGCAACAGTTCTTCATCTAAAGGCTTTGCAAAACGTGCATTGACTACTTTCGCTTGAATTCCTTCTTGGGCCAATTGCTCTGCTGCTTGTACTGCCAAAGAAACCATGTTTCCGAAGGCAAGAATTGCCACATGATTCCCTTCTCGAATCATTTCCGATTTTCCGATCGGGATTAATTGAAAATCCTCATCCATGGGGACTCCTTCGCCTTCACTTTTGGAATATCTCACCGCAATCGGGCCTGATTCGTATTGAGTTGCTGTATAAAGCATATGCTGCAATTCATTTTCATCTTTTGGCATCATAATGACTAGTCCAGGTTGAGAGCGCATAAAGCTGATGTCATATACACCTTGGTGTGTCTCGCCATCTTCCCCTACAAATCCAGCTCGATCAATTGCGAAAACAACATTTAAATGTTGGCGGCAAACATCGTGAATCAATTGATCATAAGCACGCTGTAAAAAAGTCGAATAAATGGATAACACAGGCTTCAGCCCTTGTGTTGCTAACCCAGCTGCAAATGTTGTGGCATGCTGCTCTGCAATTCCTACGTCAAAACAACGATCTGGATAGGTTTGCTGAAACTTGTCCAATTTGGAACCTGTGATCATAGCTGGTGTGATAGCGACGATCTTTTGATTTTTTGCAGCAAGTTTGACCATCGTCTCTCCAAATACAGCTGGATAAGCTGGAGCATTCGCCTTTTTCTTTTGAAAAGCACCAGACTCAATTTTATAAGTCCCTACGCCGTGGAAGTTGACTGAATCATCTTCTGCTGGTTTATATCCTTGACCTTTTTTCGTTATAACATGCACAAGTACTGGTCCCTTTGTATGTTCGGCTTGACGCAAACACTCCATTAGTTCATCCATATGGTGTCCATCAACTGGGCCTAAATAAGTAAAACCAAGTGTTTCAAACAGCACACCAGAAACCAATAAAAATTTAATGCTGTCTTTTACTCGTTCCAGTGTTTTCGCCACTGGCCCCCCGATAGTAGGGATCTTTTTCAGGACTTGTTCTACTTCTGCTTTCATTTTATTGTAATGACGATGCGTACGCAGTCTTCCCAAGTAGTTATGTAGTGCACCTACATTAGGACTAATAGACATTTCATTATCATTTAAAATGACAATTAAATCTTTTTGTTCTTGACCGATATGGTTAAGTGCTTCTAAAGCCATACCACCAGTTAACGCACCATCCCCAATTATCGCCACTACTTTGTTACTTTCCCCTTTGATATCTCGAGCAGCAGCCATTCCCATCGCTCCAGATAAAGAAGTACTACTGTGCCCTGTTTCCCAAACATCATGCTCACTTTCACTCATCTTAGGAAATCCGCAAAGACCTTTGTACTGCCGAAGACTAGAGAATTTGTCTCCTCGGCCAGTTAATAACTTGTGTACATAGGCTTGATGACCTACGTCCCATAAAAACTTATCTTCTGGACTGTTAAATAAATAGTGCAGAGCAATGGTTAATTCTACTACACCAAGGTTTGATGCTAAATGTCCACCTGTACTGGACAGACTGTTAATGAGAAACTGCCTTATCTCTTCCGCCAGCTGGGGAAGTTGATCCTCCGATAATTTCTTTAAGTCTGTAGGTGTTTGGATCTGCTCGAGGAGCAAGAAAGACCGCCTCGCTTTCAAAGTTGTATATTCGTTCAGAAAAATGCCGGTCTATTTGAAGACCGGTAACGAAGAACGTTTCTATGTATCTTTGGTCACAAAAAGGTGTTCAAATTACTAGATTTTGAAATACATTATAGCATAGGTGAACCTTACCTGTCCCGCAAGAGTAAATAATCTGCTAGTTCCAATAACCGAGTCGGATCTAAGTCTTCTCTATTTAGGATCGATTCACGCGCTATGTGTATACAATCTTGTAATCTTTTTCTCGATTCATCCAATCCAAGTAAGGAAGGATATGTAGCCTTCTTATTATGTTCATCACTGCCAACAGGTTTTCCGATGATTTCTTGGTCTCCAACCACGTCCAATATATCGTCTTGGATTTGGAATGCCAATCCCAACTGATAGGAAAAAGTCATCAATGCTTCTAATGTTTCTTGATTTGCTCCAGCAATCAATGCTCCAACCCGTATAGAATAAGTAATTAAATCACCTGTTTTCCGACGATGTATTTCTTCCAATTCATCTAATGTAATGGATTTAGATTCACTTTCCATATCCTGTACCTGACCATTGATCATGCCCTGTGTCCCTGCATACCGCACTGCTTCTTGAATCAAATCGAGTGAAACCGCGGCAGGTAAATGAGCTTCTCTTGCTCCTTTTGCAATCAATCCAAAAGCTTCGGTCAATAAACCATCTCCTGCTAGAATAGCCATTGCTTCCCCAAATACTTTATGATTCGTCAACTTTCCCCGACGGTAATCATCATCATCCATTGCTGGTAAATCATCATGAATTAAAGAATAAGTATGAATCATTTCAATTGCACAGCCAAAAGGCAAAGCCATTTTTATGCTTCCACCTAGTGCTTCTGCTGTAGCAATGGTAAGAACAGGACGAACCCGCTTTCCACCTGCGAGTAAGGAATAACGCATTGCTTTTTGTAGCGTAGCAGGAATACTTGTCCATTCCTTACTAATGACATCCAGCTCTTGATGCACTATTTCTGCCATGTTTTTTATGTATGTTTTTGCCTCTGTCATGATCATAATCTTCCTTCCTCACCGCATCATTCAAAAAACATCTTCACTTACTCATTTTATGTGTTTTCTTCTCGAATAGGCTGAAATGGCCTTTTCGTCCATTCACCGTTCTCTTCTACCAATATTTCCACTTGCTGCTCTGCCCAATCCAATTTCTTGCGACACATGCCTGCTAACTTTGTACCTTCTCCATATAGCTTAATCGCCTCTTCCAAAGGGATATCACCATGTTCCAATCGGGCTACAACTTCTTCCAATCGCTCCATTGCTTGTTCAAAAGTTAAATCGCTCACGTTTCTTCCTCCTTCTTCCATACTTGACACTTTAATTTCCCTTCTGCGAGTTGTACATCTATTAAATCGCCAGGGTTCACTTGTTCAGCAGAGGTAACTAACTTATTTCCAGATAAACGATATACTAATGAATATCCCCGTTTCATTACAGCAAGAGGGCTTACAGATTCTAAGCGTGTAACCAGTCTTTCAAACTGCTTTTCTTTTTGTTCCAGTGATTGCTGGAACAGAAAGTCTTTCTCCCTGGATATTCGTTCCAACTTAGCCTTAGCATTTGTAACTTGTGTTCGAGGCTGGCGAGACTCCAGTTGGTGAATAAATCGTTCTAATCTTCGTTCCTCTCTCGAATAATTTGCTGCTAATCCTTGGTTCAAACGCTTTGTCAAGTATTGAAATTTCTCTTGGTGAGGGATCAATCTACGATTGGGATGCTGGAAAATCGGTCGTTCTATTAATCGATTAACCTCAGTACGACGAGAATCTAGCAGTTTTTTAGGTAGCAGAGCTAATCTCGAAGCAAGAGAGGAAAATCTCATCTTTAAGTCTTCCTGATTTGGTACAGCTAACTCTGCTGCTGCAGTTGGAGTAGCAGCCCGTACATCTGCTGCAAAATCACTGAGTGTCGTATCTGTTTCATGACCAACGGCAGAAATAATCGGGATGGTGGAATTAGCAATACTCCTTACGACCATTTCCTCATTGAAAGCCCATAATTCCTCTATCGAGCCTCCACCACGCCCAACAATCAGCACATCCACTTCAACCCGTCGATTCATTTCTTCAATAGCTTGAGAAATTTCCCAAGCTGCCACATCGCCCTGAACTTGTACAGGATAGAGTAAAACATTTGCTTGTGGATATCGGCGTTGCAAAGTAGTGATTATATCTCTGACAGCCGCTCCGTATGGAGATGTAATTAAGCCAATCCGCTTTGGATGAGAAGGCAGAGGAAGTTTTTCACGCTGAAAAACCCCTTCTTTCTCCAGCTGTTCTTTGAGAGATTGAAACCGAGTAAATAAATCTCCTTGACCACTGTTTCGCATTTCCAAGGCCCGAATCTGCACTTGTCCATCACGATCATATACATCGAGCTGTCCACGAATCGTAACTCTATCTCCATTTTTCGGTTTAAATAACAAATATCTTGCAAACCGGGCAAAAAAGACAACTCGCATTCTTGCTGATTCATCTTTTAAAGTAAAGTACATGTGCCCACTTGCATGATGAGTAAAGTTAGAAATTTCACCTTCAACCCGAAGGGACTGCGACTTTGGATCTTTTGTAACAAGTGAGGTAAGATGGGCTACTAACTGACGTACCGTCCATACCTCTTTGGCCATTATCGTGCATGCCTTTTTGCAGATTCAATCGTGTTCGCCATTAACATGGTAATCGTCATAGGGCCCACTCCACCTGGAACTGGTGTAATCGCAGATGCAATTTCACTTACTTCATCAAACTTTACATCCCCAACTAATCCTTTTTCTGTACGATTTACCCCCACGTCAATAACAACTGCACCAGGTTTTACATGATCACGTGTGATCATTTCTGCACGTCCCACTGCAGCGATCAAAATATCTGCTTGTTTTGTAATAGCTGCTAAATCGCTTGTTTTGGAGTGACAAATGGTCACTGTTGCATCTTTTTGCAATAACAGCAAGGCAACAGGTTTTCCTACAATATTACTTCTGCCTACTACGACAGCATGTTTTCCCTGAATTGGCACATCAGATCTTTGAAGTAACTCGATGATTCCCTGTGGTGTACAAGACAAAAAGGTTTCTAATCCTATCACCATCCGGCCAACACTTTCTGGGTGGAAACCATCCACATCTTTTTCCGCAGCGATAGCTTCAATGATGCGCTGCTCTGAAATTTGTTTTGGCAACGGAAGTTGTACCAATATCCCATGAACGGTAGTATCTTTGTTCAACTCATCTACTTTATCCAATAGTTCTTGTTCACTGATTGTATCTTCTAAACGAATCAAGACAGACTCCATGCCAATCTCTTCGGCAGCACGGATTTTCCCTTTTACATAAGATTCAGATGCAGGGTGATTTCCTACTAAAACGACTACTAATTTAGGAAAAATCTGATTTCTCCTCAACTCACTTACTTCTGCTTTTAACTCTTGACGAATATCTGCTGCTATTTGTTTTCCGCTAATAATTTTTGCTGGCATTCTCGTTCCACCTCTTTATATAATAATTCCATATGAGCAAATCCACTAACCTTTCATGTTAAACGCTCGATATGCATGTCTTCACAGGGAATTTTGTATCTATTTTTGTTTAAGTAGAATAATATCTATAGTTTACCATTTGTTTGGAAAACGTGTAACTATTTAGCTAGGAGGAGTAGAAGATGAACCGGATATTTGCTGACCTTCATATCCACCTAGGAAGAACTGAAAGCAATTTACCTGTAAAAATAACTGCTGCCCGTAATATGACATTTCACCATGTCGTACAAGAGGCCAGTGGAAATAAAGGTTTATCTATGATTGGTATCATTGATGCACATTCTCCACCTGTTCAAGAAGAGATCCAAGCTGGCATTACCCAAGGTATTTATCAAGAACATCCAAATGGCGGGATAATATATCAAAATACTGTCTGTTTGTTAGGGGTCGAAGTAGAATGCAGGGAACCAAATACTGGACCTTTTCACATGTTGGCTTATTTTCCGACTCTAGAGGCAATCAAACAGTTTACAGCATGGCTGCAACTGCATATGAAAAACGTCCAACTTAGCACCCAGCGGCTCTATCAACCTGTATTGGCTTTTATGAAGAAAGTAAAAAGCTTGCAAGGTTTAGTAGTACCTGCACATATTTTTACTCCATTTAAAAGTCTATATGGAAGTGCGACAACTTCAATCCGAAACCTATTGGATATATCCTTACTAGACGCAGTTGAATTAGGACTGAGTGCAGATACCTATATGGCAGATCAGATCAGTGAGTTAGCAACACTGCCCTTTTTAACAAATTCTGATGCTCATTCCTTACCAAAAATCGGAAGAGAGTACAATGAATTTTTGGTAGAAGAACCTAGTTTCCAAGAGTTTACGCATGTGCTCAAACAAAAGAGAGACAGAAAAATTGTTGCCAATTATGGACTAAATCCACGACTAGGAAAATATTATCAAACTTTTTGCTTGGTCTGTGAACTTCAAAAAGAGAAAGCGAAACAGACTTGTCCCGCCTGCGGCAGCATCAAAGAAGTAACAGGAGTAAAAGATCGTATTGCCATGATAAAAGATCAACCTTCTACATCTCCCAACAACCGTCCATCCTATATTCACCAAATACCTTTAGATTTTATCCCGAAAGTTGGAAACAAGACTATTTCCAAGCTTATATCGCATTTTGGGTCAGAAATGAATATTTTGCATCATGCTCCGATTGAGGAAATTGCTAAGGTAACAAATGAAACATTAGCAAATTATATCGATCGAGCCCGTAAAAATAACTTAATAGTAGAAAAAGGGGGAGGCGGAACATATGGAAAAGTTATTTCTTCACCTGTAACTCGGCGATTATCTTGCCAAGAATACCATTAACAAAACGCCCAGCTTCTTCTCCACTAAAAGCTTTTGCCAAATCAACTGCTTCATTGACAACGACTTTGGATGGGATATCCTTTTGATAGAGCAGCTCATAAACTGCCAAGCGGAGAACTGCTCGGTCAACGATAGAAAGACGATCGAGTGACCATCCGCTTTTTACATATCGACGGATGTAAGGGTCGATCTCTTCCAAATGTGTTGCTAATCCATTTCGCACGATCTCATAGTAACTTTTATCTTCAGCCGAAAGCTTTGCTTCATTTGGTGCAAAGATATCCCCTTGATCTTCGGGGTGTACTAATTGTTGGTATTGACGTTGAATAACAAGCTCACGAACTAACCGACGACTCATAGGTCTTTCACCTCCAAAAAAATCCCGAGCCAAAAGGCTCGGTATCTTTATGACAATCTTTTATAGTACAAAAGAACCAACACTTTTTTGCATAACGATACTTATTTTAAACGATTTGGCTTCTCTTGCTTCTCTTTCGTTTTCTCAGGTTGCGGAACACGAATTCCTTCTACTTGCACGATAACTTGATCCACAACAATACCTGTCATCGCTTCAATCGCCGATTTCACTTGCTCTTGTACTTCTTGACCAACGTTAGGAATATGGTATCCATATTCAACAATAATCGATACTTGAATTGCAGTTTGCTCGTTTAAAGCTACTTGAATACCTTGTCGTAAGTTTTTGCGTCCGAGTAGTTGGTTGATATCCCCGACTACTCCACCTTTCATGCCACTGACACCTTCCACTTTGGAAGCCGCCATTCCAGCAATTATTTCAAGCACTTCTGGTGCAATCTCCACTTTTCCTAAAGGCCCTACACGTTCCATCATATTTCACCTTCTTCGAACAAGTTTATCCCTTCCAAAAACTGAATATGAAAATCTCCCTCTACAAAGTTAGGTTGAGACATCATTTTGATATGGAAAGGAATGGTGGTATGCACTCCCTGAATAGCAAATTCAGTAAGTGCTCGGCTCATTCTCGCCACAGCTTCATTTCGATCTTTACCCCAAACGATCAATTTTGCAACCATTGAATCGTAGTAGGGGGTAATAGTATACCCCGGATAACATGCGCTATCAACTCGCACGCCTGTTCCGCCAGGAGGCAGATAAAATTGTATCGTCCCAGGAGAAGGAATAAAGTTTTTCTCTGGCCGTTCCGCATTAATACGACATTCGATAGCCCAACCATTGATTTGGATATCTTCTTGAGTCACAGATAATGGATGCCCTGCTGCAACTAAAATTTGCTCTTTTACTAAGTCTACACCAGTAATTAACTCTGTAACAGGGTGTTCTACTTGAATTCGTGTATTCATCTCCATAAAGTAAAAATTTTGGTCACGATCAAATAGAAATTCAATGGTACCTGCACCGGAGTAATTCACTGATTTTGCTGCTGCGATCGCTGCCTGACCCATCTTTTCTCTTATTTCGGGAGAAATAGCAGGAGATGGAGCTTCCTCGATCAATTTTTGGTAACGCCGTTGGATCGAACAATCTCGTTCTCCAAGATGAATGACATTGCCATGATTGTCGGCTAAGACTTGAATCTCAATATGCCTGGGTTCCACAAGGAATTTCTCCAAGTATACACCGGGATTTCCAAAATTAGCTTCTGCTTCTTTTTGCGCGAGATTAACTGCATTCACTAATTCTTCTTCGCTGTGCACAACACGCATTCCTTTACCGCCACCGCCAGCTGTCGCTTTGACGATAACAGGAAAACCGATCTCTTTGGCTGTCTCTAATGCTACTTGGATATCTTCGATGACACCTTCTGTACCTGGAACAACTGGTACACCGCTTTCCATCATCGTTTCACGTGCAGTGGTTTTGTCTCCCATTTTCACAATCGCTTCTGGAGACGGGCCGATAAAGGTAATATTACAGCTCGCACATAACTCTGCAAAAGCAGCGTTTTCTGCCAAAAATCCGTAACCTGGATGAATCGCATCAACTTCTAACAATGTTGCCGCACTCATAATATTGGTCATGTTCAGATAGCTGTCACGGGACATAGCTGGACCGACACAATATGCTTCATCTGCAAGGGTAACATGGAGGGCTTCTCGATCTGCTTCAGAATAGATCGCAACAGTCGCAATCCCAAGTTCACGGCATGCCCGAATAATTCGAACTGCAATCTCTCCACGATTGGCTACTAATACTTTTTTAAACATCATTGTCTCCTCCTTCCCTAAGAAGGTTTCACGAGAAATAGGGGTTGACCATACTCAACTAGCTGTCCATTCTCCACTAGTACTTTCTCAATGGTACCACTTACTTCTGCTTCCAGCTCATTCATCAACTTCATTGCTTCCACAATACAAACTACTGTATTGCTATTGATGGTATCTCCTTCTTTAACATATGGATCAGCATCTGGAGAAGACGCACGATAAAACGTCCCTACCATTGGTGAAACAATTTTATGTAAGTTGCTGTCTGTTGATTCCTCAGCAGGGGTAGATGCAGCAGGTAGCGCTGTCTCTGCTACTTGTGCTGGGGCAACAGCTTGTGGAGCTGCTTGCGGAACAAAAGGAGCAGGTGCGGTCACTTGCTGGGTGATCACTTCCGCTTTCGCTTTCTTGATCGCTACTTTCTCTCCATCTTTTTCAAGCTCAAATTCATCAATAGAAGATTCATCAATTAAACGAATAAGTTCACGTATTTCATGCATTTTTAATGTCATTGTGCCTTTTTCCTCCTTGAAAACATTACGTCCTTATCATATCCATTTTTGTGGCAAAAGGCTAGTGTGATCTCCAAAAGGCGTGAGTATTAAAGATTTCTATAAAATTATTTATTTTTAACATTTACTTTTATCCATTCCCTATCTTAAGATAGAAGTAACGAAAGTTCGTGGAAGGAGATCAGCATGAAGATTGACTACAGCAGCTTCGGGAACGCACTTGGTTCCTTGATCATGTGGCTGCTGGATCAACTTCCTGAAAGCTGGGGAGTGGAGAAAATCATCCTCACTCTCTGGAACTTCCCTGTCCTGACATGGTTCGACATAGCCTTTCACTGGCTGACTGATGGTTGGGCGATACGTCTCGTCGGCTTCTATTACTTCTTCGCCAAGATCTTGCCTAAGTTCCTCAAGTGGGGCAAAAACAAGGCGAAAGCGAAGATCATGGGAAGCAAGATCATCAAAATGTTGAACGATTGACTTTCGTCAGCTGCACTGGCGGCACCTGTTTCAGGTGTCGTCCGTGCGGCACCGAAAAAAGAATGGCTTACCCATAGATATTGAAGGCGACCTATTTATAGAGTCGCTTTTATGTGTTCCCTGCTGCTCAGTTGAGCTATAATAAATAAAGTAAATGTACCATATATTCACCCCTTAGGAGGACCCCTTTGATGTCCAAATTACCATTACGTTCTGAACAAGACAAAGCATACCAGTGGAAACTAGAAACGATTTTCCCTACTGATGATGCATGGGAAGCAGAATTTGCTGCTGTAAAGAAATTGATTCCAAATTTGCGGCAGTTTGAAGGCAAACTTGCAGACTCCGCTTCTACGTTTTATCAAGCACTCTCCACTCGAGATGAATTATCCCAGCGCATCGGCAAACTATTTGTGTATGCCCGTATGCGTTATGACCAAGACACGACAAATTCCCATTATCAAGCATACAACGATCGTGCTACCAGCTTGACGACAGAAGCAGGCAGTGCACTTTCTTATATGCGTCCAGAAATATTGGCCATACCTGCAAATACGATACAGAAATTTTTACAAACCGAGCCAAAATTACAACTATACAGTTATGAACTGGAAGAATTAGACCGTTTCCGTCCACATGTATTATCTTCCAAAGAAGAAGCTCTGCTTGCAGAAGCTAGTGAAGTGTTAGGTGCGTCACGGAATACATATGGCTTACTCAATAATGCCGATATCAAGTTCCCTACCATCAAAGATGAGAATGGAGAAGAAATCGAGATCACTCATGGCCGGATGATTCAACTCTTGGAAAACACGGATGCTCGTGTTCGTAAAGATACCTTTCATGCGATCTATGAGACCTATGGCGGGTTAAAAAATACATTTGCAAGTACCCTTTCTTCACATGTGAAGAAACACAATCTCCTCGCTCGCTTGCGTCACTATGATTCTGCTCGTCAGCGATCACTCAGCGGTTACAATATTCCAGAAAAAGTGTACGATCAATTAATCGCGATCGTCCATGAAAACTTACCTTTGCTGCACCGCTATATCAAACTGCGAAAAAAAGCAATGGGTGTGAAAGAGCTTCATATGTATGATCTCTATACTCCATTTATCCAGCACACACCAAAAAAGATCACTTATGATGAAGCAAAAGACATCGTCATTACTGGGCTTTCTCCACTAGGAAAAGAGTATAGTGATACCTTGCATCAAGCTTTTCGTGATGGCTGGATCGATGTATATGAGAATCAAGGAAAACGCAGTGGCGCATATTCTTTTGGTACCTATGGTACAAACCCATTTGTGTTGTTAAACTGGCAAGACAGTATGGATAACATGTTTACCCTTGCGCATGAATTGGGACACTCCATGCACAGTTATTACACACGGAAAACACAACCTTATGTTTACGGTGATTATTCTATCTTTGTTGCAGAAGTAGCGTCTACTTGTAATGAGGCTATTTTAGGAGACTACTTACTTCAGACTACAAAAGACCGAAACGACCGGCTCTACCTGTTAAATCATCAAGTAGATAAATTCCGTGGAACAGTCTTCCGCCAAACGATGTTCGCTGAGTTTGAACTTATCATCCACCAACTTGCTCAAAATGGCGAAGCATTGACTGCTGAAACATTGACCAAAATCTACTATGAACTAAATCAAAAATACTTCGGCACTGACATCATCGTAGATGAACAAATCGGCTTAGAGTGGTCCCGAATCCCTCATTTCTACTATGATTTCTATGTCTATCAGTACGCAACAGGTACGAGTGCAGCTACTGCACTTGCCAAACAAATCTTAGAAGAGGGCAAACCTGCAGTGGACCGCTATCTGACATTCTTGTCGTCTGGTAGTTCCGCAGGTCCGATCGAAGTCCTGCAACGAGCAGGTGTGGATATGACCAAACCTGACCCCATCCGCTCCGCATTTGATGTATACGAAGGTTACTTGGATGAGTTAGAAGAATTGTTATAAGCTCTAAAATGGAATATACCCCCTAAAATAGATATTGGAAACCTCCTTGGGTAACCTAATCTGATTTCAGGGGGTCTTTTAGTAGCAAAAAAGGACAAAATTTTGAAGTCATGAAATAAAAAAGGTGAGGGCTATACATACAAGCGAATGAAAACGAACTAGATTATAAAATCTGCTATTCCCAAATCAGATCACTACTCAACTTTCCCTTTTCAAAAAAGTGCTTAAATGCTTCTACAACATCCGAAAACTCAATGCAATATTCTGCTGGAAAATCTATTCCTATTTGTTCCACTGTAATATATAAATATTCATCATTTGGAGTAACATGTGGATTCACCAACTGACTAGTCCCTAATTGATCATCTTCTGGATAGTACTCTACAGCATAAATCCTCTTATCCTCTTCCAAATCTCCACCACAAACCATTAAAGATCCAGTCCCTATTAAAGTGAGATCCGCTTGAGTACATTCCTCGCCATCTATGCGTTTTAACACTTGATAGATTTGTTCCCAACTAGGGTTATTTATCGTTTCGGATTTTCCTTCTACGTTTAAAGTCCACTTTTCCATTTAGAAACTCCTTTTTCGTTTACCAAGCCTTTCTTTGCTTACCGGGTCTAGGTGTTATGGTTACTTTTCCTGATGGCGTGATCACAACTAACTTGTCTAACCCAACTTCTTCAACTAACTGCTGTACTCCTCTCGAGTCGCCACAAGCAGTACAAAATGGGCGGTCTACCACTAAAGTTGCTGTTCCGCCAAGTATGTTATGCTGCTTCCTGTATTGGTATAGATTCCAAAAAGCATCACCTTCCGCATGGAAAACAGTTTGATTGTTTGTAGCACTCATACTTCTTTGGCCACCGCTTTTTAACCAAGCTGTCCTCATTGCTTTGTATCCACCTTGGTCAGCCCCCCAGCCATTTCTTCCCCATATTTGTACTCCATCTGCTTTTAAAACGGCAACTGTCTGCTCGGATTTCAAGTATTTTAATTCCTTTAAAACGTAGTCATCTCCAATTGCGGGTATCCCTAGCTCATGACGTACTTTGGCCACCGTATTCAAGTCCATTTTTTCAGGAGCAGGGCGTATTTTAGGTACATTATTCACTTTTTTAATTACTTGCCCTTGTATAATCGCACCATCCTTGGTCTGATATTTTCCTTTGCCTATTACTGTTGGTTTCACATTTTGTTCTACATACTCAAGAAATTTAGCCAGCGATTTTGCAAATTTTTGTTGATCCTTAATAACTTTTTTGATTCTTTTTTGATATTCGATATAGATTTTACAAACACATGTGGTGGTGATTTTCTTTAGTTGGGGAGAGAGGTATTCCGTAGTTACTGAACATTGACAAGTGTCACTTTTACCTTCTGCATACACTGGCGTAATACAAAAGATTTTGCTTACCGTATTGGGGGGTTTATTTGCTTTCGTAGTTTTCTTTCCAATATCTACGCTGCTTTGTAAAAGCTCTGGTAAATAGCGATACATTTTGATTTCATCGCTGGTAGCCGTAATGAAATCGTTTAACACCTGGTTTGCTACAAGTTGATCCTTCTTAGGTAACTTTCCTATGTCACCTTGTAACAAAAGAGCTTTTTTATTTATGTCTTGCATATATTTTTGTTTCTTGTTTGCAAAGTCAATCAGTTGATTATTTACTATTTTTACATATTCATTTTGAATTTGATCGGGTTTGAGCTCTCCAGAAAGTACCTTCTTCTGAAGCTCTTCACTAATTTTTTGGTAGTTGGAAAGCGTTACAGGAAATCGAACATTAAGATCTATGGCATATCTTTGATTCACAAGATTAAGAAAGTTGTAGTTGAAGGTCGTTGAATCAATCTGACTCTGCGTGTAAGGAACAAATTTTGTTGATGCAACTTTGTCTGCTGCCGAAGTACATCCTGCTAATAAACTAAAAGCAAGAACCAAAATACACGAAAACTGTGCAATACGCTGGAAAATTTTCTTCCTATTCATCAAATCCTCCTTTACAGATAGATCTTACGCCAGAAAATGGTAGTTCCTACCAAATTTATAAATCAAAAAATATTTGGGGTTCTTATCCTTTATTCCTAATTATATCATTTTAGTTATTCCCAAAAGGAATAATTTTCATTTTAATCAGAATTCCTATTGTACAATACCATACAGTATGGTATGTTGTATTTAAAAGATAACCAATGCAAAAATATATCGAAATTTAAAATTCAGAATAGTTGTTAGATAGAGTGAAATATACGCTATTTTAGATATGGCTATAGATCAAAAATTTTAAATTTCCCTTCTATTCCATTAAAACATGAGACCGTGAAATAGTAAGAGCATTTGATTAATCTGACTTTGATTAGAGAAGGAGTATGCTTATGAAACGATTCGAGAGGTTTATGTCCGTTTTTCTATGCATGTTAGTTCTCATGCTGTTCATCCCCTCTCCCTCTAATGCTGCTAATCCAAATGATGGAGTTGGAAGTATTGGTACTTCCAATGTTGCCGATAAACAAGATGACGAATTACTGCCGAATTCAGGGGATATAGTTCCAGAGGAAAAAAAGGATGAAAATAGCAAATCTATGTTTCAAAAGTATGGGAGATCTGCTTTAATCCTTGACTACAAAACTTCATTCAAAGATACAAAGAAAAGCCTGCTAAAACAAATAGGGATTCCAATTGAAGATTATCTTAATACGTCTTTCTTATTTCACACATTAAATGCGCTGCTATGGCAACTATATCTTATAGCTGCTTCCTTTTTTGTAAAATGGATTTCTTGGGGTTTCAATATGGTCATTATTACTCACATTTTAACAGCATATAAATCAGCAATGGAAAGTTTGGCAACATCCATTTGGGACCCTATGATATATTTAATGTCTTCTGTTGCAGTAGCTTGGATGGTTTACTACTGGATTTCTGGAAAAAAAACAATGCTATGGACGACCCTTCTTAACTCCATCCTTATTATTGCACTATCTACTTCTATTTTTATGAAATTACCAAATTTTTTGCGAGATGTTAGCAATGCTAGCGCAGATGTTTCCACTACGATTTTAACTGGTTTAATGGATAAGAAGATCCAAAAGAAAATATCAAAAAATTTGGCAAAATCCAGTGCTAAAGATCGTAAAAAAATGGCATTGGATATCATGGAAGAGAGTCTCGATGGTATTTTTATCGATTTACCCTATATGCTTATTAACTTCGGTTCTCCTGAACTCGCTAAACAGATTCCTTGGGAAAACGTATTAAATCCACCCCTAGGGAAAAGTCGAAACGAAGTATTGCAAGACACCTATGATAAATGGGTCGAAACCGGTAATTGTATTGAATTACCAAACGGTATGCGCAATTTAATTGGAGAAAAGCCCATAAAAGAAATGAAGAAGATTGAGGAACCTAAAAAATGCGCTCTTAGAGATAAGATGAAGTGGATGACCGCAGATAAAGCTCCAGAGCGTCTTGGCAATTCCATCATCATTATAGTATTTTCTCTTATCGCAATGATTTGTTTTGTCTATATTGCCTTTTTGACGATTATCTGGCAGTTTATTGCCCTTGGCAGGGGTTTGCTGGCAGCCGTTTATTTGTTAATCAGTTTATGGCCAGGATATGGAATGAAGGAAGCAGCCACGTGGGGTTGGTCGATGATTCAAGCTTTATTTATGAAAGTATTTTATACAATCATTCTTGCTGTTTACATCATTATGGTAACAGCTCTTTCTTCTAAAACAGATGAAATAGGATTTCTAAATATCTGGTTACTAGCTATCGGCTTGTTCGTCGGATTGAAGATAGCACTGAGCGAATTGCGTACCAAATTATCCAATATCCCACTCGGAAACGGTATATTTCTCCAAGGCACTACCAACGAAGCAGAACAAGGATTCGGATTCATTAAAAGAACTGGGGAAAAAGCGTTTGGCTATGGGGCAAAAACGCTTGGCTATGGGAAAAAAGCGCTTGGCTATGGGGCAAAAGCACTTGGCTATGGAACAGCAATCACAGGTGCTGTAACAGGAAATCAAATAGTAGCTAGAAGTGGATTGGCAATAGCTAGAAAAGGCGTTGGAGGAGCAATTGAGCAAGAAGGATACAAAGCTCTCAACAGAGTTGCTGAAAGAAGAAAAGATTCCATAGCAGAGAAAAAAGAGCAAAAAGCGGCTGAAAGAGCTTACCAAGATCGAGTGGATGGATTACTCCCAGAAGACGCTGCGTTTGCAAATTATGTTCGTAATACATGTGGTATTGATGTAACAACCTCAGAAGGACAAGCAAAGCTTGGAGAAGTAGCACCTGATTTTGCGAAAAATAATACAGCAGCATTGAGTAGAATTGGAGAAAACACCCTATCACGGGAAATGGCAAGGCAAATGCCTAGAAATGTTCCACCACCAGGTTCCTTGGAACACAAGTTACTTTCTCAAAAATTTGGTGAAGAAAACGTAGAGCGATGGAGAGAAGCACAATCAGAAGTGGATGGCAGATTACAAGCGTACAAAAAGCTGAGTACAATAGATAAAGCAACTATACAGAAACCAAAAACCGATCGGGCAGCTGTTCAAAAACAATTTGAAAAAATACAAAATAAAAATGCTTTAGGCAAAAAAGTGTTGGCTGACTTCAAAAATCAGGTTGCGAACTCGGGTTCAGTTGTCATAGATTTGAACCAAATGGGTTCGATCGGCAGTATGGGATCCATTGGCGAAAAATCCTTACAGGTAAAAGTTACAGGTAATCTTAAACAACATTTGCCTGATACTGCCGCGGAAACACAAAAAGTAATGGAAAGCGTCCGAAAACAAATTGCAGATAAGCTTCGTGCAGAAGGAATCCAAGCAAATAAAATGAATAAACCAATAAAAGTCAAAATTGACATGCCTGTTGGTGGAAACGGTACTTTCGGAACACAAAAGGTCGATTTAGTTCTAGATCGAGTAAATACAAGTGGATCCTCAGCAGAATCCCTTGACCCAGAAATTTTACGTAACCAAATTAAAAAAATACTGGCAAGTGTAAACAAAGAACGTTCCATCACTCCACCACCAAAAATTGACCTTGCAGCCACTTTCGTCGGAAAATTTACAGATGTACTTCAATCAGCTACCAAAGTAGAAAATGAATTACAGCGGCAGTTAAACTTTATAGAAAGTAATACAGATGTTGAAAATATAAGCGATTTTGCTGCTTCAGATAAGTTAAACAAACTTTTGAGGGAAGAGTTTGATTCATTTGAAAAACAAATCCGAAAAATGCAACAAGAGCTAGGCTTACAAGCAAATAACATGACTTCCTCGATGAAAAGCTTCCAAGCAGATGTGCAGGATGTTATTGCGACCATCAATAAGATGAAAAAAGATGTAAAAAAATCCTAGTAGGTCATTATTTCCACCTAGCAGTGACATCTAAAATATATAATTTGAAAATCAAAATATCTTTTCTCTAAAAAGAGTTAACAGAGGATAGATGTAGAAAGTAACTAGGACTTTTTTTAAATATATCTATTACTGGTATCTTTGTTTATCTGTGGTGTTAGCCTTTGTTATCTTCATAGAGAGTCAAAATATATGTTTATTATTAACATCACCATACTGTTATGTATGGTGATGTTAATAATTATCGACAAATCATTTTACAAACGAAGATAGATGAAAGGTACGACGAGAAACGTAAGTAAAATGAGAGTGTATAAACAAGACACCCTGTCAATCCAATACATATACTTTAATACCTCCAAAGTACCTATTTCACTAAATGAGTACTTAAGTAAATCTATATAGAAACTCACTACTCTTTCCTACATACCTTCAGGTATGATACATTGATCCGAAAGGAGCTAAGAAATGAATAATAAAACCAAACTTTCATGGTTGCATGAAGGTTTTGCTGTGCTTGAAGAGGCAGGACCTGAGCAATTAACAATCGATGAACTTTGCCGTAGATTAAAACTTACAAAAGGATCATTTTATCACCATTTCAAAAATCGCCAAGATTATATCCATTCCCTCATGCAACTTTACGAAGAAGACAGAACGCATGGAATAATTGAATTAAGTAAAGAAGGAGAAAGTCCCCGAAATAAACTCGATCGGCTAACGGAACTTGTCACCAGTCTGGTAGATAGTACAATCGAAATGAAAATTCGCGCTTGGGCATCTCATGATGAAACCATTCACTCTTATCAACAACGGGTTGATGAAAGTAGAATAAATTATGTTAAGGAATTATGTGAAAATGTGTATAAAGATCGTGTGGACGCAGAATTGTTGGCTAAGATCTATTACACCTTATTTATTGGAGCACAGCATTTAATTCCACCTATAAAAAGCAAAGAGTTATTTCATATTTACAAAACAATTAGGGAATATATCCGTAATGGCAACAAAAGCATATAAGAATTTAAAATGGTCCTAATCTCTTTTATATAATAAAAAAGAAAGAGTTCTTTTAATGGGCTCCTTCTTTTGTATTTTTTATAAACCTCCCTTTATGTACTATGAACGGAACACAAATTTCTTCTCTTTCCAACCGAAACTATCAAACCAACGATTCTCTTTATAATTTTCAATAGCTCTTAAGATGTACGGTATGACATTAGAAGGCAAATTGTTTAAAGGGAAGAATCGCAAATCATCACATTTGTGTGGTTCCAAATTTTGAATTTCCCCACTCCAATCTTTTACAACCGCAATGAAATCCACTCTTTCATCTGCTTCTCTCCGATGCATAACACCAATAACTTCAACATCTTCCTCTGTCACATCTACACCAGCTTCTTCTTTCACTTTGCGAACAGCAGCCTCTTTAACTGTTTCCCCACCGTCCAGATGACCTGCCACCACGCTATAGTTTCCATCTTCATAACCTGTGTTATAACGACGAAGAAGAAGTATTTCTTCATTTTTTATAAAAAACAAATGGATGGTTACAGGTGCTGTGAATCTTTCTGTACTCATTTTTCATCATCTCCAGAATGCTAATAAATGGTTATTTTACCAATACTATGCCTATTCTGTCCACTATCTCACTTTGAAGCATGATTCCATAGCCGGACACTCTGTTCTATTTGTTCTGGACGCGGAGTTGTAAAATGAAGGTGATCCAGAAAGTTAGGAGTCTAGTACCAAAATATCACAAAGAGACTCAAGATATCTTGAGTCTTTTAAGCTTTTTATTCTCTAAAAAATACCGTCTTACTATAAAACAAAACAATCATAACAATTAAGATAGTGTTTGCAAATGTTCTTCCAAGCGATCCATGGTCTCCGAAATACCCTGCTCCATTCCCATATCGATAACGGATTGCAATGCTTCAGGTGTTTCATACTTTGCTTTGGTCACAAGTTTTGTTTTACCATCTTGCTCGATAAACAATAATGTAATGTTACTGGAAGGCATGCCCTCTGCTTCATTTCCCTCTGCATCTGAGAAATAATCGGTATAAACAATTTTTTCCGCTGCTATGATATCTTCATATACTGCTTTTCCCCAGGATTCCATCCCATAGAAATCACCTTGATTTTTATCCTCACACTTCATACAGTAGTGCCAAATACCACCTGGGCGAAAATCGATGTTACAAACCGTAAGCGTCCAACCACGAGGTCCCCACCATTGTTTTAAATGCTCTGCTTCCGAATATGCTTCAAATACCAATTCCCGTGGTGCATCAAAAACCCGTTCTAATGTCAGTACATTTCCTTCTACTTTAGATACCATTTTGTTAGACATACATTGCCTCCCATATTTTTTCTTTCCTTATCAGTTTACCCAATATCACTGATTTCCTTCTGTATCAAATATAACCTAACAGGAATATTCTTGTCAAGGAATATTTATCTCAAAAAAGCATATTTTCAACTATTTTGCGCTTGTTGCATTGCAGGAATTGTAGGATAAGCCGACAAAGTATAAATAGAAGAATTAATCCATCAAAAAATGGGAGGCGGTATTTATCAAAAATTGTACACTGGCTCTATTGATCATCATTTGTTTCATAACAGGTTGTACTAGCTCAAACCTGGAAGGAAACTGGGTAGTTAATTGGTCTGAAAAAAAGGATCCTTGTTTTTATACCATCTTTTTCCTAGAAGATAATCGAGTGAATGCCTTCCAATCAAGCAATCTACATCCGGTCAACTTTACTTATGAAGAAATAGGTAAAAACAAATATAAGTTTACTGCGGGTAAGCGTGAGGAGAATCTTGATATTCAAATGAAAAACAATCAAATGACGATCAAATTTGAAAATGGACAAACTGTTTGTCATTATCGAAGAATGAAGAACACAAGCGGAATGTAGTAAAAAATCCGATCTCCTAAAAATAGAGATCGGATTTTTTTATTGTAAATCTTATAAAATCTCAATGGATGAGATAACATCATTCCATGTGCCTTTACCAAGCTTGTACTTAGTAAGATTAGACAATTTTTCTCCTGGTTTCAACTTCCAGCTGCGTCCACCGAATTTGATATCCTGATAAAAAATGATTCCATTGCCACTACCTGAAACTTTAATGGAAGATGCAACATCATTCCAATTCTTTTTGCCATATTTCAAATGTTTACTTTTGTTGTTCACAAGAGTTTTATCATTTGAACAAAATGTTATCGATGAACCTTTAAAATGAATATCCTCATATAATGTAACGCAAGATTTTTTTTGTTTCGGTTTCGGCTTTGGTTCTGGTTTTGGTTTTGGTTTCGGTTTTGGCTTAGGTGTTGGTTTCGGTTTTGGTTCTGGTTTTGGTTTCGGTTCTGGCTTTGGTTCTGGTTTTGGTTTCGGCTTTGGTTTCGGTTTCGGTTCTGGTTTTAGTTTCGATTTTGGGTTTGGTTTAGAAGTTGAGTGCTTTGGTTTTGTTTTAGGTACAATGCTCTTTGCATAGCCCCCTGGTTTTACATCGGGTGTTGATGCTTGTTTAGAAGAGGTCGCTGTAGAAGAATTTGATGTTGGTCCTACTTTTTCTGAGCTTTGATTATTTGGCTCTGGTATCGAAGCTTGATTACCATTGCTAGATGGTTGTTCGGTATCTTCGTAAGATATAGGACCTGCGTCCAATTCCTTCTCTACACTTTGTGATGGAAGACTATCCATTATCTCCTTCTTCACATCTTTGGAAACAACAGGACTTTCAACTAAGTTCGTTTGTATTTGCGGCTTAACTGTAGAAGATTGGGCATAGGTCTGAGTATACTGGTAAATGACAATGCCGCCAATCGTACAGATGAGACCAAGTGATGTTAACTTCAACCATTTGGCTAACTTATCATTTGATGATTTATTCATCGAATCCTTTTTCTCCTCCATAGCTTCCCTCCTTCACACATATACTACTACTATAATACTATATATTCCCATTTACGGAGATAATAAATTATGAAAATTAAGTCTCATTATACGGAAGACCTCCAATTTGTTAGTTGAGTAAAAAAACGAAGCATTAGGTAAAAAATGTATGAAAAAAGAAGCGTTATGGGCAACGCTTCTTACGCTTTATAGGCTACGGATATTTGGCTAGCAGCTACTTGCATTTGTTTTTGAGCCATTGTGATGATTTCTACTGCCTTCTTGCGACTCAAATCTTTGCTTTGAACGATAATATTGACATGGTCATTTTCTTGCATTACAACCACATCTTGAAATCCTGCTTCTCTTATTTGTTCTTCTAGAGTGGTCTCTGCTTTATCTAACTTGTTCATCGCCTCGATTTTGGCGTTTGCTGTCTCTAGTTCTTGTTTTGTAGAGGTAGGGTTCATCAGAACTTGGTAGTAACCTTCTAATTGTTTTTCTCGTGTTGCATTTCGTTGCATGTGATAACTGACAAAATAATCACTTGCTTCACTTGTCTCTTTTTTCACTGCTACTGGTTTTTCCAATGATTTGATATCCACTTGCACTTGATCGCTTTTCACGTTCCCCATCTCATCAATACTCTGGATTGCGGGACCTGCTGGTTGATCTGGACCAGTCACAATATAGTAAGCAGATAATACTACCATCAGTGTCAACATGGTTACCAACCACATGGTTTGACGATTCATTGTCATTATCTATTCCTCCTTAACCTCTTGGTAAAACAGATATTCGATACGATGGAACATCT
Organism: Shimazuella soli; assembly: GCF_022511585.1. Taxonomy (GTDB): domain Bacteria; phylum Bacillota; class Bacilli; order Thermoactinomycetales; family Thermoactinomycetaceae; genus Shimazuella; species Shimazuella soli. The sequence goes on along the minus strand of NZ_JAKWBN010000001.1, from coordinate 790,325 downwards.
AATATACGCTGCACTGCTTCGATTACCAATGCTCGTACTTGCAGATTTTCCACACCTCGAGCTACTACAAGCACCCCTCTTACTCGTGGTTTAAGTCGTTTGATCACAATTGGCTGCTCTCCTTGGTTTGTCCGATAAACAGAAGTTTTTTTGTCTACATTGTTTTGATTCACGGATCGAGATCCACCTTTTGTATCTGCTTCATTTGTTGTTTGCTCTGATTCCCGCGTATCCGATTGAACTACTTCTTCTTCGGTAGAATCAAGGTTTACGACTACAGATACATCACTTACCCCAACTACTTTGCTCAAAATGGCAGAGAGTTCTGACTCAAACTGTTCCTCATAATCTTGCATCCCATTCTGTTTCAGTCCATTGGTAGGTTTGACTGAAGTCTTACCTGTTGACAGCGGATTTGAAATTGCATCTTCTTCTTGAGTAGTTAGGAACGAAGAAAAGAGAAGAATACCAGCTCCTACACACCCAACTAAAATGAGGTAATGCCACTTTTTTTGCTTTGGTAACCACTTTTGGAGCATGTCCTTCACTCCTACTTGCATTGAATTTGCACCGCAACCTGTTTGGTATCAATATTCCAAGCACTCCCGATAAAATATTGGATCTCTTGCTGGACTTTTGCATCTTGTTTTGACATTTCTTCTTTTTTCATATCTCGGCTAATTTCAATAGGCTCAATCGATTTTACGACTTCTGAAGCGGGCGATTCCCCAGTTTTTACACCTTTTACTTCGATTTTTTGAATAACGGGTGTCTCTTGGTCTATATTTGCAATTACTTTGGCGCTCACCACCTTTACGTGATATTTTTGTGCTACTTGCTTTTCAATCCAAGAGGTAATAGAGCTTTGAAATTGTTGCTTTATGGCTTCTTGTTGTACACGAGTTAACTCTGAACTGTTTTCCTGAATTTTTCTCAAAGACGTATACTGATCCATATCTAAGGCAGGAGCTAGTAATGTCGAAACCTTCAACCATTTATCTTCATGGAGTACTAATTGTAAGACGGGTTGAAGAATCGAAACAATGATGATTAAACCCATGATCAATTTGACATAACGCTCCAAGGATGAACTCGGGAGAAGTAAGTCGATAAAGGTAGCGATAAATATGATCAAAATAATTTGTCTGATCCAATCACTCATCCACTCCATCACCTTACCCCCTTATCATCATGGACAAATTTCCAGAAGTGATCACAATAGTTATTGCTAGGAAAAACATCAATCCTACTGCTGCTAGCGCTGCAAACACATAGAGCAAAGTTCGGCCAATCGTCGTTAAACTTGCAATGATCGGACTATTCCCGAGTGGTTGCATGATTGCAGCTGAAAAGTTATAGATAAAACTAAGTGTTAAGACTTTTAAAGCTGGAAAAGCGCAGATCAATAATAAAATGATCACTCCTGCTAGTCCTACACTATTCTTCACCAACAAGGATGCACCCACAACCGTATCTGTCGCATCTGCAATTGTTCGTCCCACTACTGGGACAAAGTTACCACTAATATATTTTGCTGTACGCACAGTTATGCCATCTGTTACAGCAGTAGTAGCACCTTGTACAGATAAAACTCCTAAAAACAGTGTTAACAAGACCCCTAAAACCCCTACACTTACTTTGCGAAGTAAATCTGCTAGCTGGTTTACCTTATATTTATCAGAAAGACTGCTGACAATATGCAAGATGGTCGAAAAGAAAAGAAGAGGCAACACTACGGTATAAATTACTGTTCCAATCACATGAATCATAAAAATAATGAGTGGGTGAAAAAATGTGACTGAACTGATATTTCCCATCGTTGCCAGTAGTGCGAGTAACAGTGGAATTAACGCTAACATAAAATTAACCATTCCACCGATCGCATGCTTAGCAGCTGCGACGGCAACCGAAAAACTATCTACTGCTAATACAATTAGCACCATAAAAACAATGGCATATGCTACTTTGCTCACTTGATTTCGTTCGAAAGCAGTCTGCAAAGTTGCAAGAATCATGCTAAATACAGTCAGCACAATGATACTTCCCAACAATTTTCCACCTTGCAGAACCTCATGAAAAAAATATTCCACAAAGGCCATCAGCACACTTTTCCACGTAAACGATTTTTGATTCGTTAGTAGCTCCATTAAACTGGGTAAATCTTTTTCTTTAAAATATTGACCATAACTGGAACGCAGTTGCGACCAAAACGATTCTACCTCTGCTAGCTGCATCTTATTGAGTTGAGAGCGAATGAGATTTTCGTTGCTTTCGGTTGCTTGTGCATTTTCCGTTGCAAAAACAATACTGGTACCCAGATGTAGAAAAAAAACAACGAGTAGGAGGATGCGAAACATTTTTACCATATCGATCCTCCTCATGTTGGTAAAACCTGCATTACTGTTTCGATAATGACAGTGATAATCGGAATTGCCATGACCATAATTAATATCTTGCCGGATAACTCAATCTTACTAGCAATCGAACCTTGACCTGCATCTCGTGTCACTTGCGCTCCAAACTCAGTGATATACGCAATGCCAATAATCTTTAAGATTGTCGTCAAAAATAATTGGTTCACATGAGCTTGTACGGCCAAATGTTCTAAAATTTTTATTACTTCTGCTATTTTCCCAGCCAAAGCGATGAAAATAATGATGCCCGTAAAAGTAGCTAAAAGAAAGGCGAAGACAGGTTTTTGTTCTTTGATGATCAATACCAAGAAGGTGGCAATTAACCCAAGTCCCACAACCTGGATTATCTCCAAGCAGACCTCCCCCTCTTCACGATCGGAACAGGAAGACATTTTTTATCGTGGTAAATAAATCTTGTAACAACATGACAATCATAAAAAGCACCACACCAAAACCAAACAATGTTACCCAATGAGCAAAATCTTCTTTACCCATCTGTTTCAAGACAGTGTGTATCATAGCGACGATAATTCCGATTCCAGCTATTTGAAAAACTGTATCGACATTATAAGGCATTCGGACCCTCTCCTAGTACAGCAGAATTATCAGGAGCGCTCCTGTAAGGACACCTAAAGTTCGAACCATCTTTTCATACTGGATCTGCTCCTCTCTAGCTTTTTGTTCTTCTACTTGCAGGTTTTGTTTTACCAGAGCTAGATGAGCAAGTTGATCATGACGATCCGATTTTCCTAATGTCTTACAAAACTGCAAAAACACTTCTTTCTCACTCGATTTCATTGCAGTAGTAGGCCACCAATCTTGCACAGCTAACTTCAAACATTCATATGTTGCCGCCCCATCCATCGTGGTAAGACGCAGCGACATTTGATGAAACAGTTCACTGATGTTCTCTAGATTTCGCTTCCCAATATGACTGCAAGCAGTAGCCAAATTTCTACTTCCATATCCTATCTCTGTTTCTAAAATAGCTAATGCATGGATCAAGCGTCGAATTTGTTTTGGTCTGGCAGCTAATTTCCCGGCGAAGACAAACCCAATGCCAGTAGTAGCGAGAAGTAGTAAGATACTCCCGATTAACTTAAGCACGTTGTACTCCGTATTAACTGACATTTTCCATCATATACGGCTTCAATCGTGCCAGGACCAGAACGACGACTGAGTACGACGATACGTTCAAAGACTTCTTCCTCAATTAATTCACGTAAAATAGGTCGTTTGCGTACTTCTTGAATAGAACTGCCATGAGCGGTGGTGAACAGATGAACACCCGCATAAATAGCTTCATGAATAGCATCAGCATCTTCTCTTCTACCAATCTCATCTACTACTAAAACTTCTGGAGACATAGATCGGATCAACATCATCATTCCTTCTGCTTTTGGACAGGCATCCAAGACATCTGTACGAGGTCCAATATCATGTTGGGGAACACCCGCTACACATCCTGCTATTTCAGATCTTTCATCCACAATCCCTACTTTTCTTGCACTACACCCTTCTCCTATACTTACAAGACGAGCTAAATCACGTAGTAATGTCGTTTTTCCACACCCAGGCGGTGAGACAATCAACAAGTTTTTAATTCGATCTTGGTCGACTATGCTAGATAGCAGAGCCTTGCCTACACCTTTTATTTGTCTAGCAATTCGAATGTTAAAAGCTGTTACATCTCGAACGTGTCTCACTTTGCCACCTTCTGTAACCACTTTCCCAGCTAAGCCAATTCGATGTCCTCCTTCTACGGTGATATAGCCAAGCCGAAGCTCTTCTTCCAATGCATAAAGCGAATGGTTACTGATTAAATTGAGTAGTTTATGACATTCCTCACGGGTGGGAAGAACACTGTCACGGGGATCAAGCTTTAATTGCTGATTACTACTAACAAACCATGTTTTTCCAGCTGCTATTACCTCTAAGGGACGATCTTGGCGAATTCGTACTTCTTCTAATCCTGATAGAATTGTTCTGGGAAGCGATTGAATTCGATTCCGAATGGATAGAGGCAATACTTGATAGATTGGTTTTAAGTCCATACCACACCTCAATTCCCACTCAAACCTGTTTTATCATCATGCTTATGGTAGGCTTGTTTCCTTTATGCTTAACTAATAAAAAAAACTGCTAGAATCACTCCAGCAGTTTTTATCTATCTCACTAGCATCCTATAGCCTGTTATTCATCGCCATTTTCATTTCATACATTTCAACAGTACAAGCAATAAACTTATCTGAATCTAACTCCTGATACACTTTTGCAACTTCGAAAATAGCTTCATAGGCCAAAATAGGAAGTTGATGTTCTGTTGCCATGTCTCTGGCTTTATGAAAATACTCCATAGCTGCTTTCGTATCCTTAGTCACTAGACAAACTTGTCCTATTGCTAAAAAGGCACGCACAACATCTTCCACTTCATTGTATTTTGAACCGAGTTGAATTGCTTTATTTAGCAATACACTCGCCATCTGATATTCTTTTTGTTCTTGAAGTAATTTCCCATAAAAGGTATAAGTAGATATCAATGCGGATTTGTCTTTTATATGAAATTCAAACACTTGAGAGGTTCGAAAACAAACTTCAGCTAAATCATACTGATATTGATTCATATAAATTTTTCCCAGTTCTCCCCACAAGACACAAAGGGGATGATACTGATTGTTCTGCTTGGCTAAATGAATTCCTTCCTCAGCGTAAGCAAGAGCTTCGTCCCATAATCCTGTAATGATAAGTAGTTTTACACGAATTTGATAAAAATCAAGAATCAAGTCCATTTGCGTTAAACCACTTAAGTGAATCCAATTGTCTTTGATCAATTTCAATGCATCTGCCTCTTTTGATTGCTTAAATAAATACTGTGCTTTATTGCGAATCAAAGAAAGCTTAATATCCGAATTCTCTTGTATGAGCTCAAGCCCTTTTTCTACATAAGCTGTGGCCTGATTCACATCATTTTGACAATAAGCTGCGCGGGATAATTCATCATAGCATGCAGCTTCCATGGGGCTTGCTTCCATTTGCAGACGACTGAGTCTAATTGATTCATAAAAAGCATGAATAGCTTTTTTCCACTCTTTCAAGCGAAGATGGCATTTCCCTTTGAGAAAAAAAATCCGTGAAGCCAGTGGATGATGATCGGACAATTTAATATTGTTCAATTCTGTAAGCGCTTTCGATTCTTCGTCACAAACAATCCACGATTCCAATGCCGTTAGCTGTATCGATATATACTCATCTTTCTTTTGAAGATTTTGCTCTAAAGTGGTCAGATCAGAAACATCGATCCCTAACTTATGAAGCAAATAATTTACTTTTTCTTGTTTCACGTGAGCAAAACCACGTTCAATATTGCTGATTGTAGATACAGATATATTCTCATCTGCCAAATCTTCTAACCGAAGCCGTTTTTCTTTTCGATAGTTTCGTATAGCCTCTCCTACTAAATTTAAATCTACAAATACCATTTCATCTTCCCTCTCTTCTATAGAACAATTCTCATGATTTTATTCATGTGGAATTTTATTTACGGATAGTCCAATTCAACAGTATTGTATCATATTTCCCTGTATTCTGAAAACACTAAAAATAATTACAGAAGAATTTCTATTTTTGTAATTAAAAACGTTCATTATATAAAGAATTATCTATGTTAATTAGAAATCATGATGGTATAGCGAATAATAGCAACTTAAATCTTTCAATAAGATTTGCATTTTCCTTTTATAATCTGCTTGATTTATTACCATAAAAGAACCCCTTATACTTATGCTTTTTACGATTCCCATAATAGTTTCTATATGTAAAAAAATTTATAAATTGTATTTTTTACCTTTTTATTTATAAAATAATTCTGTATACTTACAAATGTAGTTCTAACAACAGCAACTCCTCTGGGAAGGACTGAAGTCATGTCCGAAAACCTCCCCGTCGTGGACCTCGTCGGTGTGAACTTCGAGCACGTCAGCCGCCCCGGCGGAACGGTCGAGATCAAGTACAACAGGGGATGGATCACCGCAGAGAAGGTATCCCTCCTCATGAACCTCCCGTCCACCGGGTGGGAACCGAGTGCGGTACGTGCAAAGGAACTGACCGTCGCAGGTCTGAAACTCACTGTCGACTTCATCACCGGCATGTCCATCAACGAGCCGAAACTGCACCGTTTCCAAATCGAGGGACAGGGCGAAGACCAACTGGTTCTGGGTCGCAGGGACGAAGATCTATGGCTTATGGAGTACGGGGCATACAATCCCATCCGTAACGGTTTGACGATCGAAGAAGATGGGGTGCTTCGGTTGTTCCATATGGAGGGTGACCTGCCTCCCGTTACGGCCGGAGACTACAGGACCGCCAACTACCACATTCAAGGTCCCATCACCCGAAGCGCCTTCGGCTATGGAGCAACCTACTACGAGTCCTAACGGACTGGCCTCTTATCAGCATCCAAAACGAAGTCCACTCTAAGGAGGGATGTTCTGCTGTTGTAGGGACTCATTTGCTAATGATCAAATGAGTCCCCCCACTAATAACCAAAATTATTCTATTTACATTCTGTGAACTCCATTATTCTTAATCTTAATTTATAGCAAGTTATTGGTATATGATGAAACAAAAAAACGATATAAAAAAGACTTGAGTTATCTTTCCTCAAGTCTTTTTACTATGCAAAAGAGTAGTATATAAGAGATGTTATTTCGATAAGAGATTCGCACTTCAACAAATGTCCAAAATTACCACGAAATTATTCCTTAATCTTTGGAAGAATCCCGTTAGCCCATAATAAATGGAATTGTTCACGTAACACTGTCTGAGATATGAATTTCTGCTCAAATTCGAATTGATAAGCAGTGCTCGCAAAAGTGTTACACTTCTAGTTTCTCTATTTCTTCAGCATCACTTGCATCTTCAATCGTCAATGTAGTATGGCAGTTTGGACAGAGCAAGTCAATTTCATCGTCTTCCAAATCATCTAAATCAACTGCTACGTCTTCTCCACATTCCGGGCATGTAATCAAATAATTATCATCATCTTCATCGTCATAAAATAAAAGTTCCAAGTCATTTAAATCCTCATCAATTGCTTCCGCATATTCTTCTAACTCCGCTTGACGAGTATCTAGTTTTTGGGTTGCTTCTACTAATTCGTCCACTACACCAATTAGTCTGATAAGAGCTTTAGCATCTGGGTTGTTACCTGTTGTTGATCCTTCTAGCAGCCCTTCCACATAAGATATTTCTCTACGAAGACGATCATACATGGCTTACCATCCCTTTTCGTTTATTGGATAGGAATAGTTTCGCCAAATACAGATTTATGATGCATATAAAATGACTTTATCCAAAAAATAGAATAAACGAATGGTCTAAGAGGTGCACGTCTATGACAACGACAAAGAAAGCTGGCTGGGGAACCTTACTTACACTTTGTAGTATTCCCATCATTATGGTTCTAGGTAATTCGATGCTTATTCCTGTCTTTTCTAGTATTCAAGGTGTGTATGAAATAAGTTCTTCAAAGGTTGGACTTTTAATTACTTTATTTTCTTTTCCTGCTGCCTGTATGATTCCCATCGCTGGATTTTTAGCGGATCGAATTGGTCGAAAAAAAGTGATTATTTTTAGTTTGATTTTATATGGTTTAGGTGGTGTCTTATCTGGAATAGTTGCGATTACGAACGCTGGTTTTAGCTTGCTGCTGTGGACAAGAGTTGTCCAAGGGATAGGCGCAGCAGGAACAGCCCCCATCGCAATGGTGCTCACCAGTGATGTTTTTGACAAAGCGGAGAGAAGTAAAGCTTTAGGCACAATCGAAGCAGCAAATGGAATGGGTAAGGTGTTAAGTCCCATTTTAGGATCTGTCATTGCCCTTATTAGTTGGTATGCGATGTTTTTTGTATTTCCCGTCTTATGTATTCCCACTGCACTTGCCCTTATCTGGCTTGTAAAGGAACAAGCCGTAGACGATACTACATCTTTAAAAACGTATCTCCATCAAGTGAAAACCAACTTCCAGCAGCATGGAAGATGGTTGGGTGTGGCTTTTTATGTTGGCGCTATAACCATGTTTACTATGTTCGGTGCTTTATTTGCTTTATCGGATGCATTGGAAAATTCTTATGGCTTAACTGGCATAAAAAAGGGATTAGTACTCGCTGTTCCGCTTTTAGCTCTTTGTATTACATCTTTCGTCACAGGACGCCATATCAAAGATCAAATAGGTAAAATGAAACAAATGATATTATTTGGTTTGTTTTTTCTCTGTCTTCCGTTGATTGTGGTTCCATGGGTAAAAAACCCATATTTCTTGGTAGCCTTGTTTGCATTAGTTGGAATCGGGGCAGGTCTTGTCCTACCATGTTTGAACATGATGATCACTTCTGCTATTCGTTTGAAAGAAAGAGGAATTATCACCTCTTTGTACAGCAGTGTCCGCTTTTTTGGTGTTGCTTTGGGTCCTCCTATATTTGGAGCGCTGGCAGATCGTCCTTTCCTTCTTTACTTTGGAACAGCAGCATTTATTGGTTTAGCACTTTTACTCAGTTTTTTTCTTATCCATCGTCCACAACGAATTCATGGAAAAGAAGACCGTTCTCGTATTTTGGTAGTTAAAAAACAATTACATCCTTCATAAGAAAGAATAAGGTAAAATGTAGAAAAAGGGGAGGTTAAATATGAGGAGTTGGGGAAATCCAGATCGTTCATTTAAACCGAGGGCAAATGGAATAACGATGGTGATGGATAAAGGGCTTGGTATTGGGGCTTTTAAAGACTTACTTTCACTAGCCGCGAATCATATTGATTTTATCAAATTAGGTTTTGGAACATTGGCCATTACACCAGAAGAAGTGACTAGACAAAAACTTGCGATGGCAAAAGAATACGGTGTTCACCTTTACCCAGGTGGTACATTCTTTGAAGTAGCTTACTTAGAGAAAAAAAACAATGCTTATCTTCAGTGGCTAAAGGTACTCGGCTTTGAATGGGTGGAAATTTCTAGTGGAATAGTAGATTATGACCAATCAGAACGCCAATCCCTCATCCAGTCTGCAATCAAAGAACAATTTCATGTTATTACCGAAATAGGAAAAAAGCAAGCAGGCAGTACAACTGAGTTGTCATCTCTTGTGCACCAATTTTCCAAAGACCTTGACGCAGGTGCATCTTATGTCATTGTAGAGGGACGGGAAACAGGAGAAAACATCGGCATATATAACAAACAAGGTGAGGTAGATACTTCTTACGTCAAACAAGTACTGCAAATGATCGATAACAACAAATGCATCTGGGAAACTCCTAAAAAAGGACAGCAAGTTACTCTAATGGAACTAGCAGGTTGCAATGTAAACTTAGGTAATATCGCACCTGCAGATGCATTATCTGTCGAGGCACTGCGCCAAGGTTTACGGGCAGACACACTAACATTATGGCGGGATTACACATGAAACTATCGATTATCTTTTATCCAGAAGAACGAGACTACACAGAGCTTCTTCAAGGAAAAACGGTGATTGTTTTAGACATTCTCCGTGCAACTACCAGCATTACTACTGCTATAGCGCATGGAGCAAAAGAAATTATCCCCGTGAGAAAAATAGAAGAGGCGCTTGCTTTCAAAGGCACTGACAAAATTATCGCTGGTGAAGATAATGGTTTAAAACCGGAGTCATTTGACCTTGGAAACTCACCTTATGAATATCGGAATAACTATATTCGCAATAAATCTATCGCCTTTCGAACTCGCAATGGTACCCAAGCAATTGTACTTTCCAAACCAGCTGACCATTTACTGATCGGAGCTTTTGTCAATAGTTCTGCATGTGCCAAAAAAGCTGCCAGTTTTCAAAAAGATATCGTGATCTTTTGTTCCGGTACGAGAGGAGAATTTTCACTAGAGGACAGTGCAGCTGCCGGTTATCTCGCCTCCATTCTTTCCCAACAATATGATGTTTCGCTTGATGATGCTGGACTTTTATTAGCAGCTAGTTTTCTAGAGATAAAGCGAAACGATTTTGCTGTATTAAAACAGAGCAAATCCTCAAGGCGTCTCAAACACTTGGACAAATGGACGGATGTGGAGGATTGTTTGCAGTTTGATATCTATGATGTTGTTCCCATGGTCCATCAAGGAGTTATTTCCCTAAAATCATAAGTTACCGTGCTTGTACATAAGTTGATAACATAACTTATGGAACAGGGGCATTTTATTATGAACTCAGACCTAGTACTTGTATTGCTCATTGTAACAGGCCTAATTGGACGTTCTCCTATTATCGCAACAGCAGCAAGTTTTTTGCTCATTTTAAAGCTGATTCATTTGGAGCGATTTTTCCCTGGTGTGGAAAGAAGGGGTCTGGAGTTTGGCTTGCTGTTTCTAACAATCGCCGTATTGGTCCCTTTTGCATCTGGCAAAGTTACCATAAAAGATATCGGAGAAATTTTTACTACTCTTCCCGGTTTGTTTGCTTTAATCGGTGGACTTCTGGCAACTTATATGAATGGAAAAGGCTTGGACTTACTGAAGTTAGATCCTCAACTGGTGATCGGATTAGTGGTAGGTTCCATTGTTGGTATTGTATTTTTGCGTGGAATCCCTGTTGGTCCGCTGATGGCAGCAGGGATCACCGCTTTTTTGCTTAAAGTTTTCCAATATTTTGCTAAGTGAATTATATATTTTTCACTAGTAGGATTCGATCTTGTCCTTCACCATCATAATCTTTATGTACTTCCATGTTATCTATGACAATACTTCCCTTTTCCATCGTGAAACCTAGTTTTGTGTGGTAGGCGATTGAATTTTGATTAACAGGAGAAGTTACGCAGCGAACCGTATCCACACCTTTTTTCTTCACAGTTTGGAAAAATAGATCATACAATTGCCGACCCAATCCTTTTTTTCGATAGTTTGGATGTATTCCAACAAAATGAATATAAGCTTCCCGTTTTCGAGACTGAGATAGAATTCCGATCAAAAAGCCAATTAATTCTCCGTTTTCTACCACGACAAAACTTGTATCTTGAAAATGATCAAAAAATAACTTGGGTAACATATCTGCCATATGACGTCCATCCCACCAATCATTTATGACAGAGATCACAGGATTGTAATCATTAGATTCTACTGTTCGAATAAGCATGAATTTCCCCTCTATTTTTTTCATATATCCGCTTCTAACTACCCTTTTTCTAACAAATAAGCATACGATAGGAATACACTCCATTGGAGGTATTCACATGACAAAAAATACATCCAAAGATAATTGGGTAGTTTTTTTATTTGTTACTTTTTTGTTTATTTGGTTATATCTCGCTATTTCCCCTGTAAATCGATTAAATTGGGCGATAGAAAACATCCTTCCTTTTTTATTTATCCTTTTTCTATATTCATTTTATAACAAAATACCTTTATCTCTCAGTAGTTACACCTTTATTACTTTCTTTCTCATCCTTCATACGATTGGCGCACACTACTCTTATCATACTCCACTAGACAAATGGCTTTCTTTCAAACGCGCTTATTATGACCGAGTTGTACATTTTTCCTTTGGGCTTTGTTTTCTTTTACCTATCTATCAAATCATACGATTTTTTCATCCAATCAGCCGTTTATCTGCAATCATTTTTGCAAATATAAGCCTGCTTGCTGCAAGCAGTATGTATGAACTGATGGAGGTTTGGGTGGTATCCTTCGTCGCACCGAAAGAAGGTGCTCTATTTCTAGGTTTACAAGGTGATCTATGGGATGCTCAACACGATATGCAAATTGCTTTAGTGGGATCGATCGTCGCTTCTATGTTTTTCCTACTCTATGTGTTTATAAAAAAGCAAAGAGCATGATGAATTCATGCTCTTTATCATTTATTGGAGATTCATTATTTACGTGGAAAATTACTCCCCGTTAGTCTTCAAAAAGAAATAGTTCTCTGCAAGAAACCTTCAAAACATAAGTCTGCTATTCAAGCTGTATCTCAATCTCTTGGACAAACTCCCAAAATGCAGAAGTTTTTCGCACTTCAAAGCGAACAGGTCGAGGGAAAGGGTTGATGATCTCTTTTGGTCTTCCTTGTAAACCATTCATAAACAGGAGAATCCGATCAGAGAGCAAGACGGTTTCCTCAATTTGATGGGTAATCAACAAAAACGTTTGATCATCAGCCATCAGGCTAGCTAACCATTTTTGCATTTTGGTACGGGTTAATGCATCCAAAGAAGCAAATGGTTCATCTAAACAAATAACGTTGTGTCCGCTAGCTAAGGCCCGTAAAAAGGAAACTCGCTGCTTCATACCACCTGATAACTGATGAGGAAAACTATCGGCTACTTGGACCAATCCAGCCCGTTCTAACCAATGATCGAGAGAAAAAGCATGTTTCTTTCTCGCTAGTTTATGCCCAAGAAGTATGTTTTCTTTCACAGTCTTCCAGGGAAACAAGGAACTGTCCTGCGGCATGTATCCTACCATTCCACTATTTTTCAGTTCATGTTTTCCCAGTTTCATCCCTCCGGCTGTAGGTGAATAGAGGCCAGCTAACAAATAAAACAATGTACTCTTTCCACTGCCAGAAGGCCCTAAAATACTGACCGAAGTCCCTGATGATACTTCAAAAGAAACATTTTTTAATAAAACTTCTTGTTCCGGATAATGAAAGGAAATATTGTTTACTGTTAAATCACTCATATTAATTTCCTCTTGTGCTTCCACCACTGTTCTACTAAGCTGATCAAAAAGAAAAAACATCCACTCAATACGACTATGGTAATGATCGACACAAAGACACGGTCTGTCCGAAATGAATTCGCTGCTTGTGTCATGATCATTCCAAGACCGCGCTCGGTTCCCAGCCATTCCGCCACAACTGCTCCCATTACGCTATACGTCGCAGATAATTTACAACTGGAAAAAAGGACTGGAACCGCAGACGGAAAAGCTAAGTGTCGAAATTTTTCCCACTTTGTAGCTCCTGACATTTCCAAATATCTCAGTAAGTTACGATCAACTTGTTCAAATCCATCTACTAATGCAATCGTGATCGGGAAAAAACAAACTAAAATGACGACTAGTAACTTAGCCTCTATGCCAAAACCAAACCAAACCACTAACAATGGTGCTAACACAATGATCGGTACATTTTGACTAAAAAGCAGAAACGGAGTGACGATTCTTGTTAAGAATGTAGAAAAATAGAGCCATACAGCCACCCCAACTCCTACCAAAATACTAAGAATAAAGCCGAAACATGCAATGATAAATGTCGCTCTTACATGCAAGAGGTACTCACTGCTTGTCCAAGATCGCCAGAGCTCTAATCCTACTACATAAGGGCTGGGCAATTGCCAAACAGGAAAATCACCAATGATGGAGATGATTTCCCATATAAACAAAAGCACAACAATCGAAAGTACAAGAGGGAGTATTCTACGTTTCATCATCGTATTTATGTGTCAGAGCAGATATGGTTATGCCTTCAGGTTTGTGTAAGATTTTAATTTGAAACATCGTCTGTGAAGCGCCCAATTCTAAAACCCTTTGGTTCATCGCGGTAATCAAGTTTAATAAGTCCTCCCAATCCCCCTCCACAGTAGTCTCCAATGCTCCTACACGATAACGCAGTCCCGAAGCCTCAATGATGCCAATCGCCTCTTCAATAAGCGAGATAGAGATGGAGCGATTTTTATCTTGTGGCAGTATCTGAATGCTCAGCAAGGTGTTCATCTTAGTTGCCTCCTTGTGGAATGAATTCATTGGTGTATGCTTTTTTCGGATCAAAATTTCCTTCTAATAAGTGATGTTTTTTCATCCAGTTGGCATATCCACTCCATACTGACTCTTTTTGTACTCCCCAAGCAGGAGCATCTGCTTGATATCGAGGACTAAGCCATTTTTGACTTTCATGAACAAGTTTACTGTCTAAAGCAGGATTTTGTTTTACTAAAATATCTGCTGCTTCGTCTGGATGCGTAATCGCAAATTGATATCCTTTACTGACTGCCTGCATAAATGCTTTTACCACCCCTGAATCCTGTTTTATTTTTGCTTCTGAAGTGATCAAGACAGGGGTATAGTAATCGAGATCTTTGTTTTGATCTGCTAGATAAATCATATTAAGCTTGACTCCCTTTTGCTCTGCCTCGATCCCTTGCCATCCATAATAAATCCAGTAAAAGTCGATTCCTTGTTTAAGAGCTGTAAAGAAATCAATAGAACCAACGTTTGTAATTTTTACTTTGTTCACATCCGCTCGATCTTTTTCCATCAAAGATTGGATCATCGCTTTCTCTACCGGCGAACCAAACCCGCCATATGTCTTCCCTTCAAAATCTTTTGGACTTTTGATCCCAGAAGTAGAAAGCGAAGCAAACCCAGAAGTATTGTGCTGCAGCACTGCTGCGATAGAGACGATAGGTACACCTGCAACCCTTGCCTGCGTTACCCCTTCTTGGTAACTAACGCCAAAATCTGCTTTTCCAGAGGCCACCAGTTGTTCTGCTGTCGATTTCCCCGGTTGAATAATGTGTACATTTAATCCAGCTTCTTTAAAATAGTTTTTCACCTGAGCAACATATAAGCCGGTATGGTTAGTATTTGGAGTCCAGTCCAATACAATCGTCACATCTTTTGCTGTTGTTTTTTCAGATGAACAAGCTGCTAATCCCAAACATAAAACTGCAATAAATCCAAAAATAAATAGTTTTTTCCAATGCAATGTAGATATCCTCCTTGAGCAAAATAAAAAACCATCCTGATCAAGGATGGCCAAAATTGCGCACAAAAAAATATCCTTCCTACGCCGGCATTATCCGGATCAGGTGAAAGGGTCAGTACATCAGTGTACTATCTCAGCCGGCCATTCTCCAGCACCCCTGGTTTATATTCCGTTTTCAAATGGATTATATATTTTTATGATGTAATTGTCTATAAAAAGAAACCTCTATTTGGGATAGAGGTTTCCACATCGATTATTTCTTTGGTTTACCAAGTAAAGCAAACATGTGCTGTTTATATGCTTCTACTCCTGGTTGATCAAACGGATTTACTCCTTGCAAATAACTGCTAATCCCGCATGCTTTCTCAAAGAAATAGACCAATTGACCAAATATATAGCTGGACAGTTCTGGGACTCGAACAACGAGATTTGGAACGCCGCCTTCGGTATGAGCAAGCAGTGTTCCTTCAAACGCTTTTTCATTGACAAAATCCATCGGTTTTCCTGCTAAATAATTTAGCCCATCCAAGTCTTGATCATCTCTTGGAATCGTGATCTGGTGCTCAGATTTATCCACAAACAGTACGGTCTCGTATAGGTTACGCAAACCTTGTTGGATGTATTGCCCCATAGAATGAAGGTCTGTTGTAAATTGAACAGATGCAGGAAATACTCCCTTTTGGTTTTTCCCTTCACTCTCCCCAAACAATTGCTTCCACCATTCAGCAAAATAAGCCAAAGCAGGCTGGTATGTAACGAATAATTCAGTTGTATAACCTTTGCGATATAACACTTGTCTAGCAATCGCATATTGGTAACAGCTATTTTTACTCCAATCTGCTGTTGCATATTCATTCATCGCTTGGGCAGCACCTGCTAGCATTGCATCGGTATCCAATCCAGAAACAGCTAATGGAAGCAAACCTACTGGTGTGAGAACCGAGTAACGTCCACCAATATCATCATCGATCGTAAATGTCTCATATCCTTCATCATTTGCCAAGGTTTTTAATGCCCCTCTTGCTCGGTCTGTGGTTGCATAGATTCGTTTGCTTGCTTCTTCTTTTCCATAACGTTTCTCCATATATTCCCGAAGAATTCGAAATGCTACTGCTGGTTCTGTAGTTGTTCCTGACTTGGAAATAACATTGATACTAACATCTTTTCCATCCAGCAAAGAATATAGATCTTGTACATAATCACTGCTTAAATGATGACCGAGAAAATAGACTTCCGGACCTTTGCGAACATCTTTTGATAGTTGGTTGTAAAAACGATGGTGCAGCATCTCAATTCCAGCACGAGCTCCAAGATAGGAACCACCAATACCTATCACAAGTAAAACATCTGAGTTTTCCCGAATTCGTTTTGCTGCTTCTTTTAAACGACTATACTCTTCTTTGTCATATGTCTCTGGCCATTTCACCCAGCCAAGAAAGTCTGCTCCAGCGGCTTCTTTTATTTCACCCTGTAATTTTCTTTCTGCTAACTCTGCTTCAGCTGCTAATTGACTCAGTTCTTTTTCTTCCATAAAGGAAAGCGCATGCCCATAATCAAAACGAATGGAACTCATCCAAAACCCTCCATAATAGAAATCTAAAAGCCTATTTCATCATAACATAACCTAAAATAATACCAATCACACCATAATCAGTATCACCAAAAGTGGTGGTATTTGAAATTAAATTACCCAGAAATGGTATTAATAATGCTGGTATAAAGCTAATGCACAAACCATTGGCGAAAGAACCTAATATAGCACCTCTTCGACCACCAGTCGCATTTCCAAAAATTGCTGCGGTCGCACCCGAAAAAAAGTGTGGCACTAAACCTGGTACAATCATTGCTAGTCCTAACAGAGGAAAGAGAAACATGCTGACTATCCCTGCTAAAAAACTCATAATAAACCCAATTATTACGGCATTGGGCGCATATGGAAAAAGAGTAGGGCAATCTAATGCCGGCTTTGCTTTTGGAACGATTTTTTCAGCAATCCCTTTAAATGCAGGGACAATTTCGGATATAAGTAAATTTACTCCTGCCATCACAACGTAAACGCCGACTGCAAATGTTATCGCTTGGATGACGGAAAAAACAAGGAAATTTGTTCCATTTGATAATTGCTTTTCTACCATTCCTGGACCAGCAAACAAAGCAATCGTAATAAACAAAACGGTCATAGTCAAAGAAACAGCAACAGAACTATCGCTCAAAAATCCAAGGTGTTTTGGTACGGAAATATCTTCTGTTGTTTTTTTGCGATTTCCAAGAAATTTCCCAATGAATGCAGCAATAAGAAAACCAATCGATCCAAAATGTCCAATAGCAAAATCATCTGATTTTGTAATTTTTCTCACAGTAGATTGCAGTAATGCAGGGGAAAGAACCATCCATACGCCCATTATGATGGAACCGATTACAATGAGGGGAATTCCTTTCCATCCACTAGTAGTGAGTACAAGACTTAACACACATGCCATAAAGAGAGAATGCTGACCACTGAGAAAAATATATTTTAATTTTGTAAAACGGGCAAGTATGATGTTTATGATCATTCCCAAAACCATAATGAGGGCCATATGCACTCCAAATGATTTTTGTGCCATCGATACTACTGCCTCATTACTAGGAATTACACCCGTAATATGAAAAGCCATATGAAACATTTTCCCAAAGATATCAAGGGAGCCAACAATAACATTAGCTCCAGCTCCTATCATGATAAATCCCATAATTGTTTTTAATGTACCAGAGACAATCTCTGAAAGAGACTTTCTTTGCAAGGATAACCCAACAAGCGCAAATACTCCAATCAAAATAGAAGGGTTTCCAATCGTATCTATTATTGTTTTTATCATGCTGTATACTCCTTTAAGATCCTACGCAATCCGTTTCAAAATATAAAACTCTATAATTGAATCATATTTTTCCCGCTATATGAAATAGTCCATTCCACTGCATCTGCCACCGAACTTGCGGTTTTTGATGCTTTGGATTGAACATGAGAACTAGCTGTCTCCATTGCGAAACTGTTTGATATCAAATCAAACATGGATATATCATTTTCCGAATCACCTATACAAACTACCTCATCTTTTGACAAGCCAAGATGATCAAGTATCAGCTGTAATCCTGCACCCTTATGGACATAAAGAGGCATAAAATCGAGGCAATCTTTATCCACCAAAAAACTATTCAATTGATTTGGAAGTTGTTTATGAACTTCGGCTTCCAATAAACGAAGCAGCCTAACATCTCCAAAACAGGAAAATTTAATGGGCATAATCTCTACGCCTATTTTGTTGTCCAATCCAGAAACATGTTTAAATACATCATCATCTTCATATGAAAAATGAGATTTTTGTTCGAATGGAATAACTCGTTTCAAATCCGAGAGATTATTTCCTAAAAATGCATCTATTATAATTGGGACAAATATTCCAAAAGATTGGATCAGTTGAAATAGTACCAAAGCTGTTTGAGGCTGAAATTGGCTTGAGTGCAACAGTTGTCCATTTTCTCCATAAACTTCGGCTCCATTTTGAGTGACTTGATAGTAAGGAAGTTTTAAATGTTGCATCACTTGCTCTATTTCTGTTCTATTTCTTCCCGTTGCTAGACAAATTTCTATTCCAGCATCTTTTAATTTTTGCAGTGCTACTTGATCAGTCCTACTCACCGTCTTCTCATCCGTTAATAAGGTTCCATCTAAATCGCTTACAAATAAACGAATCATGTGATCACTCTTTCTAGTTGTGATAGAAACTAAAAAAGAATCCCGAACTATTGAATAAGATCATACCATATCATTCGTATTTTTTTATTAAATAAATAAATAATTTTTTGTAAAATTTATAACAAACTCTTTGTATTTCGATTTTTTATCCAAAAAAAAGATCACGCTTGCACGTGATCTTCCAAATATAAAAATTTTCACTTATGCTCTTGAGACATAGGCTCCGCTTCGAGTATCCACAATGAGACGATCTCCAACGTTCACAAACAAAGGAACTTGTACAGTGAACCCTGTCGATAATTTTGCTGGTTTACTTCCACCAGTTGCGGTATCACCACGGATACCAGGATCTGTTTCTACTACTTCAAGTTCTACTGTATTTGGCAGTTGAACCCCAATTGTTTCTCCTTTGTAAGAAACAATTTGGACTTCCATATTTTCTTGTAAAAAGTTAAGTTCGTACTCCAAACGTTCTTCTGGAAGACTAATTTGATCATAAGTTTGATTATCCATAAATGTATACTCGCCGCCACTTTCATACAAATACTGCATCCGACGAGTTTCAACTAAAGCCTTTTGCACTTTTTCGCCAGCACGAAAAGTTTTTTCTTGGATGTTTCCACTCCGTAAATTACGCAGTTTAGAGCGTACAAACGCTGCTCCTTTTCCTGGTTTTACATGCTGAAATTCAATTACAGACCATACATCGTTGTCAATTTCAATCGTGAGACCCGTTTTAAAATCGTTTACACTAATCATATTGCCCATTCACCTTTTCATTTACAAAATAATTAATTCTTTTGGTAAACTCGTTAATACTTTGTTTCCTTCTGGAGTAATCAAAATATCATCTTCAATACGCACACCGAATCGATCTTTTAAATAAATACCTGGTTCAACTGTGACAACCATCCCTGGAAGAAGAATATCTTCGCTTGTCATTCCAAGTCGCGGAAACTCATGAATATCCAGTCCGATACCATGACCAGTTCCATGACCAAAACAATCTGCATAACCAGCTTGCTCAATAAAATCACGTGCAATCGCATCTGCGTCCCTTGCTTGTATTCCTGGTACAATCCCTTCGATTGCCTTCTCATTCGCAGCGAGGACTATCTCATAAATTACTCGCTGTTCGTTCGAACAATGACCGATTGCAATAGTACGTGTAATATCAGAAACATATCCCTGATAATAACATCCAAAATCAAATGTTACCAGATCGCCCTTCTCTATTGATTTATCAGAAGCTACCCCATGCGGCAGAGCGGAACGGATTCCAGAAGCTACTATCATATCAAAAGATACCCCGCTTGCACCACGTTCACGCATTAGCCATTCCAATCGAAGAGCAACCTGTTTTTCCGTCATTCCAGGTCTCAGTTCTGTCAGCAATTGACGAAAAGAATCTTCTGCGATGTGTATTGCCTTTTGAATACATGATAATTCCTTGTCTTCTTTTTGGCCTCGAATCTGTTCCATTACACTTCCTAAAGGTTCTAAAGCAATCTGCCCAAGAGCTGTACTAAGTTCTTGATACTCTGCATAGGAAAGATATTCTGGTTCAAAATGAAGAGAAGAAACACCTAAACTCTTACAGGTTTCAGCTACTTTTGGATACATTTGATTCCCTAGATGTTCAACGACAGTAAAATCAGGTGATTGTTCTTTCACTTGTGACAAATAGCGAAAATCCGTAAGTAGATAAGCATCATCCTTTGTCAGAAGTATCACACCAGATGATCCGGTAAAATTACTTATATAATAACAATTGCGTCGGTTTGTGAGGAGTAGAGCTTCTATTCCTTTCTGCCTCATTACATCTTGTAATCGAACAACTCGCTGATTCATCTTCATTCTCCTTCTAGCCACTCTCGAACTGCTAACAAAGCTAAATCATAACTTTTGGTTCCAAACCCTACGATCTGACCTTTGCAAGCTGGAGCTATAACAGAAGTATGGCGGAATGGTTCTCGAGTGTGGATGTTAGATATGTGTACTTCAATCACTGGGACAGAAATTGCCCCAATCGCATCAAAGATTGCATAACTATAATGCGTATAAGCACCAGGATTTATAATAATAGCATCATATGTATCGACAGATGAATGAATTTGGTTGATCAGCTCTCCCTCTATGTTAGATTGGAAGGTATCTACTTGACAACCCCATTTTCGACCTTTTTCCACTAAACGCTTATTGACATCTTCCAATGTCTCTGACCCATAATGTTCAGGCTCTCTCTTTCCTAATGTGTTCAAATTAGGACCATGTAAAACCAAAATGCGTGGCATTGATTTTCCTCCTTCGTCTCTTCCATATCTTATCATATTGCCACCACCTCTATTAATCTAGGTAAATATGGTACAATAGGAGAAATTAATGAGGATGTTCATTTTAAGGTGGTGTATCTATGCCTGATAAAATTGTCCCGTATGGTGGACAGGCCGTCATTGAAGGAGTCATGTTCGGAGGACGAAATACACAAGTAACTGCAGTTAGAAGAAAAAACGGTGAGATAGAAACATTAGAATTAGAAAAGAAACATATACCATGGGTTAATATGTTGAAACGCATCCCTTTGATTAGAGGAATTGTCTCGTTAATAGAAGCTAGTGCAAGCGGTGCCAAGCATCTCCAATATGCCACTGAAATGTATGAACAAGATGAAGAAGGAACTACGATTGAAAAAGCAGAAACAAAAAAGACAGGAAAAATGGAAATGATGATTGGTGTAGCAATCATCGGTGTACTTTCCTTGATCGCTGGGAAAGTTATTTTTACCTTATTACCAGCTGCACTTGCTAGTTGGATCTTCGATCCCTATGTCAAAAGTATGATTCTGCAAAACCTGATTGAAGGCGGCATTAAAACCATACTACTGCTCAGTTACTTATGGGCAATATCAAGAACCCCCATCATGAAACGAGTTTTTCAGTATCATGGAGCAGAACACAAAGTGATTAGTGCCTATGAAAATTCAGAAGAATTAACTGTACGAAATGTTCAAAAATATTCTACCTTACATTATCGCTGTGGAAGTAGTTTTATGATTTTCACTGTTATCGTTGGAGTGATCGTGTATTCCTTCTTCACTTATGATTCCGTATGGGACCGAGTATTAACGAGATTACTCCTTTTACCACTTGTTATCGGTTTATCTTTTGAAGTGTTAAAATTAACCAATTCTGCGCGCAACATCCCTGTTTTGCAATATTTAGGTTATCCTGGTCTCTGGTTACAAAAACTAACCACACGTGAACCTGATGATGATCAAGTAGAAGTTGCAATTGCTGCTTTTAAGCGCATGCGTGAATTAGATGAAGCATATGTAGAAAAAAAACAACTCTCTAGTACGGTTACTGAATCTGTCCAAACCTAAGCGAAAGGATGCGAAATCCATGAAAAAGGAAACCTCAAATAAACTGGTTACCTGGCTAATATTTTCGTTTATCGGTATTGCTTTAGTGGCTGAGCTGATTCAAAATACTGTCCCAACCCTTGTATTTTTAGCATTTGTAGCAGCAGTTATTTATCTCTATAAATTTCCACCAAAATGGCTCTATAAGCTTTCTACACCGGGTAGGAAACCAAAATTAGCGACAAAGGGAAAAAAGCGTAAAAAGTACCCGTTTCGTGTGATTGATGGGAAGAAAAAAAGCAGTTAAATCATAAAACTCCTATGAAATTAGAGCTGATCCTCTACTTCATAGGAGTTTTAATAATTTGTAACAAAACAATCAACAATTTGGTAATCCACAAATTGACTTTTACGAATGTTTGTACTATATTAAAAAGGCGTACATATGATTCCATTTTAGTAGGGAGCGACATCATGGGTAAAATCACAGAGAAAGATACAAAAGCAACTATTCTTGGAGCACTCCGCCAAGCAGAAAAACGAATTTCTGATCTCGAAAAAGGAAAATTAAAAGCAGAACAAGAAACAACACAAAAAAAAGCAGTGGAAACGATAAAAAAAGCTGATACCCTTGTAGAAGTAAGCATGGAAGACAAAATTATTGATCTCAATAAATCCATCAATCAAGTACTAGGAAAAATCGGCGAAGATATCGCAACAGAATCCAAAAATCTGCAAACCATCAAGGATGCAATCGCTCTAAAAGAGACAGAACTTAAAGATTTATTTGGAATCGAAAAACAAGCTAATACATTAGCTGCCCTAGTAGATGCTCATCAGGAATTAAAATTAGCTCAAGAAAATGAGTTAATTGATGCTCGAGAAGCAGCAGAAAATAAACTAGCTGAAATCGAAACTCTCATTAAAACAAAAACAGAAGAACATCAACAATTACTAAAAGAGCAAGCTAAAGAATTAGCCCAAAAGCAAAAGCGCGAAAATGAAGAGTTTACCTATGACTTTGCAAGACGTCAAAAAATCGAAAACGATAAATTAGCAGATGAGCTTGCTGTTAAAAGAAAAGAATTCCAACAAGAATTAGAAAACAAAAACGCAGAACTCGCTGAATATAAAAAATCATTGGATGAACGCCAAACAGAAGTAGAAAAGCGCGAACAAAAAGTAGACAAATTAGAAGCAGAAGTAGAAGCATTCCCAGCGAAACTTCAAGAAGTAAAAACAGAAGCAGATGCAAAAGCGAGTGCAGAAATCAAAAGAGTACTTGCAATCCGTGAGGCAGCGATGAAAAAAGAAGTAGAAGCTGATAAACGCATTCTAGAAGCCGAAAGAGATAACTTAAAAGCCCAATTAGAAACATCCCTAAACGCTAATAATATATTACAAGCAAAACTTGATGAAGCTTATAAACGAATTCAGGAAATGGGAATTCAAATGGTCGCTAGTTCGAATGAGTCCAAAGCATTTGATAAATTTGCTGCTCTACTGCCTGAAAAAAATAACAATAAATAAATTTAATTATAAAAAGTCTAAGTTCTTATTTTTGAACTCAGACTTTTTTCTCACTACCCTGTAAAGCGTCTTCTCCTAGAGTCATCAGCCAAGTCTGCTTTGCTCCGCATTTCCAAATATCCAGAAAAGGTGAATTTCGTAAAGAAGTTTTCCGCTGCTTTAACGCCAGATTGAAACAACGCCTCCCGCTTTTTCATATCTATTGAAAAGTCAGTTAATTTTACATCTAGGGCAGGTACAGTAATGGTTCTAACTTGATCCTGTTCTCGAATATAGCGATTATCATGGGCATCCATCATTGTCTCTAATAGTGCTTTAAACATAGAGAGCGGACTATCGATGTTATGTCCCGTTGGAGGATCATCGGAAGTCAAACGAAAGCCAAATGTCGGCCACTCAGGATTATCGGAGTCAAACAACCAAATGGGATAATTACTTAAAACAGCTCCATCTACTAAATAACAAGTTTTATTAATTTCTTTATTTTCTAATCGAGCTGGTTCGAAGAAAAAAGGGATACTACAACTCATGCTAACTGCTTTAGCAACAGAAAAATGAGAAGGATCATGACCATATACTGCTAAATCTTGAGGAAAGACAAGAAGATTTTCTAAAGTAATATCGGAAACGATGATATGAAGTCTCGTCTCTTTTTTTTCAAAATCTTTAAAAGTGCATACACCTTTTTGCGCTAATAATTGTTCAAGCCATTTTTCCAATCGATTTGTTGGATGAAGCCCTTTTTTAAACCAAAGTCTTGCACTAGGGCCAAGAAAGGGAATATAGTCATACCAAGTAGGTGCCAAAAAATCAGCAAAATTTTTATTGATCATAATTTCATATAATTCTTGTCCAGAGTAACCAGCTGCCAAAAGTGCTGCTAGTATAGATCCAGCAGATGTTCCTGCGACTCGTTTCCATTTATATCCCTTTTCTTCTGCTACACATAAGGCACCGACCAAACCAATTCCTTTTACTCCCCCACCTTCAAAAACGGCATCTGCCCACATGCTTTCACACCTCCTATGTTTATAACAAATATATGTAGAAAAAAATCCCCTAGAATGTGAATTGTCTAGGGGATGATTTTCTCCTGAGATTTAAGGTCTTCCAAATCCTCATAATCCTCAGTTTTAGGTGCCATTTGTAGTTGCTCTTTTATTGTGTTATTCTTTTCGATTATCTCCATTAAATTCTCAATGCAAGTAATGGAATTCCAACTGAGATGATGTTCTATACCTTCAACGTCTTCATAGACGAATTCTTCTTTTACTCCGATCATACGAAGGAATTGCTCTAATAGTTCATGCCGATGTACCAATCGCTTACCCATTTTTTTCCCTTTTGCTGTAAGCATTAAACCTCTATATTTTTCGTAAACCAAATACTGGTTTTGATCTAACTTTTGTACCATTTTGGTAACCGATGAGGGATGCACTTCCAACGCTTCTGCGATATCGGAAACACGAGCATAACCTTTTTGATCAATTAATTTGTAAATATTTTCCAGATAATCCTCCATGCTAGGCGTTGGCATGTAAGCAATACCCCCTGAAACTTCTTTTTATAAATAGTACTTATTATTTTAACACAATTAAGGGTTCCATCGTAAGACAAAATAATCGCACTATACAGTATGAGCTGCAAGCCGGATATAATCTACAAATATCTTCCCTTTTACCCCAGAGAAAGAAACAGCAACACTTCTAGTAGCAGAAGGCGGTGGAGGAACAATATCAAAATAAGGTTTAAAGGCTAGTTTACTTGCCTTTGGGAGTAATATTTGCAGAGGTGTGGATCGTAGAATTTTTCCATTTCTATCTAGATACACTACAGTCGCAAATAAATTTGCTGTCCTACCGCCAGTTGTTGCATTAAGCAAACGAAAATAAAAATAATACGCGCAACCTTTTTGAATGGTGATAGGTTGTTTCTGTTTCAACACGCTACCGTTTTGAAGTAAAACGGATGCATCACCTTTATATACAGGATTGGCGACACGTTTTATATTGATTCCTGTCCATGGGGCTAAACCTTGGCGGAATCCACCATTAGCAAGAATATTCGTATTTGTACAAGCCATCGAAACTCCCCTACCCTTCTTCTAATACCTTTACTTTATGCGAAATAGTGGGAATTGATTGGGATTGTTCAAAAAGAAGGGTAGTGTTTCTTTACTCCATAATCGCTATCGGACAAAATTGCAAGGCGTCACAAGAAACTAATTTCAACTGGATTCCATCAATATAGCCTTCTACTGCCTCATGAATTGCTTTTCCATGAAGATGACCATAAATACAATATTTTACGTTGTATTGTTTCATTAATTCCCAAAATCCAGAATTACCTCCAGTTTTATTAAGAGGAGGATAGTGAAGCATTACAATGATATCTTTTCCAGACTGTTTGGCAACTGCTGTTTCTAGCGACAGACGCAAACGACCGATTTGACGATCATAAATTTTTCGATCCTCTGTTTCATTAAAGTTTCGATCAGTTGGCAGTGTCCAACCTCTTGTTGCACAGACAACTTTACCTTCCACCACTGTATAATCTGCATCTATCCACTCCATATTGGAAGGGAGAACTTTTCTGATTTTATTTTTGCTGTGATAATAATACTCATGATTTCCAGGAGAGAGAACCTTGCGACCTGGCAACTGCTCGATCCATTGCAAATCATTCATTGCTGTCTCCAGCTTCAATGCCCAGCTAATGTCCCCTGGAATCAAAACCGTATCTGTATCCTTTATCAGCTTTCTCCAATTATCTCGGATACGATCATAATGTTTTTCCCACCCAAAAAGCTCCATAGGTTTTGTAATATCATTTTCTGGATTTATTCGATCGATATCTACAGATTTATTAAAAGAAAGGTGAAGATCACTTATTGCATAAATAGCCACTCGTTTTTCCAATCCTTTCTAAGTTTCCCCATTATAATAGGAATGTCATAATAATTGTATGATTCCGTTTATCCGTTATCTCTTAAAGTTCCAAGCCTCCGTGCGGTACTTTTCCGCTACGAGTTTTTTTGCTAGGTCATATTCATATGCTGTAAGATTATCTTTTTGAAAAGTAATTCCTAATCCTTCTTCAAAACCATAGTAAATAGCACGAATGGTTTCATCTAAATTCACATCTCTTTTCAAAAGTTGAGATAAAGTACCCATTCTACTTTTTAGCTGTGCTTTACTTTCTTCATTTGGAAATAAAAAAATTTTATCGAATGTCTCCCAATCAAAATCGAGTAAGATGCTTCCGTGTTGTAATAAAACTCCTTGCTGCCTAGTTTGTGCACTCCCAATCGCTTTTCGTCCTTCAATTAAAAATTCCCCGGAACCTGGAGCATCAAAACATGCCGCTGATGTATTGTTTTCTAAATAATTTGGTGTTTCTGTAGTTAGACTTAACTTTAAATTTTCTAATCCTGCTGTAAAAGCTTGGTTTAATTTTCGATATGTTTCTTGAACAGAGGAAGAAACAAGTTCGTTCTTTTCAGAAAGTATAACACTATAAGTTAATTCGCGATCATGAAATACAGCCCTGCCACCTGTTATTCTGCGAACAAAACCTAAGTTACATTTTTTTATATTGTCATGATCGATCTGTCGATAGGATCGTTGAAAATATCCAATACTCAAAGTCGCAGGGCTCCATCCATAAAAACGTAAGGTGGGAGGAACTCGATTTTCTCGATGCGCAATCAGGATTGCTTCATCGATCGCCATATTCCAATAAGGGTCTTTTGTCTCATAAGGGATATATCTCCAAAGCATTATTACCAATTCTCCTTTAATTCATTGATCAGAGTATATCAAAAAATACTATTCCTGTACCAATAGATCAAGAATCAGAAGAAATCATTGTGGGTATAGCTAGTATATCCGTATGTAAAAAGGAGATAGATCAGATGAACCAATCCGTACAGGACGCAATAAATAAACAAGTAGCAAATTGGAGCCTACTCTATACCAAATTTCACAACTATCATTGGTATGTAAAAGGAAGTACTTTTTTTGAATTACATGCAAAATTCGAAGAGTTATACCGAGAAGCAGATGTAATTATCGATGAACTAGCAGAACGCCTCCTGGCAATTGGCGGAAAACCGGCTGCTACTTTTCAAGATATTTTAGCAAAAGCGAGTTTGAAAGAGGCAAGTGGAAATGAATCAACTGATCAAATGGTGCACCAATTGGTAAGTGACTTTCAACAATTAACCAGCGAGCTGCGCGAAGCAATTCATGCAGCTGAAGAAGCAAAAGATTATCCAACTGCCGATATTTTAACTGGTGTACTTACCAAAATTGAAAAACATAACTGGATGTTAGGAGCATATCTTGGATAACATTTGCTCCAATTGCCCATAAAAAATAACTGCCCCCAGAGCGAATCACTTGCTCTGGGGGTCTTTGTGTGGACGAGACAACCATTTGTACAGACTGCGGGTCTGTACTCTACTTGGTTTTTTTGGGCAACTCCCATCCACCAGAGTAAAAGTATCGAGTGAGAATGGCCATCTGCATGAACCAGAACCCTGAATCCAAGATCATGACAGTAAGGAGACTTGCACCCAGCAAGTGTGCGATCCAAAGAGAAGCCAGGAACGCAAAGTTGGACCAGCGGCCACTCTTTCGAAAGATTTTGGTCGCCTGTACGCCATTCAATGATTCCGATACGATCATAGTCGGAAGTGAAACCAGTTCGTTGAACATCTGAACGATGATCCATGTCCCTGTCAGTTCCACTACTTGGGTATTGTTGGAGAAAAAGAATGATGCGATTCTCTCTCCCGTGAGAATAAGGATAGTCCCCACCACGACAACAACACCCGCGACAAACTTGATCGTACTCCATGTGTACCGCTTGATCAAGGAGAAGTCACCGTTCCCATAAGATTTGGAAACATGGTAATTTGTGGCCGCTCCTAGTCCTGCAAGAAAGGCGAAGGCAATATCACTGATCGTATCAGAAATGCGCTTGGCTGGCAGTGTCACTTCTCCATATCCCTGGAGAATATGCCAGAAAACCCCCATGCTCACACGGTAGATCAGCATATTTTCCATCTTCGGAAATGCCTTTTTGAGGAGGTACTTCTGGACTTCCCAAATCGACCCAGCGAACTCCAATTTTCTTGCAAATACTCCCTTACGGAGCTTGTACAACAAGAAAACGATTTCTACCATGCGCCCCAAAATCGTTGCCCAAGCGACACCTTCAAGACCAAATCCTAGAAGATATACCCCGAGAGACCCAGCCACTACATGGGTGATGTTCCCCATCACACCACTGGTAGCACTGATTCCCATTTGCTTGGTTCCTTGGAAAATGGACTTCATGGCCGATACGAGAAAGGTCAATCCGAAGCATCCCCCAACAATCTGGAAGTAGGCAGCACCATAAACCGCTACTGCCTTCTCTGTACCAGAAAATTGCAGAATTTGCACTGGGAAAGCAACAGCCAGTCCACCCACCAAAATCCCAAGGATCACAGTGAGCACCACAACGTTGATACTTACCGTTTGGACGAGCAGCGTTTCTTGATCACAGCTGTCAACCAGCTTTTTCTGCTTCTCCAGACTTTCTGGGAGCTCTTTTTTCTTCTCACTGGTTGACTGTCCGATCAACGAACGAGCTACTTCATTGATGGCACCGTCGAAAACGTAGCAAAAAAGCTGTACAATCAGTACTGCTGATACAGCAGAAATCGCCGCAATACCCAGGTGTGACAGCAAAAGCATGTTGACCATGCTATATGCTAGCTGTGAAAAGCTGTCCACACTGCCCCATTTGGCAGTTTGGAGGATGGGATACACCGTTAGCTTCTTTACTCGGTAAGTCCATACGGACTGGAAAATGCCCAACCAAAACATTGTCGCTCCACGAAGTAAGTGTTTTCTCTATCTACACTTATCTTAAATATCAGAAAGTTCAATTGCAAATAAAATTCCGGTCAAAATAATTTTATATATATAGAAATTTATTTTTTTACAAGCCAGAAATGTTATATCATGATAAAGGGTTAGAATATTGATATGTCTTTTCGCAAGACCAAAGGAAACGAGGTTACAGGACCATGACATCTTATACACATACAGAACCCTTTTCAGAGTCCAGTAAAAAAACAAAACGAACGCGTGTCTTTGTCTTTTTGCTTATCACGATGTTTATGATATCCATCGAATCCACGATTGTAGCAACAGCTGTACCTGAAATAGTAGCAGAACTAGGCAATTTTTCTGCCTATAGCTGGGTCTTCTCTGCATTTTTGCTGATGCAGTCAGTTACGACACCTATATATGGAAAACTGTCTGATTTATTTGGGCGAAAGCCAGTATTTTTGATTGGAACAGCCATTTTTTTAGTAGGCTCATTATTATGCGGATTGGCCACTTCGATGGGATTGCTCATTTTTTATCGATTTATCCAAGGAATCGGTGCAGGAGCAGTGATGCCGATTGCAACAACTTTAGTCGGTGATTTGTATTCGTTAGAAGAGAGATCCAAGATTCAAGGCTATTTATCTAGTGTTTGGGGTATTTCTTCCGTTGTGGGTCCCCTTGCTGGCGGATTGATTGTCCAATATGTCAGCTGGGCTTGGGTGTTCTGGGTTAATATCCCACTTGGCATCGCCAGTTTAATTGGGATTCAACTGTACTTACATGAAAAAGTGGAAAAGAAAAAACCATCGATTGATTACCTCGGTGCAAGCCTATTTTCCATTTCCATTTCCGCTTTGATGCTTATTTTGATTGAGGGTGGTTCTAACTGGGGTTGGATCTCTAAACCTACTATTTCTTTGTTTTTTGTATTTGCCATTACGTTGATATTCTTTCTCTGGTGGGAAACAAGGGCTACTTCTCCCATGATGCCGCTATCTTTATGGAAAAATAAACTGATCGCAGTAGCCAATGTATCCACTCTATTAGCAGGTGCATCGATGATCGGATTGGCAAGTTTCTTACCAACTTACGTTCAAGGAATCATGGGTTCTTCTGCACTTGTTGCTGGATTTGCCCTAACAGCTATGTCCGTAGGATGGCCAATCGCCGCAAGTGCTACCGCAAAACTGTTTTCTAGAATAGGTTTCCGTTACACTGCTATTCTTGGCGGGATTTTTCTTATTTTGGGCTCTCTCTTTTTTATTACCCTCGATCCAAATAAAGGACCTATTTGGGCTGGGATAGGATCATTTGTAATCGGAGTTGGAATGGGTTTTGCTACTTCTACTTTTACGATTTCCATTCAAAGCAGTGTCGGTTGGGAAATGAGAGGGGTAGCAACTGCTTCTAGTATGTTTATGCGATCGGTTGGCACAACACTAGGAACTGCAATTCTTGGGGGAGTTCTCAATCTTCAATTGAAAAACTACTTAGATCAGCATCATGCAAGCAATCTAAAACTCTCCTCGATCGATGCAGCTAATATTTTATTAGACCCTATCAAAAAAGGACAACTGAGTGAGAAAGCTTTGCACTTACTTCAAAATGGGCTGCAAACTGCCCTTCATACTGTGTTTTGGGGTGTTGGTGTTTTTGCAGTATTAACCTTTTTGTCAACCTTGTACTTTCCTTCTCTTCAAAAGGAGAAACAGCCGGAATCATAATTCCGGCTGTTTCTTTAATTTCGGATCCATCTCAGTTTTGGCTTACGAGCGGCAAGTACTTCATCGAGCCGTTTCACTAAGGTATGATGAGGTGCTTCTTGTACGATTTCAGGTGTTTCTTCTGCTTCTTTGGCGATTTGGATCATGGTATCGATAAAGTGATCGAGTGTTTCTTTACTCTCTGTCTCTGTAGGTTCAATCATCAAACACTCTTCCACAATGAGCGGGAAATAAATAGTCGGTGGATGAACACCAAAATCAAGTAATCGTTTGGCTATATCTAAGGTGCGTACACCCGATTTCTTTTGACGGTTACCTGAGAGAACGAACTCATGTTTACAAACTCCTGCAAAAGGCAGATCATAATAATCTTTTAATCTTGCTTTCATATAGTTCGCATTTAGTACCGCATTTTCAGATACTTGGCGAAGACCTACAGCACCCATCGTCCGAATATAAGCAAAAGCTCGTACTAAAATACCAAAGTTACCATAAAATCCTTTGACCCTACCAATAGAATCAGGTAAGTTGGTTTCAAGATAATAGGTTCCATCTTCTCTTCTTGCAGCTAGAGGTTTTGGCAAAAAGGGAACCAATTCTTTTTTCACTCCAACTGGACCTGCTCCAGGACCTCCTCCACCATGTGGTGTCGTAAATGTTTTATGCAAATTGAGATGCACAACATCAAAGCCCATGTCACCGGGCCGCGCAATTCCTAATATAGCATTGGCATTTGCCCCATCGTAATAGAGTAAACCACCTGCTTCATGCACAAGCCTAGCAATTTCTACGATTTCTTCTTCAAAGAGTCCAAGTGTATTAGGATTCGTCAGCATTAAAGCAGCTGTATCTTCACCCAATACTTCTTGAAGTGCAGCTACATCTACGAGACCTTTTTCATTGGATGGAATAGTAATGGTCTCAAATCCGGCAACTGTTGCACTAGCAGGATTGGTACCATGTGCAGAGTCTGGGACAATAACTTTGTTTCGCAAACCTTCCCCTCGACTTTGATGATAAGCTTTTATCATCATCAATCCGGTCCATTCCCCTTGGGCTCCTGCTGCTGATTGTAAGGTGACTCCATCCATACCTGTTATTTCAGCTAAATCTTGTTGTAACTCAAACAAGAGCTGTAAGGCTCCTTGTACCGTTTCTTCTGCTTGATAAGGGTGAATTTTCGCCAAGCCTGATAGTTTTGCAACATCTTCATGCACTTTTGGGTTGTATTTCATTGTACAGGAACCCAGTGGATAAAACCCATTGTCTACCCCATGATTTCTCCGCGACAGTTCGGTATAGTGACGCATGAGGTCGAGTTCGGACACTTCCGGCAAATCTGCTGCTTCTTCTCGTGTATATTCCTTTGGTAACGCTTCTACTTCTGGGACATCGAGTACTGGCAAACTGTGGGCAATTCGTCCGGTTCGGCTCAATTCAAAGATGAGGGCTTTGTGTGCTTTCATACCAATAATTCCTCCAATGCCTGACATAGCGCTGCAATATCTTCTTTTGTTCTCTCTTCTGTAACCGCAAGGAGCATGTGGTCTGCTAATTCTGGATAGGAAGTGCCGAGATCATAACCACCAATAATCCCATAAGAAAGCAATTTATGATTGATCTCTTTGATCGGTTTGGATAATTGAACGACAAACTCATTATAGAAAGGTGTAGAAAAAACTACTTCCACGCCATCGATCTTACTTAATTCTTGTCTTGCATAATGTGCTTTGTGGAAATTTTGTCTCGCCACTTCTTGCATTCCCTCTTTCCCCATTGCACTCATATAGACAGAAGCTGCAAGGGCATTAAGAGCTTGATTGGAGCAGATGTTAGATGTCGCTTTGTCACGGCGAATATGTTGTTCTCTCGCTTGCAAGGTCAAGACAAAGCCGCGATTTCCATCTTCATCTACTGTTTCTCCAACAATTCTACCGGGAATACGACGCATCAAAGCTTTGGTAGTAGCAAAAAATCCACAGTGTGGTCCTCCAAAAGAAGCTGAAATACCAAGAGGTTGTGCATCACCAACTACGATATCTGCTCCATATTGGCCCGGCGGTTTTAACATCCCTAGTGAATTGGGATTGCTGCTTACAACCAATAAACTTTTATCCCGATGAGCTAGTTTCTCCATTGCTGTCAAATCTTCCAAATGTCCAAAGAAATTAGGAGATTGGACGATGACCGCTGCTGTTTGGGAGCTCACTAATTCTTCTAATGCTGAAATATCTGTTATCCCATCTTTATAAGGTATTTCAATGATTTCCAGACCCAATCCATGAGAACTGGTTTGAAGAATTTCTCGAGCTTCTGGATGAACGGTACGAGAGATGAGAATTTGTTTTCTCTTTGTGACTCCTGAAGCGAGATTTGCTGCTTCTGCAAGGGCAGTTGGACCATCATACATGGAGGAATTGGCTACATCCATACCTGTAAGCTCTGCGATCATCGTCTGAAATTCAAAAATCGCTTGAAGTTCTCCTTGGCTGATCTCCGGTTGATAAGGAGTATAAGCGGTATAAAACTCAGATCGAGAAATAACATGCCCCACTACACTTGGAATATGGTGGTCATACACCCCTGCACCGAGAAAAGAAGCATGTGTATTGGTGGATATATTTTTACTTGCTAATTGTCGCATATGACGAACTAATGTGGATTCTGCCATGGGAGCGGGTATTTTCATCTCCCCTTGAAAACGAACACTAGCAGGGATTTCATGAAATAAATCTTCTACTGTATCTACCCCAATAGTTGCAAGCATCTCCGTACGATCTTTTTCTGTCATTGGTAGATAACGTTGTTTCATCCTCTTGCCCTCCTGTAAAATGGCGTTGGTACAATCTTTGCTTTTACTCGTTTTCCTCTGATCTCTACTTCCACTATTTGGTCCATCTGAGCAAAATCTGAATCTATCAGAGCTAAACCGATATTTCGTTTGGTCAATGGCGATTGTGTTCCAGATGTTACTTCTCCTACTAATTGATCTTTTACATAAATGGAATAGTGACTTCGGGGAATTCCTCTATCGATCATTTCAATTCCAACTTTTTTCCGCTTTACTCCTGCTTCTTTCTGTGCAAGTAAAGCATTTGACCCAATAAACTCTCCTTTGTCTAACTTCACAGCAAATCCCAATCCTGCTTCCAAAGGAGAAATCTGGGCTGATAATTCTTGCCCATAAAGTGGCAATGCGGCTTCCATCCTCAATGTATCTCTCGCTCCAAGTCCACAGGGAACTAACTGATATTCCTCACCTGCTTGAAGAAGTTGTTTCCAGAGTTTTTCTGCATCCTTTGCGTGTACATATAGTTCGAAACCATCTTCGCCTGTATAGCCCGAACGAGAGACCAAAGTACGGATCCCACATATATCTATGTTCCTTGCAAATTGAAACGGAGACAAAATAGCCAGATCAAAAGTCGTACACCGTTGTAAAATTTCCACTGCAAAAGGTCCTTGCAATGCTAGTAATGCCGTTTCTTCAGAGCAGTCTACAATCTGAACTTGATCATCTTGGATTTGGTTTTTCAACCAAGCAATATCTTTATCGATATTGGATGCATTGATAACGAGCAAAAATCCATTTTCCTGCGTCTGATACACTAATAAGTCATCAACTGTTCCACCATCTGGATAACAAAACAGGGTGTACTGAGCTTGGCCTACCGTCAATTTATGAATATTGTTGGTGGTTACGCGATTTATAAATTTCTTTGCATCCTCTCCCGTAATCTCCACTTCTCCCATATGGGAAACATCAAACAATCCAGCTCGTGTTCGAACTGCTTCGTGTTCATCCTTAATACTGGAAAATTGAACCGGCATCTCCCAACCACCAAATGGAACTAGTTTAGCTTGGTGCTGATAAACCGAATAAAGGGGAGTACGTTTTAATGTTGTCATCTTGCACCTCCATATCACTTTTCACCAAAAAAAACAGAGAAATTCCTTATCTTGTAAAGAATTCCTCTGTCCTTGATACCTGAAAGTTCTGTCCTTATTTGGACATGCCCCTTTGGTGGCTCGTATAGAGCACTCTCCAGAGTGACGTCCGACGAGCCTCCTTTTGCCTGAGAGATTCACCTGTAAAGGTTTGCTCCTTCGGCGCCAACCAATCATTTCTTGTGGGTTGGTCTCTCCTCTCGTCCTCAACCGTCAAAAGTTATGTATTTGTCTCCTCCATTTTGCCATAAAAACCGATCATTTGCATGCTTTATTTATAAGAAAGTACGTCTTTTTCATTTCTATGCCAAATACTATATCTTCTTATCATTCCAATAGAGTTTAAAGCACATGGTTTCTCACTATTTTCCTTCACCATGCATTATTTACCAAAAAACAACTCATACTACACCAGATACTAATTATTTAAATGGAGGAGAGAAATGAATACACCTCCTATTCGTTTCCATCGGGAATGGTTACCTATTTTCCAGGACCGAGTTGAAACCGATTCTGGATGGGCAAACTGGGATCGTTTTCAGCTTGCAATCGAAGCGGCCAAAGTCACTGCTGTACCTGAATTTGACACCCTTTTATGTTTGGATCAACTTCAAGGAATAGAGCCGCTTCCTCATCAAATCGATGTCACCAAACGGGTCATCCAAGAAATGCGAGGCAGAGCAATTCTTGCTGATGAAGTCGGTCTAGGTAAAACCATCGAGGCAGGATTGATTCTAAAAGAATATCTCATTCGCGGCTTAGTCCAAAAAGTATTGATCCTTGTACCTTCCTCACTCGTTTTACAATGGACAAGAGAACTAAATCAAAAGTTTCAAATCCCAGCAGTCGCTCAAAAAAAAGCATGGATGTGGGATAAATACGATATAGTGGTTGCTTCAATGGATACAGCGAAACGTGATCCTCACCGGGAAGTAGTTCTTAGTCAGCCCTACGACCTGTTAATTGTGGATGAAGCGCACAAGCTAAAAAATCGCCGAACAAAAAATTGGCAGTTTATCAGTGAAATGCAAAAGAAATATTGCTTACTATTGACTGCAACTCCAGTACAAAATGAAATGGAGGAACTATATAACCTGGTTTCTCTTTTAAAGCCAGGTCAACTTGGCAACGAATCTCGTTTTAACAAAGATTATGTTGCCGGAAAACGCTTAGCAAAAAATGAAGATCAACTGCGTCAAGAGATCAGTCGTGTCTTGATCCGTAATCGACGTAAAGAAAGCAACCTGCCTCTCACAGAAAGGATTGTCCAAACAATCCCAATCGAACTCACTCCAGAAGAAAAGGCATTGTATAAAGGGGTGAGCAATTTTGTCAGAGATCGCTACTCATCTGCCAATGATCTCAAGAGTATGCTATCCTTGCTCGTTTTACAAAAAGAAGTATGCAGCAGCCGCGACGCAGTCTTTTTGACGCTTTTTAAATTATTCCAAAAAGGAAATGGCGAGGAAGCTTCTATACCTCCAGAAGTAAATCATTTGATTCAATTATTACGTGCAGTAACGACTTCTTCCAAAGTAGAAGCAGCAGTTGACTTAATCAGCAGTATTGACGATAAAGTAATCTTATTCACCGAATATCGTGCAACACAAGAAATGCTGATGCGGGCATTAGCATCGAAAGGAATACATGCGGTACCGTTTCGAGGTGGATTTAATCGAAATAAAAAAGATTATATGATGGAGATTTTTCAAAAAAGAGCACAAGTCATGATCGCAACAGAAGCCGGTGGAGAAGGAATCAATCTTCAATTTTGCCACCATATCATCAATTATGATATGCCTTGGAATCCGATGAGGGTAGAACAACGCATTGGACGCGTTCACCGCTTAGGTCAAAAAAATGATGTCCATATTTATAATTTTGCTACCATCGGAACAATTGAAGAACATATCATATGGCTGCTTCATGAGAAAATTGCCCTCTTTGAATCCGTTATCGGTGAGCTGGAAACCATTTTAGAGAGTTTAGAAAAGGACACTTCCTTAGAAAAAAATCTAATGGACATTATGATGAAAAGTAAGACAGATGAAGAAATTCGAAATCAACTCAGTCAAATTGGGGCTCGCTTCCAAAACGCGAAAGAAGAGCACCTTCAGGAGAGAGCTAAGAAAGAGGAGTTACTGTGGACCAAATAGCACTGAGAAATTTTACCGAAAGATACCTAGAAGCCAATGGTTGCCGAATTATGGAATCGACTCCTTCTTATCTGCATACTCAATTATCCATAGAAGCAGATAAAGATTTGGTCAATCGCCCCTATTATTGGATGTATGTAGAAAAAATGAATTTACCGGCTAATCCTTTGCAGCTCTGCTTTGTTTTTGATCCTGAAAATCCACCTGAAGATAGACGAGCCGAGTATCTTTTTTATGGATCACCTAGGTTCCGACAACTGCTGAGATCCGCTCAAAAGCAAGGCAAATTTGTACGTCTCTACCAAGAACCTTCAGGGTGGTCCCAGTTTTCTTCCCAATCAAAAGGCTACACTCCATGGCTATCTGTGCATTATCTAGTTTCCTATGTCTGTGATCAGAAAAAAGATCGAGTATCGTCTTATGGTATCAACTTGCAAACAGGCCAAATTAAAACCGATTTCGCAGATGAACTTCATTGTTTTAAATGGACACTCAAGCTTCCAGAAAAGAGATATACATTAAGCCCGCGCATGACGATACAAGAAGCTGTAGGTGAAATCGAATATTTCCTTACCGAAGAATTAACAGAGGAAGATCATGAATGGGCGGAAGATGCCCATAAGCGGCTGAATGAGGAATTAGAACAAGTAAATGCATATTTTCCTGACGGAGCAAAACAGACGGATGAACAGAAATCTGCTAAAACAGCACGTCAAAGAGAGTGTATTTGGCAATACCATCCACGAATCGAAGTAGACCTAGTCTCCGCAGGTCTCTTTTATCTAGAAAATGGATTGCAAAATCAATAAGGCTAAGCAATTACATGCTTAGCCTTATAATTTATCGTTTCTTACATTTATATCGTCGGCTCGGACCGGGGGGGTCCGAGCCTCTTCTCATCCCTGTTGCCTCTGCAAAGTTTGGCGGTCCAGTATAGCAAACCAGACTGCACAAATCCCACAGACAGAGACAAGAATCATGGCAAACCATACCCAAGCTGTCGAAAGGGTTTGGTACAGAACCCACATCAACGCCGCAAGGATCACAACCGCAGCGTAGAAACCACCACGCGGGGAACTCGTTCGCGTCGTTGTCTGTGTATTTGCCATTTTTTCTCGATCCTTTCAAACTATCGATTATCATAATCATACTAATATATGACGGTAATCACAACTGACTAAATCTTTCCAAAAATTGCTTTGTCCTGTCCATTTGTGGTGTTTCAAATATATCTTTTGGCTTTCCCTGTTCTACTATCTGCCCTTGGTCAATAAAAATAATTCGATCAGCTACTTCTCTAGCAAAAGATAATTCATGGGTCACAATCAACATTGTCTGGTCTCCTATAGCAAGTTGGCGAATGGTTGCTAATACTTCTCCAACGAGTTCTGGGTCTAATGCAGAAGTTGGTTCATCTAACAAAAGAACTTCTGGTTCCATTGCTAGTGCTCGGGCAATGGCTACCCGTTGCTGCTGACCGCCAGATAACTGACCAGGATAAGCATCTTGTTTCTCTTGTAAACCTACTTGTCTTAATAGCTGATCAGCTTGTGACGCTGCTCTACTGGGTGATATACCATTTACTTGAATCGGACCTTCCATCACATTTTGTTTTACTGTCATATGTGGAAAGAGATGAAAACTTTGAAATACCATTCCCGTTTTCCCTCGTAATTGTCTTACTTCCCTGTCTGCTACTTTCTTATTTTCTTGGAAGGAAAGGACAGCATTATTAATTCGAACAGTTCCAGATGTTGGTTTTTCTAATAAATTTAAACACCTTAGAAAAGTTGACTTTCCTGATCCACTCGGACCAATAATGGCAAGAACTTCTCCTTTTTTTACCTCAACGTCTATCCCCTGCAAAACTACTTGATCGCCAAAACGTTTTACCAGATTGGAAACCTGAATCATCTGCCTTTCCTCCTATTTCGTAAATTTCCCATATCGATCTTCTAAGCGATCTTGAACCCAAGCAAGTATGGTACATACAATCCAGTAAAAAATGGCAACCAAAATATACATGGTAAGGTAATCAAATTCTCTGCCACCAATAATTTTGGCTTGATAGAGCATCTCTGGGACAGTGATCATTGAGAGTAAGGAAGTATCTTTCACCAAACTGAGCAGCGTATTAGCCAGAGATGGCAGTGCTACTCGGAGTGCTTGAGGCATCACAATTCGTCTTAATGCTTGTCCATATGTCATATTTATCGAATAAGCTGCCTCCCACTGACCTTTAGGAATTGCAAGCAGTGCGCCCCGAAAAGTTTCAGCAGAATATCCGCCCACATTCAAAGAAAGCCCAATAATCGCCGCAAGAAAAGGAGACAAATTGATTCCTATCACGGGCAAGCCAAAATATAAAATAAACAATTGCACCAACAATGGTGTCCCCCGAATGATAGAGATGTAAACCCTTGCTGGATAGCGTAAAATTTTGGTGGAAGACATCCTCATCAAAGCGGCAATTAATCCAATTACTAATCCAATAACAATCGTAATCAGTGTAATAATAATCGTATATTTTAACCCTTGCAGAACAAACCATGCAGAGCTTTTCGCTAACTGGAAATCAAATAAATTATTCCACTGTATTCCACCCAATTCGTTTCTCGTCCCCTCTAACTATATAACTACCCTTTTATTCTTCTCATGAAAGATTGCAGATAAACGGAAAAGTAGCTTTACCAATAAGCTACTTTTCCGTTTATCATTCTTATTTTGATACATCCATGCCAAAGTATTTTTTTGATATCTTAGCAAGGGTACCATCTTTCTTCATATCTTCGAGTGCCTTGTTTACTTCATCTACCAATTTTTTACTGTCTTTTGGAAACGCTAGAGCAGAAGAAGATTTCTCCACTTGTTCCCCCACTGTTTTAAGAGGAAGATGGGTTTGCTTCATCATTTGAGCAATTGCTAAGCGGTCATTCATGCTCAAATCAATTCGGCCAGCTGCTACATCACGCATCGCACTCATCATATCTTCATAAGGAACAATAGTTGCACCAGCATCTTGAGCCATCTTTCCGTAATTACTTGTTGTGGTTTGACCTGCTTTTTTGCCTTTTACATCTTTTATGGAATGGATCGTCTGATTATCGTTTTTCACCACGATTTGTGCATAAGATACTGTGTAAGGAATAGAGAAATCAAATTTCTTTTGCCTCTCTGGTTTAATTCCTACTTGGTTTGCCACCATGTCTATTTTTTTGGAAGAGAGACTAGTCAACATGCCATCCCAAGGAATTTCTTTGAATTGGACTTTGAGCCCTAAACGTTTTCCTACTTCACGAGCTACTTCTACATCAAATCCCGTCAATGCATTTGTTTTTTCATCATGATAACTAAAAGGTTTATAAGTTCCTTCTGTCCCAACTACCAATACTCCACTTTCTTTTACTTTTGTGTAGCTGTCGTTGGTGGTACCTACACTGCAACCTGCTATGAATAGAAAAGCCAATAGAAAGGGAGCAACCCATTTTAAACGCTTCATACATCCGACTCCTCTTACCTTTATTAGTAAAAGCATGTTCAAAACTAATATTATTATACATGACTAAAAATTTAAGTCAATAAAACCAACTTGATAAGTCGGATTTGAATCAAAATAAAAATAGATAAGATAATATTGCTCTCTTATCTATTCAACCATTTAGAAGCGTTTTCGATTTGAATTTGGTAGATTTTCACTGTTTTGCATATACAGCAATCGGGTTTCCACATCATGAATTCTTTCTTGAAGATATCGTATCTCTCGGTTCAGTCGATAAAATTCTTCTTCATACTGATTTTCTAATCGGTCCATTCTCTTTTCTATCTCGCGTGTTTGATTGCTATATCGATTTTCCAGCAACTCATAACGCCGGTCTACACTCTCTAAGAGAACTCGGATAATGTCATGCAACTCATTCATGCAAACACTCCTTACCGTAAAGAAAAACTTACAAAATCTAGAAAGAGATTCTGTTCCTTCTTTTCCCATCCAAATAATACCATTTTGTAATTTCCCTATCAAGCAGGAATTTAGACTAG
The DNA here is from genome assembly GCF_022511585.1 of Shimazuella soli. GTDB lineage: Bacteria > Bacillota > Bacilli > Thermoactinomycetales > Thermoactinomycetaceae > Shimazuella > Shimazuella soli. The sequence continues at coordinate 748,820 of NZ_JAKWBN010000001.1, read as the reverse complement.
AGATGTGGAATGAAAGGTGCCCCATCTCCTCTTCCAAATAGCTGTTGATACATTTTCATTGCATACGAATCAGTCATGCCTGATATATAATCACAGACCACTCTTGCTTTTTCCGCGGTAGATATCCCTTTCTTGATCGTTAATCGATCATTATGCGGTAGTAAATTTGGTTCGTTCATCATTGCTTCAAATAACTGCTTCACGACAAATCTACCTTTCCAAGCCATCGTTTGTACAGTTTGTGAATACACTACTTCATCGATTACTAATTGTTTTAGGATACGAAGCAACTCAAATCGCTCTTTCATTAATTCTACTCGATACTTCAATCGAGCTGAATTCGCATCTATTTCGTTTTCTTTTAGCTCTACACCGAAGACAAAATAAGAAATCATCGCAGATATTAACTGTTTTAAATCATATTTAAAGTGATCAGTTCTCAAAAAATGCTTTTCAAATCCAGGAAATGAGGATAATATTTGCGTCAAAGTAGAAGAATGAATGAACCCTAAATTGATCGCGTCCTCTACATCATGGGTTACATAGGCAATATCATCAGCTAGTTCTAATAAAGAACACTCCCATGATTTACGAACTGTCTTTTGGAATCCTTCCTCTGTTGTCTTGGTTTCCATGTAATAATTTTTTTCTTCTTGTGTTAGTGGTTCCATCATCCAATGGAAAGCCTCTTCGTCTACTTTATAAATATTAGCCTTTGGCGGGTGTTCTTTATTGGTACTTTTGCTAATCGCGTCATCAAGAATGATAGGATATTTTACAATAGAATACAAAAGTGCCCGTGTTAAATTTAAACCTACGACTTTATCTCCTTCTATGCGAGATAAGATACGAAATGTCTGAGCATTTCCTTCAAATCCTCCATAACGATACATACAATCATGTAAAGCCTGTTCGCCATGGTGACCAAAAGGGGGATGACCAAGGTCGTGAGCTAATGCTGCTGCTTCAAGTAGAGATACGTCAAGAGAAAAATCAGCTCCTAGTTTTGGATCATGTGCATTTAAAAAAATGACAATACTGCGAGCTATTTGTGCTGCTTCCAAAGAGTGTGTCAATCTTGTACGATGTAAATCCCCTGCTTCTGAACCTATTACTTGGGTTTTAGCTTGAAGCCTACGAAATGAAGCACTATGTACGATTCGTCCATAATCCCGTTCGAATGGATCTCTTGTTTCAAGGGGAGAAGTGAAGGTAGACTGCCTTCTTGCTAAATCATCTTGGGTATAACATCTATTCGTTAAGTCGGAAGAAATAATCATTTTTTCAGCTCCATCTCAAAGAAAGTTGCAAATACTTGTGCTTTTTTCTACTATTTAAATGAAAGCAGAAGATTGTCGAAGGGAGTATGAAATGGATTTTTTTCATAACGTGTCCGAAGATTTCCGAAATGCTCATTGGGATTTTCCCAAAGTGGATCTCCCGATATTTAAAAACTTCCATCCTTTTTCCAATGAACAAGATTTTATTGTGACGATTGTTTTTATTATTCTACTGCTACTACTCATTTTATCTCAACAAAAGTAAAAAAGTACAACCCCATGGATTGTACTTTTTATTTATTTATTTATTTATTTATTTATGCTCGAACTGTTTTACCAGAAAAACTTCTTGCAACTTCTCTCGCTTTTTCAATTGCTTTCGCAACAATTCCCTCGGCTTTACTTGGGTCAAATGCCATTCCTTCAGCAACAACCGTTTGAACATCTGTAACTCCTAGGAAATTAAGCACTGTACGAAGATAGCGATCTCCAAATTCCAATTCTTTCGCAGGTCCTTCGGAATAAAAACCACCTCGTGCTTGGATGTGCACCACTTTCTTGCCACCAAGTAATCCTACTGGTCCATTTTCCGTATATTTGAATGTTTTCCCAGCAATACAAATTGCATCGATATATGCTTTCAATTTTGGTGGAAAGAGGAAGTTCCAAAAAGGTGTTACGAATACATATTTATCTGCCGCTACAAACTCATCTGTGATTTCAGCAATTCGCTCCACTTTTGCTTTTTCGGCGGATGTTAGGTCTTCCCCTTTTGAAAGTTTTCCCCATCCACTAAATACATCTGCATCAATCATCGGAATATCTAAATTATAAATATCGAGATGGACTACTTCATCCTGAGGATTTGCTTTTTGGTATTCTTCTAGAAAAGCTTTTCCGGTACGCAGGCTGAAAGACTCCTCGACTGGTTTTGGATTTGCTGTGATATATAATAATTTTGCCATCTAAAATTACCTCCGAAATTCACATCATATTCGTAAACGATTTATATTGCTGCGATTAGGCTTCCCTCTTAAAGTGTGAATTATGTAGGTAAGACAGCAGGTAAATATGTCAACAAACAGTATAGAAAAAAGTGAGGTGATAAAAACGCACCTCACTTCTAATATTGTACCAATGTCTGTATATCAATATCCCCTAGTTTTTCTCGACCATCTAAATAAGTCAGCTCAATTAAAAAAGCTGCTCCTACCACATCTGCACCTAGTTGTTTCACCAATTCCAGTGTCGCTGCAATGGTCCCTCCTGTAGCCAATAAATCATCTGCTATAAGCACTCGCTGACCAGGCAATATCGCATCTTTATGCATGACAAGAGAGTCTTGACCATATTCCAGATCATATGTAACTTCAATCGTTTCATGCGGAAGTTTATTTGGTTTACGAACAGGTACAAATCCAACACCTAACGCATAAGCGAGTGGTGCTGCGATGACAAAACCTCTAGCTTCAGGCCCTACAACTAAATCGATTTTTTTATCTTTATATATGTCTACTAACTGATTGATCATGGACTGGTAAGCAGGACCATTTTTCAACAGAGTTGTAATATCTTTGAAGCGAATACCCGGCTGAGGAAAATCCGGGATAACACGAATTATTTCCTTTAAGTTCATTTCGTTATGCTCCTTTTATTGTTTTACTCAATTCACGAAAAGAGGAGTAGATAAGAGTTTGAAGTACTTCTGCTTGATCTCTTCCTTGTTGATATATTTTGGATTCTAATAAATCACGCTTTGCTGGATTAGCTAAAACTTCTACTTGATCATTCTCAATGGCAATAAAATTTAATTCTTCAAAAACATCCATTAAAAAACGAATAACTCTAGCAGATATACCAAGTCGTCTACTCAGTGCATCAATACTCGCTTGCATTGGGATACGAGTAGAACGTTTCGCCCAAAGTGTCTGATACATAAGCTTACATTTCTCACGACCGGGAACAACTGGTAAGCGGTATACCATATCTTCATCGCCAAAACAAACATAGATACGTTCCATATTTTTTAAACTTTGAATTACTGTTCTAAACCTTGCAACGGATGGAGGTGCATCCAAGAGGGCAAGATGAGCAAATGGAAGATCATGGGGAATAACATCATCCCATGTGTACAATTGTCCATCTTCTAAGTTGGTATATCTCTCTTTGCTCGAACAAATACATAATACTGCTTTTCCAGCCAACTCTGCGACTCTAGCTTCTTTTCGATTGGTACGCCAATCAAATATTTGCAGGTGAGGAATAGCCAAGTCTCGTATTAAAACTTGCGCTTTTCTTTTACCATTCCACTCGTTTACTTGCAATTCTCCTACGATTTGAGTGTTCGCCCCAACCGTTAATTGGCCGGCTAGTTCACTACAACGAAAACGAACTGCTTCCAATTTATTTCCACTATCATCTTTTAAATGTAATTTGAGATGATTAGATTGGCCACCCATCCAGTCTAATCGATAAGCCTCTGCTCCTTCTATTTGAAACAAAGGAACCGGGTTACCCATACCATAAGGCTCCAGTTGATTCAATGAATCAATTAATACCGTATTTGCGTCTGTTAATGAAATCTTTTCTTCAACCAGCGTTTCTTTTATATAATCTGCACTTGTCAACCATTCTTCGGCTAATTCTGTAAGCTTGGAATGAAAATGCGGCAAATTCTTTTCTGATAAAGCCATCCCTGCGGCCATTTCGTGACCACCATAAGTGGACAGCAATTCACTGACTTCTGTCAATGCTCGATGCAAATGAAATCCACGAATACTTCTTGCAGACCCTTTCAGAAGACCTGTTTTCTGATCTTTTCCTAGTACAATAGTAGGACGATAAAATGTCTCTACTAGCCTGGATGCAACAATCCCTACTACTCCTAGGTTCCAATCTTCTTGATATACTACGATTACTTTGCGATGTAATTGTCTATCTGCTTCTACTTGGGCGACTGCTTCCGTTGTGGCAGCATCTACCAATGCCTGACGTTCCATGTTTTTCTCATTTAGTAACATCGCCAACTGCTTAGCTTGTGTTCTATCATTGGTTGTTAACAATTCTACTGCTTCTGTAGCTGAAGAAAGCCTTCCAATCGCATTGATGCGAGGCCCTAGAGAAAAACCTACATGTCCAGCATTTACTTTTTTCTCGATTCCCGAAACTGCCATTAATTCAGTCAATCCAATATTTGTCTGTGAATTCATGCAGCTTAAACCAAAAGAAGCAAATATCCTGTTTTCCCCTTTTAAGGGAACTAGGTCGGCAATAGTGCCTAATGCAACTAAATCGAGCCAACGGGTAGGAACTTCTCCTAACAAGGCTGTAGCCAATTTTGCAGCTACCCCCACTCCTGCAAGCTGTTTATCTGGGTAGGAACAATTTGGCTTTTTGGGATTTAACACAGCTACTGCTTCTGGAATCACAGCAGAAGGTTCATGATGATCCGTAATGATGAGATCCAAACCGATCGATTTAGCAAATTTAGCTTGTTCCACGGCGCTAATCCCTGTATCAACTGTCACCATTAAACTTATTCCCTCGTCTTTGGCTAATTGAATGGCTGCTTGGTGCAGCCCATACCCTTCTTGAAAACGATTTGGAATATAATAGTCTACTTGTGCTCCAAGTGCTTCAAATACATGCAGCATCAAGCTTGTACTCGATACACCATCTACATCATAATCACCATAAATTCTAATCCGTTCTTGATTTTGGATAGCAGCTCTGATTCTCTCTACTGCTTTCGTCATATCATGTAGCAGAAAGGGATCGTGCAAAGAGGCCAAGGAAGGCTGTAAAAACTGTTTGACTTCTTCTTTTTCTCGTAGACCTCTTCGAATCAAAATACGAGCTACCAAAGGATGCAAAGAAAGTTCATCTACTAATATTTGAATTTCCTCAGCAGCTACTGGCGTCATTTTCCATCTGGATTTGGGATGTAGCAACTTTCTACCTCCTCTCTTCTCTTGAACAATGATAAAACCGCGAAGTTCGCGGTTTATCTTTACCGATCATTTTCCTTCTAAAAGCTGAAACAAACAACTCTATGCGGAGGATGACACTTTCTTTTGGATAGATTTCCATGTCCATACGACCCATATTTGACTTGCGATAAAAATGGAAGAATATGCTCCCGAAACCAAACCTAGTATGAGAGCTAGGGAGAAATTGCGAATACTCTCTCCTCCTAAAAGAACCAAAGCCAATGCTGCTAAGAGAACCGTAACAACTGTATTAATAGAACGAACCAGCGTTTGTTGAATACTTTCATTGACCATAGATGCTAGATCGTCCCATTTTTTAGGCTGCTGACGATTATAGTTTTCACGAATTCGATCGAAGATAACAATTGTATCATTGATGGAGTATCCAATAATTGTCAGGATAGCTGCAATAAATACAACATCAACCTCAATTTGAAAAATGGAGAAGATACCAATTGTGAATAGAGCATCATAAAACAACGTAATAACAGCTGCTATAGCAAATCGGTGTTCAAATCGGATAGACACATAAATAACAATAGCCACACAGGCAAGCAAAGTAGCAATAATTGCGTTTCTCGCCAATTCGCGACCAATGATAGGATCTACAACTTGCGATTGAACACTGACTTTTGTTTTAAATGCTTTGTTAAAAGCAGAGGTTATTTCAGCTACTTTGGCAGGAGTTATCGTTTTAGAAGTACGAAAAATGAGTATATCTGATTTTTTCCCACCTACTCGTGCATTAGGGTTTTGATATCCGAGTTTGGTAAGTATGTTTTTGGATTCATCAATATTCACTGCTCTATCCATGGAAATATCCAATCTCGTTCCACTTACAAAATCAATCCCCAAATTTAACTGTTGTACAAACAAAGATACTACTCCTGCAATAATCAGGAGAATCGAAATACCAAAAAACAATTTCCGTTTTCCTACAAAATCTATGCTATAAGTCACTAATCTCATCCTCTTTCACATTAAACCAGCTTGGCTTGTTCATCAGATTAGATTGAACCAATAAATTTACCATAATTCTCGATAATGCTACTGCTGTTAATAAACTTACGATGATCCCAGCCATGAGGGATACAGAAAATCCTTTTACCGCAGCTGTTCCAAAGTAAAAGAGCAACAAAGATGCAACAATCGTGGTCACGTGAGAATCAATAATCGTTAGGAAAGAACGTTTAGATCCCGTTTTCACTGAAGCACGGACGCTCTTTCCATGCCGCAGTTCTTCTCTTATTCGCTCATTCATAATGATGTTCGCATCAACTGCTATCCCAATTCCTAATATAAATGCTGCTAAACCTGGTAAGGTTAAGGTCATATTTAGCGCATCAAAAACCAACAGCACAAGATAACCATATGCGATCAAAGTAATAACGGCTACTAAACCTGGTAAGCGATAATAACCGATTACAAAAATAAATATAGCCAAAATCGCATAGGCACCAGCTTTCAAGCTATCTTTCAATGCTTCTTCCCCTAAACTTGCATCTACTGCATAACTTTGAACCTCTGTGAGCTTAATAGGCAGTGCTCCTGCATTTAAGAGACTTGCTAAATCTTGGGCTTTTTCTACGGTCTCTTGTCCACTGATAGTAGCTCGTCCCCCTGGTATCGCTTGCACGATAGTCGGAGCACTCAACTCATTTTCATCTAAGTAGATGGGCATTGGTTGCCCTATGTATTTACGAGTAATCGCCTCAAATTTCTTAGCATCCGTAAGTTGAATTTCTACTAGCGGCTGATTGTTCTGATCATAACCCACTTTGGCACTACCTGGTTTTAAATCAGTTCCTTTCAGTAACACTTTCTTACCAGTAGGGTCACGGAAAGTCAATTGTGCTGGCTTTCCAATAATATCACGAGCTCTTTTCTGATCCTTGACTCCGGCGATTTGTACACGGATTCGATTGGGGGGCTCAATGGTTATATCCGGCTCTGTAACTCCTAAAATATCAATCCGATTTCGGATCGCACTAGCTGTTTGACTCAAGATATCTGTATTTACTTTTTGGTGGGGAGCAGCTTGATAAAGTACTTCAAATCCTCCCTGTAAATCTAATCCTTTGGTAATCCTACCCCAGATTGTTTCGGTTGTGGACAAAACAGTTCCGAGAATGATTACGGTAAGGAGGACAAATATCACTATTTTACCGCGTTTTACTCTCATCCTTCATACTCCTTCATCTCTCATAAAAACATGGTCTGCAAAAAATTACAATCCCATTATCCCAGCAGAAGAATAACGTTGTCAAACATACAAAAATATACTTTTACTTATGTACGAAAAATAGCGACTCAAGCGAGTCGCATGAATTTTTGGGCTAGTCAGCTTTATAAACACTTAACATCAGCCAGTTCATGAACCGATTTGCTTTTAAAGACATAATATCATTTACAAGACGATTTAATCTCGGCCAACCTCGGCGATATCCTTCTGATACACACGCCCAAATTTGTTCTCCAGTCACATCTTCATACCCATACATACGAAATTCAGCTGCTTTGCTATCACATAAATCTTCTATACAACCTTTTAATTCTTGTTCTGTCAATAATTCGACATCGGTACGGTTTCGTTTCATACTCACGGCTCTTAATGCTTTTGCCATTTTCTTCATCCTTTCACTCTATCTACTATCGCAAAAATTCGACATCTATCATGTCGCTTCCTGCTAATGGATAACTTTCAGACATGGAACCAGCGGACAAGGCATACAAATTTTACAAAGGATCTGTGAACGAGAAGGGGAGGCTTATGACCAAACAAGGTTTTCTCTATGGAACCATTATCCTAGTTGGGGCTGGATTTATCACTAAAATACTAGGTTTTGTATATCGCATTGCCTTATCTCGCATTATTGGAGATGAGGGAATGGGATTGTTCCAAATGGTTTTTCCTATTTTAATCTTCGCTGTAGTAGTTACTACAGCAGGTATTCCGGTAGCTATATCAAAATTGGTTTCAGAGGCGGAAGCACGCGGAGAAGAAGATCGTGTTCCAGCAATACTTATTGTATCAATCTTTATCGTATTGATCACCAGTGTAATCATTGCCATTTCTATCTTTTTTGGGGCATCTAAAATTGCACATGTACTGCTCACAGATGGCAGGACCATCTATGCTCTGTTAGCGATAACACCTGTTATCCCTATTATCGCTATATCTTCGATCTTTCGAGGTTATTTTCAAGGTCGACAAAATATGAGCCCTTATGCAATTGCCCAAATCGCAGAGCAGACAGTAAGAATATTTACTGTTATTTTTCTAGCACAATATTTATTGCCATTTGGAATTGCATATGCTGCTGCTGGAGCAATGTTAGGGATGGTAGTAGGAGAATTTGTAGGGATGATCTACATTTATATCTGTTATCGTAGAGATGAAAAATATGTACCTCTCACTTTATTTCAAAAACCAAAACATCTAATGAGAAGCATTAAAGAAGTTTTACGTGTTTCTGTTCCAGTTACACTAAGTAGAATAATAGGTTCCCTCTCCTATGCATTAGAACCAATTGTAGTTGCGCAGAGTCTTGCTCTTGCTGGAATTGCTACATCTGCCGCCACTGCTCTTTACGGTCGTTTGGAAGGAATGGCAATACCTCTCATTTTCTTTCCAACTTTTATCACCTATGCCTTAACCGTATCACTGGTTCCGGCTATAAGTGAAGCAGCTGCTCAAAATCAACCAAAACTCATCGAACATCGACTACAACAAGCCATTCGCCTCTCTCTTTTAATCGGAGCTCCTTGTACCGCTTTTATTCTGATTTTAGCTGAACCATTGTCTATATTACTCTACCATAAAAAAGAGCTCGCCCATATGATTTATATCATCGCACCTGTGTCATTTATTCATTATTTGCAAGGTCCATTTGCATCAGTCCTGCAAGGATTAGATAAAGCAAATATTGCCATGCGAAATTCGATTATTGGTGCGGTTTTAAAGATACCACTTATCTTTTTGCTCGCTTCAAGGCCCTCTTTAGGTATTAATGGAGTAGCTATTGCTATTAATATAGGAATTATTTTGGTCACAGGACTTCACTTTATCAGCATTTTAAAATATGTGCCGATTTCTCTACACCTGAGACCTGTTTCGAAACTAACTTTTTCGGTGATTACAATGGGTTCAGTTGCTTATTATTTGATCCATAAAGAAGGTACACCCTTGCTGCAAAAAGTATTTTTAACTAGTATTAGCAGTTTTGGTATCTATTTTATTTGCTTGTTACTTTTCAGTCTTGTACGAAAGACGGATGTAAATCGAATTCCTTATGTAGGTAAATGGATTGCCAAAGTATTGCCTAGCTAATGTTTTTTATCTTTTGCATCAATAAATAATTTACCTTCATTGTTCACACTGACATAAAAGATATCTGACAAATCTTTGTAGCCTTTTTTACGCAGTTCTTTTTTTAACCAAAAACGATTTTGACCGATCTGTTGTAGGCCATCTTCTAATACTTTTCCTTCAAGTACAACGGGAATAGGTGGATGAAAAGCTTTTAGATTTTTTAGTTTCAGATCTTCTTTTGTCACTGCTGTCTTTTCTGTTTTAGGAAAAACACTTAATTTTCCTGATCTCTCTAAGATGGCATACTCCACATCGCTGATATTGGATATATTTTTTTCTCTCAGCTGCATCATTAAATCATCTAAATTATATCTACTTTTCGCCATCACTCTATCCAATATTTGACCATGTTGCACAATGACCGTCGGCTCTCCATCAATAAGTTTGCGAACACTTCTATTTTTCAACATGATAAAAGAGAGTAAAATTTGAAGTGCAACTATTGTAACGATTGGAGTAACTCCATTAATAATTTCTAATTTTTTATCTTCTATTATCATTGCAGATAGATCAGCGAGCATAAAAGAGACGATCAGATCAAACACAGATAATTTACCTATTTCTCTTTTTCCCATCAAACGCATCATCAACAAAATAAAAAAGTAGATAAAAGTTGTTCGGAGGATTAAGCTCAGCATAGTAAATTGCTCCCTTTTCCACTCATGTCGTTTACTATTTTTACCTGACCCCCGAAATTCTATGAGAAAAAATGTCATAAAAGAAACCTTTTATCCATAGGTTGTACCAAGAAGATCTAGGAGGTTCCAGCCTAATGAAAGATATCTTACGTACTGGATGGCATTCACCAATGGTAGCAGGACAAATGATACTATGGGCTTTTATTGTCGGATTATCTCTGATTACTGCTTTGTTTCTCCGATTTACCAGCCTGGAAACGAGTAGCTTACCGCCCATTACCTTCTGTATAAATGCAATTGCTCTCTTATCTGCGGGCTTTGTATCAGGGAAACGTTCAAGAAAAAAGGGTTGGTATTACGGTGGTCTTCAAGGGATTATTTATACCTTATTTATTTGGTTGATTGCATTTCTTGCATTTGACACTAGTATGCGAGTAGATCCACTTGTCTTTGGAATATTTGCATTTGGAATCGGTGCCTTAGGTGGAATCTTTGGAGTAAATACATCAAGATAAAAAAAGCGAGAGAGCCTATTTGGACTCTTTCGCTTCTTCTTTTGTTTCTGCGTGTTCGGTTGTTACTTCTTTAGTCGCAGCAGGTGTTTCTTCTACTTTTTCTTTTTTCTCAGATGCTGCTTGAGTATCTTCTGAAACTTTGGATTTGATCGCCCCACGCTCAAATATAAGTCTAGTAGTATCATTAACTTTTAGAGTTACTCTCTGTTCATTTAAATCAACAATAGAACCATGAAGTCCACCAATTGTAACTACTTTATCTCCCTTTTTCAAAGCAGAGAGCAGTTGTGCTTGTTCTCTACGCTGTTTATTTTGTGGACGAATCAATACAAAGTAAAGTAGCGCAAACATCACTACGATATACACAATACTCCATGTAGAACTGGTCATTAAGTTTCCTCCCTAAAACGCTTTTGTTGGATTTAGTGATCCATAGTATTGGATCATAAATTCTTTTTGAAAATCAAGTAATCGATCTTCCATAATCGCTTCTCTTACTTGCTTCATTAAGTTTAATAAGAAATAAAGGTTATGGTAGGTTGTTAATCTTAGCCCAAACGTCTCATCTGATTTGATCAGATGACGTAAATATGCTCGAGAATAATTGCGACAAGTATAACAATCACAAGCTGGGTCGAGCGGTCCAAAATCCCGTTCATATTTTGCATTACGAATCACCAGTCTGCCTTGGCTTGTCATCGTTGTCCCATTTCTCGCTATTCTCGTAGGAAGGACACAATCAAACATATCCACTCCAAGAATAGAGCCTTGGATCAATGCATCAGGGGAACCCACACCCATCAAATAACGCGGTTTATTCACTGGTAAAAGCGGAGTAGTAACTTCCAATGTCTCATACATGAGTTCTTTGGATTCTCCTACACTCAATCCGCCGATACCATAGCCAGGAAAATCAAGCTCGACTAATTGTTCTGCACTTTGTTTTCGTAAATCGGCATACATTCCACCTTGTACAATCCCAAAGAGTGCTTGATCTTCCGGACGTTTATGTGCTTCCTTGCAGCGTTTCGCCCAACGATAAGTCAATGCTACGGAATCTTCCACATACTTTCTCTCCGCAGGATAAGGTGCACACTCATCAAATGCCATCATAATATCAGCTCCGAGTGCGTTTTCGATCTCCATCACTTTTTCGGGAGACAAAAACAATTTTTCTCCACTCAGGTGAGAACGAAATTCTACCCCTTCTTCGGAAATTTTTCGAAGATTACTCAAACTAAAGACTTGGAAACCACCACTATCTGTCAAAATGGGACGATCCCAATTCATAAAGCGATGGAGTCCTCCTGCCTCTGCAATTAGATCATGACCTGGGCGCAAAAAAAGATGGTATGTATTACTTAAAATAATCTGTGCTTCCATCCCGGCTAACTCTTCCGGACTCATCGTTTTCACGGTAGCCAGTGTTCCGACGGGCATGAAAATAGGCGTCTCTATAGTACCATGTGGAGTATGTAGTTTTCCCAATCTTGCACCAGACTGCTTACATACTTTAATTAATTCGTAACGAACAGCCAATGTTCCTGTTCCTTTCTCCCATCACTTGTTGAAATACACAATATCCATTATACACCAAAGCTTCTGCTGCTCAACCACCATTTTACTTGATCAGCATGGCATCCCCAAAGCTAAAAAAGCGGTATTCCCTTTCTACTGCTTTCTTGTATGCTTGCATCATAATATTTCGAGTGCTAAAAGCACTTACAAGCATTAACAGAGTAGATTTGGGAAGATGAAAATTAGTGATCATGGCATCTACCACTTGAAACTTATAACCTGGATAAATAAAAATGTCTGTCCAGCCGTTCGTTTCCCTAATTCCATTTGAATGACTGCCAATTGTCTCTAACGTACGAACGGTCGTGGTTCCAACAGCAACGATTCTCCGGCCTTCTTGCTTAGCCTTTTTTATCATCTGAGCTACTTCATGAGATAACTCATAATATTCCGCATGCATCGTATGTTCTTCCACTTGTTCCACTGCTACTGGCCGAAATGTCCCTAAACCTACATGCAAAGTCACATAACCAATCTCAACTCCTTTTGCCTCCAATTCCTGAAGTAATTCTTCGGTAAAATGGAGACCTGCTGTAGGGGCAGCGGCAGAACCGATTTCTTGCGAATAAACAGTTTGATACCGCTCACTGTCCTCTAGACGTTCTCGAATATAAGGAGGTAGCGGCATTTGCCCTAACTGTTGAAATAATTGTTCCACATCTCCTTCATACTCTAGTTGAAAAATCCATCCCCCAGCCATATCCGTTGGAGAAACTGCAATCGCTCTGAGTTCCCCATTGCCAAATTGCACGATTACCCCAGGTTTCATACGTTTAGCGGGTTTTACTAGCGCTTCCCATCGATCATCGCCGAGAGGCTTTAATAATAATAACTCAATTTTTGCACCTGTTTCGATTTTTACTCCAAGGAGCCTAGCGTTCCGGACACGACTGTTATTCAAAATCAATAAATCTCCTTTTTGCAGGTAGGAAGGCAAATCTCGAAACGTAGCATGCTCTAATTCACCTGACTTTTTATCGACAACCATCAGACGGGAAGCTGTACGATCATCTATCGGTTTTTGGGCAATAAGTTCACTTGGCAAATCATAATCAAACATAGATACATCCATCGTGATCAACTCCAAAAAGAAAAGAGGCGTAAGCCCCTGTTTTTTACATAGACTTAGGCCATTTCATACCTAAGTAATCAGCACATTGTTTCGTAACCATTCTTCCACGAGGAGTACGTTCTAAAAAACCTAGTTGCATCAAATAAGGCTCTACTACGTCTTCCACGGTGTGACTTTCTTCTCCAATGGTTGCTGCAATGGTTTCCAAACCTACTGGTCCACCTCGAAAATGAGTGAGAATCGATTTGAGTAATCGATGATCCAATTGATCTAAACCCATTTTATCCACTTGCATCCGATCCAATGCGCTTACTGCTTCATCCTTGCTGATAAATCCATCTCCTTCGACCTGTACAAAGTCACGTACACGTTTAAGCAATCGATTTGCAACGCGCGGAGTTCCTCTAGAACGAGTAGCTAATTCAGTTGCACCTTCCTCGTTCATCCCGACTTGGAGCAAATCAGCAGTTCGAAGCAGTATTAAGGATAACTCTTCCTCCGTGTAAAATTCAAGCCTGCTAACAACCCCAAATCGGTCGCGAAGTGGAGCAGACAGAGAACCCGCCCTTGTCGTCGCCCCTACAAGTGTAAATGGAGGCAAATCAAGTCGTACCGTTCTTGCACTTGGACCTTTACCGATGATAATATCGAGTGCAAAATCTTCCATCGCAGGATATAATACTTCTTCTACTGATCGATTTAGCCGGTGAATCTCATCGATAAACAAAACATCATTCGCTTCTAAATTTGTTAAAATTGCCGCTAAATCGCCTGGTCTTTCAATTGCAGGTCCTGAAGTAGTACGGATATTGGCATCCATTTCATTTGCTATGATATGAGATAATGTCGTTTTTCCTAGTCCAGGAGGGCCATACAATAAAACATGATCGAGTGATTCGTTTCGTTGTTTTGCAGCCTCAATGTAAATCTTCAGATTTTCTTTTGCATGAGATTGCCCTATGTACTCTCGTAAAAACCTGGGTCGAAGACTAAATTCCACTTGCTCTTCTTCCATGGCTAATTTAGCGGAAATAATCCGCTCCTCCAAATCACTCACCCCTTTTGTCTCAATGCTGCTCTTATCCAAGCTTCTACTGATTGATTTTCCTCAAAACTGTTGTTTGCTAATTGTGCTGCTTCCTTTTCATCATAACCTAGTCCCATCAGCGCGTCGATTACGATTTCCCGGTCATTGGATTCAGAAACAACAGTTTGTGTGGGAATTTCAAGTGTTTTTGGCATCCAGTGCGCTAATTTATCTTTAAGATCCAGGATTAATCTAGCAGCTGTTTTCTTTCCTATTCCTGGAAGCTTTGTTAAAAATGCAACATTTTCTGCTTGAATAGCTGATACAATTTGTGCAGGTGTACCAGCGGATAATATTCCCAAAGCTGCTTTTGGGCCAACTCCAGATACGGCTAACAGAGAACGAAACAAATTCCTCTCTTCCTGAACAGAAAATCCATAAAGCAATGAAGCATCTTCCCTCACCACATGATGGATATAAACTACATTAGTAGTCCCTTCTTCAAACTGATACGGGTTTACTACAAAAACTTGATAGCCCACACCTTGAACATCAACTCCAATATAATCGCTCTCTACTAAAAAAATTTCCCCGCGTAATCGTTCAATCATCTCAATCTCAACTCTCCCTTATCTCGATCCGGCATGTACTTCGCAAATTGCAATAGCTAGTGCGTCTGCTACATCATCTGGTTTTGGGACCGCTGGGAGATGAAGCAATCGTTGAACCATCTTTTGTACTTGACTCTTCTCCGCTTTTCCAAATCCGGTAACTGCCATTTTAACCTGCAAAGGTGTGTACTCGGTTATAGAAATGTCACACTCTTCTGCTGCAAGCATAATTACCCCTCGAGCAGCACTAACCGTAAATGCATTGGTAACATTACGATTAAAAAAAAGCTTTTCAATTGCTATTACATCAGGTTGGTGAAGTTGAAATAAATGTTTCGCTGCATCATATACTTCTTTCAATCGTTTTGGTGTCGGCATGCCAGCAGGTGTTTCTATACTACCATAGTCTATTGGGTGGAGTTTATTTCCCCGTCTAGTTAAAACGGAATAACCAACAATGGCTATTCCTGGATCAATTCCAATTATTTTCACAATTTTACTCCTTATGCTCCTCTTTTTCATACAATTTTATCTATTGCTTCATCTTTTTCCCGATGAATTTGAGACAATAACTGCAAATTTACTTTCCATATTTCTTCTTCTTTGATGGAGCCTGCAAATAACTCAAACTCCTCAGCTAATTCCCGCAATCGAGCAATCGTTAAAAAAGTACCATTTCTTAGCCGAACTGCTATACCACTGTTCATTGGAACTAGCTCTACTTGACCAACATGTCCTGTCTTATGTTTTTTTTCACTCACATATTCTTTGATAAGAATTTCACGGAAAGGGATATTATCTTGTTCAACCATGTTCAACAACTGATGGAGGTATTCAAGATCAATATTTTTATCCGGAGTAAAAGCAATTATTTTTCGATTTGCCAACTCCGTCAATGATTTCATAATCTGATCCTCTGATAGACCCGTAACTTCTTCAAGAACATCCATATCATCAAATTGAATACAACTATGTAACAATACGTACTGTTGTTGATTTAATCCCAATCTTCGGTGATATCGAAGCAATAATTTGAGTAGATGCTGTAAAAAAGAATGTTGGGTAGTCATGGTTTTGCCTTACCTTTCTCTCTATGTGGTGGCTTCTTCCCATTTTAGACCATCCTACCCAACCTGTCTATGAACCGACCCATTAGTGAATTTCATTGTTGGCAAATTGTTTCCCATGAACATCATGTATATTTCCAATTGCGAAAAAAGCATCCTGATCTATATCTTGAACAATTGATTTTAATTTCGCTTCTTCTAAACGCGTAACGATGCAAAAAATGACTCGTTTTGTATCACCTGTGTATGCACCTTCCCCATTTAAAAAAGTTACTCCTCTTCCTAAATTATGTAATATGGCATCTGCTATCTCTTTATACAAATCACTGATGATCCAAACGAACTTTGTTTCATCAAAGCCCTCAATTGTTGTATCTATGGTCTTAAAGGCAATAAAATAGGCAATTAACGAATACATCGCTCGATCCCAACTTCCAAAAACGAAACCTGCACTTCCAAGAATAAACAAATTAAAAAACATAACAATTTGACCAATCGAAAATGGAATCCGTCTTGTGATCCATATTGCCAAAATTTCTGTTCCATCTAGTGAACCGCCGTATCGAAGGACTAAGCCAACACCAATACCAAGAATAATCCCTCCAAATATTGCAGCAAGCAGAGGATCATTGGTAACAGGTTTGTGGTGTGCAAATAAAACCGTTCCAATTGACATCACCAAAACTCCAAATAAAGTAGAGATCGCAAATGTTTTCCCTATTTGCTTGTATCCAAATAAAAAAAATGGAAGATTTAAGATAAATAAATAAAGACCAAGACTGATATTAGTTAAATACGATAACATGATGGATATACCAACTACTCCACCATCAATAACTCGGTTTGGAACCATTAACATTTCTAAGCTAAATGCTACTAAAACAGCTCCTATGACAATGAAAATAATACGTTTGATCAGCAAAGTCCAAGATACTTGTTTATGAGTGGAACTACTCACGTGCAAAACCCCTTTCCATCTATGTATTTTTACCCAGAAATAAAAAAGTACTTATAAATGTAAAAAAACAACCCCTACTTCATAGGAGTTGTTTGCATCTTATTATCTGGCTTGAATTTTTTATCAGAAGGGAAATCTTTTTCATGTGACTTATTCTGATGATTTAAACTTTTCGTCGATTCTGATTTTATGTTGGCAACCGGTTTTTTGGGGTCCAATTTAGGAGTTTTGGTATATGCAGGAGTATGGAGCATTTTATCAATCGTAACAAACTCATAACCTTGACTGCGCAGATAAGCGATAAGCTTCGGCAATACATCTACTGTTGCTTGAATGCTCTGTGCACCAGCACAATGCTGTAAAATAATACTCCCCTTCTTCAATTCTTTTTTCACCGTTGCCATAATCTTATCTGGAGATTGATGATTCCAATCCAGTGTATCTACATCCCAATAAATTAATTTAAAGCCTTTTTTACCAACAACACTTTCCAATTTCTTATTCAAAGCACCGTATGGCGGACGGACCAAAATAGGAGTTTTGCCAATAACACTTGTCACTACATTATTTGTATCTTCGATTTGCTTCATAACAGCTGGTGCAGGCAATTTAGACAAGACCGGATGATTCCAAGAATGATTCCCAATCACATGCCCTTCATCGTAAATCCGTTTGAGTGAAGAAGGATAGCGTTTGGCCATGGTCCCAACCACAAAAAAGGTCGCTTTGATATGTTCTTTCTTTAAGATATCCAGAATCTTCGGCGTATAATTGTTATCAGGTCCATCATCAAAAGTTAGGGCTACCTGTTTTTTATATTTAGAACCCCGATAAAAAGATGTCTGGTACTGCATTTTTGTCACTTCTAATGCTTCTTTTTGTTTTAGTTCGGAAATATTAATTTGTGGAACTGGTAAAGATTTTGCTTGTGTAAGTTTCATCGATTGACTAAACTGTTCGGCGGTATACTTGACTGACTTTTCTTTACTCTGCGCTTTAACAGGTTCTTCATTGGAACAACCAGACAAAACAATTGCCACCGACAAAATAAAACATGCTAGTCGACCAAAAAAAGACAATTTCGATCACTCCCCAAAACCCATCCGTGAGGAATCTTACAAAAAATCCACGAATCCTCGAACAACGCTATTTTACCATAAACGATTTTCTTCGACAGCTTTTTTCTTGAATGATTGATGGACTTTGATGCAAGTAAAAACAAAAGCTGGAGGTATATTAAAAGGAACGAAAGTTATGGATACATTTGAAAACAATGATTCAAAAACGGCTTTCATTTGTCTGGAATATTGAAATGCCACTAACATACCGTTTGGTTTTAATACCTTATATATATCATGTGCTATTTGCATTCTTATTTCCTGGGAAAAGTTTGCAAATGGAAGACTTGATATGACGACATCAACCGCTTTTTCTTCTAACGTTTTTACAACATCTGTCAATTCAGTAGCATTGGAATAGAAATTTAAATTCGGATAGGTATTCTCTAGCCTATTCCGCATTTTATTATTTTGTTCAAACACAAGACCTTTGGCAGAAGGCTGAAGCTTCTCTGCGATTATTTTAGTGAAAACTCCTGTTCCTGCCCCAAGTTCAACAATCGAATTTATATGAGAAAAATCAACAGATCGAAACATCCCTCTGGCAAGATAAGAAGAACTGGGAATAACACTTCCAATACGTTTTGGGGATTGAAGGAAAGAATAAAAAAAACGAATTTTATCATGGACAGTTTGTTTCATATGACCACCTCATTGGATTCCCCATTTAATATAACCTAAACCCATCGGTTCATATGGTTTTACCATCATACGATTTTTTTCAATCATTTGTCGATGGAAAATAAAAAAGATCACTTCTTTTTTAGGAGTGATCTAAGTCCATAAGAAGAAGAACTAGCTGAATTTTTCTATTTCCTCTTCATCCGCATCAAAATTAGTAAAAACTGCTTGCACATCGTCATGATCTTCCAATGTCTCAATCAAATCCAGCACTTTCTTAATAGTATCTCCTTTAACATGAATCTTATTTTCCGGAATCATCATTACATCTGCGGAAGAAAGGCAGATATGATGAGTGCTCTGTAACTGTTCCTGAACTTCTTCTAAACGATCGGGACTGACATATACAATATAGGATTCTTCTGTAATTTCTATGTCCTCTGGATCTAGATCAAGCAATAGAAGCTCCATTTCCTCTTCATCTATAGAGACCTCTTCTTTTGCTATTTCAATGACACCATATCGATGAAACATCCAAGATACACAACCTGATTCCCCTAAGTTTCCACCACGTTTGGTAAATGCAAATCGCACATCTGCTGCTGTTCGATTTCGATTATCTGTGAGAGCTTCAACTAAAACTGCGATTCCATCCGGACCATAACCTTCGTACATAATGGATTCGTAATTACTTCCATCGCCTTCTCCAGCTGCCTTTTTTATCGCACGTTCAATGTTATCATTTGGCATGTTTTGTGATTTTGCCTTTGCTATTGCTAACCGTAACTGATTATTGTTTGCTGGGTCCTTATCTCCTCTGCGAGCAGCGACGTATATTTCTTTACTCAGCTTTGCAAATATTTTTCCTTTTATTGCATCTTGTCTTCCTTTTCGATGTTGAATATTTTTCCATTTTGAATGTCCTGCCATGTTATCCCCTCTCCTACTTGCTTTTATCTAGAGATATTTTATAAACCCCAATCACGAAGATAACGGAAATCGACACCAACCGTTCGATTGCTTATCTTTAAAATGAGAGGCATTCTTCGTTTGTATTGATTACGTGTAATCCGCTGTGTTACCTGTTCGATCAATGGATTGGAAAAACCTTGTTCTAACAATTGTTCTTTCGTTAAACGGCGATCGAGTAAATGATACAGCAATCGATCGACATCAAAATAAGAAAAACCAAGCTCTTTTTCATCCGTCTGATCTTCCCATAAATCAGCACTAGGAGCTTTTTCTAAAATAGAACGTGGAACACCGATAAATTTGGAAAGTTGTCGCACCTGCGTTTTATACAAGTCTCCCAATGGATTGACAGCAGATGCAGAATCTCCAAATTGCGTTCCATAACCGAGTAATAACTCTGTCCGATTGCTTGTCCCAATTACTAAAGCCCCAAAATGAGCAGATAAATCATATAAAATCGTCATACGCTCACGTGCCATTTTATTTCCTTTGCGAAGAGAAGTTGCATCTGGCATGAATTCAAAGTAGGCATCGATTTGAGGACTAATATCGACTTTCAATGATTGAACTCCAGTATCGGAAATCGCTTCTTCTGCATCGGTAAGACTAGATGCACTGCTTGTTCGATAAGGCATACAGACTGCAATAACATTATCTTTACCAAATGCTCGCACAGCTAAGTAGAGAGATAATGCGGAATCTATCCCACCAGATAAACCGAGAACAACCTTACGAAATCCTGCCTTCTCTACTTCCTCCTTCAATGCTGCTGTGAGTATTTCCACTGCCAGAGGAGCATCCAATGCTAAGTAAGGAGCTGCAAGTAATTGTTCTTCTAATTGTGTTGACATATTAAGTCCACCTCTTTTGTTCTAACCGCCTCTGGCGAATACGAGTTAACTCTCTGATGGTAAGATCCAAATTCTCATCACGCAATAATGGTGTTTCAAATCGAGAACGACGAACTTCATCCAGATCGATATCTGCACAAAGCAATTGTTCTTCTAACCTATTTGCTCGAGCAACCTCATCTCCATAAGGATTTACAATGGCAGATCCCCCATAAAAACTGACTCCATCTTCTGTCCCTACCCGATTGCAAAACAGGATGAACAAACCTCCAAGAGCAGCTTGATTCTCCAAGTTGGCATACCAAAAAGACTGCGAGCCAACTTCATTTTGGTCGAGGGATCTGGCAGGGGAATTGGAAGGAACCAGAATCATTTGCGCACCATCTTGAGCAAGCAAATACGGAGTTGATGAATGCCACATATCCTCACAAATAAGAATACCCATTTGACCAAACTGCGTTGGAAAACTTCGTAAAACTTCTCCGCGTCCAAAATACCTGCCTTCATCAAACATGCCGTATGTTGGAAGATAGACTTTTCGGTGAATATGTACAATTTTCCCTTTACTTGCATAAAGGGTAGAATTATACAGGACGTGATCTTCACTTAATTCCACAAAACCAAATACAATATCCAAACTCTCTGAGCGAGCGACTAGCTTACTGATTTCTTCACTGTAAACAGATCGACCTACATCATAGGTAAGATCTAACAAACTATATCCTGTTAAGCTTAATTCCGGAAACAAAAGTAACTCCACTTGGTTTTGTTTGGCCTTTTCAATCCAATCCAAGTGAAGATCTAAATTCCGCTGTAAATCCCCTAATGTGGGACGAAATTGAGCTAATCCTACTCTCATTTTGTTGTTTTCATCCTCCTTGAGCGCCTGTCTCTACCATCATAACATAATCCACTATCTACTGAGTCTTTCTCTTCCTGAACCAAGTATTTATCTGCCCCACTCTTTGTAACCAGATCGGATAATCAGAAGCGATCTTCTCAATGTAGGGGATCGTTTGATCTTCGTTATAACCTGCTTTCTTTTCTAGTATACCAATTGTCTCTCTTAGAAACTCATTTGGAAACCGAAAAAGACAAGCCAGTATTTGTGTTTCCCAGTCTTTTAATGGTTTAACAGATTCATAAGAACAAATTAATTCTTGAAACAAATGAATATCCCATTGATGTTCTGTCATGATTCGGGAGCATATTTGCCAAACATCTCCGATTTGCAAGTCGTACTCAGCCGTTTCAAAATCGATTAACCATACTTGTTGGTTACGATCAACGATCCAATTGTGATTTGCTAAATCCCGATGACTCAACATATGCCCGTCTCTTGATGACAGAGCTAAATAAGGTAAGCCCAATGCACATAGTGTACGATAAGTCTCATTTGCCTGTTGATAAAAAATAGGACCATACTCAGAAATCAGATGAACCAGTTTTTCAGGTCTATCCTCACGCAGAATTAAATGATGATAAAAATCATGTAGCCTGTCAAATAAACGATCGGATAAAAGATACGCCGCCTGTGCAGTAGGCGGCGTATTTAACTTTTGACCATGTGTGTGAAACTGAGCAAGTGTCTGCATCAAAGGGATACCAATTTCTCTATTTTTATAAGTGGGACATTCCCCTTCAATATATTCGGATAAGAGCCAACGCCCTACTTGCTTCGATTGGGAAAAAAAATGAAATCCTTTATTGCGAAGCTCTTGTTCGACATCTGACCACCAAACATGGTGTTGCCCATCCCTTATTGGTTTTGCCACCCATTTCCCTGTTTCTCCGATAACAAGCCAATAGTTTCGATATTCTTTTATTTCAGAGATGTTCATTTGTAATCCTAATGACAACTGCTTTATATTTGGTTTAAAATTCATCCGTATACCGTAGAAGAGCTTTCTTTTTTCGCTTTTTTAGCTCGCGGATAAGACATCGGAGGGTAAATAGGAGGCTGGTATACAGGATAGGGTAAAAAGGGCATCGGTTCGAAACCGGACGTTGAAAAATATGGTTGAAACCCGGGTTGTGTTGGAAATATCGGAGCAAATGGTGCTGCTACTGTCGAAAACTCCTCCTCATCAAACTCGTCTTCCAGGTCCTCCCATTCATCTTCATCCAGTTCCCAACTTAGCTCTGTCTCTTCGAGCGGCACAGGCTCCAAAAAAATAGGAGTAAGCTCATCTACTGATACTTCTTCTCTCTCTGTTTTTGGAATCGAAAGAGGTATCTTGCCTGTGGGAATTTTGATTTTACTTCCTGGTTCTAACGAAACTTCTCCATTTAGATCAGGATTTGCTTCTAATAATCTCTCAAACGGCACATTATACTTTTGTACAAGCTCTTCAAAAACTTCACCTTGTCGAACAATATGGATTTTCATGTTTTGCCTCCTATAAAAGCATATATCTACATCCTATGCAGGAAGTGGGCTAATTTTGCTTTTTGATTTTTGAAATAAGACTTAGGTATGATTTTTTAAAGACAAATAAACGGTACAATACTTCAGTGGACCCATTAGAAAAAGGAGATTTTGTATGCGGAAAAAGACGATGTTTCTTGTCTATGTAGCGGCGGTACTCTGCACCGTATTTCTCATTACAGGATTTGTATTGGGAGTAAAAGAGATACTTTTACCTCAAATCCAAACAGCTAAATCAACTGCCCCATCAGAAAATGTGTCCGTCAGTAAAAACGGACTACTGCTCGGTTTGGGAGATTCACTTACAAGAGGAATCGGAGATTCGACAGGAAAAGGCTATATAGGTCGACTCAAACAGATGATGGAATCAAAAAATCACTCTTCACTGAGTATGATAAACCTTGCTGTAAGTGGGCAAACTTCGCCACAGTTAGTAAAGCAGATAAGAGACATAGAGACACAAAATTTTATAAAAAAGGCTGATTGGATCACCATCACGATCGGAAACAATGATCTCTTTCGAGGAAGTGGTCAACTAGAAAATATTGACATATCAGGTGCACAAAAAAGCTTAGTTCAATATAAGAAAAATATGACACAAATCTTAAGCACTATAAAAAATTTGAATCCAAAAGCGACGGTTATTGTTATGGGTATTTACAATCCATTTGCAGGGTTAGAAAATGAAAAAATGACATCTGAATTAGTTGCCGACTGGAACAGTGCGCTGTTAAAAATTAGTGCAAACTACTCAAAAATCATTGTTGTTCCTACTTTTGATTTATTTCAAATCCATAATAAACAGTTTTTATCCAGCGACCACTTCCACCCAAATGACACCGGTTATCAGCGAATCGCAGATCGTGTATTCCCAGTAATACCATAAAAAGGAGGATTTCCCGATGAAACCAGTCTTATCAGTTGAACACCTTACCAAAAAAATTGGAGGAAGAACAATCGTCGATGATATCTCCTTTACCGTAAACCCTGGTGAAATTTTTGGCTTTCTCGGACCCAATGGCGCCGGTAAAACAACTACCATTCGAATGTTAGTGGGTCTTATCAAACCAACATCGGGTTCTATCGTCATTGGAGGACATAACCTACAAACACATTTTTTAGAGGCAATCAAGCAAGTGGGGTGCATCGTTGAAAATCCAGAACTTTACCCTTACCTTACAGGAAGAGAAAACTTGGAGCACTTTGCTCGAATGATCGATAACATTGATGACGATCGCATAGATGAAGTAGTTCGATTAGTTGAATTGGAGAAACGAATTGATGAAACCGTAAAAACATACTCCCTTGGCATGAGACAAAGGCTAGGAATCGCTCAAGCCTTATTAGGAAATCCTCAACTTCTAATTTTAG
Organism: Shimazuella soli; assembly: GCF_022511585.1. GTDB lineage: Bacteria > Bacillota > Bacilli > Thermoactinomycetales > Thermoactinomycetaceae > Shimazuella > Shimazuella soli. The sequence continues at coordinate 724,352 of NZ_JAKWBN010000001.1, read as the reverse complement.
ACGAGCCTACAAATGGCTTAGATCCAGCAGGCATTCGTGAGCTTCGAGCATTTATACGTCGACTTGCGCAAGAACAATCTATCAGCATCTTCATTTCAAGCCATATCCTATACGAAATTCAGCTTCTTTGTGAACGCGTTGCTATTATAAGCCATGGAAAAGTATTAAAGACAGCTGCTGTTTCACAATTAGTAGGTGATGACAGCAAAGTAGAATGGTCACTAAACCCAATACCCCAAGCAATCAAACAATTTTCTGAACTACCTTATATCAGAAATGTAGAGCAGCTAGGAAAAGAAAGCGTGATGGTGCATATGCCTGTAGAAAAAATCGCCGAGACCAACCAACTCTTACTGGCATCTAATATTCAGGTCAGTGCAATACGCCCAATGAATCAAACATTAGAAGATATATTTTTGGAAATGACCGGTGGTGAAGGAATTGGTTAAACTCGTCTATAATGAACTGCTAAAAATGTTCCGTAAAAAACGCTTTTTAGTAGTAGTATTGATTTTAGCAGTGTTAATCCCCATTTTTACATACGCTCAATATGTGACGGTACAAACTACCATTAAACAAATCGGAACATCGGATTGGAAAGCAATTTTGCAGCAACAAATTGTCGACAATGAAAATCAGTTGACCTCTAGTCGAATACCGGAAGAATGGAAAAAATGGACACGATTGACCATCGATCAACAAAAGTACTACTTAAAAAACAATATCAACCCAACAGCTCCAGGTGCACCTACGTTCGTACGAAAATTTATGGAAGAAGCAGTTGCCTTATTTTTACCGCTGATCGTCGTCATTTTAGCAGCGGATTTAGTTTCTTCTGAATATGCCAATGGTACGATAAAAGTATTGCTGACCCGACCTGTAGCCAGATGGAAAGTGCTTCTTAGCAAATATTTGGCACTTATCTTGAGTATTTCGCTGGTCATGTTGATCACAGGGCTATTGAGTTACCTAATATCTGGTATTATCTTTGGATACAAAGGCTGGAATTTACCTGTATTAAGTGGGTTTATCCAGCAAGGGAATCAACTGATTACCAATCAAGTTCATCTTATTCCGCAATGGAAATATATTATTTATGCATTTGGACTGGCCTGGTTTTCTGCGCTCGCTGTCGGCACGATCTCTTTTATGGTGTCTGTGCTGGTTCGGAACACAGCGACGAGTATGGGGGTAATGCTGGCAGCAGTTATCTCCGGCAGCTTACTGACTCAATTAGCACCCACTTGGCAGAGTTTGCGGTACTTTGTTTTTATCAATCTACGATTGACTGATTACTTGGCGGGAAAACCGATCCTCATCTCAGGGATGAGTCTTCCCTTCTCCTTAGCAATCCTCGCTATTTGGTCCATTGTGGCTATTATTATTGCATTTGTTGTTTTCTCCAGACGAGATGTGTTGAATTAAAAAAATCCTCACACGTTTTTCTCATCGAACGTGTGAGGATTTTTATTAGTATTCTATAGTTTAACTTCAGAAGGAAATGCAGAGATACCGTCATAGGTTACCAGTTTTCTGAATTGTGTTATTAAATCTTTGAACACAGGACCTGGTACACCATCACCAATCGGACGACCATCAACCTGTACAACAGAAATAACTTCAGCACCCGTTCCGGTAAGTAGTACTTCGTCTGCAATAAATACATCATGGCGAGTAAATGGCGCTTCTTTCACTTGGTAACCTAATTCCGCAGCAATATCAATAATTGATTGTCTCGTGATACCTTTAAGAGCTCCCAAATAACAAGGAGGAGTATAAAGAACATTATCTTTTACCATAAATATGTTATCACTAGAACCTTCTGTTACATATCCATCACTAGAAAGAATGATTGCTTCTTGAGCTCCAGCTTGCTTCGCTTCTGTTTTCGCTAAAATATTATTTAAATAATTGAGTGATTTTACACGTGGATTTAATGCATCAGGAATATTCCGACGAGTAGGAACCGTTACGACTGAAAGCCCTTTATCATAAAGTTCTTGTGGATACAAACGAATTTTATCAACAATGACGATTACATTGGCACCGATGCATTCTGCTGGATCAAGACCAAGTGGCCCTTCTCCTCTTGAGACAATAAGGCGAATATATGCATCCAACAACTGATTTTTGCGAACGGTTTCTACCACATGTGCTTCCAGTTCTTCTAAGGTATAAGGGATATCAAGGAGAATAGACTTGGCGGATTCATAGAGTCGGATCATGTGCTCATGCAGACGAAAAACATTTCCGCTGTACACACGAATTCCTTCAAACACTCCATCTCCATACAAAAAGCCATGATCGAAGACTGAAACCATAGCTTCCGCCTTACGTTTATACTCTCCATTGATAAATACCCAACGTTCGCTTTCCATTTCTGTTCCTCCCATAATTTTTAATTATTTTTTAGATTTCTGTAAAGTATAAGCTTGCAATTCCCTACTTGTCAATGAATAGCTTGCTCCAAAAAAGAGAAACATGGATAGGAGCCAAGTACACGCGTTTGGCACCCAATCGCTTCTATTTCTTCTATTGTTCCTTTTAAAAGCACATGATCAACTGGCAACTGGGCATCAATCAAGAAAAAGTAATTTCCTAGACCCGTTTTAGTTGGTCTTGATTCAATATGAGTTAAGTTAATTTTACGCCAAGAAAAAGATGCCAGCACTTGATACAGAGCACCTGGATAATCACTCGGTAAAGTGATTTGAAGACTTGTTTTATATTGCTTCGAATCTTTTTTCCATGTTTCCACACTCTTACTGATAACAATAAAACGAGTCACATTATTCGGGTGATCTTCCGCATGTGATTCTAAAATTTCTAATCCATTTAGTATTGCTGCCTGCTTTGCACCAATGCAAATCCACGGTTCACTCGGAGATTCTGCAACAAGCGCGGCTGCTTGGGAAGTACTTTCCGTAAACACCCATTCTGCTTGTGGGTACTTTTCTTTCAAATAAACACGGCATTGAGCAATTGCTTGCGGGTGCGACAAAATTTTTGTAATTTGATTCTCTGGTGTATGGATTTGCTCTGGGTGAGTTAAGATACATTGCGAGATAGGGAAAAGGAATTCGGCGATGATCGGCAAATCGACCTGATGGACTAACCAATCGAGTGTAGCTGTGACAGAGCCTTCTATTGCATTTTCTACTGGCACAACCCCCAAATCCACAGAACCTTTATCAACACTGCTGATCACATCAGGGATACTGGCTAATGGTGTATGTTCATATATGTTCGATTGAAACAAGGACTCTGCCGCTTCATGACTGAATGAGCCGATCGGTCCTAAGTAACCTATTTTTTTTAACATGAATAATTTTCTCCTGACTCCTATTTAATTTCTCGATTGTACAATGAACTTTCATGGGCTGTCCAATTATTCAGTACTTATGTTACACTAAACATGAATTTATTTTTTCTAAGGAGAAATAGCATGATATCCGTATTATTTGTATGTCTGGGTAACATCTGTCGCTCTCCAATGGCTGAAGCAATTTTTCGTCATTACGTCAAAGAAGCAGGCCTGCAAGACAAAATTCATATTGATTCAGCGGGTACAGGAGATTGGCACGTCGGAAATATTCCTCATGTGGGCACTCGCACCAAACTGGATCAAGCTGGTATATCTCATAAAGGGATGGAAGCACGACAAGTAGCTCCATCTGATTTTACTCACTTTAACTTTATCATAGCAATGGACAACAGTAACTTTAAAAATTTGACACGTTTATGTGGACGTCCTTGCCCTCACTTATATCGATTTGTCGATTTTCTTCCTCATTCGACTTATAAAGAAATACCAGACCCTTATTTTACTGGCGACTTTGATGAAACCTACGACTTAATTTCTTCTGGATGTCACGAATTGCTTGAACAAATCAGAACGCAATATCGACACCAATTAGTATAAGATATGTAAAAAACAAAAGCGGATGATACCGCTTTTGTTTTTATTTATATTCTTTTTTACTAAAATCATTTCTCTTAAATACATTTTCTAGTTTACATAAGAATAAAGATTTTAGAACTAAAAAAAAGATAATTATGTTTTTTCTAATAATGACTGGCAGTACACTCAAAAATAGTTTAATGTTATAAGTAACCTCTGGTCAAAGGAGACTGGTATGTCTGTGAAGGATGACAGAATCTTCGAAGTAACCGCCCAAGCTCACAAGGATCTGGATGAGGCAAAACGTGCTTCTTCAGTTCCGAAAAAGAAAGACTCGCACAGTGCAATCTGTGACATCATCACCCGCCACGAGTACCTACCTTCTGAACCCCAGAAGTGACCAGAGACGGCCGGACGACCCATCGACAGATGGGGCCGCCCGGCCGCCCGCTTTATTCCGTGTCTGTATCTAAACTATCCGATAACTCAAACTCCATTTCTCCAATACGCACAGTATCGCCTTCTTTGGCTCCTCGCTTGCGAAGCGCATCTTCGACACCCATTTGTTTAATGGTATTGGCAAATCGCATTAAGCTGTCATGGAAGCGAAAGTTCGTCATCTTGATCAATTTCTCAATACGATGACCTTCTACAACATATACTTCATTTTCTCTGCGAATGGTGAAAGCCGGTTCTTCTCCTTCACTTCTGTACACTACCATCTCTGCTGAAATCTGTTCCGATTGTTCTTGTTCTACTTCCTCTTCTTCCATCTTCTCCAATAAATCTGCAACAGCAAATAAGACTTTTTTCAGGCCTTCTCTACTTATCGCAGATACAGGATAAACGGGAACATCTTCACCTATCTGCTCTCGAAATAACTCCAGTTGTTCTGCTGCTTCTGGCAAATCCATCTTGTTTGCCACGATAATTTGCGGTCTTTTTTCTAAGTTATGTTTATACAGGCGGATTTCTTCATTGATTTGTAAATAATCTTCATATGGATCGCGGCCTTCTGATCCAGCCATATCGATTACATGGACGATGACTTTGGTACGTTCAATATGACGTAAAAACTGATGGCCAAGACCCACTCCTTGGTGAGCCCCTTCGATTAATCCTGGCAAATCAGCCATAACAAAACTTCGACCATCATCCACACGAACCACACCTAAATTCGGAATGATCGTCGTAAAATGATAAGCACCGATCTTTGGCTTTGCTGCTGAAACAACCGATAGAAGCGTTGATTTTCCCACACTTGGATATCCAACAAGCCCGACATCTGCTAATAATTTTAACTCTAATTCTACCCATCGTTCTGTGCCAGGTTCTCCATTTTCCGCAATCTGCGGGGCAGGATTTACAGAAGTAGCAAAACGCACATTTCCTCTTCCACCACGCCCCCCTTTAGCGATGATTGCAGTCTGGTGATGAGAAGTCAAATCCACAATCAATTCCCCAGTCTCCGCATCACGAACGGTTGTACCAGGAGGAACTTTCACCACCATATCTTCTGCACCAGCACCATGTTGGTTTTTCTTTCGTCCATGTTCGCCTCGATCCGCTTTAAAATGCTTTTTGTAACGAAAATCGACAAGGGTACGAAGTCCTTCATCAACTTCAAAAATGACATTTCCGCCTCGACCGCCATCGCCGCCCCATGGACCGCCTTCTGCTACATACTTTTCACGGCGAAAAGCAACCATACCATTGCCTCCATCGCCGCCTTTGACAAAAATCTTGACTTTATCGACAAACACTTTCTCACCTACTCACACTTGTACGTAATATTAATCGTTGTTGATTTTCCATCTCTAACTGCAATTGCTTAAACTGATTTTTTAAGTTTGTCCATTCTCCAGCTGGAACATGAAGTGGAAGAAGGTTATTTTCTGCATCGTATACTTGAAATGAAAAAAAGTTTGTTCGCGTGTCCCCTGATAATTGCAAAACAACCTTTTGCCAATCGTATTTATTCTCTCCCATTTTTGCTAACCATTCAATGCATGTGGATAACCAATTTACAATTGGTTCATTTGTTTTCGTGGGCTGTTCCACATAGGTTGGTAATTTCTGAACTTCCCATTCCCACTGTGGAAAGTGATGAGCCAAGGTCAATAAGAAAACCGCTAACTCTTCATCTTTCAACTCTGATATTTCCCGTTCTACCATCGCCTGTTTTGCTAAACGATCTAAGTATTCGCTTATTTTATCAACACGATTCATCATCTGATATCCCATCAACACTTGCACATGGTTCATCAGATCATGCCGAATTTTACTGAGCAATCGCTTTGTTTTTTCCGCTTCTTGTTGCTGTTGTTCTTTTTTTGTCGCTCGAATATAAAAAAACAAACTGAGTACAAAGACGACAGTCATGGTGAAAAACCACACAACATCCATCGTAGTCAATCCCCATACTACAAGCACAATCATTGGAACTAGCAAATAAAAAGCAGAACGCGGCAAACCTATCGCTCCTTTTCTTTGTATAAGATAAAAAAAGAGTGACACTACGAATGTCTGAGTGTCACTCCTGTCTTTTACAATGTTATTACGCTTGTGTTGCTGCTACTTCTTCAGAGGCAACTGGGTAGATGCTTACACGTTTACGATCTTTTCCAAAGCGTTCAAAACGCACAACACCATCAGCAGTCGCAAATAGTGTATCGTCTCCACCACGACCAACATTGGTTCCTGGATAGATCTTTGTTCCACGTTGGCGAACCAAGATGTTACCAGCGAGTACGAATTGACCGTCTCCACGTTTCACACCTAGACGTTTGGATCGGCTATCACGACCGTTCTTTGTCGATCCTACCCCTTTTTTAGAAGCAAACAACTGTAGATTAAGCTGTAGCATAGGTTACACCTCTTTCCTTTTCATTTTATTTGTATTGAACATACTCTGGGTATCCATCTGCGATACCCTTTAGCGATAAATCCATCGCCTGCATGAGAAGACCGAGCTGTGTACGTACTTCCTCTGTAGGCAAATCATCAGGTATACGGCAATCTACTTTGCCTTCTCCATCATCGGGTTGATGAACGGTGACACCTGTTATCTGCTCCATCGCATTTACCATGCCGATAGTCACAGCAGAAACGGCAGCACAAACAATATCCATTCCGTGCTCTGCAAAGTTAGCATGACCGGTTACCTTTATTTGCTCTACAAGACCAGCTTGGTTTCGCTTTACCTGAATGCGAATCATCTTACGCTTCGATAGATTCGATTACAACACGTGTAAATGGTTGACGATGGCCTTGCTTTTTCTTGTAGTTCTTTTTAGGCTTATATTTAAAGACGGTAATTTTTTTGGACCGTCCTTGTTTCAATACTTTACCGGTCACTTTTGCATTTTCCACTACAGGGCTACCTACTTGTACATTTCCTTCATTGGAAATAAGCAAAACCTTATCAAAGGTAACGGTATCTCCCTCAGCTGCATCCAATTTTTCAATAAAGAGCACACTATCTTTTTCTACGCGGTATTGTTTGCCGCCTGTTTCGATCAATGCGTACATCTTTTAACCTCCTCTATCATGAAGACTCGCCAAAAGTGAGGGAGGAACTGATCCATTTAAACCCTACTCTGTGCGGTAACAGACAATATGATACCACGGATCAGGTGAAAGAGTCAATGAAAACATCCATCATTTCAGATTACACCTGTATGATAGACATTTATTTCTCATCAAAATCGAAATAAGAAATGATATAATTTTCAATGTAACACACAAAAAAGGAGTTCAAAAAATGAAATTCCCTTTTATGTTTTCCATTGGTCCATTCTCCATCCACCCTCATCTTCTCATGGAATCCCTTGCTTATTTTATTGGGTTTCGCATTTACCTTTATACTCGAAGCAAAGAACGTCTGACAACGATGCAGGCCATGTGGGTTGTAGTTGGTGCTGCAATCGGTGCCATGATTGGTTCAAAAGTACTCTGCTTACTAGAAGATCCCGCAAAGACCATGCACTTTTGGGATAACTTCCAATACTTAATGGAAGGAAAAACAATTGTAGGTGGGTTACTGGGTGGGTTAATTGGTGTGGAATGGACCAAAAAAAAAATTGGTATAACAAAATCAACTGGAGATGATATGGTTTTTCCACTATTGATGGGAATGTCCATTGGCAGAATCGGTTGCTTTTTAACTGGATTGTCGGACCACACGTATGGTACACCTACCACATGGTGGACAGGCGTTGACTTTGGTGATGGTATCCTACGTCATCCTACCCAGCTATATGAAATTGCTTTTCTCATGATAACCGCACTTTGTTTTTTCTTATTAAAAAAACAATTCGCTTTTCCTGATGGCTTATTATTTCAATTGTTTATGACGAGCTATTTATTATGGAGGCTTGTGGTGGATTTTATCAAACCCACTCCACATCCTTATCTAGGACTGAATAATATTCAACTGGCTTGTATTATCGGTTTGATTTACTACTGCTATAAGCTTTGGCAGTGGGGGAAATGGAAAATAGAGAAGGAGCATAATGATGCCAAAAAACCGTCCATATCTGTTTTACGAACTAACCAATAGTGTATGTTCCAAATGTCTACAAAAAGTAGAAGCAAAGGTTATATTTCAAGATGACAATGTATATATGCTAAAACGATGCAAAGACCATGGCCCCGAAAAAGTCCTTATCTCTACTGATATTGAATATTACAAGCGTTGTCGCGAATTTATCAAACCATCTGAAATGCCTCAACGTTGGAATACTCCTATTAAATATGGATGCCCTTATGATTGCGGTTTATGCCCAGATCATGAACAACATAGTTGCTTGACTCTTTTAGAAGTAACTGATCAGTGCAATTTAGAATGTCCTATCTGCTATGCAGAATCTTCTCCCAAACGGCAAACATGGCGTTCTTTAGAGCAGATCGAAAAAATGCTCGACGCAATCGTTGCAAATGAAGGAGAACCTGATATCGTTCAAATTAGTGGAGGGGAGCCCACTACTCACCCTCATTTTTTTGAGATTTTAGACATGGTAAAAACCCGCCCGATTAAACACATTATGGTAAATACCAATGGATTAAAAATTGCTGCTGATCGCAAATTTGCTGCACGACTTGCCGCCTATTTACCAGGATTTGAAATATATTTGCAATTTGATAGCTTTGAAAAAGAAGCATTAAAAGAACTCCGAGGAGTAGACTTACGAGAAGTTCGCAAAAAAGCAATCGATCATCTCAATGAATTTAATTTATCTACAACCCTCGTCGTCACTTTGAAAAAAGGATTAAACGATAAAGAAATCGGCAAAATCATCCAATACGGCTTAAGTCAAAAAGCGGTTCGTGGTGTTACATTCCAACCAATTCAAGCAGCTGGTCGCCTACAAGATTATGATCCAGCTACTGATCGCCTAACACTTAGTGAAGTACGACAAATGATTATTGATCAATCCGAACTTTTTCAAAATGAAGACATGCTTCCTGTTCCCTGTCACCCAGATTGTTTAGCGATGGGCTACGCGCTTAAAACAGAAGATGAACCCATACCATTGACTCGTTTGATCGATCCAAATATTTTGCTTCAAGGCGGAAGAAATACCATTGTTTTTGAACGAGATGAGGAATTAAAAGCCCGTATCTTTGAACTATTCTCTACCAACCATTCTCCCCATACTTCAGCACTTTCCTTAAAACAGCTACTCTGTTGTTTACCATTGGTAAGTGCTCCAAAAGAAATTGCATATGACAATGTGTTTCGCGTTATAATCATGCAGTTTATGGATGCATACGATCTAGATGTCAGATCCGTGAAAAAGTCTTGTGTTCATATTGCTCATCCAGATGGAAGAATCATCCCTTTTGATACTTTCAATCTATTTTATCGCGATGAAAAAGAGGAAAAGTTAAAAGAACTACAGCAACTTTAAGGAGGTAAATGATGTCATCCGAGTACCGGAAAAATGAGTTCAAGAAATGGTTTTTTATTCCGTTCATTCCATATCTCGTTATTGCTGTAGGGTTATATTTCTTTTTCGGACAAGAAGAAAAATCTTGGGGAATTTGCTTTGGTATTTCTTCTATCCTTAATCTCATTATCCTAGTACCGATATATACAATCATTCATTTCAAAGTAAAAGAACGAGTACAAGGAATTTTACTATCCGCAGCAGTCATTATTTTATTGACCTTCTTTTCTTGCTTTATGGTACTAAACTCCGTAATATAACCACTATTTAAACAAACGGCATACTACTATGCCGTTTGTTTTTATTCACAGAAATAAAAACATGATTAATTTAACCAATATGCTCTAGAAATTTTTCGAATGCACATGTTTGAAATAAGTCTTTTCGATAGACAAAATAAATATGAGAGTGTCGATAGTGATCTGGGATAGGATGTGTACAAACTAGTCCTTGATCTTCCATCATTTTCACCGCTGATTTTGGAAGCAAGGAAACACCTAAACCTGCAGACGCCCCTCCTAGTATAGCCTCTAACGTCCCAAATTCCATGATATTTGTATCTTCTATTCCTTCTTCTTCCATCCACTGCTCCAGACGATCACGCATCGAACATCCTCTTCCTAAAAAAAGCATCGGTTTTGACATTAAATCAGATAATTCTGCTGTTGAATTCTCCGAAACCAAAACCAGTTCCTCTTTAAATACCAACACTTGCTCCAAATCTGGATGATCCACTTTTCCATTGACAAAAGCTCCGTCCAAACGATAATCCAGCACTTTTTCCATTAAATCATTCGTATGACCAATACACAAAGATAATTTCACTTCTGGATATTGATGCAAAAATGCTTTCAGTAATTTCGGCATATGCACAGCAGCTGTCGTTTCCAAAGCACCAATCACTAAGGGACCCGAAGGGGCAGCAGTATATTGAACAGATTTTAAAGCTTCATCTAATAAATGAATGATTTTTCCGGAATACTCCAATAGATTGTGACCTGCTTTTGTTAAAATCATCCCTTTTTTACTCCGGTAAAACAAAGGTATCCCCACTTCTTTTTCCAATTGACGGATACGAGCAGTCACATTGGACTGGACATAACCTAAAACTTCTGCAGCTCTTGTAATGCTCTTCTCTTGTGCTACTGTATGAAAAATCCGAAGGTCTTTGCTGTCCATTCTGTCTCCTCCTTTCTTTGATATCACTTTTTTTGATTATATATATCAAATTAAATCATTTTACATGATGATTATATACATATAGGATTATATCATAACCAATACGGAATGAGGGATTTTCATGAAGCGATCTTCTTTTATTTTTTTTATTTTAATTACAACCTTAGTAGCTGGTTTAAATTATCCAATTGGCAAAATGGGATTAGCATTTTCTTCTCCTTATTTACTTTTGAGTATCCGTTTTTTGGGTGCTTTTCTCCTCATGTTACCTTTTATATGGAAATTACCACATCCAAAGCAATTCGTACCGTGGATGAAAATAGCTATTATCGGATTATTTCAAAGCACGCTGGTTTTAGGGATGATCTACTTCAGCATGCGTACAATCACATCCGGCAATGCATCCATCCTTTCTTCCACCAATCCGATCTGGTTAGTTATCATCCAATTTTTGTTGTTGGGAATAAGATACAGAGCCCTACAATGGATTGGTGTCCTCTTGGGATTTGCCGGTGTATTTTTAACCCAAGGTATGCAGTTGCAATTTGAATCAGGTGACTTAATTGCATTGTTAGCAGGGATTTTTTGGGCTACTGCTACCCTGTTGATCAAGCATTGGGGAAAAACAATAAATACATGGGTAATGACCGCCTATCAGATGGGCTTTGGGGGCATTTTTCTGCTCATCGCCAGTATGTTCTTAGAAAAACCCATGTTTGACATTCATGCTGTAGCTCTTCCTGAGCTTCTATTTGTGATGATTTACTTGATCATCATGAGCTCCATCGTCCAATTTGTCACTTGGTTCTACTTAATCGGAAATAATGACCCAGCAAAAGTCAGTTCATTTCTATTCCTTGTACCTTTAATTGGTACGATTGGCGGCTGGCTCATTTTAAATGAAGTACTTCATTGGTATGTAGGATTTGGTGCAGTCTTTATTGGGGTGGGCATTTATCTTGTTAACAGACCTGCTAAGAAACAAACAATTCAGCCAACCGATACCCTATCTACTTCCCATTTGTCCCAAACAACCACTTCTTGAAAACGCATCAGAAGACTTGAACCTTACGAGTTCAAGTCTTCTTTTAATTCGGTGAACTCTGATATAGACAGATCCCTAAAATAGAGATTATTATTTAAAGGATAAATAAACACAAGGGAATGTGTAGGGAGAGACAGAACATGCAAATCTTTCAAAATCGAAGCAAAAGGATTCGAATGTTGATATCGAGCTTATTCCTTTCAATCTTAATGAGTGTCATTGACTTATTTATACTTAGTGCATTGGTTGGTCTAGTAAATCTCAATAATACGATGGAAAGTCAAAGATGGATTTTGATTATCCCTTTTTGTTTCTTCTTGATAATGAGTATTGTCTCCTTCATCAGTCTACGTATTCATCTCAACTATTTAAATGTAACTGAACCCCTGCTTACTATTACAGATGAAGGAATAACTGTTTTAGGTTTAAAAAGCAAACAACTTTTTACTCCATGGGAACAGATCAAAGAGATTCGATATAATAGATTTAATAGAACAAAACTCATCCGTATCAAGGGGAAAGACAAATCCATCATTGGAACTATCCCTGTCAAAATGTTGAATGAAAACGTGAACGTAATACTAAGTGAAATCGAGAAATACAAACCCATCAACTCTTTTTAGACAAGCAAAAAGAAGAACAGAACGTTCCAAAAGATCGTTCTGTTTTATGCTTTATATGAGGGGTGTTGTATCATTCTCATCAAAAACGCTGCATTTGGCATTCCATAAGATTTATGTCCGTTTTCTTGGGTGAGAAGTTGGTTTATCACAAGTAAATACCAAGAGAGCAGTTGTCTTGCATCGCCTTCGTTGAACTGTCCCAATTGCAGCCCTTTTTCAAAAATAGGCACCAATCGTTCCAACAAGGCATCAGCAGAGTATTGCTCCAAAAGTTTTTCTACCTTCTCAGGTACACTTTCTGCTTTTCGAGCTTGGTATATAAACATAAAAGCATAACGGTTTTCATCCAACATATTTTGCGTCAATGCTTGAATCTGTTCAAAGGGGGTACCTGGTAAATACTCAGTGGTATCAATCTCCTCACTTGCACTCTCCAATAATTCTTGAACCAAAATCGTGAAAAGCTCCTCTTTTGATTTAAAATAACGGTAAGCTAATCCGACGCTGGCTCCAGCTTCCTCAGCAATCATATTCATTTTGGTTCCAGATATGCCTTTTCGAGCAAAAACTTTTAACGCAGCCTGCTTGATCTGTTCTTGACGTTCATCTCTTATTTGCTCCAATTGTTGCTTGTTAAGTGGTGACACATCCAATCGATTCCTTTCTTCTTTATTGGGCTTTTTTTATCCCTTGTTTCTGTTTTACATATGGCAAAACACGGGTGATAAGTTCTTCTAAAAATTGTTCGGGTCGGGCAAAACAAGCAAGGTGACCAGCCCGTCTGATAAGAGCAAACTCTTTATGTGGTGCTTTCAATGCCTCAAAATACGCTCGTGCTGTCTCCGTAGGGGTGATAATATCGCTATCTCCTTGGAAGATGAAGACAGGAAGTTCAAAGTCTTTTTCCAACTGATGTCCATCAAAATGAATTAATTCGTTAAATAACGCATGAGAAGAAAAGCTCATCCCTTTGAAATAGTCTAGGATATCCCGAAATGAATGCATAGGAGAGGCCAACATTGCAGGTAATACTAAATCCATAATCATATTAGGGACATTTTTAATCGCTTTAATCACATGTTGATGTCGTTTTTCCAAATCTTTTTGATTCCAATTCGCAGGATCAGCTCCCATTTTCTCGACTAACTCCAATCCTTTTTTATCACCGGCTTTGGTGAGTGCTTCGATAATCGCCTGATAACCAATGTGATTTGGGTCTGGTGAATTTTGATCTGTACCGACATAAACATGGAAGAGATCAGGACGACGTTTTGCCATCATTACTCCTGTCAAGCTACCGGCTGAGCTGCCTACCAAAATCAATCTATCTTGTCTGAGTTCCTCCAGAACATATTCTACCACCTTAATCCCATCTGTTGCGAGTCGCTCAAAGGAAAGCTTCCCAGTTCTTTCTACACCATTTCGACTAAATGTCATCCCTGCCCCTGGCTGATCCCATTGAACGATAGTAAAATGTTTTTCCCAATATCGCAGCAATGGACTAAAAATAGAGTAACTCGAAGCCGGTCCACCATGAACAAAAAACAAAATTGGATTATCGCGATTTTCTCCACGTATCGATACCCACTGTTCGATTCCATTTATGGTAATAAAGTTGTTCTGTTCTATGCCGTTTGGAGTATGGATTTGCAAAAGTCTTTCATTTTTCCGTTGATTTCGTTTACGGAAGATCAGAGAAGCGAATAGATTACTCATTGTTGTTTTCCTCTTTTCTGTGCATTTTGTAATGAATGAATTATTCATTCATCTATAAGTACAGAATACGCCCGTCAGATGAAAATGTCAACACTTTTTCTCATTATATTTTTTAGATCAACTAATTTTTATAAAATGTACATTGTTAACTCTATCATCTGTCACACTTGGCCTTAAGGTTTTTTATATTTGATACAATAGAAAGAAAAAATAAGAGGGTCATTAAATGAAAACAGCAATTATCTGCCTGCATGAAATATATGGAGTGAATACTTTTATCCAAAAGGCAGGACAAAACCTACATCACACGTTCTGCCTGCCTGTGTTTACACCTTCATTTCTTACAAACCAACAAACATATCCTTATTCCGAGCATGATAAAGCATACTCCTCTTTTGTAAATGAAGTTGGCTTTGATCAAGCTACAGAGCGGATAGACAGCTTTCTTCATACTTTAGATGAAAAATATGAGCAATTTCTTCTTTGGGGATACAGTATAGGAGCAACAGTTGGTTGGCGAGTCAGTCATCGAAATAAAAAAGTGAAAGGATTTGTTGGCTTTTATGGATCAAGGATACGCAATTATATAGAAGAAGTGCCTGGTTGCCCTGTTCTTTTAATCTATCCAGAAAAAGAGCAAAGTTTTGATGTAAGAAAGATGAGCGAACAACTTATGTCCCTAGAAAACATTCAAATCAACATAGTTCCTGCGTCTCACGGTTTTGCTGATCCCTATAACCCAGTGTATCAAGAAATCGAAGCGAAAAATCAAACGGATCGAGCCATTGAATTTTTTTCAGAATTGATGGGAACATAGTAAAAAAGGACACTCCCATGTATATCAAGAGTGTCCGTTTCTTTAGACCCTTAACCACTGTTGACAATTATTGGCTAGTTCTTGAAACTCTTCGATAAATTTACTAGCGTGATATCCATCACAAACTGAATGATGTACCTGTAAAGACAGAGGAAGATAAGTCTTCTTGTCTTGCTGAAAGTACTTCCCTCCCGTAACGATAGGTAGTAAAAAATCATCATTCCCGTTTATATTGAGGTTAAAGCTTGTAAAACTTGTCCAGGGAACAATCGATACAGGGAAACCATTTGGAGGCATACCTTCTTTTGTAAATAAACCTTGACGATTCCCATATTCTTTTCTATCCGACTCATAGTTCTTATAAAACATACAGAAATCATCGGAGTATTCCGTCCATATCGCAGAGAATGTCTTATCATCCTGATGAAAAATGGTATAGCATGGTAGCATCTCATCCCAATATCCAAGGATTTCACCATTAAAACAAGTTCGAAACTCAATATGAGCGTTTACAGTCTTACTGATCATATAGAGATAAGCAGGATAAAACTTGAGCTTTCTCTGACAAAGTTGTTCAAGCAGAATAGTAATATCAATATTAGCAGTCAAACTAAACGTACATTTTTGGGTCAAGTAATGCTCAAAATAAGGTTTTCTTTCCCAGTTCTCTCTATCGATCACATGAAATTTCATATGTCAGCCTCCTAAGCCTTTCTGTTTTAGATTAGGAGGCTTTTATCCACTGCTTTAACCAACAACCTCATCCTTTGAATTTCCAATATGAAAAGTCGGGAACTGGCACCACCGAAGACAGCACCAGTCCCTTCAAAGTTCATCGCCTATTCAAATGGGACCACTTTCAAAGGCCCTTCCTGACCCCTATAGATCAGCACTCCAGAATACGAGTTCGGCTTCATCACCTCGATCAGGTATCGGATCGCTAGCTCCGGATCGACTGAGCTGCCACATGTGTAGCAGTTGAGCCCTGCAAATCCTTTTTCAGGGTATGTGTGGATGGTCAAGTGGCTCTCGGACAGCACCACGGCAACAGTAGCACCTTGCGGGTTGAATTTCACAGGCAGCACTCCTACAACCGTGGCATCACACTCCTCAGCCGCATCGACTAACTGTTGTTCCAACTCCCTCACATTGTTGAGGAGTTGAAAGTCGACACCCTTGACGTCCAACACGACTTCCCTGCCGAACGTATTAAACTCTTGCGACACCCATACTCCGTGGTTGTAGCGACGATTTCCTACGCCCTGTTACCTTTGAATCGTAAGTCACAGAAAAAGCACCCTCGTTGTATTACACCGAGGGTACTTGAACATCTAGTTTTCCATTAGATCATCAAAATCATTTAATTTGCTATTTTTTTGGATGACATCCGATAGTGTTGTCGGTTCATCTTGTGATGATTTTTGAAATAAGCTGGCCAAACTAGCCATTTCATATGGAAATAAAATGGTACTACTCTTCTCTGCGGCGATTTCTGTCATGGTTTGTAGAGTACGCAATTGCATAGCGACAGGATGTTGACTAATGACTTTAGCTGCATCTGCTAATCTTTCAGCAGCTTCGAATTCCCCTTTGGCAGTAATAACTTTGGCTACTCGCTCACGTTCTGCTTCTGCTTCTTTTGCCATCGCACGACGCAGCCCTTCTGGAAGATCCATCGACCGTATCTCTACACCAGTAACTTTAATTCCCCATGGTTCTGTGGATTCATCTAATGTTTTTCGCAATAGATCATCTAACTTTTTCTGTTCTGTTAACATTTCTTGCATCGTATGCGCTCCTAAATTAGAGCGGAGCACGGTTTGTGCCACAGTCGAAGTCGCTTTCTTATAATTTTCTACCCCGTGGAGTGCTTTCTGAGCATCCACTACTTGGTAGTAAACGACAGCATTGATTGTTACTGGGACACTATCTTTTGTAATAATATCTTGATTTTCTACATTTTCTACTCGAATCCGCATATCTACTTTTTTGACCGACTCAAACAATGGGAATACAAATCTCACACCGGGATTTAAAGAACGAGCATAGCGTCCTAGACGAATCACTACACCTTGTTCATATTGTTGGATCACTCGTAAGGAAATGAAGATAAAAAAGAGGATAATAATCACAAGCGGCAAAAGTAGGGTGTACATACAGTCAACTCCTTTATGCTTAAAGTGGTATACTCTCATGATAATATAAAGAAAAGGCTTTCAACTCATAATTATTCACAATTTTGTGATATAAATAATTGAGCCCACTTCAAAGAAAGAGGGCTCGTCTCAATGTTTTTTTATCGCTTTGTTGATCTCATTCACAAACTCTTGCAATTTTTCTTTTTCCCAATAGGAAATATCAATGGTTGTTGCTTGTTTCTTTTTTTCATTATTTATCAAATATAGCTTATAACTTAGTCCTTTTGAGAGACAATACAATCCAGAAATGAGAAAAAAAGAAAACACAAAGATAAATACAAGTCCAACGATAACATCTGTGACCAAACTATTAACTACCATAGTGAGGTAAAAATAAAGAAGCAATATACCTGCAAGAAATGCATACAAACCAAAGCCATACTTCGCCTCTACTTTTGAAATATACTGCAGAGGATATGATTTTTCGTTATATTGTCCAATAGGAATCATCCATAGTAACCTTTTTCTATCTATAACCTGAAGCTGATTGTTGGCTAAACTCATCTTTACCTTTGTCCAAGGAAAAAAAACACTCTTCTTAAACTGGTATTCCACTTTACTATTTTGTTTCATGGATGTAGTAGCGTTCGATTTTTTGGACAACGAAACATCCTCCATTTTTTAATTTCTATTATTTATTATAAGAGTGTTTTAGAAAAAGCGCAAAATTTGCCAAAGCCCTCCTAATACTATATAGGAGCTGCTGAAGAATTTTGTGATTTGTCGTCCCAGCTATCCTGATCGATTACACCATAGTAAGTCGTAAATACCCACTCATCCTCTTCGTCATCAAGAAGAAGGTCATAAAATTTATTCATCACATAATAATCATTATCTGGCAAAGAAATATCTGCATCTATTTCTAGATCTGGTATTTTCTCGTTTAGTTCTAACAGATAATCTTCATCGATCATTCTACCTGTATCCGTAACTTTTAAAAAAACGGTTTTGTATTTCATGATGTACCCCCTACTCCTTTGTAAAAGGAAAATCTCTCTCTACTTTACTTGCGTTTTTTCAATCTCCAAACATATACAAGTATGCCTAAAACCAAAAGGCCAACAATCACTTTCCCTAACAAAGAACCCTTCATCACTTCATTTACTGAGTATACCTCCATAACCAACGCAGGCACCTTTCCGATTGTACTAGCAAAGGCAAATAGTATCCATGAAACACTCCCTAATGCTGCATACAATGTAACCAAACTAGAAGGGATAAATGGTATCAAACGAAGAGAAAGAATGAGGAGGAAAGCTTCTCTCCCTCTTACAGATAAAAGCTGCTGAACCTTTGGATGAGAAGAAACTTTGGCTTCCACAAACTTGCGGAATCCTAAGCGATAGAGCCAAAATGACATCAAAGCTCCCAACGCTTCCCCGATCAAAGATAAGGTAAAACCTCCTGCCAGTCCAAACAGCTTGATATTGATTGCTGTAAGAAAAACACTTGGGATGAAACCAATGATACTGATTATAACATTGATCAAAATGCTAAGTAGGATAGCAAAATCTTTATAAGTATAAAGAAACTGCGCAAACTGCTGCTGCATCTATAATCTCCTTATATCAGCTATACCCTCCATTTTATATAGATTTAAAATAGATAACATCCTTTTTTATAAAAAATTTCATTCTCACTACTCCAGTTATATATAGAAACTTTTTAAACCCGACCGAACTGTTCCACGCCCCCTGACAATGTCAAGGGACGCAGATATGTATAATATTATTCATCTAAAAAATAATCCGTATCAATCTTTTTCACTACATATCTCGCAGTCTCGTGTACCCCAACATTAAAATCGATCATATAATCCGTCAACTGATCCCCATCCACTAAAATAATCTTTTGATTAAGATGTTTGACATAATCGACTGCATCCTTTGTAAAACGAGATGTGGTGATAAACACTCCTTTTTGGGCGGAACGACCGAGAATACTTCCTGCGAATGCCTGTAACTCTGGGCGACCAACGGGGTTACTCCACCGCTTTGCTTGAATATAAATCACATCTAAACCCAGCTTGTCCTCCTTGATCATCCCATCAATCCCACCGTCACGACTTAATCCCAGCTTTTCCTCATGCGCACCGCCATATCCCATCGCAACTAACAAGTTGACCACTAATTTTTCAAAAAAATACGGGCTACAGTCCTTGATTTTGTCGAGGAGATCTTGTTGCAATGCTTTACGAAGTTGTTTATAGCCAGTTTCCAAAACTTCTTCTGGCGTATTGGTCTCTTCTACCTCTGTTTGCATCTCCTCTTCCGAAGTCCGAATTTTCCGTCGAAACTCTGCATATTCAAAATATCTTTCTTTTAAAATTCTAACATTTAGCTTTTTAGGCTTTTCTGCTAGTAAATCTAAACCTCGCTTGGTGATCTGTAATTTTCCCCGCTCTGGACTATCTACCAAAGATGCTTTTATCAGATGGGCTTTTGTCCAGGCGACTCGATTATCAAAACGTTTCGACCCGCTCGATACTTGTTCTTCCCGCTCTTCTGGTGTCAATCGAAACCGTCTGGCCAGCTTCTCTCTTACATCTTTTAACGTATGTACTTTTTGATTGGATAAAGTTCGGAGGAATGGGAGGAAAATGTCTTCAAATTTTGGTATTGCCATCTTTCGACTTCCTTTATGTTTTCTGATAATTATTTATTCCAGTTTACATTTAAATTGAATTTTTGAATTATATTATATAATAAGAAATCCATTAGAAAAAGCGAGCTTGTAATTAGCTCGCTTTTTCTTTACTATAATTTCATTTTTAGCAGCCTATGTTTGCATGAAAGACTCAGCTAACGAGGACCATTTAACTTTCAAGAGACTATACTTTACCTTGCTATCAATTAGTTTCATTTAACTTATAAGCTGGGATGTGTAACATCTGATCAACTGTTACCATTTGATAACCTTTGGAGTTCAAATATTGAATCAGAGCAGGCAGCATCTTTACAGTTGCCGACCGATTTCCGCCACCGCTATGATCTAAAATAATACTTCCATGTTTTAATTCTTTTTTAATGCTATTAAGGATCTGCTCAGGAGTCCTGCCGGGTTTCCAATCAAGTGTATCCACATCCCAATCCACAATTTGAAATCCATCCCTTAGAATAACTTGTTTTTTTCCTTTAATCGCCCCATAAGGAGGACGCATGATAGCTACATCCTTACCTGTTATTTGTTTCAATTGTTGTCTGCAACGATCTATCTCAGATAGTACTTTTTGATTAGATAGTTTTGGTAACAAAGGATGATCCCAAGAATGGTCCGCGATTATATTTCCATCAGCAACGATTTGTTTTACGATATTCGGATATTGTGCTGCTTTTTGACCAATTAAAAAGAACGTGGCATGAACATGATATTTGTTCAGTATTCGCAGTATTGCTGGAGTATAAATATCATCTGGACCATCATCAAAGGTAAGAGCGACCCATTTCTTACTGCGGCTTCCATTAAAATAAACAGAATTTTTCCCATACTGAATCTCTGCTAGAGAAAGTGGCTGCTCATGAAAAGCATCTGCTTTTTGCATATGATTATTAGATAGCATGATTGTTTTTTCTGTTTTAGTAGGGCTTGCTGCTTCTAAATTCATACAACCACTTGAAAGTAAAAGCAGAAATAAACTACTTACAGCTAATAAACTCCGAACCATCGGTTAGATCTCCTATTTTGATATTTTCCGAACTAAGAATATTCTACCAAAAGCTTATTTATAATAATAGTATTATACACAGAAAGTACTTATTCGTCCTGATTCTTTGAAACAGCCAACCATCCAAGATTCTATACTTTTAGACTTCTCCATTTTTCCATCTTTTACATAAGTTTTTTCCTCAACGGCAGTTTCGATCCGCTATTAAACCACCAATGAGAAAACGAATTTTCCTGCTTTTCAGACCTCGTAAATTTTGTCATGTTTTTTTACTAAGTTGCATATCTACTTCCTTTTATTTATGGTAGACTATTCAGAAAAAGGATAAGGATATTTATTTATATGAAAAATTACTTATTAAGAAGTTCACTAATTTCTTTCCTTTTATGTCTATTATTTATTATTATGGTTTCTGGCTTTGGAAGATTTTTGTTCTTTTCTATTTTTCTCTTCATTCCCGCTTCACTCGCTTTAGTCCCTACCATAAAAAGAATGAGTGGAGAAAGTTCCAGATATCATACTCTTCTATCCAAATACCACCTATATTTTGCCATCATCATGGGAGCAGCATTGTTATTTCCGATTGGAAGCGCATTCTGTGAAATATTGTCAATCGTTTGGCTGATCTATTCATTTGCTCTATTTGGTTATGGAATCAGACGGCTTGTGGAACGGGGATATTATGTCATGGAAGAAAATGCGGTTGACACAAGTTTTTTATATGCTTTCATCGGCGGCATTACACTCACTATGTATTGCTTCTCTAGCCATCCGAGCATCACTTATCTTTATCAAGCCGCCACTTTCCATTTTCAGTTTACCGCGGTATTATCTACCCTCTTTATTGGATGGACAGGCAGGATACTTCTGATCGATAAAAAACTTTGTCTTTTGTATCGAGGTGCTGTTATTGGTTTAATAGTCAGCCCTCTGCTCATCGGAATTGGCATGCTCAGCAATTCCTGGCTTCAGAACATAGGGTTATGGATTTATACGTTGTGCATGATAGCATATGGTTATTTTATCTTGTTCCACACCGAGAAAAAGAATTTTATTGCTACTCTCTGCATACAACTATCTGCCATTATATTAATCGCCACCTCCATTTTGTCCGTTATCAATGGTATTTACCAATTGCAAGGACTTACATGGATTCGAACAAACAGTTGGGTCTATTATTATCAAATTCCGATTGTATTTGGATTTGCATTAGGACTTATTGGATGGTATTACCGAAAACCATTAGAAAGACGAAATTTATATCAACTCCCCCAAATCAACATCAATGGAACATGGTTTATCGGTAAAAATTTCTTAAAAGAAAATGGATATGAAGAAGAAATTGTTTCCCATGCTGGTATCTTAACAAAGCTGGAAAGGTACAGAAGAAGCGACCTTATGATTGATCAGCTCCATCCAAAAGTAATCTCTTTTATGGAAAATACATCATTATATGATATTTCTCTTCACGCCCATTGGACCAAAGGGGCTTGGCTCTTTGAAAAATTACATAAAGCATTGTCGAATAAAATTCAACAAGCAAATATCCCCTCTCCTGGCGAGGGAATAAGAAAGTTAGACAGTAAAATCATCAGTATCAATAACCATCACCAATATTGGAATCGAAAACTAAATGCTTGGATTTGTTCTTATCAAGACTCCGATGAAACTTTTATCGCTGGTATTTATTCTGAGCATGAATATGATGGTGAACGGTATGTGCACTTCACTATGCCTGTACCTAACTGCAATCGAGCAACGTTCTATCGACTGGAACATGGTATAAATGGTTCCCTGCAATGCACTTCGGTACCGAGAAGAGGAGGAGATGGTGACGAGGGTCATTATCTCATGACAAAAAACTTTTCTTTCCGTATCCCATTCAACGAAAATCTTATCATTTGGGTTGATGATTATGGAAGATTGCAAATGACTCATCGCTTTTGGTTTTTCGGAGTGAAAGTTCTTAATCTGGAATATGAAATGATTGCAAAATAGCGAAAAAGCGACAACTACATTACGTTGTCGCTTTTTCGCTATTTACGTTTTGGCAAAATTACCAAACACATTAAAAATTAATTTTGTAATTTTTGATTATTTCTAATAAAATATTGCATAATCTTTCTCTATGCTCCTGCACAAAAATATCGTTCGAAAGAAGGAGGGTATAACAATCAGGATTTATTTTTTCTGACAATTTAAATCCTGTATCATATAATATGAATAAAGCCAAAGTAATTTATCTACGTAACAATAACGGAGATCAGCCAGCTTTAGATACCATTTATACCATGGCTCAAAAAGCAAATGCTGGTGATAAACCATGTCTTCGTCTCTTGCCATTAATTCGATTGGGTTTGCGGGATATGGAGAAACACGGGATTCCCGAATGGGATGCATTTCAAGATTATCAATTTGTGACCACAGAATCGAATAGATTTTTAGTTACTCTTAATATCGTCAGACGATTAGATCACAGCCCGCCGCTCTTGGAACTTCAAGTAAATGAAGATCATTTTCCAACGGACAGCAAAAAAGAAAGCTACTTTTTTCGAATGTTGTTTTTTACTCATCAACATAACGGAATACAGTATGTTTGCTGCACCGAATCTATGATGTTGAAATCAAAATCTAGTAAATTATTCACCAAAATGGTAACAAAATCCCTGCAAATGCACGCTGATTTTATTCGTAATCCTATAAAATATATAGGGAGATGATAGAGCGATGAAAAAGCCTACCACTCATCAAGAATTGATGAGTTTTATTGACCAGACGCCAAAGATGAACGAGTTTATGGAAAGTTTCCCTGTACAGATGAGAAACCTTATTTTTGACCGCCGTATCCAACTGGGCTGGACACAAAACCAACTAGCTCAACAAGTAAAAAAAGTAACTGGTCACTCTATTACACAAACAACCATCTCTAGAATCGAGGGTGGAACCCCCGGAATCACAAGTGAAACGTATGATAAAGTGTTGCAAACACTAGGTATGAAAAGAGTGGAAGTAGATTTTGGGGAAAAATCTGATTCCTGAGCAGTGGACAAAGAGCGGCCTAAGGATCAAGGTCGCTCTTTGCTATCTTATTTCAACAATGACAAAGTACTCGTTATTGCATTATCAATAAACGAGCGTTCAGGACGCGATTTCATCAAAACAGTAATCCCGATCAAAGAAACAACTAAGGTTTGCGCTAATGCTTTTGCATCCAAATCTTTGTGGAACTCACCTGATTGAATACCTTTTTGTATCATTTCCTGGAAAAGGACAGAAAGATACATTTGGTGCTCCCTTGTCAAAATCTCAAACTTCTCATCATGCGGGGCAAGTTCTACCATGGTATTGATACAAAAACATCCCTTGTTCTGATTCCCTTGATATTCTCCTTCCACCAAATCCTCAAAAAATAACCGAATTGCATTTTTCACCGACTTGTTATGTTGAAGTTTTGAACGAATATGAGAAATGTGTAATTTTGTATAGTTACGCAGTGCTGCTTCAAACAATTTTTCTTTATCACCAAATGCTGAATAGATGCTAGGCCGCTGCAATTCCATATTTGTAGTCAGATCACTCAATGATGTAGCGTGATAGCCTTTCTTCCAAAAAACCTGCATCGCAGCGTCTAATGCTTTTTCCTCATCAAATTCACGTTTTCGCCCCATCCTATTTCCCTCATTTATTTTCAAATCAGGTTAAGCCTTTTCCCTATTTTTTTAATCAGATATTCAAATACGCGAAAAAATACATACTGATTGGTACAAAAAATTTTAACAAAAATGAACTTTGTTGTCAAGTTAGAGACAAATATACTTCCCTATTCTCCATTTTAATCGCATGCTATCCACTTGACACACAAATCAATATGATTTATTGTTGGGGAATTTTCATACCAATCGGTATGAAAATTAGAAAGGAGAAAGATAATATGTTTGCCAAAAAAATATCAACGAATCGAATGAAGCACAAAGATACAGAGGCAAATCTTTTAACATCCGGTGCCGAATCTGTTATCACACCTTATCGGAAAGTATTATTAGCGATCGCTTGCGGATTAGCTGTTGCAAATATCTATTATGCTCATCCGCTGCTTGATTCGATAGCAAATGATTTTCATATTCATCCCTCCACCATCGGGATGGTGATTACGGTCACTCAAGTCTTTTACGCTGTCGGCCTGATATTCCTTGTCCCGCTCGGGGATTTGATTAACCCTCGTCGTCTTATTCTCAGTCAAATGGTACTAATGTGTGCTACTCTTGTAGTCATCGGCTTCTCCTCTTCTGAAATTATCTTTTTCTTCGGAATCGCTGTCGTTGGGGTACTAGCGACGATTACGCAAACCATCGTTGCATATGCATCCACTCTATCTTCTCCATCGGAACGCGGAAGTATCGTGGGCTTTGTGACTAGTGGAATTGTGATAGGTATTCTATTAGCCAGAACCATTTCCGGTATTATTGCAGATTTAGGAGGGTGGCGTGCAGTCTACTTTACTTCAGCTGTCCTTATGTTTTTGATCGCTATCTTGCTTTCACAAAAACTGCCAAATACAACATATAAACAATCTCCTTTGCCTTATCCGAAGTTATTGCGCTCTGTTCTCTTATTATTTGCTGAGGAAAAAATTCTGCTTATTCGAGGCATTTTAGCCTTATTTATATTCGCTGCCTTTAGTACTTTATGGACTTCCTTGGTGATGCCTCTGAGTGCACCACCGCACTCTCTTTCCCATACGATTATTGGAGCTTTTGGCATCGCTGGAGTAGCTGGAGCTATTGCAGCTGCGAAAGCTGGACAGCTTGCAGATCGAGGATTAGGACAAAGAACCACAGGAATCGCTCTTTTATTATTAGTTTCCTCATGGGTTTTCATCGACCTTTTAAACTACTCTCTATTTGCATTAGTGATTGGTATCATCCTGCTAGACCTCGCAATACAAGCTGTACATGTTACCAACCAAAGTTTTATTTTAGCCCTACGCCCTGAAGCAAGAAGCAGACTTACTGCTGCATACATGACTTTTTATTCCATCGGCAGTGCATTAGGTTCCATATCCTCCACTACTATGTATGATAAATTTGGATGGGATGGTGTCTGTCTTTTGGGAGCTTCTTTTAGTATCATCGCCCTCTTATTTTGGATGATTACACGAAAATCAACGGAATGAATTATAAATTCAAAAATTTATAATTCATTCCTTATACTAGAAAACGCTATTCTTTCTATCTGACTCAAAAAAAGGAAAGAATAGCGTTTTTAAAACAAAAACTTTATAAAAATATCATTCCACTTCTATCTTAAGTTGTTATACAAAACATCACCATCAATCCATAGATTTTGCTTTCCCAGCATAGATATCATAGTTTGTCCCATGAATATAAGTGATCCCTTCGCACATCTCCACTATCTGTGCTCCAAGTAATGTGATCTCTATTCTCTTCCCATCACTGCTTTGAAGAGTGAGTTTACTGATCGGTTTATCCGTTAGAGAAAGCTTATTTTGCGGCTGTTTATCAAAGTAATAATCAATCCTCATCTCTTCTTTCCCCAATGACAACTTCGATCCGCTATAAAGCCGCCAATGCGGGCTGATCTTAAGGAAATCCACGAATTCTCTCACCTTGTCTCTGCAACCTTCTACAATTAGTTTTAGTGCCATTTTTGTTCCCCTTTCTTTTGCTTCCAACCGTAACACTCTACCCAAATATGGAATATTCTAAAAAAATAAATTCCGAAAAACAGATAGAACAATCAAATGAATAGAGTTAAGGCGGACTCATAAACCATCTAAAAACAAGCTGATTGCATTGTACAATATTCAGAAAATAATTTGCAAATTTACCTTTTTTAGAGAAAACATCCATTTTCCTTTCTAAATATAGATACAAACAAACCAAAAGCGAGCAATATCTTCCCAAAAATAAGAATCCAAACTCTAAGATATGGAAGAAAAAGAAGGTTTTTAACAAAAGGTGGCGAAATTTTTTAAAAAAATTTACAATAAAATTGGGTAACCGAATCAGGAGGGTTATCAGCATGTCAAGGCAAATGGGAAATGCACTGCGCGCTATACGCAAAGAAAAAGGCTTACGAATCGCCGATCTTGTGGAAAAAGGTCTCTCTTCCGCTACCATAAGTTTTATCGAGCAAGGCAAGAGTGTCAAAGAAAGCAAACTACATCGTTATTGTGAAAAACTAGGGATTCAACCAGCACAGTTTCCTCATCTCGTGGAACACCAACAAAAATCACATTCGCAACTTCAGATGCACTTATCTTTACTGGAATCCAAAATTCAACTCCATTTGGAAGACAGCTCCCTGCTTGCCGAACTGCGCAAGTTAGAAAAACAAGGAGAAATGCTAAGTACAGTATACTTTCTCAAAGGCTTGTATTATTTTAACCGGAAAAATTGGGATCGTTCCCGCAAGTATTTGGAGAGAGTAGTGGAAACAGCTGCCAAGCAAAAAGATTTTACCTCTAATCTCATCGCTTCTGCTTATAAGGAACTGGCTAGGATTAGTTTTTTTCAGAAAAATGACCTAAAAGCTGCACTACATTATGTTCAGTTGGGGTTAGATGGATATGATTCCAATGGTGAAAGAGCCGAAATTAAGTTTTTCTTGATGATTGGAAAAGTGATATATCTCGAAAAATTAAATCGGATTGATGATGCCTTACATACCTTAGATATACTGTGGGACGAGTATGCTGAGCTCTCTGGTTTAGAAGTACTTTTAAATATGTACGAAATCAAAGCATCTTTATTAAACCGAAAAAAAGACTTTAATAAAGCAATAAAATATGCTGTCGAAGGTTACAGGTTAGCTAGTAAAAATAAAAGTTATCGAAGAGCTGTAGAGCTTCTTACCACTTGGGGTAACATTTTAACTAATCTAGAAGACTATAGAAATGCAGAGCAAATATATTTACTAGCTCTTGAATTCAAAATCAAAAAGAAAATCGAAGGAAATAACTTGTTTGTTTCCACTTACACACACCTTGGGTTACTTTATAGTAAACAAAAACAAGTAGAAAAAGCGAGAGATTACTTTGAAAAAGCAATAAAAGAAGGAAAACAATCAAAAGATGCACCAAGATATTGCTTTGCTTTGATGTCATTTGCTGATTTTGAATCAAACCAACGTAAATTCCCAAGTGCCGTTCTTTACTATGAAGAAGCAAAAAATCTTGCAAAAGATTATCATTTAGAAAACTATCTTGAAGTAATCCTCGTACATTTGGCAGATTGTTGGAAAAAAGCTGGTGAGAAGGATAGATATATCCGCTCACTAGAAGAAGTACAAAAACTGTTATTACTTAAAGGAGGGGAAAACATTGGATAGTGAACCTCCATAACTAAATGAAAAAAGTTAACTAAGCCATTCAGAACACAACGAAATGTCTGATGGCTTTCTTTATTTTGTCTGACCTAATTTGCTTTTTTCTGCTTTGGCGTCGCTCTCATCGTATAATCATGTATTTGTTGCATCGTCTGGGCTATATTCTCCTTACATAAATCCTTATAAGTAAACCTCATCACTTTCCAGCCGACACGTTTCATATAAGCATCTCGATTTCGATCATGCAGACGTGCTTTTTCACTTGAGTGATATGGATACCCATCACATTCCAGTGCTAACTTATGTTTTGGAATCGCAAAGTCAATCCAGTATGGTCCTAAGGGATGTTGTGGTGCAATTTGCCCTTTGTAGAAATACCGCAGCTCATAGTAAAGCATCCTCTCCAGCGGGCTGTCGGTTTGAAACATCAGCATATCAAGCGAAGGAGCATGTCCCAGCTTCCATTGCTCGTATAAAAATCTTACTGCTAAAAACGGGTAAAAGGGAATTTTCATTTTACTTTTCACAGAACGCTTGAATTCAATATACTTTCTTCGTATAACTCTATACTTTTTATACACTTTACTCTCTTTATTCAATTAAATGTTACACCTCCTTATCTCATAATACTATATATTCGGTCTATTTTTATGTTAAATGACAAGGATTCAGTATAAAAAAGGATATATTAATCAATAAAATTAGATTTATAAAATATATGATAAAATAAATTAATATTATCAATTTGAATATTGATATATTTAATGAGTAGTTATATAATGCGATTAAGAAAGGAGAACCGATGTGGAAGATAAGTATGGAAATGAAGTAATTATTCAGTTATGAGGACGACTCACGGAACCATGATGTTGATGGTTTTGCGATGATCTGCTACATCAGATTCAAGGGTAAACCTGGACCAATAAAAGAAAAGAACATTGGTAAACATAGAACTAATGAAAAAGCAAAGAGAGGGAAACAAATGCAAAATTTTATATCGGAAAATTATATAAATTCTGAAATCGATAGAATAAAGGAAAAATTCATAATGAGACAAAACAACAAAGGGTTCTCCAGAACAGGACTACAAAAAATCCGCAACGTGCTGGCACGGCATGTCGATTCAGGGAAGATTCCAGGTCTCGTCGCCCTAGTCAGCCGAAACGGTGAGACACACGTCGAAGCGCTTGGCACGATGCGCCATGATGGTGGCACTCCGATGCGTCGGGATACGATCTTCCGGATGGCGTCGACGTCCAAGCCGGTTACGATGGCGGCGATGATGATCCTACTCGATGAGTGCAAGCTGCGGCTGGACAACCCGGTGGATGAGTGGCTGCCGGAACTAGCCAACCGGCAGGTGCTGAAACGGCCCGATGGTCCGCTAGACGAGACTGTGCCGGCACGGCGTCCGATCACCGTACGAGACCTGTTGACCTCCACATTTGGGCTTGGAATGGATTTCGAGTTGATGAGCTCCCCGATCAGAGCCGCGATCTTCGAGAAAACAGACTTAAGCGTGGCGTCCGGACCGGCACCCGATCCAGACGAGTGGATGCGTCGCCTTGGGGAGCTGCCTCTGTCGTACCAGCCCGGAGAGCGATGGCAGTATGACCTCAGCAACGAGGTACTCTGCGTGCTTGTCGCTAGGGTCACGGGGCAGCCATTGGAAACGTTCCTGCGCGAACGCATCCTCGATCCGCTGGGGATGAAAGACACCGGTTTCCATGTGCCCAGCAGCAAAATCGATCGACTGCCGCCCCTCTACGGACCCGACCCGCAGACTGGAGAGTTCCTTATTTGGGACGAGGCAGCAGGCGGAAGAGCAAGTCAGCCTCCGGCGTTCCAAGGATGTGCGCTGGTCTCCACTGTCGACGACTATCACGCCTTCTTTCAAATGTTGTTGAATAACGGGATGCACGGAAGCGAACGAATTTTGTCCCAACCAGCAGTCGAGCTGATGACCACCAATTGCCTCACATCTAAGCAACAAGCTGCACGGGACACTATGTATAGAAACATCGCCCACCTAACGTCCGGCCAGGGTTTACAGGGCGGATGGGGCTTTGGAATGGCGGTGCGCACCTATCGCGGTGACTACGCGCCTATCGGTCAGTTCGGCTGGGACGGCGGTACCGGCACCACTGTCTACGCAGACAGGGTCAACCAACTCACCGGAATTCTGCTAACTCAGGTCGGGTTTTCTACCCTGGATTCCATGCATCTTATCAATGACTTCTGGAGCACGGTCTATCAGGCAATCGAAGACTAATGCGGAATGAGTTAGAATCATGCTCAATAAAAATGACTTTCTTCTTCACTGTATAATGTAAAATCTAAACCTTCAAATGTTATTAATGAAGGTTTAGATTTGAAAATCAGGACAGCAAATCAGATGTCGTTCATCCGATTAACAACAAAATTAATCAAATGAATAAAAATAATTAAATATATCAATTTTAATATTGATATTATCAATATTACGTTATATAATGTGAATAAGAAAGGAGAACCGATATGGCATTTCCAATGATTACTACTTGCCCGGTTTGCAGTCAGCAGCTGCAAATCACACGTCTACAGTGTACACACTGTCACACTACGATCGAAAATGAATTTCAGCTTTCCAAATTAGCTACCTTAGCAAAAGAACAGCTTCACTTTATTGAAATCTTTTTAACCTGCCGCGGCAATATCAAAGAAGTGGAAAAAGCGTTAGGTATTTCCTACCCTACCGTCCGTGGAAAATTGGATGAAATTATAGCGGTTTTAGGACATTCACCACAAAAGAAACAAGATGATGTAAACAAAAAAGAAATCGTCTCTTTACTGGAAAAAGGGGATATCAGCCCAGAAGAAGCAGTGGAGATGTTAAAAAAAGGATAGGAGTGAGCCAAGATGAAAGAAGAGATCGCTAAAATATTGACAATGGTACAAGAGGAGAAAATCACAGCGGAAAAAGGTGCCGAACTGATCGAATTGCTAAAGGATGAAAAACCTTCAAACGCTTCGTCTCATGCAAGCTATTTGAAAAAAATGCTGAGAATCAGAGTCAATTCTGCTGAGGGGGACAAAGTGAACATCAACATACCGCTTAATCTTGTGAAAACAATACTAAAAGCAGGTCATCATATCGCAGAAAAATTCCCCGAGTCCGAAAAATATGTGAAAGAGATCGATATGGATTTGTTAATCCATGCCATAGAAAACGAAGCAGAAGGACAAATTGTAGATATTACCTCTGCGAATAATGACACTGTGCTAGTTGTAATCGAATAATGATAAAGGTAGTCATTCGAGCGGAAAAAAAACGCTATACCATCCCTCTCCCATATTCCACATTGCATCTATTAAGCTTGGTTCTTTGCAGCAAATGGCTTTGGAGAGCGATAAACAAAGGAACAAAAAACATCACCTTCCCTATTCCTTTGTTGGACAAGCAGACTCTTCAGCCTGTCCTCTCCGAACTAAAGAAATATAAGGGTGTAACAATAGTCGATATCGAAGATAAAGATGGGAATGGAGTAGTCATTCGCTTATAGGAGCGATTTTCGGAAGAACAATCAAGTAAGATACAGCAGGCAGCCAACATAAAACTGTACCCTTCATACGATAAGGTACAGTTTATTGCCGTTCATTTGTGTCATTTCAAGTGTTGGCAGTTTACAACAGTTGTCTGTTTGATAAAGATACATTCCGTTCCATTTCATTTATGTTTTATTTAAACTCCCCTTGTTTATAAAACGCCACAACAGCTTCAGCCATCTCAACAATTTTATCATGTAATTCTCTAGGCTCCAGTACTTTCATTTGATTTGCAAACCCTAATATATACCCCTTTGCTTCCTCTTCGGTGTTGAAGGAAAGCTTCACAGATATCCAACCATCCTCATTTCTATCTTCCCTTTCCACCATTTGCACAAATCGATCGGTAAATGTCAGTCTCGGTAAGATAGACGGACTGACCGCCACCCGCACTTCATATTTTGGCAAGTTTTCTACAAAGTCTTTTACGGCATCCCTCCAATACCCCGCTAGATCAAAGTCTTTTGGTCTTTCAAATGTTTCCTTTACAGGTTTCGCTGCTTGAATCCGTGATGCTCGGTAAGTTCGAATCTCATCATTATCTTTAGAAGCGATAAAGTACCACCGGTTCCCTTTGGCTACCAATCCCAAGGGTTTTACAAGCAAAATACTCGTTTTTCCGTCTGCCCTCTGATAATGTAATTCTAATTTATTTTCTTTCCATATCGCGTTTTTCAGGACTTCAAATGACTCGATTTTTTCTCGCTGCTGCCGCCATGTACTTGTATCCACATGAATTCGATTCCATACCTCATTGGCACTTTCTCGATAACGAAAAGGCAGCGAGGCAATAAGTTTGTTTCTGGCTTCATGAGAAGAATGAGTTAAACCCAGATCGTCAAGCAATTGTACCGATGGGGAAACAAGTAAGGCTTGTATTTCGGACTCTTTTAAGCCTGTTAAATTTGTCTGGTAACCTTCTAGTAATGACCAGCCGCCATTTTTGCCACGCTCTGCAAAAACAGGAATACCCGTTCCGCTTAAGGCCTCCATATCTCGGTAAATCGTTCGTTCGGAAACCTCTAATCGCTCTGCTAATTCTCTGGCTGTCATTTGGCCTTGTGACTGCAATAACAAAAGAATAGATATCAGTCGATCGCCTCTCATACTACTCTCCTTTTTATAGAGATGAAGTGTATATATTTAATGAAATATGACACAAGTTGTCAAGAATTCTTCGTTATGATGAAGCTATCTCACTTGAAAGGATTGACTACATGAAGCCATTAGAGGGAAAGATTGCTCTTGTAACAGGAGGAAGCAGAGGAGCAGGGCGCAGTATTGCTGTCGAATTAGGGAAAGCGGGAGCAACCGTCTATGTTACGGGACGCAGTAGCAAAGGATCTTCCACAAACAACTGGCCTGGAACAATTGATGATACCGTCTCCCAAATAGAAGAAGCAGGCGGGAAAGGGATCGCTGTTCGTTGTGATCATACCAATGACGCAGAAACAGAAGCAGTGATAAACCAAATTCGCAGCGAACAAGGCAAGCTCGATATCTTAGTGAATAACGTATGGGGCGGACACGATCTTTGGAGTGATGCAAAGGCCAAACCTTTTTGGGATTTTTCATTAAAACAATGGGATACCATGTTTACTGCCGGCGTTCGCGCGCAACTTGCAACCAATTATTTTGCAATTCCATTACTCCGTGAGCAGCAACATGGACTCATTGTCCATACGACTTTTTGGGATCAAGATAAATACACTGGAACCTTTTATTACGATCTAGCCAAAAACGCACTAACCCGCATGGCGTACGGCTTGTCTATCGAACTAAAACAAGATCATATCCCTGTAGTGGCTGTTTCACCGGGATGGATGAGAACAGAACTCGTACTATTAGGCTTTCAAACGGATGAACAGCACTGGCAGGAAATCGATGCATTGAAAAATACAGAAAGCCCTCATTATATCGGACGTGCTATCACAGCCTTAGCAAATGATCCAAAAATCATGGACAAGAGCGGGCAAGTGTTAAAGGTTGGCGATCTAGCAAAGGAATATGGATTTACGGACATCGACGGCCGGTACATTCCTCCATTTACTATATAGTCGCTATTTTACGCATTACTCTCTCAAAAGAAAGTTTAATAACAAAAAAGCAGCCTTTGTATGGGTAATAGTGCAAAGGTTGCTAATTACATTGTAAACCAATATATTCCAATAGATTTCTTGACAGTAATCTCTGCTTCTTATAAAATTAGTGTGGACGGTGATCAGGTCGCGTGCGACGTGACCGATCCCCCGTCAAATATGTGTTAACCTACGAATATACGGGTTACTAGCTGCCAGGCCTGAACCGCGTATTCGTAGGGGATGGATAAGATCGTATCGACTGGAAACAGCGGTGCGATCTTATTTATTGTTTGGGTAGAACCGTTTTCGATTGCTTTCCCAACAATGGTTGTCAGGATCATCGTTCCAACCCAATGTAACACTAATTTCCACCATTTACCATAGTTCGCTTTTGCTAATGCGTCCTCGGCTTTGATGGCCCGGTTTTCCCACTCATTTGTTGCTGCTTGCTGCTGTTGGAACTCGACTTTTGTTGCAGCGAGTTCCTGTGCAGTCAATTGCAATTGAGCCTCGGCTTCAAGTGCCCGATTCTCCCACTCATTCTTATCAGCGAGCAGTGAGTCGATTTTGGCATCTTTCGCCTCGATCGTTTTTACCAGGTGTGTTATTCCCTCTACTTCTTGACATGACTGTTGGTCAACAACTTTCGTTTGTTTTTCCATACATTATTTCCCCCTTTTAATAAAGGGAGATCAGTCACGTCGCACACGGCCAGATGCTTGGCACACTGGCTACCGTCCACAGTGTCTACCCTAGGTAGACGAAAAGTTAAATGTTGTGCAGGGATAGCAAAAGCCCTCTACCTGCGCTGCTATCGCTGGTTCCTGCCAAAGGCAGCTGTTTTCACGATAACGCGATCGAGCAAACATGCAGCTCAACTCAAGCCGAGAACATCATGTTCCACAGCGAGGAGCACATATTTCCCTCAGATCAAAACAGACATACTTTTATCTAACCATAATGTGATTATATTTTCAATATTAGCTAAAATAGGAAACCGTTGCATATTAGTCCAAACTGCAACAATGAAAGATTACATGGCTTTACCCGTGATGTTCATGATATTGGCAACCGTATCACAGGTGACTTAGTGGTTACGATTTCAAGTAAAGATGATTTTAATAAGGCTAAACACTTAATTGATAGGTCTTATAATGTGAGTTAAAGTTCAAATAGAAATATAAAATTACCCCACAAAAAATTTCTTGTTTGTGGGGATTTAGTAATATTTATAGTAGGATTGTATACACTTTAAGCTCTTTCACGATCTCCATTTATCCAATCAATCGTAGAAATAATTCTTCTGACTTTCTCTTCGTTACCCTTAAATAGTTCTACGATACTACCCAGTGTTCGAAAAGGTTCTTCTTGGAGAACTTTCTTTTCCAAACAGCCATTTTTCACCACATAATCAATGATTAGTTTGACAAAGCGGGCTTGATTAGCATTTAATTGTTCATCTGATAAAAACTCAGAGAATGCTTCATTTGCAGCTAATTGGTTTAGACCAATTGTTTTTCTCACTAATTTTGCAATTGGGGTTTTCCCAAAATCTCGTTCGTAATCTTTCCTTGTCCCTAGTTCTTCCCATAAAATCTTTTCCAGTGTCTGTATATCTTGTTTGGTTAAAGCTTTATTGTGATGAATTTTATAGATAGGAAGCAAGTCTTGATGTTCTTGTAAGTATTCATTTACTTTCTGGTGATACGCTTTAAATTGAAAGCTTCCTGGAATTTCCTTACCTTCATGTACTTCTAAGACTTCATCTTTAAAATTGGTATAAAAAATTTGTTGGGACTCTCTTTCTAAAAACCGAACCAAATCACGCATGGATAATCGTACTATTTCTAATGAAAAGATATCTGCTTTTTGCCAAAATTCCGGAGTCTGAACTTCTTTGATGATCTCTTTTTGCTCTACAACTTGTGGAATACTGCCCATCTTGGATAAATCCTTTGCAATCTCGATTACACGATGAGCTCGTAAGTTTTTCACTCCTTGCAATCTAGCTAACTTGAGACCATAGGTTATGAGATCAAACCTTTTCTGTAGTTCTTCCCCTTTATTCGTAAGAATGAGTGGCGCAACAAATTTTTTCAAATTATGTGCATCGATCGAGGTTAATGCATTCCAATTTGTTCGATATTTAAAATGATGAATGTTTTTAATCTGTTGACGAACACGAAAATGGTCTTCATTTAGTTCGTTAAGATGTTGAATACAATCATCGATGAGTTCATTACGATAGGCAATGTAGTCTTCTTCTTGATAATCCAATGACTGTAATTCTTTAATTATATCGACTTTTAAAGCAAATATTTGCTCACTCAAACTTGGAGCTATTTTTCCTTCAATACCCTTCTCATTTACCCGGAAAAACTCAATATTATTACAGTAATCAAAAATCTGAAAATACTCTTTATCCAGTCCCACTCCAAATAAATCAGGACAGGTACGCGTACCTCTCCCCACCATTTGCCAAAACTTCGCTTTGGAACGTACTTTTTTAAAGAAAACTAAGTTCAGGATTTCCGGGATATCTATTCCTGTATCTAACATATCTACCGAAACAGCAATCTGGGGCATTTTTTGTGGATTTTTGAAGTTTTCCAACATATTATCTACATAAGGTATTTCGTGAACGATGGCTTTAGCATAATCTCCAACATACTCTGGATACAATTTATTAAATCGCTTTACAATCCGATCAGCGTGTTTTTTATTTTTGGCAAAAATAATTGACTTTCCTAACTTCTCTCCACCCTCGACTTTTAAACCTCGTTCCATCAAATCAACGATTACTTTGTCAATAGTGTTATCATTGAACAACCAATCATTTAAAGCTTTATCTGGTATATCATCACTTGATCCAAATGTATCTTCATACTTCTCTTTTTCTTCATCAGAAAGGTCATCGTAACAGATGCCTTTTTCCAAAAACTTTAATTTTGTTTCAATTGGATGAAAAAGTACGAGATGTTTATCTTTTACCGCTTGATCTAATTCATAGGCATAGGTTGGTACTCCGGATTCAAGATCGAAAATTTCATACGTATTATAATCTACTTCTGCCTTCGGAGTTGCGGTAAGACCAACTAATAAACTATCAAAGTAGTCAAAGATTGCTCCATATTTTTTGTAGATACTCCGATGCGATTCGTCTACTATAATCAGATCAAAATAGCCTACCGTAAACAGCTTTTTCCCATCTTTTCGTTTCGCCTCATCGATTTTATTCAACATCGTTCCATAAGTAGATAAAATGAGATTAGCTGATTCGACGTCTACTTTTTTTTCTTCTTTGTTTTTTGCTTTTGTTTGCTGATTTTTGGAATCAACTAAACTATAGGAAGGCAAAGTCGGGAGATGTTCCAAAAATGCGTTTTTTGCTTGTTTTACTAATTCACGCCGATCTGCTAAAAATAGGACATTTTTCACCCAATTATGCCGAACCAATACATCAACGATAGAAATGACGGTACGTGTTTTTCCACTACCTGTTGCCATCACGATCAACGAACTTCGTTGCTTTTTTTCTAACGCTTGGCACACACTTAAGATTGCTTCTTTTTGATAATACCGCTCGGTAATACTTGTGTTGATTTCAATTGTATCCAATGTTTTTCGAAGATCTCGACGCTGTATCAATAAATCAAGTTCTTCTTTGCTATAAAAGCCACTAATTTTACGTTCTGGGTAAAATGGATAATCCCATATATACATTTCAAAGCCATTGGTATAAAAAATAACAGGTCGCTGTCCAAATTGCTTCTCCACACAATCGGCATACAACTTCGCTTGATGTTGGCCTTTGATGGCATCATGAGATGTTTTCTTTGTCTCCACCACTGCAAGCGGTTTCCCATTATCACCAAATAAAACATAGTCCACATAGCCTTTACCCGATTGATTGGGCATTCCCTCTACCCGAACTTCTTCTCGCACATCTTCTTCAAAGTTCCAACCTGCAAGTTTTAGTTCCAAATCTACATAACGTTTTCGGGTTTCTGCCTCGTCGAGTTGATCGACTTGGAAATCATAATCTTGTGTATTTTCTTTCCGTTTAGAAGTAATTCGTTCGCGAAGTTCTGCATTTTCTTTGATTACTTCTTCTAACTTACGGTCTTTGGAGCTTAGACGATCAAATAAATCTTGTAATTCCCTCTTGGTCATCCGCTGTTCGTCGCCTATAGGGACAAGCTTCTCATCAAATTTTCCAGCGGTATGGTGATCTGCATAACAATAATCAACCCAAGAAACAAATTGATGAAGGTAATGCAGAGATACCATCGCTTCATCACGCCTTACCTTCACATTCGTATGCACAGCAGAGTTCCCTAACTGGACGACATAACGAAGAACAGGTCTGATCTTCTCATCCAAGATCGCCTTAAACGTAGGCTCCTGGATGAGCGAAGTCAGATTATCTCGATATGGAACTCTTAGATCACTATCGTGCTCGTACAACCACTTTACCGCTAACTCCAACGCTCGTCGGGATAGTATCGCACACGTTGCCGGACTAATATGCATACTTTGCTCCGCTTCCGAACAAGCACCAGCAAAACTAGCAAACAACTTTTTTTCTTGCAGAAATTCAAAGTTGGATAACAAAACCGTCTCTCCTTTTGATGATTTATGTAAAAGATAAAGTTCCTTGGGTTTGACTAGGGGTATCTTGTTTTACCTCTAACTCTTCTTCTGGAAATAATTCACCACGAAACGCCTTTTGCATTAGGGATTGGAAGTTGTTTTCTAGTTCGGTTAGGCTTTGTTGGAGTAGAGTTTTTTGGGCTTCTATTTTTTGGACAATATTTGCGAAATTGTTTTGTAGTTCGATAGGTGGAAGAATTAATTTTACTGTTTTTAACATTGATAAATTTAACCGTATTCTTGTACTTCCTCTAGAGAGCTTTTTAAATTGATTTTTTACGTAATTGGAATTTAATAAAAAGGTTAAGTAATTCCTGTTTACTATTTCCACATTAGGCCTTAACCTCATACAATCTGCTACAATAATTCCAGAACTCAAAGATTGAGGAATAATACATGTTCTTCCTAATGGTTCCCCCATTTTAGCAATCACTATATCACCAGGTAAAACATTGTGTTTAATAAGACTCCTAAATTTCTCATGTGTAATAAACTTTCTATTCTTATCTATAAATCTATTTACGCCAATGTTATTTATTTGAATTACTCGAACACCCTTATCACTGAAATCACTTACCTTTAAGTTTGACCCAAAAGGTCCATCTACTAGATCCTTTCTTTCTTTTACTAGATTAACTATTTCTTTTGTAATCCATTGCTTTTTATTTAATGCTGGGTCACCAAACATATCCCAAAATAAACTTTTTGCAAGTTGATCTAATGATTCAATTTGTGCTTTTCGTTTGTCAATAAGTTCTTGGGCCTTACTAATAACATTAGAAACTCTCATTTGAACTTCATAAGATGGTAATGGTATCCTAAATTCAGATATTTCTTTAGGACTTACATTTGGTTGAGCAGCTCCATTAGCTTTTTGAAGTACCTTATCTTGTAAGTCTGTCATACAATAGAATAAGTATTTATGATTAATTTTGTTATTTAATGGTACAATTTTAGCTACTCGTTGATTAAGCAAGGCAATTTCATCAGAATCATAAATACCAAACTTACCTGTCGTTGCACCCGACAAAGCAACTAATATATCACCTTTATTAACTAAAAAATCCTTAAAGTTTTCCAATACTGAGGAAGAAATAAAACTAGAATCTTTATCAAAAATTATTTTTTTATTTACTATATTTGCGATTTTAATAACTGGTATTCCTTCTGTTTTGAAATCAGTACTCTTAAATGCATATCCTCCTTTTATAGAGCATACTTCTCCAAGTGATTCTTTTATAAACGACATATTATCACTTCCCACTTATCATCTTTTCCAATTCATCCATCCCCCGAACAATGTCATTCTCCAATTTTCTCACTTGTTCCAGAATCACGCTTGGATGATCATATTCTACTTCTTCATACTCGATCTCTTTATACTTATTAATCGACAAATCAAACTCATTTTCTCGAATCTCATCCACTGGGACAAAGAAGGATTGCTCTGTACGCTTCCGTTCCTTCTCTGTATCCAAATCATGAAAACGTTTGATAACATCCGGAATATCGTTTTGCTCTATCTCATTTCGTTTATCATCCAACGAAAATCCATCTTGTTTCATATCATAGAACCAAACGTTATCCGTACCACCTGCACCAGTTTTGGTAAAAATAACAACAGCTGTAGAAACTCCTGCATATGGTTTAAATACACCACTAGGCATGGAGATAACTGCTTCTAGTTTATGTCGATCTATGATCTCTTGGCGAATCGCTTTATGTGCTTTGGAGCTGCCAAAGAGAACACCATCAGGAACGATGACTGCACAACGTCCACCGACTTTTAGCATCCGTAGAAATAGAGATAAGAATAAAAGTTCTGTCTTTTTGGTTTTCGCTACACTTAGTAAATCAGGTGAAACGGAATCATAGTCAAGAGAACCTTTAAATGGCGGATTTGCTAGAACTAAGGTGTATTTCTCTTTTTCTTTGTTTTGTTCGGACAAAGAATCTTTGTATTGGATATTGGGATTTCCAACACCATGGAGCACCATATTCATTGCACCAATTCGTAACATTGTCCGGTCCATATCAAAGCCGTTAAACATGTGATTATTAAAATGATTTTTTAAACTTTCTACAAGGAAGAGGTCACTGCGATTTTGGCGTAAATACTCTCCGGCCGCGACTAAAAAACCAGCGGAACCAGCTGCTGGGTCGACGATGATATCTTCTGGTGTTGGTCTCATGAGTTCAACGATCATTTTAATGATATGGCGTGGAGTGCGAAATTGTCCGTTTGTACCAGCCTGTGATATTTTGGATAACAAATACTCGTAGAGATCACCTTTGTTATCTTCTTCATTGTTTAATGGTAATTTGTCGATAGCATTGACAATTCGTGATAGCATTTGAGGAGTAGGGATCAAAAATAGAGCATCATCCATATATTTGGCAAAAGCAGAGTCCTTTTTCCCATGTAAATTTTTAATAAAGGGAAATACTTGTTTGGAAACAACTTCAAACATCTCTTCTGGACCAAGTTGCTTAAATACACTCCAACGTACCTTCTTACCTTCTGGGTCTGTTGGGAAAAATCCGTTATACTCAATTCCAATTAAAGCAGAATCTTTTTCTTTTGCTGTCTCTACTTCATCTAATCCTTTTATAAATAACAAATATGTAAATTGTTCAATAACTGATAGTGGATTGGTAATTCCACCCGTCCAAAAAATCTCCCATATTTTATCTACTTTGTTTCTCAATTCACCTGTGATCATATTCTTTCTCCTTTCACTAGCAAAATTAATTATACCTTTAGTTGATTCATAGATTAAGAGAAAATTTACATAAATCTTCAAAAAACGACTTTCTTCTTAAAGAAATAACTGAATAGATTAACTATTATGCTATAATTTTGACTATGCCAACTATTGCATAAAGAGGTGATTTCATGAAGTTGGGCTTTAAATCGAACGATTTTATCGGCAGGGATAAAGAACTAGCGAAGTTGCTGGATATATATGAAGATACGAAAGCTGGAAATACCAATGTGGTGATATTGGAAGCAGATACGGGGATTGGGAAGACTCGGTTGATTCAAGAGTTGTACCATTACTTGACAATCTATGATGATGACCCCAATTATTGGCCGGATAACTTAGAAGATACGAAGCACACGATGACGATTGTGCCGGAGTTTGATGTGCTGGAAAACAACAAGGAACTAGAAATGCCTTGGCTGTGGATGGCTTTGCGGTGTCCCAATACGGATGAACGGAACAGCCGTTATCATACAACAGCACTCAATCAAATCCGTAAACAAGTCAAGCTTCATCTTGGTGGATTGATTGAAAAAAAACGGCAGAGTGAGGATAATAAGAAGGCGATCCGCAATGGAGTTTCACTCTTTATTAATTATGCATTTCCCGGGAGCGGAGCGGCATTGGGACTTATCTCCGACATCCTTTCTGGGCTCGATAACGGATTAAATACATATGAATCTCTTCGAAACATGTGGAATAATTGGCGGACCAATAAGGAGAATCAGCACCGGGATCGCAATGCTATTCTCGCCCAACAGGAATACACCTCTTTTATCGATCAGACGATGAAGATCTTTTCTGCCATCCTTTCTACCAATAAAAAGGAACATAAGTTACCGCTTATCCTTGTGGTGGATGATGCGCAATGGGCTGACCCTCTGACTCTATCCTTCATAAAACGGCTAGTGAAAACAAGCGAAGAAAAGAAATGGCCGATCTTAATTTTATGTACATGCTGGGGATCTAGTTTAAAAGAACAAAACTTGACTTCAACGGGAGAGAATTTGGCTCACTTTGGGGCATTGGTGAACCAGTCGAAAGACATCAGCCAAACCCATCTCATCAAAATGAAAAAGTTACGCAATAGCGATATTGAACAGATTATTAGTATGGAGCTAAGTAATATCAGCACTATAGCGAAGAAAAAATTGGCGATGGAATGCAGCGGGGACTTAGAGCTGCTATGGGATTCGATCAAGCGGATAAAAAATACTCCTGGTTTTATCGGGGCAACTGGTGAACTCCAAATCCCACTGTCGCGTTTGCATTTTAGCTCTAATAAAAAGAAAGAGATTGCTAGAGAAAAAATTTTGGATTTAGGGATACAGAAGGTCTTGCTGCTTGCTTGGGGCAGTGCGCAAGGGATTAAGTTTTCCAAACCTTTTTTAGAGCGCTGTATCCAAAAGTTCAAGCACGAATTTTACGTGGATATGTCTCATTTTTATCATTTGGAGACTCCCTACAATCTCATAAAAGTAAAAAAACATGTCCTCTTTGAGGAAATGTCATCCTTTAATCGTCGTTTATACTATGAAATCGCAAGG
Source organism: Shimazuella soli (assembly GCF_022511585.1). GTDB lineage: Bacteria > Bacillota > Bacilli > Thermoactinomycetales > Thermoactinomycetaceae > Shimazuella > Shimazuella soli. The sequence goes on along the minus strand of NZ_JAKWBN010000001.1, from coordinate 681,280 downwards.
GAAATATTGGAAGATTTACCGCATCGCCCGCAAATTGAGGCGATGTTATTGGAATTTTATATAGAAATCATCTCCACCTCGCAAATTGATACACTGGACAGTAACGAACAAATTACGATCTATGAAGAATTTCGTTACCAAGTAGAAAAAAGTAACCAACAAGCTGTACTTCATGAACTGTATACCCAAGCAGGTATCCGGTTATTGGAACTCTGTTTGCAAAATGGGTTCTTCAAAAGCTGTATGGAAGTTGGAGATAGTCTCATATCCACCTCCGGTCTATCCAATGAAAACTACAAATATGTGTTGAGTATCCTCATCAAAGCCTCTTTTGACGCAGGAGAAGTGGACTTGGAAGAAAAGTATATCAAACTATACTCAGAGAATACGTTTCTCCATAACGAAAAAGATCAGGATTTACTCGGTCTTCTATATAAATCCAAATATCATCAACGGCTCTTTCACACCGAAAAAGCTGTATCTCTAGCAGAGAAAGCGGTCCAGAAGGCATCTTCCACCAAAGATTATCAAGCATACAAATGCCATGAACAATTGGTAAATGCCTATTTTTATGCCGGGCAAAACCAACAAGGATTTACAGCATTGAAAATAATGGAACGAGATTTCCAAGATTTTTTGGAAGATAACGAAAGGATAAACGCCTCCTTTCATCATACGTTTTCCCTTTTATGCCATAATGTCGACTTAAATCAGCAAGTAGTTGAAAAGGCATCTATATGTAAAAAAGCTTATTCTGGTTTTCATGATACCTATAATCAGATGTTGTCCAGCGTAAATCTAGCGGATGGATATATGGGTATCGGAAAGCTAGCAGAAGCAGAAAAAGAAATAGAGCGTGTATATAAGAGAGCAAAAGCTAGTAATTGGGTGAATGCCCACAATATCGCTGCGATCTGTTATGGAAACATATTAACGATTCAAGGCCGGTTATCAGAAGCGTTTCAGTATTACGAAGAAGGAATTCTCCTATCCAAGCAGATCAAGCACAATTGGGATTTGTATTATGGGTTAATTTGGCGGTCTATTTGTCTTGCTAGATTTGGTGATCCGCTCTCTATTTCAAATTTAATCACCTATAAGATGGAATGTGATAACAGAGGATATGAGTACTTGTCCTCTTTAGCTGCTACGTTTTCCTTGTTAGCTGCTGCGTTTTTAGCCAAAACGCATCCCCATCCAAAAGAAATGCTAACATCGATCAAAAAAGACTCTACTCCAGGCTTATATGCACAAGCGGTCGCAGCATATCTGCAATTGGAAGATGTAATTCCAAATGAAAAAGCACAACTTATGCTAGAGATGATAGAGTCCGTTTTAAAATGTGAAGGTATAAAAGGTTTTCCCGAAATCATCCGCGATTCCATCCAAAAAGTCGCTAAGGACAGGCTTGTAACTGATACATTATTTTCTTCTTTTGAACATTGGGAGGAAACATATATTCAACCTATTCTTCACTTCCGCCATGATGTTTTGCACCAGTTAGAACAAGAGTATGGAACAGAACCAAAAATAAGGAGTTGTGCTTTAAAGTGTGAGGCGATCTGTTGTTATGATGGGGTGTATCTCTTAGAAGATGAGGAAGAAATGTTAAAAACGACCGTTCACCGATATCCCGAATATTTTCAGCATCTTCCTGAAGAATTCATTGTCGATGGAAATTGGCAAAATATTCAAATCGGCAGAAAAACAGCAGTAAAACCGCATACTTATACTTCTGAGCATTTTCCCATTCACTTTGAGAAAACACGTTGTGTGTTTGCCTTAGAAAATGGACTATGCTCCCTGCAAAAAGCAGCTACAGAATTAGATTTCCACCCATGGAAGTTTAAACCTACAGCATGTTGGTCATTCCCCATTCGATGGAAAAGCGGGAAAATCTCAGGGCCACCTGCCAGAGAAGAGCAAGACCCAGATTATATCGATGAAAACTACCCTGGCTATAGTAAATTTGTCCCTTGCGCCAAACATCAGAATGATGGCATAAGTTGGTTCAAACACTATCAACAAGAATTACAATACTTGAAACAAAAAATAAAAAAATAGAGCGGCTTCGACCGCTTTTTTTTACTCTCTTTTTATCCCATACTCTTACCTCAAGTATTACCCTCTTAATAGAGATTTCGAAGACATCAAATTTCGTGTCTTATATATACATTGAATCCCTTATCCACTCTTTTTTCTTGATATATTTAATTGCAGTAAGATGAATTTCCTTGTCCCCGAACAACCTTGTGAAAGGCAATGATTGACCATTGGGGTTTTGTCCCTGCTTCCAGCAACCTCAAACAAGCGAAATCCATTCCTTCTAACAGAAAAAAATAGAATATATATGAAATTTTCATATTTACATTTTATTCCCATTTGATAAAATATTAGTAGATGGAAAATATTAATTAAGGTGGTATGAATTTGAAAAGATATTTTTCTATGCTATTTGTTTTCGTCCTTAGTTTCTCTTTATTACTAGCAACTCCAACTACAGGAAAAGTACATGCAGAAGGTGCACAAATTGATACAAGCAAACTATATTACCTTGTTCCAGAACACAATCTAAAACGTGCGCTAACTTATCAAGTAAGTGCAAGTAATTGGGATTATGTTCGTGTATCTGGCAGAGATGGATCTAGTGAAAAATACCCTGTAGGTACTCCTGTTCGCCTAATAGATAAGGGCGATAATCAGTATGTTATTCAAATGCAGCAATCGACACATGGAGGATACAATTCCTTTACGATTAACCATAGCAATTGGAGCCCTTGGTACAATTACATTTATTTGGATCGAGAGTCTAGTGCACAGAAATGGACTTTTAAACCGTATCAAGACGGTTATAAGATAGAACATGAAAATAATGCTTGGTATCTTAACATCGTTGGCAGCGGTTTGGCAAATGATTCAAGAGAATGGGTAGTTGTTTCCCAGACTGCTGAAAAGTTTTTCTTAGTACCTGCTGAGTAATCTTTTAGCTCTACTATAAATTTTTTGCTATATTGAAATTCATAAAAATCCTGAACCTTCTGGTTCGGGATTTTTCTTTTAGCATCAGGGATGTTAGTTGAAAATCATACACGTTTTTAAATACATTTAGTATTTGCTGTTTCAGCTAAACAACTTCGCTAAAAATCTAATTCATATAGTTTCAAGCTGTTCCACTCTAGGGATTACCATGTGTAATAATCTCTAATTTACTCTTTGTTTGCATGTTTGAACAAAGACTTCAAACAAAGTTTTAGATTCAAGCTGTTGATCTATCATCATTTCTGGGTGCCATTGAACACCAACAACAAAACGCTCTCCTCTCATTTCTATACCCTCTACTAGTTCATCCGGAGCAGTTACCGTTGCATCAAAATTTTTTCCGATCTTCTTTATCCCTTGGTGATGAAAACTATTAACGTGAACCTTATGTTTATTAAAAATGGAGTGCAGTTTCGAATCGGTCTTTATATTTACTGGATGGGTTGCGTGATATTTCGGGGACTGTGGTGAATGATTGATCGCCTCTCGTTTTTCATGCTGTAAATGTTGATAAAGCGTTCCTCCATCTGCTACATTTATCAATTGACATCCACGACAGACAGCTAATACTGGTATTTCCATTTCATATAAAACTTTTTGCGCAAGTTGAATTTCGTGCTGATCTCTCAAAGGATCCATTTGTCCCAAACCAAACTTAGGTAATTCTCCATAACATTGTGGATCGATATCTGATCCTCCTGAAAAGATAATTCCATCTAATATAGATAAAACAGGCAGAAGGCTGTCTATATTTTTGGTGATGGGTATGATAATGGGAGTCCCCCCTGCAAACTCTATAGCTCTTATATAATCATCCGCTAATACTTGCCATTGTTGTCCTTTTACCCCTATATGAATTTTCGTACCAACCTCTTCTTCATAAGAATAATTTGCGGTTATCCCTATAATTGGTTTCATAAAATTTTCCCCTCTTTTAAACTGCTTAGTGTATTTGGTATCTCAATATCATTGCAAAAAAACTTATTATTTTAATTCGATAATAAAATAAAAGCACATTCATATATACCAAAAGATTATCCCTTAAATAGGAATATTTTCTTGTAAAGAAAAGAAGATTCGGCTGACGTTTAATGAATCAAGTCCGAAGCTTTTTTAATTTGAAATTTATCACCTTCACCATATAGATCCACTCACCTTTTCTCCGCTTTTATCTCTTGAAATTAAGATCCTCATAATGAATAAAAACATTGAATCTAATCAAATTTTTTATCAATTTCGTATTGACATAATCCGATTACACTTGTAATCTTAAGATAGAAATATCAATTACAAGTGTAATCGTTGAGAGAAGGAATGGATTATGAAGCAATTACCACGTATTTCGCAAGCTGAGTGGCAGGTGATGAAAGTCTTTTGGACAAAACCTCTTTCCACTGCAAATGATGTGATTGATGCTCTCAGTGATGATGCTGAATGGAAGCCTGCAACGATCAAGAGTCTGATCAACAGATTAGTCAAGAAAGGAGCATTGGGATTTAAACAAGAGGGAAAAGTTTATCTCTATTATCCATTGGTAACAGAAGAAGAATGTTTACAGGCAGAAAGTAAATCCTTCCTCCAACGGCTCTATGGAGGAGCGTTGAAACCTCTTTTGGTCAACTTTTTAAAACATGAAGATTTAACGAAGGAAGATATTGAGGAACTAAAACAGATTCTAAATGAACGGAAGAGCTGAAGATGGACAAAATTATATTGTCATTGATTGACTTATTTCAATGGATCTGTACCACTTCAATCATGGCTTTTGTCTTGGTAGGTTTGATCTTACTCGTAAAAGGAATCATGAAAGAACGCCTAAAAGCAAAGTGGCAGTATGTGATATGGTTTGTCCTATTGTTTCGATTGATCTTACCATGGACACCTGAAACTTCTTTTAGTCTGTTTAACTTGTTTTCCTTAGTAGATGAACAAAAAGCCCCAATCCAAGAAATCGCGCAAGACGACAGAGCCCAGCTTCAACTTACATTTACAGATAATGAGAAAAATCCCTTGTCTTCTGTTACTTCTCTGCATATCAGTACTTGGGTTTATATCGGCGCTTTGGTTATTTGGATACTTGGGGTTGTCCTGTTCACCATCTATCTTTTCCGAATGAATCGAAAGTTTTCTAAGAAATTAAAACACACTTCAAAGATTATGGATGATATGATCTTAACGCTTTTTGAACACTGTAAGGAGAAAATGGGAGTAAAATCATCCATTTCCCTGCTAGCAACAACAGAGGTGGAAAGTCCCACTTTATACGGTTTTTTTCGACCAAAACTATTGATTCCGCTGAATGGGCTTCAAGAGTTCGATCACAATGAATTACGGTATATCTTCCTTCATGAACTAGCTCATTATAAACGCAAAGATATTTTGGTGAACTGGATCATGACGGTATTACTTATCTTTCACTGGTTTAATCCAATCCTATGGTATGCCTATCATCGGATGAGAGAAGATCAAGAGTTATCCTGTGATGAAATGGCGATCTCCCACATTCATTCCGATGAAGTAAAAAACTATGGATATACGCTTATCAAATTGTTGCAAATTAACTCAGTAAAATCGATTTTACCTACTGTAGCAAATTTTTCTGCAAATAAAGCTCAGCTAAAAAAGAGAATCATCATGATCACCTCTTTTCAGCGAAAATCGATAACCTGGTCTATCATTGGTTTATTCAGCATTCTTCTCATTGCATTTGTCACTTTAACCAATGCAAAAGCTGCAGAAATAAAACCATATGTAAATAAACAGATACAAGATTTAGTCAATGGAGATAGATCAGCTTGTGAGTTCGGCCAACAATAAAGAGGTTGGCCAATGTAAAAATTCCCAATATTTCGTCTTTTATATTGGTTACTACAAAAATTTTTGGAGGAATAACAATATGAGAAAATGGACTTTCGCAATTTGTAGTTTGGCAGCTTTTCTTTTACTGGCAGCATGTTCCAGTCAACCTTACTCACAGCCCCAACAACAGCAAACAGCATCGACACCTTCCAGCAATAATGCAAATACAAACAATACTAACAACTACGATTATAACAGCGACTATAGCAGTGACGGCAATAGTTCCAGTAATCAAGCTTCTGCCTCAGCCGGTGTGCAAGTATTGGAAAACGATAAAGTAGGAAAATATTTAGCTGATTCCAATGGCATGACTTTATATTACTTTAAAAAAGATCAACCTGGTGTCAGCAATTGTAAAGATGATTGTCTCTTAACATGGCCGCCATTTACAGCAGAAAAGCTATCTATTCCAAATGGTCTAAACAGCCAAGATTTTGGAGCTATTAAAAGAGACGATACAAGACAAAAACAAGTTACTTATAAAGGATTTCCATTGTATTACTTTAGCAAAGATAAAACAAAAGGTGATACCAATGGGCAAGGGGTCAAGAATGTGTGGTTTGTAATTAATAATAATTCCTACTAATAGGAAAATAATTCATGAAAAAGCGGCTAATTCGGCCGCTTTTCTTCTATTATCAATTGTTAGACAATCCTCTAAGAGATCAAAACAGGCCGGATTGATGATAAACTAAACTTATCTTTTACTCTTCTATAAAAGAGGTGCCAAGATGCATATTGGACAACACTACCTGCAAACTGCCATCACTACTTTCCAAAGCATGAAATCACTAGGGGATAAAACTTTTGCTCAGTTAACTCATGAGGAACTTCATTTTCAGCCGTCTTCCGAATCCAATAGTATCGCTGTCATTGTCAAACATATAAGCGGCAATACTCGATCACGATGGACAGATATATTTACGACAGATGGGGAAAAGCCGGACCGAAATCGTGATGCTGAATTTGAAGGAAATTACGAGAGCAAAAAAGCACTGCTTGAGGCGTGGGAAACTGGGTGGAATATTTTATTTACTACACTAGGATCCCTTAAACCGGACGACCTAGAACGTAAAATCAAGATTCGAGGAGAAGATCATACGGTTTTACAAGCTATCGAGCGACAAATCGCTCATTACTCCAATCACATGGGACAGATTGTATATATTGGTAAGTTGATAAAAAATGAAGAATGGAAAACGTTGAGTGTTGCCAGAGGAAAATCACAAGAGTTTTTACAAGAAATGCTTCGAAAACACAAAAATTAAATGATAGAAACAGCCTTTATCCACCGCAGCTTGCTTTCCATAGTAAAAAAACAAGAGGGTTACTTACCCCTCTTGTTTTTCGTTTCCTAAATCTATGGGAATGTTTAGCTCAAGTATAAAGCTGGAATTATCTTTCTCATTGCTCCATTCGTTTGGGGACACGATTATCATGAGAGCCCTCCTTTTTTATGTACGTTTGACTACGTTTATTATTATACCATTTATTCCGAATAATGTAATCAAGGAAAGAAAGCCCCTAAGATTAGGGACTTTCCTATTGCTGCTATTATTTTTTGGAAAGTGTATGGATACTTTCTTGAGGGGCTAGGGCATTATTTACTTTTTCTACTACGATCGTTTTATCAACAGTAAAAGTAGCTACTCCTTTTAGATTTTCTGATGATGCGCCTACTTTTACTTGATAGGTGCCTTTTTCCAAAATCCATGCGGAACTACTTTCATCAAACGAAGCTAAGTCTTTTGCATCCAATTCAAATGTCAACTGTTGTTTTTGACCTGGTTTCAGTTCTTTTGTTTTTCCGAATGCTTTTAATTCCAACGCTGGTTTTTCCAGCTTACCATTTGGAGCACTCACATAAACTTCCACTGCTTCTTTCCCTGCTTTTTTCCCTGTATTTTGTACAGTAGCAGATACTTTGATCTTATTTTTAAATTGTTTCTTGTTCACTTGTATCTTACTGTAATCAAATTTGGTGTAGGATAGACCGTAGCCAAATTCATAAGCAGCTTTTACATGGAATGTGGTGTTGTAACGATAGCCAACATAGATGTCTTCCCCATAAACTACTTTTGTTGGGTTATCCGTTGGAGTTCCTGGGAAGTTTTCAGCTGATGCCACATCACTATATTTCAGTGGAAAGGTTTGTGCCAATTTACCTGATGGATTAACGGCTCCAGATATTACATCTGCTACTGCATTACCTGCTTCTTGTCCAGGTTGCCAAGCTAACAAAATACCATCCACTTTATCTCTCCAACTAGCTACTTCTATAGGACCACCGATGTTTAAAACGACAACTACTTTCTTTCCTTGTGCGTGATATTTTGCGGAAACATTGGTGATCATGGATTGTTCTTGGTCTGTTAGGAGAAAATCCCCTTTTTCATTTTTCCGATCCACACCTTCACCAGAATTTCTACCGATTACAATGACAGCTGTATCTGTTGTTTTTGCTGCTGTTTGGATCTCTTCTTCACTCAACGATTTTTCTGGGATCGGTGGAGTAACTTTCCCAAACGCAGCACCCCAGGGACTATCTTTAATTTTGTATTCATCCATTTGTCTTAAAGTAGAAATATAGGATTGATAACTCTTGTATAAGGTTTCATCCAATTTATATCCTGCATTTTTCAAACCGTCAGCTATAGAAACCGTATAAGCAGCATTGACATCACCACTGCCTGTTCCGCCTTTGATCGTTTCGATTTGGGTATTTCCAAACAATCCAATTTTCCCATTCTTGCTTAATGGCAAAGATACATTGTTATTTTTTAGCAATACCATCCCTTGAGCTGCTGCTCGACGAGCTACTTGGGCATGTGCTTTCAAGTCTGGTTTGTCGGAATGCTTCAAGTTTTTAAAGGTCGGGCTTTGGAGCACTGTTAATAGGAAGTTTTTAATATTTCGATCTAAAATCTTTTCATCCAATGTTCCATTCTTAACCGCATTTTCGATCGCAGTAGATTGTGCAGGTGATCCCGGCATGATGAGATCATTTCCAGCCTTCATCTGCTCGACTGCATCTGTACCGGCAAACCAATCGCTCATCACAAAACCTTTATAATTCCAGTCATTACGCAGTACGGTTGTTAATAAATCTTTATTTTGTGAGGCAGATGTTCCATTGATTTTATTATAAGAACTCATCACGGACCAAGGATGAGAACCTTTTACCGCTATTTCAAAACCTTTGAGGTAAATTTCTCGCAATGCTCTTTGCGATACAATGGTATCGATGGTCATCCGATTTGTTTCTTGGTTATTAGCAGCAAAATGCTTGATGGTTGCACCTACTCCATTTGACTGCACACCGTTCACCATTGCAGCCGCCATTTTACCAGCAATCAGGGAATCCTCTGAATAATATTCGAAATTCCGTCCATTCAATGGATTGCGTTGAATATTTAAGGCAGGTGCTAATAAGACATCAATCCCGTATTCTTTAACCTCGTTACCCTGTGCTTTCCCAACGGAATTTACAACATTGGTATCCCATGTAGAAGCTAATGCGGTTGCAATTGGAAACGCGGTTGTATAGTACGTGTTGGTATCCCCTTCTCGAGTCGGGAGAATTCGAAGTCCAGCAGGTCCATCGGCAAAAAGTAAACTTGGAATTCCAAGGCGAGGTATTGCATAGGTTTTTCCAACTGCTCCAGCGACACTAGCCACAGGGTTGCCCATCAGACCAGGCATCCCTTGTCCCACAACTAATTTGGATTTTTCCTCTATTGTCATGGCATTTATCACTGCATCAATGGACTTTTCGTCTACTAATTTAGGCGTAGTACTTTGTTCTTTCTCTTTTGCAAAAGCATGGATGCTATTTGCACCAACTGTAGCAAATAAAGCCAAGGCAGCAGTTGTTAAGGAAACTTTTATTAGACGACTATATGATTTTCTTCCCTGCATCGTAATTATCTCCCCCATATATTTCTTCTTTGATATCCAAGTACTCTCCCTTCCAGTTTTATGTAACTTCGCATTTTATGAATTGGAGTAAATTATCTATTTCTGTAAGTATTCTATTTATATTGAAAGCGTTTTTATAGTAAAATCTAAAGAAAAATAGTATGTATGATGGAGGAGACAAACGGTGCTAGAGAAAACGAAAAAAAATACAAATTTGGAATACCGCACTGGGATAGAAAAAGCTATATCTGCTCAATTGTCTTTTCAACGTCAAAATCATTTTTTTCACAGTGATTTACATGAAAAACGAATCATGCATGCCATTAAAGAAGGAAATACAGATGACTTAATTGCATATTTAAAGCATCCCTCTCCCAAAGGTATAGGAACACTTTCCAAAACGAGTGCCTTGCGAAACAAAAAAAACCTAGCGATTTGCGGTATAACACTTGCGACTAGAGCAGCCATAGATGGTGGATTGCAATTGGAACAGGCATATACCATGAGTGATCTTTATATTCAAAACTTAGAGAGTTTATCGGAACTAGATGTGATTGACCAATTTCTCCACGCTGCATTTTGTGAATTTGCACAGGAAGTCCACTTTCAAAAACAAAGCAAATATTCAAAAGTAGTAACATCTTGCCAATACTATATTTCTCAACATCTTTATGATAAATGCACCATCTCTGACATCGCCAAAACCATTCGTTTAAACCCTATCTACTTGTGTCAATTATTTAAGAAAGAAGTTGGCATTCCCCTTCGTACCTACATTCAGCAAAAAAAAATAGAGGAGGCAAAGAGACTGCTCACCTCTACTTCTTATTCTTTGACCGATATTTGGACATATCTCCACTTTACAGATCAAAGTCATTTCACCAAGGTATTTAAAAAATTTGCGGGAATTACCCCAAAACAATATCGAAATACTTATTAGTATATTTAAAAAACACGAAGAGAACGAATAGCTTGGAAACAAGAAACCTAATGATAGACATTCATATACGAAGGCTGCGAAAAAAATAGAAGTTGATCCTTCCACACCAACGTATTTGGAAACCGTGTGGGGATATGATTATTTATGAAGACATAAAACATGATGCGGAAAAATTTAAAAAACTGAATGGCCTTTGCTTTTGGAACGCTCGTTGTTTTAGTGGTTGTCTTTGCAGAAATCTATTTTATCGTTGCACTCAACCAATATTATTATGGTACGTTGTTCATACTTTTGTTCAAGAAGGTAAAGCCTCAACGCGATACTATCAACAATTTTCATTTGAAACACAGTAATAAGAAAGTCAAAACCGAATATTCCACCAACTATGAATACATTAATTTGTTATGATAATAAAAGGGGCAATCTCTAATATTCCAAAAATGAATTTTTGCCCACTCGAAATAGATGGAAAGAAGCGTGTACATTTAAATCGGTCAGCTAGCAAAAGAAGAAAGCTTCGATATTCCATATATTTGCTGTAATAGCGATAAATCTTAATGAACTCTTTAACATGTGACGACCGTTAAATTGAGTTTAGAATATGTCTAAATGTACAGTTTTTCCGAATGAGTATAGTAAATTCCAATTTCTTGAAGAAATTTTACGGACCACTCTGTATGAAGAGCATAGTACGGTATACTATTCCAAAAAAGGGGCTCCAACACATGAATAGCAAAACGAAATTATCTTGGTTAAAAGAAGGCTGTGCTGTACTGGCAGAAGCAGGACCAGATGAACTAACAATTGATGGACTTTGTAGGCGATTAAAGCTGACAAAAGGATCCTTTTACCATCATTTTAAAAATCGTAAAGATTATATTCATGCATTGCTCCAATTTTGGGAGGAAAACATGACTTTAAAATTGATAGATCTAAGCCAAAGGGAAGGGAGTGCCCGTGAACAACTCGATCGTCTCACTGAACTTGTAATTAATTTATTGGCAGAATCTTCACTTGAAGTAAACATACGAGCATGGGCTTCACACGATGAATTAGTTTATTCTTATCAACAACGTGTTGACATAGAAAGAAGGAACTCCGTCAAAGTATTATGTGATAATATTTATAAAGAAAATATAGATAGTGATTTGGTAGCAAAAATTTATTACACCCTGTTTATCGGATCACAACATTTATTTCCTCCATTAAATAAGAAGGAACTTACGCTTATATATAAAAACATAACACATATATTAGGCAATTAACTTCGAAGAATCAATCCAACTACTTGGAGCTGTGACAGATGAAGTGGGCCATATAGCAACTCAAGTGTTTGAGACTTTGAAACAAAAACATAAATCAATAACATAAGTATAGATGAATAAAACCAAAGCTTGATCACCGTAATGGGATCAAGCTTCTTTGTGATGTTAATCAAACAGCAAGTACCAATATATAGCTGTTTCTTCAACCTGTTGTACAGCTTTATAGAGACAAAAATCAAAACCACCGATGACAAATCCAAGGCTTTCGTAAAACTTACATGCTCGAACATTTGTATTTTGTGTCTCCAGCATAATACCAGATAAGCTTCTATCTAAAGCCCATTGTTTCACTTTTTCAACAAGCATTCTGCCAACTCCATGCCTTCGATATCGGCTGTCTACCTGCAGATCTTCGATATAAGCAAACTCATTCCAATTTCTCTTCACCATAACTTTTCCCGCCAGCCCACTTTCTACAAAGGCCAAAAAAATGATCTTATTTGGGTCATCGATATAAGCCAAATAATCTTTATCTGACATTTCTTCAGTTGGATCATCTTGATAACTTTTTGTATAACTTGGAAGTCCTTTGACTGTATAACTCACTTTTTGATTTTGTACAAACAATTCGAGAGCAGAATCTATTACAAAACTATCGTCTAAGTTGGCAAATTTGTTTTGATCCCCATTTACCATTTCCTTGATTACAATATCCATTTGTGCCTCCTGTAAATAAAAATAACTTGAAGTACACCACAGATACGGGGGAGCTCAGACTTAGCGGAAGACATATCTTTCGGTCAATCGAAAACCTTCCTTTTATGTTCCAGTTTTATATTATATGAAAACTACCTGTAATGAACAGAGGTAATGATGGTCAAAATATTAGATAAAACTATACTGCATCTTCTTTTTGTATTTCATCATTCAAATTGAATTTTACTTACGAATTAAGCATCCACATTATATCCCTATATCAATATAAAACAAACCACACTGATAAATATATTCATACCAATATAAAATAAATTGTAATATGATTGTGTTGGTCACAAAAATACAATCATCAAGGGGTTGTTTGCATGAAAAAAGTTACCATACTTATGTTTGCCCTTACACTATTAAGCACCTTTGTCTTACCCTACTCCTCTTTTGCTTCACCTCAAAAAACACATCATTCATCCCTTGTAGCACTAGGTGATTCCATTACATTTGGATACAATTTAGGGGATAATCAATCTCCATCTCCATATGCCTTTCCTTACTTAATGGGAGCCAATCTAAATAAGAAAGTTGAAAATTTAGGAGTCCCTGGTTGGACATCAGGCGACTTATTACAAGCTTTGCAGACCGAAAAATTTCAAACAGCAGTGGAACAAGCAAAAATTATCACGTTAGATATTGGAAGCAATGATATCTTAAGACTTGCCTCTCAATATGGATTATTAAATCCGGAAAACGCACAGAAACCAATTCAATTGACCCCAGAACAGCAAAAAGGATTTGAGCAAGCAACACAACAATTTGCTGAGAACTTGCCAATCATCATTCAGCACATTAAACAATTTGCACCTTCATCTAAAATTGTTTTATATAATTTGTACAATCCATTCCCATCTGCATCTATTTATCTACATCCTTTATCAGAATCGATGATCGGGCAACTCAATACCATCATCGAAAACAATGCAAATAAATTTCATTTAAAAGTAGCAGATGCACATGCTGCATTTGATGAACAGCAGTATACCTTAGTTCGCTTAGCGCAAAATGATGTTCATCCTACGATGGAGGGACAAAAAGTTTTAGCTCAATTAGGAGAGCAGATCCTTCATAAAAAACGGAAAGTACTAGCAAAACACGAATCATAATTAACTTACAGTTTTACGATAAAATGCTACTAGCTTATTCTTATTTTTTAACATTTTACACCCTCCGATTCACAGCGTAATCAGAGGGTGTTATTTCTAACTGCTAAGGTACACAAGCTAAGAAAGACTCGTTACGAAAGCCAACAGTTGAGGATGACTGCGCTTTACTTTTTGTACGGTCTTTCTAGCTGCCCATACACCATTTGCAGTTAGCATGTAGTAGTCGATTTCATCTTTTGTTGCCTTCTTAACCCACCCTCTCTTTTGCAATTCCGCAAGAGAACGGGGGGAGGCATCCTTGATTCTCCCAGCAGGAATCCACGTTCCCAATCTCAGCATTTGCGTCAAAATCAAGAAATGCGTGAAAACATAGACACTTGCTTGACCATCTGCTCTCTTTCTTTCTTTTACGAGACCTTGGTCACTCAATTCGGAAAGATAGTTACGGATTGCATAATCCTTCGTCTTACTGAGTTGAGCCTTAAGCTGAGCCACCGTGCAAGAACCCCGCTCCAAAGCATCCAAAATTTGCTGATCTACTGAATGCTCTGGGAATGGCTGATCCGCATAGATAGAAAGCGTAAAAGAACGAGGATCCGCAGTTGTTCCCTTCCCCGTCGCTTTTACTAGCCCTAGTTGGATCAATCCATCGATGAGACGGAAAATAGTGAATTTCGCTACTCCCACCTCCTGTGCAAGCTCTGATGCTCGTACCCAGCAGGCCTTTTTCTCCAATACTTGCAAAATCTTTTTCTGGTTGTAAAGGAGTGGAAGATTTTGATCCACAAAGCTAGGGAGAGTGGGATTTGGCGAATCAGTTGCACTGTTAGCGGAGGTGTAGTAATACCGATGACAATTTAGTCCTCCTCCAGTTACTTTAATCAGACCGAGATCACTGAGTACAGCGGCATTACGCCTGATCGTAACTTCTGATACTCCCAGTTCCTGTGCAAGCTCTGATGTTCGCAGGCTGATAGATTTCGCTTCCAATACCTGCAAAATCTTTTGTTGAGTAGGAGTCAGTCGAACTTCTTTGTTGTTCGTCGTATGCTTCACCAAAGTAATCTCCAACGAATTCGAAAACGTGCCATCTTTTTATATTCTATCACCTTTCAAATATCTTCTTCTATTGTTCTATCCCTTTTTACTGAAACAAAAAAGAATAGCAACGATGCTATCCTTTTTGTTCTGTTGTATGATTTGATTATATTTGTTTTTGTAAACGAAGGGAAAGTGCTCCACCTGCGACAAGTGCTGCTCCTAGTACGATTGCAGTGGGGTAAGAACTTGCAGTTTTGGGCAGTTTACCACCATTTGGCTTGGTCACTACTGGTATAGGAGTTTTACCGCCCGCGTCTGTTGCTGGTGGCGTTGTGTTTCCTCCATTATTGGTGGTTGGTGGTGTTGTCGTTCCACCGTTATCCGTTGTTGGTGGTGTTGTCGTTCCACCGTTATCCGTTGTTGGTGGAGTCGTTGTTCCTCCGTTATCTGTTGCTGGTGGTGTTGTCGTTCCACCATTATCCGATGCTGGCGGAACTTCGGTACAATTTGTCACCACGATTTCTTTGCTCCAGATAGAACCTTTGGGTTCAATCAAATGGAAAACATAGTGTCCTTCTTTCCCATTTTTATTTTGTGCAACATCATAGAAAATGCTGTGTACTTTTCCTTTTTCCAAAGCTGGGATTTCACCAGTTGCAATCTTTTCTCCTTCTTTTGGATTACCGTCTTTCGACCAGTATAGTTCATAATTTCCAGCTTTTTCGTCATTGCCACGTTCAACTGAAACGGTTACATCTAATTTTTTACAATCTCCACTGGCTTGTACTCCCCAGTTACATGCTAATGCAAGACTTGGTATTGCCAAAATAAGAGTAGCTGCAAATGCACCAGAAACAGCCTTTTTGAACATTTCGCAAATTCCTTCTTTCACATCATTCGTTTATTTTATTTGATAAGGATATTTCATATTGTAATAGATAAATATCTATTCGAATCCGCATAATAATGTACTTTTCTTGAATATTCGTTTAATAATAAAATTGATTTATACATTAAACAATAGATTATCATCCATTTTAAATTACCTTCTTCAGACAGAAACGATATTATAAGCATATTTCAGTTTAAAAATGACTATCTCAAATAAGGAAGGATTACATCGCAACATGTTCCATCTTTCGATAAGTGGCATTTAGGCATATTCAATATAAAAAGGGGTTGAAGGAATGATACCAAAACCTTTACGCAAAGGAGCTTATATTGGCATTGTGGCACCTTCGAGTTCTGTTGATCCCGATAAAACACACCAAGCAATCGATTATCTATATGATACTGGATATGTACCCATTCTCGGGGATGCTATCTTTGATCAAAATGGATTTTTAGCAGGAAACGATAAAGACCGCTTAGCGGATTTACATCGCATGTTTGCTGACCCTGAAATTGAAGCAATTCTCTGCTTGCGCGGAGGATATGGTTGTCTTAGGATCGTTGACCAGCTCGATTTTGGGCTTATTCGTCGTAATCCCAAATGGTTGATCGGTTATAGTGATATTACTACTTTACTTAATTCCATCTATCAAATAACCGGAATACCTACCATTCATGGTCCAATGTTAGCAGAATTACCCAAATCAGCAGGAGAAGATTGGTGGTTTGATCTGTGGCGATTACTTCGAAATCCTACGGGTAGTTATTCGTATCCTAAAACAAAAAAAGCCCACTGCCTTTTCCCTGGAAACGCAGTTGGGTCTATGATAGGAGGAAATTTGTCATTGCTAGTGGCGTCACTTGGGACTGCTTTTGAAATCGATACAGCAGGCCGTATTTTATTTATCGAAGAAGTGGGTGAAAATCCATATCGAATTGATCGCATGTTAACTCAACTTCGTTTAGCTGGTAAATTACAAGCTTGCAGTGGTATTGTATTTGGTGATTTTACCGAATGTCATGCTCCAGCAAACAAACCTAGCATACCTGTTAGGGAAATATTAACGGATCACATGCAGCGAGTTAGGAAACCGGCTTTTTACGGCTTGCCTGCTGGACATTCCTTACCTAATTATCCCATTCCCATCGGAGCAGAAGCCTTTGTTGATGCAAATGCTTGCTTCTGTATGGTATCCCTAACCAACTAGATCTTGTATTTTACCTATCTTCCCGTCTTCAAAATATTTTTTTAACAACCTCTCCTCTGGAATAAAACCCATCAATGTACCTGATTTATCCTTCAACTCAAAGACATGATAAGATTCTTTGTACCAGCGATCCATTAAAGAAGAAGTTATAATCGGTTGCTGCAACACGATACGACGTATGGGTACATCATGATTTATTCCATTATGATGACGATATAACAAAAAACGTAAATATTGAAGATGGTGTGATCGAAGGTGCTTTATATTTGTCATGAGTAAAAACAGAGAAATCGTAAACAAGGGAAAAGATGATGATAATCCCCATCCAATGAGACCTATAGTTAAAATAATACTCACCCAATAGGTAACCGTAATACACAAGCGGTAAGGCAGCACATAACTTAGCAATGCTTGAAGTACCCTTCCTCCATCCAAGGGATAGATTGGTACTAGGTTGAAGAGGGCAATGAACAAGTTTCCTTGAATAAAATAAGTAGTCCAAGCCTCACTCCACCAACCTAAATGAAAGGCGAGTAAACTAAACAATACCATCCAAACATGATGAAAGGGCCCTGCTAAGGCTACTACAATTTCTTCTTTAGCTGGAACTGTACCCCACTCATCTGTTTTTGCAACTCCTCCAATTGGCAGAAGCTCGATGGATTGAATTCGCCAACCATATGACCAAGCAGCTGCAACATGACCCAATTCATGAATGAAAACCAAGATACATAAAGTGATGATCTCTAGAAAATGCCCTGTCCAAACCGAAATAACTACTAACAACCAAAATGTTGGATGTAATCGAAATCTCTGAAATATAGCCATTTGCCCTACCTAAAAGGAATAATGCCAGTAGGATCGATAAATTGACCATTTTCTTGAAGAGCTACATAAACAAAATACTGATTACTGCGAGGAGTAACTTGACCAATTGTCTGACCTCTTTTTACTTTATCCTTCACTTTTAACTGAATCTTACCAAGAAATCCATACCATGTTTGTTTTCCATCTTCATGTTGAATAATTACTGTTTGCCCTATACCTGTTTTATTTCCTACAAAAGTAACCACACCCGTTTTTGCAGCTGTTATCGGCATTTTACCAGCAGTTTGAATGACGATACCTTTTCGTTGTTCATTGAAAGACAAAACTACTTTTCCCTTGACTGGGGCTGCCCATCTCTCTACTTGTTTTTTTTCACCTGAAAACACAGGCAGCAAAGTCGGTCGACTACCTACTACTTCTTGGTAAAAAGCACTTACTTTCTCATAAGGAATTTTCTGATTCCAAGCAGTAGATATCCATCTTTCTGTAGCTGGGTATCGGCTTCCTACAAGGGTAATCAAAAATAACATAGTTGCAGCTACCATTTGCATGAGAAACACATTTTGGGAATTGTTTTTTGCTTTTCCTTCTTGTGTATCTGTCCATTTTACAATGGATGACCTATCTATCTCATCAAACTTTTCTTTCGGCTCCCATGTAGGTGTTCGATTCATCGATTCTAATTTTCTTTCCAATGAGCGAATTTTTTGTTCTCTGTTTTTATTTAACTCATATCCCCAATCGGCCATTTGCTATCCCTACCTCTCACTGCTCGTACCAATTTGTACAATCATATGTCAGAGATGTCCTTCATATGCTCCTAGTGTACATCTTGAAAAGGAGGGTATGGTAAATGGCAAAAGTCCGCGACTGGGTACACAAAGTATGGACTTCCTCAGTAAAATGGTGCAAAACAAAATTACCAACAAAAAAATAGCTCCAATTGGAAGAGGCGACCTTGTAGGTCGCCTTTTTACACCAATATTTACAATTACAATTCCTTGTCTAATCCCAAGTAGTTGATTGGTGAAACCACTCATACGCTGCTTGTGCACGTTCCTGTAAAATCTCTTCATTCTCCCCCTCAACTACAAAAGAGGCGATATGATCAACTTGACTTACAGGGTCGTTATAATTTTGCCCAATCTTGCCTACTGATTTGTATTCAACTACAAAATCTGGTGGCTGACCAGTTGGCAGAGAGCGGAGGGTACCTTTGTGTGGAGGCAGAATCATCCATGCTGCTAAAATATCTGGATGTTTTTGTTTTTCCAACGAAGGAACAGGAACTGATTTACCACATTGTAATCGCAAAGAAGCCTCTAATAGATTTGCTCCAAATGCATGTTCATTCATTTGAGCTATCCGTCCGCCACCAGTTCGACTCGCGATTTCAACCAATATAATTTGATCATCAGGAGTATGAAACCATTCAGCATGAAAAGTGGTGAAATCGGGGGTGGCAAGACTTGCTAGCAACTTTTTGGTCATCTCTACTAATCTCTCAGCAATCCTGCTTGTAGGAGTTAATAAGTATGCACCTTGATAACTAGTAGTATGAAAATGCAGAGGAGCGTCATAGTATTTGGAAGCACTAATAAATTCTAGTTTTCCTTCTTGGACAATTCCATCAACATGATACACTTCGCCTTCTACAAACTTCTCTACTGCGATTTCCAAAGGAACACCTTTCTCTATGAATTGTGACAGCGCGGTTTTGTCTTCAAGTACACATGTTCCCGTTGAACCTCTGCCTAAAACAGGCTTGATGACCACTGGAAATTCATACTCTTTGACAAATTGGATGAGATCGAAAGAGGAGTGAATACGGCGGAATTTCGTTACTGGAATACCATTATCGCCAGCAACTTCTTTCATTCGCACTTTATCCCGATATTGTTCAGCGCTATCGGTACGCTGTCCTTGGAGGTCAAACCAATCTCGAATACTAGCGGCTCTTAAAATATCCATTTCTTTTAAAGCTATTACAGTATGGTATTGGTAAGTCTCATACAGTTCAATCGCCCGAAGTTCAACGTTACTATTTACGTCGTATGAGTCAAATGCTTCAATATAGGCGTATTTTTGTCTAGGGTAGCCGTCTACATATCTACGATCTGTGAGCAAAATTAGCTCTTCACCCAAGTCACCTAACAACTCATCATATGGACAATCTGCATGGGAAACTGCGTTTAAAATTAAGATACTCATTGGTTCCTCCTCTTTTTCTACATTTACGGAATTTTCTTCTAAAAACTCCTATCAATCCATCCTCCCCCATTATAATTATATCTTTTTGTAAATGCCAATCAATCAGTTATTTGTAATAAAGAATGAATTTTCTTTTTTAATCCTAAAAAAATACATTTTTGTACAATATTACCCTATATTGGAAATGCATTTTTTCCCAAATAAAAAACCCCCTTCGGGGTCAGTAGTTCAAGCAAATCCTAGCCATTTCTTCATTTTAACCAGCATATTTTGTTCTTTTTCCTGCACAAGCAAGGGAACCATTTCTCCCATGATGCGTCGTGCTACGTTGCGGTATGCCTTGCCAGCAAGAGAGGCACTATTCCATACCACTGGTTCCCCAGCATTTCCTGATCGGATCACATGTTCATCATCAGGAATTACGCCTAATAAATCTACCGATAAAATAGAAACAACTTCTTCTACATCCAAGATGCCTCCATCTTTCACTAGTTGTTTCCGAAAACGATTGATCACTAATTTTGGTGTTGCAATTCGTTCTTTTTCCAATAAACCAATTACTCTGTCGGCATCGCGGACAGCTGTATGCTCTGGAGTAGTTACAACAACCGCTTTATCTGCGCCTGCGATGGCATGTTGAAATCCGGATTCAATGCCAGCTGGACAATCGATAAGAATATAATCAAATTGATCCCGTAAATCAGCTATCAACCTGCGCAATTGGTTGGAAGTGATGGCACTTTTATCTTTCGTTTGCGCAGCTGGGAGTAAATACAATTCTTCACATCGCTTATCACGTATCAGAGCTTGATCCACTCTACAGGTTTCTTCGATAACATCGACAATATCATAAACAATTCGATTTTCCAAACCCATCAAGACATCTAGGTTTCGCAGACCAATATCTGTATCTATTAAACATACTTTTTTACCAATTAGCGCTAATGCAGTGCCTATGTTAGCAGAAGTAGTAGATTTTCCTACTCCTCCTTTTCCTGATGTTACAACAATACTTTCTCCCATTACTGGTCCTCCTCCCTAGCCAAATTTCCTACCGATCTCTTTCCATTCCATTTCAGGGCGAATATGACTGAGATGATTCATCTTATCTACTGCGATCTGTTCTTTGACTATATAGGCAAAACGCATGTGATTCTCGGATTCTTTCCACTCATCTGGTGGTCGTGAGATAATATTATGGATTCGAAGTTGTGTCGGTCGAAAAATAGAAGCGGCAATGATGACAGACTCGTCTCCATCACTTCCGGCATGAGCCAATCCACGGAGTGCACCTAAAATGAAAATATTGCCAGTTGATTGTACACAACCCCCTGGATTGACATCACCAAGTAATAATAAATCTCCTTGATGGGAAAGAACTTGTCCTGATCGAACAGTACCAGTAAGCATTTCCATCTTCCGAGGAGAGTCCAATAAATATGGTATACCATCAGATTCCAAGGTATGAATGTGAAGATTTTTTCGGGCTGAAAAAACTTCTCGTAAATCTTGTTCTTCACTTCTCGTAATCTGTCTTTTCCCCAACTTTATTTGCACTCTCATGTCAGGGCCATTCCAGATATGGGACGCATTTTCATGTAACAATTTATGTTTTAACTCATTAAGCACTATGGAAAAGGGGAGGCTATCATCTAAAAAGAAAAGAAGTCCATCTTTGGTACCTTTGATTAATACACTTGGTTTTACTACTTTAGCCATTCTAATCTCACCCCATCTCCATTATTCTTTCGCTATACCCTACTTTTTTCCTTCCTGTTCCTACTTATAGAGGAAAAAAACCCCGTTCTTTTAAACTAATAAATCGTTGGTCACCAATGATAATATGATCTAATAAGTCTATTCCCACTGTGATGGATGCTTGGTATAAAAGTTCTGTTACTTCGATATCTTCTCGACTAGGTGATGGGTCTCCACTCGGATGATTATGTACACATATGAAAGCAGAAGCACTCGCACTTATCGCTGCACGTAGAACTTCCCGAGGATGAACAACCGCCGCATCTAAACTTCCAATAAAGACACATTTCTTTTCAATAACACAATGTTTCGTATCCAAATAGATACAAACAAAATGTTCTTGTGTTAAATACCGCATCTCATCCATTACAAAACTTGCTACATCTTCTGGTGTTTGCATCCTCTGCTTCTCGACAGGTTGTACTCTGGTAAATCTCCTGCCCAACTCCAAGCCAGCCACTAACTGAATAGCTTTAGCTGGTCCTATTCCTTTCAATTGTGTCAGCTCTGCTAGGCTCATATTGGCAAGTCCTCTAAGACCTCCAGTTTTACTGAGCAAAGTCTCTGCGAGATGGGTAGCGGACAACCCTGCTGTACCAGTTCGCAGTAACAAAGCGATTAACTCTGCGTTAGAGAGGTATGCTTGTCCTAGACGCATCATCCTCTCTCTTGGACGTTCACCTGTTGGAAGATCCCGAATTAGCAACAACTAGCCCCCCTTAGCGCGTAAAGTCTGTCATTAAGTGATAGCCAAGTTGTCGAAACATTCGTTCTAGCAATGGAAGTGACAAACCTACTACATTGAAATAACATCCATCAATACGATCTACAAAACATGCACCATATGCTTGAATACCGTACGAACCAGCTTTATCCATAGGCTCTCTTGTACTCACATACCATGAAATATCTTGTTCGGATAAAGATCTCATCCACACATCCGTTTGCCGGAAATCTGTGATATGTTGTGTGATCTGTCCTTCTTCTACCACTACAAGTGAAATGCCAGTAAATACTTGATGTTTTCTGTTTGATAGTTGGCGAAGCATTGCTATTGCATGTTTCTCATCTACGGGCTTTCCAAGAATTTGACCATCGATCGAAACAACTGTATCAGCTCCAATTATGACAGCAGACGAAAAAGAGGTGGCAGCTACTGATCTTGCTTTGAGAAGTGCCAACTCCATAACCAGTTGTTCAGGTTCAGTAAGCTCGATCAGTGATTCATCCACGGAACTAGTAACAATTTCAAACGACAGCGATAATTGCTCCAAAAGCTCCTTCCTACGAGGTGAGGAAGAGGCGAGAATAAGCTGAGTCAAGCCAGTGATTCCTCCTAAGGGAAACAAAAATGGGAATATACGTACTGTACTATTCTACAATATTTTGGTGAACTCCTGCAAAGTAAGAAAGTAAAGAAAAACCTATCCAAAAATACTCAAAGATATGGATAAAGGGATAGCTTTCTTTATGGAGATAAAATAAAACGGAAAAAATTTCTTATCCTCTAGAAAATAATTTTTGTTTCTAGAAATATTTTATCATTATTTTCACAAAAAATCACGCAACCATCATCATTTGTTTCCCTTCAGGGAATAGAGAAGATGTTCATAAGCCGTGATATAACGAACAAGACCTTCTTGAATAAACCAAGCAAGTGTATCATTTGGATGCTTTGAAAATTCTATCGCCCCTTGAACGGATTGATCCAAACCTCTAGCTAGCTCCATCATTGCAGCACGTGTTCCAGCAGGATAAAGATTTGATTGCTGATTTGATTGCTGATTTGCTTTCATAAAAGCCATCTGTTTTTCTTTTAAGTTACTCGGTATATGAATCTTCTGTCCTTTTGTAATACTTGTAACGGAAATAGCTTGCAACTCGGTAAATAACTGATTTCCCATTTTCAATGTTTCAACTAATCCTTCCATTTTAGGACCTTTTCCAGCGAGGGTCTGATCTTTCACAAAGACGGTAATCCCTTTTGCAGCATATCGCTGTTTTAACAGCTGGGCACTTGTTTTATTCACTGCCACCCCAAGATAAATCCGAAATGGTGCTTGATCAGACATAACAGCTGCAAACCCGTTGGTTCGATACTTTTCTGCTACTTTGGTTGCACTACTTTTAGATTGATAGTTACCAGCTTGTAAAAGAGAAACTTGTAGTTTGGGTAGATTGATGCTCACAGGAATAGAAGCTACCGGTTTTTGTTTCACTGGTTCTTGAACAGTAGGTGCTTTATCGGAAGATGTTACCGGTAAATGAGCATCTATACTATTGCTGTTTGTATTAGGATGATCAGAGAAAAACAATGCTAATACAGAAAAACCCATTACTGTCCCCACAAGAAGAGCACCAGCGATCGATATAAATAGATGAACCAATTTTCGCTGATCTTTTTTCTCACGTGCAAATGGCTTTCCAGGAGATGCCCAGTCGATCACATTCTTTTTCTCTTCTTCCATTGGAAATGGTATAACTCGTGGTTTTGTATTTGGCTTTGAATCCGATTTTCCGGTTTTTTTTGTCTGTATTTTTACATTTGATTCAAAGGAGTCTCTATTCTTCTTTTCGGCTATATTTGCATGTACTTTTGTCCCTATTTTTACTTCCATTTCATCTACCCTCTCTCAAAACGTGTTACTAGAGTATATGAACTGATAGAATTGATAGAACAACTTCGCTGGAAAAAAGATGGTTTAACTGTTCCCCAAATAAATAAGAACTAAACGATCCAAAGGCGAGATGAGGACCAAATGGCAATGCATATTTTCGCATGCCTATCTTTTTTCGAAATGAGACAATTGTTAGGTAGATGAGCCCACTAATAGAAGCCAACCAAATCGCCAACAATACACTCTGCCAATTCATCAACAGGGCACACATCGCCATTAACTTTGCATCTCCTTGCCCCAAACGATTGGTAGTCTTCGCCAAAAGAAATAAAAGAAGAAAAATAGAGATACTGCCTACTAGTTTGGATGATAGTTCAGAAGGGTTCCAAACTAACTGGATCCCAGCAATGACTAACGATCCGCTGATCGTTAACTGATCTAAAATATAGCCAGTATGCCAATCTATCCAGCCAATCAGTAATAAAAGAAAGAGAAAAATCATTGCTAGCATAACTTCCCAAAAAAAGGAGAATCGAAATACAATCATCCCTCCAGCTAAACTAGCAATAACACCTAAAAAGATGGAAACATCTTTGGTGTTAGAAAGCGGAATTTTACGATAAACCAGCAATCTTTTTCCTATCCATGGCAAATGAAAACCTAGAAGACCACTGCATAGAACAGTAATCAGCAGATAAAAAACTTCCAATTTTATCATTCATTTCTATTTTTTGAGATTATCATATCAAAAAAGCAACTCTTTTTGATAGAGTTGCTTTCCTAATTTTTATTCGGTCGCTAGTTTGCCAGAACTTGCTGCTCGCTCATTCCCCATCAGGGAAACACAGATAAATGCCATAACAGCTGGAACAATCGCCCATGTAAAATAAAAACCACCAATGTACGGTGGTGAATTTTACGGGTTGGGGCAACATTATGTTGCTGCCCCGGCTACTAATACATTTACATGTATCAGTAGCGGTTTCATCCCTAGCCCTCAAGGAGCTGCTTCAGGGATTCGATGTCTCCCTCCGGGACGAGTACCTTCGCTCCGACCTTCTCG
Source organism: Shimazuella soli (assembly GCF_022511585.1). Classification (GTDB taxonomy): domain Bacteria; phylum Bacillota; class Bacilli; order Thermoactinomycetales; family Thermoactinomycetaceae; genus Shimazuella; species Shimazuella soli. The sequence goes on along the minus strand of NZ_JAKWBN010000001.1, from coordinate 655,770 downwards.
CTGATCTTCTCAGCGGCCATCGCGACCCGCCCCACCTTGTTGGTGAGGGGCTTGTCATCGTTCTGCCTGGCGGTCTTGGATGCTTCGGTGCAGAAGGTCAGAGCACGCGTGAGCAGCTTCTGAACTTCCGGGAGCTGATCGATTCGACGCTCCTCCCGAGCCGCGTCGGTCCGGTACACAGCGAACACCTCAGGGGTGTGATTCTCGACCACAGGTCCTCCAAAGGATTAGGTTATATCGATTGTAACATGATTCTCGGCAGAGTCATAGATCATTTTCTAAATGTCCACTTAATAAGAAGTTATCAGATCAACTAACTCTGTTCATGTTAATCGAAAAAAGGAATTATTTCCCCTTCCCTACTATCTGCTTCACATCTGCTGCAATTTGCTTGACATCTGGTTTTAACCCATCATAAAACTTGCGAACTTTCCCGGTTTGATCTACTAAGTAAAACTGCGATGGGTGATTATAGAGCACCGTATTGGGATCATTGCTTTCCACTTTACTGATCTGACCTTTAAAAGCATCTTTTCCTAACTTCTGAATATCTGTAAATGAGTATCCTGTGAGAAAATACCAGTTTGTCAAATTGGCTCCATGATCTTGTCCAAATTTTTTCAAGACGTCTGGTTTATCATATTCCGGATTGACCGTAAAGGAGACCATTGTTGCAGGTATGCCTTCTTTTTCAATTTCTTTTTGCACCTTTGCTAAATTTGCGGTCATAGGCGGACAAATATTAGGACAGCGAGTGAAAAGAAAATGGGTTAGCCAAACTTTCCCTTTCAGGGTATCATTCGTAACTGTTTTTCCATTTTGATCCGTTGCTTGAAACTTGGGAACTTGCCAATTTAAACTGGTTACATCATTTTGTGCTGTCTGCTTAGGAACATCGCTGGCTGGTTTGGAACAACCAATTAGAACACTAAAGATAAGTACAATGAAACAAACCCATTTTAAACTTTTATGTACCAAGGTAATATCCTCCCTTGTTGAACTTTACCATCCTTCACCTTACCATAGGTGCCCAGATAACTCAATTTTACCTGACATCTCAAACAAAAAGCCGACATATATGCTATGTCGGACATCCTACGATGAACTAGGCTCAAAGGTGTCTAGATCATTTTTTGTTCAAGCAGAATAATGCTATTTTGCAATCTTATTCAGTTCTTCTACCAAGCCATGAGATACACGCCAGATATCACCTGCACCCATCGTAAATACCAAATCACCCGCTTTACAATGGGTCATAAGATGATCGATCACCTGAATATGCTCTGCTAGAAATATCGTATTGGGATTGCTGTTTTCTTTGATTAATTCTGCCAAACGTTCTGCACTTACACCAGGGATAGGAGCTTCACCGGCTGGTGCATATAGTGTATTGATAATTACTTCATCTGCCTCAGCAAAAGACTCACTAAATTCTTTCATCAGCAGATGTGTACGAGAATAACGCTGTGGTTGGAAAACGACAACAATTCTACGATTTAGTGCTTTTGCTGCTTTTAGTGTTGCCGCGATCTCCGTTGGATGGTGTGCATAGTCATCAACTACTAGAACTTGATTTACTTCTCCAATGATTTGAAAACGACGTTTCGCTCCTTGAAATTGATACAGAGCAGCTGCAATTTCATCAAATGACAGACCAAGTGTAAGACTCGCAATCACAACGGCAAGAGCATTTAATACATTGTGTTTACCAGGTTTTTGTAAGGTCACTTTGCCTAATCGCTCTTCTCCTTGATAAACGGCAAATGAAATGAGATGTCCTTCTGGCTTTATCTCTTTTGCCATATAATCCGCAGGATGGTCAATGCCATAAGTGATCACATTACTGGTCAATTGAGGTGCAATGCTGCGAACATGCGCATCATCCCAGCCAATAATTGCTGTGCCTTCAGGTCGTACTTGATTGATAAATTCTACATAGGCTTGTTTTAACTTCTCAAAATCATTATCATAATTTTCCAAGTGATCAGCTTCAATGTTGGTAACAATTGCCAGATGAGGTTGATACGCTAAAAAAGACCCGTCACTCTCATCCGCTTCTGCCACAACATAGTCGCTCTTGCCTGCTTTGGCATTCGATTTTAGCCCAACAATCTCCCCGCCTATGATATAGGTTGGATCTACATCACAGATTTCCAGTGTTTGAGCTAACATTGAAGAAGTGGTTGTCTTCCCATGTGCCCCTGCTACCGCTATCCCCTTCTTGCTGTTTAGCAATTCAGCAAGCATTTCGGAACGATGATAGGTTGGAATTCTTCTCTTTGTGGCTTCCACTAATTCCACATTATCGGCTGCGATACTGGTGGAATAAACAATTTTGTCTGCTCCGATCACATTCTCCGCTCGGTGGCCGATCGTAACAGTTGCACCTCGATCCATAAGTTTCTCCACAAGGGCATTTTTCTCCACGTCAGAACCAGATACTTCATATTCCAAGTCAAGCAAAACACGAGCAATCGCGCTCATGCCGTAGCCACCTATACCGATAAAATGGACATGCTGTTTTGTCAAATTCATCCCATCCTCTCTTATGTCTACATAAATAGTGGTCTAATTTGGGCGATCAAATATAGTGAACCTGCAACCACAATCATATCATCTGGTCCTGCTTGCGCTTGGACGGTTTGCAGTGCCTGTTCGGCAGATGCAATAGCTTCTACAGATTGGTTCGGATTTTGAGCTAAAATGATATCCATCAAATTCTTTGCTGTCCGACTACGCTTTTGATTCGATACTTCTGTAGTTACAATATGATAGGCAAGCGGGAGAAGTGGCTGTATCATTTCTGATTCTTTTTCTTTCATCATGGCAAAGACAACAAATAACTTTTCATATGTATAATGATTACGTAGGGTATCCGCTAAGGCCCTTACCCCAGATGCATTATGTGCTCCATCCAGTAAAACGATTGGATGCCTGCTAACTTCTTCCATACGTCCCGGCCAAGTTGCTTTTGCCAGTCCTTTTTCCAAATGACTTGTTTCTACAATGGTCGCATACTGACTACATAGAATGGAAATCGCCATGATAGCTGCCCCTGCATTCGCGAGTTGATGCTTCCCTTTTAACTGGATGCAAAATTTTTCTTCTAACATTTTGCTGGTAAAATGGAAGGATTGCCCCTTCTCATCATGTGAAATAGCTTGAACATCAAAATCTTTGCCGAATGCATAAAATTTGCTATGTCTTTCATTCGCCACCTTTTCCAAAACTGTTAGTCCTTCTTCGCCTTTCGTACTGGTCACTACTGGTACTCCAGACTTAATAATCCCCGCTTTTTCTAAAGCGATCTCCTCGATGGTAGAACCTAGAAACTCCATATGATCACGATCAATCTCTGTAATGATACTGACTAATGGATAAACTACATTGGTTGAATCCAATCGCCCACCTAGACCAGTTTCCATAATGGTAAACCAAGGGGTTGCTTCATATGCAAAATAACAAAGTGCAATCAATGTCCAATATTCAAATTCTGTTGGAGGCTCGTCCATCTTTTCTACGATAGGACGAAGGCGTTCCGTCCAGCGAATCAACTCTTGTTCCGGAATTCCTTCTCCATTTAATTGAATACGGTCACTCCAATGCGTAAGTTCTGGAGAGGTGAAAAGTCCTACCGAATAACCTGCCTCTTGTAATACACTCGATAGCATTGCTGCTACAGAACCTTTCCCATTGGTTCCTGCAATATGGATCACCTTTAAACGTCTTTCGGGGTGACCCAACTCTTCCAATACATGTTCCATTCGCTCTAACCCTGGACGTATTTTTGCAGGAGTATGACTTGACAACCAATTCCAGACATCATTTGCTGTTTGCAACATACCTTTGGCTTCCTCCTTAGAAAACTTCTCGTTGTTCATTTTGCACGGTAGAAGATTATTCGTCAATATATAGAGGCAGGAGAACAGTCCTAGCTCTCATAGATTAAGTTTGTAAATTTGCAATTATCGCTTCTATTTTGCACGTTTTTATTTATAAGTTTCTCCCCTTTTTTTTACCAGTATTTATCCCATTTCAGTCCGATGTACTTTAGTTCAATAAATTAATGCGTCACTCCTTTATATAAATAAAAAAGCCTTTTCATCTCAAAGGACGAAAAGACTGGTTTCGCGGTGCCACCTTTGTTCACAAACAAATAAAAAGTTTGTGCACTCATCATGATAACGGACATCATCCGATCTTTCCTACTTCTTTCAGAAAGACAGTTCAAGGGCGACATTCAGCAATCTTTTATCGAAAACCTCACAGCCAAGGGTTCTCTTCTCTTTATAAAAGGGGATGCTTACTCTTCCCTATCCTCACTTGTTGGTAATATTATATACAACTTTCTCCATAACTGCTACTAGCTATTCATTATTATCTTATGTTATTCCAAAGGTACCTTTAATCGTTTCAATCATTCTTGAAGGATCGGCTAAAAAGGTAATAAATAAGATCGTACAAAGCATTAAAATAGCAAGCAAAACAATAAACAGCAAGCCTCGATAAAACTTTTTAGCAAAGGATTTGACCATTTCCAAAAAACTCGCTCCTCCCTCATATTAAAGTCTCTACGAGTATTTTTGTTTTTCTCTTCTATCGCACTTCGCAGATATTTTCCACATTGTAAATCCCAAAAACCAATGTAATATACTTTATACTCGCTTTCAACCCTAAAGGGTGAACATTCCATGTTGAAAACAAAAAACAGCATTCAGTTCTATCTATATATAAAAAATATATTTACTTTTAACATGTAAAGGTTTACAATTTTTAAATATTACCTCACATCTTGTCTATTAAAAAGGTTCGAATCTAAACTTAATTATATGATTTATTTCAGACAAAATGCGAGAGAAATTAATTTCCTTTTTTATCTTCGGTCCATACAGCTTATTATCATCTACATTCAACTCACTAGACTCAATCTTCAAATGTGTTCGTAATACCCTCTATTTTCAACACTAGTAAAAAAATAAAATAGGAGTGAAATTATTGCATTACTTTCAATTACAAAAATCTGCTTTTCATTCTTTGAAGGGACGATGGGGATTTGTATACCTTTGCCTTTTGATCTTCTTCTTCTTATATGCTCCCCTGATGCTTATCGGTGAACTTGTCAATCTTTATAGTTTATTCACTTATGGAATGCCAATTGAACAACCTATCTGGTACACAGTTTTGGATATTGCTACATCCCTTGTCTTAATGAGCACTCTTTCCTTTGGATTAACCTTTGTCTTTTTATCCATTTCACGTAATGAATCTGTTCACGTCCGGTATTTATTTATCTTTCTAAAAAATGGAAAACAGATATTCCGAGCAATTCGAGGGACTATTGTCCCTAGTATTTATATTCTGCTATGGTGCTTACTTTTGATCATTCCTGGTATTTATAAAGCATACTGCTATGCTATGACCCCATATATATTGGTTGATCATCCCGAATTAAATGTCAGACAAGCAATGAAAAAGAGTATACAAATCATGCATGGACATAAATGGCATTATTTTGTCCTAAGTTTGTCCTTTATCGGCTGGGGCATCCTCTGTATTCTTACATTGGGAATCGGATATTTCTGGCTCATTCCTGTCATCCATGTAACAAATGCGAAATTTTATTTGAAGGTCAGCGGACAACAATAGATAGATAAAACCCGCCCTAACATAACCGGGCGGGTTTGTTGTGTCCATCTAAGAAAAAAATAAAAATAGTCCCTAGACCATAACATTTTGCCACTTGCCGACATACATGTATAAAAAACATTTTTGCATCAGGCAAACTTTATACAACAAGTGCAAATTAGAGACAAACAAAAGAAAGGATTGAGAATCATGTTTGTAGGTATCTTGCTTGCAACTGCAATCTCTATCCCTCTGATTGGTATTCGGTACTTTGTAAGAGGAGGAAAACGTAGGAAAGACAAAAAAGACTCCATCACAAAGAGTCTTTTTTGGTAGATAAGAAAAACATAATCTTCATATAGCGGGCTGTACCTCTGGAAGGTCAATACACCGGCTATTTACTTGTTACTTGGCGTATTGGTAATATTTTTTCTAAAATTTCACGGGCAACAGGTGCTGCAATTGCTCCACCGGACATGCTGGAAAAATTCATAGTCGGCCTGTCAAAAGCCACATATATTACCACATCAGGATGGCTGGAAGGAGCAAATCCGATAAAGGATACAATATATTCATTTGGAATATATCCCCCTTTTGGATCAGGAATCTGTGCCGTTCCCGTTTTACCTGCAACTTCAAAATCAGGCGAATTAGCAGCTTTTGCTGTTCCATTTAGAACTACTCCACGTAAAATTTGCCTTACTTTTGTCGCTGTTTGTGGTTCTATAATCTGATGCTTCGTGATAGGATATTGATACACTTCTTTCTTGGTACGTGGATCCACTACTTCTTTTAATACATGGGGCTTGACCCAATAACCATTATTAGCAATAGCAGAGATCGCTGCAATCTGTTGAATTGGAGTAACAGAAATACCTTGTCCAAATGAACTAGCCGCTAACTCTACTGGATACAAGGCGCGATTATAATAATATCCTTTACCTTCAGCAGGTAAATCAATCCCTGTTCTTTTCCCAAATTTTTCGGTAATACTACCAAATCCAAAACGGCGAATATAATCGGACAGTTTTTCTGCTCCAAGTTGTTGACCTAGATGAATAAATCCTACATTGCTTGATAATTCTACAGCACGTTGATACGTAATGGTCCCCCATCCACTACGATTGGAGTCGTGAAAAGTTCGATCTCCAACTTTAATAGAACCGGAAGCAAATGTTGCATTGGGTTTAAATAACTTTTCATTTATGCTTGCAGCCAATGTAACAATTTTAAAAGTGGAACCTGGTTCATATTGACTCTCAACGGCAATATTATGTCCATTTTTTGCTGGATCAAAAGTCTTTGCTATATTTTGGGGATCAAATGTAGGCCTACTTACCATCGACAATATTTCGCCTGTTTTAGGATCCGCTACAATTGCAGTAGCACCTTTTGCCTGATATTTTTTCATTGCTTCATTTATTGCGTCTTCTGTTTCATGTTGTATTTTAGCATCAATTGATAAGATTAAATCTTTTCCGTTTACAGGCGGTTTAAATGTTTCTGGTCCATCTGAGATCCTCATTCCATTTTTGGCTTTATGATATTTAATGGTACCATCTACACCACGGAGCCATTTATCATAGACTTGCTCTACACCACCAACAGCATCACCATTGCTATTTAAAAAGCCTAATACATGCGCCAACTCTGAACTATTATACTCTCTCATATGTGTGGGATATCCATATATACCAGCAACTTTACCTTTTTTCTTTAAAGCAAATATTTTGCTATATATAGAGGGGGAATATTTCCCTTTCCCTTCATACTTGATTTCAACAGCCTTTTTTTTAAGAGAAAGCTTCTCTTCTAACACTCCAACTGGTATTTCCAGTAGTGGAGATAATATTTTCGCTGTTTGGGAGACATCCTTAATTTGACTTGGATCAGCAACAAAATAATAACCTGGTACTTCCCATGTATAAGCTTCTTGTTTGGTTCGATCATAGATGGAACCACGCTTCGCATGCAAGATGGAGTTAGAATTTTCCCACCGCTTCTCTGCCATTGCTAATAATTCTTTTGAATCAAATGTTTGAATCCACAATAATCGTATTAATACACAACTCAGTAGCACCATGAGTGTGAACCCAATCATGACTGAACGAACTTTATTTTTCTTTTCCGAATGCTGCATACTAGTGCCACCATTCTATTTTGACAAATTGTACGCCTAACTAAGGGTGAATAGAGGGAATGATTTGCAATCCGTTTTGCTCTGCAAACTGACGAATATGTTCTAAGCTACTTCCTTTCAATTTTTCAGAGTCTAACTGAGTATTCAATTCTTTTACTTTGTTAATTCTTGACTCCGTTTGTTGGATAGATACATCTAGTTGCGTTAATTCAGCATATCGAGTTAATACAAAGATAGCAGCCATGATACATATAACTGTACTTACTAAGTATAGTACTTTTTCACTGGACGGAAGACCTTTGATAACTCTTCTTGATCTTGGTTGAGTGCGAGTCTTAGGTGTAGATACTGGTAATTGATAGGCTAACGAGGTATTCCCTTGTTCTTTACGCACAATGATCCCCCTCTACTCTTCGCTCAAATCCTTTACACAACTGAAGAATGATGTATTTTTTGAAACTCCACAAGGCTAAAGTCGTGGGATTCATTTGAATACCAACCCTTCGACCAGTTAAATCGATTGACCTATGTTCTTCTATTTTTCTTTTTGTTACAATGATTCTTCTTTTATCTAACAAGACTGTCTTCATGACCGTTTTACCATCTCTTCTATTCTCTCTTTTTGTCCTTCATTGACCCAATTTCTTTTTTTGACCTTCATCTATCTTTTCATTTATTTGAATTCTTTTTTTGACCTCTATAATTTCTCTGCTACTCGTAACTTAGCTGACCTAGCACGTGCATTTACTTCTATTTCATCATTCGTAGGAACAATGGGTTTTCTTGTTATGATGGTGAGAGCTGGTTTATGATCACAAACGCAAACAGGAAAATGTTTGGGACAGATACAACCAACTGCTTGTTCTTGAAAAAAATGTTTACAAATTCGATCTTCCAAGGAATGAAAGGAAATGACCGCTACTCTCCCACCTTTTCGAAGTAGAGGTACTACTTGTTGCAAAGCTTCCTCAAACACTCCAAGTTCGTTATTCACTGCAATACGTATAGCTTGAAATGACCTTCGAGCTGGATGAGGTCCTTTTCTCCTTGTTGCTGCTGGTATTGCTTCTTTGATAATTTCCGCTAACTCAGCCGTTCTTTCAATAGGTTTGTGCATCCGATGTTGCACAATATGATGAGAAATCCTCCTAGAAAATTTCTCTTCCCCATACTGAAATAAAATACGACTCAGTTCTTCTTCGGAATATTGATTGACCACTTGATAAGCAGTTAATTCTTGTTCTTGATCCATACGCATATCGAGCGGTGCATCTTCATGATAGCTAAATCCTCTCTCCCCTTCATCTAACTGAGGAGATGAAACTCCTAGATCGAATAAAACACCATCTACTTGGTCGATACCATATGACTTTACTACTTCTTTTACATGTTGAAAATTAGCCTTATGTAAAATCACTCTGCAGGAAGCTTGGCTTATTTTTTGTTTTGCTGCTTCTAGTGCTCGATTATCTTGATCCAAACCAATAAGTGTGCCATTTGGTCCCAATCTTTTTACGATCAAGCTGCTATGTCCTGCGCCGCCTAAGGTGCAATCTACATATACGCCATCTGATTTAATGTTCAGTGCATCTACGGATTCATTTAACAATACAGTGATGTGTTGAAACAATGCTTGATCATCCTTTTACAAGTCAAAGTCGACAATACTTTCTGCAATTTCATTGAACGACTCTTCCGATTTTGCATAGTAGCTTTCCCAAATCGATCGATCCCAAATCTCAACCCTGGAAGAAACTCCAAGAACGACACATTCTTTTGTAAGATTAGCAAAAGTTCGCAAGTTCGATGGTAATACAATTCTGCCTTGCTTGTCCAAATCAACTTCACAAGCACCTGAAAAGAAAAACCGAGTAAAGGCACGTGCATCTGCTTTGGTAAAGGGTAGGGCTTTTAGCTTCTGTTCTAGTTGTGTCCATTCTGCTCGAGGGTAAGCAAAAATACATTGGTCCAGTCCTCTAGTTAGGACAAAAGAGGAGCCGAGATTTTCTCGAAATTTTGCTGGGACAATCATTCTTCCCTTCTCATCAACACTGTGATGAAACTCCCCCATAAACATGCCAATGTGACCCTCCTGATCTACTCATAAAATGACCAGTTTTATGAGTTTTCTGCTATCCCTCACTTCTTACTCTTAGTTGAATGATAAGTGGAACCACAGCTCTCCACTTCCCTCCACTTTCCTCCACATTGGTAAGTATACCACAATCCATACAAAAAATCCTGCACTTGTGTACAGGATTTGAACAAAATTATCTTATTTTGGAAAATATGATTAAACTTGCCAGCTATTGAGATATTCTGTTTGCTCTGGAGTTAATTCATCAATTTGAATTCCTAATGATTCCAAGAAATGACGTGATACTTGTTCATCAATTTCATAGGGAACATCAATCACATGTGCTCCAATTTTTTCATTGGATTGATTTAAATAAAGGAGACTTAACACTTGCAGTGCAAAGGTCATATCCATTATTTCAGCTGGATGACCATCACCTGCTGCTAGGTTTACTAAACGCCCTTCGGCCAGTAAATTGATTTTGCGTCCATCTGCTAACAGATATTGGGTGATATCTTTCCTCACTACTTCTTCTTTTACAGCCATTTCTTCAAGTGCTACTATATTGATTTCGATGTCAAAATGACCAGCATTTGCCAAAATCGCTCCATCTTTCATCACTTCGTAATGATCACGGCTAATAACAGCCTTGTTTCCCGTAACAGTTACAAAGAAATCGCCTTGCTTTGCTGCTTCCACCATTGGTAAAACAGTAAAACCTTCCATATGAGCTTCTGTAGCTTTGATAGCATCCACTTCCACGACAATTACACGAGCACCTAGTCCTTTTGCGCGCATTGCTACACCTTTTCCGCACCAGCCATAACCAATTACTACTACGGTCTTTCCTGCAACTACTAGGTTGGTGGTACGATTGATCCCATCCCAAACAGATTGGCCAGTGCCATAACGGTTATCAAATAGTGATTTAGAAAATGCATCGTTTACTGCAATCATTGGAAACTTTAACTGCCCTGATTTTTCTAATGACAATAAACGTTTAATTCCTGTGGTGGTCTCTTCACATCCGCCTTGTATTTGTTCTAATAAGTCTGGACGTTCACTATGTAGAATGGTCACTAAATCTGCACCATCATCAATGATAAGATCAGGTTTTGTTTCCAATGTCATAATAAAATGAGACTTATACTCTTCTGGAGTTGGATTGTAACGAGCAAATACAGTTACACCTTCTGAAACCAGAGCGGCACAAATGTCATCTTGCGTAGAGAGAGGATTGCTTCCTGTAATGACAACTTCAGCACCGGCATCCCGAATCAATTCTGCCATGCACGCTGTCTTTGCTTCTAAATGAAGAGAAATAGCTACTCGTTTTCCTGCGAGCGGTTTTTCGACGATTACCCGTTCTCTGATTCTATTTAAAACAGGCATATGGTCTTTTGCCCAATTGATCTTCTGTCTCCCACTTGGGGCCAAAGAGATATCTTTTATTACACTGTCTGTCAAAGCATTCATTTAACGCTTCACTCCTTCTTTTTTTACCTATAGAAATAACAATTGATGAGTATTCCATTCGGGTAACTCTTGTTTACATAACATATGGAGCCAATCTAGTCCATAGTTATTCCAAAAATAAACAAGGTTATAACATCGCTCTTGTAATCCCTCTAGTGGATAGATCGCGTTTACAACCATCCTCTGTTGCCGAAGCGTCACTTCTAATTGTGTATCTATTACACCATATGCTTTTTGTTTCAACCAACTCACATGATTTTGTAACTTTTTTGCTGTACTCTCTCCCATTTGCTCCATATTCCCACCTACTGTTTGGGTAAGTTCTTGAAGAAATGGTGTGTAGAGTTCTTCCAATCGATGGGTTAATTCTGCAAATTGTTGCTCTACATTAGGTGGTTGATTGGTCTGTTTCCATAACTCTATCAATGATTGCCCTTTACCTGCAAATAAAGTTTCCCAATCTACTCCCCAATTTTCTCGATATTTTTCAATCGAACGCTCCACAATTGTAACATTTTGTCTAGGATAAACAATGGGCATTTGCAATCCGAATACAGAAAAAGCTTCTTTTAAACAACCCCAGTAATCTATTTCTGAGGATCCTCCAACAAAAGCCAGAACTGGAAATACCATCTCCTGCATCAGTGGCCGAGTTACTACATTGTTACTAAGTCTGTTATGCTTTTCATGTAGATCATCTATTTTATACTGAAAAAAATGATTACGACTAGTAAATTGATTTCCCTCTCGATAAAGGGCAACCCTCTGTCCGTTTTCTTCGATGAATAGATGGGCTTGGTTATCTTCAAATTGTAGAGGTGAGGGACTCCCTCCTTCTTCCCATTTTTGAATACCCCGGCTCACCGCGTCACCCAGCACATGGTTCTTATCAATCATTTGGTGGAAGTAATCTGCCTCCAGTTCCCGCAGCAGCGTATCATGGGAATCAATTAACAATAAACCATATTCTGCAAATAAGTAATGAAGGATTTTGGCAAAAAATCTAGTCCATGTAACAGGTTCTTGTGTCAGTTGCTCACAAAGAGCAACCCAACCTGTTTTATATGGGCGGTCTGCAATCGCTTGATGCAGCTCATCTAGCCATTGGTGAACAACATGTGGTTCGATTGTAATAGTAGACACAGATGCTTTTTTCGTATCTTGCAATGGGAAGGAATGTTTCACCATACCTGTTCCTTCAGGCATAAAAACGTGGTCTACTTCTTGCCTATCATGATCTTCTCCAGCAATCCAAAAAACAGGTATTACAGGTTTTTGGAGGCGTTCTTCTTCCCTCTTTGCTAATTGAATAATCGTGATCACTTTATAAATCGTATATAACGGTCCTGTTAATATACCAGCCTGTTGTCCCCCAATAACAACAACGCTATCAGTTGATGACAATCGATCTAGATTTAATTCGATAGCTGGATGGACTAATTCAGGATGATGATAATTCCGAAGGACTTCTACCAACTGTTCACGTTTGTATTTTTGATTGGTTACATAACGATAACGCTCAAAGTAGCTTTCGTCTTGGGTTGGATCATAATGGTAAAACAATGTTTTTTGTTGGAGTTTCTCATTAGGAATCAAACACTTTTCTATTTTCAATTTCCGCCAGCCCTTCTTCCAGATGCTACTTACTTATCATAAGTTAAGTATACCACATGCTCAAAACAACATACTTTTTGCTTTTATCAACTCAGTCAAAGCAATATGAGTAGGAACAGCCAAACGAAGTTGGTCAGCATACGAAACTACTATTCCATTGAGAGAATCAATTTCTGTCTGTCGTTTATTTCGAATATCTTGAAGCATCGAAGATAAGTTCTTTGACGTCATAAAGCAAACTTCGCTCACTTGTTGATAAATCTCTGTCTGGTTGAGGTAAAAACCTTTTGCATCTGCTACTAAACATAGTTCTTTAATCAGTTGTTTGATAATAGTTTGTGTCTCTATCTCCATCAATTTTCCATTTGGTATTTCCAAAAGGGCCGTCAAAGGGTTGATCACTACATTTATTGCAAACTTTTGCCACATATACCTTTCAATATCCTCAACCCACTGAATCCCAATAGATTGCATGAGAGAAAGAAAAAGTGGATCAATGGCATCTTCTTGAATCTGATTTACACTCCCTATTCGAACATAGCCATTTCCTGTATGATGGACATGATTTACTGATATTTTTCTCGCACCTTCGGTTGTTACGACCGCATAACTATTGGAATAAGAGCAGGCTCGTAATTTTTCGACATGCCCTAGACCATTTTGCCATGCTATGACATGCGTTTGTTCATGGGTAAAAGATGGAATAATAGAAAGTACTCGATTCAATGCTGGCTGTTTAGTCATCAGAAACAGCACATCAAAACCAGCAGAATGATTGAATTCATCAATCCATTCTGCTGTAACCCGATATCTGATTTTTTGACCATTTAAAGTGGTAAGGATAACACCATCTCGCCTGATCACTTCAGCTTGTTGCTCAGATTTACAAATCAGGGTCACGTCTGCATACTCACTCATACGAGTAGCCCATAAAAGCCCTAGTGACCCTCCTCCAATTATACCAATTTTCATCTGATCTCACACCGGATAAATAGGATGTTTTCGTTTACTGAAATTCACTTGTTTTTCACTATATAGATCATACCTTTTTGCTAACTCATTTCGCAAATCTTCAGGTTCCACCATGACATCCACAATCAATTCACTAGCTAGCCGATAGATATGAATATCTTCCTGATACGCCTTTCTTTTCATTTGAATAAAAGAATCGCGATCTTCTGGATTTAAAGCTTGAATCTGATTATGATAAACAGCATTTACTGCTGCTTCTGGACCCATCACAGCGATTTGAGCTGTCGGCAGTGCAATACAACAATCTGGTTCGAATGCTGGACCTGCCATCGCATATAAACCAGCTCCGTATGCTTTCCGAACAATCACCGATATTTTTGGAACGGTCGCTTCTGCCATTGCTGCGATCATTTTGGCTCCATGACGAATGATACCTGCTCTCTCTACTTGTGTACCAATCATAAATCCGGGTACATCCACTAAAAAGAGTAATGGTATCTGATAGGCATCACACAAGGTAATAAATCGGGCTGCTTTATCCGCAGAATCACCAAATAAAACTCCCCCTTTTGTTTTCGATTGGTTCGCAATGATCCCAATCGTCTTGCCTTTAAGACGTGCAAACATCGTAATTAATTCTGGAGCAAAAAGTTCTTTGAGCTCCAAAATCGAATCCTTATCAACCAATGCACCTATTACTTCTTTCATATCAAATGGAACATTTTGTTCGTGTGGAATAAGCTCGCTAATTTTATCAGCTATGGGACTGATGCAATAATCGACTTGTACTGGTGTTTGGAAATAAGAAAAGTAGGTTTGAGCAATCAATATGGCATCGGCCTCATCTTTTGCTAAAAAATCCCCACAGCCACTGATGGAACAGTGCATACGTGCTCCCCCCATCTGTTCCAAAGAAACCTTCTGTCCAATCACCATCTCAGCCATTCTTGGAGAGCCTAGGTACATACTGGCGTTTTTATCTACCATAATAACAACATCACAAAAAGCTGGAATATAAGCCCCACCAGCAGCTGACGGGCCAAATAAGAGGCAAATTTGTGGGATTACACCGGATAGCTTGACTTGATTATAAAATATCCTTCCAGCTCCACGTCTTCCAGGAAACATCTCTAGTTGATCTGTTATTCGTGCTCCAGCAGAGTCTACCAAATAAAACAGAGGAGCTTTTAATTTTTCTGCTGTTTCTTGGATACGAATGATTTTTTCAACTGTCCTTTTCCCCCAAGAACCTGCTTTTACTGTTGAATCATTTGCCATAACACAAACTGTCATGCCATTTATTTTTCCTATTCCCGTGATCACTCCATCAGCAGGCAATCCTTCCTCCAATGAATTAGCTAATAATCCATCCTCAACAAAAGAATTTTCATCCAGTAACAGTGCTAAACGTTCTCGAGCAAACAATTTACCCTGCTCCGCCAATTTCTGATGATATTTAGGATGACCTCCATTTTGTAATCGTTTACTTTTATCAGTAAGTTCACTCATATTCTATTACTCCCCTCGAAACCGTGGCTTTCTCTTCTCCTGAAATGCTGACAAACCTTCTAAACGATCTTTTGTAGGGATCAAATGCTCATAGGCATAAGCTTCTTTTTCCATCGCTAATCCTATTTCTAAAAGATAACCCTCCCCAATCGCCATTTTCGCTTGCCAAACAGCCAATGGTGCATTTTTGGCAATTTCCTCCGCCATAAAAATTGCCTCATTCAAAGCTTCTCCTGTCATGGTTACTTTGCTGACAATCCCCATCTTGTTTGCAGTTTCTGCAGATATACGTTTAGCTGTATAAATGAGCTCTTTTGCTGCGGTTATACCAGCTATTCGACTTAAACGTTGTGTCCCACCCGCTCCAGGAATAATTCCTAATGAAGTTTCAGGCAGGGCAAATACTGCGTTTTTTGCAGCAATTCGAAAATCACAAGCAAGAGCTAACTCCATTCCACCACCGAATGCTATCCCTTCAATAGCAGCAATGACAGGACAATACAAAGATTCAATTTGAAAAAAAGTTTGTCGAATCAAGGTGAGATACTTCCTTACCTCATCTTCACTCATTGTTTGACGTTCTTTTAAATCTGCGCCCGAACAGAATGCTTTTTCCCCTGTACTTGTGATGATCACTACTCTGGTTTTTTCTTTCTCTATTTCGTCTAGATATTGACTTAATTGACGCAATAATGGCCGGTTAAGTGCATGATGTACTTCCGGGCGTTGTAGTTGAAGTAATGTGATAAATCCACGTTGTTCCCTCTTGATCCAAGTCATCCTTCATTCCCACCTTTGCTAAGATAATACTGTAATACTTTTGAAGGAAGCTTTTTTCCTAGTACACTTTGTAACCAATGAGCTGTTTCACACAGAGTATTTAAATCAATTCCCGTTTCGACACCTAAACCATGTAATAAGGTTATTACTTCCTCTGTTGCTACATTTCCAGAAGCTCCTGGTGCATAAGGACATCCTCCTATTCCTCCTATCGAACTATCGAAGGTTGTAACACCATTTTCTAACGCCATATAAGTATTAACCAATGCGAGCCCTCTTGTATCATGAAAATGCATGGCTAACTTACCTGAAAAAGAAGTTTGCAGGGATTGAAGTACTTGCTTCACTTGTTTGGGAACTGCAATACCGATCGTATCTCCTAGGGAAACTTCGTACACCCCTAAATCAAACAAACAAGAACATAGGTTTTCTACAACTGCTAAAGAAACCTCTCCTTCATAGGGACATCCAAAAACACAAGATATATAGCCTCTTACGGGCAGTGCATATATTTTAGCTTTTTGCACAATTTGTGCGATTTGATCGATGGTGGATTTTATGTTACCGTTTACATTTTTGAGATTATGTGTCTCGCTTGCTGATACAAAAACGGCTATTTCTGTCAAAGGTGGGGACTTTACGCGCTCCATTCCTTTAAGATTGGGAACTAGCGCTCGATAGCTGATCTTTTTATTAGTAGTGGTAAGTTTTGGAACCAGTTGATCTGCATCTGCTAATTGGGGAATCCATCTGGGATGGACAAATGAAGTTATTTCAAGATTCGTGAGATTGGCAGTGATAAGCCTGTTGATCAATTCCAATTTCAAGTCAGTAGAGAGCATTTTGGGTTCATTTTGCAATCCATCTCTGAGTCCTACCTCTACTATTTTCACTTTCATACTAATTCTTCCAGTTCTATTAAAACTTCTCCTTCATTGACAAAATCACTTTCTTTCACATGGACAGCCGTAACTTTCCCTGCGATAGCGCTTTCTACTGGGATTAACATTTTCATGGACTCTAATACAATTACTTCTTGGCCTTTTTGGATTTCTTCCCCGATGGAAACCAGTATCTTCGAAACAATCCCTACGATTGTCGCTTCTACTTTTGCCATCATAAAAACCCCTTTCTTTTTGCCAATCATTTCTAAAAAATATTCAGTTTGGACAAAATATATTTCCTTTCTATCGTATCAAATTTTCCCCGATTAGCGTCGATTCTTTTAAAATAAAAAACTGCCGACTTGGTTGGTCAGCAGTACTGGAGATTATTTCGGTTCTTTTTCTAAGTCTTCGTTTCTTGCAGCTAATTTCCTCGCTCTATCCATAATTTGCACCAATGTGCGATAATCTTCATTTACCAATTGGTAATCCGACTCTACCGCATTCAATTGTTCTTTCATTGCTTTATTTTCGTGTTCCAAACGCCTTAGTTCATCTTCTCTTTCATATAACTCTTGTTCCAGTTGTTTTTGTTGTTTTTTTAATTCCCCTACTTCATTTTTATGCTGACGCAAAAATCGGATAACATGATCTAATGAATATTCATCCTCATATGATTCCAATGTTGGAGTATTATCTACTCGAACACTACTAAGAGTTATAGGAGTTGTATAACGTGCCCTTTCTTGCCCACGTCTTTGACGTTCTGTTTTGGCTACTTGTATTGCTGCATCATAATTTTTACGAACAGAACTATTCCAGCGAAAACCACAAGCAGCAGGAGTTCTTCCTAATCGCTCAGCTACTTCTTCAAATGCAGATAATTGTGTACCGCCATCACGAATATGTCGCAAGGTTACTTCAGCTAATACCATATCGTCTTCTGATGACCAAGCATCTTGACGCTTTACAGCCATATTCAAAACCTCCTTTTCTAAGCAATATTTTTGACTGTTCTATCCTATGCTTAAAAACCGAACAATAGTATATCTCTATCCTTTTTATATCCTCAAATTGCTAGAACTATACGTTTTATGGGGATTAACGAATATATTTTCTCAAGGGTGATGCAAAGAAATATGCCAAAAGAGTTATGCTAGTATCTAGATGTAACCCTTTGCCGTAACACTACTTGAACCAAATATCTGAACTAGGTATAATAAAGATTGCTTGAGCGGATGCTCTTAATAACGGTAATTATTTCTTGACTCATCTTGATCTATTGAAAGGCTGTGGTTTTGTGGATCGCATGTTTCGTGTACTCGGTTTTTGGGCACTAGCAATCGCGTTGATGTTTGTTGCTGGTCATATGTACACCCAAGCAGGTCTCTTCATCTTCCAAGCCATCTTGTTTGTAGTGCTTGGTTACCAACGTTTCACAGAAAAAACTTATATGTACATATTTGGTAGCTACATGTTGATATCTTTCTGTGGTATGGTGGCATACGCAACTTTTGTTTATTAGCCCAAAAAGAACCCTTGTATGTAGGGTTCTTTTTTCTCGTCTATTTCTTTTGTATGAGAACTTGGAAATGCTCTCCCATCCCCAATAGAAGCTGTTTGATTGCATTTCGATAAAGCGGGTTAGTGTATGATAATATCCCTGCAATTTGTAAAAACTTCGCCTGGGTTCCATAAAAAATAGTAGTTAGACCAACTTCCTCTCCCCAACTTGTCAGATCTTCAAAATTGACATGGGCTGTTATATCCACTGCTCCTAATTTTTGATAGGGATCAAACACATGTTGATGATTTTGGTAAAACCGTACTGTTCCATCTAAATATCGAATACTATGTAATCCCCTTGATAGTCCGCCGTAATCCAGTGTCCATATCAACCCAGACTCCAAGCCATTTGCAACTTCTTGTATCCAAGATTTAGCATGAAGATTCACTTCTATTTGTTGTTCTTCTGCCAGATCACCCTTAATGGAGTCTGTATATAGCACTAATTCTTCCTTCGACAGCTTCCCATATACTTCTATAAATTCACCATTTTGCTCAGAAACATAAATCTCCCACCACTTTCCTTTTTTCCAGAACAGACGATGCACTGGAAAAGCATCGATCAGTTCATGTAGATAGACAATGGTAAAGGGAGCATAAGGTATTTCCTTCCACTGTTGAATCCATTTAACTTCATAAGGGATATCCTTCATCCTTTTTTGCTGCAGGGATTGATGATATTTGCTTTTCTCTAGGGCATACAAAAAAACCTCTGATTTTGGGATTGATTTTTGATGAAATTGATTTGCGATCTGCTCCATTAATCTGCCATCGCCCCCTCCTACTTCAACCAATTGAAGAGGATAGGGTGACTTGTATTCTTGCCAATATTGCAAAAAATAGTCCGCCAAAACACGTCCAAATAGATTGCTAACATGAACATTGGTAAAAAAATCGCCCGTTTTCCCTAATTTGGGAATGGGCTTCGTGTAATAACC
Organism: Shimazuella soli; assembly: GCF_022511585.1. Classification (GTDB taxonomy): domain Bacteria; phylum Bacillota; class Bacilli; order Thermoactinomycetales; family Thermoactinomycetaceae; genus Shimazuella; species Shimazuella soli. The sequence goes on along the minus strand of NZ_JAKWBN010000001.1, from coordinate 636,189 downwards.
ATAAGAGGAATGATATAAAGCAAGTTCCATAACTTTTGCAAAAGGTAGTTGTTCATGAGAAGTCTGCCGCAAATGACTGCGAATCACTTGCGACATCCCTTCTATCTGTGTAGACGACCAGTCCACTCCAATAAGCCTCCTTCGAGATTATACAGCTTTTCAAATCCCCGTTCGGAGAGTATTTGAGCTGCAATTTGACTGCGCATCCCACTTCGGCAGATCAACAAAATATTTTCATCTTTATGAGAAAGTAATTCTTCATAACGTTCTTCCATTTCATCGTATGGAATATGGATGGAATTTTCTACGTGCGCGTCCTCATATTCTTCTTTGGTACGAACATCAACAAAAACATAATTATGTTTTTCCTCTTCAAACTTTTTTCCAAAAACAGATGCAGGTATATGTTGGTATTTTTCCATATAGATCACTCCATAGTCTAAGATGTTATTTGATCAATTAGTTGTTGCAATTGACTCAGTTGCAAGGGACCTTCCACTCTCTTTACAATTTCCCCATCTCGATTGATAAAAAAGGAACTAGGAATGGGTCCGATCTTGTATTGTTTTACTACTTCCCTATCTTTATCCATCCAGATGGGGAAAGTAAGTCCCAATTGTCTAACAAAATTACTAACTGGTAACTCATTCTCATGGATATTAACAGAAACAACTTCAAATCCGCGGTTTTTGTTCATGATGTAAGCTTGTTGAATCACTGGCATTTCTGTCTTACAAGGAGGGCACCAAGTCCCCCAGAAGTTGAGCATAATTGCCTTGCCTTTTAGTTCCGAAAGGCTTCGCTGCTTCCCATCGAGTGTAGTAAGAGTAAAATTTGGAGCTTTATCACCTTCTACTGGTTTTCCACCTGTATCCGTAGAAACTTGGTAAATTGCGTATCCTACTAGTCCAATTAAGCAAAGCAATAATATCCTTCTCACCCAATATCTTGTCTGTTTCTTCATTTTCTTTTCCCCTTCAGACTAAAACCCGGTAAAACCTCCGGTTAGATTGGTAAACCAAGTGATAATGGTGGTCATTTGATTGGTGTATAAAATAATGCCGAATAAAATCAACAACCCTCCACCAACCTTCATGACCTGGTTCGAATATTTGAGTATCCATTTGGTTCGTCCAATAAAAAAGGCCATTATGAAAAAAGGGATTGCGAATCCAAGCACATACATCGTGATATACAAAAAACCGATTCCTAACTGTGCCTTGATTGTGATAATAGCTAGCACAGAAGCTAGTATTGGTCCCAAACAAGGTGTCCAACCAGCCGCAAAACTGATACCGATCAGCATAGAACTCAGATAACCCAGACCTTGTTTGGACACATCCCATTTCTTTTCACGCATCATAAATTTTGGCTCAATGATCCCGATGAGGAATAAACCCATAAAAATCAACAAAACGCCGCCGAGCATACGAATCAAATCTTTGTAATTTACAAATGATTGACCAATCCATGAAAAAGTAAAACCTAATGCATAGAAAACGAGTGAAAAACCAAGTAAAAAGAAGAAGGTGTGGATCATTGTTAACTTAGTGAGATGTGTAGAGCGACCTTCTTCTTTTAACTGTGAGACAGAAACCCCAGTTATGTATGACAGATATGAAGGATAAAGCGGTAGACAGCAGGGAGAAACAAATGACAGCATTCCTGCTGCAAATGCTAACCAAATTGTTACTTGTTCCATGATGAAAATTTATCCTCTCTACGATAACACTTCATCGAGAATATCTTGCAGTTCTTCTTTACTCATTTCACCAACGACTTTATGTGTTATCATTCCAGTTGAATCGATGACAAAGGTAGTTGGAACACCTAGCAATTGATAGTGGTCTGTTCCAATTGTCTGACCGTCTTCATTTTCTTGATCCAAAATAACTGGATAAGTGTATTTATACTGTTTCATAAACTTTTTGATGTTTGGTATGGTATCTTGCGAAGTCTCATTTACCATTCGGAAGTTTATTTGATCTTTGTGTTCTTTGTACGCTGCTTCTAAAAAAGGCATTTCTTTTTTACATGGATCACACCATGATGCCCAAAAATTGATAATTGTGGGTTTACCATTGGTTTGGTACAGTTCCACTTTCTTACCATCTAACGTTTTTAATTTAAAGTTCGGTGCACAGTTTTTCACTTCAATCCCGATATCTCCTTTGCAGTTTGCATACTGGACTACCGGTTTTTGATTTACGGAAGCATCATATACAGCATATATTACTGCAATAAGCAGAACAAATATAAGTAAAGTGCGAATCAACTTCAACAGTCTTCCTCCTTCTTAGGAAAAAAACGGATTGGTATTTCGTTCATGACCAATCGTCGTAGACGGACCATGTCCAGGATGAACAATAATTTCATCTGCTAGTGTAAATAATTGAGTTTCAATGGACTGAATCAAAGTTGTATAATCGCCATCTCGGAGATCCGTACGTCCGATCGCTCCTTTGAACAAGGCATCACCTGAAATGACCATTTCTCCATCGAAAAGGGAAATGCTACCAGGGGAATGACCTGGAGTAAACAATACTTTAAAATTTTTCCCCATAAAGGAAAGGGTTTCTCCACCTTTGACCGCTATATCTGCAGGTTCAAATGACATAGGCTCTGTTCCAGCAAATGTACCTGAACCATTTAGAACAGGATCACAAAGCCAAGTTTGTTCGGTCTCATGGACAATAACAGGAGCACTCGTAAGTTTTTTTAATATCCCTAATCCCCCGATATGATCAAAGTGTGCATGCGTTAAACATATTGCTTCTATTGTTAAACCCAATTGCCTAATCCGATCCGTTAAAACTGTCGGGTTCATCCCTGGATCGATTACAACGCCTTGTTTACTCGTTTCATCATAAAGCAGATAACTATTAGTCGCAATAGGCCCTAATACATATTTTTCCACCTGCATGAAGAGCTCTCCTTTGAGCAAACTAAAGGATAACTGACAGAAAGGAGTTATCCATATATGGTTGCTTTTATTCGTTTGATTGGTATATTTAGTTTGACCGCAGGGCTCTTATTTGGATGTGCGCCACAAAAATCCGCTCCAAATAAAGTTACACCTAAAACCCAAAAGATTTCTTATACCCAGCGGGTAAAACAAACTGTTCCCGTCCCTCAGTATAACAAATCTTCCCGGAATGTTTCCAATCGACTTGAACAAATTGCCAAGCATGTGCCTCATGTAAAAGATGCAACTGCTGTCTCGGTTGGAAAATACTCGATTGTCGGTCTTGATTTAGACGCAAATTTGGATCGAGGTAGAGTTGGGACAGTGAAATATTCTGTCGCAGAAGCTTTACACAAAGACCCTGTTGGTGCAAAAGCTCTCGTTACTGCAGATGTAGATTTAGTGCAACGTATTAAAAACGTAGCAAAGGATATACGTCAAGGTAAGCCTATTTCTGGGACCTTAAAAGAATTAGCAGCGATTGCTGAACGAATCGCACCACAACCTACTAAAGTAGTTCCTAAAAAATAAGAAAACCTTTTGGTTCATAGGAAAGCCATTCTAAAAATAGGATGGCTTTTTCTATTTTTATAGAAAATTTCTCATTTCCTCTATATTTGCCATTTGATTTATTCCCTCTTTTTCTTTACCATAAATATATTAAATAGGTGTCTGTTGAAGTCTAAACATTTTATGTTTTTGCTCACTCTTACTACTCCTATCCCGCAACTCTTAAAATCATACCTACATTAGGAGAATCACATAATGAGAAAGCAATTTGCGATCTGCATGACCTGTTGTCTAATTTCTCTGGTATCGTTTGGATGTACCAATCATGCAGAACCTACCAATCCAAAAGTCACATCACCGGAATCGATTGTAGTACAAACGAACCAACAATCAAGTAACACTGAGGTTCCAGCTTCCAAACAGTTACAAATAGTAGCTCAACCTGATAATATCTCCGTGTTGGTAAACAAGTTCAATAAATTACCAGAAACTTTTAACCCAAAAGATTTGGTCTTCCCTAACATACCTTTTCTTGCAAGTGCTTCTACCGAAAAACGCCAACTACGCAAAGAAGCAGCAGTTCAATTAGAAAAAATGGTGAAAGATGCGAAAAAGGATCATATTTTCCTCAAAGGAGTTTCAGGATATCGCTCCTATCAAACACAACAAGCACTTTTCAATAATTATGTAAAACGTGACGGATATAACAAAGCAAGAACCTATAGTGCAATCCCTGGAACAAGTGAACATGAAACAGGTCTCTCCATTGATATGACAGGTAAAGACGGAACCTGTGCAGCAGAAGATTGTTTTGGAAAAAAACCTGAAGCCAAATGGTTAGCAGAACACGCACAGGAATTTGGATTTATTATCCGTTATCCAAAAGGAAAAGAAGCAATTACTGGGTATAAATACGAACCTTGGCATATTCGCTATGTAGGAGTAGCAATAGCAAAAGAGATTACCCAAAAAAAGATTACTTTAGAAGAATATTATGAAGCGATATCCATAAAGAAATAGATAAATAAAAAAACAACAACATTAGTTAGGATAGTTGTTGTTTTTTACTTCTTGTGCCATATAAGATGGTATCTCTGAAAGTTCAAAAACATGTAAATCTGGAAAAATCCGTTGCTGGTATTCCCATAGTAAATGCTTTAAATGAGAGAGTGAAATGATAAGACTTTCTTGCAGTGACAATGAAATAGCGACTTTGTATTTTTCATTCCATTCACTAGGCCAAGGAAGAAAAAAAATAGCATCGAGATTCCTGGTAGCAGGTGAGCTATAAGAAAGAAAGGGATTCACTGTTCCTTCTGGAACACCATAAAATTGTAGGGGTTCAATCTCTTTCGGATTAAATGTATGACTTCGAATTCGTTTTAAATTTAATAATTGAGATGCCTCTCTATGTAAAGAACGATGAATTCGAAAATCAGCAACACCCGTCCATAAAACAAGTTTATTTGTAGTTTTATCAGCTAACTTGCATGTAATGGTTTTTTGTACAAGGCATCCTTTTGGTAATACTGCTTGAGTTTCGGCTGCACTTCTCGTCGGTTGATGAAAGAAAGTGGTCGATGGGATATTTCCAAGTTTACAAAGATTCACTAAATCTGCTTCCACCATATTATTTTCCTCCATTGTCTATCCACTGCATTATTAAATTCCACGATATAAAAATTAAGATTCCGAATGATGTTATTTGCAGTATAACAGACAATGAAACAAATAAAATATAAAAACATTTTTTATATTAATATAATGCGAATCCTAAAAAAAAGAAAGGATAGAACATGAAGTTCTATCCTTTCTTGTACTTTTACTGGATAAACCATTTCACAATTGGATATTGGTATTGGCGATCTTGCACTGCATAGATGATACCCATAATTGGACAAATAATCGCCATCAGCCCGAAAATAATCAAGAATGGTATACCTATGAGAATGAAGGAGAAAAACCACGATACAGAAATCAATACTACCATGATCAAGTGAAAAAATATGGCTTGGAGGGAAATTCGCTTCACAGATCGATCTTGGATGATAAAGAAGACAATACATGGGAGTAAGATTGGAGCAAACCATGTACTAGCATGCACCAAAATTTTTATTCCCTTGGTGTCCAATGTAACCGCTCCTTTTCTTTTTCGTTATCTCCATTATATAAATAAACAATACAATTTGCTTGGGAGATAAGTTGTATTCTTCTCTCCATCTTAAGTCGTATATACACTACTTTTTACGATCTTCTTTATATAACCAGTTGATGTGCCTTTTTAATTATATTTGAAAAAAACTAAGAGAGCAGAACAGAAAAGTTGCTACTCTCTTTTTTTTACAACTCCACATGGCTAAAACCGTTGGATTCTTGGGACGATAGTCTCATGACTATTTTATTACCAAGCTAACCCCGTGTTCCCCACGGTTTTCGTTTGTTAATTTCTTCTTTGCCGCAAACAACTTGGTTTTCGTCTGCTGCGACTAGACATATATTACCATGCGAATGTTTGTTTGTAAAATTGCTTTTTTTAAAGGTTGAACAGATGAAGGAAATTCTTTCCTCTTATCCAACGTTCGCTTTCATCCCACGATATTAAACCATGGGTTTTCTCGCTCGAGATACTATAATGAAAAAATTTGGTGTATACTTAAGGATGTATGACCTGTTTACTTAGAAAGGAATTATTGATTCTGATGAAAGTAATTTGTATTCTTTGTGATGAACCATTTACACCTACCAAATCACAAGCCAGAAAAATTATAAAACATCCCCATAAGATTCAAATCTGTGATGCTTGTCATGATCGAATTACGGCAAAAGTAAATATGCATCGTATGGAAAAAACTTAGAGACATTGATTATATTTGGGCTCTTCTGTAATATCCTTTAATAATTTTTCCGCTAATTCTCCAGGGAAAGAGATCGTATACTCTTCCCCTTTTTGGTGATAAGAAACATGATATGCATGATCTTGTTTTTTCATCTCTATAGCCGTTACCTCATGATCTTCTTTCAACATAGTTTGAAAGAATTCCACTGTATCTTTTGCAGATACATCACTTGGTCTAGCTTCCCAAACAATTTTGATTTGCAACCAATTAAACAGAGCGTCTTTTTGTTGCACCTCTTACCCTCCCATTTTAACCCTATTTTGCCTGTTTTTTACTATACCAAAGTCGAAAACGGGTCACAACAATTATTGCTACTGTAATCAATAATGCCTGAATCATAGGAAATTGTGCTAATTGCATGATCCAAAATAGCACACATCCTATTGCTAATACAAAATAAATGACGAGTGATTTTAAAGGTGGTAATTTTCTAGCAAATGCTACCTTATAAATCACAACACTAAGGATCAAAATAATAAAGTATAACGTCCATGGAGGGACTTCAGAAATCCAGTTAAACAATGTGAACGACACTCCCTTGTCTATCCATACTACACCATCATTTCTACTCTAACATTCCATATCTATGTGATCAATTACTCGGCGCAATCTACCCGGATAATTGGTAATCATTGCTTCTATCCCGATCGATGCTAGTCGAAACATCTCTTTTTCTTCATTTACCGTATAAGCTCTGATTACGACACCATTGTTTTTACATGCAGAATAGAGTTGCTGATCAATAGCGGTATAATGAAGGTGTAATTGGTGGATATCCAAGGATTTCGCATACTTCCAAGGTTCATAAAGGGCACAATCGAGCAAAAAAGCAATATTCCATGACGGTCTGTACTTTTTTAGTTCTATTAAGCATGGATGATAAAAAGAAGATACAATAACCCTTTGCTGCATCCCATAATACTCTACTAAATTTACTACCTCTTCTGCCAATTGAGGATAGCGAATATATTGATTTTTCAACTCGATATTCACCACAATAGATGTATCGAAAAATAATTCCAAAACATCGGAGAGTTTTGGAACTGTTTCATTTGGCAAAGTGAGTAAAGAATGCTGGGAGATTTGATCATAAGATAATTGACCGATCCAACCTGTTCCAGTAGTCGTGCGATCCAACCTTTCATCATGGATAACGACTACTTCCCTATCAAGGGTAAGATGAACATCCAATTCAACTCCATCTACCTTTGCTTCCTTTGCCATTCGAAAAGCCGTCAAGCTATTCTCCATCGCTCTTCCCGAATAACCGCGGTGAGCAAAAATTTGAACTGCCATACCCATACCCCCTTGTTTTTCCTTGAATTCAATATATGCCATAATGAGATTATTAGCTTCTTATAAATTAGAAAAACCACTACTAATCGAGAGTAGCGGTTTTTCAGGGTTTTTACAATGCTTCTAACATCAACATTTCACGGCGTATTTCTTGCAATCTTTTTTTACATTGATCTATTTTGTGTACGCTATTTTCTAGCATTGCTTCGTACAACAGGGACAGCTCATAATCCAGTTCCATACGTAATACGGGAATTCGTTTCTCCGGATCTCGGCACTTGAAAGCTCGAATGACATCTTCCATGTAACCACTGCACCCCTTTTCATTTTACTAACAAGTGGCAACTCCACCACTTGATAACAGGATGCCCCGAGCTCATTTGAAATAAACACATGGAGCCAGTCCTTTTTGGAGATTAAATTAGTATATGAATGGATAGCAAGAAGGTAACGGTATTTGATGAGAAGAAGACAAGAAAATAGTAAAATTTAATTCTTTCTACATACTAAAGAAGATAAAAAGAAAGGATAGATGGATCATGGTATTCCCTACTTTTACAGAACAAGATTTTCATGTGTTTGCGATTGATGGGTTGGAGACAAGAATGGAGGCGCTACAAAGAGAAATTCAACCGAAATTTTCAACTATAGGAGAACATGTCTCTGCCCATTTGACTAACAAATTAGGAGATACAGTCTACACCCATATTGCAAGACATGCCAGAAGAACTGTAAATCCACCAGAGGAAACATGGGTCGCTTGGGCTACCAATAAGCGAGGATACAAAGCTCATCCTCATTTTCAATTAGGTTTACGGGATACATTTGTCTTTGCTTGGTTCGCGTTAATCTATGAATGTGAACAAAAGCAACAATTTGCGAACAACTTCTTGAAAAACGTACAAAAATATAGCAATCAAATACCAAAAGACTTCTACATTTCCCTCGATCACACGATTCCAGATGTTACGCTAGTTAAAACATTGGATAAGGAGAATTGGGAATCGATCATGAAACGGTTAGCTACCGTAAAGAAAGCAGAATTTCTCTGTGGTATGCTAATCCCCCGTAAAGAAGCAGTAAGTCTTAATGGCAATGTCCTGCAAAAGAAAATAGAAAAGACGTTTGATCAGCTTCTACCTCTTTATCATTTGTCGTTCGAATAAAAATACATAAATATCTTATAATTATCATTTACCTACATGTGTATTTCTTGTACAATAGGCTTGTTTTGTGATTACGAGTAGAAAGCAGGGCCGAAAAAATAATGAAGCAATCCAACCAGAACAGCACCCCACTTTTTACCAAATTGAAAAAATATGCCGATTCCAATCCATTACCTTTTCATATACCTGGACATAAAAAAGGCCAAGGCATGGATGCAGAATTTCGTGAGTTTATGGGAATGAATGCTTTATCCATCGATTTAATAAATATTGAACCATTGGACGACTTACACCAGCCGCAAGGAATCATTGATCAAGCCCAAAAACTAGCAGCTGAAGCATTTGGCGCAGATCGGACTTTTTTTTCTGTACAGGGAACCAGCGGTGCCATCATGGCGATGATCCTTGCCACCTGTAAACCTGGAGATAAAATCATCGTTCCACGCACCGTCCATAAATCGGTACTCTCCGCTATTGTATTTGCCGACTGCAACCCAATCTTTATTCACCCAGAGTTAGACCCGATGCTCGGAATTGCACATGGAATCACTCCAATGCAAGTCGCAGAAGCAATCGAGCAACATCCTGACGCTAAGGCAGTCTTGGTGATCAATCCTACGTATTTCGGCTTTACTAGTAATTTACGAGAAATTGTCCAAATTGCACATGCACACAACATTCCGGTTTTGGTAGACGAAGCACATGGGGTTCACACGCATTTTCACTCCGAACTTCCGATTTCAGCAATGGATGCTGGAGCAGATTTGGCAGCGACTAGTGTTCATAAACTAGGAGGTTCACTCACGCAAAGTTCCGTATTGAATATGCAAGGGAACTTGGTTGATCCTCAGCATATACAAGCAATAATGAGTATGCTGACAACTACATCTACGTCTTATATCTTATTAGCTTCATTAGACACTGCTCGCAGGTATTTGGCCATTCATGGAGAAGCAGCACTCACTCATACGCTGAAATTGGCAAGAGATGCACGTGAACAAATCAATGAGATTACTGGACTTATCTGTGTTGGCCGAGAGTGGTTAGGTACGGATGCCCGATATGACTTAGATGAAAGCAAACTACTAATCCATGTGGGAAAACTCGGCATCAGCGGGCATGAGGCTAGTGATTGGTTACGAGAGCATCATCAGATTGAGGCAGAAATGAGCGATTTGTATAACATTCTCTGTCTGGTAACACTAGGGGATACAGAAGAAACCATTAGGAAGTTACTAAATGGGCTCCGAGATCTAGCAACTACTTTTGCAGGGAAAACGTGGACTGAAAAAGAATCGATCTCACTGCCTGATATACCAGAGCTCGTACTCAATCCGCGTACCGCATTTTACAGTGAATCCGAATCGATTCCTTTCCAACAAGCCGCTGGAAGGATTATCGCAGAGTTTATTTTTATGTACCCGCCAGGAATCCCTATCTTACTGCCAGGTGAACGGATTACCGAGGAAAATATCGCTTATATCGAAAAAAACAAAGCAGCTGGACTGATTGTCCAAGGCACCGAAGACCCTTCTGTGGAAAACGTCCGCGTGATTCGTTCCCATTGGACAAGACGTGTTCATCGAGATTAAATATAAAGCAAAAAGCCTGATACACTGTGATATCAGGCTTTTTGTTACTTTTAAAAAAAGTCCGCTATTGGTGGACGAGTATAACCTATTACTTTATTCTTGATGATCCTCATGACAATGATCACAAGTACCGTATAACGTACCTACTTTATCAGCTTCTTGAAAGGCAATAATTTCTTCACAAGTTTGGCAGACGATGGTTTCCATTTACCCATCTTCCTCTCCGTCGTATTAGTATGTGCCTTTATTATATTTGTGTTATACTATTTATGTCAATAGGCTATCATTTATTTATATTTTTGCAACTTATTTTCCAACAGAGATGCTATCTCACTAAAAAACGTGTAATCATCATCATCTACTCCATCCCTTGTATCTGTTGTGATGACAATCTCACCAATCAAATGATGACCATAATAAAATGGGATACATAATTGGGTAAATGTGTTATCCGTATGTGACGACAAACCACCACGCAGGGCTGCAATGCTCAGTACGGTTTCTCCATATGGAATCTTCATCGGCAACGTATCGATGCCTTGATGAAATTTCCGTTCAAAGTGATCTTCTTTTGTCAAATAAATGGAAACGCTTTTATATTCATCTACTTGATCGTAGACAAGTTGACATACTGCCTCATATAAAACGGTGTCATTTCCTTTCCAACCATCTGCTACGGAACCGATTTCCGCCCGCAGATCATCAAACAAGTCCGATTTATCCATAAAAACCCAATCCTTTCCTAACATTGCTAGCGGTTAGTGTATCATATTCGGTAAAGTGGTACAATTCAGAGGAGTAAATGAATTCCCTTTAAGAAAGGATAGATGATCTTTTTGAAAAAAAGCGCTTACATTCGACGTACTGAAACGATTGAACTAGCAGATGTCCAAAACACACTTAACTATTATCGAGAAATGACCCGCAATACAGGAAAACAGCTCGCTTGGGATTACGAAGCAGCCGCTTTCCCCTACACGATGGAAGAAAAGGAAACAGACGGCACCAAATATTTGCTTCTAACAGGAAATGATCCTCATCTCAACAACCATATAGTGATTGGAGTAGGACAAAAAGAAGATACTCAGCAATATTATGTACAAATCGTATTGCCGGAAGATGCCACTCATCATGATGTTGCCAAAGGCAACGAGTATGCAAAGTTTATCGCCAAACAGCTAAAAGGGGAATTGCAGTTGTTCAATGGACGAATCATGGCTTATTCCTAATAAAAAAGCGGAAATGTCTTCTGACATCCGCTTTTTTCTATGCTATATAAATTATTTTATATATCAGTTGCAAACGCGGGCCCGCATCCTTGGCTTGTTTAAGCTAGGACACGGGCTTTGGGTATCGCAGATGCGTTCATAGATACACCTACCTACATTCGCTGGTTGGGGATCGACCCCTGTTGCTTCGGGCCGCGATAAGTACAGGTCGGGTGGTGTCCCTTGCTCGCTGAGCATCGACACTGTGGCTTCTGGGGATCTTCCACCCAGAACTGGTTCCCACCCTTCAGTTGTAGGGTGCAGTCCTTGTCGTGAAACCGATCTCTGCACTTACACTTCTGCTCGTTTTCGTCGCTCAAGGGGGTTCCCTTCAGTCGTAGGTCGTCCAAGGAATGGACACTTAATTATACCATATGTTATGTATAGAATTGCCATTTTTCAAAAAATAGAACACATTTAATTGCTCAAGTCTAGCAATTGTTTATGAAGCACTTTGCAAACATAAATCGATGTCTATTTCTTCTCACAAAAAAAGACCACTTCCTATTTAAGGTAAGCAGCCTCTTTTGCCATATTAGCTAGCTATAAAATCAGAGATACGGTCTAAGATGTTCTCTTGTTTTACTGCATTTTTCGTCACAACTTGTATCGGTTTAAAGCCTTCTATTTGATGCCCTTTATAATAAAGCTCTACCATTCCCACTACTGTACCTTTTTTCAATGGTGCCTTCAGATTACTTTTATATGTTACATGATAACTGTAATCGTTTTTGCTTTTGGTTTGTACGGGTACAGGTATGTTTATATCTTTTGCAACGATTGCAATTTGATTCTTCCCTTTTGCATTTGCAATTTGCACATAAACATGACCGGGAACTGATTGACCTGTCTTCAAAAAGGTTAACCGTTTAAATTGACTAAATCCATAGTCATACAACTTTTTTGTCTCGATAAAGCGTTTGTCTTTGGATGTTGTCCCCATTACTACAGATAGAAAACGGGTTTGATCTCGCTTCACTGTACCAGCAAAACAGAAGCCTGCCAGCTGGGTGGAACCCGTTTTTATCCCTTGAACGCCTTTATATTCATGTTTTAATCCTGGCAACATACTATTCCAGTTATTTACTTTCTGTTCTCTTGGGGTGCCTGGATGAAAAGTGTAGGTTGCGATGGTAGTAAAGTCAAATATTTCTGGATGAACAGTTATTAGCATATTTGCTAACTGAACGGTATCTTCTGCCGACATCACATGCTGACCTTGGGTTTTAGGAGGATCTGGGTAATCTTCTTGATTCAATCCAGAGCAGTTGAGAAAATGGGTATGTTTTAATCCCAATATTTTGGCTTTTTGATTCATTAATTTGACAAATGCTTCTTCTGACCCTGCTATATGTTCTGCTAGAGCTACTGCTGCATCATTTGCAGATTGTACCATTAATCCAGTAAATAATTCTTTAATCGTTATTTTTTCATTTTTTTGTAAATAAATTTGTGCTTCATTGATATCTTCGACTCGCTTACTAATCACCGCTTCATCCGTCCAATGAAGTTTTCCTTGTTTTATTTGGTCCAGTACAATATAAGCTGTCATCATTTTTGTCATACTTGCCGGCGGACGTGGATCACTTTGATTTTTCTCCGCTAAGACAACACCGGATAGATAGTCCTTTAAAAGATATGCCTCTGCTTCAATATTTGGTTTTGTCTGATCTTGGGTTGTTTTGATATTGTCTGGCTCTTTTTCGATTTTACTTTTTACAAGAGACTGTTTTTCTTTGGGCGAATCTACGATCTCATCTTCAAACACTGACTGCTTCGTAATAATTTTTACCTGTGGTTGTGCAAAAACACTGACAGGTAAAATCAGTAAAGAAAAGCTCATCGATAATAACAATATCGAACATATTTTCTTCATTCGTCTACTCCTTCTTTCCACTGCCTCTACTATGGTAGCGAAAAAACACCACTAAGTATACCGAAAACAGGAATAGTCGATAATTATTAAATTTTTTATCATTTTTAGGCAAAAAAACAAACACCCTATTCTTTGTGACAATCAACATAAAATACATCTGCATGTTTTACATAACCATATATATAAATGGATTCCTTTTTCACAACAAATGGAATCCTCCATTTTCGTAGTAAACGGATGAATTCTTCTGTAATATCAATAATTTCACCCTCTGATATTTTTCCCCTTTTCTTTACATATCGTGGTCTAACCCGGATCCACTCTATATGATAAAAAGGCTCAAGTCCTTCTTCCCAATCCCCCCAATACCAGACATCTTGTTCAAAGCTTTCTGGATAGGGCCTATTTTCCAATACATATTTTATTTGATACGCAGGTGGAAAGGCTAATTCTTCTATTACAGATTTCTGTAATCTCTCCCACTTGGTACGATTGAGAAGCGAAGTTAGTTGTTTTTCTCTAATAACAGCTTGAACACGCTGCTTTAATTCACCCATACTAATTTCCCCTATAAAAAAACGACTCAAAGAGAGTCATCGGAAGGTTACATCTATTAACTTATTTTACTCAATTTCTTTTCTAGTAAATAAATTCGTCCCTTTAATGCATCGATTTCTCTTCTAATCAATTCTTTATCGCTTACCATTTCATTAGTAATTTCCACAACATCTTCATACAAAATATTTTTGACTTCCTGAAATCCTTCACTCGTATCATCATGCAACTTGGTAATACATTCTTCGACGTTTAGAAAACGAGTTTTTGAATCTTGTCTCAACGTATTCATTTCTTGCGAAATCCGATTTTCCAATTTGCTTAATTCCGACAGGAAGCTGCTCTGAATCGCCTCTAGTAGTTGCTCATTATCCAAAAAAAAGCACCCCTAAGCTATTTCGTTAATGCCTATTGTATATTTGCAGAATATGTAATGCAAGTCATTTGTCTTTTTTCGCTAAAGATAGATGTATCCAACTGTGTACGCTACTTTTTATCTTTAATTACTATTCCTATTAGAACAGGAGGTTGGATGTTTGGGCTTGTCTGTATGCATGATAAATATTTTCGCCCTCTGCTGAATTTATCCCTCTTCCAAGGAACCATCATCAACAGAGGACGAATTCAACCAACTCCACTGAGATTGGTAAGGGAAAATCAAGCACGCTCAGGTGCCATCCCGTTTAGTCGAATGCCATAGCTGCTTGATCCTCACCGCTTCATCAACTCCCAGAGGAATAGTCAGTTTGTAGTAAGAAAGGCTGTTATGAATAGTCTTTCTTACCAACTTCTCCGCAAGCAGGTAATCAAACATCGGATTCGAGATGCCATTCACCTTGGATGCTTCCACCCAAGAATTTCCGGATTTGTACAGTTGCAGCAGAATCAGAAGAGCTCGCTCATAAGCGCTGGGCTGCTTTCTGAGCAACTTAGTAATTGGGGCTCCTTCCAGCGGCTCAGATGATAGCGCGAACAGACGGATGCCTTTTGGTCCTTCCACTGAAATCACTGCTTTCTTATTCTCCAGCTCTCTCAGTTTCTTATAAATTGAAACCTGATGAAAATCTAGCTTTTCACCCAGCTCAATTGCACTTACCCAGGGCATCGATTCCAGCATGTGCAAGATCTGATCTCCCATAGTTGGAGGCACAGTGATAGAATGGAAAGGTAGTGCAAAGTAGCGAGTTCTTCTTCCACCAGATCTTCCTGGTCCTTTCACTGAATGAACTGCTTTCTTTTTCTCCAGTTCATTCAATGTCCGTCTCAGGTAAGATGGATCCCGCTTGAGCTTTTCAGCCAGTTGGGCCGCACTTTGTCTAGGATTCGCTTCCAGCATACACAAAATCGACTTCTGTAGATCTGTGAACGTTTTTTCTGTACCTCTTGTTGTTTGCTTACTCATTCTGAAAAATCCTATTCTCGTTAGAGCGATTGACAGAAAAACAAACTTTATTTATTATATCAATTTTTAAAATTTATTGTAAATAAACCTATTTCTTCGTGTGAAACAAAGACAACAAACATAAGAATAATAAGTAAAAAACAAGTAAATATTTTCTCCATATGCCTCTTTTTAATCCCCTAAAATTTGGAATCTATTTCACCATAATGAATTGGTAAATTTCACAAATTGAAAGTGGGCAGCGCTTGGCTGCCCACTTCTTATCATTTCTAATGCCTTGAAATATATACATTCAATCCATTTATATATAAAAATAAGTCATTTATGAATTGTCAGTTTTGCGAAACCTTTTTAGATTTCGTCGTCATTTTCATAAAGAAATGGTATACTCGTGTTACTCTGATTTTCCGGCAATAAAGGCAGTCTTTATCTTATTTGCGAAAGATTGGAAAATAATTGAAACATGTAGCGGAAAATCAGCCTATTCCAAATAAGGAGTTTGACATGCTGAAACGTAACCACAAAACAAAGACGTACTATTTATGTAGTGCGGTAATAGCGCTCACGTTAGCCGTTAACCCCTTTTTGGCTAATAACAGTTATGCAGCACCGTCTACTACCACTACGAAAGCAAAAGTTGAACAAGCATTAAATCAGTACCAAGCGGCGAAAAAAGAATATGATAAAATTCAAACGGAAATCGCATCTTCAGACAAGCGTCTGAACGATACTTTCCAGCAATTGACCAAATTGAACCAAGAACAGGACGAAACCAAAAAGCGTTTGGATTCCGTGTTGGTCCGCCTTTATACTTCTGGGCACAACAATATGGAAGCACAATTACTTGCTTCTACTTCTTTTTCTGAATTTCTAAGTCGTTTAGAAGGTATTCGCTTGTTGATGGAAAATGACTACCAAGTTTATCAAAAGTATAAAGATCAAGCAGAAGCGATTCAGAAAAATCAAGCAGCTATTAAACAAGAAGCAGCTAACTCCAAACAATTACTCGATGATGCAGAAAAAAAGATGAAGCAATTACAAGCTGAGTACAAAGCTTTACAAAAACAGCTAAAGAGTGAACAACTCAAAGCACTCGCGAAATCATCAGGTGTCAGCGATCCTGGGAAACTATCTGATACATCATGGCTCAACAAAGCAAGAGCAATGATCGGTAAAGTCAACTATGTGTTCGGCGCGGAAAGTTATCCTAATTTTGACTGCTCTGGCTGGGTACAATATGTATTCCGTGAATATAGAGGTATTAATTTACCTAGAACATCAGAAGCTCAATCACAAGTAGGTACTTCCGTCTCTCGAAGCAATCTCCAACCTGGGGATCTCATTTTCTTGCAAGGAACCTATAAATCTGGTGTCTCTCACGTTGGAATTTACTTAGGTGACGGATTATATATCTCCAATGAAAATGAAAAGAATGATCTGCAAATCGATTCCTTAAACAATTCGTACTCCCAAACCCATTATTGGGGTGCAAAGCGAGTAAATTAAATACTTATTTAAAAGCAGTCTCCCGACAACACATTTTCATGTTGTCGGGAGTTTTTTTACCTTTGAAGGCGGTACGTATCACGTTCCTCTTAAGATACGAATTGTTGTCATTTTGGTAAATATTATTATTGATATTTATAGTTGAATCATGTATCTTATATAAGGTTTGCCTACTATAACTTAGGGGGATTTGCTGTGAGTAATCGATTCGATGTAATCGTCGTAGGAGCAGGACCCGCTGGCATCTTTACTTGTTATGAACTCAGCTTAAAAATGCCAAATGCAAAAATACTATTGATAGATAAGGGACATGATATTTACAAACGTAACTGTCCTATCCTCGAACATAAAATTCAAAAATGCCCACCTGCTACCCAAAAAAAAGAGTTTGCGGGCTGCTTGCCTGCATGTTCCATCACCAATGGGTTTGGCGGTGCTGGTGCTTACTCTGACGGAAAATTCAATATTACCAGTGAGTTTGGTGGATGGATGACAGACTTTCTGCCAAATGATCAAGTAGTAGATTTGATACGTTATGTAGATAAGATCAATTTGGAGCATGGAGCTACAGATACCATTACAGATCCCTTAACAGAAGAAGTTCGAGAAATTGAACGAAAAGGTGCTGCTGTTGGCCTTAAATTATTGCGTGCACAAGTACGTCACCTTGGAACCGAACAAAATCTCTCGATTCTAGCTAGTATTTTTCAATACCTTGAAACAAAAATAGAAATGCGATTTAAA
Organism: Shimazuella soli; assembly: GCF_022511585.1. Lineage (GTDB taxonomy): Bacteria > Bacillota > Bacilli > Thermoactinomycetales > Thermoactinomycetaceae > Shimazuella > Shimazuella soli. The sequence goes on along the minus strand of NZ_JAKWBN010000001.1, from coordinate 618,412 downwards.
ACCGAAGTTGCTGACATTATAACTGAGAAAACCGGTGGAAAGCATACCATTACCGGTGTAGAACTAAAAAATGGTACAATCTTATATGCTGACAAAGTGGTCATTGTACCTGGTCGTGATGGTTCCAAATGGCTTACTACTTTAATGAAGAAACGCCGCTTACCAATGTACTCCAACCAAGTAGATATCGGTGTTCGTGTGGAAACATCTGACATTGTGATGAGTGAAATCAACAAACATCTTTATGAAGGAAAATTTATTTATAATACCTCTATCGGTACCAAAGTTCGAACATTTTGCAGCAACCCATCAGGACACGTAGTTGTCGAAAATCACTCTGGTATCATGTTAGCGAATGGTCATTCGTATAAAGATCCTAACCTCGGAAGTGCCAACACCAACTTTGCATTACTTGTTTCCCATCAGTTCACAGAACCTTTCAATCAACCAACAGAATATGCACATGAAATATCTCGACTGGCAAATCAGTTGTCCAATGGAGGACTCATTGTTCAGAAATATGGTGATATTCAAAAAGGTCGTCGCTCCACGGATAAGCGAATCAAGGAAGGTTTTATCGAGCCAACCTTGAAAGAGGCAGTACCAGGGGATCTTGGTTATGTATTGCCCGCTCATACACTGGGCAGTTTAAAAGAAATGATGGAAGCACTTAATTATGTCACACCTGGGATCGCTTCCGAACATACCCTCTTTTACGGGGTAGAGGCAAAATTTTATTCCGCTCGTCCGAAATTAAACGAGCATTTCGAATCAGAGATAGCAGGACTTTACCTCGGCGGCGATGGAGCAGGAATCACCCGTGGACTAGCACAAGCAGGTGCATGTGGAGTTTGGATTGCTAGGGATATCGTGAAAAAAATGGCATAGAGGTAGTAATCCATCTTATTAGAAGCTTGATTCATAACAACAATACAAAAATCAAACCAGCTTGTATCCTCGAAAGATACAAGCTGGTTTAGCCTAAAAGCAGAAAAACAAGAACGGAATAAAGAAGAGAAAGGGTAAGAAGATAGGAAACAGCGGGAAAAACCACTGAGCTTTCGCTTTTCCTCTCTCTTTCTTCACTTGTACAGGAATAAACACGATCCCTTTTTGGTGTAATTCTTTAATCACGCCGTAAATCACTTTGCCATTTTTTAAAACTAATTTCATAGGTTTGCCGATGTGTTTCGTTCCCAACTTGTGGTGAGGTATATACTGTAAAGTACTCAAAGCAGTACCTCCTCTCCTAAAGACTTCTATTATTATATGGAAGTCTACTAGGAAGAGAAACGGAATAAGCCTATCCCTATACTTCTTTCCTACTTTTATACATTAACGTTAAAGCACCAACCAAAATAGCGCCTTTGACAATGTCTTGGGCATAATACGGAACATTGAGCATAGTTAATCCATTTAACAAAATCCCAATTAAAATAGAACCTATAAATGTACCTAATACATTTGGTTTATTTGCCCCGAACACGGAATATCCAATTAATGCAGCTGCAACTGAATCCATCAGTAGAGAGGCTCCAGCAGAAACTTGTCCCGTCCCAATACGTGATGCCAAAACAATGCCTGCAATACTGGCAAATAAACCGCTTAAAGCATAAGCATAAGCTTTGTACCTATTTACAGGAACTCCCGAAAGCCTTGCTGCTTCTTCATTTCCACCTGTAACATACAATAGGCGACCAAACTTCGTAAAATTCAAACAAAGATGAATTACTATCACAAAGAAAAACATCACAATCACGGGAAAGGGAACGGAAAAAATTTCACCTTGACCAATAAACAAAAAAGAAGGCAAAATTTTCCCCGGTGCTAGAGATCCATCTTGAAGCGGCATATTGTTATAGATGCTGTATCCTTTTGTAATCGTCAAATGAAGACCATTGATCATATACATCATACCAAGTGTTGCTAACATATCTGGTAAGCGGATTTTAACAATTAAAAATGCATTTATAAGCCCTACTAACAATCCAACTAATAGCGGTATACAAATAGCAAGCACCGTTTCTTGTCGATACCAAACCATCACAGCTGTACTAGTAATCGTAGCGAGGCTCACGGTTGAACCTACTGATAAATCAAAACCTTTTACGATTAGGGATAAGGTAACCCCAATAGCCACTAATGTAGTAATTGAAATAGAACGTAGTATATCTGTCCAGTTTTTATAGGTGAAAAATTCATCCGATAAAATGCTGAAAAAAGCTATAATCAAGAGAATCGCGATGATCGTACCATACTTGGTCAAAAAACGAATCCATCCATCTTTACTCTTTGTTTTCTTCTTAGGGACATTCGCTACCTCGATGCTCTGTTCCATCTGGATTCCCTCCTGTTGCTAATGTCATAAGCTCTTCTAATGTTGTTTCATTTGTCCTTTTCTCTGCAATAAATCTGCCATCATATAACACGAGTATCCGATCAGCAATCGTCAATAATTCGTTTAGCTCGCTTGTAAAATACAAAATACCTTTTTTCTCCTCTGCCAATTTGGAGATAATCGAAAAAACATCTACTTTTGCTCCAATGTCAATACCTTTTGTTGGTTCATCAAATAGGTAGATGGAAGCATCCGTATCCAACCATCTTCCAATTGATACTTTTTGTTGATTTCCTCCGCTGAGAAGCCCAACTGATTGTTTGGAAGAGGAAGTTCGAATGCTTAATTGTTCTATCACTTTTTCTGCTAATTGTCGTTCTTTCCGCCGATCTAGCCATCCTGCTTGGGTAATTTTATCCAAATGTGGCAAGGAAATATTTTGGTCTACTGGAAAATCGACCAATACCCCTTCTTTACGCCGTTCTTCTGGAATGAGACAAATCCCAGCTTCTATTGCTTTTCGTGGATGTTTTATTTTCCAATGCTTTGCTCTTATCGTAACAAGACTAGAACTCTTATCTTGACCTGCTAGAGCTCTAGCAATCTCTGTTTTTCCAGATCCTACCAAACCAGCTATACCTAAAACTTCCCCTTCGTGTAAGGTAAAAGTTACCGATTTATCTAATTTAGGAACATAAAATTGCTGAACCTCTAACAAAGGAGTAGTACTTTGTCTGGGTGATTTCTCTTGAATCGCTAACAATTGTTTACCAAGCATTGCTTCAACAATTTGATCATCTGTCAGTTCCGATACTTCACTTTGCAAAACAGTTCGTCCTTCACGCAATACCGTTACTCGATCACAAATAGCACGAATTTCAGGCAAACGATGAGAGATAAAAACAATTCCTACTCCACTATCTTTTAAACGGATCATGAGCTGAAACAAAGCTTTTGTTTCCACCTCACTCAGCGGTGCTGTTGGTTCATCTAGAATAAGAAACTGCACATTTCTGGCCAGTGCTTGGGCAATTACGATTTGCTGTTTTTCGCTCAATCTGCATTCGGATACCAAGCGGTCCATCGAAATGTTTAATCCAACTCGCTCTAACCATTCTTTTGCTCGTTTTTTTCGTTCTCTTCTGCTAAAAAATGCAGGACCTTGTACCAATTCATGTATACTCACGTTTTCCGCTACCGTAAGTTCAGGAAATAATGCTGTATCCACTTCCTGAACAACAATACCGATTCCAGCATCGATTGCTTGATGTGGAGAAGAGAGCGACACCAGTCGCTCTCCTATCTTTATTTCTCCACTATCGCTTTGGAGTTGACCAGACAAAATTTTTACTAATGTACTCTTTCCTGCTCCATTCACTCCTAATAAAGCATGAATTTCACCCTTTTGAACCGTAAAATCTACTTCTTTGAGCACCTTGTTCTCATGAAAAGATTTGACAATGCGTTTCATTTGGAGTGTCATTTCTTATTCGCCTCAACTAACTTGTCCATCCAAGGGGAAGTAGCCGTTTTGGTAGCTCCCCACTCTGGAATGTATTTTCCTAACTGATCCATTGTTACAGCTTGATCAGGTAAATTCTTCTTTTCAACCAAATGAGGCTGTACACTAAATACTTGGGGAATAGTTTCTCCAGCTATTTTTTGGTAGAGGAATCGAACTTGAATTTTTCCCATTTCCGATGGATCTGTTGCTGTTGTTGCTACCCAAGGGCTGTTTTTCTGTTGGATTAGCTGCAAATCTTCATCGCTTAAATCGATTCCATATACTTTGATTTCATTTCTTCCTGCTTGTTGAATTGCTCTTGTAACTCCTTTTGCAAACTCATCCCAAGGAGCAAATACAGCGTCGATTTGACCTTTTGGATATTTCTGCAAAATAGCTTCCATCTGTGTTTGTGTATCAAGTGCAGTGTTGTTAGAAGCATTCCCAAATTTAGCAATCTCTTTGATCTCTGGATAACGCTGTCTAAAAGCGTTATAAATGACATTGCGGTTTTCCATCGGAGCAAATCCGCCGACCCAAACATAGACAATATTCCCTTTTCCATTGAGATCTTGCGCGAGAGTACGAAGGGAATTCCAAGCCAAGGAGTAGTCATCTTGGTCGATAACAGTGACACCAGGGATTCGCAGGTCACTATCAAAAGCAATGACAGGGATACCTGCTGCTATTGCTTTTTTTACACTTGGAAGGAGGGCATCTGCGCGACCATGATCCAATAATATCCCATCCACTTTTTGACTTACTGCATTATCGATATATGAAGCCATCTTCGAAAGATCATTATCAGCATTATATACTTGCACTTCTCCTCCAAATTGTTTTACTTGTGCTTGTACTCCTGCTATATATTGACTTGAAAACGTACCGATAGACAATTGCGATATAGCTGCTATTTTTAGATGCTTCTTTAATTTTTCTGGGATTTCTGTGTTCTTGCTTTGACTAGTCGATGTTGAAACAGAATCATTATTCGTTGATTGGCTTACTTGGTTTTGTTCATTAGAGCAAGCGGTTAAAGCAATAATCGAGATGAGGAAAAGAATAAACCATTTCGTACGTTTCATGATACCGTCTCCTTTGTTATCTGCTCGATGAGTTTGTCTAAGTTGTTTGGAGTGAAAATTCCCTGTTCAGTAACAATCGCTGTAATATAATCAGCAGGTGTAACATCAAACGCGGGATTGAAGACTTTGGTAGATAACGGTGCCAATTGCGCATTTCCTATACATGTGACTTCTTCGTCAGAACGTTCTTCAATCGGTATATCCTTACCAGTAGCTGTATCTATATCAAATGTAGACAGCGGTGCTGCCACATAAAATGGTATATTCAATGCTTTCGCTTGAATAGCAAGTCCAAAAGTGCCTATTTTATTGGCAATATCACCATTTCTAGCAACTCGATCACATCCAACTATCACAGCGTCTATCCCTTTGGTCTGCATGGTGTGTGCCGCCATGCTGTCTGTAATCAATGTGACATCAATGTCCGCTTGTTGCAGTTCCCAAGTAGTAAGACGTGCTCCTTGTAGAAGCGGCCTCGTTTCACAGGCATAGATGTGGAGGTTCCATCCCTTTTCTTTTGATAGATAAAAAGGGGCTAAAGCAGTACCATATCTTGCTGTTGCTATACTGCCGGCATTACAAATCGTCATGATATTCTGTTCGTCCGCAAACAATGCCAACCCATATTCACCGATCTTTCGGCAAGTTGCTTCATCTTCAGCTTGGATCTTCAAAGCTTCTGTTTCCATCGCTAATTTTGCTTCTGAAACGCTGCTTGACTTCTCTGCTTGATTTGCAACTCGATCTAATGCCCACTTCAAATTGATAGCGGTAGGCCGTGAGCTTGCCAACTGAGATTTCGCACCTCGTAGTGAGTCAAGAAAACTAGGAAAATCAGATGATTTCCAGTCATTAGCCCAAATGACAAGCCCAAAGGCTGCAGCTATGCCGATAGCCGGTGCACCCCTCACTTGTAAACGTGAAATGGCATGCCAAACATCTTGAAGAGTAGAAAGTTGAACGTATTCCATTTTTTGCGGCAATAAACGCTGATCCAATAAAGAAATGTGATCTTTTTTGTAAATTACAGATACTACTCCGACTTTCTGCTCCACAACTGTCATGTTAACGATTCCTCCACCCAAGCGAGAAAAGCGTGGATATCTTTCACCTTTCCTCTATTTTTAATCAATGTTGCTCCAGCAGTCAGTGCCTTTTGTTTTAAATCGATTTGAACTGGTGCATCTTCGATCGAATTAAGATCAGCAACTTGTGCAAGACCAATTGTTCTACGAACTACTTCACAACCTGCAAAGCCAAGTGTATCCCGCCATACTTTTTCAAGGAATGATTCGGCTACGCCCTCAATACTTGAAAAAGTGAAATGCCCTTTAGTCTTGCACAGTTCTAAAAACTGAGTGGCAAACGTTTCCCATGTTTGCTGGCTTATATCCAATAAATACTTGCGGAAAGCCTGTAAATCTTCACTTTTTTGGAGGTGAGCTTCTTGAGAAAGATAGTTTAGCAATAGATTGGCAAGAAAAGATCCTAGATCAAAACCAATAGGACCAACAAAAGCAAATTCTGGATCAATCACCTTAGTAGAATCTTTGGTAACGAAAATACTTCCAGAATGAAGGTCCCCATGGAGCAAAGCTTCTGCTTCTGTGAGAAATTGAAGTTTGAGTTTGGCTGCCTCGCGTTTTAACTCTTCATCTTGCCAAAGCTTCACGACAAAAGGTCTTATTTCATCAGAAATCTCATTCGTATCATGATCAAAAAATGGATCAGTAAAAACGAGATCTTCCGTAATTTTACATAATTCTGGATTTAGGAAATCTTTGACCAATGCTTTCTTGGTAAATGGATGTAAGTAAAAATCACTGGTATGAAATAATGTTTGTGCGGTATACGTACCAATATGTTTTCCGAGCTCAGGATACTTGTTTCCTGCTATCCATCCAGAGCGAAGAATAACGTGAGAAGATAAATCTTCCATCACGGTATAAGCTAAGTCTTGATCATGATCATAAACGACAGGAACTAATTCAGGAACCACTTCTGCTGCTTTTTGTAAGGATAAATATTCGATTTTCGCCCGGTCTAATGTAAGCGGCCAACTTTCTCCTACCACTTTTGCATAGGGTAATGCTTGCTTTACAATCAAAGACTTACTTGTCTTTGGGTCTTGAAGGTGAAACACATAATTGAGATTGCCATCTCCAATCTCCGATACTTCCAATTGTTTTACATCTTCAAAATACTGGAGCTGTTCGACTACTGATCGAACCGTATCAATTGTAAGTGCTTGATACGAACGCTCCTGAGCTGTTGTCATCAGTGACCTCTCCTTTTTCAGACAAAATGAAAAACCTCTTTCTGTAAGAAAGAGGCTCGGAAAAGTCCAAACCTCTTATCTTACAGAACTAACAACGTCCTGTTGGAATTAGCACCGTGCCTTGCGTGGATGTATTCCACGGCCCATAAAAAAACATGAGCTCCATCTCGCGATGGTATTACGGTCGGTTGCTGGGCTTCATCGGGCCATTTCCCTCCACCTACTCTTGATAAGAGATAACTAACCTATATATTTTTTATCCATGTTTTTGAATAAGTACTACCTCAGAATAGTAAAGGCTTATTTTTATTTTGTCAACAAAAATTCTTTTTTTAGTAAAATATTTTTGACAGTTGATCATCTAGATTGTAGCATAAGATAATTAGATACGAACTAGGAAGTGGGAAAATTGCAAACATTTCAATATGCTGACCGATTAAAGGCATTACCCAAACAGTTTTTCGCTAAATTGGTAACAGATGTAAATCATTATGTTCAAACGGGAAAAGATGTCATCAATTTAGGACAAGGAAATCCGGATCTTCCCACCCCTGAACATATTATTCGTTCCTTACAAACAGCAGTTACAAATCCACAATTTCATAAGTACTCTCCTTTTCGAGGATTTTCTTTTCTCAAAGAAGCAATCGCAACCTACTATCAACGAGAATATCACGTATCACTTGATCCAGAAACAGAAGTAGCCATTCTATTTGGCGGAAAAGTAGGATTAGTAGAAATCGCACAATGTTTTTTAAATCCAGGAGATGTCGCATTGGTACCTGATCCTGGGTATCCTGATTATTGGTCTGGTATTGCCATGTCAGGAGCCCAAATGGAAATGATGCCACTTTTAGCAGAAAATCAATTTCTCCCTGACTATCATCACATATCCCAAGAAATTTTAGAACAAGCAAAACTAATATTTTTAAACTACCCGAACAATCCAACTGCCGCAGTTGCAACACCAGAGTTTTTTGCCGAAACCGTAAAACTTGCAAGGAAAAACAGTATTTGTGTTGTTCACGATTTTGCATATGGAGCAATTGGTTTTGATGGACAAAAACCACTTAGTTTCTTACAAACTCCAGGAGCAAAAGAAATTGGTATCGAAATCTATACATTGAGTAAGACCTATAACATGGCTGGTTGGCGGGTTGGGTTTGCACTTGGAAATCGATCTGTCATTCAAGCGATTGAACTGTTACAAGATCATTTTTATGTCAGTTTATTCGGAGCAGTTCAACAGGCTGCTGCAACTGCCCTCCTAGAATCTCAGAACTGTGTAAAAGAGTTGGTTCAAACGTATGAAAATCGCAGAAATACTTTCATTTCTGGTCTAACTCAAATAGGATGGAAAGTCCCTCAGCCAAAAGGTTCTTTCTTTTGCTGGCTTCCAGTACCTTCTGGGTATACCTCCACTTCTTTTGCTGCAAAACTTTTAGATCAGGCACATATTGCAGTCGCCCCGGGCATAGGGTTTGGAAAAGCAGGAGATGGCTATGTTCGCGTAGGTTTGCTCACAGACGAAAAACGATTGGAAGAAGCAGTTTACCGATTGGATCAGTTGGCATTATTTCATTGACAAAAGAATTATATTCATTCATAATCTTACTAACTGTTGCATATAAAATCAGACATTCTCTTATCAAGAGCAGGTGGAGGGACGAGCCCTATGAAGCCCGGCAACCGATTTACCTAAAAGGTAAAAACGGTGCTAATTCTTACAGTTTTCAAACTGAAAGATAAGAGGAAGTGGCGTAAAACATCCCCTCTTCCTCTCGGAAGAGGGTTTATCATTTTTTTCGATAAAGGAGGGATAAAGTATGGGTGCAGCAACTGCAACTTATTTAGTACCAAACAAGGGAAACTTACTAGAAAAAGCAGAACAGATCGCCCTTGGACTAACTGTCGGTTCATGGACAAGCTTACCTGAGGTAGATCAAAAGCAATTGGCGAAACACAAAGGAGAAGTTATTTCTGTCAAAGAAATCTCTGATGATCAGGGTTTGATCACCATCTCCTATCCGGCTGTCAACTTTTCCGCTGATATCCCTGCAATCCTCACAACGGTATTTGGGAAATTATCCCTTGATGGAAAAGTAAAGCTAGTGGATCTCGATTTCACACCAGAATTAGCACAGCGTTTTCCAGGCCCTGCCTTTGGAAATCTGGGTGTACGCAATCTACTAGAAGTTTCCGACCGGCCATTATTGATGAGTATTTTTAAAGGCATTCTCGGCAGAGATCTTACTTTCTTCAAACAGCAACTGAGAGCACAGGCACTTGGCGGTGTCGATATTGTGAAAGATGATGAGATCTTATTCGACAACCCTGCTACTCCTTTTGAACAACGAATCGATGCTGCCAAAAAGGTACTTCAAGAAACCGAACACGAAACAGGAGAAGCGACTTTATATGCTGTAAATCTCTCTGGTCGTTCTACTGAACTATTAGAAAAGGCAAAAAGAGCTGTGCAGCTGGGGGCCAATGCATTGTTGTTCAATGTGTTTACATATGGCTTAGACACGTTGCAGGCATTAGCAGAAGATAAAGATATCTGTATCCCTATTTTGGCACATCCCTCATTTGGAGGTGCAGTGACTGCATCTGCTCACTATGGAGTAAGCGCACCATTGTGGTATGGGAAATTATTGCGCGCAGCTGGAGCTGATTTGGTACTATTTCCGTCTCCTTATGGAAGTGTAGCACTTGAAAAAAACGCAGCTTTAGGGATTGCACGAGAGCTGACTTCCCCCCATGAAAAATGGAAAAGAGCACTGCCTGTACCATCTGCTGGAATTCATCCAGCTCTCGTTCCAAGGTTGATCGAAGATTTTGGAATGAATTCTGTAATCAATGCTGGTGGTGGCGTGCATGGACATCCAGACGGTGCAGCTGCTGGTGGAAAAGCATTTCGACAAGCTATCCAAGCTGTCCAAAAAGGTATTCCACTGAAAGAAGCAGCTCAAATACACAAGAAACTTGCAGTAGCACTTCAACAATGGGGTGATAAAGGAAAATGAGCAAAAAACCAATTATCTTTTGTGATTTTGATGGAACGATCACTCAATCTGATAACATCGTATCCATTATGAAACACTTTGCTCCTCCTGAATGGGAAACACTCAAAGACAAAGTGTTAAGCCAAAGCCTATCTGTCAAAGAAGGGGTAGGCAAAATGTTTTCCTTGTTACCAAGTACGCTAAAGGAAGAAATCATTCGATATGTAAAAGAAATTGGTATTATTCGAGCAGGATTTGCTGAGTTTATTGCTCACACAAAAGAACAGGATATCCCACTTTATATCGTTTCTGGCGGTATAGACTTTTTTGTATATCCGATCTTAGATCCCTATATAGATCGAGATCATATTTACTGTAATGCAAGTGATTTCTCGAAGGAGACAATTGATATTATTTGGCCACATGCCTGTGACGCACATTGTTCCAATGATTGTGGATGTTGCAAACCTTCCATTTTACGCCAATTTGACAGCACGAAATACGAGAAAATCGTCATCGGAGATTCGATCACAGACTTACAAGCTGCCAAACTTGCTGATCGTGTTTATGCAAGAGATTTCTTAATCCAAAAATGTGAAGAATTACAAATACCTTATACTCCATTTGAGCAATTCACAGATATTATCCAAGATTTAAAAGGAGTTAAGCCAGTATGAGTCTCTTACTAGCGCGCCTCAAAGAAATCTCAATGATCAAGCAAGAATTGGCTGAAAGAAACTGGTTTCCTGGCACCAGTGGCAATCTTTCAATTAAGATAACTACCAACCCTACTACCTTTCTGGTCACTGCAAGCGGAAAAGATAAAACGAAGCATACACCTGATGATTTTATATTGGTCGATGAACAAGGGAATCCAATAGAAGAAACGGATGCAAAAGTCTCAGCTGAAACGGCATTACATGTGGAAGTGTATAAACGCACGAGTGCTGGATGTTGCTTACATGTCCATACTGTCGACAACAATATTATCTCCGAACTCTATGGCGACCAGGGACAAGTTGTGATCCGCAATCAAGAGCTGATCAAAGCATTTGGTATCTGGGAACAAGATGCTCAGATTGCAGTACCCATTATCGAAAACCTGGCTGATCTAAACGCGCTGGCTGATTTGTTTGGCAATGCTATCAGGCCACAAATTCCTGGAGTACTGATTCGGAATCATGGCATTACGGCTTGGGGAAAAAATGGATTTGAAGCGAAAAAACATTTAGAAGCCTTAGAATTCCTTTTTTCCTATGAAGTGAAATTACAAATGATAGCTTCATCTAAAATCCAATACATTTAGGAGTGTGTAAATATGGCACAATTACGTTTTCACGACAACCAAGAACGTGTTTCCGATCAACAAGAAGTGAGCAAGTATTTGGAAAGCCAAGGTGTTATTTACGAACATTGGAACATCGCAAAACTTCCTAGCCATCTTCAAGAAAAATATGACCTGTCAGACAGTGAAAAAGCAGAAATCATCCAAACTTTCCGAGTAGAAATCGATGATTTATCCGCACGTCGTGGTTATGTGACAGAAGATGTTATTTCTTTATCTCCTGATACTCCAAATCTAGATGAGTTGCTGAATAACTTCCTTAAAGAACACCATCATACTGATGATGAAGTTCGTTTTATTGTAAGCGGTCACGGAATCTTTGCAATCCAGGGTCCGAACGGACGATTTGTAGATGTAGAGTTAGAACCTGGAGACCTCATTTCTGTACCAGAAAACTACCGTCATTACTTTACCTTGATGGAAGATAAACAAGTAGTAGCCGTTCGAATTTTTAAAGGAAAAGAAGGTTGGGTTCCCATTTATGAAAAACAGAACTGAGTATTTCACTCAGTTCTGTTTTTTTACAACACCTCTTTTTTTGGTATGGCTTTTCGGAGATAAGAGGATCGAGCAAAAACAAAATACACAATCAAAGCAAGAGATTGTATTCCCATTGCAAGTGATACTATTGCTAAGTTATTAGGGTTTAGTAGTACATTTTGGATTACTCCTAAAATAAATGGAATGAAAAAGTAAATGAACATTTGCCAAGTACCAAGCTGATACATCTCTTTTTCCGACCAACCCAGTTTTGATAAAATCTGATATTGCTCCTTTTCTTCTTCCAATTTCATATAGCTCTGAAAATATAAGAAACTAACACCAGCGAAGAAGTAAACGATTGCTTCAAGCAAACTTAAGACACTATTGTCAGCCAAAGAAAATCCTGGTCTAGAATCAATTCCAAAACCTTCTGACATCATACTTTTACTGACTGAATCACTAACTTTGACTTCCTGATCAAATAACTTAGGCAGATTCTTCATCCATTGTGGAACCAAATATGCAATGTACTTTTCATCAGGCAATTGTCGATAAGGTGGGTAATTACTTGTTGTTTTTATTGTAGACAATTGAATAAACATTTTATCTGAAACTACTATCACATCATGCCGTGGAATAATATTTTTGTCTATTGCTTGAATCTGAAAAGGATGTTGATATTTTTGTATTCGTAGTGTGTTTTCTGTATGTTTTTGTTTGATCCAATTACCTTCTCGTGTTGCTAAATAAATGATTTGAGCATCTTGTAATCTAGGATGTTTCCGACCTAATATCGCAGCAATAGACTGATAGTCAGAATAACGTATTGCTCTGATGTATCCCCCACTTTTTTCTCTCAAAATAATAGCTTCGAATGAATAGTTTTTATAGTTCACTTTTTTCTGAGTCAATTGCCGCTGAAGTAGCCTATCATATACAGGCAGTTTACTCTTATCCTTTTCATTGGCAAATAGATAGTACGTAAAAGGATAATCCTTATATACTCCCATTGTTGAATCGTAAGTGGACAACAAATCAATTATCGAAGAAAGGGATAACCATAAGAAAAAAACAGAGATCGCTCCCATTAGTGGAATAGATTTCGATTGGAATAATTGTCTCGATCTCCTCAATACATGGGTAGGTTGTTCGGGATCATTTCGCTTTGTTAATTGGCAATAGAAAGTACTATAATTTGCAAGGATCAAATAAAAACCAACTAGTGGTGAAATATAAGCAAGTATAAATACAAAATAAAAAAGGAATAGATCAGTAGGCTGATAATAAGGAACCAAAAAGGTTGAACTTGTTAATACGAGGCCAATCACAAATAACACCATAGAAAGTTTTCGTTGATTTGTTGGTAATCGTCTCTCTTTTAGCAGCTTTATTACTTTATTCGAACGAATCATAAACAATAATAAAATGGATTGGACGATATAAAAACATCCGAATGTTGATACAGTATCCCAAATAACTTCAAATGAAAGATAAAACGTAAAAATAGGTGTGCCGAGCATGGGAGTTATTAGAATAAAGAACAGTTTACTCAAAGATAATCCAACAACAATTCCTGTTACAATCACAAAAAATCCCACTACCATATTTTCTAACATAATCAATAAACCAATTTGACCAAACGAAGCACCATGCAACGAATAAAGTGCTATCTCCTTTTTACGCGTTTGAAGATAGAAACTTGTGGAAGTTATTAAAAAAAGAGTAAACAATATCAGATAAAAAATACCATATAAAGCAAATCCATCACCATCATGAAAATACTTATAAGTCATAGGATGGTTCATAAACAATCTGCCAAGAAAATATATTACGATAAACACAAGGTTACTTAAGAAATACGCGAGATTAGCTCTCCCATTTCGGCGAATGCTGCTTAGTGCTAGCGTAAAATAGTTCATCCTAGATCACCCTCCAATAACGAGAGTGTATTGATAATACTCTGAAAGAACGTTTGACGATTTGCACCTAGATGGATTTCATTGACCAGTTTTCCATCTTTAATAAAAAGTACTCGATGACAATAGCTAGCAACCACTGGATCATGGGTAACTAACAACAATGTTGACTCTTCTGTTTCCTGAACGCTGCAAAGCAACTCCATAACATTCCGTGAAGCTTTAGAATCTAGATTACCTGTGGGTTCATCTGCAAGAATGAGTGAAGGTTGGTGAATAATCGCACGAGCTATAGCTACTCTCTGTGCTTGCCCTCCTGAAAGTTCAAATGGGTATTTATCGAGAATGGATTGAATGTCAAGTTGTTTCGCCAATACTACTAAACGTTCAGTGATCAACATCTTGCTCTCTTGCCGCATCACTAGCGGAAGGGTAATATTTTCCCTGACCGTAAGGTTGTAAAGCAGATGAAAATCTTGAAAGACAAAGCCCAATTTCCGCCGAAAATGACTTCGTTGTTTTAGAGATAATTGTTGTGCATCTTCTCCTGTTAACACAATTTTTCCAGAAGTAGGTTCATCGATAGTAGAGATAATATTCAGTAAGGTTGTTTTTCCACTTCCAGACGGACCCATAATTCCTACACGCTCTTTTGCTTGGATGGAGAAAGTGATACCATTTAGTGCATTTGTCAACTCATTTTTTCCATACACTTTATGCAATTCTTTAATCTGCAAAATATCCATTACAGCTTCCTCTCCTCTCTTTGACTTCTACTGTAATAAATTTCACTAGTTTCTCCAATTGATGTTTATGAAATCAAACTTACATTTTGGTAAGAATCATTGTTATAGAATTCAATGCAGATGGTAGTCCCCACATTCACTTCTGATCTTAACGAGATGTGATGGCTTAATTTACTGCATATTTCCTGTACTAAAAATAAGCCCATTCCAGTTGATTCTCGATAATGCCGTCCATTTTCTCCTGTGTAATGTGATTCAAAAACCCGATGAATGTCTTGCGGAGGAATTCCTATACCTTGATCCTCAATCTCTACCACAATTCGATTTCCATGTTGAAAAGCTGAGATGTTTACTGTTTTTCCTTTTCCTGCCGAATATCGAACAGCATTGGTAAGCAATTGCTTCATGACAAAACCTAGCCATTTTTCATCAGAGAAAATCATTAGGGAAGAATCCACTTCAAGTTTCGGCATGATATGATGTTGAATAAATAGTCGCTTATTTTCATGTAGAATACGCTTCAATAGAGAAGAAAGATTTAATTTTTCTACTCGGAAGTCTTTTTCAAATGCATCCAAACGAGAAGCATACAAGATCATCTCCAAACCACTTGATACTTTTTCTATTTCGTCACGAATACTATCGAAGGCTGGACTAGCCTGTTCTTGCAAGATCAACGAAATCACAGATAAAGGTGTTTTCATTTGATGAACCCATAAATTCACAAATGCTAAATGATCTTCTTGTTTTACTTGATAACGTTGAAGTTGTTCTTGGTAAAATCGATATTGGGTAACAAGCAGTTGTTGTACCTTTTTTGCAATGGTAGCATCAGACAAAGACATCACTGTCTCTTTTAACGTTTTCGGTAAATGGGTGAGTCTTTGATAAAATGCTCGATAGCGAATATAGCGATAGAGTAAATAACAAATGAGACATGCCAAACCTAAAAAAAGTGCATAGGAAACAATCCAACTATTTTGGTATTCCCCGTACCAAAAAACAAGAGAGATCGCAGCAAGTTGTAGAAGATAAAGGAAAATAAGAACAAGGTGCTCTCTTAAAAATAACTTCATACCTACCCCCTCCAGGAAGTTTTTAGACGATAACCTACACCTCTTACCACTTCAATTGCTCCTACTATACCAATATCCTTTAACTTTTTTCTCACCCTCGTAATATAGACATTTAGTGTGTTATCATCTACAAAAGTATTTTCGTCCCAGAGCTTTTCCAACAAATAATGACGACTCACTACTTGTTCTACTTCATTCATCAGTACTTCCATTAACACTAATTCTTTTTTACTCAACTCTATTTTCTGGCCCTGAAAGAGCAATTCATAGCGATTTAAGTAAAGAAGAAGTCCATTGACATTTAATAAACGCTCCGCGTTCGTCAACGCATAATCCCCATACGCTCTTCGAAAATGACTGCGTATCTTAGCCAGCACCACTTCTAATTCAAATGGTTTGGTAATATAATCATCAGCTCCATTTTCCAATGCCATTACTTGATCCATCTTTCCTTCCCTTGCTGATATGAATAGAATAGGACAATTCGACTGCAAGCGGATTTGTCTGCACCAATAATAACCATCATAAAAAGGAAGATTGACATCTAGTAACACCATTTTAGGATTATGCGAAGTAAAAGTAGCTATAATATTTTCAAAGTCATCCACACAATAAGCCTCATATCCATTTTTGTTTAACATCGACTGCAAGCGACTACTAATTTCCTTATCATCTTCCACGATGAGGATAGTGGTCAAAGAAATCACTCCTGTCAAGAAGTATCAATAGTTTTATATAAAAAACTGAGTCTTACAACTCAGCTTTTGGTCTGTTTCTCTATTCCTTCTTTACTGAAACGATTTTTTATAAACTTCGCAGCCCACCCATCTATTACCCAATATAAAAAGGACAACACAATTGAACCATATAATACAATTTGACTGAGTATCTTAAACTCTGGTAAGTCTAAAAAGATACCTTTATCCAAAAAGTAATAATATACCAGTAGGAAAGTAGAGACAATAATAAGCAATAGATTCACCCATCGTTTCCATTCACCAGCCCTGATCAAAACTCCATCTACAATCAAACTTACTACCGTCATGAGGAGCGCGACCGAGATTACGATCATGACAGTAGCGCTGATCCCGATCAATACAGCACGTCCGCCAAAAATGAGACTCGCTCCAAAACCACCTAGCAACCCTATGATCGTAATCAAACTAAATACAATGAGTTTTCGAATGACAGTATACCAAATACGTTTCCCCATAATTTCTCCCTCTTTTAACTTTGCTTCTACTTTCTGTGTGTTTTCAAACAATAATTATACATACTAAAATGATGTTTTCTTTTTACCATTAATTGGAATAATCCGACTTATTATTAGAGAAAGGGACTCCCCTTTCTTTTTTAGTCTAGGTTTTTAAACATCACTACATGTAATCCAATGGGTTCAATTTCAAATATATCCCCATGCTCTTGGAAACCCATATGTGCATAATAGTCCTTTACGTTATAACGTGCATTACACCAAAGCAAATCACAGTTATTTTCTTTTAATAGTGATTCCGCATGAGCCATTAATGTACTTCCTGCTTTTTGACGGCGATAATTTGGATCGGTAGCCATTCCACGCAGTTGATAAGGAAAATCTCCACCTAAATCAGGATGAGATACTTGCATAAAAGTTCCTATGCTAATTAATTTCCCCTCCCAAAATGCACCTAGATGAATAGTAGAGTCGTCTTCGTCGCCTTTATACATGCAATCTTCTATGGATTGGTTGGGTCGTAAGATTGTATGTCGCAAATGATATGTATCACTTGGTTTAATGTGCCTGATGGTTAGCATGCTTAGCTCCCTATTCTATGGATTTTATAGTATTATAACTCACTGTTTCAATCGCATAATAACTATTAATAAAATATTACTATTAGGAAATGAAAATCTCTTTTCATTTTCGTGACTTTTCCGTTTTATTATTCTTTTTTTGTATATAATAATACAATCTGCTAAGGAGGACGAATATAAAACATGTGTTATTATATCTCTTTCGCTGTTAAATCCAACATCCATCATAAGGCCTATATGATGCTATCTCCTAATTTAGAGCTTCATCCAAACAAAAATAAATCTTTTCGAGCCCTTGTTCCCCATACTTTTCAGACATATTTTCTTACTACAGAAGTATGTTCCTGTGAACTTTACGAAAAAACAGAAAATCAAATGTACGGATTTCGGGCAGATGTCCAGCACTATTTTAACAGATTAGCGAAATACACAAAAAATATATTTATCCATATTCATTTTTTCAGAAGTGAAATCGAAACAGAAACTCTCCCCATTACCCATACGGAACACATTAGCCTAAAGAAAATGATGACCACCCAAATGGACCAAGATTGCTTATATCAAATATTATTAGATGAATCATAAATAACAAACATAAAAACCCACTTTAGGTGGGTTTTTCCATTTCATATAAGCTAGGATCAACATTCTTTATAAATCGAGATACCTCTCCTAAGGAAAATAAATGCAATTCATGCATTGCTCTTGTGCAAACCGTATAAAACAATCTTCTTTCTTCTTCTCTGTCATAAACTTGATCCGAAGCATTATAGACCAAAACGGAGTCAAATTCAATTCCTTTTGCCAGATAGGACGGGATAATGACAGTTCTTTTTTTAAAAGAGCTATTCCCATTTTTAATGAGTGTCACGTCAATCTTCTCTTTTAATTGTTCATACGCCTCCATGCTTTCCTTCTTCGTTTTACAAATAATTGCAATAGAAGAAAGGTACCCTTGTAATTTTTTGATTTGCTGGACCAATCCCTCCACTAATTCTTCCTTATTAGTCACTTTGGTAAGTGCGGGAAGCAAACCTGGGCGTTCAAATGGTTCAATCTTCTGACCGTCCGGGAGTAATTCTCTCGTAAATAATATAATTGGTTTTGTAGATCGATAGCTTCGATGAAAGATTATTTTTTTGGATCGATCTGTTTCAAACCAAGAAAGCAAGGGAGTTAATCCATCCTCCAGCTGATGAGCATGAATCGTTTGGTTAATATCCCCCAAAACGGTCCATTTGCTTTTGGGAAATAAATGTTTGATAAACGCAAATTGAAAGGCAGAGTAATCTTGAGCTTCATCGATAAATACATGACGAATAG
This sequence comes from Shimazuella soli, assembly GCF_022511585.1. Lineage (GTDB taxonomy): Bacteria > Bacillota > Bacilli > Thermoactinomycetales > Thermoactinomycetaceae > Shimazuella > Shimazuella soli. Next base: position 599,519 of record NZ_JAKWBN010000001.1, on the reverse strand, counting down.
AACGATTCGTATCAAATCCTTCAATGGATTCTTTTACATATAAATAAGGAGTTGCATCCTCATATAGCAAGATAGATTGATCGATCTTTTGTTTCGTCTGTTTACAAATAAGTTTCCAATACTTTGGTAAATTGCTGTCTGTCTTTTCTGGATCAAAAAATTGCTTATATATCCCTTTGACATCCACGAAAGAAAGTCGATTAACAAATCGATAAGTAGCACGAAACGCACGTTTTATCACAATGGAAGCTAACATATCATACTCCCTTGTATGATCATCAAACGTATTATCAGCAAATCGCTTTTGTTTTTGCAGTTGTTGGTGTACCCTCGTATATACTTCTTCTTCTAAAAGATCAACTTCTTTCTCCACCCATTCTTTATCTTTTTGTGCTTCTTCCACTTCCTTTAACTGTTGTTGTAAATTCTTTTGTATGATCTCTAACCTATTTCTGATAGACATATTAGAATCCATTTCATAAAACTGCTTTCTGATAGCATCTTTAGAAATGACAACTTCCCCTTGAAAATGAATATCACGAAACAAAAAACCAGATTGCTTTAAACCGGTCAAATAATCATCCATCATATTTAGAAATAAAAGGGAGGACTTAAAACGTATCCCTTCCATTCTCGCCAAATAATCGTTATTATTTCTAGGATTCAAGGCATATTCCAACTGACCAAAAGGATCTTCTACTCGAAACTGCTTTCCTAAGCGGCGATCCAAAAAATTTTGGAACGTAGACTGTAGCATATTTTCTTCACCTAGCTCTGGAAGTACAGTAGAAACATAACTATTAAACATCGCATTTGGCGAAAACAGCATGATCTGACAAGCTTTCAATGTTTCTCGAAACCGATACAAAAGATAAGCCATTCTCTGCATAGCAGAGGATGTTTTTCCACTTCCTGCTGCTCCTTGAACTACTAATAAATGACTTTTATCATCACGTATAATTTGGTTTTGTTCTTTTTGAATAGTGGAAACGATATTTTTAAGATTTGGATCAGCTTGCTGTCCCAAAACTTCTTTTAACATCTCATCACCAATGGTGACACTTGTGTCAAACAAACTTTTGATCACACCTCGACGGATCAAAAATTGCCGTTTTATTTTCATCTTTCCTGATACCGTTCCATTTGGTGTATCAAATGATGCACTTCCCAAAGAAGCATCGTAATACAAACTAGAGATAGGAGCACGCCAATCATAAATAAGAAACTCACTTGTTTCTTCATCGTAAAAAGAACCTAATCCTAAATAAATGGATTCTATTTCCGTTTCCCCATCCTCTTGAAAATCAACACGTCCAAAGTACGGAGAATTTTTCAGTTTTTCAAGTAAAACGACACGTTGATCCGTGTGACGGTGAGTTCGCTCTTTTTCAGACAAAACTTCTGCTTGTTGACGGATACTGGCTGCTGTTTCTACTGCTTCTGCCGCATCCTCCATATTAACTGTCACATCATCCCAAAAACCTTTTCGGATATTGACGATATCTGACTTTAACTTATCTGTCTCTGTTGTTAATTTACTTAAAGAAGTAGCAATTTTGATCGTTACATGGTCCACTCGCTGCTGCTCTTTTTCCCAATCTTCATTTGAGATACTCATCCTAATTCCCCTTACGTTCTTAGTAAAAGAATGTTTGACATCAAGTGATGCAAATGATATAATTAAATTGGATATTAATGAATAAATATATCCTTCTTTTAAAGTAGTACATCTATACTAGTACATTTCCAGTACATTTGCAAATAAAAATCAAAAGAACTTGAAATAAAAATCAAAAGAACTTGTCTGTGAACTGCACCTCATCTGGTGCTACGAGACAAGTTCTTTTTTACATGTTTTGTTACTTTTCATACACTTGAATGGGAGAAGATTGTATTTCGAGTTGTTTGGCATAATCTTTTGCTTCTTCTATACTTTTGAAAATGTATTTTTCATCCAAGCTCTGATATAACCTTGTTGTTTGTAGCAATTCGAGCGGTTGAGTTTGTAAACCAGCGAGGATAAATTTCACCTGGTGTTGCTTGCACCTTCGAATGATCGAACTCAATACTGCTTCAGCTGTGATGTCCATATACGGAACATGCTCCATCGAGAGAATAAGATAATCTTTTGGTAAATCTTTTGCTAAAAGACCTGCCAACTGTTTTGCAGTGCCAAAAAATATAGGTCCTTTTAACGTGTATACATGTGTTATCTCATTTTCTTGTAGTTCCACATTCGCTTTTCTCACTACAAATTCATTGCTCATTCGAAATACAAAGAACAATATGGACAATCCAAGTCCAACCATTACTCCAATTGCAATATCAGTCAGTACAATACAGAGAAACGTGGCACATAGTACAATAGAATCACTTGTCTTGGAGCGCAATACAAATTTAAATTCTTTTCGTTCACTCATATTCCAAGCAACAAGCATTAAAATCGGTGCCATACTAGCAAGAGGAACATGCATCGTTAAGGGGGAAAGAAAAAGCAGAACTAGCAGAACAAAAATGCTATGAACAATTCCAGAAACAGGAGATGTCGCTCCATTGCGAATGTTGGTTGCTGTTCGAGCTATTGCTCCCGCAGCAGGAATCCCACCGAAAAAGGGTGTTACAATATTAGCAACTCCCTGCCCGATTAATTCTCGATTACTGTGATGTTTCTTACCAGACATTCCATCAGATACTACAGCTGACAAAAGAGATTCAATCGCTCCAAGTAAAGCAATAGATAAAGCAGGAAAAAATAGCAACTCGAATTTACTCCACGTAATCTCAGGAAGATGAATAGAAGGCAGTGTAGAAGGGACTCCACCAAAAGCACTTCCTATGGTTTGAACATGTGAAGGATAAAACCATGTGGCAATAAAACTCGAAACAATTAACCCTACCAGAGGCGCAGGGATTTGCGGCAGAAACTTTTGAACTAAAAAAATAACCAACAAACAAATCAAAGCTGTTCCAACACTAGCTAAACTAATCGTATGTAGCTGGACAAATATTTGCTTTAATTTATACAGGATATGTCCATCTTTGATATTCTCCATTCCCAAAAAAGTATGAATTTGGCTGGAGAAAATGATGACAGCAATACCAGCAGTAAACCCAATTGTCACAGGCTTTGGAATATAATGAATGACTGCTCCTAATCTAAATATCCCCATCAAAACCAGTAAACCACCCGATAAGAGTCCAGCTAGCAGGAGATTTTCATACCCATATACCATTGTTAAACCTAGTAAAACTGGTACGAAGGTAGCAGTAGGTCCTCCGATTTGGAAAAAAGAGCCACCAAATAAAGAAATCAGAAATCCTGCGATAATGGTAGTGTATAACCCATACTCCGGCCGAACACCAGAAGCGATTGCAATCGCCATGGCTAATGGCAAAGCTACAATTCCAACTACAATTCCAGCGATTACGTCTTTACGTAAGCGTGCCCAAGAATAATTTTGAAAACGATATACACGAAACATGCCTATCCCCTTTGTCATCAAATTTTACCTTTTCCTCCTAATTTATATTCTTTTGTGAAAAATGTCTATTCCTTGACAATTCCGTTCATAAAAACGTTACATTTCACTACATCTTCTTTCTTGTCAATCTAAGAATACATAAATAAATACAATAAAATAACTAAATAACCTTTTGTTTTGATTACTTCTATTGTAATTTAAAAGTGATCACAAATATAAAACAACAATTGGAGGTATTGTATTGAACGGTCAGTTGGATTCGATATTAAATTTTTTATTGTATCTCGTTGTCGCATTACCGATTTTAATTGTAGGGATTCTTGTCTTCATTTATACAACTCCTTATCGTGAATATCGTCTCATACAAGATGGAGCTGCTACAGATGACCCGCGAAAAATAGCTGCCGCCAAAGCTGCTGCACATGATTTAAGTGGAAAAATCATCGGTCTCGCTATTGTTGTAGCCTCTGTTGTCATCAACTCTGGAAGTATTTTGGATCTACTCATTTGGGGAGTGATCGGAATCGTTTTTCAAGTCGTCATCTTTTATCTTTTTGCATGGCTCACTCCTTTTCATGTTATCGAAGAAATACCAAAAGGAAATGTTGCTATCGGAATATTCGCTTCCCGCATGAGTATTGTTTCTGGTTTATTACTAGCAGCACTAGTAAGTTATTAACGAAATACACACTTACATAAACACACAAGGTTGATATGCACTCCGAAAGTTGGACCAAAGACTAACTTAAAGGGTGCATTTTTCATGGCAAAATATGATGTTGTATTTAAAATGAAAGTGGTTAAGGAATATTTAGAAAGGAAGAACAGATACATTCTAAAATGGACCAACAATATGAAGCAAACGTTCCATTGTACCATTATGTCGGTACCTATATAATGAGTACATACTCTTTTTTTGGAGGATGTTCACTTGAATGATTTAGCCGAACAACAATTGGGTCATTGGGTAAGACAACTTAATCATGTTTTGATCCATAGTATTAGTGAAACATTAAAACCTTTTGACTTAGGGCATAGCCAATGGCAAGTACTTTCTATATTGGATGCAGAAAAGAAAATTTCGATAAAAAAGTTACGGGAACAGATGAATGTTGAATCCGGCACGCTAACTGGTGTGATTGATGCACTGATTCGTAAAGGTTGGGTTCTCAGAGAAGAAGATCCGAAGGATCGACGAATCAAACAAATTATGATGACGAAAACTGGGCAAATCAGATGGGCTTCCCTCCCAAATCCAAAATCACTGGTACATCAAAAGTTGTCAAATAACATTCCACTAGAGGAGATCGCAGTAACTGTAAAAGTGTTGCAACAAGCCTATGAAAATTTAACAGCTAAGTGAAAGGATGTATAGATATGGGTCACGGATCAAAAAAATTCCCTTGGAGAGGATTCCATCATATTGCCATTGTAACCCCTGATCTGGATACAACCATTCACTTTTATCAAGATATACTAGGAATGGAAATCGGTAAAATTTATCCAGCTAAAGGTGGAAGGGGAAGACATGGATTTATTAAGCCTGGTATTTGTGACGGATTAGGTTTGCATTTTTTTGAAAATCCACATGCAAAAATTATTTCCTTCCCAAAAGGTTCACTACGACCTGAATCTCTTCAAACCAATTCTTTTGTCGACGGCGTATTGCAACATATCGCTTTCTCCTTACCTGATGAAGACAGTGCACTTATCTTACGTGAGCGGTTACTGAAAAATGAAGTAGAAATGACGGACATATATGAGATTGAGTCTTTAAAAGATATGATCTTTATCGACAAAACCAATGGGATATTACTAGAAGCTATTTGGCCATCTAAGTGAGATTGCACAAAAAAACTGTCGTTCGCCTAATCTTCTGAACGGCAGTTTTACTTTTTTTGTTATATATCTTTTACCATATGTATACCTTTCTTTGAATCTCATAGGCGAAAAAGAAGAGGGAAATCGAATGGTGGAGAGTCGCCCTCACTCCCTATCTAGATCTCATCCAAATAAACAACATGGATAAGGGCCACCACAAAACGACAAATGTTGGATAAACGAACCAAATTTCATGAGGAGTGTAGTAAAAGTTAGCAAAAACAAACAAAGCAATGATCAACAGACTTCCCCATATGGAAAAACCTAGATTTACTTTAGACATATTCTTTTTGGGAGAAAGAGTTTTTTGCATCAGCTCTTGTTTAATTTCTTGCACGTCACCGAATTCAACAATTACTTTATTAATGGCATCTTCTTCTGCTTTCCCATCAGCCATTAAATCTTGTACTTTTTCCTCTAAATTTTCTACAATCTCATGTATGATTGTCTTTTTCTCATCACTTTCCGGGACATCCTTAAAAAGTCTCTCCACATGTTGTTTTAACGTCTTCACTCACATTCCCTCCATAAACAGATCAATGATATCTTTTGTCTCCTGCCATTCCTTAGCTATTTCATGCAAATAGGCTTTTCCCAGTGGAGTGATTCGATAATATTTCCGCTTGCTACCGTGTGTAATACTGCCGTAGTAAGATTCGATAAGTTCTTTCCGGTTTAACCGTTGGAAAACTGCATATAGTGTTGCTTCTTTTATGTGAAATCGATCATTTGTGCGCTCGCTAATTTCCTTGGATATCTCATAACCATATCGATCCTTCTCCAATATCAGCCGCAAGATAATGGAGTCCAAATGTCCACGAATAATATCACTTCGAATGTTTTTTCCCTCCTAACGCATGATCAATCCACATGTAAGCCTATTCTTCTATTATAGTGAGGAATCGCAGAATAAAAAGACATAATTTGTTAGCTTATTTTTTTGCTGTGGAGGAACTTTTTGATATATCCAAAACTCATTAATTTTTTCCGATTCTCATCCCAAATTTTAAATCGTAATGATTTGAAGCTCGAAAAAAAAGTAACAGGTGCAACATCTTGAAATAATTCGTTTTCTTTATGTGCTTTATCCAGATAATAATTGGGAACACGACTACTTAAGTGATGGATGTGGTGAAAACCAATATTCCCAGTGAACCACTGTAAAATAAGTGGTAATTTATAAAAGGAACTTCCTTGCAGGGCAGCATCCACGTGATTCCAATTTTCTTCTTTTTCAAAGTAAGCTCCTTCAAATTGGTGTTGAACATAGAACAACCAAACCCCGATTAACCCAGAGATGAAAAAAATAGGTCCTTGTACAAGTAAAAATGCTTTCCAACCAATTAACCAGCAGAAGAAAGCTACTATCCCAACAATGGCAGCATTCGTTAGATACGTATTATTTTTCTCTTTCTGTTTTGCACCTTTGCGATTAAATCGATAATCGATAAGAAAGATATAGATGGGACCTAGCCCAAACATCACGACGGGATTACGATAAAGTCGATAAGCGATACGTTTCCATTTTGGCAATGCCAAATACTCTTCTACTGTAAGTGTCCAAATATCTCCTTCTCCATGCTTGTCCAAGTTACCGCTAGTAGCATGGTGACGGGAATGGCTGTATTTCCATTGATCATATGGGCAAAAAGTGAGTATGCCTGTAATCGTACCTACGATCCGATTTGCCTTTCTACTAGCAAAGAAAGATCCATGACAACAATCATGAAAAATAATAAAGATGCGAACTAAAATGGCTCCTGTTATAGTTGCTAAAGGCAAAGTCAGCCAATAAGACACAGACAAGCTCCAATAAGTTGCATACCATAGTATTACAAAAGGAATAAATGTATTACATAATTGCCAAATACTACGTTTTGTATTGGATTTTTCATATGGGGCGATCATCTGTCGCCAATTACCTTTATCATGTTCAATCATTTATAAATCCTCCTAATTTCATCATTTTTTCTCCTATAAATTCCCTTGATCGACGAATTGAATATTTCTGCACTCAAATTACTTTTTCTGATAGAGTAATTATCATCTAGATTACTCTATCAGAAAGAATAAATCAATATATTTTTTTGTTGTTTAAAACCTATGTGTAATCTGGTTCATTCACACTATTCTAATAGATTGATTATATAGATAGAGCAATTATATTCATTTTTACTCTATTAGATAGAAAATAAATTTTTGATAGGATAAACAAAGTATATGTCCCTTAACGAATTCGAAAATGAAATCTCTTTCCTTGTCTAAAAAAATAATAATGGGCCTATTGCTAAGAGCCTGTTGCATAAATAGATTTGAACACTGGATAAGGTCGCTGATCCACCCCAAAAAGTATTACTTTGGAACCTCCGGTTCCGCTTCGCGAGCGGGGAAACCCGGGATGTGTGTGTTTTCCGCGTCTGTTGTTAAAAAAACACAAAGGACGCTCCACCCACACAAAGCGAGACTAGGAGCACAGCGACCTAGCGAGACTTGTGCCCAAGGCTTAGGTGCACATCTGCGCTTTTGAGACGAATAATGCAACAAGCTCCTAAAAAATAAACAAAAAAGGTTCCTATTACTTTGGAAAATATCTATTTGTTGCTTTTTGACTATTTCATTCATTCTTCATAAAGACCATTAACATCCAATGTTTCTTCGTCTGGGATCTGCTTCTTCATTGAATACTTTGCTATGAATAAAAAGGAACTAAGAACAACAATGGTATGATGACAGATAAGCCAAAGAGTGTATACTTTTCTAAAATTTACATATATAACTGCGAATTTGGAACAAAATGTTAGTAAATTTGCTCAACTGAAGTAAATATTTATATTTATTTATAAAATGCACTCCTGATAGAATAGAAATATAATTCATAAATAAAAGGGGTGAATATTGATGAGTTTCTCACGTTCTTCCCAACAACACTATGATCAACTACTTAATCATCGTAAGTTTCTTGTCTCGTTTCATCGTCTTTATGATCCTACCGTTTATGGTTATTTACTTACAAAGTTTACATTTAAACGAAGAACAAATTGGGTGGATTGTGGGAATAGGCTGGATAATGGGGGCTTTTGGCGGTCCAGTAATCGGTTATTTTTCTGATCGCTGGAATTCTAAAAAGTTATACCAATTTATACTAGCTATTTGGGCTTTAACGTTCTTTGGATTTAGCTTATCTACCAATTTCTTTGTGTTAATCCTACTTGTAGTTGCTAATGGTCTTTGTCGATGTGTGATGGATGTAATTCTTTTGGACCGAATCTTCTTAGTTGTACTACCAAGTGATCGTTCCCGGGTAGCTAACTATAACTTTATTGCTCTTACAAGTGCCATGGCTCTAGGACCATTAGTTGGGTCGTTAGTTACTCCAATCAGTTTGTTGTTTGTTTGGGTAGGTGTAGGTCTTAGCTGTTTAGTTGTGCTAGATCTGTTGTGGAGGGAGCCACTAGCAGTTGGTGAGCGAAAGCAGCTACCTGCATTAAAGGATACAGTTAGAGTTTTATACCAAGATCGAACGCTCTTTTGGTATGTCATCGCAGGTTTGATCTTTTTTACGATCTTTATCCAGCTTGAAACTACCCTACCGATCGTTCTAAAAGAGCAAAGCTTCGATTTTTATGCCATTCTTTATGCCATGAAATCAGCGATTATTGTTTTTCTCTTGTATTTCGTCTATTCGTTTGTTTTTGGGAACACGCAGTCCATGTGCGGCTACTTTTTCTTTCATAATCACTTTATCCCGATACTGAGTAGCACTTTCTACAGTCTGTCCTTCAATATTTAAGGGTTCACGCAATTCCACCGCACGCAATAAATCAAATTCATAGAGAGCAACCACTTTTCGGAATTGATAAACGTTATGAAGTTGAATAGCCCGTTCGATCACCATTTCATTATAGGAAATTATCAAATGCCTCTATATGGGCATATGCTTCTCGGGGATACGTATCTATTGACTCCGTATCGGTTAGTAGAACCAATTGTTCGTCTAACGATTCATAAAGCTGCTCATATGGGGTTAACTCATGAGGGTAGTGATTAATTATGAGGACACTCAAAACGTTCACCTGCTTTTTGTAAATTCGCAAACAACTGGTTGGATTTTTGTAGTATTTTTATTTTTTAAATTACCAAGCTTAACCTCCTTTTCTATAGTTTGAAAGTATATTTAAAATCATTATAGAAATAATATTATATTTCATCAATATATTTTAAAATAGAATTATATTCTATCCGAACGAAAATGAATCATAAAATACAAAGCGAAGATCTGTACCTCAGACAAGGCATAAGTATGGCTATGGGAAATTTTGAAATTCATTTAATTGATATTAATTTTAAAAAAGAAAAATCCATTTAATATTCGGCTAATTTCATTTAAAGAATAATTATTTCTATATTTCCTAACAGAATAGTAACTCCAACACTAGCCATTATCTTTATAATAAAACTCTTGACTGTTACTAATATTCAATCAACTAAATGGTATAATCATTCTATCCACACTATTACTGTCTATTTTTACCTAGGAGTTCAAGTGTCCCTTCCGTATGTAAAAAACCTATGGAAACAGGCGTGGCCCAACATTCTCACGCAAGTCTTCCAACTGAGCCTCAACCTCGTCGATGCTGTATTCGTCGCAAAAATCAGTCTGGCAGCTGTAAGCGCAGTGGGAATCTGTACTACGATCCTAGGAACCATTGCCACTGTAGCATTCTCAGTATCCAACTCCACCTGTGCTTTTGTGGCACAGAGCACAGGTGGTAAAAATCTTCTAAAAAACGACGAACCATTGGAAAATCGGGATGACCAGATCAGACTCGTTGCTGTGCAAGGTTTGATTCTAACCACTGTTCTAGGTCTGCTTGGTGGTCTTGCAATCATCTGTTTTGCACATGAGATGGTTTCCTACTTCAGTGTAGACGCTCAAACCTCAGCAGAAGCCTCTACCTATATCCGTATCGTCGGAGGCTGCTCCATCGTAACATGGCTTATGCAAACGATGGGAGCTATCCTTAGAGGTGTTCAAGACAGTACGTCTGTCTTTCAAGCTGGCTGGAGAATGAATCTTATTCATCTGCCGCTCGATTACCTCTTTATCTTCCCTCTGCATCAAGGAGTTAGAGGCGCAGCTTGGGCAACGGTTCTCGCCACTACGTTTGGTGCTGTTTATACGTGGCGAAAGATGCTGATAAAAGCGTTTTCCTATGTTGGCTTTTCCATGAAAGTCAACTGGACACTACAGAAAAAAATCATCAGCCAATCACTGCCTAACGCAGTATCCCTTTTGGCTGGATGGGCTGTCGCCAACACCTTCAACTATGCTATGTTGAAGCTTGGAAGTGAAGATGCCTTCGCTGCCAATCGTATCGCATGGCAGATTAAAAATGCCATCGATGTCGCTTGGGTCGTTGGATTTTCCAGTGCACTGAACCCATTGGTAGCAGAGCAATATGGGATGAAAAACTATAAAAACTCCCTGCGCTACTGCAATTGGGCAATCAAAGTGATGGTTGGAGCATGCGGGTTCCTGCTGACACTGGAACTGCTGACAGGCAAGTGGATTATCCAAATCTTTACCCATAACTCACACATCGCACATATGAGTTACTGGATGCTTATGATGCTGGTCATCATGGATAGCATTTGGGGCATTTATATGTGTGCAAAGCAATCCCTCAACGGGGTTACGTACAACAAATGGCTGATTTTGACTGATCTCATCAGTTCCATTTGTTTCTGTATGGGTGTGTGGATCGCAATCAACAACCAATGGAACTACCAGAGCTTGTACTTTGTCGAAATGGGATACTGGCTCATTCTTTGTATCTTCGCTATTCTGCGGTTTTATGGTCGCGGATGGATCCCAAAAGATAAAGACAGTGCGGTAGGTTCATAAGTAAAAGCACCTCTCTTAAATCGAGAGGTGCTGCAAATGATCATACTGATTCTTAAAATGATCTTCTTCTCATTTTTTCACCTGTACTACTTTTCCACCTGTCATCTCCACCAATTCCTCAGGTGTCATTTGGAACACTGTTTTCGGATGTCCTGCCGCTGCCCATATGGTTTCATACTGCAATAAATCTTCATCGATCAAAATCTGTATGGGGTTGCTGTGCCCAATCGGTGCTACTCCACCGATGACAAAGCCAGTTTGTTTTCTGACAAAGTTTGCATCTGCTTTGGCCAGTTTTTCTCCTACTATGGTCTCTACTTTCGATTCATCAATCCGATTTATTCCACTTGCTACCACTAACAACGCAGTTTCTGATAGCTCTAAACGAAAGATGATAGATTTAGCAATCTGTGCGACTTCACATCCAATCGCCTCTGCTGCCGCAAGGGCCGTATGAGCATCATCTGGTAATGTCACGATTTCATGGGAATGTCCAATATCTTGAAGTATTTGCTCTACCGCTTGTACTCTTTCATTCATGCTATCAAACCTCATACTTTCTATCTTAAATTAATCAACTAAAATCAAGTTTTCTACTATAATACTATTTATTGCATTAATAAAAGCCAATGCACTTGCCTTCATAATGTCAGTATCTGTTGCTTTTGCTGTATAGGTATTCCCTTTACACTCTACTTGTATCTTTACTTTCCCTAGAGCTTCTTTTCCCCTGGATACACTACTAATATGATATTCCATCAATTTTACATCCAAATCGCACACATCTGTGATAGCTGAATAAAGTGCATCGATTGGACCATCTCCAACACTACTACCCTTAATTGTCTGATCTCCTTTTTTCAAATGAATACTCGCTGATGGGAAAGCTGTATTGCTAATGACTTGGAGATCGACTAATTCATAAAACTGATCACTATACCTCATATCTTGATTTTTCTCGTGTTCTCGATAATAGTTTTCCACTAATACATATAGATCATGATCGTATACTTCTTTTTTCGCATCAGCTAACGCTAAAAAAGCTGCAAAGATGCCTTCAAATTGCTGATCTGTCAATGATTGAAACCCTAGTTTCCCTAAAGCATTTTTCACTGCATGTCGACCAGAACGTGCGGTCAGGACTAGCTCCATATCCTCCAATCCGATCTCGACTGGGCTGATAATCTCATAAGCGTCTCTAGATTTTAACAATCCATCCTGATGAATACCAGAAGAATGAGCAAAAGCATTTCCACCTGTAATCGCTTTGTTGACTTGTACATCCAATCCCATAAAACTGCTAACCAATCTGGACGTATTCATGATTTCTTTTTTGTTGACATTGGTATAGGCACCGTAAGCAGTTGAGCGAGTATGCAGTGCCATCACTACTTCTTCTAAAGCTGCATTTCCTGCACGCTCTCCAATCCCATTGATGGTACACTCCACTTTATCTGCTCCATTTTTTATCGCAGCTAATGTGTTTGCAGTTGCCATCCCTAAATCATTGTGGCAATGTACACTCAGTAATACTTCATCATTTACATTTTTCAACCGATCGTTTATTTTAAAGATCAGTTCTCCAAATTCCTCCGGAATGGCATATCCTACTGTATCGGGTACATTGATAATCGTAGCTCCAGCTTTAACTACTGCTTCAATGGTGGACCACAAATATTCAAAATCAGAGCGGGATGCGTCCTCTGTAGAATACTGCACATCCGGTAGCAACGTTTTTGCGTATTTAACCGCTTCTACTCCAATATCGAGAATTTGATCTTTGGATTTACCAAACTTTTTCTCCACATGGATATCAGATGTCCCTAAAACAATATGTATCAAAGGATTCACTGCATATTTCACACTTTGATACACTGCATCTATATCCGATTTCACTGCTCTTGCCAATGCGGTGATCATCAAACTATCTGTATTTCCTACTTTCTCTGCTATTGCTTTTACCGCTTGAAAGTCACCCGTAGAAGATGCAGGAAAACCAGCTTCAATGATATCCACTTGCAATTTTTTCAACTGCTGTGCTACCTCAACCTTTTCGTACAGATTTAGCTTTGCTCCGGGAACTTGCTCTCCATCACGCAAAGTCGTATCAAACACCCATATTTTTCTAGCCATCCTAATCTCTCCTCATCTTTTTTATATTAAAAAAGCCCCGCCTCCATATAAAAATAGAGACGAGACTTTGCTCGCGGTACCACTCTAATTGATTAACCCAAACATGATTAATCCACTTGTTTTCGATAGCCAACACTATCTATCTTGTTAACGGTAGAAAACCGACATCCCCTACTAATGAGTTGTTCAGGGAGTAGCTCATGGATGAGTTCAAAGGAGAGAAGCTACCAATTTTCACCAACCATTGGCTCTCTAAAAGCTAATGCTTCCTTCTACTATTTCCAATCTTTGCAGGCAGTTATTTTAATTTAATTGAAATCTTAGCTTTTTTCTTTATTTTTGTCAACACCAATCAATCTGCTTTACTTTGTCAAAAAATTGAACTAAAAAATCACGAAACAGAAGTGCTGCTTGAGAAAAATAATGATCTTCTTTCCAAATTAAATAAAGTGTCCATTGACAGACAGGTCTCTCGATTTGAAGAAGGGGAAGGTTCGGGGCTTCTTTTTGTGCTGCAAATGGTAAAAAGGCAACTCCAAGCCCCGCCTTCACCAACTTACTAATAGCTGCTGGTTCATCACACTCCACAACCATCTTGGGTGTAAATCCTGCCTCTTGGCAATATAAATCTGTAATCTCTCGAAAACCATAACCTTTTTTTAGACTTATAAAAGATTCTTCAGCTGCTTCTAGCAATGGAATACTGGTATACTCTCGAAAAGGATGGTTTGGAGGCACTGCCAGCATAATTTCTTCCTTCATCAATGGAAAGCTACGAAAAGATGGTTTTTCGTATGGTTGGTAAGAAAAACTAAAATCGATTTGACCATCTTCTATTAACTGTATCTTGGCATTTTCAGTAGAGGATTGAATAATTCGAAACTGAACTTCTGGATAAAGAGAGAGAAAATCACCAAGCAGCTTGGAAAGACGATTTAACGTAGTTGCAGCCACTACCACACTTCCATGTTCTAAACCTGCCAGTTCCGCGACTTCTCTTCGACCTTCCTCCAACATTCGAAGTGCAGATTCTACTTTATTTAAATAGGCTTTTCCATAAACATTTAATTTGATCTGCCGCCCTTGACGGTCAAAAAGAGGCACACCCAAATCCGCTTCCAACCGAGCAATAACAGCGCTCAAAGCCGGCTGTGCAATGCGCAGTTCCCGTGCCGCTTTTGTCATATGCTCCATTTGTGCTACTTTTTGAAAATAGGTAAAATGTAACAAATCCATTCCCTTTACCTCTTTTATCCATAATAAATTAATTATCATTTTATATAAAAATATATATTTTTCTTTATAAAACATCAACCTTACAATAGGCATTGGAAGTAATAATAAAATTGATTTTCGATACATGAGGAGGGATAAAAGTATGACAACGGCTATTGATACAATAACGGATGTCAATCGAATCCATTCAAAGCAATTGATGAAAAGGGTAACAAAGGTTATAGCACTAGGAGTACTTCTCAATCCATTAAACTCATCCATGATTTCTGTTGCACTTTTTGACATCCGGTCTTCTTTTGGTATTCCTATATCTACTGTCACATGGTTGATCACTTGTTTTTACTTAACAGCGACAGTAGGACAACCCCTGATGGGAAAATTAGCTGATCTATTTGGAGCACGCCTTATTTTTAGCATTGGTGTTGGTCTGGTGATTGGAAGTAGCATACTCTCCATTTGGGCTCCATCTCTTGGCTGGTTGCTTTTTTACCGGGTTTTACAAGCCTTGGGTACAACCAGTGCGTATCCAGCAGGGCTAGCCATAATCCGTTCCCTTTCACCAGAAAATAGAAACAATAATAGCTCTGCGTCTTCGCTTGGTTTGATTTCCATTACTTCAAATGTAATGGCTGCATTCGGCCCAACACTTGGTGGTTTGCTAGTCACAAATATCGGATGGAAAGCAATTTTTTGGATTAACATTCCTGTCGCAGTCATCGTGCTCCTCTTGACATGGATTTTTATTCCAAAAGATAAAAAAAATTTAACAATAAAGCGAAATGAAATTTTTAAGATCATTGATATACCTGGAATTATTCTGTTTAGCAGCATGCTTATAAGTTTAACATTGTTTTTATCCTTATTGAAAAATAGTTTTCAGTGGTGGTTACTCATATTTTCCGTTTTATTTGCAATTGTGCTTGTCTTGCGCGAATCAAAAATAGATAAGCCTTTTATAGATGTAAAAATGCTAGTCACAAATATACGTCTTGTTTTTGTCTTCCTCCAATTTACTGGATTAAATGTCGTTTTTTATGCTCTCTTTTTTGGATTACCAATGTGGCTGGATCAAGTTAAAGGGTATAATCCTCAAATAGCAGGATTCATTATGCTGCCGTTTGCTGGTTTAGGTGTATTGGTAACTCCAATTGCTGTGCGTATTATCCAACGATCCAGCTACCGTCCTGTCATTATCATTGGTAGTTTTGTTTTAGTGATCGGAACGTTGCTCCTACTACTTCTCGATCCGAAAACCTCTGTGATTACGATTTTGATTGTAGCTGCTATTATGGGTATCCCAAATGGGCTGAATAACTTAGGATTATCGACAGCAATGTATAGTAACACATTACCCGAAGAAACTGGTGTTGCTTCTGGTTTATTTCAAACATGCCGCTCTATTGGCAGCATATTATCTACTAGTTTATTGGGGATGACATTTGGTGGATCTGTAACCACTTCTGGATTACACATTATTGCATTTATCGCCGCAATTATTAGCACTGGACTATTAGCAATCAGTTTATCACGCAAATTCATGTAAAAAATTATTTAGAAGAGGAATGAGAATATGAAAAAGGAAAAAGATATGTTAAATGGTGTAGCTATAGAACTAACGTATCCAGATAAACTTATTCATCATACACCTATCGTTATGGTTCATGGAGGTTCCCAAGGTAGCTGGTGTTGGGAAAACTATCAATCCTACTTTGCTTCCCAAGGTTTTCATACTATTGCCCTAAACTGGTACCATCATAACGGATCAAGAGAACTAGATAAATCTGAGTTTCTTAAACGAAGTATTCTAGATGTTCCTACCGAAATTGATATTGTGGTAAGTACATTAAATCAAAAGCCAATTTTGTTTGGTCATAGTATGGGCGGACTTGCATCCCTACATTATAGTACTTTCAAACAAGTTGCTGCACTTGTCCTGCTTGCACCTGCTATTCCTAACAAGATTGGGGAAACGAAAGCTCCAATTCCAGTTGATCTAAATCATCCTCGCAACCCTGCTCCTTTTGAGCAAACTTATCAGAGATTTTTTCTAGGTAGCAGTATAGAAGATGCACAAAAGTACTATGGCTTACTTGATCCTGAATCACCACAGGCTATATATGAAGGAATTAACTCCACGGCAGAAGTCGATCTTTCCAAAGTAAATTGCCCTAACTTACTGATTGGTGCAGGAAAAGATACTGTTGTATCCCATCAAAAGATACAAAAATTAGCTGAGCAAATTAATGGGACCTATATATATTTAGAAGAAAGTTCACATAATTTATTATTGGAATCCCAGTGGGAAAATACAACTAATCTAATCTATGATTGGATACGAAGCAATGTAATATACGAATAATTTTATCCGCAACAAAAAGCATTTAGGTAAGAAGAAAAAAGATTGATTTCAGAATTGGTTTAATAACTAGGAGGCGACAATATGTTGCCTCCTAGTTATTTTAATTCCCATTTACTAGGATTATTGTTGAATTGCTTCCAAAAGCAAATGCTCCCATTCATCCATAACTTGCATCATACACTCTGCAAAGCGTGAATTGTATTCACGCTTCTTTGATCGAATCATCGAACTGTAAACCAAAAGATATTCACATCGATTTACCAGTTGTATAAACTCACCAGGCAACGGCTTTACGAAGCTTATATATGCGTCCACACTGTGTCCGTTTGATTTGTGTGGCCTATCTATCCATGGAACCCTAGTTCCTTGACAAGAATAGTTTGTCTTGAGATTCAGCTGATTAAGTCTAACGATAACATCCACAAGCTCTTCATCAATCTCGCCATTGTTGTTACGTTCTTCTCTGACATTATGCTTGAAGTGAAATTGATCACGATAATTCATATCTTTACAAAATTTTTTAATAAAATTGTTGTAATGTCTTTCGCTGAAATCATCTACGAGAAAAAGTCTGTAGTACTCATCAACTACATCATGAGCAGCATTAAATATTTGAATCACACATGTATAGCAGCCTTCATCATTTTCAGAATGAAAATCATCTGTATATGCGGTTAAGGTGAAAATAGCTCTTTTGCCTTCTTCGATTTTTCGACTCGTTTTCTCTTCATAGATCAGACCCATCGATTCTATTACTCCCTTCGATCATATATTCTGCATATATTTGTTCGCTAGGGATCGTCTGTTTCCCTTTTTTTCTGGAGTGAAGCGATTATGGATCTTTCAACTCAACTGCTTGGATACAAAGTATTTTCACTCAGGAAAAAACAGTTTCTCTTGGTAAACACGCAAATATTCCTTTCCTTCCTTGAACGCGGAATATCCTTTGAACACTCTATCTTCTTGATAGATCACGAGCACCGTTTTAATATAAAATAATAGTTATATTTAAAGTATGATAATTTATTAAAATGTAACTATTATTTCAATCTTATTATGGAGTATACTGTTTAAAACTTGTTGCGTTCTCTGCTGCACCTTTCAGAAAAAACTAACAAAAAAGGAGGACGATAAATTGATCCACAGTCGTTTTAAGCAAGTATTTATTATATTGTTCATAATCGCGCTGTCTAATTTTCTCCCTCTTTTTGAAAGTCAGACAGTATTTGCGGAGTCCACTCCTGAAAAACAATGCTATGCAAGTAATATTCCTGTTTCTCTTACACCTGGTGGCCCTGTCAATCAGTTGGTTTATGGAGAACTTTGCTTACCTAAAGGGAAGACTCCTTCTACTATCCAGCTTCTCCTACATGGGATTACTTACGATCATAACTACTGGGATTTTCCAGGATTTGATGGCCAATATTCCTATGTAGATGCAGCGATCAAATCAGGATATGCAACTTTAAATATCGATCGAATTGGATCAGGAAAAAGTTCGCATCCACTTAGTACAAGTATTGATATGGCTTCAGATGCTTGGGTAGCTCATCAATTGGTACAAGCTCTTCGTGGAGGAAAAGTGGTTGGTCCAAATGGTTCCATTGCTTTCAGCAAAGTAATAGAAGTCGGACACTCCTATGGATCCCATATCTCGATGGAAGAAGCCACTCGTTATCAAGATGTAGATGGTATCATTCTAACAGATCCCGTAAGGGGCTTTCAGAGTAGTACATTAGAAAAAGTTGAACTCACACTTAATCTTTATCCTGCTTCACTTGATCCTAAATTTGGTCTTTTGGGACAAGATCTTGGTTATCTGACCACTCGTCCAAATACCCGTTATCAATCCTTCATGAAACCAGGCGAGGTCGATTCTGCTGTTATCGATCAAGATGAAAAATTAAAACAAACCCTTACAACTACTGAGATTACGAGTCTTCTCGTTTCTCTGAATACCGTCCAAGACATCCGCGTACCAGTACTATTAGTGATGGGCGAAAAGGATTATCTCTTTTGTGGGTCAGAAGCTGATTGTTCTACACCAGAATCAGTGACAAATATAGAAAAACCATACTTAGGACCGAATGTTCCTTCCATTGATGCTTATGTACTAAATAGTGCAGGGCATGATATTAATTTCATGAAAAACAATCAAGATTGGTTTACCTATGCTCTTAACTGGACAGATCAACATTTTGGCACTCAAAATTAAACAAAAAAGCACCGATTAGTCTTGCCATATTTCAATGGAATAAGAGACAGATCGATGCTGATTTTAATAAATAGTCATGACTTCTATCCATGCAACAGAAAGTTTAAAAAAGTATGCTACATCCTAATCGGACAAAATGAGAATGATATTTAGGTTGCTTTCTACAATTATGTTGAGTAGAATATATTTACCATATGTGAAACCATTGACGGAGAAGAGTAAATAGGATAACCCTTCAGAGAGAAGAATTTACCTATACGGTAGCTGTGAGATTCTTCAGGATTTACTATTGAATGTCACTCCAGAGTGCTCCCGCCAAAGTCAAATTTTGATCAGTAGTTGGAGCCGTATACCTACGTTACAGGTTCAAGTGAACAAGAGTACTATTTTATTTATTGTACTTTTGTTAACAAAGGTGGTACCGCGAACTAATCCCTTCGTCCTTTGAGATGAAAGGGATTTTTATATTTTATATGTATTTAGGAGGTTTCCGATTTGGAAAGTACAACGAAAGAAATCACAATGCCTACAAAGTATGATCCTAAAGCAGTAGAAAAAGACAGATATCAATTTTGGTTGGATAACGAGCTATTTAAGGCTTCAGAAGATGAAAACAAGGAAACATTTAGTATTGTGTTACCTCCCCCAAACGTAACAGGAATGTTGCATATGGGTCATGCTCTGGATTTTACTCTACAAGACATCTTGATTCGAATGAAGCGTATGCAAGGCTTTGATACCTTATGGCTTCCGGGTATGGATCATGCTGGAATCGCGACTCAAGCAAAAGTAGAGGAAAAGTTAAGAGAAGAAGGTATCTCTCGTCACGATCTCGGTAGAGAAAAATTCCTCGAAAAAGTTTGGGAATGGAAACATCATTTTGCCTCTATCATACATGATCAATGGAAAAAAATAGGCTTTTCGATGGATTACTCCAGAGAACGTTTCACTATGGATGAAGGACTTTCTCAAGCTGTTCGAAAAGTATTTGTTGACTTATATAACAAAGGCTTAATATATCGTGGAAAATACATCATCAATTGGGACCCCGCAGCACGAACAGCTCTCTCTGACATTGAGGTTATCCATAAAGAAGTAAAAGGTGCACTTCATCATTTACGCTACCCTCTCACTGATGGCACTGGTTATATTCAAGTAGCTACTACACGACCAGAAACCATGCTAGGAGACACAGCAATTGCAGTACATCCAGAAGATGAACGATATCAAGGCTTAATCGGAAAAACCGTTACTCTTCCATTAACAAACCGTGAGATACCAATTATTGTTGATGAATACGTAGATAAAGAGTTTGGAACTGGTGCTGTAAAAGTAACTCCTGCTCATGATCCTAACGATTTTGAAATCGGTCTGCGTCACGATCTGCAACAGATTGTGGTAATGGACGAATCAGGAAAAATGAATGAAAATGCTGGTAAGTATCAAGGATTGGATCGATTTGACGCTCGCAAACAAATAATAGTTGATCTACAAGAATCAGGAGTACTAGTAGAAATAGAAGAACACATTCATTCCGTTGGACATAGTGAACGAAGCGGTGCAGTGGTAGAACCATATCTATCTACACAATGGTTTGTAAAAATGAAACCACTTGCTGAAAGAGCAGTAGCCCTTCAAAAAAGCGAAGATAAGGTTCAATTCGTTCCAGAACGTTTTGAGAAGCTCTACGTAGACTGGATTGAAAACATTCGCGACTGGTGTATCTCTCGACAATTGTGGTGGGGACATCGAATTCCAGCTTGGCATTGTGAAAACTGTAAGGAAATAACGGTGTCTATCGATAATCCAACCCACTGTTCGCACTGTAACAGCTCCAATATCTCTCAAGACGAAGATGTACTGGATACTTGGTTTAGTTCGGCACTATGGCCTTTTTCCACTATGGGTTGGCCAGAAAAAACAAATGACTTAAATCGTTATTTCCCAAACAGTGTACTTATTACAGGACACGATATTATCTATCCTTGGGTAGCACGCATGATATTTACAGCTTTAGAATTTACAGATAAAAAACCGTTCCAAGATGTTTTAATTCATGGGTTGGTTCGAGATGCAGACGGAATTAAAATGTCCAAATCGCTTGGAAATGGAATTGATCCACTGGATGTCATTGATCAATATGGTACTGATGCGATGAGATTTATGATCTCAACTGGTTCAACACCAGGTCAAGACCTCCGTTTCCGTTGGGAAAGAGTAGAATCAGCTCGAAATTTCATCAATAAAATTTGGAATGCTTCCCGTTTTACACTCATGAATTTGGATGACTTTGGTGTTGATGATATGGATCTAACCGGCGAATTAAACACAGCAGACAAATGGATTCTTACTAGACTGCAAGAAACAATTTCTGAAGTTACAAGACAACTGGATAGTTACCACTACAATGAAGCAGGTAGAATCTTGTATGAGTTTGTTTGGGATGAATTCTGCGATTGGTACATTGAATTTGCTAAACTCTCTCTTTATGGGGATGATGAAAAGGCCAAATTAACAACGCGTTCTGTTCTTTGTTATACACTTGACAACATCTTAAAGCTACTGCATCCATTTATGCCTTTTGTAACAGAAGAAATCTGGCAAAACCTTCCTCATGAGGGGAAAAGCATTGTAATTGCTGATTGGCCAATTTCGCAACAGAATTACCAATTCCCTAAAGCAGTAGAACAAATGAAACTCTATATGGAAGTCATTCGCAGCGTTCGAAATATACGCGCTGAAGTGAATGCTCCTATGGGTAAAAAGATCAACATTTTTATTAAACCTGATAACGAGAATACTCTCCATGACTTGCAAGAAGGTGAGCAGTGGATTCATAAACAGTGTAATGCTGAAAGTCTGACCATCGATTCGAACATTTCCATCCAAGAAAAAACAATCAGTGGTGTAGTGACAGGAGCTGAAATACTCTTGCCACTAGCAGGATTGATTGACATCCAACAAGAATTGAACCGCTTAGAGAAAGAATTAAAAACACTTGATTCTGAAGTAAATCGTGTGCAAAAGAAGCTGTCCAATCAAGGATTTATTGGTAAAGCACCTGCGCATGTTGTAGAAGAGGAACGCAGCAAAGAAAAGGATTATCTTGAGAAAAGAGACAAAGTAAAAGCCCGTTTAGCTGAACTTCAAAACTAATGGACAAAGGGATGGAAGCATTTTATTCCATCCCTTTTCATTTGCTATTTAAAGTATGTAACTTTCAGTCTTCAAGCTCCAACATTGCATCAAAGCTAGTAATTTTCTATTAAATTCGCACAAGAAGACTCCCACCTCTAAGGTGGCGAGGTGAATGAAGCTTGTTCAACTCCCCCTTGTGGATGTCTAGAACAAATTTCCTTTTTCAAAGAAGGAAAAGAAAAAATTTTATAGAAATAGTTAATAGGTACATATGTTCCGATTCTTGAAAACTGAACATATCAGGTTGTAGCAAGAACAGAAACTGCTCTCCTGTGTAAAATGCTCAAGCATTTCAATTCCAATCTTACTACCACGATCCTAAATTCACCTCACCAAGTTTTTATTTAATTTCTGTTTCTGCTATTTCCAACTGATCAAGAAGAATAGTCGCGACTTGAAACAGAGCGGCTTTGAATAGTTTCAACGATTTGTAGGACGATTCACCTCGTTCTACATGTTTTATCAAGAACCCAACGTTGTCCAGTGAATCTTCTAACAGCGAGGGAAGGAGGGGGAAAGCGTCCAATTGGAGAGTATCTATCGCAAGTCATTTGCAAACTCATCAAATAAACTATATATAAAACATTTGTGGCCATAGCACTTTTTCTCCAAGAACTGCTTCCGATAAACATGTATATAATTTTCCTTTTCAGCCATTCACAAAGAAACGATTGAGAATTGTGAAAGCCTGTTCGCGAACAAGATGCTTCAGTGTTTTAAATATACCACCAGTTCTTCCTGCTCTATTTTTTTCGGTTCTGTTTTTTGGGTTGTATTGTTTTCCGTTTTGGTTTTTTCGACTCGCCTTTTTTCGACTCTGGTTTTTCCCTCTTTGGCTTTTTCGACTCATCCTTTTTCGATTCTGGTATTTCCTTCTTTGGTTTTTTCGACTCACCTTTTTTCGATTCCGGTTTTTCCTTCTTTGGTTTTTTCGACTCACCTTTTTTCGATTCAGATTTTTCCTTCTTTGGTTTCTTCGGCTCATCTTTTTTCGATTCCGATTTTTCCCCCATTGGTATTTTCGACTCACCTTTTTCCGGCTCTGGTTTTTCCAGCTCTGTTTTCTTAGTAATAATTCGTATTGCCTTATTGACCAATTGTTCTACAGGTATCTTCTCGATAAGGGTACTGAGAGTAGACTCTGCCTCAGCAGACGAGGTTTTCTTTGAGTCTTCTTTTCCATCATCCTTTTCTTGATTTTCTAGTTTCTCTAACTCCGTTTGGATAAACCTCTTCCACTCCGAAACGCTCTCCTGTTTCGAAACTAACGAAAATGCTTCTTTATCTGTGACCGGAATAGACTCGGTTTTTCTTTGAATATCATCCATTGATCAAAACCTCCTTTTATATGTTTATGACTCTTATATGTTTATGTGAGTTAACGAACCTAGATTGGACTGAAGTGGAATTCATCCAATAATAGTCCATTACCTATATGATCTGAGATATTTGCTCATATACTGAACTATCTTAGGAGGAGTGAAAGTAGCATGGAAACAAAGAACATGGATGTCGAGAATAGAATATTATTCATTTTGGGTATGAGTTTATGTGGCGTGCTTGTTTTCGTACTTGTGGTGGGCGTTATCGTTGCATTGTTTACATCTAGGGTTAGCAAGAAACTAACAGGAACGATTGATTCCATTCCGATACGGGATGATGAAGGTTACGATCACGTTGAAAACCGAATCCAACGTGTAGAGGCTGAATCGCTTCAGTTTCAAGACGAAGAAGGAGTCGAGTATGAAAATGTAGTATCATAAGGAGATGAAGCAGTTGTCTAGGGAAAATGAAGAGTTTTCAGAAATCTTCCGTGAAATTAATCGGAAATTTAGATACTTTACTGCTAACTATACGACAGCAGTCAAAAATGGAGCAGACATAGCCAAGCAAAAAATCATGGAATCTGTAAAAAATCGTGATCAACCCGTCGATATTCTTTTAGAAAAACTGTTCGAAGCTATAAAGACGGGTGTACAATATGCCGGCGAACGAATGATCGATTGTGGAGTCGATATGGTTGAACAAATGAAAAAAAATAAAAAAAAATAAAATTGCCTCTCAGCATAAATTTCACTGTTGAGGCTTGCATCCTCAAAAAGCATTGGCTGACTCCAAAGGATGCGTTTTTCCATGTAGAGCAAGAAATTGATCAATTACTCTTCTCAGAACCTTATTCTTCTTTGTTCGATTGCTCTTTCGTCATCTCTTGTTGCAAACGGTGTCTGATGATGCTCGGATGGAAATATTCTAGCATCTGAATCCCAGGTTTACGTTCGAAATAAATGAAGTATTTTTTGTAAGGCACCTTGTTTTGCAGATTAGGAAAGTGGATCTTGATCGGCTGTTGAAAAAGATCGACCGTTTCCGCTTCGTTGATGAATCCGAAGTCAGCCACCTTTCGGAATGTGTGCATTCCAAGAGAGCTCATCGCTTTTCCTATTCCCTCTTGTCGATGCGCAATTTTCTCGAACAAAATGGGAGGTACATGCTTAGAATTTACAAGTGCAATGTTGTGTGACACGACAAATCGACTTTGCTCACAGATCAAAACTGATTCTCGAATATAATTTGGACCTCCCGAGGATTCACCCATAAGGTTTACATTCTCTCCATCAATTTGTTCTTGCCGTATCACATGTACATTCATTTTCTCGTTCAACAGCATTTCTAGCAAGTCCGTTGTCCGTCCATCTGTCACTAACAGAAGGTCGAATATCAATCCGTGTAAAACATCTGATAGCTTTCGTTCAAACTGTGAGTCTACCATACTCTCACCTCCATTAGACAATTGTGCGTGCTCTCTTTGACAGTTATTGAAAATTGTTAATGGTACAAATCAGAATTGCAGAGCCCCTTCCAAAACGTCTGAAACTCATCGATGTTGAGTTGCTGTTTCGAGTCGGAGAGAGCGGCTGAGGGATTCGGGTGCACCTCAACCATAATCCCGTCGGCGCCAGCTGCTAACGATGCCTTTGCACAAGGCAACAGAATATCTTTCCTCCCGGTAGAATGAGTGACATCCACTAGTACTGGAAGATGGGTCTCCTGCTTTAAGATTGGAACAGCGGAAATATCAAGCGTATTGCGAGTCATTTTCTCGAAAGTACGTATACCACGTTCCATTAACATAACTTGGTCATTCCCTTGATTCAGAATATATTCTGCTGCGAGCATAAACTCTTTCAAAGTTGCAGAAAGGCCGCGTTTCAGCAGTATGGGCTTCTTCGTTTGACCGACGGCTTTCAGCAAGTCGAAGTTCTGCATGTTACGCGCGCCTATTTGAAAAATATCGATATAACGAGCGGCTGTATCGATTTGAGTGGGACTCATAATTTCGCTATTGGTTATCAATCCAAATTCATCTGCAACATCCTTCATAATTTTTAATCCCTCTTCACCGAGTCCTTGAAAATCGTAAGGAGAAGTTCTCGGCTTGAACGCTCCGCCACGTAAGACCGTTAAGCCAGCTTTCTTTAAAGCGGAAGCAACCGTTGCGAGCTGTGCTCTTGATTCGACAGAGCAAGGACCTACGATCAGCGTATGTGAAGAACCACCGATCACCGCTTGCTTAATATGAATAATCGTATCTTCGTTTTTATGGTGACGACTTACGAGAAGTCGTGATTTCTCTTGTTGCAATCTATCGCTCATGATACACAATCCTTTCTCTTCGTCTATAATAGAAATCTTCCCAACCAATTATCGTTATGGTATCAAATTCAATGGATCTATTTTTATGTGTCGTTACTTCGCTTCTTGATATATACAGGCTTAACTGATGGAACGTTACTCATGAGCTCAACACGATCGACCAATGTAGTGATTTCAACGGAAACCGGCACTTGAAGTTGAGAAGATAATCGAAAACGGACATTTTCCTCCGACCATTTCCTGGAACAATGCGAATCTAGTAAAAAGTGCAACCCCTCTTCCTGCTCTATCACCTTCCAAGCATCCGGAGCAGGAGACAACGAATATACGGCTTCCTGAATATCCATTACATCTAAGATGATGTCTCCGAAACGTATTCGATCCTTGCTTCTGCCGTAATGAACCAGATTGGCTCCAGTTCGGCCGCAATCGCATGAACAGGACTCTACAGAGACTATATCTTCATTAAAATATCGCAACAGAGGAGAACCCTGATGGGAAAGCGTCGTGATCGCCGCAAACCCTCTTTCTCCGTAAGCGACGGAGCTTGAACCGTCCTCATTAAGTACTTCTATGAAAAAATCTAGTTCTGAGATATGCATTGTGCCATACTCGCACATTGTAGCGATATTGGCAGTTTCCGTCGAACCGTACATATTAAATACAGGCACATTCCACAGCTTTTCTATATGCTTCCTTCGCTTGTCTCCCATTAATTCACCAGCAACGCAAATGGCGCGCATTGCTGGAAAGTCTTTGCTCGGCTCAGAACCGCCAAGACGAGCCGCTTCGGCCAGCAGTTCTATCTCACGAGGGAGTCCTGCCAACACCGTGACAGAAAGACGTTTCATCAGACTTAACACTCGGGGGTAAGGGGTAACGATAGTACGTCCGCTTGCAGGAACGACCCCAGCTCCTGTCTGCCAAGCTGCATGCTGCATTAAGAATGCAGGCAGCGCCATTGCGTAAGGAAAGCGGATCAACACCAGATCTTCAGAAGTCAAACGCACACCGCATTCCTTCAATTGTCTTCCACCAACCAGCAAATCTTTTTGCGTAAACCAGGCAGCCGAAGGCTCCCCGGTCGTTCCGGTCGATTCATGGTATTGAGCAATTTCCTTCATATCGACGGCGAGGTGACCAAAGATGCCGGCTTTCCGCAGATCTTCCTTTGTCGTTAACGGAAGCGTCTGGATGTTACTCAATTTAATACTGTTTAAAGCATGTTCCGATAATTTCGTCTTATACAGAGGGGATTTTAAAATGCGAACATACATCTCCTGAAATTTTCGCTCCCTCTCTCTATCGATGTCATTCATTCATGCACCTCCTATCTCGTTTTTTGTAATATAGTTAGTTGAATACTCTGATTGCCTTGCCGAACGTACGAGGGATATCGTCTCTGATTAAGGCTTCGCAATGTATCCCCATCCTATCAGCCATATGCTTTTGAATTTTTGCCGCCAATTGCTCATCACTAAGTTCCGTCTGGTACTTCTCGGCTTCAATTGTGAGCAATCCTTGATTCAGCTTAAGGTGATACCATAAACCTACTTCGGGAATCTCCATGAGAAAGTGCTCGATCAAGAATGGAGAAAAGTCTTCAGTACCCAAGCGCAGCATGTTCTCCATTCGGCCTCTTAGCTGCAAGACGTCCATTGTAATTCCACAGTCGCATTTGGATTTTTGCAAGTTACCAAGATCCCCAGTCCGATAGCGTACCATCGGCATTCCTTCACGAAGCAGCGTAGTCACAATGATTTCTCCCGTTCGACCGTACGGAAGCACTTCCTCCGAAACCGGATCAACGATTTCGACTTTCACATGCCCTTCCATGACGTGATACCCTCTATGCTTACTGCATTCTACACCGACAACTCCGCACTCGGTTGAGCCGTAGAAGAACGAGACCTCGCATCCCCACAACTTTTCCAAACGTTCGCGGAAGGTGGAGGAGCATCCTTCGCCGGTGAGCCAAATTTTCTTTAGACGAATATCTTCACCAATTTTTATACCAAACTTCTCACTTTCCACTGCTAGGAGTGCTGCATAAGACGGGGTTGTAGTAAGAATCGTGGCTTGATATTCCTTCATTAATTCCAACGACTTATCGATAGGAGCCATATAACCACCTTTGCCAAGCGAAAGAACCCCTGTACCAAATGCAAATTGAAATAACCGCTGAAATCCGAGACCGGGCAACGCAAATTCATAAGGTAGGGCAATTGCCGCGACATCATCTTCTGACTCCTTAAACAGCTCCAAGTATTTCGGCAATAAATCGTATACATATTGATCAGCTAATGTATAAGAGGTATATATTGGCTTACCCGATGTACCGCTAGTGAGGTGAACCTGACCTATTTCTTTCGGATCGACACATAATATCTTTTGTTTATCACCTCTTATGACATCTTTCTTCAGCATCGGTATGGCAGCTAATTGTTCTAAACTATCGATTTTGGGCTCTGTGAAGCCTGCTTTCTTCAATGTCGAATGGTAGTATTCATTTCGATTCCACACATGAGCAAGAGTGGCATTAACAGCCTTTAGCTGATAATCTTCTATATTTTGATGAGGGAGTTTCTCAATGGTTTTTTCTTCATCATGCAATTGCTTATAAAATTCCTTGAATTGTTCTAGATGGGATGAATGATTATCAATGGAGACTGTCATCTTATGAGTTTGAAACTTCATCTAAATCCTCCATTCCATGTATTCTTAGTATTCTTAGAATCTACCTGAAGTAAAGAATGAGCGAGGGCATGATCCACGCGAAAAAGCGTAACCATCCCCCATCTATAAACAGCTTTTGCAACCTCGGTTATAACTCTCGAATTGTTTCCTTAAACTATTTTGATCCATCACTATTTTTTTCTTCAACTTTTTTTGCTTCATTCTTTTCTTGTTTCCTCTTATCTTTAATTTGCTTCTCTTTTCTTTTTTTTGCTTTCTCCGCTTTTTTTTCTTCTTTCCGTTTATCTTTAACTTGCTTATCTTCCATTTTTTTTGCCAACTTCTCTTCTCTTTTTTTTGCTTTCTCTGCTCTTTTCTCTTCTTTATTTAGCTTTCTATCACTCATGTTCTGCCCTCCTCCCATTTACTCTTTATGAAATGCAAGGAAAGTCAGACATGATTCAGACAAACACACATATTAAAAAAAAAGAGTATACCATCCAAACCGTTCATATAAACCATACATATCGTATCTAGCATAAATCGTTTATTTTAAGGAGGGGGTCAATCCGTCTTGTTATTCGAATTGAAAAATAATCAAGTCTTAACTTATAAATAACGTTTTGGAGGAGCTTTTCACCATCAGTTGTTCAGGAATGATATTGGTTAAAGATTGATTATTCATATCGTTCAACGATATTCCTCACGAATTCTCGGATTGCTACTTGGATGGCGGAATTTATGCCTACAATTCCGAATTTAGAATCTCTCGATTTGTAACATTACTAGCACAACAGGTGTTTCAAATTCTTGTTCTTAATCCGAATTTTTCGTTGGGAGGGGGAAATGGAAATGGAAAAGGAAAAAAACAATACTCATTTAAAGCAATTCGAGAAAGGAAAAAGGGTTCTTACAAAAGGCTTAGATGGAGATAAAGATGCGGTAAAAATCGCCTGTGAGATATTCTCAGAGCTTCGCAAAACCGAGCCTGACAATGCTCTTATTGAAGCCTATTACGGCACTGTTCTTGCACTATTAGGGCGAGATGCTGTTCAGCCTCTGGAAAAAGCGGACAAAGCGCAAGAAGGACTAAATTCATTAAATCGGGCCGTTTCTCTAGACTCAAATCATAAAGAAATTCGGTTGTTGCGTGCAAATGTATGTTTGCGACTGCCAGAATCCTTTTTCTATTGCTCACAAACGGCGATTGAAGACTTCTCCTTTCTACTGGATCGTTACAAAGAAGACTCCAGCTACCTTACTGATGAGCAATTCAGGAAAATTATAGAGGATCTTAGTGTTGCTTACCGAAATGCAGGAAAATTGAAAGAAGCAAATGAAGTATTGCAGCAATTACCCCAATTGAATAGAAAATTGATAAATGTAAGTGAGAAGGATATCGAGATTTTACTAGATCAGCTTGTTCCACTACACAAGGACGCCCTGGATGGCAATAAAAAGGCTGTACAAGACATGCATCAGTTGTTGGAGCAAGTGAGATCCGACTATCCAAGTCACCCAATTACGGATGCATACTATGGTATCACTAGATTACTAATGGCTCGGGATACGACATCACTATTGAATAAATTGAGATGGTCAAAAGCGGGATTGAAGCTTCTTGATGGAGCGGTTAGTGCCGCCCCTCAGGATGGCAGGATCAGACTGCTGCGAGGCAGGACCGCATATCGGTTGCCTAAAAAGCATTTCAACTTAGCCGAAACAATAATTGAAGATTACACTTTTCTCATCGATCGGGGAATGCTTGGAGAAGGCCACCTTGAAACCGAAAATTACTTACAGCTTATCTACGAACTTGGCGAAGTATATTGCCGAATTGGTCGAAATCAAGATGCTCTTATGTGCTGGAAAATACTGCAGTACAAAACGAAAGATCCTGATTTTCTGTATCTCCTCAAGTTGAAACTTAAGTCTTTAGAAGGGAAACCAGCTGTTAAGCATATACCAAACTCCGAAAGCCTCAAATCAATTTTGATAAGAAGAGCCGTTCGAGCCGTCGGAAGTGAACTCCAAAGCTTAGCGAAGCAGCAAAAGAAAAAGAAATAGAAGTCCTTATTTGAATGACCCAGACTCGCTGATCATTTAATAAAGTGAATATTTCATCGAACTCCAAAGGACCACAAATCCTACTAGTAAATTGGAAATACAAGAAGCGAGTTTATCTGTGTTACTTTTACAGGTTGGAGGAACACCAAGTTTTACCATATTGGAGGTCGATAGGAATGGCAGATCAAAGCGTCCATATGAAACAATTCGAGGAAGCCAAAACACTCCATAATAAAGGTGTGGACGGAGACAAAAAAGCAGTGATAAAAGCAAACGAGATGCTCTTAAAGCTTTGTGAGGCCGAGCCTGAGAATGCACTGTTTGAAGCCTATTTCGGCAGTACTCTTGTTCTATTAGGACGGGATGCCGTTAAAATTCTGGAAAAAGCGGATAAGGCGCAAGAGGGATTAGACGTATTGAATCGAGCCGTTTCTTTAGACCCAAACCATAAAGAAATTCGGTTGTTACGCGGGAATATTTGCCTGAGGCTGCCGGAATCCTTTTTCCATTGCTCGGAAACGGCAATCGAAGACTTCACCTTTCTGCTTGATCACTATAAAGTGAATTCCAACTACCTTACTCCAAAGCAAATACAGGAAGTACTGCGAAATCTAAGTGCAGCTTACCAAAATGCAGGCAAACCCGACGAAGCAAATTTGGTCCTACAACGTCTTGATCAATTTGGGAATTAAAGAAAATCATAAGAAAAGAGAAGGCGGAGAAAATTGACATTTAAATGAGAGACTCGACAAGATTTTCTTCGCTGTATAAGAAAGAGGCAAAAGACAATGTAACCGCTGTTCAGGAAACGAATCAGCTGTTAGATCAGCCTCAATTATCCGGACAACCCTCTTACCGATGCGAAGAAACAAGAAGCTTCCTATAAGAGTCTCTGTAAGATCAAAAAGAAAATAGGACATTAGAGCAAAAATCATCCCCTTATCCTGATAAACCCAGATTGGAAAGGAGGTGAAACATATGTCAGATTCCATAAAAGGAGTCTTTAGGGAGGTAAAGAAAGGGATCATTGATTTCTCCTTTACTGCTTTGAGAAGTGGTGCTGCCAACGTCGGCAAACAACTTGTGAATGTGACAAGCGATGAAAAGCAACCATCCAGTATACAATTCCAAACATTCGTCAATGCTTTGAAGACCGGTATCATAGGAACTGGCGAAGAATTAATGGCAATAGGACTAGAACGCCTAAAGGTAAGCACTTCACAGGAACAGAATTCGAAAGTTTCCGAGGAATCCACGTTGACGAAAGAATCGGCAGAAGAAAAATAAAACAGAAGCTCGACATGGAAAGGCTCAAACCGTCAATGGACTGAGGGCCTTTCCTTCCATCCTCACTCTATTCCCTTTCGTAGAATATATTGATCTAGGATATCTTTCATTCGCGAACAGAGATTTCGAAACTGGAGAGTGGGTAATTTTGAAGAGAGTATTCGTCAACGGCATTAATATTTGTTATGAATGGATCGGGAAAGGATTCCCTTTGATCGGACTTTCAGGAAAAGACAGCAATATGGACTGGTGGAGCCCGGCAATCAAGACCGCGTTAAGCGAAAGGAACAGCTTCATCATGCTCGATTATCGGGGTACAGGTCGAAGCGATGCTCCGTCAGAAGCGTATGACATCTCGGATATGGCCAAGGATGTCATCGAGCTAATGAACGCGCTCGACATCGAAAAGGCACATATTTTAGGCCAATCCATGGGGGGAATGATTGCGCAGGAGATTGCAATCGAAGACCCTAGCCGCGTGTCGAAATTAATCTTATGTTCCACAACCTGCGGGGTAAAACGGGTGCCTCCTTCTTTTCGGATGATTAAGTGGCTAATGTTAAAGAACGCTGCATATTCCCCTCAAGACACGCTAAATATGCTTTACTCCAAAGACTATATCCAAAAAAATCCGGATTTGATCAATTCATTTGTGAAACGGATGCAAATCACTCCTTTGAACCCTAGAACCATGGAAATTCAGCGTGAAGCGAGCAAGAATTTCGATTCGTATCATCGGTTAGGGCGAATTTCAGCACCAACGCTTATTATTCATGGCAAGGATGATTGGGTTTTCAGTCCAAAGCATGCCAAAATTCTAGACCATCGTATTCCAAATTCCAAGCTGATTCTATTTCCCCATGCGGGTCACGGTGTCTTTTCACAGGAGCATCGCAAGGTGTTGGAGGAAATCCACCGTTTCTTAAATTGATTAGCAAATAACAAAACAAAAAACGACTCTTATTCGTTTTGAATGAGTAGTCGTCTTTTCATTCAGTCCAACCTTGTATACCACATAAGAGCATTTACACGACCTTAATAATTTAAGTCAATCTTCGCAGTTTACAGCTTTTAAAGCGATATCCAATACTTCCTCAATAGAGCGGGCAGAGCGGTTCTGTTTGATCAGCGCCACGCCGATCTTCAGCGCAATTCGCTGTGCTCGTTCACGGGCATCTGCATCTTCGATGTTATCGATGTCCGCAACATGGATAAAACCATAAACACGGCACAACATTATCACCCCGGCAAATCCGATTGTGTCCTGCAACAGTCTTGCCACATACAAATCCTGATATCCTGGGGTCTTCGCCATCCGGTCAACGACATGCCCGTTCCAAAGATCGCGGAACTGAAGCTCGAATTGTGTCCATAAGTCGTACACAGTATTCAGCAGGTAGCCACGGTAATCCGTGCGCTCCAGCGCATCCGTACTCCAACCCTCTTGGCCTGAATAGTTCAGCAGAAGATTGGCGATAACCGTCCCGATATCAAAACCCATCGGACCGTAAAAAGCAAATTCGGGATCAATGACCTTCGTAGAATCCTGCTTAATGAAGATATTATCTGTATGCAAATCACCATGCAACAGAGCCTGTGCTTTCGTCAGAAATTTCTCCCTCAGCAGCATGACCTCGAGATGCAGCTCCTTATCTGACCAAATACGTTCAACGGCATCACGGATATAAGGTTCCACGATATTCATCCGGGACCTTGTATAAGGAGCGCATAAAATGAGCTCCTCGGTAATATTGCAAAGCTCCGGATTGATGAACGATTTCACCCGCAGTTTCTTCTCGTGTTGGTCCATGGTCAGATCTGAGGTGAAAAATAATGTCCGAGCCAAAAATGATCCGATATGCCCGGCGAACAACGGATAACGGCCCCGCTCGATCATTCCGTGGCGCATGACAATGTGATCGCCCAAATCCTCCATGACCATCAACGCCAAATCCGGATCATATGCATATACCTTCGGCGTCAGATCTGGACAAAGCTCCCTTTGAATGCGCAATGCTTCGCATTCAATGCCTACTCTGTCCAGCGTCAAGGGAACCGATTCGCCGATTACCTTTGCGTATGGAAGCGCCTGCTTCAAAATTAAGGATCGTCCTGATGCTGGGTCCAATATTTGAAACACAAGATTAAGATTACCGTCACCGATCTCACGTGACTTCAGCTGCGCATCATCCGAAAATACACCCTCGATTCCGTGTACATACTCGACCGCTTCCGCTTGCGTTAAGGCGTGATAATTTGTCATTTCCACATCCCTCCGAATACCGATTCTATTTAGCCTGGCATTATATCAATCACAGGCAGGAATTGTTCCATGAAGCAAGAACGTATTGACGTACCATAATACAAGTGGCTTGGCGACAGCCCGCTATGGAAAGCAGTGTAAATTCGTTAATATATTATTATGCTGAAAATATATGCATAGTGTTCTCGATTACCTAGACATTAGCTTAAAACATTTTCGATGGATGCTTGTTTAAGCATGGGCAGCGAGATTCCTCACTCCACTTGAAAAATTGCTCTCAGCATTCAATCTGTAATACATCTTGCTTTGATTAGTTAATCATTTCACTGTAGCAGAAGAAAGGATCGAGTTCGTTTTACAGCTAACTGATATTAAAATCAGAAAAGACAGGGAAATTTTAGTCTTCAATGGAAAGATATTCACTTTGAGGAGAAGAGGGCTAACATTCAGAACAAGAAATTGTCGACTGTATATGTTCCTTGAAATGGCAGACAATATTTCCTGGATATAATAAAGGTTTGCATTTTTTCTGTTATTTCCCAATTAAAAAATCTCCCTATTTCTAAGAAGTGAATTTAGTGGGCAGAAGAGGAATCGAACCTTTGACCTCTTCCGTATCAAAGAAAAACGTGTGATTATAGTGGTATGAGTATGTGCAAGTTTCTTTTTTAGTCTAGAATGGATGGTAAATACAATTCGTAATTTGGATATGATCAATCAACCTTTCTTACACTTGTCTTTCTCTTTATCCAAAGATTGGAGAGTCCTTAATGAAAATCCTATTAGCTGAAGATGATCTTCGTCTAGGCAAAATATTAGAACATATGCTAAAAGAGAAGGAGGGGTATACCGTAGAATGGTATACAAATGGCTTGGAAGCTTACGAATATGCCCTTGCCTCTCACTATGATCTTGTCATTTTGGATTGGATGCTACCTAAAATTGATGGGATCTCTGTATGCCAAAAACTTAGGCAAAATGACTATTCCGGAGCGATATTGATGTTAACTGCTAAAGATGATGTTCTGGATCGTATAGAAGGGCTTGATTCAGGTGCGGATGATTATCTGACGAAACCATTTGAATTTGAGGAACTTTTTGCCCGTATTCGTGTCCTGATCAGAAGAAACTATGCACCGTTATATAAGGACACAGTGACAGTAGGAAATATCAAAATCGACCGCACAAAGCGCACAATATATCGAAATGGAATAGAAACTCCACTAACTCCTCGTGAGTTCGATTTACTAGATTTATTAATTCGTAACAAAGGTCAAGTTTTAACCCGTGAAGTAATTCTTGATCGTGTATGGGGATATCATGCAAATGTGGGAAGTAACTCAGTTGATGCCTATATCAAGTTACTACGAAAAAAAATCGATGAACCTGGAAAGCAAACAATGATTAGTAATATTCGGGGAGTAGGATACTCAATTGAAACATAATATGAATCTATTTGCCTCCACTAGAAAACAGCTTACACACTATAATAGTGGGATGCTGATTATTTTCTTATTACTTTTTAATATTGTGATAAGTCTCGTTCTCTTTCTTATCACGTACCATGAACAGCGAATGGAATTATTTGATATAGGGAAGCAAGAAATTAATGAACTAAATATGGATATAGATGAATATCCCGGAGGACAAAACCAAGAAAATCCCCTAGTTCCTAGTATTAATAAAACAAAAGGGATCTTTCTAACCTATTTTCTTAAACCCAACCATAGACTCATCATCATTGATGAATATTCCTCAAAAATCCGTGAGCCTATCTTCAAAAACGTTAAAAATTGGAAACCAGATAAAATGGGATTTAAATTTTTGAGGATAGAATTGTCCGAAAAGGATTCTCACTATCTATTTCTTGTCTCACAAAATATTTACCAAAATGGCAAACGTAAAGGAACCATATACATAGGAAAAGATATTACTTATTTGATCACGATGTACTTCCATTTTCTATTTATCTTATTAGGTATTTCACTTATCTTTTTTGTTATCGCCCTTCTTGTCGGCCACACGATGACCAAACAAGCAATAAAGCCAATCATAAAAGCGTATACACTTCAATCCGAATTTATTGCTAATGTTTCTCATGAGCTGAGAACACCATTAAGTGTATTGCAATCGGGACTCGAAGCAATCGATTTCGAAGAAGGCAAACACTTCTCTCCCATTGCTAAAAATATCTTATCCGATTTGCAAGAAGAAGTGAGAAGCACAACACAACTAGTGAACCATTTACTCTATTTAATCCGTTCTGATTCTGGTGAACAACCAACGAAAAAAGAGAACTTTGATCTCCTCATCCTGTTGCAACAGATCATCCGTTCCTTCCAACGTTTGTCAGAATCCAAAGATATAAAATTAGATTTACTCACCTTACATCCTTTACCCATTTATACAGACAAAGAAAATATAAAACAACTGCTCTATATTCTTATTGACAATGCGTTAAAGTATACGCCAAATGGTGGTAATGTATGTATCTCGTACGAACAAAAAGATGAAATCCTAACTATTGTCGTTCAAGATAATGGAATTGGCATTTCTTCAGAGCAACAGCAACATATTTTTGATCGTTTTTATCGAGCAGATAAAAGCCGTTCCCGTCAAACGGGAAGTTCAGGTTTAGGACTATCCATTGGAAAATCGATTATCGAATCCCTGCATGGCACAATTAAAGTATCGAGCAAATTAAATGCTGGAAGTAAATTTTTCATCATGATTCCACTCCCAAATCGGTAATATTTTAAAAAAAGTTGGACAAGCAGTCTTGTCTAACTTTTTTTCATGTGTTTTTCAGACTTGTATTTTATAGTCTCTCAAGTAGGAACCAGCATTATGTGATGGAAAAAGGAGGATAACACAATATGTCCAATGATATACAACCGAACTTACGAATGAAGCAGATGTTGAACAAGGTTCCAGAAGTTACGATTTTCTTCTGGATTATAAAAATCATGGCCACTACCGTTGGTGAGACTGCAGCAGACTTCCTGAATGATACTCTTGGTTTTGGCTTGACAAACACCACTTTTGTTATGGGTGGGTTATTACTCATCACCCTGTTCTTTCAGTTTCGAGCAAAAAAATATATACCGAGTATTTATTGGCTTACTGTCGTATTGATCAGTGTCGTTGGTACGCTGGGTTCGGATAATCTCACAGATAATTATGGAGTCTCGCTACAAACAACAACAATCTTCTTCTTCGTCCTCATGATAGCAACTTTTATCATTTGGTATGCGAGTGAGAGGACTCTATCCATTCACTCCATAAATACAACGAAACGCGAAGCATTTTATTGGTTAGCTGTTTTATTCACTTTTGCTTTAGGTACTGCAGCTGGTGATTTAATATCTGAAGGATTGGATCTAGGTTACTGGGTATCAGCTCTGATGTTCGCTGCTGTAATTCTAGTGGTAACCATTGCACACTATGCCTTTAAATTAAATGCAGTGTTAGCCTTCTGGATCGCGTACATCTTGACCCGCCCCTTTGGTGCTTCTGTTGGTGATTTTTTATCCCAGCCTCGAAGCGACGGTGGACTTGGTTTGGGTACAACGGGAACTAGTGCCATCTTTCTTGTTATCATCTTGATCTTAGTCATCTACCTAACCAAGACGAAAATAGATGACTCCAATGAAACAGAACAACTTCTAACTCATTAACCAGTTGACTATACAGTCCATCAGGAGAGGGTATACTCGACCTTGCATCTTTATTTCTCAACAACAATTTACGGACAAATATTTTATATGTTGAGTTGCAATGTTATATTTCGTTATGCAAGAAATGGATTTGGAGGAAAAAGTTACAAATGAATAAGTCTGTATCTAACAACATACATCAGGTAGAAATCTTTACGAAGGTTCCCGAAATTACAGCTTACTTCTGGATAACCAAAGTGTTGACCACCGGCATGGGTGAAGTGTTCTCTGATTATCTAGTCAAAAGTATTGATCCTATGATTGCAGTTGGGCTAACAGGAATTGCCTTAGTCGCTTCTTTGATCCTACAGTTTTCGGTAAAAAAATATGTAGCATGGATTTATTGGTTAGTTGTTGTGATGGTAAGTATTTTTGGGACGATGGCCGCTGATGTTGTCCATGTTGTCATAGGCATACCATATGTGGTATCCACTATCTTTTTTATCGTTGCGATGGTCGCTCTTTTTTCCATCTGGTATGCAAAAGAGAGAACTCTCTCTATACACAGTATCTATACCCGTCGACGTGAAGTCTTTTACTGGGCTACCATACTCATCACATTTGCACTTGGTACCGCCGCAGGAGATATGACCGCGTCTACTATGCACTTAGGCTACTTTTCCTCAGGAGTACTGTTCACTGTCTTTCTGATTATACCAGCTGTAGGCTATTGGTTATTTGGTTTTAATGAGATATTTGCCTTTTGGTTTGCCTATATTATGACGCGTCCTGTAGGCGCTTCGTTTTCAGATTGGATTTCCGTGTCACCAAGCCGTGGAGGTTTGGGATGGGGAGAAGATATAGTCAGTCTTGCAATGACCATTATTATCATTGTCCTTGTTGGATTCCTGTCCATCACTCGTAAAGATATAAAAAACGAAATTGCTTCTTCTGTCATTAACTAAAAAAATATAAATCATGAATCGAGTAGGAGGGAGTGACTAACTCCTGACCTCTCACACCACCGTACGTACCGTTCGGTATACGGCGGTTCATCTTAGTCTAACGATGAAAATCGTAACGTTGTACCACACTTTTTAGTCCTAAGGATTTCCAATAGGAATTCCCTAGTGCTCGATGCAGCACAGGACTTCCAGCTATTCGCCAGTATTCTTACGGGAATTTCCCCATTCATAGGCTTTTTGCTTTGGTATTCCCAAGGCAAGAAGCCTTCTTACTTTTGTTTGGGGTTTCTTCCACTGTTTCCATAGGCACATCCTCAGCCTTCTTCGTATCCAC
Source organism: Shimazuella soli (assembly GCF_022511585.1). GTDB lineage: Bacteria > Bacillota > Bacilli > Thermoactinomycetales > Thermoactinomycetaceae > Shimazuella > Shimazuella soli. The sequence goes on along the minus strand of NZ_JAKWBN010000001.1, from coordinate 560,208 downwards.
CCATCTAAATCCTGAAAGGCGGTTTTCGTGTCTGCTAAGGCAAAGTAGTTGCACCAGCCCACTAGTAGCCGGTTCAACTCTTCTATCCTCTGCTCCATTGGGGTGGGTTTCGATCGAGAAGTGATCTTACGTATCTTCTCTTTCACTCGTTTCAGACTTTCTTTTGCTATTCTCACTTTTGGCGAGGAATGAAAGGTAAAGCTAAAACCTAGAAACTTCCGTTTCCATGGACGATCGACTGCACTTTTCTCTTGGTTCACCTTTAACCGCAGTTTCTTTTCTAAAAACCTCGTAATGGAGCGTAGTACACGAATACCTGCTTTTTTGGTCTTCACATAGACGTTACAATCGTCCGCATAGCGGACGAATTTGTGCCCTCTTTTCTCTAGTTCCTTATCCAGTTCATCCAAGAGAATGTTGGATAATAACGGACTGAGCGGACTCCCTTGGGGAACCCCTTCTTCGCTATCCCTCTTTACTCCGTTTACCATCACACCTGACTCTAGGTATCTTCGAATCATACGAAGGATTGCTTTGTCTTTTACTTTCTTCGCCACTAGGTTCATCAGTTTGTCGTGGTTGACTCGGTTAAAGAAATTCTCCAAATCGATGTCCACTGTCCAACGAAGACCACTTTCGATGTATTCCTTTGCTTTTCGTACCGCGTCATGTCCTCTTCTTCTAGGACGAAATCCATAACTATGTTCCGAAAAACTTGGATCGAATAATGGTGTTAATACTTGCGAAATGGCTTGCTGAATGAAACGGTCCGTCACAGTAGGAATTCCTAATAACCGAATACCCCCGCTTGGTTTCGGGATTTCGACTCGGCGGACAGGCATTGGTTTATAGGTTCCCGTTAAGATGGATTCCCGAAGGGTGTGCCAGTTTTCATGGATATGCCTACGCAGGGATGTTACGGGCATTTCGTCCACCCCATGGCTTCCCTTGTTTTTCTCCATTTGGTGGAGGGCATCCAATAAGTTTTTCCGTGACAATAACTGTTCCATTACCATGCGTTACAACCTTCCTCGTGAATGGTTTCCTCTGTTTGTACCGCTCTTTACTCCACCCTCCTAGAGTCCCTTGTGGGATTCACCACTTCCTCCTCTAGGTAAGCCCCGAAAAAAAGAAAACTTTGAAAAAACTTGGGGTTGTCTGTTTCTGCATAAAGAGTCGAACTCCCAGTGATCCATTCTCCTTCGATGTTCAGCCCTTCCCATTTCAGGCGTCCCTTACTTTGGTACTATGGCTTCTGCTGACTTCTGCATGTTCAGCTTTCCCTTTAGGGGAAAGGTTACCATATGTGTACGGCTTACCACGCAGATCTCCCCGGGTAAGAGCGTATTCTTTCTCCCCATCTACCTGTCTCATTTACTCCCATTCCTCTTTGGTAGCAGGGACTTTACCTTGGTTAGCAGGCTCATCCAAGGAATGGTAGCCTTCTATGAGATTCGTGTTCCTCAGGCCAGAGATTTGCCGCCGGCTTCCTTCCGATTCCACCTCGCGGTGGACACCGATGCCTTAAGCTAACGACTACTGCTACCTTCGTCGTTCGGGACTTTCACCCTATAGAATAGGCCCATGCCGGGCGCACTAACTGAAGAAGAAACAACAAATTTCTTCTTCAGTTCCCTTACCCTATTCCTCTTCGAGACTTTTAATCCTCTCAACCTAATTTATTTCTTTTCGCTGTAATTTCTATTGTAAAAGGTACATCACTTTGACATTACCATTATTGTTGGGATAAAGATTGTATGAAAGATAAGAAAAAACGTTTGGAAATCACACTCATGAAGAGTTCCCTCATGAAAAGTATTATTAATACAATAGAATAATAGAAATACAAAAAAGCTACGAGGTTTAATTTTACCTGTAGCAGCTTTCTGTTTATGTTTCAGTAATTTACTCAATATGTATCATTTTAGGGCACTTTGTCTCCCAAATAATCGTAATAGAGGAGGAAGTAGAAGCAACGAAACAACTAGACGCATGATCTGTGCGGAAACTACAAACATAACATCCGCATGGACAGCTAAAGAAGTACTAGCCATTTCAGCAACACCACCTGGAGCAAAGGCTAATAAAGCAGTTGCTATTGGTATACCTGTAACTTTTGATAATAGAAAGGAACATAGGCTCATGAGAAGAACAAAACAAAAGGATAGTATACTTCCTATTAATGCAGGTTTCTTTATTCCATAAAACATCCCTTTTTTTATTTTGGAACCGATACTGATTCCGATCAACACTTGAGCAAGTATAGAGAACCACAATGGATACCAAATGACAAAGTGAAAATGCAAAAAGGTTGACATAGAGACAACCGTAGCAACGGTTAACATACTCCCAAATAACCACGGAGCAGGCAGATATACCTTCCGTCCATATTTCCCTCCTATCCAAGCCAAACCAAACATCAAAAGTGTAAACCATAAAGATGACTGAGAAAAACTACTCACTTGGTGAGTAGGGATAGGAAAATTTGCCGACGGAAAAAATTGAAGCATGATTGGAATCACAGCAATAACACATAACATGCGCATCAATTGAATGATACTAACGATCATAGTATTTGCCCCAGCTTCATCTGCTATAGAAGCCATCGCAGTAGTACCGCCAGGTGTTGTCGCAAATAAACTTGTAATTAAATTAACATTGCCATATCGCTTTAAAAACCAACTTGAAATTAATGCAAGTGATATCGAAAAAAGAAACACCGAACCGATTATGTAAGAATTATCTTCAATGGTATCCAAAATCGCAAATGTAATCTTTTGCCCCAATTGTATCCCTAACATCCACTGCCCTAACTCTCGAAAAATCTGGGATGCACCTTTTTCATTTTTTTGAATGAATGATTTATTTGAGCCCCAAAACGAAAATAGCATGGAACCAATAAATGCACCGACAAGCCATCCAACAGACAATCCTGTACAAGAACCGATATACCCTCCCGTTAAACCAGCTAGGAACAAAAAAAGGGTAGATTCTCTCATAGCTAATTTCATATTTAAATCTCCTCTATTTAAAAATTGGAAATAAATTATACATCATACTATTTGATATTTTTTTGATTTATCTTTCTTTTTTTAGCAAAAATATGAACTGTTTATCAGCTCTTAGCCCTGTCGCTTCGTAATCTTCCATCCACTTGGTTAAGATTTCTTCCAAGGTTTCTTCTGGATGAGAAGATTGAAGAAAAGATAACACTTTTTCTTTTTGTGTTTCATTTGGTTTCTCTGATGTGGGAACCAAATTCCACCCAAGCCCTACGGTATCTCGTGTTTTCGTCTTGACAGTTCGATAATGATAGGTGTTCATTTCCATCAGTTTCGCAAGAGCTTCTGGATGATAGAGAGGAGCAATGATCCCTGTTTCACCATACTCTGAGCCAAATACATCTTCTGGTATTTGCTTGGATTGCTTCACTGCATATTGTTGCAGATAGTTGGTGGATAGTACATCTCCACTCTTTAATACATAGGCTTTAACTGCTGGCTTGTCCATTTGTTCACCTCCTAGACCACTCTTGCTTTTACAGTTGGTTCGTCTTTCTTAGCATAAGCTCGGTAAACGCCCACACCAGTGCATCCATCCGGTCCGGAGACTGCATTTGACCGGGAGCCCATGTACACATCTGATCTTCTAACGTTCCAAAGCATCCCACATGGTGTACCTTCCTCTGTTCATATAACGCAGCGATAGGTTCTGCTCGCGTAAGTTTTCCTCTGCTGGCATGTACCTTCTTGTATGACACCGTTTTGTCTACGGTTCGAATCGTATGCTCCACCATATCCCCACCATTATTCGTTTTTGCAACTATTCGATCCGCTTCAAAATCATAGTAGGCAGTGACAGCAGTACGTGCCCAACCATCCGGAGAAGCATGGAGGGAAAGATGGAATTACTTGAATCTCCATGTTTCTCGCTCCTATTTTTACGCATAAAAATTAGCGAGCTCTGCCCGCTATTCGACAAATGAATATTCTTTTCCACTTACTATTTTATCTGATAAACCAGAACAAATGGGATCATATAAGTCTCTGTTTCGTATCACAAAAGTATCAAAACCTGTGGTTCTAGTTAATATATTCTTTGAAAGAAAACAACTATAAATGAGAAAATCACATATAATTTCAAAATTAACCTGAGAGGGAATATCAATTGACTTACCCCTATTAAGTATTTATATTGTAATTATTATTAATATATATCAGAGGAGTAAATATATGAAAATTTCTAAGCAATGGATTCAAAAAGATAGTGATTATATTCGTAAAAAAGTAGTAGATTACAACCTTTCGCTACTACCTGATGAAGTAAAACAACCATCCAAAAACGTTAGCCATGTGCTTAGAAATGATGATGAGGAAATTGTTGGCGGGATTACTGGAACGATAGTTTGGTATCATCTACATATTGATTATCTGTGGGTTGATGATTCTCTCAGAGGAGAAGGTTATGGTAAAGAGTTATTAAATCATATGGAAAATACGGCAAGAGAACATAAGTGCAGACTAATACTACTAGATACTTTTAGCTTCCAAGCACCAGATTTTTATCAAAAACTTGGATATAAAGTTGTTGGAATAGTAGAAGATCACCCAAAAGGATACAACCTGTATTATTTAGAAAAGAAATTGTTTGTTTAATCTCTTACAAGAAAATCCCTTCAAAAAGAAAGTGCGACCTGCATTATAAGGAAAAACTTCCTATGCAAAAGCACTTTCTTTTTACCTAATCAATTCTTAAACTAGCACCCAATTATCAAATTATATTCATCGCCAATGCCAACTTTTGAATTGCCCGTTTTTTCACTCGGTAGTAATCGGACCGGCTCCAGCCCAATTGCTGACAGACAGCATAGTCAATGGGATCGTTTTGATCAAAATACCTTGCTTTACCGACACTTCGAGAACACCTATTGTGTCGCCCGGACTTAGTAAGAACTAGTGGCTGTTCTCCTCTTTTTCTTCTTCTAATAGTTCGACCAGACGACAAAACATCTGATACAAGTGAGTTTCTTTGTTCGATATAGATTGCAACTGGTGAAATGCCATTTACCGATCCACACTCCTTTTTCCCTTTTGATCAAGTTGATGTTTAGTAAACTACCACTACGCTTAGACTACCGTTATTTCCCCTTTTAGTCAATAAATTCCGATTTATTTCTCACTCCTATAGAAATAAACAACTAATATCCCACTAAAATCAACAATATTCATTTTACCTATTGGCAAAACAAATCTAGTACTGTATATTTGACGATAAGTCTAATATACATACATATGATCTATTTATTTTTATTTCCTTTCTTTCTTTTTCCAAACAACTATGCTATATTTTGATTTATAATCAAATAGAAGCGGTGAAAACGATGACTATAGGACAGAGAATACGTTCTGAGAGGAAAAAGAAAAAACTAACCCAACAAGAACTAGCTGAAATAATGGGGATCAACAATACAGCAGTGTCAAAATGGGAAGCAGATGTAAACCAACCAGACTATGTATACTTGATCAAAATGTGTGATTTGTTTGAGTGCTCAGCAGACTATTTACTAGGTAGAACAGACACCATAGCGGCTCACCGGACAAATGATCCCATGAGTGATTTATCTGAAGAGGGATTAGAATTTTTTAAAAAGGTGATTGAACCAATTGTGGAAAAAGAAATTGAAAGGAGATTAAAAGGAAGAAAATAAAGGAAATGGAAAACGCTAGTTTACAGAAACATATATTCGCTTTTTTATATTAAAATTATAGAACCTGCCAATACAGCTTTCTATCTCAAATAATACTTCTACTTGATATAAAACTGGAGCGAACTTTCCAATGACAGATAAACTACACCAACTAGCGATTCAAGAAGGTATTAAAGTCGTTTATTTAAGCATACCCAAAATTTGTGGTTACGAAGGAATGTACATCGAAAGCGACGGAAATCCTTTTATTTTTCTAAACACAATAGTGTCGGAACGACTAGGACATTCCAACACTAGAATAACCATGGATATATACAGCCATGTCCTTCCTTCTATGCAAGAAGAAGCTGTCGATAAGTTTGAAAAAATGTTCCTAGAAAATAGCCGAACGAAGACAAAATTACTTTAGTGTAATAAAGGTTTGCAATTTGTTTGCAATCTGCATTTTCTCCGCTAAAACCCCATCCGCCTACAACAAAAAAACTCCCTATTTCTAAGGAGTTTGATTGGTGGGCAGTAGAGGAATCGAACCTCCGACCTCTTCCGTGTCAAGGAAGCGCTCTCCCCCTGAGCTAACCGCCCTTATGCAACTGTATGGTGGGCCCAACAGGACTCGAACCTGTGACCGATCGGTTATGAGCCGACTGCTCTACCAACTGAGCTATAGGCCCGGAATATTTGCAATAATTAATAAATGTAAAACAAAATGGCGGGGCTGACGGGATTCGAACCCGCGGTCTCCTGCGTGACAGGCAGGCATGTTAGGCCTCTACACCACAGCCCCATATTTGGTTGCGGGGGCAGGATTTGAACCTGCGACCTTTGGGTTATGAGCCCAACGAGCTACCGAGCTGCTCCACCCCGCGTCAGTGGCGACATTTGTTATTATACTACGGGCACATCTAACATGCAAGTATAAATTTATAAATTTTTTCTCCATATATATTTTACACCGAATCGACCCTTACGAGAACGAAAAACTTCTACACGATCTGGGCTGTCGTATCCATAAAGCCACCAGTCTTCTTCCATACGTGCAGCCAAACATCTCGCTTGAAATCTTGTCTCATACAACTTAAGCCAATAAACCCAATTTGTTGACATTTGGATAGATCACCTCTTACTTCTAGTGTACCTAATTGCAGTCCGTTTCATGCTTTATGAGTAATCCTGATTCGGATGTATGATTTCTTATTAAAAAAATGCAAGGTTAAAAACACAAATATATTTCATTTGTTTTTTATCTACTTCTATTTTTTATAAAATGGATAGCATGATCCACTCCTGCACATACAAAAAATTTTTATTTTCATACATTATTATTACAGGCAGATGCTTGTTAGCTGTTCCCTCCTCCATTTAACCGAGTTTAGACACTCGGTTTTTCTGTATAAAAAAGAGGTTCCATTTAGATAGATGGATGGAACCTCTACATTCGTTTGCTACAGATAAGCATCTAAATCTTCCATTTCTTCTTCGCCTTCTTCTTCATCCCGCAGTCTATGAGCTATTCGCCCTGAAGCTGCTGCTGCAATGCTGGCAACTAAATCGTCGATAAAGGTATTTACTGGTCCATTTTTTGTTGTGTCCAATTGTTTTATAATTCCAATTTTATGTTTATCTAGGTGTCCGAAAGTAGTAACTGCAATACTTCCATATCCAAAAACAGAACCTAGAGCCAGTGTTTCATCACACCCAAATAATCCTTCATCAGAGCGAACCAGTGATAACAATGGTTCAGACAGCATATTTTGTTCAGCTAAAATGTCCAATTCGATTCCTACTAAAATAGCATGCTGAATTTCACGTTTTTTCAAAACCGCAAGGACACTTTCCACACAAGCTTCCAACTGTAGGTTTGGAGCATAAGGTTTCTGCATCTGATACACAATATCTGCGATGGCGGCTATCGTAACACCACGATCTTTTAGCTTTTGCATCACTGCCATTTTAATTTCCTTGTTTAAAACTTTTCTCATTTTCCTACTCCCCCTGTTTTCAAATCATAAACGAAATACTTTAGAAAGAAAACCCAAAAATTAAAATAATGCTGCATCTGGAGGAGAATACCAAACTTACTTATTCGCTGCTGCCCTGAGTCTTTCTACTGTACTATAAGGTGTGGTGCATGTACCTAAATTAGCATGATGCATTTGACCATTACGTACACCATGATAATCCGAACCTGCAGTTGGAATAAGATTAAATTGTTCAGCAAATGCCTCATACCGAATTTTATCTTCTTCCGTATGATCGGGATGATTCACTTCTATACCTGTAAGTCCCATCTCGACAATGGTTGGGATGAGATCATCGCGATGATATAGACCGGGATGAGCCATTACCGCAACCCCTCCAGCTTCTTTAATTGCTTGAATGGCTTCATCTGGGGATGTATTATTTAGCCGAACAAATGCTTCACCATCTGTACCTAAATATTTATCAAATGCTTCATTTAGATCTCCGACCAGTCCCCTTTCAACAAGTATTTGACCAATATGCACTCGACCTACATTTTTTTGTTCAGCGTTACTTTCTTGTTTGGACTCCACTTCATCGATCGTAATTGAGATTCCTAATTGTTCTAACTTCTCTAAAACCAAGCGATTACGCTCTTTTCTCATATTTCTTTGTCTATCCAAAAGGCCTTGAAAAGTAGGATGATTAGGATCAATAAAATATGCTAATATGTCGATTGCTTGTCCATCCAATACTGTACTCATTTCCACTGCGGGCACAATTTCTACTCCTAATTTTTGCCCAGCTATTAACGCTTCTTGATATCCACCTGCCGTATCATGATCAGTAATTGCTATTGCTTCTAAACCCAGTTTGGCTGCAAGTTCCACCACTGCGGTTGGAGTTTGGGTTCCATCTGACATTATCGTATGAGAATGTAAATCTGCTCTTTTCATCCTATCACCTCATCATCTATCATACCAAAAAAGGCACCCATGAAAGGGTGCCTACACTCAACTTCAACCTACTTCACTGCACGGATTAATCGTTTTAATCTAGAAGCAAATTTTTCGGGGTTTTCTTGAATATTACGTGTATCTGCTGATACTCCTAGTTCATTTGCTGCTTCAACCATTAATTGTTCTACATTATCGTTTTTCTTGGTTTGTTCGACACGATTTTGCTTATCCACGAAAAACGCCCCCTTTTGCTGAGTGTAAGGTTAGTATGTGTGGAATATCCAAAAATTAAACATAAAAAGCAACCCCTTCTGAATGAGAGAGATTGCTTTTTTATTTTTGGAGTAAAACTTCGATATGCTCGTTTTCTTCCAGAGAAACAACAGGATACATATTCTCCACCTGTGTAAACGCATACTGATTGTTATCCGATTGGATGGTTCCTTTGATCCAAAATCTTTTTTCCGTCCACATACGGGGGAAACTTCTCAGTTGAATTGGTCTCCACTGCTCACCAATTAAAATTACAGGGCCAGCCGAGGTGACATGGAGCAAAAACATATTACGTTGTTCTGCTTCATCTTGATTTTTTTTCGTAACGCCGTTTTCCATCATCCAAGTACGAGCTTCAATCGTCTCTGGGATCAATCGAATGAATGGTGCATATACCTTCTTAAATGCTTGAAATACATTGGCATGACCGGCAGTCTCCAACCAACGAAATAAATGTTTACATGTGTTTAAAAATATACGCGCTGATATTGGAGTAGATTGATGATGGTCCATATACCAGACACTGAAAAATCGTGCTAATACATCTTCATTTAGGAGAGACCATTCAAATGATTGTCCAAAACGCAGGGAGAGATATTGGAATAGCGTTTCTAACGAACGTGAGTACCAAGCCTGTGTACCTTTTTGTAGTTTGGTAACTTCTGAGACGTAGAAATGCTCTAATTGATTCAAGACAGATACTGGTAGTCCAGGTCTTTCTGCTTGATGTTCCATGGCAGATAAAAAGAAGTCTTTATTACTTTCTATACGCATTTCAGTTGGAGCACTCGTCAATTGTTGCTCCATTGTTTCTAATTCATTTGCTCTTTGGATTGACCAACCGAGTACTCTCCAGCTGGTTTCTCGAATCGTAAGTTCTTGTTGTTCTTCTTCATGGTGGTTGTATTTCTCTAGCTGCACGAGTATCTCCCCTCTCATCTCATGCACAAACGATGTATAAGGGCCAAATAGTTCATAGCGATTTCCTATCCGTATGAGCCTGGCGAACACCAGCTTGTCTCTTGGTATAACATCTTGTTTCATCACCTCATAGTCTTTATTCGTCTGGAGCGAGCGAAATGTCATCGTTTCTTGGTCAGAGTCCAACATTTCAAAACAAGAAAAGGTTAATTCAGATAGGCTTTGAATCACTCTTTCTCCATCCATTCGATGATGTCGAATAGTGGATGCCCAAAGTTCTACTGGCCGTCTTCCGTTCATGCACGGTGCATCAAATAGCAAATAATAATGAAACGAGAAAGCAAAGCTTTTGGGAATAGGTTGATCTAAAGGTAACTGCAATAGTTCTTTAAATCTGGTAGCCCATTTATCTTGATCTTCTACTTTGGCATATCGATGAAACCATTTATCTAGATCAGAGAGCAATTCCCCTTTTTGCCCTCTTTCTCGATTTTCTCTAGTCAATTCAGCTTGGTGAAAAACGATTACACGTTCACAACATTTTTTATACTTTTTACCACTGCCGCAAGTGCAGGGTTGATTTCGACCTACCATACTAACACCTCGGATGGAAAATTCCTTGTAATCCAGTATATCGGAAATAAGCATATAAGACAAAGAAAATTTCAAAAAAAGTCCACAGACAAAATATTTGTGTTATGTATCAGGTTCGATAAAAAACCAAAAAACCCTGCAATAAAATTTCATTGCAAGGTTTTTCCATTATTTCAAAATATGGACTTTCACATTTCGTCTGCCCCATTTTACACAATCAGCTTCACTAGAAAAATAAAGATCAATGATATGCCCTTTGATTCTTCCGCCTGTATCTTCTGCTACACCATATCCATATCCTTCGATATAAAGTTTGGTACCAAGCGGGATTACATCAGGATCAACAGCAACAGTTCCTTTATGAGGGGCAGTACCAGTTGCTGTTTTACTTCCATAAGAAGTATAAGCAGTTGATTCAAAGGTCATTGCTTGGCCAGAAAGGATTCCAGATGCAGGAGTAGAACCTTCATCTTGTTTTTCTGGTTCTTTGGTTCCTAGTTTTACCACTTCCATAACAGGAGCAACTTTATTGATTAATGTTTTGGTGAGGACAGGTTTTCCATCTTTTATCAATAGTTTTCCGTTTTTATAAAGAGCTACGATTTGATATTCTTCTTTTCCTGGTCTTCCTTTGGTTGTTACTTCTTTCTTTCCTTTTTCCAACTTGTCATCTTTTACTTCTTTGGTTGTGAATTTAATGGTTTTTGTTTCTTTTTTTACACGTTGTTCTACTTTGTCCACAACGATCCTCATATTTTGGGTAATAGCTTCATTCATCGAAACATTTGGTTCATCCCAAGCAGATAATTGAATCTTTCTTTCCTCCAGAAAGGAACCAACTGTTGTTTGTGTAGTGATGAAAGTACCAAGATTTTTGCCGCCCAACTCAAGATTTACTTTACATTTGCATTTTAGATCTACTGTTATATCTCCATCTAATGATTTATTCCATGGGATAGACGGCTGATAATTAGCTTTTAACTGTTGCACGTTTTGACCTGCACCAGATAAAGCCTCTTCAAGTGTGTTATGTAAACCCTCACTCACAACTGTAGTTCTTCCATCACTAAAGTTCACTGTCACTTTTGTCTCCATTGCGGCGTAAGCGACAAAAGAACCAGATAAAAGTACTATTGCTATTACTCCTAATATTAGGAATTTCTTCATTGACCACTGCTACCGAAAAACTTAAAATTCATTTTTTAAGAAAAGGCACACTTAATTCGTATCGTCTAGACTGTCTGAAGTTTTCAGTAACAGCTTCGCACCTCCTTGTTAGGTGTACCTATTATGTTGTTGCCCATTATAACAGGACTTTTGGAGATATTCTATTCAAATGAAAAATGTTCCTTTTTTTTTCTTTTTTCTAGTTCTTATTTACTGGTAAAAATTTGCACCGTCACATATCCTTTTTTCGCTTCAGAAACGATGAGAATAGGGCTGTTTCGGAGATTTTTAAACTTAAAATCAGGTCCTCCCCACGAAACAGTTGCATCTTTATTTTTGGGAACATATGGAACATCCCTGCTGTGACTTTTACGTTCAATTATGGTGAGCTTTGCCTGATCTACACTGTTGAACAAGGTGGAAGATGTTTGGCATATCCCTCCTCCAATTCCTTCACTGTACTCGCCTTTTACAATTATTTTGGCTTCTCGATATCCTCTGGCTATTGTGCGCCTGCCGACAGTTTGATTGAAAGAAAAAATTTCTCCTGGCATCACCACAATATGATCAATAGCTTTAGCGGAAAGTTCGACATTGTGAGATCGATTATCCATACTATTATTATAAAAGGTAGTATATGATGCTAATAATTTTCGTTTTAATTTGCGAAGTTCTTTTATGGTAAGTTTTGGACGTTGTATCTCAACAGGAATTTTTACTTTTTTCCCTATATATAAGTGAATTAAATCCATCCAACTATCCATTTCGGATAGGATGACTTTTCTCCCCGATTTTTCCGGTACAATTTGTCGATCTTCATAGTGTGCTGATGTGGGGTTGTGATTGATTTGTTTCGCTATTTTAGCAAACCAACGATGTAACTTCTGACGATCTAAAGTCGTTGGATCAATGCCATCAAAGCCAGCATGACGTAAATCTAAATACCACTGTTTTTCTCCATATGTTACATGCATGACTGGATTAGGAGACCCATTTTGAAAAATCGGGGGTAAAAGGAGAAGAAAACAAGCATATAAATAAGTGAACAAAAAAATCCCCCCTTCCGTTATAGTTTGTACAAAGAAGGCGGGACTTACCAAAACAAATTTATGCAATTAGAAAATGAATTACATAGGTGATCCAATAATTTATTCCAAAAATCGCCATCGGGTAAATAATTACAAGATTCAATACGAATAAGAAAGGAATAAAGATTAAAAAATTCCAATGTTTCGTCTTATGCCGGGCAACTTGCATACCTATAAATGAACCAAGCGCTCCCCCTAGCGCAGCAACGAGAAAAAGTCTCTTTTCAGGAATTCTTTGTTGACTCAGCTTTGCTTGCTTTTTATCATAGAGCATTTGAGAAAATCCAAAAATATTGGCAGCCAAGATATAAACGATAACGAAAATATTCATAAAGTTATTTTATCAGATAGATAAACTCGCATCAAGACATTGTGAATCATTTAACAAATTATGATCAATTAATGACGTTTCACTATATAAACCCATAATAAGTATGTGAAACAGTGTACAAAGTTATTCACAGAGAGTAAGATAATTGTATACAATTTAGACATTGATGAAGGAGGACTTAAAAATGGATTCTGTCTTTTGGAGTCGAATGCTTACTGAAGAGACACTTGCTTTTCACATTATCTGGGCTGCCATTGGAGTCGGAGTTCCCATATTTATTAGTTTAGCAGAATTTATAGGTATCCAGAAGAAAGACGTGCACTACACGATGATGGCCAAGCGCTGGACACGTGGATTCGTAATCACGGTTGCAGTTGGAGTAGTAACAGGTACATGTATTGGGGTACTGTTATCCTTGCTTTGGCCGACTTTTATGCAGTTAGTTGGAAATGTCATCAGTCTGCCATTATTTTTGGAAACATTCGCGTTCTTCTTCGAAGCAATATTTTTGGGAATATATCTGTATACTTGGGATCGGTTTAAAAATCCGTATTGGCATTGGTTAACTTCTATCCCTGTCATTATTGGTTCTACCCTCTCCGCTGTATTTATAACTACAGTAAATTCATTCATGAACACTCCTGCTGGTTTTAAATTAGATGCAGCTGGAAAGGTAATAGATATTGACCCAATAGGCGCAATGTTGAATCCTGCAACGCCCTCAAAAGTAGGACATGTTGTTTCCTCATCGTATTTGATATCAGGTCTATTGTTAGCAGGTCTAGCAGCATTTTTTATATTGCGTGGAAGACAACATATCTACTATAAAAAAGCATTAAAATTAACTATGGTCACCACATTCATTCTGTCCATAACAACCATTTTAATGGGAGATATATCTGCAAAATTTTTAGCGGAGCACCAACCAGCAAAATTAGCAGCTGCAGAGTGGCATTTTGAAACCAAGGAAGGTGCACCTCTCGTCTTATTCGGATCATTAGATCCAAAAACAAATGAAGTAAAATATGCGATTGAAATTCCAAAAGCATTGAGTATTTTAGCAACAAATAACCCAAATGGAACAGTGATTGGTTTGGATAGTATACCAAAAAATTTGTGGCCGCCTTTATATATTCATTACTTATTTGATACAAAAGTAAGTATAGGCTTTTATTTATTGTTCATCACTGCTGTATTCTTAATCCTTTGGATGTGGAAAAAGGGAAATCCTTTCCATCCCATTGTCTTATGTGGAGTAGTTATCGCAGCCCCACTTTCTTTCATCGCGATGGAATTGGGTTGGGTATTCGCGGAGGCTGGACGTCTTCCATGGATCATTACAGGTATTATGAAAGTCGGGGAAGCAGCGACTACAGCAGCAAATGTGAAATTGATGTATTTCTTATTTTCAGGACTTTACCTTTTACTGGCAATTGTTGCTTGTATCGTACTGTATCGATTATTCAAAGGAAAACCTGCCGAAGCTGAACTCAAAGCTTTTGAAGGAGGTATCTCCTAGTGCCACTTGAATGGATAGGTATAAGTGTACTGTGGACATTTCTTTATGGGTATATCATCGTTGCATCGATCGATTTTGGAGCTGGTTTTTTCTCCTATTACAGCTATCTTACGAAAAAAGAGCATGTCGTAAATAAAATAATTGACCGCTATCTGTCTCCTGTTTGGGAAGTTACCAATGTATTTCTCATTTTTTTCATTGTTGGTATCGTCGGCTTTTTCCCTGACACTGCATATTATTATGGGACTGCATTACTTATCCCTGGTGGCATTGCGTTAATTCTGCTCACCATTCGAGGCTCCTTTTATGCATTTGCTAATTATGGCGGAAGAGATAGTAAATTTTTCTTATTTCTCTATGGCATGACTGGATTGTTTATTCCTGCGGCTCTCTCTACTGGTCTGACAATTTCAGAAGGTGGTTTTATTGTAAAAAACGGAGAAAAAATCGAATTTTTAGGTGGGGCATTATTTCGTAGTCCATATTCATGGACAGTAGTATTCTTAGCAATTGTAAGTATCTTATATATCAGTGCTAGTTTTTTAACTTACTATGCTAATAAGGCTGGTGATGTACCTGCGAGCGAACAATTGAGGAAATACTCTTTGTTCTGGAGTGGTCCCACTATTCTGGCAAGTGTCCTAGTCTTTTGGGGGTTATCACATCATAATCCTATTCATTTTGAAAAGGCATGGAACATCAGCTGGGTTTTTATTTGTTCCTTTCTTTGTTTTTTAGCAGCCGTGTACCTTATATGGAAACGTAAATTTCTTGGATTCTCATTTATCGCGGTCATGATGCAATTTGCATTTGCCTTTTTCGGTTATGGTTACTCTCACTTACCTTATTTACTCTATCCCTACATCACATTGCAGAGCGGTTTAACTAATTCCACGATGGGATGGGCTTTGGTCCTAGCGTTTATTGCCGGACTTGTTCTATTGATCCCGTCTCTTGTACTCTTAATGTGGTTGTTTTTATTTAATGCGAAATATATACGGAATGAAAAATAAAAAATGCTGGGATAATCCCAGCATTTTTTAATGATATTCCGCCTCACTTTTCTCAGAGTCGGTAACTTCATTTTTGGGCTTTTGAATCTTTGATGTTGATTTTTCAAATATGTATATCTCTTTTGTATGGACGACATGAGTCGTATCTTTTGTAACATAACCATCTTTGTCCATTTCCAAAGGATAGATATTTGTAAAAGAACCGCTTAATTCTGCCTTGGTAAGAAGATTGGAAGATTTATCGATCCACAGTTTAACGTGAAGACTACCTTCTTTTAACCCATTCCAGCCGTATTTATCATCTGTGAATTTTAATTCTGTAGCGTATGGAAACTCGTGTGAAAAAAGACCATTGTTTCCTTTCAATTGTTTTTCGGTAATGGGTATATCACCTTCAATAATATTACTATTGCCTTCTGATGTAGCACTTAAATTCTCAGCAAAACTTTTTGCTCTTTCAATTAAATATGTTTTTGGAACTAGAAACTTATCTGCATTCATTGGTAAAGAAGCATCTAACTCTTGTTTTATATCACTTGCTTTTTCACTGTAAACTTGGTCTGAAGTTGAATCATACCACCATCGATATCCATTGATATAAATATGCTTCTGTCCATCAATATCTTTATTAAATTTAAAATTAGGGTCCGCAGTTTTATCATACACCCATTGAGCTTCAAAATTGTTTTCATCAACATAATGCAATTTATATTCACGATCAACAAAATCTTTTGTATCTGGGGAATTCACTTGCAGTTTATAGTCAATCATAAAATAATTTTCTTTCATTACTGTTTGAGCTTTATTCAATATTTCATTAACTTTTGGATCCCCTCCAGTAGAAATAACATTTGATACTCCACCAGAGCATGCCGTTACTATCGAACTGATTATTAACAAAGAACCAATAAAAATTCCTGTTTTCTTATTCATTTGAATCACCTCATAACAACAAATAGTTTATTGTGGAGCTTGAATGGTGCCAGTAAATTCACCTTTGTAATCTATTGTGCTTGTTTCATCAATATATACAGGTGGGAAGATTTGAGGTTTTCCTTTTTTATCAAACTTTGAAGAAACAGTTGGTATTCGAAGATTGGAATGAAACATTAACTCTTTCCTTTGTAAGGTGTTCTTATTCACAATTAAAATCATTTCTGGATCTTTAAACTGTGCTTGATCATATTGAATCGTTTCTCCAGCCTCACTTTTTATTCTCTTTTCAATGTAATCGGTCAAATGCATAAAAGGAAAATTCTTTTTATAAAATCCAAAGAGATCGCTATGTTTATCAAAATAGTTTTTTGAGATGACAATTTTATATTCACCATGTTCCTCTGTCATCTTTATTCCAGTTGCATCTTTGTTGGCGATGATTTTATCGATTAGTTGAGAAGAGAAGGGAGTATTATTTACATTTTGACTTACTTTTTGCCAGGCTTGATTATCGACTTTACTATAATACATATTGCCAATTTCATATTCTTCTTCCTTAAATTTGTTCCATTCACCAGGTTTTGGTTTATCTTGACCGTCTACACCAGGGGTAACAAAAGCGGATTCAATATCCGTTGTACTATGACTCTTATATGGATTGTTTACGTAATCAGTCTTTGTAGTACTATTTCTTATATTCGTTTGTGTCACTCGGAAACCATCTGACTCCGCTGTCGTAAAGGTATGCTCCAGATGCATTTTTTTTATATAGGAAACACTCTTTAGGTTTTTGTAATTATTGTTTTGTTTCTGAAGAATCTCTAAAGGATCATTTGTTGTTGCTTGATTATCTGTCGAATGGTTAGCAGTAGAGTTACTGTTGTCTGATTTCGATGAGTTATTGGAACATCCCGCCAATACTTCCATAAAACAAATAAATAACACCAGATAAATACTTAGTTTACACATGCAAATCTCCTTCCATTCCTTCTCCAATTAGCATTATTTGTCTAGTTGCAGTTACATTATTAAAATTAGGTTGTTCCGCATTTTATATTGGAAGAAACTACTTGTTGCAACATACCGCCAAAGGTATTTGCGTTGAATCACGAAAACGCTTACCTCCTTAGAGTTGAAATCCAAAACGAAACGCACAAAGAATGTCCCTCCATCAAATTATGAAGAGACATTTAAAAATCGAATATACAAATAATATACTGTTCAAAGGAGAAATACTAGTCATTTAATAATTTTTTTCTACTAAATCACAAGCATTTATAAAAGAAGAAAATAGTTGCATTGCATGCTTATCTTGCAAGACAGACATCCCTTCAGGATGCCACTGTACTCCCAGCAAAAAAGGATGACTGATACTTTCAACAGCTTCTACAACACCATCTGATGCAACAGCACTGATTGTTAATGGAGGGCATACATTTTTAACAGATTGATGATGATAGGAGTTTACTCGTATTTTCTTTTCTCCAATAATGTCAAAAAGCAGGCTTTCTTTTTTAATATCAATCGTATGAGTTGGATAACCACGTGGTGCATGTTGGTCATGGTTTAGTGCTGAGGATATTTGTGAAGCTATATCTTGATAAAGGTCCCCCCCCAAAGCGATATTCATTAGTTGACATCCTCTACAAATAGCTAAAATAGGTTTATTTTGCTGTAAGAATAATTCAAAAACTTTCAATTCAATTTCATCTCGTTCAGGAATAATTTCGCCTAAATTTGGCGAAGGTTCTTCACCATAATAAAATGGATCTACATCTTTTCCACCAGTAAGAAGTAACCCTGAACATTGTTCGACCATTTTTTGTATCATGATTGGGTCCCGTAGAAATGGGATAAGTAATGGGATTCCACCGGCTTGTATTACGGCTTGAACGTAATCATGATTGATAAAAAATTTTTGATCATCTTGATCAAGGGTAATTCCAATTATGGGGTACAACATGATCTCTCCTTTGCTACATAAAATTCTTAATATATCTTATGCAACAAAAAACTCCAGCTCTATAGAACTGGAGTTTGGCCTTATTCCCTAGCGTGCGAACGATCTTCAAACAGATATTTGATCGCATAAATGCCTGATAACCCGACTATGGTGTAAATGATTCGACTAAGTAAAGATGATTCTCGGATTGCATCTCCACCAAATATAGCAGATACGAGATCCCATTGGAATAAGCCGACAAGCAACCAATTCAGAGCGCCAATAATTACTAATGTAAGAGCAACTTTACCCACAATTTTGGTCCTCCTTTGACAGATTGTTTCTGTTAGTATGGTACTTAAATTCCCTTTTCATACAGAATCTCTAGGAGGGCTATTTTGGCTTTTGTTCTCATCAAAAAAGGTAAGCACATAATTGTACTTACCTTTTTTCTCAAAAAGAGGTTATAGTAGTAGAATTTTCTTTCTGCTTATATTCTTCGGCTAATTTGTCGATTTCCTTTTTCAACTCTTCTACCATTTGAGCTTCTGGAATTTTACGGATAATTTCTCCGTGACGGAAAAGCAGTCCCTCACCTCTTGCTCCAGCAATACCAATATCTGCTTCTTTTGCTTCTCCAGGACCATTTACAGCACAGCCTAACACACTAACTTTGATTGGTGCTTTAATGGTGGAAATATAATCTTCAATTTCATTGGCAATCGAAATTAAGTCTATTTCAATTCTTCCACAAGTAGGACAAGAAATTAAAGTAGCAGCATTTGCAGCTAATCCAAATGTTTTTAACAATTCTCTGGCTACTTTTACCTCTTCAACTGGGTCCGCACTAAGTGAAATACGCAAAGTTGAACCTATCCCTTGAGCAAGGATTGCCCCTAATCCTGCTGCACTTTTGACTGTACCAGAAAATAATGTTCCAGACTCTGTAATACCAAGGTGCAATGGATAGTCAAATGCAGCAGACGCTTTCTGATAGGCTTCGATAGCCAAACGAACATCAGACGCTTTAAGGGAAACAATAATATCATGGAAATCGAGTTCTTCCAGTATGCCAATATGGTACAAAGCGCTTTCTACCATACCATCAGCAGTGGGGTAACCATACTTTTCTAGAATTCTCTTTTCCAAAGAACCAGCATTAACCCCAATACGAATAGGAATGCCACGTTCTTTAGCAGCTTTGACAACTGCTTCAACTTTTTCACGTCGACCAATATTTCCGGGATTGATACGAATTTTATCAATTCCACCCTCGATTGCTTTTAAAGCTAATCGGTAATCAAAATGAATATCTGCTACTAGTGGAATCGTAATCCTCTTTTTAATCTCTGGAATAGCTTCAGCAGCCCGCATATCCGGAACAGCTACTCGTACTATTTGACATCCTGCTTCGGTTAATCTATTGATTTCTGCTACTGTAGCCTTTACATCATGTGTTTTTGTAGTGGCCATACTCTGAATAACAACCTGATCATTGCCACCTATCTGGAGGTTTCCTACTTTTACTGGTCTTGTTTTCGTACGATGAATCATGAGCACTCGCTCCTTAAGAAGTTAAATCAAATGGGAAGATATATTTCTCCTCAAAACGTTACACTCAGATGGGTAAATTTCTCAAAACAAAAAATACATACTTTGATCTTTACAACAAAAGTATTAGTAGATGGAAGTTTTCTACAAGTTCAGTTTAACATTATATCATATTCGAGCAAACGAAAAAGGGGCTCATGCCCCTTTTTAACGGATATTTCATTTACCCTTATCTCTTTCGTACTTTTTTCGCAGCTATCTTCATCGACATAGGAATCATACCAAACCAACGATATGCCCATGGTTCTCTACTCGCATACTTCATCGCTTTTCTATCTTTTTTCGGTGTTTCCATAAACCAAACCATTTTTTCAATTACATAGGTAATCCAATCCTTAAAAGACATTATTACCACCTCGTTACTTAGCATCACCGCTTTCAACGAGATTAAACCAAATATCCATGATTTCCTGAGTAACCAGTTTGATTGATTTATGGCTCGTATCGATTCGAAAATCTGCAAATTGATACAAAGGTTTTCTAGTTCCGTACAATAGATTTACCTTCTCTTCTAAAGATCCACCTTGCAATAATGGACGAGTGGTATCCTCTTTCAAACGACGAATAATCTCTTGTGGTTTAGCATCCAACGCAAAAACCCACCCGTATTTATTCATCGTAATTCGGTTTTCCGGACGTAATACGATTCCGCCTCCTGTTGTAATAATACTTGAATGCGTATTTTGTACATATTGTTCAAGAATTCCCGTTTCTACATTTCGAAAAGTCAATTCCCCATAATTAGCAAAAATTTCTGGAATAGTGCAGCCTCTATCTCGCTGAACCATATCATCTGTATCGATATGCTCCATTTTTGTCAAAGCTGCTATTTGCTGTCCAATAGTTGATTTTCCTGTACCCATAAATCCGACTATAATGAGATGTTTTTTCATAGTAAAATTATTATAACGAACAATTGTCATTCTAACCAATACAAGATATGCATCGTTTTTTTGTCTATCTCCACTGTTTTTGTCTGTTGAATGTTGTCTTTTCCTTTGGCAACGGCTTGAATAAAGATACTCTCAGGTACTGATTCCCAGACAGAAATATTTACTGTATAATCTCCATACTTTGTTTGTTCTGTACGATAATCATCTGGTCTATCTTGTAGTTCCACTTGTCTTTCTGCTATTCCACTTTCGGCGGCATACCCAGCTTGAATCATTTTTAATCTTAGAAGATCTTGCTGCTTCCATTTGCTCCATTCCATAGAAGCAAATAAAAACAAACTAGACATCAAAGCAATCAATACCATCACAACAGGTAGAATAAAACCCTTTTCTTTATTCATTTATACGCCCCCAAATATAGGAAAATCCTGTGAACGTAGCATCCTGCTGGGAGAGGACAACTGTCATTTTCACCCCATTTTTTAAATTCTGATAATAAACCCGCCTTACTTGATATAACAAAATTGTATTCCCACGATAAAATGCAGATGAAGATTCCTTTACACTTCGCACTATTTGATCTTGTTTCCATTGATATCGTACCCGTAAGCCATCTTTCATGATCATCTCTAATTGATTTTGATGGATCAAGAATTTAACACCATTGGCTTCGTCCTTCTGCAATTGTAAAGAAAAACGATCAAACTGGGTAAACAATGCATATGTTGCAAGCTGAGAATGAATACTGTTGAATACTTGGTAGAATAATCCAAAGAACAATGGAAATAGAGTAGTAACGATTGCAAAAGACAAAATCATTTCAATGTAAGTAAATCCTAATTCTGAAATCGACGAGTCTCGAGCTTTACCATACGGCTTAGTCCCTGGTGATTTTTCCATTTGACAAATATCTTTAAATCCCATAATGGTTGTGAATAAGTCACCTCTTCCTGTATGGTATATGTACTCATTTTCCATGTTTTATTACGAACCTGTAACCTGCTAAGCCTTTCTTCTAATAATTCTTGAGCTACTATTCTGGCTTTGTTTTCTAGCATTCGATCATGGAAAAACATTTTCCCAGTTATGTATAATGGCACAACAAAACCAATTAACGTAGTTCCTACCATCAGTGCAACAAGTGTCTCTACAAGAGTAAATCCTTTTTCTCTTTTAAACATGAAATATTACTTTTGTTGTGCCGCTGGCTACTTGGATCACAACATCCATCCAGTTTTTTTCATTCTTCTTTATGTGGATCGTTCCCCCTCGGACTTGCCCGGTTTTTCGAAATAAAACTCGATTTTCCTTATAATTACTGGATATTTTCACATCTTCGGGTAATATCGTTTTATATTGTGTTTTTCCATCTACCCATGTAGTTATTGTCCTATTGGAAAACTGAACAGATACTTCAATTTCTCTGGCCATAGCTGTTAGTTGTGCATCTTCTAGCTGTGAAATAATTTGATATCGAAGTTGAAGATATGTTGCTTTAGCTATTACAGTAGATAGATTTGGAACTGCTAATGAGATTAACATCCCCATAATACTTAACGTACACAGCAACTCAACCAAAGTATAGCCAGCCTCTTTAGTATTTTTTACTGGCATACGACTTGAATTTCTCCCGATTTCTTTACTAGTTTATATTTGCCAGCATCTCCTGGACAGTCTGGGACAGTGCGAAGGTATTTTTGAGAAACTAAATCTTGGATGCTTTTAGGATAGATACCGTGGTCCAAGTAGTAATTATCTACCTGCATACCAATCATTCGTCGATTTGCTCTATCTGCCTGAACATTTGCCTTTTTGCTGGCTTCAATAAAATTAGGCAGTGCGATCGCAATGATAATACCTATAATAAATAAAACGACTAACATCTCGACTAATGTAAAACCTTTTTCTTTCTTCATTTTTTCCTCCTATTGAACTGCTTGGATGAGACCGAACATTGGCAAAAATAAAGAGATAACAACGACTGCCATAATTAACCCAATAGAAAGTGTTAAAATCGGTTCTAAATAAGCCATCCATCTTTCTAATCTTTCTGTTAACCACTCTTCTGTAGTAGTAGAAAGTTGTACTAACATCTCCCCTAATTTACCAGTCTCTTCTCCCAAAATAACAGTCTGAGAAAAGATAGGAAGTAAAGTAGATGAGTTTTCTTGAACAATATTGCTTAAAGTAGCCCCATGGATGAGTTTTCGTTTCGTGCTTTCTAAGTACTTGCATAAATCAGGCCAAGGTGTTACCTGTTCGAGTAATGAAATAGTAGATAGCATTGGTACTCCTGCTGTCATAAATGATCCCAATTGCAAAGATAAATATTGCGTATACCGATACCGATAATAAGTAGTTATAATGGGAATCCGTTTCATAACAAGTTGAAATCTCGGATTTCTTCTTCCAAAGATACAAAAAAGCAATAGAATAAACCCAAATAAAAAAATATATGGAAATATCCGCGATAGGGTAAACACTAATTTAGTAGTATAAGGTAACTCAAATGAAAATGATTGAAATAACTCAGAGAAAGTAGGCAAAATAACCAATGATAAAAAAATTAACCCTATACATAAAGAACAGAAAATAAAGAATGGATAGAAGGTGACTTGTTTTAACTTACGAAACCATTTTGATCTTGATAAATAATATCGATGACACTGTTTTAGAGCAAAAAGAACATCGCCATGGTGTTCCGCTGCCTTTATGAAAGCACAAAAAATTGCTGGAAGCCTGATTGCTTGTAATGCAGCTGAGAAACTCTCCCCCGTTTGAATCATCTGAATAAGTAAGTTACCTTCCTTCTTTGGAATGATCTGTTGGGATGTAATCATTTGAACACTTTCTACTAGGGAAATGCCGTTTTCCAACATTGTTTTTAAATGGTAACTAAACATCGCAATCTTTTCGTCTCTCCATTTATCCACTTTTCATCACATCCATTGCCAAATAATTAAGCTCCTCTTCGGTTGTCAATCCATGATCATATTTTTTACGGAGTGCATGTTCCAACATATGCACACCTTTCCTTTGGAAATGTTGTCTAATCTGACCGACTGTAGGTTCTTTCATTATTAAACTCTGCACTGATTCATCTAAATACAACACTTCAAATATTCCAGATCGATTATAATAGCCACTCATATTACAGTGAGGACAACCTTTCCCCTTACACTTCGTACAAGATAATCGAATCAACCGTTGAGCAATTACTCCACTGAGTGCAGAGGCAACAAGGTAAGCTGGTATCCCCATATCAATCAATCGAGTAATGACACTTGATCCATCCGTTGTATGTAAAGATGTAAGGACAAGATGCCCTGTCAGTGCTGCTTCGATCGCAATTTCCGCAGACTCTTGATCGCGTATTTCCCCAATCATCATGACATCCGGGTCTTGCCGCAATATAGCCCGTAATCCCTTAGCGAAAGTAAAACCGATCTTGTGATGTACCTGAACTTGGTTGATGCCAGATAACTGTATCTCAATCGGATCTTCAAGGGTGACAATATTTCGCTGATGATGATCAAGCAGACGAAGTAATGTATAAAGTGTTGTTGTTTTCCCAGCACCTGTCGGACCTGTAACAACTATTAACCCGGTTCTTTTTAATAAATTCGATACTCGTGTGACCTCTTCAAACTCCATGCCAAGTTGTGTTAAGTTACTTACTGCCAATTGACCAGGCAATAAACGTAATACTAATTTTTCACCATATAGAACAGGGATAGTAGCTAAACGAACTTCTATCTTTTTTTCTCCCATTTCGACCGTCATTGCTCCATCCTGAGGAAGCCTTTTTTCTCCAATATCTAGTTGCCCCATCACTTTCAAGCGAGATATGACTGCGTTTGCTTCTTCTAACGGTAAACGGTTTGTCTCTACTAAGTAGCCATCAATACGTTGACGAATAATCAGATTCTCGCAACTTGGCTCTATATGAATATCACTAGCTCGATTCGATGTTGCCTCAAAAAATAAATTGTTAACAAATGCAATGACATCCAAAGCATCACCTCCAAACAGAACGTATATACCTATTTCGACCTATATATCCCTTAAACCTCTTTATTTGTCAAAAAAAGTATTTTTGAGTCAAAAATAAAAAGGCCTAAATTTCGGCCCCTTATTACGCAAATATGTCGTAGTTTTTACCATAGATGCAAGTCGTTTCTTCATCTACTTGGATTACCTGTCCATCGAGCAAATCAATATTAATTTCTTTACCATTAGTAGTAGTAAGGGAAACAGTTAATGATTTACGTATTTTTGGTTTAAGTAATGAAGATAAAAACTCGAATTGTGTTGTCATTTCTTCTTCCACGGATACTGTGCCTAATTCTGAATCCAACATAATTTTGTAATAGGGTTGTGCCGAAAAATGTTTCATAAAAGCTTGTAGCTGATCCTTATTTCCTGATACTCGCAACGTCAACATAATAGGTGACACTCCTTATTTTTTAAATCATCGGAATAGTGAATTTTATCCGCAACTTTTTATTCCCATAATTAAGTATAAAGCCCAACAACTTGGTACTCAATCATTATTAAAATCTATTTTCATCCGTACATTCGCTAATAATTTACAATTTTTCGCCCAAAAATACTCAAAAAGAGACAATTTAATATTTTCCATAATAATGACAGAAAAATCCAAGTTTCGGAGAAGGAAAACAGGATTTGACATCGAATCTTTGAACAAACAAAATAACATCTATAGGCAGGGATCAACCAGATGGATCGATATAATTCGCTAGACTTCGGCAAAATTGTCCGTAAACTGAGAACATCTCGCGGTCTCCCTATGAAATTTTTTGAAGATAAAGAGATTTCCCAAGGTACGATTAGTAAAATCGAAAGAGGTGATCCTACTGTCAGCAAGCACAAGCGGTTTTACTACTTAGAAAAATTAGGCTACAGTACAGAAAAACTGCAAGAATTGCTGGAAGAAGAAAATAGTATCGCCCAAGTGGAACATCTTCAATTAAAGTCAATAGAGACCATTATTGATTTGGTTGGGGCAAAAGAAGGCTTGAGGCAGCTGAAAGCATCAGGATTGCATGAAAAAATTCACGTCAAACCAATGGTCAACTTCTTAAGAGGTAAGATTTATTATCAAAAAAAATCTTATGATAAAGCCAAAAATGTTCTACTAGAAGCAATCAAGTTAATTGATCGTAATCTAGGAGTTTGGGAGTCTACCAATTTAAAATCATCTTGTTTTGGAGAACTTGCTCGTATCTTTTTTCAAGAAAAAAATTATGACGAAACCATTGCCTATAATCAACGAGGAATTGATTCTTTTGTAGAACAAGGCACAAGAAAATACACCAAGGCCATTTTGCTTTCCAATCATTCTCTCTACTTATTAAAACAAGATAAATTGGAAGAGAGTTTGGAAATGGTCAAAAATTGCAAACATAACCTTGGATCACAAGAAACGGGTCTAAGTTTTATTTACCCTTACAACGTGGAAGTAAATGCTTTGATAGAAAATAAATGCTACACTCAAGCAATTCAAAGTGCCGAGATAGGTATTGAGATTGCTCGTATCAGTCAGAGTTACGATCGATCATTTCAGCTTTGGAGTAGCTTAGGCGATATATTTTTTGAACAGGAAGAATTTTCTGTTGCACTTATCTGCTACCAAACTGCTTTACGGTTAAAACCAAGAGTAAGTTATGAAAACTGGTTTACTTATATTCGATTACAACTAGGACTTATTTATCTGCAAATGAAAGAATATTCAAAGGCGGAGTCTCATTTAATAGAAGCCGTTAAGACCTCTGACGGGAGTCGGATGGATCAAATATATGATGCATACAATGCACTAGGTGATCTATATCTTTCATTAGATAATACGGAGAAAGCTGTTCTATCTCTACAAAAAGCACTGCACATTGCTCAAGATCACAAACTGTATAAACAAGAAAGAGAATCACTAACCAAACTGTGCCAATGCCAGACCTACTTGGATAGTGAACAATATCAAAACTATGTTAACAGCTTGGTATCTGTGAGTATCCAACTCCAAAGAGGAGGTGATTAATATGCGAAAAACAACAAGCGAGCCAATCCATACCTAAAAGGAACTATTTTTTGTAAGTAAAAATTGCTATTATTTGAGCTAGCCGTTAGGGGCTAGCTTTATTTTATTCCTGATTGAAAAAATAGTAAACTTAAATAAAAAACTTTTTTTATAACAAAATGCATAAAAAAAAGTATCTAACTCATACTAGTTTTAGTGATGGGGAGTGGCCAAGTGGTAAGGCAACGGACTTTGACTCCGTGATGCGTAGGTTCGAATCCTGCTTCCCCAGCCATTCGCACGTAATACAAAAGGCGTTTTCCGCGCCTTTTTATTTTTTTACATGAGGAACCAATTTTGGAACAGAGGACAGCAAGATGAGAATAGCAGTTGCGTAAGGCAAGATTTCTAGAAATTCAACATCCCTCACATATTGAAATACCCAAGGGTCATGAATAATTAGATCTCCCGCAATATAACCGAGTACTGCCCCACCGATATATAAAATAAAAGGAAATCTCGCAATAAATCGAGCAACAAATCCACTTCCCCACATCAAGAGTGGGATACTAAGTGCTAAACCAAATAGCACTAACCACACATTTCCATGGGCAGCACCTGCTACTGCCATCACATTATCCAGACTCATCACAACATCCGCCACAATAATGGTTTTAATAGCACTACGAAAAGTACCTCCAGCTTCTACGTGCGTCATATCATGATTTTCACCAACAACTAATTTACCTGCGATAAAAAATAACAACAATCCTCCAGCTGTCATTAAAAAAGGAATGTGCAACAAATATACTGCAATGGTAGTAAGAGACGCACGCAAGATAACAGCAATACCAGAACCAATTAATATCGCACGTTTGCGTTGTTCTTTTGGTAATCTCCTCGCTGCCATACCTATTACAACAGCATTATCTCCACTCAATAAGAGATCGGAGAGGACAATGGTAAACATACTAATCCAAAACGTAGATTCCATCTGTTTCTTCCTTTCCCAGTTTGTCCTCATGGACAATTTATGTATATTACTCAAATCGTATAACCAATAATGAAAGCTTTTTATATAGGATAATTTATTGACTTTGTAAAATGAAAAAGAAAGCTGCACATCATACAGCTTTCCCTTCAACTTGCTACTTCAAAAGCAGCTAGATCTTAAGAAGTTTAAAATCGAAAATCAATGATTTCTATACCTGCTACTGCTTCATTTACCAATGATTCAACTTCTAGTTTCTGTTCTTCACGATTACATACTTTGACAGTTGGCTTTGTTTTTGGTTGTTCTGGTACAAATACGGTACAACAATCTTCATAAGGCAAAATAGAAGTTTCATATGTACCAATGTTATTGGCAATTTTCATGATTTCCGTTTTATCCATGCTAATTAAGGGGCGCAAAATAGGCATATTTGTCACATCGTTTATTGCTTGAAGGCTTTCTAATGTCTGGCTCGCAACCTGTCCAAGAGATTCACCAGTTATAAGTGCTTTTAAATCAAATTTTTGTGCAACTTGCTCAGCGATCCGTATCATCATACGTCGCATTATAGTAATACTGTAATTATCGTAACAATGTTTCCGAATTTCTGTCTGAACATTGGTAAAAGGAACTACGTAAAGTCGAATTTTCCCTCCAAAACGTGTCAGAATTTTGGATAAATCTAATACTTTTTGCTTCGCTCTTTCACTAGTAAATGGATAACTATGGAAATGAATGGCATGTAATTCTACACCGCGTTTTAAAGCCAAATAACCTGCTACTGGACTATCAATACCACCTGATAGTAATAATAACACTTTTCCACTAGTACCTACTGGCAATCCACCAGCACCTGCAGTTTCTTTTCCATAAATATAAGTTCCTTTGATACGAACTTCTATTTTTATTTCTAATTCTGGGTGATGAACATCGACTTTTGCTTGCGGTAATCTATCCAAAATATATTGTCCAACTCGTGGATTTATCTCACCCGTACGTATTGGAAACCGCTTGTCTGCTCGTCTACTTTCTATCTTAAACGTCGTAATTCCTGGATAAGACGCAAAAACTTTAGCAGCAGTCTGCTCTATCTCATCGATTTGAGAATGAATGCGAATAGCTGGGCTAAAACTGACGATTCCAAAAATATCTTTCAGTGTCTCGATAATAGGAGGTGCAGGATGATCGCCAAGTTCAACAAAAATACGCCCATGTTCCCGTGTTACATGAACACTTTCAAAATTTGTTAATTTTCTTCTAATGTTTTGAACAAGTCGATCTTCAAATAACTTTTGATTTCTGCCTTTTAGCGAAAGTTCACCATATCGTATTAAAATAACATTCCAATTCATGAATCATCTACACCTTTATCCATTGTTGTAAAGTAGGTATGACATTTGATATCGCTTGGCTGCAAGCTTCTATATCTTGGAGCGTTGTTAACATACCCATACTGATCCGTATTCCGCTTATTGCTTCCGTTCTTTTTTTACCCATTGCAAGAAGTACACGACTTGGAGTTTCTTTTTTGGAAGAACAAGCAGATTTACTCGAAACATATAGCCTTTTTTCTTCGAGTGCCCTAACGAGTACTTCTGATTTTATTCCCGGGCAAGAAAAATTCAAAATATACGGGACTCCTTTAGCTCCATTTAGAACAATCCCGTTTAAATTGGATAAAACAAAAAGCAAATCTTTTTTCCAATATTTCGCTTGTTGATAAAAAACATCTCTGTTGTTTGAAGCTATTTCTAAAGCTTTCCCCATACCTACTATCAATGGAACAGCAAGCGTACCAGAACGGAATCCTTGTTCTTGACCGCCACCAATCAATAATGGTTGGATCAGTTTATTTTTTTTCAAATATAAAGCTCCAATACCTTTAGGTCCATGAAATTTATGAGCGGATAAAGAGAGTAAGTCAATCTTCATCTTATTAACATCAATTGGTAACTTAGCGAAAGATTGAACAGCATCTACATGAAAAAATAATTTTGGAAAGGAAGATAGTAATTGTCCAATTTCCTCCAAAGATTGAATAGAACCTGTTTCATTATTTACATGCATAATCGATACCAATATCGTTTTATCGGTAAGGGAGGCTTGTAATTCTTCTAGTGATATTTCACCTGATTCGTTTACAGACAGGTACGTAACAGAATAACCTTGCTTTTCTAAGTCACGAAAAACTTCATAAACAGAGTCATGCTCTATTTTGGTTGTGATAATATGCCTTCCTCTATTTTGATAGGCTTTTGCAACTCCTTGAATTGCAAGATTGTTTGCTTCTGTCCCTCCAGAAGTAAACACGATTTCTGAAGGAATAGCATTTAGCTCTTTAGCGATCAAATGGCGAGCGTTTTCAACTATTTTTTCTGCTTTAAACCCAAGTCCATGTAAAGATGCGGGATTGGCATAAGTATGCTCCATCACCCGGCCCATCAGTTCGATAACTTCTTTAAATGGCTTAGTAGTAGCACTGTTATCAAGATAATGCATAAAACTAACCCTTCCCGAAAAATATAGTAAATCCTATCTTATCAGATAAGGATAAAAAAACAAAAAATGATTCTGTTATATGAAAGAAAACTTGCCTGCTGGCAAGTCTATAGCTTCAGATAAAAACAAATCTTTTTGTTTAGAAAAAAAAGGCGATTTTCCTCGCCTAAATATGACAAGAATCTTTGCCTCGTTTTTGCAAATACTTTTGATGATACTCCTCAGCAGGGTAATAAGGCTTCGCAGCTGTAATTTCTGTAACGATTGGTTTGGAGAACTTCCCAGACTGATCAAGTTCTTTCTTCATCTGTTCTGCCTGTTGTTTTTGTTCTTCAGAATGGTAAAAAATAGCTGAACGATATTGAGTGCCTTTGTCTGGACCTTGACGGTTTAATGTAGTTGGATTATGGTTTTCAAAAAATATTTTTAGCAGGTCTTGAAAAGAAACTTCACTTGGATCAAAATCGATATCAACTACTTCAGCATGACCAGTCTTATCTGTACAAACATCCTCATAAGTAGGATTTTCCGTTGTTCCGCCTGTATATCCTACTGAAGTACTTTTAACACCAGGGATTTTACGAAAAAGTTCTTCTACTCCCCAAAAACATCCTGCTCCAAAAGTTGCTTTAGCCATGAATTTAATCCTCCTTATGAGAATCGGTAAAATTCTTTTTGTTTCATTGCTTGATCATTTCTTCAGGTGTTAGTGACAAAGACTCTTCCGGACGTGGAAAAGGCTTTAAAATTAGATCTAAATAAGTCTTTTCTCGATGTTTTACCTCGATTAAAATACCGATATCAATTAATAACTGAATCATTTCCTTTACTGTCGTGGGATAAGACAAATCAGAACGTACCAATATAGACTCACACCATTGTTCACGAAGAAACAAGTGATGATGTATTTGTTTTTTTTGTGCTTCAGCTAGTGGAAAAGGTTGAATAGCTAACTTTTCTGCCTCTTGTTCCATATATAAAAATATTTCTGATTTGGAGTACCCTTGATAAATAAAAGCAACAACACTCAGCACAACTGAATTCATTCCCTGTGGCAGATAGAGGTTCCAACCAAACTCAAAAAATACTGCTGGTACTTGAATATATTCTGCTGACCAGCCCGTACTGAGAATTGTCTGAATGCGCATCTTTTTCCCCTTTGCAGCGCTATTCTTTCATCTTGTGCTCTGTTACTGTTTTAATTTCTTCGCCATTTAGAAACCAATTTGTCCGCTTTTGACGCTAGTTTTGGAAAGCGCAGCCGGAGTTTATG
Organism: Shimazuella soli; assembly: GCF_022511585.1. Taxonomy (GTDB): domain Bacteria; phylum Bacillota; class Bacilli; order Thermoactinomycetales; family Thermoactinomycetaceae; genus Shimazuella; species Shimazuella soli. Next base: position 528,495 of record NZ_JAKWBN010000001.1, on the reverse strand, counting down.
AAGCCACCTTCTCGCCCATGGTGTTGTTTTGGATAACATCACTAAACCAATTAGAAAGAAGAACCATCCTTGCATAATAGGTAAAATTGCTCCTATCACACCTAGAATTAAAAAAAAGTACCCACCAATAATTATCATAACTTGTTTTGCAGATCGATTCATTGGACTATTGCCACCCCTAACCCATCTCCGACAGGTAACAACATTGATTCTAAATGAGAATGACTTGCCAACATCTTTGTTACTTTTCGAACAGCAATTGGAGCTGGATGTTGATCTTCTCCATCAAGAACTCTACCACCTAAAAGCAAGTTATCCATAACAATTACAGTACCAGGTAAAGATAACTGAATAACTTGTTCCAAATATGTTGGATAATTAACTTTATCTGCATCAAGAAATATAAAATCGAACTTTTTCTCTTCTTGAATTAATTTTGCTAATTGTAAGGAAGCATCTCCTACAAGAGTCGTTACACAATCTTGAAGTCCCGCTTCCTCAAAATGATACCTTGCTAATTTAGCGTGTTCTTCTTTAAGTTCGATTGTAGTACAGTGTCCATCCTTATTCAAACCTCGCACCAAGCATATGGTACTGTACCCTGCCAATGTTCCTACTTCCAATATCTTTTTTGCACCAGTCATCCGCACCATCATTGTCAACCACTTACCTACTTCTGATGGTACAGAGATAAGGGGCATTCCTAATGAAGTTAAACGTGAACCAATTGACGCTAAAACATCATCTTCGTTAACAAATAGATCACGGATATACTTAGTTTGATCCATTAGATGCTCCTTAGAAATTACAAATTTAAACTCTAAGTTAGAGGAATAGAGATATAGCTTTATATCGTTTCCCTATTATATACTAGATTATTTAGAGTGGAAAGAAAAGCCTCTCAAATGGAGAGGCTACTAAAATATAGCTAGTATAGGAAAAGCAAGTATACGGATAAGAAGAATAAAAGCACCAATTCCTACTGCCCACCAACCAGCAGCACTTCCTCTTAGCCCACCAACTATTCCCAGTATTATTCCCAAAACAGATAAGATGAAAGGATACAGAAAAAATCCTAGTATTGACAGAACTAATGCTGTCACACCAATACCTGTACCATTTTCTTTTCTTTCTTCTCTGGAAGCATCAACAGGATTTACCCCAGTTGGAGTTAATTCAGCGGCAGTTTCTGTGTCTTGGTGTTTCTTATTTTGATTCTTTTTCTCTTTGTCCATCATAACCCTCCTGATCTTTATGGAAACTATCCTTAGTTTCTATAGATCAGGATGAAATCATGCATGTTTTATGTTGTTATCTATTACCTACCGCATAACTTTCTCAATTCGTTCTAATCTTGTCAATATTTCATTTATTACAGCGTCATACTCACTCATATTAGGTATGGCTTTCTGTCTAGCTGTATTATATTTCTTCGATGTTGTTAGTTGTTCCTTTAGATACTCGTTTTCTTTGAGTATTTCTTCATAGTTTCGGATAACAAGGTCAAGAAATTCATTTACTTCATTTACATCATACCCACGCATCGATTGTTTAAAGTCTTTGTTAAAAATCTCCATCGGTGTTAAACGTTTCACTATCTAGACACTCCTATCAACATCAACGTTTCATTTTTTTATTATATACGAATTCTTTGGTTATCGTAAAGTAAACTTGTCAATTGAAAAGCCTTACCATACTGAAACATCAAGCTTGAGTTCTTTTTTTCCTGTAATTCAGGTTATTCATATTATTTTTTTAATCGTATAAAAAGATGGCTAATAAAGCCATCTCGTGTATTTTACTTTTTATGTTGTTCAACTATTTTTCGAAATCCAGGATTATCTGAAACATATACCTTTTCAACAGCTGCATCCATATCTTTTACAAGTGCAGGAATACCAACTCTCAAATGACCCAATGAAGACATTTTAGAATTTGGTATAACGGCAACATAAGCTCTATTTTTAATGATAACAACTGAAACAGCCTTTAATTGAGGATATACCTTTAAAATTTTTTTAGCTATTTCATTTTCAATCCTCACACCTGTAGTCGGTGTTTTTCGTGTAACAAAATTGGCATTTCTGGTATACAGTGAATTTGTACGATCTATATTTGTTTGATATCTTGTTGGCAGCATATTTTGTTCTTGTACAGGTGACTGAGAATGATATCTCGCACATCCCATCACACCTATAGATAGAATTACTAGGAAACCATATAAAAGTTGCCGCATTACCCGTCACCTCTCGTTATTTTGAGATAAAACATACAAAAGAATAAATCGAGCTAGCTCTATAATTGCTACTAACGCACTTGCAACATAAGTAAAAGCCGCAGCATTCAACACTTTTTGAACTCCTACTTCTTCTTCTCTGGCAATGATGCCTTCCGAAAAGATAATATGTTTGGCTCTCGAACTAGCATTGAACTCCACTGGTAATGTCACAAGATGAAACAATACTGTTACTAAGTAAAACAAAATACCGACAAGAATTAGATTGGATAATTGCAGAAAAAAACCGATAAGTAACAAAATCGGCGCAGCACCAGAAGTAAAATTTAATAAGGGTACCAACCGATGTCGAATAACGAGAGCTTGATAATCTTCCTGATGTTGCAAAGCATGTCCACATTCATGTGCTGCAACCGAAATCGCAGCAACTGATGATTTGTCATATACTGCTTCCGAAAGGCGTATTATTTTGCTTGTTGGGTCATAGTGATCACTAAAACTGCCTCGAATAGGTTCTACTTGGACATGTTGGAGTCCATTTCGATCTAATATGTGTCTGGCAACCTCTAAGCCTGTATAACCAGACCTAGCAGGTATTTGTGACCAGTGGTGAAAAGCACTTTTTACTTTAATCTGAGCATAAATAGTGATCAAAACCGCAACAAACATAACAAAAATGTTCGATACAAAAAACATATCCTTCCCCTACTTTCTCTTTCTATCTTGTGCAGGTGAAGGATTTTTATGCTTTATGGAAAATATGGGTATATGAATACTCCCAACACGGAGCAGTTTCTAACGTTTCTCCTCACGAATTAACCTAACTTTAAGCAAAAAACTAGAGCTTTGGTTTTACTTTTGATAAGATATCCAAGAACATGCAAATGAGGAGTTTTTCAATGCAACGAACAAAGCCAGATTTCTGGCTTATCCTATTGACGTTTATTCTAGTTGGATATGGTCTTGTGATGGTCTTTAGTACAAGCTATTATAAAGGAATTCTGGATTACCAAAACGCCTATTACTTTTTCAACAAACAATTGATTTTTGCTGGAATTGGATTAGTTCTTTTTTTTATCTTTTCCAATATTCCATACCATTGGTATCGGAAGCATGTAGGAAAGCTATTATTAGTGTCTTTGTTTATGCTAATATTCGTTTTGCTATTTGCCAGCGAGACTAATGGTGCAAGAAGATGGATCAGCATCGGATCATTTACATTTCAACCTTCTGAATTTGTAAAAATTGTAATGATCTTATATACCTCTTCCATCATGGTGAAAAAACAAGAAGTATTAGACAGTTTTAAGAAAACAATCCTTCCTCCACTTACCGTCATCACTATTTTTTGTGGGTTTTTGGTAATACAACCTCACTATAGTGCAACAATCATTATTTTTAGCACGTGTATGATCATCATTTTTTGTGGTGGAGCAAAACTTAGGCAACTTTTCCTTCTTGCCAGTGCGGGAATACCCATTTTAGTTGGTGTTCTATTCTTAGATCAATATCGTGTTAATCGAGTTATGGCTCTTTTTAATCCATTTAGTGACCCCCAGAATCATGGTTACCAAGTTATCTATTCGTTGTACGCTATTGGACCAGGGGGGATAACAGGCGTAGGTCTAGGTAACAGTATTCAAAAAATGGCATATCTACCAGAAGCACATACAGATTTTATTTTTTCCATTATTGCAGAGGAACTTGGGTTTATTGGAGCTGGAGCATTAATTGTTTTATTTGGTATATATGTCATCCGTGGAGTAAGAATCGCATCCCGTGCACAAGATCTTTTTGGTACTCTGCTTGGCATTGGTATCGTTAGTCTTTTTGCTATACAAGTGATTTTCAATCTCGGTGTAGTCACCGCATTACTACCTGTTACAGGAGTCCCACTTCCTTTTATTAGCTATGGTGGCTCATCCTTAATGTTTCAACTAATTGCAACTGGAATACTACTCAATATATCTCGGTACCAAACCACTCGAAAAAAAGTAACCTCGGATGAAAAATAAAAACCTGCTATTTTTTGTGGATAGCAGGTTTGTTTATTAAGATAGCAAGCATTTATCTAGGATGATTTTTTGTTGACGGAACGATTTTGGCTCCAAAAGTAGTAACCAAATGAAATAGCCGCTAGCGGTACTATGATGTAGAGTGCCTTCGTCCCAAAACGATGAATATAGTCAAATAGCATCTCCCAATTGGAACCAAGTACATGGCCTAAACCGATGAAAGTTGCACACCAGACAATAGCACCTGTATATGCAAATATGGCAAATCTGGTGATAGACATACAAGCAATTCCCGCAAGATAAGCTGTTACATGACGAACTCCTGGAATAAAATAACCAACAGAAAGAAGAGCACTTCCATATTTACGAAACAACAACTGAGAAATCCGCAATCTTCTTCTCGTGATAAAAATCTTACTTCCGTATTTTCGTAAAAAAGGATATCCTAACTTTCTACCTAGAATATAGCTGATTGTAATACCTGTCGCGGAGCCTAAAAGAGCGCTGAGGAAAGTATAGATAAGATGCAGCTGCCCAATGGAAGAGAGGTATCCTAAAAAAGTCATCATAATCTCATCGGGTAGAGGTAATCCAACAATACCTAGTACAAAAAAAAGAAAAACTCCTATATATCCATAGTGTTGTAAAAACTCAACCAACCATTGATCCATGGTACAACCCCGTTTAACAATGCTTTATTAGCTAAAGTATACAATACCACAAATGATGCAGTTGCACAAAATAGTAAATGAAACTTGCCAATTGACAAGTTTCATTTACTATTTCATCTATCCATTCTTTCAATGTAAGAAAGATATAAGCTCTCTGTATTTTTTCTCATCGATCTTTTGAATTACTTTTACCATTAATTCCACTACATTTTCAACATCTTTTTTGCTCACCATTGAAACATGGCTATGAATATAACGAGCGGCAACTCCGACTACCAAAGAAGGAACCCCACGTTGATTCATATGAAATCTTCCCGCATCAGTTCCTCCACCAAGCATGGTTTCAGATTGGATAGGGATTCTATTTTCTGCAGCTGTATCCAATACTAAATCACGTAAACCAATATTAGGTACCATAGTGGCATCTAGAAAAGTAATAACTGGACCTTCACCCATTTTAGGATGCAACAAATTTTCCTGTCCTGGTGCATCTTCGGCTATCCCTACATCTATCGCAAACGCGATGTCTGGATCCACTGCATACGCTGCTGTCTGTGCACCGCGAAGACCTACTTCTTCTTGCACAGTTGCACCTGCTATTACTGTATTTGGATGATCCTCTACTTGTAATCTACGCAATACTTCTAACGCTACATAACAACCCATACGGTTATCCAGCGCTTTTGCTAGTATTGTGTCTTGGTCTGGCAAAATTTCAAAAGGACAGGTGGGAACAACTGGATCACCAACTCGAATTCCCCATTCTTTAACCTGACTATCACTGTGCGCTCCTATATCAATATACATTTCCTTCATTGGATATACTTTATTTCGTTCTTCTACTGTTAAGACATGAGGGGCTTTAGAACCAATAACACCTGTAAATTTACGGTTTCCAGACAGGACGATCACACGTTGAGATAAAAGAACTTGGCTCCACCAGCCACCTAGAGGTGTAAAGCGCAAATAACCGCTTTTTGTAATCTCTGAAACCATAAAACCAACTTCATCCAAATGACCTGCTAACAGAATACGAGGTTTCTCTGATGTGCCTTTTTTTTCTCCAAAAATACTACCTAAGCCATCTCCAACAATATGGACATCAAACTGTTGCAGTTCATCCCTTACTATATCTCGCACTTCATGTTCATACCCAGAAACACCATTTGCTTCGGTTAATCGTTGTAACAATCGCATGTTTACTCTCCTTTGGACCCGATGTATATTTCCTGTCTAAAATTATCAGATGCATCCGCAATTGCTAACTGATTTTCAAGTTGATTAATGATCTGTGTATAGTATAGCGATGCTTCTGTAGTTTGACCCATTTGAATCAGATCATGATAAGCTTGGTAACTTTCTCGCAATAGTTTAAACTGCTTATAAAACTCTTCCGATGTAAGCATACCAGGCCTTTCATCACCTTCTTCATCATAATATGTCTTATAACGATTAAGATAAGCTTCGTATGTAGAAAATACCTCCATATAAGTACCTACCTTTTTTTATATAGGATAAGCATTTCCTTACCTTTTATACTAATAAAAAAGACTAGTCCGAAGAACTAGTCTCTGCTTTGTATTTTCATAATAAAAAGACGCTAAGCATCTAAAACAAGCTAATAGGAAGCAACCAATAAGCCGAGTTCTGTTCTCCAAGTGGTAATCGATAGCTTGTCATATCTCCCACAAAATGGAGCAGCAATCATCTGTCTAGGCCAAGTATTGCTACTTGGCTCAAGCGACCTACCCAGAATCACTGCGGGCAACAGCTGTATCCAAAGATACGGATTCTCTATCAGGTCTTGCACCAGGTGGGGTTTACCTAGCCAGCATGTTCCCATGCTGCTGGTGCGCTCTTACCGCACCGTTGCATCCTTGCCTGTGAGGTTTCCCTCCATCGGCGGTCTTCATTTCTGTGGCACTAGCCTTAGGGTTGCCCCCACCGGCCGTTAGCCGGCACCCTGCCCTATGGAGCTCGGACTTTCCTCCCGTGGCACCTTTCGGTTATCCACCGGCGATTGCTCTGTTTACTTCCACGAATTGATATTTTAACAGAAGTAATAGACATAATCAATAGCAAAATATAACTTGGAAACAATTTCTATTCATTTCCTATAGATAGGAAAGAAGAATGAATCTAAATTATAATACTCGAAATGGATTTTGATTGACTTTAGAAGGAAAAACTTTAGTATTGCCTTCTAAGAGGTTTTCCAATTGGCGACAAACATGGGGAACTACTCGCTGTTCAGTGGCATGCCCTATATCAACGAGCGAAATATTTTCCTCTAAAGCAAGTTTCGCAGTATGATAATCGATATCTCCTGTAAGGTAAACATCAGCCCCGTGTCTTTTTGCCTCCAATACATAACGGCTTCCAGCTCCACCTAGAAGAGCTATTCTTTTTACTTTTTCATTTCCGTTTCCAACAACATGTACATGATCCAATTGATACGCTTTTTTCAGATGCAGGACAAAATCTTCCAATGTCATTTCTCCCAAGAGGTTCCCGACTTTACCCATTCCATATGGAACGCTTCGGGCAAGTGGATAAATATCGTAGGCTACCTCTTCATAAGGATGAGCGTCAAAAACTGCTTGAAGCACCCTCTTTTCTAACGATTTTGGCATAATCGTCTCTAATCGGTATTCGTCTACTTTTGATAACTCTCCTTGAATACCCACGAAAGGGGTGGTGTCTTTACCTGCTAAAAATGTACCCGTTCCTTTTCCCGCAAATGTACAATGACTATATGCTCCTATAGCCCCTGCTCCATTATTACCAATTGCAGTTCTTACTGCTTCTAGATGGCTGGAAGGCACAAAAACAACAAGTTTTAATAACGGATCACTACCATGGACGAGAAATGTCTTCTTTTCCAGCAAACCTATCTCATCTGCTAATACATCATTTACACCATCTTTTACAGTATCTAGATTGGTATGGGCTACATATACTTGAATCTGGTTTGTAATCAATTTTTCAATTAATTTTCCCTTCGGCTGATCCATGCGAACAGAATCAAGCGGCTGGAAAATAAGAGCATGGTGCGTAAAAATCCAGTTGGCTCCTAAAGCAATCGCCTCATTGACGACAGCATCCGTTATTTCCAATGTTACTAAAATTCCTGTAACTTTACGTTCTAAACTTCCCAATTGGAAGCCGATTCGATCTTGATCCAATGCAAGATCTGGAGGTACCATCCGCTCGAAAACTTCTATAAGCTGTTGTCCATTGATAGCCATCGTATCACCTGCTCCTTATCATTAATTTCAGAATCGATCTCCTCCAATTTTTCTTTTGCATCTTCTGATTTGGCATTACTGAGCTGCTTGCGAACTTCCAATTTTCTTTGCACTTCTAATTTTAATTTTGGAACCAAAAGGGCGTGCTTTTTCCTCCACAATAGTGGCCCTATCTGAAAGAAACTGTCTTTTTGAAGGGGAAGCCGATGATATGCAAACACAGATTCATTTTGTTCTGCAACAATAATCTCATAATAGATCCCATCTTCTACTACGATTTCTTCATCTACCAAATACCAATTATTTTGATCTAGCCATTTGCGAATATGATTTTCACCAATATTGGGTTGGAGAATCAACCTGCTTACTCCATTTAACTTATTACGGCCTTTTTCTAGAATGCTAGTAATGAGAGCACCACCCATGCCAGCAATTACGATAACATCTACTTTTTCATGAATGACATCAAGGCCATCTCCTAACCTTACATCGATGACTTCTTGAAATCCATTTCTATGTACAAAATCAGTAGCATTTTCCCATGGTCCTCGGTTTAATTCGCCCGCTATCCCTCTGGCAATTTTATTGCGTTGTGCTAAATAAACCAATAACTTACCATGGTCTGCACCTATATCAGCAACTGTAGTATCAACAGGTACAAACTTAGCTACTTCCTTTAATCTTTTTGACAATTTTCCTTTCACATTTCCACCTGCCCCATTTGCCTCACTCTATTATATCTTACCCTATTGAAAAAACGAGCAACTTAAGTTGCTCGTTTTTTTGCTCATCCTTTGAAATACAACCATTTCTCGAAAAAAGGAGTTAAATTTTTCCCTGCTACTTGATTTGCAATGCGCAGAAAATCTGAAGTGGTTGCGATTTTAAACTGATATTGATGATAGTACGTATTTAAGATTTTCATGACTTTCTTTTCTCCAATTTCGTCCATTAAAGCAAACATCATCGCCGCTGGACGTAAATAGACCATAATTCCATAGAGTTCGTCAGGATAATCATACAAACGCTGAGCTGACGTAATTCCTGCTGATCGATGTATTTCGTCTGTTTTGATAGCCACTCTCTTTAACCAAGGTGCATCATCTTGTTTCATACGCTTTTGCATATAGAGAAACTCTGAAAAGGTAGTTAAACCTTCATCTAACCAAGGTTCCTTTGCTTGATTATTACCTACTACTCCATACCACCACTGGTGAGCTAATTCGTGGACCACTACATTTACTGCGGGGGAAATCCCATTTGATGTCGGAACTTTAGGAAGTGAAGTTACAAGACCAGGGTACTCCATTCCTGCAATGCCATATCCAGTTTCGCCTAAAACTACATCTACTTCTTGATACGGGTAGTGACCAAATCGATTCCCATAAAACCGCAATCCATCTACTGCAGCATTCAATAACGGCTCACTAACGTCTTTTGTAGTATTGGTATACCATAAATTTACTCTTGTGGTTCCTGATTCCCTGCTCAAAACTTGATAGTCTTTGGTAAGAACCGCAACAAAATCTCTTACATTATACTGTTGTAAATGCACATTTTCTTTTGTTTGATGAATATCTTTCGCGGTTGAAATAACTTGATAACCTTTCGGCACATGAAATGTAACATCAAAATCAGACATTGTGCTATAAAACGGATCACCTGTTGTTGTATAGGGCTCTGTATGCCACCCGTCTTTATCTTTAACAGCAAGCATCGGATACCACTGCGCAAGAAAAGCAGTATTTTTATATTTGTTTAATCGTGTACCTCCATGTGGCAGATACAGCTTATAATCTAATTCTATTTTGGCACTTCTTCCTTTTTGTAGTGGCTTAGGAAGTCTTACTTTCATTACAGTATCATTAATAGTAGCGCTCTGTTTTACACCATCCACTTTTACATGAGAAATGGCAATATGACCTTCTTTTGATGGTTTGGCTTCTTTATTATATTTCCAATCCTGAAAAACATTTGGGTACAAACGAAAATATACTTCATTTTGAATTCCATTTCGAATTTCAGGCAATGTCACAGACATATGTCCTTTTACTATATCTTTTTTTTCTAAGTAAGTAGCATCAATCTGATATGTAGGTCTATTTGTTCCTGATTCTACTGCAAACGTTTGGTTTATATTACATAAAAAAGGTAGTGTTATTGTTCCTAAAAGCGCAGTAGCTAATAATTCACGTTTCATCTTTCCACTCCTTCACTGGTACCTAAAAATTAGGATTACCAATAAGAAAGAAAAACATGTAGAAAACGAAACATCTTCCTGCGCATTATTATGTTTTAACAATTATGTTATGAAAAACCTTGACTTCAGCTTCCTTCTATGCACTCTTTTATAATAATCTTATAATTTAAATAATTCACAACAAAAAACAACCTATTCAATAATGAAGACCAAATTAATTTTATTATTTTTCACTCAGTTGTTTAAAATCATTATCTGTTAGGGCATAAACACATACATTTTCCAGTTGACCATCTACACCTAATTGATAATTTCGTAATATACCTTCCAATTGAAAACCCAAACGTTCTGCAACTTTTCTACTTCTTACGTTTCTTTCATCACAGTTGATCTCGATTCGATTGGCATTTAAAATCTGGAAAGCAAAAACAGAAATTCCCCGAACAGACTCTGTAATATACCCTTTTCCAGTTAAAGCTGTTCTGCACCAATATCCAATTTCAAATTTTCGAGCAGACCAATCCATACGATGTAATCCACTGCTGCCAATAAATTTTTTAGTATCTTTTTCAAACAAGTGAAAGCGTAAATCGGTCCGTTCTAAAAATTGGGCATGGGCTTTTCTAACATTCGCCTCTGTTTCCTCTTTTGATGGACAGGATTGTGCCCATGGCATCCACTCTTTCAACTCAGCCATCGATTCCATCATTGCTTCATGAACGACTTCACCATCACCTGGCAGCGGCATTCGAATGAATAATCGCTCTGTTTCAAATGAATGGGGAAAATTTTCCAATATAGGTAACATCTCGATAACTTCTCTCCCTCATATGTGATTCTACATACACAAGGAGAAATTGTCAATCAACCGCGCCCACCTAAATAAATAGAGTTTTCTTATCTATAGAATGAATACTTTCATACATTAAGAAGAATTGAATAAGTCTACTACCTTTTGCTTCTATTTAACTTATTCATAAACAAATAATTTATTTTTACATTATTAGTGAAATGAATACTCTCATCACCTAAAGGGTTGAGAGTTTCAAAAAATTGCCTCATATACAGACAAGTAAATTCTACCGTAAAATCCTTAGAGAAAGCCACAACTTATAAAAAGTTGTGGCTTGGATTGATTAACATCCTATTTCCCGGGCAATAATATTTCGTTGTATTTCAGAAGTACCCTCACCGATCTCCGTCAACTTGGCATCTCGAAAAAAGCGTTCCACTTTAAAATCATGAATATATCCCCAACCGCCATGAATTTGAATCGCTTGGTTACAAACACGCATTGCAACTTCTGAAGCAAATAATTTACAAATAGAAGCCTCTTTCGTGAATTTTCTTCCCTTGTCTTTTAGCCAAGCTGCCTTATAAACATAATTTCTCGCTATTTCGATTTCCATTGCCATATCAGCAAGTTTATGCTGAATTGCTTGTAATTTAGACAGCGAATGTCCAAATTGAATACGCTGCCCAGCATATTTTTTAGCTAGTTCAAAAGCACCTTGGGCAATACCTACAGCCATCGCACCAATGCCAATTCTTCCGCCATCTAGCGTGACCAAAAATTGGCGAAATCCATTTCCCACTTCCCCTAATACATTTTCTAGCGGTATTAGAACCTTGTCTAGAAATATTTCTGTTGTATTTGAACTTTTTAATCCTAATTTAAGATAATTATCTTTTATAGTAACACCATTCAAATCCGTTGGAACGATAAAAGCAGTGATTTCACGATTACTCTTTGTTATGTTTGTTCGAGCAGTTAAACTTAGAAATTTGGCATGAGATGCATTTGTAATAAAACATTTGGAACCTTGTATCAACCATCCTTCCGCTAATTTATCTGCTGATGTCTGTGTTCCAGCTGCATCAGATCCTGCATTAGGTTCAGTTAAACCAAAGGAGCCTAAAGATTCCCCAGTACATAGGGGTATCAAATACTTCTTTTTTTGTTCCTCTGAACCAAATAAGTAGATGGGAGCACATCCAAGTGAAATATGAGCAGAGTAGGTTATTCCCGTAGATGCACAAACCCGACTTAGTTCTTCGACTGCAATTGCAAAGGAAATAGTATCAGCCCCACCGCCGCCATAATCTTCTGGGAAATTAAGACCCATTAATGATAAATCAGCCATTTTTTTAAAGATTCCGCTCGGAAACTCGCCAGTTTTATCTCGTTCATCAGCTTTTGGAGCTACTTCTTCTTCTGCAAATTCACGCATCAACTTTTGAATCATGGATTGTTCTTTCGTAAGATCAAAGTTCATTCTTTGTCCTCCTACAACCCTTATTGACAGCGCTTACAACCTTATTATAGGCGAGAAGGTTTGTTTTCTTCAATTTTTTTGTTTATTCAGATGATAAAGGCTTATTTCGCTGCTTCCCTAATTTGCATTGGACTTAGAATAGAGATAGAATGAGAACACAAAAACTCACCAATCGGGCTAGATTGGTGAGTAACAGTGTCATGTTTTATTCCAAAAAGTCTTTTAACCTTTTACTTCGGCTTGGATGACGAAGTTTGCGGAGTGCTTTTGCTTCAATTTGACGAATTCGTTCACGTGTTACGCCGAATACTTTTCCTACCTCTTCTAAGGTACGAGTTCGGCCGTCGTCTAATCCAAAACGCAATCGCAAAACATTTTCTTCTCTTTCCGATAATGTATCTAATACATCTTTAAGCTGCTCCTTTAAGAGTTCATATGCAGCAGCCTCAGCAGGAGCTGTTGCATCATCATCGGGAATAAAGTCACCGAGGTGAGAATCATCTTCTTCACCAATCGGAGTTTCCAAAGATACAGGTTCTTGAGCTATTTTCATGATCTCGCGAACTTTTTCTGGAGTTAACCCCATCTCTTTTGCAATTTCTTCTGGCATAGGTTCTCTTCCTAATTCCTGAAGCAATTGACGAGATACACGGATTAATTTATTAATTGTCTCCACCATATGAACGGGAATACGAATAGTTCTTGCTTGGTCAGCAATTGCACGGGTAATTGCTTGTCGAATCCACCAAGTTGCATACGTACTAAATTTAAATCCCTTACGGTAGTCAAATTTTTCTACAGCTTTGATAAGACCCATATTGCCTTCTTGGATTAGATCAAGAAATAGCATTCCACGTCCTACGTATCTTTTTGCAATACTTACTACTAAACGCAAATTAGCTTCAGCTAATCTCCTTTTCGCCTCTTCATCGCCTTCTTCAATACGAGTTGCAAGATCGACTTCTTCTTCTGCTGATAAAAGCGGAACTCGTCCAATCTCTTTCAGATACATCCTGACAGGATCATTAATTTTAACACCAGGTGGAACACTCAAATCATTTTGTAGGAAGTTATCATCATTTTCCGTATCGTCATTATGGTTAAACTCGTCTTCTCCATCATTAATAACTTCAATTCCTTGTTCGGTTAACACCTCAAAGAAGTCATCTATTTGCTGAGAATCTTGTTCGAATGATGCTAATTTCTCCATAATCGATTTATAAGTTAGAACACCCTGTTTTTTTCCGGACTCTATTAACTGTTCTTTGGCTTGATCCAATGTAATTTCATCGACATGTGATTCGTTTGCCAATTTAACTCCTCCTTCCTCTTACTGCTTAAATCATTTTCTGTTTTTTCCTAAGCTGTTCTATCACTTGTAATCCCAACTCTGCTGCTTTTAATGGCTCTCCTGCGTTTTCCACTTGTTTTACTTGCTTTCCTTGCTTCTTTATCGCCTCAACTAAATCAGATTTGCGTATTCTATCTATTAAGTTCTCTATCATTTCCTTACTCACTTCTGTTGGTATTTCCAACATTCCAAGCGAAGTAATTTTTTTCACTAGAACTGGGTCTTGAAGCGATTGGATAACGGGGACAAAACCAGCTTGATTTCCTTTTGAATAATAGGCACATAAATAAGGAATGAAAGAACCATAGTCCCCTTTAAAATGATAATCCTTCAACTCATCTTCCACCCAGCCAGCTACTTGCTTATTTTGTATCATATGTGCTACTAAATATTTTTCTGCCGTTTCTACTGGCGAAGTTCCAAGCGTATGTTTGCTCACCGTTTGATTACCATTATTCCACTTGACTTTTTCTTTATCCCTCTGTATGCTCTTCTTTTTGGGAAATTTTTGCTTACTCAGTTCTTCTTTCACTGCTTCTAACGATAAATGAAACTCTTCAGAGAGGTGTCTTGCATATAAATCTTGCTCAGTAGCTGTTGGCAATGCTGCGATAAAACGTATAGCGGCAGCAATATAACTAAGACGATCATCATCATCTGTCAACTTGTAACTCCGTTTCATGCGATCCAACTTAAACTGAGCAATTGGTTTCGCACCACCGAGAACTTCTTCCCGAAATGCAGTTGCTCCTTTTTCTCGTAAAAAATCATCGGGGTCCAAACCTATTGGCATCTGAGCTACCTTTACTTTTAATCCCATCTCTTTCATCATTTCCAAAGAACGCTCAGTAGCAGATTGCCCTGCTTCATCAGAATCAAAACAAAGTATTACTTTGTTCGTATTTCGACCAATGAGGCGGGCCTGTGTGTCTGTTAGAGCAGTTCCGAGTGGAGCTATCCCATGATAAATTCCAGCTTGCCAAAGTGAGATGACATCCATAAAACCCTCCATCAGTATAGCTTGTCCATCCTTGCGAATATTTTTCCGGGCACGGGAAAGATTGAACAGATGATTCCGCTTTTGAAAAAGGCGTGTCTCCGGAGAATTTAAGTATTTTGGACCATTATCCGAAAGTGCTCTACCACCAAATCCCACTACTCTTCCTTGGGGATCAGTGATTGGAAAGAGAACACGGTGACGAAATCGATCATAAGCAGATCGAGTTTTATCATCTGGAATAACGACAAGACCAGCTTCTACTAATAAATCTATGGATACTCCTCGCTTCTGAAAAAAGGGTATCAAGCATTCGGTAGGCGGTGCATAACCAATTTCAAATGTTTTCATGGTCTCCAAACTTATTTTTCGGTTCGCTAGATATTGTCTAGCTTCCCTTCCATAAGAGGTATGCAATAATAAGTGGTGATAAAGTTTTGTTGCTGTGGAAAGTACAAAACGCAATCGACTAATAACTTGATCTTCATCCGAAACAGTATATGCCTCGTCTGGAATCGCAATATCTTTTTCTTTTGCTAAATGAATGACAGCTTCTTGAAAAGTGTATTGCTCGACATCCATGAGAAATTGGATGACATCTCCACCAGCGCCACATCCAAAACAATGATAAATTTGCTTATGTGCTGCAACAGTAAAAGAAGGAGTTCTTTCGGAGTGAAAAGGGCAAAGACCAAAGTAATTGCGACCGCCACGCTTTAAATTCACATACTGACTTACTACATCCAAGATGTCTACTTCCTTGCGGATACGCTCTAAGACCTCTGAAGATATTTTTCCCATCGACTTCACTGCCCCTACCTGTTACCATTGTCGAAGATGAATTAGCACTTGGAATAGTTCGCCGCAAAAAAAGAATCTCCTGCAAAATTACTAGAAATTTATTTGGTAATGTTTACATGTTCGAAAGATTTATGTATCTTCTCTTTTTTTGCAGTGAATTATGATGCAATGAAAAAAATTCCTAAAAAATGGATTTTACTTGAAGTAATCTTATATGCTCTATTCTACAAAACTGTATAGAGTCCTTCTAATTGAATAATTTCCCGTTTTTAGGACATACAATCATTAATATAACCTAAAAATACAAATTATAAAATAGATTTTATTTCAAAATTAGATTAGTAAGATTTACCTAACACATGCAAATTCCAGAAAAAAACCCGGTAGCACCGGGTTTAATTCTTTAATTTTTTTTGACAGAGTTGTTTAATTGTGCTTGTGCTGCCGACAATCTAGCAATGGGAACTCGAAAGGCTGAACAACTGACATAATCTAAACCTGTGTCATGGAAAAATTGAATGGAATTTTTTTCTCCCCCATGCTCCCCACATACTCCGGTTTTTAACCCTTCTTTTTTCTTTCTCCCTGCTACAGTTGCCATTTTTATCAGAGAACCAACACCAGCCTGATCTAATACAATAAATGGATTTTCAGGCAACACTTTTTGGTCTACATAAGTGTGCAAAAACTTGCCTTCAGCATCATCACGACTAAATCCAAAGGTAGTCTGTGTCAAATCATTTGTTCCAAAAGAGAAAAAGTCAGCTTGTTCTGCTATCTCTTCTGCTGTCAGCGCTGCTCGAGGAATTTCAATCATTGTACCGATGGTGTAATCAAAGGACACACCTGTTTCTTCTTGAATCTTTTCTCCAACCGCAATAACCATTCTTCGCAAAGCTTTTAATTCTTGTACATGACCTACTAAAGGAATCATTACCTCTGGACTTACAGTAATTCCTGCTTGTTTGGATTCTACAACTGCTAAAAAGAGCGCTTCTACTTGCATCTGATAAATTTCTGGATTTGTCATACCAAGTCGACAGCCCCGATGACCTAACATGGGATTAAACTCATGTAGTGCACGAACCTTCTTTAGCAAAGCTTCTGTTGTTACAGACTCTTGTGTATTCGTATTCTCATACTGCATTTTCGTAAGTTCCACCACTAAATCTTCCATATTTGGTAAAAACTCATGTAAAGGTGGATCTAAGAGACGAATATTTACTGGTAATCCATCCATCGCTGCAAAAATTCCTTTGAAATCTTCTTTCTGCATTGGCAATAATTTGGATAAGGCGCTTTGTTGTTCTTCTTCATTGTCTGCTAAAATCATTTGTTGAACGATTGGGACTCGATCAGGCTCCATAAACATATGTTCTGTTCGACAAAGTCCAATGCCTTCAGCCCCAAATTCTCTAGCTTTCTTTGCATCTACTGGATTATCTGCATTCGCTCGAACTTTCAAACGACGAACTTCATCTGCCCAAAGCAAGAGTTGTTCAAATTCAGTAGAAAGATTGGGATCAATCAGAGGTACTGTGCCTTGAATTACTTGCCCACTACTTCCATCAATCGTAATGTGATCTCCTTTTGCAATCGTGAGATTTCCTATTACAACCAATTCATTTCGCAAATCTATTTTTAATTGCTCGCAGCCACAGATACAAGCTTTGCCCATTCCACGAGCAACTACAGCCGCATGACTAGTCATTCCTCCACGACTAGTTAATATTCCTTGAGCTGCAAGGATGCCATGGATATCTTCAGGAGTAGTTTCTGGACGGACGAGTATTACTTTTTGTCCCTTTTCTGTCATTTTCTCTGCTTCATCTGCATCAAATATTACACTGCCAGATGCAGCCCCAGGGGATGCTGGTAAACCTTTGGCTATGACTTGCAAAGTAACATTTGGATCGATACGAGGATGCAACATCTGATCCATTTGATCTGGATCGATGCGCAGCAGTGCTTCTTCTTTACTAATTTTCCCTTCACTGACGAGATCGACAGCAATTTTGACAGCTGCTTGTGCTGTTCTTTTACCTGATCGCGTTTGCAAAATATATAGTTTTCCCCGTTCCACTGTAAACTCAATATCTTGCATATCTCCATAATGGACTTCTAATAGGCTAGATAATTCTACAAACTTTTTATAAATAGATGGCATTTGTTCTTTTAAATCAGCAATAGGCTTTGGAGTTCTTACCCCTGCAACCACATCTTCCCCTTGAGCATTAATTAAAAACTCTCCATACAATTCCTTTTCTCCAGTTGATGGGTTACGCGTAAATGCAACTCCAGTCCCTGAATCATCGCCTAAATTACCAAAAACCATCAATTGCACATTCACTGCTGTACCTAAATCATCAGGAATTTTATTGATTTTGCGATAAACTTTTGCTCTTGCATTGTTCCAAGAACGAAATACAGCTTCTATCGCTTGAGATAACTGAACTTTTGGGTCCTGGGGAAAGGGTGCGTTCGTCTTAGTTTGAACAATCTCTAAATAACGTCCAATCACTTCTTGCCAATCTTCGGCAGAAAGAGCTGTATCTTCCGAAACGCCTCTTTTTTCTTTTAACCCATCAATGACTTCTTCAAAAAAATAGTGATCAATTCCTAACACTACATTAGAAAACATTTGGATAAAACGACGATAAGAGTCATAAGCAAACCTTGGATTTCTGGTCAAATTTGCTAAGCCAACTACTGTTTTATCGTTCAAACCTAAATTTAAAATCGTATCCATCATTCCAGGCATAGAAAATACGGAACCTGACCGAACTGATACTAAGAGTGGATTTACATCATTGCCAAATTGTTTCTGAGTCTGTTGCTCTAGCTGGTCCAATGCAGTGTATACTTGTTCCATTAACACATCAGATAAAAGTTCCCCATCACGATAATAATCTAGACAAGCTTCCGTTGTAATCGTAAAACCAGCAGGAACTGGTAAACCTGCATTTGTCATTTCTGCTAGATTTGCACCTTTCCCACCAAGGAGATTCTTCTGATCTTTGGAACCTTCTGGAAATAAGTACACTTTTTTTGTAGACATGGATTACTTTCACCCCTGTTTGTTGATCATATCTAAGATGATATTTGCTGTCTCTTCTACCGCTTTATTGGTCACATTAATTTGAGGACATCCAACTCGACGAATGATTTTTTCGGCGTACTCTAATTCTTCTAGTATCCGACCCATGTTCGCATAACTAGCCTCGGAAGTTAATCCCAATGCTTTGAGGCGTTCTCGTCGAATACTATTTAAATGTTCAGGATCAATAATGAGCCCAATGCAACGTTTACGAGGAATCAAATAGAGTTGATCAGGTGGTTCTACTTCTGGAACAAGTGGGATATTCGCCACTTTCAACCCTCTGTGTGCAAGATACATCGAAAGTGGGGTTTTGGAAGTACGAGATACTCCAATTAACACTACATCTGCACGTAAAACACCCCGTGGATCTTTTCCATCATCATATTTCACTGCAAATTCAATTGCTTCTACTTTTCTAAAGTATTCTTTATCTAGTTTATGGATAAGCCCTGGCTCTCTTTTTGGTTCTTTTCCTAGTAATCGACTAATTCCATTCATCACAGGTCCAATCAAATCTACATAAGGCACTTGATTTCTAACTGCTTCACTTATGAGGTAATGTTGCATTTCTGGAACCACTAGTGTAAAGACGACCAAAGCTTTTTCTTCTCTTGCGATTTCAATGACTTCTTTAATTGTTTTGCGATCACCTACATAGGAAACACGGCGTATCTCGACAGATTTGGATTCAAATTGGCTTGCTGCTGCACGAATTACTGCTTCCGCTGTTTCTCCGATTGAATCGGAAACCAAATAAATAATGGAATGGCCGAGCAAGTGGTTTCCCTCCCTATACTTTCATTGCTTGTCCTAGTTCTACAAATGCCTTGACTATTGAAGTTTTCGTAATTCGGCCAACTACTTCCCATTCCTGAGGATATACTTGATGTGACCGAACCACTGGAAGTGAATCCACTTGATGGTTTACCATTTGCATAGCTGCTTCAAACAAGGAATCTTCACTTCGGCAAATTACCAGATTGGGCATTCTTGACATAATCACACCTACTGGAATCGATGAAAGTTCTGTCTTTCCCATGGCTGCTTTTAATAAGTCTTTTCGGGATACAACACCTGTCAAATATCCTTCTTTTTTGAGGATAAAAATACTTCCTACATCTTCTAGGAACATGGTGCAAATTGCATCGTAGACAGATGTGCTCTCCTGGATTACGATAGGGACAGATTTATAATCACCCACGGATAAACTTTTTATATGCTCTCCTAGTAATTGATTAGCTGTTTTACCTGTGTAAAAATATCCAACTCGCGGTCTTGCATCAAGAAAACCTGACATGGTGAGAATGGCAAGATCTGGTCTTAAGGTAGCACGGGTTAGATGGAGTTTTTCTGCTATCTGCTCCCCTGTAATAGGTCCCTTTTCTTTTACAATTTCGATGATTGTTTCTTGGCGTTTCGTAAGTTCGATGGTCTTTACACCTCCTATTCCTCCAATTGTGACATACTATTGTTATATATAGTATATACTATATTTTTAAATTCGTATAACATAAATTTTTACCTCCCCTGTTGATGTCATTATGGAAAATTATAGCATTAAACATTCGAACTATTAAGTCTATTTTTCACACAAGAAGAACCAAGACATAAAGCAAGGTTCCTCTTGTTTACATTTATGATTCTTTCCCACTAAAAACGATTTGTTCAAAAGCAGCAAATGATTGTACCAACGAATTAATATCTCTAAGCAAAGCAAGTCGATTTGCTCTTATTTTTTCTTCTTCAACCATAACCATGACATGATCAAAGAAAGAATGAATTACGGGTACCATACTTGCTAATGCATGATACTTTGATGTCTCATCTCTATCAGCTAAAATATAACGTTCTTTGGCATGTTTTAATGTATCAAATAATCTTTGTTCATATTCCGATTCAAACAAAGTAGCATTTACCTGACGGTCATCTGCTTTCTCTGCTAAGTTAGCTACACGAGTAAAACCTTCCACATCTAACTTAAAGGAATTTTGTTCGATCAATTTGCCCAATACTTCTGTTTTTTGAATCAAAGAATAAAGTTCGCCGATTTCCCCTTTTAACACTGCTTCAATAACATCATAACGAACATGTAAGTCTAGCAAATACGATTTGAGTCGAATACGGAAAAATTGCATTAATTCTTCGTACAATTGCTCTGTTGAAAGTTTAAGGGTTACTGTTTCAGCAACCGTCTCCACTGAATGCTTAATCAACTCTGTAAGCGATAAAGGGAAGTTTGTATAATGAACGAGCAATTGAATGATAGCTGCAGCTTTTTTTCGAAACCCATAAGGATCTTGTGAACCGCTGACAGCAAGACCAATGCCAAAGCCAGAGGCTAAAGTGTCAAAACGATCCGCTAATCCTAAAACAACCCCAATCTTACTTGTCGGCAACTGATCTTCTGCATGACGGGGCAATACTTGTTCATACAGAGCCTCTGCTACAGCTGGTTCTTCTCCTTGCAGAAAAGCATATTCTCTTCCCATATAACCTTCTAATTCAGGAAATTCACTGACGATCTGTGTTGCTTGATCAAATTTAGCGATCGAAGCAGCACGTGATAACTGTACTCGCTCTTGTTCTGAAAGATCCAGAAACTTCCCAAAAGCAAGTGCAAGTTTCTCTCCTCTTTCTACCCGAGCAGCCATTGAACCAAGAGCTTCTTGATAAACAATATTCTTTAATTTTCTTTGTGCTGTCTCAATAGTAAGTTTCTTATCTTCTGTAAAGAAAAATTGAGCATCAGCAAGTCTTGCACGCAATACTTTTTCGTTCCCTCGACTGACATAAGACAAACCATGTTTATCTCCATTGCGAATGGTCACAAAATAGGGAAGTAAAGCTCCAGTTGCATCTTGTACAGAAAAATATCGCTGATGTTCTCGCATGGTAGTAATGAGAACTTCTTTTGGTAAACTTAAGTATTCCGTAGCAAACTCACCGCTGACTACTGTTGGATACTCTACCAATTGGGTCACTTCTTCTAGTAAGTCTTCATCAATTGGTATTTCCCAATTGTTTTCTTTTTGCAACTCGATCAATTGATCCCGAATACTGGCAAAACGTGCATCCATATCCACTTCTACATACTGATCCCGCAAGGCTGCTGGATACTGGCCAGCTTCCGCAAGAGGAATATCTTTTCCTAAAAACCGGTGCCCTCTTGTCATACGGTCAGCAGTAATTCCTGCAAAAGAAACCGGAATCACCGCATTATCAAGAAGACTGACTAACCATCGAATCGGACGAATAAATTTCGTCCTGGTAGCTTCCCATCTCATTGTTTTTGGGAAAGTTAAACTCTCCAGGATGGACACAAAAGAATTCGCTATCACTTCTTCTGTATGTAATCCAACTTCTTGTTTCACTGCATAGACATATTCGGTTCCCTTGTCTTCCTTGAGTTCTAGTGAAGAAAGTTCTACACCATTTTTACGGGCAAATCCCATCGCCGCCTTGCTCCAAGAGCCATCTTCTGTTTTGGCGATTTTAGCAGCTGGACCACGCAGTAATTCCGTACGATCACTTTGTTTGACCGCTACTTCGTTCACCAATACCGCTAAACGACGAGGCGTCGCAAATGTTTGAACAGCTCCGATGGAAATTCTTTGCTCAGAAAACCATTTCTCAACTTTTTCTGAGAATTGTTCTGCTGCATTTCGAACAAATCGAGCAGGGATCTCTTCACAACCAATTTCAAATAAAAAACTATGCTTCACTTTGAACGCCTCCTTGCTTAAGCAGTGGGAATCCTAGTTTTTCTCTCTCCGCAATAAATGCTTTCGCACACCTTCTCGCTAAGTTACGAACTCGTTTGATATAACCTGTTCTTTCGGTCACACTAATTGATCCACGAGCGTCTAATAAATTAAACGTATGTGAGCATTTTAAAATGTAATCATATGCAGGAAATACGAGCGACTCGTCCAACGCCCTGCCTGCTTCTCGTTCAAAAGCATCAAATTGAGAAAATAAAAATGCTTCATCCGATATTTCAAACGTATATTTGGAATGCTCATATTCTGCTTGGTAGAAAACATCCCCATATGCTACACCTTCTACCCACTCCAAATCAAACACATTTTCTTTTTCTTGAATATAGGAAGCCAGACGTTCCAAACCATACGTAATCTCTGCTGAGACCAAATCTGTTTCCAAACTTCCTACTTGTTGGAAATACGTGAATTGAGTGATCTCCATTCCATCTAACCAGACTTCCCAACCAAGCCCTGCTGCACCAAAAGTAGGATTTTCCCAATTATCTTCTACAAATCGAATATCATGATCCAATGGATTCAATCCCAATACACGCAAACTATCCAAATATATTTCTTGGATATTGTCTGGCGCAGGCTTCATGATGACCTGAAATTGATGATGCTGATAAAGTCGGTTTGGGTTTTCGCCATATCTGCCGTCAGCGGGGCGGCGAGAAGGCTCTACATAAGCCACATTCCATGGTTCTGGACCTAACGCCCGCAGAAAAGTCATCGGATTTAGTGTTCCAGCACCTGTCTCTACATCATAAGATTGAACCAATATACATCCTTTTGCACTCCAAAAATCTTGCAGTGCTTTGATCATCTGTTGAAAATTCAACACATTCACCTCCAAAAAATAAAAAAGCTTCTTGTCTCCATGTGATGATAAAAATACATCACATAGGGACGAGAAGCTGTTTCCCGCGGTTCCACCCTATTTGACCAAAACGCAATTTGGTCCACTTTTATTCATACTAATGCTCGAGAACGCCTATTCACGAATGCCACTATCAGGCTCGCACTCTCCCTGATTCGCTAGGAAGTGGGGGATTCGTTACTTCTTTCTGTCATCGCACTTCAAATTTTTTTTAGCTTACCAAATGCTAGAGGGAATTGTCAACTTTGAACAGCCAAATTCATTTGTTTACACTCATAATATATCTAATTATAATGAAAATAAGTAGTTCACCGACGGGGTGAGCTGTAAGTGATGGAGTCAAAGATGGCATCGACCGAACCGGAGTCTAAGGTCACCTCCACAACCGAGGCGACAGAGGAGACGACCGACGAGCCGTCGACCCCCTCCAGCTCGACCTCTGTCCCCCATGTCCTCGATTACATGGGATGGCGTGGGGACTTTGTGGTCTACGGAAATCACCAGATCTAGTAGGGTCTCATGATCCAATAGAATCTGGTCGTTCCAGCGGCTGCACACGATATGTGTGCAGCCGCTGCCAGTTTATCAGTCTTTATTTACCTGCTGCCTTAATCACATTCGCAGGAACTTGAAAAGGCGTATGCAGTTCCCCTTTTTTCTTCAACGTTATCACTTGATCCGATGTGGGAGATTTTCCGAAGGTCAATCCCAATTCTAACTTCACATGAAAGTCAGCTTCTTGAATAAGCAGTGTCTTCTTATTTATCACGATCGAACAATCCACGCTTTTTACTTTAACTTTTTGGGCATTATAATCCATCATCGTTCCATTTCCAAAATTGACCGAGTGGATGACTGCTTTTGGATACACTTGAAACTTCATCTTTTTCCCTACATTTTGAAGGAAATTTGGCAGGGAAGCGTAAAATTCCGGTTTAGCTACGATTTTATATGCATCTGACGTTTCCGTAATCGTTACTCCCTTTGTCGATTTGCTATCTTTTATCGCATTTAAATAATCGACTGGTAAAGAGGGCACATATAATTCACCTGTATATTGGTCTTGCTTCATCCATTTCCCCTCAAACTCCGAATCATCAGAACTTGGATCAATAAATTTACTGTAGGTGGTATTTTCTCCAGCTTTCCATTGGTCCCATGATTCTCCTTGCTTTAAGTTACTCGGGGTTTGATCGATCGCATATCCACTTTTGTTCGAAGAAGTAGCATGAATATGAGACTTGTCATATTTTTCTTCAAGTGCTTCTCCTGTTTTTAACACTTTATAAGTCCCTTCTTGAGAAGGATAGACTTGATCATCTTTCGTCGTCCAAGCAAAAATTTGGTTTTTCGAACTGTTATCCCAAGCATCTAGCGACTTTTTCATCACATTCTGTATCTTCGTATCTGAGTTTTGTTTCGGATCAACCTGTGACGTTTTCGTTATATTACACCCAGCTAATAGCACAGTCATCAATAAAAAAGAGAGTGATAGAAATCTAAACTGTTTCAACTTAAATTCCCCTTTATTAGTCATGATGTTCTATTCTATCTTACGACCCTCTTTTCCATAAAGAAAACAAATAGCCAAATATAACCATTTTCCACAACAAAAAAGCAAACAAAAGTATAACCGATTGTTTGCTTTTTGTTTAATTCCAAGTTGATCTTAACTGTTGAAGAATAGCTCTCGACTTGGTCTTTATATCCAATTGTGCATCCAAATAATATTGCAATATGGTCTCCAGATCGCGTTTGGTTTCCCATTTTATATTGACATTTCCTAGTTGATCAGCAGATATATCATTTAAAATCCGTAAGTAATAGGCGGTTGCAGGGGTAATACTGATATCTCTCGGTGTCATACACTTGGTGCACACCATACCACCTTGTGCTAGTGAGAAAGCTGCTGCTTCTCCATTTTGCCAAGGAGTTCCACAGTTAGCACACCCAGAAAATACAGGTTTATATCCAGCTGCTGTTAAAATTGCAAGTTCTAGTAAACGCGTCAATATTTCTGGGTCCTTGCCATCATTTAATTGAGAAAGTAACATTCCAAGCTGATTATATAAAGTTAGAGAAGGTTCTTTTTCTACGATAATTCGATCCACTAATTCTAACCAATATGCCCCATAAGCAGTCAATAAAAGATCTGATCGTATGGTTTGATGGTGATGAATAATATCTGCTTGAGAAAGGGATGGCATGCTTGTTGGACTATGCTGATAACAGACAAAATCAGCAATCGTAAAAGGTTCTGTAACTGCACCAAATCTGCTCCTTGGCTTTTTGGAACCTCTTACGATCATGCTTACTTTTCCTCTTTCACGGGAAAAAATAAACAGCAAGTGGTCACTTTCTCCATAAGATTGATTTCGAAGGACGATTCCTTGCAATTTGATAATCATTGCTGTCCTTTCTACTAGGCCTCTTCTTTCTGCTTCTCGTCCTCTAACTGTTCTTCATCCTGCTCAACCGTTAAAGCCTCTATATCTTTGTATAAAAGATAGGCATCGATGCTACCCGTTACCTGAAAACAGCTCCATGAGAAATTTCGCAACGAGTCTCTTCCTTTCTAGAGAGGGGTTCAGAGTTAGCATGACCGAGGAGCATGATTTATATGAGACAAAGTTATTGGTTATTTTTTACTCCTCATCGCGATATCCATATTCCCTCAGATATTGGGATTCATTGCGCCAATCTTTTCGCACTTTAACCCATAAATCCAAGAATATGCGATATCCAAATAAACGTTCCATCTCAGTACGTGCAAGTTTACCGACTTGCTTGAGCATTGCTCCTTGCTTGCCGATTAATATTCCTTTTTGTGATTTGCGTTCTGCGACAATAGCAGCCCGCAAATATAATGTTTGTTGATTTTCCCTCAACTTTGCCTCTTCTACCACTACTGCAACAGAATGAGGAATTTCCTCATGTGTTAATTCTAACACTTTTTCCCGGATAATCTCACCCATGATAAATTTTTCAGGATGATCCGTCACTTGATCTTCTGGGTAGTACATGGGACCTTCTGGTAAGCGTTCTAAAATTAATTCAAGCAAACGACCTGTATTATTTCCTTTTAAAGCTGATATAGGGATAATCTCATCAAAGTCATGAAGCTGGCGGTATTGCTCGATAAATGGCAATAGTTCGTCAGGATGAACTTTATCGATTTTATTGACCACCAAAAATACTGGTGTAGAAACGCCTTTTAGTCTCTCGATTATGTATTGATCTCCACCGCCTAAACCTTCTTCTGCATCAACTAAAAATAAAATAAGATCTACTTCTGTAAACACATTTTGTGCAGTTTTAACGAGGTATTCTCCTAATTTAGACTTAGGTTTGTGAATTCCTGGTGTGTCAAGGAAAATAACCTGACCTTGTTCATCTGTATAAATGCCTCTGATTTGATTTCTCGTTGTCTGAGGCTTGTCTGACATAATGGCAATTTTTTGGCCGATTGCTTCATTCATCAATGTTGATTTTCCCACATTTGGGCGTCCAATAAGTGCCACAAATCCGGAGCGGAACTTATTTGTCATAAAAATCCTCCTTTTGAAAGGCAAAAGGGAGCAGTGCATACTCCCCTGTAAGCTCTTTTTCATAATTCTAGTGAGTATTTCGCTCTTATAAAAGCTGCAATCCAAGTACAGCAATGACAATCCCCATAAGCGCACCAAAATACATCGATCGATAATTGGTGTTTTCTTTAATACGTGACTGTACGGCAATGCCAGTTAAAAATAACACCAAGATACTAATAGGTAGTTGCCAAATCACCAAGATGATTAATGTCGCTATACAAAAGGTAAGAGACATGATCAAACTTGGTTCCCAGTCTTTCCAATATCTCGATACCCATGCTTTGAGCAAAAAAGTAGCAAAAAAAGTAACTAAAACAATAGCTGTAAGCCCAATTGTCGGCGGATAGAGAGAATGTTCCGAAATACTGGTGTGAATAAACCGCAAATAAGGAAAAAAGATACTAGTGCCAACAATAAAAGCAAGACCTGCAGTTAAAAATACAGCTCCTGCTGCAACATCTTTGGCAATCTTAGCAAGTGGATGGAATTCTTCTGTAATCATATCTACTACTGCTTCAATCGATGTATTGATCAATTCTGCAAACAATACCAGGGTGATAGTGACAAACAACAGTAATATCTCTAGCTTTGATAAAGATAGGCAAAGGCTCAATAATAAGACAACCAATGCAGTAATAAAATGAATGCGCATATTGCGCTGGGTGACAACTGCATACTTTAAGCCTTCTAATGCGTATCGAAAGCTTTTGAGTACTTTTGTCACCCACATGAAACATCTCTCCCTACCTCGTAATTTCTAACTCGGATAATACTTTCTCTTGCAAGCCGAACATTTCTTCTTCCTCTTCTTTTGTTTCATGATCATAACCTAGTAAATGCAAAAATCCATGTACTACCAAAAAGGAAATCTCACGAAGTAAAGAATGACCATATTCTATTGCTTGAACACCTGCTATCGGAAGACTGAGAATAATATCTCCAAGTTCAATCGTTTCTTCCCAATCTTCTTTGCTCCATTCCGATCGATTTTCAAATAGCGGGAAAGAAAGAACGTCTGTAGGACTATCTTTTTCCCGATATTCTCGATTAATTTCTTGGATTCTTTCCTTACTAACTAAGGTTAATGATACGGAAACATCAGGTAATTCTTCCATCTGAGCTACTTTATCTAATACTTCTGGTACTCTGTCAATCGCTGCTTTTTCTTCTTCTGTCAAAGGAATTTCTGCTTCTATTTCAATAGTTACCATCTATTTTGCCCCTTTTGCCGGTATATCTTCTGGGTACTCAATACGGGAATGAAAAATTCCCTGTAATGTAGCTGCCATGGCTTTCGCGATAGAATTACACTCTTTAAAGGTCAAATCACATTCATGAAACTGCCCATCTTCAAGTCGATCTCGGATGATTTTACTAATCATATTTTCAATTCGAGAAGGAGTTGGCTTGGAAATGGAACGTACAGCAGCCTCCACACAATCTGCAATCCCGACAATAGCTGCTTCTTTGAACTGTGCTTTTGGACCTGGATAGCGATAATCAGCCTCAATAACTTGTGTTCCATTGCTTTGTTCTAGTGCACGGTAATAAAAAAACTTCAACAATGTTGTCCCATGATGTTGAGCAGCAATATCTTGGATTGCTTTTGGGATGCGGTGAGCCTTTAGCATCTCTACACCATCTCTTGGATGTGATAAAATAATTGTTTTGCTCAAATTTGGCGATATTTTATCATGTGGATTATCTCGATGAATCTGGTTTTCGATAAAAAACTGTGGCCGCTTTAATTTTCCAACATCATGATAATAAGCTCCAACTCTTGCAAGAAAACCATCTGCACCAATGGATTCAGCAGCTGCCTCGGCTAAATTTCCAACTATGATGGAATGATGATAAGTACCAGGAGCTTTATAGAGTAAATCCTTTAGTAATGGATGGTTAGGATTGCTAAGCTCCAATAGACGAAGGGGAGATAGTATTCCAAACACCGCTTCAAAATATGGCAAGAACCCAATCGTAAGCACAGCAGAGAAAATACCGCCAATTAACCCAAACAGGAGGGATTGAAAAAGCTGCGCCCAATCCCGTTCTGCTGGCCATAATGTATAAAGAGCAAGAATAGCTACCATACTCACGAAAGAAGTTAAAACACCTGCTTTTAAGACAGCACTTCTTCGTTTTACACCATCAAGGGCAAAGGTACTGATTATTCCACTGATCAATGTAACTAATCCAAAACGAAAATCAAACAAAAACTGATTATCTCCGTTAAAAAACATGCTGGCTGCTAAACATAGAATTAAACTTGCTGCTAAAGATAATTTTGAATTTAACAACAGTGTAATTAACATTGTCCCGAGCGCAACTGGAGCAAGAAAACCTACTGTACTCCATTCTAGATTTTGTCCCAATGTAACTATCTTCATCCCAATCAATGTAAGTAACATAATTGAAATCAGCAACAAAAGTTGGCTGTTATCTGCATGTAGGAAGGAATGAAAGCGCTGCACATAAAACCGAAAGATAAACAATATCAGTAAGACAAGGATCAGTAAACCCATATAAGGTATGACATTTGTTTGTTCGCGTATCAGACCTATTTCTTTTAATTTTCGATATTGATCAGGTGTGACTACTTCCCCAGAAGAAACAAGTACTTGTCCTTTTTTGATCGGGATAGATTCAACAGAATCTTTAGCAGCTTCTCGAAGTGATTCTGTTTTCTTCTGGTCATATAGTTCATTAGGAATTAAAAAATATCTAGTGATTTCACGTGCCAAATAGCGTGAATTACTCGATAGGGATGAAGTGACCAACATACTGTCTACTTGATCTTTTTTCGTAGCGAGTTCTTGAGAGCGAACTCCTTCTTCTAGTATATTGGAAACAATGTCCCTGGTAGTAAGGCGTAAATCTGTTAATTCGGTTAAAGAAGTGCGTACCAATTTGATATAAAATTCCTCTGGCAATTCTTGGGAGATTGCATCTTTTAAACTTTTAATTTTTTCAGGTTCTTTCAATGTTTTATCTCCGATGATCCGTCTTGCATCAGCAAACACCAAATCAATTTTTTCAATTTGACTGTTCGTTAATTCTTCATTTTTTGTGTATTGAGGATCTACAGAGTATGCTGCTCTATCCTTTGCTGCTTTTGTCGCTGTATCATCAATTTTAGTTATAGGAGAAATAATCGTTTCTCTACTTATTTTCCCAACTTTTATATCGACAAACTGCGGCAAGGCATGTGGAAGCAACAACAAATAGAACGCGACCCCGAAGATCGCGTAAATGAGTATCTGTATGGAAAAATGACTTTTCCACTCTCCTTGAAAAAAAGAAGCTCTTTGGCTTTTTCCCATGACTAACTGGCTCCTTGGTTGTCTTCCTCAGCATATGCTTCAATAATTTGTTGTACCAGTGTATGTCGAACAACATCAGCTTGTTTTAAATAGACAAAACGAATATCTGGAATTTTTTCTAGTATCCGCTCTGCCACTCGCAATCCTGAATTTTTTCCTCGAGGCAAGTCCACTTGGGTGACGTCTCCAGTTATGACCATTTTGGAGCCAAATCCAAGACGAGTTAAAAACATCTTCATTTGTTCAGGTGTTGTATTTTGGGCCTCATCTAAAATGACAAATGCATCTTCTAATGTTCGTCCACGCATATAAGCTAGAGGTGCAATTTCAATTAGTCCGCGTTCCATCATTTTCGTAACTTGTTCCATGCCAAGCATAAGGTATAAGCTATCGTATAAAGGTCGTAAATAAGGGTCTACCTTTTCTTGAAGATCGCCAGGTAAGAATCCTAAGTTTTCCCCTGCTTCAACTGCTGGTCTTGTTAACACAATCCGTTTCACACGATTAGTCTTTAAGGCCATCACTGCCATAACAACAGCCAAAAAAGTTTTCCCAGTACCTGCAGGTCCGATCCCAAAGACGATATCTTTTTTCTGGATAGCTGTGACATAGTGCCGTTGACCTAGTGTCTTAACTCTTACCTTTTGACCCTTTTGGGTAATACCAACTTCTTCCTGGTACAATTCCAATAGTTCATCTGCCTTGTCTGATTCCGAAAGCCGCTTGGCATATACAACATCACGTTCATTTAACTCCAGACCTTGGCGAATAAGGGTCAGTAAGACACGAAATAATTCCTGTGTTCTATCTACTTGTTCAGATGGTCCAGAAACTACAATTTCTCCGCCTCTCGACACGATCTTGACTTTACTATCGGCTTCAATCACTTTGAGAAAAGTATCATGCGGGCCAAACAATTTAATTGCTTCATCAGAAGTTTGAAATTCAATGTGAATCCGTTTTTCATTGCTTTGCAAATGTTTCAATCCCCTTGTAGTATAGGCTTTTCTTGAGCAATATTTTCAACCACATCAAAATGTATCTTCAAATAAACTTTACCATTGTCTATGCGTTGGTGCAAAACTTTTTCCCCTAAAATTCTACCTTCTGGAGCAATAGTATTAGTCATTTCCAATCTAGCTCTTTTTTTACCTAATGCAATCGCATCTGCATGATTTCGAGTATAGGTTACTTGTCTTACAGACCAATAAACATCGCGTACTAAACCGATTGGTATCTGATATTTTCCAATACGAAGCGCCGATATTCTTCTCATTAATTCCGATTTTGCATAAGGTTTAGGCGTAGAAAATGGATTAGATAAGACAAATGGCCCTACAAATGGCCATGTATAACGTGTTTTCTCTCCAGTGTATTCGTTTTGTACATACTTCAGTGGTACAACTACCTCTGATTCATACCAAACCTCACCTAAAACAATTCCTTGAGCCCCGACAATTGGCCCCTTATTTGGAGATGTTGCTTCTCCATAAGTACCTGAAACCAACAATTGCCCTTTTTTTACGGCATCATGTACTTTGACCACCGGATTCCCATGGAAAACACGTACATCCATAATGAAGGCATTTTTCTTAGAAATCAAGTCTACAGGCCTGCGAATTAGTTTCTTTTCCCCAATCGAATCTACCCGTTTTTTTTCTGCTACTGTAACAATGATGCGAGTCCCTTCTATACGCACTCCAATCCAAGAAGCATTTGGAATTCGTTTTAGAAGTTTCCTTTGCAGTTGATCTGTATTAGGAAGTCCTACTTTAAGCTGTCCTGGATAAATTCCTTCCTTTTGTAAAATAGACAAAACATGTTTATCTGGTAATTGCTCATTTCCTTCCACATCTACATACCAAATAAACGAAGAAAAGAAAAATAACAAAAATAAAAAAATGGAAAAACCAATGACAAAAAATTTACGCTTCTTTATCTTTTTGAACATGAAAAAAGGACCTGATTTCTTCACCATTTTTCCAGCTACCCGATACTGTTTCATATACTTCCAAACCTGCATGATATCTGATAGGAAAACGGTAATGCGCACTTTTTCTTTACTCACCCACTGTACATTCTTAAGGACAATCTTAGCTTGTACGATTTGATCCAATAAGTTTGAAATATTTTGTCCCACACATTCAATGGTTACTGTACCACCTCTCACATGCCTTCTCCCCTATTCGTTATTCTTCATATGTACTGCAGAAATTTTTCCAGTAAGTAAAATTCTGTCTGGGTAAATAGCTTCCATCACAAGGGAGTTTCCTTCCACAGTAAGATAACCTGTAGCTGTTTTTAACGTGAGTAAGTCTGGGTTAAATTGATGGACGCCTATAAAATTTTCAATTTGTAACTGTTGTCCGATCCATTCTACGCGAGGGAGAGTCCCAACTACTTCAGGGGGTAAATCAAACCAATTGGAAGCTAGTTGTGTAAGTCGTTTCATCGTTTTCCTCCCTCCATCTCCTTGTTAAGAATATGCACGAAACAGAGAGAGTAGAAGAAAAAAAAACGACTCCGAGAATGGAGTCGCTGGTTCCTATACTATTTGGTTTGTTGCTGTTCAGCCTGAGCAATAAGACGTTTCGTAATTTCTCCACCTACTGATCCATTTGAACGAGCAGTTGTATCTTTTCCAAGGGTCACACCAAACTCACTAGCTATTTCTTCTTTAAATTGGTTTAATACTGCTGCTGCACCTGGTACTAATAATTTATTTGTGCTTCTTGGCATTTGGTTCTGCACCTCCTTGTCTACCCTTTAGTATGGGAAGGAGGTTCTATCTTTACTTGTAATACATCTTACCAATGATGGCAAAATTGGCCTAATGCCTAAGTCTTCGACGAATAAATCGACGAATAACAAAAAATAATACAATCAAGACAATGATCACGATCACAATAAAGATGATACCTGCGATAATAACCCCACCAACGAAAGAACCTAACTTACTGAAGATGCTCTTTTTCTTTTTCGTCTTGTAATAAGAATAACCACTTGATTTATAAGATGGTGAATAGTAGCTAGAATGCGAGTCGGTATGGTAACTGGAATGTGATCTTATTTTTGCATAACTTACTTCCGAATGAGCAGTAGCAAATACTACGGACAAGAGCAACATGGAGAGAAAAATAGCTGTTAATCGTTTCAAATAATTACCTCCATTAATATATAATAGTTTATTTTATAAATAACTATTACTCATTGGCAAGTAGAATTATCTTTCGTGTACCTGTGATCGGACCCTATCCAGGCATTAACCTAATTTACAGCTCGACGTAAAAAGGTGGAATAACTAAGTTTTGCAATGATTAAACCCACAAACCCAATAGAAAGCAATACTGCAAATGTTGGCCATATATCACTTATTTTCGCTCCATGAACCATAACTTCTTGTAAGCCGTGTTGTGCCCAATATTGAGGAGTCATTTTTCCAAACGCTTGTACATAAGAGGGAAGCATATCAAATGGAAACCATAGACCTCCTAACATAGAACCGCCTAACGTAAATAACTGGGTGATTCCTTTTGAAGCCTGATCAGACCGAATTAACATGGAAACCGCTATACCGATACTTGCTCCACATATACTCAGGGATATTACAATAAACAAAACAAGCAAAAAGTTGCCGAAAACTAAGCCATAGACAAAATGACCAAATAGAAGCAACACTAAACATTGAAACATGACCATAAATACATTTGGTAACCACATGCCTAATAAATATTGCCAAGAGCTGATGGATGTACCTTGTAAACGAGAAACCATGCCCGAATCTCGCTCTGTTGTAAATCTTGTTACCATCGTCATGATGATAAAGAAGGAAAACATAATCATATAACCTGGAACAATTTGGGTAATTCCATTAATCTTACTCGATGTTTCATTAATTGTTGTGATGGTTATAGGAGCTTTCATCGTACCTGCTACTTCAGATTCAGTCTGGCCCTTACTCAATAAACTCGCTTTGATTTTTTGTTCTCGGTATTGATCACTCAAACCGTTTAGTACAGCATCCACTGCTGCTGCAGCTTGATTTACATTCCCATCTCGATACAATTGAACCTGAGATGCACTAGTTCCGAATTGTTTTTCAAATCCTTTAGGGATTACCACGAGAGAAGAAATGTTTCCTTTTTTTAACTGGTTTACTTGATTATCGAAAGACGAGCTGCTTACTAGTTTCACATCTATTTCTTTTATTCCATCCAACTGTTTTATAAATGCCCGGGAGAAAGTAGATTGGTCTCGATCTATAAGTTGAACCGTTACTTTTGAGTCCGTATTGGAGAACATAAGATTCATAACTACGATAAAAAAAATCGGCATAGCAAACAACCAAATAAAGTTTCCTTTTCGCTTTAAAAATATTTTCAACTCTTTTTTTAATACTGTACCCATTTTTAGCTCTCCCCCTTATACATCTCTGAGACTTACACCAGTTAATTTCAAGAATACATCTTCCAATGACGGGTGTAATATTTCTAATTTTTTGACATCTAATTTTTGAATTGCTGCTATTTCTGTTAAATATTGAATTGTTGGAAGCAGTTCTTCTGTTTCAATTACCCAGCCATTTCCTTTTTCTATTACATTTGTTGCTGTAGGTACTTTTGGTTGTTCACATATCTGGGCAGATTCAATATAGACGGATGGCTTTGTATGCTTTGTTAGAAGTTCATCTAGTTCCCCCATAGCAATGACATTTCCATTATCAACAATCGCGATCTCATCGCACAATGCCTCGACTTCTTCCATGTAGTGTGTAGAGTAAATAATGGTCATTCCTTGTTTGTGAAGCGTGCGAATCAATTCAAAAATAAGGTTACGGGATTGAGGATCAATCCCCACAGTTGGTTCATCTAAAATTAATAAATCAGGTTTATGCAGCAATGCTACAGCAATATTGATCCGACGTTTCATTCCTCCAGAATACGTACGAACTTCGTCTTTGCCACGATCAGATAAACCTGTTTTAGTCAGTACATCTTGAATCCGATCTTGCAGTTCTTTTCCTTTCACCCCAGCCAGTTCACCAAAAAAACGTAGATTATCGATTGCTGACAACTCTTCATATAGGGTAATAGATTGTGGAACATAGCCTATTTTTTGTTGGATCTTTACTATGTTCTCTTTCATATCAAGTCCCATTACTTTTATTTGACCAGAATCAGGCTGAATAATGCCGGAAATAAGTTTCATCATCGTCGATTTCCCTGCACCATTGGGACCAAGCAATCCAAAGCATGATCCCTTTCTGACAGAGATGTCTAATTGATTCACTGCGATGCGTTTGCCATAACTTTTTTTCACTTTATGAAATTCAAGCATATTCGTCATACTATCTCCTCCTCGATACCTGTTTAGACCAGTTTTCTTTCCAAAAGAACAGACATGAAAACAATTAGAATATAGGTGATGATCCAACATGGCAACCATGCAATAAAGGAAACCCCTGGAAATGCTGCATATTGATGTTTTATGAAATGGAATATCACTTCTGCATAAGACGAGATTACAAGCGCCCAAACTACCCAAAATCCGATCCAAAATAGAGAGACCAAATAACGATATTCAGTCAGAGCCAGTATTCCAATAAACATGCCTAATGCAATAACAAGCGGACCAATGACAATCATGATTAAACCAACATTTGCGCCAGTTAATAAAAAGTTTCCTATATCATGCAGTTGCAACTTTGGATCGATTAGTAAAGCATAAAAAAAACCAACTAATCCTAAGACAAAAATGATAAGGTAGGTCAATATCGATCTCCACATTGCAGCAAGAAATTTGGCCCAAATCAGTGTCTGACGCCTGAAAGGCAATGATAACCACCAGCCAACGGTGTTACAGCGCTGCTCTCGTTTGATTATTGCTCGTGAGATGCCGATTAAAGCAAAAGGTAAACCATACAACACATTCCAAATTTGGGTTGGATCTAACTCTCCAGCAAGTGCAAGTTTGGTTATAAACACGAAAGCTATAACCAAGAAGACGACTAAATAAATATACTTAATATATCTTTTGTGACTCGAATTTTTATCTTTCTCCGAACTCCTATGTTTCAACTCATGTTTGACTAGATTCCAAAACAAATTTTATCCCTCCTATCGATATAGCTCCCGGTAGATACTCTGAAGAGAACCTTGCTGTCCTCGCAATTCTTCCACATCTCCACTGAGAATGACTTTTCCCTCTTTAAAAAAGACAACATAATCGAACAATCCCTCTGTTTCCGCTATTTCATGCGTACTGATTAAAATCGTTTGCTCTCGTTCACTTGCTAAATCGATGATGGTTTCCATTATTTGTTCTTTTGCAATCATGTCAATTCCAGCAAAAGGTTCATCTAATATAACCAAAGGAACCTCTCTAGCCATACATAAAATTAACATCAGTTTTGCTTCTTGTCCTTTAGACATGCTCGCTGTCATCATAGAAGCATCTAATTTCATTCTGTCTGCTAGATCATAAGCCTTATCTTCTTGAAAACCAGGTAAAAAGTTTTTCCCATATTCGATTGTCTTTTCTACACTGTAATCGAGATACCAACGTGCACGATCTGGTAAATAGGCAATTTGATGATTCAATTCCCAGCTTGGTTTTTGCCCGAGTACATGAATCTCACCTGTGTTGCTTTTGATTTGCCCTACAAGTAATCGAAAAAAAGTAGATTTCCCTGCACCATTGGGTCCTAATACTCCTATAATGCGATTTTCTGGGATTTTAACTTCCGCTTCTTGCAATGCGAAGTTTTTCTCAAACTGTTTACTCAGCCCTTTACACTCAATTGCATTCATTTGTTTACTCCCTTCGCATGGGTGATCCAATGAATCATGTCTTTTTCGGTATATCCTAAACTTTTCATTTTATCCACAAACTCTAAACAATAGCGTTCTGCTAATTCTGACTTAAACGATGCGATACTGTCTTTAGATGTAGTAATAAATGTTCCTTGCCCGCGACGTTTTTCTGTCAATCCATCTCTCTCCAATTCTTGATATGCTCGCATAACTGTATTTGGATTCACCTTTAAACTGATCGCTAACTCACGTACAGATGGTATCTTCTCTCCCAAACCGATCTCCCCTCTTGCTACAGAACTTCTAATCTGATCTAAGATTTGTTCGTATAAGGGTTGGCTAAGATCGATTTGAAAAACAAAAGAGCCAACCTTTCTTTCTTCCATGTATGCTCCTCCCTTTCAGGAGTATTTTCTCTTATAAGTGTATTATAACAACTAATACACTTAATGCAAGTGTATTTATCATAAAATAAAAAAACAGTTAGGAATGATTTTCCCAACTGCCCCCACCTATTATTTTTCGATGATATGAACCAAGCCTTGACCACCATCAACGATTACTCGATCTCCCGTCCTTAAACGAGTAGTAGCATTTCCACATCCTACAACCGCTGGTATTCCTAATTCTCTAGCAACAATAGCAGCATGGGATAATGGTGCTCCTACATCCGTAATAATAGCCGCTGCCTTTGGAAATAACGGTGTCCAACCTACATTCGTACTAGAGGCTACCAAAATCTCGCCTACTTTCAATTCCTTTCCTTGATCCGGGCTTCTCAAAACGCGAACAATTCCCTCTATTCTCCCAGCAGCACCTGCAAATCCTTTTAACTCTTCTGTATCGGTTTCTGTATATGGGATGGTTGGATCGTAAATATCTCCTCTCCTTTTAGGGTCATTAACCCATGTAAAGGGATCAAATCGCCCGCGTATAATAGCTGGAAAAGGAGGCAAAGACTTAAACTTAGCGTAAGTCTCTTTTCTTTTTGGGATAAACTTTGTTATATTTTCTTCGCCAGACAGCAATCCTTCTATTTCTGGAAGATAAAGAAAAAATATATCTTCTTTGATCCCTGTTACTTCACCGGCTTGAAGCATAAAGGTTCGTAAAACACGATGTACGCGAACAAACTCAGAACGAACTGTTTCTCTCAGCTGTGCACCTTCTGCCGCCAAATTTAGCTGTTCCTTCAGCCATCGCTTTTTAAGAGGATACTTTTGCTCAAATCGAACAAATGCCGCCTTACTCCTGGCTTCTTGGGTGGTCAATAATTCCATCACGTTTATATTGGACTGATGAAAGTCTTTTATTTGTCCCTCTAACCAGTCGCTATTTTCTGCTGGGTCAGCAATGGACAGTTCAAACTCATATGGACTTCGATGCCCATACTGAAAAGCATATTCTTCTTTACTCATTTCACCAGCTAATACTTTGGATATCCCGAGTATTGGTCCAAGACTTGCTAATTCGCCTTTTCCTCTTAAATTCGAAAGCAGAGCATTTGCATCTTCTTCTCCGACCATTTTTGCCAACTTCTTCTTTAATCTCATCGCTAAAACTGCTTTTGTTCCACCAGACAAAAGTGTCAACCACGCTTTACGATGATAAGGATGCAGCTCATCGTCCCAAATATTTTTCAACTCAGCAGTCGTCGTTGCTGCTAAAATTTGTTTTTTCATATTTTGACACCACTGTGGGGTATCTGAAATTTGTTTCTTTATGGATTTTGAGGCAATCTGAACTTCTTTGAGATAGTGTTTTACTTTTGGCACCATCAATTTTAATAACTCCCACCGAGTAAATGGGTAAATTGGCAGTTCCATCTCTTGTGGAATATTTCCAAATACATCTCCAATGAGAGAAAGCGCGAATTTAGGATTGATTCCGAATGCGGAGAAAACAGATAACCTCCTACTAATATTGGTATATATTCTGCCGCATATATTACCTGACATAAGGTAGTACCCTGGAACGACACTGATTTCCTTATCTAAATATTGCAATATCGACCATGTAAAAGGAGTAACAACATCTGGAACTGCTTCCCCTACATTAGCATTGGTCCAGAGGTAGTCTCCTGATAACGAATAATTTATATCATAAGAATCTAAATTCCCTTTGGATAGTGTAGTGATTGGTCGAGCTTGTAAAATATATAATTTTTCATTTGCAACTGCCCATTCCAAATCTTGTGGTAAACCAAATTGTTTTTCCAACTTCACCGCCAAATCATATAGTTGCGATGCGTATTTTTTCATTTCATTTGGGCCATTATATTTTTTTCGAATACGAGTTAATTCAAACGTATAAGCATCCGTTTCTCCGGAAACCAGCTGTTCTCCTAAACCATAAACAAAATTTCCGATCATGCTGGCACTACTTCCTGTTACTGGATCAGCTGTAAACAAGACTCCGGATATCTGGGACGGAACCATAACTTGAATGACAACCGCGATCTGATGATATTCTCCCATTCCTTTTATGGAACTATAAGTCTTCACTCTTTCATGA
Source organism: Shimazuella soli (assembly GCF_022511585.1). GTDB lineage: Bacteria > Bacillota > Bacilli > Thermoactinomycetales > Thermoactinomycetaceae > Shimazuella > Shimazuella soli. The sequence goes on along the minus strand of NZ_JAKWBN010000001.1, from coordinate 488,723 downwards.
TGAACGGAATGAATTACAGTTTGAACTGCTTCCTTTATCTCTTCATCTGTAGATTGATTTAATACAGTGTCAAACTCCCCAGCAAATGATGCCTCCGATGAATCTTCACTTAAAGCAGAAGAACGAACAGCAAATTTAGCTTGCGGATATCTGTTTCGAATTTTGTTTAAATGGGTGACTACCTCTGTCCAAACATCGTCGTCTAAGTTGTCTGATCCAGTAGCTGTTGATAAAATGACAAATCCATCTGGAACAGGGTAACCATCCTGGCGCATCTTTGCCAGCATCATCCCTTTTCCACCTGCAAAAGAGAAATCAGCGGAAGTTAAATCTGCAAAAGTTTTCACATGACGACTCATGTCAAACATCTCCTGTTTTTCTAGTTGTATAGTGTTTTTCTGAGTATCTCCAGATACCCATCCAATTCTTGTAACGTTTTGCCATTGCGTAGTTCTTCGGCTTTTATATGATTTTCCTGGGCCTGTACCTTATTCGATATACCTTCAATCGTCCAAATTATGATATCCAATACTTTAGAAGGATCAATGTCAGAACGAAATAAAGACTCATCGACGGAAGTGAACATTTTAAGATAACTATCTCGAATAATTTCTTGGTTGAGAGAATTAAGCTTATCTTTTATTTCAGTCGCTTCTTCTACATTTGCTGCTATGAGAAAATCAAATATTACAGGGTATTTGTTCATCAATCGGAGTTTAATCAAAAACATTTCTCGAAATCTCAGTAAAATGTCTTTTTGGTCAAAATCAATTTGGCCAAAAAAATCTTCCAAGATCACATCTACACAATAATCGTACAGGTAAAAATACAAACCTTGTTTATTGGAGAAATAATGGAACAATAATCCCTTTGATATACCTGCTGTTTCCACAATTTGATTGGTAGATGCTGCTTTATAACCTTTAAGAGCAAATTCTTTCATTGCTGCATTTAATATTTGTTGTTGTTTTGTGTGATCCAAGGCAAGAAATTTAGAGGCCATAGGAATTTCTTCCTCTCTTTTACATTTGACCAATGTGGTCAATTATATTTTAAAGTTGTTGACCATATTGGTCAACAGGAAAGGTTATAAATATTTGCTCATCTTGAGCTATGCCAACAACGATTTATCTTTTTAAAGCGTTCAGTTCTTATCAAATGGTGAATGCTTGGAAACAGAAAAAGCCAGTTCCACTAAGGAATCTGGCTTTTTCATCATTAAAACTGAATTTCTAACTGACACGCAACGTTTTACCCGTTTCTACCAAACTTTTCATCATAGAAAGTCCGATCGGCCAAAAACTCTTACTTCCTTCATAGGAAGGATCGTTTGGTTTCCATTGGTCATGAACCAATGTCAATTTTACTACTTCTCCGACTTTCTCTAATTGATAAGTTATTCTTGACTCATATTTCTCCGTATCTGGATTATATGCTTTTCCAGTATAGTGGGTAAAACTTAGTTTTTTTGTTGGTTCATAAGCCAAGATATTACCATACACATGCACAGTTCGATCACCATCAGCTCCAGGGCCAACATAAGCTAGCGAATCTCCTACTTGAAAGGTGGATTCGATCACACTGCCGTAGTAGATTTCTTTTACAAACTTAGGATCAACCAATACGCTCCACACTTGCTCCAATGTACCATCAATATAGATCTCATACTTTAAGTCCAATGAAAAAACCCCTTTACTCTGTCAATAATTAAACAATAGCAATCCATCACTGACAATGTGTGTCAGTAAACATGAAAAAAGTTTTTACCATTGAAATAATAAAAAATCCACCAATACCTTTATTGATGGATGAATTGATTAAATCTATGAAAAATAACTTATTTACGGGATCTGGATTGAGGAGACTCAATCCAGACAGTAGACGCGAAGATACAAATAACAAAACTCCACATCCACTTGTATGCTCAAGAAGCATGGCGAACCAGCATCCGAATGGTCACAGCGATGCCATAAACCACTCCGATGACGATGAACACCATTCCGATGAACACACCCAAGACCATGAGAGCACCGAAGGTGAAGAACACTCCCCTCATAATCCAGCTCATCGCGCGGAAGATCGCAATGATGATGCACACGATGCCCACTGCGGCGGCGAAATAGATGGGGAAGTTCTCCTTCCATTCCGTGAGAACCGCGAGGACGAATACAAAACCGGCGACGCGATAGATGTTCTTCACGAAAGCTCCTAAATTTGACTTTTAATTGAAAAGCACTATTTCAGGGACAGCATCCACTATTTGCGGGAGTCACCCATTACCATTTTTAGATTAACATATTTCAGATTTATAAGATAGTTTATAAGACCTTTCAACATAAAAAAGATCCCCTTTAAGAGGATCTGAATTTTATCTTGGATATTTTCGTTTGTATGGTTTGATTGCTTTTGGTGAATCTAAAATCTCTTTGAGTAAAAACGCCTTTTGCAATGGTCTTAGTTTCTTTTGTTTCGCCATTGGTAATGGCAAAACAGTATTTAATTCAGCATGTTCCCTATCTGATGGGATCATGGATTTCTTGGAGGAGAAAAAGTCAGACTTGTTATCCATCATACTCTCTTTTTGAGCAAAGCCTTGATTTGGATCTGTACTCGGTTTCTTATTCTTATTTTTCTGCTTCGATTTTTTTTGCTTCTTTTGCTCCCCCACCGGTTGTTTGCTACTTTTGGTGCAGCATAGACGGCCAATACCCCACAATATGAGAAAAGCGATGCCAAAAGGGATGAGCGTTTTAATTAATTCTAAGATGGCAACCATATCATCCCTCCCGTTCCTTCCCTTTATATAGGATTCTAATGTGGGATTTCGCTGAGAGATTACTCTGTATCATCTTCGCCCGTATCCCCTATGGTACGACGCATCTTAGTATCGGCATCTATGTTTTGAAGTTGGTAGTAGTCAAGCACTCCCATCTTCCCAGAACGCAATGCTTCTGCAAGTGCTTTTGGCACTTCTGCTTCTGATTCTACAACTTTGGCACGCATCTCTACTACATGTGCACGCATTTCTTGTTCTTGGGCTACAGCCATTGCACGACGTTCTTCTGCTTTTGCTTGAGCAATTCGTTTATCTGCTTCGGCTTGATCTGTTTGTAGTTCTGCGCCAATATTTTTACCGATATCGATATCTGCGATATCAATCGAGAGGATTTCGAAAGCGGTTCCAGCATCGAGACCTTTTGAAAGAACCGTGTTGGAGATACTGTCTGGATTCTCAAGTACTGCTTTGTGACTGGTGGAAGAACCAATTGTGGTAACAATACCTTCCCCTACACGAGCTATAATCGTTTCTTCCCCTGCACCACCAACAAGACGTTCAATATTAGCTCGAACAGTTACCCGAGCAATAACTTTTAATTCAATCCCATCTTTGGCCACAGCAGAAACGACTGGGGTTTCAATGACACGAGGGTTTACGCTCATTTGGACAGCTTGTAATACATCTCGTCCAGCTAAATCAATCGCTGCTGCACGTTCAAATACCAAATCAATATCAGCACGGTGTGCAGCAATAAGAGCATCTACTACTCTGTCTACATTACCACCAGCTAAAAAGTGAGTTTCCAACTGTTGAATGTTTACACCAAGACCAGCTTTATGTGCTTTGATCAACGGATTGACAATCCGAGCAGGAGTGATACGGCGCAAACGCATACCGATCAGTGTGGTCAAACCGACATAGACTCCGGATGCCATCGCACTAATCCAAAGCATAACCGGAACAAACGAAAATAAGATAGACAAAACAATAATCGCTAAAACAACTATAACAATAGGACCTAACAAGCTAGTATCATCCACTAAAATTCTCCTAACATGATGTGATATGGATATACCCCTAATAATAACCTAATTATTCTATCTCTTCATCCACTTTTTTTACAACAACTCGAGTTCCTTCTACATTTGTGACAATAATAGTCGCATCTTTTGGTATAAGATCGCCCTCACTTACCACATCTTCTTTTCGACCGTCAATCATGGCCCACCCAGCCGGCCTCAATGCGGATAGTGCTGTACCTTTTTTTCCTATCAAATGTTTACGATTTTTGGAAGAAGTATAACCTTCTTCATTATTTTGCTGACTCGAAAGAATAATTTTGCGCCATGTAGTACGAAACCCAAAAAATTTGTAAAGAATCCAAATTAACAAGACAGTAGCAACAACCCCGATAGCCAGAGCACTAAGTCCTACTGCCAAACTTTTTGCTGCTGCTACTACGGAATAAAAGAGAGCGACAGTACCTAATGTTCCGAAAATACCTCCGGGTACAAACATCTCAATAATGAGTAATATTAATCCAACTATGAATATAACAGGCGCACTCCATTCAGCTATTCCTGCTGCAAATTGACCATAAAAGTACAATACAAAGGCTCCAATGCCGATTGCACCGGGAATAATATGTCCAGGAGCTAGTAATTCTACAAAAATGCCCGCTAAGCCAATTGTTAAAAGAATAGCCATGATAGCAGGATGTGTTACGATATCCCAGCTAGTCGAAGCTACAAGCATAGTGGTTCCAAGGGTCATAACTTCTATCCCCTTTCTTGATGTTGAAAAAAAGACAGCGCAAAAAACACGCTGTCATCCGAGTAACTGCTGGACCAACTGATTTACCTTCTTGCCGTCTGCACGCCCTTTTGTAAGCGGCACAACAACACTCATCACTTTGCCCATTTCTTTTTTCGAAGAAGCACCTGTATCAGCAATTGCCTTTTTCACAATTTCAAGAAGTTCTTCTTCGGTTAATTGTGCAGGAAGATACGCAGACAAAATTTCGATCTCACGTTTTTCCTTTGCAGCAAGATCTTCACGACCTGCTTTTTCATATTCTTGCAGAGAGTCCTTGCGTTGCTTGATCTCGCGTACAAGTACCTCTAATACTTGATCATCACTTAGTTCGCCTCGATTATCGATCTCCACCTTTTTAATGGAGGAACGAACCATGCGAATGGTAGACAATGTTTCTTTGTCTTTTTGTTTCATCGCAGCTTTCATATCTTGATCCAACTGCTGGATTAAGCTCACAGATCGGACACCTCTTATCTACGCTTTTTATTGCGTGCTGCTGCTTCCGCTTTCTTTTTCCGTTTCACACTGGGTTTGTCATAACGCTCGCGCTTTCTAGCCTCCGATAAAACCCCATCTTTTGAGATGGAACGTTTGAAACGACGTAAAGCAGTATCGAGTGATTCATTTTTTCTCACACGTGTTTCAACCATGCTTCTCCCTCCCTCCAAGGGCAAACAAAAGCCACTAGAGTAAGCAGATAGCGGCCTGATCCAATATAAAGGAGGTCAGCATCCACGACACCTGCAATAACCTTGTAAAATTTTGAACACAAAAGGTCATTTTCCATTATAAATCATCAAATAAGGCGATGTCAAAGCTTCTTAACCTGGAGGCCAAGTCAGTTGACGTCCACCTATCAGATGAAAATGAATATGAGGAACGGTTTGCTGCCCAAACTCTCCTATGTTGTTAACGACACGAAAGCCTTCTTTATCCATACCTAATTGTCCAGCTATTTTTTGGATACTGAGTATTAAGTTACCCATAAGTCCCTTATCTTCTTCTTTTACATCCATCATCGAAGATATATGCTTCTTTGGAATAAGTAAGACATGAGCAGGTGCAGCGGGCTGAATATCATAAAAGGCATACAAATCTTCATCTTCATATACTTTTTCTGAAGGGATTTCTCCCGCTACAATTTTACAAAAAATACAGTCCATTGTAACCTCCACTATTCACCTTTACATCTTATCAGCATACACTATAACACGATTTTAACAAAGGGGAGAGTTCATTTTGGCGAAAAAATATACTGTTAGTGAAGCCGCATTACGGAAATTAGTCAAACAATTAGTGACAGAGGAAGTAGAAAAAAAGTGGAATCAACCTAACGGACCTTTTATCGATGAGTTTCAAGAAGACCCTTGGTTTTATCTAGGAGAACCAACACCAGCAGGTGACCAAAAAAATACCCGCTCTAAACAACAAGAGCCATCCGAACATCCAGAATGGCAAAATCCATTTTATCCTGAGTTTGATGAGATAGATTCCCCCCCTTTTTTAAACAGGCAGCCCAAAAAGAGATAACTCCTCTTTTCTAGTGATTCCTAATTAGGAATCGCTTTTTTATTTAGAAAGCATGTGCATGTCCTCTTCCCCATATGATGTAAGGAGGAGGAAGATTTATGACGGCTATTTTACTTCCCTTTTGCGGGGGACTTGTCATCTTTTTATTCGGAATGAAAATGATGCGAAGTGGTCTTGAAAGCCTGGCAGAAAAGCATCTCCAAAATATTTTGTTACGCTTTACTAAAACACCTTGGCGAGGAATGGTGTGTGGAACAATCTTGACCGCATTACTGCAAAGCAGTACAGCAGTGACAGTTTTCACTATCGGTTTAGTCGATACAGGATTGCTTACTTTTGCTCAATCATTAGGCATTATTCTTGGTACCAACATCGGAACCACTGTTACGACGCAACTACTTGCCTTAAAATTAGATGATTTCGCCTGGCCATTAGTGGCGATCGGACTTATTTTAATTTTCATTAAACAAAGAACCGGACCCATATGGTTTGGTCTTGGGCTTATTTTTGCCGGGGTAAAATATATGCAAGGTGTTGCTACTCCTTTAGAGCAAGCTGGTTATATCGATTGGCTGATGTCAGGTACAGATCATCCCATTTTAATGGGATTTCTCACAGGAATGGTGATCACTGCACTCATTCACAGCAGCAGTGCGATGGTAGCCATTGCGATGGGCTTTTACGCTTCTTCGGTCATTACGCTTCCATTTGCAATTGCTGTCGTAATCGGAAGCAATGTGGGAACATGTGCGACTGGTTTGATCGCAGCACTACAAACCAAACCCTCCGCCAAAAGAGTTGCGATTGCACACCTTGTTCTAAATGTAGGAGGAGCACTCTTATTCCTCCCACTCATCCCACTTCTCCTTGATGTAGTCTCTCAATTTTCGGGCGATCCTTCGATTCAAGTTGCACATACGCAGACAATTTATAACATTGTATGTTCTCTGTTGGTACTCCCTGTATGTGCTGGATTTGCTAAGTTGGTGGAATGGATGGTACCAGAGAGGCTTCATGAATAAGACAAATATTAAATATAATTTTCTTTTGTTATGTATTGAATTGCCTTTTCCAAGATAGATTGGTTGTTATCATAACCGTTTGCTTTATGAAGTTCTCTTGCTTCTTCAATTGAATACCAAACCACTTCGTTTATTTCTTCTAATTGAGGACTAACGCTATCTTCATCTGTTTGAACTACATAATAGGTTACTTCTTTTTCTACTTCTCCATGCTCTGGATGTGTAAAAATGTAGGAAATGGTGTCTATTTTCGTGACAATTTTCCCGACAACTCCTGTTTCCTCTTCAATCTCGCGAATAGCGGTCTGTTCGATCGTCTCCCCTGCTTCTTGATGTCCTTTTGGTAAAGTAATCTTGCCAAAGCGGTCTTGGATGAGTAAGAGTTGAATTTCATCCATTACTTTCCTAAAGACTACACCACCTGCCGATATTTCTTTTCGCATATTAAGTCCTCCTATTTTCTTGTGATGCAGGTACCATTACCTATCTCGTAGTGCTTTCAAAGCTTTTTCGTAGCGTTGAAAAACACCTTTAGTAATGTTTAGAAATTCCTCATCAATCCCGCTGTCTTCCTGTAATTCAATGATTACTTTTTTACCATTGATAAAAAGCTCTATTACTTTCATTTGTAATCATCTCCATTGTAAACCAATAAATGGCCCAACATTAAAATCAACTATCAGATCGTATATATTGACGATTGCATAATAATATTAATATACTAAAATTAATCTGTAAAAGCAGTCCTGTCGAGTCCCTAGGAGGACACCATGACCGCCCAGACCAAGCTCCCGGCTGTGTTGGATGTCAACCAAAAGGTGGAGAACAACGGCTCCATCGTGACCACCGTCATCTACGGCGAGGTCACCACCGGCGTCACCACCGTCACGGTGACAAGGCGGGATGGCAAGACCTACATCCCGAACATCAATGGCGAGTCCGTCTGGACCACCGACGACATCGAGGTGAATGAGTACTACGACGGGAAGCACGTGATGATCCCCAGCGCCTGGGGAAACGCGTGGATTCCGCTCTGGTATTTCTACATCGCCACCCGTGAGGACCTGGACGACCCTTACTTCTGGTGAACCAACTTCGGGAGTTGGCGACGTTCTGACAGTCGTTAGTACGCCGCCGCCCGAACATAATGAATGTGTGATAGATACGAATTTTATGAAGCCCCACTAGGTATCCCTAGTGGGGCTTCATTTAAATAAAATGACTCTTCGTTTTAGGAGCATAATTGTTTCTCATCCAACACCCGAACAAAAGAACCTCTATTCATTTCTGCCCCTACTTCATCCAATTTCACCCGGCATACTTTCCCAATCATGTCCTCTGTTGCAGGGAATGCCACAGGAAGATAGTTATCCGTATAACCCGTATACAAACCGCTATCTGGCTCTTCTTTGTAGACTCTTTCTGGAATAACTTCTAACACTTCTCCAACATATTTACTGGCATAAGTAGTAGTGAGTTTATTAGACAAAGCAATGAGTCGACTGACGCGTTCGTTTTTCACTTCATCCGCTACTTGATCCGGCATTCTTGCAGCAGGAGTTCCGGTGCGTTTGGAATATGGGAATACATGCATTTGGTACATACCGAGTTCTTCTACAAACCGATAACCGTTTAAAAATTGTTCTTCGGTTTCTCCTGGGAATCCTACGATCATATCGGTGGTGATCGCTACCCCAGGGAGAGCATCATGCAATTTTAAGATGGTTTCCCGATATTCTTCAACGGTGTATTTGCGCCGCATTCTTTTTAATACTTCATTGTCCCCTGCTTGAAGTGGGATATGAAGATGACGGCACATTTTATCCGATGAATTTAATACATCAATCAGACGATCATCTACTTGGCTCGCTTCAATGGAACTGATGCGAATCCGGTGTAAATCTGGAATTTTATCAAGATCCACCAAAAGATCGGCTAGCTGATAATTATCCAGATCATCCCCGTATCCACCTGTGTGAATTCCTGTGAGAACAATTTCTTTATACCCAGCAGCAACCAATTGGCGCGCCTGAGTCAATACATTTTCCGGCTTACGACTGCGAGAAAGTCCTTTTGCCCATGGAATAATGCAGAAGGTGCAGAAGTTATTGCAGCCTTCTTGAATTTTTAGAGAAGCACGGGTACGATCTGCAAATGCAGGAACATCTAGTTCTTCATATTCACGCTGTTTCATGATGTTGCCTACGGCATTAATTGGCTGGCGTTCTCTGCGGTATTGTTCCACATATTCGATGAGTTTGTCTCTACCTTGTGTTCCTACCACAATATCTACACCAGGAATTGCTGCAACTTCACTTGGAGACGTTTGTGCGTAACATCCGGTAACGGCAATAACGGCATCTGGGTTTTTTCGAATCGCTCTACGGATCACTTGACGACTTTTTTTATCCCCTGTGTTGGTAACCGTACATGTATTGATCAGATAAACATCCGCTTTGGTATCAAACTCTACTCTTTCATATCCTGCTTTTTGAAACAGTTGCCACATCGCTTCTGTTTCATATGCATTTACTTTGCATCCCAAAGTATGAAATGCGATTTTACTCATTTTTGGTCACCCCCTAATTCGTTTTGCAAAAACATGAGGCAGCTCAACAAACTAATTGCTGCTGTTTCTGTGCGTAAGATGCGATTCCCTAAAGTGATCGGTTTTGCACCATGTTCGACAGCTTCCCCTATCTCTTGCTCCGAAAAGCCACCTTCTGGTCCAATGATCATCAAAATAGACTTACTCTCTTGTATAAAAGGTACCGTTTGAAGGGCTAGTCCACCCTTTTCATAGGCGATTATCGCTACATCATAATTTGGAATCTCCGACAAAAGTGCTTTCCAATTCAATGGAAGTTCAACAGATGGAATAATCCCGCGATGAGATTGCTCTGCTGCCTCTTTCACAATCTTAGCCCAGCGATCACGTTTTTTTGGTACTTTGTTTCCTTCTAATTTTACAATGGTTCGAGAAGAGGAAAAAGGCAGAAATGCAGTTGCACCTAATTCTGTACCTTTTTGCAAAATCCATTCGAACTTCTCACCCTTCGGCAGTCCTTGTGCAAGGGTTACTTGGACGCTAGGTTCCCCTATAGATGGAGAGCTTTCTATCACATGGCAATTCACTGCTGATGAGCTGATAGACTCAATTTCCACCAAATAATCCATTCCCATCATACAGCAAATAAATGTATCCCCGATCTGACTACGCAACACGGTACGAATGTGATGGACATCATCACCTGTTATATGAATTACATCCCCGATCAACTGATCAGGTGTAATAAAGTATCTTTGCATGAAAAAACCCTCACCAGTTTACCATTTTTTCGGTAGATAAGATAGTGTAAAATTTTATCTTATCTACAAAGCGAGACTAGGAGCATAGCGACATAGCGAGACTTGTGCCATAATCTGAGGTGCACAAGTGCAGCTAAGACTCTGTCTTCGCCTAAAAGGCAAGACACATCGTCAAGCTTTCTTCGCGGCTACAGCTACCCAGTCTTCTTCGGTAATGATTTCTAATACTGATAAACCAACAGACTGTAAACCTTTCACGATGTCCTCTTGTTTACTCTCTATAATTCCTGAACCAATAAAAATCCCTCCTGGTTCTAGGACTCTTGGTAGATCATACATCATTTGCTGTAAGATTTCAGCTAGTATATTAGCAACAATCACTTGTGCTGTCGTTCCCACACCTTGCAGAAGATTCCCTGCCTTCACTACTATCCGTTTGGTATCATTTTGCTCACAATTTTCTTGTGCATTTTTCACTGCAACAGGATCTAAATCTAGGGCTAAAACCTCGCTAGCACCTAACTTTTCAGCTGCAATGCTGAGTATCCCGCTTCCACATCCTACGTCAATGACTTTTTGACCTAAATGAAGATATTTTTCCATCAACTGCAATGTCAATCTCGTAGTTGGATGTGTTCCTGTTCCAAATGCCATACCCGGGTCTAAATAAATGGGTAATTCATCTGAATGGATTTTGTACTCCTCCCATACTGGCACGATAACCAATCGATCAGACACTCGCGTCGGTTTGTAGTAAGCTTTCCATGCATTTGCCCAATCTTCATCATCTACCCACTTTGTTTCAATTTTACTTTCTCCAACGCGTAAGCCGTATTCTTTTAATTCACATAAACATTCCTTCATTTGAGAGACAAGCTGATCTGTATTCCTTACTTCTGCAAAATAAGACTTAACAATTACCCCTGAATCAGGGTAATCCGCAGGATTTAAAGCGATGATTTCACCATATTCTCCCGGCTGTGTTTGAGCGATGGTTGACGATTCTTCAATGGAAACTCCTCCAGCACCCATATCCTGTAATCTTTCTGTCAATGCTTCAACTGACTCTTCCTCTGTATATATTGCTAGTTCTAACCACTTCATCGGAACATCCTCCTAAAAACATCCTGCAAAAATGAAGTAAAAAGAAAACGGGCATTCAATCGCCCGTTACTCTCCTTTAAATGCTTTTTTCATTTTCGTAAAGAAATTATCACTCTGTTCGTGTATATATTCTCCAGAAAGTCGATTAAAATCGCGAAGCAGTTGCTTTTGTTCTTCTGTTAATTTCACAGGAGTGACTAGCTTTACTTGTACACGTAGATCACCTTCATATCCACGTGCACGCGGCACCCCTTTACCTCTTAGACGGAATTCTGTTCCTGTCTGAGTTCCAGCTGGAATTTTCAGTTTAGCCCTACCATCTAAAGTTGGTACAACAATCTCATCTCCAAGGGCAGCTTGCACAAAACTCAAAGGAATCTGGCAGGTTAAATCATAGCCATCTCTTGCAAAAAAGTCATGCTTTCTAACAAAAACAGTAACATATAAGTCCCCAGGTGGCCCACCATTAACTCCAGGATTTCCTTCCCCTGTAATACGAATTTGTTCTCCATCATAGATGCCTGCTGGGATGGTAACAGGAATCTTAAATTTCTTCTTGGTCTGTCCAGTACCGGCGCAATTTACACATTTATCGCGAATTACTTTTCCTTTACCACGGCACTGCCCGCAATCATGGCGGTTTACAATGCGTCCAAAAGGAGTATTTTGAATGGATTCTACATGCCCTTTTCCTTGGCAAGTTGAACATACTTCTGGTTTGCTTCCTGCTTTCGCTCCAGATCCATGACAAATATCACATTCTGCCGCTTTCACCATAATGATATCTTTTTGAGCACCAAAAATAGCATCTTTGAACTCAATATGCATTCTAGCTTCTAAATCAGTTCCCTGTCTTGGTGCATTTGGGTTTGCACGCCGACCGCCACCAAAGAACATATCAAAAATATCACCAAAACCAAAGTCTTGGCCATTAAAACCAGCTCCACCACCCATACCACTTGGGTCTGCATGACCAAACTGATCATAATGAGCTTTCTTTTGTGGATCGCCTAATACCTCATATGCTTCTTTTACTTCTTTAAATTTGGCTTCGGCATCGGCTTCTTTGTTTACATCAGGATGATATTTGCGAGCAAGCCTTCGATAAGCTTTGCGGATTTCTTCTTCAGTAGATGTTCGAGAAACATCCAACACTTCGTAGTAATCACGTTTGCTCACAAGATCACCTCCTTCTCCCTAAAAATTAAAAAAATATGGAGGAGGCCAGAGTCGGACATCCTTCGACTATGGCCATGAGGATTGTGTGCATTATTTTTCTTCTTTGACTTCTTCAAATTCAGCATCTACTACATTGCTGTCGTTCTTTTTCTCTTCCTCATTTCCTTGAGCAGCTGCTTCTTGTTGCATTTTTTCATACAGTTTGACAGAAAGTTGTTGGACTTTTTGTTCTAAGTCTTCTGTTGCTTTTTTCAAAGCTTCTTCGTCAGTTCCTTCTAAAGCTTTTTGTACTTGTTCTTTTGCTGCATTTGCTGCTTCTACTTCGCTTGCATCTACTTTATCTTCTAATTCTTTTATTGTTTTTTCTGTGGTGAATACAAGTTGTTCAGCTTTATTTCTTAGTTCGACAGATTCCTTTTTACGTTTATCTGCCTCCGCATTTTCTTCTGCATCGCGAATCATCTTCTCAATGTCGCTATCGCTTAATCCACTGGAAGATTGAATAGTAATAGCCTGACTCTTATTAGTCGCTTTATCTTTTGCTGTAACATTTACGATACCATTTACGTCAATATTAAACGTTACCTCAATTTGTGGAATACCGCGAGGTGCCGGTGGAATGTCATGTAATTGGAAACGACCGAGCGTTTTATTGTCGTTTGCCATTGGACGTTCCCCTTGAAGAACATGGATATCTACAGCAGTTTGATTATCAGCAGCGGTTGAAAAAATCTGTGTTCCATCTGTTGGAATAGCAGTGTTACGTTCAATAATTTTGGTAAACACACCACCCATTGTTTCGATACCAAGTGACAGAGGTGTAACGTCAACCAATACTACATCCTTCACATCACCAGTAATGACTCCACCTTGAATTGCTGCACCCATTGCTACTACTTCATCTGGGTTAACACCTTTGGTAGGTTCTTTTCCAGTAAGTCGTTTAATTGCTTCTTGTACAGCTGGAATACGGGTAGAACCACCCACTAATACTACTTTACTAATATCATTAGGCGATAATCCTGCGTCACTCAATGCTTGGCGAGTTGGGATCATGGTACGTTCAATCAGTTTTGCACTCAATTCTTCAAATTTCGCACGAGTTAGTGTTACCTCTAAGTGTTTTGGTCCAAATTGATCCATGGTTAAGAATGGAAGGGAAATGGTGGTATTCAGTACACCAGACAAATCTTTTTTCGCTTTTTCTGCAGCATCTTTGAGACGTTGCAGTGCCATTTTGTCTTGTGATAAATCAATACCATTTTCTCGTTTAAATTCTTGAACCAAATAATCAATGATAACTTGGTCGAAGTCGTCTCCACCCAGGTGGTTATCTCCACTTGTAGAGATAACTTGGAAGAAATTATCTTCTAGTTCCAAAATAGAAACGTCAAAGGTACCACCGCCAAGGTCGAAAACCAAAATCTTTTCTTCGTCTGTTTTTTCTAAACCATAAGCCAATGCAGCAGCTGTTGGTTCATTGATGATACGCGCAACTTCAAGACCAGCAATTTTACCTGCATCTTTTGTAGCTTGACGTTGGCTATCGTTAAAATAAGCAGGAACAGTGATAACTGCTTGAGTTACAGGTTCTCCCAAATAGCTTTCTGCATCTTGTTTTAATTTTTGGAGAATCATTGCAGAAATTTCTTGGGGAGTGTACTCTTTTCCTTCAATTTCCACTTTATAGTCTGTACCAATATGTCTTTTTACTGACATCACTGTATTTTCTGGATTCGTAATAGCTTGACGCTTTGCAGCTTCTCCAACCAATCTTTCGTTTTGTTTAGAAAATCCAACGATGGAAGGAGTTGTTCTGCCTCCTTCAGCATTAGGTATTACTACTGCTTCTGAACCTTCCATGAATGCCACACAAGAGTTTGTTGTTCCTAAGTCAATACCAATAATCTTACCCACTACTTACACCCTCCTAAAAATTAATGCTATGTATATAATAGCTTAGTTGACAGAATAATTTATCTTAATTTAGAGAAGAAATTTGTCCATGTCAACCTCTCACGATTACATTCGCGAGTTTCGTCTACGAAGATTGGCAGCTGGATACCCCTTATTCGTACAGGCGAGCCAACTTCTCCTCTTGCGTAAAAGCCTGTAAGGGCTGGAGCATTACCTTTTTATACCATGGTGATTCATCCCCCAAAAGGTTCTGCCTTACGTACTCACTTTCACCATTGTGGGGCGAATTACCCGATCCCGGAAGCGATAACCAGATTGTAACTCCTCTATCACAATTCCAGACTCATGATCACTTGATTCTACTTGCATAACTGCATTATGTACATGTGGATCAAATGGAACACCTACTGCCTCAACCAAACTTAAACCTGCATCAGACAAAGCCTGGAGCAACTGACGGTATACCATCTCTACTCCATCGAGTAAACCTCTATCCTCAGCCTTTACTTCTGCTGCATCTAAGGCTCTTTCAAAATTGTCTAGGACTGGTAATAAAGACTCTACAAGAGGAACAGAAGCATATTTTACCGCATCTTCTTTTTCTTTACGTGCTCGACGACGAGCGTTCTCTAAGTCAGCAACAGACCTAGCTAATTGATTTTTTGATTCAGCTAACTCACTTTCCAATTGTGCATTTTTCTCTTTCAGCATTGCCAATTCATTTTGCAGTGAATCAAGCTCATCTCGGGAAGGTTTAGAGGCATCTTCATCTACATGTAATACGTTTTCCTCTGCATCTTCAACTTTTTGTTTTTCTTCCATTCCAATCCCTCCTTCTATTCACCGCTTTTCATCTTCACAACGGTATGAATTCTAAGTACAGCTGTAGCAACTTCTCCTGCTGCTTTTAATGCATGATATTTCACAAGCAGTGGGTCAACAACACCCATTTCAATCATATCTGAGATAGTACCACGATCACAGTCAATTCCCAAAGAATCGGAATCACGTTTTACTTGGTAAGCTTTCACCATCTCGATCTTTTCAAGAGGGTTGAATCCAGCATTTGCGACGACTTGTGTCATAGGTCGCTCCAATGCCCCAGCTACCACAGCTACTCCAAATCTTTCCATACCTTGAATACTATCTCGAAAGCGCTCTACATCACGGGCAATGGAAAGTTCCAGTGCACCACCACCAGGTACAAAACCGCCTTTTACAGCAGCCTGCACTGCGGAAGCTGCATCTTTGCATATCCGCTCCCTCTCTTCTACTACCTCATCAGTAGAAGCACTTACTAAAATGGTGGCATATGCTTTTCCTCGTCCTCCACTGATTAACACACGCTCTAAGATTCCGTCGTCTTCGATAATGGAAGCATATCCTAATACCGATTCTAGTTCTTCAATTGGTTTAAATAAAGTACTGCGTTTGATCGGTTTTGATAGTGTATGTTCAGAGACACGCTGAACTTCCTCTTGTGTGAGATCGGAGACAACCATTACACCAGAGTCCGTAAGTATATCTTCTGCTAATGGGTCAATGTTTCCTGTAGTTAAAACTATTCCTACATTCAAATGAACCATATTTTCAATAGCTTTTAAAAATTGTTCACGAAAACGTTCATGTTTTTTAAATCCAGACTCTGTTCGGAGTGCTTCATCATCTACTGTATCAGCATAAAGAGAGTCAGCCAACAATAAAATTCTCGCGTCTACTTTTGCTCGAGGCATTTGTGGATTCAATCGGGAACGATTAATAAAAACACCTGTAAACACAGCACTTTCTGCACGAGGATGGGCAACTACAGAACTAGATAATCGAAAGTTTTTATCTATTAATTTCTCATGCCCGATTAGATGAGCAGCTTCTATTACGGACACCGTAATATCTTCATTTTCTCGACTCGCTGTAAAAGCAATTCGCTGCAGCCACTCATCAT
The DNA here is from genome assembly GCF_022511585.1 of Shimazuella soli. Taxonomy (GTDB): domain Bacteria; phylum Bacillota; class Bacilli; order Thermoactinomycetales; family Thermoactinomycetaceae; genus Shimazuella; species Shimazuella soli. The sequence goes on along the minus strand of NZ_JAKWBN010000001.1, from coordinate 472,126 downwards.
CTAGATGTTGAATCTGACGAGCACGATCTTTCATTTTTTTCAAGGCAAAACGAATACCTCGGTTGATACCAGCAATAACCTTTACAACTGGAACCCCTAATGCTACCTGCTTTACACCTTCACTTACAAGTGCCGCTGCGAGTAAGGTGGCTGTTGTTGTCCCATCACCCATTTCGTCTTGTTGAGCACGCGCAACATTTACAATCATATGAGCAGCAGGATGTTCTACTTGCATACGATCTAGTATTGTCACCCCGTCATTGGTAACAATTACTTCTCCTCGTTCCCCAACAAGCATGGTATCTAAACCTTTAGGCCCAAGAGTAGTCTCCACTGCAGATGCAACAGCTTTTACAGCATTTGCATTCGATTGAAGAGCAGATAAGCGTGGATCTACTTTATCTACATCAAAAAATTCACTTTCTGCCATTGAACCTTCTCTTCCTTTCTTTCATGGGGACCGAGGATACATCCTTTATTGTTTCTTGGTGCATATAGTATTCAGGCTACGCTTTAAAGCTCACGTTTTTTTAAGTTTCTTAACTGCGCTTGGAGATTGACTTAGTAAAACTTTCAATAAGGGATATTACTTTACCATAGTCCATTCTTGTGGGACCTAACACCCCTATTGTTCCAATAGGGTCCTCATCCACTTTAAAAGATGCAGTTATCACACTACATCCTTGAACACCATCAAGTGAAATTTCACTTCCAATTCGAACTTGTACTCCTGGTATCATTGGCTCTAAAGGCTCCAAGAGTTGGAGAACTTGTTCGTTTGCTTCTACCAAATCGAGCAACCCGCGAACTTTATCGACATCACGGAACTCAGGTTGTTCCAACATCCTTGTTGTCCCGCTTAAAAAAACTTGTTCAGGATGTTCAAACTCAAATAGTTGCTCAAGCATAGTAGGAACAAGTTGAGTAGGATACAGTAAGTGATGTAGATCATCATAAATTTGGCTAAAAGCAAGTTTATTCAATTTTGAAAGTGGAAGACCAATTACCCGATAATTGAGCAAATTGACCAGTTCCTCGATCATGGATAAAGAAATAGCCTCAGGTATAAAGATTTGATGTTGCTCCACTTGCCCTTTGTCACTGACAATGACAGAAACTGCAAGGTTGTCACTGATCGGCACAATAGAAAGATGCTTCAAGTGCCCTTCTACTAACTTAGGACTTACAATCATTGCCATATAATTCGTAAGCTGCGAGAGTTTGGCTGAAACGCTTTGCATCTCCATCTCCAGTACATTTATAGGATCTAGCATCCAAACAGCTTTGTACTCGTCTCTTTGTACTTGAGAATGCAGCAAATGATCAACATAAGAGCGGTATCCCTTTTCTGAAGGAATACGTCCGGCAGATGTGTGCGGTTGCTCCAAAAAACCCATCTCTTCTAAATCAGCCATTTCATTTCGCACAGTAGCAGGGCTAAATCCAACCCCTTCTTTTTTTGACACAGTACGGGAACCAACAGGTTCTGCTGATAGGATGTATTCATCTACGATTGCCCAGAGAATCTTTTTTTGCCGCTCAGTTAACATCTGCCTCCCTCCTAACTTGGTAGATAAGATGGCATAAATCTTATCTACATAAGTGCAACTATGCCTCCGTCATCGCCTTGTAAGGCAAGACACACGGCAAGTTTTCTTTATTAGCACTCGTTTATTCTGAGTGCTAAAATCTACCCTTTAAGTTATCAAACCACTGATTCTGTGTCAATGATATCAGTATAGAAATTGGGCAAAAACATCATTCCCAAATAACAAACCTTGTTCGGTAAGTCGGAGAGTATCATCTTCTATGATAAGAAACTGTTTCTTTACTAATGTTTCAATTGCTTCCTTAAAAACTTTATCAGCAGGTAATCCATACTGTTGTTCAAATTGTTTCAAACTAACTCCTGCCAAAAGTCTTAAACCAAGAATAAAGTAATTTTCCATTTGTTCTTGGATGTCTATTTTATTCTGTTGTAAAATCGGGCGTTCTCCATTGTCTATGCGTCCAATGTATTCCGTAATGCCTTTTACATTTGCATGCCGAATATGATTTACATAACCATGAGCACCAGCCCCAAACCCATAATAGGCTTCATTTCTCCAATAAGTGGAATTATGCTTGCTGGATCTGCCTGGTTTAGAAAAATTACTGACTTCATATTGAACATATCCTTGCTGAAGCAAATAGTCACGAATTAATTGATACATCGCATACTCCGCATCCTCTGTCGGCAATGGCAGCTGCCCGCGCTCTTCCAAATGATAAAATAGTGTTCCTTCTTCTACTTTTAAACTGTAACAAGAGAAATGATCGACAGATAATGCTACTGCACGTTCCAATGTGTCTCTCACTTGCTCTACTGTTTGATTTGGTAAACCAAACATTAAATCAAGTGAGATATTCGTGAAACCTGCATACCTTGCATCTTTTACGCTTGTAGCAATTTCGCTTACTCCATGTGATCTTCCAATGTCCCTCAGCAAATGCGGCTCGAAGGTCTGTGCACCAAAACTTAAACGGTTTACTCCGCCTGCTCTCATAACCGAGAGTAACTCGCTAGAGGTCGTTCCTGGATTTGCTTCCATTGTATATTCAATAGTGGAGGACCAGTTTGGAAAGTAACTTTGAATCATACGGAGTAACTTTTCCATCTGAACGGGAGTCAAGACTGTCGGAGTCCCTCCACCGATAAATATGCTGTCTAACTTGCCAGGAGGAGCATCTTTCACGGTCATTTCGATCTCTTTTTCCAAAGCATCGATATAGTCATCCACTGGCTGTCCATCTACAACATAAGCGGTAAAATCACAATAATGACATTTCGTAGCGCAAAATGGGATGTGAATATAAACCGCTTTAGGGGATAACACTTACTTCTCCTCCATTTTAAGAACTGCCATAAATGCTTCCTGCGGAACCTCTACACTACCAACAGCTTTCATCCGCTTTTTACCTTCTTTTTGCTTTTCCAACAGTTTGCGCTTACGGCTTATATCTCCACCATAACACTTAGCCAGTACATTTTTACGAATGGCGCTAATGTTCTCTCGTGCTACCACTTTATTGCCAATTGCCGCTTGGATCGGTATTTCAAACATTTGTCTTGGAATCAGTTTTTTCAACTTTTCTACCAGCAAACGTCCACGATGTTGGGCACGATTGCGGTGAACGATAAAGGAAAGGGCATCTACTACTTCTCCATTTAATAAAACATCCATCTTCACCAAGTCCGAAGTCTTATTCCCGATTAGTTCATAGTCAAAAGATGCATAACCTTTGGTGCTTGATTTTAAGAGGTCAAAGAAATCATAGACAATCTCAGACAACGGTAAGTCGTACTGTAAATTCACACGATTAGTATCCAAATACTTCATGTCGATGTATTGACCACGTTTGTTTTGGCAGAGCTCCATAACGGTACCAACGAAATCATTGGGCACCATAATGCCTGCTCGTACATATGGTTCTTCTACATGATCAATCTTTTGAACAGGAGGCATCAATGTTGGATTTTCTATCTGAATAGAAGTTCCATCTGTTAAGTAGACTTGGTAAACAACACTTGGAGCTGTAGTGATAAGGGATATTTGAAACTCTCGTTCTATTCTTTCTTGGATGATCTCCATATGAAGCAAACCCAAAAAGCCACAACGAAATCCAAATCCAAGGGCATTAGAGGTTTCTGGTTCATAGGCCAAAGATGCATCATTTAATTCCAGTTTTTCCAATGCTTCTCGCAAATCTTCGTATTGGGAAGAATCCACTGGATACAATCCACAGAATACCATTGGGTTTGTTTTACGGTAACCAGGAAGAGGTTCGGGTGCCGGGTTAGTAGCATCCGTTATCGTATCTCCAACTCGAGTATCTTTTACATTTTTAATACTTGCTACCACAAAACCAACTTCCCCAACAGATAATTCATCCATGGAGACAGGATGCGGATTGTAAGCTCCTACTTCCAATACTTCAAAAGTTTTGCCTGTCGCCATCATCTTGATCTTCATGCCTTTGCGTATCGTTCCTTGAACAACCCTCATATAAACGATTACACCTTTGTAGGCATCATAGAAAGAATCAAAAATGAGTGCTTGTAGAGGAGCTTCAGTGTCTCCAGCAGGTGCTGGTACTTTCGCAACAATTTGCTCTAAAATATCTTCTATGCCGATACCCGCTTTTGCTGAAGCAAGGACGGCATCACTAGCATCTAAACCAATAACTTCTTCTACTTCTTCCTTTACACGCTCTGGATCTGCACTAGGCAAATCAATCTTGTTGATGACTGGAATGATTTCCAGATCATTTTCCAATGCAAGGTATACATTTGCTAATGTTTGTGCCTCGACACCTTGCGCTGCGTCTACAACGAGTAGAGCGCCTTCACAAGCTTGCAAACTTCGTGATACTTCATATGAAAAATCAACATGACCAGGTGTATCGATTAAATTCAATATGTACTCCTGCCCATCTTTTGCTCGATAAGGGAGACGTACTGACTGTAGCTTAATGGTAATGCCACGTTCTCTCTCTAAATCCATCTTATCTAAAAACTGATCTTGTTTCTCTCGCTCAGAGAGTGCCCCTGTAAAATCAAGGATTCGATCAGCTAACGTTGATTTTCCGTGGTCGATGTGTGCGATAATGGAAAAATTACGTATTTGCGATTGTTTATTCATCCGTTAATCCTCCCTGCTAGCCTATAGAGCAAGACTGCATTGTATCATTATAGCAGGCTGTAAGGAAAGCAAGCAATGGTATTCGTTTATTGTAGCCTTTGCAAAAGGCTACATAAAAAAACGCCCCCTTGCTGTGAGCGTTTTTTTCTAAGTTTTATCTTACTACTGATTTATGCACGTATGCATATGCACCGCTTTTTAGTTTGATTTTGTAGAAGTCGCCAACCACTCCAACTTTGTTAAGGACAGTTCCGCGAGGTACTACTTGTAAAACTTTTGCTTTTAGAGAAGCAGCAGCACGGATATTTGCAGCACTGACGGAAACTGTTAGTTTACCAGCAGGGCTTGGTTTAGAAGTACGATGTTTCCCGTGCCAGATTCCATCACTTTTGCCAGTATGAATCCATACCAATGTACCTGTTCCTACTGTGTTGTAAAGCTCAATAACTTGGTTACTGTACATCCGAACGCAACCATGTGATGCATGTGTTCCAATGGAAGATGGTTGGTTGGTTCCGTGAATACCATACGTACGGCCATTATCACCGCCAACTTGTAAACCAAGCCATCTTGGACCTAGTGGATTTCTGGGATCTCCCCCAGGAATACCTTTCCAACCGGGTTGGTTGATTTTGATGATAATTTCAAATGTTCCCTCAGGTGTTAACGCTTTGGTTTTTCCAGTTGCAACTCGGTATGTCTTGATTACCTTACCGTATTTGTTGTACAAGTAAAGGTAATTGGTTGTCTTGTTGATTTCGATTTTGTAATCATCAGGACCACCAGCCGCATACGAACTATTAGCCGCTCCAAAGCCGGCCAAAACGGTAAAGACCAAAGCTAAAGCAGTGAGAATACTCATCCACTTAACAGCCTTCATCAAACCTCACCCATCTCTCTATATATAAGTAAAAAATGGTGCTACTTATTTTCATAATAAATGATCCACTGTTATCTGTATATACATTAGGAACTCGAAATACAAAAAAAGTCGACTTTTTTAGCCGACTTTTCAATAAAATTTTAAATTATTGTAATTAAATTATTTATTTAGTCCATGCGAAGACGGCACTCAACATCATTCTGGAATAGTAGCGCATATTGGAACCAATCGCATTTCCAATATTGGATAAGACATTTTCACTCTGGGTAATTGTCTTTTGTACTTTTTGTACTTGCACAGGGTTGATTTTATTAGATTTTACTACTTGTCCCAGTACATTTAGCTCCAATTTATCGCCCTTGCTGCTCAACTGAACTGCCCTCGGAGCTCCTTCGATACCTTGCATTTTTTGAATATTTTTTTCTGCTGAATCAATACCGACAAATACTCCTATCAACAGCACAAGGGCAAGGCTCATGATCTGGATAGAATATCGCATTTGGCTTCATCCTCTCTATTTTTGAACAGGAATTGCATCTGAAATTCGTTCTCTTAACACTTTTGCCAATATATCTGTCGATCGATACACTTCTTGGAAATTATTATCAATTCCGCCTATTTCCACAAGAATACACCCTTTGGACAACGATTGGTTATACTCACCATTTGTCCCCATCGTCCTCGGCTTGATAAAGACACCTCTGACTAATCCAGGAGCAATTTTATTGATATCTTTGTACATGGAACGAGCCAATTTTAAATTGTCTGTATAATGCTTACTTGCTCCTCCCACAACAAAAGCGAGTCTTGCATACGTTTTTCCTTTAATCGTAATGGTGGTCTTTTTACGCCGCTGGGAGTCTCGATGGATGTCAATTAGATACATTAAATGATCGTACTCTTTTAATGCTTGAACTACTGTCTTGCGGGATGCATTATAAGCCCCTTGATATGGATATGGAACATGTGATGCTACAGAACCTATCCCCATCTTGGCCAAATCTTCCGCAAGATGCTTGCCTACCAAGGTAATGTTTTTGTTCGCATCATTTGCCTTCATCCCTTTGGATTGATCGAGCTCCGGGATATAAGACTCCGAGAAATGCGAGTGATAGATAAACACCCTTTTTACTTTTGGGCTTGTTACCGTAGTAGATGGAGGTTTGTTTTCGGTTTGCTCTTGTTTCTTGATCTGATTCATCACTTGTTCTTCTAGATTTGCAGGCGGTGATGACTCAATAGGAACATCCGAAAAAGTAACATCTTTACTCGCTGTATCAATATCTGTATCAAATAGGGCAAACAAAGGAATTTCATTGCTCAAAAAAGTACGAGGATCTTGAGGATCGAAACTAGTCATTACTTCAAAAAAGAGACGTGATACCATTTGTTCACTTCCTGGACGGTGAATCATTTCCTGCAAATAAGGAACGTTATCACTCATTACTTGAAGTAGTGTCCTTGAAGTTATATTGGAAGTAACTTTCCCCAATTGTGAGTTATGATTCGACTCCGTTTGAAAAACAAAAAAGACACCCAACACCAAGAAAAGGCCAGCCGTACTCATCATAAAAATAACGAACATTCGCCGATATCTAGGATCTGATAGGTTATATGTCTCCATGCGAAATTGCGTCCGCTTCATCCTGACTCCCCCATCCGTGCACTTTCTTTTCTATCAATACCTATGAGAGAGATTGAGAGAGTAGAACGAAAAAATAGAAAAGGAGAAAGATAGCTAACCCGCCCGCCGACAAATTTCATATTTACATAGAAAAAGGGATACCACTATCGGTATCCCTTCTGCGTTTTATTCTTCTCAAAGAACATCTACAACAAAAACACTACTAAATAAAATAGCATCTAAATCTGTAAAAAAAGAGCTTCTTACATTTACAATTTCAATTTTCTTCCCAAATGGTAATAACTCGTTCAACAAATGATAAATGATTTCGAAATTAACCTGTAAATTTCTATTTATCTTACAGGTGATTTCCTTTATAATTACTTTGACCAACTAAATCCCCTACAGTGAAAGGTCAGATAACATGACCATTCTGGTAGCTGAAGCTGAGACCCCCTCCTTCGAGGAGTTGCACCAAGAGAACATTCAGCTTCGTAGGGAGCTGAAGCTGCTTCTGCAAGAGATGAGGAAGTACAACAAGTATCGTGGTCACATCATCGAACTCCGTAATGTTCTCCAACTTGCCCCCGTGCTTCTTGCCCGAGGTGTACACATTGGCAAGTGCCCGGACTGGAGTGAGGAACAACTTGCCCTGATGGGACTCACTGGAGAAGAGTTCCCCCTTCAGCACGGCAAGTCGAAGCTGATCATCCAGCTCGCCTATGCCCGGGCAAATGGAGCAAGGGTTGTAGGCGAATGGGACGATCTCGTGTATCTGTTCGTCCCTCACTTCTCAGAGCTGATTCGGTACTACCGACAGCAGAGGCGGGAGATGCAAACCAGAACCGCCTGAGGTAGGGGATCGTAGGGCTTTCAGTGAACTTCGGTTCGCAGGAAGCCCTGCCCCAATATAGAAAATCCGTTCATAGATACAACGAATTTTTCCCTACTGTTATTAATGCATATGTGTTACAACATTGTCCATCGTCACTGCTTCATGTAAAGCGCAGTTTAATCCTGTTGCTATCACTTTCGCCATATCATTAATAAAATCATCCACTTCTTTTGGCGTTACCATCAGGTTTTGACCCAGTGGCGACAGTATCTCATGGATAAGCTGTCTTTTCTCATCATCTTCTAGCCCGCCAACTAACCCCAGCATCTTTGTTTTCGTCTCAAGTGGTACTTCTTGCTGCTCTAATTCTTTTAGTCCTGGACGATTCAAAGGATCAAGCGGATTTCCTTTTACTCCTGACATTTCTCTACTTAAGTAAGCCAATAAGTAGTTCACCGTATCAAATGCAATCGTTACTGCATCAACTACGGTTGGAACTCCGACTGTTACTATATTGCAATTCTGAGGATAGAAGTATTCCACTACGTTTTTCCAGCGTTGCTGCAGTTTCTCTCGCACAGCTTACTGCTTCAAAAAACTTTGGAACATCAAAATGAAGTTCAATCGTAATATCTTCTCCTGCGACTTTTACCTCTCGCACGATACTTTTAATCATTTCTCGTTTTTCCTCAGTAGTTGCAATCTCAAATAAGTTTCCCCAGTCTTCTAATACATCTTGTAGTTTTAAGACATCTACTTCCGATAACCCATTGCTGTCTTTTAATGCTTTCATCTCTTCGTACAGCCTCTCTGCTTTTTCTAATTCCCGAACAGATCGCTCATACAACTCTTTTAGTTGTGTTTCAGAAAAAGAAGAGTCTTCACCCATTAAAATCTTGAGCAAGTGATTATTGGCATTTTCTTTTGCTCGCTGCCATTGTTCCCGATCCTGTTTTGCCTGCAACAATTTTGCTTCGATTTCTTTGGAAGCATGTAACGTCTTTTGTTGAATCTCGCTTAATACATTCGATGTGATCAATTCTTTGGTGTATTCCTTTATTTTTTCCAACACTAATCTATCGAGTTTTTCCGTTTTATGCGTTCCTTTTTTTGCTCCACAGGCATGAACACCTGACTTGAGACGCCGTAAGCAGCGATAGATACCATATAGTTCGCCTTTCTTAGTCCTCTTGGAATCCAACCAATCCCGCTGGCTTCCGTAGGTCATATTGCTGCCACATTCACAGGTTAAAACACCTACTAATAACCCTCTTCCTGTACCTTTTCGCTGAGGAGCCACACCGCCAAACTGATTATTGGTCACTCTCGCTTTTTTCATTTTCTGTGCTTTTTCCCAGATCTCTGCTGAAATGATTTCGTATTCCGGCCAAAACTTCTCTGAAACCAGCTCTTCTCCTTGTTTCGTGTACTTTTGATAAGATCCAAACTCTCCTTCTACTGTCTTTGTTTTCCCATAAGATAAATAGCCTTTATAAACCGTGTTGCGTAATATTTTCCGTATGCTTTCGGATCGCCACTGGCGACCTGTCCTTGTCTGTAAACCTCTCTCATTTAAAATGCTAGCAATACGCAGCATTCCTAAACCTTCTGATACATATAACCGATAGATTTCTTTTACCACTTCTGCTTCTTTCGGGTCGATTTCCAACATGTTGGACAACTCATGATGATTGCGATACCCATAGGGAGGGTTCCCACCAGTCCAAAAACCTTCCTTATGGATGAGTTTCATCATATCAGTTACACGAACTTTGGTATCCATGGAAGACTTTTTGGCAGACCAAAATTCAATGAAGTTCAATATTTCATCCGCATCTCCATTGTTGGTAAACTCTCTATCTTTATCTACTACCCAAATTCGGCAATGCCTTAAAAAACGTATGGCATGATTTAAACTCTCTGTAGACCGACGACCAATTCGGTCGAGTTTATATACTAACAATATGTCAAATAGACCTTTTTTCGCATCCTCAAAAGCACGATTCAGTCCTGTCCGTTTACTAGTATGTGTATGAAATCCAGATACGCCAGCTTCTACATACTCTAATTCTGTAAATTCCCAATCCGGTTGATTCGCTATATACTCCATACATTTTTTCTTTTGTAAAGGAAGATCATTTTCATCTGATACAGGTCTAGCAGATACTTTCCCAGATCGAGATGCTAGTTTCATCTTTCCTTGGCTTGTTTGTTTATTGGTACTTGCCCTCATAAATAATGCTATTCTTAGTTTACCCGCCATAAATCTACAACCTTTCACGTTCTACAGTTGTTTTATTACAGGTATTATATAGTGCTATACCAAAAGAAACAAATATTTTATCTCATAAAAAAGAAAAAGAGGCTTATCTAGCTTCCATTTTAATCATATCCGTATAATCCCTTTTTTTAAATTTATCACTGTAAAAACGTGATGCAACTTCAGTGAAAACACTTTGAAAGTCAGTGATTTTATTTTCGATATTTACAGTAGGAAGTTTATTCTCTGAAATTACTACTCTGACCTTGTAATCAGACATCTTAAATCCACATCCTTTTAACTTTTATGAGATTATTTTCTTTCTGAAAACCCTCTATTATTCATGCTTCTTGCATAATCACATAAAACACTAGCCCCTTTCTATTGAACAGCAAAGTTTTATAAGAGTGAAAAACCCGTAAGACCGCTAAATAGTATAGTAAATTTTAAATTATACATAAAAATGAATAAATACGGAATTCCAACACAAATCTTTATATTATAGAAAAGTAGAGTTATATATTTATTAACGGAGAGGAACTCAAAAATGAAAGTAATTAAAGAGAGAACTTATACCACAAGAAACTTCTTTCATTCATTATGTGTTACCTCGCAAATTTCATTTCATTCGCCGATAAAATAGCGTTACAAAAGTATAGTTTTGTAACCTATATTACAAAAACGTTGATATATAAGGGTTTTTAAAAGTGAAGATCATATGCTGGATTTACCTTATTTTTCATCTAATGTATTTATTAGCAAAAAGACTATGAATCATTAGTCTTTTATTATATCACCCAATATCAATGCAACTCTCTCCTTTTCATTATAAAATATAGACAGAATAATATAGATTGTTTATAAGAGCTAAGTTCTAGAATTTACACATATAATTGTAATTAAATCTTTAGAAGATACTATATGAATCAAAGCGATTACTGTTCGAACATACTAAGAAAGGTTAAAGACATGCTTCACAGCACAAAAGAAAAGCAATGGTTAGGAGAAATGTAAAATGAGTTCTTTGGTTCTCGATTTCCAAGAAATGAAAAATAATCAGCTTTTGCTCGTTGGCGGAAAAGGGATACATTTAGGGGAACTATCAAAGATTCAAGGAATACAAGTACCAGCTGGATTTTGTGTTACGACAGAAGCTTATCAAAAAGCCTTAGAACAAAACGAAACGTTCCACTCATTGTTAAATCAACTAACACTGCTAATAGTAGATGATCGAGATCAAATTGGAAAAATCAGCAAGGAGATTCGTCAAATCATCGAGGAAATTGAAATGCCTCCAGAGGTGGAAAAAGCTGTATCTCACTATCTCTCCCGATTCGGTGAAGAACATGCTTATGCCGTGCGTTCCAGTGCGACAGCTGAGGATTTACCACATGCTTCTTTTGCAGGTCAGCAAGACACCTATTTAAATGTCATGGAAAAAGATGAAATATTGCGACACATAAAGAAATGTTGGGCTTCCCTTTTCACAGATCGCGCAGTAATTTATCGAATTCAAAACGAATTTGACCACAGCCAAGTCTATTTATCTGTTATCGTTCAAAGGATGGTTTTTCCACAGGCTTCAGGAATTTTATTTACTGCTGATCCGATTACTTCCAATCGGAAGCAGCTATCCATCGATGCTAGCTTTGGACTTGGAGAGGCTCTTGTCTCTGGGCTAGTTTCTGCCGACTGCTATAAGGTGCAGGAAAATAAAATCATTAATAAGATGATAGCAACCAAAAAATTGGCCATCTATGGTCGAAAAAAAGGAGGAATAGAGACACAGCAGATCGATCCTGACCAGCAAAAGACCCAAACACTCACTGACCAGCAAATTTTACAGCTCGCACACATAGGCAGAAAGATTGAAGCTTATTTTGGTTGCCCGCAAGATATTGAATGGTGTTTGGTTGATGATACATTTTATATTGTTCAAAGCAGACCTATCACTACTTTATACCCCATCCCAGAGGTAAAAGATAAAGAGAACCATGTTTATGTTTCGATGGGTCATCAGCAAATGATGACAGAACCGATCAAACCACTAGGAATATCTTTCTTTCATCTTTTAACTCCTGATCAACCCCTAGCTATAGCAGGGGGAAGAATGTTTATTGATCTCACACATGATCTGGCTTCACCTCTTAGTAGAAAGGTTTTATTAAATGCAATGGGTCAGTCCGATCCACTCATAAAAGACGCTCTCTTGACCATAGTAAATCGAAAAAATTTTATAAAATCACTACCCAAAGGTAAAAAAGTACTGGGTCTGCGTAATAGCAATGAAGGAATGTCTTGGAAACTTCTAGCACAAGTGGTGAAGATCTACTTCCAAAACGATCCGACAATCATTCCTGATTTGATTAAGAGTAATGAAACATCAATAGAAAAGTTAAAACAAAACATCCAAACGAAAACAGGATTAGACTTATTTGATTTTATTCTAGAAGATTACCAGCAATTAAGAAAAATTTTATATAATCCTCAAAGCCTTGGTGCGATTATGGTTGCTGTATATGCGACATCTTGGATCAATAAAAAAATGAAGAAGTGGTTAGGTGAAAAAAATGCAGCAGACACACTTTCTCTATCTGTTCCAAACAATATTACTTCAGAAATGGGCCTGGCGCTATTGGATGTTGCAGATGTCATTCGTCCTTATCCAGAAGTAATCCGTTATTTACAACATGTAAAAGATGACAATTTTTTGGATGAACTGGTTAAGTTTGATGGCGGGTCCGAATCCCGTGATGCTATCCATGCATATCTAACCAAATACGGAATGCGATGTACTGGAGAAATCGATATTACTAAAACTCGCTGGAGCGAGAAACCAACTACACTTATCCCTATGATTCTCAGTAATATCAAAAACTTTGAACCTGATGCCAGAAATCATAAATTCGAGGAAGGGCGCCAGGAATCTTTGAAAAAAGAACAAAAGTTATTAGATCAATTGAAACAGTTACCAGACGGTAAACGAAAAGCCAAAAAGACAAAACGAATGATCAGTTTGATCCGAAATTTCATCGGTTATCGGGAATATCCAAAATATGGCATGATTAATCGCTACTTCGTTTATAAACAGGCTTTGATGAAAGAAGCAGATAAACTCGTACAAGCCAACGTAATAAGTGAAAAAGAAGATATATACTATCTCACTTTTGAAGAACTCCGCGAAGTAGTACGAACAAATAATCTGGATTACCAGATTATCAACAAACGAAAAGACGAGTACAAACAATATGAAAAACTTACCCCACCGCGTGTTATCACGTCTGATGGTGAAATTATTACAGGGAAATACAAACGGAAAAACTCCCCAGCTGAAGCTATTGTAGGTCTGCCGGTTTCTTCCGGAGTGATAGAGGGCAGAGCACGCGTCATCTTAAAAATGGAAGATGCAAATCTTGAAGACGGAGATATCTTAGTCACTGCCTTTACTGATCCTAGTTGGACACCATTGTTTGTATCGATAAAAGGGCTAGTCACTGAAGTAGGAGGATTAATGACCCATGGAGCTGTTATTGCACGTGAATATGGCTTGCCAGCCATTGTCGGTGTAGAAAATGCCACCAAGCTGATAAAAGATGGGCAACGTATACGGGTAAATGGAACAGATGGCTATATCGAAATATTATGATGACTGAATTCATCCAGATTTAATTAGTAAGCACCGCTCTAGTTAGCCAGAGCGGTGCTTACCATTTTTTACTTCTTCTTTAAAAACCAGGACAATCTCTTATAAAAATCGGAGATAAAACTCAAGTCTTTCTTCCTCCAGCTCGGCTAACATCTGTATAAAATCATCAAAATCACCAACAACATGGGAATAATCCAATGCTTGATAATACTGTAAACGTTGTTCTTTCTTAATTACAATTGGGACAAATCCTGTTTTTAACAGTTCTAGATTCATTAAAAGTCTTGCGGTTCTACCGTTTCCATCAATAAAGGGATGAATTTTTACAAACAAACTGTGCAGCATGGCTGCTCTTTTTACTGGATGAAACTGTTGTGCTTCTGTCTCATACCATGTGATAAGTTTCCCCATTTGTTCTTCGACTATCAGGTAATCAGGTGGAATATGCTCTGCACCACTAATCAAAACATTTGTTTTTCGATAAACACCAGCATTTTCATTATCAATCCCTCGGAGAATAATCGCATGTAAATCTTTGATCACTCTTTCCGAAAACAGCTCATTTCTTCTCACGATATCTTCAAGTAAAAATATTGCTTCTTTATGATTCAATGCTTCAAGGTGCTCTTTCACTGATTTTCCACCAATTGTAATACCGTCTTCTAACACTACTTTTGTTTCTGTTAGCGTTAAGGTATTACCCTCAATGGAATTTGAATGATACGTCCATTCCACAATGAGATGATCATGCAAATTTTTAACTACATGTTTAGGAAACGGGCGCTTTTGATCTAAATGAGACTTTAATTCATCTATTCGCTTGAATCGATCCATCACAAATTACCTCTTCTATGTGTAATGAAACCATTATACTGTTCCTTTGTTTCTCTTTCTATGGGTCACCTATTCAGACAAATGAAACACCATAGAAATATTGCCATTTGCAGTTGAAAAAAGAGCCAAGATAAAGCTGAAGATCATACTATTCATAAAAGTGAGGTTCAAATATGGGTAAAGAGAAAACACAAATAGTCGTTACTCCTTTATTGAGAGGAACATTTTTATTTGATGCTATTAGCACAGAAATTTTTGCTTTGACTCTCCTATTTTTTGCAAATAGAATTGGGAGTTTAGCAGGGGTGAATACCATTGTAACCATCCGAATAGTTGGTATAGGATCGGTATTTCCTACCTTTTTTAGCTTTTGGGCAGCGAGAAGAAAGATATTACCTAAAAACTTGGTTTTGTTATTTGCTATTATGTGTGTCCTTTGGGTACTTGGCAGCATTGTTTTAATTGTCTTAGTACCCTTTACCAATATTGGCATAATGGGTATATCTGTTGTTGCTTTTTTAGTTACAATAGTTGCAAGCTCTTTGTTTTACTTTTATTTTTCCAATCACTAAAATGAGTTTAAAAGAAAGAACTAACCTTATGTCTATGGAAAGTTGAAGTCATAAGGTTCTTTTGTATTGTCAACTGTCTAATACCTAGAAATTAAGTCACTTGAAAACACAGCACCCTCTGACAGAATAGTGAATTCAATCCTATAATGTCAGAGGGCACTATTTTCCCATAGTGGGAAAGCGAACTTCCTAGAGTCTAGCGTCGCACGTTGAACTTCTGTGCGAGAGCTGCCGTCTGAGCCTTCGTCCAAGCCTCGGAGAGGACCTTCTTCGCATCCTCGATCCAAGCTTGGATTCGCCGCTCAAGCTCGTCCATGCCGTTTTCGGCGTCGATCCAGTCCAAGTTCTCACGGAGCCAGTCAGGTCCTTGAATGACCTGCTCCACCTTTTGACCCGTCTCCTGATCGAGGTTTCCCTCCTCAAGGAGATCAGTTGCAGTCCAGGTATAGGAGTCCCGCTCGATTGCTCGGAATCGACTGATTCGCTGCAACGGATGTTCCTTCACATCCGTGAGAATTTCCATCACGGCCTTGTCCGAACGAACATCATCGATCCACTTCTGGATGTCCTTTTCCTTACGAGACCTTCCGAACTGGAAAGGATAGCTGCACCAGAGTTTGAACACTTCGTCTCGATGACGAACGTTTTCGATACGCTGGAAGAGCTCACGTGCCTCGTTCTTGAGACCGATCAGTCGCTCGTTCACCTCATGCATGTTTTGCTCCTACTCCAAAGAAGTCCTTTGTGTTCCTAATTTATATATTACTTTACTTATACATGAACGCAAGACGTTATCCGACTATTTTGGTGTTTATCTCCTTCCTAATTGGACTTGGAAACGTCCTAGCAATCTTCTGCAACAAACTTGAAACTATTATACCCGTATTATTGTAACTATAGGAACTCCTACTGCAAGTACAGGTACGCCGAGTGTTTCTTGGTTCAACTGTTTACGTTTGTTGCCCACTCCTGCACCAGGGCTGATACCCGTATCGGTTACTTGGATGGTGGTGTTTACGCGGGACAATGCGCGGGATGCTAAGGAATCAAAAGCGATGACGACATCCGGTTTGGTTTCTTGGACGATTCCATAGATGATTTCACTCGTTTCCATTCCGGTGATACCTAGCACTCCCGGCGAAACAGCTGCTACGGAGCGATAGCCATCGTCTACTTGCTCTGGAGCTAAAACAAATAGATGTCTGGTGACCATCGATTGTTTGATCACCAGTGGCCCTAACGAGTCTGGGGTTACATTCCAGTTACCTAAACCAACTAAGAGGACTTTTGCATTTGCATCGATGCCTACATCTTGGAGAAATTGTGAAAATTGATTGGCAAAGTGTTCAGCTACACGTTCTTGTAAATTGGAGTCTTTGGAGCGTAAAGCGGGAACTTCTATGGTCAAGTATGTACCTGGTGCTTTGCCGATCCGCTGGGCTCCTTCTTCATTTTCTACCCAAATCCAACTTGTTCGGATGCCTTCTGCATTGGTCTCATTCATCTTGACACCTGGTATTGGACTGCCTTGTTGTTGCTCTTGTGCCATATCATGTGCTTCTACAGCCAGATCAGTTCGAATATTGTACTGGCTTAGGTCGATTTGATGTTCTTTCATCTTAGTCAACTCCTGACATATTTTCTTCCCTATTTTTTACTACTATCACGCTATTATTCTTTACTTTCCTAGACGTTAATGTTACAATGATGCATGTTGTTTTATCGGAACCAACAGTATTACTATGGAGGTGAACTCACTTGGCTAACATTAAATCTGCTATCAAACGCGCTAAAACGAACGAAGCTAGACGTCTACATCGTTCTGCTCAAAAATCTTCCATGCGTACTGCTGTAAAGCGTTTTCTAAATGCTATTGAAAACAATGATAAAGAACAAGCTACTGGTCTTTTGAAAACAGCAACTCGCACTTTGGATAAAGCAGTAACAAAAGGACTTATTCATAAAAACGCAGCTGCTCGTAAAAAATCTCGTCTCACTCAAAAGTTACAAGCGCTATAAGGACGACCCTTCATGGGGTCGCTTTTTCATACTTTCGCGCTTTTTCCATATAATAAGGACAAGATTTACCACTTTCTGTGTAGATTAAGAGGTGTCAAAGATGGAAACTTTCTTTACCTTGCATCTGCATACAATCGCAACTATTGTCTTTATCGTGATGGCACTATCGATGATTATGATTCGAATTCGATCTGCATCAAAACCGACAAACGCCAAAAAGATTCTCATCCCTCCTCTTGGTATGAGTACTGGATTCCTTATGTTTCTCTTTCCACCCACTCATATTTCATGGACATGGGCTGGATTGGCTTTTTTGTGCGGATCAATTCTGTTTTCTATTCCACTCATCAAAACGTCCAAGTTTGAACTTCGGGAAGGTCAAGTATACTTAAAGCGTTCACCTGCTTTTGTCTACATCTTAGTAGGTCTTTTAACCATTCGGTTAGCGCTTCATTCGTATATTGAGCATTTTCTGAGTATCCCTCAAACTGGGGCATTGTTTTTCATCTTAGCTTTTGGAATGCTTGTACCATGGCGAATTGCGATGTATCTGCAATATCAGAAATTGCTAAAAGATGAGAAGATAGAACCCTTGCCAACTTCATAAGTAAAAAATAAAAGTTATCCTACCATCTCCAGCGGATAACTTTTTTTCTATTATAATCTAGCAATATAGCAAACTTTTCTGTTTTATGTCTTTCCAGATAGCGTTTTTATGATTCTTCTGAGCTCACACTGATACCGTTTCTCTTCAAAAGAGCAGCTGTTACTCCATTTCCTGCTTGTTTCTTTCCTTGAAAGGTTCCATCATAAATGACACAGCTTCCACAAGAAGGACTGCGTTCTTTTAAGATTGCTTCTGTAGCACCGACTGATTTTGCCACACGCAGTGCTTCCTCTGCACCACGTATAAATGCATCGGTAACATCTTCTCCTTCGATCGTGATCACCTTAGCTTTTCCATCCAACACATCCTCCCCATCACCACCTACGATCTCTGCTGGGAGACGCGGAGTAGATAACCCTCCCATCTGTTCGGGGCAAACGGGTACTGCCTTCCCTTCTTTTACTAACTTTTGTACCTCTGTATCCAAACTATGCTTTCCGTCAAAGCGGCAATGAACGCCCATCAAACAAGCACTTACCAGTTTCATCTTCCTATGCACCTCCTTCTTGTCAGAAAATTAAGAATATGATTGCACTCTACCGAAATACAGAAGAACTTGTTACAATGTAGGGGATGAATTGATGCTTTGCGCAATGAAACCCTTTCTTCGATGAAGATTCGATGAAGAAGGGAATTTATCTATGTCTACGATACTGTTGAAAAATGAATTTTGTAAAGGGTGTTTTTCATGTCCTCATCTGTCGTCGTGGTTGGTGGTGGCTTAGCTGGACTTTCTGCAGCAGCCAGACTAGCATACCATGGATATCAAGTAACACTATTAGAAAAGGCGCCCAAACTAGGTGGAAGGGCAATCTCTATCCCAATGAAAGGATTTAATTTTAATTTTGGAGCACATGCCATCTATGCTCGTGATAGATCTGTCCTCCGTAAGTTTGAAAAAGAGATCAAATTGGAAGTGGATTGGCGCGACTTCTCCCCCTCTAAAGCATTTTATGACATGGGGACTTTTACCACCCCGATGCCTGCAACTTTAGAAGGACTGTATAAAACGAAGGTGCTAGATGCAAACAATAAAGTTCGATTTGCTGCTGAGATTTTAAAAACATTGACTGCTATCGAACGTGGAGAAGATGGCGTACTAATCGGGGATTACCTAAAAAAGCAACCTGAACAAATTCGTGAATTGCTATTAACAGTTGCCTCTTCTAACTTTTTTACCAATGAACCTGAAAATATTCCCTCTCCTTTATTTTTTGCATATTATAAAAGACTTTTCTCTACACAGCGAGCTGTTGCCTACATAGGTGGAGGTTGGCAAGCGATTGTAGAATCTTTTGCAAGTATCATTGAAAAAAATGGCGGGAAAATTGTTACAAAAGAAAAAATCGATAAACTAGAAGTCGAAGATAATAAAATCAAAGCCATTCAAGGAAAAGAACAGTCTTACGAAGCAGACGCATTTATTTTCTGTATTCCACCAAAAGAACTCGGAAAATTATTTGGGGAAACAAAATATGAATCTCTGTTCACTCCGTATACAAATTATCTTCCAACACAAGTTGTGGTGTATGATGTTGGTTTATCTAAGCGGATAGCAAGTCCATACACATATATTTATCACAAAGGGGAACGAGTATTTATTACCGACATTTCCCATTATGACAAAACTTGTATCCCTGAAGGCGGACAGTTGATGCAAGCTGTTGCTTATTTGAATGAAAAAGAGATCAAAGAAGGCAAAGCAGATGAAAAAGTAGCGATTATCGAATCTGTATATGATAAACATTTTGCTGGCTGGAGAGATGTGCTT
This sequence comes from Shimazuella soli, assembly GCF_022511585.1. Lineage (GTDB taxonomy): Bacteria > Bacillota > Bacilli > Thermoactinomycetales > Thermoactinomycetaceae > Shimazuella > Shimazuella soli. Next base: position 452,333 of record NZ_JAKWBN010000001.1, on the reverse strand, counting down.
GTTGCAAAACGTCTTTCCAAAAAAGCAACTGTACAAGAAATCAAAAGCATTCATGATCAACAACTCATGCCTGTACAGTTCTATAGTTTAAAAGACACGTATTTCGCAGGAGATTGGTGCCATGGTGAAGGGCAATTGTCCGAGCTTTCATTCACCTCTGCTTATGAAGTTACCAACCGTATTATGAAACAGGATAATAACTGAGTTTTTTTAGACAGCCCCTTTTGGTGTGCTGTCTTTTGTTCTTTAGTATCCTTTTGTGATTTCTTTTTCCCTCCAAAATACTGTTCTCCTTGATCAATCACTTAGCTGTACCAATTCGCTTATGTGTTCCGTTTTCGCCCTGTAACAAGAAGTCTCTCACTCATCATCTCCATTCGTTCCATATAAAGGGAATTTCCCTATTCTAAATTTACCTCTTTCTACATTAATTAATAAATAATAAAAGATTGGACAAGAAAGGAATTTCGAATATGGAGCTGATGCTGAGTCATTTTCTGCTGGGCATTTCATTTGCTGTTCCAATGGGGCCTGTGAATTTAGAAATTGTTCGAAGAGGAATAGGACAAGGTTTTCTATCCGCTTGGATTGTATCTCTTGGAGCAATCACAGCAGATGTTGTATATTTGATTGCTATTGACCGAGGTATTTCCATGTGGCTGTCTATTCAGTGGATACATGTTACTTTGACTTGGTTAGGTGCATTATTTTTTCTAAAACTCGGCTATTCAAGTATAAAAAGTACTTTCCATCCTTCTGAAAATCTTATTATCCAAATAGCTGCTTATGAATCTAGCAGATGGAATGCTTTTTGGAGTGGATTTCTGATCGCTATCATGAATCCTATTAGTTTTCTCTTTTGGTCAGGTGTCTATGGTTCACTTTATGTGACACTTCTACAAAAGCATGATTCCAACATGATTATCATGTGTATTGGGTTTCTCTTCCTAGGAAAAGTAATTTGGAATATCAATGTCGCCACAACTGTTCATGTAAGCCGTAGATATTTACACGAAAAAGGAGTCCGTGTGATAACCTTTATAACTGGCCTTGTTTTAATAGGATTTGGCATAAAATTTTTCTGGGAAGGAATTTCGTATTTCCTTAAACCCCTCTCTTTCTAGAAAGCATTATTCATCTAAATTCCATTTGATTACTCTACCGAATTATTCTACTATTAGGAACAAACAAATTACTATTTAACACGAGGGGGTTACATGCTTGATTAAGACATTCATTTGCTTGCTTTTCCTCACCAATTTTTATTGGAACACTTCCTTGGAATCCCTTATATCTGAATTATCCCAGTACTACCAACAACATCAACAAAACTCTCCAAACAATACACCAGCCAACAAACAGGAGATTTCAAAGGAGGAGTCTCACATACAACCTTCCCCAGAAACGACAACTGATGATCCAGAAGCAATCATGGACGATGCCAATAACCCATTTCTTAAAACAACTGGTCTTTATACCGAGAAAGACTCACAAGCTGTCAAATGGGTAAAAGACAACCCAAACGATGAACGTGCTAAAATAATTAAGGAAAAAATCGCTAGTATTCCCACTGCAAGATGGTTTGGCGGGTGGAATACAGATGAAGTGGACAACTATGTAAGCGAAGCAGCAAAGGAAAAGAAACTTCCGATCATTGTCGCATACAATATTCCGTTGCGTGACTGTGGCGGATATTCAGCCGGTGGAGCAAACTCCGCAAAAGAATACAAAGAATGGATCCGAAAAATCGCAAAAGGCATAGGCGATCGCTCTGCGGTTGTCATTTTAGAACCAGATGCTTTGATTCATCTAGACTGTTTATCTGATGCAGACCGGCAAACTCGATTTGCCTTGCTAAAAGAGGCAACAGAAATCTTAAAACAAAATGCACCTGCTGCTTGGACCTATATCGATGGTGGAGATGGAAAATGGAAATCTCCTGAAGATATGGCAGAATGGTTAAAAGAAGCGGGAGTCGTAAATACAAGGGGAGTATCGCTAAACGTTTCCAACTACAATAAAACTACTGATGTCGAACAATATGGTACAAAATTAACAGAAATACTGAAAAACAAATATAATATCACTTCCCATTTGGTTATAGATACGAGTCGAAATGGCAATGGATCAAATGGACAATGGTGTAATCCTTCTGGAAGAAAATTAGGAAATGAACCATCTATCCAATCCAGCTCCTTGACAGACGCTTATTTATGGATTAAACGCCCAGGAGAATCCGATGGCGATTGTGGAATTGGACAAGGTACACAAGCTGGACAGTTCACACCAGAATTAGCAATGTCGTTGATCAACGGTTCTTGATTATCAAATATCAAAAAAACGATTGCGGGCTTATCAAATGCAATCGTTTTTTATTCTTCTGATCCTGCTGTAAAACGCAAATTCTTGTGTTGGTTTTTCTATTTCATTTTTAAACAACAATACATACATTTATTGGGCGGAGTTTGGTCATATACATAACCAAACTCCCGATGAACCCAGACTTTGAGACGGATTAGAGTTCGTCGAACAACTTGACAAAAACTCGGAATGGAAAGCCAGAACAAGTAGTCCCCGATCACATCTCCGATGAACTTCCAGAAACCTCTGCGGTTGTGGTTCATCTTCTTCACCCTTACGGGCTTACGACGACGTCGCGGGAGAAAACTCATTTCCCCTCCATGGGTTCCGTTAGCACAATTGTTTTGTGCCAACTTCCATTCTATCAAAAAATGCTGATATCGTTATAGATATCAGCATTAGACTTAAATAAATTTCCGCGACATGATAGAAACGGCCAAGATAGCGATCCCTGTCATGACGAGGGCAACAATAGCAAATACCATAGCAAAGGTACGGCGGTCATCAGCATAACTTTTTAACTGTTCATAGGTCTTCGCATCCATTCTTTTTGCATGAAACAATTGATTACCATTTCCGATCCATAGCAAAATAACCGAAATTGCAAAGATAATCCAAGGAGGAATTCCCTCGATAAAAGCAAGTTTGGGATTACGAATAAAAGCTTGAACAATAAAAAAAATCGTAGCAGCTACTTGCAAGATAGCATTCGTGAAATAATACGAAAACCATGCATCTTTTAATTTTTCTTTTTCATATATTAGCAACTCTTTCATACCTGGAAATAATAATAGAAGAGGACCAGGTGTTCGAAATAGAAAGAAACCGATAGGAGAGATGAGAAATATGCCAGCTAAAACAAGATAGACTATTAATCCAGTAGCACCTGTAAAGATGACACTATATGCAATGATGGCATAGAGAAAAAAGATCAGATTGGTATAAATTAATTGTTTTTTTCGAAGCTCTTTCCACTTTGTTTGTTCCATAATTGACACCTTTCTTTAAGCCGTAATTCCATGTATGGCTAAAAAGATTTGTTCTACTGCTAGCACTTTCTCTATTTTACCAGATTTGATATCTTGATCAGCTGCAATGGTTAACGACAAATATTTCTTCAATTGTTCTAGAGTAAAGGATGCAGAATGGGAAATTGCTAATTTTACCGGATACGGATGAACTCCTAGCATTTTCGCGATTTCACTTGCACCCATTCCTCTAGCCGTCAACACTTTCGCCTGATATAACAAGCGAAATTGCCTTGTCATCAATGCCAAGATTCGAATCGGCTCCTCTTTTTGTGTGAGCAGATCCTCCCATATTTGCCAAACTTCAGTGATTTTCTTCTCTGCTAGTTTCTCCGTCAACTGAAAAACATTATTTTCAAGCGTTCGCGGGATCAATTCATCCACGATTTCCTGTGTGATGATACCTTTGTGTCCCACAAAGAGACTTAGCTTCTCACATTCTTGATTGATGAGTCGTAAATCGTTACCGACTACCTGTATAAAAGAAATACATACCTCACGCTTGATCTTTACTTGCAGAGCTCGAAATCGATCCATTACCCATTTGAGCAGTGCTTGTCCTTTTAATGCATCAAATTTTGTAACAGATGCTACCTTCTCCATCTGTTTGACTACTTTTTTGCGTTTGTCTAATTTATCGTTCACTACTGTAAAGACAATGGCACTGCTTTCACTTGGTCTACTTAAATAATAAAGCCACGCATCTAAATTGTGATTTTGTTCTCTTTTTGGTTTAGCAGTTGTAAAAAACGTTGCGTTTTTTGCTATAATGAGCCGTTTCCCTCCAAAAAAAGAGGGAGTTTCTGCTTCTTGTATCACTTGTTCCAAAGGAGTTTCTTCCAAGTCCATTACAAGTAAATTCCAATCTCTTTCTTCTTCTGGAACTTGATCGCGGAGCTGGTTGCATTCTTCTTCCATTAAAAATGATTCTAACCCATAATACAAAGAAACAGGAGGGAGTTTATCTACCATCGAAATGATCACCTTTCTTCATGCTTTCTATCCGATATCCTTTAGGATCTATATGAACCAAAATAGCACCTTGATAATCCGTTCGCCATATCTGTGCACCAAACTGATGCAAGCGTGCAAGTACTTCTGGCTTCGGATGGCCATAACGATTATGTAAGCCGACTGATATGAGCGCTTGATCTGGATCTATTTTTGAGATCCATGCGTATTTTGTCGATGTTTTACTTCCATGATGAGCTACTTTTAATATATGAACTCTCGGCAACCTAAATTTTGCAAGAACCTCTTTTTCTGCCGGTTCTTCCATATCCCCTGTGAAAAGTATATTTGTCTTATATATTGATAGTAACATAACGATCGATCCATTGTTGATATTTGCTGGTGAAACAACCGATGAAGGATGCAAAATCTTTGCTTGTATCCCTTGTTCGATTTGCCAACTGTTACCTGAAACAACCAATTTTATTGGAATCTGTTTCTGTCTCATCAGCGTCAATAGTTTTGTTTCAAAAGAATCAGCCGGCACAGCTGCACTATGAAGTACCTGTCCAATTGAAAAGCGCCGAACTACAGCCTCCAATCCTCGGATATGGTCCCCATCTCCATGAGTCATCACAATCGTATCGATATTGTTAATTCCACGATATCGCAAATATGGCACCACCACATCTCTACCGACCTCAAAAGTATTGGTTTGTTTCTGCCATGTCTGCTGTCTACGTGGAAGGATTCCTCCACCATCTATCAAGATAACTTTTCCGCCAGCAGTTTCGATCAGTGTAGCATCTCCTTGACCCACATCTATCATCGTGATTCGGGTGGTTGAATGATTTCCAGGAAGAAGAAGGATTCCTGCTAACACCACAAGTGCAGAGATCATGACATACCGGAGACGTTGAACAAATAATCTATCCGTTACTATGGTGACGTAAAGAAACCAAAAGATAAAAAAGTAACAGAGAATCCACCATAGTGTTGGAGGAGAAAGTGAGTATGTCATGTACGGAAATCCAGAAATCCATCGTAATACATGATCCATTACATCTAATACCCAAGAAGTTATACTAGCTAATATTGCTCCCCAACCGTTAGAAATAAGATTCATCAAGACAGATAGACTTGATAGTGGTAAAACAATGACACTGTATACTGGTACGAATATCAAATTGACAGGAGCAGAAAGCCAAGAATACTGATAAAAATATGCTGCCACAACTGGGAAAGAAACGATTTGAGATACAAGCATCACAGATAAAGCTTGACGAAATCGATGCCAAGGAACTGGAATATGATGAGAAAGAGGTTCTACATAGACCACTAATCCGAGCGTAACAAGAAAACTAAGCTGAAATCCCGGCTCCCAAAGCTGATATGGATTCCAGATAAGTTGAACCAAGAGAGCTAGTGCCAAAAAAGAAACAGCATCCGCTGTTCTCCGTAAGATAACTGCAAGTAGCATCATCATTGCCATGATTACTGATCGAACAACAGGTGCACTCCCTCCCGTCAACATCGCATAAAACGGAAGAAAAACAAAGATCAAAAGTGCAGTTTTTTCTCTCGTTATCCCGCAGAGAATCAAGCAAAAGAACAAACTGGCTACCAATATGGAAACATGAAGTCCAGAAATGGATAAAACATGTACCAGACCAAGTGTGGAAAATATCTCTTGTGTAGAAGAATCGAGTGTATGTTGTTCACCGATAAGCATAGCTTGCAAAAGTCCAGCATACTTTGCCGGATATAGCTCAGCTATTTGATCATGGAGGAATTGGCGTAATTTTTCAATTTGTGAGTCCGTCGTATTGGAACAAGTAATAACTTGAATCTGCGCGACAGACGGTACATATGTCTGCCAATGAATACCGTAGTGATGCAAATATCCCGCATAATCAAATCCTCCGGGATTTCGGGCTGGTGATGGCCTTTCTAACTGGAGGGGAAGCTGAATGCTGCAACTTGTATTCCAACTTTTGGTGAGTGAGAGTTGTCTCGGACTGTCCACTTTCGTATTTACTCGAATAAGTTCTCCCGTTACCTGTTTAAGTTTTTCTCCATCTCGAAGATATTTGATCTGAACGTCAAATCGAATGCTATCCCCATCAATAATTGGCAAAGAAGCGATCTCCCCAATTCCATAAGTACTTAAAGGTTTTGAAAATACGGAAACATTTCCTTCGTTGTAAAAATGAAAATAGGCAGCACCAAAAGATATACCTATTAAACATAAAATAATGGGTCCCCCTTTCATGTATTTACCATAAAAGAGACACCCACTTAAAGCGATAATCATCGCGATAATCCAATATATATCCATATGAATTTGATTGGCTAGCCACACTCCAACAACCCAACCACAAGTTAAGCTCACAAATGGTCGATACAATCTGTTCGCTCCCCTACTCTTCAACTAGAGCGAATTTATCATATTTTCCAAATTTAGTCAAACATATATTCCTATGGAACTAACCATCTCTTGTCCACCCATCAATGAATGAAATATGCTTACTAGTTCTTCATTAGTAGTCATAGAGGTGAGATTCAATGATACCACATATTCAAGATTCTTATACCGGACGATATCGTTTTTTGCTTCCTTATCTTCTAAGAACATGGAAAAACGGAAAGATCATAGTAATAGATATTTCCAAATGAATTCTGTTTGGGTAGATTCTGGTTCTACCCTAATGGCAGTAAATCAGTAAAATGAATGCCAGTAATATTATTTACTGGCATGTTAGAAAAAATCTATTTGAGTGCCCTGAGTGCCTTCCCGCTTTGTATCAGAAAATCATAAGTTATACTAGTCATTTTTCTATAAGAGGGGACTGGCATATGAGGAATAAGTGTAGACAATGTAACGGAGTTATTTTCCCTCAGGGATGTCCAGCAATTTTTCCTGGTAATCAATGTGTATGCCCACGAGGGCCTACTGGTGCTACAGGGCCTACTGGTGCTACAGGGCCAACTGGAGATTGTTCCAATTGTCCGCCGGGAATTACTGGAGCTACTGGTGCCACTGGTGCCATCGGAGATACTGGAGCTACTGGTTTCGCTGGAGCCACCGGTTTCACTGGAGCTACCGGTGCTACTGGAGCTACTGGTTTCACTGGAGCTACCGGTGCTACTGGAGACACGGGGCCAAATTGGCTGTGGGAGAACAACTTGTTTGTTGACTCCGTCTATGGGCTCCCATTAGGAACAGCTCAACGAAATAATCCTGGAAGGCCTTACCTCACAATTGCCGACGCACTTACAGAGTCCCTACCAGGAGATAATATTTATGTCAGAACAGGGAATCATACTGGATTCAATTTAGACTTAACCGAAAGAAATTTATATTTGCAATCAGCAACCGTAACAAACAATACGGCAGATACTTCACTCTTCATTGGATCCAACTTCAACATCTATGGCGATGGAACGATTGTCATTAACTCTGGCTCTGCGTTTAATATCAGTGGTAAAAATTACATTGAATTAATACGTCTAACTACAAGTAGTGATGAGACTGTTGCAACTATCACAGACGAAACAACGATGTTTATTAAGGATTTATTCCAAAATACCAGCCCCACGGCTAATTCTTTTAATCTAAGTGGCTCAAAGCACAACTTTGCTATCACGAATTTTATTATAAATGGTGGAATTGGATTTAATATAGTTGTCTCGAGTTTTGATTTGAACATCGGAGATATAACGCAAACGGGAACAGGAACGATCTTTGTTCAGCCTGGAACAGATGATCAGAGTTTCTTTCGCTTAACATTTGACTCTATGTCAAATACAGGGAATATTTGGCAAGGGAGTAATAATGCTATCGCAATTTTTAACGGAAATGAAATTGTGACGAATTCTATTCTTGCTACCCCATTGTTCCTAATTAATGATCAATCTGTTACTCTTGTGATGGATATTAAAGCCATCTTAGGTTTTACTTCAACATCTGGTTTTTTTGAAATCCATGGTCAACTTTTCATTAACTTTATTGCTCTCATTTCAGCCTCACCTACAAATCCTATATTTTTACTTGAAGATACTGCTGCTACCGTGAAGATAGAAGGATTTGAGGTCCAAGCTGGTGGCGGGGCTCCAGTACTACGAGATCTTTCCAATGAAGCCGGAGTTAGGTATAAAGTCGTTAATAGCGATGCTACAAATACAGCTTCTCCTTGTTATGAAAAAAATAGTAACAGGGGAAATCATTTTATTGAAGGATCTTTTAATTTCTCAACCAATGATGCATCGATTCCTGCCATGTCCTTAACATCAGTTAATCTTACACAATGTTCTTTAGCAATTGATAACTTTAACAACTCAGGTCCTGGCATTAGTTTATCTGTTGTAAATTGTGAACTGAATGGTTTTATTCACCGCATTAATTCAAATAGTAATGCAGTTTGCTCATTCCAACTTCCTTTTGGGAACATCAACCTTCAGATTGATGAAACATTCCAGAATGGCCCTTCCATAGTACCCACACTTATCTTGGCAGGCGGCAGATATAATCTTACCATGAGTACCACGAGGTCTGTTTTAGTGGATGGGTCTGTGTCAGGTACAGAAGTTTTACTTTCAACTAAAAGATGGGAAAACAATGGTGGGATCAATAACGCTACTCAGCTGGCGCTGATAGGTGATTCGTTAATTGAAGCAGATGTAGAGCTCTGGAATAATGGAGATGCAGGTGCAAATAGTGTTCAAATGATTAATCTTAATACGTCAAACACTGCTAATCCCTGTGTGCTAAACATTTCACGATTTATTTCGAACTCAACACCTGCGAATAATAATCCGTTAATCTCCGTTACAAGCGGACGCCTTTCTCTCTCAGGTGGGGATTTCCAATACTACGGTCAAGCATTCGTAGCAAATGTTTCAAATAGCAGTGTCCTAGTATTTGACTTTCTCACACAACTATTTAGTCCCCCTGGTGTACAAAATCAATTTGTCGTCGATAATGCAAGGTTAATTTTGTCTGGACAAAGCATCAATGGATCATCTGGTGGGGGTCTTGTAGTGTTGTCTAATGGAGCAACCGGGACTGTTGACTATCAAACTTTAAATTATTCTACTTCTTTCCCCAATTCTATTTTCAACATTGCTGATTCTTCACTAACTGTTAGCATAACCGACCTAACCAATACTGGAGATGGGGATGTGTTTTTTATTTCGGGTAATTCATCCATCTTGGTCAATAGTGGAAATATGGTGAACAACACAGGCCGATTGTTCTTCTTAAGTGGGAACAGCACCATAAAAGCAAATTATAATCGCGGAGACGCAACTGGTTCTGTAGTAGCAATAGAGCTGGATGGTACGTTCACTGGATCATTCTCCCATTACTGTAACTACCTAAATGCAACTGCTAACTGTATCCTCATTGATGCGGGAGCCAGTCCTAATTTTATGAACATTTCCGGTCGATATGTATCAACTAGCACAAATGTAATTGATAATCAGACCAATATAAACTTTGGGCTTCGCGCTGATAATACTATCCTTGTGGCAGGAAACGGTGCTGCTTCGATTAATTCACTTACTCCACTCACCGTCTATTGTGGCGGGGTATTAACAACCAATGATCCCTTGTCACCTCCTGCTAATGTAACTCCAGTTCCAGCAACTAATTTTGCAAGTGATCCAACATTCCAATAAGCAGATCTAGAATCACCAGCCCCGTCAACCTTGAAGTTGATACGCCAGATCGCCCCGCTTGTGTTGCAGAAGTACAACGTGTGAGTCTGCCTCCAACCAGTTGCTGCGGCCGAATTCTATAAGAATCCGGCCGCACTTATTCAACGTAAAAGCGCAGATGTGCACCTAAGCCTTGGCCACAAGTCTCGCCACTTCGCTATGCTCCTAGTCTCACTTTGAGCAGGTGAAGCGTCTTTGTGTTTTGAGGCAACAATTGCTACAAACACACACATCAAGCCACTTTATTCATAGTGTTCAGTTGACTTATGCAAAAATCACTTATACTTTGGGCAAAGTAATCCCATGTTGATGTTGATACTTCCCAGCTTTGTCTTTGTAAGAAACCTCACATGTCTCATCGCTCTCTAGGAAAAGAACCTGGCATAAACCTTCCTGTGAATAAATTTTCGCTGGCAATGGCGTAGTATTAGATATTTCCAATGTCACATGTCCCTCCCAACCCGGCTCAAACGGCGTAACATTGGTTATAATTCCACACCTTGCATAAGTCGACTTACCAACACAAACTGCTAGTACGTTTTCAGGTATACGAAAATATTCTACGGATCTCGCCAAGGCAAAGGAATTTGGTGGAATGATACACACTTCACCTTTATAATCGATAAAAGATTTCTCATCGATTTCTTTTGGATCAATTATTGGATTTAAGGCATTATGAAAAATTTTGTATTCGTCTGAAACACGTAAATCATAGCCATAACTCGATAAACCAAAACTAACAAATTCTCCTTTCCCCACATTCCGCTCTACAAATGGTTCGATCATTTTTTGTTCGATTGCCATTTTGCGTATCCACCTATCGGATTTAATTGTCATATATAACCCTGTCCTTCCGTCAGATATAGATTCCAGAAATATGATACACTAAATGCCTGTCTTAGAATATGATTCTCTTAAAAAGAAATTCTTCTTCTCATTCTCAGAAAGATTCAGCTATTCTTTTAAATCCTATGAAAATAGACAGTGCAGCAGAAGGATAAAACAAAGTTATGATGAGGTAGAGGTGTCAAATAATGGCTATCTGTTTGCATTTTGAATTAGTAAAAGTTGTGGATACTGTTGCGGTATATCGCTTTGGTAACTGTTCAGAGAAACTAGATGGACTTTTCGAAGTGGATATACATAAATCTCTCTTCCAGAAAAAAGTCTTAGAAGATACTCCCCTCAGTGAAATAGTAAAACTCCTCAATCAAAAACAAAGTCAATCTAAGGCAAATTATGTTTTCTCCAAAATCATGAAACACTATCAAAAATATAAAGAGTATCCACAAAAGGGTGGATATTTTGCATAACATAGTCCCCATCTACATGCATGTTCATTCAACAATGCAATTTAATATTTCAATCAAATCAATATTGATACATAAAAAGAAAACGATATATGCACGTTAATGAGTAACTAAACAATTCTTTGCATTTTTGAAAACGTTTCCGTTAAAATAGAATTGCTAAATATTTTTCAGGAGGAATAATTATGTCAAATAATGCAACAATCATCGATTTAACAGATAAATATGGTGCAAAAAACTATCATCCCCTACCCATTGTCCTAGTAGAAGGGGAAGGAGTCTGGGTAACCGATGCGGACGGAAATCGCTATATGGATATGCTTAGTGCCTACTCAGCACTCAATCATGGACACCGCCATCCGCGATTGATTCAAGCTCTGAAGGAACAAGCGGATAAAATCACACTTACTTCGCGTGCCTTTCATAGCGAACAACTCGGTCCTTTCTATGAAAGAGTAGCTCAAATCACTGGTAAAGAAATGGTACTACCGATGAATACAGGTGCGGAAGCGGTAGAAACAGCAATTAAAACCGTTCGACGATGGGCATATGATGTGAAAAAGGTAGCAGCAGATCAAGCAGAGATCATCGTCTGCGAAGATAACTTCCATGGCAGAACAGTCACTACGGTCTCCATGTCATCAAACCCTGATTATCAACGCGGTTTTGGACCACTTACACCAGGTTTTAAAGTGATTGCTTATGGAGATGTGGAAGCACTGCAAAATGCGATTACTCCAAACACTGCTGCATTTATTTTAGAACCGATTCAAGGAGAAGCTGGAATCATTATTCCTCCAGAAGGATTCTTACAAGCTGCTTATGATATCTGTAAGAAAAACAATGTTCTATTTGTCGCTGATGAAATCCAGACTGGATTCGGCCGGACTGGTCAATTATTTGCCTGTGATTGGGAAGATGTAAAACCTGATATGTACATTATGGGCAAAGCACTAGGCGGCGGAGTAATGCCTATTTCAGCAGTTGCCGCAGACCGAGAAATTTTAGGTGTCTTTGAACCTGGTTCACATGGATCTACCTTTGGTGGAAATCCGCTTGCTTGCGCCGTTTCCATTGCTGCTTTGGATGTGTTAGAAGAAGATGAATTACCAAGACGTTCTCGTGAACTTGGAGAATATTTTATCGAAGAACTAAGAAAAATAAACAATCCAATTATCAAAGAAGTTCGTGGAAAAGGATTATTCGTTGGCATGGAATTACATGAAAAAGCTCGTCCTTACTGTGAACAATTGATGGATGAAGGCCTTCTCTGTAAAGAAACCCATGACAACACAATCCGCTTTGCTCCACCATTAACCATCACCAAAGAAGAATTGGATCAAGCTATCGAATTGGTGAAAAAAGTATTGTCTTAAGTTAAAATTATAATAGCTAAAACACCTTCAGGGATCAGAAGGTGTTTTTTACATAAGAAAGAAAAATTTATTTATCAGGATCTTTTTCAAAATTAATCCCTTTTTCATTGAAAGGATGGTAGTCATTCCATGAAATTACATAATATTCGTTTATGTGTAACCAAATTCCATGAATGTTTTTTCTTTTATCGAGACACGTTAGGATTTAAAGTATTGTGGGGAGATGAAAAGGATGCTTATGCTGAATTTGACACTGGTGTTTCAAAAGTGGCCTTATTCAAACGTGAACTTATGGCGGAAACGGTAGGTGCTGATGATTTTCCTCTTGATAATCGAAGCCCGGATGCATTTGCTCTTATTTTCGAAGTAGAGAAGGTAGAGAAAACCTACCGAGATTTACAAGCAAAAGGAGTCGTATTTGTTACAGAACCTACGATTAGAGAAAATTGGGGGTTAAAAACTGCCCATTTTAGAGATCCACAAGGAAACTTGATAGAAATTTATGAAGAATTAAGAAACTAAACACTCCTAAAAATAAAAAAGGGAGTTTCCCGACTCCCCAACTTCTGTTTAGCTTACAAATATTTTTTCCTTGATTCGTTCCAGTGTTCGTTCTCCGATTCCAGATACTTGCAGCAACTCATCAACTGATCGAAATCCCCCATGTTCTCCTCGATATTGAATAATTGCCTCTGCTTTTGTCGGTCCTAAACCTTCCAATTCCTCTAATTCTGCTAGTGTAGCTGTATTCAAGTTAATTTTATTCTCTTCTTTGTTCTGAATGGGAGAAGCCTCTGTCGGAATTTGTTCCCCTTTCTTTGGGATGTAAATCATAGATCCATCTGCAATAATTTTCGCCAAGTTAATGCGATTTACATCAGCAACATCCGATGTACCACCCGCCGCATCTATAACTTGATAAAGCCTCACTGGCATATTCAGTTTATAAATACCTGGCTTTTTCACAGCACCTTTCACATCAATGGTAGCTATTGGCGTTTGTTTCTTCGGTTCAACCATTTTATTTTTAGGCTGCTGTTGTTGGTACATAGGCAATGATGTTTCTTGCAACGAAATATCATCTTGCTTCCAAAGTAGAGCACCAATCGCAAATACTAAGATAGCAACAAGCGCTATTGCTAATTTCTTTTCCCTCGGGGACCAAGTAAAAGGACTCATACCACAAACCTCCATACATGACTCCTTAATCAATTCGCATTAAGCCCTTCAACTTCCTACCAAAAAGGGATTTTATCCCAAAAAATATTTGAAGCGATAGAAGAAGATCTTCTATCGCCGGTGACTCACTGCTAAAAATTCAACTACTATGTAGCTGGAAAGTTCTTTCCTTGTATCTTTTTCTCTTTATTTGCCTCTACTGCTTCACCTAAAGGCACACCCTTCTTTGCTAATTGCTCATCCCGTTCTTTACTAGCACCTTCTGCATACAGTGATGAGTCCGGTTTTTGTTGTTCCACTATATTCCCTCCTACTTGTTTGGCGTCAGTATTTCCGCTTTTCCGTAAAAAATACCCATCTTTAATCATAGATGGGTATTTTATTCCACGATTGACATTCTAGAATGATCGCCCAAAACTAAACGAACTGCTTGCTCTTGTTCGGGGTGATCTCCCAATAATCTGGTATGCTGTCCAATTACACTGTCCATAACAGGTCTCGCTAAATCTTGAATAACTGCATGATCAAGACAGATACTTTGAGAAATACTACAGTTTTCTATTGTTGCATTATCTCCAATTGTTACATATGGCCCGATTGTCGCATTGGATAATATACAGTTATCTCCTATCACAATAGGACCTTTAAGAATACAGTTTTCTAGCTTTGTATTTTTGCCTATACGTATATTTTTAGACATCGTATCGAACAACATCCATTTATTAGCTGCCAACCAGCGATCAATCGTTCCAACATCTGTATAGTTTTCTTTTGTAATAGAGTATGAAATGGCATAACCTTGATGAATTAGCCATTGAATCGCATCAGTAATCTCATATTCACCACGAGGAGATGGATCAATCGAGCGAATCGCTTTAAAAATAACCGAAGAAAAATGATACATCCCAATTACTGCAAGATTACTTTTCGGATCAACCGGCTTTTCTACTATATTGACAGCTCGATCAGCTACAATCTCAGCAACTCCATAATCGCTAGGATTTTCCACTTCAGATAGAAGAATCGAACCATGATTTCCTTCAAAGGCATGGATTAATGTCTCTATGGGTTCTTTTATCAAGTTATCTCCCAATAAAAGGATAAAAGAATCAGTTCCAACAAATGACTCCACCAACTTAAGAGCATGTGCAATTCCAAGTTGTTCTTTCTGATAACAAATAACCGGTTTTTTAGGTAAATTATTCAAATATCCAATAAGCATATGTTGTTCTGGATGTACAACCACAGCAATCTCTTCAATGCCTGCTTGATAAAATTTTTCTAAGCAATATGCTACTAGCGGACGGTTCACTACAGGTAACATCGTTTTAGGAGTAGTCAACGAAAAGGGCTGCATTCGAGTTCCTTTGCCAGCACATAAGATTACACCTTTCATGATAAAGAAACTCCGACACCATAATACTCCCAATGAATCATATCCTTTGGTGATAAGGCATTCCTGCCATCGAACAGGAGCGGTTTCGTTACTATATGTGCGGCCTTTTCCCAGTCTAACTTCACAATTTCAGGCCACTCTGTCGCCACGATTACTGCATCAGTTTGTGCAATTGCTTCAAACGGATCCTTGCAATAGGATACTTGTGGAAATATTCTTTGCATAGCTCTCATTCCTTTGGGATCAAAGGCTGATAATTCTGCATTATTTTGCAACAAATACTGTAGTATTCGGATCGATGGTGCTTCACGAATATCATCTGTATTTGGTTTAAAGGTAAGGCCTAATACAGCGATTTTTTTCCCTTCTAATTTTCCCAACACCGTTTCCACTTTATTTAAAAACCACATAACTTGACTGTTATTAATATCTTTTACAGCTTGTAACAAAGTAAGGTTAACTCCTGTTTCTCGACTCATGGCCAATAGTGCTTCTGTATCCTTTGGGAAACAAGAACCCCCGTACCCGATACCAGCGTGCAAAAACTGCGCCCCTATTCGACTATCCATTCCCATTCCTTTTGTTACTTCTTTTATATCTGCTCCTAATTTTTCTGTTAAACGGGCTAACTCATTGACGAAGGAAATTTTAGTTGCTAGAAAAGCATTTGATGCGTATTTAATCATTTCACTATTTTTAACAGATGTAAAATAAAGTTTATCTTGGGCAGACTGATAAAGCTCTGTCATCACTTTCATTGCTGCTGTTGTTTCACATCCTATTATGACCCTTTCTGGGTTTAGAGCATCTTGAAGAGCTCTCCCCTCACGTAAAAATTCAGGGTTGGAAATAACTTCAAACGGAATCACTACTCCCCTTTTATGTTGATTTTCCTCAATAATTAGTCGGACCATTTCCCCTGTGCCGACAGGCACTGTACTCTTGATGACAATCATCTGGGGTTTTTTCATCTGTTCTCCGATTTGACTGGCCACTGTTTTTACATAGGTTAAATCAGCCTTACCATCGTCTGCTGAAGGAGTACCAACTGCGACCATCACCACATCACATTGATCAATATCTGATATTTGATTGGAAAATATAATTTGTTTCCTTTCTAGTAAAATACGTAAGTTTTCTTCCATGCCTTCTTCATAGATAGGAAGATTTCCTGATTGGAAAGACCTGATCTTTTTTGCATCTATTTCTATCCCTAAAACATGATGTCCTTCTAGACCTAAAGCAACGCTCATGGTAGCACCAACATAGCCCATGCCAATCACTGCAACGTTCATGACATCGCCTCTCCATCTTGCTATTTTCTTTAGTGATTCCTAATATATGTTTGGTGTCTATCGAATGATCCATTATTTTATTTTATTCTTAATCGAAATACCTATTTTTCATAGAAACAGATAGGTGCCCTTCCCATTAGAATCTGTAAACATATTTTGTGAGAAATGAAGATTTAAGTGGGAGGGCTATGAATGAGCGAGTATATCATTCAGCCTTGGGGCACTGCGGAACAAGATTTAGAGGATGTACCAGCTGAACTTACCGAACTAGCAAAAAAAGTAACCAAATACTACGATATGAAAGTCAAAAATATGCTGATGATTACCTCCAAACCAGATAAAGGCGGTGCCATTTGGCGAATCGATACCGATAAAGGCGCACGAAGTTTAAAAGTTCTACATCGCACTCCAGAAAGAAGTCTATTTAGTGTTGGAGCACAAGAATACGTCGTAAACCAAGGAGCACGGGTTCCCAAACTAATTCGAAGCAAATCCGGAGACAACTGCGTTGAAGCTGGTGGAAAACTATGGATCGTTACCGATTGGATCGACCTCACACCAGCAGATCAAACATCAATCGAGGGCTTTGCGAAGCTATGTTACGGACTAGGAGAATTTCACCACCATTCCAAAGGATACTACCCTCCATTTGGCGCAAAATTTTCAAGCAGATTGCATAACTACCCAAAGCAATATGAAAAAGTAATCACCAAAATTGGTTGGTTTCGTGAATTAGCTCGGGCTTATCCGGAGACACTTGCAAGTAAAACCTTACTTAAAATGGTGGATAAATATCAGCAACAAGCCATTAAAGCCTTGGAAAAATTAAATAATACTTCTTATTACGATCTTATCGCGAAAGGGGAGCAATATTGGGGACTCGCCCATCAAGATTATGGTTTCTCCAACGGCCAAATTGGACCAAAAGGTGTATGGATTATCGATTTGGATGGTGTTTCTTTTGATTTGCCTATTCGAGATTTACGAAAGTTAGTCACCAGTTCCATGGAGGATAAAGGTGCATGGGATGTCAATTGGATGAATGGCATGATTCAAGCCTATAATCAAGCAAATCCTATCAGTCCCCAGTTATTTGAAGTTTTTCACACTGACATGATGCTGCCAAATGAGTTTTATAAACATGTGAAAGAAATTATTTTTAACCCTGATACTGCAATGAATGAAGAATTATTGACTCTATTGAGCAATATCGAGAGCCAAGATGCCACAAAGTGGACTGCTTTACAGCAACTTAGCAAGGATTGGAAAGTAGGCGGGAAGTTCATTCCAAAAAACTGGGAGGAAGCATTCAAGAAAAAGTACCCAGAAAAATATGCGAGGAAAAACTATGGCATGTCAGATAAGCTATGGGAAAAACTCAAACAACAACCATTTAGAGAAGAAAATTGGAAAGAAAATATCGAGAAAGATTTAGAAAAATCGAAGCAAACTATACCGGAAAAAGTCAAAGATGTGAAAAAGCAGCCTCAAAGGAAATGGAAGAAATACAGAAAATCGATACCAAAAAGACCCAAAAAGACACTCCCAAAAAGGCCCAAGAAAACGCTTCCACAAAAGTACAAGAAAAGAAAACTTACAAAAAACCCAAGAAAATTACCACTTAGAAAAGGCAAAAGAAAATATACTCCAATTCGTTCTCCTAAAAAACCGGTTTATGGTACTCCCTTGAGAAAAAAATATTTAGCTGAAAAAAAATTAAAAAAACGAAGAAGAAGCACTCCTAAAAACTTCGCTGGAAGAAGGAAGAAATTTGTTAATTCCTTATCTAGGAAAAGGAGTGTGTAATAAATGAATATCCTAATGATCTGTACAGAAAAATTACCAGTTCCCCCTGTTCGAGGAGGAGCGATTCAGACCTATATCGATGGTGTATCTCCATTGCTGAGCAAGCGACATAAACTAACGATTTTAAGTGTAGATGACCCTATCCTGCCAAATAAACAAACATTGGCTGGAGTTGATTATGTCAGAGTTCCAGGAAAACTTCCTGATATCTATATCCAACATATTGTAGCCTATCTAAAAAATAACGCGAGCAAATATGATTTAATTCACGTATTCAATCGACCAAAGTTTATCCCACCCATTCGTTCCGTAGCGCCTAACGCTAGACTTATCTTGAGTATGCACAATGATATGTTCTTATTAGAAAAAATTGATCCTCCAACCGCTGTAGCAGCAATTGATTCACTGGAGAAGATTGTGACCGTCAGTAACTACGTAGGTCAAACAATAGCAAAACTATACCCTCAAGCACAACCAAAATTGAAAACGATATATTCGGGAGTAGATATCAAACGCTATATCCCTAGCTCTGAAGCCGAACGAAAAAAAGAACGTGACGCACTTCGTCGTCAGCATAAACTGCAAGGCAAAAAAGTAATTTTGTTTGTAGGTAGATTGACTGCTAAAAAAGGAGTAGATAGACTAGTACTCGCCATGAAATCCTTGAAGAAAAAACACTCTGACATTGCACTTGTATTAGTCGGAAGCAAATGGTATAGCGATGAAGGTGTAAGTGATTACGTTGCTTATGTTCACGCACTGGCAAAACGTTGTCCAGTTCCTGTTATTACAACAGGATTTGTCGATCCTAAACAAGTCCACAAATGGTTTTGGGCTGGAGACGTTTTTGTTTGTACTTCCCTCTGGCAAGAACCTTTAGCAAGGGTGCACTATGAAGCAATGGCTGCTGGATTGCCCATTGTCACAACTGCCCGAGGTGGAAATCCAGAAGTGATTCAGAGCAGAGAAAATGGATTAATTGTACAAAACCCAGAAAATCCTGAGGAATTTACGCGTGCCATCTCCACCATTTTATCGAGCGATACAATGAGGAGACACATGGGCGTCACAGGAAAAAAATTAGCTATCCGAAATTATGGATTTGAACGGGTCGCAAATGATATTTTATCTGTTTGGGAAAAGAAAAATTAAGAAAAGTAGAGGAGCCCCATGTCAAAAATACTAGTTACCGGATGTGCTGGTTTTATTGGATCTACTTTAACCGAACGACTTTTGCAAGACGGCCTGCAAGTAATAGGAATAGACTGCTTTACCACTAATTACGATCGAGAAGTAAAAAAACGAAATCTTCGTTGGCTCATACAGCAACCTAGATTTCATTTTCTCGAACAAGATCTTCTTACTACTGATTTTAATCTTATTTTAGATGGTGTAGACACCATCTTTCATCTTGCTGCTTTGCCAGGGGTTCGAACCAGTTGGGGAGCTGATTTTCGAGCATATGTCGATAATAATATCCTAACCACCCAACGCCTCTTGGAATCGGTAAAGGAACGAACATCTATAAAAAAATTGGTATTTTCCTCTTCTTCTTCTGTGTATGGTGGAATGAATGGACCAACTGCCGAAGATCAAATTCCTCGTCCCATTTCACCATATGGGGTAACAAAACTTTCAGCTGAACAGCTTTGCGGCCTCTATCACAAAAACTTTGGCGTTCCAGTTAATTCATTGCGATACTTTACTGTATTTGGTCCAAGACAAAGACCTGATATGGCTTTTCATCGGATGATCCATCGTATTTTACGCGAAGAACCCATCCCTATTTACGGTGATGGTCAGCAATCTCGAGACTTTACCTTTGTGGAAGATGCGGTTACGGCAAATCTTTTAGCTGCCCACTCTTCTGTTACCGGAGAGGTGTTTAATATTGGAGGTATCTCTCATCTCACTATAAATGAAGCAGTCCAACTGATGGAAAAACAAACCCAAAAAAAAGCTATAAGAAACTTTCTTCCAGCCCAAGCAGGCGATCCAAAACATACTTGGGCAGATATCTCCAAAGCGAGGAACATCCTTGGTTATAAGCCGACATTTGATGTAGAAAAAGGAATCTTTTTGCAGATTGAAGAAATAAAGCAACTGATCAAGCAGTAATATCGTTCTCTCCTTTGTACCGTTTCTCACTAATACCAATATGCTGGTACAATCTCTCGTAAAACAGATTCTTTTGCCCTCTCTTGCTCCTGGTCTTCTAGTATAGGTTTCCCATCTAGATAAGCATAGATCATACGCTCAGATACTAAATTGCGAGCACAAAAATGAATCAAATCGGATTGACTAAGTACAGATACGGATTGATACCCTGCTAGAAGTTGATCCACATCTTCTCGATTCCATGGATGAAATCGGAAATGATACATCAAAATTTGAGCCAAATCTTTTCCGATCGAATCATAAGTAAGTCTCTCAAAATCGATGAACCATATCTCTGAATTAGCATCCATCATTATGTTTTCTTGGTGTAAACTCCCATGGCATAAACTCGAAGTAATATTGGGATATTTGAGGTGGTTATCTTTTACTTGTTTCATCCTTGCCAAAAGCCAACTGTCAGTATGAGAGTTTCTCCATCGGCTCCATTCTTTTACTTTTTCGTACTTCCGAAAAAACCATTCCCCCCACGCTTTACGAATGCGTTTTTTCGGAATTTGATAAACGGGATAAGTGGCAGCAGCTTCATGAAATTGAGCTAGCTTCTTCCCAGCTGCATGAAGCCAATCTCGTTTATATGGACTTACCTCTCTCACATCTGAAGGAAGCCACTGTTCTACAACATAATCACCATGTTGATGATGTAGAAGCAAGTTATTATTTTTTGTTTTTCTTAAAGTCGGCACATAGGAAAATTCGTGAAGATGAAGATGTTGGATAACGGAATCAATGAAATCGATATCCTTCATTTTTTTTGCATTCTTAAAAGCAACGATCCCCTGATCAGTTTTCAATTTATAAACGGCTCTCACTTTGCGAATTTCATAAACATGATACCCATAATGGTATTCCACTAACTGTTTTACTTGATATGGTTCAAGGTCTGTTTTAGCCTGTATCTGCACGACTATCACCTTCTATTACTCCTGTTTCTCCATCATATGAATTTCAGCCTAAATCGTGATACAATCTCATTTAAATGCTTGACTTATCAAATGAGAAAGCCTGAGGAGATACGATGACACATTTTGCAAATCAAAAAATATTACCTGCAGCAAAAAGCATCAAGCAATTTGAAAAAATGTTGCGTTCCCACTACAAATATATCGTGCTTCTGGATACTCATATCGGTCAATTAGAAAGTCTGATTTCCCTTGCTAATCGACATCAGAAAAAAGTACTCTTACACGCAGATTTGATCCAAGGCTTACGCAGCGATGAGTATGCAGCGCAATTTTTATGCCAAACCATCAAACCGGCAGGTCTGATTTCAACACGAACTCCTGTTGTAAAAGAAGCGAAGAAAAAATCACTTATTGCCATTCAGCGATTATTTTTATTAGATTCCCATGCTTTAGAAACAAGCTATCGTCTCCTAGATAGCTTTCAACCTGATTACATTGAAGTATTGCCTGGAATCATGCCTCATGTCATTCAAGAAGTAGCATCAAGAACGAAAATCCCACTTTTGGCTGGTGGATTAATCCGAACTCATCAAGAAGTTCAATTGGCTTTAAACTCTGGCGCAGTCGCTGTTACTTCTTCTGATCGCGAAATTTGGGATACATAAAAAAAAGCTTGCCATATTTGTTTTGATAGGATATTATTCTAATTGTAAACGGTTACATCGGTTTTTAAAAAGTTAATCCATGTGATGAGATGAGGAGAATCACAAAAATACCCTTTTACTAGGAGGGAATTTTTGTGATTTTTTATTTGCCCTAACTCTGCATCTCTTCCTCAATTAATCAATTTAAAGGAGGTTTCATGTATGTCCACTTTTATGGCAGAACTTATTGGAACGATGATTTTAATTATTTTAGGTGATGGTGTTGTCGCCGGCGTACTCTTAAACAAATCAAAAGCAAAAGATGCTGGTTGGATTGTGATTACTTTTGGATGGGGTTTTGCCGTAATGATTGCTGCCTATGTCGTCGGACATATAAGTGGAGCTTATCTAAACCCCGCTCTGACCATTGGATTTGCCATTGCAGGTAAATTAGCATGGTCTCAAGTATTTCCTATGATACTGGCTCAAATGATTGGAGCTTTCCTTGGTGCAGTTGTTGTTTGGCTGCATTATCTACCTCATTGGAAGGAAACAGATGATGCTGAAGCAAAACTAGCTGTTTTTTCAACAGGACCAGCTATTCGCAGTTCATTTGCTAACTTATTAAGTGAAATCATTGGTACTGCACTTCTTGTATTTGTATTATTAGCATTTGGAGCAAAAGGACTAGTATTTGCTGATGGTGTACAAACCATCGCTGTTGCCTTCTTAATTGTTGCAATCGGGATGTCTCTTGGAGGAACAACAGGATATGCGATTAATCCAGCTAGGGATCTAGGTCCACGTATTGCTCATGCAATTTTGCCAATCGCAGGAAAAGGTTCTTCTGATTGGGGATATGCTTGGATACCTGTAATTGGGCCCGTAATTGGTGCAATCCTAGCAGCTGTGCTCTATATGGGATTGTTTTAACATAAAGGAATCACACAAAAATGGGGGAGTCATAACATGAGTAAAAAATATATTCTATCTATTGATCAAGGAACGACTAGCTCTAGAGCGATTCTCTTCAACAAACAAGGCCAAATCGTTGGTGTCGCACAAAAAGAATTCACCCAAATATTCCCAAAAGCTGGCTGGGTAGAACATGATGCCATGGAGATCTGGGGATCTGTACAAAGTGTCATCTCTGAAGTATTAGCAAAATATCCTGTATCTGCAAGTGAAGTTGCTGCAATCGGAATCACAAACCAGCGTGAAACAGCCGTTGTTTGGGATAAAAATACCGGAATCCCCATTTACAACGCAATTGTCTGGCAATCGAGACAAACGGCAGATATATGCGAAGAATTAAAAGCTAATGGTCATGAAGAAACCGTTCGAAATAAAACAGGACTTTTGATCGATGCCTATTTCTCTGGTACAAAGGTTAAATGGATTCTCGATCATGTAGATGGAGCTCGCCAAAAAGCGAAGAATGGGGACTTACTTTTCGGTACTATCGATTCCTGGCTTGTATGGAAATTATCAGGCGGCAAAACCCATGTAACCGATTACACCAATGCATCTCGTACCTTGATGTACAACATATACGATCTAAAATGGGATGACGAACTGCTGGAAATATTGACTGTACCAAAATCGATGCTTCCTGAAGTCCGTTCCTCTTCCGAAGTATACACGGTTACAGCACCAAGCCTATTCTTTGGCGAAGAGGTTCCAATCTCTGGAATGGCGGGTGATCAACAGGCTGCTCTCTTTGGTCAAGCTTGTTTTGAACCTGGGATGGCTAAAAACACTTATGGAACTGGATGCTTCCTGCTCATGAATACAGGAGAAGAAGCAGTACGTTCCCAAAATGGATTGCTTACCACCATAGCTTGGGGTGTCAATGGAAAAGTCGAATATGCTCTAGAAGGAAGTATTTTTGTAGCAGGTTCTGCTATCCAATGGCTTCGGGATGGTCTAGGTATTATTCAGACCGCAGCGGATTCCGAAGGCTTGGCTACAAGCGTTGATTCCACAGATGGTGTATATGTTGTTCCTGCATTTGTTGGCCTTGGTACACCATATTGGGATAGTGAAGCCAGAGGTTCTGTATTTGGTATCACACGAGGTACTACCAAAGCACATCTGACACGAGCAACGATTGAATCGCTGGCTTATCAAACAAAAGATGTCTTCTCTTCGATGGAATCCGATTCGGGTATTCAACTGAAAAAACTACGTGTAGATGGAGGGGCAACCTCCAATAACTTCCTCATGCAATTTCAGAGCGATATGTTAGATGTCCCAGTTGAAAAACCTGTTGTCTTAGAAACAACTGCACTAGGCGCTGCATACTTAGCAGGACTCGCAGTTGGCTTCTGGCAAGATAAACAAGAGATCGCGGATAATTGGGATATCGATCAAACCTTTAATCCTCGAATGGATGACAAAAATCGAAAAATGCACTATGATGGATGGATAAAAGCAGTAGAAGCAACACGTGTTTTCAAATGATAAAGAAAACTAGCTGATTGGCAAGCCTTTTAAGGCGTAGACAGAGGCTTAGTTGCACTTATGTAGATAAGATAAAATATACTATCTTATCTATCTACCAAGTTAATTTGACCGGAGATGAGGAGAAGGCCGCATATCCCAACTACTTATAAAGTGTTGGGATTGTGGTCTTTTCTTTTTTACTTCCCAAGGAGGAAATAGAAATGAACCGAACAACATCTCTCAAAAAGCTAACCGAAACAGAATTAGATGTGTTGGTCATTGGAGGAGGAATCACTGGCGCAGGTATCGCATTAGATGCTCAGAGCAGAGGACTTCAAACTGCGGTAATCGAGATGCAAGATTTTGCAGCAGGTACTTCCAGCCGATCCACAAAATTAGTCCATGGTGGACTTCGATATTTGAAACAACTCGAAATATCCATTGTTGCTGAAGTTGGGAAAGAAAGAGCCATCGTATATGAAAATGCTCCTCACGTTACGACTCCAGAATGGATGTTACTGCCGATTGTAAAAGGTGGTACATTTGGCAAGCTCGCTACTTCATTCGGTATTCGCCTTTACGATTATTTAGCAGGTGTAAAGAAAACAGAAAGACGAAAAATGCTTAATCGAGAGGAAACTTTAAATAAAGAACCTCTGCTTCGCAAAGATGGTTTAAAAGGCTCTGGATATTATGTAGAATACCGTACAGACGACGCCCGACTCACCATAGAAGTGTTAAAGAAAGCTGTTGAATATGGCGCACTCGCCTATAACTATCTGAAAGTAGTAGATTTCATTTATGAAAATAGAAAAATAAAAGGCGTACTAGCGGAAGACGTCTTGACTGGAGAACAAATCAAGGTTTTGGCTAAACAAATTGTAAATGCTACTGGCCCATGGGTAGATGACCTGCGGGAAAAAGATGGCTCAAAACAAGGAAAAACACTCCATTGGACAAAAGGAGTACATTTAGTAATGGATCAATCCAGATTTCCACTGCATCAATCCATTTATTTTGATACGCCAGACAAACGAATGGTATTCGCCATTCCACGTGATGGCAAGACGTATATCGGCACAACCGATACGGATTATCACGCTGATTTGGTTCATCCAAGAACTACCCATGAAGATCAGCAATACTTGATCGCAGCAGCAAATCATATGTTTCCATCCCTACAGTTGACAGAAGACGATATCGAATCCAGTTGGGCTGGAGTTCGTCCGCTTATTCACGAAGAAGGAAAAGCGCCATCGGAAATTTCCCGCCACGATGAAATTTTCCATTCCAAATCTGGACTCATTACCATTGCGGGTGGAAAATTAACAGGATATCGAAAAATGGCCGAACGTGTAGTAGATATGGTAGCCAAAAATCTGGGAGTAAATAAACCAAGTGAAACCAAACATATCATCTTATCCGGTGGAGATGTAGGAGGATCGAAAAACCTTTCTTCTTTCCTCAAAGAAAAGAAACAACAAGGTATCGCCATCGGGTTGGAAGCTGATGAAGCAGAACGATTGGCAAAACTTTATGGTAGCAATGTAGATGAAATTTATGCAATTATAACTGAGCAACATCAAGAAGCAGCAAAAAACAACTTGCCTCCTGCTGTTTATGCTTCTTTGGTATATGGATTGGAGAAAGAAATGGTCCTAAACCCTGTTGACTTCTTTGCCCGTCGAACCGGTGCGATGTTTTTCCATATTGATTGGGTAAAAAAATGGAAAGAACCTGTCTTGGAGTATATGAGAAACTACTTTGCATGGAATGAGGCACAAACTGCCCGTTTTAGAGAGCTGCTAGAGAAAGAAATAAAATATGCTACTTCGGCTGCATAAGTTAGAAACAACAAAATGCCACTTGCAACCTTACATTGCTGTGGCATTTTTCTTTATTTCTCCTTCATCGATCACCTATTACAACAAAGTACTAAATATTTAATAAAAAAATATGAACAACTTAGTTTTCCATATAATCTATTT
The DNA here is from genome assembly GCF_022511585.1 of Shimazuella soli. Taxonomy (GTDB): domain Bacteria; phylum Bacillota; class Bacilli; order Thermoactinomycetales; family Thermoactinomycetaceae; genus Shimazuella; species Shimazuella soli. The sequence continues at coordinate 425,756 of NZ_JAKWBN010000001.1, read as the reverse complement.
AAAAAGGAGGCGATCTCATGATCATTTCTGTGACTGAGTTAGGAAAAATCTCGGGAAATACCTAGAACTTGCAAACATTGAAGATATTATCATCATCAAGAACGGAAAAAACATCGCAAAACTCACAAATGTAAATGAAAATAAAGTTGCTATTGCTAAATCATTGTTTGGAAATTTACCTCAAAATATTTCATTGAAAAATGCAAGGAAAGAAAGATTACGAAATCGATACGAAACAAGTTTTTCAAAAAAATGAAAAGGCCTCTCCCTAATGGAGAAGCCCTTTTTCTAACCTACCACTACATTGACCAATTTTTTGGGAACTACAATCACTTTTCGTACAGTTTTCTCAGCAATTAAACTTTTGATCTTTTCATTTGCTAGAGCAGTCGCTTCAATCTCTTCTCTGCTAGCAGTACTTGCCACCACTAGCTTTTCTCTGTTTTTCCCATTGATTTGCACCATAATCTCCACTTCATCTTGAACCAGAGCCGCAGGGTCAAAAGTTGGCCAAGAAGCGAGCGTGATACTCTCCGTATGTCCCATCACTTGCCACAATTCTTCTGCTAGGTGTGGTACAAATGGAGAGAGCAATAGTACTGCATTTTCTAATGCGTCCCGCAATACTCCACGATCCTCACTAGCTGGATAACTCGAAATCCCATTGACGAGCTCCATTACCGCGCTCACTGCGGTATTAAAGTGGTTACGCTCTCCGATCTCCACTGTCACCTTTTGAATCGTCTGATGCGTAAGACGGCGCAATTCTTTCGCTTCCTGTGACAGATCAGAACTACTTGCTTTGTTTTCAAATAAAGCTTGGTTTTCATGGACCAAACGCCAGACACGTTTGATAAAACGGTAACTTCCCTCTACTCCCGCATCACTCCATTCCAGATCACGCTCTGGAGGAGCAGCAAAAAGGATAAAGAGACGAGCTGTATCCGCACCGTATTTTTCAATAATCTCTAAGGGACTGACCACATTTCCTTTTGATTTGGACATCTTAGCTCCATCTCGCAGTACCATCCCTTGGGCCAATAAACTTTCAAATGGCTCGTCCACAGATACCATACCTGCATCATGCAGTACTTTCGTAAAGAACCGGGAGTAGAGCAAATGCAGTACTGCGTGCTCAATCCCTCCAATATATTCTTTTACAGGTAACCATTCATCTGCTTTCTCTTTCGCAAAAGGAATTTCCTCATTTTTAGCATCTACGTAACGGAAGTAATACCAAGAAGAATCGATAAACGTATCCATCGTATCGGTTTCCCGGCGTGCTTTTCCCCCACATGTAGGACAAGTGGTATGAACAAAAGTTTCCGATGTGGCCAGTGGATTGCTCTTTCCATCAAAGACGACATCTTCTGGGAGAACAACAGGCAGTTGGTCTTTAGGTACCGGAACTATCCCACAATCATCACAATAAATAATCGGGATTGGTGTGCCCCAATAACGTTGTCGCGAAATGAGCCAATCACGAAGACGATAGTTGGTTACACTTCCACCTTTGTTCTGCTGCTCCAAATGATCGGCAATTGCCGTAATTGCTGCTCGATTATTTATTCCATCAAAAGAGCTGGAAGAAACGAGTTTTCCTTCTCCCGTAAATGCTTCCGTCAGCGGTTCTGCTAATTTCTCCCCATCTGGTTGAACAACCACTTTGATTGGCAGATTATATTTGCTCGCAAAGACAAAATCGCGTTCATCATGGGCTGGAACTCCCATCACTGCACCTGTTCCATAGTCGAATAAGACATAATTGGCAATCCAAATCGGAATTTCTTCCCCTGTTAATGGATGGATAGCTTTTGAACCCGTATCATAGCCAATTTTCTCTACATCAGTAGCAGTGCGCTCTAACTCCGTAGATTTGCGCATCGTTTGGATAAAGTCCAGAATTTCCTGCTCTTGTTCATTTCCTTTGATCAATTGTGGAACAAGCGGATGTTCAGGGGCTAAAACCATATATGTTACACCATATAACGTATCAGGCCGTGTTGTGAACACACTTACTTCTTTCCCAACTGATGGAAGGGAGAAAGTGACATTTGCACCTTTGCTTTTCCCAATCCAGTTTCGCTGCATCGTTTTAATTTTGTCAGGCCATTTTGGCAATGTATCCAATCCATCTAGCAAGCGTTCTGCATAGTCTGTAATCCGCAAAAACCATTGTTCCAACTCTTTTTTTATCACTTCAGAACCGCAACGCCAACATTTTCCGTCTTCTACTTGCTCGTTGGCAAGAACAGTTGCACAGCTCGGACACCAGTTGACCGAAGCCTTTTTACGATAAGCCAATCCCCGCTCATAAAAAAGCAAGAACAACCATTGAGTAAACTGGTAATAATCTGGCAAGCAGGTACCTACATAACGATCCCAATCATAGGAACCTCCTAACAATGCTTGCTCTTTGCGAATCCGCTCCATGTTATTTAATGTCCATTCACGAGGATTGACCCCGCGCTGAATCGCAGCATTTTCTGCTGGCAGACCAAATGCATCTGCACCCATTGGGTGCAGAACACGGTAACCGTTCATCTTCCGAAAACGGGCGATCACATCTCCTATCGAATAAACACGAACATGCCCCATATGAAGCCCGTCCCCTGACGGATAGGGAAACTGTTCCAATGCATAATAGGTTGGTTTTGTTTTGTCTTCATCTGTTTTATGTAACGCATTTTCTTCCCAGTATGCTTGCCACTTTGTTTCAATCTCCCGATGCGCATACTCTTTCATGCAAATCAACCTTTCTTCATCTAAAAAATAAAAACCTCAAGCCACTAGCTATTTTGCTAGGGACGAGAGGTTAGACCACCCCAAAAAGTAGTACTTTTTGGGGGACCCCGGCTTTCCCGCGGTACCACCCTAATTAGCGTCTTGATCGGACGCTCGGCTCGAACCTGTAACGTAGGTATACGCCAAAGGCTACTTGTTCTTCCCCTCTGGAGCGATGAAGCGAGTTCACATATCCCTCAGGTTGACTTGCACCAGTATGCCAACTCTCTATGCTGAGAGAAACAAGCTACTACTCTCCATCCTAGCTTCATTCATGATATTGCCATCATTATGCCCTGCTTTGCGGCTAATGTCAAGGATATGGAGAGAAGGATTGGCACTCCATACGGTCCCACCTTAACTTCTCTTCGTCGACAATGGTGTTAGAAGTGATGGCTTTAATCCTTTATCGATGATCTGTTTTTGATGTTCATCTGATAAAAAAGCCATAATCACTATATTAGAAGCACCTGCGCACAACTGTGTCCTACTCCCAATGGAGATGACATATTTAATGATCTGATCACTCTCTGCGATATCCATACATACTCCCTCTTGTCCATCTAAAACGATAAAGAAAACAGATTCTCCACCCTTTTTTGAGATACGCTCGAGAATAGGATGAAATCGTTAAGATGAATCTTTTCCTGCACCATCTGCCCATACTGCCAAAAGCCAATCCCAAGTTCATATTTTTGAGTCTGTGGGTCTTTCATCAAAACTTTTTTTCAAAAGTTGACAAAATTCGTTGAACAAAAGAATGACTCATCTCGCATTCTTTTGCTAACTCTCGGACTCCCCACGATGGAGTATCTCTTGTAAAAAATTATAATAACAAAAAATAATTTTCTAATGTTTTTATACTCATATCATCACCTGTACCTATATTAGAACTCTTGTTCCGTTTTGATTAAAATGATTATATTAAAAACTAAAAATAATCTCTATAAAATTTTCTAGAATAAATATCCAATTTATTTTTTAAAATGCACAAGAAGCCTTAGATAAATCCAAAAGCTTATAACTAACTTCATTTTTATGCAAATAAATATTCCTAAAATGCAGCACCCGTGAACATAAATCTAAATTATAACAATTTCCCGATAAAATTTAATCCTTAAAACAATACTTATTTACTTGATCCTCTATTTGTTTATATAATAAAATTCACAACTTCTGGGAAAACAGGAGGATTCCATGACATTCTTCGATCCCGACAACCAAATTTTTGAACCCTCTGCAATCGGTGGTAGGCTGATAATGGATCGTGAAAAAGGAAAATTATCTTACTTCCACTATGAAATCACGCTACCTACTGGAGTAAGAGTGAATGCTGCGATAGGTCGCACAATTTATTTAATTGGTGCAGGAATCACAGGCACCATAACATTTACTGTCCATGGAGGTGGAATCATAAAGTACTGGGGAAGCTACAATGGGGAAAAGGTGAACCATACCTTCACCTTCCAAAAAGGAAAAATACTCAAAGATGTATACATCGGATGGTTTATACGCTAGTATTTAGAACTTCTAACCTCTGCTGACCACACTACAGAAAAGGGGCGTTATTATGACTACTTATACGCAACAAATAAACGGCGATACTTGGCTCGTTGAAAACGATCGAGATAACTTAAAAATCAGTTATCGGCTAAAAGAGATCATCGCGGAAGAACAATCCGAATTTCAACATGTGATGATTGTCGATTCCTACGATTTTGGGCGTACATTGGTACTAGATGGTGTCGTCCAAACAACTTCTGCTGATGGACATATTTACAATGAAATGATCACACATGTGCCCCTGGCTATCCATCCAAATGCGAAAAAGGTATTAATCATTGGCGGAGGAGATTGTGGAGCTGCTCGTGAAGTTGCCAAATACGAACAGATTGAAACCATTGATCAAGTGGAAATTGATCAAACTGTCGTGAAGCTATGCCTTGAATATCTTCCAGAAGTATCTGGACGATTATCTGATCCAAGAGTCCATTTTCACTTTACAGATGGCATGAAATATGTAAAAGAACATCAAGATGAATATGATGTCATCATCGTAGACTCCTCCGATCCAGTCGGTCCAGGAGAAGCGCTTTTCGCCAAAACGTTTTACCAAGACGTCTATCAAGCATTAAAAGCAGATGGTTTGATGGTTTGCCAAAGCATGTCGCCGTTTTTGAATAATGAAATCACAGCTCAAACCTATGGACGAATCGGAGAAATCTTTGTTCATCGTAAATTATACATAGCCACTGTCCCTACATATCCTGGAGCATTATGGAGCTTTACCATTGGTTCGAAAAAATACCACGATGTCTCCATTCCTTCTTTTGAGAAACAAACCAAATATGTGAACTACAATATATTACATAATTGCTTTTATTTACCTGAACGCCTGCAAGATTTCGAATAAAATTAAATGAAAATATTCTCATTCGAAAGAATCTAAGGAGAATCTCCACTGGATTCTTTTGTTTTGTTGTTCTAACCACGTTTATCACTTTTCAGAATGTAGTCTGCAAATCTTTTGATCTCAGGGTTTTTATTTGTTGTTAAAATCTTTTTTATCTCCTTTCCCCAATTTTTTGTATGCTCCTTTGCATACCAATAAATATATTGTAGACTTATTAATTGATCGTGTTCTTCTTCACTCGTAATCAATTGGTGTAAGAGTGGCTTTGCTTTTTCATAGTTATGTTTCATCAAAAGGGACAAAGATGGATTTCGTATAACTTTTGAATTGTTTTGAGACTGCTGCTCGATAAAATGGATCGTCTCAGCCGAAAGGGAAGGGAATTTATGCATGCTCTGTAATACTTGTTCTTTCCTTTCCTCGTCTTTACTTAATTCAAATTGATGGATAAGCTCCTGCTCATCTCCATCCATATTCATCCCAAACCAAGAAATCTGATATCCTTTTATCACTTCATTTAACCAACGCTCATACCAATCAAGAAAATTGCTTTCATACGTAAAAAACGGAGGTTTGGTAAGATCAAGATCGATATAAACGATCCGGCCTCTATATGGACCATTAAGAACCAGCATCATTTCGTATGTACAGCCTTGGGTTCCGATATTTAACATGCCAGTAAAAATGGTTTCTTCTGAATCTCCATCCGCTTCTTTGTCCATTAGCTCTGTCCATTCTTGATCAGACATATTTCGCTTTACTTTACATGGTTGAGATAAATAAAACAGAGAACGATCTGGATTTATCTTGATAATGCCATAATAGGGACCAGCACCACCATTGCCTATTTCGGTCAAAAATAAACGAAATTCTTCAGGGAGTTTGATGTTATTTGATCTCTCAAATTTTTCGATTTCTTTTTTTGGTATTGGTTGATTTACTTGATATTGGTGGTCACTAGAACCAAAAACCTGAAAATTTAGGTCTGCATCTCTTGCTAATGTTAACTTCTGTTTCACTCTTTCTAGTTGCTGGTAGATAGACATAGTTGTAAATTTTACTCCTCATTTTATGACATTTCATTTCGCATATTATTCATTTTAGCAATAATCTCATCTGCTTTGTCCCTTACAGGGGCTTTTATAGCACAGCTGTTAGCTTTTGAATCAATAATGATGGTACTAACCTTTTTTTGCGTAAACCAATATAACGGAAGTGGTGCTGGATCTTCTCTTAATAATTCGTTGATATGCTTCACCTCTCCCTAATCTATTCCACTTTAAATTCTATAATTGACTACCCAATTTGAGTTAAATTACTGACTATTATCACTTTATTTGGTAGTCTAAATAATAAAGGAGGGAAGTTAAAGTAAGGGTTTATAAATGTATCATTCCCCTAATTATATACCTATTGATATATCATTATAAATGACCTAAAACAATTTATTTGCAATAATCAGATCCCATATTCAATAATATTGCTGAAGTATCCAAAAGACAAATCCCCCATATCCTCTACACCTGTTACCCTTACTGGAATTAAAATGGTAAACAAAAATTTGGTAGATTATTATATGTCTCTGCCTTACACGATTCATGTAGAACGCCTCGAAGCATGGGGCTATATTTCTTATAAGGCCTCAGTCTTGGAATTTAAAAATTGCGAAATTATAACGCTCACAGAAGAACAAGCTTACAGTTCCATTCGCGAAATCATGAGAATATGGATTAAAGCAAGACTGGAGCACCAAGATATGCCTATTCCTAAACCAAATGAATATTAAAGGCTTATATATGAAAACTCCCTTCAATCATCATAGGGAGTTTTTTCATTAGTTCCACCAACTATCTGAGATAAAATGCAGTATATTTTGTATAATAAGTATACATAAATATGTGGAGGGGTTGGATGACTTTAACAGGTGTATTTGAAAATGTAGTCGCAAATCTACTTGCTGCTGCCCTTGTCGGAGGGGTCGCTTATTTGCTTTTGTATTTGCGAATGTCCGGCGTATTCCAAAGAATCCGCCGTCTGATCCATCCAGATGAGCGTGTATTTTTTCTTGAGAGCCATTCCATTGAAACATTGAGAAAAACAGAGGTATCGCCTTTTCAGCCCCCTATTACAAGACAGGAACGAGATTATCTTGTTGAGTTTTATGCGAAAAGAAACGGGTCTAATCCACATAATGGATCATGTGTCCGGTTAGATAATGTTATAAAAACAGATAAAGGATTAGAAATGCAAATTTCCTTGGTTGATTTTTTTGATTTTATTGCTACCAACTTAACTGTCTACCCAGCGAATGCACCTATTCGTTCTTTCCGAAACCAACTTGCTACGGTAATTCGTTCTTTTCGTCTATTTACCGTCATGGATCAAGTAATTGGGGAAGTAAAAAAGTATACCCCCCCCCCCCCGCGAGGTTGGAGATATTTTACATAATAAAGCCTTAGCTAATATTGTTGCCGTAAGTGTGTTGATTGCAGATAAGGAAGGAAAAATCGGGATCGTAAAGCGCACAAAAAATGTAGCAATCTCTTCTGGCAGTTATGGGATGGCTTGTGCTGGTACCGTAAATGAAAAAGATTTTATGGAGAATGATCCATTTCTCTCTTGTGTGATAAGAGAACTAGAGGAAGAGTGTAATATTAAAATAGATCAAGCTCATTTCGATGGAATCGTAGTCCCAACTCAAAAAATGCAACCAATCTTTCTCTATCATGTGAATTTGGAAAAGACTTGGGAAGAGCACTATTCAGAGATGGTAAAAGCAAAAGACTATGCTTTTGAAACAGAGTCCCTCTATGCAGTTCCAGTCGAATATAGTATGCAATTTGCTGCCCAAGCGAGAATGACAGATACCGCTGCTTATCAGATTAAGAAATATGCAGAGAGTAAAGGTTATATATCTAATTGGTATCTGGATATGATCAAGCCGATGAAAAAGAGAAAATTTTTATGCACACAGCCAATCACAAATATTCAAACTTACGGAAAGACTAGAACCATGTGATTAGATTATGATATCAACAAAAGATAGCATTTACCCATAAAATTACCAAAAATAGCATCGAAAACATCAAAACTCAATTAAGGTTAAAGGGATGATTATCCATTATTTTACATTTTGGATCATCTCTTTATTATTTAAGTAAAATCGAATTTTAATATTATACTGGGTAATCTTAGGAAAATCTTTGAGTATACAACATTGAGAATGGTTCTTTGTACCATTGCTGCACTGCTTTTTCTCTCACCCTCCTTAAAAACAAGACATAGTGGATATAATCTCTGATTCTCTGATTTCTTAGTATCCTTTTCTTTCGTTTCAAAATGTAGCTTCCTAAAAAAGGTTTCACAATTACAGCATTATTCTTACTACAAAATATGATAAAATAATCAGGAGAATCAATCCAGACTTCCATTGGGGGAAGAATGCTCGGCGTAAACGACGACGCTGTCTTTGGCGCTTCGGAGCTCCGTCTCGGCGACTGGTCTGACGTTACGGGGGAACTCCTTCTCCAGAAGAGTAGCGATGTGGGAGTAATCGCAAACTTCTGTGGCTTGGAGATCCAGATGGTTGCCATGGGTCAGCACACGTTGACCTGGAAGATCATCCACAAGCACACTGGCATCATCAACACCGTCAGCTACCACTGGGAGATGGAGGTACTGATCCAGTCCTTCGTCGGGTACGTGGAAGAGCAGAAGAAGCCGAAGAAGGCCAAGAAGCATCATGGCGGTATCGTGCACTACGGCACGGGTACAGCGGCTGAAAAGATCTACAAGACATACGTACGCTGAACAACTTCACCGCAGTGGAACGCTGCGACTGACTGGGCTAACCAGTCAGTCGCACCACTAAAAAAACGAACGATAGAAGTGTACCTTTTGTTAAGGACATTTTAATAAAAATCTATGCACTTTAAGAAGATGATCTCTGTAATGGACAGGGGCCATCTTTTTTAGATCCCACTGGTAGTAGTAGTGGTTGTAATAGATCATATCTTTTAGGCACATTTCCCCAACAATTTCCTCGTCTGGACGCTGATGTTTTATCATCTCTTTTCCTTTTTCATTGGAAGAAGATTTTATTTAAATTAGACTAACGCCTCTCACATCTACTCTCTATCTTTCATAGAATAAAGAAGAGCCAGAGAGGAGGAAAAGAAGAAACGATAGATTGATATTTTTCGAGTGTTGTTCGATGGATGATGCTGTCGTTGAGTAGAATCCCGCACTCATATTTATTTTTTATTAGAATTTGCACTCATACCCAAAGAATCCAATGGAGTCGCACCATTGGATTCTTTTATGCCTTTTAAACGGTAAAGAGATCAACCTCTCTTAAAAATGGACAATTTCGTTCTATTCCATAAGATTTATTTTGTGATAGAATAACTGTCTCCTTTGTTGTATATATCTTAAAAACATCAAGTTGCCCACATATTTTACAAGTTTCAACTCGAGCAAACGGCATCAGCAGAATCAGTTGCCTTTTACTCCATCGGTAGATATTTAGGCGATGAATACTACACGCACGTTTATTGCTTTGGCATCCCTGACCTTGATGCACTCAATCGTTATCTGACCGAACCCGCTCACCGTGAAGGGAATTTTCAGTTCATTCCTTTGCTCGACAAACTCTCTCGGATGATGGTATCGGATGATCCTGATCTTGTAACCAATGTCCCATGTCCCTTTTTACGCATTAGTATCATACATCGCTGGGATATGAATTTCTTTTACACATGAGACGTTTGAAAGATGAACCACGCACTTGACCAAAGAAACAATATCTTGGACAGGGATTCTTGTACCATTATAAGTAGATATGGCTTTTTCTAACCCATCCTCATATGGGATAGCTGCTGCAATGTTACCTGGATTGATAACAGTTACCCCGATTCCATCCTCTCTTAAATTTTCCCGTAATGAATGACCAACACCACGTAAGCCAAATTTTGAAGCTACATATGTTACTTGCTTACTACCATAATTATCAAGCCCATTAACCGATCCAACTAAAATGATCTTGGGATTTGTTGATTTTTTTATATTTGGCAATAACCGTTGTATACATATGATAGAAGAAGTTGTGTTTACATTCATGATGTTAAGGATGTCCGTTGGATTATCATTCTCAAAGTTATAATTGTCCTGAAACCCTTCTTCTTCCCATATTCCTGCATTGTAAATTAATACATCAATTGTTTCATCCTTTATAGCTTTTGCAATTGTATCACCTGAAATTTGTGAGGATAAGTCTGCCTCAATCCAAAATCTATGAACTCCATCACGTATTTCCAAACTTTCTGGTTTACTTCTAGAAACAATCCAAACCCGATCATTTTTAACAGGTAGACCTTTTACAAAAGCATCACCTAAGCCCTTACTTGCTCCGAGTATAATAAAGTTCTTCATGTTTTCTCCTCACATAACATATCTTATTGAAACTTATTTTACCTTATCTGATTTTTATTTTGTATCTTGAACTATCCTGTTTTTGTAACCATTCCTGATGCTTGGTTCTCCCATCCAAAATTACTTCTTTCTCGTAAAGTTGTAGTGGCAAATAAGTCATCCACTCTATATATACTGTCCGATGAGTACCAATATCTATAAGCACCCAACAAGCTCTTGCTAATATCCTAACGAGAGAAAAAACTGTTACTATGATATCTATTAACTATTGGTTAACGATTTCTTAACACTAATTCACTTGAATGTCTTCTATCATGCAATAATAATATTACTTGCAAGGTTAACAATCGCGCGAGTTGGATGTCGATCTGACGTCCGGAAAAGAGTAACTTAGATGCAGGATTCAACCACTCCCCCCACCCAAGAGAACACTGACGAGTCCAAGCAGGTCATCTCCCCAGACGAGATGAGGGGGCGGCTCAATCGCCACATCCCCACCGAGTTCCGAGGAGGGCAGTGGCGGACGGCTGCTGACACGGTAAAGTTCATCAACACCCGTCTTGGAACCAAGTCATCCAATTCGTTCGTCACTGTCCCCAACCAGCTAACCTAGCTCGTCTGGGATCAGCCCCGTCAGGTAAAGGGTGAGTACAGCGTGTACTCCATTCGGGACATCGGTTACAGGAGGGCGGATGCAATTCTTCTTCAGGACGGCAAGTGGTTGGTGATCTACCAGACCAACGAATCCGCCAACGGGAAGTTCTACTGCGTAGTCGTCTAACCATCCATCTGTGGACGTGAGTTATCTTTGCCCTAGGCAATAGACTTTAACTCCATCCATCGTGCAAAGCTCCCTGTACTGACTTCAGTTGGTACGGGGAGCACTCATTTTCATAGATAAAAAATCTCTAACTAGATATTCATATTTTATTGGCAAATCCTCTTTCTTCAATCTTCTTAATTCTAACTTTTTGGTAAAAACTATGTGACCTGACAGCTTACTTTGACAAATGCTAAAATTGGATCATGTATTGATAAGATGATATCTCTTCTACTTCGAATACTGAAACGAAGATATCTAAGAGGAGGATACAAAATGTACTTGAATGAGGTAGAAAAATCATTATTGAAACAGCTGGTCAATCAACAAATCCGAGATTTAGAACAAGAAACTAATCAACAAGAGAAGACAACTTCAAGAATGTTTGAACTTTTAAAATCGCTATCTCAGAAACTCTCTAAAAAAGAAGACCAAACAAGTCCTCATTATCAGATCAAACTTACTCCAGTATCTGAAGAAGGGGATAGCGGATGGTGGGCTGAACATCCTGAAATTTTAGGATTCTATTCTTATGGGGATACGCTAGATGAAGCAATCCATAAGTTAAATGCATCCAAAGAAACATGGATTGCTTATGCCAAAGAACATGGATTACCAATAATTGAACCCCGTGGCAAGTCTTATTGGATAGAGAATACTTATGAAGATGATTGGACATTTAAAGAGAATAAAAAAACTTGTCGATTCTGTGATCAACCAGCACACCCTTTATGGATCTGGGACTGTTCTTTTCACCATGGATTAGCAGACTGCTTGTTTCATTGTCATTGGAAAGGTGAGGGAGATTTTGAAACATTTTTTCGGAAATGGTTAGCAGAAACACCGACAGAGAATCAAATTAAAATTTATCGGGATTATTGGGTGGGCGAAATAGCAAAACACGGAAATATCTATCTAGAAGAGATTGCGAAAAAATATCCTGGGATACAAATAAATCTTGGAATGCCCTACATAAATAAAACAATTCAAGTGTCCTACTTCATTGCTCAACTTCGTGATGGAATAACCATCGATGAGTTTTGTAAGGTCTATCGGTTAAATCATGATCGAGTAACGGAGGCACTTGATTATATATGCGAGGTGTTGCAGCCGAAATTCCCATGGTAATAACATAATGGAGATAGAGGTCCTACCTAACATAACTTATTGTTGTGTTATTAGTAATTATCCCATTTTTTATTAGAATTAACCATCTCGTACCCAGTATAATAGTATATACAATGTATATACTTAAGAATGAGGTGAAAGAAATGGAATCAAGAGTTAGAAAATGGGGAAACAGTCTGGGTGTTCGTATTCCTAAATCCCTAGCGGATAAAATTAAGCTAAAGGAAGGTGAACTTATCGATTTTCAGGTTACAGGTGATATGATTTTAATGCGTAAAAAGAAAAAAGACTTGGAAACATTACTTTCTAAAATTACTCCTGAAAATCTACATGATGAGATTAACACTGGAAAACCAGTAGGCAATGAAATATGGTAAAAAAATCTTATACTCCAAAACAAGGAGACATTATTTGGATGCAGTTTAATCCTCAAGCTGGACATGAAAAATCCGGACACCGGCCTGCAATCGTAATTTCCCCAGAGGTTTACAATCAAAAAACCGGACTTGCTATTTTATGTCCCATTACTTCAAAAGTGAAAGATCACCCGTTTGAAGTTTTATTGCCAGAAAACTTTCCAGTCCAAGGAGCTATTCTTTCCGACCAAATTAAAAATATGGATTGGAGAGTAAGAGGAGCTAAATTTATTGGGGAAATACCAAATGAAATTCTAGAAGAGGTTAGAGAAAAATTAGAATTATTAATTTTCTAAACAAAAAGCCCCTCTTATGAAGGGCTTTCTTTTCTATACCATTAACCTGTGATTCTAACGGGCTGTGCGTCTCCCCAGAGACGTTCCAAATCATAAAAATCCCGTTCATCTCGGTGGAAAACATGAACGACCACATCACCGATATCAATCAGCACCCAACGAGCCTCTTGTAGTCCTTGAATTCCTTTAATACGAATTTTTTTCTCTTCACATTTTTTCTTGATTGCTGTAGCTATGGCTTCTACTTGTGTACGAGAACCTCCGTGACAAATCACAAAGTAATCAGCAAAAGCAGAAACGTCACGAATATCCAACACAGATACGTCTTGCGCCTTTTTTTCCTCGGCAGCGGTAGCCGCAAGCATTGCGATCTCCACTAGATTCAACCGGATTCCTCCCTCAGATGTTATCTTCATGCTCAGTCAAGCTTTTGAGTGTATCATAAGTCAGCGGATACACGCGTTGACCACATGAAATGAGAAATTGAATCGTTTGCTTTAATGCAAGGACTATGGCTTCATCCAAACTTTTTTGGGCGAGTTGTCTTGCAGCGTCAACTCCAGGGAACTTTCTTGCCGGTTCAATATAATCTGCAAGAAAGACGATTTTTTCTACTAGATTCATGTTTGGCCTGCCAGTAGTATGATAAAAAATCGCATTGGTAATGTCGATATCTTGAATTCCAAATTCCTTGGTTGCGACTACAGAAGCAACTGGTCCATGCCATAGCTCTTGATTATATAATAATAGATCTTGGGGTAATTTGTACTGTTTTATTGCAAAAATTAATTCTTCTGCCGTCCAAAATTTACAATAGTCATGAAGAATTGCTGCGGTATCCACTTTTTCTTTATCTGCCTCATATCGTTCTGCCAATATGGCTGCTGTTTCCACTACCCTCAGTGTGTGCTCCCATCTAGATAAAGGCAATTGCTCGCGGGTACGGTCAAGATAATCTTGTCGGTTCATACAATTGATGCTCCTCTATATAGCGGCAAACTCCACTTGGGACAGCGTAACGAAAAGAGCGGCCACCTATTATATTGTTTCGAAGCTGAGAAGCAGACAAGAAAATTTCCACCGCATCATCCACCCAACGTACTTTCTCCTGAATAAATTCAGGGAGTGACTCAGCTGTAAAGCCTGGACGGTGCATGGCAATAATCGATACATGCTGAACCAATTTGTCAATTTGGTACCAGCTAGGCAGATTATTCACCATGTCTGTACCAACGATTAAAGAAAACTGATAAGTGGGGTAAGTGTTCACTGCCCAGTTCACTGTATCGATGGTATAAGATAGTTTTTCCCTTTTTATCTCCCAATCTAACACTTCAAAAGCGGAATTTTCTTCCGTAGCAATTTGTACCATTGCTAATCGATGTTTTGCGGGGGTGATATGATGTCCTTGTTTGTGTGGAGGTTGTCCAGTCGGGATAAACCATACTTTGTCCAATTCCATACGATCCCTTGCTTGTTCTGCAATTAATAAATGCCCCATATGAACCGGGTCAAAAGTTCCACCAATGATACCTATTTTCATATCATGCCTCTTTTTCCAAGATTGCTCGCATCTGGGCAACCGGAGCAGGCTTACCAAACCAATGCTCAACTGCCACAGCTGCTTGGTATAAAAGCATCCCTAAACCACCATGTGTCTGTGCTCCCATTTGTTTTGCTGATGTCAATAATTTGGTGTCTTTTGGGCGATAAATCAAATCACTCACCAAAAGTCCAGCATGTAAAAAATCAGCTGAAATAGGGGTCTGATCCGTATGTGGTGACATACCAATCGAAGTCGTATTTACTAACAGATCGGACTTGGCAATGACCCCCTGTGCTTCTGACAACGATACAGACCGTGCTCTTGTGAAAATACAGAGGCTTTCTGCCAGCTTCTCTGCTTTTTGCTGTGTTCGATTGGCGATAAATATCTCTTTTACTCCAGCTTTTGCCAAGGTAATACTTACCGCTCTTGCAGCTCCACCCGCTCCTAAAATAGTGACTGTTTTATCTTGAAGCGAAACAGCAGTCTCCTCTTGAAGCGAACGTAAATATCCTACTCCATCTGTATTATATCCGATCAGTTTACCATCTTTGTTCACAACCGTATTTACAGCACCTATCTCTTTTGCAGTATCATCTAATTCATCGAGATAAGGCATAATAGCAACTTTGTGGGGAATCGTCACATTGAAACCAATAAAATTCAATGCTCTCATTCCCTTTACTGCTTCTTCTAAGTCACCCGGTTTTACTGGATAAGCCAAATACGCTGCTGGTATCCCTAAAATACGACAAACTTCGTTTAACATTTCAGGAGATTTGGAATGCGTAACAGGATAACCGATTAATCCAAGCGGACGTGTATGAGCTGTTATGTTCATAGTCTCTCCTCTAACTCTAATCTAAAATTTAAATAATAGATGGACGCAGCGTTACCTCTATCCCTTTCGGAGCATATACATCAACTACTCCTCGTTCTTTTCCACAAGCGATCCAGCCCAATCCCGAAATTACGATATCTTGTTTCGATCCACCAGTTAACACAATTCGATGTTTTTGAAGGGCTGGCAAATCCGAAGGGTCATGGGGAGGTTGAAGCATTTCCCCTAAATGCTTTTCATAAAATGCAGTTGCTTGTTCTTGTTTGGTGCGATGGAGATACAATTGATTGGAGAAATAACAGGTAAAGGGCTGCCGCTGACCTTCTACATAATCAAAGCGAGCTAAACCTGCAATAAAGATCGTTTGATCACTGTTTAGTTGGTACACTTTTGGGTTTAAACGACTTTTGGGAATCACTTTACTGAGTTCTTTTGGGGAAACCCACTCGCTAATTCTATTTTTCTTTACAATTCCAGGTGTATCAACAATATTTCGTCCATCATCGAGAGGGATGTGGATCACATCCAATGTCGTTCCAGGGTACGGAGAGGTTGTAATGATTGGCTCCTCTAATAAATAATTAAGAAAAGTTGATTTTCCAACGTTGGTAACTCCAACGATATAGACATCTCTCCCTTGACGATACCGCTCGATCGCATTTCGCACTTCTTGCATTTTATCTTGTTTGGATGCACTTCCCACTACGACATCGACAGGTTTGATACCCATTTCTTTTGAATACAAATAGATCCATTCTTTTAGCTTTCCTGCCTTCACAGACTGAGGAAACAAATCCATTTTATTGCCGAACAAAAGCAAGGGATTGTTGCCAATATGACGGTGAATTCCCGGTATCCAACTGCCCGCGATATCAAATAAATCTACAATCTGCACAACCAAACTATTGGTATCCGCTATTTGTCCAAGAATTTGTAAATAAATATCCGGATCATGTTCCACTACTGCTAGCTCATTATAATGACGAATGCGATAACACCTTTTGCAGTATTGATGCTCCCTTTCTAAAGCAGCGGGTGGAACATATCCTGGTTTTTTCTCCTCTTCGGTTTGGAGCTGTATGCCACAACCTTCACAAAACTTCACTATTAATTATTCCCTTCTCTAGCAAGTAATCCACGCTTTTCCATCCAGCGAAATACCACACGCTCTATTCGTCTATTTATCTTCGTAGAAAAACCTTCTGTTTTGGAAATCGGTACTACTAATATGGTGTATAACCCCATCCGATTTCCCCCTAAAACATCTGTCAACAATTGATCTCCTACCATCACCGTTTGGCTGACATCTGTATCTAATTGTGACATTGCCCTGCGAAAGCAAGAAGAAAGAGGTTTTCTAGCTTTATGGATAAATGGTATTTGCAATGGAATAGCAAATTGCGATACCCTTGTTTTACTGTTATTTGATACAATCATAACTTGAAAACCTAGCTCTTGGAGACGTTCTAACCATTCCATCAGAAGAGGGGTAGCAGCTTTGCGATTAGATTCTACCAAAGTATTGTCTAAGTCAACAATGATGGATTTCATCCCTTTTTCTTTCAGCTCTTCTAGGTTAATCTTATAAATGGATGGTACATATTGATTTGGCACAAATGATGAAAACATCTCAATCCCTCCATGAAGACACGCTCGTGCCTACTATAACATAGTTAGAAAATAGCTTGCAAAACAAGGTATAGGAGGATTCACTTTGAAATTAGGCTTTTTTACAGCGTTGTTATTGGTAGTATTGACCGCTTGTCAGCCAGTCGATACAACTTTACCAAAAGCAAATATGAAAGAAAATTATATGAGACCCGACAGCCCAGATCCTATAGCAGGAGATTATGTAAAAGCTCGACCTTTCTCTATTGTTATGACAGATATACAGCAAAAGAAACAGTTAACGCTAAATGGGATTAACCACAAAGCGAAAATAGCCTATCTAATGGTGAGTATCGGTATTATCAATCAAAGCAGTGAACCGATCATGATTGAACCAAGCATGTTTCGCTTGGTTGATGATCATGGAAAAACCTATCAGCCAGACGTCTCCCTTGATTTGTTGGTAAATGGAAGCGGAGAAGGATTCTTTCACCAAAAGTTAGAACCATTGGAACGAAAAAATGTCACCCTCTTATTTGATACTTCTTTAAACATAAACCAAGGATATCTAGAAATCACTGGTGGTCCGCACTCCATCAAAAAAGCGCATATTCGTTTACTTCAGTAATCCAACTCAAAAAAAGCGGCTAAAGGCCGCTTTTTCCTTTCCCTTTTCTAATTGTGCATACGAGGCAGATGGATAACTCCTATTCCCATTACAATGAGTATAAAAGCCACAAATGCATTGGTTTGCAACTGCTCATTCAATACAATTGCGGAAATAAAAACCCCAAATACAGGGATGAAAAGTAAAAACAAGGACACTTGCCCAACTGGAAAACGCTGCATCAACAAATTCCATAAAAGCAAAGCTGTTGCTGTCATGACTCCCAAATAAAACAAAAGGATAGTAGATCGAAAAGAAAAGGAAAAAGGATAGGTTCCTACTATGCTCATCCCCATCACAAACAAGCCAGTCCCACTAAAAAGCACGGCATAAGCTGTCATCCGAGTAGTATTGATGGATGTAACAAGATTTTTCGCTAACAAGTTTCCCCATGCGCCTGTTAACACGCTTAAAAAAAGGAAAAAATCCCCCCACCCAATTTGCCACTGAAAAGAATTTGTTACATTAAGCATGATAAGGCCTACAAGACCAATTAGTAAACCAACCTTCTTTGTCCAAGTGAGCTGTTCTTGTTTCCACAGGAAATGCGCAAATAAAATTTGAAAAAAAGAAGTCGTCCCTGCCATGATGGCACCAATCGTTCCCGAACTGAGACTAACGCCGATAAAAAAGAAAAGATAGTTGAGAAATACTTGAAAGATCGCAACTTTCGTCACTGGCCAGAAATGCCCAAAAGATAAGCTGAGTTGCTGTTTGTTGGTTAAGAGGAAGACAAACAACACGAGTGCTGCGAGTAACGTGATGTGTCCAGCAAATAAAAGTTGTAAGCCGATCTGATGTGCTTCTATACCTAGTGACTGATAGCCGAGCTTAATGGCTGGAGCTACACTTCCCCATAAGAAAGTTACCAACAATGCTGTCAGTACCATGCCAAATGTACGAGAAAACACACGCATAGCTCCACCCTTTCTTTTAAAGCGAAATCATTTGCAGTTCTTTTGGAGAAGAAGTCAGCACTTCACATCCATCATCGGTAATAAACACCATATCCTCGATTCGAACTCCGCCTATCTCTGAAACATACACACCTGGTTCTATTGTAAATAAAATTCCAGGTGCTAGAGGAAGCGAATTATCGCCTGATACTGACGGATATTCATGTGCTTCGACTCCTAACCCATGACCTAAGCGATGGGTAAAATATTTCCCATATCCTGCTTGTTCAATGTGCTGACGAGCAACGCTGTCTACCTGTCCAAATGTAGCTACTTTTCTTGTTAAAACTGCCTGTATTGCGTATTCATTTGCTTCTTGCACTGCTTGATAAATTCGTCGTTGTTCCTCTGAAGCTTCTCCAAATACAACTGTTCTGGTAATATCCGAACGATAACCATCCACTACTACCCCGAGATCAAATAAAACCAAGTCCCCTTTTTGAAGAGTACGTTTACCCGCTTCCCCATGAGGTAATGCCGTTCTCTCTCCGAACAACACCATGGTTGGGAATGCCATCTGTGTGATTCCTTGTTCCAAAAGCTTGGCTTCGATCTGATTTTTCACTTCTAATTCCGTACAACCTAGCTTAAGAGCATCTATACCATATTGTATGGCCTTGTCTGCAAATTTAGCAGCTTCACGCAAGATTTTCATCTCATCAGGAGTTTTATGCATACGCATCTTGCGAATTTGCTCCTCGATGGATACAAATACTTCGATTCCAAGCTCCTCTTTCATGTTCAATGCTCTACCATATGTTAAATGATCTGTTTCTATAGCAAATTTCAAGTTGTTTTTTGTATGAGAAAAAGCATGGTCTTTCAGCCATTTCCAAGGATTATCTCCATCTTGGTGAGCATATACTTCTCCCGTCCAACCGGATGCTTTTACTCGGTCTATTTCCAAAAGCGGGCACACCAAAAGAGGTTCTCTATTTGGGAAAATCAAGATACCTAGCAATCTCTCATGTGGATCACAAGCAAAATGAGTCAGATAAAATACGTTAGCACTAGAGGTGAGAAAAGCAGCATCTAAATTATCCTTTTGCAACCATTTGGCAATTTGCTCAATTCGATTAATCATATTTTTCCATCCTTTTTTCAAAATTGTTAGCGCAAACAAATTCCTTTTGTTATACTTTCTATACTGTGATGAAAAGGAGTTGCAATTTATGGAACCAAATCAAAACCCAAATGAAAACAAAACTCCAAACCCGCTGAAAAACGTAACACCAACCAACTTAGCATTCGCTTCGTTAATACTCGGAATTCTAACCTTTATCTTGGTCTTTATCCCAAGTATCCAAATCTTGACCAATATTCTCGGGATTATTGCACTTATCGTCAGTATTTACAGCTACTACGCCACCAACGGAAGTCTCTTGACTGTGATCGGTATGATCTTAAGTGCCATCCCTCTTCTGTTCTTCCTCTATCTACAACTATACTTCATCTATCTCAATCAGCCCATGGATTTTTAAACGTAATCGTAACTCTAGCCCCATTGCCTAGCAATTGGGGCTTTTTTCTATTATCAAAATTTAAATTTTGCAGTATAATAAAAATACGAATTAGTCAACTCCCTAGAAATAGGGACTGTCCGAGGAGCAATCTTGAGCAACGACATGTCCAACAAGGGTAACAACGGTGACAACAACCAGTTCGTCCGTGAGCTGGACTTCGACGGTGATGGTCAGCGTGATCACACGCCGAAGTCTCAGCGGAAGCTGTTCAGGCTGATCGCTGCCGCCACCCTCGGTGGTGTGGCCTTCGCCGGCACGGCCTTCTTTCTCACCAGCCGGCAGGACACGGTGAACCTCACCACGTCGCCGAAGCCTGGGTACTCCGTCAACATCACCGGCAACTCGCCGAGCGCCTCGCCGGTGAAGCCTTCGAAGGCTCCCACCAGCTCGACGGCGCCACAGGCGCCGGTTACGCAGGAACCGACGGAGAAGCCGGTGGCAACCGCCACCCCGTCTCCCAAGGCGGCGAAGTGCGACGCCATGTCGCCGATGGGCATCGGTTACGCCTCCGACGAGCGCCACGAGATCAAGGAGCTCGTCCGTGCCCTCCTGCTCCAGAACATGGAGTGGAACGACGTGTACGACGTCACCTACAAGTTCCAGCACGAGCCGACGGAGACCATCAACGAGGTCTACGAGCGGTTCGACCGGGACGGCGCGGAGCGTGCGATCTACGACTTCCGGGGCTTCTACCTGAACTCCAAGTCGTACGCCATCTCCGCCAACCTCCACGCGGTCACCGGCCCCTGCAAGGGACTCGCCGAGATCGATCTGCGGAACGGGGAGAAGCTCAGGGCAAGCGCTTCGACCACCAAGGAGGACCTCCTCCAGTGGCTCGCTGAGCGCAACACCTTCCTGAAGGGTCAGGCTTCCTGATCCACCGCTCCTCGGGCGCCGGCACTGCAATCCAGCAACATCGGATCGCAGTGCCGGACCCGTTTTAGGAACAAAAAAATACCCCAGAGCGTATGCCCTGAGGTAACTCTTCCTCTCTTAAGAGAACGAGAAGGAGAAAGAAGAGTGAGAATGATGGTGGTGACGATGTGGTCTGTGACGATGATGATGTCTGTGTGAAGATGAAGTATAGTAATGATGTGGATGGCTGCTGGTATAGTAGTGATGACGACGTCTTCTTCGAGAAGAAGAGAACAGACTAAATATTCCACAATGGTACTTAATCTTTTCTAAATCCTCACGAATCTTCTCTTTGTAATCCTCTTTGTGATCGCTGTAGAAAAAGCGACCTACATCGATTATCTTCACATTACCATTTTCATCTAACATTATATTATTCAAGTGAATGTCATGGGGAATGATCCCAGAAGCATAACATTCTTCAATTGTTTGCTCTAATTGACGGAACTGTGCATCTTTTAGTTTATAACCTGCATCACGCAATTGCGCTAAGGTATACCCTTTTACTTGGTCTACAACCATAAACTTTTCATTTTGAAAATGAAGTTTTGGAAACATTGGATGAGCATCAAGATTGGCTAACATCTTAAAGTCTTCATTTTCACTGAAATCTTCTTTGTACACTTTCACTGCATAATTTTCAAAGGAGAATACTTGTCCACTCAAACCTTCACCTAGTAGGTTGTGATGTTTTTCCACATCCCCTCTCACTACTAGTGATGATAGATAATCAACAGATGCTTGGTCTATCGAACGAGACCCTTCCATTATTTCTCCTCCTAATGAGTTTTAGTACTTGCTTGAATTATATTCTACATGTTAACCAACATCTTGGAAATACTTTTTTCCTTACAATTGCGTGGATGTCGTCTTACTCTTTCCAATGGTGAGGATAATCATAATCCTTTGCCAACTTCATTGTAAGGGAAAGCAGATAAAAAAAGAAGGGACAACATCTGTACGGTTGTCCCTTCTTTTTCTGTGCATCGATTTATCCAAAGTATTTCACACGATCTTCTAAGGCTTGAAAATCTTTTGCACCAGGTTCAACAGTTGGTTTTCCAAATGGCATTTGGGCAATAAGTTTCCATTCTTTCGGCAGATTCCAAGTTGCTCGCACTTCTTCATCAATCAATGGGTTGTAGTGCTGCAAAGAAGCCCCTAGTCCTTCTTCCTCTAGAGCTGTCCATACTACGAATTGCAACATCCCAGAAGATTGGTTGGACCAGATTGGGAAGTTATCTGCATAAAGGGCAAACTGTTCTTGCAGATTTTCTACTACGGTTTGGTCTTCAAAAAACAATACTGTTCCATAACCAGCAGCAAATCCATTGATCCGTTCTTCTGTCGCTGCAAAGTTTTCAGCTGGTACAATTTTGCGCAGTTCTTCTTTGGTGATATCCCAAACTTTATCGGATTCTTTCCCAAACAGTACAACAACTCTTGCACTTTGTGAGTTAAAGGCAGTTGGACTATGTTTTACAGCATGGTTTACGATTTCTTTTATGCGTTCAGGTTTTACTACTTCCTCTTTACCCAATCCATAATAAGTACGTCTAGCTTCCACTGCTGCTAAAAATGTATTCGCCATGATGATACCTCCATGTTATGAACTAAATATTATTTAATCACTTACTTAAAGTAATTACATAACTTATTATGTATAAAAGTTCATCGACTGTCAATCCTTAATTTTAAAATGTTCACCTGTTGAACAATCTAGTATTTTCTGTCATCGAGCATAGAAAAAACCAGGAAATACATTCCTGGTTTTACTTGAATAAGGTAATAGCTGTGTTGTACAGCAAGTATATATTTAATCCCGCAATGACTATTGCTACAGCCCAAGCTAAGATTTTCAACCACAATGGGTTAGCAAACTCACCCATTTTTTTCTTGTCACTTGTAAATTGTACAAGCGGAAAAACAGCAAATGAGAGTTGCAAAGATAAGATTACTTGGCTAAAGACAAGCAGCTGTACGGTACCTGATGAACCATAAAGTCCAATGACGATAACCGCTGGAATAATGGCAATCATTCTGGTAATCAATCGGCGCAGCCAGGGTTTGAGTCGAATATTGAGAAAACCTTCCATCACAATCTGACCTGCCAATGTTCCCGTTAGGGTTGAATTTTGGCCAGATGCTAGCAATGCTACTCCAAATAAAATACTAGCAATCGATGTTCCAAGGAGAGGAGTCAGTAGTTCATATGCTTGACTGATGTCGTCTACTGGTTTCCCTGTTCCATGGAAGGTTGCAGCTGATAAGATCAAGATTGCTGCATTGATAAACAGTGCAAACATCAAAGCAATGGAAGAATCCCATGTCGCAAATTTGATCGCACTTCGCTTTCCTTCTGGTGTTTCCTCAAAGGCTCTCGTCTGTACAATACTAGAGTGAAGATATAAATTGTGCGGCATGACGGTAGCACCTAAAATACCAATCGCAATATAGAGCATCGCTGGATTTGTAACAATCTCTGCACTTGGAACAAAACCGTGAACCACTTTAGACATATCAGGTGAAGCAAGTACAAGTTCAACTGCAAAACACAAACCAATAATAGCAATCAAAGACATCACGAGTGCTTCAATATGACGAAATCCTTTGTTTTGTAAGAACAATACAAACAAAATATCGCCAGCGGTGATGATTACCCCATATAAGAGAGGAATCCCAAATAAGAGGTTAAGTGCAATCGCAGAGCCAATCAGTTCCGCAAGATCACATGCCGCAATTGCCAACTCACATAATATCCATAAAACAAAAGAAACAGGTTTGCTGTAATGGTCGCGGCACGCTTGGGCTAAATCCCTGCCTGTAACAATTCCTAATTTGCCTGATAAAGCTTGCAATAAGATAGCCATTAAATTGGATAGTAAGATGACGGAAAGCAAAGTGTATAGAAAACTCGACCCACCAGCAAGGTCAGTCGCCCAGTTACCTGGGTCCATGTAGCCAACAGCAACTAAGTAACCAGGGCCGACAAATGCCAAAAACTTGCGAAATACTGAGCCTTTCTTAGGCACTGGCATGGTGCGGTGCACTTCACGCAAAGATGGATTTGCTCTTTCTTTTCTCCATCCTGATGGTACTTTGTCTTTCACTGTTGCTGATTCCATTTTTTATTCCCTCCCCTTTTCTTGCATTTATTTGTCTATAACAATTTTATTTGACATAACTAAAAAAGTTGCCCTTGGCTAAATTATAATCCAAACCATTCATTTTGTGTAGAGGAAAAATCGACTTTAGTCAAAAATTATTCAAAAACAAAGAGTTTTGTTCTTGGTTTTTAGTAAGATATAGATTAGTTAAAATTATATTTCTCTTTTTAGGAAAACGAGATGGGAGAGGGATGATTTGGGGATTCTCTTTTATTACTTGGCATTCTTGGGAAGTTTATCGTGCAGTACTTTGCTCAGTTTTATGATCTTTCAATCGCTTACCGATACACAGGCACATCTCACGCTCATCAGCACTACCCCTTTCTTTCTTATACTCTTTTTTGTCATAATAAAACGAACTTTCCCTAACGGCTATTACTTACTCGGTTCTAGCTACTTGTCATGGATGAGTACATTGCTGTTGTTTCGTTCTAGAAATTTCTCCATTTCTGGTTGGAATTTTACCCCTTTTGTACATATGGTGGAACTTCTGCAAAATTTGTCACTAAAAAATCTGATCTGGTATTTTGGAGGAAATACATTACTGTTCGTACCGATGGGGTTATTCTTTGTCTACCTCATGAAATCTCTACGACTTTCTTCCTTATGTGGTTTGATTTTCATGCTTATAATAGAAATCATTCAAGGTATAACTGGACTTGGGGTCTTTGATGTCGATGACTTGCTGATGAATACTTTTGGTATCCTCATAGGGGGATGGATTGGAATAAGGCTGTTAGGAATAGGGAAAAATCAAAAAGCACGCACTATGGACTGTTAAGGTATGATTAAGTTTTTATTTATTTTTAACCAATGATGGTGTCTTTCTATTACATTAGATAGGTAAGATATATTACAGGAATTTATTTATCAGGAGGAATTAACTTGCTATTTAATCGCTCAAAAGATCGTTTCTTTTATCAAACATTAACAGATGCAACTTTAAATATAGTTGAAGCTGTTAAGTTATTTCGCGAAAATGTGGAAACGCTTCAAGAGAAAGAAAAATATGCAGAGATTATAAAAGACTTAGAGTCCAAAGGGGATGAATATACTCACCTTATCCTGCAAGAATTGGATCAAACTTTTGTACCTCCACTCGACCGTGAAGATATAATGGCTTTAGCTGGACACCTCGATGATGTACTAGACGAAGTAGAAGCTTGTACCGCCAGATTTGTTTACTATAAAATAGACAAAACTACGCCTTACCTCATTCAATTTGCAGACAGCCTTGTCAAATGTGCCAATTTGTCGCATAAAGCATTTGTAGCTTTGGAAAAAAAGGACTTTCAAACCATTCGTAAGATATCTATTGAAATAAATGAGTTGGAAAACGAAGGCGACCGCCTCATGAGAGAAAGTGTACATACGTTATTCGAAGAACCAGTAGACCTTTTAAACCTTATTAAAATGAAAGAAATATATGAAAGGCTAGAAGATGTCAGCGATACATTTGAAGATTTGATGGATGTGATGGAAAGAGTGGTTATGAAGTATGCCTGAGCTTACTTTATTAGTCATCGTTGTCATCATCTTAGCTCTAGCCTTCGACTTTACAAATGGATGGCATGACACCGCAAATGCAATAGCTACCGTTGTAGGAACAAGAACACTCTCCCCAGCTAAAGCGATTATGATGGCAGCTGTGTTAAATTTAGTTGGAGCCCTCTTTTTTACTGAAGTAGCAAAAGCGATCGGAAAAGATATAGTCGATCCGAAAAATATCTCCCTAGTTGTGCTTGTAGCTACACTCCTTTCCGTAATTGTTTGGAATGTGGTTACTGTATTGATGGGACTACCTACCAGCTCTTCGCATGCCCTAATCGGCAGTCTAATCGGTGCTGCTGTTGCCTTTAAAGGTGTCGGTATTCTCAAGATTCATGGAATTCTCATTATTCTTCTAGGGCTAGTTATCTCTCCTGTACTAGGAGCATTGATCAGCTTTATTATCATTAAGATCATTCGTAGTATCTTTCGCAATAAACAACCATCCAAAGTTAAGCGTACATTTCGCCCTTTGCAGTTGATTTCTGCTGCGTTTATGGCTTTTAGCCACGGTGCATCTGATGCTCAAAAAGCAATGGGTATCATCGGAATGGCGCTCGTGGCTGGACATTACAATAAAGAATTTAGTGTGCCTTTTTGGGTGATGATCTCTTGTGGACTTGCTATGGCACTAGGAACTGCTATTGGAGGAGCAAAAGTCATTCAAACTGTAGGTTCTAGGCTTAGTCGATTGGAAACACCCCAAGGATTTGCTGCGGAGACTGGAGCAGCGATACTGCTGACTACCATTGCCAAAATCGGTGTACCTGTCAGTACCACCCATACGATTACTGGCGCTATTATCGGGGTAGGGATAGCAGATCGTATTCGAAGTGTCCGCTGGAGTATTGCCACTAAAATCATTTATGCATGGATACTTACATTACCGATAACTGCAATTATTGCTTTTCTTTTGTTTCATTTGCTTACCCTTTTCGGATTGTAATCTTCTACACGCAAAAAGAACTTGTCCCATTTGCTGGATGAGTTCTTTTGCTATACACCTATTCAAACAATAGGTGTATGTTTTCTTGGCTTGTTTTCTCTTCTTTCTAACTCATATTCCATTGCTCTCTCATACGATTGATCTAACAAATGCTGAATCTTTTCTTCATCTGGTACAATCTCAAGTTTCGGTGTCTTATTAACAAAAATTGCATCCTTTTTGGGAACCAATTTCATATAAGCGTGGTGAGGTAAAATCCATTCATAATCTTTTGGTGTTACTTGTCCTGCTCGATCTTTCATTCCCCTAGCAATCACCTCTGCATCAGTGGGAGAGACTTGAAACGAAACAACATTGCCAACTTGACGAAACAAGCTATCTAAAACTTGGGAACTTAAATAATCTTTGACACCTGATGCAGTCAATATCAGCGGGGTGCGATTATGGGTGAAATCTTTTAAAAATCCATACAGATTAGGCATGACATCATGAATAAAGTAGGAACCTTCGTCTAGGATGATTGGATGAAGCGGTAAATATTGACCTCTCATCCGTTTCATCTCTCTTGGATAAGAAAATATTTCAAAAAACATAAAGACTTTTGATACAATTAATTTTTTTTGGTCATAAGTAAGACCAGCTAGATCTAAAATTTGAATACGGCCTTCATTAATCGCTTTTAACCAGCGAAAGCCGTCTGTCCGCTGATTTAAAATCCGCCCCATCGGACCTGAATTCCATAGACGCAAACGAGTCAGAGAAGGGCTTCGGATCAACTCTTTTGGCCAGTTGACGACTCCTGTTTCCGCATGAATATATTTTCTCAATTGTTCCCGCAACGATCGATTTCGATCGCTGTCCTCTGGAACCCCGTCGTATATCGCTTTAGCGTACTCTGGTTCTTCAAATACACGCTGCATATTCCAATAAGATCCCTGATCCAATAAATCTAAGGCTGTAGCAGTCATCATAAAACCATCCGGTACATGAGGACCCCAAAATTCTGCATCCAAGCGCCGTAAAATCTCTCCGACATAACCATACTCTGCTTGGGGAAAGTCAATATCAAAAGGATTAAAAGGAAACTTCCAATCTCGAAAGCGGGCTGTAGTCACATGAGGGTGCAGCTTCTCTGGAAGTTTCGTCAATAGACGATCAGCTAATGTACCGTCCATATCCAGTACAGTGCAGCCATAACGATTTTCATCTGTCCGTTTGTCTAAAAAATCCAGCAGCCAATGGAGCAGAAATGTCGTTTTCCCCATGCCATCTCGACCAAAAATGACCATATTTTCAGCCAGATGATCAATAGGAAGATGAATCTTGTTTTCGATGGGGCCACGAGCATTTATACCTAAATATATCGTATCGGCTTTTCCCTCATATGTTTGTATTTCTTTTGGAGCTAGGGGCAGCTGCATATTTTGATTGTGGATAAAGGCTGTCCGCGGCATTGCAGGAACCCGGGCCAATCCAGCTAATTCCTGATCACCTAGTACCACCACATTTTTTTTCAGCCGAAATGGAAAAAGGCGATTGGAGAATTCAAAGCGAAATAATGGTTTAATCGTTTGCCACCATTCCCTCACAAGAAAGCGGTTAAAATGAGAGTGTTCCATCCAGCTGAACGCTTTGCTGCACTGATCTGCAAGTTGATCTGCCTCTTCTCTCGTTCGATCAAATGCTAAAATTCGGATAACCACTTCCGCTTTCATCCGACTCTTTTTTGCTTGCAATGCTTGCAAATACAACTGATTTTCCCCGCTTGGAGCACGCTTATCTCTTTTAATATCCCTGATAGCTCGTGAGAAAGAACCCTCTACTTGACGATCATACATAGGACGAATGAGAAATTGACAGATCACGGATTGGTCTTCTTTCAGTTGACTGATCAATTCCAATAAATTTGCATGTGTTTCTAAATCATCAGGATAGGCAACATTTAAGGGCAGAGCATAATCATATTGCAATAGAAGACGAGCCCCTGAATGAGGCCGGGTATAATCAATTGCTGGCGGTTTTTCAGATGGATGTACTTGAATATCGGGATAGGCTGATTGCAGGGAGTCAACCATTCTCTCCCCATATAGTTTGTTTGACGCCCAACAACCATATTGTGTAATTCCTGCATGACCATGAATTTCCCAAGCAACCCAAGGCTCCTGAATCAGAAAAGGTAAACGTTCATACCAACGTCGTTTCATAAATCGGATCATTTGATTCCATACTTGAACCATTGGCTTGTACTTTGGTTTATCACCAGCTTGAATGTTTAGCTTGTAGTATACTCCTTTCGGAATCGCAAAAGGCATAAGATGAAATCGTTTCATTCTGGTACCTCCACATGTATTTCATGATTAAAAGGGTTTGATTGAATTTGCACCTAGAGAATTGCCATATAATATCTGAATATATTCATCGATTCCATCTAACCCTGCGGCCTTTTGATTCACTTTTTCTACTTGCTCACTTCCAGGCTTCCAAGGCTGCATCTCCCATTCTTGCTCCCGTTTATTGATTTCGCCTAAGTAACCCATCTCGAGCTCATCTATTTCCGCTTGGGTAGAAACAGGAGTTTCAGGAAGATATCCTCGATTTGTAAACGCATAAGTCCGTTGACCTTCATTATTGATTGCCATCTGTAAATAACCATAAAAAGGGTCAAGCGTCTGGAAATCAAGGGACTCCAAGCCCAACGTGTGCATATGTTCATAAATAAAATCTGCATCTGTGGCATTTGCTACCCGATAACTTAGGATCGTCTCTACATTTCGGAAGATAGATTCTGCTACTGATTGATTAATATAATTTGTAATTCCCGGCAACCCCATCCAAAGCGGCATTCGGTATTTTTTCGCCTCATGCAGGAAGTATTCTAAATCTCCAAATGCTTGATTTAAGTAAATACTGGCATCATCAAGCACTAGGGGATGCAGTGGTATATATTCTCCATTGGTTCGCTGTTTTTCCCGGATAAGCATAGCACAATGAAACATTGTGATGACGGAAACGCCCATTCTTGGACGGTCTCCCGAATTCAACCCAGAAAGATCAAAAATTTGAAAGTGTCCTTCATTTAGTGCATCCGTCCATCGAATTCCATTGGAGTAATGATTGAGTGTATTACTCATTCCAGACATATTGATTTCCCTTAAACGAGTGATCATCGAATTATTGAAAAATTCTTCTTTCCAGTTACTCTCTTCTGGATTTTGCAGATAGCGCTGCAAAAATTTTGCCATAGATGCTTCTATGGGATGAGCTGGATTGAGTTCTCGGATCACTTTTTGACAAAAATCATTATCTTCTATTAATAATTGCAAGTTAAACAACGTCGCCCGGTTTAGTTTCAACAAGGCTTGGGCACCATATAATAAATGATCGGAAACAAATGGTGTCCAATAATCTTTTCCAAGTCTACGGAAAATTTCCAATACAATTCTAGCTTTTTCATAATCTGTTTTCGCGTAATCGATATCAAAATAGTTAAACGGATATTGTCCTCTTTTAAAGCGAATGACTTTCACCAAATGATGCAAAGACTTAGGAATTCTCTCTAGCAACTGATTCGCTAACTTTCCTTGTATATCCATCACCGTGAAACCTAGCCGATTTTCATCTGTTCTCTCCTTCATGTAATCGACCAGCACATTGAGCAAAGTAGTGGTTTTTCCTGTGCCAGCTGAGCCAAAAACAGCAAAATGGCTCTCTAAATTTCGAATAGATAACCGATTGGAACGGATATTTAAGTTTTTTTCCATCGTCCCAATCTTAATTCCCTTATCTTGATTTTGTTGGTTTCTTACGTCTAGCGGTTCTGCTATTCGCTTACCGCCTAACCATGTCATTTTCGATGATGGTGTGTAACTGGGAGGGTGAATTAACTTAGCAAGCTCACTTGACCCCATTATTAAAGCATTTTGTTTTTTACGAAAGGGAAACAATTTATGTTCAAATTCATACCGAAATAGGGGGCGGATCATTCTCCACCATTCTCTCCAGTTTAAATAATTACTTTCAGCTGAATCCGATACAGATAGAATTTGGGCACAAGGCTCTAATATCTGCTTGCTTTCCTCCAGTGTCTCTGCAAAACTGAGTAAACGAATAACTACTTCTGCCTTTGGCTGTTGCTGCTTCTGAAATATCGCCGTATGAAGGCGGTTTTTTTCGTCTGTATCTCCTCCCCTTCGTTCTAGGGAGTGCAATGCTTTGGTAAAAGAACGTGTGACTTGGTAATCATATACAGGTCTTACTAGAAATTGACAAACTATGCGTTGGTTCTCTTTTAATTTACTTAAATATTCATGTAAAGCCTGTTCGAGCGAAGCATCCCATCCAGTCGGCAAACAAAAATTCTTTTCAAATTGCATTTTGTATCCATAGTGTGCTTGTTTAAAATTTAAAGGCTCTGGAGCTTCTGCAAGTGTAATTTCTAAAGTTGGATCAACAACAGCAAGCCGCTGAGCAATTTCATAGCCATGTGTGGCATCAGGGGCCCAATAGTAATAATTTAATTCTGATCCATTAGCATGTAGTTCCCAAGAGATCCAAGGTTCTTTGAAACGAAATGGGAACCTTCGAAACCACTTTTTTAGGGTGAGATATTCAATCACTCCATCCCAAGCCAATTTTTGTTGGGAAGATGGCTGACCTGGGCTTGGAGTTCTTTTCAATTGGTAATATTTCCCTTTAGGCCGCAATTGTGGAAACAAATAAAACCTATTCACCGTCTTCCTCCTTTTCCTGCCAATTTATTTCTACTGAGGTTGTTGCATAAATCTATTTTGAACTCTGAATAAAGTCGCTGATCCACCCCAAAAAGTATTACTTTGGAACCTCCGGTTCCGCTTCGCGAGTGGGGAACCCCGGGATGTGTATGTTTTCCGCGTCTGTTGTTGAAAAACACAAAGGACGCTCCACCCACTCAAAGCGACGTAGCGAGACTTGTGCCCTAGTCTGAGGTGCACATCTGCGCTTTTGAGGTGAATAATGCAACAGGCTCCTACTCATTTATTCATTTTTTCACGTTCGAAAGTTAATATATCTTAAAATTATCATTGTTTTGTTACTAGATCAATTACAACCTATTAGCAAAAGGCATAAATTAACATATATAGGTTATACACGAAAATTAACTATAAAATGAGACAAAGAAGGGCAGCTATCCAATAGATAACCACCCTAAACTACCTACTCTCTTTCTTCATCCTCTTCTTGGGGAGGCTTTGGATTCGAATTCCAATTTGTTAACATCTTTTCGATATCAATTCCGGATACTTGCTTCACCATTTCCGGAGTTTGAGCCATTAACTGAGTAACATAATTGCTAACTTTTGTAGCTCCTTCTCCGCCCCCGGAATCAATCACTGTCAATTTGTCAATATTTTGAAGGGGACTGGAGATTTGTTTTGCCAGTTCTGGAATCATTTTTACAATCAAGTCTAAAACAGCTGCTTGTCCATACCTGTTAAAGGCTTCTGCAAGTTTCTGTTTGGCCTCTGCTTCAGCTAACCCTTTTGCCCGAATAACTTCGGCTTCTGCTGTCCCTTCCATTTTTTCAACTTCTGCTTTAGCAAAACCTTTTGCTTTTTCCGCTTCTGCTAAAGCATGCCCTTTTGCTTTTATCGCAGCAGCCTCTGCATTTGCCTGAGCCTCTTGTTGAAAACTATTTGCTATTGCTTCTTGCTCTTTCGCATAACGATCTGCATCCGCTTTTTTACGTACTTCTGCATCATATTGCTTTTCTCGACGTAAAATCTCTTTCTCTTCTAACTCAATTTGTTTTTGCTTCCGAACTAATTCAATCTTCATTTCCTCTTCGACAACTTGTTGTTTATTTTTGTTGCCTTGGAGGGAATATGCTTGGTCTGCTTCGGCTTTTTTCTTATCTTGTTCAATCTTAAATGCAGCTACTTTCAATTCCTTATCTTTTTTAAATTCTTCGATGTTGGTCTCTGAAATCAAGGAAGCTTTTGTTCCTTCTTCTCGTGCTTTTGCGGTTTGAATTTCTGTATCACGGATCGCATTTGCTTCTGCAATATCTGCATCTCTTCTGACCATGGCAATCCGAGGACGTCCAAGGGCATCCAAATACCCATTTTTATCTTTTACGTCTTTGATTGTAAAAGAAACGATGCTCAGACCCATTTTTTTCAAGTCACGAGCAGCTACTGCCTGCACTTGTTGAGCAAATTTTTCGCGATTTTTGTACACTTCTTCTACTGTCATCGTTCCTAAAATCGCACGGAGATGACCTTCTAATACTTCGCGGGCTTCATCATTTAATATTTCATTTGTTTTCCCCATAAATTGTTCGGCAGCCGTTGCCACATCTTCCAAAGAACTACCAATTTTGATGATCGCCACACCATTTACCATAATGGGAACACCTTGTTCGGTATAGACTTCTGGTGTATGTACCGTTAATTTATGAGATAGTAAGCTTAATTTTTCTGCTCGCTGGAAAATCGGAACTACAAAAGCACCACCACCGCGAATAATTTTTATCTTCCGACCAGAGTCATCAGCAAGTACATTTTTCTTTCCTAAGATGTTACCGGTTACAATCATTGCTTCATCAGCGCCGACTGTTTTGTACCTAGCCCAAAAAGCAATGGAAAAAATAATAATAACTCCTACAACGATTCCCGCAGTTTGCAAAATTAACAAATAGAATCATCCTTCCAAAATCTCTACATAAATAATTTGATCTTTCACATTTCGGACAATCACTCTGGTACCTTCGGGAATCAGATTGCCATCCATACTTGCTGCGATATGATTTGTATTACCACCTGCCATGGTAATCAGCACTTCGCCAAATCCATCAACAGGTATCCCAATCCAGACTTCACCATGTTTCCCTATTAAATCTTGTACACTAAACCCGGTAGAGCTCTCAGTTCGTTCTGCTGGACGAATCACCAAATAATAGTAAAATGCAACTCCAAACAGTGCACAACCAGCTGAGTAAATGAGTATCTGCTCTAAATTTAGCGATGTCCAATTGGTGAGAATAAAGCCTGCACCACCAAAGATGGTTAGCCCTACAAATAGTGATATGGGCTGTAAGAATGGGATTTGAATATGAAATATATCACCAAAAAAATCCCCAACAAAGAAACTGAATAAACAAAAAACAATCCCAATTAAAAAACATACCCCAAATAAAATATCAATATTTTTCTCATCCCTCTCTCTATCTTTATTATATAGAAAAACAAAATATTTTTCTTCGTACTTCTATACAATGTTAATTGTTTGTAAATTTCTTAATAATAGATAATTGTCACTGATTTGCATAATAATATAAAAACATTTACCATTAGTTTAAAAGATTTTTATTCGTTCTGCGAAATACCACCTCTCCTATGCAGATGTTTCAAATCAATCCCTCATCTTTTTATCCTCTTCGGGACACAATAACAGCATAATGAAAATCGAGAGAATCGTTTTATTTTATAACGGACAGAAACTTTTACAATAGTAAGGACGGGTTGAGAACGAATGATCAAATTTGAAAATGTTTACAAGCAATATCATAATGGCCATACCGTGTTAAAAAATTTAAATTTACATTGCAAAGAAGGAGAAATAACTGTATTCATCGGCCCAAGTGGATGTGGAAAGACTACTACTATGAAGCTGATCAATCGATTGATTGATCCAACAAAAGGACGAGTACTTGTCAATGATGCAGATATCTCTACTATCAGTCCTGTTAAATTGCGCAGAAGCATTGGATATGTAATTCAACATGTTGGATTATTTCCTCACATGACAATCGCAGACAATGTGGCAGTAGTTCCTCGTCTTTTAGAATGGGATGAAGAACGCACCCAGAAACGAGTAGATGAACTTCTGGAGATGGTTAGACTTGCACCAAATACATATCGAAATCGGTACCCTTCGGAGTTAAGCGGTGGGCAACAACAACGTATTGGGGTTATCCGTGCTTTTGCTGCTGAACAATCCATTATTTTAATGGATGAACCCTTTAGTGCACTTGATCCAATCAGTCGAGAACAATTACAGGATGAATTGATACATTTGCAAAAAGATATCAAGAAAACCATTATTTTTGTTACTCATGACATGGATGAAGCACTTCGGATTGCAGATAAAATCGTCCTTATGCGAGGCGGAAAAATTTTGCAAGAAGGAACTCCAGAGGAAATATTACGCCGACCAGCCAATGACTTTGTGAAAAACTTTATCGGTAAAAAAAGACTGGCACAATTTGAAGCAATTCCCGAATCAGAAGAAGTCATGACTCGTAAACCCGTTACCATCCTCCCCTCAAAAGGGCTTGCGGAATCTATCAAAATCATGGAACGCAAACAAGTGGATTCTTTGATCGTTGTCGATGCAAATGATCGGCTTCAAGGTTACATCACAATTTATGATGTGATTCAACAATTCCGTGATGAAAGCAAACGTGTAGGGGATATTATGCATACTTTTGAACATGTCATTTCTCCTGACACCCTGCTCAACCAGACAATCGATTTGATGGATGAACACAAACTGCCTTATGTGCCAGTCGTAAAAAAAGACCAGACTTTAATTGGATTGGTCACGAGAGGTTCCATTGTCGGTCACCTTTCCGATATTTATTCTACAAATGGAAATGAAGGGTCATAAATGGAATATATAAAAATATTTGCTACCCGTGGAAGTGATTTGTTCAGCGCCATGATCCAGCATCTCATTATTTCTGGAACAGCTCTATTACTTGGAATTATCGTCGCTGTACCTTTAGGAATTTACTTAGTGAAAACAAAACATACATGGCTTAGAACCATTGCATTTTCCATCACAAACGTTTTTCAAACGATACCTAGCTTAGCGTTATTAGCAATATTGATCCCTCTGATAGGAATCGGAAAATTTCCAGCTATCGTTGCACTTTTCTTGTACTCCTTGCTTCCTATTTTACGCAATACCTATTCAGGGTTTGAATCCATCGATGAAAGTATCATCGAAGCTGCAAGAGGCATGGGTTACGATGGAAGGCAACGATTATTCCGGATCGAATTGCCACTGGCTATTCCCTACTTGATGTCGGGAATTCGCTTAACCACCATCTATATTATCAGCTGGGCAACTTTAGCCACATTGATTGGTGCTGGCGGACTTGGTGAATTAATTTATGGAGGATTGAGTGTTTATGATAAACCACTCATCTTTGCTTCTTCTATTACTACCATGATTTTAGCAATTGTAATCGACTTTCTCCTTGGACTCTTGGAGAAATTTTTAACCAAACAAACTACAAGCCGGGAACAATCAGCATAGGTTCTCAGCAGAACAGGAGGTAGTCCAACAGGATACTGTTGTATACATATGAAACTACAAAAAGCATTACTTCCTATCGCACTATCATTTATGATCTTGCTAGCTGGATGCTCTTCAAAAGACACCATCACCGTAGGAACGCAAACCTTTACAGAGACTAAAATATTAGGGTATATGTACAAATACTTAATCGAACAAAATTCCAATGTAAATGTCGATGTAAAGACAGATCTTTCTTCCAGCCCTTTTATTGTCAATGCATTGCGAGAAAATGAAATTCAATTAGGCACCCTCTATACAGGTGAGATCTTTAATAACTGGTTTCCTATCCAGCAGACAAAGGATAAACAAAAAGTACTGGCTCAAGCTCAACGTGGCTTTTCCAAATACTATCATTTTAAATGGTATAATCCTCTCGGGTTTGAAAACACATATGCTTTTACCGTAACCAAAGAAGTAGCAGATAAATATCACTTAAAAAAGATTTCTGATCTAAAAAAGGTATCCAAAAATATGCGTCTTGGTGTAGACACTTCTTGGATGGAAAGAGACAATGACGGGTACAAACCATTTGTCAAAACATATGGCTTATCCTTTAAAAATGTATTTCCAATGGAAATTAACTTAGTATACAAAGCAGTCGCAAGCAAGCAAATGGATATCGTCTTGGCCTATTCCTCTGATGCTAGGATTAAACAATATCATCTTGTGACTTTAGAAGACGATCGACACTTTTTTCCACCTTATGATGCATCTACTGTTGTCTTAGAAGACACGCTGAAAAAATACCCTAACATAGACAAAGCTCTCCAAAAATTAAGCGGGAAGATAAATATCAATACGATTCGCACCCTAAATGCAAAAGTAGACATTGATATGCAAGAACCGGAGCAAGTAGCAAAAGAATTTTTGCAGCAACAAGGACTACTCAAGAAGTGAGGTGAGAGAAAATGGACATGGTAATCCGCTATTTTCAACACAACTGGGATAACTTACTCGTGCTTATTGGCCAACATATTGTCATGGTGGCGTTTGGTTTGCTATTAGCATTGATCGTCGGCATTCCACTTGGAATTTTGTCTGCTAAAAATGAAAGAGCAGGAAAATATATCTTAGCCATTGCAAACTTAATCCAAGTCTTTCCTAGCCTTGCATTACTGGCCATGTTGATGGTTATATTCGGCATTGGATTTTATTCGGTAGTAATTGCACTATTTTTGTACTCTCTTTTGCCAATCATTCGCAATACGTATGTGGGACTAAAGGAAGTAGATCAGAGTATTTTAGAGGCTGGCAAAGGAGTGGGAATGACTAAGTTTCAAATTCTGCGTAAGGTACAAATTCCACTTTCTCTCTCCTTTATCTTTTCTGGCATCCGGCTTGCAGCAGTTATCGCCATCGGAGTTGCTACCCTTGCTCCCTTCATTGGTGGAGAAGGATTAGGAAAGGAAATCTATTCGGGGATAAACTTGCGTGACCCAGTCAAAATTTATAGCAGTGCAATTATCACGGCAATCTTGGCAATATTAGCGGATTATTTGCTGGGAAAAGCAGAGAAGAAAACACGCGTAGAATAAGGTATCAAAACACCTATTATATAACAAAAGCAGAGACAGTCTTCATATTGAAACTATTCTGTTAACAATGATATATTTTTATTGTATCCAAAAAACTCAGGTGACAAAAAGACCTGATTGAGGAGACACAACATGACAACCCAACCCTTCAACTACGACACCATGCCCCAGCCAGAGATTCCCAGCGAAGCAATGAGATTGAGTAACAGTGGTGAAACATCCAATGGTATTCCTTCAAGCTCGCAGCAGAATCAAAACAATGACGATGGTGAATGAAGTCTGAAGAAGGTATAGGTGGTGACTCTAATCTTATTAATCATAAGAGTCACCGCCTCGATAAAAATAGGTTGCTATAATTCAGATAAAATGTTAACCATGCGGATCAACACTTCAATGGAATCGATAGACAAAGACAGCAGCCACTGCTGTCTTTCATTATTATTTAATATACATTCAAAACCAAAGCATCATATATTTCTGGTAGTACTATGTATCATAAACCGACTGAGCAGGCTGCAAGATTAATTGGCTTGGATAACTGATCTCTACTCCATTGCGTTGAAAAGCCAAAATTACTTCTATCCGTATCTGCCGCTCCACTTTGATATATTCTCTTGGTACACATAAGGCAGTAACCGTAACATGAACACCTGATTGATCTATGTTCGTAATACCCATTACCTCTGGTTTTTCTAAGAGCCACGCAGCATATTTTTCGTAAATATCATCACAAACGTAAGATAAAATTTTCTCTATTCTATTCATATTTATCTCAAAAGGAACCGTTACGGTAACGATTGCCCTCATTTTCTCACGATTATAATTCGTAACTTGCATGATTTCTCCGTTCGGTAAATAATGAAGTCTTTGATTGTATTCACGAATCTTGATGATACGAAGACCTACCTCTTCCACTGTACCAATAATATCATTATTTATTTGAACTACATCTCCAACTTCTAATTGACCTTCAAAAATAAGAAATAGCCCTGATATTATATCCCTTACTAAATTTTGGGCACCAATACCGATGGCTAATCCTAAAATTCCTGCGCTGGCAAAAACAGGCATCGGATCAAATCCCATATTTATTAAAATGGTAATAAAGGAGATGAAATAAATTACATACCTGCTTATCGATTTCATTAGTTTATGAAAGGTATGTGATTGGTTCCCTTTCACTCTGCTTTGTTGAAACAGCCAATCCATTGATCGATCCATGAATCTAGCAGCCATAACCGTTAACAAAACGATCAAAATTGTCTTCACTAGCGGAATAAGAAGAAATGACACAGGATGATTTATCATATTGCTCCAGATTGACTTTGTTTGGTTTATCAAGGACTCCGTATGGATTTCTATCTTTGTTTGCTTTTCAAACACGGAAAAATGGACCTCCGACTTTATAGAATAAAACTATTATCATTATATAGATTTACACCAAGGACGAATAGACTAATAAAATACTTATCTATTCTTCTTATAAAAAGTGTAAAAAGGAAAACACATTCATTGATCTCATTTATCCAACTTGTTATGATGAAAACAGTTCAAAAAGCAAAAGTAAAGTGAAGGATAAATATGTATATCGATTTATTAGTATTATATCAAATTGAACTTTCCCCTAAATATGGCTACGAGATCAAAAAAAATATCCAAAATCAGCTTGGCGATTTAGTGGATGTTAATCATAATTTGTTGTACCCATCTTTACGTCGATTTGAAGAAAAAGGAGCTATCTTCAAAAAAACAGATGAACAAGCCGGAAAACCCAATCGACATGTTTATTATATAACAGACATGGGTAGAATATTGCTCTGTGATATCATCAAAGATTTCCACCCTAAAAATGCCAAAAATGACATAGAGTTCTTAATAAGAGTTGCTTTATTTGACCGTATTGAAAGAGTGGATCGTTTTCATATTTTAAACATGAGAAAATCATACCTAACAAGCCTATTAGCCAAAAGATCCCCTGCTGATTATCCAATCGAAAAAAACATATATACTTATGAAGTAATCCAGTTTTCTACTATTCGGTTGCAGCAAGAAATAAAATGGATTGATAATTTACTATCAAAAATATGAACTGTTATGAAGAACAAAAAGAGAGATAACATGTTATCCCCTCTGGTTGTTCTTATTTTTTTCCTTTTAAAAAATTTTCTCTGCCTGCAACAATAGATTTCTCACATATTAAACCTTAGCTGAGGAAAAACTGAATACCAATGTTTACCGAAATTTCCTAGGACAAAGAGGTAGAGACAATGTTCAATCGGAAAGACCAAATTACTACTCCACAAGCTATTGCCGTTATTGTCTCCTATACTTTATCTCTTGGCATTCTCCAATTACCAAGAAACCTCGCAGAAGCTACAGGAAACGCTGATGGTTGGATATCGATACTGATCTCAGAACTGATTCATATCTTATTTGCCATTATTATCGTAAAGCTTTGTCAACGATTTCCTCAAAAATCAATTTATCAGTTTAGTCAAGAGATTATTGGGAAATGGCTGGGGAAGCTGCTTAGTATCTGTTTTTCTCTGTATTTTTTATCTTGGTGTGCGTATGAGGTCCGCGGAATGACCGAATTAACTAAACTTTATTTACTTCCTACAACTCCTTCGGCGGCAATTGCAATACCCTTTATTTGCCTTGGAGTCTATCTAATAGTAGGAGGGATCAACCCTATTGTCCGTCTTTTTGAAATTTTATTACCTCCGACGATCTTCATTTTTGTCTTGGTTTTTCTGCTTAGTTTTAAAACCTTTGAAATGAATAACTTACGCCCTGTAATGGGATCTGGATTAATACCTGTAATGGAAGGAATGAAAGTCACTCTATTCCCTTTAACAGGAATGGAATCCATGCTTGTTCTCTTTTCCTTTTTGAAGGAGCCGCAAAAAGCCGTCAAAGTATCCATCATAGGTATTGTCATACCTTTATTTTTTTATGTTACAACCTTTCTTTTGACTATTGGAAGTCTAGGCGTAGAAGGAACTGTTATTAAAACATGGCCTGTTATTGAAGTGTTTCGTCAGTTTGAATACACTGGTATTTTATTTGAACGATTTGAAACCTTCATGCTTGCCATTTGGATTTTGAAAATCTTTACTTCCTTTATCGTTAGCTATTTTTTTGCAGTAATTGGTTTTAGTCAACTAGCGAATATAGAAATGGTTTCTATTATTTATTTCACTGCACCGATTATTTATCTTATTACGATGTCTCCAAAAAACATAAATGATTTATTTCATTTTGGTAATCTGTTTGGTTATATTGGTGCATGTTTCATTATTCTGGTTCCAACTGCATTGTTCTTAATTACAATCTGTAAAAAGAAGTGTTCTATAAATCATAAATGATAATACATTCATTTTTTGATTACCTAATCTCCTTCTTATAAAAACTTCTTTTAACTACTCAACTTGTGAAAGCGAAATATCAAACTGCTTTTGGTATTTTATATTGTATTCGTCCCCTCAAACAAAAACATTTCCATATCACTTCTGTATTTCCGATATAACCACTAGTCTGTTTCAAGATCAATCTAACACCTGTTTGTTTAAAACTTATCCCATAGGAAATAATTGACAAAAACGAGGTTTGGGCAAGGAGAGACAAATGACTACATACGCAAAAGTAAAACAGACATTGGTCAGTTTAGAAGGAGCAAAGTCAACTATGGAGACACTGGAACAGATCACTCAAAAGGCAGAAGCTGCTCAGTCCCTTCGTTATAATGCACAAAAATTAGATGTTGTGATCAATCGATTGAAGAAACGCGTTCAAAAAATGGAGTTCGAAGAACCAAATTACAAAGGATTTTAGCTAGAAAGGAGATACGAAAGTGCCAG
The DNA here is from genome assembly GCF_022511585.1 of Shimazuella soli. GTDB lineage: Bacteria > Bacillota > Bacilli > Thermoactinomycetales > Thermoactinomycetaceae > Shimazuella > Shimazuella soli. The sequence continues at coordinate 384,015 of NZ_JAKWBN010000001.1, read as the reverse complement.
ATTGGCTTCAGATTATTATTCGTTCTATCGTCTTTCTTTTGCTTGTCCTTGTTCTAACAAGAGTGCTTGGGAGAAAAGTTGCTTCAAGGATGACTTACTTTGATATTGTGTTCGCGATGACAATAGGAGTTATTGCAGCTGCAATATCCTTAAATCTCGTTCCTATCGTAATAGGCTCAATTGCATTGCTAACTTGGGGGTTACTAGGGATTGGCCTTAGTTTTCTATCCTTAAAAAGCAAATGGGTACGAGATTTCATTCACGGACGAGAAGCTGTTGTGATGAAAGATGGAAAAATAATGGAAGATCAATTAATGAAACTTCGATACTCACCTGAAGATTTATTACAACAATTGAGGAGTAAGCAAATATTCAGCGTATCGGATGTAGAATTTGCGGTTATGGAATCAAATGGAGAAATAAATGCTTTATTAAAAACAAATCGTCAACCTATAACCCCTAAAGATGTAGGTATTGAAGTGTCTCCAAGTACAGGGGTTCAGACTGTAATTTTAGATGGAACCATTATGGATGAGGCTTTAACTACTATGGGCTTGAATCGAGGGTGGCTCCATACCGAACTAGATAAAATCGGAGTATCTGTTGACAATGTATTCATTGCTCAAATTGATACATTGGGTGACTTATACCTTGATTTATTTGATGATGTCATTCAAATTCCACAAGCCTCTACACGGCAATTATTGCTCACTACTTTAGAAAAAGCAAAAGCAGATTGTGAAAGCTTTTCGCTGGAAACCAATGATACAACAGCGAAACAAATGTATCAGCAATGTGCAGAAGATTTAACCTTGATTATTTACGATCTAAAACCAATGTTGAAATAAAAAAAACGGAGTGATCAACATGTCCAATAAAAAGAAAAAGAAATTGACACCAGTACAACAAGAATACCAAGATTTTGCGAAACAAAGAGAACCAAAACGGCCAATCGTTAAAAATTGTGTTCGTGCATTTTTTTATGGAGGTGCTATATGCCTCCTTGGACAATTGATTTCCACATTTTACATTAAATATTTTGGCTTTACGAAAGAAACAGCTGGTGACCCTACTGTCGCTACTCTCATCTTCCTCTCTGTATTGCTAACGGCTTTAGGAGTATATGATCATATCGCACAAAAAGCAGGTGCTGGTACCGCTATTCCTGTTACAGGCTTTGCAAATGCAATGGCATCTGCGGCAATCGAGCATCGCTCAGAAGGATATGTACTTGGAGTCGGAGGAAATATGTTTAAATTAGCGGGTTCAGTCATTGTTTTTGGCGTATTTGCTGCATTTGTAATCGGAATTATAAAAGTGGTTATTTCACAGTTTTTAGGAGGATTTTAAGTGTTACAAGGTAGAACTTGGGTATTTCCCAATACTCCTTATATTTCCGCTTCCGCCGCCGTTGGAGGCCCTTTTGAGGCTCAGGGTCCTCTAGCCGATGATTTTGATATTCTACATGGTGACTTGTGGCTTGGAGAAGATAGTTTTGAAAAGGCTGAAAAAAAACTATTGGAACAAGCTTGTGAAAAAGCGATTGATAAAGCTGGATATAAAAAAGATGACATGCAATTTTATTTAGCTGGAGATCTTATGAACCAAGTAATTTCCAGCAATTTTTCGGCTCGCACTTTAACAATACCCTATCTAGGCTTGTTTGGGGCATGTTCTACTTCGATGGAAAGCCTTGCTTTAGGTTCACTATTAGTAGATGGTGGCTATGCAAAACGTGTACTAGTAGGAACATCTAGTCATAATGCTTCCGTCGAAAAGCAATTTCGTTATCCTACTGAATATGGTTCCCAAAAACCACCAACTGCCCAATGGACAGTAACAGGTGCTGGAGCAGCAGTGGTTACTTCAGAAAAAACAGGCATAAAGGTGACTTCTGCTACAGTCGGACGTGTTGTAGATATGGGAATTCAAGATCCATTTAACATGGGAGTAGCGATGGCACCGGCAGCTGTAGATACGATAGAAGCACACTTCCGGGATTTAAATATAACTGCTTCCGCTTACGATTTGATTTTAACAGGTGATCTAGGAAAGATCGGACACCGTATAGCTGCTGATCTATTAAAAAAACATGGCTTAAAAGTCGCAGAAGATAAGTTTGGAGATTGTGGGTTATTAATTTATCGGGAAGATCAACCTGTGTTAGCGGGTGCAAGCGGCTGTGCTTGTGCTGCTTGTGTTGTATTTGGACATATTCTCAACCGTATGCGTAGAGGAGAACTTCATAAAGTATTAGTAGTGGCAACAGGGGCTTTGCTATCACCCATCAGTTATCAGCAAAAAGAAAGCATACCCTGTATTGCACATGCAGTAGCCTTTGAAGCAGAAGGAGGCGGAAGGTCACAGTGATTTTTTTATGGTCATTTGTTATTGGAGGACTGATCTGTGTTATTGGTCAGCTTATGATGGATGGATTCAAACTCACACCTGCTCATACCACCAGTACTTTAGTGGTGGTTGGTGCCATTTTAGGCGGATTAGGTTGGTATAAACCTCTCATTGATTTCGCAGGTGCAGGTGCAACCGTTCCCATTACCAGTTTTGGCAATGCTTTGGTACATGGTGCACTTGCAGAGGCTTCTAAAGATGGTTTTGTCGGGGTAATAACGGGTATCTTCGAGGTGACAAGTGCTGGAATATCTTCAGCTATCGTGTTTGCTTTCTTAGCTTCATTACTATTCAAATCAAAAGGATAAGATGGTTATGGACTTGCTATATATTGTTAAGGTTATTATCTTATTTACCATTGCAATTGCAGCAATCCGGTTAATGGGCAAAGCAACATTAAGTCAACTTGCTCCCCATGATTTGATGGCTATTGTCATTATTGCTGCATTAGCAACACAACCCATTATCGTAGATGATTTATTTAGCACCATACTGGCCATTGCTTTGATTGTCATTATACATGTGATATTTAGAAAGTTGACACTCTATCAGCGAACAAATCAATTCATTCTAGGAGAACCAACCATTCTGATCAAGCATGGGAAAATCGTGAAAGAAAATCTTCAGCGTTGTCAATTTTCTTTATCTGAACTGTTATCTACCATTCGCTCTAAAGGATACTCGGATATACGCTCCATTCAATATGCCATTTTGGAACCTACAGGTGCAGTGAGTGTGTTTCCATGGGAAAAATACTATCCTGTAACACGTAACGATTTAAAGATAGAAGCAAATTATCATGGATTAGCGCTTTCTTTGGTTATAGACGGAAAGATACAGCATCATAATTTGTCATTAATTAAAAAAGATGTAGATTGGCTAAAACAAGAATTACAAAAAAAAGGATTTCTTGATATAAGTCAAGTTACATATGCATCCATAATGGACTATGAATCAAGTATTTATGTGGACAGTGGAAAAGGTCATCATCCCAAAACCAAAAATAATTATACAAATTAAAAGGTAAAAGTCGACTATCCTCAGATAGACGACTTTTGGAAAGTTATTGATTATACTGTGGCTCTTCACTCATGATTTGTTGTTCACGTGTTTTTAACTCTTGAACTACTGTTTCCATTTGCTGAGATAGCTGTTGATAGGTTTGTTTCGCTTGTTGATTGTCTGTATCTAATGCAAATCCTTTTAAGCTTGCAGCGATTGACTCTGCACTTGCAATGGTTTGTTGAATCTTTGTTCCTACTGTCATGAAGCTCACCCTTTATTTAAAATTTAATTTCTATCATTATTTTTTGCAAAGACGTGAAAAATATTCCATGTAATAGTGTGATCTAGTGAAGCTGATCATGATAGCGATCTAAATACACTTTTCCATCCCCGGTAATCTCCATATAACTTACCTCTTTTATGTCTTTGATCTTGTGCTGTTTTAATATATTTTGTACATCTTTTTTTGTTAACTTTGCTTCTTTTAATTTCTGTTCATCGAATACTCCATCAATAATAATTTCTATCCCCGGCTTTTCCTGTTTTGTTTTTAAACCTAAATCCTTTCGAGTTGGAGTACCTTGTGCTGTTTTTTTAAGAACCGATAAACATCCATCTGTCTCCATCACTGCAAATTCAACATCCGCGACGGAAAAAACATCTTTTTTCCGTAATAACATGCGAAGATTATCAAGGTCCAAACGAATTCTCTCTATATTTTTTTCGAGAATTTTACCATCTTTAATAATTGTCACAGGTTCTCCTTCAGCTAAGAGACGGACATTCCGAAATTTTGTACCTAAGTAAGAAGCCAGAATCGAAAGACCTCCAAATAATGCTAAAGAAAGCAAGGCTCTAGTTACTGGAACACCCTCATCCACTAAAGGAACTGCTGCAATATCCCCTAAAATAATCCCCGTAATATAATCAAAATAAGTAAGTTGTGAGATTGCTTTTTTCCCTTGGAGTCTTGTTAACAGCAATAATGCGATAAAGATAATGGGTACTTCCCAAAATAATTGCATCATGTATTTGTCCATATCATCACCTGAATTTAGTGTTGCTTAAATTACCAAAAATATTCTTCTATGTAAATGTCCTTATAAAATATTTCATTTTATATATTTTTATCTTTTTAATTGGATGTTTATTCATGAAACCCATTTCATTTTATCGATTTATAAATAAATATTTAAATATATCTCCTCTTAGTACCGCAAATCAATTAATTCCACCATCCGTTTTGGTAAAATTATCTATGAATATTTATTATTATTGACAAAAAGCACCTTCTTCCATGATAATTATATACAATCATTTAAATATAAAATTCTAAAAATAATTTTAGGAGGAAAGTACTTGGCAAAATTTCATGTTCAAGGCGAGCGATGGTTTCCACCTGAAAATTCTTTTTTCGATGAAAAAAAAGAATTATGGGGAGATTGGTATTGTGACTCAGAAGTAGGACGCTTACGATCTGTTTTACTAAGACGACCTGGCAGCGAAATTGAAATTGTAACAAATGAGAACTACCAAGATTTCCGCTGGAAAGCTTCTATGAACCCAGAGAATGCGCGAAAAGAACAAGATGCCTTAGCCCAAATATATCGAGATAATGGCATCGAAGTTCATTATGCAGAAGAGATGCGAAATGATCGACCAAATGCACTATATATGCGTGATTTAGTCATTATGACACCAGAAGGGGCAATTGTTTGTCGACCAGGAATCAAAGCTCGACGCGGGGAAGAACGATACGCTGCTACGGCATTGAGCAGGCTAGGTGTTCCCATTATTAAAACCATAAATGGTGATGGTATTTTTGATGGTGCTTGTTTGATGTGGGTGGACCGTCATACAGTCATCATTGGAACAGGGGCCCGTGCTAATGAGTCCGGGGCAAAACAAGTAGAAAGTGAATTGAGAAACATTGGTGTAACCGATTTTATTCACTTCCCAATCCCATATGGCCATGCACATATCGATGGACTTTTAAATATCGCTGATAAAAAAACAGCCGTATTATTTCCTTGGCAAGTTCCCTATGATGTTGTGAAAGCGTTATTAGATCGAGATTTTACGATTGTGGAAGCTACCAACATAGAAGAAGTAAAGTCGAATTTTTCTGTGAATTTCGTAGCTTTAGAACCAGGTAAAGTAGTTATACCCACAGGAAGTCCTGAAACAAAGGCGAAAATGGAAGAAGCCGGAATAAAAGTAATCGAAGTCAAAATGGATGAGATTATGAAAGGCTGGGGAGCGATTCACTGTATGACAGCCCCATTAAAGCGAAATCCCCTTTCCATTTAATCAAAACAAAAGAGAGGATTGTTGTAAAAAATGAAAAAGTATCTCGTACTTATTATTTCTCTTTTTCTAGTTTTGCTCACAGCTTGTAGCGGAGGAAACGGCAGCTCTAATGAAGCATCGACAATTGATAACATAGTGAAGAAAAAGACACTGGTGATCGGTACTGCCCCTGGATACTTACCCTTTGATATGAAAGATAAAAAAGGAAATTTCGTCGGTTACGATATGGATTTAGCTAGAGCTATTGGCAAAGCACTAAATGTAAAAGTAGAGTTTAAGCAATATGAATTCAGCGGACTAATTCCAGCATTACAAACTGGCGATATTGATATGATTCTCGCTGGTATGACCATTCGTGGAGATCGCGCGTTAAGTGTTAGTTTTTCGAATCCTTACTATGCAACTGGACAAGCTTTGATGGTACCAACAAGTGATTCTACCACAACAAACTATCAACAGCTGGATCAAGCAGGAAAAACGATTGCTGTTTCTCAAGGAACAACAGGTGCGCTACTAGCAAAACAAATTTTCAAAAAAGCAAAAGTCGTTGACTATCCCGATTTCCCATCTGCTGGTATGGCAATGACACAAGGACAAGCAGATGGAATTATCTACGATGAACCTGCGGTTAAAATGTTTATCAATATGAATCCGAATAAAGTAAAACAAGTAAGTGGATTAATATCTTCCGAGAATTTAGGAATTGGTGTCAAATTAAATGATTTAAAAACAGTTCAATGGTTAAATTCATTCCTTGAATCCTACCGAAATAGTCCTGACGATTTAGCATCCATTAACAAATGGTTTAAATCTACTGATTGGATGAATCAAATAGAGAAAAAGAAATAATACCCCTTTCGCCACTTTTAAATAGGAAGAGTCTGGGAAACTATACTCTTCCTATTCTATGAATTAACTTATATTAGGAGGACCTGAAGTTATGGACTATAACTTGGATTGGAGCGTCATCCCCCAGAATATGGATGCGATACTCGAGGGACTTTGGTTAACGCTTCAAATTTCTGCACTAGCTCTATTAATTAGTATCCCTATCGGCATCCTTGCTGGTTTGCTGCGAATATCTCGAAATCATTTCATCTCTTTTCTAGCTACTACTTATATTGAATTTATTCGTGGAGTACCTCTTTTGGTCTTACTGCTTTGGATTTATTTTGTACTTAACCAGTTTCTGCATTTAGGTGCTTATTGGTCCGCAATTGTCGGCCTCGCTTTCTTTTCTGGTTCGTTTATCGCTGAAATTGTTCGTGCTGGAATTGAGTCTGTTCCACGAGGACAAATGGAAGCTGCAAGATCATCAGGAATGAGTTATATAACCGCAATGAGACTGATCATCCTTCCACAAGCATTTCGTAAAGTCTTACCGCCGATGGCTTCACAGTTTATTATCTTGATTAAAGATTCCTCCTTGGTTTCTGTCATATCGGTAGCTGATCTAACCTTAGCCGGAAAAAATATTGTAGGTACCACCTTTCGTTCCTTGGAAGTATGGACATTTATCGCTTTGCTTTATTTTGCAATGACCTTTATCATTTCCCAAGTGATTCGATTTTTAGAGAAAAAATACAAGGTAGCAGAATAAATGGAGGATATGCAATGATCAACATACAAAACGTCAATAAATACTATGGCAAGCATCAAGTACTCCATAATATAGAATTAGAAATACCTAAGTCACAAATTTTTGCTTTAATCGGGCCAAGTGGTGCTGGAAAAAGTACATTGATCCGAACGATAAATGCATTAGAAGAAATTCAGGAAGGACAAATTCTAGTCGATGGGATCTCTGTACATGATAAAAAAACAGATATCAACACATTACGATCTGAAATAGGGTTCGTTTTCCAAAATTTTCATTTATATCCGCATCTCACTGCACTTCAAAATGTATCCTACTCTCCCATCTATGTGAAAAAAGTCTCTAAAAAAGAAGCAGAAACACGTGCTAAAGAATTGTTATCTTCGTTAGGACTTGGAAACAAAGTAGATTCCTTTCCCGGACAGTTGTCCGGTGGGCAACAACAACGGGTAGCCATTGCCCGGGCACTAGCTATGGATCCAAAAATTATGTTATTTGATGAACCTACTTCTGCGCTTGATCCAGAAATGATTAAAGAAGTATTAGATGCAATTCGAAAGTTAGCGACAACAGGAATGACCATGGTAGTCGTTACCCATGAAATGGGATTTGCTCGTGAGATCTGTAACCAAATCGTGTTTATGGCTGATGGGAAAGTCGTTGAAGTAGCCCCGCCTGAACAATTCTTCACCCAGCCACAAAGTGATCGCGGTAAAGACTTCTTAAATAAAGTACTAAATCATTAGTAAAGAGAGGTGAAAGCGATGAAACTTTGGGGAGGACGCTTTACTAAACAAACCAATGAATTAGTAGAAGAATTTACAGCTTCTATTCCATTTGATTATCAATTATGGGAAGAAGACATCGTAGGAAGTCTGGCTCACATTCAAATGTTAGGGAAATGTGGAATCATTGATAACAATGAAGTGAAACAAATCATAGACGGATTACATCAAGTATATGAGGGAATCCAAGAGGAAAAATATACTTTCACCATTGAAAACGAAGATATTCATATGAATATCGAAAAAATGTTAAGAGAAGAAATCGGTCCTCTAGCTGGAAAACTGCACACTGGACGCAGTAGGAATGACCAAGTAGCATTAGATTTACATTTATATTTGCGAAGAAAAACACTTGAAGTCGCAGAGCAAACGCTTCTGCTTCAAACTGCACTTCTAAACCAAGCAAAAAATCATCTGGATACCGTTATGCCAGGCTATACTCATATGCAACGAGCACAACCTGTTCTCCTAAGTCATCATTTACTCGCTTATGTAAATATGCTTCAAAGAGATTTTGAACGTATCCAAGATAATTGGAAACGAATCAATATACTCCCACTTGGAGCAGGCGCATTAGCAGGTACCACCTTTCCAATTGATCGAGAATACGTTGCTGGTATACTTCATTTTGATGACGTTTACCGCAACAGCATGGATGCAGTGAGTGACCGAGACTTCCTTGCAGAATTTCTATTTCAAGCTTCCCTACAAGCGATGCATCTTTCCCGTCTTTGCGAAGAACTCGTTATTTGGAGTAGCCAAGAATTCTCTTTTATTGAACTGGATGATGCATATTGTACAGGTTCCAGCATTATGCCACAAAAAAAGAATCCAGATGTTGCTGAATTGATTCGCGGTAAAACAGGACGAGTTTATGGACATCTTATGGGTATGCTGACTATTTTAAAAGGGTTACCACTTACGTATAACAAAGATATGCAAGATGATAAAGAAGGTATGTTTGATACCCTCACCACTTTAAAAGGAGCACTAACAATACTTGCACCAATGATAGAGAGTATGCATGTCAATCAAGCGGAAATGAAAAAAGCAGTTACACATGATTTTGCCAATGCAACTGACTTAGCTGATTATCTAGTCCGAATCAATATCCCCTTTCGTGAGGCTCACGAGATCGTAGGGAAAGCTGTTCTCTATTGCATCACAAAAAACAAATTCTTATCAGATCTTTCTATAGAGGAATTCAAACAATTTTCCCCATTGATCGAATCAAATGTATATCATGCTCTTGAAGTAGAAACCGTTGTGAATGCACGAAATGTCTTAGGTGGAACTGCTCGAAATCAAGTGGAACTCCAATTAGATATACTTCAAAAATGGATAGAAACAAACAAAGATTGGGTCCATAAACACAAAAAACAAACTCAGTTAAGCAATTGGTTACCAAGACATTCTTAATTGATATCTTCTTTCTAAAATAACCAAGTCCTATAAAAACAGCAGTGATTCATCCCTGCTGTTTTTTCATAACTTTTTATAATAACTTGATCAATGCCCGCTTCACAATTCGTGATACATAGGATCAAAAAAAGGGGAGATCTGGTCTGTAGTAAATCCTAGACTTAAGTAAACTTGAATTATTTTGACTTGTTGAATTGCCATGGAGTTATATTCCCAATAACCATTAATCAATCGTGTTGGTGCAATTTACTTCTTTTTTTCGTAATATCGTAATACCCGAGGACTTACTTTTGTTAGCTGAGCGAGTTCACCAATACGCAAAGGTTTAAAAGCCTCCTTTTATCTATTTGTTGTACTTATTATAAACCTTGACATCAATGTCAAGGTCAAGTGATTTGATTAGTGGTTTATTTTATCCTAATATAAATTTTCAACGTTAGTGACATTAGGAATGGTTATTTACGTGTAAACTGTATGAACAAAATCGTTTTTCAATCTTTGCTACCCACGCTATTCTTCTCTCTCCTATATAAAGCCATCATTTATATAAGGATAAGGTTAATGAAATAACCTTATTGGATATTTTGGGTACAGAGCGAGATGAGATTGTAGACCTTGTTCAAATGAAAATTGAAAAGAAACGAATCATGAACCATCTGCACATTTTGGATGATCGGGAGCAAGAGGTAATTCGGAATCGGTTTGGATTGGATGGTTTAGAGGAAAGAACACAAAGGGAGATAGCAAAAGAATTAGGAATATCTCGGTCCTATGTATCACGTATTGAGAAGCGGGCGTTAATTAAGTTATTTCATGAATTTTATCGGAAGCCATGGAAAAAACAGCAGTGATAAACACTGCTGTTTTTTCTATGCAGCTTGCGAACATCTGGAAATCCAGTGCTACATCGAGCTCTAGGGAATGCCTACTGGGAATCTCTAGGATTTAAAAGTGTGATACAACATTACTACTTACATCGTTCGACATAGATGAACCGCCGTATACCGAACAGTACATACGGTGGTGTGAAAGTCGGTAGTTAGTCACTCCCTCCTACTCTATCTGCTATTTGAATAGTTGAAGCAAAGAAAATACAGCACCACATATAGACGCAGCATGACTCAACATTTCTAAGAAATAAATAAGGGCAGCCCAAAGGCTTCCCTTATTTATTAAAAATGAAGATAACAAATGAGGCTATCAGGATTGGCAATCCAGCAACCCCCCACAAGCAAGGTTACAAAAGTGATCAGTTCGCTCCATGTTACATTTTTTGTTCTCCATTTTCAATCACAATGGAGAACAATCTCTTTGTCTAACCAAGTTCTATCCATAAAATAATTTTGAATCCAATACCATAGGTGTAAAAATAAGCTGAGAAACCTGTCATGGTCTCATTTGATACACTTTTTATCTTTACCCTCCTTATCTATTTTTTGATGTCCTTCTTTATCGGTGTTATAGTTATGAATAATACATAATTTGTGTTTATTTTCTATCATATTCCATATTTGACAGATTATCAGATTGATTTCTTCCCACTTTTGAAACCGTTCTTGATTACTCATCACTGGCGGAATGATATTTACTTTTGGTGGCACAGGATCACCTCGTTTCATCCTATGCGAAAGAGGTTGGAGGACAACCCTATGAATAGAACTTGTATCTATTTACGAAAATCACGTGAAGACGTGGAAGCAGAAAAAAGAGGCGAAGGCGAAACGCTGGAAAAACACAAGAAAGCATTATTAAAAGCTGCGAAACAACAAAACCTAAACATCATTAAAATCAGGCAAGAAATTGTATCTGGGGAAAGTCTTATTCATCGTCCAGAAATGATGGAACTGTTGCGAGAAGTAGAAGCAAAAAAGTATGATGCTGTACTTGTCATGGACATGGACCGTCTTGGTCGCGGAAACATGAAGGAACAGGGATTAATATTAGAAACATTTAAAGAAGCAGATACAAAGATTATTACCCCTCGGAAAACGTATGATCTGCATGATGAATGGGATGAAGAATATAGCGAGTTTGAAGCTTTTATGGCTCGTAAAGAGTTAAAAATTATTACTCGTCGATTACAGGGTGGACGGGTTCGCTCTGTTGAGGAGGGCAACTATATTGGAACTCGCCCTCCCTATGGATATGAAATTAAAGAAGAAGGCAGAAGTCGATTTCTTATACCACATCCGGAACAAGCTCCAGTAGTCAAAATGATTTTTGAATGGTATACCTCTGATGATCCCAGTGAACGGATGGGCACAAAGAAAATCGCAAATAAACTCAATGAACTAGGATATCGAAGTTATACAGGCATCCCATGGAAAGGGTCTAGTGTGCTTGTTATCATTAAAAATGCAGTCTATACGGGTAAAGTGCAGTGGAAGAAAACCGCATACAAAAAATCAAAAGACCCAGAGAAACGAAGAGAAGCAAAAATGCGCCCACAATCCGAGTGGATAGAAGCGCAAGGAAAACATGAACCTCTGATATCCGAAGAATTGTATCAGAAAGCTCAAGGTATTTTAAAAAATAAATCCCATGTTCCTTATCGAGCAAATAACAAGATAACAAATCCCTTAGCAGGATTGGTCCGATGTGCGAAATGTAATTCATCCATGGTTTTACGACCAACCAATAAACAAAAACCTCATCTCATCTGTCAAGACACGATTTGCAATAACAAAAGTACTCGGTTTGAATATGTAGAGCAGACACTAATGCTTCATTTAAAAGAATGGCTCAGTCAGTATAAGTTGCAGTGGGAACAAGGAAGTATAGATGAACCCTCTCAAAATAAAATCCAAGTTTATCAGACAAGCCTCAAGAATCTGGAACAAGAGTGGAAAAATTTAAACGATCAAAAGGGACGGTTGCATGATCTATTGGAACGTGGCATTTATGATGATGATACTTATATCGAGCGGTCCAACTATATTACAGACAAGCTCGCAGAAACAAAAAAGAAAATCAATCAAATTGAAAATGAACTCTCACTTGAAAACGATCGAATGGTTGCAAAAGTAAAAATCATCCCCCAGATTGAGAACGTCATGGATTTATACAAAAACACTTCTGATCCCAAAGTAAAAAACAACCTGCTCAAATCTGTTCTGGATAAGTGCATCTACAACAAAGAAAAATGGCAAGCAGGCAACGATTTCACACTTGATATCTATCCAAAACTTTAATACCTTTGCAATATTTCCTTATTGGTTAGTTAATTACTATATTCTTATTCAGACTTGGAGAAATTGGTTTATTCATTGCGAAACGCCATCCTTTCCAATAGAAAGAATAGCGTTTTTTCTGATGTTATGACTATGGCTTGAGCCGATGGGATTAAGCAACCAAAAGCGAAATATGGGGTCAGATGCAAGGCATCCCATCAGTGTCTTTACTATTCCTCTACTGGGATTATTGTCTCTGGATTCTATTTATCGCGTGAATTTATTTCAGGATTGTCCAAATGACCGCTTAGCCGGCCAAGATCCTTGAAGTTTGCAGATTTGTATAATTTGTCCGGTGTGATACGCATCGTGAAGAATGAGACTGTATAACCACATGTCGACAGGGTCCGGAACTTCGCGCTCTAAGTCATAATCGCTGTACCCAGCAATGATATTGCGAATCGATTGATGTAGGTCGTCCAGTTTCTTAACAGATTCTTCCCAAGCTGACGGTTCCACGGAAGTGACTGCAAATGTGTCGTTGTTTGTCACACCTTGAGGATTCTCGGCTTCTTCACCCGTTAGACGCTTCAGGAACCGTTCCTTGTAAAACGTCAAATGGTGAACATTCTCCCAGATCGTATTGATCGAAGCGTCTTCAGGCTTCCAATTCGCTTGCTCCGCCGTAACGCCTTTGAGCACCTCGGCCAACGGCGGATACCAGTCTTCTTTGTCGTAACCAATTTCCCATCCGTGCAATAAAAATGCCTTCTTGTCCATACGAGTCCTCCTTAAATGAAAATATGTAATGACTAAAAACTAAATTGATAATTAGAACTTAGTATCATATGCGGTCAGAAGAAGCACCCAGCGATATAAGAGAAAAATGGTCTTGAATGGATGTTGATTATGATTATAACACTTCTACTCATCTTGCAACGTAGTTAAAAAATAAACCTAAAAGGGTTTATTTGATGTGCTTACTTTTACAACATCTTTAAGAAATAGGCCCAGTGACAGGGTTCCTACCATTAACCGCAAAGTAGCATAGATCATTCTTCCAATTTGAATGTTCTATTTATGAGAAATCAAATTAAACCGAAGTGACAATAAGAATCTTAGAGAAGATTTGCTTTAAATTGTTGAACAAATTGGTTGAAGTCGAAGTTCATAGTAGAGAACTGAGAAATCCATTCTTCTTGTAGAACCTCCATCGTGTTCAACGATGTATCTAAAATCGCAATACTGTCAGATTGGACTCTTCTTGACCTATCCCTACGAATAGGTGGAACCAATATATTTAAACCTAAATATGTTGTTTTACTGTATACTTTAGGACCATTTAAGTGATGGTAATGACCTGAAATAAGGTATTTTGGTTTTATTCTTTCAATAAGAGTCGATATTTTTCTTGAGCCTTGTACCTGTCCTGTAAAACTAATCCCTATTCCATATGGAGCATCATGAGTCACTAGAATATCTAATTCTCCGACTGGGCTATGTAATAACTTGTCATATACCTCTTCATTTATGGATGTTTCATCTTCTTGTTCCGTCTCAATTCCACCTAAGAAGGAGATGTGATAATCATTAATTTTCATCGTAGTACCATCAACTACATAAGAGAAGAAACCAGTTTTGTCAACGCTTGTGATGTTACTCTTACTTATTTCATTTAACCAATGAAAGTCTTCGTGATTTCCTCTAATGAAATATATAGGTGTATGCAATTCTTCTTTTAGCAAATATAGATTATCAAGTAATTCTCCTTTTGCATGAATAAGCTTACTAAAATCAAGTTCAGTTGGATCCTCTAAAATAAACTTTTCGTTTCTCATTTCTTGAGTAGGAAAAGGATATGCTCCCAAATCACCAACTTGAATAATCATATCGAGTTGGTGATTTGTCTTTTGTTGTAAAGTTGCTAAAACAGCTAATGTGTGAAATACCCTCCCATGAATATCTCCTACAAATGCAATCTTCAAGCTAACACCTCTTTCATGTATTCTTTACAAATTACGCCTAGTGACAGGGTTGCTCCTCTAGTCAGTCAGATAGTTACCAATTTATGTAACAAATTAAATCCACTTGATTCTAATGTTCTAGTAACTCATCCGGACTCCAATTCCCCTTCAATAGGCTCTTCCTCCAATCTGAATAACTATTTTTGATTCTAATTGATTACTCATAAAAGAAGATCATTCGAATTGAAAGAATCATTTACATCTTCATGCTACTTTGCGGTCTATGGTGGGAACCCTGTCACTGGGCCAAATAGTAAGAAAGTTATTTAGAAATGCAGGATTCCTTAAAATCCTCTATCGACCCCCCATTAAATAAATTTTTTTATTGAGTGTCTTCGTCGCTTTTGTACTCCAAAATATCACCTGGCTGACAATCCAAAGTCTTACATATCGCTTCTAATGTTGAAAAACGAACCGCTTTTGCTTTCCCATTTTTCAGAACAGAAAGGTTTGCCATAGTAATTCCAACCCTCTTCGAAAGCTCCGTTACGCTCATTTTACGTTTTGCTAACATCACATCAATGTTAATAATAATCGTCATATCCTCGACCTCAGATCGTCAAATCATTTTCTGATTTTATGTTAATCGCTTCTTGTAGAAGCCGTTGGAGGATAGCAGCAAAAACGGCGATAACCAACGAAGCAAAAATGATGATGAGTCCCAATAATCCAATAGGAGGGTCAACTTTCTTCGCTATAAAATGAAAGAGTGGCAAGCCTAATACATACAAACCACTGATTGTAATCGCACAGTACTTTATGTTCTTTAACGCCTTTACAGATAAGTCTGAGAACGCTGTGCTCTCGTCAATGTACCGTAAAAGGTTGAAAGCATGATAGAGAGCAAGATAAAAAGGCACAGCCGCTCCATACATCACCATGAAAACGAGATATTTCATTGGGGCAATATTTGGATACAATTTTGCTGCAAAATTCGCCATATGGGGCACTAAAAATATACATAAAGCAAGAACAAGTAGTCCTATAATAAAAACAGTTATTTTTAAAAACAACGTTGTGACTTCCCTCAAAATAAACACCTCACTCATTTAAAAGGCAATATAATTTTAGCATTAATTTATCGTTTTACAATAAATTTGTATTGTTTTTTATTATATTATTATTGTTATTGCCAGTTACCATAAGGTCAAAGGAACTCTTATACCTTCGATCACATACATAAGGTCAAAGGTATCTCATTTCCTTCTTTATCCGTTCCGATCGGATCATGTAAGGATACATCTTTCCGTGCTTTTTTTAACGAACGTAAGTGCATTAGAATTTCTATACTAATGTCAATAGTGGTGCATGAAAGTTAAGTGCTAAGATGCAGCTGAGCTGGAGAAGTTTTGCAATATCATTTATTCCTTTTACCTTATCATTAGGGTGTAATGTCAATTAGCTCGAAACACAACTTCCAACGAAATCGGAGCCGCTGAATCCAGTTCGATTGGAATACCACTGTCTTCTTCAACATCATCATCTCTGATAATCGGCTCCAGATTATCGATCCGTCGCACAACAAGAGTGGTATGTGGTCGAGGCAGCCGACCGATATCTAGTGGTGGATCATGGTAAATGATATTGATTACTGCTACAAAAGTCTCCGGAATACTGACAAGACATGTGTCACCTACTGTCAGATGATGAGGTGCAGGATATGTGTAAAACAGCCCTTCCAACCACTCATCCGAATCTGGATCGATAGGAAATGCCTCTAGTCCAATCCATCCATACTTTGAGTCGGAATCAATCTTCTTCTCCCATGGCCAGTCCACCCACATATAATGGGGTGAAATATCTACAACCTGTGCGGTAGCTGGAGTGCACGCTATCCGCAAGATATCTCCCACCTGGTAGTCTTCGTTTATCACCTTTCTTTCATCCTCATCCAGTTTCTCTGCTCGGTATTTCCTTATTAACTCCTGTACACGCTTTGCTGCTGCTTCTATCTCATATGCTGTTGGTTTTTTTTGCATCAAAAATCCCCTTACATTGATCACTTATAGATCGGCCCTCATGCCTCGAATCGTTCACATACCACTTATATGGTTACGTTACTCCTCAAGCGTCGGAGGCTGGTTTCTAGCATATTTCCGTACCTCTCCAAAATGAATATACCACCCGTGTGCATATCTCAACTCCAAAATTAAATTTATAACAATAAAGCAGGTTATATACCTTTACAAAATTAAAACTTTCCACATAAGATATATAGCTATTGATACTGATAGGAGGAGGTGATTCGATGCTAATCTTCTTATTTTTAATTGCCCTTAAATTCATTTTACCTCGTTTTGGATTTGGCAAAGGTTTCATTTAATGATGTTATGTTGATATACTAGCCTGTCATGAACTGAAACCATCTATTTACATCACCTCTCCCACTATAAAATGTTCTCTAATATAGAGGACATTTTGCATCGTCCTCAGTAGTCTACTTTTACAATCTCCATAATCTCAAAGCCACCGTTCGAACACTCGCTCTGAAGGAGTGCCAAAATATCTAGAAAGAAACAACAACTCATGATCTGCTGTTTTTTCCAGAATTTATCGATTTTTGAGGGAAGACTAAAATCAGGAAGAAATTAAGTTACATAAAACTGCGCTTGCCAGATGCCAGAGAAGAAAGCAAAATGTTGGTTAGTTTTCTAACTCTAAAAAAACTCTTGGAAAAAATACAAAACTACTGCTACATAAAGAACAGTGTTTATCTTTAGAAATAAAAATAACTATTCTAATGTCTATAGTTGATAGGGCGATCCTTAATATTTCGTTCAGAGCAATCGACGGGAGTTGTTTTTGTTTTTACATGTTGCTACACAAAAGCTTCACTATTCTTCTTTAATCATCACGCTTTTAATCTATCCTGACAACATTTAGAGAAACATCTGCAAGTAAAAGCGCTTAGTTATCTTAAATTAAAACAGCCAACCTGATCGGTTGACAGCTGTACTACATCTATTGCTTCTTCCTCATTGATTTCTAATTGTTCTGTCTGCTTGTTGAATGTATATCCATATATAATAAAATCTCGAAGTACTTTTCCTTGTTTCGCTTTTTCTTTACGTCCTCGACTTGTACGCTCTTTAATCTTTGCTTTCTCAAACTCCGATATTGCACCACGCAGGCTATAAAACAAATTCCCTTCTGGGGTTTTCGCATATTCACCATTTACAAATTCCAACTTGATTTCTTTTTTGTCTAGCTCATCCGTAATGATAAGGTGATTCATTAGTTTTCTTGATAAACGGTCTGGATCGAGGCAAATGACTTAGTTGATCAACTCTTTACGCGCATCGTCTCTCAATTGCGTAAGGGCTGATCTATCAATAAATTCACCAGAAAACCCGTCATCTATATATTCAATTATCTCTGCACTGTTGGCTTTCTTCCTGCATTCCTTTATCTGATCCTGGAGACTGAACCCCTTCTTCGCTTGTTCTTCTGTACTCACTCGTGAGTAAATTCCAATCAACGCATAACTTCTCCTTTCTGTACTTTTCGATAAGAAAATTATAACAATTCCGACGGAGCTTATTCCCCAATTCACCTTGTATCAAAACAACAAGCATCTCATCACCACCTGATATATAGGTATGCGAGAGATGCTTGTACTACAGCGACATATGCTATTTTTTGTCTTCTTCTAGACTTTCCACGTGTCTTTTTAAAACAGTTACTACAACGCCAGAAGATAATAGAAGACGGTCTTCCAGAGTATTTCAGAAGAGAACCCAAATCATTACAAAAGAAATATGAACGAGAAGAACGGTGATTTGATATGAGATATCACAAAATGCAAAGGCGGGAATTCCACCTTTTTATTTATCTTCCAAAAACACATCAGTCTTTTGCAAATTGGGATTCATCGTTCGGATGCTGCTCTCATGCCCCAATACTAATTCAAATGATCTTGATATAGATCAATATACAATTGATTATTTGTACCAAGTACCATGTAGTTAACATTGTTATATACCAATTTTCGTTTAGCCAATTCATTTTCTAACCATTTCATAGTTAAATTTTTTTTCATTAAATTTTTGAATATTATTTCTCCATCCACAATCAATTCTACTGGAAATGAAATGTCAGATTTCTGGAATGCTAAGTCTTTTCGAGTTAATGGAAGATACATTGTTTTTTTTAAAACTGACAATCCACCGTCCATTTCCAGCACTGCGTATTCTACCTCATCCAGATCAAAAATATCTTTTTTTCTTAGATTTTGAGTCAATACTTCTAAACTCATATTGGTTTTAGATAGATTTTTTTCCAGAATTTTCCCTTTATCGATAAGGGTAATAGGTTGTCCAATAATCCATTTTTTAAAGGTATGGCTTTTTAAAGCAAGATGAGACAACAGAACAGAAAGGGTCACAAAGACTGTAAGAGAAACTGTTAAATTAAAAAAGTTAAGTTTAGTTTCAAAAGCGATGTTAGCTGCAATTGAACCTAAAGTGATATTAACAATATAATGTAAATAAGTCATACGGGAAATGAGTTGTTTTCCAATTATATGAATGCTTATTATGAGTAAGAATACAGATAATATGGTTCTTATAATGGTTTCTATTAAATCAGACATCATTCACCCCATATATAAGGACAAGTATTTGATACTCTCTAATTTTACCATTTTTACTGGTATCATATTCATCTCAGCACTTTCAATAAACAACACTCCTTCAACACTCCTCAACTCCACGACGACCATCTTTCAATTGAATGGTGTCCCCTTTTTTGAGTTTTGGAATCATTCGATCAACTCCTATGTATAAAATAGTCTTCTTTTTTTCTCATCATATTACCGAGCTATATTTTTCGGATTTGACTCCTTAGAGTTCGAATAACGAAATATAAATATAAACGAGATCTAATGATCCCGTTTATATCAATACAAAGGCCAAAGAAGGTGAGAACTTCCACGGATATAGCAATAATGAGAATGAAAAACCTTTACGAGAAAAAAACTAGCACAAACACCCATAAATAGCAGTAAAAACCACAGGATCTCAAAGTGCATAGAGATCCTGTGGTTTTATGTTAAGTGACGGGGATACTCAGGATTATTTAAGTTGATTGGATCTCAATCTTGGTAATATTAGAGCAACCATCTTCCAAAGTTTAGCAATAGGAACTAGAAAATAAGACGGAGTTTATCACTCATTCACCCGGTATCAACAAGCATCTCATCACCAACTAATATATAGGCTTAAATGAGATGCTTGTACTACAGCGATATATGCTATTTTCATCTTATTCGACTAGTCTTTTGATGACTTTCTCAAAGCTCTATCATGCTAAGATTTCAGTTGATCGTTATGTATTTTTAATCCGATAGATAAGACTCTTCAATCCATTTGCGTCTTGCCGCTCTCCTGACAATACTCCTCCTATCTTCTCTACAGCCCGTTGTGACCGGAAATTGTTCGGCCCAACCAAAAAAATGGCGGTATCAACAAACTTGAACGCATGTGCTAACATAAGCCGTTTCAGTTCTTTATTATATGTGCCTCCCCAGTGGGATCTGGCAAGGAATGTCCACCCTATCTCGATCTCCTTTCGCTCTTCTTTGTAGTCATGATAACGGGAAGACCCAATTAAACGGTTTGTCTTATTGTCAATCACCACCAATGCTCCTTTTGAGTTCAAGGCATCACGAAAGAAGATCCTAAATTCATCTTCTTTGTAACGATTCTTTTGTGGGTGCTGCTTCCAAATGAATGGATCCGATGCTACAGCATAAAGCTCTGTGAAATCATCTTCCTTTAAAGGTCTGATCTCGATAAGTTCGCTCTTCAAGTGTGGCTGAAAGTTGAAGTTTTTTTCAGCATCATCTGAGCGTCCACAAAATTGTTTCATTGTTTTGTCATTATTATCCAAATTCGATCGTCTCCTTTCGAGCTGATTCATCCGATAGATAGATACCATCTATCGGTTTTCTTTTCACAGTTGCTTATAAAGTTCTTTCCAACCACTACTTTTCAATTTACTAACAAACCTATCAAACTGGTTCGAACTGAGTGCACGAATATCTTCAAAAACAATCGTAAAACGTTTTTGTTTCACATCATAAATGACTCGCTCAACGTCATGCTCGAAACCATCTCCATCCAAGGCAAGGGACATACCTATTTGTGGGATAAAATCAAGATCTACAGATTTTCGGAGATGAAGATACTTATCCTTTACCACTCCGGTATTAACAACATATTGGCTCATTGTAAATTCCATGATCATCCTTCTCCCTTTATATGTTATTGATTTCTTCCTCTTCTGAATGTTTTTCGATCCATTTTCTTTTCCCTCAAAGATCGTTATGATAAATATCTAACCGTCTCTCAACCCAACTAAGGGGTATTAAACAATGGTCAAAAAGGGTAGCGGAACGCGATCCAAGTGTGCATTCTGTGGTCGCACGCCAGCCCAATCCATTGGAAAAAAAGACGGGAAGACCGTTCCCGCGTGCCAGATACATGCAGGAAAGGTTGAGTAATAAGAACAGATACCAAGTTCCTTAGAGGGAATTGTTGATGTCCATCCAGTCTCCGCCACCTTCTAGTTAAACGGAGGCGCCGGGTAGCTGTTGAGACTTTCGCATTCAGCAATGTGACTCCGCTACCCGGATCCGAATACAATATAAGTTCCATATATAGATAAAAAAAGCCGTCAATTCATCTATGAAAAACTGACGGTTTTTTTCACATCCTCAAACGGAACCAACTCATGATAATCATCCTTACATATCACTTGATAATGTTTTAATTCTACGATTGATGTACTATACAACTCCATACTGACCACATTTCAATTGAATCGTGTCCCCTTTTTTGAGTTTTGGAAGCATTCTATCAACTCTATTATCAATAACATGCTCTTTCTTGCGTTCTGAATCAAATAGAGATCCAACCACAATATGAACAACGTACCGATTCTGTTGGATGAATGTGAGAGTAGTTCTTTTCAAAATTAACGATAATAGTTGATAGGTAAAGTTCAATCATCATTGAAATCTGAGCATTATTGTGGCTACAATGGATCTGGAGGTAGATTTCATGGACTCAAACTTATTTACCATTCCCAAATGGTTTCGTATTGCGATTCAAGCCGTAGTAGTAATTGCCGAATCGGATGGATCCTGTTCTAGTAGTTCAATTGCGCAAGAACTAAAAACACACGCGGCATTTCTTCGTAGAGTAATGTCCCAGCTTCTTCCCGCTAACATTGTGAATGCTCGTGAAGGGCGATCAGGTGGATATCGACTTGCACGACCAGCTCATCATATTAAACTTTCTGAAGTATATCTTGCAGTGAAACAAGTCAATCCATCAGAAAAGACTGATAGTCTGCAAGAAAACAGACAAGTTCAGTATATATTAAATCAAATATCTGATGAATTTGAAGCGGCTCTACTCGTTATTTTAGAACAATATACAATCGCTTCTATGTTAGACGAACAAGAATCGATCATCGATCATCTTGTATAATCCGCCTTTCTTTTGTGAAAGGGGATTTTTTATTTTTTTCTTTTTACTGAGCTTGACACAGTAACAGTTATCGGATTAAACTGTGATTGTAATAGTAACAATTATATCGAATGGCGATCAACGGGAGGGCTTATTATGAAAGCTATACAGATTCATCAATATGGAGATGTCGATACATTGAATTTTGAAGAGGTTCCTAAACCAGCACCTGATTCTGAAGAAGTGCTTATCCGCGTGCATGCTGCAGGTGTGAATCCGGCTGATTTTCGTGGAAGACAAGGCTTAGCGAAATCGATCTGGGATTCGAATCCATTCCCAATTATTCTTGGCTATGATATTTCTGGAGAAATCGTAGAAATCGGGAAAGGTGTTTCAGATTTTAAGATAGGGGATGAAGTATATGGAATGATTCGATTCCCTTATATCGGAGGAGGATATGCGGAATTTACCACAGCACCCGTGAGCCAAATTGCCTTAAAACCATCTTCAATGGATCATTTACAAACAGCTGCACTGCCTATGCCCGCGCTTACAGCGTGGCAAGCTCTTTTTGATAAAGGAAATCTTCAGTCGGGTCAAACTATCCTTATTCATGGAGCTTCCGGTGGTGTAGGGCATATTGCAGTACAGTTGGCAAAATGGAAAGGAGCACATGTCATTGGGACAGCTTCAGCTAATAATGTTGAATTTTTGCGCAAACTCGGTGTAGATACAATTATTGATTACACCAGCCAATCATTAGAAGCAGTAGTCGGTGATAATGAAGTAGATCTCGTTTTATATGGTATTCCGACTACAAGCGCTGATATAAGTTTAGAACCTTCTGTAAGGGTATTAAAACCACAGGGTACTTTTGTTTCTATTGTAAAAAATTTGGAGTCTGAATTAAACAGTAAGCTCGCGATCGAAAAAGAGATTAAAAGTTACTTTTTTTCTGTTCAACCGAACGCATCCCAATTGATTGAGATCGCCAAGATTGTGGATTTGGGAATGCTTACTACTCAAATTCAAACCGTGCTTCCCCTTCAACAGGTTCGTCAAGCACACCAATTGTTGGAGACTGGACACGTACGCGGAAAAATTGTTTTGCAAATAGATAAATCATAAATACTAATCACATACACCAATTAGCGGATTTTTGCCTAATCCTTCGAAAGGGATGAAATTAGGTTTGATAAAAAAATAGTTTACAAATTATTCAATATTTCGTGAGGTGTGATTAAATTACCCAATGAAAAACAAGTCTCTTCTATATGTAACGATTGCACTAGACTCCTACTGGCGAGAGGTGATCGATATCAATAAAGAAGGACACCATATCAGTATTCGTTCGTTTGAGGAGATTGACGCATTTGCTGCTGAAGTTTGTCAAAATGGTCGATTTCAGATCCGAGTATGCTTTCAAGATGAGCTTACGGAATCAGCTACAGATGGGCTTCTGATATGCGAAGAACCAGTAGTCCCGATGCTAGCTGAACGCTGGTCGTTGAGTCCAATGTCACTGATGACCCGCACAATCCTGTTGAACGTCGATCGTGCTAAAACGGCGCATCAAATCGAAGAGCTTGGAGCCGCTGGTGCTATCGAGGGAAATCGTTATTGGACTTGGCGCACCGAGCGAAATGATTCTCTAGGAGGACGGCTTTTTGGACGAAAGGATATCGCAAGCAAAATCAAAGCTTCCTGGACAAGATCTAGTATCTGGGAAAGCGAACGATACTGTCTGATGGAGCACGAAACCCATCCTACACTGCCGTTATTACTTGCAGCATACCTGGATGCCTACCATGTCTTCTTAGATAGTACACAGTAAATTAATAATACTGTTGAGTTCAATGGGCTTGGGGGATCAGAATCATACATATTTGAAATTCATCCCCCATCATCTGGATATTTACAACTGGTTAAAAGTATAGCTAATTTTTTGTTGGTTTGTTGAAAAATGATCTCAAGTAATAAAAGATCACCTCAAGAACAGAATTCAAGTTTATCCAGTATTTTCAGACTGTGTTTTATATATGAACACAGTCTGATCCTTATAAAGAACGTTCGTATCTGCACTGTAGTTATGCACTACTACAGAAATTAGGATAACCTTCCTATTTCCATGGTGAAGTCTCAACCTCCAAGAAGCTTACTACGGGCTCAAGGAGTTGAAGGAAATCGAAGAGTCGAACGATCTGAAGTTGCGGACGAGGGCACTCGAACGTATTGATCATCGACTGTCCGCGATCAAGAAGAGATCCGAGCTGCAAGAGGCAACGGTGGTGTTTTACTGGAATATCAACAGATTCTTAGCACAACACCATCGCCACTCATTATATGACTTAGTTAGAAATATATTTAAAACGTGTAGATTTCTACACGATCATCATACAGCACTATTTCCCTTACCACTTGGCGGATTAGATGTTGTTTGTCTTCAAGTGTTAACTCTTGTTCACCCTTTTTGCTTAAATAATACTCCGCTGCTTCCCTCAATACTTCCGCTGTATAATGATGCTCCTCATCTTGTTTCACTTTCTGCTGTAACTTCAACAACTTCTGTTTCAATTCGTTTTCTTTATCCTTCAGCTCTCGAATGGATTGTTTTATTTCCTCTTCTGTCATGTCCTCATCATCTGCATATGCAAATAGTTTTAATACCTTTTTCCTTGCCTTTTTCGTCTTTTCAATCTCTCGCTCTAATCTTTCCATTTCTACTTGTTCAAATGTTGCAATTTCATCTTCTGGAGTGAGTCGATCTGCAATAGTAGCTGTAATCTCATCTGGCTGATCCAACCACTCTAATAACTGTTTCCAAACATATGTATCCAGTTCCTCACACTTCATACGAAAACCACAACCTGGATGTTTTGCTCCAGAATAATTTTTCTTATCCGTATACTCAAACTCGTATTTACCCCAATTTCTTGCCTTTCTTCCAGTTAGGGTATTACCGCATTTCCCACAACGTAATAGCCCGCTTAATAAATACGAATATAAACTCTCTTTCGCAAAACGTCTTCTCGAATCTTTTATTAATTTTTGTGCATGGTGATAAGTAGCTTCATCAACTATAGGAGGACAAGAAATTTTTATCCATTCTTC
The DNA here is from genome assembly GCF_022511585.1 of Shimazuella soli. GTDB lineage: Bacteria > Bacillota > Bacilli > Thermoactinomycetales > Thermoactinomycetaceae > Shimazuella > Shimazuella soli. The sequence goes on along the minus strand of NZ_JAKWBN010000001.1, from coordinate 358,710 downwards.
TTTTGATCGTAGTTTCATGGATACCTTTTCTTCCTTGGAGCGGAATTGGTTACCCAGCATCCCTTCTGTATTCCACTTATTCTGATAAAATTCGCCCATATAAACAGGATTTAATATGATTTGCCGCACCACTTGTCGATGCCAAACTTTAGCACCTCTTTTGGTTGGTATGCCTTGAGCTGTGAGAAGTTTTGCAATACCATTTATTCCTTTTACCTTATCATTCGGTTTAGTAAATAGATCGAAGATTAGTTTTACTACTTTTGCTTCTTCCTCATTGATTTCTAATTGTTCTGTCTGCTTGTTGTATGTATATCCATATATAATAAAATCTCGAAGTACTTTTCCTTGTTTCGCTTTTTCTTTACGTCCTCGACTTGTACGCTCTTTTATCTTTGCTTTCTCAAACTCCGATATTGCACCTCGGAGGCTATAAAATAAATTTCCTTCCGGAGTTTTCGCATATTCACCATTTACAAATTCCAACTTGATTTCTTTTTTATCTAATTCATCTGTAATGATAAGCTGGTTCATTAGTTTTCTTGATAAACGGTCTGGATCGAGACAGATAACCTTGTTTATCAACCCTTTACGGGCATCTTCCCTCAATTGCGTAAGTGCTGGACGATCAATAAACTCACCAGAAAAACCATCATCTATATATTCAATTATCTCTGAACTGTTTGCTTTCTTCCTGCATTCCTTTATCTGATCCTGGAGACTGAAACCCTTCTTCGCTTGTTCTTCTGTACTCACACGTGCGTAAATTCCAATCAATGCATAACTTCTCCCTTCTGTATTTCTCGATAAGGAAATTGTAGCAATTCCGGCGAAGTTTGTCCGCTAATTCACCTTGTACCATAACAACAAGCATCTCATCACCACCTAATATATAGGTATGCGAGAGATGCTTGTCCTACAGCGCCAGATGCCTATCAACTGCATCATTAAATACCCTATTCACTATCTCATCTGAAGTTTTTCTCTAATGATGGGATTTGATGACGTTTTGATACTTAGATTTCTTCATTGTTCGTCTCCTTTCAGAAAAGCCGAACTAACGTCCCTCCGCACAGAGCTGACAGGAGCTGCAGATCGGCGTGGGTGAGAAGATCATCACCCGTCCAAGCGGCGATAAGGTGCGGGAATCGCTAAAGAATCTGCATTTCCTCCTCCCTAGCTTCCTCAAGGTCGGAGAGATCAGGCGGAAGGCTGCAACAACACCAGTTGATGTTACCTAATCTTCGGGCGGATCAATCCTAGGATGAAACCTCGTCGCCTCCTGTTTGCTATCCGCCGAATAATCGTATCATTAGGTACTAACTCTACAGCAACACAGCAAAAAGCTACTGACGGAGCATAATATCAGTAGCTTTATCTATTTAATTTGTATTATTTTTGACTCCGGGCGAGCGCTGGTGGGTTGCCCCACCAACACTGCCCGGTACCGACTATCGGAAACCGAACTTCTCCTCCAGTCGGTCGGCGAGCCACAACCCGAGGTCGCGCTGGTACCGCGCATCCTCAAGGGAATTGTGGAGACCCGCCTTCTGCTCTGGCCGCTCGGGGTTACCGAGAAGAAGCCGGACAGTTTCGACATCATGTGCGTACATCGGGGCCTTGGAGTTCAACATACCTCCAAAGATCCCATCGAGAATCACCTTATCGTAAGCGGGGCACCATCCCCACAACTCACGACCCTTGTTCCGCTCAAAGTACGCCTCGATGTCGTTGGCGATGATCTCCAACGACTTGACATCGGGATGCAACAGGTCAAGCGAGCCTTCCCTTGTGGGGAGATGCGCCCAGACGTTGTCCACCAGGAACTGGTCGGCCAGCAGTTTCTGCTGGTCGACCTCAGCCGACACCGCGTAGTACTCCTCCGTCGGAGATACAAAGCCGATGGAGATCATCTCCAGGCCATTGAACTCCAAGTCGAAGAACACTCCATCGCGGATAGACTGGATGTTCATCATGATGCAATCCTTCGGGGTCTTTGGCTGGTCTGGTGCCAGCCTATACCCTACGGGTTTCCCTAAGGATTGTTACTGCGATTAAACAAGGCCCTACGGGCTTTTTTCTCTGAGCTTCAAACAGAGATTAAATTTATTATACCGAATCAATAGAATTTTCATCAATAAATCTATTTGTCCACTTGAATTGTTCTGTTAAATAAGACTAGATAACAAAACGACCCAATCAAATAATTGTCTTATTATCAATCAGCTCCAACACTCTTGCTTCATCCGTTAAATAAAATCCTCTTAGCTGTTCTTGCTATATGTATTTTATCAATTTGTGTGGAAGAAAAAGCAACATCAGAGTTTGTTTGCGGAATAAAACAACAAAAACAGGGAGGTAAGCTACCTTCCTGTTTTTTCTATGGGTATTCCATTATTAGCACCGGGAACCGCTCAGACAGGCTAGAGAATCGCTTATGGGCGAAACACTAAAGCCGAATCTAAGTCAGTCCCCCCACGGGTTTGTGGTCATGAGTGTTCATCTAATTTCCTTGTCGCCGTGGCCTTTGGCGATCCCAGAAATAGAAGAACCCCGGAGTGTACTGAACCCCAAAAGCCATGGATATAGCAATAATGAGAATGAAAAACCTTTGGAAACACTGCTAAAAATGCCCAAAGAAGATAAAGGGAAGTTTTTCACGCCAAGGGAATAAAGCTTGCCAATTCATATAGGGTTGTCTATTGGTGCCACAAAAAAGATAACTATCCCAAGAATAAGGGCTGTTTTTCCCAAGTAATACGCCTCACTTCCTTATCTGGTATAAATCACTTAAAAAAGAAGGGATATTATGGGACGAAAAGACTACTATCACGAAGCCGATTCACCAAAACCAAATTCAATAGTTCCAGCAGCCTCCGCTGTTGTTATAGACGACAAAAATAGAATTCTCTTACAAAAGAGACGGGATAATAATTTGTGGTCTTTACCTGGAGGAGGAATGGAAATTGGTGAATCGATCGAGGAGACAATCATTCGAGAAGTAAAAGAGGAAACAGGATATGATGTAGAAGTTTTAAGATGCATTGGAATCTATACTGATCCTAAGCATGTCATTGCTTATTCAGATGGGGAAATAAGACAACAGTTCTCCATATGTTTTGCTTGTCAAATCATAGGTGGATCAATGGAAGTAAGTTCAGAATCAAAAGAAGTAGAGTTTATTTCGCTAAATAATATAGAAGAACTTGAAATGCATCCAGCCCAGAGAGTACGAATCAATGATTATTTAGAATCGAGAGAAACAGCATTTATAAGATAAGGGGGGATTAGGAAATGGAGAAAGCAAAACTTGATGAAGTGGTAACTGTGTTACGAAATCAAATAAAAGATCAATATATAGCAGGACAGAAGCTACCTTCGGAGCGAAATTTAGCAACAGAATTAAAAGCTAGTCGGGGGACAATTCGTGCTGCTTTACAAAGGTTACAACAAGAAAATTTTATTGATATTGTTCCCAATAGCGGGGCATTCGTCCGCTTTCCAGTACAAAAAATGACAATGGGTAATGTTGATTCCTTTCCAAAAAACAGTGGTCCTGAACTACAAGAGGTTGGATCATTCATTCACCTTGCTAGAGAACAAGGAAGAGAAGTATCCATTCGTTATCTGGAGCCATCTAAGATCACACCTGCCGGGGTAGAAATCGGCAAGAAAATGAATATTAAACCGGATGAAGAAGTACTTAAACGATATCGAATTCAAGTAGTTGATCGTATCCCATATCGGATCCTTACCACTTATTTATTAGGATCACTGACAAAAGAGCTGGAAGGACAAGAAGATCATAAAATTCCTTTGTTTGATTGGTTAAGAGATTATAAAGGTCTTCATGCATCCGAAGTAACAGAAAGTTTAAATTGTAGAATGCCGAATGAACAAGAATGCTCATTACTGAATATATCTCGTACTAATCCAGTGGTAGAAATGGATCGCTGGATTTGGGGTATCAACGGGAAAGACGAAAAAGTACTTTTTGAGTATAGCAAAATTATTGCTAATTCATCTTTACACGATTTTACCTATACTTACTCAATTCATAGAAAAAATGTAGGCTAACACTTTAATTTCGTGTTAGCTTTTTTACATGGAGCCCATAGACTACTGATATATTGTGATACAGTAGTAATTGTCCAGCTAATCGATCCTTGGAGAAATCTATGGACCTGGAAGGGGTAAGGCACCGATTTGCACATTGAGGGGCCACTCTGGAAATAAAATACATAACCGAATGAAGAATGGCTGTTCCTACTTGGGGTATCACCAACATTTTGTAATAAACCCTACGTTAAGCGAATTTATTTCGTAGAATGTCTTAGCGTAGATAAATTATAATAAAATACACAAATTCTATATGAAATTATATTTTAAAAGTATATAATTAGCGTTAATCTGAAAAGATTATTATGAAAGGGGAACATTTATGAAAAAATTCTGGATATCTTGTACTGCTGCCGTTTTAGCACTTGTATTTGTCTTTACAATTCAATCCAACACTCTTGCTGCCACAGGTAACTGGTCTGTTTATGTTAGTATTTACAAAACACGTAATCACGCTTACTCACAAGCATTATCCGTGACTTCCAAACATATGATCGTATGGCAAGTTGCCACACACAATAATATCGACATGAAATGGTATATAAAAGATACAAAAACAGGAGTTATTATTAAACGAGGAAAACGAACCAGTCAAGGGGTTTATAGTGGCAAAATTTATGGTTTAACTAATCAGTATCGACTCTATCTACAATGTGACGATAACTACTGGTACAGTTTTAACAACAATAACAAATGTGATGGGGATGGATCTTTGGCTAACTATATCATGTGGTAATACTTAAAGTATAACATCTGTATTTTTTTCTGTAACCAAAACTGAGGTTGTTTGTATATGGTCAACCGATCTTTAAATTAACGTTTTTTAACAAAAGATGTGGTCATTTACTCTGTTCGATATTCAATGAACAGTTAAATGACCACATCTTTTTTACTGAACATTAACTTGATTTATAAGTAATTCCCAGATTGGCCCCTCAATGTGCGAATTGGTGCCTTACTCCTGGAAAAGTTGAGGGATGGGGTTCTATCCCCGGATCCTGCTGTGTATGCGGAAACTCAGCAAGCCTTGAGGGAGATGACTCCACAGCAAAGGCAAGAAGTTCTCCGTGAACTCGACAAGGATTTGGAGGCGTCTCAAACTCCTCGTCCATAAGACCGTCCAGCAGGATTCTCGGTTCCGTGTGAGTGTCGAAGGCATTCACATGGAACCATCAATTTATCTAGGCCCTGCTTACGCACCACTATTGACATTAGAATATCATTTTCAATGCACCTAGCAGCATAGGTTGCTAACTTGGTTCCTTTGTTTGGTTGAAAGGATTCAATCGCTTTAATTAAACCAATCGTCCCAATGGATATAAGATCTTCTGCATCTTCTCCTGTATTCTCAAATTTTTTCATGTTGTGAACGTGAAACGATGTCAATTCGACCGAGTAATGTGTCCAAGTGTCCAACACAGGTTACTTCACAGTTGCTTTGATTTTCATCAAAAGTTAGGATGATCTCGTCGATCAAAGATTGAATGATATACCTTTTCTTTTCAAACGGAATATCCGTTTCCTTCTCCACTAACCTTCCTAAGAAATCAATCACCAATTTTAGTCGTTCTTTCTCTTCTTCATTTGTTTGCTGTACCTTTAGATGATACTGGAGCTTTTGTAGCTCTGTCTGCAAACTGTTGATATCTTTGTTTATTTTACTCAAATCACGAAACATTTCGTCTTCGGTGATCACATCACGGGCAAACATAATCTTTACTTTTTCCCGCTCTTTCTCCCTTTCGGTGATCCGTTTTTTCATTGCCTCTATCGTATCGACTAATCTCTGGTCATGCTGAGTTGATGCTTCTTTTAGCTGATTCACAATCTCATCTTTATCAACAATGGAACGAATGATAAAATTCCATATATATTCTTCTATCACTTCTGCACGAAGCGTTTTCGTTGGGCATATTTCCACACTTGCGCCAAATTTCCGAGGGTTTTTATTGGGACATCGGTAACAGCGATACCGCTCTTTTCTCCCTGTTTGCTTATTTATTCTACCAGAGTAAGTCGTACCGCTCCACATTCGTCCACAATGACCACAGCGGATCATTCCTTTGAACAAATACGAAAATCGGTTATTCCCTTTGTTGGTCGTATTCTTTTCCTTCTGCCGCTGTGCTAATTCAAATAGGGTTTTATCAATAATAGCTGGAACTTCGGCGGAAATCCACTGGGAAGCATCCCTGTATTCATATGTTTTTTTTGGATTCCCATTGCTTGTTTTTTCTCCTTTCAGTTTCTTCACTTTGCGGCGATTATAACGGTAGATTCCTATATATACTTCACTCGATAAAATTCGATAAATAGACGATCGATTCCAATTTTTACTCTCTTTTCGCTTTGGTAATATACCCAATTGACCTAATTTGTGGCCAATCTCTCGATACGTAAGATGCTGATACACATACCACTTGTATATTTGACGAACAACCTTTGCTTCTGTATCATTGATCATCAGCTGCGCATCAACCAAATCATAACCAAAAGGAGCAGAACGCATCGGCATAATCTTCTTTTGTTTCTCGACCGCCTTTAATCTTCCTCTGCTTGTTCGCTTTCGAATCATCGATAACTCATATTGAGCAATAGCAGATTGCATATTGAAAAACAACTGGCCTTCTGGTGTATTTTGATATTCTGCATCACAAAAAATAAGTTCTACTTCGTGACGGTCAAACTCTCCACATACGATCAATTTATCCACTAAATTACGACTTAAGCGGTCAGGATGAACACATATCACTTTACCTATTTTCCCCTGTGCGATATCCTGCCGAAGACGGTCCATCTCTGGCCGCTCGATATCTTCCCCTGATGCACCGGATTCTCTGTAAATCTCTAACTGATATAACCCTAATGCATGTGCCTTTTCTGTACACATCTCCACCTGCGTATCCAAACTCGTCCCTTCTACTGCCTGTAATCCTGTAGATACACGAGCGTAGACGGCTGTTTTCACTCCTCTTCCCTCCTCTCCATTTAAAGTACTTTTTTATCCAAGCAGATGAATGGGCTTTTCTTGTTGCTCTGTTAGTGCCATTTCCATCAATACTTGAATCACTCGCTTCTTTGCTTCTAGAGATTCTTTTAACTCTGCTGAATGATTCTCATGCTGGTTTTGAACCCATACAAATTGGACGGGATCTGTTTTTCGTTTCATCCAAACACCGCCTTTATTTGATATATACAAATGTATGAATCTTTACGTTTGTCCTATGTTTTGAGAAATTTGTTGCCAAATGATCTTACATTAAACTCTAATACTAAAATTAGGATCTTTTTTCCACTAGCTCAATTTGTTTTGTATTGCTAAAATATACGAGCCAATGATGGCTTTGAATCCATAGGAGTTTATCAGTGAATAAGAAGCCGGGCGGAACAAGTAGGCCGGGTTCTCCAAAGCCCATGCCACAAAAGCCCATACAACCTCCTTATCCTCCTAAGGGTTAAGGTACCCTCTGAAATAACTTACTGAGGTACCAGACCTGTACCTTTGATCCTTCTAGCGAAGGTGCAGGTCACCACTTTAACAAATTAACCAGTCCTTTTTCCCGCTAGACTCCTTTTTTTCAATAATCCCTTTGCATCGCTTTTACTCGTTCTAATGCTTGATACTTTCGATAAGAATTCGTTTGAATAGCAATAGGCAATGTACTCCCACTAATCGATCAAACAATCTTCCATCAGCATCCAATGGTTTACCATTTCGATCATAAGAAAACCAACTCTCTAGCCGATCTAAATTAAGATTGCTAGTAAAGTTGGTGAGTTTACCTTTTCTTCCATTTATAATTTGAAACAAAATGCGAAATTCATAATCGGTTAAAGCAGATAGACCAATTTCATCTAGAGTTAATAGATCTGCTTTGATTGCTGCCTCAATGTAATCTTGATCTGTCTTTCGGTTCCCATCCTTAAATGTACTCTTTGTGATACCAAATAATTGAGTTACATCAATAAATACAGATGAATAAGCTTTCTACAGCAATGTATGATGAGTTTTTTTTAGTTATACTTTTTCTAATATTGGCTTAAACGTGTAATTTTCTTTTTATACGGATAGGGATGTAATCAATAACGCTGTAGATAAATAATATCTAATATGGCAAAGAGGCTACACCATATAAAGGAGTAACCGATAGAATCGACACTGTAATCTCACGCGCGAGTATCAATTGATCGTATTATGAGTGTAGGCGGCTTGCAATTGACTAGTACTGTGATGACACAGAAGCGATTTGGTCTTAACTTTGATCTTGTCAGCAGTAGTTTATGGATAACAGATATTTCTTTTTTTTACTGCCTCTCCATCTTTATCAACTTGCTTTGTTCCTCCTCCAAACAACCAATTATTTTTCTCCACAAATTCAATAAATTTATCCAAAAATTCATCATGATTAATGTTTGTATGTCCATCCTCTGCAAAAGATAGTGCCACTAATTTTTATACCTAATTGTTTGTTTTGCTTCAAGTAATAACCTCCTGTAATCATAATAGAGAAGTGAGACAGTTCGCTCTCTAGTCCGCAGGGTTATTTCCATTTATAGGATAAATCACGACTCGTCGTTCAGTTGCTATTCTTCTTCTCATAGATAATCATCGCTGCGAAATCTGAGTGATTTCCTTTGTCAATCCCAACAAATTTAATATCCAAAATACTATACTTTTTGTGATTCGCTGTAATCCAGCTATTTATCTGATTTTGAAGCTCATGCTCTGAATATTCCTTAAGGATTATGACTTGTTTCATGGTTAACTCCTTCTATCAAATACAGATTCAATAATTCCTTGTCCTCCACATTGACATTCTACATATTTTTCTTCTAGGATGTGCTTATCACAAAATTGGTGCTTTTTCATGTTTCTAATTTTATAATAATTTCCTAACTTTTGATTCAATTCATGTAATATCATGTTTGATATTCTCCTCAAAATAAAAAAGCAATCCCTAAAAATAAGATAGGATCACTGTAATATTTGACTAACAGTCATTTTCCTTGGTTCTGTATGATCTGCATAATTGCTTGATTGAATTTCTCTACCCCGGTCAAAAGGTCTTGTGCTATTTCCTAATCAAAAAAAACATCGCTGTTGTAATCCGCATCAGAACGAAGATCCATTAGTTTATTGTATAATTTGGCCAGTGATTTATCAATCAAACCCTTACTTGCTAATTCTCTGTTTACAAATGCTCGTACATGTGTATGTTTACTCAGCAAATCTCCTCGGGCAATAAGTAAAGATGTAACTGTCTGGAACGCTGAATAGTATAGATTGCTGATACAGCTATCATACCTTGCTGATTTATAATCATCTTTGGCAGAATCTAACTTTTCTGCTGCTTTTCGAAGCATCGCTTGTTTGGCTTTATCACTGTAAGACAAGTTCAATCCCCTCTTCCTGAATATTTTTCTTTAGTAGAGGATTGATATCCAGTTCCTGCTCCCAATCTTGTTCATTCATGTATAAACAACTAATTGCTACACCATAATCAATATTGATATCTGCTGCAATATCCGATAATTTATAGCGATCTTTTATGTCTCTTGGCTTTTCCGTCAATACAAGTAAATCAATATCAGAGTAAGCATCAGCATCTCCTCTAGCTCTAGAACCAAACAGCAATATTTTAGTTACTTTAAATTCATTTTTAATGGCAGAGTATAGTTCTCTGATTGCTTTTTGATCCGTTTCGCTCATTTGTAGGGACATTTTGATACCACCTCCGACTAAAACTTATCCTCATTCTAACATGTTTCCAAAAAACTACAAACTGGATTATTCATTTGCTCACTGCTTGTCCCATTTTCACTCAAGTTTAACCCTTTGTTTCCTCTCCTCTAAAATCTTCTTCTCTCCCACACCACATTGTTCTTCGAAGCTGGGACAACTACTAGCTCAAACCCAGCATTCATCACAATTTTTTTACATCGTTTCATGTTCCCAATCTCTTTACAATGTGAGCCACTAAGCGTAAATTGTGTTCAATTAAAAGATTCCGAGCAAAGCTGTCTCCCTCTGCCATCTTTTTTAAGTTTAGTTCTTCTTCTTGCTCGGACAATGGTTGTGGAAAAGCATTGCTTTTAATAAACGAAACAAAAACCATCATCTCTTTGATAAGAAGAGATAAAGCAGTTATGATCCCTGGCATAGTTACCTCCCTGCTTCTTGTACATGTTTTCATTTATAATTGACATCCTTATTTTTATGCAGGGAGGTATCAGAATATGGGTATAAACCGTTATGTTCATATTCCTAAGTAACCTAACGAAAAGCTCTCATGGATCATGTTTTTCAAATTATTTAGTAAATAAGCAATCCCCCAAGCGTCCATCTAATAGATGTCAACTAGGGGGAAATTTTAAACCGATCTAAAATTGGTGTACTGTTTCCTAATCCTCATAGAGAAGGAGTGTTTGTAAAGGGAAAAAGCACATGAAGACTCCTGACTAAATCTTCATGCCCCTTGGTTTTTTCCAAAGATGGCTAAAAACCAGCTGCTTTTTCACTTAGACCTAGCGCCTGCGCTGTTAAAGTATGAATTTCGTGCAGAAGTGATGGGTTTTCCACCAAAGACATACCATAAGAGGGAATCATTTCTTTGATTTTCGGTTCCCATTCTTTCATCTGATGAGGGAAACACCTTTTGATGACTTCAAGCATCACGTGAACGGCTGTAGAAGCACCCGGAGAAGCACCTAGTAATGCTGCAATCGAACCATCAGCGGCAGTAATTACTTCCGTTCCGAATTGAAGCGTTCCTTTGCCATTAGCAGTATCTTTGATAACTTGTACACGTTGTCCTGCTACTACTAAATCCCAATCCTCGCTTTTAGCATTCGGGATAAACTCACGTAATTCTTCCATACGCTGTTCTTTCGATTGCATCACTTGTTGAATCAGGTATTTCGTCAGTGACATCTCTTTTGCACCTGCCGCCAACATTGTTAGAACATTATTTGGTTTTATGGAAGTTACTAAGTCAAACATGGAACCTGTTTTTAAAAACTTTGGTGAGAAGCCGGCAAATGGCCCAAATAGTAACGATTTTTTATTTTCGATATATCTGGTATCCAGATGCGGAACAGACATTGGTGGTGCACCAACCTTAGCTTTGCCGTATACTTTTGCATGATGCTGAGCGATAATATCAGGATTATTGCAAACCATAAATATTCCACTTACTGGAAATCCGCCAATATGCTTTCCTTCTGGAATACCGGATTTTTGCAGTAAATGTAGGCTTCCTCCTCCTCCTCCTATAAAGACAAATTTTGCAGTATGACGTTCTAGATCTCCACTTTCGAGATTCCGCACTTTTAATTCCCACAATCCGTCGCTTGTACGTTTGATATTATTCACACAATGTTTATAGTGAATATCGACATTTTTACTCCCTAAGTGGGCAAATAACCTGCGAGTTAAAGCACCAAAGTTGACATCTGTTCCTGAATCTATTTTTGTTGCGGCAATAGGTTCATTCGATGCACGACCTTGCATGATAAGCGGGATCCACTCCATCAGTTTTTCCGGATCATCAGAAAATTCCATATCTTGGTATTGGGGGTTGTTCGACAACGCTTCAAAACGTTTCTTTAAAAACATTACATCTTTTTCTCCCTGTACAAAACTCATATGAGGTAAGGGCATGATAAAATCATGTGGATTATTTATCAGCTTTTTATTTACAAGATAAGACCAAAACTGCATGGAAAGCTGAAACTGTTCATTTATTTTTATCGCTTTACTAATATCTACAGATCCATCCGATTTTTCGACCGTGTAGTTAAGCTCGCACAATGCCGCATGTCCTGTTCCTGCATTATTCCATTCGTTAGAGCTTTCCTGTCCTGCGTTTGAAAGCTTCTCAAACACTGTAATTTTCCATTCTGGTACTAATTCTTTCAAGAGTGTCCCCAAAGTCGCACTCATGATTCCTGCACCAATTAAAATCACATCTGTTTTCGTTTCTCTGTTACTCATTTTTACCAACCTTTTACCTGAAATTTGCAGAAAAGATGAAGTTGCTACATCAAGCTAATCGTAGTCACACACCTTTCTGTCACCATATGACCATATCATAGCGTATTACAATTACTTGTAGAATGAAATATCTTTAAACAAATCATTATTTGAATCTGTAAGGTTCTTTGTTGTGGCATCTAACTCCATAAAATGTTGCTCATGACTTTCCAAACTTGGACGAGATCAATACTTCACCTTCTATTTTACAAACAACTATAAATAAGTTCAATTTCCTATGGCGTACTAATCTTTATGGACGATATAATTTTTATAAACAAGGAGCAAGTATTCAAGAAGTCCCAATGAAATAGAACAACTTATGTACCATTGTTTGCAGTTTTTGCTGAATTTGAAAGAAACTTGATTCAAGAAAGATTCGCAGTAAGAAAAATTGTTGCTAGAGTAAGAGGAAGACCAGAAAAATTTGGAAAGATAGAGATTGAAATAATAAAACCATTAGTCTAAAAATAGTACACCTATAAAAGATAGTGTCGCTATGCTGGAAGCTACTCTTACAACTGGGTAAATAGCATTTCCTGATTCAAAATATAGAAAGAAATCACCTTGTAGCAATAGAAAAAACACATGATCTCTGCGCATAGAGATTATGTGTTTTTTGTTAGATGACAGGTGAATCAGGGAGCCAATTGCTAATAACTCCCTCTGTCCCAGTTGAATTTCATCCGTTACTCAGATTTTGTATAGTCCATTACGAGTTTGTCTAAAAATATAAATAAGTTCTCATTCATTACTTTATAATCATTTTTTCGAAGTTGTTCTGGTTGCTGAACGAACCTGTGATCACTTGATTTGGATAATTCAGCTACTGAATTCTCAATCAGAAGCTCCATCAATTCATGATTGAACTCCAAATGGCATTGGAAGCCATAAACTAGGTTTTGGTATTCAATAATCTGCCTCGGACAGGCTTCACTATAGGCTATTACCTTGCATTCTTCGGTTAACCCTGGCATATCATTGTGCCAGTGACCGACAACAGCAGGACTGCCGAAGTGGGAAAATTTACAACTTCGCTTCCCTTCTTCTGTTAGAGTTATGGGAAAACAGCCTATTTCTTTTTCGGGACTATGTTCGTACTTAGCTCCCAAGGCTTCCCCAATAAGCTGTGCTCCCAAACAAACCCCTAATACAGCCTTACCAGCTTTTATACATTTATTTATCAATGCTATTTCTGAAACCGCATCAAAGTGCGGACACTCTTCAACCGTAGTACTCGGACTCTGGGGACCACCTAAAACAATTAATAGATCAATTCCTTCTATGGATAATGGGAGTTTTTCACCAGCATAAACTCTTGAATAACCAATACTGTATCCTCTGGTCTCAGCCCATATTTGAAATGCTCCAGGACCCTCAAACAATTCATGAATAACAAAGTGAATGTGCAATTTTTTACTCCTTTCAAGAAATATTAGAACGGTTTTTATGTAATCTAACATTCTTTTATTAGAGCTGCCATTTGGCTCCCTACTTCACTTGCCTGATCCAAATTATACCGTAGAAAGGTATTCTATGAAAAAATATATTTACAGATTTCCATAAGAGCCTGTTGCATTATTCGTTCCAAAAGCGCAGATGTGCACCTAAGCCTTGGGCACAAGTCATACCAATCAACAAAAATAAGGGGTAACTGACAACTGTTATGGACAGTATAACCTTAATCTCTCTTGTACATCTTCTAAGATTTCTTCCGGCACTTCCCTAACCTTGATATCCTCACCTAGAAAAAGCAGCCAATTTATTATTTCAGTCAATTCTTCGGAATTATTCACATTGATAAAAGTCTTTAGAATGGCTGTAGTTTGAAAAGGATTTGTATAGGAAAGTGAAACTTTTAAAGGATGGTATTTTTTGAACTGGGCAATCGCTTTTGGACCAAGTTCAAGGACAAAGTTGGTTCGTTCTTCTTCTTTACTTAGTTTTTCTAAAATCTTTTTCTTACTTAATCTTTTTTTCGTCGAGCAGGTTTCAACATCGATAAGATGATCAACAGAAAATATCTTCTTCTTTTCTTCCTTTAAATCAACGCCTTCGATCATCCAAAAGCTTTTTTCATGATAAAGGTGTAAGAGATAAATGGGATAAGACTTTATTCCCTTCTCTTCTTTGATAGTAATCCATAAATAGCTGTCCAATAGAAGGATTTGGATGAGTTTTTCTAACATGGGATGAGGGAGGTCTGAAAGCTCAAGTAGATCAGGATTATGGGGATTAGTCCCTTCAAAAAGTAAGATTTGATTTAATAGAACGAGGTCATCTTGCTGATTTTCTGAGATGAGTCCTAGTAATTTTTCAGCTAAAGATTGGCGACTCTTTAGATAGGGGAGTTGTTGATTTCTTGTGGCCATAAAGGCAATAAAAAGTGCTTTGACCTCATTATCGGTAAAACGAACAACAGGCAAAACAGAATTGTGCATGACAAAATAACCCCCATCTCTTCCAACTTCAGAGACGAGAGGCATCCCCATGGCTTCAATTTCTCTGATATCTCGAATAGCTGTCGAGCGAGAGATGTTAAATTCCCGCATGATTTCAGAAATGGTAAAGTGGGAGCGATTGTTGATATACCGCATGATGATATTAATCCGTTCAACTTTTTTCATTGGGACTCCTAAACAGTATCATTTTTTGACATGATTTAAAGCTATCATATACCTATCAAGCAAAGAAAACAATTCATTAAAAAAGGAAGGTATTGAATATGACAGATTATACCCTAGAAGAAAAAGACAGCTTTACCGTTGTAGGTATTGGAACAGAGCTTACAGATTATGCTGGTATGGACAAGAAAAAGGCAGACTTTTGGCAAGCTGTCAGCCAAAATGGAACACTCGACACGTTAAAAGCCATAGCCACAAATGACTACATTTTTGCTGTGAACGAAGCGGTGAATAACAAGATGATGTATTATGCCGGTGTTATGACAGATGAATCAGTATCAGCACCAGAAGAGGCTAGAATTATCCAATTTCCTAAAGGGGAATACCTAGTAGTAAAAGGGGAAGGGAAGACGGCTAGTGAACTGAATCATAAACTTGAAGGTCTTGCCTTCGGTCAAGTGCTGCCAGAAGCAAAGAATTTTGCCTATGTTGGCGGGCCAAATGCAATGGTTGAGATGGGACAGCGAAACGGCTTGGTTATTGGTGAAATGTGGATTCCTGTTGTTAGGAAATAATGAAAGGAGAATTGGAAATGTCCTATATCGTTGATTTTAAAAATGTTTCTACGGTTGGTTTAGAGTCTTCGCCTGTAGCAGAAGCGCTTGCTGGTTTACGTGCGAATGAAGCCCGTTATTTTATGAACAAATACAAGCATGAATTTAAAGTTGTACCAGCTAGCGAAAGCCAAGAGACTCTTGATTATGTGAACCGAATTTTGAAAGAAGAACGTGATATTGAGTTTGCAGCCAAACCTTTAGAAACGTCGAGTTTTCAAGTAGAAAATATCAAATTTACCTACGTCTTTTATGAGGATGGTCTTGCGATCAACGTTATGTATACCGTTGATAACCCGAAGAAACGAGCTGTTGGTTTTAAGCTTTCAGAAGGAATGGAGGTACCAAAGGAGTTAGAGGGAAAATTTAAATTTGCTAGACAAAAGTCTAAACTAGCAGGAACAATTCGGGGCTCGTTTTTTGTAATCAAAGGAGAATATTAAAGTAAGCGGAACAATCCAGCCATTTATTGTTCATGAAAGGAGTGAAAGCTATTTCCTCTCGAAGTGAAAATAGCTTTCGCTCCCTAGAAATTATTATAATTTTCACTCAATAGTTAAGGAAGGGATCAAAAGATGAAAACAAGAGGAAAAATGACTGCTTATTGGACCGTCACATCACTACTTGCAGTATCCATTTTGTTAAGTGGTATTGGTCAACTGATGAAATTAGGAGGAAATGTCGAGTTAGTAAAGAATATTGGATACCCGTTATACATCATGAACATTCTTGGAGTTTGGAAAATACTTGGAGTCATGGCGATCGTCTTTCCAGGTTTTCCTCGGCTTAAAGAATGGGCTCACGCAGGTATCTTCTTTTTAATGACTGGTGCGGCTTTCTCTCATGTGTTTGCTAACGATTATGGTGATTATGGGTTTCATTTTCTCCTTCCGCTTTTCTATGCTGCACTCAATATGGCTTCATGGGCATTGAGACCAGAAAGCCGCATCTTAGGGAGTTTGCTTGGTAATACGGAAACACATGCACAGAAACAAAATCTAGTACTTCATGATAGTAAACAATAACTGAAAAAATAACGAGTTGTGTTTTATTTTTCAAATCCTGAATTTATCCATTTATCCCCATGATGACAATGCGTTTGGTTTCGACTTCCGCTGTTACCATGATCGAGACACAGTTATCAATCATGAACATAAAAACAAAAGACTCTTGAGACAATCTCAACAGTCTTATTTACGTTTTTTTCTATATTTCCTTATACTATTCCCTACGCCTTTCTTTTTACTTTTTATTTTATGTCTATGATCACATTTACTCTCGCTCTCATCATAAGACTTTATCTCGCGTTTCTTATTACACTTTTTTTCATGACCATGATCATAACATTCCTCTTCTTCTTCATGATCATGCTCAAACTTTTTCTCATTCTTTTTACACTTTACATCATATCCATGATCACAGTATTCCTCTTCTTCATGGTCATACTCACAATCCCATCTATTTTCACATTCCTCTTCTTCATCGCAGTCATACTCGCACTTCTTCCTACGCTTTTTTTTACATTTTTTTTCATGACCATGATCACAACATTCCTCTTCTTCTTCATGATCATGATCACAACATTCATCATCATTATCATGGTCATGCTTACACTTCTTCTTGTGCTTCTTACACTTTTTCTCATGACAACAGTCATCATCATGGTCATGCTCACATTCCCATCGCTCACATTCTTCTTCATGCTTACAAGGGATAGGAATTTGCTGACGTTGTAGAATTTTTATCAGTAGATCTAATACAATCTTTTCTTGGACTGTTATAAAAATACGTTCATTAGGGATATTAGGCAAAGGAGCAGACGCATTTAATTTCGCAAGATCGAATTCATTAATTTCAAAGGCTTCTAGTTCACAGTATGGTTGCTCATTATAATGAACGGAATGACCGAATAATTTTTGATCAAGCTTAGACCTCCTACCACTCTTATCTAAAAATCTAGCTTCAGATTCACTTGATGCAAAAAAATCAGGGAAAAGTTTTCCCTCAAATGTAACTTCCGTACAACAACTGAATGGAACATGAGCAGTAGTATGGAGAATACTGCCACAAATCGCACTAGCATTTGTGGAACCAGGTCTGGCAGTAGCATATTCAATATTCTTGCGAATAAAACCTGATATAAAAAGTTTAAAGTGATTCTCGCGTGAAGTAGGAACTAATTTGCATTCATCCAAAGAAACATCTTTTTCTACCCTCTTAATCTCCAATGCAGGCTGCTCTAAAGTAATATCTACATCTATACACATTTGTAGTTCTAGTTCAGCAAGAACAACAGGCACTTTCATCGTTTTCGGAAAAGTCGCAACATTAGGGCAGCCCATTTCTATACGGTTCTGAACTACTTTACATCCCGATGGTGGTGGAGGTGGCGGTGGCATTGGTGGTGGTTTTTTTGCTGGTTGTACTGGATTGCAAACTTCAAATTGAACAATATGACATTTTGGAACAAATCTTCTCATATTTATTCCCTCTCTCTATCCGATTGAGATTACAAGATTTTAAGATAGTATATTCTTGGTATAAAAAAGAGAGAGGGCTAGTATCTCTATTTTATAAAGCAAATTTCAATACCAAAAAGATAACATCTACTTTCTGTTCCATTTTCTTTTGTTGTTATATTGGATTTCTTTTTACATCCCACCTAATTCCAATTTCAAATCTAAATGAAATGGAATGATTATATACTAATTCCTCTGGCTATGCCTATAATAGGGTTATCCCTAAAAAAGGAGTAGCTGTCACGATGAAAAAATGGACCATACCTTGCATTGCTATTTTATTCCTGTTAAGTGCTTGTTCTTCTCATGCAAAATCCTCAGTTATTCCCAAAAAGAATCCACCCAAACCGATCACTTCCGTGTCAGAGGCAATTGATAAATCAACAGCAGCTATGGAAAAGATGAAAAGTTTTCAAGTAGAGTACACAAAGAAATACACTTCTGACGAAGAAAATAAAAATTCCGATTATCGCAATCATATCGTAAAGGCTGATACGATATCTTTTACCTTCATTGATCGCAATCAGTACCATCTCTATGAACGTATTCATGCAGAGCGAACCACTGATAAAGAAAAAGAACCTGACACCCAAACAGAAATATATGTAAAAAATGGTGCCCTTTATAAACGTTATTTCAATTGGGACGCAAATGGTTCTGATCATTGGGAAAAAGGAAAATCAACAAATTCCACCCTTTCCGAAACGTTGTATGAAAGTCCCAATTTTCTAGATCCAACCTATTTATTAACAAACTTAAAAGCCAAACAAAAACAAGTAAAGCTCACACAAACACAAAATGCATATGTACTTGAACTTACTTTGACCAATCAAGAGGAAAATACAAGTATCATGGGTTCTGGCAAAGGTGGCAAAGGATTTGTGGATGTCAGTGTCATAGAAAAAATACCCCTTTCTACCATAAAAGTGACGATAGATAAGTACACCCTTCTTACACAGAAAGTAGAACAACATGAGGTTTCTTCGATCGATGCTGCAGCAAAAACTGGAGATGTGATCAAGACAGATGAGTACCAAACACATAATTTTAAATTTGGTGCAAAATCGATTACGGTTCCAAAAGAGGCACTCACCACACAAGATCAAGTTAATTGAACATCTTATGTAAAAAGAAACAAAACGACCTCTGAGAAAAAGTCAGAGGTCGTTTTGTTATCAGTCGTAAATAGCAAATACAGCGTTCTTATTAGTTGTTTGAACATAAATTTCAGCTTGATTATTAGATCCGTCTTGATAACTACTGATATCAATCATTTTACAAGCCGTCGAATTGGTACTTGATGTAGGGGTAAGATACGTATAAGTTACAAAATCATCTGCATTATCTGGGTCGTATTCCTTCACATAAAAATATGCTTCCCCGCCAGAGCGAAGGCATATTAACACATTCCCTGAGACATGTGCATTATCTACACCTGTAATATAATAATCAAGAGTGGAATTATAATGTACCTGTTCCCAAGTCTTCAACTGCCATCCAGCTGAATCTGCAAATGCGGATGAAAGCGGTAACACTAGTGCAAAAAGAGAACCAAGAAATGGAACTGCGATCTTTTTTAAATTCATTCTGTCTTCCTCCTGGTGTTTGTAGTGTAAGCGGTAACAAAATCTAGGTAAATAGAAATGAATGATATGGATTAGAGATAACTCTCTTAGAAACTCATTATATATGAAAACAGAATAAAAAGCTAATATTAAATCAATTAAATTATATTGTAATTCATTACATTTATTGAAAGAGAAAATAATTTTGGAATAAATTTCTTCTTGATTTTTTAGTCATTTTTGCAATTGATTTTGATACCTCTATTCCTGTTTCCAGTTCTATCATGATTGATCTCCTCAAAAGAAAAAGTGATCCGCGTAAAGATATTTGGATCACTTCTCTTCCATTTACTTTTCAAATGTTTCTTCAAATGCAGTGTAAAAACTGGCATAATCAATAGCATCTTTTGTAAGAAAGGAAGCAACGATTTGACCTGCATCACTATTGCGAAACGATTCCATAAATAAATGCACATCGGTTACATACAGTTCCCCCATAACATGATACTTAGGTTTATATGAGTCACTAGGTTCCTCTTTGCCTAAAGTCTCATAAAAGAGCCTATTTACGTTAATTTTCAATACCCCTTCTAAACTCAATATTTTGGGGACCATTGTATTGCGGTAGAAATGATAAAAACTTTCAGGGTCTTCCATATTCCCATACATGGTAACTATTTTGTAGAACATAGTCTTCCTATTCTCCTTAATTTAATATTTTTGATAAGAAAAGAATGAATCTTAAAATTAAAGGAATTAAGCTACATTTTACTAAAAATAGCACAACATTTCGTCTATCGTAACAAATAAATTTTGTCTATTTTCTGGCTTAAACGTTGGGTTTCTGGATAATCCCCTATATTCAAGCATAAATTGGTGCAAATTTCTATTATTTTCTATTGATCAGACTGGAAATGATTTTGGGATGTATTTGTTATAATTTGAAACTTCTCCTGGACAAGTATTTTAATTTTCTAAAAAATAGTTTTGTCTACCTTTTATTCAATTATAATGCATTTAAAATTTTCTTGTATGTGTCTATTCGAAAAAATTAGATATAATAGGAGTAAGTTTAAGTTACATTCAAATAATTACAGAGGAGGATTTTATTTTCATGTCCAAACGTCAAACACTCCTAGTTGGAAGCCTACCGTTTGAAAATGAAGAAGCTGCAATGATTCAAGCTTTGGAAACACTTGGTGAATCACTTTTCTCTTTACCAGATGGAGAAATAGGGGAGAAATCAGAGGCATATCCCGTGGGAAAACGTGCTGCTTGGGTAATGTCATCCATCGATATATGCGCAGCAGATACCGAAAACTGGGAAATCACCAAGAAATCAGTCCGGGCTGAGAATGGTTTCCCCAATAATTATGTAAATTTAGATCGTCTACGACCGAAACACTCCCCCAACCGTATGAAAGAACATCTAAATTTTCGCTATCATGAATATTTCCAGACCAGTTATCCTATATTCCAGAAATTGAGAGAACAAAAGGGCTTAAATGATTTGAAGTTTCAAGTTGGCATCCCTACAGGTTTAGGTATTACCTTTTGTATGCTGTCGCCAATCAATGCTTTTCGGTATAATAAGGTATTTAATTCTCGAATCGCTTATGAAGTAAACGAAATATTAAACCAAGCTGGAGAAGATGTTCTGGTGCAAATAGAAATTCCAGCAGAATTAGCTTTAGTGTATAAACTTCCCAAAGCGTTGGTTAATATCGCTCTAAATAGTATATTCGATCTAGTCCGGCAACTTAATCCAATAGGTAAAATCGGACTGCATCTATGTTTTGGCGACCTTAATAACCTGCCTATCACGCATGCGAAAACGCTGAATAAAATGGTGTATTTTATAAATCAATTGATAAAAAAATGGCCCAAAACACATGAGCTAAGCTACATACATTTTCCACTGGCTGAGGCAAAAACTCCACCGCCATTAGAGAAAAGTTATTATGAACCGCTTAAGCAAATCCAACTCCCTGAAGAAATTCGTTTTATCGCTGGATTTGTCCATGAAAAACGGAGTATAGAAGAGCTTCAACAGATTTTGAGTCATATAGAAGAAGTTCGTAATCAACAAGTTGATGTTGCCTGTTCCTGTGGTTTAGGTCGCCGCAGCACAGAAGTTGGAACAAAGTTATTGGAATTAACTCAACAACTCTGTAGCACTGATCAATAAATGATTGGATTTCCTATTTCGTTCTATTCATTTTTACGGTCCAATATCATTTCTTCTGTTTAATAGCCACTTTTAGTACTAATTTATACTTTTAATCAACGAAGAGTGATCCAAGATATAGGTGGATCACTTTTCGTCGTTTCCTAGGTAATAGTTTTATTCAAATATATATGTTTAAATCATTATTAGCCAGCCGGTAGCAAATGGACATTTTATTTTAATTTTCTTTGTAATTTTGTTCCACCTTGCTCACACTCTTTTCTTCTATTCCTCTAAATGAAGAAACGGATTCTGTAAACATGTGCAAAGCAGTGTCTGTGTGGTTGGGAAACCCAAGATGTTGCCACTCTGGTAATCTAATGCTCTAAAAATAAAAAGCGATCCAGTTAAAATGGATCACTTTTTTCGATTAATTATGTTAACTATAGGAGTGAAAATTACCGTGAGCGACACCGTTCTGTAGTAGAAGGTGTCGCTCAAGACGTCAGTCAGACTTGGAGCTAAGTCCATCTCATCCAATCACGCTGATACTAAGAAAAACGTGATCAGACTATCCCTTTCCCAAGTTTGGGTTACAAGGTCTGGGCTGATTAGGTTTTGGATTAGGTGTGGAACTTCCAGGTCTACGCTTGGACATGCGAGTCTCACTGACTCCTTGACTCGTTCTCACAGTCGAATGACTCATGTTACCATGTAGCATCATCGTCTTGACAACGCTGATGAGATTACCTTAAGAATATTGCAAAACAGTTGAAGTTTCAACTTTTCTCTCAGGTCTGAAGCTTTACTTTTCCAAATCAAGCTATTCTTCACTAAGGAGGCTAACCTTGGATTTTATTATCGTATTGCTCATCATTTTGGTATCAGCTGCATGTGGCGGGGAACTCAGTGCTCGTTTGGGACAAACCACTATTTTGGGAAAAATAATTGCTGGTATTATCGTTGGGCCGGCAGTACTTGGTTGGGTATCTCCTACGGAAACTATCCATAATATGAGTGAGATTGGAATACTTTTCTTAATGTTTATTGCTGGGTTAGAAACTGATGCAACTGATCTATACAAAAATCGGAAATCATCGATTGCCGTCGCCTTAGGTGGACTTCTCTTCCCTGTGGCTGGAGGATTCGCAACAGGGCTTTTATTTGGTCTCAAACCAATTCCATCTGTCTTTCTCGGCTTATTATTAGCTGCTACTTCTGTTAGTATTTCTATTCTGACATTGAGAGAGTTAGGTCAATTAAACAGTCGAGAAAGTACAACGATTCTCGGTGCTGCGTTAGTCGATGATATCACCGTTATGTTTATCCTTGCGATCACGATGGGTGTATGGACTGGAACAAAAGTAAACATTGGGATTTTATTAGGAAAAGAGATACTGTTTTTCCTTCTAATAGCATTGCTTGGATGGAAAGCTATTCCTTGGTTTATGAAAATTAGCACTTCCTTCAAAGCTACGGAAAACATCATAAGTGCGGTGATCATATGCTTCGTTTTTGCATCTCTGGCACATCTGCTTGGCGTATCTAGTATAATCGGAGCTTTCGCTGCTGGGTTAGCCGTCTCTCGCACGGATAGTCAAAAGGAAATAAAAAGGAAAATCGTTCCGATCGCCTACACGATCTTTATCCCAGTGTTTTTTGTCCAGATTGGATTATCTGTTTCCTTTGTAGGAATACAAAACCACATTTGGTTTATTATCATTGGCTCTCTCTTCGCGATCTTAACCAAATGGTTCGGTGCTTTTTTAGGAGCAAAATTAACATCGTTCTCTACCAAATCAGCCATTCGCATTGGTGCGGCTATGATGTCACGAGGTGAAGTGGCACTTATCTTATTAACCATAGGATTGGAAAAGAAGCTGATCGATCCTGCTTATGCCTCCTCTATACTCATCATCGTCATGATAACAACGCTTATTACCCCTGTTTTATTAAAAACTTTCTATAAAACACCTTGATTCTAGCAAAAAACAAGAGGGACATGGTACATCCCCCTTGTTTTTCATTTTGTTATCACTTTGCGTGTTGCGATATCTAAACTGTGGGCAAATACAATCATCACTGCATTGATTAGCAAGAATGCGATTGTAAAATAAAACACATCTTGTATTTGCAGAGTAGTAGCGACAAAACTTCCAACCAGCGGCCCAATTAAATTGCCCAAAAACCGCGCCGATGAATTTATGCCAAAAGCTGTTCCTTGCAGTTCTTTTGGCGTCATTTTTTTCACCAATACGTTTAACGCTGGCAACATCCCTCCGATAAATAGCCCCAAAAAGAAACGACCGATCAATAGTTCTGTAATGCTCGTAGCAAATACTTGAGGGATAAATGCTAGTGCGGACATCACGAGGGAGAAAATCAAAATCTTCCGCTGACCGATCTTATCCCCGATTTTCCCAAGTGTTGGAGAACCGACAAGATTGGCGATTCCTGTTATCGCACTGACAAGACCCACCATCAATGCCAGATGGGAACCATCGTAAATCGTTTTGGTATAGATGGGCAATATGGGTTGAACGCTCATCATGGCCAATTGGGTGACAGCAGATGCAATGAATACTGGCAACAACATCCGAAGGGATCTCCAATTCGGTTTCGGCTGTTCTGCAACAGCTTTTTCCATTCGTTTTTTTGGAGTTGTCTCTTTGATATACACCATCACGACTACGCCAGCTAGTAAAATTAAGCCGCCTGTAAGCAGAAATACACCATCATATCCAACCAGCTCTGAAAGTGCACCACCGAACAAAGGACCAACCAATGTTCCCACTATCTGACCCGTTTGCAATGTACCCAGTACTTTCCCGGAGTTTTCATCTGGTGTCACCGAAGCCTGCATCAAAATAGACATCGAAATAAACCCGGAAAACAATCCATTGATCAGCCGAAGGATCAATAATTGAAGCGGGGAAGTAACAAAAGCCATTAAAATAGTTACAACACCCATACCAATAGCTGAGCGAAGTAACATCGATTTTTGTCCATATTTATCTGCGAGCGTTCCCCATAATGGCTGAAATAAAAAAGAAGTCAAAAATTGAGCGGAAAATATCCAACCTGACCAATGTTCTACACTTTGCAAATTGTGTACACCTAATTTTTCAATATATAAAGGGAGAAATGGTATCACCATACTCATCCCAGCAGATATTAAAAAATTAGCTGGCCACAATATCCATAAAACTCGTTTCCAATACATTCTCCTTCACCTTCTATAATGTAATACAAAAAACCTTTCATAAATATTATCTATATACTATTAAAATACTTCTTTTCATGATATGCAATTTAACATTTTATTCAAACTATTAGAAACCAAATGATGAAAAACAACTTATCTATAAAATAAGTTGTTTTATCAAGAACACTATTTTTTTACCATTAGATACAAAAAATATGGTGCTCCAATAATCGTGACAATGATTCCAGCTGGAATGCCACTTGGGTCTAAAATACCTCTACCGATCGTATCTGAGATCAGAAGAAGAATAGCGCCTAAAATAGCTGTGATAGGGAGAAATGCTTGATGGCGAGGACCTACCAAATTCTTAGCTATGTGAGGAGCCATGAGACCAATAAAGGCAATACCCCCACTGACAGAAACAGCTGCAAGTGCTACTGCAATGAGCAGCAACATACTTCTTTCTCTCTCCACTTTTACGCCTAATCCGATAGATGCATTTTCATTAAGCTGCAACACATTTAAAATAGGTGACTTAGCAAAAACAATCGGTAAAAGAATGAGAATCCAAGGCAAAAGAGCGATCACAAACGTCCAGTCATCTCCCCATATTCTTCCTGCAATCCAGTTGGCGATAAAGGCATTCTTTTCATCTTCTAATCTTGCGGTGAGTGTAAAAATAGCACCGTTGATCGCAGCTGACATTCCTACTCCAATAAGAATAAGACGTGTCGGCTCGATTCCCTCCCCACGCTTATAGGATAAAAAGTAAATCATGATCATCGTTAAGGTTCCTCCGATGAAAGTGAACAAAGGGAGGATATATATAAAACTTGTAGACTCGCTAGAAAAGTACATCACATAAATAACTACCATCAAACCCGCACCAGCGATCTACTGCTACGGGGTAATACCAAGAGACAAAACATTGCCAGTAATAAGAGGAAGCTAGTACGGCAACCCGCTTCGGATTAGCGATTTTGATAAGGAAATCTCCCATAAGACACTAATTCTGCTACCGTTAAGCCTTCTGGTGCATCTGGAGATTGCGGTAAAATCGCTAACTTCTGTGCTATTTTTTTGGTAGACTCTTTATGAATTTCTTTCCCGTCAAGAAACACGGCACCTGAGCGGGTTGGATGAATGCGTGCTATCGTCTTTAACAAGGTAGATTTCCCACAACCATTTGAGCCAATAATGGCCGTGATCATCCCATCTGTTATGTCTAAACTTACATCCTTCACAATCTCTTGATCCCCATAAGAAATATGTAAGTTTTCTGTTATTAACCTCGGTTTCGACATCTCTTCACCTCCTGACGATTTGTTTCTTTTGTATACTCGCATAAATGAGAATGATTATCAAACTCATTTATGTTCTATAATTACGACAAGATAGTGTCAATAGACAAAAGAAAGTATCATTTTATAAATGGACGAAACGAATTTTAATCTGCTTCCATTTTCTACAAATCGAAGCACCTAATTTTTTATGAAAAGAAAATAAAAAGCAGTCCTCTGGTTAAATGAACTGCTTCATTTTTGATCTTTGTAGTCCTATATGTTTATAAGATCTATATTATTGTCTACCACTTTAAAGGCATATTTTCTTGCTTTCATTTCGATAAAACTATTGAATAACACTTAGATTTGTATCATTATTAAAGGTAGGATACTGGAAAAAGTGTTGCTTGAAGGAGATAAAAAATATGGTTGTAAAATTAAATGGACTGAGGGTCAATCGTACAGAGTTTATGATTTGGCAATACCAAAATAGTATTACCAAGCGAAAGATCTTGCAGACTTGGAGAAGAGACAAACAAAAATTTCTTCGATCATTGATCTGGGATAAAAACACAAATAACCACACTCCCTCTTATGCCATTCAATTTTACAAAGATTTCAAATCCCTTCTCTACCAATCTTATTCAGAAGAATTTCCAAAAAAAGAACCAAATCTAATCGAATTATGTGACTGGTTTTCCGATAATGCTAGTATCTGTAGATACATTGGAAATGAAAAAGACGAAAATACATGGTTAGATATCCGAAAATGTGCAAGAGTATTAATTGATGGCCAATTACCGTAAATGTGCTTCGAAAAAGGAAAATTTCTATTGAGTAGGAATTATTCTCCTAGAGAGGAGTTTTCTCTTTTGGATCTATTTGAACAAGCAGGTATACATGTTCCTGATCTTAATGAGACGAGATTGGCTGACTATATTGATCCTTCTATCCCTCGATTTCATCATATCCTTGGTGTTGTTCGTAAAATGAAATCTCTCCTCACCCAATTAAATATTTTGGAAGAATGGAAAGCCCTATTGATTCAAGCCTGCTATCTCCACGATATTGGCTATAGCCCCAAACTAGATTTATATCACTATCATCAGCTAGATGGTGCTATATTCGCTGCCAAACAAGGATATCCAAAATATATTGTAGCAACGATTCTTTTTCATAGTTGTGCTTACGAAGGTGTTATCTACTCACGACCTGATATTAGGAAAGTTTATGAGCATCATCTTTCCCTGCTGGATGATAAGGATCAGATGTTCATTGATCTCGTTAGTTATTGTGACCTTCACACTTCCGCTGATGGGGAAGATACCAATTTAGCACAAAGAGTAAAAAATGTAATTGAGCGATATGGCGATACACATGAGGTCAGCAAAATTATGTTATCCAATGTTCCTCATTTCCGGCAGATTATCGATCGAGTAACAAAACTGATCAAACAGAACAAGAAAGGATACAAATAACTTCACCATTCATATGGTGAGGGATTCTCACTTTATCAAAGATTCTGGATTTAGATCATCCCACAATGCTTCGTAGATCGATTGTAATCGTTTGGTATCTCGCTTGATACTGTCTGATATTGGGTATTGTTGGACAGGCTTAATAGGTGGACCAAAATGTACATGCCGACGCGGTCGACGGAACCAGGCTGTCGCTACCCGAAGTAAACTTTTTACCCCTCTCCCGCTCATGACTTGCCGAGATCCAAGCTGGATCACTGGAATAATCACTGCTCTTGTCTCGTTTTGTAGACGAGCAGGACCGGTCTTCCAATTCTTTGGTTTCCGATCCTCGATTCCATCCCATTCTGGGATTCCTCCCTCAAAGTAGATTGCAATGGTACCACCGCTTTTTAAATGATCACAAGCATTTTGTAGAGCATCTTTTGCTTGTGGACTGTCTCTTCGGACAGGAATATAGTTTCCATAGCGAAAAATCCACCATAAAAGTGGGTGTGTCCATAAACTTGCCTTTGCCATAAATTTTGGGTAAAAACCTAGACACATGCTCGCAAATTTTACAGTAGGCGGATCAAGATAACTAGAGTGATTAATAGCAAGAATCATTCCCTCTTTTTTGTGACTCATCTCTAAATATGTTTCCAACTCTTCTGAAATCGTAATAGTTAGATTTCCACCCATCAAAAAATGGACAATCCAAATCGGCAATTGTTTGATTCCCTTGAACGTTTTTTTGATTTCTTTCATAGAGACATCTTCACTCTCTATTTATATTTTACAAACTTCTATCAATACATATTATTACAATCATACGATCTGATAGCAAATTTAGAATTCATATTTTTCGGGAAATGTACCCTTTTTATTGCTGGATAAGTTAAAATGGCAAGGAAAGGATGGAAGTAAATTGAAATTATCTCCAGAACAACTGCAAAGAAGAATAGCTGTCGCCAGCAAACGCGAACCGGCAGATTTGGTGATTACAAACGGAAAGATTATCGATGTTTTTAACCTAAATATTATCCATGCTGATATTGCAATCGCAGATGGATATATTGTTGGTATCGGTAACTACCGAGGAAAACAAGTCCTAGATGCAAAACAAAAATATATTTGTCCTACTTTTATCGATGCTCATGTACATATTGAATCTTCCCTAGTTACTCCTCAAGAATTTGCAAAAGTTGTTTTGCCGCATGGAATTACCACTGTCATTACAGACCCGCATGAGATCGCGAATGTAGTAGGAAACGATGGAATCGCTTTTATGCTTGCAGATTCAGAAGAGCTACCTCTAGATATTTACTTGATGCTGCCTTCCAGTGTCCCTGCCACTCCGTTTGAAAATGCTGGTGCTCGCCTAAAAGCAAATGACCTTGAGCCATTTTTCACTCACCCAAGAGTGCTCGGACTTGCAGAAGTAATGGACTTCCCTGCTGTTTTACATGGGGAAAATCAAATGATCAAAAAAATTTCTACTACCTTAAAGTATCGAAATCACATCGATGGACATGCCGCTGGATTGGATAAGGATGCTATCAATGTTTATCGAAGTGCTGGAATTATAACCGATCACGAGTGTATCTCAGCCGAAGAAGCATTGGAACGAATACAGAGAGGGATGTATGTTTGGATTCGAGAGGGATCGAGCGCAAAAGACCTCACTTCTCTTATCCGTATCGTGAATGAAAAAAATTCGAGAAGATTTGCGTTTTGTACAGATGACAAACATTTGGATGAGTTAATTACAGAAGGCAGTATAGATCACTCTGTTCGCTTAGCGATTCAACATGGGCTAGATCCACTTTTGGCAATACAGCTGGCGACTCTAAACGCTGCTGAATGTTATGGATTACAGCAAAAAGGCGCGATCGCTCCTGGATATGTAGCAGACTTTTTACTATTTGATGACCTTATGAACTTAAAAGTACAACAAGTTTTTAAAGCAGGTAGATTGATAGCAGAAAATGGACAGATGATCATATCGATCGATAAACAGAATGCTATGCCTTCTGCCATCTCGAAAACGATACATGTTGTAAAACCTGACAAGCATGATCTACAAATACCTATTAACGGTACAAAGGCAAATGTCATCGAAATTCAACCAAACAGTCTTGTCACCAAACATAAAGTAGCGGATGTGACTGTCTCAAATGGCTATTTTGTACCTTCCGTAAAAATGGATCAACTAAAGATTGCTGTACTCGAACGTCATCATCGTACTGGTAATATTGGATTAGGAATTGTTTCTGGACTTGGGATATTAAGTGGTGCTATTGCTTCGACGGTAGCTCATGATTCCCATAACCTTGTCGTAGCAGGTACAAATGATGATGACATGCTGACTGCAATTGAAGAAATCACTCGTCTGCAAGGCGGACTAGTCGTGGTGAAAAACGGTAAAACACTCGCCTCTCTTCCATTGGAAATTGCAGGATTGATGAGTTCTCGTAATTTTACAGATGTAAATAAAAACCTTAAACAACTACATCATGCTTTAGATGAGTTACATGCTCCAGCGCATCTAAATCCTTTTTCTATCCTTGCCTTTCTTTGTTTGCCAGTCATACCAGAGATTAAACTCACCGATATCGGTCTATTTGATGTTACCGCATTTCAACATATTCCAGTGTCTGTCTCTTAGAGAAAGAACAGCTAAACCGCTTTATATAAGCGGTTTTTTTCTGTGTAATTATGAAATATTTGCAAAATAAGGGACAAACTTTGTTCCATTATTGTAAGATAGGGACAATTCCAATAAAGGGAGGTCAAAATGAAAAAACAGAAATTACTATCCTTCCTGTTCCTTCTTTGCATTTTTTGTTACAGTGTCTTCCCACTCCCTGCTTCTCATGCAGACAGCGATACAGGCTTTACGAATTTAGGAGGACAGATTAAAGGTATTACTATATATGAATCCGCATTTGGCAAAGACAAAAAAGGAAATGATGTTGTATTTGCTGTGGTCACTGGTGAACCTGCGCAATTAGCCGTAGTTGATCTCAAAACAAGGAAACTACTCAAACTTCTCCCATTGGAATCAGCAACTGGTGCCTGGGCTATTACCGTAGCAACAGATGGGAAAGTTTGGGTTGGAAGTTATCGCAATGGACATGTTTATTGCTATGATCCAAAAACGGAGGAACTAAAAGACCTCGGTCGTTCATCAGCAGACAGCGATGTTTTATTTGGGCTAAGCAGCGGACCTGATGGTTCTGTTTATGGTGGATCTTATGGAAAAGCAAAGATATTTGGATATACCAAAGACGGCAAGCCCTTATCGTTCGATTCGGTATCGCCGGGAGATACATATGCCCAAGATACAGTGTATAATCCAGACAAAAAAGCTCTTTATATCGGAATTGGATCATCCAAAGCAAAAGTGATTCAAATGGATATAAATACAAAAGCTACGAAGCAAATCTTACCAAGTAAATATCAAACTCAATCAGAAGCATATGATTTGAACTATATCTCAGGTAAGTTGTTCGTGAAATTACATTCAGCTTTCCAAACAATCGTTTTAAATCCAGAAACAGAAGAAGTAGATACCTTAACAGACCTTACTACTAAACAGAAAACCGATTCTTTTCCTAGCGATTCTCGTGGAGTCTCTCCATTAGCACCTGATGGACATTCTGTTTACTATTCCAATAAAGGGTTCTTACTAAGGTATGATATCAAAAGTAAATCTTATGCTCCTGTAGTCGATAACAAGAAAAAACCCATTGACCTCCAAAAAAATCCGGTAATTGGCTGGACTTGGGTTGAATTTAAAGAAAAAAATTATCCAGGAAAAACATTGGTAGGATTAGCTGGAAATTATGAAGGAAAAGCGTTTCGTTACAACCCCCAAACCCATGTTTTCGAATATTTTCAGTTACCCTTTCCGCCTCAGCCGATTGATTTGTTTAATGTGATTGCTGATTCAAAAGATAAAATCTATACAAATGCTTATTTAAATGGTCGAATAAGTAGCTATCAAGCACAACATAATATCGTAAAAGAAATAGGACGATTGGGACAAGTAGAAGGATGGACATGGTTTAAAGGTAAACTGTATGCTGGAACTTATCCAGATGGCAAACTCCTTGTCTATGATCCTAATAAACCTTGGAAAGATGAAGAAAACCCAAAACTGCTGTTTAAGTTAAGACAAGGGTATGAACAAAACCGCCCGCTGGCTGTAATCACAGATCAAACGAATATTTATATGGGGACTACTCCGGATTATGGGAAATATGGTGGTGCGTTAACCGTCGTAAACCCTAACAAACCTGAAACTCCAGTTGTGTACCGAAATATTGTAACCGATCAATCGATCGCGTCCCTAACCACTTTCCGCGGAAAAATTTGGGGAGGCACAAGCATTGAAGGCGGTGGTGGAACCAAACCAAAAGCAACAGAAGCCAAATTATTTTGTTTTGACCCTAAAACAAAGCAGAAAGTAGGAGAATACTCCCCACTGCTTCTGAAAACCGTGAAAAAAATCACTGCCCTGACCATAGGAGAAGATGGAAACATTTGGGGAATTGCGGACGGCTATATTTTTGCCTTCAATCCACTGTTAAAAATACCTGTATTCCAGCAACAAGTAGTAGAAAATGGTATCGGACAAGGTGCTGGCATCCAAATGCACCCAAATCACCACTTGTATGCTGTTACCGATGGACTATTATTTTCCATTAACCCTCTGTTAAAGTATGTCAGGTATATACCATATTCAGCAGGATTATATCGATTGACCATTCAAGGCAATAGTCTCTATATGAAAGACGGCACTGCTGTCACTACTGGAAAAAACCTGATTCGTTATCTACCAGATGATTCTCATTCCATTAAGATCGAAATTCCAATTAAATCGAAAGTCAAATACCGCTTTAACGATTTCTAAACAACAATATGAGAAAGCTATAGTATGTAGCTCTCAAACTGATGAAAGGCCCTTCTGATTTATTTTTCAGAAGGGCTTTTTCTTCATTGTCCCACTTTAACCACATAATGAATCAATCCCAACCGATGTTGTAAATTGGGCAATTTCTTCATTTGTTCATAAGAAAAGAAACCTCTGCCTTTTGTTTCCTCATCACTGATAAAATCACATATTTTCTTGATTTCTGCATGGTAGTGGACTTGATAACTCATCGGATATGGATACCGGTACGGTTGCGGTTTTGGTGCAAAAACCTCCATTTGTTGATAACCGATAAGAGTAGGATTATCCACTATAACTTTTGTTTCTTCATACACTTCTCTCACCAATGTCTCTTCTAGGCTTTCGCCAGCTTCTATATGCCCACCTGGCAAATCCCACCCACGATACAAGTTAGCTAATAGAATTCGCTTCTTATAGGTGATGATACCAAAAACAGTTGTTATCTCATTCTTTGGTGGTAAATCAGAGGATAGAACTTCGGATACCCTATTTGGTTGAGGTAACCATGATAGATTCTGATAAGACTGTAAAACTTTCATTTCTCACTTCTTTTCTATTTGATCAAATCATTGCACATACTTTGATTAATAACATATTTTTATGCTATTGAAAACAATGCATGAAATCCAAAACAAAAGAGTGGATTTCATTTGGGTTTGGCATCCATTCAGCAAAATGGAACTGAGAACAGTATCTATATGGAAATCAAAGCATAGTGAAGTCGAACTGCAAGAGAGCAACTCCCTAAACCATACAACAGAATGCAAAATTTCCCTTTTCAACAACATGTGCATAAATTCCCCCCAATAAAATGAAAGGCAAATTTTCCACAATCCTAGTAAAAAATGCACCCTTTTAAGTTAGATTTCATTTTGATCTAACTTTTAAGGTGCATTCTTAGTAATTATGATATTTGTACTCCTACTGTATCCGGAACAAGATCGAGCAACTGATAACTGACTTTATGTTCATCCATCACCTTCGCTAAAAAGCGTGAAAGGGATTCTCTCTGCTCATCCGTTTCATAAAAACAGAGGCTGGTAGGTCCTGCGCCGCTGAGGGCTGCACCGAGCGCTCCGTGGGATACTGCATCGGATAATATCTCTGATAAGCCAGGGATAAGACTTGCTCGATAAGATTGATGGATTTTATCTTGCATGGCTTCTGCTAATAAATCCAAACGACTTTGTGCTAAGGCAGCAACGAGCAAGCTGCTGTGTCCAAGGGTAAACACAACATCTTTTTTCTCATAACTAGATGGTAATGCAGACCTCGCTTTGTCAGTGGATAGCCAAAAATCAGGAATGACAGCCAAAACACGCAAGGAATCCGGAACAGAAAAGCGAATAAAAGGTACATCTCCTTCTTCTTTTGGCATGGTAGAAACGATTATTCCACCAAAAAAAGAAGCTCCTACATTGTCAGGATGACCTTCTATTCGAGCTGACATCGAGAATAGTTGATCCATCGTGTATGGTTTTCCTGCTAAAATATTGGCTGCAACTAGTGCTCCCACCACTGCTGCTGCACTGCTTCCCAATCCCCGGGTAAGTGGAATCTCAGAACTGACTTCGATTGCAAGTTCTGGCACAGCTCTATCTAAAGATTGAAACAAATGTGCTGCAACTTGGTAGAGCAGATTGGATTTATCCTTTGGTAGTACTGCTAAATGATCACCTGAAACTGTAATTTCCGTCTCAGATGCTATCTCCATGCGAATCACTGTGTATAGTTGAAACGCCATGCCAATAGCATCAAATCCTGGTCCCAAATTCGCTGTACTCGCTGGAACCTTTACCGTTACTTCCTGTTGACTCATACATTTGAAACCCTTTCTTATTTTGAAATCAACGACATGACTGCTTCTCTTGTTGCTGGTACGGTTTCGGCTTGCCCTTCGATAGTACTCAGCGCAATATTAGGGTCTTTTAAACCATTGCCAGTCAGCACACAAACAACAGTCGCACCCTCAGTTATCTTACCTGCTTTGCGCTGTTTGATCACTCCAGCGATCGATGCTGCTGAAGCAGGTTCACAAAATACACCTTCTGTACGTGCTAGTTTTTGATATGCTGCTAAGATTTCTTCGTCTGTTACCGCATCGATATGACCATTGGATTCTGCAAGTGCATTCAATGCCCCATCTTTGCTCGCTGGATTTCCAATGCGAATGGCTGTAGCGATTGTTTCAGGATTTGGTACAGGCTTTCCATATACCAATGGAGCAGCGCCGTCAGCTTGGAAACCAAACATACGAGGCAGCTGATGGCTTCTACCTGCTTGTTTATACTCCTTAAAGCCTTTCCAATAAGCTGTGATATTACCAGCATTTCCAACGGGAATTGCCAAAATATCAGGAGCTTCGCCCAGTACATCGATGATTTCAAAAGCAGAAGTCTTTTGTCCTTCGATCCGGTAAGGATTAACAGAGTTAACCAATGTGATCGGTTCCTGCGCGGTGATTTCGCGAACGATATCTAAGGCTTCGTCAAAGTTACCATCAATAGCAATCACCTCTGCCCCATAGATGATCGCTTGTGCTAGTTTACCGAGTGCAATATTCCCGCTTGGGATCAAGACAATACAGCGGAGACCAGCGCGTGCGGCATAGGCCGCAGCAGCAGCTGATGTATTTCCGGTTGAAGCACACATGATGGTTTTGCTGCCTTCTTCAACTGCTTTCGCTACAGCCATTACCATCCCACGATCTTTGAAAGAGCCAGTAGGATTCAACCCTTCATATTTTACATACAAGTTTATCCCTAATTCTGCTGACAATGCGGTAGCATGAATCAGTGGAGTATCTCCTTCATGTAAAGTAAGTTTTGGTGTATTTTCTGTTACAGGCAAAAAATCACGATAGCGCTCAATAATCCCAAATCGATGTTTATTCGTAGTGAACGTACTCATTTTTTCGCTTCTCCTTCCAATCGGTAACAGCTTTTCACTTGGTGTATCATTTTGGTGGAATCCATTTTTTCCATTACTTGATCCATATCTGCTTTGGATGATGTATGGGTGACCAAAATAATCTCTGCTTGTCCACCATTATAAGGCTGCTGGATTATCTGTTTAAAAGAAATATTATGATCGGAGAAAAGCTGAGTTATTTTCGCTAACACACCACGTTGATCTTCCACTATCATGCGTAGAAAATATTTCGAATATTTCTCCTCATCTGATTTAAGCTGTTTCTTTACATAGGGAGCTACGACACCTAAACCATTTGTCCCTAGTTTCATGTTTTTTACAACCGTAACGAGATCCGAAACAACAGAAGTAGCGGTTGGCAGTTCTCCTGCTCCAGGGCCATAGAACATTGTTTCTCCTACTGCATCACCATAAATATAGACAGCATTAAAAACATCGTTTACCGAAGCGAGCGGATGTGATTTGTGAATCATTGTCGGTTGTACACTGACTTCGATTTTATTGTTTGATCGCTCTGCAATACCTAGTAGTTTAAGCTCATAACCAAGAGATTTACCATAAGCGATATCTTCCTTAGTGACGCTGCTTATGCCTCGAACATCCACTTCATCCAAATTCATCGCCACCCGAAAGCCGAGTGTTGAAAGAATAGCCATCTTACGAGCTGCATCATGTCCTTCTACATCTGCTGTAGGATCTGCTTCTGCATAACCGAGTGCTTGAGCCTCTGCAAGCACTTCATCGTAGTCCATTCCTTCTTTACTCATTTTACTGAGCATATAGTTGGTTGTACCATTGACGATGCCCATCATCTTATAAATACGATCAGAAGAAAGTCCTTCTACGAGTGCTCTAAGGATTGGGATTCCACCTGCAACACTTGCTTCATAGAACACATCACAACCATTAGCTTGAGCAGTTGACAAAATCTGAGCACCATGCAATGCCATCAAATCTTTATTTGCTGTGATGACATGTTTTTTCTGTTCTAATGCGGTTAAAATATATGCTTTTGTCTGCTCGATGCCGCCCATTACTTCCACTATTACATCAATTTCATTATCGTAAAGGATATCCTCAATTTTTGTTGTCAACATATTTGCAGGAGTAGAAATGTCTCTTTCCTTATGTATATCCTTAACAAAAATACGATGAATCTCGATATGCAATCCTGTTTGTTTCCAAAGGTCTTCTTGATGAGCTTGAATAATTCGATAAACACCTGTTCCAACAGTTCCAAAACCCAACAAGCCAACCTTTACTAGTTTCTTCTCCATTTCTATCCTCCTGTGAACAAATATAAAAAGACGCTCCTGAAAATTCTATCAAGGAGCGAATTTTATTCCTATTATTATAGCAGGATGGAGTGATTTCAACCATCCTTTTTCGCCTATAGGAAAAATCTAGTCATTTTTCATTTCAATCTTATCAAATCAGACAACCTGTCTTCTCTTTACATAGGCATAGTATTGTAAATCATGATCCAAATGGAGCCTGCCACAATGGAAATGGCGACAAAAATACCATATGCGATGCTGATAACTTGATAGGCTCTTTCTTTGCTTTCCCAGATGTGCATGAAGTAGATAAGCTGAACTAAAAACTGTAGCACTGCTAAGATAAGCAGCACGGTTATTTTCATCGACATTGGCAATCGAGTGTACAGCATGTCGACAAAGGCGAGCACTGTCAAGATCAGAGAAAAGATATAGCCGACAATATGAGGTTTTGCACTATGATGTTGTTCCATTTACGCCACCCCCAACAAATAAATCGTGCTGAAGAGGAAAATCCAGACTACATCAAGGAAGTGCCAGTATAATCCTGTCATAAAGATTTTTCTTGCTGTGACAGGGGTAAATCCGCGCTTGATCACTTGGATCATGACACTAGTCACCCAGACAATCCCAAGGCTTACGTGTAATCCGTGTGTACCAACAAGGGTGAAGAATGCAGAGAGAAATGCACTATGTGTTGGTCCAGCACCCATCTCTACTAAGGTAGAAAACTCTTTAATCTCTAAAATTAGGAACCCTAAACCTAATAAGAGAGTAATGATGGTCCAGATCAGATATCCCTTCATGGAGTTTTTTCGCATGTACAAAATAGCCAAACCACACGTAAAACTACTCGTCAATAGGAAGAAAGTCTCCATGGCAAAGATGTTGACCTCAAACAGATCTTTACCAGCAGGGCCGCCAGCAGTCTGGTGAACCAGCACAAAGTAAGTAGCGAAGAGCGTGGAGAACAACACAATCTCCGCACTGAGGAATACCCAAAATCCAAAAATCTTCAATCTGCCTTCTTCTGATTTATATTCCATTGGTTGATAACCTTTTGTTGCAGTTGTTGTCTCCATCTTACACCCTCCTTCCAGCTGCTAATTCCGTCTTTTTGACTTCTTCTACTGGAATATAATAGTCACGATCATAATCGTTGAACGAACGCCAAATCATGGTGATTACTGATCCAAGCAAACCGAGAAATCCAATTTGCAGCCATTCAAAGACAAATCCAAATCCAGCAACAAACATAAATGCGGACATAATAACAGGGAATGCTTCCCGCTTAGGCATGTGGATTGGTTTTATTTCAGGTGCTTCTTCTTTCACGCCGGCAGCTCTTTCTTTTTTGATCAGATAGAAAGCATCCAAACCTTTTACTTGTGGAATAACGGCAAAGTTGTACTCTGCTGCTGGAGAAGAAGTCATCCATTCCAACGTACGGCCATTCCAAGGATCACCTGTTGTATCATTTTGACGGTGTTTAAAACTATAATACATGTTCCAAACGAGGATAATAAAACCGATCCCCATAGCAAATGCGCCAATCGTTGCAATCAGATTCCAAGTTTCCCATCCAAGACCAGCAGGATAGGTATACATCCGTCGAGTCATTCCTTTGAGACCAACGATATACATTGGAATGAAGCACAGATTAAATCCGATGGTAAACCACCAAAAAGCCCATTTTCCTAAATGTTCATTTAAGAGCCAGCCAACTATTTTCGGCCAGTAATAAATAAGACCTGCGATACATCCATAAACTGTTCCACCGATTAAGACATAGTGAAAGTGTGCAATCAAGAAATAACTATTGTGATATTGATAATCGGCAGGGGCAACAGCCAGCATAACACCTGTTATTCCACCGACGAGAAATATAGGAATAAACCCGAGTGCCCATAACATTGGCGTTTTAAACTCAACCCGCCCTTTGTACAGGGTAAACAACCAGTTAAACACCTTCACACCAGTTGGTATTGCGATCAGCATCGTACTGATCGAGAGAATGGAGTTGATCCATGGACCTGATCCCATTGTAAAGAAGTGGTGAACCCATACAAGGAAACTTAAAGCTGAGATGGCTAGCATGGAATATACCATTGCGTTATATCCGAACAATTTCTTTCTAGCAAAAGTACTAAAGATTTCAGAGAACAACCCAAAAGCAGGCAAGATTACGATATACACCTCTGGGTGACCCCAAATCCAGAACAAGTTAGCCCACATCATGGGGCTTCCGCCACCTGCTAAGGTAAAGAAGTGGAATCCAAAAACACGATCCAATGTAAGCAGTGCTAAGGCGATCGTCAATACTGGAAAAGCAAAAATGATAATCACAGAGGTGATCAACGTTGACCAAGAAAACAGAGGCATCCTCCATAAAGTCATTCCTGGAGCACGCATTTTCAGGATCGTGACTAAGAAGTTAATCCCTGTCACCAATGTCCCAATACCTGCGATCTGCAATCCGAGCAAATAGTAGTTTTGTCCTGGTCCTGGATCAAGTGCACTTCCTGCAAGTGGGGTATAACTCGTCCAACCCGCATCTGGCGACCCACCGAGGACAAAAGAGATATTGAATAACATCGCTCCCGCGGCAAACATCCAAAAACTCACTGCATTAAGAGCTGGAAAAGCAACATCTCTCGCTCCAATTTGCAATGGAATTGCCACGTTCATCAAACCGATCAAAAATGGCATAGCCATAAACAAAATCATAATCGTTCCATGAGTGGTAAAGATCTGGTTATAGTGTTCTGCATCCAAGAAATGCATGTTAGGAGCTGTGAGCTGTATTCGCATGAGCAATGCATCTACTCCACCACGGAATAACATCAATAACGCAGCTACCAAATACATAATACCGATTTTTTTATGATCGACTGTGGTCAACCACTCTCTCCAAAGCCAGACCCATTTTTTGTAGTACGTGAGTACAAATAATATTGCTAATGAAACCAAAATGATCGATACATAAGCACCATAAATGAGTGGATCTCCTGTTATAAAAAAGTGTTCCGGCATCTTAAAGTTAAATAAGAAATCTTTCATGGGTTACCCTCCTTTGCTAGTGGTTCATATTGTGGTGTGAATTAGAATTCATATCCATATTCATGTTCATATCCATTTTCATTTCCGTATCATCACTCTTACCATGTTGATGTGAGTTTGGTGCGATGATGGGATTCCCGTTTTCATCCAATCGGTTCACATCCACATTCGGATAGGAAGAGTAGGTTTGTTCTTTTACCACACCAGGTTGTAACAACTGTTTAAACATATCTGTTGTTTGTTTTGGTGCTGACTTTTTGACATTTGCTATCCACTCATCAAACTTCCCTTTTTCCAGCGAGTGGACATTAAACTGCATATGCGTGAAATCTTTCCCGGAGAAGTTTGCACTTCTTCCAATATAAGTACCAGCCTTATCCGCTTCCAACCAGAGATACATCGTCATACCTGGCATCGTGTACTCTTGTCCGCCAAGCTCAGGAACCCAGAACGAGTTCATCGGTCCAACCGCATTTAACTGAAACCGAACAGGTACGTTTGCAGGTATATTCACATAGTTGACTGTTTCGATCCCTTGCTCTGGATATTTAAATATCCATTTCCAGTTAGCTGATGTGACTTGAATCGTGATTGGTTTTTGATTTGGACTCGGTGATTTTTCCAGCTTAAACGTTGATTTTACGGTAGGAATGGAGAGTGCGATAATAATGACAACAGGAATAGCTGTCCATAAAATCTCTAACCATTTATTTTCTTTTTCTTCAGTCTCTACATAATCTTCATCCGATGACTTTGCTCGGTATTTCACAAGCATATACACAAAAAGAACGATAACTGCAATAAAAACGATAGACATCAAAACAATTGACCAAATAATTAGATCATACTGTTCCTTGGCTACTGGTCCTTGTGGATTTAATACGCCTGATTTTAGGGAGGAACATCCTGATAGCAATAAGGCCATTGTCAAAAAAATCGCTGCATATTTTGTTTTCAATCGCATTTTTTGGTCACCTACTCCCTTTACCAAATACTTTTGACCATAATTTTTAATAAGTTAGACATACAACCTTCACTATTGAATTATAGAACCATTTCTTTTATAAAGTTGTCTAGTTGGTGACAGGTTTGTGAATAAATGAACTTAAATTATTACCAACAAAAAGGGATCACATCACTGTAATCCCTTACATTGCCTAGATTATTTACTTTGTCACATTAAACAACGGAAGAAGAATATAGTGGAATTTTGTGTTAAAAAAAGTGTTACAAAGAACTAATCTAATTCTTGTCAGAAAATAATAACCAATTTTCTTGAAAGGATAAACGGTAACTTGTTGTACGAGATTCCCTGCTCCCTCGTATTTATACGGAGAAACGGTGCCATCTCCGTTTTGCATCTTTGTTCTATGCGACAATGAGAACCGTCCCCTTGTCGCAAATATCTATTGGTACTACAACAACAAACGGATAAAACAAAAACTGGCTGGTATGAGCCCTGTTCAATACAGGATTCATTCCAACCAGCTTGCGGCTTAATTTTTAGTTCAACTTTTGGGGTTCAGTACATTTTCCCTGATGGTTCTTTTACAAAAGCAATTCGATCCCCTTCGGTAATCCCCAGTTGTTCACGAATGTTTTTAGGCACTGTAATTTGCCCTTTACTGATTACACGTGCGGTTTCTAATGCGTTTGATTTTTCTTTATCCATTTTTGCATACCCTCCTATCAAAAAGTAAGGAATCCTTACTCCTGTTATATGCTGGTAATCAAACCAAGTACAATAAGGATTTACAAAAAGCGACCAATGTCCGTTATTATCAGTCATAGGCTGCTTATCTCCTGACAGCTCTCCAGCTGTGATATGCGGTGATTAACTATTCTCCAATACCAATTTAACCAAAGAACCAAATCAAAATGGT
Organism: Shimazuella soli; assembly: GCF_022511585.1. GTDB lineage: Bacteria > Bacillota > Bacilli > Thermoactinomycetales > Thermoactinomycetaceae > Shimazuella > Shimazuella soli. The sequence continues at coordinate 317,014 of NZ_JAKWBN010000001.1, read as the reverse complement.
ATTCCAAGCTCATCATAACTTTCTGCCAAGCTGTCATGAAATCCCCAACCAATACCCTCTGTATTCTTCACTACAGCACGAACACGTTCACCAAATAAATCATGCCATTCCCTATTTTTTGCATCATTTAGCATTTGGATCACTGTTTTATACATGGATTCAATACTACTGTAAAATCGTTCATCTATATCTCCATATGCATTGGTAAATTCCACACCCAATTCTACGTAATATAGCTTTAATTCGATGCTGTATCTTTCATTTTGCGTAATTTTTTCAAACTCCCGGATCGCTTTCTTTGCTTCACCCAACCGTAATTTCGGCTCACCGCGTTCAGGAAAAAATTCATTTTTCACTTTTTCTTGGCATGCGTAAAATAATTCCTCAATTACATTGTCACCAAGAAACTGAACAGTAAGGAAATCTTTTATGCCATTATTCAGCTTATAGCACTCTGTGACCAACTGAATCAGCTCTTCGGTTGAAAGCGATTTTAAATGCTTCTTTAATTTTGGAATCGTTAACTTACTTTCAGTCTTTTTCTTCACTGCCTTTTTCTTTTTCATTACTTGCTTAGGATTTAATTTGGAAGCATTTCGTTTCAGGTATTGATTGATCTTTTCTTTATGAAATTCATCTGGATCAAAGTCACCCAGCCAAGCAGAAACATCTTCGTATTCCGAATCTTGAGGGTTTGATAAGACAGACAACATATACTCATATCCTGAAATTCCTCCAGAATCCTCAGGTGGACAATTTCTTTGTCCCTCTAAACAACTAGGAACTATCATTGCTTCATCGTCTAGTAAAATTTTTTCCAAAACCAGATGGTGAGCCCAATAATCACCAAAATCATATATATAAGTTGCTTTCTGTCCTTCAAAAATAAAATGCTGATCTATTTTTTCTTTGTTTGCATCTAACTCTTTCTGTGCACTTTCTAATGAATCCGAAGTTGGAACAACAATTCTTTTATCCGACAAATTGAATTCAAATAAATGATAGTCTTCCCATCCCATCACCGCTTGCAATGTCTTATGTAATTGAAGAAATGTGATATTACGGTCGACAAGAAATCTTCGCCAAATAGGCGGTTTGCTATCTTCAAGCATTACCTTAAATTGATAGATCATCTACGAATCATCTCCAAAAATCCAATGATCTCTAAATTCTACTACATGCTCAAACACACTTTCTACCACTATCTACTTCTTCCCTTCCCAAACGATCAACGCGAATGCAGTAAGGAAACATAGCCAATGAATTGGCAATAGAATAAATGAACATAATAAAAACAAATAAAATGAATAAAGGTTGATTCCTATGATTTATATTTATAACGATTATGGAGGGACACATACCACGGCTTTGGCTGCCGCTTATCATTTAAAACAATTACCTCAATCAGAAAGAAAACTATCTTCAGAAGAAATATTAAATGTAAAATACTTCAATCGACTAACAAAAGATGATTTTGGAAAACTCATTTTTCATGGGAAAGATGAGGATGGTAACGCCGTGTATACAATTGGACGAAAAAGAAATAAGCTTGTAGTTCCATCATTAAAAGAAATGATCTTACTGCTGCAAGATAAATTTCATTTTAGTGAAAAAATCGTTTTCTCCAATACATCGCCGACTGTTCCCATTGCTATGTCATTTGGGGGATTCTTCTCAAGAGGATTGAAAATCGACTCTATCGGTGTACCCTTATTGGTAAAAGGTGCGAAACAATGCTGTGATAATGTTTATCGATTAGTGGAAAATACAAAAAAAGTTGGGAAAACACCATTCAAAGAAAATGTGATTATATTAGAAAATGAAATGTTTAAATAAACTGCCTTCACGAATAAAATTTACGCGACAAGAGAAATGTTCCCTTGCCGCGTATAGTTAAAATATCATTTTTCTGCGTCAATGTGGGAATCCTTCGATGTCTCTCCCATTCGCCAGTAGACGATGAAACTAACGAAAATGCAAGCGGCTACATAGTAGTAGAAAATACTCTCTGTTCCAATACTTTTAAACCATAGAGCGATAAACTCTGCTGTCCCACCAAAGATTGCAACGGTGACTCCATAAGGAAAACCTACACCAAGCGCGCGAATTTCTGTTGGAAAAAGCTCTGCTTTCACAATCGCATTGATAGAAGTGTAACCTGTGACAATGATAAGACCTACCATCATAAGGAGAAAAGCACCATAAGGGTTTTTGATATGTTCCATAAGGAGGAATAGCGGCACTGTCAATAGCGTTCCAAAAATACCAAAACCAATCAGCAATGGACGGCGTCCAATTCGGTCAGACAAAAGCCCAGCAATCGGCTGGAGTAAAGCAAATACAAATAGGGCTATAAAGTTGATCCAACTGACAACATCTTTAGGAAGCCCAACCGTATTCACCATAAACTTCTGTAAATATGTGGTGTAGGTGTAGAATGCAACGGTTCCTCCAAGTGTGAGACCAACTACTACCATCACTGCCTTAGGATGCTTCATAAGTGCGCGAATCGTCCCAGCATTCCCCTTATTTTTCGTGCTCATTTTCGAGAACTGCTCGGACTCGTCCATCGAACGACGCAGCCACAATACGGCTAATGCCCCCATTGCCCCTATGACAAAAGGAATGCGCCAACCCCACGACATCATTTCAGATTCATTGAGCATTTGTTGGAGGATAATTTGAACACCTAATGCCACCAACTGTCCAGCAATCAATGTGACGTACTGGAAGCTCGAGTAGAAGCCTCGACGACCTTTATTAGCCATCTCAGACAGATAGGTTGCTGATGTTCCATACTCCCCTCCAAGTGACAACCCTTGAAGCAAGCGGGCTAGAACGAGAATGATGGGAGACAGCACGCCAATGGTACCATAACCAGGTGTACAGGCAATAATCAAGGAGCCACCAGCCATGACCGTAATGGAAAGCGTCAATGCAGCACGACGTCCATGACGATCCGCATAGCGACCTAGCAGCAAGCTCCCTAATGGGCGCATTAGAAAGCCGACAGCAAAGATTGCTGATGTATTAAGCAGCTGGCTTGTTGGATCTCCCTTTGGAAAAAACACTTCTGAAAAATATACAGAGAAAGCTGCATAGACGTACCAGTCATACCATTCGATTAGATTTCCTACTGAACCTTTGAAGATGTTACTTGCAATGCTTCGTGTTTTTACTTGACCATTCGTTTGAGCCAATGTCACATCCTCCTAGGAGTTCTAAAGTAAAATAACTTTTGTTGCTCTGATACACATTTCATTTTTACACAGAGAGAGCGTTTTCATTTTAAAGGACAACCTTGAAAGTCATTTTTGTTTTAATGATTTAGGTAATATTTTGTAAATAATCCGATATAATAGCCATCTCTTAAGATTGATCTACCAAATGCCGACCATCTATTCAAACAGCTAAAAATGTAGCATTACGAAGTAATACAGTCTTAAATCATCATCATTCTCTTTCAAACTCTCTGTATAAGAATATATATTTATTTATAATTATATTATTTTAATCTTTTCTTGCCAATATCATTTTTACTATTAACTCTATTGGATTAGAATGAATAGCTTCATAGCTCTCTTCATGCTGAATTACACGAACCCTATTCTCTTTTATATATGGGTGGGTTTCATGTAGATAAAACATGTATTTTTATATTCCTGTCCAAAATCCCCTCCTCTTTTCCATAATGGTGAAAATATTCACTTGACACACGCATTTTCCCCCACTAAACTTACAATGTAAGCATACACTGTAAGTTTAGTGGGGGATTATTTTTATGAAACGAAAAGGAACTCGGTCGCTTACACGGCAAAAAGTGTTACACACCGCTTTGGAATTGATTGATAAGGAAGGCTTAGAAGGCTTTAGCATGCGGAAATTAGGAACGATCCTTGGAGTAGAAGCCATGTCGATTTATAACCATATCGACAATAAAGATGCATTGTTTGATGGCATCATCGAGCACTTGATGCTTGAAGTCCCTTATCCTGTTAAAGCTGACATGACGCCTTATGACGAGTTATGGAACTTTGCTCATGCTTATCGAGATATACTGCGTGCTCATCCTCGTGTACTGCCATTAGTAGCAACTCGTCCACTGCGTACATTAGCTTCCCTAACCATACTGGAACGCCTTATGGCTGCTCTCCATCAAGCACATGTATCAGGACTTCAAGCACTATATGCGATTAACAGCATGGCAGGTTTTATCATCGGTCATGAGTTACTTACCAATGAATCAGTACCCATAGCCAGCATTCCAGCCAGACCCACTGATATGTCGATATGGAATCAACTTTTGGAAGAAGACTACCCTTTCCTTCATCAAACGATTTCTGATCTGAAAAACTGGGATGCTGATCAAGAATTTGATTTTGGACTACAAGCATTGTTACAAAACATACTAAAACATGATCCCAAAAACTCTTAATAGAGGGAGAAACAAAATGAATAAAAAAATTCTTATATCTGGTGCTAGTATTGCAGGTCCTGCATTGGCTTATTGGCTGCATAAATATGGATTTCAACCAACTATTGTGGAGAAATCACCCATTCTTCGCGGTGGAGGATATAAAGTAGATATTCGTGGGGTTGCGATAAAAGTAATAGAAAAAATGGGATTGATACAAGAAATACGGCAAAACGATACAAATATGCGCGGTGGAACCTATGTAAATAAAGAGAATAAACCTCTAGCTACTATGTCTGCTGATATCTTTAATCTTCGTAGTGAAGGCGATGCAGAAGTGATGCGAGGGAACTTGGCGAATATTCTCTATCATCATACGAAAGATGATGTCGAATATATTTTTGGAGATTCTATTTCTTCCATTGCAGAAGATGATGATGGAGTAATAGTAACTTTTGAAAAAGGCGAACCAAGAACATTCGATCTTGTGATAGGTGCTGACGGGCTGCATTCCAATGTCCGTAAACTCGTCTTTGGTGATGAGTCACCGTTTATCAACCATCTTGGATTTTATGTTGCTACCTTCACCATTCCAAACTATTTAAACCTTGATCAATGGGAACTCTATTTTCATGCTCCTGAAAAAGTAGTAAGTATTTATAGTACAAAAAAACAGGCTGAAGCAAAAAGTTTTTTTGCCTTTAAATCTCCATTGCCATCTTATGATCACCATGATAAAGAGCAGCAAAAAGGCCTTCTAGCGGACGCATTTTCTGGTGTTGGTTGGCAAATTCCCCAACTTCTCATGTACATGGATGATACAGAAGATTTCTACTTTGATTCAATGAGTCAAGTGGAGATGGATCATTGGTCTATCGGCAGAACTGTACTGCTTGGAGACGCTGCATATTGTGGATCGCCTGCTTCTGGTCAAGGGACAAGCATGGCACTTGTTGGAGCTTATGTACTCGCTGGTGAACTAGCGTCATCATCAGGAGATCATCATTTGGCTTTCACACGTTATGAGAGTAAAATGCGAAATTTTGTGCAAAAAAATCAACAGTTAGCACTTGATCTCATTGATGATTTTATTCCCAAATCAAAAACACAAATATTCTTCCGCAGCCAAATGATCCGACTTCTACCTTACCTTCCGGGAAAAAAACTTATTCTTGGAAAGATGCTGGATCAAGTTGAACAAGCGGCAAATGCAATTTTCCTTGAAGACTATACTTAAGATCCTGTTGATTCTCAACTCTTCCAGACGGAACCAATTATGTGTTACCGGGCATGCGAGTTGCTCAAAAAATAGAATAAACAAAATTAGCTAAAAGAAAACAATTCTCTTTTCCTCATACAAAAAAATAGGCGGCTGGAGTTGAATTCATTCCAGCCCGGACATGCAGGAGAAGTTCTGGACAGTGTCCCTTACTTACATCCCACAGTCAGCCTTTTTGCAGACTACCCCTTTACCGTTAGGGCTGATCGGCGAACCTCCACAACTTCCGGAGTCATCTTGCTGTTCCCTTGGATTGCGAAGTGAGCACTGACCGAGACACATCGCTAGGAAGATGCGCGTGGTAACCGTGTTTGCTGCCCCATCCAGCTCAGAGTGAGTCATACTGCTCCTTTCATCAGGGCATAAGGCTTGTTATCGATTGTACTTGATTTTATTCTAATTAGCCATATTTCTCGTTCACACTGATCCCCTGATCTCAACACCTCGTCCCCTCATATACTGTTAACTTCATCATTATAACGACTTGGTATTTGACAACTCATTTCATATTTATGAATTACTTACTGGCCACCTCATTATGAGACTTTCGACCTCACTTTTACCACGCAAAAGATCATACCATTTATCAGGAATCCCCTCTAATCCAACTTTCACCCCATACAGACCGCCTGCAATGGCTGCATTGGTATCGGTATCTTCCCCGAGTGATATCGCTTTTTTGATTACCTGTTCATAGTCTGCTTCCTGAACTGCAATTCGAACGCTCTGAATCGTCTCTACCACATAGCCGCCGCCCCTGCTCACAGGCTCTTGATCAGGTTTAATAGTAAGATCGAGTTCATCACGTTCTTTACTATTTGCTCCATATATTTCTCGTAATCGATCGACCGCTTCACGATATGCTTCTTCTATCTCTCGTATTTTGGAGACTTCTCTCACCCATAAACAGTACAGAGCACAAGCTACTTGATTGGTAAGATGTCCATGTGTAACCAAGGATTGCTTGTGGCTATCGATCACCAATTGCTCATCGCTTCCTTGATGCCACAGTGCAAGCGGGAGTACTCGCATAAGTGAACCATTTCCCTTTCCTTCAGGATTTGCAAATCCTGAATTTTCCGGAGAAATGCCTTGATGATAAGCTTGCAGAGAGACACTTGTTTGAATCCCGACATCAAATACATGATGATCGACCGCCCATAAGCCCTTGTCATACCAAGCCCATAATTTATCTGCAAAATTTGCGAGATCTAGCTCTCCACACTCAACAAGTGAATCCAATAGGCATAAAGCCTGGGCACCGTCATCTGACCATGTACCTATAGGGACTCCTCGATGGGCGCGGTTAAATCCAGCAGGAGGAGTCATATCGATCTCTTCCATTGGCGGCAATTGATTTGCTGCATGAAATTCATAGGGAACGCCAACTGCATCTCCTACCAGTAATCCATACAAACCTCCAAGAATTTGACTTTTCTCCAATTGGTATTCTCCCTTCCGCTTCCCCTTACTTCACTAGTAGTTATTTTATCATGAATTTTTCAACTGCATTGTTAACTCTATTAAAAAAGAGGCTATGCGACATGAGAACCGTCCCCTTGTCGCACTCCTCTAATAGGTGTGGCCCCTCTATCATTTATATTATCAACAACATTTATATATCGCTAAATGTTATTATCCTTCCCATTTTTCTGAAAACTAATCCCCTGCTGACCGACCGATTTTACTCCAGTCGGTCATGGCTACAGGGCCTAAAGGGAGTTACTCATCGTCCTTCTTCTCGTACTCTGTACCTTCCAAGTCCTTTTCCAACCGCCTCGCTGCCTTGCGACGCTGACCAGCCGAGGACTTCCTCTCTCGCTCAGTGGGATTTTGTCCCACCATATCACGCGGGTCCTTAGCTCCTTCGCCGCTGCTTCCCGAGTTTCGCTTGAATATAGCCATCAAATATTACTCCAGACAAAGGGATGGACAATCTTCCATCTACCCATTGATATTTTATTAAATTTTTTTCTTGCTATCAATAATATTCGTTAAATTTCTTAAAAAATCCCATGAATTAATCATTTCCTCTTAAGTTAAAACTGAATTTTATAAGAAAAAACTAGAAAAATAAAGAAACATTTACGTCCAAAATAAAAAAGACCACTAAAAGTGATCAAATAATATTATTATTCTAAAACTATACTTTTACGATTTCTCACTTTATCTAGGATGATTTTTACAAGAAAGGCAAAGAGCACAACATTTAACGTGCAATTGCTTTTGCTTGATCTTGCGTGATCGATTTTACTTTTTTCGGCGCATGTTTTACAGGTTGCACTATTTTTGTTGGAGTAGGTGCTTTATGTGTTGAACTTTTAGGTGCTTCCGCTGCAAAAACTGATGTAATTGCTCCAAATGCGATCGCTGTTCCTAGAAATGAACTGAACAATACTTTTTTGAAATTCATGATGAATTCCTTCTTGGAAATGTTTTTTTGTTTGATTGTCTTACAATGCTTATTATGCCAGGCAAAAATTTGATTCTCTTTTGATAAAGATTTGATTTTCCTTTGATATAAATTTGATTTTTATTAGAAAAAAATACTGGAATTGTCTTAACCTAAAAAACCAACGGCCAATTCAAACCGTTGGTTTACTCAGTAAAATTACAGGTTTTTCTCTACTTGAGTAAAGCTTTTAACTTTACGACTGTTTTATCTAAATTTTCAAGTGTCCATTGGACAGCGGAATCTTCATCCTTCTGAAGAATTGCTTGGTATATGTTTTCGTGAATATGATGTTGACGTTGGGAATCATCAGCAGATTCCTCGGCTAACTTTTGCAATGTTTCTGATAGAACAGAAGAAAATGATTGGAACAAATCTATAGCAACACTATTTTTACTTGCCCTAGCTATAGCCAAATGAAAGGAGACATCTGCATGAATATACTCATTCCTATCTCCTTTTTTTAATGCTGATATTCGTCGATCCAATGCTTCCCGCATGCTTGTCAGATCATGATCATCACGACGCATAGCAGCAAATCTTGACATTTCGAGCTCTAACATTCTTCTAACTTCATAAACCTCCAAAATTTCTGCTCTTCTCAATCGTTGCGAGAAAGGTTCTTGCGTACCTAAATTTGCAATAAGATACGTGCCAAAACCTTGTCTCTTCTCCAATAAACCAGCATGAACCAGTACTCTCACTGCTTCACGTACAGTAGATCTACCTACATTAAATTGTTCCATTAATTCTGGTTCTGTAGGAATTTTATCGCCGATTTGAATATCTTCATCTGAAATTTTCTTTTGCAATTGATTAACAACATCATCGACTAGTTTTGACCGATTTATGGCATGAAAGGAAATCTTTGAGTTCATCTTATCATCTCCTGTTTTCATCATGTCATATCAATGATAGCCTTTCAATAGTTGTAGTATATTTACTCAAAATACCGTAGAGTTCCCAGAAATAATCTACTAAGCTTGAATCCTTTTTACTTTATCTGTTTCATTGGAAAGAGTATGAGAAAAAATAGTAGAAACAATTGAAATACAAGCAATAACAATCATAACCTGGTGCACACCGTAAATATCCGCTATTTTTCCAAGTACAGGTGCAGCTATGCCACCAACACTGACAGCTAATCCAAGTGTAAAACCAGAGGCCAAACCAGGTCGATTAGGTAAATATTTCTGACCTAACACAACCATTGGACTATAAGGTAAAAATATAATCATACCAACACATATCAGCATAATCGTTGCCATTACTGTGTTATTTACTGTCCCTAGTAAAAATAATGCTGGAAATAAGATTACAAAGCTGGTTTTTATTATAGGGATATACCCAAACTGATCGGCCAATCGTCCACCGACTAAAGTACCTATAGCTCCACAGAGAAAAAATATACTTAACATAGAACTACCAGTGCTTTTGGATTGAAGTAAAACACTCACCCAATATATAGGTATGAAAGTATTTAATCCATAAAAAACAATAGATCGAATGCAGAGGATAATACTTAACAATGAGAATGATCTCCATTGATCTTTGCGTTGTATGGTCTTAGAGAAACTCTCAAAACTCGTATCTTCAGATTTCATTTTGTTAATAGGCTTAAATAGAAACATTGTCATAATTACAGCAGGAACAAGTAAAATGAAAACTCCTTGTAAACCCCACATTAAGATGGATGTAGTCGAAATTACAGGCCCTAACGCAAATCCCAGTGTTCCTCCAAAGGAAAAAACACTCATATTAGAGGCTTTATTTCGACCAGATACTTTATTCACTGTTTTCGCTGCCTCTGGATGAAAAACCGCTATCCCAATACCGCTAATCATCACAGCCAAGAATATGGACCAATAATTAGACAGAATTCCGATAGCTGCTAAACCACCACTACCTAACAAAACCCCCAAAGGCAACATCCAATTTGCAGAACGTCGATCAGAATAATGCCCAATTAATGGCTGAATAATGGAAGAGATGAGATTCGCAGCTAAAATCAAACCAGCGATTGCAGTATAACTAAAGTGATATTTTGCAATCAAAAAAGGCAGTATAGCTGGCAAGGCTCCTTGATTCATATCACAAAATAAATGTCCAAACGCCATCGTATAGGTAGTGGAGTTTATTTTTTTATTCATTAAACTTCCCTCGCTTCAAAAAATGGATTTTGTAATACTTATCAACAAGCAATTCCAACCTTAAACATCATATCATCTGATGTTTAAGGTTGGAATTCATATAAAAAAGTTAAACAAAGCAATGATTAAGAAATTTATCTCATTTTGAAGATCCATCCTTTCTAGCGATGTGTTCTTATAGAAAATACCTGCAAGCCATAGTACGGAGGATATAGTAGTAATTTGGGTCAAATTCATCATATCATCTGATGTTTATAATTTCATCTGCTATTCATTTTGAAAAAAAAGGATTACTCACTAGAAACCTTGGAGTAATCCTTTTAATAATCAAATTATACTATGAAACATTTTCTCCTTGTGGTACAACTGCTTTTATCGGTTCTACCTCTGGAATAGGAAATAGTTCACTCAATGTCACCGTACGCCCTGATTCATGTTTAAAGACGATGTGATCTCTCGTAAACCGCTTTGGACTATCCAAACCACTGGCAGCAGCGAGTGCAAATAAACCGAAACGCATACTGATGATGTAATTCATCACTCGCCATTTTTTCTCTTCTGGAACAAGTGCATCTTGTAATTTTGGATCAGTAGTCGCTACACCTGCTGGACAATGACCTGTATGACATTGCAATGCCATGATGCAGCCATTGGCCATCATAAAACCACGAGCAGAGTTTACTGCATCTGCACCGATCGCCAAAGCAATCGCTACTTTATCAGGTGAGATTAGTTTTCCGGAAGCAAATATCTTAAACTGGTCCCGTACCCCATATCGATAGGCAGTGTCCACAAAAGTGATCAAAGCTGGGATAAGAGGTAAACCCATAGAATCTGCCATTGATTTATATGTTGCCCCTGACCCACCTTCTCCACCATCTATCGTAAAGAAATCGGGGTAAATATCCAGTCGAATCATCGTCTCAAAAAACTGGTTTAGAATAGGCTGCTGTCCAATTACAAGCTTCAATCCTACTGGTTTACCGCCCTTTTCCTGCAACTCCTTGACAAACAAAAGTGCTTCTTCTGGGTTTCTTAGAAATGGAAAACGGTTAGGAGAATTGATCGTTTTCCCGACTGGGACATTACGTACTTCTGCGATCTTTTCGGTTACTTTTTTTCCTTCGAGGTGACCCCCGCGAATTTTTGCTCCTTGCGCAAATTTCAGTTCAAACGCTTTGATATTAGGCTCTGCTGCTTTTTTTCCAAACACTTCCCATGAAAAGTTTCCTGTTTCATCCCGATATCCGAACAGTCCAGGACCTATTTGAGCTACGACATCTGCTCCAGTCTGCAAGTGTTCATGAATAACCCCGCCTTCTCCTGTGTTTATCCATGATCCACCTGCCATAGCAGCACCAGAGCCAGTTGATAAGATGTAATTTTCGCCGATCGAACCATAAGATGTTGCTGACGCGCCAAACATACCACTGAGTTTCCATGGAATCTTGCGATTTGGACCAACTATTGTACAATCCTCTTCTGGATACTCCCAAGTATAAGTCTTATCGTCGATCATCTTCTCTTTACGGGTGAAGACACCTTCTTTTTCAATTTGATACTTCTTTGCGTCGACAAGTTCAGCATTATTTACTGTTAACTCATCCTGTAACAAGGGAAACATCGAATTTGCTATGTAATAGCCAGGCTCTTGGAAATCTTGTTTAGAGCCAAATCCGAGAAGATCCGTGCGATACTTTGCCGAAAAGACAAGTCCAATAAATTCATAGCGAGAAAAAGGTTTGCCGGATCGATCATCATCAAACCAATACTGGCGAAACTCTGGACCTAGTTTTTCAAGAAAATAGCGGAGCCAACCCAAAAATGGATGAGAACGAATAATGGAATGCTGGGGTTTTCGAGAAATAAAGTGCATCAATACAAATAAACCAATTGCCAAGAACACAAGTACTAACAAGGCAACGAGGAAATAAATCATCACAAGTCCTCCATTCATAAAAGAAAAGAAATACGGATTTTCCTCATAATATTAACATGAAAATAAAGATTGCACTTTTATTTCTATATGATCACACTTAGGATTGACTTTCCATGTAAAAGAAAAGCTCCCTTTCGCACTCATTGGCCAAAGGGAGTTTTTTTAGGACACCAGCTTAACAATCGTCATAACAATAGCTAATATGACATAAATAAATGCCCAGTATTCAATCGGTATAAAAAATAAAGCATGTCTTTCGCCTTTTGAATATGTTTGTTGCCCTGTTGCTTTGTCTGTATATACTTTTGGTTTATTCAAATATCTTCCTACAAACCAAATGACAACAGCAGCAGGGAGAAATAGAAGATAACCGATAATTTGTGCATTCCCTTCCAGTGGACCATAACCCAAGCCAGAAGCAATCGCATAACCTAACCATTGAAATAATGCCGCAATCAACAATACTAAAATGCCCCAGCCACGCCAAATAATCACTATATCCCCCCTCCTTTATGTTGAGATTTTTCTAATCTAAGAATATAGGTTTTAATCAAATTAACATAATCATTATAATTTGTAAATTAATTCTCTATAAATGAAATTATAATAGAAATAGTCCTTGAGATATGATAGATACATCTAGTGGATGATCCCCAATCTCTTCACCATCTGCGAAAGCCCACATATTAGGTGTTGTCCGCACCACTGCTTGTTTCCCCCGCAAAAAAGTCACAGCAGAATGCCCAACATGCTTTCCTGTGTATACTTTAGGAAAAATTTTCAAAAAGGATAGTTTCTTTAATTTATGAACAATACAGATATCCATTTGTCCATCTTCTGCATTTGCATGCGGAGTAATCCTCATACCTCCTCCGAGGCTTTTGCCATTGGACAAAGTCACCAACCAGACATCTTCAAAATCGTAATCGGTTTCATCTAGACGCAGCTTTAGCGTAAATGGTTTGAACCGTCTGAGCGACAGCAATGCGCCAACAAAATAACTCGCTTTCCCTAATAATTTCTTCCAACTGGAAGCATCCACTCTCCGAGATACATAACCATCAAAACCCGCGCTGATATAACAGAGCATCACTCGATCCTTCTCCATGAGAACATCAGTCTTTTTTACCTCATGTTGGACGATTCGATTCCAAGCTAATAGAGGGTCAAAGGGAATATGCCATTCACGGGCAAAATCATTTCCAGTACCTGCTGGGATATAACCGAGCGGGATATCTGTGCCATATAAACCATTGGCTACTTCATGTACCGTCCCATCTCCCCCAACAGCAACAACAGCAGTCCAAATTCCCTTTAAACTTGCATTTTTCGCTAGCTCGATCGCTTCACCTTTGTGTCTTGTGAATAACACTTGATGTTCAACCTTTGTTTGCTGGAGAAGTAGTTCAACTTGCTTCCAAGTTGCAAGACCTTTTCCTCTACCGGCATGTGGATTTACTATGAATAAATACATCGCTTACCCCCTTCTAAGGAGCTTTTCTTAAGTATAGCTTGAAAATCAAACAAACCGAAGATCTTTTATCTCTTTTAGGTTTATTCCATAGTGAGTATATATCTTCAGTGTATTTTCCCCAATCAATTGATCTTTTGTATAACCAAGCAATGCTGCAATTCGGATAACTTCTTCGTAAGAATCAGCTTCAATCTCTAGGTAAGGAGGTATCATCGGCCAACGATCGATTTCCAATCTAGCACCTTCCAGTTGAAAGCTATTGCGATAGTTTTCTTGATACCACTTCCCTTGATATCCCAACCGACTTAAAAACTCATCCGTTTTATCAAAATCATCGACAACAAGCTCTGTTTCTTCGGTTCCATCGATTCCATCATGTTTGATCTCTTTATAAGTAAGGGTCACTTCAAAACCTGTATCACGAAGACGAATAAACCGGCTTAAATCTGTCTTATTGATAGAGTACACATACCGTCGCATCAAAGATTGACGGATTTCCACTCCACCACATGCAATAATTTTCTGTTTGATTTGCTCAGGGTCAACTTCCAAAACCCTTGCTTCATATTCAATCGCCAAAAATAACCCCTCCAAATCTTTTTTCCACAAGACAATGGCAGGTTCCAATTCCTAAAACCTACCATTTTTTCTGTATCACTTTTTATCTTTTATTAAGCCACTCTGCCGCAAAATCTACCATTTTCTTTTGAGAAATCAGACGCACTTCTGCTTTCCCTACTTTTCCTTGTATCACACCATGTTTAACTTCAAACTCTGCTCCTACTTGAGGAAAAAGCTCTGTTTGGTAGTCGATACTTTCAAAAGTTACCCATTGTCTTTGACCATCCCATAAAATTGATGCTGATTCCGTCGTTTTATTTTGCTGCGTTTGTCTGTACTCTGCAAGATGCAAGGAAGAATTACTATCATGATCCACTCCAATTAAGAGAATCGAACCATCTAGATCATAAAGTTTTGCTAATGGGGAACCTTCACCCATGGGATTGTCAAGCGGATGATCTTGTATAATAAATGATGCATGTTTTCCCCAAGCTGCAAAAGAGACAGAGGGATGATAACTTCTTAACACTTCTGGAAAAGTGCGAAATACCTCTACGATTTGTCCCATCCCTCGTGTTGATGTATAAGCTGGATGAAACGCTGGCATTGTGTCACGAATAAGCGGCCGCCAATCTTTGGGTACAGGTGGATTGCTCCAATCTTTTGGATCCGATAAATCTCCAGAATGAGTAGGCATGACAATCGTACCTTGTTCTGTGATGACCTGCATCAATGCTTGTACAACTGCCACCGCACCACCACTGACATAGCCGATGGAGCTCAGAGACGAATGGACAATAATATTCATCCCTCTTTGAAGCCCGAGTTTCCGAAAGTCATGAGCTAAACTGTCTATGGTGTGTGGTGTTGTCGTCATTTCTATAACATCTTTTTCACTCATTCTTTCTTCATCCTTTGTGTTGCTGTGTCTACTTCCTATCCGTTCTGTCATACTCCTGCCTTGCACGCTCAACTTCAGCATAATATTCATTTACCCATTGCTTCATGCTGAACAAATGCGGAAGTATTGTTTGTCCAATTGGAGTTAATTCGTATTCCACACTTGGCGGTACAGAGTCATGGACATAGCGTTTCACAAGTCCATCGCGTTCTAATTGGCGAACGGTCTGAGTTAGCATTTTTTGAGAAATGCCTTCAATACGTCTTCTTAAATCACCATATCGCTTCGTTCCATCTGCTAAAGCAGCAATAATCAAAACAGCCCACTTACTAGAAACAATCTCAAGCACACGCATATAACTGCATTTTTGCACTGATATTTCTGGTTTGGCAGCTGTTACGTTCTTCATACGGATATGCTCCTTTTACAAATTTCACCTACGAACTAAAAAGTGCCTACTTATGTTTTTTTAGTACATATTTTAAAGTAGTAAATAAATATATTCGTTATTTCATCATAACAAACTAGGAGAGGTTTTTGACATGAAGAAAAATAAAGTGAGAGTAGGTATTATTGGTGCAAGCCTCGATGGTACATGGGGAGGACTTGTGCATATTCCTGCATTATTGTCGCTTCCCGAATACGAAATAACAGCAGTCTCTACCACCCGTAAAGAAAGCGCAAATAAAACAGCGCAGCATTTTGGAATCCCTCACGCGTTCACTGATCCATATGAGCTGGCATCACACCCGGATGTTGACCTCGTTACCATCACGGTGAAAGTCCCAGAACATAGTAAATTGGTACAAATAGCGTTAGATGCTGGTAAATCTGTCTATTGCGAATTCCCTCTCGGAAGGACGTTAGATGAAACCGTTGATCTGATTCAGAAAGCGGAAGAAAAAGGAGTCCGTCATTTTGTCGGATTGCAGTCTCGGGCAAATCCGGCTATTCGCTACTTGAAAGACTTAATTGCTGATCAACATATTGGAAAAATACTAGCTGTCCATTGCAATTATGCACTGCCTCTATTTCCTTCACGATCAAAGCAAGTCAATCAATCTCGAACTTACCTGCTGAATAAGCTCAATGGAGCAAATCATTTAACCATCACAGCTGGTCATTTATTGGATGGATTAACCTACTTGTTTGGATCATTTTCAGAGATTTCATCCATTCTGGAAACACAGTCCAATCGAATACAAGTTGTAGAAACAGGTGAATTCGTTCATGCAGATGCTCCTGATCATGTGGTTATCAATGGAAAATTCGAAAACGGAGCAATTATGTCCACTCAAATCCGCAATACCCATGTCGGCAACCTTACCATCGAAATCAATGGGACCGAGGGGGATTTGGTACTGCAATCAAACGAAAACTTCATGTTCCAAATTGATTCTTTTACCGTAAAGGGAACCAAAAATAACAAGTTCGAAGAACTGCCTGTACCTCCATCATACTTCGTTCAGCCAACTGAATTAAAATCAGGTCCAGCTTATAATGTAGCTGGTCTATATCGAATGATTTACCATGATCTGCAAGAAAACACTCATTTAGCACCTAATTTCCATACAGCACTATCCGTCCACAAGCTAATTAATGTAATTCAAAAAGCCGCAGATACTGGAAAAAGTCAAAAAGTGTATGGTGGATAAGGCAGGAAAACACACGAGGCAGCTTTGAAATGTTTTTAAGGCTGCCTCTAAAAAGATTCCACTCCTTTTGTAAATGAAATTTACCCTGTGTCCTACTTTTACAAGGCTCACCTATACTTGAAATTGTTCAACATGAAGCTGTTGATAGATTTCACATCTTTCCATCAGTTGCTCATGTGTTCCTATATCTATGAGTTTACCTCTATCCATCACAAGAATGCGATCTGCCTGACGAATGGTAGCTAGTCGGTGAGCTACTATGATCATTGTTTTTCCCTTAAATAATTGGGTCAAGTTTTCTTGCAATAATGCTTCTGTACTCGCATCTAAAGCAGAAGTAGGTTCGTCTAATAATACGATTTGTGGATTTCGTAACAACATCTGAGCAATCCCTAAACGCTGTTTTTCTCCACCTGACAGTTTTACACCACGCTCACCGATTACGGTATCAAAACCTTCTGGAAGATTTTCTATAAACGATAATATTTGTGCCCGCTCACACACCTGTTTGATATCTTCCTGCGTTACAGTTGGGTTTGCATACTGCAAATTGGCATAGATCGATTTGTTCCACAAAAATATATCTTGTGAGACAAGTCCGATCTGTGAACGCAGATTACCATAAGTGTAATCTACTATATTTGTTCTATCTATTAAAATCTTCCCCGTGTCAGACTCATAAAATCGTATAATCAAATCTAAAATGGTTGATTTTCCACTTCCTGTTGGTCCAACGATGCCAATAAATTCGCCAGCTTTAATCGAAAACTGCACATGTGAAAGTTCTCCTCTTCCTTTTTCATAAGAAAAAGAAACATCTTCAAATGAAATCTCTCCCTTTAATCTCACGTTTTCATTCGGCTCATCTTTTATTTCATCTTCCAAATGTAAGATTTGATAGATCAATTCCAGCTTTGGTTTCACTGCTTCCACCATCAGATAAGCTGATTGAACGTTTTGTATAGAGGAAAAAAGCTGGGGAAAATAAACGGAAAACGCGATAAGTGTACCGATGGTCATATCCCCTTGCATGATTTGCAAAGCAGCATAAACAAAAACCAAACCAAATCCAAATGACCGCCCAAAGTCTACAATTAAAATTGACAAGTCATCAGAAAAAGCAACTTTATTTCGGATTTTTCGATAGTAACCGATCCATTGTTTCTGATTCTCTCTTTCAGATGCTTGTTGATGGAACTTTTGTATTGTCTTTAAACCAGTGACAAATTCCGTCGCATAACTGCTCAACTCTTGCTGTAGTTGAACAACTTTATTAATTTTCGGACTTGTATTCCTCGCAAACCATGAAGATAAAACATACATAATAGGTAAGAAAACCAATATCAATAAAGTCAATTGGATATTTAAATACAGCATTACTCCTGCTATCCCAACAATCATCCCTACATGAAAAATAGCTGGAACTACCGTTTGAGAAATGAATGCATCCCCGATTTCTCCACAACTATATATTCGTCCAGCGATATCTCCCGATTGAAAGTGATGATACGTTTTTGGGGATAACTTTAAGAGCTTGTCAAATAGACGATTGCGAAAGGTATCCGTCACAAAACCACCAATTTGATAGGTTACTTGGTTACTTATTGCATTTAATATTGTAATAACAAGCGGTAGGAGTGCCAGTGTAAAAATAAGCGCAGTAAGCAACTGGTAGTTTTTTTGCGGAATCGCTTGATCGATCACCATTTTCATCAACCATGGAGATACTAATTGAATGATGACGACGAATAGCATGAGAAACAAACCAAGTAGAATTCGCTTATACTGCGATAGTAGCAAGCCGATTAATGAATTTCTCCGTTGCTTCACCAAATAAATCCCTCCTTTCAACTATTCTCTGATCTTAGGCTGAATCAAAATTTCTTTTTCCAAAAGTTCATCTCGAAAGGAATGAAACATCGATTCCACAGCTTCCATCGGTGCATGTAATGCTTTTGCTACCAAGTCCAATGCTTCTGGATCACTTTTGGAAGTTAACAAACTAGTAAAAACAATTCCACCTGTTCTATTCAATCCAAAATATTCCCCTGTTCGTTTATCTAACAAAGAATGATCTCCTTGTACTTCACTCCACTTTACTTCTGGGTGTAATTGGTATGACATTTGTCCTTCCCTTCCTCTCACCTTTTCTTTTCAGTCCTCTCATCCAAATCTCCACCATGCAACAGCGAATGATTCCTGATGCAGCGGAAGCCCACGTTTTTGTATCATTTGAAATCTGTATTAGTTTTATTGGATCAATCACCTTGTATTTCGCCAAATATGAATCATCATTTAATAGGGCTAAGATTTGAGCTTTATTTTTCATTACATAGCTTTCATTGAATGCATTCATAATTTGGCGGTGATTTCTTATTAGAATAGCAGGTGGCATATCTGGATAGATCAGTCTCATAATTGGTTTAATATACTCCTGTGCCCCACTTGGCATCATTCTAAAAGCGAATGGTATATGTAGGGAAAATTCCATCAACTCTTTCGATGCATACAAATGAAAAGGTAAAACTCCTTTTTTCTCATAGAGATGGGTTTCCAATACACTATCTGTTTCATTATCAAAGGACTGCAACATTTGCTCGATAAAACTCTTTTTTTCCCTTTGATATTGTTTCATCTCTTCGTTTTCTATCCGCTGCTTGCTATCTTCTGATAAATAGGATTGGTAATAAAAGAACCTATCATGAGCTAAGTTTCGCTTTTTCAACTTTGGAATTTGCCAATATTCCCATAGCCATTTCAATCCATCGGAAACGGGAATGTTCCGAAAAACATTAGTGAGATCTACCTTCCAGGGATCATTTGGTCCAAAAATGACATCTCCAAAGTATCCACTAGAACATACGGATATTCCCAACCTAGAACAAATATCTAATGTTTGTTCAAATAAGCGATAGAACGGATGCGGATAAGGAGAGTGAAAATCCCATTCCAGTTTAAGATATTCACTGTTTGAAATGGTTTCCATTGCATCGATTTCAATAAGCGGTACCTGAAGATACGAACTTATCCACTCGGCATACTTACTCTCATCCGCATGAGGAATATCTGCAAATAACCAATGTATTCCTACAACATCAAAGCCGAGTTTTCGTAGACTAGTAATTGCAACACTGGAATCTAAGCCACCACTCAAGATAACGGCAACTTTTTTACATCCAGATAAACATTTACTCGCATGTGTTTCGATCAATTTTCTACTCTCTCTAGCAAAGTCTTCTAATCTTTGTTTCTTGTTGAGTGGAGTAGGAGAAAGGCTATCGATGGTTTTTAACTGTAATTCATCCATATGAATCATCGCTAAGTTCCCTGCTGAAATTCTATTTATCCCCTTGTAGTAGGAATCTGTTGAAGGAATGCTATCTTCTAAACAGGCAACTAGCAAATACTTTTCCTTCACTGCATCCATGTAATTTTGAGAACAAATCTGTAAAGGATTGGTAGACCAAGATAGCCCCATGTGATCGTTGGTATAATAGAGGGAGTGTTTGCACAATAGACTTTTGAATAGAACACCTCTCTGTTTTTCCGCATTCCAGTAAGTAAATATAAAATTACCTTCAATCGAACGCAATAATTGCTCAGGAGAAAACAATAGCATCTCTTCAAATTCCTTGATAGCAGCTTGACGATCTGTTTGTATCAATTGCAAAAATCGCACAGCGTGAGGTGATTTCCCTCGCCAAATCCAGCCATTAATCTGGATAGTTGTAACAGCATCTTTGCTACAACCTAAAATTTCTTCTCGGAAAAGCATTTTTCTCCTCCTTTAGGACGGAATTTCATCTAATCGCTTGTATTGATCAAGGACACCGATATGTTCGTCCACCGGTTTACCATCTAGTTCCACCCAAGCATGAAAAGGAAAGCGTTCTATCATCGAAAAGGATAGTTTCTTTCCAATAATCACTTTTGCTGACAATCCAAAGGATCGCAAAACCATACAAATAATAATCGCTCGCTCTAAACAAAGCGCCTCTCCTTGGCGAAACAGATTGATCCAAAGAATTGTTAGTCCAGCTATTTTTCTGGCGAATAAATATCTCATTCTTTCATTGTGTAGATCGATAGAACAATCTGTCTTGATGTTTTCTAACATATGCAACTTTTTATTCCCTTCCAACTGTTTGTATCTTCGAAGTAAGTTGAAGACAAGAAAAGGGCTTTGTAATAAAAAAGACATTGGTATCTTTATATTTGGGAAACCTCGTTCTCCCGTAATCATAAAGGTATACATATCTTTCATGTGTATCCTCCTTTTGAATAAGAGACTCAGTCAAATTACTGAGTCTCTTAGATGTTTTACTCATCTTTTGCTAACTTCGAATGATACCAACCATCATCATTGTTGCTGCCGCCTTGGCCGGTTAGCTCTTCTACGCTGCCTAAGTAAATCAATTTTGGCTCTACCCATTCACTGTTGTACTCCATTGTTGTCCCTCCTTTCGTTTGGAATCGCTGAATCACTCTATCCAGCGATAATCACACTATAGGGTAGTTTTATTTTTCTGACAAATATGAAAATATTCACTCTATAGAGCTTCTTAGGAGTAAAAAAGTAGTGTTCTTTCTAGCAAATGTCTGTTTTTTTGAACCTAATAAGCAATTAATTGGTAAATTTCAATCTTTTTTCATTCAAATTGATGGAAACTAACGAAAAAATTTTTAAAAAAGCTGCTTCCCCAGCGGGAAACAGCTCTCTCAACTTAAAAATCTTTTAAACATCAGGAGGATCACCTGCCAACCATCTTTTTGTCTCATGTAACCGCATGGATTCGCTCACCTCCTCCTTTAATTTCAATGAGATATGAAACAATCTACTTGAATAATGATTATACTTTATCATATTCGACTTTTCATAACATTTTGCTAGCAAAATGACGATATCTCTTTCCTGTGGATAAAAAGAATGTTCTTCTGCTACTTTCTGTGCTTGTTTAAGATACTGGATTGCTTCCTTATGATGCTTTTGTTGCAAATAACATTCACCAAGAGCTTGTAGAACTTCACAATAACGCAGGCTATCTTTCGATTTTTTACTCAATTGCAATGCGTTTTGTAACTTCTCTACCGCTAAAACTATATTTCCTTGTAACAAATATAACTGTCCAAGTTCTTTACCATTCTGTGCAACTAATTGTTTCTTTTTTACCTTGTCCTCAAATTTTGATGCTGTTTGAAAGCTAAGTTCCGCAGCATCATACTGTCCCATATTTTTGTATATGGTTCCTGCCGTTGTCCAAAGTTCAAAACAACGGTCAAATTTCTTTTCTCGTCGAGCAATGTCAATCCCAGTCTCAGCACACTGAATTGCTTTTTTATATCTCTTGTCTTTATTGTACAATGTAGCTTTTAACTGGTATACATTTAGTTTTATTTCCGTATCCAACTCTTCAAAATGTTCTTCTAGCCATTCGATAATCTCCATTGCTTCACTATTGCGTTCTAGCTTTTCATAATAGATTACCTTGCTAATGTGTAAAGAATATTGGATGTATCTTCTATCCCCTTCTGGCAAGAAAGAGCTCAAACCATCTTGTGCACAAGAAAGAGCTAAATCCAGTTTATTCATTACATGAAAACTACGACTTAGTTGGTATAAACAAAAAGCTTTTATATTCGTGTAATGAATTGAAGGATGCTCATCAAAAATCTGAATAGCCTGCTGAAAATGGGCGACTGCCTTCTCTAGTTTGTCACTGTGGTAATAACACTTTCCGCGAAGGTATTCCAATACAGCAAAGTAAGGACGCTTGCCTTTGAGTTCCTGCTCCATTTGACGAATCATCCTTAAACCTTCTTGGATGCTCACACAGTCAAGGTCATTTTCCACCGTTCTTAGACGCAGCCCAATTGTAAATCGTTCCTGTTTCTCTTTCTCAGCCTTTTCTTGCAGTAGCTTTGGCAAGTCTTCCATCGACCACTCTAATTTCTCCTGCAAATAGTAAGCCAATAATTCATCGCTAAGACGCTTGGTTCCATTTTCTAAATTGCTGATGGTAGTAGCAGAAATACGCTCATCTGCTAACGTATGCTGCTTAAACCCTAATTCTTCCCGACGTTTCTTACACAGCTCCCCAAGCTGTTTTCGATTCCAATCCACCATTCCAGTCCTCCAAAAAGTTTTTCCCCTGTTGTTTACTACCGTGATGTTATTTGTAAGCGGATACACAACGAAAAGTAAATATTTACTTAAAAATAGCGAATGAACGCAATAATTACTTCGATTTCACTTATGATGGTAAAAATACGTTTATTTAACAATATTTAGATTTTACCGATATCCGTATTATACTCTTCACAAAATAGTATGACAACTATAAGAAGTAATCTGGACTAAATTTAATTGGTTATACCTCCTAATGAAAATCATCTTATGATATAGTGAAATAAAGTTACTGTTGAGTGATTAGGAAGGAAGGACGATGATCACCTGCTTGAAGATCATCGGAGGTCTCACCTTGGGTGGGTTCGGTTTCTACCTCCTCCTCCGATTCGGAAGCAAGGCGCAGCCCTAAGAAACTGAGCTCCCATCCCAGTCACCCACGGCTCCGTGATAGGATACATTCCCATCACGGAGCCAGTAAATATTATATCTTTCAATAAATCAAAGCCAATTATTAACTGCACCCAATTGTTAGACTTATTAACAATAGGAGGTGCAGTTTTCTGATACTAGAAACAAATTTAGCTTGTTAGAAAAGCAACTAAAGTGAATACTTTCCATAAAACTGGAAATAGCAGACGTCTCATGTACATTCACAACATTTTCCACTATGATAATAATAAGCAATGGCAACCGCTAATTGCGCACCTCTAAGGAGAGCCATCATGGTCGCTGGCCCGGCTGAGAACTACCTGATCTTCGAGTCGACCCGGAAAAGGCAGAGTGAAGAGCAGATTCTCTACGTCTTCCGTCTCAAGGGAGAAGACAGTCTCCGGCTCGAAGCCAGGGTGGCTAACGGCCACATCGAGTTCCGCATGCGTGGTCTCACGAAGTGGAGCGATGTTCCGGACTCCGAGGGCGCTCAGGTCGAATACGACAAGGACAACCCCAACGAGGTTCCCATGGTCGTGTTTCCGGAGGACTCGGGCCGTGAGAACATCCCCCTCGCGAACCTGCTGGAGCAGCGGCCCGGCAGCGGCAACAGCTGACATCCCTTAGGGGAAGGCGACCACTGACGTGTCAGTTGGTCGCCGGTCGAAACTATACGATTTAGATAGATTTGAAATAAGCCCTATGCGTCTGCACAGGGCTCTTATTATTTCCATATATGAGTTTTTATTTGGCATCAGGTGGCGGGTTTATTGATCCAGTAAATTCTTTGTGTATTTCCGCTGACCATTGTTGTTCTATATAAAAAGGAGGAAACTCTTTTGTTTTTCCATCTTTTCCTTTTTCGGTAGATACGGTTGGAATACGAATAGAGGATATAATGGAAAACTTTTTGATCATAAAGTTATTTTGATCTACCCATATCTCTACGATTGGATTTTTAAATTGAGCCTGATCATACAAAATAGTTTGTCCAGAATCTTTCTTTAGTTTTTCTTCTACGAAATCCGTTGCATGATAGTATGAGTAATTTTTCTTATAAAACTCAAAGAGTTGATTATTTTCATTGAAATACGCTTTGTCGAAGACAAGTTTATACAAACCATTCTCATGGGTCACTTTTATATTTTTATTGTTATTGATTTTAATCAATTCGTCTAAAAATTTCGTTCGAAAAAATCCAGATATTTTGCCCATAGAAGAAATAGTCCACTTTTTATCTTCATTTGTTTTGTAATAAACCTTGCCATTTACATCGTATTCCTCTTGTTGGAAGACGTTTGTTTTTCCACCATCATCTTTATATCCTTTTATATTAATCCTAAAGCTCGATTCGTATTGGCCAGTTATATGTTCTGCATATGGGTTAAATATACGATCACGTTCGTATTTGCCTACTCGAATATTTGTAAAATTAATCGGCATTCCATCTTCTGCTTCGGATTGAAAGGTATGTTCCAATTTGTACTGTTCTGTATAGGATTCTCCTTTCATGGTACTCTGTTTTTCCTTTGCCTTTTTTATAATTTCCATTGCGCTTTCGGTAGTAGTATTTTCTTTTGATTGATTGGTGGTAGTCTTCGTTTCGGACGAACATGCAACTACAAACATACTAAGTATGGCTATGATTCCTAAGATAAGTAATTTTTTCAATCTATTTTTCCTCCTCCTCTAATTTTATATTTTAGTGATATTCTGCTTCACTTTTCTCTTCTGCTGTTACTTTATCTTTTGGTTTGGCAATCGTATTAGATGCTGGTGAAAAGGTTAAAATCTCTTTTACCACAACAGGAACACCCTCTTGCTCATCATAATAATCAGCATGTGTTTGCTTCGTAATGACCATAATTTCCGCATTTAAGATACTCTCTACCTTTGTGATTCGGTACGTTTTTTTATCTATCCACATCTTGAACTGATACGAGTCAAGCTGATCTCCATTCGTTCCGAATTTCTCATCAGCTAATTGTAAATCAAATATATAATTCCTCTCACGTTGTAATAACTTTTCTAACGCAGTCACTTCATTATCTTTTTGGGAACTTTTTTCCTTTAGTTCACCAGAAAGTACGATAGAATTCCCCTCATCTTTTACAGCAACTTGATCTCCCATTGCTTTAGCACGTTCAATAAAATATGTTTTGGAAATTGCTTCATAATGATAAGGCATTTCCGCTTTAAGAGCATTTTCCTCTTTACCTTGTGCGATGACCTTATCGAGAATGTCATCATATACCCATTGTTCGCCATTGATATATACGATTGGTTCTTCGTCCTGGTATTCTCCTTTTATTTTTTGGATTTGGAGATTATTATCGTCGACGTAATGGATTTTATATTCTTCATCTTTTTGCCTTTTGGTTTTAGCAGTGGAAGTCACACTAAATTTGTAGTCGATATTGGATGAAGCCTTTTGCATCACTGGTTCAACTTTTTTTAGCACCTCTTCTACTTTTTGAGCATCACCTGGTGCAGGCAAAATAGATTCCACAGCAGAACAAGCAGGTAAGAAACTTAAAATTGCCATTAGAAAAATAATGTTTCTTATCTTTTTCATTTTCACTCTCCACACCTCTTATAAGATTAAAATCCAAAATAAAAGCATAAAATATATGAGTTTTATATACTCAAAAAATATAAAACTATAATATTTTGTTTAAACATAATTCAAGAATAGACAGATTGTCAAGATATTGGAAAGGAATACTCTTTAGGGAAAATTCGAAAAAAATCTTAAAAAATACAAAAAGGACCAAATCCTCCAAATGGATTCAGCCCTATGCATTAAAATTCACCTAAATCAATGATCTCCTCTAACTCAGAAAACTGCTCATCCATGATCTTCTTCAAGCTTGGATTCCAGTTTTTTTGAATTACTTCCACAACCTCATCTATCTTTCTCATTACTTTTCTTTCTCCGTCAACATAAACAACCCAACTCTGTTTTTTTCCAGTGAATACTCGGTCTATCTCTACAAATTGATCTGGCTTATTTGTCGGAAAGCGAACTGCTTCTCCTACTCTCATCTTCATCAAGGTTGATCTGATTTCCATTACTTTGGACATAATTGGAGCTACCCCTTTTACCAATTCTCCGAACGTATTATGCTCACTGTCCCTATTGTATGTATAAATCGAAGAAAACTCAACTTAAACAGATAGATATCCATTTTATTGTAATAATCCTATATCTGTTATTCTTTCATTTTTTTGATATTCTTCCTTACACCTTTATGAATCTTCTAATTTCTCGGTGTATCCCATTCTTCCTACTTAATATAAAATAAGCTTTATTCATACAATACCTACTGAGGTGATCACACTGATACGAAAAATTTCATACACCATCTTGATAGCAATGTTAGCTGTCACCGGAGCGTGTTCGTCGAAATCAAATACAACGAATACACAAACACAAAACCAGACACCAAGTCATCAAGCAGCAACAGATATTTCTGGAATGCTGAAAGAAGGGCCTGGTCCTTATGCAGGCACCAATTATGAAAAAAGGAAATTTGAGCAAGAAGTATTGGATAAGTTTACAAAAAATACTTCTGCTCAAGATATGTATAACCAACTCGTTTACAACTTGGCTGAAAATTACGAAGATGGGTTGCAAAAAATTAATGCCATCAGCCCTACTTACACCTTTGATACAAATCGACCTGGGGAATCTGCACAATCCCAAGGAGAGACAACGAAGAAGGTACATGTGCAAATTCTTCTCGATGCCAGTGGAAGTATGAACGGAAAAATCGGTGGAAAAACCAAAATGGAATTAGCGAAAGCAGCCGTGACACAATTTGCTTCTTCCCTCCAAAAAGGAGCAGATATTTCCTTGCGTCTGTATGGTCACAAAGGAAGCGGGAGCAATAGCGACAAACAACTATCCTGCTCGCAAACAGAAGTAGTCTATCCCTCTGCTCCCTATGATGCCAATGCATTTTCCACTGCTTTGCAGCAAGCAAAACCTGCTGGCTGGACTCCCATTGCCAAAGCGATGGAAGATGCAAAAACACAGATTAATCAAACCAAAGAAACAGATACAGAAAACATCCTCTACATAGTAAGTGATGGGGTAGAAACCTGTGGCGGAAGTCCTGTCCAAGCTGCACAATCGATCCATCAATCCAATATTAAAGCGGTTGTGAATATTATTGGTTTCGACATCCCTTCCAAAGACAGACAAGCTCTAGAAAAGATCTCACAAGCTGGTGGAGGAACATATGTAGATGTAAAAACAGCAGAAGAATTACAGAGAGAAATGCAGAAGGCTCAATTTGACCTCTGGCTAAAGTGGACAAGATGGGGAGATAACAACTGGGTTAGCATTGAAAAGCAGTGGTCGAAAAAATGGATGGATCGAACAAATGAAAAAACAGCATTGATCAAAAAAATTCTCCAAGAAAATAAACGTTATGCCGAAGCAATGCTCTATTTGCAAAACAAAGGAATTCTAGACGGAAATAGATATAGTGAACTATATAACCTCACCCAAAAAAGATATAAAATGATTTCAGACGAAATCAACCGAGTGGCAAAAGCCAAAGAAGACCAATTGGAACAAGCAAGACAAGAAATCGAGGCAAAGATTAAAAGTGAAAAAGACCAGATGACCAATAAATATAAGCAATAGAATTTCATGACCAGCTTTTATACAAGCTGGTTTCTTTTTGTTTATAGGACAACCGTGATAAAGTAGAAAAAGATGATAAAACTAATGATAAATAGGATTAGGATAATCGGGAGGATCTTATGTTTGATGTGATCGTAATTGGCGGCGGACCATCTGGATTGATGGCCAGTGCGTCGGCAGGAATCCATGGAGCAAAAGTGCTGTTACTGGATAAAGGCAATAAATTAGGGAGAAAACTAGCGATCTCCGGTGGTGGACGCTGTAACGTAACCAATAATAAAAGTTTAGATGAATTGATTAAATTCATTCCCGGAAATGGACGATTTCTGCATAGTGTTTTTGCTACTTTTAACAACCAAGATATTATTCGCTTTTTTGAAGACCTTGGCATCGCTTTAAAAGAAGAAGACAACGGAAGAATGTTCCCCGTTTCAAATAGTGCCAAAGATGTAGTACAAGCATTACTGCAAAAAGTTCGTTCTGTGCATGTGGAAATGAAAACAAATACTGCTGTAAAACGCCTAATATATGAAAATGGGCAGGTAGTTGGTGTGGAAGGAATGGATGGAGAAGTCTGGAAAACGAAAAATGTCATTATCGCGACAGGTGGCAAGTCGGTGCCGCATACTGGTTCGACAGGAGATGGTTATGCTTGGGCAGAAGCCGCAGGGCACACGATAACAGAACTATTTCCAACAGAAGTCCCCATTACCTCTGACGAGCCACTCATTCGCACCAAAACATTGCAAGGCTTGTCTTTACGAGATGTTACTCTTTCTGTACTCAATCCAAAAGGAAAACCTGTCATTTCTCATCGTGGTGATATGATCTTTACTCATTTCGGCTTTTCAGGCCCTATCGCTCTTCGTTGCAGTCAATTTGTGCTAAAACAACAAAAGAAAACAGGCGAGAAGTGTATTCCTATGTTGATAGACCTGTTTCCAGATCAATCTTTGTCTAGTATCGAACAAGATTTACAGCATAAACGAAAAGCCCATCCAAAGAAACATACCGTAAATTTGATGAAAGGCTGGATTCCAGAAAGGCTCATTCCTGTTCTATGCCAAAAGGCTGAAATAGAAGAAGATCAACTTTCTGCTCATTTTTCCAATGAACAAATCCAAAAACTTGCAAAACTCGTGAAACATTTCCCGCTCTCTGCAAATGGGACATTGCCGCTAGAAAAGGCATTTGTCACAGGTGGTGGTGTTCATGTCAAAGAGGTAAATCCGAAAACAATGGGTTCCAAATTGATGAAGGGTCTCTACTTTTGCGGCGAAGTGTTGGATATTCATGGATATACAGGTGGTTACAATATTACTGCTGCGTTATGTACAGGCTATGTAGCTGGAAAAAATGCAGCTGAAAAAAATGAGGAGTACACCTCAATCCAAATTTAAAACTGAATCAAAATACAAATCCCCCCTCTCCTCCCTCTCGGATGCCCCGATTTACCGAAACGTTTCGTTTTCGGCTTTCAGTAAGCGGTAGGGAAGGGGGTTATTAACACTAGATAGATTGGAAACCTTTTAATATACATGATTTGATTTCGTCACTCAACTGTAGTTGTTCCAATTGATCAAGTCCAATCCATTTAGAATCGCTGTGATCTTCACTAAGTTTTATATTAGGATTAGTTGTTTCATTTTTTAGATTAACTTTATATAAAATTTCCACTGTATGACGGTTTCCACTTTCAGAAATATAGGAGAAAGTGTGATAAGGATTACTCACTTTTACATCTAAATTAACTTCTTCTTTGAATTCTCTAGCTAAAGCCTCAGCTGGATCTTCACCAAAGTCTACCTTTCCTCCTGGTAACTCAAAGTATCCTGGCAAAAATTTTTCTCTTTCACTTCGCTGAATGACTAAAACCTTATCGTCTTTCATAAGTAGACCTGTACTTACAACTTTTTGGATCAATGCAATCCCCTCCTGTGTATCATTCTAGTAAAGTGGGAAAAGAACGCTAAATTGCGTTCTTTTCTTTTTTTTCATAGTCTAGAAGTTCATATCTGTTATGATAAACTTTTTGAAATGCTTCTGCATAGTGAACAATGATATCATTATCGTCTGGTTCAGTGAAAGTCGGAAGACTCAACGTTTTTTGATAATATATCTCTGCATTTGGAAAATCCCCTTTTCTATAAGGACGTGGCTCTGGTCTTTCAGCGTTTCTTCTTGGCCATCCATTTTCGTACATTCCATCATCTAATGTTTGAAATAAAGGAAGCATATGCAAAGGTTTGGAACCCGGTTTCTTCACTTCTACACCTTCTGCTTGTTCAGTTTTGAGGGCATTTAAAGTTTTTGCACATGAATGGAGGCTCGATGGTGAAAAATACGTTGTTACAAACAGCAAGGCTCCAGATGGGTTGGAGCCAGCAACAATTGGCTGACTTCGCTCAGCTTTCTCTTTCGACCATAGAACGGGCAGAAGGCGGAAAGCAGATCAGAACGGACAGTGTTCAACGATTATGTCAAAGTCTCAAGCGTACACCTGAGGAATATTAGCTAGCTACCTAATACTCTTTCTATCCCTTTATGTACAGGATATGTAGCT
Source organism: Shimazuella soli (assembly GCF_022511585.1). Lineage (GTDB taxonomy): Bacteria > Bacillota > Bacilli > Thermoactinomycetales > Thermoactinomycetaceae > Shimazuella > Shimazuella soli. The sequence continues at coordinate 286,416 of NZ_JAKWBN010000001.1, read as the reverse complement.
GGAAAAAATGCAGCAATTTAAGTAGAAAATCCCCGTCACATTTGCGGGGATTTTATCTATCTTGGATTGGAGAATGGGTACTGTTTGGGAGTTGATAATTCCGGCTTAGAATCTTGTTGATCTATTTCCAGTTCCTCTACCCCAAATTCTTCTAGAACCCGTCGGCATAAACTGATCTCTTGACCAACCAAAGGATCATTATGATCAGATTTCATCAATAAGTTTTGGTATTGCAATAAAGCTTCTTCAATCAGGTCTAGTTCTGCTTTACTAAGATGGACTGTTATCTTCATCTATCCCTGCTGTTACCCGTTTGCCAATGGGAACTTTTGTAAACCGATGTGGCTGTGGGACAGCCTGCACCTCCTTCATATATTCCTACTCATCTTAACACAAACAAGAAAGCGTACCCATCGACAACTTCAATCATTTCATCGGAGTTAGGGTACGTAAAACATCCATTACTTCTTGATAAATCTTCTTCGCTCGGTTATCACCCGAATCTTTGACATTTTTTATAACAACGGAGACAGCGTACTGAGGATTGGAATAAGGTGCAAATCCAATCATCCATTTGTTATATAGCGATTTATCCACACCAACTTGTGCCGTTCCCGTTTTCCCAGATAATTTCCAGTTATCTCGTGACAGGGAACGAGCAGTCCCTTTTGTCACAACCATCCGCATCATATTTTTTACTGCATTTATCGTACTTGGTTTCAGGGCTTTAGCATTTGGTATATATTTATTGGTAAATTTCCAGATACTTTTGTTGTTCTGATCCTTAATTTCTGTAACCAATCTCGGTTGGATTGGCATGCCTCGATGAAACAGTGCTGTGATCATATTAGCTGCTTGAAGGGGAGTAACCTTAACATCTCGCTGTCCAATACCAGTCTGTACTGCTGCTCCTTTATCACGCAAAGAAGTGCTTTTTGCATAAATCAAGCCAGTACTCTCTTCTGGTAATTGACTAAAGTTATCATCACCTGGAATTTTGCCACTCCAACCTATTTTTTGGGCTAGTCCTAACCTTTTGGCATATGCTTGTAACTTCGCACCACCTAATTTTTCTGCAACAGAACCTAGAACAATATTACAGGAATTTGCATATGCCTCTGAAAAAGTCTGTTTGCCATGTACTTCTCCATCTGCATCTCGCAAATGGTACTTACCATCGAGTGATCCTTTGCATACATATGGTGTTTTTGGAGAAGTGATACCTTCTTCAAGAGCAGCTACTGCAACGACCGTTTTAAAAATAGAACCGGGAGTTGTTTCAACCAATGCTTCATTGATCCATGGAGCCAGGGATTCATCTTTTGTCCCCGAAACTCCTGCCATTGCAAGTATATTTCCTGTGGATATTTCTTGTACAACTACTGCGCCTTCTTCAACTTTTGCTGCTTTTATTATTTCTTCCACTTTGGTCTGCAATGTCAAATCTAAGGTAGTCACGATAGTTTTAGGATCGCTGGCTTGTTTGGACTTTGAACCTGTTACTTTTACCTGAACACCATTTAGCGCCTTCCCTCGGCCATCTGTTACAAAGCGAACAAGGCTTTCGCCCTCACCATGGAGAAAACGCTCAAAAGCGTATTCCAAACCAGTCATACCAAACCTAGATTGGAGCGAAAATTTCCCTGACTCTACTTCTTTAGGATAATGGTCTTTTAAGACGTATGCATTTCGAATCAATCTACCGATTACTTGTTTTGCTACTTCTCCTTCTGTCATTCGGTTATCCGATTGTACTGCAATTATTCCAGGAATATGAAGCGATTCTATCATATTAACTTGATCTATTGTTAGTTTATAAGGAGAAAGTACAGATGGTTTTTTTAACGAAACCAACTGTTGTTGAAAAGTTTGAAAAGCAATACCCAAAAGGGAGCTCAGTCTTGATAGCTGTTCTCTTCTTAAGTCGATCTGATCCTGGGTTTGAGGAAAAACAAGCAATCTCCATTGCAATTCACCGACGAACGGCTTCCCATTTCGATCTAATATTTTACCTCGCTTACTGTCCAAAATGATCTCTCTTGATTGGACTTTTTCCGCGAGAGCTACCAAATCTTTTTGGGCAACAGAGAAAGAGTGGGTGGAACTCACTTGAATCTGGTATAGTCGATAAATCAAGCCTGAGAATAAGCCTATCAACACAAAAAGCACTATCCATGTACGCCAAATTTTCATCTGCTTTCCACTCCTCCACCTTACCAGCTTAGGCAATAAAGAGCAGGGATAAACGAATAAAAAAAAGACCAAAATAGATAGTTAATTTGCTCATTTCTAGACAATTTTTATCTCATAAACAAAAATCAACAGAACAGGCAAAAATCACCCGTTCTGTATATCTACTTAGCTGACTTTTCATTTTTGTTACTCTGTGCTATTTTTGTTAATTGTTCTTTATAGGTTTTACTGAAGAAGTGAGTATTGGTGCCATCTTGTTTTGTGACATAAAACAGATAGGAATGTGCTTCAGGGTCTAATGCAGCTTGCAGTGCCTCTAAACCAGGATTGGATATCGGTCCTGGAGGTAAGCCTTTATTCAAATAAGTATTATAGGGACTACGCAGTTTGGTATCGTTATGACCTAATTTTTTCTTGATGATCCCATTTAGACTATAGGCATATATAATCGATGCGTCCACTTGAAGTGGCATATTAATTTTTAAACGGTTATAGATTACACCAGAAATGATCGGTAACTCTGACCGTACTCGACCTTCCCTTTCAATCAGAGAAGCGATCGTAACCCATTGATCAATATTGTATTTTGAATTTGAATTGATCAGTTTATTTCTTGCGTCCAACTTATTCATCCGTTTGGCAAATTGACGCACCATTTCATTAACTATTTCTTCCCCAGACTCTCCTCGATGGAATTCATATGTACTTGGGAAAAGGTATCCTTCAAGCTTATATTTCCGTACTGGCGTTTTCTTAATTTCCTGCTCAAAAGTAAATTGATCTTTATTACTCGGACGATTTACTGCCTTTAAAAAATCTTCTTTGGAAAAACCTTTTGCTTGTAAAATATTTGCAATTTCATTCACGGTTTTTCCTTCAGGGATCGTAACTTTAATAAGATCTTGCTTTCCAATCGCAATCTTATTTAAAATATCATCTAAATTTTCATCTGGCTTAATTTCATATGACCCTGCGAGTAGATTTATTCTCTGCCGGTAAGCGGCATAATAACGAAAAAACCAATCTTCTCGAATTAAGTTTTTACTTTTTAAGATGCTCCCTATCTGTTTTAACGAAGAATCTGGCTCAATATCAATTTCCACTGCTTTTGATCGAGACGGGGATTCAAGTGTCCAATCAATAAAGTAGTAGCCTGTGATGATCCAACCAGCAAGTAAAACAAACGTTAGAATTATGCGAAGAAACCACTTCATCAAGAACTTCCTCTCATACAACCTTCCCCACATGAATAACCTTCTTGTGGAACCCTAGGATGGGAGTTGATTAAAGTGCTAGTTTCTATGTTAACATACTTTAAAAATAAAAATAACGAGGAATATACCCCGTTATTTGTCAATCATAGTAAGTATTCAGATGGTAATGAACAGCATCCATCACATTTTCCCATTCATCAACAGTCTCAATTTCACCAATCTGTCCATCTGCTAATACTTCATATAAATATGCTTCCCCAACACCATGCTGCGTTCCTTGCATGAAGGCATAGTGAACCCCATCTACTTCTACTTCGTGAAGAACCCGCAAGATCTCCTCTCCGTAAGACTTAGTATGTACATAAGACATACCATCTTCTAACTTATCCCGTAAATGAGTCACTTCTTTCATATCCGAACTACTCCTTAGATTTCTTCAGCATCAAGTAAGGTTTGCAATACTTCTTCTAACATTTCCCATTCTGCGTCATCTTCCACAGGGGATAGTACGAGATCGTCCCCATTTTCAGAGTACCGGAAAGGATACACATCTTGTTCTTCTTCCTCTGAAGCACTTGTCGGTACGAGAAAAACATACTTGATACCAGTGGATGGATTTTCAAAATAAGTAACTACTTCAAAATCCTCTTCTCCACCATCTTCTTGTGATATTGTGATGATATCTACTTCATGTTCTGTCATTGGTATTTCCCCCTATTTGCATCTAAATAGCCTTGTAATATCCATTGTGCGGCTACTTGATCTACTACTTGTTTTCTTTTTTTCCTGCTCACATCGGCCTTGATCAAAGACCTCTGCGCTGCTGCAGTGGAAAGACGCTCGTCCCATAAGTCAACAGGAAGAGCATAACGCTCTTTCAGCACATCTGCAACCTGTTTGCTCGCTTCACCTTTTGATCCAATGGAGCCATCCATGTTTCGTGGAAAACCGATAACGATTCTTTCTACTTCATATTCTTGGATAAGGGTATCTAGACGATGCAACCAATCAGGGGTTTGTTTCTTGTCAATTACTTCCAATCCTTGTGCTGTCAGCCCTAAGAGATCACTCACTGCAATCCCAATACGTCTTTCACCCAAATCTAAAGCTAAAATTCGCACCATTACAAACGGTCCTTCTTTACTAAACTACAAACAAACCTTTCCATTGAAAACCCCATCTATTCAGATGACTAAATGGGCAATTTTCCCTATCGAACTCTATGTAGGATTTTTCCATCATATTTATTGAGTTTACCAACAGAATATATGTTTGTAAAGTTATTATTAGAAGCGATGGCCGGATTGATAACCCTAACCATCGCTTTCGTCCCAAAGGGATTTTACTTTGACTCTTACTGGTCTGGATTTAGATATGATTTTACCAACTCTTCAATGATATCATCTCTATCTACACTTTTAATCAACGACCTTGCCTGATTATGACGAGGAATATAAGCAGGATCGCCTGAAATTAAGTAACCAACAATTTGGTTGATAGGATTGTATCCTTTTTCCTCTAAAGAATGGTAAACAAGTGTCAATATTTGTTTTACACTCGACTTATTTCCCAGTTGAAACTGAAACTTTCTCGTTTCATCCACGGATCATCTCAGCCCCTTTTTTCTGTGTGGATCAGCAGCTACTTACCTTTTTCGGTCTTAAGTCCGAATGTCCTTTTTTTCCGTGACCCAAACTTTAACTTGTTGTAATGCTTCTTGCAATTTTTCTGGCTGCTTCCCGCCAGCTTGCGCCATGTTTGGTCGGCCACCTCCACCGCCACCACAAATAGAAGCAACCTCTTTTATTAATTTACCCGCATGGAACCCTTTTTGAACATAAATTGGTGCAACAGAAGCAACAAAATTTACTTTATTATCATGAACGGCTCCAAGTACAATAATACCATCTCTTTTTTCTTTTAGATCATCCATTAATTTACGCAGGCTATCCATATCTGGAGCATCTACCCCAGCCGCGAGAACTGGCACTCCATCCACTTCTACCCATTGGTTCTGTAGTTCTACAGCAGCAGATTGACTTTGCTTTGCCAGCAAAGATTCATTGGTACGTGTCAAATCTTTGACTGATTCTTGCAGTTGAATAATACGAGCAGGCACATCATGTAAGTTTGTTTTCAAAAGCTGAGCGCTAGATTTGAGTATGGTAAATTGTTGTTCCAAATATTCAAAGGCACGTTTTGCCGTTGCAGCCTCGATTCTCCTTACTCCAGACCCAATTCCACTTTCACTTAAAATTTTAAACAAGCCGATCTCACTCGTGTTTTGCACATGCGTGCCACCACAAAGCTCCAAACTATAATCCCCAACTTGTACTACTCGAACTTCTGCTTTATACTTTTCGCCAAACAGTGCCATAGCTCCCATTGCTTTTGCTTCATCCAATGGTTTTATGCTTGTCGTCACAGGTATATTCAACCAAATTTGTTCATTTACTTTTTGTTCTACTTGCTGAATTTCGTCTTCCGTCATTGCCCCGATATGGGAAAAATCAAATCGCAGGCGATCCGGAGCGACCAATGACCCTGCTTGGTTTACATGGTTCCCTAATACTTCTTTTAAAGCTTTGTGCAGTAAGTGTGTAGCAGTATGATTCTTCACTGTTGCTTGACGAAGATTTTTCGCTATCTCTGCGGTTACTTCTTCATTTTTTTGTAAGACACCATTTTTAACTTCGACAGATATCAGATGTTCTTCATGAGGTCCCTTTTGCACATCGGTCACTTCTGCCATAGCTTCTAATGTTCGCACATTACCTAAATCAGCTACTTGACCCCCGCTTTCTGCATAAAAAGGAGATTCTCTCAGCACGAGGATTCCTTTATCCCCCTCTTGTAAACTGTTTACTTCTTCCCCATCTTTGATGATGGCAGCAATAGAAGTATGACTTGTATCTTGTTCATAACCAACAAATTCAGTGTCTACTTCCAGATTTGCAATCGCACCGCCTTGCACTTGCATGCTGTTGCCTTCTGACCTAGCAGCACGTGCACGATCCCGTTGACCTTGCATCTCTTCTTCAAAAGCATCTCGATCCACTTTAAGCCCATGTTCTCTTGCAAAGTCTTCTGTTAAATCGATTGGAAATCCATACGTATCATATAATTTAAATGCTTCCAGGCCAGTTAGACTCTCTCGATTTTCCGCTTTTGCCTTGTCGACCCATTCACCCAATATACGCAAGCCATCGGTCAATGTTTCTAAAAATCTCTCTTCTTCGCCCCGAATTACTTTCTCGATAAATTCTCTCCCAGCATATGGTTCTGGATAATAATCCTTCATAATCTCTGCGACTACACCCGTTAATTCATATAAAAATGGCTTTTTTAGCCCCAGATTGCGACCATAACGGACAGCCCGACGCAAGAGACGACGAAGTACGTAACCACGGCCTTCATTAGAAGGTATAACACCGTCAGCAATGGCAAATACAACCGTTCTCGCATGTTCTGCGATTACTTTTAAGGCGATATCCACTTCTTCTGTTGTTCCATACGTTACACCAGCTTGTTTACATATCGTCTGAATCGTTGGCTGAAAGAGCTCTGTGTCATAGTTAGTTGGCACATCCTGCATCACAGAAGCCATTCGTTCTAAGCCCATTCCTGTATCGATGTTCTTATTTGGGAGCGGTGTATAAGAACCGTCTGGATTGTGATTAAACTGGGAAAAAACAAGGTTCCAAATCTCGAGATAACGCTCATTCTCTCCACCTGGATAACACTCTGGATCACTTAGGTCTCCATACTTATCTCCACGATCATAAAAAATCTCCGAATTAGGACCACTCGGTCCTTCTCCGATATCCCAAAAGTTCTCCTCCAGCTTCACAATGTGATCTGCTGGCAATCCAATGTCTTCATGCCAGTGCTGATAAGCTTCATCGTCTTCTGGATGAATCGTAACATACAATTTATCGGGAGAAAGTCCCATCCATTTTGGGCTGGTGAGAAATTCCCAAGCCCACTGGATAGCTTCTTTTTTAAAGTAGTCTCCAATCGAAAAATTACCTAGCATCTCAAAAAAGGTATGGTGTCTTGCTGTATAACCAACGTTTTCAATATCATTGGTACGGATTGACTTTTGTGCGTTTACAATACGGGGATTTTCTGGTACTAAACGTCCATCAAAATATTTTTTTAACGTTGCTACACCAGAATTAATCCACAATAAACTGGGATCATCTACAGGAACCAATGATGCACTTGGCTCAATCTGATGACCTTTTTCCACGAAAAAATCCAAAAACTTACGACGAATTTCATCTGCTTTCATTTTTCTACACCCTTTCCCGTTAAGCGAAACCGATACAAAAAAGCCCACTCATCCCTAAACAAGGGACGAGCAGGCCCGTGGTACCACCCTAATTACTACTTACGTAGTCACTTCTTGTATCGATAACGGCTTTTTGCCGGCAGTTATTAGCTGCTACTCATAGAACTGGCTACCTCCATAGCCTCACTGAGAAAGCCTCACAGCCAAGGGCTCTCCTCTCTTGCAGTTGTTTATGGAGCTCGGTTCCATCAATGCAAACAAATATAGAATTATCGTTTCTATTATACACAAAAAGCACAAAAATACTATCATTTATTAGTCAGGTTTTTTCACTTAATGAAAATGTTCTTTTCTCTCACTTGCTGGTATGAATTTGAGTCTCTCTGTTATCTTTTGTATTGTATTATTATCTAACATAGCACGATATGGAACTGGACAAGGAAGTAGGTGCGACTTTTAATGCCGAAAATGGTAAATCATGAAACCCGGAAAAAAGAAATTGTCCAAGCTGCATGGGAGATCATTCAAAACAAAGGAATCGAAGAAGTTTCTGTTAGAAAAATTGCAGATGTCATGCATCTATCCACAGGTTCTATTCGATATTACTTCCCAACGCAACGCGAATTACTGAGAACTTGTATCCGCTCAGCAGGAGAAAAAGTACATCAGCATATTTTATCGCAAATTGATTTGTCTTTATCATGTAATGAAGTAATCGATCAACTAGTAGCCGAGATAATGCCAATGGATGAAACAGACCACAGAAATATGTCTACTTGGTACGAGATTATCACATACACCAAAAAACATCCTGATTTAGAGGATATTTCTATACGTATCTTTCAATTTATGCGCCATATGCAAGCAACTTATATTGACTTATTAAGACAAGGTAATTTTCTAGCTGAAAATCTAGACTTAGAAATCGAAATAGAAAGATTACATGCACTAGTAAATGGTTTGTCTACTCATTGGAACGTGGAACCAATTTCCAAAACCAAAAACATTATCAAAAAAACGCTTCAAACCCATTTAAAATCAATATGCAAACAGTAGGAATTGAGTTCGTACTTTTTTTGCTGTTTTGTAATTTTACTTGTTTTTTTATCACACCTGTGATAAAAAGAGAATATCAACGGATGTATGACATCAAGGATGTGTAATCATGAAAAATCGTATTTATTATTTGGATCATATTCGAGTATTTCTAACGATTTTGGTTCTCTTTCATCATGCAGCACTACCTTATACCCCTCTCGAAGGAGTATGGTATGTATCAGATATGGGACATGAACAGGCAATCTCCTCTTATATCCTCACCTTTTTTATTGCTATCAACCAAGCTTTTTTCATGGGTTTCTTTTTCTTTTTAGCTGGTTATTTTACTCCCTTTTCACTTGATCGCAAGAAACCCCGCCTATTTATAAAAGATAGACTTATCCGGTTGGGTATCCCTATCTTAGTGTATCTGTTTATCCTAAGCCCAATTGTTCAGTTTATGGCCTCCACAGAAAAACTTAATTTTTGGACATTTTATAAGGCGAAAATTTTATCCTTACAGAGCATAGAAACAGGTCCTATCTGGTTTGTAGAAGTTTTATTAATCTTTACTCTAATCTATGTATTCCTTCGATTCATCTGGATAAAACATCCTTCTAATGAGGAGCAAGCCTTCCCTTCTTCAAAAAAGCTTCTTTTCACGGCAATATTATTGGGTATTTTCACCTTTACGATTCGTCTGGTATATCCCATTGGTTTCTGGGTTTGGGGCATTCAAATCGCATATCTCCCTTCCTACTTGTTACTGTTTTACATTGGTATCATTGCTGGAAGAAAAAACTGGCTAGAGACAATTCCAAAAAAGACAACCAAGCAATGGATATGGTGTTTTGCTATTGTTGCTCCGTTATTCCCGCTTAGTTTACTCTTTTTCCAAGGAAATACAAATGGAGGTTTCAACCTCCAAGCATTTTCTTATGCAATGTGGGAGTCTTTGATTGCATTTGGGATTTGCTTAGGGTTATTAGCCCTGTTCCGAAAATATGCCAATGAAACTGGGGCACTTTGGTCAAATCTATCAAGAACAGCATTTACTGTATATATCATTCATCCAATTATCTTAGTAGGATATGCATTATTACTTAAGAGTACATCGCTTCAACCTCTGTTCAAATTTTTTACAGTAGGTTTCATAGGAACAGTCACTTGTTTTTTACTCGCATCCATAATCGTGAAAATTCCTTATGTCAATAAAGTCATCTAGCAGAAACATCACCTAGTTCATATACTAGGTGATGTTTCTGTTGGCAAATTTGGTTTCTCACATTGGGATATGTTTACCCATAATAACAAGATCACGTTTTACCCCATCGAGTTCTGCCACTAGTGGTAAGTATCCCCACTCTTCAAAACCAAATCGTTTAAACAGTTTTAAACTGGGTGTGTTATGACCAAAAATACGACCTACTAAAGTTTCTATGTGTAAGCTTGGTGCCGCTTCAATAGCTTCTCTCAGGAGGATACTACCTAGACCTTGCCCACGAAATTTCTCATCTAAATAAATACTGAGTTCAGCAGTTTTCTTATACGCAGCTCGTTGATTGAAATTTTCAAAGCTTAACCAAGCCGCTACCTCATTTTGAGCAGTAGTAAAAACCCATAATGGCCGATTAGATGGGTTATGCCCCGCAAACCAATCCTTTCTATCCTCTACGGTAACAGGAGTTAGATCAGCGGTTACCATTCTGCTTGAAACGGTACTATTATAAATTTCTATGATTCTAGGCAGATCACCTTTGGTAGCTATTCTTTTGGTAAACAACGACATACCTATCCTCCCCATTTGACTTAATATCTTTTGCTTAGTATATCTAAGATAGTTGTCATTTTGTTTAGATGATGTATTTGAAATATCTGGACTTCCAGAATCATTTTAAACCTTGCTCTACAAATCAGAAAAGAAAAAGAATAGATATCGCCAAATCAATGCCTATACTTTTAATCGGTCTTATGATGAAGATAAGAGGTAACAACAAATTCAAATACAACCTTCCCTACCGCTAAGGTTGGAACAGCCAGTAATAATCCCCATACTCCTCCTATCTCCTCCCCCACTAACAAAGCGAAAATAATTGCTAAGGGGTGAAGGCGAAGGGACCTTCCCACGATTTGCGGAGATATAATATTCCCTTCCAATATTTGTATGACCAAATTGACAATGACTGTCCCGATCACCATCTTAAATGAGATGGTACAAGCTAATAAAATAGCTGGAATTACACCAAAGAAAGGACCTACATAAGGAATGACATTAAACAGAGCAACAAAAAAGGCAAACAAAAAAGCATAGGGAAGCCCTATTATTTTGTAGCCAATAAAAGCTAAAATACCAATGATAAAACAGACGATAAATTGCCCTCGTATATAATTTCCTAATACTAAATCAATACTTCGAAACAGCCGAGCTATTTCCCCTCTTCGCTGTTTGGGCAGCATGGTTAGAAAAAAACTTTCAATCCGATCAATATCTTTTAACATATAAAAGGACAGAAATGGAATGATCAGCAACAAGAAAATTTGATTTAACAAATCCCCCAAGCTTCCCATCAATCCAGCCATCCAATTGCTCACTTTTTGTTCTAATCCAGAAACCATCTGTTCTAATTTGATATGTAAGTTGTGTGGCAATATATCTTCACTATGGTCATGATATTTATGCCACAATGCATTAAATTGTTCATTCCATTGGGGAAGATGCATAACCAATTGATAAACTTGCTTCTCTAAAATGGGAAATAAATTCATGACCAACACTGTTATCGAGAGCAGAAAAACAGCATAAATAAGCAGAATTGCCATAAAACGAGGCACTTTTCGTCTTGCTAACAAATTGACAATGGGATGCAGCAAGTAGGCAATAAAGACAGCTAAAAAAAAGGGCACACAGACTGATTTTAGGAAAAATCCGATATGGTGAAACAAAGAACCTAGTTGGATGAGTAAATAAACGCTACCTAATAGAACAAACAGAAATACCGACAGTTGGAAAAAACGGGACTGTAAAAGTTTCTCCATATCCGTTCACCTCATTGTTGTTAGGATACGAAAATTTTCCCTAGATTATGTCCAAAAGTCGGTTTATCTTCGAAACACTTATTTTCTCATTAGTAGCATTGCCAAATGAATTTACCGGATGGGCTTTTGCTATCGGCATTTATAAAGACATAACCTGATCCGCTGTCTCCAAAGTTTGCAAAAGGACAGTAATATTCATTTGAACCTAGTTCGGAAATCCAAACAAACTCATCTTCTCCTACTTGTAACTGATACGATTTCTTTCCTTCGTATTCCGATGTTTCTCCAATCGGCAGCTCTGATAGATCAGTTGCTTTCACACGAAATCCGTTGTCTAATTGCACAGCAAACTGATAGTTTTCCCCCACCTCTTCATCCGATTGTATCCAAATCGGTGTCCCTCCAAAATGCGTCCAATTCTCCTGACCTGTCTCCTCCTTTGTTTCCCAAGCCGTTACAGCCAGATCAGGAAGCATCAGCGTGTCTTCATCTGGTAACTCCGTTATCGGATTATTGTTCCATTCTTCCTGTTCTAGAATGAGAACTTTATTACAACCATCCTCTGCATCCCATGTACTGCATCCTTCTTCACTTTCACATTGGAACAAATACAAAACACGCCCTTCTTTTCCAAGTGGAAGGCGGGTTGGATGGTGTTTCATTTGAAATAAAAACGTCATAGGACCCTCACACTCTTTGCAAACTGGCCATTTTTCTATTGGCAACCCAACAGGCAATCCGCCGAATTTGACATCATTATCTTTTTCTTTAGCATCACTGAAACCAGCAAATGCAAACTTTGGTATATGTATCAAATGTATCCACTCCTTTGTTAACGTCGGACGGGTCACCCATTTGCATGGATGACCCGTCCCAAGCCCAATACTCTGGACTAGAACACTATTTATTTGTTTAGATCACCACATCCCTGATCAGATTCGGGATGGTGGCTTTCCATTGGTGTAACCACTGATCAGATAACGGATCTCCCGCGTGCTGAGCTCTCGTCCATTGCGCTTCCTGCGAATGATCCGAGAAACACGAAGATCCCGAGGCCTGCCGTAACCCCGCTTAATACCTTCGACCTTGGACAGGTCTACTCGATTGACGGAAAAATGCTCAAGTGTTACCAATTGCAGTCGAGCCTTTTCAAGGATAGAAAGCCCCTTGAAGTGGGCAGCCATTGCCCATGCGGAAATCTGGTAATCGGGAATGTTTCCCTCAGCAAATCCACGGACGAGATACCTGATCTCTTCTGCCGTGTTGTCTTGACCGTCGCGCTTCTTGCGGATGATATCAACTGTTTTCACTATGATTCCTATCTTGTCTAGTCTCTACTTATTGAATGGCTCAGTTGGATCGAGGTTATGGGCATGAAAGCCCACTTGAGAGCATCCTCGTAAATATGTGATGCTTTCCGAATTCCCGATACATACTGAAACCTATCGTAATTCTATCATCAGAATCATCGAAAAGCATCATGTTCCATGCATATTTTGTCCAAAATTATGTTCTCCAGAGATTTTATTAGAAATATAAATAAATGGAACCCTCTGTTTATAAATAAAACACACCCTTACTGTTTACTAACAAGTAAGGGTGTGTTTTAGCTCAAAAAAAGATATTACCTTGCAAAACCAATTTTCCGTAGAAATTGTCTTGCTAATAAGCGTGAAAAGGTACCACCAACAAATAGATTACGTCTTAATTTCCTCATGCTCTGGTTATCCATGCGAAGATACGCAATACCTGTAATGATCGCACCGATAAATGTTAGTAGATAAATGCTTCTCATGCTTATTTCCCCCTTATAAGGAAGCGGTATATTCTGGAGACGATCTGCCGTGATCTTCCAGAAATAAATCATTGAGAGAGGTTAAACTTCCATCCTCTTCGACTTGGTAGATATTTTGAATCATATCTGTACCATCTGTTGTCATCTCTATATAACAATGCCAGCAATATAGTTGGTTAGTGCCTACCTTTCCCAGGTCGTGAGAATGGCAATTGGGGCAGCGAAGTAACATGGATAATCCCTTCTTTAATGCGTTTCTTTTATAACATAACCCGTTTCTGGAGCAATCAAAATATCTTTGTTCCAATCCACTGGTTCCTCAACTTGAAACAATTTGCGGCCATCTCTTAAATCATTGAGAAGACCATTTGACAATTCGTACCCTACCAATGTTCCCATATCGAGAGAAAAATAGACATTTTCTACCAACCCGAGAAATGTTCCAGTGGTGAGTATCACAGTACGTCCTTTTAAACGCTTATCACCACTGAGGAGGCATGTAAACGCTTCCTCATTTTTGGTGAATGGGACAAGAGATTTTGCGCTTTCCACCATTATTGTATCTCTGCCCATTTGGATAATATTTTTGACGGGGAGAAACCGTCGATGCCGCCACCAACCGCAATGCTCTAACATACAACCAACTAAATATTGCTCGTTGTTAAATAAAAGATCGACAACTGCACCCAACTGTTTTCCAGACTCCTGAGCGGTAACAGTAAGTCCTATCACTTCCTGGGATTTGCGCAAGGTATCATCCTCCTCCCGCTATCCCTTAGTGTAACTCGATTCTCATTGTTGATACGAAGGAAGTCTTTCCATTACCATTCATCGAGTATCAAATCTTTTAAGGCAGTATTTCTAGCTTCCCCTGTTGTTTCTACTCCCCTGCGCAACGCTTCCACTTCCCCGCATAGGATAAGGTAAGATTTACTTCTGGTTATACCCGTATAAATCAAGTTTCTTGCCAACATACGATGATAAGAAGGCAAAAATGGAAAAATGACGATGGGAAATTCAGAGCCTTGGGCCTTATGTACAGAACAAGCATAACCTAGGGATAATTGCCCCAATTGATTTCGTTTATAGGGAACCTCTTGGCGATCAAACTGGACCCAAAGTACAGGGTCATCTGGTTTAGAAGAATTATCGATTGCCGAAATAAGTCCCATATCCCCATTGTATACAGGATGGTCTTGATGATTGGACAATTGTAATACTTTATCTCCAAATCGAAAAACCGTATCTCCCCATGTTATTTCCTTTATACCTTCTCGCTTCGGATTGATGATTGCTTGTATTTTTTCGTTTATCCGATTTACACCCGCTTGTCCTTTATACATGGGGGCAAGTACTTGTATATCAAAAAGGGTATAACCCTTTCGAATGGCATTTTCATACGTTTGTTCAATAATCGAAACAGCTTGTTCTGCATGACAAGGAAAAAAACGTCTATCTGATAATGGGGTAAGCAAATTGTCAGGCAGCTCCCCTTTGCGAATCGAATGAGCAAGCTGAATGATGGATGAATCTTCCGCTTGGCGAAAAATATCGGTCAGCTGGACTCTGGGGATATCCGGAACTTGCAGCAAATGCTCCAACACTAACCCAGGTCCCACAGATGGAAGTTGATCCGCATCCCCAACCAATACCACTTGCATAGTAGGCGGAATCGCTCGAAAAAGTTGATTTGCCAGCCATATGTCTAACATGGAAGTTTCATCGACCACTAACAAAGAACCCTTAATCGGATTATCCGCATCATGTTCGAAAAAACCGCCTCGAAATCCGAGTAATCGATGGATGGTCATTGCGGGTATCCCGGTTGTCTCGGTCATACGTTTAGCTGCTCTTCCAGTTGGTGCTACAAGGCGAATAGGGAGATTTTCACCTTTGTTTATATCTGCATCCAAATTTAGTTCATGCAGTCTCGCAAACAAATGACAAAGACCGCGGATGACCGTTGTTTTCCCTGTTCCCGGGCCTCCAGTTAAAATCATTAATGGAGAAGAAAGAGCCATCATCATCGCTTCTCGTTGACTCTCCGCATAATGAACTTCAAACTCTTCTTCCAATTCACCAATCGCTTCATATAAATCAGTGGCGGGAAAGGTTTTTTCAATGGTTTGACTTATCATTTGGCGGCATTTTAAGGCCATGTTCACTTCTGCATAAAATAAGGTCACCAAATAAACACGATCTTCCTCCATCATGACCTTCTTTTGTTCCAGTAAATTGCCAATAGCATCTTCAAAAATAGAAGCTTCCCATTCACCCAAAAGACTTTGGGACGCAGATTCAACCTCTTGGCGAGTTAAAAATACATGACCTTCATTGGATGCTTCCTGTAAAGAATATAAAACAGCTGCTTCATATCTTTCGGGGGCATGCAGTGAAAATCCTTGTGCCTTTGCAATTTCGTCTGCTTTAAAAAATCCGATCCCTTCGATTTCATCAATTAATTGATATGGATTCTCCTTGATCACCTTAACCGTGTCTTGCTTAAAACGCTGTACTACTTTAAGTGCTAGAGCAGCACCTAGTCCGTATTCATATAAGAGGACCATCGCTTCTTCCAAAGCTTGATGCTCCCCTAGACTGTTTGCTATCGTATTTGCTTGAGTACTCGATACTCCAGGAATTTCTGCTAAGGCAGCGGGGTTAGACGCAATGAGTTGTAAAGCGTTTCCCCCTAGCCCAGCGACAATTTTTTCGGCTGTTTTTTTACCAATTCCATGAAACAAGCCGCTAGATAAATATTTGATGATAGCTTGTTCTGTTTTGGGGAGTTCCTTATTTATTTTGGAGACCATATATTGTTTTCCAAAACGAGGATGTTCTCTCCATTCTCCTTCACATGAGTAAGTCTCTCCTGCAACAGGACGCAAAAAATGACCGACAATCGTTATCTCATCCGATACTGATTTGTCCGAAGCCTCTTGCACTTCTAGTCTATAAACACCATATCCTGTATCTTCACTAAAAAACACTTCTTGGAGAACCATTCCCTTGACAAAACTATCACTCATTCTACAAAGTCTTCTTTCATTTCATGTAACACAGATTCCATGGCACACTCAGCAGAGCAGTACTTACTGGTATCCCATTCCATCGTGCCGCTTTCCGGCAAAAATTCGTAATTACAATATTGGCAGTTATGCGCTTGGCGAACTTGTTCTAACCCTTTTCTCAGCTGCTCTACTTTTTCACCTTCTAGACTAAACATAGCGGCTATATGATTGATAACTGTATCCTTATCATCAAAAAATAATGGGTCTTCTCTGGTATATGTATGTGGATTCCAGAAGGCCCAACGATCATCAGATAAGTGACAAATATGGTAATCCTCTGCTACAAAACCTGAAGCATTCTCTAAACCTTCATAGGAGCGAAAGCCTATTTCGGCAGCTAAATTATCCAACAATGCTTGGTCGATCTCAGCTAACATCGTTTTCCAATTTATCCCATCTACCCGCTGTTCCCAATCTTCCACTTTCTCCAGCTCCTTATCTATAAAGACGGCGAACTACCTCTCCTATTTTTGTTGTAGCTGCCTTTATTTCTTCTATGGTATTATCTTTTCCAAAACTAAACCTTATGGCAGAAATGGTAATTTCCTCTGGTAATTGCATTGCTTTTAGTACATGCGAAACGGACAAGGTACCTGATGTACACGCAGAACCACTAGCTGCTGCAATTCCTTCCATATCTAATTGAATCAATAAAGTTTCTGTCTCCACTCCAGGGAAACTAATATTTGCTATATGGGGCAGACTTTTCTCTTGGTGCCCATTGATAACTATATTTATCGATTCTGCTTGCAACTTTTCTATAAAAGTGTTTTTTAATTGGACAAGATGATCTCGTCTTTGCATATGATGTTTTTTTACTAGCTCTGCGGCTTTTCCAAACCCAACTATTCCTAATATGTTTTCCGTACCAGCTCGTTTTCGTCTTTCTTGAGCTCCGCCTAATGCACGTGGTAATATTTTGATTCCATTTCGAATGTAAAGAGCACCTATCCCTTTAGGCCCGTAAATTTTATGACTCGATAAACTCATTAAGTCGATTGGCAATTTCTGGACATCTAGTGGTTCTGATCCAAAAGTCTGCACTGCATCGATATGAAAAAGTATTCCAGCCTGCCTAGCGAGCTCTCCAATCTCTTCAACAGGTTGAATGGTACCAATTTCATTGTTCCCATGCAGAACAGAAATAAGAGCTGTGTCCGGTCGAATAGACGCTCTTACATCTTCTACCTGTATCCTTCCAAACTTGTCTACAGGCAAATATGTAACATCATAACCAAAACGCTCCAAATACTTGCATGCGTCTAACACTGCATGGTGTTCTATTTGCGTCGTGATTAAATGCTTTTTTTCTACTGGTTGTGCATGCATGATACCAATAAGAGCAAGATTATCAGCTTCCGTCCCGCCACTTGTAAAAACAAGCTGACTGGGATCAGCACCAATAGCACTTGCTACTTGGCTCCTTGCCGTGTCAATAGCTGCTCGCGTTTGTCGACCAAAAGCATGAATACTAGAAGGATTTCCAAAAGCGCCTTCCAGATATGGCAACATTGCTTCCCGAACTTCTGCATCAAGTGGGGTGGTTGCAGCATTATCCAAATAAATCAACATATGCTATCACATTCCATATATTTTTTTCCTGACTTATTTATTAGGATCATTCTTTTCTCACAAAAAACACATCTGATAAATCACCTAGGAACATATATTCTACAAATAGTAAGAATCACCTCCTTTTATAAAACAATCAAGAAACAGGAGGTTTTCCATCAGGCGTTAGATATAAAACATATAGTTATCAGTATTGCCATCTGAATCAAATTGGATAAGCATTGCCAGTGTGGTAGAATCGAGTTCAGTTGCTATTGCATCTCGAATTCGTTTCCATAAATCTCGTCTGGCTGGATTATCTTCATCCGTAAATTCTACAGGACTAATAGGTCCTTCTAAAACACGGATAATATCCCCAGCAGTAATTTCCTCTGGAGATTTTGCTAATTTATAACCGCCGTATGCTCCACGTATACTGCGTACTAATCCAGCATTTCGCAGTGGTGCAATCAATTGCTCCAAATAATGTTCTGACAGATCATGTCTTTCTGCTACCCGTTTTAAAGGGATTGGACCCTGTCCATAACGCGTTGCTAAGTCCATCATAATCGTTAGACCATATCGCCCTTTTGTCGATATCTTCAAAATAACACCTCATTCATTTTAATAATAACGGAAACATGTCATAAATCAATATCTTCTTATATGTGCTCCTAAAGATAAGACTAATTATCATCTACTATACGAGAAATCTCCTTACCTGTCTTGTTTTTTTAGTAGATAAGTGAGTATAAATTTTATCTTATCTACAAAGCGAGACTTGTGCCCTAGTCTGAGGTGCATAAGTGAAACTAAGCCTCTGTCTGCGCCTTGAAAGGCAAGACACATCGCCAAGTTTTCTTTATAAATGATTTTCGAATTTTTTTGGTTAATTTTGGTTTAATGAAGGGAGTGACTTCTATGGACTTATTTTCTCATCTCGGCGAAGAAGCGAAACAGACAAATGGACCACTTGCAGCACGATTGCGTCCTCGTACTTTAGACGAATTTGTTGGTCAAAAGCACATTATCGGTAAAGATACCTTACTGCGACGTGCAATTGAAGCAGATCAACTCACTTCTCTCATTTTACATGGACCTCCTGGTACAGGTAAAACAACATTAGCTGAAATCATTGCAAACAGAACAAATGCGGTCTTTGTTAAAGCTCATGCCGTTGGCACTGGTGCAAATGATATCAAACAAATCGCGAAAAGTGCCATTTCGCGACTTGCAATGGAAAATGTGAGAACCATATTGTTTATCGATGAAATTCATCGTCTAAATAGGGCACAACAAGATGTCCTATTGCCAGATGTAGAAGATGGCGGTCTCATTCTCATCGGTGCTACGACAGAAAATCCTTCCTACGAAGTGAATACCGCCTTATTATCGCGTTCGCTCGTATTTGAACTGAAACCGCTGACAGATCTTGAAGTCATCTCGATTTTAAAACGTGCACTTGAAGATAAACAAAGAGGTTTAGGAAATTTCCAATGTAAGATAGAGGAGGAAGCTCTCACCCACCTCGCACAAAAATCTGGCGGAGATACAAGACATGCTTTAAATGCTTTGGAACTAGCTGTCACAACGACAAGACCCAATAACGAAGGAATTCGACATGTGACATTAGCTGTAGCAGAAGAATCCATCCAACAAAAGCGTATCCGTTATGATAAAAAAGGAGATGGTCATTACGACTCTATCTCTGCTTTTATCAAGAGTATGCGGGGTTCTGATCCAGATGCTACTTTATATTATTTGGCTAAGATGCTCCTAGCAGGAGAAGATCCAAAATTTATTGCCCGGAGGATATTGATACAAGCTGCCGAAGATGTCGGTCTTGCTGATCCAAGAGCATTGATGGTAGCCTCAGCCGCCGCTCATGCTGTAGAATATATAGGAATGCCGGAAGCACGCATTCCCCTTGCTGAAGCAGCTCTCTACCTAGCCACCGCACCCAAAAGTAATTCTGCGTACAAAGGTATAAATGAAGCAATGGAGATCGTAAAAAAAGAATATGATGGTGAGGTGCCAGCACATCTGCAAAATCATAAGCAAGAAAAATACAAATACCCTCATGACTATGAAAATCACTTTGTTGAACAACAATATCTACCTATGGAACATAAGCACAAACAAATTTATCAACCTAGTTCAATGGGGTACGAAGGAAAATTAATCGAGCATCTAAATTGGATCAAAGGAAAAAAGAAGGGTTGAGAACAACATGAATAAACCAACAAAAATATTAGCTATTTCTGGCAGTCTACGAGAAAACTCCTTTAGTACCAAAATTTTAAAACACATGGGAAATTTTGCTCCAGAGAATGTAACATTTACACTTACAGATAAATTGGAGAAACTTCCTCACTTCAATCCTGATATCGACCAAGATCAAGCTTATGCAGAAGTAGAAGCATTTCGCACAGAACTCAAATCGGCTGATGGAGTCATTATCAGTACACCCGAATACGCAAAAGGAATACCAGGAGTACTAAAAAACGCACTGGATTGGATAGTCTCTTCTGGTGAATTTATCGATAAACCAACTGCTGTTATCAGTGCATCCCCTATGACTACCGGTGGAGAAGAAGCGATGAGGTCGCTGCTGCTTACTCTCGGCATGATCAACGCCCATATTCCCGATGGAGCGACCTTGGGCATTCCACAAGTTAGTCTAAAGATAGATAAAGAAGGTAATATAAACGATCCTTCCCTAAAGAAAGATCTAGAACAAATACTTTCGATCCTAGTAAATAAGTGAGGGGGATTATCATCCCCTGTATATTTACTATTAGCGGAAAAATGGCAGTTTTTTTACACCAATCATGCGCGCATAAAGAAAAAGTTATCCCTTTTGGTGAATTTTATGCTCGTACATACCACGAAGATAATTCTTTTTCTTCCCTTTCAATTTTGGATGTGATGAACTATTTTCTTCCAGTTCCTCATCGGAGATGGATTCATATGTAGTCTTGGTTTTTAGAGTAAAATCCTTAACTGCAACAGATAAACATTAACACTTTTTCAACTCTTGTAATTTTTCCACAATCTCATATACATCGCGCCAATCTGTAATTCGAGGTAAATTAGGATGAAGGTGACGATTGTAACAAGCATCTACCACAATTGTTGGAATACCGCCAGAAACTAACTTATTTAAATGCTCTTCTGCATCTTCGAAAAACAAATCAATCCCAAGCTTTTTTGCGACCTTTGCTTTGTTAATCGAGTTCATATGAAGGTTACTTCCGTTGTATGGGAAGTTATGTTTTTTTAGCCAGACCTTCGTCACACGTCGGATTTTCTCCATCCCTGGTCTAGCAGTAATAAAATAAACTTCATGACCTTCCTTGACGAGATTATTTAATACCTCGGAGGCATGTGGAAGAGGTAAACCAAGTGTATATATCTTCTCCTCTAACCGGCGCCATGTTTTGCGACCTTCTTGGGGCGTAAGACCAAATGGTTTATCTAAATAAAAATCAGGTACATCTTCTATAAGTACTGCTTTGCCAAACTCTTTGTTATAGATTTCTACTGCTGCTCTATGTGTATCTTTGATTGTCCCGTCGATATCTATTCCAAATCTAAGTTTCATATCTTGAACCCCCTTCAAATACTAGTATAAAACAAAAAAAGCCCCGTTATGCCGTGGCTCCTAAGTTTTGAACCTGCCCGTATTCAAAAGCAGGTGGGTGCTTTGCACCTGTATTCGTAGATCCCCCTTAAAGAGGCTCCCAGTCCAACAGATGACCCAAGCTCCCGCAGAAAAAGTGTTGGCTCAAAACTTCGGTGGCCCTCGCACATCGCAGGGTCTTTTCTTACATTTATAGTAGCATAAAGATTACCAGAAGGCAACAAAAACCAAAATGAAAGCGGTTTATTTTTTGAAATGTTTTCATACTTTTCGAAATAAAACAGCTCAAAACTTTATAGATAGGAAAAACGCTAAGGTAAATAATCTTAGCGTTTTGAAATAACAAACCAAATTTAAATTTTTATCGAACAACTTGTTTGTTTGATATTTTAATATGGAGGTCTGTCAGTTGTTTTTCATCTACTTCGGAAGGAGCCTCTGTCATGAGATCACTAGCACTAGCTGTTTTTGGGAATGCAATACATTCACGCAGATTTTTTGCTCCTGCTAGTAACATGATGATTCGGTCAAAGCCAAATGCCATACCGCCATGAGGTGGTGCACCAAATTCAAAAGCATCTAGCAAAAAGCCGAATTTCGATTTAGCCTCTTCTTGTGAGATTCCTAACAGATCAAACATTTTCATTTGCAGTTCACGATTATAGATCCGCTGACTTCCACTGGACAATTCATATCCATTTAGTACAAGGTCATGTGCCTGTGAGCGGACTGCTCCTAAATCACTGTCCAGCAATGGTATATCTTCTTCCACTGGCATCGTAAACGGATGGTGTGCTGGAACGTACTGACCTGATTCTTCTTCCAATTCAAACAGCGGAAATTCGGTAATCCATGCAAATGCATATTTACTTTCATCAATTAAGTCAAGTGCCCGACCAAGACGCAAACGCAGCTCACCCATCACATTGGCCACAGCTTTCTGTTTATCCGCCATGATATAGATGATGTCACCTGTTGAAGCACCTGTTAACTCTTTGATCTTTACTATTTCCTCTTCTGAGACAAACTTAGCGACAGATCCTTTCACTCCTTCTTCTTTGAGTGCTAACCAAGCTAATCCTTTGGCCCCGAGTTCCTGTGCAACACCGATCCAAGTCTCTACTTCTTTCCTACTCCAGCTTGCTTTACCTGGAACAACGATTGCCTTTAAAACACCACCAGATTGGATTGCGTTTTGGAATACTTGAAAAGAATTTTTCTCCAAAGCAGGTGATACATTTACTAATTCCATCCCAAAACGCAGGTCAGGCTTGTCTGAACCATAACGCTCCATCGCTTCTTGATAAGGAATGCGAGGGAAAGGACTTTGGATATCTACACCAAGTGTCTCTTTCCAAAGGGTTACAAACATTTTTTCCATCATCGAAAATAAATCTTCTAAAGGCAAAAAGGACATTTCTAAGTCGATTTGCGTAAATTCAGGCTGCCGATCTGCACGCAAGTCTTCATCTCGGAAACATCTAGCGATCTGAAAATAGCGCTCCATCCCTGCGACCATAAACAATTGCTTAAAGAGCTGAGGTGATTGGGGTAAGGCATAAAACTCCCCTTTGTGGATTCTGCTTGGAACCAAATAATCACGCGCACCTTCAGGCGTACTTTTGGTAAGAATAGGAGTTTCTAGTTCTACAAATCCCTGGCTATCCAAATACCTGCGTACTACTTGCATCGCTTTATGGCGAAGCATCAATGTTTGTTGCATTTTTGGACGACGCAGATCAAGATACCGGTATTTTAAGCGAACACTCTCATCGACATCAACACGGTCTTGAATCGGAAAAGGTGGCGTTTTTGCTGGATTAAAGAGATGTATTTGCTCTCCCTTTACTTCTAATTCACCAGTAGGAATATTAGGGTTAACGGTATCAGCTGAGCGCTTTACCACTTTTCCTGTGATGGACACTACATATTCACTTCTGACTTGATCGGCTATACTTACAGCCTCCGCTGAAATATCGGGGTTGAACACAACTTGCATCGTACCTGTACGATCACGAATATCAAGAAAAATAACTCCACCGAGATCTCGCCGGGATTGTACCCATCCATTTATGGTCACTTGTTCGTCTAATGCCTGTACACAAGCATCAATATAATGCGTCCGAAACATCTCTTTACTTTCCCTCCAGTAAATAGGAGACCAATTGATCCATCGCTATGGATTTTTGTTCACCTGTTTCCATCTGTTTCACTTGAATTTTTCCACTTGCTAATTCTTCATCACCAAGAACGGCTACATAGCGGGCTTTATAACGATTAGCCGCTTTAAATTGAGCTTTCATCTTACGATCTAAGTAATCCCGTTCTGCTTTTAACCCTGCCCCGCGCAGTTCTCCTAGTAAACGAACAGAAGCATGTTGTGCTTGTTCACCCATCGTAACGAGAAAACAATCCATCGGTTTGGTGGATGGAATAGCCACATTCTGCTCCTTTAAAGCCAATATAACTCTTTCCAATCCTATACCAAATCCAATGCCTGAAACTTCTGGACCACCTAGTTCTTGGACTAAACCATTATAACGTCCACCGCCGCCAATCACTCCAGCTTGCGCTCCCAATTCTTCGATCATAAACTCAAAAGCAGTTTGGGTGTAATAATCCAAGCCGCGAACCAAACGATCATTTACTTGAAAAGGAACTTGCAGCTCTTGTAAGTAAGATTGGACACGCTCAAAATTTTCCATACTCGCTTTGTCTAGTGAATCTAAGATAGAAGGAGCACCCTCCGCAATTTCTTGTGTTCGCTTTACCTTACTATCTAAAATCCTCATCGGATTGCGATAAAGACGTGATTTGGCATCTTGATCTAGTTCCGCTTCAAAAGGAGCAAAGTATTCGATTAATTTTTCAAAATATTTCGCTCTGATCTCTGGAGTTCCCACATTATTAATCCCTACTTGCACCCCTGAAATCCCGAGAGAACGATAAAACGCGAGACCTAATGAAATAACTTCAGCATCGAGTGCCGGATCATCGCTACCAAATACCTCTACTCCAAACTGGTGAAACTGACGGTACCTTCCTGCTTGCGGACGTTCATATCGGAACATCGGCCCAAAATAATACAGCTTTACAGGAAGCGATTCTCCATACATTTTATTCTCTACAAAAGAGCGAACCACACCTGCTGTACCTTCAGGACGAAGGGTCAGAGATCGTTTTTTTCGATCCAAAAAAGTGTACATTTCTTTTTCCACAATATCCGTTGTCTCTCCGACCCCTCGCTCGTAAAGTGACGTTTCTTCAAAAATTGGTGTACGTACTTCCTCATAAGCGTATCGTGCACATATTTCTCTGGCTGTTTTTTCCAGGTAATGCCAAGTAGTCACCTCGTTTGGCAAGATATCATATGTACCGCGTGGAATACCCATATTTTTGCTGACCTCCTTTTATGGAAATTAAAAAATCTCCCGCCACTGACCTTATTGTCAGGGACGAGAGATTGGTAAACAATCTTTAAAAAACCCGTGGTACCACCCTAATTGAAAACAGATAAAAAGTTTTCCACTTCTTGTCCATTATCGCTGGATATGCGTCTAGCTCTACTCCCTTTACTGGTTTCGCACTAGAACCTCTGGGTGTCATTCGCCGAATCGTAACTGGAGAACTTTACAGCCTATGAGTTCTCCTCTCTTTAAGTTCGTTACTCGATTACTATTCCCATCATTGGTGGTTATGTAATTGAATGTATTAGTGTAATGAAGTATGTGAAAGAAAGTGTAATCTTTGTTTAAGATTATATGAAGATTATGTTGCGGTGTCAAGCATATCCACATCTAATATTTACAATGTAACCGCTCTTAATTATGTCTATTTTGTGTCTGTATAAATACATTTGTGAAACCGCTAACATTTTTATCACAACCCAATTATGCTACAATATTTGCGATTACATACGAAGGTGAGAGGTTAAAAATGAAACTATTTTTTATTCTAGGTAGTATCTTAATGGCACTCGCTGTAGCGATCGGAGCTTTTGGAGCACATGGATTAGCAGGCAAAGTAAGTGAAAAAATGCTCTCCAATTGGCAGACAGGAGCTCATTACCATATCGTCCATGCTCTAGCTATCATCATTGTCGCATTGACCATGGCCAAATTCGGCAATAGTGGAATGCTCACGACTGCTGCTTGGCTGCTCTTTGTCGGCATTCTCTTTTTCTCTGGAAGTCTGTATATTATGGTGCTTACAAACGTAAAAGTACTCGGAGCCATTACACCAATCGGTGGAGTTGCCTTTATCGCTGGCTGGATTGTTTATGCAGTTGCAATTGCAAAATTAATCCCTTAGTGATTGTATTTTTATGAAGTCCATAGTATGATTATTCACGACCGAGTCCCCTAGAGAAAAATGGGATGTAATGGCTGCTCGACTGAAGCACACCATGGTCGAGAAAATCGACGAGCTGGCTGAAAGCTTCAACCAGTTGCTGAACAACAAGGCTCTGGACACTGAGAAGATGGTGAGGTACTTGAACCGCACCTCACTTCTTGGTGATGAAATCAGGATTGCCACAAATAGGTTTTCAGAGGACACCAAGACTCTGGAATTGATCCTGAACGGCATCGAAGATGAAGTAGTAGTCGAGTCAAGGAAGCTGGTCTTTCAGGTTCAGGATGGTGTGGGATTTGCCGATCCTGAACTCATCGTCACTGTAGAAAAAGTGACGACTGCCTCCGAATCGAAGACCATTCCATACTTCTTGGCTGAGATCACCGACGAGGTGTTCCGTTCCTTCTTCGAACTGTAATTCCAGCAACTGAGTGAGTGCCCAGTCTGTGGTCCACATGGACACAGACTGGGCACTCGTGCGTTTCAACAAACATATAGAATACCATGTCTAAACTGAACTTATCCGATAGGAAATAATAAAATTAATAATCTCTTTACATAAAGTATCTAAAAACCCATGTTATAATGACTCCACACCGTCAGAACAGAAAGGATTACGGTGAACCAACTTCAAACAGTCTGTCATCGGGTCGAGCCGATCAACGATTGGCTTCGAAGCCAGGGTTTGGACATCCGGGTCTCTGCTCCCTTGTCGCCTCCGACCGAGGAGCATGTCACCCACGGACAAGAGACGTATGAGCTCACCAACTACACCATCTTCTCCGCTGCCAACAGGCTTTTCTTCACAGCAGAGGGATGGAAGAACGGTCTGCACAAGGTCACCAGAGTCCGAAGGATCTCCGCCTCATCCGAAGGACGTGTGAGCATCACCGAATACATCCGAGAGGTGAATGAAAGTAAGTTGGGAAAGCAGATTCCGATCACCGAACCCATCACCAAAAACTTCGATGAAGTTGGTTCAGAAGACATCCGCTTCTGGTAGGTAGTTCTTTCGGCACAATGCACCCCTGTCCTCAGCCGAGGCAGGGGTGTCCGACGTTTTTTTCGCAGAAAAATAAAATATACAAGTTTGTGATAATATTTAATTAGCCTTTGCCATTTGATGATTGGGGTCACAGTGGAACCCAGAGACGAACTCGTCACGGATCGGGAATGGTTCCATCAGCTGATGGGACTTCTGCTCCAGCAACTTGGACAGAACAAAATCTATCCTGCTCCTGATGAAGAACTGATATTGAAGGACTTCAGTATCTCCGTCCAAGACGATGGCTTCATCATTGTTGCGTCTGCTGTATCCAAAGACGGAAGAAATTCGGTCTCAAAGACGCTCACCTACCAAGAGGAAGGTGAAAAACATGGAGAAGCCATCATCTTCTGTAAAGTGATGCTCATCGGAGACTCTCCTCAACACAAGGAAAAAGAAGTTCGGATAGAAAACAAAAGCAATGTGAATTCCGAGACCGTATACAACTTATGGCAAGGGATAGACCACTGGCAAGAAGACCATTCTCTAGAGGTCTAAAAGCTGCCCCGCCGGATCATCCTGATCTGGCAGAGCAGCGCCGATAACAATTATTTTCCATAGAAAAAAGCCTGATCGATATGGATCAGGCTTTCGTAGTATTTCTTACAGTAATTTTTCCAGCTGTTCTACTACATTTTCCACATTGAATCCAAATTTCTCGAGTAACAAATCTCCAGGTGCAGAAGCCCCAAAGTGATTGATACCAATTACCGTTCCTTTTTCACCCACATATTTGTCCCAGCCCATAGGATGTGCTGCTTCAATTGCAACACGTGCGGTGAGATGGCTTGGGATAATATTTTCTTTTTCTGCATGGGTTAAATGATCGAAGTTTTCCCGGCATGGCATACTTACAACACGTACATGTACACCTTTTTCTGCCAGCTTTTGCTGTGCTTTTACTGCTAATCCCACTTCAGAACCAGTAGCGATAAGCACTCCCTTTTCCTCCCCTTGCGATGGAGAGACAACATATGCCCCCTGTTTTACGATCTCTGCTTTTTTGCCTACTGTGCCAGGCAGCACAGGCAGGTTTTGTCTGCTCAAAATAAGGGCAACGGGATGATCCTGTGATTTTAATGCATATTCCCATGCAGCAACGGTTTCATTTGCATCAGCAGGACGAACTACTTTCAATCCAGGAATCAAGCGCAGAGATGGAATGTGTTCTACTGGCTCGTGAGTTGGTCCATCTTCGCCGACAGCTACACTATCGTGAGTGAACACATAGGTTACTGGCAATTGCGAAAGTGCCGCCAGCCGAATAGAAGGGCGCAAGTAGTCGGAGAAAACTAAGAAAGTAGCACCAAAAACATGAAGCCCTCCATGCAGTGCCATTCCATTTAATGCTCCACCCATCCCATGCTCGCGAACCCCAAACCAAATATTGCGGCCTGCATAGTCATCCGGGCTAAAATTGGCATCGTCTTTCATTGTTGTATTGTTAGAAGAAGCTAAGTCTGCTGATCCACCAAAGAGAGTTGGAATTTCTTTTGCCAATACTTGCAGCGCTTTCCCAGAAGCTGCTCTTGTAGCAATTCCCTTTTCATCGGCTTCAAAAGTTGGCAGATGTTCTGCCCAATCCGTGAGCAGTTCTCTAGCAAAAGCTTGTTTGATTTGATTTGCTAAGATTGGATATTCCTTTTCATAGCTTTCAAACATTTGATTCCACTGTGCTTCGGCTTTCGCTAATTCATTTCTGATCGCAGAGAAGTTTTCAGATACTTCAGCAGGCACATAAAAAGGAGTTTCCTCCGTCCAATTGTAAGCACGACGAACACCTGCTATTTCTTCCGTACCAAGCGGCTTCCCATGGGCCTCAGATGTTCCAGCACGGCCTGGGCTGCCATATCCAATGATGGTACGTACTTCAATCAAAGTTGGTTTAGACGATTCTTGTTTTGCTTGTTCGATAGCTTGATTAATAGCTTCTATATCATTTCCATCTTCTACATGCAACACTTGCCATCCATTGGCTTCAAAACGTTTGGATGTGTCTTCAGAAAAAGACTTGGATAGATCACCATCAAGGGATATATGATTCGAATCATACATTACGATCAATTTGCCTAGTTGCAAGTGACCTGCCAAAGATGCTGCTTCTTGAGCAATACCTTCCATCAAGTCTCCATCACCGCATATTGCATATGTAAAATGATCGATTACATCATATCCATCACGATTATAAGTTGCTGCTAGATGACGTTCTGCCATAGCCATTCCAACAGCATTGGCAATTCCTTGGCCTAGTGGGCCTGTTGTAGCTTCTACACCAACTGTATGTTTCACCTCTGGGTGACCTGGCGTCAAACTACCCCATTGGCGGAATTCTTTTAAGTCATCAATAGTGAGCCCATAACCGAATAGATGAAGCAAACTATACAAAAGTGCTGAACCGTGCCCGGCTGATAAAATAAAACGATCACGATTATACCAATCTGGGTTTTGAGGATTGTGCTTTAATTGCTTTGCCCAAAGCGTGTAAGCCATGGGAGCAGCCCCCATTGGTAAACCAGGATGTCCAGAATTTGCTTGTTCAATCTGGTCAATGGACAACATCCTGATAGTATTAATTGAAAGTTGATCTATCGTCATAAAAATATCCTCCTTTTCCTCCATCATTATAGCACGCAAATCTAAAAACTATCCAAAATGAGGGTGACTGGTCCGTCGTTTACTAACTCCACATCCATCTTTGCCCCGAATATTCCTGTTTCCACCTTAACTCCTTTGGCAAGAAGTTCTTGATTCCATTTTTCGTATAAGGATAGCGCTTCTTCTGGACGTGCTGCTGCCATAAAATTAGGCCTTCTTCCTTTTCGACAATCTCCGTAGAGGGTAAATTGAGAAACGGAAAGAATACTGCCCTCCTCATCCAGCAGTGATCTATTCATTTTTCCTTGTTCATCTTCAAATATTCGCAAGTTCACTACTTTATCTGCAAGATATGCTATTTCTTTTTCACTATCTCCGTCTGTAAAACCAACAAACAAAAGGAGCCCATGATCAATGGCTCCTACAATGTCCCCATCTACTGTGACACTGGCTTTACTTACACGCTGCAACAATACTCGCAAAATCAATCACCCTTGTCCAACTGTTCTTTGTACACTGTAAATATCCCGTACACCTTTCACTCGTTCTACTACAGACCGCAAATGATGGATATTACGTATGGCTACGGTCAATTGAATATTTGCAAATCCTTTCGGATGAACTTTTGCATTCACTGCACTATAGTTTGCCTTTGTATCATTGACTGCTTGAAGCACATCATTCAACAATCCAAGGCGGTCATAGCCGGATACTTCAATATCCACTTGATACGAAGCTGCAGGTTCTCCTTCCCATTCAACCTCTACCCGTCTATCTAATTCCACACTTTGCAAGTTAGGGCAATCTGCCCGATGAACGGATACCCCTCTTCCACGAGTTACAAATCCACCGATCTCTTCCCCTGGAACAGGATGACAACATCGAGACAATCTCACAAGCACATTATCTACCCCTATTACTCGCACACCTACATCCAATCGGCGGCGGCGTTGTGGAGTAGTTTTCACTTCAGGAATAATAGGCGGCAATTCTTCTCTTAAACCAGTCGTGAGTCGATGGACCACTTGAGCGGTTGAGATTCCACCATAGCCTACAGCTGCTAACATCTCATCAGTATTAGGGAAATTAAATCGTTTGCAAACTTCTATCATCTTTTCAGATTTCATCGCTTCGTTAATATCATAATCATGTTTTTTGAGAAGCGCTTCTACCATCTCTTTTCCCTTGATGATACTCTCTTCTCTTCGTTGGGTTTTGAACCAGCTGCGTATTTTATTCCGAGCATGAGATGTTTTTACTAATTTAAGCCAATCCTGGCTCGGTCCATAGCTGTGTTTCGAAGTGAGGACTTGTACTTTATCTCCTGTCTGTAATTTATAATCAAGTGGCACAATATTGCCGTTTACTTTTGCCCCAACACATTTATTTCCCACTTCTGTGTGAATACGATATGCAAAATCAAGTGGTACGGAACCAGCAGGAAGTTCAATCACATCTGTTTTAGGTGTAAACACGAAAACAGTATCTGTGAACCAGTCCATTTTCAGACTCTCCACAAATTCTTCCGCATCTCTTGATTCTGATTGTAACTCCATCATTTCTCTAAACCATTTTAACTTATCCGAAAAAGATTGTTTCCCTACAGTTGTACCTTCTTTATAGGCCCAGTGAGCTGCAATCCCATATTCTGCGATCCGGTGCATTTCCATGGTCCGTATCTGCACCTCAATGGGCTCCCCTTTAGGGCCTAAAACAGTAGTATGCAGGGATTGATACATATTTGTCTTGGGCATAGCAATATAATCTTTAAAACGACCAGGCATTGGCTTCCACATGGTATGAATCATGCCAAGCACAGCATAACAATCTCTTACAGAGTTTACGATCACACGAACTGCCATCAGATCATAAATCTCATGAAATTGCTTATGCTGGGTTTTCATTTTGCGATAAATGCTATAAATATGCTTAGGACGACCAGAAATATCTTCTACCTGCAAATCCATCTCTGTGAATTTGTCGTATAGCGTTTCAATAATTTCACTCAAAAAAGCTTCCCGTTCTGTTCGTTTTTTCTTCATCATGGAAACAATTTTGTAGTACTGTTGAGGATTCATATAGCGAAGAGACCGATCTTCTAATTCCCATTTAATTTTGGAAATCCCCAATCGATGAGCTAGTGGTGCAAAAATCTCTAATGTCTCTTCCGCTTTCTTTCTCTGTTTCTCTTCTGGTAGATGTTGCAGAGTTCTCATATTATGCAGACGATCTGCGAGTTTACAGAGAACAACTCGTACGTCTTTTGCCATCGCAATAAACATTTTGCGATGATTTTCTGCCTGATGCTCTGCATTGGATCGAAATTTAAACCCTTTCAACTTAGTCAATCCATCTACCAAAGATGCAACTGTTTCTCCGAATTCTTCATGGATTTGCGCTAAAGTTACCCCTGTATCTTCCACAACATCATGCAGAAGACCAGCAATAAGAGTAGAACTATCCATCTGCAAATCTAACAAAATTTCTGTAACTGCTACAGGATGTAAGATGTACGGCTCGCCTGATTTCCGTAATTGTCCATCATGTGCTTTCTCCGCATATTTATAAGCTTTTTCAAGCTTGGCCACTTCTTCGGGAGGTAAATACGTAGCCGCTTTTTGGAATAGCTCTTGTACAAGTATCATCACGTTCAGCCCTAACCAAAAAATGTTTTAAAAATTATTATCCTATACCGATTTAAAAATGTAAACATAAACATTCTATTCCGAAATAATCCTATGTTTTGTTACCTTGGTTGCTATTTTTGGATCGAAAATTACCAAGACGACGACGAAGACTAATGTAGAGGATGGATAACAAAATACCATCAATCGTTACAAGTGTATATGTTAAATACTCTTTTGTTTTGAATAATAAAACCAAACCAACTACCACACTGCCATATACTGCTATTTGAAAAGAGATCAACAATACCTTCCATACTTTTTGAAGATATAGACGGAATTGAAACTCTTCATTATTAAATAATTCCATAAACAGTAGTCCAACAATTCCTATCATCCAAAGGATAAAAGAAGTAATAAAAATGCGGGCAAAACCGCCGATAAAAGCATAGAAAAAATTAGATAACCATTCCACAAGCACTACTCCTAACTTTTACAGTTTTACTACTTCATTATGTTCCTAGCTTATTCCTTTTTCAAGGTGCATAGTTTTTCTTTGCTGTGAAATGTTAACGCTATATGGAGGTGAAAGCATGCAGGATAATACGAAAGCATCAAACGAACAAGAGACAAAAGAAATAGATACAGAGTTTGCAGAAGAACTAACTGGAGAAGAGCATGCTGTGAAAAAAGTCCAAAATGCTCTTTTTGAAATGTATGCACAAGCAGGATATCATGATAAAGAAAAAGAATAATAATCATTAATAGAATAAGTCCCTATTAACGGGGCTTTTTTATTCCTATTGTGCATAATCTTCCCAATTATTATTACTTTTATAAGATTGGAGAATGAAAATGGAAAATAAAAATGTATTTACTGATCTCGGTGGTGAACAAACCATTGCAGCCATTGTTCATGAATTTTACCACTTATTGGTGAATGATAAAAAACTAGCACATTATTTCCAAGATGCTAACATACACCAAATTCGAGTTAGTCACATCACGATGCTTGTAAGCTTTTTATTCGGGGGTCCAAATCGCTATCATGGAAAAAATATGAGAAAAATTCATCAGGGACTATACATTACTTCTGAAGAATATGAATTGGCAGTTAAACATTTTAAAAATGCCATGAGAAAATACAATACTCCGATCCCTCAAATGGCAAAAGTAGAGGCCCTACTTCGAGGAGTAAAGCCTCACATCATTATGAAATAAGGGAAATGCTGTGATATGGTTGTCCTAAATAATCAAGCAGTTCTATTTCTCTTGTATGACAAGTACATAGCAAGATTTGATGATTCTTTGCAAGTTTACCCAATAAAGGAAGAATAGAAGCTAGACGTTCTTTATCATAGTAAACAAAACAATCATCTAATAAAACAGGAAGCTGGTGTTTAGATTCAGAAGATAAATATTGAATTATAGACATTTTAAGGGCAAAAACCATTTGCATTAATGTTCCTGTACTCAATTGATCAATCTTCTCGGCCCTTCCAGTCTCTGGAACCCGTGCACTCAAACCTTCCCCTGAGAAGTCAGCATAAAGGCAATCATATCTGTTGTTGGTTACTGTTTTGATCCACGAAGATGAAACTTGCTGTAATATCGGAGCTACGTTTCCCTGCCGACTACGGTATGCCTCTTGCAGCACCTCATGCGCAACGTCAATTGCTCGTCTCTCTTCCTTTAATTGCTCGAGCTGTGCCTTTACTTGCTCCCATTCCACTTGAAGCAGTTGAAATCGATGCAGTTGAAGCTCCAATTCTTGTACAGTTTTTTTCTTTTCTCCAATTTGCATGCTATTAATTTGAATAGACTTATGTACGGTTTCTCTGGAAAGCCCTAGACTTACACTATCAATTTTGTTATCGGATATGTGGCAAAAAGCTCCTTGGTAACGCAAAACAACCTCTCTTTTACCTTCTACCCATTTTTGACGTAAGTAATTCCCTTCTCCTTTCTTTAAAATCGGCTGTTTTCGCAATAATTGTTCTAACTCCCATTCCACTTTTTCTACTGCTTGTGTTTGATCCCACCACTTACGAATAACCCCCACATCATTGGTTCCAACCCGATTTTTCCACCAATCTAAACGCTCTTGACATACTCTTCTTTCCGCTTTGTATTGGGATAAAAGCTTTTGACTTATTTGTATATTATAGTGACGTGTCATCTCTTGCTGCTTATTGGTATAAACAGAAATCACCTGAGGGATTCCCCAAATCAGACACATGAGAATAGAGAATAGGAAACCCCACATCGCAGAAATAAAAAAACTGCCGATTGTCACGAGAATACCAAAAAAAGTAGTCATGGGATAGATTGGTTTCCACCATGGACGGTATAAAGCAGCGGCATGTTGTTCATTTTGCACATCTTGCTCCAATTGGAGGATGCGCTTATCTAGTGTTTGGATTTGGTAATGCAGCCCGCTACACTCTTCCATATCTTCTGCTTGCATCCGAAAAGGTGGTTCTAGTTCTGCTCTTTTATCTTCTAATTTTTGTATCATCTTCTCTTGATCCAGGTGTAATTGTTGGGTACATTTCCATTCTTCTAATGCTACTTGAATTTTATCCAGACGATACCAATCTGCCTTACACTGCACGGAAACCGATATTCGCTGATGTTGCTCTGATAAAACTTGATATTCTTCCTCTAATCTTTCTTGTTCTTTTAATAAAAGTTGGAGTTCTACTCGAGCCTGTAAATATTCTTTTTGAATTTCCTTATTATTTTCCAATTTATTTTGTAATAACTTCTCTTTTTCTATCAGCATCCCAAAAGGTTTCTGTTTCGCATTTTCCGTCTTTCCTATTTCTTTTAACTGGTCATCTAAATAACCCAGTATTACGGACAATTCCACTTCTTCTCCCTGGTCAAGTAAACTATTTAATTTTTCCGCCAATTTCTGCTGCCATTTTTTTTCTTCTTTATCGAATCGTAATCCTATATCCGAATAAGAAGTAATATAAGCTGTTCGTCTAAATAACTCCCCAGATAAACCTATTTGAGTCTCCATAATCTTTCTTTCTTTTCTTTGATCAAACAAAAAATGCTGTTGCAATTCCTCACCAGTCTCTCGATTAATTAACTGCTCTTGTTCTCTTCCCTTAGAAAGATTTCGTACTAAACGGTAAGGTATGTCATGTAAAAGATAATCGATTTCTCCACCATACTGCTCTGTTAACCATGGCCTAAATCCAGCATACCAATCTGCTTCTCTTCTAACCCGTTTTCCTTCTTGAGCGCCTCCATATAATAAAGCATAAATTCCACGTAGCAAAGTAGATTTCCCAGATTCATTTGGAGCGTGAATGATATTGAGGCCAGGCTCAAAAGGGATGGTACGCTGCTTCAAACAACCAAATCCATGAAAATGAACACGTTCAATGATCATTGGTTTATCACTTCTCTTTCCAACGCATCTAAACCCCGATAAAGAGCTATTTGTAAAATTCGTTTTTGTCTCTCATCTGTTTCTTGCGCAATACGCTTTTCCATAATATGAACAAATGTACCGATTAAAGTCTGCTGATTCCGCAATTGTTGAAGGTTATATTCAGGTAGCGTCTTATCCTCATAAACGAGCCATTTATGATTTGTTTGCACCATCGTTTCTAGTTTGTTTAGCCAATGCTTATCCTCTCGACCGATGGAAGATCTACCTACTAACCGAATGCTAAGATAATCATCAGCAGCTTCCTTTTTTATTGCTGTCTGAACCAGTTGAGCTATATGAGCAAGAGTAAATCGGTTGGTTATATCTATTTCTAGTTCTTTGTATTTACGGGTATGTATGGGAATAGCTTCTAAGTTAACTCCTGTTTTACCGATCGTACCAAAAGTAAGATATCTCGATCCTGTTTCCTTCCAACTCCTCGCTTCTGGAGAGCCTGGGTAATGGATTATCGTTTCTTTGTTATTCTTCAACTGATAAGTCTGACGTTTATGTATGTGCCCAAGCGCAACATAATCAACTTCATGCTCCAGCAGTTCTTTCTCTAAAATCGGGAAATACAGAGAACTGTCTTCTCCAAAATCGCCATGAACTACATATATATGAGAAGATGCATCTTTCATAGGGGTAGGCAGAGAACTATGACGTTCAGAAAAGTCTACGAAACCTCTGCCAGATATATGTAGTTGATACTGAGGAAAGTAGAGTGTTTCCCATTGCCCTGAAAATATATACACATGATCAGGCCACACTTCTTGGACATATATAGAATCTTCTCGATATGGATCATGATTACCTGGACTTATAAAAATACGTGTTTCTGGTATTCGTTGCAGCTGATCAAAAACAAATTGGTATAAGCTAGAAGTAACAAATCCATGTTCCAAAAAATCTCCTGAAATAAACAGAAATGGAACAGATTTCTCTTTGACAAACGTGATAATCCTTTCAAATGTTTGTAAATATTCTTCCTGCCTTATCCAAATATGCTCCTTTTCCCACTTCCAGCCTTTGATTGGTGCTCCTAAATGCAAATCTGCTACATGTACAAAAGAAATAGTCTGCATAACTCCTCACCCGTGCATGTTTTTTTGTATTCTGACAAACGATAACGTAAAAAAGGTTGTGACGCTTATGCAACAAACAACACATCTCCTTAGAAAAATTCTCCTCCTAATTCTTCCATTCCTGCTAATTGGTATCAGTTTCGCAACTACCTATGCACAGGAGACAGCATCTATTGGTAATTTTCAAATCTGGTATGTCCAAGACGGCAAAAAACATGTAGTGAAAGAAAGCCCTACTGCAAAATATGAAATGGAACAGCTGTTAAACAAAATCGATCATCTAGCAGGTCTATCTTCCTTTCAGCTGCCTACTAGATATATTCTAGTTCAGTTTCATCATCCCGTTGTTCTTTCGGCTTTCTCGCCTATTAAGCATCCGTTTCAATCTGTCATTGTTACGATACCTAAAAATCACAACGAAATCGCTCGGCTATTAATCCGGAATTCTCAAGGAAGCTGGGTAGAATATCACACGGAACGCTCGCTATCTATTTTCTTACAACAAATAATCCCATCATCTCTTAAGGATGATGGGATTATTTAAAAAGGGAAATTAATCAATTTCAACAATTTTTAATTGAATGGTTCCAGATGGAACCGGAACATTGACGGTTTCGCCTACTTTTTTACCAATTAACTCTTTCCCAATTGGTGATTCATTTGAAATTTTACCTAGCTCAGGATTTGTCTCCGCACTACCAACTATATAATATGTTTCTGTATCACCATCAGGAATTTCTTGAATGGTTACTTTAGCCCCTACAGAAACAACCGTTTTATCAGTTTCACCAGGTTTTATGATCTTTGCATTTCTAATCATATTTTCAAGTGTCAATATTCTTGCTTCTATTAGACCTTGCTCTTCCTTTGCAGCGTCATATTCAGAGTTTTCACTTAGATCTCCTTGTGAAATTGCTTCTTTTAGACGTTCTGCTACTTCATGACGTTTCACTGTTTTTGCAAGTTCTAACTCTTCTTTTAGGTTTTGTAATCCCTCTTCCGTAAGTAAAACTTCTTTTTGATTAGACATTGCCGATTCCTCCTTAAAAAGACACAAACCATAGCTTTCTATTTGTTAGCATTATTTTCTAGTACAACCGTGCTACATGATATGTCACGTCCAAATACATTATGCCTATTTCTTCCTTACCTATCAAATTAAGAAACCGATTACAAAAAAGGGACTGCTAGTTATCTTAGCATATTTATGTTTATGAACCAAGTATTTTAATAATTTTTTTGTTTGACTACTTTTACTCCACCACCTTTAGCCCAAACTGCATGTTTAAACAAAGAAATACAATTTGGATGTGTATATTTATAAGAACAGAAGTAAGGTGAGAAATTTTTTCTATACAAAAGAGACTCCTATGACATATAATTATTTATTCGACATAATTATACAATTTTCCTGCTAAAACTTGTTATTTAATTGGTTTTTCCTAGTCAACACAATGAAAAAATCCCTAAAAAACTTAGGGACTTTTTTTAATTCGCAGAAAACCAATGTTTATATTTTTGATAAATAAATGATACGGAAAGTAGAATAATTCCTAATCCCATAAAAGAAAAAATGCGATATAACGTTGTCAAAAATGACAAATCAAAAAAGAAGATTTTTAAGATGGATAGCCCAAAAACACAGATCGACATAATTCGAACAGATTGTTTTTTCTGCCAAATACCTACCCATAGAAAGAAACAAGATAAAAGTAACCATGCAATCGATATCGATAACTGTTGTAAGTTTTTAAGTCGAATCACTTCTTCACTCTCATGAATGTAACGCAGCATATTAGCCTCAAATGTATCACTGATTTCCAACGTCACACAGAGGAAAACTGCTAGGACTCCAATAAAAAACAGTGTTTGTCGAATGTAGCGCAGATATAAGCTGTTTTTTATATCTTCGTTTTTCTTCATATACCGATAAAAGAAGAAAAGTATACCGATTGTACAAATCAATGACAAAAACCGCAAATTGATTATTGGAAAAAAATGATCATAAGAGTAAAACGTCAATCCGTGAAACAAAATGGGAATTGTTCCGATCCCAAGCGTAGACAAACCAAAATACATCAGCAAACGGTACCGCAAACGTACTCCCAATATATACATCGGAACACTCGAAAAGATCCAAACCAATACCAACGTGTAAAATTCAAGATTTTCAAGATACGAAGTGATAGGCAAATCCGTTATAGAGTGATGTAAATTAATTTGCTTGGTAAAACCATCTATAATTTCCACCGTCACCAATTCAAACAACAACACAACCATAGATAGAATGATGGATAATCGATACCATTTGTACCAAGGATGTTGCAGCCCTAGCTTTCTCCATAGGCGATATGATCCAAATATCAGTCCAATGGCAAGCATAAAAATGAACACACGGATATTCCAGACAGGAGTGAAATAATTTAGAGCAGGATATGTTCTACCGAGGATGACTAATTGGATCAACATAATACCTATTATCACATTGCTAACGATGAGAACAGAATTAACCCGTCTCTTTAAACCAAACCAGCCTAAGCTTGCAGCATAAACCATTAAACAAAAGGCCACCGATAAGTCTGTAATATAGCTGACATGACTTATATAGTCCCATTTCCCAAGCTTCATATACATATCTCTTGGGTATACATGCAAAAAGAAGAGTTGGCTCTCTACATAAATGCCTACTGCTAAAAGGATAGCCCATATGGCATGTAAGCTATTTCGGATAATCACAGCATTTTGTTGGTTATACAAATGTGCACTCCACAACAATACGATTACACCTATGAGATCATTCCATAAAACCCAATTGAATATTGGTTTCAGTTGACCCAATTCTCCAACTGTATAAATAAATATTACAAAAGTGGACAAACACATTAACCCTAGAACAAATCGTTCAACATAACGTACTTGATAACGTAGACCCCACCAAATCATTGCTCCTATCTCGATAGAAGCAACAAAAAGAAACGTCTGAAAGTGGAAATATACACCCGTTGCCACTAATAAAAAAAGGAGAAATGTAATACTTTGCCTTGCTGTTTGCCATTGATTTGCTTTTGATAACGTTTTACGAGCATAAAAATATACAATCGGAATAAGATACAAAATTGCAACCAATAACATGCATGTACTAAACCAGACACGATAATGCGCCGTATGCGGGAAATGCCAGATTAACCCAATTCCTAAAAGTATTGTATTGAAAATACTGACCATTTTTTCATACTTCGCAGCTCTCTCATGAAAGAGAATACGAAGATCAAATAGATAGAACACCAGCCAAAAAAACGTTAGCGAAACTAGAAATACAGTATGTTCCCCACTATTGGACGCGATACTCCATCCAAAGAATATTAGATAAGTAGCAATAAAGGACAGATAATACAGGATGGACCAACTTCGTTTCCTCCATACCAGAGCAGATATGCCAACAGTAACGAAAGCAAGATAACCCATCAATCCGAGGGTAGTGCCTCCACCAGGGAAAAGAAATGGTGTTGCATAAGCCCCGAACCACCCAATGATTGCAATAGGTAATGACTGATAATAAATCGCTTGCCAAAAACTTAGTGCGGTAACAAGTAACATCAAGATAATTGCAACTAACTGTGGTACCAGTTCATAAAAATGGTAAGCCGCAAATACAGAAGTGTATAAGACTGCTATTGCTGCCCCGACTAATCCTTGACTGAAGATTTTTAATCCTCTTTTGGCAAATCTCCCACCCATGAATAGTAAAATAAAGCCAAATACTGCCCCAATTGCAACTCTAGTAAACTCATTGATCCAATCATTATCGAAAGCGTACTTCATAAAAAACGCTGTACCTAGAAATAGCGCAACTGCACCGATCCAATTTAACCATTTGCCTCCAATTAATAACTCCCATTCCGTTTTTGTTCGAGATTTACGTTTTGGCTCTGAACCTTTGTCTGGTACTGTCTTTGGAGTCTCTAGTATTTTTGGCTTTTCTTCTTCTACAGGAGGACGAAAAATGGGAATCTGAGCAACTCTATCTTTCTCTTGTTTATCAATAGGTAAACCATCCTGAACTTCCTCCTGAACCTTATCCCGCCCTTTCGCTACATCTTCCAATTGCCTTTTTAAAATTTGTAGATGAAGGTCTAAATTTTCCACTTTTTCATCTAATGATTTGTTTCTTTTATAAAAGAAGTACAAAATAATGAAAACAAAAATAAAACCAAACATATCCCACATGTATTTACAAACACCTCCTTTTTGCATTGTACTATGTATCATAAATGAAACTTAAAAAAAACATAAAAAGTGACCAAAATGTAATCTGGTAGAAACATTATCACCTTCCAAATTGAAAAAAAATAACCCTTCTTCCATATAGAAAAGGGTAATAACTC
The DNA here is from genome assembly GCF_022511585.1 of Shimazuella soli. Lineage (GTDB taxonomy): Bacteria > Bacillota > Bacilli > Thermoactinomycetales > Thermoactinomycetaceae > Shimazuella > Shimazuella soli. The sequence continues at coordinate 245,046 of NZ_JAKWBN010000001.1, read as the reverse complement.
TACTTGAGCAAAAATAGATACTAAAAATACCAAGCGAAGATATGTACGGCTGTAGCGTCCTTTGTTGCTCTTTACAACAGACGCGGAAGACGTACATATCAAGCCGATTTAACAAGAAATGTTAGTGAATTTGCTCATCTGGAGTAATAACTAAAGTTTCGCGATCAAAGGTACTTTACGTATGGAAAGCCAAGTCCCCACTTGTATAAAACTAAGAAATAAGAGCAACGGTTTTAAAGAGGCTATCGTATTTGTTTTCGCTAAAATAATCATGAAAATGATTAAGCTGATCAACCTTCCAAAGTTCATGACTATTTCTCTGGCCACCACATATTCCACTCTTAATTCTACAGCTTTTTCATGCGCACCAATTACATCATATGCGATTGAGATAGTCGGAGCATAGTAAAATGGGTAAAAAAGGTAAAGTCCAATACCATATAACATAACGGTCCATGTATTCCAATAGATTAAAAATGGGATAATCATCAGCCCCATCATTACAGAAGCTACAAGTACAGAATTCACTCTCCAAGCTGGCCTTAAATATTTACCTAGAAGTAAATAAGAAATAAGCGACACAATGGAAGCACCTGTGTAATAAGTTCCAAGTGTTAACTCATTTTTTGTAATGAAGTAAACCAATAGACCAGTAAAAAAAAGAAAAACTCCTTCTCGTAATCCTTGAAAAAAAGAGGATAATTGTACCCAAAACCAATTTGTGTTCGGTCGAAAAGAAATAACCATTACTTCCCTTAACCGAAATCTCCCCTCTGCCTTTCGCAATTTTAACCAAAAACTAACCACAACCGAAAGGGCAAAAATCCCCAGCGAAATACCAAAGATTATCCTATATCCTAAAAAGTGATCCACACGTGTAATGATAAATCCAGAAATTAATGGCGCTATCATTCCTGATAAAGAAGTGATAAAACCGCTTATTCCATTCATAACATCTCGATTATCTCGCTCTGAGATTTCGAAATACAATACATTATAAGACATCCAAAAAAAGCCACTTCCAAGTCCAAGAAAAAATCCAAGGGAAATTACATAGTCAATAGCTTTCGTGTCTAAAAGGAGAACCGTCAAATAAAAAAGAGCTTGCAGTGCCACTCCAATCCGAATAGAGATAACGCGATCAACTCGTTTGGTTATCCATCCAGCTAATATAAAAGTAACTCCAATAGCAAAATAATTAGCAAGATTGTACCAAGCAATCTTAAATAAATCATGGTTGATTTTCCATAAAAAAACATTCACAAAAGCATTAGACAAAGCAAAAGAAAAAGCATGCAATCCACTGACTCCCAGTAAGACCCATGCCTCACGATTTAATTTTTTTAAAAAGTCCATAGAGCCTCACCTAAATAATAGTCTGCCCAGGCCTTTATGGATTATGAATCTGAATCAGGTCTTCGAAATTGTAAAAAGACTAAAGATAACGCAAAACCTGCCAGTACACATAAGAAGTACACTCCAGTTAGCGGATAATCAACAATAAGATTTAAAATGGTAAGAACCAATACTGCAAGTCCAAATTGCGGATGGATGGCTTTTCGGACAAATAAGTATAAATAAACACCAAATATCCCATATACAGCACCTAAAGAACCAAAATATATTCCTTCCATTCCTGTTATGTACACTATTACAAAAGTCAACATTCCTGAAAACAGATAGATGAGAAGAAAAAATAACCGCCCTAATAGCCATTCAAGTTGAGGACCTAGGATATACAGAAAAAACAATCCTATCAGATAAGAAAAGATACTAGTATGCAAAAATATTGCTGTAAAAACTCTCCACCAATCTCCTGCCTGAATACGCCAACCTTCAACTGCACCATATTGGACCACAAGCGCATCCCCTGACACAGACCCACTATGAAACAAGAGCATCAAGTAGCATATCGTATGAACAATCATCAGGCTTGTAATCACTGGAAAAAAACGCGGGAATTGTTTGAGTGGAATGTGTGTGTGTCCAAACAAAATTAATCCTTCTTTCTCGGGATTACCTCTGCGATAGGTTGTCCCATCTTTATTGATATTCCTTTAGAAATGTTAGGTAACCAGTTGATCATGTTTGGTTCGAATATCAAAATAACGGTAGAACCAAATTCAAACCGTCCTAATTCCTCGCCTTTTTTCATCCGAATTGCCTTTGGATATATTTTTTTATTTTTTTGTTGTTTTCTCCCTGCATTTGTAGCAATTTCTTGATCATATGTCACTTTAATACTTCCCACATTCGTAGCACCAACCTTGACTAAAGCAACTTGTCCAAATTCGCTATCAATATAGGAAATAACACGTTCATTTTGTGTAAATAATCCAGGAAATAAACGAACTCCTGACTCATTTACTGGATATAAATTACCGGGAATATAGGTCAGCGATTCTATTTCACCGGAAATCGGACTATGTATACGATGATAATCACGAGGACTTAAATAAATGGTAGCAAATTGTCCATTAAAAAATTGATCTGTCTTACTGTCCCCTGCCAATAAATCTTCCAAACGATAAGATATTCCCTTAGCTTGAATAATCGTTCCTTCTTCTATTTTACCCATCTGCGTAATAACGCCATCAACAGGACTAGTTACTTTCTTTGGATCTGTGTCAATTGGTCGTGCTTCTGCATTTAATTCTCGTACAAAGAAATCCAATAAGCTCTCAAATTGATCTACAGGTTTTTTCACTGGATTAAGATCTATTTGAAACTTTTTAATATAAAAAGGAATAAAATGTCGACTAAAACGTTTTTTAGCCATACTTCCTACAAATCTAGATACGCCGTTTTTTGGTGTTATCTTCCAAAAAAAACGTGAAACACGGTCTTTCATCAGATGCCTCCACTTCTAAACGATTAAAAGGAAAAAAACGGATGGGAAGAAAAAAAACTACTTGGGCACAATACTTTCTAGGAGGTGATCGAATGAACAACAAATACAAAACCGATCCTGCTCACGCTCACAAGCATAACGCTGGTGCTAGTAAGTATCAGACAGAATTTGCTTCTGAATCTGCTACGAACACTCAGCTAGTAAGAGCTCAAAACGCTGCTTCTGCAAGTAGCCAAGCTCAAAACAGTGCTGCTGGTCAATATCAGACAGAATTCGCTTCTGAATCTGCTACCAATGCACACCAAGTAAGAGCTCAAAATGCAGCTTCTGCTCAGAACGCTCATTCTGCTGCAAGTACTGCAGGAGCTACTAGCAGTGCTGCTGGTCAGTATCAGACAGAATTTGCTTCTGAATCTGCTACCAATGCACACCAAGTAAGAGCTCAAAACGCTGCTTCTGCTCAGAACGCTCATTCTGCTGCAAGTGCTGCAGGAGCTACTAGTAGTGCTGCTGGTCAATATCAGACAGAATTCGCTTCTGAATCTGCTACCAATACACACCAAGTGAGAGCTCAAAACGCTCGTTCACAAAGCAAAAAAAGCAAAAACCAGTTTTAAGTAAGGTAGAAAATCCCAATTTTTTAAGTTGGGATTTTCTACTTTTTCATGATACAGTGTAACACAAAATCGTCAAACACAGTAGGTAGGAGAAGTGGGAATATTTTTTATCTTCAAATGCGAAATTTCCATAGCTTTTGCTATGGAAATATTTAAAAGTAACTATGTTTTTATTTTTTAGATCGCAAAAGATAACGTATAGCTTGACTAGTATTTACCGTCCGAATAAATTCCCGATCCATTTTTCTGCCTGTGTATAATAACAAATATCGAATTTGTTCTGGATTTAAATTTGGATTTAACTGCAACATCAATGCAATTGTACCTGACACATGGGGTACTGCCATCGAAGTGCCGCTCATTTCTTTTGTCGTCTGCCCTAACCAAGCAGAAGGGATTTTTTCTCCTGGAGCAGCGATATCCACACCTTTTCCCCTATTTCCAAAAGGCGAGATTCTATTGTTCATACCGATAGAAGTTACTGCAATTGTCTCCGGGAATCGCGCAGGAAAATCGATCGAATTTTTTAGCCCTTGATTTCCTGTAGCTGCTACCATTACAATTTTTTTTCGATGAGCAATCATAATAGCTTTTTTTAGCGATTCGCTCACCATTTCCATCCCAAAACTCATGTTAATAATGTGCATCCGCTTCTCGATGCACCAATTAATCGCACTGAGTAAATCAGATAAATTTGCACTTCCATTTTTGTTAAATGCTTTTACGGCATACAAACTTGCCCATGGTGCAACTCCAACTAGCCCCGTATTTCGCGATCTACCTGCAATAATCCCTGCTACGTGAGTTCCATGACCATTATAATCCATTGGTGGAAAACTTCTTGCCAAAATATTTATTCCACCTTTGTAATTACGATAAATTGCGGGGTGACTTGGATCAATGCCTGTATCAATAACAGCAATACGTATTCCTCGTCCTTTTACTTTCGTCCAAACCATCGGTGCTCCAATACGCTCTATTCCCCAAGGGAAAGTAGGTTTAACTGCATACGTACTGCCATGATACGAAGGTTCTGTTATATTTACACGTATGTCTTGCTCTGCATGTTCTACATATGGATGATTATCAACTTTTAATCGAGGATTTACCGATTCTCCAATCACCATCCCCAAATGAGGAAGATATTCGATTGGCGTGATGCCTTGCTTTTTTAACTCTCTGGAACATCTTACGAAGTCTGCTCCCTCTTTTAAATAAAAAATCCTTCTATTCCTAATATTTTGAGGGTTCCCATTCTCTGGTTCCATTTTCTTTCCCCCTCACTCATAAGCTGAATGGAGAATAGACTATAAAACAATTGATTCTCATTAGGATGGTGAAAAAATGAGTGATGATTATTTTGCAGAATTGGCAAAGCTAGCAAGTGATCTATCCAAAAAAACAAGTCAACTGGATGAGATGATGCAGGCTATTTATAATGTGAATGCATCGTTTGGTGATCGAGAAAAGTTGATGAAACTTATCAATCACATGGCAAAATTTAATAAGCCAAAACCAGATGCTTCCAAGACAGATACTCCTAAGACAGATACGCCTAAAACTGCCACACCCAGTAATCCATCCACTTCTGCTCCAAATGCTGGCCCAAAAGGTGATTTCATGTATGATTTGTTCAATTCACCTGCTATGATGTCGATCATTAAAGAGCATTACAATAAGAAAAAAAAGTAGTGAGCTTGTTAACATAAGATATGGGAAAGGAATCCTAACGGTATATGTAATCACCCAAGAAAGTGCCCTTTTTAGACGATAAAGAAAAAAGCCTACATTATTGTAGGCTTTTTAATAATATAGGTTTTTTCAAAACTTATTTTTGAGGTTTCCATTCGTTCGCAGAACACCCAGTCAATGAAAAGTCAACATCGCGACCAACCTCTTTGACTTGTTCGTAAAATTGAACTACACAAGCCAATGGATGAGTGACGTTATTTTCATCGATAAAAAACAATACCGATTCCCCTTCGCTGTCTTCATAAGTAAGATATAAAATGTCGTAATCCACTTGACCTTGGCGTTCATCTTCAATCGTAAAAACAGCTTCCTGACTGAGCAAAAACTGATCTTGCGGCCACTTTATCGTCTCATCTTCCAATTCAAATGTATGTTCTGTGTCGTTTAAGTTATATCTAGTTAGGAGACCATAAACAACAAGCTGTTCTTTGTCCGGTTTAAGTAAACCCATCACGAACCGCCCACTCTGTTCTTTTTTTCGCTTAAGAAGCGATTCTAAGTCAGTAAAAAACATTTCTCGTGCTGAAATTTGGAAATTCACATTGCTCCCATGAGAAAATACTTTCACGAAATTCACCCCTCGCTTCTGTTTCTTTTGTATGTATCAGGCTGATTATATCGAGGAGCGTTTTTCAAAGCAAGTAAATGAGCAGTGATCGAAATCACTGCTCATATCACCAAGTATTTAACTATATGTGCAAGAGTCTTAGAAAGCTCCGCCACCAAGTTGTTGCTCAGCTAAAGATACAAGACGTTTGGTGATTTCTCCTCCTACAGAACCGTTTGCACGAGAAGTAGTGTCAGGACCAAGTTGTACACCAAATTCTTGAGCGATTTCATACTTCATTTGATCAAGAGCTTGAGCTGCTCCTTGTACTAACAATTGGTTAGAATTGTTGCCACGATTTTGTGCCATGTTGTCTCACCTCCTCTCCGCTGGGTGTACTCTTATATTGCTTCTTTTTGCTTTGGAACATTCGTGTGAAAAACTGGAATTTCAATGACATTTGTTGGAAAATAAATAAAAAGCACGCTGTACATATTATATACAGCGTGCTTTTTGCTATTTAACTTATAAGATTCCTGCGCATTTCTTTATGTTGTTGTCTTAGTTTTTTCATTTCTTGGTGTAGGTCATATTGTTCCAAAAACTCATGTCGCTCTTTTGCAAGTAAGTATTCTTCCATTAATAGATCTATCTGCTTTTCCAGTGCTTTAAGCTCCTCCATCATGTCTTACTCAGCACCTCTATTCATCTAGATATATAAAAAGAATTAACTTGTCACATCGGTATATACCCTTTCTCGACATAAGATAAACATAAAATATCGAAATAGAGGAAAGTTTTTATTTAGTTTGAATGGGAAACGTTTTCTGATAGAATAGTAACATCATTCTTAAAAAGTTATACTTTTAAAGGTGGGATAACATCATGTCTGCAAACACACCACATATACCTGCTTTTTTAAAACAGTTTCGCTCCATGAAATTTGATCTTATGATCCAAGACTTACCTAAATTAAGTAGAGATCAATTGGAATTGTTAAAAAAAGAAATTGAAAATTTATTGGAGCAAAAAAATTAACCAGCCCTCAAGAAGAGGAGCTGGTTTTTTGCATAGTTTGAAAAAGCTGTCTCGCAATTACAGATGATCGAAAAAAGCGATACATCCCAAGAGCATGTACAGCTGAAAATAATTGTGTTCCCGATCGAATATGATTTTTTTCATCTAACCGAACATAATCATACTCTGTTAAAAGCTCTAATAGCGTTTCCGTTGTTTGATCTCCACTATAGGCTTGGAATAGATCATGAAATTTTGAAAGCTCTATGTAATCTTTTGCATTCCACTGTTTTTTTATATCCTTGTCCAATTGAGGATATATGAGTAGCCCCCAAAGAATGACTATTGCAGCTTGGGCTTGTTCAGACCATTGTTTATGTGGTGGATCTTCTAGTCTAGAAGTAAGCCCCCAGCGGATTTGATTTAAAGACAACAACTTAAGCACTCCTTTAATCTCTTATATCTCTATCATTTGTCCAATAATTTCCTTTTCATACTTCATTTCGCATATTTTATTAAATTTAGCCAGCTAAAATCATCATGTACAGCATGGAAAACACTTATGTTCATAATTGCTATCTTAATAGTGGAAAAGTTTGTGTCTTTTCTGTTATATTGTTAAGTAATAAAAATGTGAACATTGAAAGGAGTTTCTATATGCTGCTCGACCCAAAAAAAGGCAAATATTCCATAGAAGAAAATGAAAAAATTATAGAATTAGTAAATGAAGGAGTAAAAAAAGGGGAAAGAGAGCGAGATACCATCAAAGTTATAGCCAATACATTAAATCGTGGCTATGCAGGTATCATGTCCCATGTAAGAAAATTAAAATCAGAGCAACCATCACGCTTTGAAGTGATGGATGAACAATATAAAGATAATGCAGCACGATTAAATAGTTGGACTGAAACAGAAGAAGATATTGTGATTGATACGGTTAATAAACATCTTGGAGCTGGTAAGTCGTTATCTACAGCAATTTCCTCTTTAGAAGAAAAACTTTCACGTACGCAAGGGGCCATCTATCAGCGAATTTATACCCTCAGAAGAAAACAGCCAGAAAGATTTGCTCATCTACCTGCTGAACGGCCTAGAAAAAAAAGAAAGTTGCCCGAATGGCAAACCAATCGACCCATCATTCGCAATTTAGATCGCTCAGAAACGACCAATGAACAATTTCAAACGCCAAGTCTCTCCTCAATCTGGAACACAAATCCAACTCAAGAATCTCCATCCCAGACAGAAGAGACAATGATTTACCGAGCTTTTGAATCTCGTTATGGTCGTTTGACGTCAGAAGCAAAAGAAAAGTTAAATTTGCTAATGCGCCAGTATGGAGGAACACGCGTATCAATTTCTTTGCTGACTTTGAGTGAAGATAAAGCGTTTCCAAGCATTATTGCAGACTTTTTAGCGATGAAAATGCAAAGAGATACCTAAATTATTTTAAAAATGAACTTATCATATATATTGCTTCCCATGCAAGTTATTATAAAAATCTTCTTTATGCCAATCAACCTATGAAATCGTGGGAAAAAGTCGCTTGATGTGTGTCTTCCGCGACTGCCAACCAAAAAAACACAAAGGACTCTCCATCTACTCAGATCGAGACAAAGGCGATCTTGCTTGAGTATGTTAGCACAACCCGTATATTAGGAGCAAAGCGATTTACGACTTTGTGCTGTCTGAGGTGTACATCTGCGCTTTTAAGGTGAGTAATTCAACATTCTCTATACAGTATAGGAAAAAGAGTCTATTTATGGGATAGACTCTTCGTGCATCTGTGATGGTAAACCACATTTATTCTTTTGGTTGATTTTTTGGCCGCACTGGGATACTTGCATTGATGATGGTAGTTCTTTCTTTGGATTGAGGTACAATAGTAACCTGCCCTACAACATCGTATCCAAAATCATCACATAGCTCGATCAATTTAGTTTGAAATAATTTTAATTTCTTCTCATCAATATCTGATCTCTGGTAACTCAAGACAAGAGATAGACGATCGTCAGCAGTTACTGCTGTTGGTTCCTCTTTCTCTTTATTAAACATATTAAATAAGGTCAATGCTGTTTCACCTCGATTTCTTTTCACGCGATGTGAAACAATCGTTTAATCCGCGAAATAAGCGTACCTTCTTCTAATTCGAGGAAAGGCACATCCTCACCTGACAATCTTCGAGCGATGTTAGAAAAAGCTTTACCAGCATATGATTTACCATCCAATATGACAGGCTCCCCTGTATTTGATGAACGAATTATTCTGCGATCCTCTGGAACTACACCCAATAAATTAATAGCTAAGTGATTTTTAACACGATCTACACTCAGCATATCACCGTCTTTTACCATATCTGGCTGTACACGATTTACAACAAGATCAATCTGGTCTAAATTTGCTGATTCCAAGAGACCAATTACTCTATCAGAGTCCCTGACAGATGGTATTTCTGGGTTTACCACAAGTATTGCCCTGTCAGCAGCAGCAATAGCATTTCGAAAGCCACCTTCTATACCTGCTGGAGAGTCAATTAAAATAAAATCAAATTCTTTACGCAACTCATTTACCACTTGTTTTACTTGACTTGGAGATACTTCTTCTTTGTAGCGGGTTTGGGCTGCTGGGAGTAATGCTAAGTCGGGATACTCTTTGTGGCGGACCAAAGATTGTCTAAGTTTGCTAACTCCTTCAATAACATCCACAATGTCATATACAATACGATTTTCTAAACCCAACATGAGATCTAATTTTCGTAATCCAATATCTGTATCCACCAAACAAACTCGATGTCCTAATTGGGCTAAACCTAGACCTACGGAAGCTACTGTAGTAGATTTTCCCACTCCTCCCTTTCCACTAGTAATAGTAATTGCTACTGATCTCTGGCTCATCTACGTACTCCTTTCTGGAGAAGTCAGTGTTATTTTTCCTTTGACTGATTAATTAAAAATGGAACCTACACAATATTCGCCCAGAAGGTGATTTTTCCTGAATTCGACAAATATTGTTTAATCCCTCTATAAAATGGTAAATTTAGTAATAATTTTTTTGACAATTTCTGCACTGCCTATCATCTTCACCTACTTGATGGGCACAATAAGGACATAAATAAATGAGCAAAGATGATGGTTCAGAAAATGGGGTAGTTTGATGACCCACTGGAGATAAACCATCGGAATAAGAAAACTTATTTTCATTTTTCACTTTTTCTATTTCCATATCAATGCTTTTCATTTCTCTTTGTACAAATTGCAGACGCTCTAACCCACTTTTCAGTGCTTTGTTGATACTGACATTCTGTTCTTTTTCCCATTCGGTAAAAGCTATCCAGCCGATTTCTTCAGCTATCTGATCCGCTTCTCGTTTCTTTTCTTTACGTTTGTAATTTAGTTTGCTCAGCTCAATCATTCGTTTGGATGCATGACTCGTCTCTGCAACACTTTTTCCAATTTTATTTCGCAAATCCTCGAATAAATTCACTATCCCAAAAAACCCCGCTTTCCTATCTTTTATATAAAAGGTGGTGCTTCTTGAATGTCAAGTATTATCGCATGATGAAAAAGCTTTTGCTGTGGAAAACTATGTGTAAACTGTAAAAATGGAGCAAAAAAGCTAATCTATTACCTTTTTTTTCTTGTAATTAGATCATTTGGTACTTTTATTTCTTTGGAGACAGACCGAGCAATGAGATGTGAAACTTGGAATAACAATTGCTCAATCTGCTGCTCGGTTTTAAAATACTCGCCGATCAGGGGATGATCATTTAGCTTTTCTTGATAATACTCCATTTTTTCTTTCGCTTCATGATAATTGGGATGAAAAATACCAAATCTTTTTGTTTCCTCAAAGTCTTCCTTTACTTTTTCAAAAGATTTTATCAACATTTGAGCTTCTGCATTTGTATGGATTTCTTTTTTCAATTCGAGATACCGCTTTACTTCATTTGAATCATTTATTTGATTGCCCAATTGCTCAGCAGCTTCCATTAATTCATTTAAATCAAACGTACTCATCATGTTTCCCTCCACTTGCTTTATTGTATCACAAAGTGCCCTCCTAAGAATGCTCAGGAGGGCTATATGCAAGGAAGGGGGAAGCAATAAAAAACGCTTCCCCTATTATTTATGATCGTCCTTACAAAATTATCCCCAAGATATTCCTATTAAGTTGAATTTGTGCTGCACATAATAAAGAGAAATACCCCTAAGTAGGCATTTTCAACTAAATTGGATAATATTTCTAATTAATACGTGATATTTGGAAATTACTAAACACGAACTATGAAGAAATTTATCAAAACATCAGATGATCTATAGTCTTCTTATGTTATAATTTTATCTGATACTTACTTTTTAGGAGGTTGTCCATCATTGGATAGTGACCATGACCTGGTTAGTCTCATCTTACAACTAGCACTCGTATTTTTCCTTGTTTTATTAAATGGTTTTTTTGTAGCATCTGAATTTGCAATGGTAAGAGTTCGTTCTACCCGAATTGCTCAACTAACCGAAGAAGGAAACGTAAGTGCAAAATTAGCACAGAGAGTGTTGCTCGACCTCGATGCCTATTTATCTGCTACACAGCTAGGCATCACCTTAGCTTCATTAGGTCTTGGTTGGGTTGGAGAAAGTGTAATTGCTGAGTTATTAAAACCAATACTAGATAATTTCCATATTTCCAACAGCGTCTTACATATCATTTCCAGTATTATTGCCTTTATCGTGATTACCTTTCTACATATTGTACTAGGTGAAATGGCACCAAAATCACTTGCGATCAGGAAAGCTGAAGGCACAACTTTGCTTGTTGCAAGACCAATGCAAATCTTTTTTGTCGTCTTCAGGCCGGCTATTTGGTTATTAAATCATTCTGCTAACCTCATCTTAAAATTGTTAGGTGTACCTTTAGAAAAAGACCACCAACAAGCTCATACAGAAGAAGAAATCCGCATGCTTGTCGAGCAGAGTCATAAAAGTGGAATGATCGATCAGACGGAGCTTTCCCTTTTTGATAATATCTTTGAATTCGCAGATCGCGTTGGGCGTGAAGTCATGGTGCCGCGTGTAAATATGGTTTGTATTTATGTAGGAGACGATCTCGCCTCCAACATTGAAATTATAAAAGAGAGTCAATTTACCCGCTTTCCTCTATGCGGAAAAGATAAAGATGACATCATCGGAATTATTCACATACGGGATGTCTATGAACGAATTATTGAATCTGAAGATGTTCAACTATCGCAAATCGTTCGTCCAGCCATTTTAGTCCCGGAAACGATGGAAATCAAAGATATCCTAGCAACACTGCAAAAAAACAAAACGGAAATGGCCATTGTTGTGGATGAGTACGGCGGCACTTCTGGTCTTGTTACATTAGAAGATATCATTGAGGAAATCGTCGGGGAAATCCAAGATGAATTTGACGATGAACGACCCTTTTTCCAACAAAAAGGAGTCGAGACTTCCATTGATGCTCGATTATTGATTGAGGAAGTAAACGACTATTTCCATATCGACATTGAAGATGATGACAATGATACGATCGGGGGTTGGGTGTTCTCCCGTCTGCAAGAAGTACCCAAGGTGGGAAAATTTGTAGAATACGATGGCCTGACGTTTACGGTCCAAGAAATGGATCACAACAGCGTTACTCGTCTTTTAGTAGTCCGAAAAATCCCCCTCGAAGATAATCCACTGGAAAATGAAACTGATAAACTAGAAGTGAATCATCAGTAGCCGCGAAAAGCCGTTTGAATGAAATCAAACGGCTTATTTCCCAGACATTTTATTGTAAATTATAGGAATATTTGAAAAGTAATTGGAGGAAAGAAAATGGAAACTTTGGCATGGATCATCATTCTTTTGATCACAGTAATGCTTGTCACCACTATACAAAAGTATAATAAGTTGGAACAACGGTTAATTCAAAATGAAAAATTGATTCATCTCCTTGTAAACCGATTAGGCATTGATGCAGACTTAATGACGGAATTAGAAACCTCCCCTTATGAAAATAAAAAAATAAAACCCATCAAATACCACGATGAAGATCTAGCTGAGCTTCTACAAAACCGAAAAGAAGAGAGGATACAACGTCAGAAAGAAATCGATGCACAACTTTTAGAATTGGTTCAAGAGGGCAAAAAAATAGAAGCGATTAAACGTGCAAGAGAAAAATATGACCTTGGTTTAAAAGAGGCAAAAGATTATGTGGAAAATATAGAAAGAAAATGGAATTCTTAAAAAAGTGACCGACTGCCTTTACTTAAAGGATAAACAAGTCGGTCTTTTCTTTTACTTTTGAATATGTTGGTAAAACATAGCAATTCGATCAATTCGATTGGTCCATATCCAGCCTGAATAATCCTTCGGCAGTCGTTTTATATCTTCTGCTGTATCAAATCCACTGGAAAACTCACTCCCGTCTCCCCCTACGACAATAACTCTCGTATTTGCTTGATCCATCCGCTTAAGAAACTTATTCGGCCAACCCCATAGCCAAGGCCCGATTTTTTCAGGAATATGTAACTCTGTATGCTCACAAGCACTTGGAACATATCCTGTCCATCCCAATGCGATATAGGGAATCAGACAGCTTTTCATCGTTGCTTTGGACATTACTCGCATATTTGGAAGCTTTTCTTTTAAAGCAGCAATAGGCTCGTCACCACCATACACGGTTAGCTTGCTTTGCCTCTCTTTTGAAAGTTTGGATAAATAAGATGCCAGCAGCTCTCCTTCTTTTGGGTCACTACTTTTTACATCAATCAGAAGTTCTTGATTTGGAAAATGGTCCAAGACTTCTGTCAAAGACGGCATCAGTCCAATTCCCTTCCCACGAAATGGATATGTTTTTCCATTGTCAGCAGTATATCCATAGCCAATATCTACTTTCTTTAATTCTGCCATCGTATAATCCTTTGTTACGCCATGGACATTGGTGCGGCAATCTAATGTCCAATCGTGAAAAATAGCAAATTGCTTATCCTTTGTCTCATGAACATCAAGTTCTACCATATCCGCTCCATCATGAAAAGCCTTTTCCATCGAAGCAATTGTATTTTCCAAATAGGGATACTCTGGTGAAAAGATGCGTTTAGCCGTGCAGGTATCATTTTTGATTCCTGCCATAGAAAAGGTTTGAGCAAGACCACGGTGTGCCAATAATTTTGGTTTCTCACTCAATGGCTTACTAAAGATGGAAGTATTGTTAAAGTAAATAAAGGCAATCAAAACAACGAATATGAGAAAAACCTTGCTTTTTATAATTTTTATTAATCTATTCACCTTGCTAAGCCCTCCCAGATGATATTCAATTTTCGCTGAAATAGCTCCATCATTGTTTCAGCATGCAGCGATGCTGATTGAGTCAAAAGTGTATGGATAAAAATATCTACCAAAATAGAAGCCGCCGTATCGCTATCCCAATTTTTGAAGCGCTCATTGTTTTCTTTCTCTTCGTCAATCAATTGAGCCAATGCAGTCTGAAACTTTCTGAGGTTGTTTGATTCTGTTTCTGTACGAACAGTGGATCGAATGGTTTCCTCCAATGTGAGGCCGAGTAAATCTGGATATTTGAAATAAATCATCACCAATTCTCGAAAGATATGAAGTACCCGTTCTTTCAGCGACCCTTCTGGATGAAGTTGTATAACTTCATTTAAACGGTTCATATATGTATCCGTGATATACAATAAGATATGTTCTTTTTTGGGGAAATAATTAAAGAAAGTACCCTTTGCAATCCCACAGGCTATCGTGATTTCCTCTACCGTTACATTTTCATATCCTTTTTGTTTAAACAGAGCAATGGCATGTTTGATAATAGATTCTCTCGTTTGCTTTTTTCGGTTTTCTCTTAGCATCCCCAATCTCCTTATAAAAAATGACCATGGTCAATTATGACTATGGTCATTTTAATGTTTCTTTTCCATTTATGCAATAAATATTTTGTGTACAGAAGCCGCTAGATCAGTAGTGAGTACAAAAAAATACTTCAGTCATCAGCATTTTAATTAATAAATTCTCCTATTTCATATACAATCCAAAAGAGAAATAAAAAAATTGCCGAGTAACAAAAAAGTAATATTTATCGGTAACTTTTATTTAAAATAATTAAAAAAGTTAATACCTAATTTCGTTTCATCATAGTGTCCATAAAATCGTTAATAATCAAACCCAATTGGTTTGGATTACTTACCATGGGCAAATGTCCAGTTTCTAATTCGACAATCCTTTGGGGTAATAGATTGGCAATCATTTGATCCTGCAACAGAGGGGGAAATTCTTGATCGTTCATCAGTTTTACATATATTTTCTCTATATCGGGTATAGAATCTCCCAAACGATCTATATAAAGATGTATGGACTCCGGATTAAATGAGTTTACAATCTCATCTGCCTGATCATTTGTTAAGTCATTGCACAACCCTCGTCGAATCACTGATTTAGGTGGTCTTGTCCCAAAAACATGTAACATTATCTTCATCAACAACTGTTTTGCAAAAGGAAAGATCGACAGAAATGAGCTGCCTTGTTGCGGAATAGCCGCCCCAATTGCAACAAATCCCACTGCACGATCTTGAAATATATTAGCAAACCTTAAACCGAGCAGCCCTCCTATGGAATGAGCAACAATCACAAACTTTTCAACTTCCCATGCTTCTACCTGTTGCTGCATGAAGTAAATATAATCTTCTAAGGTCCGTTTTTTCGTGGATTTTGTTGGGAAAGCAAGCTGTAAAACTGGGTAATTCATTTGTGTTGATACTTCTGACCAAATGCTACTATGTAAACCTGCACCATGAATGAATACAAGGCCTTTGGTTTGATTCATTTTTGCCATCGATATATTTCACCACCTTTTATCTGACTTTTTTCCTTTATAATAAAGAAACTTCCGTGACAAGTACTGTCAGGGAATAAAAGTAGATAACAAATTATTAAAAACGGAGAAGACGATGTTTCCTAACTTATATGACCACTTAAAAGAGATAATGGTATACATCCCTAAAGGAGAGACTCGCCTTCGGGATTTTCGAAATGAGCAAAAATGGATTAGTTCCAACTATAAATTTGGAATGCCAGGCAGTAGAAAAAATTTAAAAGAGCTTATTTGGGATGCATCCATCGAACCATTTTTTCTTGCCAAATATCCAGTGACAGAAGAACTATATGCAGTTATTAGCGGAAAGAATGTAAGTACAACGGAAGCCCGAAAACCAGTTGTGAATGTCTCATGGATGGACGCAGTGTTATTTTGCAATTTACTGTCTGACGAACTTGGTTTTGATAAGTTTTATGAAATAGATAACAAAAGTAAAGAAGTAGTTTGCATTGATGGTGCGAATGGATTTCGTTTGCCGACAGACGCTGAATGGCAATTTGCATGTAAGGCAAATACAAAAGGGTATCGATATGGTGAAATGGATGAAATAGCGTGGTATAAAAATAATTCGCTTGGACAACCACACCATGTCGGGGAGAAAATGCCTAATGAATGGGGCTTATACGACATGATCGGAAATGTTTGGGAGTGGTGCTGGGATTTATACGATGCAGAGACATTTGGCAATTACAGAATTATTCGCGGAGGAAGCTGGGCTGAAGAAGAGCGGGGATGCGGAGCTACTTGCCGACGTAAGAGTATGCCTGATTTTCATATAGATGATATCGGATTTAGAATTGCTAGATCGATCATTGATGTTTAAACCCCTAAGTAAACCCAGTACATTTTGCGTACTGGGTTAATCATTTTCAAATGAAACAGCATGGGCGATACAAGGGATGTTTTCCCCTTGTTGATACGAAACAGGGCTAAGCAGTGCACCTGTAGCGACAACTAAAATTCGTTTTAATTTTCCCTTGGCGACCTCTTGCATCAGTTTGCCATACGTAACTACCGCACTGCTCGCACAGCCGCTCCCGCCAGCAAACGTTTCCTGATCAGGGTTATAAATCATGAGTCCACAATCGGAAAATTGCTCTCCCATGTCATAGCCCGCTTGAAATAAAAGTTCTCTTGCGATGGGATGTCCAACACTGGCTAAATCACCTGTAACAATGAGGTCGTAATCTGCTGGTTTCCTACCTGTATCTTGAAAATGGGAAATGATAGTATCTACTGCCGCAGGAGCCATAGCAGAGCCCATATCAAATGGATTTTTTACTCCACGCTCCATTACTTTTCCGATAGTGGCATAACGTACGCGAGGGCCAGTATTGGCTTTTCCCACCACTGCTGCCCCAGCTCCAGTAACGGTCCATTGGGCTGTATCTGGTTTCTGTCCACCGTATTCAGTCGGATAACGATATTGCTTCTCCGCTGTACAGTTATGACTGGATACTCCTACAATAGCATACTGAGTGTATCCAGCATTCACGAATGAAGCGCCGATTGTCATCGATAGCATGGACGAAGAACAAGCTCCGTATATCCCCATAAAGGGAATTCCTAGTTTTTGTGCTGAAAAAGAGGCAGTGATATTTTGGTTTAATAAATCCCCTGCTAAATACACTCCGATGTCAGCCTGCTGCTTTCCGGATTTTTGAATAGCTGTATCTACCGCAGTGGAAAGCATCTTTCGTTCTGCTTTTTCCCATGTGTCTTCTCCCGCATATAAATCATCAAAAGTATGATCTAAATGTTTTCCAATGATTCCTTCTGACTCCATTGGTCCACCGACAGCAGCAGAAGCTAGAACTCTTGTGTCCGGGCCAAATTCCCAAGTTCTACCGATCATGTTTTTAGCCTCCTATCGACATGATGACCAATGTCCGAATCAAACTGACAACAAAGGCAGAGAATACACCCCAAACGATAACAGAACCAGCTAATTTAAACATATTTCCACCTACACCGAGCACAAAACCTTCTGATTTATGCTCCAAAGCAGCAGAGGCGATCGAATTCGCAAAACCAGTAACTGGCACCGCTGTACCTGCTCCAGCCCACTGCCCAATGTTGTCGTATACCCCAAAACCGGTCAAGAGACATGTAATAATGACGATAGTAGCAACTGTCATACTGCTTGCCACATCTTTTGGATATCCAAATCCTTTACCATAGAGCATGTTTAAAGCTTCACCGATGATACAAATAAAACCACCTACGAAAAATGCTTTTAAACAGTTTGCTAAAACCTTTGGTTTTGGACGATGTTTTTGCGCCAATTGATCATAAGCTTGTTCCTGTTGGACTTGCTTAGCATGTTGTGTTGTCAATGAAATAACCTCCTATAATCACAACGTTATTTTTTGCGTTTGGAGGTTATTTATACGAAATTCAATGGTTTCATTAAACTTCATTCCTGAAAATAAAAAAATCACTGCAATAGTGATTGGAAATTTGCCCTATAAAAAGTGGGTGCCCCCGACGGATCGAGGGCGGTGAGTGGTGTCTATTCTCATAGCTAAAATACAGCTATGAGAATAGACGGTCCGCTCCGGTCGTGGCCTGGAGGGCCACGACCGTTATTTTGGTGCTGGCATCCCGCCCTTCCTACCCGCCGAAGCGGGTAGGCTGGGGCCTAAGCCCCAGGCGGGATTTTGGGGCTCCCGCCCCCTTAGTGGCGCTCAGCGCCACTGAGTTTGTGGCGACTCTCCCGCCACCGAGTTTATGGCGGCTCTC
Organism: Shimazuella soli; assembly: GCF_022511585.1. Classification (GTDB taxonomy): domain Bacteria; phylum Bacillota; class Bacilli; order Thermoactinomycetales; family Thermoactinomycetaceae; genus Shimazuella; species Shimazuella soli. Next base: position 226,634 of record NZ_JAKWBN010000001.1, on the reverse strand, counting down.
CCGCCACCGAGTTGTGGCGCATCCGCGCCACTGGGTTGGCTCTCTGAGCCACCAGAAGTTTTATATATCCACGCCTACTAGCGGTACACAGGACGACGTATCCTACACACTACACTTCCTCATGCGTACATTCCCAGTCAGTAAACCTGTGGGCTCCTCTTCAGCTGCGTTCGCAGAAATATCAAGGACTAACGTCCTTAACAAATCAGCGACAACAGCATTGTATGAGAAGCTTGTTATTCCTCCACAGATTATACCTTCTGGTACAGTACGCACTCAGTTGTGCAGCTTTACAGATACGCCGCCCCTTCACCCGGGTTCGACATGATTAGTATATCATGAAAGCGATTGAAATGCTTGTTGAAAATATAAATTTATTTGTAATTTATTAAGATGTCAAAAAAACTGTAAGCACTAAAATGCTAACAGTTTTTTTAATTTTTATAAATCATTTGAAGTATGAGGATTATGTGTTTCAGATATTTCGCTTAAAGCATCACTTGCCTCGTTTTGATAAGGTGAGCGAACCGCCAAATCTCCTAAAGATACAACACCAATCAACTGATTTTGATCGACAATAGGCAGACGTCTAATTTGTGCTTCTGCCATCTTCTGTGCGGCTTCATCAACTGACATTTCCGGTGTACCATATACCAATTGAGATGACATGATATCATGTAATGTAGAGGAGTTCGGTTTTTTTTCTGCAATTCCGCGAGTGACGATATCGCGGTCTGTGATGATCCCTTTTAATTGCCCATTTTCACAAACAGGAATCATCCCGACATTTTCATCTCTCATCATGGTTGCCGCTTCGAACAGATTGTCATCTGGAGAAAGATGAGCGATATCTGTTGACATAATATCTCTTAGCTTATGCATCTATCCATACCCCCTTTTATGGTTAGCATAACCTCATTCCATAAGGGGCATTCATTTTACATATAGGAGGCAAGTAAAGTAGGTCTATTGGTTTCAAGAGAGGCTTCCTGTAAGTACTGAATCGCCCCTTTGACTAGTAACTCCATCCCCGTTTTCATCGCTTCTTCATCCACATCAAATCTCGGATGATGATGGGGTGCTGTAATTCCTCTTAATTCGTTGCCCGCACCAATAAAGCAAAAAGTTCCAGGGATTTCATTTAAATAATAAGCAAAATCTTCTCCACCCATCAACGGATCCATCTCTTCGACTTTGTCTTTTCCTACGATCTCTTCCGCAACTTTGCGCAAACGTGCCGTTTCCATATGATTGGTGACAAGCGGAGGATATCCTTTGCGAATTTCAATTTCGTAAGCAGCTCCATACATATGGCAAGTATCATGCACCACTTCTTTGATCCGTCGAAGCAAAAATTCACGAATATCTGGGGCAAAAGCGCGTACTGTTCCTTTCCATTCACAAGAATCGGAAATAACATTGGATGCATCGCCACCATGGATACTGCCTATGGAGATAACAGCTGAACGAACAGGATCGATTTGCCGGCTGATGATGGATTGGATGTTGACAATGGCATGGGAGGCAACAGCGATCGCGTCGGTTGTCGTGTGGGGCAGCCCTCCATGACCACCTTTACCAATGATGTTGACAGTGAATACATCGCTCGATGCAAGCATAGGACCTGCACGAAAACTCATATATCCAGTGGGAAGCGGGGACCAGAGATGTACCGCATAAATGGCATCTACTCCCTCTAATACACCCGCCTCAATCATGGATTTAGCACCGCCTGGCAGCATTTCTTCGGCATGTTGAAAAATAAATAAGATATTTCCGTATAATTGCTCTTTCATTGTCGTAAGAATAGATGCTGCGCCCATTAACATTGCCATATGTCCATCATGTCCACATGCATGCATCACTCCTGGTACACGAGAACGATAAGCACAATCTTTCTCGTCTTGAATGGGCAAGGCATCCATATCAGCACGCAGGGCTATCGTTGGACCGGGATGACGGCCTCGAAGCAGACCTGTGACACCGCCTCCTCCAACACCAGTCAGCACTTCTAATCCTAAGCTTTCCAAGTGTGCTGCCACACGCTTGGAAGTTTCTCTTTCTTGAAATGAAACCTCTGGATATTGATGAAATGTTCTTCTCCATGCTACTACTTGTGGAAACAATTCCTCGATCCTCTGTTTCATATATTTACTGCTACGTTTACACATAGACACATGTCCATGTGAAAATTGTTCGATGTTTCCTAATCACTCGTCAGAAGATAAAAAAGGGAAAAAGAAAAATATCCTGCACGAGTGTTAAGAAATCATACCTCCATCTCACCTATTTTCAGCATAACTTTCAGACATATATCTAGTTGTAGCAGTGTACACCTGCCTTTCTTTGAATTTTTTTCGATTTGTTGTCCTTGCACATTCAATGGTAATTGTTTTCACCTCCTTTGTATTTCCTCCACTTGTTACCTTGCTTTCAGATGGGGTAACATACTATCATGATTTAAGTAGAGTTCAACATACACTTTAGGGGGTACTAATATATGCTTTTTCCTGAAGCAAAAACAAAAGGATTTAAAAAAGAATTTAAAGAAATAGAGCAACTGATGAAGGCGCTTGGCTTCACTCGGTGGGCTTGGGATTACAGAAAAGTTACATATGATTACAAATATACGGTGGATGGAGTCGATTATTACCTGCGGCTCCCATGTCGTGTCGTAAATGACAAGCAATTGGAAAATCCAAAAGCTGTCGTGGAAACAGATACCCCTGTTTTTGCCCGTCATTTCTTTCCACATGGATTAGATAATGATGTCCTTGTACCAGAAAAACTCCAAGCAGAAGTTCACGAAAAAATTAACGAATTGGAAAAAAATTTATCAGCATAAATAAAGAAAACTTGCTGATTGGCAAGCCTATAGGCGCAGACAGAAGCTTAGTTGCACTTATGCAGATAAGATAAAATTTATACTATCTTATCTGCGGAAAAGAGAAGAGGTGGAAGGGTATCCTTCACCTCTTTTCGGTTCTATGTAGGGACAAAAGGGAAAAAGAAAACTACCCAGTTGGCAGCTTTCTTTCCCATTTTCAACATCTAACCTATACCATTTTCTAAACTTTCTTCATCAAAATGGTTGTCACTTTTTTGGCTGTTTTTTTCTTTTATTTCAACGCCTTCAACTTTTACGTTTACTTCGACTACAGAAAGTCCTGTCATATTCTCAATCGCATGCTTCACTTCTTTTTGTAATTTGCGACATACATCATGAATAGGGACACCAAATTCCACAATAACCCGAAGACTGACGGCTGTCTCCACTTCACCTGCTTCAACTGAGACGCCTTTTCTCATGTTCTTCCCGCCAACACGTTTGGCCCAGCCTTCTGTGATACCTCCAGACATACTAGCGATACCATTTGCTCTACTTGCGGTTAAACCTGCAATAACGGCTACTACATCATTAGATATTTGAATCAAATTCTGTTCTGCCATATCGTTTGCTACTACTTGCTTAAAAGTAGCATGTTCTCCCCCTTCCTCTTTGTCATGATGGACGAGGAAATCTATGTCGGAAAATTCGCAAGTAATTGTTACAGTTACATTTTATACAATTTACGGTACTATTTCAAACGGTTTAGCTCACTTTGTAGCCAGCTATTTTTACCATCATCTGTACTTGTGGATGAGTTAAATTAACTTTATAGCCATAAAATATTTTATCTTGTATCTCTATCTCATAAGGAAGTAAGTATTTACCCTTGACCAATCGATTAAACAAATGATTGGACTCTAACTCATCTAGGTGGAATTTGCGTGATATATCGTTTTTAATCCATGTACTCCCATAACTTTTTCCTATGTTGTTTGGATCACGGTACCATTCATAAATTTGAACAACTGTATTGTGAATTAAACGATCTACCTGAGAGAGAGTACTTAATTTTTCGACATTTAGAAATTCAAGCAAATTATGTGCTTGATCGCAAAACTCATGCAGTTGAGCTGACTTGGATAAACTTTCATCCCATAGGCAGAATAACTCTACCCTTTTTCCTTTTGACCATAAGCGATCTAAAAGAGGAATCATATCTTGATCTGCACTTACAATAACATACGTATGAATTTCTGGTATCTGATACAAGACCTCCATGGTATCTAAACAGAGTTGAATATCAGCAGCATTTTTACGCTCTTTACCTTCTCGCCCATTGCTGTATACTTGATTTACATGGACTCGTTTTTTTTGTAAACTCATCATGGACAAGTCGACTTGTTCAAAATCGGCATATGCTTCCATCATACGAATCGAATCTTTGCCATAATACTCAGTTAATCGCACAAACAAATTATGGGAGTCATCGGGATGGTCGGGGTCCATATGGTACTTCTTTAGCCCGTAATAAACATTTTCTAAATCGATGAAAATAGCTGTATCCTTCCGATAATCCACTTGCAGCCCCTCCTTCCATATTTAAGCATGTTGGGAATATTCTCTGAAATTTATTGTTTTCCTGCTTTTTTCCGGTGATAATCATTCGACTTTTGAAGGAAACATATTGACAAATTTCGTGTTTTTTGTATGTCCATTACCAATTAGCAGATGCTAACACAAAGGAGTTAATGCTATGAATCAAAAATGGTTTTATCCTGTACTCATTCTTTCTACTATTGCTAGCGCAGCAGCAAAATTTCTCGGCGGCAATCAATCCCTCCAGTTCGCCCTCGCTTGCCTATCTTTATTATTTTGGGCAGGCTTGCTAGGAAAGGCTACTGAAAATGTAGCACATTATGCTGGTGAGAGGTTAGGCGGATTATTGAACGCCACCTTTGGAAATGCAGCAGAATTAATCATCGCCATCTTTCTTGTAAAAGAAGGACTGTTCGACATGGTGAAAGCCAGTATCACCGGTTCTATTATCGGAAACTTACTACTGGTGTTGGGGTTGAGCGTTTTTGTCGGCGGATTAAAATTTAAAATTCAAAATTTCAACCCACTTTTAGCCGGCCACAATGCCTCCTTGATGATGCTAGCAGTTATCGCTTTAGTAGTTCCTGCTGTGTTTCTAAAAAATATGCCTGCTGTAAAGATCAATAATGTGAGCCTTATTATCGCTTTTGTACTTATTATCGGTTATTTATTATGGCTCTACTTCTCCCTTGTTACACATAAAAAGGAACTTGGCGACAACATTGATGGAGCGCCAAACGATGAACATGAAGAACCTGATTATTCCATGGGAATGTCTATCTTACTTCTCGTCGTTTCCACTGTGTTTGTCGCCATACAGAGTGAATGGTTAGTACATACGGTTGAGCATGTAGCAAAAGCATTAGGTTGGTCAGAATTATTTGTCGGTGCTTTCTTAATTGCCATTATCGGTAATGCAGCAGAACATAGTGCTGCTGTCTTCTTAGCGATGAAAAATCGTATTGGTGCGGCTGTAGAGATCGCGATTGGCAGCAGTTTGCAGATTGCCTTGTTTGTATCTCCAGTTCTTGTATTTGTCAGTCTTTTGTTCCATAAACAAATGAACTTAATTTTTACGGCATATGAATTAACTGCCATTGGTGTATCTGCCATTATCGCATCCTCTATATCCAGAGATGGTTCCACGAACTGGTATGAAGGAACCTTGCTCCTAATCGTCTATGTTATTTTAGGCACGGTATTCTTTGTTGTTTAGTCCACCACTAGGTGGGCTTTTTTTGCTCTCATAGGAAAATAACAGAAAAAGACGAAGTAAGAGGAGATGGGAGGAATGGAAAATGTCCGTTTGGCGTTTTGAAAGAGAAGTGGAAAATATAAAAATCGAGATTTCCCGATTAGAAAAAATCATGAATGAAAAGCAAGATGATTTCCAACTTGCCACGAGGAGAGGAGATGAGTCCAAAGCAAGACAAGATCGAAGAGAACAACTGCAAATCAGCAGCAAAATCCGACTACTGACTCGGGAACTGATCTTAGCAGAAAGAAAACTGGAACAAGCCATGGAAGAAACGGATACAAAAATATCCCCTACAAATGGCGGGGATATGCTAACCTTCTAAAAGAATCGTATATAAATCTGCTAATTTTTGTTCTAGTTCATGTAATATTTGCTGCCCATCTTCTCGATGGATCAGACCAACTCGAACCGCAAAATCGATCTCCCGAGACAATCCAAACATTTGCGTATCTAGAACTTCTTCGTATAAAGGACATTTAGGTAGAGTTAAGTTGGCGAGTTGGACTGCGATCAACTGCTCTATCTTTTTTGCATCTTCTCGTAAAAGGATCAATGCCTTCTGCCTGCTGTCAATCTCTATTGGAGCGGTCAAGAATGAAACCCCCTATCTACCGTAGGTACACGGTTCTTCTTGAATTTCTATGTTAATTATAAATATCCTAATGCACCTATGCTACAATTAGTTTATCACGAACAAGATCATTTTTGCAAAAGACTATAGAGAAGAGGATAAAAGCTAATGCATGACATCATTCAAGTGACTGGAAATGTAAAATTTAAAATCACACTCGATCCCACCATATGGATCTTTGATGATCGTCGTTTTGAACTCGCTGACCGCATCTCGGAAACCAATGGTTTAGCTATCGAAATAGAACCTTTCATCCACTATACAGAACCCGCTGAGGATACTACGCATGCTGTCTGTCACCTCCATGACGGGGAAAAGATTCATGTTCCGTTGGCAACTCTACTATCGAGTTACCTCTGTTTTGCCATTGATGGAAAACCGATAAAAGAAGGCGGACCTGCCCTTCTATACTTTGCTGATGGTTCAAATAAGGATAATCCAATAAAGGCTATTAGAGAAATAGAAATGGTATAAACTACCATCTTATATCACCTATATAGAAATGATGTGAGCAAAAAATGAACCAAAAATTGATCAATACCATTAATAAACACGGACCGCAGAATCCCAAATTAAAAATAGTAATTCACTTTTTAGCAATAACTCTCCTTTTCGCAGCTGGCTATGGCCTCTTGTTTTTATTAAACGCACATCTTGTCACCGCAATATTAATTGTTGGATGGACTTTTCTATTCCCTATTGTCTCTTTGCCACTCACGATTCGAGCTTGGAAAGAGTATAAAAATTAAGAATTTGGCGATCGTTGTCCGAATTACAGGAGAGGATCGCCGCTTTTTACTCTTCAGACACTACTTGAATTTGTTTCTAATGAATCAGAAGATTTGTATTTCATAATCGGAATCATCACCAATGCACCGATCAAAAGAAGCATACCAGCACCTGTATAAATGGATACGAGTGAGTAAGTGCTTTTCAAAGCGCCTGCAAATGACATGGATAACACCATCATCCCTATAAACATCGGATTGAGCAATCCGTTCACTCGACCAACAATGGAGGCATGAGACCATTTTAAGATCATGGTACTAATTCCAATATGAATACATGGCATTATCAACCCATTTATAAATTGTATCGTCAGTGTTAATGGCACACTTGTTGAATATCCAATGATAACCGTACAAAGTGCACTAGTCGCCATTCCAAATGCCAGCAAATATTGCGGCTGAATACGCTTTGCGATAACTGCAATGACCCCGCCTCCTATCAGCATGGCTCCCCCGCTTACCATCAACATATACTGCAAAAAATCTTTCGACTGGCCTAATCTCTCTGTGACAATGAACAAATTGAGCGCTTGAATCATGCCGACAGCCAAACCCGCCAAAGCAAACGTAACTCCAAGGGTTCTAAGCAAAGGGCTCTTCCAGACATAACGAAAACCTTCCATAAATTCTCTTCGGAACTGATTCTTTTCCATTTTTGAAGCGGCTTTGATCTTATCTTTCGGCAGTCGTATAAGGACAAGAGCCGAAAACAAAAATACAATTCCCATTACCATAATGGATATTTCCAATCCGAAGTTGCTGTAACAAAACGTTCCCAACATGGGACCAAGAATCGAAAAAGTAGCCATTAGCGACTGAAATAACGCCATCATTTGCTGTAACTGATGCTCAGGAACATGTTCCTTTATGAGACGCATTCCTGATGGTTGTGAAAATTGGGACAAAATGGCCGAGATAAATGTAACAAAGTATACCAACTGCCATGTACCAAAGTGTATGGCAGACAAAACCAGAAATACAGAGACAGCGGAAAGCAAATCGCACCAGATCATGGTCTTTCTTGGCATCCAACGGTCTGCAAATGTGCCGCCAATAAAGGAAAATACGAAAATCGGCGAAAACTCAGCCACACTAATTAACGATACAGCATATGGATCATTGTGGGTCTTATCCGCAACATACAGCAATATAGCGAAATTCCTCACCCATATTCCAATCTGCAAAAGTATATTTGATAATAGTATTGTCTGAACGAATCGATTGCCGATCAAACTGGGTGCCTTTACAGCTTCTTGCTTTGAATTCAAATTGATCCACTCCTTTTTGGTTTATCCTTTTTATTCACTACCTGACCTACCCCCATCCTCTTATTCATTTATCAAATCACTCCATCAAAATCGTACTACATTTATGCAATCTTTCGGTTCAAAGACAAAAACTGCTTGATTTTGCTGAATTTCTTTCATTTAATGTTGTTACTGGACTTTAATCTTATACTTTAAATAATGGAGAATCCGATGGATATCATCTATACACCTAAACAAGTTGCTGAACAATTAAATGTCAGTACGACAACCTTACGAAGGTATGAAGAGCTGGACTTAGTCCCTGATGTGCCAAGAACAGCCAGCAACCGAAGATACTATACACCAACACATCTGCAAGCCTTTGTCAGCCTTCGAGCACTGCTGAAAGGATATGATATTCCTATTGCCTATGAAGTGATGAAAAAGATAAAACAAGGGCAGATCGAAAACGGTCTATGGTTAATCAATCAACAATTACACGATATACACATGGAAAAACAGCGAGTAGAATCCATCTTGAACATGATCCAACAAACCGATTTCGCTAAATACAAAAATTATAAAATAACCGATGCGATGACTATCGGGGAAGTCGCAAAAATATGCGGTGTCAATCCTTCCGCCATCCGGCATTGGGAAAAAGAAGGATTGATTCGATCGGAACGAAATACTCAAAATGGATATCGGATATTTACATCCCGTGAATTAAGAAAAATTATAGTGATCAGCAGTTTAAGAAAAACGGTTTATTTCATCGAAAGCATGAAACAGCTGCTTGATGATCTGGATACAAGAAACTTGGAGAGCGTCAAAACATCCTTTCAACGTGCGATCCAAAAACTGAATGATCAATTGACCAAACAGTATGAAGCAATTGCTGCTATGATGAAATACATACAAATGAAATAAGTCTTTGAAAAAAACATTTATCGTAAATTGCTCAATTTTTTTATAAATGAAATTGACAAAACAATCGAATAGTGTAAAATTACACTTGAAGGGTATAGGGTGATCTTGTGGATAAAGAGAAAATTATACAAGTATTATCAGAACAATTTAAATTAGTAAGAACTGAATTTGACTACCACCAAGAAGAAATGGCTGCGATACTAGGAATTTCTAAAAAAACATTGGTACAAATAGAAAAAGGCCGTCAAAAGGCAACATGGATACAGATTGTTTCCTTATGTGCTCTATTCCAAAACAGCACCATTTTGCAAAATGTATTAGGCGGTAACCCGCTGGAAGTTCTTCAAACAATTGCTCACACTCACTTTGAGCGACAAAGACCAAAAACATTAGGCGGGAAAGTCTGGTGGATGGAAAAAGAAAAGCAGAATGGATTTGTTTTACAGAAAAATGTGATAACCAATCATTACCGCATTTTGGATCACGAAAACCGCCGATGGGACAGCTCTTTTGATAAGGAATTCATCTATGAGCGATTTAAAGAAAGAATCAGTCCAAAGAAAGAATAGGGGGATTTTTATGTTATTCCGTAAATTGATAAGTACATCATTCCTTTATATCCTTTACATTGTTATTACCTCTGTCATTAGCATTAGCACCTACCAAGGGGAGTATGATAATGAAAATCATCTAGGATTGGAAATATGGTGTATCATTGCCCTCCCGATTATCCTCATTTGGTCACTATTATCTGTAGGAATTGATCGTTTAGTCAAAGAAAAGTATCAAAATACAGTATCATTTTTTATACATTTTGCCTTAGGAATCATTCTCGCAATCAGTTTAAATTATGCTTTTGTCCTTTCCATCACGCTATTTAATACTCGTACTGTACTAGTTTTAGTTGGGGTTACTCTCTCCTGGATAATAGATCGATTTATTCCTTCCTTTTTAGTATCAAAAGAGGCAAAAGATTTTTATATTCATAAACTTTGGATCTCTGCAGCTGTCTCCATAGCTACTGTAATTTACTACTTTTTCCAATATCCTTACTTTGAATTTAATTTTATGAACGGTATAAGCGAACTGCCTATGACTTTACCCTTGCTCCTTACTCTCATTGCTCCTCTTTCATGGATAATAGACTTCCAAATAAAAAAAATAAGAGCATCACATTGGATCTCGCTTATCTTTCATCTCTTATTAGGGTTGGTATATGCCTTTTTAGACTACTTTGTCTCCCATTCTATGGAATTGTTCATACTGATCATGGGACAAGTATTATTGTTTTGGATCTTCACTCGCATCATTCCTGCAAAGATGCTGAACATCTCAAGTGTAAGAGGGAAAGAACTCAATAATTAAGCATGATTCTTCCCCGTTTTACAGTCCCTTAAAAATTAGTTACCAAATTTTTAAAAAAAGCAGGCGACTATTACTGTTGAATTACAGAAAACGATCGCTATTTTTTTATATGATGTACAATCCCAAATACGTATCCATCTGATCCCAATCGAAAAAACGACAAGATTTCAGTCCACTCCTCTTATACTTCCTTATCTGTCCCAGCAGCATCGGCGGGCACACAAATAAAAGTAGATACGATGGCCAAAGTACAAGTAACTGTATCCCAAGGATCAGGAGCGAATAATGATTTGTTCCAATACGTCATTCGGTATGAACTGAGAAAAAACAATGCTTTATTACCTGCACCAAATGAAACACAACTGCAATTAATGGAAAGAAAAGGAAGAGTAAGAAACAATCCTAATATTGAAACATTTGTTCCAAATCTAACTTTTACAGATACAGCTACAGGCTCTCCCATCACCTATACCCTGCATGTATGTGTTGTTCCAGTATAGGGACCGTAAGTTTTACTATTAACGATACCAATGTTGGATATAGAGCAATCAATGCTATTATGTTTGATTGACTTTAAGAGATTTTTGAACAAATCCGCTGACAAAAATATCCACATACATTTAAGCTGCACAAAATACCTTCTTCACTGATTGGGAAAAAGGTGAGTTGCTCATTGCGATCTTTTTAAAGAAAGAAAGTTCTAGTTTAACTTGGTTTTCTGCTGTTTGTAAAAGAGGTAGATTAGGAACAGAAACAAAATAACAATGAATGCAAAAGATATGGGTATTTGGAAGCGATCCATGGAAAATTTTGACCCATAAGTAGATGCGAAGAAAATAAGGGGAGGGTGAAAAAGTGGGCCCCGTACCGAGAAGTCTGCTGTATTAGCCAGAAATCCCTGCACGGGGTTGCCACACGCGGGAGAGCTCACCATCCCTTTGCAGGGATAGGCTCAGTACGTGAGGAAGGGTTCGTAAACAGACCCGAACCTCCAGTACCCGACCACGTAGAACATGGTCTTGGACACTCGGTGGAAGAGGAGGAACATTGCGGGAACATTCCCCTCCCCCCTGAAGTCCATCAGACTGTACGCCACGGCGGTCGATCGGACCCCCATGTCAGCGAGATCCGCGTAGTAGTGGATCCCCTCTTCTTCGTACTTCTCCTCCAGATTCGTAGTGATGATCGGCGCAGGGAATCCTGCGATCCCCATCCGTCCGTTCGAGGTCACCTGCACGGAGACCACAGTCTTCGACTGGTCTCGCCGCGGAAAGTTCCAACGATCGACGGGCGTGCTCAGCTCGTCAACGCTGTAGAACTTCCCACCAGGGAAGAACCCAGCGACATTCTTCTGGATGGGGTTCTGCACGGCGTTCCTTGCGTTCCGGAAGATCGTCCGCATTTCGGTTTCTGAGAACTTGTTCACGACCGCTCCTTCATTCAATCCCACGTGTGTGAGTATCTTCATTAAATCACACCAATCTTCAGGGAATCAAGATTTTCTGAACACAAAGAAAGCCACAATCAGCAATTTAACCCTTCTGGTTATTTCTTTTAAAAGTTACCAAAAGGGTTATCTTTTCGTCCCAAAGAAAGCAATAGTATCTCCAACATTCCCCTTTTCTCCACCGACTTGAACTACTGTTCTAAAAAGGATTATTCACATATGGTCCCTTTATTGCAATACGCATTAATAATCCTGCCATATATTTGGGCGCATAAGGCATGTCCTTTTCCAACCACCAAACAATAACCTCCAGAAATGCTGCGGCAAAATACCTCACAGCGATTTCCCGCGGTACAGTAAGCAGCTGATCATCCGGCTGTACATGATTTATTCCTTTTAAAATAAAATCTACGAGAACATCCTTTATCCGGGAAGTAAAATGGGGCATGTTTTTTTCAGTCAAAAAAACTTTATATAAGTTACTATTTTGCGAGACTTGTTCGAAGAGCCGGATAAAGACGATATGGGGTTTATCGCTTAAAAAATCAAATTCCTTGTCTTCCTCAAAAGATAAATCAATACACTCGGTTAGGTCTTTTACGATTTCTTTTGAACTCTGATACAGAAGATCAAGTTTGTCACGATAATGCAGGTAGAAAGTGGCGCGATTTAAAGTGGCACGACTTGTAATATCTTGAACGGTAATCTTCTCATATCCCTGCTCGTGAATTAATTCAACAAGTGCGTCTCTTAACATTTGACGTGTTCTTACAACTCTTGGATCTAATTTTCTCGACATTTTTCATCTCCTTGTATTACTTTCTTCTCTTTCACAACACAACTTCACGAGCTGTCGATTAAACAACTGACCAGTAAACCATGTTGATTGCTCTTTCATAGAGGACTGTTATAATCGATATTATCAACACGATGTTGATAAAACAACTATTTGTTAATGTATTTTCGATATCGCGATATTTTGGGTATGACTGCATCGCTGCATATAAATATGATTCATCCTAAAAATTTCATAGATAGATAGCACTAGTTGATACTGGAAAAACGAATCCTTATTTGTATCAACAAGACAATACGCTAATACGGGAGGAATAAATCATGGAACTAGCAAACAAAGTTGCTGTTATCACCGGAGCAGGAAGTGGAATTGGACGAGCCAGTAGCATTAAATTAGCATCGATCGGCGCAAAAGTCGTTTTAGTTGATTTCAATCAAAAAACAGGAGAAGAAACGTTAAAACTTGTGAAGGAACAAGGTGGAGAAGGGATCTTCATTCAAGCAGATGTGTCGAAGAGTGAAGATGTGCAAAACTATGTGAATAAGGCTGTTAAAACATATGGACGCATCGATGTATTTTTCAACAATGCAGGCATTATCCAGAAGTTTGCTCCTTTCACATCGATCGAAGAAGCAGAATTTGACCGCATCATGTCTGTCAATGTGAAAGGGATATTCCTTGGATTGAAATATGTATTAAAAGTGATGGACAAGCAAGGGTATGGCTCTATTATAAACACTGCTTCTACAGCAGGAATCCGCGCAGAACATAGCGTTGCAGTATACTCAGCAAGCAAACATGCCGTGGTAGGCCTAACAAAGGGGGCTGCATTAGAATATGCCAAAAAAGGAATTCGCATTAATGCACTCTGTCCAGGAGGGGTGCAAACGGCATTAACAGCTAGTGTTACGAAGCAATTTGAAAAAGGCGGCTATATCCCTGAAGAAATACCAAATATGAGATTGGGTCGCTATGCTGCGCCTGAAGAACTTGCAGAAATGGTTGCTTATTTAGCTTCAGAAAAAGCGAGTTATATGACTGGTTCCACTGTTGTGGTCGATGGAGGCTTAACTCTCTAAATCTTTTTTCTCAAAGTTCAAAGATAAATAATTTCATCAGGAAAGGATGTTTCTATATGAGTCGTCTAAGTGGAAAAGTGGCGATTATTACTGGAGCTGCAATGGGCTGTCCAAGACCTGATCTTCATCCAGTCGGCAAATGACGGTGTCTTCAACTCACACAGCCTCCAAACCCAGCAAAGCAAGTTCGGGAATGATGTCTCCATGGTCACAATCAATGGAACCCATGGCTTTCCTGAGCGAGAGGCATGGTTCAAGCTCAGGGAATTGATCAAAGGAATGATCACCAACTGAGATCAAGGCGGCTGTCCATTGGGGCAGTCGCCGAGCGAGAATAATGGTATGTAAATAGACATATGCGACAAGGGGACGGTTCTCCTGTCGCATTACAACAAAAAGAGGACAGCATCAACATGTCCTCTTTTTGTTATTCTTCTTCTTTTTTGGTTAATGCCACTTCATCCATCGTTTTATCTTTCGTTAATCCTTCATATCCTTCGTCAAACAAATCTTCCATGATGTAAAATTTAAATTCTCCATTTGTTCTTTTGTTTACACGAATGTTTATACCAAATAAAACGGCTACTCAGAAAAGTGATGATCAAGAAATCCTTGAGGTGTGGAAGACCATCTGTTTTTAACGCAACGGATTCCCATTTTAGCTAATATTGAAAATATAATCACATTATGATTAGATAAAAGTATGTCTGTTTTGATCTGATAGAAATATGTGCTCCTCGCCTGATCGAACATAATGTTCTCGGCTGAGTGGAGCTGCATGTTTACTCGATCACGTTATCGTGAAAACAGCTGCCTTTGGCAGGAACCAGCGATAGCAGCGCAGGTAGAGGGCTTTCGCCATCCCTGCACAGTTTTACCTTAGCTTTTCGTCTGCCTGGGGCAGACACTGTGGACGGTAGCCAATGCTTAGCATCTGGCCGTGTGCGACGTGACTGATCTCCCTTAATAAAAGGGGGAAATTAGGTATGGAAAAACAAACGAAAGTTGTTGTTAACCAACAGTCACGTCAAGAAGTAGAGGGAATAACACACCTGGTAAAAACGATCGAGGCGAAAGACGCCAAAATCGACTCACTGCTCGCTGATAGGAATGAATGGGAAAATCGGGCACTGAAAGCCGAGGATCATCTTCATTCGACCTTACAGGAACTCGCTGCTACAAAAGCCGAGATCCAAAAGGAGCAAGCAGAAAAAAACGAGTGGGAAAACCGGGCCATCAAAGCCGAGGAAGCTCTTAAAAAAGCGAACTCCGGTAAATGGTGGATATTCGTGTTACATTGGGTTGGAACAATGATCCTGACAACCATTGTCGGGAAAGCAATCGAAAATGGTTCTACCCAGACAATAAATAAGATCTCACCGCTGTTTCCAGTCGATAAGATCTTATCCATCCCCTATGAATACGCGGCTTTGCTTTGGTCGGCTACCCGTGTATTCTTAGGATTATAAGTTAGATAGACGGGGGATCGGTCACGTCGCACGCGACCTGATCACCGTCCACATAATTTTATTAGAAGCAGAGATTTCTGTCAAGAATTCTCTTGGAATATATTGGTTTAGTATATGGGACAACCTTTCTGTAAAGGGACGATCTCTTGTCGCATGATAAGCAAACAGGACAGCTCTTTAACTTTTAGGTAATTCACACCGTAAGATAGATTTTTTACACTCCAAAAATTGATATGCTCCCAAAAAAGGAGACAGATGAAATAATAAAAATCTGTTTCTTTTTATGTGGGCTTTTCTTATGGTTGAAATCATTTTGCTCATAATGAGATAAGAGAACCATCCCTATGTCGTACATGTAAAAGCCATTTTTATATGAAAGTGATTTTTCAAAAGTGGACAACTTATGTCATAAGACATTCAATTCACTTTTCACAAACTTGTTTAAATTGTATAATAATCACAGAATGATAACCAAACAGTGGAGTAGATAAAATGAATTATTTGATCTCAACCTTATCGAACAAAAACCCCGAAAAGTTATACAATGAAGACCTAATAGGGATGTATGATAATGTTTTTTGGGTTTTAGATGGCGCATCTATGCCAAAATCAAGCACTTCACAAATAAATACAAAGATGTATGTACAATTATTCAACCAAATCCTTATGGAAACATTACAAAACGCTTCTCCCAATACCCCCTTAAAGCAAATTGTCCGAACATCAATTGAGAATATTTCTCAATTGATAATAGAATCCCATCCATCCATCCATCCATCCATCCATCCATCCATCCAAGAATAGCAGGTAGTACGCTTGCTATGATTCGATTATCCGAACAAAAATTAGAATATTTTGTTCTGGGTGACAGTTCTTTATGTATTTACACCAACTCTACGTTAGACCATATCTGTGATCGGCGTTTACAACAAATCGGATCTCCTATTCGCTCCTCCATTAGTTCGCTATTAAAAGAAGGACATGGCTATATGTCCCCTGAAATAAAGCAACAAAAACAAACATTACTCGCATTACAAAATCAATTGCGAAATCATAAAGATGGTTACTTTATCGTCTCCCTTGATCCAGATGCAGCAGAACATGCGCTGATTGGAGAAAAACCGCTTCCCTCCCAAAAAAACTGGACAATCGCTTTAATGACAGATGGACTAAGTCGTTTAGTGGACACATTTGAAGTAATTTCTTCGTGGGAAAATCTGCTTCGTTATTTAGCCGAAACTCCTGCGATACAGGTAATAGAACGCATCAGAGCGATTGAATATGCTGATCCAAATGGGCAAAAGTACCCGCGGTTTCACAAACATGACGATGCATCCATGCTCATGATCCAAAATACATAAAGGAGTTTCACATGCCAATTTTAGATAACATTGAATTAGTAATTTCTTTAACGATTAATATAGCTATTATTGGAGGTTGGTTGATTCGTACGATTTCTAAAATGGGGAGAAAGAAAAGTGTGGAAAAATTTTTTGGATCTCAAAAAGTAAACATTTTCTTCCCTTCTCGTAATCTTGGCAGAGAACTGCCTGTTATCGCCTCTGAAGATTTTTTAGCAGCAAATACTTTAGCTGAGTTTGTTCGAGAACACGGAGCAATACCTAGCCTATCCTATCTACCTAATGATACTGATATGAATTTTACTATTGGAGATATTGTAATATGTGGACCAAAGACGTCCCCAGCAATAAAAAAACTTCTTGAAATAGACCCCTATTATCAATTTCGTGAAGATGGGAGTGGGCAATGGAAATTTGTTGATCTATCAAGTCAGAATGAATTAATATCTCCGATGGATAAAGAGCAGCCAGAACAAAAAGATATAGCATACTTAGGCAGACTTCGTTTTCATAGAGAAAGAGAAGATACTTTTATACTAATAGCCGGTATTCATGCGATGGGAAGTTATGGTACTGCTCATTTTCTTAGTCAAATACGAAATATTCGACTTTTTAACCGTGAAACGGATGGTCGATGTTTTTCTACGATTATATTGACTAATTATCAGACCAACCCATTGCAAATTGTTTCTAATCATATCTTTATGCCGGTTAAAAAACACTAAACATCTCTAAAAGTTTCTCTAGATTTAAAAGACACCATTCCGTGAAGAAGTGGTGTCTTTTAAATCCATTTTATTATCTTACAGTTTCATCATCATCACCCATAAAATTTTTGTAATGATTAATGTATGTCATAAAAATCCTCCTCTTGCTTCCATCCCAATTTCCTTTGCAGAAAGTAAAACTCCTCTGCCCATTGAGAAAATTCACTTCTATTATCGATTTTATCAAAACACCCAGTCAATTCATACACAGCAGTACACTTCTGTTTTAGATATCGATGCTTGTCACAAAGTGCAATTGCTTCTTTAAAATAGGAAATCGCCTTTTCGTAGAGTTCTTGTTTTTTCATACATATCCCCGAAACAATTAAGATCTTTGCCAATCGAACATCATCTTGAATCTCCCTACCAATTAAAAGAGCCTGTTCCATACACTCCTGTGCTTTAGTCCATTTATTTTGAGTAGTGTACAAACTCGTTAAATAGGTATAGGAATCTGCATTTCGTCGTGGAGATTTTCGTTCTGCATCTAAAACTAAAACAAGATCAAAATGTTCTAATGCTAGTTCATAGTTTTGCTTTTTTAAATAGATACTTCCTAGAATGTTTAAAAAGTCGAGCAATAGACTCTTTTGTGATAAATTTCGTTGCGTAATTTCAATGCTATCCTTACAACATTGTTCTGCTTCATCCAGTTTATTACTTTTCTTCAATAGAATGCAGTGAGATTTATACAGATGTAGTTTTACGCGCATGCTTTGGATATGATGAATGGAAGACCAGATTTGTTTTATTCGTTCATATGCTTCTTTAATACGTCCGGATTGGTTCAAGTAAAAAATATAATTACAGATTAAAGCGTACTTGATTTCATGTTGTTCTTCCTCTTGAAACTGTTTTAATCCTTTTTCTACATAATAAATCGCTTTATGCAATTCATTTTGCTGATAGCAACATGCGCTTAAATCGTTATAACATTTTGCTACCAGATGTTGCTTGACTGATAGTATCTGTTTATTACATAGATCCAATGTCCTGTTCCAAAGTTTTTGGGCTCTTTCTATATCTTGACGCATAAAGGAATATAATGCCTGTAAGTAATGAGAATAGGGAAATAAAGCATGGTACTCCTTAACTCGATACCTACTGAGAAGCTCCTTTGCTTGGGGCAAATCCTGATCTAACATACTCTCCACACATTCCAACTTCCGCCGTAATGTCTCTATCTCTAACAATTCCCTCCGTTTTAACTCCTCCACTCCCTCCCGATCGTATCCAAGCTTTTCAAACAAATAATAGACCTTACTCTCCGAAGGATTTCCCTCCATATTTTCAATATTCGAGATCGTACCAACGGAAATATTTTCATCCTTTAAATTCTCCAACGTCAGCCCTTGATCCAATCTGATTTTTCTAGCCATGTATGCAAGAAGAGGTAAATCGTTTTGAAAGTTCATTCGTTTCCCACGTCCTGATCTTATTTCATAAATTTATCCAATATTATGATAGGTTTGTAGCCGAATAGCAAATATTCATTTTTCATTAGATAGATGAAAAATATTGAAAAGGATTTTAGATATAAGGTTTTTTGAATCGTTTTTTGTTTCCATGCCCACCAATATTCAATCCTAGTGATTAAATTGGTTGAAAAATTGGTTATTGATGGAAATTTATGCATTTGGATATAATTTAGTCAAGCAAATCAGAGAGGGTAAGCAGGAAACTTTCTCGCAAATAGGAGATCTCTCTATCTCGTTTACTGTATATTTAGTCTCTTTTGTTCATTATTATGAAAACCATAAAAAGGCAGGTATCCAAACAAATGACTGATGAACGCCCACTTCATACAACAAATTGACTCTTGATTGGCTCATCGAAAATAGAACTATTCCGCTGGAAGTAACAAACTCCCTGCAAGAGATAGCAGATAAATACCAGTACTCCGCTGATCAGATGCATCACCATAAGTTACAAGTGGTTGATGAGCTGTATCAAGCCGGAAAAGGATATATTGCAAAGTTTTTGTTTCCGGGTGGAAGACATGACAACGAACAATGGCTGCATGCACTGATTCGTATGGAAATTAGGCGATTGGATCAAATCTGTAATTCTATCGAAAAAGGATGAAGAAAAATGGCTTTACAATTACAAATAGAAGGTTGTCAGGAAAAGGTGAAAGCGTTTGATGAATCTTTAAGATCGATGCCAGAGTGGCGATTTTATAATCGATTTCTGACGTCCATCGGGGAAAATGAACTTCGGATGGATTATTTGTTGGATGAAAAACCTTATAAAAAACCTTCACTCGCTGCCAGAAAAGTAAGTAAGCTGCTTATCACGGGGGAAAACGGAGAACAAATCGAAATCGTGTTACTCGATGCTCAGGTAGTGGATATGGGTAATGCAACTTATATACATGGTAAGAGCTATGATATTTTTGCTGTGGGAAATTGAAACCTGCAATAAATAACACAGCAGCTTAATTACATTGCTATTTAAGGACCCTCCTTCTTAGGAGGGCTTTATCTGCCAAATCTCAACTATTACGAATGATTAGATCTAATTTCTCTGCAAATTCCTGAGGGTATACTACCAATCCCACATGATTACCAGGAAACTCCGTTATCCGCAATTCGAGCTGTTCTGCTAATGCTTCTGTATATCGATATGGGAAATAACCTTTGGATTCCTCCCCAGCAGCAGCGATGATTTTCATGGAGGAGTGAGTCAATGCAGATTTCAGTTTGGAAATATCTAACACAAAATCTTTCAAGGCAGGGACTTCATGCGAGATAAAATAATGAATATCTTTTAATTTTTGTTCTGTGATATTTATAGGTCGTTCAGGCTTATGGACAGCTTTTATACCCATTTTATCCGCAAACTCTGCCATCGCTGAAATGCCATCTGTTTGAAAATCTTTGTTTAAATCATATAAGGTTTTTGCTGCTTGTATCCGTTCCGATCCAGATAGCAGTGTTGGTAATGGTGGCTCAAATGCAATAAGAACTTTCATTTGATCGGCATGGTGAGCAGCTAAATCTAAGGCGATCGCCGCTCCAGAGCTGCATCCCAATACGTATGCAGGTTCGTCTGTTAGATAAGCCAATAAAAGACTTGCGTCTTCGCTATGTGTTCTGATTTGGTAAACTTCATTTTCATCAGCAAGCTTACTTCGGCGATGTCCTCTGCGATCATAAGTGACAACTGTATATCGGTCGGAAAGATCATCTGCAATCGGAAAAGAATCTGCATCTCCATTTCCGCCATGGATAAGAAGGAGCAGCGGTCCTGATCCTCGTTTCTCATAGTAGAGTGTAGATCCTGGAACCGCCAATATGCCTTTTTCTATTTTCTTCATTTTTCTACCCCAGTCATTTTTATCTTCTTTTTAAGAGTACCTTTTGAGGAAGTGATAAAAAATGCAGAGAACAATTAGGAATTAAATTTGACATACAAAAGAAATGTTCACAGAACTGTTTTTTCTGTTCCTTTTTCCTTTCATGCATTTTATACTAAATAAAAATAATATTATATATGGAGGATTTTTTTGTGAAACAAGGAAAAGTTGGAATTTTTATTACGATCTTAGTGAATATCTTTTTACCGTATCTCATTTACACGCTATTAGAACCGCATATGTCAAGTGTGTCTGCACTAATCATTGCAGCTTGTGTTCCATTGCTAGACTCCGTATATAGCCTGATAACAATTAAAAAGGTAGATGCGTTTTCAGGCTTTATTTTTTTGGGATTGGTACTCGGAATCATTGCAGCTGTAATCGGTGGTGATGAACGATTTATCTTGTTACGTGAGTCTTATATTACTGCCATCTTAGGAGGTGTCTTTTTAGTTTCGTTGATTTCTTCCAAGCCGATTATTTACCATTTTGCAATGCGTTTTAGTCCAAACAAAGATATGATTGCAAAACGTTGGGAAGAAAACGAAGGTTTTCGAAAATCATTTCGATTGATGTCCTTTGTTTGGGGATCTGGGATGATTTTGATAACGATCATACAAGTTATTCTTGTTTACACGATATCCATTCCAGCTTTTCTGATTGCCTCACAAATCGTGCAATATGGTATTATGGGAATTATGATCTTTTGGAATGTTCGATACGTAAATCAGATGAAGAAACAAAGCAAAATGATACATGGAATGTGAAGCCTAAAAGTTGGATAATGCTGAAAATAATTAGGAAATGAATTTGACATACAAAAGAAGCACTGATTTGTAAAAATCGGTGCTTCTTTTATTCAACGGGAATAAACGATTTTTTTAATGCTCTCTATGGATAAAAAATGCTCATCTGATAACTGAGCGATTGTTTTTCCTTTTTGAAACAATTGCTTGATCAGTTGATTTCGTTCAGCAATTAATTTTCGGGAACCTGTACATGTTCCCCATTTCTTATAGGATGACTTTGTTTTCGGAATATACAATGTCTCTCCCTGTACATACTTTTGAATCTCTGTCAGCAGTCTCTCCGGTAGAACAGCAGTAGCGTTTCTGCTTGCCATATACGCCAGCTCCTTATTTTTATGATCAGAATAAGGGGCAAAGCTATTATCGAAGAGGTTTACTTTGGCGATTTAGAGAATCTCCCCCTCATGCAAAGTATCGCCCTCTCGATAACAATCTTTGCATGAGACGCTGCGGAATCTAGCTGTAGGTGATAAAACCTTACTATCACTAGAACCACCTCCTCTAACCAGATTTTATTAAGATAATTAAATGACAGAATTGAAATTTTGGTAAAAAAATCGAAAAAAGAAATACAGGTTCATTATATCAAAATGTCTGAAAAGGAACGGATCAAAAGTGGTGGTATCCAATAAGAAAATCGTTCCAATTAACGGAATTATTCTTTTTTTAGAAATGTAAATTCTTTGGCAAACATAGTATAATCAGAATTAGTCCGTGAGGGATAGTTACCCTCATCGTCTAGTAGATGGGAGCAACTCATGTTGTTGCTCAGAACATTCGGTTGGTCAATCGTAGCCACTGCGTTCGGTCTGACCACAGCCTCCTTTTACGGAGGCTGGGCTGCTTTCGGGATCGTGGCGATTCTCGCGATTCTGGAGATCTCCGTGTCGTTCGACAACGCGGTGATCAACGCCGGAATCCTGAAGAAGATGAATGCCTTCTGGCAGAAGATCTTCCTCTCGGTCGGCGTGCTGATCGCGGTGTTCGGCATGCGGCTGGTCTTCCCGGTCGTAATCGTGTCGATCAGCGCCGATATGAACCCGATCGATGCGGTTCATCTGGCGCTGACCAACAAGGAACTGTACAAGCAGTACGTGACAGACGCCCACCCGGCGATCGGCGCGTTCGGCGAGATGTTCCTCTTGATGATCTTCCTCGACTTCATCTTCGAAGATCGCGACATCAAGTGGCTCAACTGGCTGGAGAAGCCTCTGGCCAAGCTCGGCAAGGTAGACATGCTGTCGGTCTGCATCGCTCTGATCGTACTCTTGATCACCTCCTTCACCTTCGCGACCCACGCCCACCAGCACAACGGGTACGCTAACAAGTCGCATGCGGTCCTGATCGCCGGCATCGCCGGTCTGATCATCTACATGATCGTCGCCGGTCTGTCCGGCTACTTCGAGGACAAGCTGGAGGCTGAGGAGGAGCGGGAGCACGAGGAGGAGGAAGAGGCCGCCCGTACCGGCAAGAAGAAGTCCGTGATCCAGCTCGCCGGCCAGGCTGCGCTCTACATGTTCCTCTATCTGGAGGTTATCGACGCGTCCTTCTCCTTTGACGGCGTGATCGGTGCCTTCGCCATCACCAACGATATCGTGCTGATGGTGCTCGGGCTCGGCATCGGTGCCATGTTCGTCAGGTCGCTGACGGTGTACCTGGTTCGTGAGGGCACGCTCGACGACTACGTCTACCTCGAACACGGCGCTCACTACGCAATCGGGGCGCTGGCCGTCATCCTGATGGTCACCATCCAGTACGAGATCAACGAGGTCATCACCGGCCTCGTCGGCGTCGTGCTGATCGCCTGGTCCTTCTGGTCGTCCGTCCGGCGCAACCGCGCACTGGCGGCGGCCGGAGACAAGGCTGAGACCAACCAGTAGTACAACAACCGAATATCTCCATCTTGCCCCCCGCATTCCAGCTTGGTCTGTGGGGGGCAATGCTTTATCATTTTACTGTAAATTCAGAAATCTACTTTCATAATGAGTTTCCTACTGTTAAGTTGCATTGGTGTGCAATTATTCCACTGTTGAAAAAAGATAGAATCCATGCATGGGATTCTATCCTTTCTACTTCATCTTATCGTTGTCGTCATTCTGTCCTCTTGCCAATAAAGTGTTGAGTTGTTCAAGCAAACTGCCTCCAGCCGTCAGGGAGATATTGCCGATTTTTTCACATATT
The DNA here is from genome assembly GCF_022511585.1 of Shimazuella soli. GTDB lineage: Bacteria > Bacillota > Bacilli > Thermoactinomycetales > Thermoactinomycetaceae > Shimazuella > Shimazuella soli. Next base: position 202,722 of record NZ_JAKWBN010000001.1, on the reverse strand, counting down.
TTCTCTAAAAATTCCAGTTCCTTTAATCTGTAAAGCGTTTGATTCTCTTCCATTAGTTTTGCTGTATTGAGCAAACTTCTCGTTGAAGCAGTCTCTTCTCTTCTTGTGATTACATTCGCTTGTGCACGTTTCTCTGCGATGAGTACAGTATTTAAAATTTCTTTTATATCTCCAGGCAGAATTACATCTTTTACGCCGGCATAAATGAATGCTACACCAAAATCACTATTCTTTTCTTTTAGTTTTTGCAATACATAGTTACCAACTTCTTGCTTCTTGTGCAGCAAGTCATCTAGTTTCATTGCCCCTATCAATTCTCTTAAAATCAGCTGAAGTACAATATAAACCTGTTCCTCAAATGATTTAATCTGTACTACCCTTAGCGGGTCTGTCACCTTATAATGACAGACAAAGTTGAGTCTCATGGAAATTTTATCTTCGGTCATGATCTCTTGCCCTGTCATGTCGATTTGTTGCTGCCGTAAATCCATATTCTGCACAGTCACTTGAACTGGGCTTTTCCAGAAGATATAACTGCCTGGATCTAGGACTTTTTGCACCACATTATCATAGTAAAGAATACCTTGTTCATAGCTTCTCACATCATGATAAGTGGCATACGGGGCTACTTTTGGATGATTATAAACAGAAACATCGATCTTCGGATCAATCTCAGGATTTCGTCTATCTACGATGATAAATTCATGTTTTTTTAGTACATTCCAAAAGGCGTATTTTCCGGATATTAGTACATTTGCAAGTTTTCCATCTTCAAAATGAATCGCTATCTCGTAATCTTGAATATCTAGAACCGTAAGCTCTTTTCGTAACTCTGTATCTTCCAAAAAAATATTTATATTTTTATCTGCTGGATCAAAAGGCTGATTGACGTCAGCTTTTACAACACTGTATTTTACAAATGGATTCAGATAATACTTCCCCGGCTGTAAACACTTTTCATAGTTTCCATCCTTAAAAAGAAGCCCTCTCTCGTCATTTTGAATCATTACCTTGAACATACAACCACCCCAAAAATTAGAACCCTTTCTAGGAATCCTTCCAAAATATTAGCGGAGTGTAACTTAAGGCCAAGCGTCTATCTACTGTTACATGCGGATCATTCCTACCGTTTATAGGTAACCCTACAAAATCTAAAAATGATGCTCGCATGCAAGAGTAAACAAATCTTACCCGGTATCCGTCCACTGCAAAGCTTCTATCTTGGTGCAACTGCTAGCAATCAACAGTTGCCAAGGATTCTCAAGAAAAGGTTACATAAAGAGTTTCACTGAATATCATGGTTCCCAAAACCATTGGGGATTCGAACCCCTTTACCAAAGCCGAATGCTCTTCCACTGAGCTAATCACCTTATTGGTGATAGAGGAATCGAACCTCTGACAGTCCGGTTGACCAATGCTCTGCTTTTCAGGCATACCTTTTATCAGAGAAAAAAGGCACCGCTAGACCTTTCCGAGATCTCAAGCATATGAAAAGAGAACCTTTCCAGTATACATGAAAAAATAGCTGATGAATAGAAACTATTTTGAAATTAACAAAGAAATCAAAACCAAAATGAAATAGAAGATAACGAAATCAACTATGTCAAGTGATCCTACTACTTTTTATCAAAAAGAAGATATATTCGGATTTGCAAATTAAGCAAGTATCTGTATTTGCATTTAAAATGGAATACATCTAGAAAAAACAAGGCGATCACTTCCCGCTAATTTGTGGGAAACGACCGCCTTTTCATTCCTGCCTACAAGGCTATAACCTTTTACTTCAAATTCTCCGGATTGAGTGCTTTCAAATCATCCACTACAAACAATCCATCTTTACGAATCAACTCTCCATCAAAGTAAATTTCTCCGCCGCCGTATTCTTTACGCTGAATACAGACCAAATCCCAGTGGATCGCAGAGCGGTTAGTGTTGTCTGCTTCTTCGTATGCTTGACCTGGTGTAAAGTGGAAGCTTCCATTGATCTTCTCATCAAACAAGATATCGCGCATCGGGTGGTTGATATTCGGGTTAACTCCTAGGCTAAACTCCCCAATGTATCTGGCACCTTCATCGGTATCAAAGATTTGATTGATCTTCTCCGTATTATTGGCAGTGGCATGGATGATTTTGCCATCTTTAAATTCAAGTTTAACATTGTCAAATAAGAAACCATTGTAGATGGTTGGTGCATTGTATTGGACTGTTCCATTGACGGAGTTTTTCACTGGAGCGGTGAAGACTTCTCCATCTGGAATATTGTGTTCTCCAGCGCAACTGATGACAGGAATCCCTTTGATGGAAAACTGCAAGTCTGTTCCCGGTCCTTTTATATGTACATGATCGGCTTTTTCCATTCTCGCTACTAATGGGCGCATGGCCTTTTCCATTTTGACATAATCCACATTGCAGACGTCAAAGAAATACTTCGTAAAGCCTTCTGTACTCATGTTGGCCAGTTGCGCCATGGAACCAGAAGGATAACGGAGTACTACCCATTTTGTGTTTTTCACCCGTTCTTCGGTATGGACAGCATGGGAGTATGTACGGCTGTATAGGCTCATCAAATCATCTGGAACATCGCTGTATTCACTGATGTTTTCGCTTCCACGAATTCCGATATAGCAATCCATCTTTTGCATTTGTTCCAATCCAATTTGAGTCCAGAAATCCAAGTGGTCTGAATTTGTACCCAGTAATAGACTGCGGTGTACAAGTTGATCCGTTAGTTGTACAAAGGGAAGCCCTTTGGCTTTATATACTTCTTGCACCAATGCAATGGCTAGTTCTTTATCTTGGCCGAATAAATCGATCATTACCTTTTCTCCTGGTTGTACTTTACAGGAGTGATTGACCAAAATATGAGCTAAGGTAGACACACGCTCATTTACCATAATTAAGAAACCCCTTTTCGAAATTAAGATTCACAGGTAGAATAGGTAAGGTAATACAATACCATCCATTTTATCAGAAAAAGCGTTTTTGCGGGGTAAAGAAAATAAAAAATTAGGGGGATACATAAATGTTTCACGTTCAGCAACCGACTGGCACCAAAGAAGAACAATATACATCTATGATCAGGCAGTTAAAATCCCTTTTGGAAGACGAGCGGGATTGGCTTGCGAATATGTCCAACACTGCAAGCTTCTTAGCTAATACGCTCCATGAGATAAATTGGGTGGGGTTTTATCTGATGAAACAAAATGAGTTGGTATTGGGACCATTTATGGGGAAACCTGCTTGCGTACGCATCAATGTTGGAAAAGGAGTTTGTGGAACAGCGGTCGCTGAGAAACAAACACAGGTCGTAGCAGATGTCCACCAGTTTCCCGGACATATCGCTTGCGATGCAGATTCCCGTTCCGAAATCGTGATCCCGCTTGTCGTTGAAAACAATGTAATCGGTGTACTAGATATTGATAGCCCTGTTTTAAATCGATTTGAATCTGTTGATAAAGCATACCTCGAACAGCTTGCTGCCGTTTTGCTGGAAGCAACCGATTGGAAAACGCTTTTATAAGTCTAGATCTAGAGAGTAGAACTTTACGAAAAAAATTAGCTTAGCTTATCAAATTTTAATAGGTTTGGTGTCAGGAATCATCGTAGGTGCTGTCTTCTTTGGAAACCCAAAGGTAGCTACTTACTTGCAGCCAATTGGTGATATTTTTCTTCATCTTATCAAAATGATCGTTATCCCTATTGTTGTCTCTACACTAGTTCTAGGGGTAGCCGGAACGGGAAGCTTTAAAAAATCCGGGGAAATTAGGCGGAAAAACGCTTCTTTACTTTGAAATTATTACAACGGTAGCTATTTTAATTGAATTATTGGTTGCAAACGTTTTCCAACCAGGTCATGGTGTTCAGATGCAACACTTACAAAAAAGCGATATAGGATCATATGTATCAACAGCCAAAACCCAAGAGAGCCATAGTTTTGTAGATACACTCGTCAACATCGTACCTACGAATATCATAGAATCACTTGTAAACGGCGACATGCTCGCTATCATTTTCTTTTTTTTCTATTATGTTAGGACTTGGAATCGCTGGTGTACCTGGAGTATCATTCGTCGTCTTGCTGGCTACACTCGGTTCCGTTGAAATCCCTATGGAAGGACTAGCCTTTATCGCAGGTATTGACCGGATTTTAGATATGGCACGTACGGCAGTAAATGTAGTTGGAAATTCCCTTGCTACTGTTGTTATTTCCAAATGGGAAAAGCAGTATGACTCAGAAAAAGGGGAAAAATACCTTCAATCTCTGAAAAACGCAGTGTAAAAAATTACAATTATTATTTTTGTAAATAGTTATCTATAATAAAGGCATAAGTAATGGGCTCGATTAGGTAGGATACGTGAAGCCTGACGCTGATGTTGCAAAGGAATACGATGGCCCCCGATGTGAGTGCCCCAAAAACGGGTGTACTTGCCAGAACGCGGTCCTTGAACGTGGAATGACATGTTCGGACTGTGAGGAAGGCTCCCACTTTCGCTTCGGAAAGCGATCGTACTAGTCGAGACTAGGACTTGGGTGGTTCGATCAAATTGACCGGATCACCCGCCTGCTATCATCCCTTCATAATAGAAAAGCATGGCAGACGCCATGCTTTTTATCGTTCTACTAATATATTATGCTCTGACGCACGATAAGCCAAATACATGCGATAAGCTCTTCTCATTTCTTCTTTCATCCACTCTGGAAAAGGTTCATCTGCTAATTTTTTCATCTCTACCCAGCGATACTCGTCATGCTCTGGGCTCAATTCGATTTCTCCGATCGGATTACAACAAGCAAACTTCATGATAACCAAATGCTTTTCATCCATGATCTCATCATAAATATATGCTGGAGAAATTACTTTTATGGAAAGTCCGGTCTCTTCTTTCACTTCTCTTGCAAGCGCATCCATAATTTGTTCTCCTGGTTCTAAGCCGCCTCCAGGAAAATCCCAACCGTGCGAATGCCGATCTTTTCGTTCTTTTTTAGAACGCGTAAGGATCAGCACCTTATCTTGATTGAAAATAATCGCCTTTGGTGCAATCTTAACTGGCTTCTTCACTTTTTCACCTGCCTTTTATTTCAGACGGAAAAAGGTAGAGCTTGCAGTTGCGATTATTTTTCCCTGCTCATCTTTTACCTTGCTTTCCATCGTAATAATGGTTTTTCCTTTTTTCACAAACTTGGTATAAGCATAGAGCCAACCATCTTTACCCGGTGAGAGAAAATGTACTTGCAAGTCAATAGTGACCGCGCTAGTTTCCACTCCAAGTGCTTGGACAGCTGTTGCTCCCATCGCTGTATCAATAAACGTTGCAGTAATGCCACCATGCAAGATCTTATATCGATTTTTTAATTCATCTGTGACACACATCCGATGGACGTAAGCATCTTCCTCTTCATCATACTTCATAAATTGGAAATTCATCATTTCTTCAATATAAGCAAGGGGACTTACTCTTGTGCGTTTTAGAGCCTGGACTAATTTGTGAATGGTATTGATTTCTACTTCTGATAGATCTTGAATTTCAGCTTCTAGTTTTTCGAGTGTCATATTCATCGTCCTTCATCTTTGTCTCGTCTTTATTATAGTTTTTTTCCGTCCGCTCTACACCCCATCTAAAGATATGTTGTTTAATTTAGAATATATGGAATATTTTTTTCGAAAATGTATACAAGAATCTACATCCATCAAAAAAAGGTATCCTCTCTAGAAGATACCTTAATCCATCAAAGACAAAATATTTTTGCAGATTATTTATTTGATTTATTATAGAGGTTCTATTGAGATCGATTGCCGCCGATGCTTGGAATATCCGAGCACCGGCGGGTTGTGCACAGGGCGGTTCCCCCACTTACTTGTCGAGCGAAGTCTTCGTCACCTGCCGGGACGCGGGCCTCTTCTTCGCAACCGGCTTCGTCCTCCTCGTGCCTCCGAAAAACGCGCGGAGGACGAAGAAGGCGATGCAGGCGATGAAGAGGAAGACGACGATGAAGAGCAGCCAGTCGAGCCACTGCACTCCCGTGGTCGAGGGTGCGCAACCCCCGCCATCGAAGTCATCGAAGTCGATGCCGCTCCCGTGGCGGTGCCTGATCTTGCTGCCTGCGAGCATCATCTGTGTGATGGTGTTAACCATTTCTTCCCCTGTCACTCGGTTACTTCTAGTATAGCGATTTTCTCCCACTAAAGATAGAACTATGGGGAATAAAATGAAAATTTATCTAGCAAAAGTATATTTTTTAATCGTTTGAACATTCCATAAAATGACACAACTCTATGCTATAATAAAATCAAACCGCCGGTTCCCTCCAAAAGAAGGGCTTAACATCATGAGCATCCTCTTTCTGGGTCCCATTCTTTTGCTGATCGGGCTCTACTTCTATATGCTCTTCTTCGACAAGCTTCTCCGAGACAGTCGTACTCGTCCCAAGCACGCGGTCGCAGTAGAGAATAAACCTGTAAAGAAGCGTATCCGTGTTTACGAAGTCCTGACTTATATTGGTTTGGCAATCACACCAATCGGTGTCGTTCTGACAGTGTTGTGTTTGAATCGACTCCTTGGACAGCTCTGATGCTGGAGCCGGCAGTCGGTGGGTTCTCCTTTCAAAGTGGATAACACCACCGACCCACTTTTATACTCCTTTTTCGCTCTTTCTTTCCCCAATTCTCACACCTTCTGCTATAATAATGCTTATTTTAAAAATGGAGCGATTAGCAGATATGCGTTTACGTAGAAATCCCAAAGCAATCGAGTTATTGACCACTCACTCCTTAAGTGTTGCGGACTACGAAGATCAAAAAGGAAATTGGAAGGAACTTTTTGGTAACTCTCATCCTATCTATGTAGAACTTGGTACAGGTAAAGGCCAATTTTTAGCAAAAGCATCTACTACATATCCCGAGATTAACTGGATTGGTGTGGAGAAGATTCAAGAACCGCTCTTATTAGCTGCTCGAAAAGGAGAAGAGACAGGAAATGAAAATATCCGATATTTGTGGCTGGATATTGTGAAACTCCAAGAAGCGTTTGCACCCGGAGAAATTGATCGATTTTATCTTCATTTCAGTGATCCATGGCCTAAGACAAGACATTACAAACGCCGCTTGACTTACCGGGATTTTTTAGAAGTTTATAAAACCCTTCTTTCTCCAAAAGGCGATCTTATATTAAAGACAGACAGCGATAGTTTGTACCAATTTTCCGTAGATGAGCTTCAAGAAACCGGATGGAATATCATCGAACAAAGTAGCGATCTGCATCATAGCCAGTGGGCAGAAACGAATATAACAACAGAGTATGAGGAGAAGTTTGCAGGACTTGGGATGCCCATTTATTATTTGAGGGCAGTTCCTGATGAAGGAAACACTAATGGATAAAGAAACTCAATTGAATGAGATCTTTGAAAAGTTACCTCTTCATTATCAAGAATTGGTGATCGAATACATGGAATTTTTATTGGAAAAAGCAAAGCGAACATCAGAAACTATTTGTAATCCGGAAAAGTAGCTTTAACTCTTGTACTTCGAACTTATATCCTGTATAATACTTGCTTGTATGGCTCTAGAAATATCCCTCCTATGGGAAAATGAGGATAGCACGCAAACGATAGGTGAAGGGATCACCCTCACTGGTTCGCCCTATTTTTATAATAGGTACCTGCTCTTACCGCCGCTATCCGGATGAGTATGGTAAGCATCAGCGGATCAGCCCTGTCATTTGCAGAAAAACGCAAATGAAAAGGAGTTTTACAATATGGCACGTTATACTGGCCCAACATGGAAATTGAGCCGTCGTCTTGGCATTTCGCTATCTGGAACGGGGAAAGAATTAGCTCGTCGTCCATATGCTCCAGGACAACACGGTCCAAACCAACGTAAAAAATTAAGTGAGTACGGCATCCAGCTTCAAGAGAAACAAAAACTGCGTTTGATGTACGGCATGAACGAAAAACAGTTCCGTAACTTGTTTGTTCGTTCTGGTAAAATCAAAGGGATTCACGGGGAAAACTTTATGAAGTTGCTCGAATCTCGTTTGGACAACCTTGTTTTCCGTCTCGGTCTTGCTCGTACTCGTGCACAAGCTCGTCAATTGGTTGTACATGGTCATGTAACCGTTAATGGAAAAAAAGTAGACCGTCCAGCTTACCAAGTAGCAATTGGGGATACCATTGGTCTTCGTGAAAAAAGCCGCAATTTAACAATTGTGAAAGAAGCTTTAGAAGATCGTACGTTTACACCAGAATATGTTTCTTTTGATCCAAACAAACTAGAAGGTACTTTTACCCGTCTACCTGATCGTTCTGAATTACCAGCTGAAATCAACGAAACCCTTATCGTAGAGTTCTACTCTCGTTAATCGTTTCTTTGCAAAAACTCCTCTACCAAGAGGAGTTTTTTTCTATAACAAAATACACAATTCTCTTCTCTGGACGAGTAAAAAGGTCTTTGTTAAGCTATATCTGAATATTTTTCTAAGGGGAGTGGATCGACTCTGCCTAACCTCACGAGAGAACAATATCAAAATTGGAGATCGCCCACTGTTCAAACCTTTATGGAAATCCATCATGACCTTGAATGTGTATGCTGGGATTTTGACATCCCCATCTGTCACTTATTTGCTGGTTTGCCGGCACCTACCGTTGCTGGGTCACTTCGAGACTTTCTTTGGGAAAGAAACTTGGATCAAAAAGAGGATCTTATCGATAATGATCCGCATTCTATTTTTCGTAGGGGGAAAAATTTTTCTAGCACTCATCGCGATGCTTACTTTGAATTGGAAGCACTATTGACCCAAAAAGAATGTGAAGCAGCGGAAATCTCTACCCTTACTCCCCATGTACAAGATGTAATCATCGCACTACATGCGAATGGTATAAAACAAGCAATTGTCACAAATAACTCTCCCAAAGCAGTACAAATATATTTGGCTAATAAAAACCTCACCAAATATTTCTATGGATATATAGTTGGACGAGAAGGTCCTTATCCAGAACTTCTCAAACCAAACCCCTTTATGCTTTTAAAAGCAATCGACCTACTTGAGGTGTCTCCTACAAGAACTCTTATGATTGGAGATTCTCCTACGGACTACCTTGCCTCAAAAAGTGCCAATACTCGATTTCTTGGCTTTACCCGAACTCCTAGTAAATGTGCTTTGTTACATGAAGCAGGAGCAAAGGCAGTAGTTAGCACGTATAAACCATGGTTACAACTTTTGTACCTTTAGGTCCCTTTCCTCAGAAACTGACACCAAGAGAGAGTGAATCCATTCTCTCTTCCTACCTATTTCCTGACTTTATCCCCTATAAACAGTCGTTCATTTTCCGTTCATAAAGAAGCATTACAATAGAACTACATTAGAACGTTGGAGGGAAAAACGTGAATCAAAAAGATACACTCCCAAAATCAAAAAAAACACAATGGAAAAAGTTTTTGGATTTGGTCCAATTCCAAAAGTTACCAAAATCGTTAATTGCCCTAGTACTAGGACTATCTTTGCTTTCAACCATTGCTGGTCTTGTCGTGCCTTGGTTTACCAAAGATGCTGTAAACGTGATGACATCAGGTTCTTTAAGCCTATCCACCATACTTCTGCTTGTTGGTGCTATCTTAATCCAAGCGGTGATGTCCAGCTTTGCTACTTATAATCTGGCCTATCTCGGCGGCTTAGTGGTTTCCAACCTAAGAAAAAAGATTTGGGCGAAAACATTGACCTTACCTGTTTCCTACTTTGATAAAAATCACTCTGGGGAAACCGTCAGTCGAATTAATAACGATACAACGATTGTTCGAGATCTGATCTCTAACCAATTAGTAACGATGTTCAGCGGAGTCGTGTCCTTAGTTGGTTCGCTATGTATTCTCTTTTATTTGGATTGGTCCATGACACTTGTGATGTTGATTGCGGTTCCGATTATTGTATTTGTTATGCGGCCGATCGGAATGAAAATGAGGGGAATATCCAAAGGAATCCAAGAAAAAACAGCAGTTTTCACCAGTTTACTAACCCAAGTAGTCTCCGAAATTCGCTTAGTAAAAGCATACAGTGCTGAGCCTGTAGAACGAAAACAAGGCGAAGAAGAGATCGATCGATTATTTCAATATGGTTTAAAAGAATCACGTTTAACCTCTATTTTGCAGCCATTATCAGGACTTATTATGATGTCTATGCTTGTTCTCATCATTGGATATGGCGGAATGCGAGTCGCATCTGGAGAATTAACAGCAGGAGAATTAGTCGCTTTTATCCTGTATCTGTTCCAAATCCTCATGCCTGTCACCATGATGACACAGTTTTTTGTAGGGCTGCAAAAAGCAATGGGAGCTACAGAACGTATCTCAGAAATCTTGGAATATGAAGGCGAATCAGATGTACAACTTGAAAAAACAATAGCCGTGAATCCACAGTTACCTATTACTATTGAAAATGTGTCTTTTGCATATGAAGGAAAAGATAACATTCTCCACAATTTGAATTTCCAAATTGAATCGGGTAAAGTTACTGCCCTTGTGGGTCCTAGCGGAAGTGGGAAAACAACATTTTTCTCGCTAATGGAACGTTTCTATTCTCCAACAAGCGGTGTAATTCGCCTTGGAGACCATTCGATCCATGAGTTCAGCCTTCGCGATTGGCGCACTACCATCAGTTATGTATCACAAGAAAGCCCGCTACTAGCTGGAACTATTCGAGACAATATTTGTTATGCCATGACAAGAGAAGTAACAGAAGAGGAACTACGCAGAGCAGCAAAGTTAGCTTATGCAGACGAATTTATTTTGAACTTGCCAGACGGATTTGATACAGAAGTAGGAGAACGGGGAATGAAGCTTTCCGGCGGTCAGCGGCAACGTATCGCAATTGCTAGAGCAATCTTACATGACCCAAAAATTTTGATGCTGGATGAAGCAACTTCTAACTTGGACTCCGCATCAGAGCATGTGGTTCAAGAAGCACTGCAAAACTTAATGAAAGATCGCACAACACTTGTCATCGCTCACCGCTTATCCACAGTAGTGGATGCAGATAAAATTGTAGTGTTAGAAAAAGGAAGATTGACCGGAGCCGGCACCCATGAAGAGTTGCTCCAGAGCAATAAACTCTATCAACAATTGGTTCAGCAGCAGTTTAAGGTGGAATTAGCCGGATAAAGAATAAAAGAAGGCACTACTTCTTTAAAAGAGGTGCCTTCTTTTGTATGTATAGCTTGGAATTTTGTCGATAACATCTTGCCCATAGGAACACATTATTTTTTCAATTTATTTTTAAAAAAAGCCACCTTATGAAAGGTGACTTGCTGTTCATTATTAACCTAATTCCGCCAAGAAGTACTTCTTCTTCCCTCTGCGGATTACCAAATATTTATCATCAATTGCTTTTAAGGTATTTACTAAAACGCTTGTGTCTGTTACTCTTTCATCGTTAACAGTCACAGCTCCATTTTGTATAAACTCTCGTGCTTCTCGTTTGGATTTTGCTGCTCCCACTTGAATCAAAACATCAACAAGTGGAATTTCGTTTTCTTGGATCAATGCTGATGGAACATCTTGAAACCCTTCCGCAATTTCAGAGCTACTCAGCGTGCTCACTTTTCCTTGGAACAATGCAGCAGTTATATTTTGGCTGCTTACAAGGGCTTGCTCGCCATGAACGAGCTTTGTCATTTCTTCTGCTAATGCACGCTGTGCTTGGCGTTTTTCTGGTGCAGTTTTTACTGTTTCTGCCAATTCTTCGATCTGATCTTTGGTTAAAAAGGTAAAATATTTGAGGTATTTGATAACATCTGCGTCATCGGTATTTAACCAAAACTGATAGAATAAATATGGAGATGTCTTCTGAGCATCTAACCATACTGCTCCACCTTCGGTCTTCCCAAACTTGGTGCCATCGCTTTTGGTGACCAATGGAATAGTTAGACCAAACAAATCATCTGATTTGCTTCCTGTTTTGCGGATTAACTCTGTCCCAGCAGTGATATTTCCCCACTGATCACTGCCACCTACTTGAAGCTCGCATCCATAGCGGCGGTGTAATTCTAAGTAATCAAATGCTTGCAAAATCATGTAGCTAAACTCTGTAAAAGAAATTCCTTTTTCAAGTCGTGAATTCACCGATTCTTTTGCTAACATGTAATTAAGCGGGAAATGCTTTCCTATATCTCGTAAGAATGGAATCAATTCTAACTCACCCAGCCAATCGTAGTTGTTAACCAATAAAGCTGGATTTTCTGCCTTCTCAAAATCGAGGAATCGGGACAGTTGTGAGCGAATGCTATTAGAGTAACTTTGCACAACTTCTTTGGTATTCAATGTGCGCTCTGATGCTTTACCGCTGGGATCTCCAATGAGTCCAGTTCCACCGCCTACTAACGCAATCGGCTGATGCCCATATTGCTGAAAACGGCGGAGAGTGAGAATAGGAAGCAAATGTCCAATATGCAAACTGTCTGCTGTAGGATCAAACCCAGCATATAAGATGATAGGTCTTTGCTCTAATCGTTGGTCTAATTTTTCTTGATCGGTAGTTTGGTAGATCAACCCTCTGTAAGCCAAATCTTCTAGTAAACGCATTGCTAAGTTCACTCCTTGTGAAAGATTACTTCCTAATTTCAGTAGGTATTTGCTGCTTTTTTTGCTCCTTCGCAAATAGTTCTGTAATAGGAATTGCCTCACCGCGTTTATATTTTTTGGTGAGCAATAATTTGGATAACGCATCTGCGAGTGTTACTTTTTTTAGGTCTGACAAAAGTATCACGCTCCTTTCTGGAGATCTCTAGTGAAGTAACCAAGACAAGTAAGTGGAGAATAGAAAAACTCCGTCCCTAAAAAGGGACGGAGCTATGCCCGCGGTACCACCCTTGTTGAAAACCAAAAGTTCTCCACTCGAATAAGATATAACGGGTCTCCCGTGCGTTTAAACGCAAAGCTTCCTAAGTGTAATTTGATCCTATGTGTTCGACTGGTTCGCACCTAACAAAACGACAAATACATTTTGTTTTCCACCAGCTCTCTGAACGATACATACATGGGACTACTCGCTTAGTTCAACACTTATTGTTTATCAAATTATGTTACAATATTACCTTATCGCCAGGGAGGTATCAAGGTGAATCTACAAAAATGGACAAAGAAACCCCATGTAGACACCAGCCAAATTGTACGTTGGAGTATACGAACATTCTTTATTATTGTAATTCTTGCATTGACAATAGCAGCAATCGTAATTGGTGCAGGGGCTGGTATCGTCTCTGCTGTTGTAAAAGATGAAAAAGTCCGCACCAAACAAGACTTTGACAAAGAACTAAACAGTTTATTTCAAACCAGTTATGCTTACTTCCAAAACACAGATAAAAATGGAAAGCCAGTGGCAATTGGGGCACTGCGTTTTGATAATGATCGTGGCATGATCAAAAAAGTCAGTGATGTAACTCCTTATTTGGTCAATGCATTTATCTCTGTGGAAGATAGAGATTTCTATACACACAAAGGAATTGTTCCTCGATCTATCATCCGTGCCGCTTTTCAGCAAGCCGTTGGTAGTGAAGTCACTACTGGAGGTAGTACACTGACTCAGCAATTGGTCAAAAATATCGTTCTAAAAAACCGCAAAAAAGATATAGAACGAAAAGCAAATGAAATTGTTTTAGCGCTTCGCATGGAACAGATGTACAGCAAAGATGAAATTCTCGTTTACTATATGAATAGCGTCTTTTTTGGAAAAGGTGCAAATGGCCGAAAGATGTATGGCGTTCAAGCCGCTGCAAAAGGACTTTTTAACAAAACTCCTAAAGAACTCAATCTCGCTCAAGCTGCATACATTGCTGGTATGGTTCAACGTCCAAATGCATTGAATCCGCTTGATGAAGATCCAAAAAACTATAAACGCGGCATGAAGCGATTAAAACTAGTATTAACCGAAATGCTTCAAAATAAAAAAATCACCAAAAAACAATACGATGAAGCAATCCATTTCAACATCAAAAAGTCACTTGCCAAACCGTCTGATTTTGATAATGGTTATGAGAAATATCCATTCATCATGTTTGCTATGGAAGATGAAGCCGCAGAGACTTTGATGGAAATGGATCACCTCGACGTGGAACAACTCAGTAAAGAAGGGAAATATCGTTCTACTTTAGAGGAATATAAAAAGAAAGCTGTTACTGGAGGTTTTCGCTTCTATACGACGATTGATGAAGGACTTTACAATGCTGTTAACAAAGCTGCAACAAAAGGATTGGAATTCCACAATCGTACGTATGCCGGAAAACAAACACATGAACAGCTTGGGGCAACCATTATCAATAATAAGACTGGTGCTGTCTTAGCGTTTGTTTCTGGAACAGAGTCATTTGACGATAACCAAAAGGATCACGCACTGCAAGTACCCAGACAGCCAGGCTCTTCCATCAAACCTTTGCTTGTTTATGGGCCAGCGATAGAAGAAGGAATTGTATCTCCTCATTCGCAAATACTCGATGAACCGATTATGAAGAGTGATGGCTCGGGTTATTACAAAAATGCAAATGGAAGTTATAAAGGATTTGTAACTGTTCAAGATGCTTTAAAATGGTCCTATAACATTCCTGCTATCAAAACATTTAACGCCTTAGGACATCAAAAAGGATTTAATTACCTGAAGGAATTAAATCTGCCTCCTTCTCCTAAAGATGGAGAAGCTGCTGCTATCGGCGGGGCAACAAATGGCTATACCGTGGAAAAAATGACAGCTGCCTTCTCTACTCTTGCAAATGGAGGCTTGTACAACAAACCTTATATGATTTCTAAAGTAACGGATGCTGATGGAAAAGTTTTATTTGAAAGAAAACAAAATCCAAGACGAGTCTTCTCACCACAAACAGCTTATCAAATGACGGGCATCTTAAAAACGGTTCTCAGCGGTACAGCAGCTTACATTGGAGCACAGATTCCTTCCGGGTATGAAGTAGCAGGCAAAACAGGGACTACTTCAGATGAAAAAGATTTATGGTTCATCGGCTATACACCTGAAGTAACGATTGGGGTATGGAGCGGTTACGACTATAACTTCCCCATGTATGCAGATGATAAGTTTTCTAAAAAAGCATGGGCCAACATTTTTAACGCAGCAATTGAACAAGCAGCAGATATCATTCCTAGAGGAACAGATTTCGTTAATCCTGGGGATATAGGACCAGAAAAATGCGGATTTGAATGCGACAAAAAGAAAAGTTATGAAGATGCAAATGCAGCAAAAGAAAAATCTAAAAATAAAAAGAAAAATAACCACAAATCGTCCGAATCTACCAAACCTTCTACTCCTTCCACTCCTCCACCAAACAAAGATGAAAATGATGGCGATAAGCCTCCTAGTTCAGACGGTGGATCAGGTGATGGATCAAACGGCGGAGATTCGAATGGCGGCTCTGGGGATGGCTCTAATGGAGGAACAACCACTAATAATGGAGGATCATCCAATGACAATGGAACTAGTAATAACAACAATGGTTCAGGTGGTTCGAATGGTGCTCCAAAAGATGGAGGAAACAACTCCCCTATCGTAAATAATTAAAAAGCCCCTTATGCGGGCTTTTCTTCTTGGGTATATTTACCTTCGCGAAGAAAACATTGTCACAATAAATCTATAAACTTATTTCAAACTTGCTGTGTTATAATTCGTACATATGAGGAGGGAAATCGGAGAAATGCAGGAGCAAAATTATATACCGGTGAACACCAAGAAAAAACGGAGTAAAAAGAAAATCATCTTGGTTACACTTTATGTTATAGTAACCCTCGTTTTAGTTGCAGCAGTTGCAATTTTTGGCGTTGGGTCTGGAATTGTGTCAGCGTACACAAAAGACGAAAAAATTCGTACCAAGAAAGATTATGATGAAGACTTAAGTGGCTGGTCAGAAACAAGCTATGCTTATTTTCGAGACGCCACTACTGGACAACCTAAACTAATCGGTGCGATGCACAATGAAAAAGACCGTGTACTCGTTCGAAAATTGTCCGATGTGGATCAAAATTTGTTAAATGCCATATTGTCTACCGAAGACAGACAGTTTTACTCTCACAATGGGATTGTACCAAGTTCTATCCTGCGTGCAGCCTTGCAGCAAGTAACTGGTAGTGAAGTAACAACAGGTGGTAGTACCTTAACACAACAATTGGTCAAAAACGAAATCTTAGGAGACAGACACAAATCCTTCGAGCGCAAAGCATTAGAAATTGTAAATGCCTTGAGATTAGAAAAGTATTATACAAAAGAAGAGATCTTTGTTAGTTATCTTAACAGTGTTTATTTTGGCAAAGGTGCGAATGGTAAGCACATGTATGGGGTAATGGCAGCAGCACGCGGGCTTTTTAACAAAGACGCAAAAGATTTGACCCTTCCAGAAGCAGCTTATATCGCTGGAATGTGTCAACGTCCTAATGCTTACAATCCATTTTCTACAAATGATGAAAAGAAACAAAAACAAAATATCAAACTTGGTAAAAAGCGTATGAAGCTCGTTCTCGACAACATGGTAGCAAACGGAAAAATTACACCTCAGCAACGAGATGAGGCAGCGAAATATGACATCACGAAATCATTTGCTAAACCAAGTGATTTTAAAAACGCTTATGTAACCTATCCATTTGTCATTTCTGCTATTGAAAGTGAAGCGATAAAAGACTTGCAAGAAATGGATAAAAAATATCATCCTGACGAAGCAAAAGAAAGATCCTATAAATATTACAGCGATAAAGTGAACGTTGGCGGATTAAAAATCTACTCTACAGTGGACCAAGCACTTTACGATAACATGAACAAATCGGTTAAAAATCTTGATTTTCCTCGCCGTAAAATCAATGGAAAGTTAATTCGAGAACAAATTGGTGCCGTGATGGTGGAAAACAAGACAGGAAATGTGCTCTCCTTCTTTTCAGGTACAGACTTTGATGAAAACCAAAAAGACCATGCTTTTGATGCTCTGAACCAACCAGGGTCCTCAATGAAACCTCTCTTAGCATATGGGCCTGCTATTAATGAGGGTGTTATTTCACCAAATTCGATTATCGTTGATGAACCTATAAAGAAAGAAAACAGTTCTATATATTATAAAAACGATGGCGGCAATTTCCATGGTGCAGTAACTGCTACGAAAGCATTGCAGTTCTCATATAATATTCCAGCCATCAAGGTTTTCCGGGCAACCGAAAACAAATTAGGCGGCAAACAAAAAGTCTTTGATTATATACGGGCAATCGGTATGTCTCCAGATAAACAAGATGGAGAATCACTTGTACTCGGCGGAGCTACATATGGGTATACAGTGGAACAAATGACTGGTGGATATGCCATGATTGCAAATGGAGGAAAATTCAATAAGCCGCACTTGATTTCTAAAATTATGGACTCTCAAGGAAATGTTATCTACGACTATGCAAAAGAAAATGCGCCAAAACAAGTATTTACACCACAGACTGCTTATCAATTGACAGGAATGTTAAAACAAGTAGTAAGAAATGGTACAGCAGAAGGATTTATTGGACAAATTTCTGGTTACAATATTGCTGGTAAAACAGGAACAACTTCCAAACAATATGACCTATGGTTTGTTGGGTACACTCCTGAAGTATCTATGGGTGTATGGTCTGGCTATGATTACAACAAAAAAGGTGACCATGATTTAGCGAAAACAGCATGGGTGAAGCTGTTTAAAGCGGCAGCATCTACTAATCCTACGCTGATACCAAAAGGGACTGATTTCCAAGACCCCGGCGGCTCATCAGATGAAAAATGCTTTGAATGTAATCGCCAATCCCCTGATTCCTCTAACTCCGATAACGGACAACAGACACAGGGGCAGCAGCAACAACCAAGTACCGATGCAGGTGCCAATATCCAAACAAATCAAACGAACACAAATACAGGGCAATCCAATACCACTAATAGCAATCAACCGTCACAAAATCAAAATGGTCTTTTCCCTGGCAACATTCAAAAAAGAAAAGAAAATTAATCCTACATCGATCACCCGCTTCTTCCAATCAGAAGAGCGGGTTTTTCGATTTATCAACCTCTATCCTTTAGGTGAATTATAAATACATTTCTATTTCATAAGGAAAACGTCACAAGAATGATCTAAATGTAACCAATACCTCCTATGATATAATTCTTACATACATGAGGAGGGGAAAATGAAAGAAATGCAGGAACAATATAATAGACAAGTGCCTCCCAAGAGACGAAAGAAGAAGAACTTATTCTTGGTGACACTTTATAGCATACTAATTATTTTCCTAGTTGCTGCCGTTGCTGTACTAGGAGTGGGTGCTGGTATCGTATCAGCTTATACAAAAAATGAAAAAATACGAACGAAAAAAGATTTTGATGAAGACTTAAATGGCTGGTCGGAAACCAGTTATGCTTACTTCCGCGACGCTACCACAGGAAAGCCTAAACTAATTGGAGCCATGAACAACGAGAAAGACCGAGTTTTAGTCAGAAAACCAAGTGACGTAAGCCCTAATTTACTAAATGCATTATTTTCAACCGAAGACAGACAATTTTATACTCATGATGGTGTTGTTCCCACTGCTGTATTACGTGCTGCTTTTCAACAAGCTATTGGTAGTAAAGTAGTCACTGGTGGTAGCACCTTAACACAGCAGCTTGTAAAAAACGAAATCTTAGGCAATCGTGAGCGATCTTTAGAACGAAAATCACTAGAAATTGTAAATGCCCTACGCTTAGAGAAATTTTATAAAAAAGACGAGATTTTAGTAAAATATCTCAATAGTGTATATTTTTTTAAAGGTGCTAATGGTAAACATATGTATGGTGTTATGGCCGCAGCACGAGGACTTTTTAATAAAGATGCAAAAGATTTGACGCTTCCAGAGGCAGCTTATATAGCTGGAATGGTTCAGCAGCCTATCAAATACAATCCTTTCTCCAATGATCCAGAAATACAAAAAACAAAAATTAAACGCGGCATGAAACGAATGAAAATGGTTCTAGATTACATGGTTGCCAATGGAAAAATTACTCCTGCGCAACGAGATGAAGCTGCTAAATATGACATTACGAAATCTCTCGCCAAGCCAAGCGATTTTAAAAATGCATATGAAACTTATCCTTTTATTATCTCTGCTGTAGAAAGCGAGGCAATCAAAGTCTTGCAAGAACTGGATAAAAAATACCATCCAGAAGAGGCAAAAGATCGACCTTATAAATACTATAGCGATAAAGTACGAGGAGGCGGGCTAAAGATATATTCTACTGTTGATCAAGCACTCTATGAGAGTATGAATAAATCAGTGAAAAATATAGACTTCCCCCGTCGGAAAATCAATGGTGTTTTGGTTCGAGAGCAAATAGGTTCTGTAATGATTGAAAACAAAACTGGTTCTGTCCTTTCATTCTTTGCAGGAACAGATTTTGAAGAAAATCAAAAAGACCATGCTTTTGATGCACAAAACCAACCTGGTTCTTCCATGAAACCGCTCTTAGCATATGGACCTGCTATTAATGAGGGTGTTATTTCACCAAATTCGATTATCGTTGATGAACCTATAAAGAAAGAAAACAGTTCTATATATTATAAAAACGATGGCGGCAATTTTCATGGTGCAGTAACTGCTACAAAAGCATTGCAGTTCTCATACAATATTCCAGCTATCAAGGTTTTCCGGGCAACCGAAAACAAATTAGGTAGCAGACAAAAAGTCTTTGATTATATTCGAGCAATCGGTATGTCTCCAGATAAAAAAGATAGAGAATCACTTGTACTCGGCGGAGCTACATATGGGTATACAGTGGAACAAATGACTGGTGGATATGCCATGATTGCAAATGGAGGAAAATTCAATAAGCCGCACTTAATTTCTAAAATTACGGACTCTCAAGGACATGTTATCTACGACTATGCAAAAGAAAATGCGCCAAAACAAGTATTTACACCACAGACTGCTTATCAATTGACAGGAATGTTAAAACAAGTAGTAAGAAGTGGTACAGCAGAAGGATTTATTGGGCAAATTTCTGGATATAATATCGCTGGTAAAACAGGAACAACTTCCAACCAATATGATTTATGGTTTGTTGGATATACTCCTGAAGTATCTATGGGTGTATGGTCTGGCTATGATTACAACAAAAAAGGTGACCATGATTTAGCGAAAACAGCATGGGTAAAGCTGTTTAAAGCAGCAGCAGCAACTAACCCTACCCTAATACGAAAAGGCTCTGACTTTCAAGACCCTGGTGGTTCGTTGGGAAATAAATGTTTTGAATGTAACCGTCAAGCTCCAGAACAACCAGAAACAGATGCTAACCAAGGTAATCCAAAAGAAGAACAGAAAAAGAAAGACAAAAAGCAGAAAAACAAAAAAGAGCAGCAGCCTAATAAAAATACAGGTATTGTTCCTCCTAACCATACAAAAGACCAAAAGCATGAGGAATCTTCCAATAACGGATCAAATAATGCCCCCACTGATGGCAATGGATTATTCTCAAATAAACCAAATAAATCAGAAGAGAATCAATCCGAGTAGGACAAAAACTCACTTCTTGCAACAAATAGAAGTGAGTTTTTTATTTTGAGAAATAGGTATAGATACTAGATAAAATAACCACTCCAAAACAGAACTTTTCCATATTATAGCTTATATCAGTTATCATTTATAAGGCAGGTGTAGTTCGGATGACTTGGCAAAGAAGAATTCATAAAAAGAAAAAAAAATATTCTAGAAGACCAGTGAGAAAAGTAGATCGAGTTCTCGAAAATAAAGCAAAAAACGAAAATAAAGGGGAAATTACCATAAATCTATTCGGTGCAGGAACAATAAGAACCAGTCAACTCCCTCTTACCATAAGTTATAAAGATGATAAAACTGAAAAAGAAATAAAAATATCATCTTTAGAGGAAGAACAGGAAGAAAAGCTCATCACAACTTCAGAAGATTACTATGATGACGATGACGACGATGATGACAATGATGATGACGATGACGACGATGATGACAATGATGATGACGATGACGACGATGACGACGATGACGACGATGACGACGATGACAACGATGACGACGATGACAACGATGACGATGATGATGACGATGATGATGACGACGATGACGATGACGACGATGACGACGATGACGACGATGACGATGATGATGACGACGATGATGACGATGACGATGATGACGACGATGACGACGATGATGACGATGACGATGATGATGACGACGATGACGATGATGATGACGATCACCACCACAAACATCATCATAAACATCATCACAAGCGTCATCACCATGATGAAATTGAAGAGTAATAAAATAGAATCAAGAAATAAAATAAAATTCTATCTCCAAAAATCACCTCTAAAGCCATTCACAAAAATGATTGGCTTTTTCTCCTTTCTCTATCCTTATTAACTTCTTATTAACTTACAGACTTAACAGCTGGTCTCCTAATTTTCATCATTACTTAATATTCAGGTTTATAAGTTTATCGAAAGAGATTCGTCGTTCTTCACGATTCCTATAACTGATTTTAAAAGCCATTCATCTATTGATGAATGGCTTTCCCACTAATCTTCTAGTGTAGATAAATCACCTGTCGGAAGTCCGAGTTCCCATGCTTTTAACACCCGACGCATAATTTTTCCACTACGCGTTTTAGGTAATTTATCTTTAAACTCAATCTCACGAGGTGCAGCATGTGCTGCCAGCCCACTTTTAACAAAAGCAGCGATTTCTTGTTTCAGCTCTTCTGAAGGTATATGGCCATCACGCAGAGCAATGAAAGCTTTGATAATCTGACCACGTAATTCATCTGGTTTACCTATCACACCTGCTTCTGCAACTGCTGGATGCTCTACCAATTTACTTTCTACTTCAAATGGTCCAACTCTCTCTCCTGATGTATTGATCACATCATCATCTCGTCCTTGGAACCAAAAGTATCCATCTTCATCTTGGTAAGCGGTATCTCCTGAAAAATACCAACCAGGAATCCGAAAATATTCTTTATACTTTTCCGTATTATTCCAAATGGTTCGCATCATAGATGGCCAAGGCGTTTTTACTGCCAAATGTCCCATTGTATTTGGCGGTAATTCTACTCCATTATCATCAATAATTGCAGCGTCAACACCAGGAATTGGGCGTCCCATTGAACCTGGGCGAATTTCCATTTGTGGATAATTTGCAATGACTATTCCACCGGTTTCTGTCATCCACCAAGTATCGTGAATTCGTTTATTATATACTTTTAATCCCCAACGAATTACTTCTGGATTCAGTGGTTCACCAACACTCATAATATGTCGCACTTTACTTAAATCGTATTTCTCTACCACTTCATCTCCTGCAGCCATCAACATGCGAAAAGCTGTTGGTGCACTATACCAAACTGTTACCTGATTAGCCTCCAAAGTTTGATACCAATCATCTGGACTAAAACGTCCCCCACGGATCACATTGGTAACTCCATGCAGCCATGGTGCAAAAATTCCATAAGAGGTACCCGTAACCCAACCAGGATCAGCAGTACACCAATAAATATCATCTTCTCTAAGATCAAGTACATATTTTCCTGTTTGGTAATGTTGAACCATTGCATGATGAACATGCAAAACTCCTTTTGGTTTACCTGTGGAACCAGAAGTATAATGAATAATCATCGGATGTTCCAAATCCACCCATTCTATTGAAAAATCCGAAGATTGATTTGCCACGCCTTTTTCATAAGAGTAGTGGCCTAACGAATCATTATCTTCCCCACCTATCAAAATAATTTTCTTTAGATGAGGCAGTTCCGCAACAGGAACACGTTTTAATAGATCTGGTGTTGTAACAAGTGCTACTGCTTCACTATTATCCAGACGATCCTTCACAGCAGCAGTCATAAATGCTTCAAATAACGGACCTACAATCGCTCCCACTTTTAAAACTCCAAAAAAACTTGCATAAAACTCTGGAGTTCGTGGCAAAAAGATAAAGACACGATCTCCTTGTTGAATATGTAAGCGCTTTAAAAAATTAGCAAATCGATTAGAATTTTTCCTTAATTCCTCATACGTAATATTTTCTTGACGTACAGGATCACTATAAGAAAGAGCGACTTTATCCCCTTTGCCGTTTGCTACATGTCGATCCACACACTCATAGGCGACATTCACCTTACCTGTTTGATGCCAACTAAATACTTTTTCTACATCGGACCACTGAAATAATTCTCTTTCTTTATCATAATCCAGTAGATTATTACCTGTTGTCATAGGTTTAATAGATGAAAGATGTTCCATAATAATCGCCTCCTTACATCTATGATATAGGAAAAACCAGCTTCTATCCAGATGTAAGAATTAGAAGCTGGTTTTTCTTTTGTAAATACAACACTTAGCTGTTATACAAGCTAAGTCACCTTAGTGATGCTTGGGTTTAAAGGTATGACAATCAGTCTCCTCACTGGTTTCAGCTTCTTCTTCACGCTGGTTAACAACGTAGATCTGATCTGCTTGACATAAATTCCCTTGTCCCCAGTAAGAACAACTGTCAACCTCACACATCACATCTTTTGGCATCAACAACACCTCCCCACTTGCTGAGCAGATTTTGAAACCTTGTTGATGCACTCTATGGGAAACGAGCTGTGCTCGTAGGTGTTAAACTACCCTGTCTTCCCGCAAAAGATGTAACATAGATGTTACCAAATTACATGAGCGAATCGCTGCCAACTCCGTAAATTTGACAAAATCAACTGGAGCTTCATTGTCCGCTCGATCAGACATAGAGCGAATCACCACAAAAGGAGTACTTGTCTGATAACATACATGAGCGACTGCTGCTCCTTCCATCTCGACACAATCCCCACCAAGTTCTTGATGGAGAAATTTCACAATGGAACGATCAGAAATAAACTGGTCTCCAGAAAGCACCTTTCCTGATCTCACGTTTATCGACTCCAATGATTCCAGCTCTGTAGCAGCTTTTAAGGCTGTCTGAACAAGATCCGGATCCGCCTGATATTCGGAAACAGATTGATATGGTATGGTACCACGTGGGAATCCTAAACTGCTTGCATCAATATCATGTTCTTGGCAACTCGTTGAAACAATCATATCACCGATGTTCAGCTCTGGATGAAGTGCTCCCGCTACACCAATGAATACGATAGCAGATACATTATAATCTCGAATCAAACTGAAAGCAGAAATCGAAGCATTAACTTTTCCTACTCCGGATTTGGTAATAACAACAGGGACATCTGCTAATACACCTGTAATAAAGTTATTTCCAAATCGTTCTTCAGATTTCGTACGTTCCATATTCAATAACAACTGTTCAATTTCTACATCCATCGCACCTATAATTCCAATCATACTTCTTCCTCAGCTGTTACCAATGGTTGAGTAGAATTACGTAGTTTGATCGAATGCGGAAGAGTTACTTGACCTGTCTGTACTTCTTCTCCATGCATATATTTGGTCAACAAACGCATTGCCACTGCTCCTAAATCATACATTGGTACATCTACTGTACTTAATAAAGGACGTACTTGTGAAGCAACAGGAATATTATTATATCCAATCACCTCTATATCATCTGGTACTATTCTGCCCCTATCTAAAATAGCATGAATGGCACCGACTGCCATTTCATCACTCAAAACTACCACCGCTTGCGGCAATTCTGTTAGGCCAAGTAATGTCGTCATCGCTTGGTAACCAGAATCATATCGATAATCCCCAATCCGAATCAAACGCTCATCGAAATCTATTTGATGCTCTTCTAATGCTTGTCGATATCCTAAATAACGGGGATATCCTTTTACCATATCTGTTAATGGTCCACCGATCAAAGCTATCTTTTTATGGCCTTTTTCAATAAAGTGAACGGTTGCATCATAGGCCGCTTGTTGTTGATCGATCCCAACAGCAGGTAAAGAGTTATCTTCGACTTTTGTTGCAACCAATACTACAGGGACATTTGTATGATCATAAATACGACGGTGCTCTTCTCTTACATTTCCACCAAGAAAAAGAAGTCCATCTACTTGTTTTTCTAATAAAGTTTCAATCAACTGCGTTTCTCGTTCTTGCTGGAGGTCAGAGTTGCACAAAATAATGTTATAACGATACATGGTTGCAATATCTTCGATACCACGTGTCACTTCAGAATAAAAAGCATTGGATATATCTGGGATGACAACGCCGACAGTTTTTGTCTTTTTGCTTGCCAGACCACGAGCTACAGCATTTGGTCGATAACCTAACTGCTCGATCACACTCAGAACTTTTTTGCGGGTCGCTGGCTTCACATTGGAATTCCCATTGACTACTCGAGAAACGGTAGCCATCGAAACTCCTGCTACACGTGCTACATCGTAAATTGTAATAGTCTCTTTCTTTTTATCCATAATCTCTGCCTCTCTACTAAATAGAAGTATCATAGTTAGTATAACAAATTAAGCAAAAAAAAGACCTGACACGAAAAGAGATATTCATAAAGAAAACTTGCCGTGTGTCTTGCCTTACAAGGCGCTGACAGAGGCTTAGTTGCACTTATGCACCTCATAACTAGGGCACAAGCACACCAAGTGTACGGATCGTGCTAATGCGCTAAAGCGCAAAGTCACGCCTCTGTCTCGCTACGTCGCTATGCTCCTAGTCTCGCTTTAGATAAGATAAGATTTATACTTTCTTATCTGCCAAAAAAGTGTCGGTCTTCCTTTTTTATTTTTGAGCCATTAGTTGCAGAACATATGGCAAGGTATCTCCCATGATACTTGTCCAAGCATTCGGAGACCCTCGATTGATCCAGATCACACATCCAGTAGGAGCTAAGGCACGAAATAATTTTTTTGTTGATATTAATCTCGGTACCATCTGAGGGAGGCTGTTGTTACGCCCATGTGCTTCATCAATCAAAGTTTGGGCATATTCTTCAGAGGTGAAGAAATCAGCAATCTGATTTTCATTTTGACTTGCTAAAATCACCATTTTCCCTTCCATATCTACAATTACCCATATCCTTCTCAGATCAGCAAGCGCACGACACACTTCCCAACCATTTGCCATTCCTTGTCCTTCATTAGTTGCAGTTTCTAATACTCGCAAGCCATACTGAACATCTTCTGGAATATCAGGATTATTCGAAATTGGTTGATGAGCTAGCGGCTCTGGCTCTACGTGCTCCTCGATAACCTGTTGTTCTTCTACAGCAGTCTGATTTTGCTGGAAGGCAGGTTCTGGTTTTGGCTGCTCAGCCGGTTTCTCCATCACGGCTTCTGGTTTTGATTCCTGGATTGACGGAGTAACATTTTGTTCTGCTTGTTTCTCATCATTGGATTGGAAAAAGAGACTCGTATGCGGAACGGGTTCTGAAAAACCATCATCATCGTCATCCCACGGATTGTCAAAAGCAGAATATGTATTTTGTGAAACAGAAGATGGTTTTGACTCGGTAGCAGGAACAACCGTCTCCTCTATTTTTTGGATAGGAGTCTGGCTTTTCTCCTCAGGAGTATGTTTTTGTTCTATAGGTGGTACAATATTTTGAGTTTCTGCTTGTTTTACCACTTCCGCTATCGGTTCTACGACTTCTGGCTTTTCTTCTGATACAGCATGTGTTGGTTCTATTGTTGGTTCTATTGTTTCTTCTTTTGTTTCGGTTATCAGTGGCTTTGTTTCCACTTCGTTTGGAGCTTCTTTTTGTCCAACGGAAGGAGTAGTCGTAAGATGTCCTGACTCCTCTACTTTTACTTTTTCTACAGGGGCGACCTGTACATATGTATCGGAAAGCTTTCTATCCTTGCCAGAAGTGAGGGGCTCTTCTTCTTGAAAAGCTGATTCCCAATCCCCGATTTCTTCTGTTGAAACCGTTTTTTCTTCTTCAACTGGAATTTCCACTGGGATAGATACTGCTGTTTCCTCTTTTAGTGTGGAAGGAGATAAAACAGCATCTGAAACTTCTGGGATAAAGGAGTATGAATTGGTTGTTTGCTCCACATATCCGGTTTTGGAACCATCCCGTATTTGATTTACTTGTTCGGGATTAAGTAAAAAAGCTTCTGGCAATCCATAGTTTACATATAACGTATTGGAACCCAATCTTTCCAAATAACGGAAAATATCTTCCCAACTCACTGGAGTTGCTTGGCCGCCGCTCTTCTCTGCACTTTTACTCGCTTCTTCTTCTCCTGTATAGACCACAATGGTTGAAAATCCTGGTTGATAGGAGCCTTTCAATACAGACGAACCGTTCTTAATCACCCAAGCTGTGGACTGCTTGGAAAATTTATTGATACAATAGTATCGAATCCACTCTAAAAGTTGATGTCGTACAACAAAAAAACGGGAATCCAATCCAGGGTTAAACATCAGTCCTTCTGCATTGGAGCGATATGCTTTAAGCATAAATTGTAAGGCAGGTTCTTCGGTCATCTCTAAAAATTCCGGCTGTCTAACCCGCACCGTCTTCGCTGCTTCTTGATCCGTGAAAGCGACGATATATTTGGAGCCAGGCCGGTTACTTCTCGCTAAAAGAGGCTTTTTCCCTAATGATGATTTCTGATATAAAACGGTTATTTGCAAAACATGCTGCGCAAAATATTGAAATAATTCCTCCGGTTTTACCTGATAGCGGTTTGCTTTTTCCAGGTATTCTCTCGCACTCACGAACAATCTTCTCCCATCTATCTTTCCTGTAGTAGTAGGTTTATCATACCAAAATGAGGCTGCTATGCGAAGCCAAAGAATACAAACGAAAAGAACAAGTAAAGTACTCAAATAGTACTCATCTATGTTAAGCATAACCGTGTTTGATATCAATGCAGCCAAAAACATATTGAAAGAACCTGTTGATTGATATACGTTGTTCCATTCGCCAAGAAAATGATTGAATACAAAACGGCTACAGCCGATGGATTTGTGAATCAGTGTCGCTTGTGTTTTGGTCGGTCGAAGACGGTAAGAAAATGCTTTATGCATGGGATCACCTCCCTGTTGGAATTTTGCGAGTAGTATAGATCGTACGTTCGTTATTTGTCAAGTGTATGTAAAAAATAGTCAGACTTGCGAGAGGAAAAAAAGTATCTTCATCTGACATCCCACTACCCCTACCGTGGGTTTACTCGCTCGTAATGCTATAAAGGAAAGTATTTAAACCTATTTATCTAAAAAATAAAAATTGTATTTGATACTTACTTCTTGATATACCTACATTGAGGTGATAAATATAGGACAAGAAAAGTCAAAAAAACATCAAGTAATCTCCTTGGAAATACAGTAAGAACCCCCAAACCACATCAAATGGTTTGGGGGTTCTTATCCAATATCTTTGGTAAAACTTACTTCGATTCCACCAAATCCGGAAGCAGTTTCGAAGCATGCAAATCAGCCATAAACTGATCGAACGTAGGGATGTCGATCTGTTGCTGTGCGTCGGATAGAGCTACTGCTGGGTTTGGATGTACTTCTACCATAACTGCATCTGCACCAGCTGCTAATGCTGCTTTGGCAAGTGGCACCAAGATATCACGACGGCCAGCGGAGTGTGTAACGTCGACAACTACTGGAAGGTGAGATTCGTTTTTCAACAATGGTACAGCAGAGATATCCAATGTGTTACGGGTCCATTTTTCATACGTACGGATACCGCGTTCACAGAGAATTACATTTTTGTTTCCACGATGAACAATGTATTCTGCTGCATGCAAAAATTCTTCCATCGTAGCGGATAAACCGCGTTTCAGCAATACAGGAGTCTTCACATCTCCAGCTGCTTTGAGCAGCTCGAAGTTTTGCATATTACGGGCACCGATCTGAATGACATCCACATATTTTGTAGCGAGTTCAATATCACTCGGGTTTACAATTTCACTAATTACTTGCAAACCATATTCATCCGCAACACGGCGCAAAATCTCGAGACCTTCCACACCGAGACCTTGGAAATCGTAAGGAGATGTTCGAGGTTTAAATGCTCCGCCCCGCATTAAAGTTACTCCATTTTTCTTCAAAGCTTTGGCTACTTCACGGACTTGTTCTTCTGACTCGACAGAACAAGGACCAGCGACAATAGTTGGTTTTCCATTTCCTACTTGAGTAGAACCAAGGGTAACTACTGTATCCTCCGCTTGTTTTTTCCGGCTTACTAAAAGATGTTTTTTAGAATCATCTTTTTGCAGCTGTAAAGAGGCTTTAAAAATTTGTTTAAAAAGGTGACGAACTGCCTCATTATCAAAAGGACCTTCATTATGTTCAACTAAGCGATCGAGCATTTGTTTCTCGCGCTCAGGATCAAACTTGGTTACACCCTGTTTTGTTTTTATATCAGCGATTTCTTGAACAATACTCGCTCTTTTACTCAATAATGTAAGTAATTCCAGATTGATAGAATCTAGCTCATCACGCAATTGTTTCACATTTGCATCACTCAAACTTACTCGCTCCCCTCAACTCTACTAAAATATTCATTCATTTTAACTGAAATATGTCTATATGTCATCTACCATCCGTAAAAAAAGGCAACTAAAATAGTTGCCTTTTATTTCTAGTTTACTGTATATATATCCTTATCTTCTTCGGCTTCTTCTTTTAACGTAAACTCTGTTACGCCTTCTCCAATATTCTCTTTTATGGAAGTCAATTTGTTTTGAACTTTATCTTTTACTTCTGCCATTTTTCCAATCATATCTGTACTCTGTGTTTTTACATCCAACACAATTTTCTGGCCTTTATCCCGAACATAATTGAATTTTTTATTGATATCGTCTCTGACTTCTTTCCCCGCTTTAGGAGCTGTTAAATATGCCAATGTTGCACCTAGTGCTACTCCGAATGCTGCACCGATCATAAAATCTTTTAGGTTCATTTGAGTATCAGTTTTGGACATCTTTCATTCTCCTTTTTTCATTATTTTGACGCCACTCTTGAACTAGATTCATAGCAGCGCCAACAATCGCAAGAATACCACCAAGCTTTTCCTTATTTTCAGCAGCTGCTTTTGAGACAAAGGTAGAAACTTCATTCATTTGTTTGCCTATTTGATCAATCGCTTTAAACAATGTTTTCGTATTTTCTGTTTTATCTTTAACATTAGATACAACAGCTCTCGTTTCAGATACGAGCCCGTTTGTATTCGTGAGCAGCTCATGAGTATCTTTTTCCAAGATGCTTGCAGTCTGATTGACCTGTGCTAGTGTTTTCTTAAGTTGTCTTAAGGTCACAATGAGATAAATGACCAATAGTACAACAGCCAGTGCTATTACTCCTACACTTACTTCGATAATCACTCTCTACTCCCCTTTTATCATTTGCAAAACTGCATAAATTTGGATTACTTTTCTTTTCCAGTGTCCCACATCTATAATAGAAAAGGAGCACAATATATTAACATGAGGTGACAATATCAATGGAACGTACAATCGTTGTAATGAAAGGCGACCAAACTGGTCAAGAACTATTAGATGAAGCGCTTCGCGTCTTAGATCCAAGTGTAATTCAATTTGATCTTCAATTTGAAACCTACGATCTCAGTTTAGAAAATAGACGCGCTACCAAAAACCAAGTGGTACACGACGCAGCAAAAGCAATGAAACGAGCAGGTTTTGGACTAAAAGCTGCTACCATCACTCCTGAAGAAAAAGGAGATATCGGCAGTCCAAATGCCATTTTGCGCAAGGAAATTGATGGCAAAGTTATTATTCGCACAGGTCGTCGAATTCCTGGAGTCAGACCAATCGGCGGTACATATGCACCCATTTCCGTCATTCGAATGGCTGTAGGTGATGCTTATGGTGCCAAAGAATGGCGGGAAGGCGATGGCGTAGACGAAGTTGCATATCGTACCGAAACGATTGACCGCAAAACATGCCGTGCAGTAGCGGAATATGCTTTTCGTCATGCCAAAAAGATGAAAGCAAAAGTATTTGGTGGACCTAAGTATACCGTTAGTCCTATTTACGAAGGAATGCTAAAAGAAGAGATGGATGCTGCAAGCCTTCGTTACCCAGAAGTGCGCTATGAACCGCAACTAATTGATGCTACCTACGCATTACTACTCAATCATGCAGGTGATCCATTAGTTATTCCTGCTTTAAACCGTGATGGTGATTGCTTAAGTGACATGGTCTTGCAGTTATTTGGTTCTATTGCAGGTGCAGAATCTATCCTCCTTAGCTTTAATGATCAATTTGAACCACAAACTATCATGGCCGAGGCTCCCCATGGAACAGCACCTTCCTTATTTGGGAAAAACATCGCAAATCCCATGGCAATGATACTGGCAGGAGCATCCCTGCTCACTTACATGAACGATCCAAAAGCAACTGCTGCATCTCGCGCAATTTATGAAGCCACTATTGAAACCGTACATGAAGGCATTCGAACTGCTGATTTGTCTGGAAGTGCGACTACTACTGAGTTTACAAATGAGATCATTGCTAAGATCCAAACCAAGTTGGAAGTGTGGAACACTTTGCAAGGATTTTAAACAAAAGCGACGGGGGTCATCTTCCGTCGCTTTCTTCTATTATTGCTATATTAAACATAATATATAAAATATTGATCCATTTGTCAAAAAAGGAAAAACAATGGCAATTCATCTTGTAAACTCTTAATTTTGTGTTAATACAGATTATATATGAACAAATAGAAAAAAACAGCTTCTCCTGACAAAAAGCTGTTTTTTTCTATTCTTTTTTACTTCTTCTTTCCGTATTTTATGCTTTTTTTGCCTTCTAATATATCTTTTCCAAGCTGTGGATTTGCTTTTATCGTTTCTGCAAATTGCGTCACTTCTTCTTTATCTACATCTGCTTGTGTGACTTTCATTAAATATTCAATAACAAGCGGCATACCACCACGATCAAATGCTCTTTTTGCTCCAGCCATGATCTGGCTCAATTGTTCCTCACTCAATACTTTTTGTCCCATAACGGCATTAATCATATTTGTCAATTGTCCTAAACTTGGCTCATTACTCATTCCTACACCTCCATCTATTCTCCTTGGCTATCCTATGCCTATTCGTAAAAAGTGGGTACGATTTTTTAGCCTAAATCGTTTCTATCTAGGTTTTTGTTTAATCCTTTATCTAAAAAGCAGAATAAACTGAGAAAAATAAACAATACCAGCACTCTTTTCTGGTGTTTCTATAATCTACTCTTCTAACAAATAAACGCCTTAGTCAGAAACCTAAATTTCTAATACAGGGCAAACACCTGTACAAAGCAAGAAATACCCGCATAAGGTAAATCAGCTACCGAATCAATTCGGTGCAGAAATTGTAAGCATGACCAAGGAGGTTTCCACTATGAGCGGTTTTAGCGGTGGAGGATTTGGATTGTTTGGCTGGCATCGCCTTCTTATCTTTATTCTAGTCATAGCTACCATCTTTGTCTTTGCTGGTGGTTTTGGTTTCGGCGGAAGATGCTGCTAGGTAACACCAGATAGATTTCGTTAATTCTTACCTAATTGAACCAATTTTTTGAAAGGAGGTGTCAAAATGGGCGGTTTTGCAGGAGGCTTCTTCGGTTGGCACCGTTTGCTAATCTTTTTACTTGTCATCGCTACCATCTTTGTTTTCGCTGGTGGCTTTGGATTTGGCGGCGCTTGCTGCTAATCATTTTCAGCTTAGTAAATAAGGAGGTATCAGAATGGGCGGATTTGGCGGAGGTTTCTTCGGTTGGCACCGGTTGTTAATCTTCTTACTTGTTATCGCTACCATCTTTGTCTTTGCTGGTGGCTTTGGATTTGGCGGCGCTTGCTGCTAATCATTTTCAGTCTAGAATATAAGGAGGTGTCAAAATGAGCGGATTTGGATTTGGCGGAGGTTTCTTCGGTTGGCACCGTCTGTTAATCTTCTTGCTTGTCATCGCTACCATTTTTGTCTTTGCTGGTGGCTTTGGATTCAGAGGAGGATGCTGTTAATTCCTGATATCCAGTAAGGAGGTGAATAAAATGGGCGGATTTGGTGGAGCTTTCTTTGGTTGGCACCGTTTGTTAATCTTCTTACTTGTAATTGCTACCATTTTTGTATTTGCTGGTTGCTTCTAAATAAAATAGGGAAACACAGCCTAGGGAATTTTCTCTAGGCTGTTTTCTGTATCTTATACTAAAATAAACCCCTTGATTGCTCAAAGGGTTCGCCTTCTATCATGGTAAACGATGCAAACGTATTCCAGTTTTATCTTTTTCTAAAAGCTGCAACAACAGATGATATTCCTCAAGCAGCATCGATTCAAAAAAGCGCATCTCTTTTTTTAATTTATTTTGTTCATCTTTATAGTTACCGAACTCTTGTTCATAGTAAGCTAACTTCTCTTCAATCTCCAATAGGCGTTTTTGTAGTTGCTCTTCTTTCTTCGAAATAGCTCCCACCTCTTTTCTACACCTGCTTCTCTATATTATGTTGGAGGAGCTGAATTGGTTTTCCCAACAGTACTCTTAGGTATAAATGATTCACTTCTAGCTACACCTGTCTCTTTTTTCAGCTGTTCAATCAATGAAACGAGTTCTTCATATCGGCTTTTTACCTCTTGCTGCACCCATTCAACCGAATTATTTTCCTGTTTAAACTTTTGATTTTCCTGTTTTAATGTATTTACTTTATCCTTAATTTGAGAAATAGACTGAGTTAAGCGAGATATCTCTTTTTGCTGTTTTACCCATGTTTGTTCCGTTTGCTTCAAAAGTTCTATCGCTTCTGAAAATGTTTCTATTTTCGATTTGCGTTTTTTCTCTAACTGGATGTATACTCTCTTTTTCTTCGCTTCACTGTATGAGGTTGGGTTCTGGCTTCGCAGTACTGCATTCCAGCGAAATCCACAAGCACCTGCTGTACGTCCTATCTTTTTTCCTACATCGGAAAATGCTGTTAACTGTGTTCCACCTTGACTAATCGTATGGAGTACCATCTCACTTAATAATTGATCTTCTTCGGCTGTCCAACGTCTGCCTTTCACGTCATTCATCCTCCTCCTATAAGCAACTTTTCTATTCCTATTAAATTGATTATGTTTTTTTTTATAAAAAATGCCCATGTTGGGCTAAAGCAACATGGGTTTTTACACTTTTATTTTATTTCTGGCAATTCACAGATGGGAATGCCCAATTTTTCTAGTTTTGTTTGTTCTAATATCGTTATTCCCTCTGGTAATCTCTGCAAACAAAGTTGCAGCCACAGCAAAATACTCGCTACCGATACTCCTTCATGTTCTGGTTGATAAGGGGTAAGATAGCGGGTAGCTGTCTCAGATAATTTTCTTGCTCCACGAACTTTCCCGCGTTTCAGCTGATGCATAATAGCAGCTATCTGAATCAAGCCATGATAGAAATCATTGGTTCGATCTTGCTGCCAGAGTTCTTCCAAAACTTCATGTGCTTCCCAGTACTCACCTTGGTGATAGTGCTGAAAAAATTGAATATATAAGGGATGGTAGCTGTTCATATATTTCCTCCAAAAGAAAAAGACCAGATTTTCTGGTCACATGAAAGAGGGTCAAAAAAAGAAAATAGAAGCGTGGTAGCTTAACAACTGCTAAAAAAGCAGCTTAAATTTGTAAGTAAGGAGGTCAGCCCTACCTACAGAGCACATTGTATCACAATGACATATTTTTGTCGATATTGTGACCGTTATTCATGAAATTTTTGGAAAAAATATACATTATTTTGGTAAAAACTTACTTCATGAACGAACCAACAAAGCATGGTCTACTTTGATACAACGATTCATCACAACGATTAATCCATTTTCTCGAGCGAGTTTAGCAGCCTCTTCATTTTCTACACCAAGCTGCATCCATAATGCTTTTGCTTTCAATTTAACAGCTTCTTCTGCAATGGGATAAACGGTTTCACTGCGGCGAAATACATTGACAATATCGATCGGATCTTCAATTTCC
This sequence comes from Shimazuella soli, assembly GCF_022511585.1. GTDB lineage: Bacteria > Bacillota > Bacilli > Thermoactinomycetales > Thermoactinomycetaceae > Shimazuella > Shimazuella soli. The sequence goes on along the minus strand of NZ_JAKWBN010000001.1, from coordinate 167,835 downwards.
AATAAACTTGCATAAGGTTTCTCTCCAAGGACTGGCTCCGTCAACATTGGATTTACTGGATAAATCCGATATCCAGCATGTTGTAATGCTTCTGCTATCATGTAACTCGTTCTCTCAGGATTACTGGAAAGTCCTACAACTGCAATATTTTTTGCTTCTTTGAGTAATTTTGCCCGCTCTTGATCTGTTGGGTTCATGCTTTCTCACCTTTCCTTCTTTATGCTCTTCTATCTTATCATTTCCCCAGTACGTGTTATGATATCAACGAATAAATATTTTGTGGTACGATAGCAAAGATTACTTTTGCACAATAGAAGGGGTATAACATGTTACAGACACCTACTAGTCTCTGGATAAACAGATTAGCTTTGCTCATGCAGACCATACCAACCGAAAACAATCAAGAGTTCCAACATAAATGTATAGACTTTATGCAGAAACTCAATCACGGGGAACTTGCTGTCGCTTTTTGTGGTCACTTTTCAGCAGGAAAATCATCCTTGATGAATCATTTATTTGGGATGTCTCTCTTGCCGACAAGCCCTATTCCAACGAGTGCAAATGTCGTAAAAGTGAAACACGGTCCAAATAAAATTCAAATGCGCTACTTTAACGGAACAACACAAGAAGTGATAGGTACCTATACAGATGAAGCATTTCAGGCTCTTTGTCAAGACGGCCAAAGAGCTACAGAAGTAGTAATCGAGCGAATGGACGTACCCCTGCCGCCTCATGTAGCAATCGTTGATACTCCAGGAGTTGACTCAACGGATGAAGCTCACCGCCTTGCAACGGAGGCAAATCTCCATGTATCGGATGTTATTTTTTATATGATGGATTACAACCATGTCCAAGCAGAAGGGAACTTGCAATTTGTAAAAGACCTCACAGATCGAGGAAAGCAAGTTTATTTGATCATCAATCAAATCGATAAACACCGCGACAAAGAACTTTCTTTTGCTGATTTTCAAAAAGGAGTTGCAGCCTCCTTTGCAGCTTGGAACATCCATGTTGCTGGCATCTATTTTACAAGTTTGAAACAGCCTGATCATCCTCATAACCAACTAACACAGGTAAAATCACTCCTTCATCAGCTCTACGAGCAAAAAAATGAGTTGATGGAGAAAAATGTGGAACGCGAAATCAGCTATCTCATTGCACAATATGTCCATAAAAAAGCGGCCCAACTTCCAGCTTTGGAAACACTCCAACGAAAGCGTGAAGAATATAGCGAAAAAGAACAAAGCACTTTGCAACAATTGGCACAATGGGAACATGAAAAACAACAGATTTTCAATCAGCTGATGAAAGACCTCGATCATCTGCTGAAAAATGCTTATTTGATGCCAGCTAATTTGCGAGAACTGGCCAATTCCTATCTAGAAGCGATGCAGCCCAATTTTAAAATGGGTCTTTTATTTGCAAAAAGCAAGACAGAGCAAGAACGAAATCATCGGGAACAACAATTTCTCCAATCACTCACAGAAACCGTGTCTACCGAATTAACCGGACATATCACCGATTTGATAAGCCAACATGCCAGAAAATATATGATTTTCCAGCCATCTTTGGCCGATGAACTGCACCAAACTGTTCCTCGTATTACTATCGACTTATTACGTAGTACGATCAAACAAGGTGCAGGATTCAGTGGAAATTATGTTTTAACGTATACAACCGATTTAGCCGAACAGATCAAATCTTTATATCGGGCATATGTCCGCCAATATTTGACCAACCATCTGCCTGAACTGGAAACTGGGCTTCAGCAGCAAATCCAGCAAGGGCAGATGGACTTACAAGTAACTCAAAAAGATCTTGAGCAAATCCAACAAGATATACAGGCACATGCAAATATTGATACTGAACAACAGGCTTTGCTTGCGATAATAAAAGATGGACAAAAACAAGTGCCGACAGAACGAATCGAAAAATGGCTGAAACAGGACCAAATCGTACAGTCTATCACTTTGGTCACAGAAGAAAAAACAACTTCACCATCAGAAGAAATGATGCAAATGACCTCAACTTCTGAAAATAACACTGAGCAAAAACAAAACTTATTGCTGCAAGCGGAAAAAACATTGGAGTCATTACCCGAATTGCAGCCTTTCTTTGAGCGATTGCGAGCAAAACGCATCCAGATGGAACAACAACAATTTACGGTTGCCTTGTTTGGTGCTTTTAGTGCAGGGAAATCTTCTTTTGCTAATGCTTTATTAGGGGACGCCCTGTTACCTGTATCCCCAAATCCAACAACAGCTACTGTCTGTCGGATTTGTCCTCCAACTTTGGAGCATGGACATGGTACAGGAACCGTAACCTTTAAATCGGGTGAAACATTGTTCCAAGAGTTACAACATCTCTTTGAACTGTTTCACCAAAAATCTTCTGCGTCTGATGTCACAGGTCTAGTAGAAGAAATACCGGAGCTTCTCAGCCGTAAGCTAGAAACAACACGCCAAAAAATGGCCATTCCTTTTTTGCGTGCGATTCAAAATGGATTTGCTGATGTAGAACAGGAGTTAGGTCAAACGATTGCGATGTCTCAAACAGATGCCATCTCCTATATGGCAGATGAAGCAAAATCTGCTTTTGTAGAAGAAGTAGCATTATACTATGATTCTATTTTAGCGAAACTAGGCATCACGCTAGTTGACACACCTGGAGCGGATTCCCTGCATGCACGGCATACGGACGTTGCTTTTCGCTATATGAAACAAGCAGATGCTCTGTTATTTGTAACCTATTACAACCATGCATTTTCCAGAGCGGATCGGGAGCTGCTGATTCAACTTGGCAGGGTACAAGATTCCTTTGCCCTCGATAAGATGTACTTTATTGTCAATGCAGCAGATTTGGCAGCTTCCCAGACGGAACTGGAGAAAGTAGTCGACTATGTCGCATCCCAGCTCCATCAATACGGCATTCGTCACCCGAGGATGTTTCCTGTTTCCAGTTTGGCCTCCCTATCGGACAAACAAGAAAATCGCGAGCTCAATCCTGACTTTGCGCGGTTTGAGCAGGCATTTCTCAGCTTTATCCAAGAGGACTCTCGTGCTGCGACGATTGGCCGTATGATCTCCGATGTCGAGCAAGCAAACATTTGGATCGAAGAAATGCTCACGGCCATTTCTGCCAGCGAATCAGAGAAAGCAGCACAGCAGCAACAATGGGAACAGGCCAAAAACTCATTGGTACAACAATTTTCCAGTCTCATCAGCACAACCGAAGAGCGCAATCTCGCCCAAGAAATCAAAACGTTGCTGTACTACGTTGGGGAACGCCTTCGTTTGCGCTACTATGATGAATTTGCATTCTATATCAATCCATCTACCATCCGAGAGTCGGGTAAGGCAGGCAGAAAACAACTGACTACTGCCGCAAAAGAACTGCTTGCCTTTATCGGAAATGACTTGATTCAAGAATATCGGGCAACTTCATTGCGATTAGAAAAATGGATACAGACAGCCCTTGAGGCCTTTACAAAAGAACAGAATAACTATCATCACACCCTGCTCTCCGGTTTAGCCTTATCCGAACCAGAAGACATCACATTGCCTGAACTAACTTGGACACAGCCTGTTTGGGAAGAAGCACATCCAAACTTTCAGAAAGCAGTCCAGCTCTATAAAAACGGCCAGTCGTTCTTTGAACAAAATGGCCGCGATAAGATGAAAGAACTGTTGAAATTACAGGTAGAGGAAATACTGAACTCTCATATTGCCAAGACGACAGAAGAATTCGTTGCTACTTACACTGCTATATGGCAACAAAACATCGAGCAAATATCCAAGCGATGGATCGAGCAAGTCACCGATCACTTTGTCCGCCTTGAAGCGAGTATGCAGGGGCAAATGGAAGAGAAACCACTGATAGAAGCTAAAACTAAGTTAAGTCGGGTACTCACTAGCCTTGAGGACAAATAACCCGCGACAAGCGGAACGATGGGACATAGGGACGGTTCTCTTGTCCCATCGTTTTTATTTACTGTTTTCTATCCTTCTTCCTCTACTCTCACAGGCACTGCAAATATGTCATAACTTTTCCCTATGATTTGTACAAGATTCCCCTCCAACCTCTCCTGTTGTACATCAACCAACTCCAATTTGCGTGCGACAAGGGGACGGTTCTCTTGTCGCATTGTTTTAACCTGATATTTTACACTTCTCTCTCTTCTCTCACAGGAACAGCAAATATGTCATAGCTCTTCCCTACGATCTGTACAAGATTCCCCTCCAACTTCTCCTGCCGTACCTCAATCAAATCCAATATGATCTTCTGCCCATCTGTCGTTTCCAAATGAATATAGGATACTTCCTTCATCCCTCTTCCTCCCTTTCCAATTGTAATAATACGCTCGTTATGTACTGTTCCAACTCATGGATTTTCTTTAACTCCAATGTTGCAATATACCGCATTGTCTCCTCATGTAACTGACGAACCTCTTCTATATCTGCATACTGGATGAACTGGCAGACACTATGCCATTCTTGCTGTGTAATCGCTAAGGAATGGGCATTTTCGGTTTGGGATAGACCACAGTGAATCAGTTTACAAATCGCATCCATCCATTCTCTTCTCGACCGTGCATTGCGAAAAGCTTCGATCAAGGAAAGATATTGCTCTCCTTCGCAAGCGTATACGATAAAACTCGCAATCTTTTTACAGACGGCTAAGCGTTTCCCTTTCTCCATCCTTTTCCTCCTTGCAGACAGAACGTTGATAGGTCAACTCCACCGCATTTCTCGATGGAGAAAATAAATAATTAGCACTCGTATAAAAAAAGTACTTCTCATCGGTCTTGAGAAACGAAAGGAATTCCCCAACAGACTTCCTATCCCCTGATATCTGAACGACCAAATTCATTCATCCATCTCCTTCAAACCTCAACTTTTGTTATAATTTTAAAATATTTAGAAAATAATGTCAATTTTAATTGTTTTATTGCTCTTTTTTACATTTTTTTACGAAAAAACAGGATTATTCTACCAATCTATCTAATTTTAAGAATACAAAATTACATCGTTAAAAAATAAACAGGGGAGGAAAAATGATTGGTGAATATAAGAGTGAGCAAAGAAAAAATGGGGGAAATCTTTCGTTCACGTAGAAAAGAATTAGGCCTTCGTCAAGAAGATGTTGCGATAAAAGCAGGGGTTTCCATCTCGACCGTAAGCAATTTGGAGTTAGGAAATCATACGGTAAAAGAAGAGAGTATTGCTGCCTGTGCGGAGGTTTTGGGCGTCGCTGAGGATATTTATGGACTGCTTTCAGAAGCGGAGCAGAAGGAGCAATGGGCGAAAAGAGAGTTGGAAAAGATTGAAAAAATTACACATGCTAATCCTGATGAAGCATTAAATCAACTGACTTTACTAAACGAAATATACAATGTTGAAGCAAGTAAAACACTGCTTCCACTAGCCAATTACCTTTGGGGAAAAAGTTACTTTGAAAAAAGAAAATGGCCACAAGCAGAGAAGTTTCTCCTAGAAGCTGTTAATCTGATTAAGGAATACTCCGAGCAAAATGAGGAATTGAGGGATTCCAACATTTTAGCTACTTGCTATAATGATTTAGCTACTATCTACTACTTTCAAAACAATTTAAAACAAGCACTTCAATATGTTGAAAAAGGTTTGCAAGTTTTTAAGATAAATGGCGCAAGAGTTTTCCAACGCTTTTTTCTCCTATTAAACAAATGTCTTTATTTACAAAAAATGAATGATAAGGAGAAAGCTTTTGGAGCATTAGAGCAACTACAAAAATATGTAACGGAAGCTGAAAAAACAGGTGATATATTTCAAAATGTACGTTTAGCAGTAATCATTCAGTATCATGATATCCATGCCAATGTTTTAAATGATATGGGTATGACTGAAAAAGCTCAAAAACACGCACAAAAAGGGATTGACATTGCTTGGTTGAATCGAGAATATGACAAACTATTGACACTATGGACTACAATGGGTACGATATTTTTCAATAAAGGAAATATTTCTATAGCAGAAGAGTATTTTCTTCAAGCATTACATACAGAACTTAAAGTATCAAGAAAACACTTATTGACTCCAGCTCATATCAATCTAGGTCGACTCTACCTACAGCAAAATCAACCAGAAATAGCTGAAAAACACATAAAAAAAGCACTTTCTATAAGTAATAAACATAATAATATCATCCAACAAGTTGAGGCGCTTCATGTTCTTGGTGATTGTTATCTAGCTCAACAACAATACGATGAAGCTATTACCCAATTCGAATTAGGAAGCCAATTGGCAAATCAGCATAGTTTTTTCCATAAAGAACTAGACTTATTGGATACTATGTGTAATATCTATGAAAAACAAGGATACAAAGATAGATTCATATCGTGTATTGAAAAAGCGTATAGAATTCGCATAAAACTAAAACAACGAGAGGAATGTTAAGCTGATGATTTACAAATTTACAGGAGACCCTGAAAACTAGGATTATTTTATAACGTCAATCCTAGACTCTCTTATTTAGATTTTTGTACATGTCCCAAAGATTAAACTATTAAATACTATCATCATCCAATAAAACCGGACGAGTTTTCGACCGGTTTTTATATTTCCAGAAGAACTAATATGCAAAATAAGATAACTTCTATTGATTTCTCACTGTATTTACATTATGAACAATCAGTAAATTGCCAATCCGCTGTCCTGCGCGAATTCATTGCAAAGTCGCGCAGGACACGGCCTCCATGTGGAGAGACGATCATCAGACGGCGGGAACCAAGTTGCCGCTGTCGGTGAACGTCCACCAGTCAGCACCGTTGAGCTTCTCCGGCCCGCAGGGAATGGCGTCGTAAGGCCGAGTCGTGATCGAGCTCACGCAGCCGTACCGCGTCATCTGGTTGACCTGGAAGCTGTTCTTCTTCGGGTCGACGTCCAAGGAGATGCCGCCCCCCTCGATCCGAACGAAGTCGCCGTTCTGGGATTCGGTGATCTCATCGGCGTTGGCACGGATGAAATCGGCACAGCCGGTCTTGAAGGTGATGGACACATAGCCGTCATTGTTGACCCCGTCACCGGGCACAACCTCGTACTGCATGATCTCCGACATGGATGCCTCCTGTTATCAGACTCATGTCCACGTGCGTTACGTGTAGCAATGCTCTTTGTGCATACTAAATGAGTTCTTATTTTAAATATACCATCAAAACAAGTTATATAAGTAATTTCTTATTTTTTGAATCATTCCTATACAGAAAACCCCATTGTAACTACGACATAAGAACCGTCCCCTTGTCGCATCAACAATCCAGCTACTAGAATAACACGGTAATACTTACGCAATGCCCCACGTGTTTTATTTATCAAACCTATCTCCTATGTACATGTTGATACATCAATTTGATGGTAATCTCATCTAACCTGTCACAATCGACAGCTTCTATGTCCCGTAAAAAAATTGTGACGGTACCGTCTTTTTCACCATAATTAGAAACTTTAGCAATCGTGACGATGTCATCTGTGACAGATGTTACAAATCCATAGATAAAGTCTGTACTTTCCCTTTGTTCATCACTTATTTTAATCGATACCAATCTTTCTGCTATTATGGCGGTTTTTAATACTTCTACTAACAAATTTTCATCTTCCGTTACCGGAGATAACAACAAATCGTAATGCTGCTGATTTTGTATTTTGTATAACGTTTCTAGTTTCTGTTCATATTGGCTGTGCTGGTCAACTCGATAAACATCTGCTAGTCTCCTGACAATATGGCCGTCTACTATACCTTCTGCTGTCACATGTTTCATCAAAAAATATTCTTCTGTTATTTGCTCCAAAAATCCCGCATTAAAATGTTCTTGGTCAGAAATGTCCGTATAAATGGAGATCATTTCATTCGATTCTGTTGCCTTCACTAAGATGTCCCACATCGGATGATTACTCATTATTTATTCACAACCTATCCCCTATTCAATATTTTCATTATATCCTATTTTCCTTTTCTACTTTTAAAATAAAAAATCCTAGCTTTGAAAAAAAGCTAGGACATTCCTTTAATTATCGTTAGACACTCGTTTCTTTTTTCTTCCATATTGAAAGTAATAATAGATATAACATACAACCACAAACCCTAGACCATAAAATAAACTCGCCCGCTGTGCTGCGTCAAAAGCCGGGAAGATCAGAAAGACGGTACAGAGTATCAGACATAGGATGGGAAGAAACGGATAGAGCGGAGTCGCAAACTTCAGATCGCTCACTTTACCGCCTTCGCGCAAAAATTGCTTCCGGAAATTATACTGCGACAGAGCAATGCTCATCCAAGCAATGGTAACTGCTATCCCAGAGATCGATGACAAAGCGATATATACTGTGTCTGCTGCATACACACTCGTCAATAGGGACAAGAGAGAGAATATCATGGTCAAGATCAGTGAAGCCATCGGAACGCCGCGTTTGGACAGCTTTCCAAATACTTTTGGAGCCATACCAGAGTGAGACAAAGACCATAAAAGTCGAGTAGAGGCATAGAGACAAGAGTTTCCAACAGATAAAAGTGCGGTAAGAATGACAAAGTTCATAATATCAGCAGCAAAAGGAATACCTACCATATCAAACAAAGAGACAAATGGACTTTGAAGGACTCCTAATTCTTTCGCTGGGAAGATAGCAGAAAGAATGACAACCGATGCAATATAGAAGACAAAAATACGAACTAATACATTTCTGATTGCTTTAGGAATATGCTTTTCTGGATTTTCACTTTCTCCAGCTGCAATCCCGATCAGCTCCGATCCTTGGTAAGAGAAAACGACATTCATCATCGTAACAAACACAATAGAGATACCTGCTGGAAAGAGATTTCCCGCTGTAAAGTGGGACAAAAATGGCGCTGCTCTGCCATCCATATGAATCCATCCAAAAATCGCTCCGCAGCCGATGATAATAAAGAGAATGACAGCAACTACCTTGATCCCTGCAAACCAATATTCAGCTTCAGCAAACCCTTTGGTTGTCAATGCATTTAGTAAAAACAATAGAGCGATAAAGATCGCACACCAAATCCATACGCCTGTATGAGGGAACCACCGTTTCATCAACATACCAGCAGCTGTAAATTCGACCCCGGCAGTGGTAGCTGATCCCAGCCAATAAACCCAGCCGACGGTAAACCCGGAAGCAGGCCCGATATATTTGGAAGCATAGACTTGAAAGGCTCCTGTTTCCGGCATTCTCACTGCTAGTTCTCCTAAACAGGTCATTACCAAATACAAAAGCAGACCACCGAACAAGAAAGCTAAGAGAGCACCGCCATAACCGGACTGGTTAATGATATATCCCGTGTTTAAAAATAGGCCTGTCCCAATTACCCCACCAATAGACAACATATAGAGGTGCCGGCTCTTCATGGATCGTTCTAGTTGCATTTGTTTCTCCTGTCTCATGGAACTGCTCCTTCCCCATTTGGGTTATTCTTGCCTTTTATCGTCTCAAAACAGGGGAAGTGAGACAGGTCGGACCGCCTGTACCCAAATAGGAGATTTCTTCCCCTTTGTATTCCAAGACCTCCACCCCTTCTTCTTCCAGCAGCTGCTTGATCTGAGGATTACCAGCAACCATCATACACTTTCGGGGGGAAATAGCTAAAATATTACATCCTAAGTTGTCATACTCCTGATCCGATACTTCCAGCAGCTTCACGCCTCGAGTAATCAACAACTCCCGAAAAACTACTGGCATCAATTTGGAGTAAACTACTGCTAAATCATGATCGATAAAGCTGATAAAGGACATCAAATGTAAACATTCTTCAGGACCATTACCATGTGGAAGATGAACCACGATAAATTCATCCACAACTTCTTGGGTTAATTCTCTCAGTTGGCGGATTCCTTCCTCATTTGTCCGATATCCTCTTCCAACCACCAGCGTACGTTCATCGAACCACACTACGTCCCCTCCATCGACTCTTCCCTCTCCTGTAATCTCTCCAAGGATCGGAATGGAAAGCTCGTTGAAGTAATCTTTGATAGCCCCAGCTTCTGGTCTGCGAAGATACTTGCCAGATTTAAGCAAAATGGCACCTTTCTTGGTGATTTTTACTGGATCATGGGTGTAGATGGAGTCCAAACCAACTGTATCGTTTTTGGGGAGAAAATGAATTTCGGGCACGTGCTTTTTCAAAACAGCCAAAAATTTATCATATTCCTGTACTGCTTCTTCATAATCCGGGCATCGTATATAGTTAAATTTTCTCCAGTTTTCCTCTAAATGTTCTTGACTGATAAAAGCATCCTTTGGGTGTTTGACCATGATTCGTTCGATACTTCCTACCATACTCTGACATCCATACCTCACAAGATCATCCCCATTTTTGGTCTAAAATCTCAACGACAAACAGCTCAAACCGCCATCTTGTTTTTGTATTTCAGACATGTCCAGCTCGATTGTCTTATAGCCAGCATCTTCGATTTTTTTCTTGGAACGCTCATAACCTTTTGGGATAATGACATAGTCATTGATGCGGATACAGTTCGCACAATATTCCTCTTGTTCATCAATAACGATTTTGTTATATTCTTCAAAATCAGGATGATCAATGAATTCTCCTGCAACTACTAAATCATTGTTCCCTAAATAAGCGATCCCTGTTTTTAGATGGAAAAATTTCTCGAGCGGAACAATGGTCGTTTCATATCCATATTTTTGCTGGATTGCGGCAAATTGTTCTGCACCTTCCCGATTGGTTCTAGTGGAAAGCCCTACATAAAAATGCTTGTCCACTTGCAATACATCCCCGCCATCTAAATAACCAGGTGCATGAATCTTTTCTGCTTTCTCATAAAATTGTTTCAAAACTTCTTTCATCTCGATGATCTCACCATTACGACTAGGTGCACCTGGATTTGTAATGACAGCGCATTCATTTGTGAGAACAGCAGTATCCTCTACGAATGTTGAATCTGGATATTCTTCATCTGCATTTAGCACTGTAACCTCAAGTCCGCATTGTTTTAAGGCAGCTACATACTGCGCATGTTGTGCTTGTGCTTTCTCGAAATCAGGTTTTCCTAGATTAGAAGTAGTCAGTCCATCTACATAGCTTTTACTTATTTTCTTCACGATTGCTCTAGTAAACATCAAAAAGCCTCCTTCAAACAGATTAAAATTATAAGTTTCCACATTATGAAAACGTTTTCCTAAAATAGATCATACTCTTATTTAAAAGATAAAAAAGCCTACTGTCAATATAATTATAAATTTATTTTTATAATGATCCAGTGATGGATAGTTGAAACCGAAGAATATAAAAACAGTAAAGCTCTTTATTTATAAGAGAAGAAAAATTTTACAAAAAAAATAAAACGATAAATACTCTCATCAAGTAATCCAATCATAGTAACACTGCCCCCATGGGGTGCAGTTCAAAATAGAAGCTGTTTTTTAAACAACTGCAAAAGAGTTAAATGAGGGCTATTGTTTGACAAAGGGAAGGAAGTGTATACCACCTTTTCCCATAAAAAAACCAGCCTGCTAAATTTGCCGGCTGGCTTCTCTATCCATTTTATTTCGTCATCTGAAAGTTTTGCTTAAGCAAGCTGAGCTTCGTAGCCATTGACAACCAAATCGAGTTTTCCTGATTTTGGATCGATGACCAATCCATGTACAGCGACATCTTTAGGCATAAGTGGATGGTGGTGAATCATTTCTACACTATGTTTCACGCTGTCTTCTACGCAGTCAAAGCCGTGTAAAAACTTTTTGAAGTCTATTCCAGAGTAATAGAGTAAATCTAATTTTTCTTGGCTGACTCCACGGGCTTTCATCTTTTCCAGTGTACTCTCTGCTTTAATTTTGGCCATTCCACAGTCATGATGCCCGACAACGCAAACTTCTTCTGCACCCAGTTCATAAATAGCCACTAGAATGCTTCTCATCGTACTTCCAAATGGATGGGATACAATAGCTCCAGCAGTTTTAATGATCTTAACATCACCATTCCCCACATCCATTGCTCTAGGCAATAATTCAACTAAACGTGTATCCATACAAGACAATATAACAAGTCGTTTATTTGGAAACTTATCCGTTTTGAATTGCTCATATTCCTTGTTTTTGATGAATTCTTTGTTATGAGTTAAAATTTGATTTAATAAGTTCAAGATGAAGTCCTCCAAATCTTTTTTCTATAATCATATCAAGTCATTTGGATTTTAGTGTACCATTTTGTTACTTTCTTACCAAGTCACTTGACGAGTTTCTATTTATCTCCACTAATACCTATAAATTATCAGAAAAAAACAGTTTCCTTGGTTGACGTCGTATAAAACGATATTTTAGAATCATAACTATACCAATACCTACAAATTAACCAATCGAACTCATTTTACTTAATTTTCATAAAATAACCCAACAGGAAGGGCTTTTACTATGTTTTCGTTCGTTATCCCTTGTTATAATGAAGAGCCGATTATGCATCGATTTCACAAGGAACTCACAACCATACTGCAAGAAAATCAGATTCCTTATGAACTTATCTTTATCAATGATGGCAGTAAAGATAAAACACTTGAGATATTAAAAGAAATTACAGAAAAAGATCAACATGCTCACTATATATCTTTTAGTCGTAACTTTGGGAAAGAATCTGCTATGTTGGCAGGGTTAAACTTCTCTACGGGTGAAGCTGTAATCATCATGGATGCCGATCTCCAACATCCACCCCATCTTATTCCCGATATGGTTCAAGCATACCGGAATGGATATGACCAAGTTATCACAAAACGAAACCGCAGAGGAGAGGGCGGTATACGAACCATGTTCTCCAAGCTGTACTATCGCTTGATGAATGGTATGATCGATGTAATGCTGACAGATGGTGTGGGGGATTTCCGCTTACTTAGCCGCCGAGCAGTGGATGCTCTTCTGTCTTTACAAGAATACAATCGATTTTCAAAAGGATTATTTTCTTGGATTGGGTTTCAGGAATATGTCATTGAATATGACAATGTCCTGCGTGATCAAGGGACAAGCAAATGGTCCTTTGGGCAGCTTTTAAACTATGCATTGGACGGATTGATCTCTTTTAACAACAAACCTCTTCGCTTGGCTATCTATTTAGGATCGTTTGTTACCATCACGGATATTTTCTATATTTTATACACCTTTATCCAGATCTTGATGCATGGCATCGTCATTCCTGGATACTTTACGATTATTTCTTCCGTTGGTCTATTAGGGGGCATTCAACTCATCTCCATCGGTGTCATCGGAGAATATATCGGTAGAATCTACTATGAATCAAAGAAAAGACCTCATTATATTATCGAAGAAAAACGAATACAAACACAGCAAGTCCGGGAAAAGTCAGCAAAGGAAGACTTCGTGTATAATAAATAAATGCAAAAGATCCTATTCGAGTAATACGAATAGGATCTTTTTGTTGGATTTTTTAGTTTCTCACTACAAAGGATGACGCTTTAGAAAATCTATAACCCTCTTAGTCACTTCTTCACGAAATTCAATAAAATAACCATGGCGACCACCATTAATAATGGACAGCTCCGCATTTGGTATACGATCAGCAAGCAAATACGCATTGGCAGTAGGGTTCATTTCATCTTCACTGCCATGAATAACAAGTACAGGAACATGAATATCAGGTAAAAAATCCCATGCATCATGATTTTCACTAGCCTGATAATGTAATTTTCGTGCATATTCTGGAATAGGAGAACTTATAAATATTTTCTTAACTATATCCATATGGGTTTCTAACCACTCAGGAGAGTAAAGCAAAGATAACATATCGAGCCATGTTTTCTGCGAATTACTTTGCGAAAGCAGATCATTAATATATTTTGGCCTACGAACGCCATGAGCATTCCCTGGCGTTGTCGCACTTAATACCAATGAACCGATACGATCTCCATGATCGATGCCTAACCATTGGCATATTCGTCCTCCCATTGATATGCCATATGCATGCGCTCGCTCAATGTTTAGATGATCGAGCAGCGCAATTACATCTTGCGCAAACATACGAGTTGTATAAGGTGGAGTGGATGGTTTATCACTTTGACCTGTCCCCCGCTGGTCATAAACGATCACGCGGTAATTATCTGCAAAATCATCTCGAATAGGGTCCCAAAAGGTATGATCCAATCCTTGTCCGCTGATCAGTATAAGCGGTTCGCCCTCGCCTGACTCTTCATAATAGACACGTGTCCCATCTGGAACTGTAATAAACGGCATTAAAATCACCTTCCCTAAATCAATTGAATGGATAAGGCCTTATCTCTAAATTTTTTGATTTCCCCTGCAATTGGAATTTGATCACGATAGTATTTCAACCTGACACAAGCCGAACGGCAGGTGTAATCTCTTGTATATGAATGATGATATCAAACCAATCAGAAAGAAACCCGTTTAAATGGGTAGGATCTTTCTTGGGATCATAGTAGGGGCCAATCGCACGCACCTTCGTTGGAGTTTTGAACCATAATTGAACCGATTCAGGTTTTTCCATTTGTAAATCTAATAGAAATATATCCATGGCAGCCTTGCTCAAAACAGCTTCAGCAAATTCTGAAGACGGTGGAGAAATAGTATCTGACCCTGAACCATGATGAAAAGTTAGACAGATAGATGAATAATCCGATCCAAAAAACTTCCTTAAGTGGCTTCCCACACTATATCCCCTGTTCGGAATAATATGATTGTTTGCCACATGAGCAATTCCACCCCAATACACCATTTTATGACCTGTGTGCTTATGCCATAAAATCATGTTTCTAGCGAATCTTTGATCAAGGTCTAATTTATCCAAGTCGATTTGTTCATAAAATCCCCAGATAAATCGGGCGTATTGGAGCGCAATCGAGTGATTTTCACCACCGGGAAGATCAGCCACAAACTCATAAGCTAGTTTAGCGTGATTGATGAGTACTTGTTTTTCCTGATGGGAGGAACGAAGTACAGCATAATGAGCTTCCAGCTCGTCTAAATGCTCGAATGATATTGACCGAACGTAATCAAGCACTATGTCGTAGGCATTCGCAGGTACACCTTGTGAATATCCACCAAAAACTCGAATGGTATCGTTTGGATGCTGTTGGTTGTAAGAACGCATCCATTGAATGGCATCAAAAAATTCTTCTGTCTGTAATGGTTCCCATATATTTGATAGTAATGCTCGTAGATTACCTCTGCCTGTACGAAGGTACTCATCAACCTGAATTCCTATTGTCCAATCAACTTCTAGAGCTAGGGAACGAAATCCTAAAAACTCAACTAAGAATCTCAGAAAACGATGTTTGATAAGATGCATTTGATGGGAGCTCCGAGCACCACGAGTCGATTCACCGAAGCTGACTACTTTTTTGTCTTGTAACATACTAGCAAATTTCGAAAGGTCAGTTAGTGGCGCTAGCGGATCAATGGTAGTAAGTTCATGAGCATGATTTCTAATCCACCGTATTAGGGGCTTATTCTCTGATGAAATTGTATTTTTCATGATGAGAGTCCTTTCTTCGATTGGTATTATCCTGTTTCCCTCTAACCAAATCATAATATTTGGAATTTTAATGAGGTTTATATATGATGAGAAAACTTAGCTGTTTCAACTTCCATCGAACAAAATTTGGTGAAACACGCTTTTTAAAGTTTCCTCTTTGTTTTCTACCTCTTCTTTTGATCGCCAAGCGACAAAACCATCAGGTCGTATAAGAACAGCACCCTCAGACGATACTCCATAAGCTTCTTGCCACTTATTATCTGTAACAACTAGGTCTCCATCATCACCTACTTGGTACGCATGTAATGTGATTCCCAACTTTGAAGAAACACGAGCAGCAGCATCTAACCACTTTTCTCCTTTATCTCCTGTAAACAACACAAAGTTTTTCCCAAATAAATCAATTGTCGATATTCGTTCTCCTTGATACAAACACCAGATATGCGGGGCACGTTTTCCAGGTACACCATTTAAGATCAGTTTATCTTGAATTATAGAATTTTCTTCTGTCCAAATAGCATCTGATTGGTATTGGTACCCAATAGCCGGGATAAGGGAATGCACATGTCCTTCTTCTCTCGTAACATACAAAACGGACTGGTCAGCAGCAAATTGAGCTACAGGTTTTCGTTCCTGTTCATAAGTTGCTAAAATAACAGGATTTGCTTCACCCCGTAATACAGCCGCTAATTTCCAAGCTAAATTATGAGCATCTTGTATTCCGGTATTTGCACCATATGCTCCTTTCGGCGGCATGACATGAGCTGCGTCGCCTGCTAAGAAAACACGTCCAACTTGATAATGACTGGCAATTCGTGAGGCAGCCTCCCAAGGAAGGACGCTTAGTATGGAAACATTTAAATTTGGCAGACCGATTGCTTTACGAATAAGGTCTACGCAGCGTTCCTCTGGAAAATCTTTTGGTGATTCCCCTCTTTCAGGATGATAGAGAACATGAAAACACCAGCGGTCTTTGTTATTAACAGCAATTATATGTCCAGGAGATTCAGGATTGGTAATATTGCATACAATAAATTCATTTCCTTCTACCAATTTACTTAGATCAGCTTGAAAATAAATATTGATGTGATGTCCAAAAGAGCCTCCATCAGTAAACTCCATTCCTAGCGCTTCCCGTACTTGGCTTTTTGCTCCGTCAGCAGCAATCATATATTCAGCAAATATGGTTTCTTCTCGTCCTGTTTTCCGATCCTTTATCAAAGCTTGAACACCAGTATTTGTTTGTTCAAAGGAAATAAGCTCCGTAAAAAAGCGAAAATCTCCTCCTCCTAACTCCTGTGCTTTCCACAGTAAAACAGGTTCTGACTGATCTTGAGAACACGCACAACCTATTACAGGACTAATTTCCTCCGTAATTTTCCCAATCACTTCTTCTAATTCATGTCCATTTGGAGCTATTCGTTTGAGACTGCTTAAATCGGTCCCAGCTAGCACCTCTGCTTCAATGGCACCATTGCTTTTTTCCAGTACCTTTCCAGCTGCTCGGATCTCTTCTTCAATTCCTAATTCACGGAAAATTTCCATTGTACGTATGTTCATACCGTTTGCACGGGGATGAATAGAAGTACCAGCATGTCGTTCTATTAGTAAATAAGGAATTTTATGCTTTTCCAAACAAAGAGCTGCGGTTAAACCTACCAATCCACCACCTACAATGAATACTGGGGTTTTTGTCTTTTCCATTTTATTAAATCACCTTCCAAATTTTGTTCTTTTCATCGATAACATGATAAGATAAACTGAATTTAGTGAGGATGGAAACAGTGTGTATACTCACTAATATAATGTGAGTATACACACTAAAATACAGGCCGTCAAGGAGGATTTATGAATAAATCAAAAGTTCCTATTTCAACTGAAACACCAACACCAGATTATCTTTTAATGATATTGTTTAAGACTACTCACTATCTTCACTCTCAATTTGAAGCTTATCTGTCTGCACATGATGTACCTGCCTATTTGACTGGGCCAAGGATGCGATTTTTGAAATGCATTGAAGAAGCAGGCAAGATCAGGATGAGTGACTTGGCAATAAAACTAGGAATTAAAAAGCGTACTGTTACCCAATTCGTCGACGCCTTAGAAAAAGAGAATGTTCTAGTACGTATACCGGACCCCAATGACCGGCGTGCTACACTTGTACAAATTACAGATACTGCTGCCCCTCTCATAAAAAAAACCGGAGATGCTATGATCTCAGCAGCTGAAAAGGTACTATCTTCCTTTCCTCCGGAAAATCGAAGCCATTTACTTGATCTTTTGTATCAACTTGCAGATGTTACGGAATCGAATGAGGATATGAACGGAAAGTGAGGGAATAACATGAAGAATTTCTTTCGGGAATTTTGGGATGAAAGTGATTACTATACAAATCCAATACCTGTTTCGGATGAGATGATTGATCATGCACAGCAAAAATTAGGTTATAAACTCCCGCAGTCCTATATAGCGTTAATAAAGACAAAAAACGGCGGAATTCCCATTAACACTTGTTTTCCAACTAATACGCCCACTTCCTGGGCTGAAGACCACATCGAAATTGAAAATATTCGCGGAATTGGAGGGGATTATGGAATCGACTCCGAACAAACCCGGGGTGATGCCGAATTGGGTTACCCTGTTGAAATTGGTTTCATTATATGTGATTGTCCATCAGCAGGACATGATGCCATTATGCTTGATTACAGCCTATGCGGAAAAGAAGGCGAGCCAAGGGTAATCCACGTCGATGTGGAAATATCTGATGATCCCATCATTACTATTCTTGCGGACAACTTTGAAACATTTATCAAAGGTTTAGTTAATGGTGAAAAGTATAATGATGAAGAAGAAGCATGGTAACTCCTCCAGTATCAATAAGACTCCAAGCCTTTTGTAGTCAGAGGCTTGGGGTCTCTATTTGGGTTAACTTGGGTATCTACGGGACAGAATTCCTATATACAATGGATGGATTGATCTCTTTTAACAACAAACCTCTTCGTTTGGCTATCTATTTAGGATTATTTGTTACCATCACGGATATTTCTATATTTTATACACCTTTATCCAGATCTGGATGCATGTATTGTCATCCCTGGATACTTTCGATTATTTCTTCTGTTGGGCTGTTAGGGGGTATTCAACTCATCTCCATCGATGTCATCGGAGAATATATCGGTTGGATCTACTATGAATCAAAGAAAAGACCCCGTTATATTTTTGAAGAAAAACGAATTCAAACGAAGCGAATCCGGGAAAAGCCAGCAAAGGAAGAGCTCATGTATAAATAAGTAAATACCCAAGAACCATTGAACAAATCGAATTGGGTTTGATTTAAAAAAATGCTCCCACCGAGAGAATTTAGTAATTTTTTCCAATAAACATCCTTATATGTCCGAAACAGACGAAGTTAGGTCTGTTGAAGTTCTTTAAGAAGATCATCAAGGTAAGAAAATCGAGGCGCAAATCCTTGAACTACTCCCTTCTCCATTACTTGCTGTAAACGCTCAACTGATTCAAATCGCGATCGCATGATAAACTTTGTCTTGCCTTCTTGTTCTATAAACGTCATTGCCACTAATGTCTCTGGCGAATCGATAACTGCATTTCCTTTTTCATCTGCTAATACATCCGTGTAAACGATTTTCTTCGGTGCAATAATTTCTTGATAGACAACTTTTCCCCACATTTTTTGCTTGTACTGTTCTTCTTGTTTATCTGTGCATATCATGCAATAATGCCATATCCCGTTAGGCTTAAAATTAAATTCTTGATTTTCGATTTCCCATCCCTTTTTTCTCCACCAGCGAGCCAATTTCTCCGACTCTGAAAATGTCTTAAAGACAAGTTCTTGAGGTGCATCAAAAACACGCTCCATAATAAGATCTCGGTTCTCTACACTTGTTTTGATATTTTTGTTAGACATTTCAGACTCCCCTTCTATCTTTGAATCCCTTTTAGGTTGTTTTCACCTGTAGTACCATTTTCCCTTTTGATGTACGATCCTCAATGCTTTTATGTGCTTTTGCTATGTCTTCCAAGTTTACTACATCCGTTACATCTACGCTTACTTGTCCACTTACCACATACGGTAATGCTTTCTTTGCTGCTTTTGCTACTGCTTTTGGATGATACACACTCATCAATTGGAGATTAAAACCGAGTACAGCCTTGCTGCTAAACCATAATTCGTTTGCAGATACAGCTACATCTTCTGCTTCACTCGCATTACCCATGACTACTAGTCTACCGAGTGGAGAGAGAAGGGATAGTCCTGTTTCTCTCGCATCTCCTCCCACTTGATCAATGACAATATCTATCCCGCTGCCTCGGATAGCTTCAACATACTCATCACGTAGGTACACTTCATTGTATCCCAAACTTTTTGCGTATGCTATCTTCTGTTTGCTGCCTACCACTCCGATCACTCTTGCTGCTCCTAACGCACGTGCCATTTGTCCAATCGCACTGCCTACACCGCCAGCAGCCGCATGAACCAATACCGTTTCGCCTTTTTCCATATGCGCAACATCAGATAAGATCATCATTGCTGTTGTTACATTGGACGGGAAAGCTGCTGCCACTTCCATGTCTATCGTTTTTGTTTCCTGATCTAGGGCAATTACGAGATCTGCATCTACTTTCACTACTTCTGCATATCCGCCGCCACCGACAATAGTCAATGCGGCAACAGCTTGGCCAATTTGAAATCCGGTCACCCCTTCCCCTATCTCCCGAATGGTGCCAGATACTTCAATTCCGGGTACAAACGGTAATGACAAGTCTGCTACTACACCTTTGCGAAATAATACTTCTGCATAGTTGATTCCTGCATAAGCAACATCAATGGTTACTTCTCCTAGTCCCGGTTGTGGTGTTATTACTTCTTTTTGGGTTAAGACAGACGCCTCACCAAATTGTGGAATGATAATTGCTTTCATCTTCTTTATCTCCTTTGTATTTTTTCAGTTTGTTTTGCTTTCCTATAATTACATTCTACTTACTCATAAATTCATAACGAGTTTTTCGTTATACTAGTAGTATCAGTAATAGTTTTAGGAGAGATCGGAATGCAAGAAAACAAAAACATCAAAGTACTAGGAGAATTTTTGAAATCAAGACGTGCCAATGTATCTCCTGAAGGTCTCCAAGTATCCATCGGGAGCAGGAAACGGCGAACACCGGGGTTACGTCGTGAAGAAGTCGCTTATTTATCGGGAGTGAGCAACACTTGGTACACATGGCTGGAACAAGGAAGAGATGTGAATGTCTCACGAGAAGTATTAGCGAGCATTGCGAAAACACTTCAACTAAATGAGGAAGAACAACGCCATATATTTCGGCTTGGAGGATATCCGGTCTTTGCACCTTCCCAGCCATTGGAACACGTGATCAATCAGGAGTTGCAACTAGTAGTCGACAGTATCCCCTATCCTACTTTTATCGTTGGATTCCGGACGGATATCATCGCATGGAATGACTTATACGCTTTGATCTTTCCAGTAGATTTTACAAGTCAAAATGAAAAACACCGCAACATGACATGGCTCATTTTTATGAATGAACAAGTGCGAAAACAGATTGTCAACTGGGAAGAATTTGCCCAGTATACAGTTGGAGTCTTTCGCAGTTATTATGATCAAAACGAAGATGATCCATGGTTTCAATCGTTTGCAAAAGAATTATTGGAAAAATCGCCGGAGTTTGCGGCTTGGTGGGAAGACCATCCGATCAAACAAAAATCAGAGGTACATTTGAAAATCCGCAGTCGCGATGGGGAAAATATCGTGGAATATCGGATTGTATCTTTCTTTCAGATCAACGGAGAAGAAAATGTCCACTGTTGTGTATATACGCCTGTAGCAAAGGAAGGAAATTTGGCAAAATATGAGCAAAACAAAGCAGCACCCCCCAGACCTTAGCCATGGGGGGTGGGAAAGTTGGATGTGTCATATGTTTCTGAGCACGATCTTCCCCGGCGGGACCGGAGTTTGAGCACGCATGGTGTTCTCATGCTCCTCCTCATGCAGCCTGACAGCGGCCTCCGCCACACGAATGACGAGGGCGGTCAGAACCGCACCCGAGAGAAAACCGACTATGAAACCCTTCTTCACAACTTCCTCCTTCGTCGCTTGGACGTAAGTCTATGTTATCATAATTTTCCCTTTATGGTTCATTTCTTTGAGAAAAAGCAGCACCCCCCTGAGACATCGCCTCAGAGGGGTGAGAGAAAGTTCGGGCAGCGGGTAGGTCAGCGGCGGTTCAGCAGCTTGCTGCCCTTGGTACGCAGCCCAGCGGCGCGGTTACGCACCGACCGCAGCTGCTCCGGATTGGCGCTCACCACGGCGCCCCAGATCGAAAGCGCGGCGAGAACCAGTGCTGCGAGCGCACCACCGCCCACCTTACCTGCACTCTTACCTTTCTTCATGACTTTCCCTTCGTCGTCGTTACTTACGGACGTTGCATTTATTTTATCATAAGATTTCTACTAATTGCTAGACAAATCCGAATCCTGCAAACGTCCTACGAAGAACTGCTAGGCTTTGGTTTGTTGACCAAGATTTTCTTCGAGACGATAAATGTAAAAGGAATGGCAATCAACGATGCTACAAGTGGTGCGATATTTTTATCCATTCCTAACTGATCCACTAATAAATAAACGCTGCTTGTCGTCACGGTGACATTTACTGCATAGGTAAGAGGAAATTGGAAAAATTTCTTGAGACTGGGTTTTGTTTTATAAGTGAAATACGTATTCATAAAGAAAGAGCCAATCATACTGAGCACAAAAGCACTGATATGCGATACGAGGTAAACCCAGCCAAAGATATGCAAAAATAAGAGATATAAGCCATAGTAAGTGCCTGTATTGATAACCCCGACGATACAGAAACGCATGAGCGGGTAATACTTTTCTAAATTCATGTATTGCAACTCCTTACCAGCATTTTTCATGCTGTATTATATCGCAAAAATATAGAAGGATGGTTATTTTTTTCATTTTCTCCTTGAAGTCCTTCTTTAGAAATTATATAATCTTTATCAATTATTTATAGAGATGGGAGAGAAAAAGAATGACATCCAAACGTACAATGTTTGATAAGATTTGGGATTCACATGTTGTCTATCAAGAAAGCGGGAAACCATCTCTCCTCTACATAGATTTGCATCTGATTCACGAAGTCACATCCCCACAAGCATTTGAAGGATTGCGTTTAGCTGGGCGTTCCATTCGCAGACCAGACTTGACTGTAGCCACAGTCGACCACAATATTCCTACGACAGATCGTTCCTTGCCGATCGCTGATCCGATCTCACGTCAACAGATTGAAACGCTGAGAGAAAATTGTCAAAATCATAAAATAACTCTATACGACTTGGACAGCAGAAATCAAGGGATCGTCCACGTGATCGGACCAGAGCTTGGACTTACCCTTCCAGGTAAAACAATCGTTTGTGGAGATAGTCACACTTCTACCCATGGAGCCTTCGGTGCATTAGCTTTTGGAATCGGAACAAGTGAAGTAGAGCATGTGATGGCTACACAGTGTTTGCCTCAAGCTAAGCCAAAGACGATGGAAATCCACTTCAAAGGGAAACTGCCTTATGGAGTCACAGCAAAAGATGTTGTCCTGCATCTGATCAATCAGATTGGAACCGCTGGTGCAACAGGATATGTAGTGGAGTATACCGGAGAAGCAATCCGCAACATGTCGATGGAAGAACGGATGACAATTTGCAATATGTCCATCGAAGCTGGAGCTCGTGCAGGCATGATCGCACCGGATGAGACTACTTTTTCTTACTTAAGAGGACGGAAACATGCACCAAAAGGCGAAGCATGGGAAAAAGCAGTTGCTGCTTGGAAAGAGTTAGTGACCGATGAAGGAGCTACTTATGATGCTCGTGTCGAAATAGATGTCACTGAAATCGCTCCTCAAGTAACATGGGGAACAAGCCCAGGAATGGGAGCCGACATCACTCAATCCGTACCTGATCCTGCTTCTTTTGCCTCGAGCACAGAGCAAAAAGCAGCTGAATTAGCGTTGCAATACATGGGACTAACTGCTGGTACACCGATGTCAGAAATTGCAATCGATCGAGTCTTCATCGGTTCCTGTACCAACTCCCGCATCGAAGACTTGCGTGCAGCAGCAGAAGTAGTCGCTGGTTACCAAGTAGCTGCTACCGTCCAAGCGATGGTTGTACCTGGTTCACAGCAAGTGAAAGAACAAGCAGAAGAAGAAGGCTTGCATCAAATCTTCTTAGATGCAGGATTTGAATGGCGTGAAGCAGGTTGCAGCATGTGTCTTGGCATGAATCCAGATATCATTCAACCCGGCGAACGATGTGCTTCTACTTCCAATCGTAACTTCGAAGGCCGGCAAGGCAGAGGCGGCAGAACACACTTGGTCAGCCCAGTCATGGCCGCAGCAGCCGCTATTAAAGGTCATTTTGTAGATATTCGTGATTGGAAATTCAACAGAAAGGAGAAAAAACATGGAATCCCTTCGTAAACATAAAGGTATCGTCGCCCCACTTGATCGTGCACATGTGGACACAGATGCGATTATCCCAAAACAATTTTTAAAACGCATTGAACGCTCTGGTTTTGGTCAGTTTCTCTTTTATGAATGGCGTTTTGATGAAGCAGGTCAGCCCAATCCTGCCTTCGTGCTCAATCAGCCTGCATATAAAGGAACCTCTATACTCCTAGCCAGAGAAAACTTTGGCTGTGGTTCTTCTCGTGAACATGCACCATGGTCTTTGACTGACTTCGGCTTCCGGGTTATCATCGCTCCATCCTTTGCAGATATCTTTTATAACAACTGTTTCCAAAATGGTCTCTTGCCTTTGGTTCTTTCCGAAGAACAAGTACAAGAACTATTTGAGCGGACAGCCCAGCACGAAGGTTATCAATTGACCGTCGATGTAGAAAACCTGGTGATCCGTGATGATTTTGGTTTGGAATATTCCTTTGAACTTGATCCCTATCGCCAGCACTGCCTCGTGAATGGGTTGGATTTTATTGGATTAACCTTACAGCATGAAGATAAAATCGCAGCATATGAAAAAACAAAATTAGTGAGCTATTAATACAAAAAACGTATGGGTTTCTCCCCATACGTTTTTTTCATGGAAATCGTCTTAACTTCGGCCTTTAGGGGACAATGCTGGCAACGCTTTGTATATCACCAGTGTAAGAACAACAGCCAAAACTACCTTTACCAGCTCATATGGTAAAAAGGAAACAAAAGACTGCAAAAAAGTTTTCAGATCAATCGACACATGCATGACGAACCAAAACCAACAAATACTTACAATATTGATAACCCCAATCCCACCGATTGCGTAGATAAAAAATAGTGATAGCCATGACACACGATTACCTGCTATTCGAACCATACCGCCAATAAGAAAAGCCGACACCAAATAACCTAAAATGTATCCCCCAGCAGGGCTTTGAAGAATGACTAAACCACCTATTCCACCACTTAGTACAGGCAGTCCACTGACAGCTAATAAAATCCATATCAGCACACTGAACGCTCCCCATCTGGCACCTAAGAGCCCGCCAGCCAGCATCACAATCATGCTTTGAAAGATGAAATAAGCAGTCCCGCTGATGGGAATCACAATAAATCCAAAGACGATCAAAAGCACAGTAAATACAAGGGAGAATAAAAAATTTCGAATAAAAGGTAATGACACAAGCATAATTCCTTTCTGTTTATAGTCAATATTATGATAATTTTTAGGAAATATAATGTCAAACGATGGTTTTTCTAGCGCGAAATAGAAAGGAAAGTAGCAAAAAACGTATGGACTCCTTCTCCATACGTTTTCTTTATGTGAACAATAGATTATAATCGAGCCCGAACAGCCGCTTCTTGGAAACAGTTGTCCAGGGAGTGCTCCACACGGAGCACCTCTACAGGAGTAGTCCTGTGGGCTCTGTGATCACTTCGCGGAGACTGCGAAGACCTCTCCGTTCGAGACGACGCCGGTCTTCCGCTGCCCCTTCTCGTCGAGGAGGTAGCCGATCACGGTGCCGTTCTGGTAGTCGACGACGTACTCCAACCCGTCCTCGCCCTTGTAGTAGACCTGCCCATGGGAGTCCACCTCTTCGGTGACCTCGACCATCGTGCGAACAGGCGTCCCCTCACCATCTTGGATAGAGAAGGACAGCGCGGTCCCGTAGATGAACCACACACCATCGGCGAGTTCGGTGTAGTCGGAAGCGATAGCAGCAGTCACAGGAACCTCCTGTAGATGGATGTTACTTTTATCTTAATATTCTTTTTCTATTAGATCAACACATCATTTAGATCTTCCCATTCTCTCTTGTGGGGAAAAAGAAGGAATTGCCCGATAAAGAGCAACGGTCAAAATTGTCGCCAATATCGCTTTTGCAATATCCCCTGGCAAAAATACGACAAACACTTTATTAAAAATATCCATACTAAAAGAAAAATGAGATACATAGAGGAACCAAGAGAAACCTATCACATGGGTCACTAAATCTCCCACGAACAAAAATACTAAGAGAAGCTGCCACCATGCGACTTGTTTATTCCTGCCTAATCTTTCAATTACCCAGCCCACGAGAAACGCTGCGAGAAGAAATCCAAAAATATAACCTCCTGTTGCACCAAGCAGGACTCCTATCCCTCCTGTTCCCCCACTGAGGACAGGTGCACCTACTGCCGCTAGTAAAATCCAAACAAGTACACTAATTGCCCCCCAGCGGGAACCTAAAATACTGCCAGCAAGTAAGACCATCATCGTTTGTAAAGTGATCGGAACAGGTCCAATCGGGATGGCAATCTGGCCGCTTATGGCTATCAGTGCTGCAAATAAAGCAGCTAGCACCATATTTCGAATTAAAATAGAAGAAGATGACATGTAACATAATTCCTTTCTTATTAGCGTTCTTTATTAGGATAATTTTTAAAACTTTTATTGTCAACTTATTTCATTTTATATGTTTACAATTTTTATAGAGCGGTTTATTAATTTAGCAGCCCTCCCGTTTTGCGAAATGAATGTATCAAGACACAAAAAATTAGAACCTATCGATGACGTAGGTTCTATTGGATAATAAAAATAGCAAATTACGATGAGATTGGTTTTTTCAAGAAAATACCATAGCTAATAGCGGAAACGATTAACAAGACTGCACCGATAAGAAATACGTATTCAAAAGACCCTGTGGATTGGACAACTGCACCTGTAACAATTGAGGATAACGAACGTGAACTGGAGAGAGAGACAGATGGAAATTTGCCAACTGGAATATGTATGTACAAAGCATTGAGCAGAAGCGATGTTTATGGGAGAATATGGAAATGATCCAATTTGAAAACAATTCACCTACGGTAGACACAGAAAAATTATATGAGCTGTTGCCTTTTTAAAAGGAAGCGGTACTATTTTCTTGAAACCTACTAAGATGGATAAAAAAAATTCACATTTTTGGATAGGTTTAGTTCCTTTCCTTGTCTAGTTTTCTATTGTAAGATTGGATAAGTCAGAAGGGAGATACACAAAAGATGTGGGAAATTTTTTGTGGGTTTATACTCGGGATGGTGGAAGGCCTGACGGAGTTTGCCCCTGTATCATCAACTGGACATATGATTTTAGTTGGTGATTTACTCGGTTTTAAAGGTCAAATCGCTTCTACATTTGAAGTTGTCATCCAACTCGGTTCTATTTTAGCAGTTGTTGTCGTGTTCAGAAAACGAATTTTACAAATTTTAAATTTGCCAAAGCAATGGGAATTAATTCGAGATCAATGGCATGGGGTAAAAAGAGACCGGGAACCCCATCTCAATCTGTTACACATTTTAGTAGGAATGATTCCTGCTAGTATATTAGGTGCACTTTTTTCTCATTTTATCAAGGAGAACCTCTTTTCAACCGCTACCGTTATTGTTGGACTTGTAGCGGGCGGAATATTGATGATCGTAGCAGAAGCTTTTCGTAAAGCCCGTCCTACCACAACACATGTAGATTACATCACGTATAAACAAGCCTTTACTGTTGGACTGTTTCAATGCTTAGCACTCTGGCCTGGGTTTTCACGATCTGGTTCCACGATATCTGGTGGATTACTGGCTGGGATGAATCACAAAGCTGCTTCCGAATATACTTTCATCCTCGCTATTCCGATGATGGTAGCAGCAACAGGCAAAGATTTGCTGGACAACATGGGTGCTCTTCATGCCAGCGATCTTCCCCTGTTTATCGTTGGATTTTTAAGTGCTTTTGGCTTTGCTCTACTAGCGATTCGCTTCTTCTTAAATCTCATCTCTAAATTCAAATTAACACCATTTGCTTATTATCGTTTTGTAGTCGCCATTATTTTTGCGCTTGTTCTATATGTATAGAAAAAATACCCCGTCTTTTTAAAAGAGGGGTATTTTTCTACCATTTTCATTGTTATAAGGTTTTTTACCAATCGCATAACAAGCAATATATTTCATCGAAGAATATAAGTTCTCGATTTCTATCTTCCATTTTACTTTTTAAAAGCAAATATGCTTTTCATTTTTGCTAAAAACGACTTCGGTTTCTTCTGACTTTCCAGTATTGCTTGTTGACGCTGTTTCGATTCTTCTTGATTCTTTAGCATAAGCCGTCTGTTCTGTTCCATCTTCTGCAATCTTTGCTTAATTTCGAGCACATCTCTTTCTAGTTTCCCCAAATCTTCAGTAGACTGGATATCCTTCTGTAATGCTTGTTGCTCCTCGATTATTGGATCTAGCTGATCTTTCCCTTCAGAAATAGGTAAAGACTTTCCAAAACTCAATTGTTTCTTATCCATTTATAATCCCTCAAATCTTTAAATTTTTGCGCCCTTATGGGACTTGGAGCTCATTTCATCCCTGTAGTGAGATGAATTTTCTCTACACACTTTGCTATATCGCTGTTGATCTGTGAACCTTTAAACCTTAGCAGTTTCCATTTGTGTTTTTTGCGAATATAGTAAGTTTTTTTTCGATCGCGGGCTTTTTGCTTTTTCGAACTGTGATATGCCGCACCATCGCACTCGATGACTAGCTTATATTTGGTTATGGCTAAATCACAACGATATGGCCCCATAACATACTGAGCTTTCACACGATAACCTGCTCTTGTAAGGGCAACATATAATTTTCTTTCAATCGGACTTTTTCTTGTACGGATATAATGAATATCTGGCAATTTCCCCGTCTTTAACCACTGATAAAAAAACAGACCTATACTCCCTATATCATCCCGAAAACGAATCCACTGAATGAATGTCGTTGGCAAATTTTTACACTCCCAGTTGTGATTTCTATCTTTTTTCTTATTTTAATCCAACTTAACTTTGGAAAATATTGATTTTTTCCATTTCCATTGAATTATTTTTTTGCGACAATAGTACATATCATTCGAGAAAAGGGGAAATTCTTCCTTGGAAAATAAAGTTTTAGTTGCTGATGATGAAAAAAGTATGAGAGATATACTTTCTTATGCACTTCGCAGAGAAGGATATGTGGTTGAATTGGCACAAGATGGTGAAGAGGCATTGCAAAAAATGAAGCAGTTTCAACCTCAAGTTGCCATCTTGGATGTCATGATGCCAAAAATGAGCGGTTATGATATATGCCGTAAAATAGAGTCCGAACAGCATATTGGTGTGATTTTACTCACGGCGAAAAACGATATTGTCGATAAGGTCCTCGGTATGGAATTAGGAGCAGATGACTACATCACCAAACCTTTTGATATCAGAGAGGTACTAGTCAGAGTCAAATCGCTGTTCCGTCGCTTAGCAAAGCATCAAAAACCTGCCAATGAGAGCGAAGAATATACCCTCCATGACCTGTTGATTAACCAAAGAGGTCGAAAAGTTGTTGTCAATGGAGCATCTATCCCGCTTACTTTAAAGGAATTTGATCTATTATTTTTATTAATCTCTCATCTCGAACGAGTTTTTACAAGAGAAGAGTTACTAAATTTGGTATGGGGAATGGAGTATTTAGGCGGGACACGTACCGTAGATATTCATATTCGCCGCCTTCGTCAAAAATTGGGAAGCCCTTATGATCACTTATTAAAAACGGTGCATGGTGTAGGGTATAAGTGTACGAATATATCGGGTGATAATCGATCATGAGAAACAGCTTGAAAATAAAATCAGGGATTTTTTTAGCTGTTCTATTAATCGCTACAGTCTCATTTCTAGGCTTTCTTATATTAAGAGGAATCAAAAATGACCAAGAAAAAAGGCAAGAAACATATTTGCGGGAACAAAGCAATATCGCCAGTGTGTATGTAGAGCAAACCATTCTAGCGGAATCGAACGGTCAAGTTGACTGGTATGAAGAAGAGCCAATTTATCAAAGATTGGGTCCACAGATTGCCATGCGCTTAGGCACCATAACGGGAATGCATATCTTTTTGTACAATGACAAAGGTGAAAAAATCGGCAGTTCCGGTTTTGGCAGTTTTGATCCAAAATTAGTCCAGTTTGGATTACAAAATAAAATAGCATACAAAACAGCAGGAGATATGTTTTATTATGTTGCTCCCTTAAAGAACGGCTTACTAGGTGCTGTTGGATTTGTTTATTCGCTGCAAGAAAGTAATTACTTTTACCATACCATTTTAAACCTGTTTCTTCAGTTTGGCATTGTTGTTATCATCCTGAGTTTTTTGATTTCTTACTTTTACTTTTATCCCATTACCAATGGAATTTTACGTCTAAAAGAAGCCACCGAACAGATCGAGCAAGGCAAATACATCACCCATCCTCCTCTAAAACGATCAGATGAACTCGGTAAGCTGAGCCAAGGAGTTTATTCGATGAGTCAACAAATCGAACAAAATATTATTACCATGAAGCAAGAACAAGCAAAATTAAATATGGCAGTAAAAAAACTAAAGCAATTAGAGAAACAACAAAAAGTATTCATTGGGAATATTACCCATGAATTTAAAACTCCTCTATCCGTCATTTTAGCTTATATGGATTTACTGGAGATGTATCGAGATGATCCAACACTAGTAGATGATGCACGAGAAAACATCAAAAAAGAAGCAGAGCGTTTGTACCATCTAGTTGAAAAAGTTTTGCATTTAGCTTCTGTAGAAAAATATGACTTTGAAATTCAACAAGAAAAAATAGAATCAAGTGAGATTTTAGCAGAATTATGTGAGCGAATGCGCGGAAAAGCGCAAAAGTTTGATGTTGACCTAAAGTGCGACCTTAGGCAAGCATCTGTCTGGATGGACAAGGAAAGTTTTTATCTGATTTTTATCAATTTATTGGATAACGCCATCAAATACAATGTCCAAGGCGGAAGTATTCTCCTTACTAGTGAAGTAAAAGAAAATACCTTGAACATCAAACTGCAAGATACAGGGATTGGCATTCCTCTTGAGGCGATCGACAAAATATTTGAACCTTTTTATACCGTAAACAAAGATCGAGCCAAATCATCCGGAGGGACAGGGCTAGGACTAGCATTGGTCAAACAATTAGTAGAAAGGCAGCAAGGTACCATTGTTTTTCACAGTGAACATGGACATGGGACGGAAGTTTGTCTCACCTTTCCTTTGTATGATGGAAAATGATTTTACATATCCGAAACAAATCCTATATTTTTCGGAAAAATACACTCGATAAAATTGCCCTAACAAGATATGAAGGAGAAGAAAAAGAATGAAAAGAAAAAGCGGCAAATGGATTGGATTTGTGTTGGCAGTTTCCCTCACTTTGACAGCTGTGGGATGCAGTACGGATGCCTCATCGGAAAAAATTACGGTAAAGGACAATAACGACGTCTCCTACAACCAAGTGATGATGCAAAAAATAGACAAGTACAAAGATGTAAGTGCGATTAAATGGCTGAATAATGATAAGGTTTTTACCAATGGGAATAACGATTTAAATCGTTATGATTTAAAGACCAAACAAACAGAACCGATTTACAAATTCAACTATAAATATTCGAAAATAACACTTTCTCCGGATAAGAAACATGCATTTGTAGAAGTAAATAACAGTGATGACGCCATAAATATCTTCCATTATATGATGAATGTAGATACAAAAAGATTAATTCCCGTACCATTTGCTACAAACGGTAATTTTGTTTCAGACTGTAGTTGGTCTGACAACGAAAACTTAGTTTTCACAGATAAATACGGAAAAATATACAAAGTAAATATAAGCGGAAAAATAGAAAAAATAAAGCATTCGATAACATATCTCGAAGACTTTGAACAAAAGTTCGAGATACAGCAGGTGAAAGATCAATTTTTCTACCTAGATCAAGAAAAATTATTTGTTTGGAATCAAAAAACGAATAAAACCAAAATGCTTATGAATCCTGTAGATAATTTCACCATTTCTCCTGATAAAACCAAAATCGCAGTAGAAAAAATCATTCCAGTTGATCCAAACGAAACATACGAAGGAAAGGATAATACAAAGACAAAGGAAAACCTCGTTGTGATGGATTTATCTGGGAAAATACAATCTGTAGTAGATGAGGGGTCAGATATAGAAGGAGTGGGTTGGTCCCCTGATTCAAAAAAATTGGCTTACGCTGACGGACAAAATGCATCCACTGAACTGTATATCTCTGATGTAATCAAACCTCAACCTAAATTAGTAGCTGTCAACATTCTTGGACTATTTGCAGATTATGATCCAATAAAATGGAGTCCGAGTGGAAATAAACTGCTCATCAATGGTTATTCTGATCCTGTCAAAGGCCCTGATTACGGCACTTCTGTTTTGTATATCATCACATTGGGGCAACATACTTGAAACACATAACACACAAAAAGGGCCTCATAGAAAGGCCCTTTTTTATGCAAATAAACTTCCATGCTGTTTTTGTTTCCAAACATACCGGTAATACACATATAGCACAATAAGCATGATTGTATCTGAGATCGGATACGAGAGCCAGATACCTAAAAGCCCCAATGGACCTGATAAGGCTGCCGCTATGGGTACCATGATCAGCCAGATACAACCAATGACAATAATCGTCGGTACGACCACGTTTCCTGTTCCCCGCATGATACTCGACAAAATCATCGCATTTCCTATGATCATCATCGCCCATAACACTGCGAACAGCACATCATTTGCCATTTCAATTGTAGATGGATCATTTAGAAACCAACTCAGAATGGGGTTACTAAACAAATAAATAAGCCCGATTAAAACAATTCCGATCAGATAATTGAGTCCAAGCGAATGACGCAGCAAAGACTGCAAACGATGGCTTGCCCCTGCACCTACAAACTGAGCTGAAAACACCCCTGCTGCCATTCCTAAACTTAGCATCGGCATCTGAACGAAGTTCAGTACTTGGATCACTGCTCCATAAGCTGCTGTTGCCTGTTCTCCATGCTGATTAACTAAAAATACTACAGCTACTTCCGATAAAGAGATAGCGATCATCTGTACACTGGATGGGATACCAATTTTGATTAACAGCTTTAAAATGGTGATATCTAGTTTCCAATTTCGGAAAAAATCCCGATCTAGTGCTAACACATGTTTTTTCCATTTTAAATAGAAAAGAAGTGCTACAAAAGAGAGAAAAGTTGCTAAAACATTGGCAATTGCTGCTCCTGTAAGACCCATCCGAGGCAGTCCAATCCAGCCAAAAGTAAGGATAGGAGTCAAAACAATATTTAATATCGTACTTATCAGCAAAAAGACAAAAGGTGTTTTGGCATCTCCTGTTCCTCGTAAAATGGTGGTATAACTTACGTAGACAAATATGAGAGGGAGACTCGCAAATATAATCTTGCCAAACTCAGAGGCTTCTGGCTGAATGCTTGGAGCAGCCCCGATAATTTGCAGAATACCATCAATAAAAACGACTCCAATAAATGCCATCACAATCCCTAGTAAAAATGAGAACTTAATCGTGGTATCTACTGTTTTTGTCAGTTCTTTTGATTTTCCACCTCCATACGCCTGTCCAATTAACACTAGACTGCCTGAACCTAGACCAATCACTAAGGAAATAAGGAAGAAGCTTACAGGAAAGATCGTACTGACCGCAGCCAAGGACGTCTCTCCCAAACCCTGACCTATGATCATCGAACTTACAACCCCACCTAGCGATTGAAGTATATTGCTAAGCATTAACGGTATAAGAAAAACGATGATGGGCTTCCACATTGATTTTTTAGGATCTAATAAGTCAGGGTGAATATTTTGTTTGGTTTCTGTAGAGTTTTCTACTTCTATTGGCTCCGCGTTTGGAGCAGGTGCCTCTATGACTCCTACAGAAGCACTGGATTTCGTATTTTCTTCCATTATTATCACACCCTTTGAAACCTTATAAAATTTTTGTAAAGTAAAGTTTGAAGTATCCAGATACGATAGGATACTCCCTCTTCTCTGCTCAAAAAAAGGAGCCATAACGGCCCTTTTCCCATCAGTCCATCTTACCTTTAATATGCTTTTTTTACAAGATCATTTGTGAATTTTATTTTATTTACCAGCTAAATTTGCTCGATTATTAAATTCGACATAATCGATATTGATATTGAGCAACAAATTATCTTTTCCTGTCGCCTGATCTGTTACCAAAATAAAATCACGTCCAACTTGACGCAAAACGCCATACACCACCCGATTGTTCCGTTCTGTATTTTTTTCATACGTCAAATAGACCGTAATATCCTTCCCTACATTTTTAGCCAGCAAATCTTCTGAGTATTTCCTTTCTGTTCGTTGCGCTACACTTGGTTCTTGCGGCTGATTAGCCAAATATGCACCATATGGATCATACCAATACATCACATAACCTCCCGCTTTCCACTTTTAATAAACATCTGGACATTCTGCTGGTGTAGGAATGAAAAAACAATGAGCTTTGTATCTTCCACTATTTGCTTGACCAAACCACTTAGCTGGACAATTTCCAGGTGGTTTAAAAAACCAAAGGGCATTTGACGCTGGATCAATTCGTGTTCCATCAATGACCCGTTGTGCTAAACGAACATCGCGGTCTCTGGCTCGCTGATAAAAATATCCTTTTAATGTCGATTCAAACCCGCCAGGTCTCTGGTACACCATTTTGGTAATGGTATCGATGTTTTTAAAGTCCAAACATCTGACTTTGACCCGATTTACTCCCACATTACCGACAAGCAGCATACCTGTATTTCCATCTTCTTCTGCTTCTGCCCGCATCAATCGAGCCAGTAGCTGTACCTCTCCTGGCTTATACCTTATCACGGCCACGATGTCATCACCTCTTAGCAAAACTTATGCAGGGTGACATTTTTTTATCCCTATTTCCATTTATTAATAGTTATCTTTGCATCATTTCCATAGTCAAAGACAGAATACACAAAAATCCCTTTGACTGGAAACATTTGTAGCCTACTAAGCGAACTCCTATTTGCATATAATAGATATCAATCATACGTTCCCGGAAGAAGTGTTCGTAAAATGATATTACTTGTTGATATCCAATCCTTCTATGCGAGTGTAGAAAAAGCTCGCAACCCAGAACTAAAACACCGTCCTGTTGTCGTTTCTGGTGATCCAAATCGGAGAAGTGGTGTTATCCTTGCGGCTTGTCCCATAGCTAAATCCTATGGAATCAAAAACGCAGAAACACTATGGGAAGCGATGCAAGCATGTCCAGAAGTAGTAGTAGTACGCCCGCGGATGGACCTATATCTTAAAATATCGTTACAGATCACGGAGATCTTAGAACGCTTTACAGATTTGGTAGAGCCCTACTCCATTGATGAACAATTTCTTGATGTCACCGGCAGTGAGCGATTATTCGGCGACTGTGACACCATCAGCAGAAAAATCCAACAGGCAATTTTAGAAGAAGCAGGAGTTTACGCTAGAGTAGGCATTGGACCTAACAAAGTTTTGAGCAAAATGGCTTGTGATAATTTTGCTAAAAAACAAAAACGAGGCATTTTTCGTCTTGATGAAACCAATATAAAAGAAAAACTATGGCCGCTGCCAATAGGCGATTGTTTTGGTGTAGGCAGAAGAATGACTAAAAATCTTCAACGAATTGGCATCACTACCATTGGTGAACTGGCACAATATCCACTAGCAAAATTGCAAAAGCATTGGGGAATAAATGGGCATGTGTTGTGGATGACCGCCAATGGAATCGATTTATCTCCTGTGACTCGACTTTCTTTTCAAAAACAAAAAGCGATTGGACATCATATGACTTTGCCACGTGATTATCGTACAGCAGAAGAAATCGAAGTAATCCTCTTGGAACTGTGTGAAGAAGTGTGTCGGCGGGTTCGGCGGCATCATTTAGCTGGAGTGACACTTCATGTGGGTTGTAGAGGTGCTGATTTTGACTGCCCTACTGGATTTTCCAGGCAACAAAACTTAGGATATGCTCAAAATGAAACAATGCCAATTTTTCAGGCAGCCAAACAGCTTTTCCATCAATATTGGGATGGAGCTCCTATTCGATCTTTAGGTATTAGTCTCGGTGGATTGTCTGCCGATTCCCCCATGCAGCTCGATCTATTTACAGACCGCAGTAAACAGCGAGCACTTGGACAGGTAGTCGATGAAATCAAACAACGTTATGGCAGTACAGCTATTCTTCATGCTGCTTCTCTCACTTCTGCAGGTCTTGCAATAGAACGAGCGAAGAAAATCGGAGGTCATTATCGATGAGCGAACTAGATCGAAAAAATCTCCTGTGGGAAGGAATTATCTATACTGAGAAATAAAATAGGATTCATAGTAGTTAAGGAGGGGAAAGTTCCCTCTTTTTTTACTTTGTGTAAATAATAACTATATTGATTATTTAGAGTATGGGAAGTATACTGGTAAATAATTTATTTTGAGGGAGGATAAGGATATTCGTGTAGAAACCGTAACTACGTATGACGGAAAAGAACGGTATATAGTTGTGGATTCATCTGGGGAACCTATTCCGATAATCATAAAGTATTTAAAATTCAAAGATAACATTGGGGGAGCAAGAAATTCATTACGAACTTATAGTTATCATCTGAAATTGTATTTTGATTACTTGGAACAAAAAAAATTAGATTACACTCAAGTAAAACTAGAAGATATGGCAGAGTTCTTCCAGTGGTTGAAAAATCCATACCAAAAACTGAATGTATCCCCTATTCAGACTATTGAGTCAGCTAGAAGACCAAGAACAGTGAACGCGGTGATTAACACTGTCACCCATTTTTATGACTATCTAGTACGTAGTGGGAATGATGAAAACACCATCTCAGAACAATTAAAACGTTCCATGTTAGGCTCCCAAGGGAATTTTAAAGGTTTCTTGTATCATCTATCAAAAAACAAGAGCTATACGAAAAACCTGCTTAAAATGAAAACACCAAAGGAACACCCTAAAACATTAACAAAAGAACAAGTAAAAAAGATTATGAATGCATGTACCAACTTAAGGGATCAATTTCTCATTCAATTACTATGGGAAAGTTCAATGAGAATAGGAGAAGCCTTATCTTTATGGTTAGAGGATTTCAAAATCGATGCCAGAAAAATACAAATCCAAGATCGAGGGGAACTAATTAATTTTGCGGAGATCAAAACAGTACATAGTTGCAGAAGTATCGATGTATCTGAAGAATTAATCAACACCTATTTAGAGTATATTTCCATGTTTCACACAGAAGAAGTAGATACGAACTTCGTGTTTATCAAAGTTTCAGGTCCTAATAAGCACCAACCCTTAGAATATCAAGATATTGTTTCTTTATTCAATCGTCTGAAAGCAAAAACAGGTATACATTGTACTCCTCATATGCTACGCCACAGTTCTTTAACAACTCTAAGAAGAGCTGGTTGGAAAGATGAACACCTAATGAAACGAGCAGGACATGCACATGTTCAAACAACCATTCAAATGTATGTACATCCTAGTGATGAAGATTTGAAACGGGACTGGGAGAAAGTGGAGGAGAAGATTCGAATAGCTAAAAACCAAGGAGAGACTAGATGAGTACGAAACATCAACTTAAACCTTCTCAAGAAAGAGTTAACGAAATGAATCAAATGATAAATGGTTATTGGGAGAGAGACAGATGGAATTTATGTGATAGCTTTTTTGGTCGGGAAAACCAACCTTTAAACGTTATACATACAGAAGATATTGATTTCTCCAGAATCTTAAATCCCAGTCTAAGAATCGAATCTAAGTACTATTTCGCAAAAAGACTGACCGAAAAAACCTTAAAGTTAGGGTCCATGTCTACATACAGGAAAGGCATCCATTCACTAGCCATTTTTTTGAATCAGTACTACCCAACTGCAAATTCATTTGTCGAGATCTTGTATGATAAAGCTAAAATACAGCATAGATCCTTTCTTATTTCAAGAAACATTCGCTTACATAACAAAAAAACAACTCCTCATGAAACGGTATTTAAACAACTGTGTAAATTTTATCATGATTTTTATGACACTAGAGACGAATTCGACAAGGATATTTGGGACATAAGAAAAATTCCAGGAGCTAAACTGAGTTTGACAAAAACGGAGTATCTCCTCACCTTTGACTCGATTCCAGAAAAGTATAGACCATTCGTAAAACGATATTTTAAAATGAAGGTCTATTTGATTGGAATAAATCAACTGAGAGAAAATCGTATCGCACTAGCGATGTTCTTCCGTTTTCTTGAAGAACATTATCCCGAATGGATCGACTTAAGTCGACTAAATAGAGGACATATGGAAAAATATATGGTCTGGCACAAAGAAAATTATCCTCAACTTACGAAAAACTACTGGTCTTCTTTATATGTGTTTCTTGAATACATTGAACGAGCAGAGTACCCTGAAGCACCTAAAATCTCAGTGAATAGATTATTATTCAGAGAAGAAATCACCAAAAAACCGCTTACCTATCGCTCAGCAGCCAAATATATTCCTGAGGAAGTGATTCAACAACTTGAAGATAATTTGGAATATCTAAGTCCATCCGAATATATTCCCATCGTTATCTTACTTAGAGCTTCCGGTTGGAGAATTTCAGATATATTAAATCTTCGGTACGATACCTGTTTACATCGTACTGATTTAGGATGGTATTTACAAGGCGATATTGTTAAAACCAACGTAAAAAGACACAAAGTTCCTATTACAGATGAAGTAGCAGCCATGTTGAAAATTTTGAGTCAACAGATCGCTGAATTAAGTACAGAGGAAACAAATCCTAATCGATTTTTATTTGCTCGCTTAAGTGGACCACGAGTGGGAAAACCCATTCTTGCACAATGTGTACAACATGCAATGAATCGACTTGCGAAGCAAAAAAACATCCTAGACAAAGATGGAAACATATATAGATTTGGAAATCACGCTTTTCGTCATACGAAGGCTGTTGAATTGATTAACAATGGTATGGACCTTATACATGTACAAAAATGGATGGCACATATGTCTCCTGAAATGACTTTGCATTATGCCCAAATTCTTGATGACACGATGCGTAGATCTTGGGAAGAGGCTACGAAAAATGGCCTCTTTCGAATAAATGAAAATGGTGGTAAACCGATGCAAATTTCTGGTCAAGATATTGAGCAGGAAGACAGTATTGAATGGGAATACATTCGTCATAATTTAGATGCCGTACAATTGGAACTAGGGTATTGCATGAAGCCTATTAAACAACCTTGCCCTACTCAAGCTAACCCTTGCCTCTCCTGTCGGAATTTTTGTACTACACCTGACTTCCTCCCACAGTATGAAATAGAAATACGCCGTGCAAAAGAGATCATCACACGTGGAAAAAATCTAGGACGGAATATGTGGGTTGAAAAGAATCAGACATTATTGAATCGGTTAGAACCCATTTTAGAAGCATTACAAGACGGAAAAGTACATCATATGGCTGGAAAAAAAGGACGAGAATACACTGGAGAGGAACGTCATGATGACTCTAAAACGTAATATAGAAGGAATGAAGCAATTTGCAAGACAAAAAAGCATCGATGCCTCTCTAAAAGTAGATAATGCTATCCAACAGCTTATTAGAAACAAGGAATCCATTAACTTTAACAATGTTGCTAAGATAGCAAAGGTAAGCAAATCGTATCTCTATAATCAAAAAGAGATAAGGAGTCGTATTGAACAGCTAAGAAATCAGCAAGATCGTCGCTCTTTACCAGTAGTAAAACAAAATATGACCGATCACAGTAAAGACGTTTTATTGGCAGCCAAGAACAAACGTATTAAGCTGTTAGAAGAGGAAAATCAGAGGTTAAAAAATGAATTAAAACTCTTGAGAGGAAAGGTCTATGATTCTCTTTAACAGCGCAAAGGGTTTTATATACCAAGCTAGCAAATCACTAGTATGTAATGGATGTCAAGCAGAGTACATATACAGAATAGCTCGTTTTATGCTGATTTTAGGGAATATTTACCGTTTCACTACTATTTGAAAATAATGTACATCAGCATAGCAGCAACTTCAGGGCCTGAAGTCAAATCTCAGTAACACATGGGGATTTTTTTGTTTGTAAAGTCGCGCACCCCGCTACTCCGAAGAGAAAGCGGGGTGCGGTTGGTGTGGGTCACACCAGCTTCAGCGCTGCTTCCAGCGCCGTCTTCATGTATTCCCACTTATCCTCATGCTTGGAGAGCTCCTCGTCCACTCCACCCTTGGGAATGAAGACGAACCTGTCCATCCAGTCCATGTTCTTCTGAAGGTCGAAGAGACGGAGGCACTCATCCATCTCCGGGGCATCGAAGACACTCACGTAGTGGATGTGTCGCTTGTCAACTTCATTCCGCACGATGCCGATGATCCGCAGGTTGTGGGGCGGAAGCCCCGACGTCATCTGGATTTGACGCCGTGCGTCAGAGAAGAGGTCGAGTTCATCGAGGACTCCTGAGAAGAGAGATGCACCCATCCAGTGGCGGTTGCCGATGACGGCGACACCCTCCGGAGTCAAGCCGATGCTGGCCATGCCCACAGTCTTGAAATCCATCTTGACCTTCAGGACATCTCCAATCAGCTTGACCGATACGACGATCGATTCGTCGGGCTGTTCAGTCATGCTGATCTTCTCGATGGCCTCGTCCAGCTCTGCGGAGGTCATGTCGATCATGTCGACGTTGATCTCCAACTCCTTGAAGATTACGCGCAATGCGCGCACGGCGAAGGAGGTTTCCCAGAGGAAGACATCCTTCGCATCGTCACTTACAACGGCTGCATAGGTACGACCATTGTAAGCCTCACGGAGCTTTCGTTCCCAGAGAGTGTCAATGGCCTTCTGCAGCCATTCGGGCAGCAGAGGTCCCATGTCGTGGACGGTGGGAATGAATCCGCTCGGAAGGGAGGTGAACCCGAACTCGCTCACGGTGACTCCTTGAGGTTCAAGTGGGCTTTGCCCACACCAACAATACTTATATCAATGATAGCAAATTAGGAAAGCATGTTACAATCCAATTTATCAAAGGAAATTAAGCTTTTTTAATTCTTGTATCAAATCTTTTTTATTAATCTAAATGCTAAACGTGGTAAATCCGCGTTTTTCTGTCGGAACCCCACTTTCGAAACCTCATAGCAGGACTGTTTCTAAAACCCAACATTAACCAGGAATACACGAATATATATTCGTGTATTATGTAGTTACAGGGGGTAATCAATATGGGCTCTACACTAAATAGACAAAATCTTTTATTTGAGGGTAGCCGTTTTGTCCTTCCAGAGCATCGAAAAGGTTTAGAGGAAATGAGACGTAAACAGATGGAATATACTCCACCTGAACTAGATGAAGATCAAAAGAACCATATTAACTATATTTTACAAGAGGCTGTAGAAGCAGAAAAACCAGTGGTAGTCACCTTTGCAACAAAGTATTCCCCAGAACAGTTTTGTGGTTTTATTGATGAAATCAATGCCTATTCTCAAGTGATTCAATTATCTAACGGTAGTCACAAGAAACAAATTCTACTTGATAAACTCATAAATGTCGAATGGCCGTAGGAAAAATATGATATTCAAAGATTACGATGTGTATATGTCCACATCGTAAAACGATATAAAATAGAAGTTTAATTTAACTAACGTATAGATAAAAGGAAGCCGTATGTTTCTTCCTGAACATCGAAAGGCACTCTTGGAACAGCGAAAAGCGGCAACAAAAATAACGCCGCCTGTTTTAGATGAACAACAATGGGAAATGATCTCTTATATTATCCAAGAAGCGTTAGAATACGAACAACCGATACTAGCTACTTATGTAACAACTTATGAGATCACTGATTTCTGTGGCTTTGTCGATAAAATAGATACGGGAAAAAAATATATCCAACTTAGCAATGGAAGTCAGATAGAAAAGATCCCTTTTCATCTGCTAGTAGATGTCACTTGGCCTTAAGGAGGAAACAGAAATAAATCCTCTGACAGATCATGACCATCTCCTCCTAACGATTGGCTATTCATACTGAAAAGAAAGGCATATGCCTAGTACTACTCTCTTTTCGTTTTTTCAACGTCACTGGACGAAGAAAAATTGCCAGTTTCCGAAAATATATCTCCCATCTCACGATGAAAGCAAAGTATTTCTATTTGCAGCCCTATAATTTTTCTTTCCATATGCATGTCCACTGGGTTTCTCCTTTGTTTATCGAAATACATACAATAGAAAATATATTCTATTATTTGAAAAACATTAATTGTTTAAAATGAAATTAACTGTTTATTTTAATCAGAAGATTTAGTACGATAGTAATATTACCTTTATAACATCTTAGAGGAGGATTTCTCTATTGAAACAACTAGGCGAAGAAATTTTTACTTGGTTCAAGGAAAGCCGTCAAAACAATCCTGTTTATTATGACAAAGATTATCCTTTGTGGTTTGGTGTGAAAGGTACATGGCATGTATTTCGAAATGAAGATGTAAGATACGTCTTTAACAATCATCAGATTTTCTCTTCGGAATATATGCCGAAAGTACAAGACAATTACTTAGATAAAGCAATGTCTTCCAATGATCCACCCTTCCATAGAAAACTGCGCTTACTTGTTTCACAAGCTTTCACTCCTAAAGCAATGTTGGATTTAAAACCTTGGATCGAGAGTTATGTAGATGAACTGCTGGACCAAGTCATCACAGATAAAGGGGAAATGGAATTTGTTCGTGATATCGCAGTTCCAGTTCCCATGCAAGTAATTGCACGCATGCTAGGAGTTCCAAACAAAGATCATGCTATGTTTAAAGACTGGAGTTTTAAAATAGTCAAACAACCTACCAGCGAAGCTGAGGCCAAAGAGTTTATCGAGGCACAGCAAGGCATGGGAGAGTATTTTAGAGAAATCATCAAAGAGCGTTCAGAAAAGCCAGAAGGCGACATCATTTCCCAATTGCTTCAAGTGGAACTCGATGGTCAAAAGCTAACGATGGACGAGCTGTTAGGATTTTGTGTAGTATTACT
This sequence comes from Shimazuella soli, assembly GCF_022511585.1. Taxonomy (GTDB): domain Bacteria; phylum Bacillota; class Bacilli; order Thermoactinomycetales; family Thermoactinomycetaceae; genus Shimazuella; species Shimazuella soli. Next base: position 124,890 of record NZ_JAKWBN010000001.1, on the reverse strand, counting down.
GTTGGCTGGTAATGAAACTACAACCAACTGGCTCAGCAGTACCATTTTGACACTTGCAGAAAATCCCGATATTCAAGAACGTATTGCTAAAAACCCAGAAGACGCTTCCCTGCTACTAGAAGAAGTATTGCGTCTGCGATCTCCTGCACAGTATCAAACCCGTAAGGCTAAACAAGATGTGGTACTAGGCGGGAAAACCATTAAAAAAGGTGACTTGGTCGCAGCTTGGCAAGCATCCGCCAACCGTGATGAAAGTGTTTTCCCAAATGCAGATCAGGTTGATCTAGACCGAAAAAATATGGACCATGTTGCATTTGGTCATGGGATTCATTTTTGCCTGGGAGCACCGCTTGCACGCGTAGAAGCTGGAGTTACCATCAAAAAATTGTTAGAACGAATTAAAAATATTCGCCTAGTTTCAGAAGACATCGAATTGAACCAAAGCACGGTTACCTATTCGATAAAAGAATTGCCTATACGTTATGATAGAGTTTAATTCTCTCCAATAAACGCAAATCCCCAGTTCTGTATGTAGAACTGGGGATTTTCTTCGTCACTAAGATATTTCTTTTTTATCACGCATTCTGCTGAAAAGAGATGCCAACAGAGAACCGGAAATATTATGCCAAACACTGAAAATCGCACTTGGTACAGCTGCTAAAGGAGAGAAATTAGCTGTTGCAATGGCTACTCCAAGTCCTGAGTTTTGCATACCTACTTCCAACGCTACTGCCTTTTGTTTTGCTAAATCCATTCCAAGCAGGCGAGAGAGAAAAAAGCCAAGGACAAAACCCAGTATATTATGCAAAATAACAACTGCAAAAATCAGCAGACCTGTAGCAGCTATTTTTTCCTGACTGCCTGCCACTACTCCAGCTACAATCATAACAATAGCGATGGTGGAAACAAGAGGCAGTGCTTTTACACTTGCTTTTGCTTGTTTACCAAAAAATTTCTTGATGATAAATCCAAGAGCTAAAGGAATAATCACGACTTGGACAATCGAAAGTATTAAAGAAACCATATTGATAGCTACCCACTTACTTGCTAAAACCAAAATAAGCAACGGAGTTACCAGAGGTGCTAAAATCGTCGAGACAGATGCAATGGACACCGCAAGAGCAACATCCCCTCTGGCCAGAAATACCATGACATTGGATGCTGTTCCACTCGGGCAACAACCTACCAAAATAACACCTACGGCAATCTCAGGTGGTAAATTTAAACCCCATGCCAATAAAAAAGCCAATCCCGGCATGATGATATAGTGACAGATCACACCAATCGCTACATCTTTTGGCCGGCGAAATACTTCTTTAAAATCATCTGCAGATAAAGTGAGTCCCATTCCAAACATAACAATCCCTAGTAAAGGAACAACATATCCCCCAATCCACTTGAACTGATCCGGTAAAACATAAGCAATAATAGCGAAAAGAATGACCCATAATGTAAAAGTTTTCCCTGCAAAAGAACTGATTTTTTCGATAACCAATCGTAAGACCTCCTAAATCCCTATATGATCAACCTTATCTTTACAAAGCCTTATGTAGATATCATGATCAAAGGAAAATTAAATTTTTACAAAAAAGAAAAAACAATTAATAACAAGTATTCCTTTTACTTCGAACGAAAATCATGTGAATTTCAATATTATTTTATCAAAAGGAAGTAATTGGTCCACTCTTTCCTTTTGCAATCCAACGTAAAAAACCCGAATTTCTTTGAAATCGGGTCTTTTCATTATGAAACAATTAGACGAATACTTTTGATCTTCCGACCTCCAAAGTAGCTTGTACAATACGTTTAGCGGCGTCAGGAGAGATGAGAGGATAAAATCTTTCCTCCATGTTTTCCTGATATACCCGTGATCGGAAAAATTTTTCGATTTGCAGGCAAACGGTATCAGGCCGTGTTTTAAATGCTACACGATGATGAACCAAATACTGTTGATTTGCTTCTTCTTGTCCAGGAAAAGCTTCAAATAACAACATCGGAAGCTTTTTCGCTAACGCTTCGGTAATCGTTACTCCACCTGGTTTTGTGACGAGCAGATCAGCCGCTGTCATAAATAACTCCATATCAGGACGAAACTTTTCCAGTCGTATATGAGATTGATAACCTTTTTTCTCTAAGCGTTCATAGAGCGATTGATTGGCACCAGTTAAAATAACAAATTGCATATGAGTCAATTTATCCAATACATCTACTACTTGCTCCAAAGGCCCTAATCCCAGACCTCCACCCATTACCAAAATAATGGGGTCATCTGCTGGTAAGGATAAGCAGGATCGTGCTTGTCCCTTACCTATCTCTTCATAATACTTCGATTCAATCGGCAGTCCGGTCTCTAATACGGTGACACCAGAACGCCAACGCAGACGATCAATTATATTACGTTTTAACATTTTTTTCGGCACACACAGTAAGTCAGGCAATTCAACCAACCACATAGGATGAAGTTCATAATCAGTCACTACGCCAATCGTAGGAACCTTTTCCCATTCTGTTGGCAGCAGCAATAGGGAAAAAGGATGAGTAGTAATAATTTTTGTCGGTTGGAACTGCTCCAAACGTGCTAATATTTTCGAACGTATTGTTAGACCAACCTTCTCTACTAGCTCTTTGGATACATACCGAACCAATTTAAATTGGTATGTCCAATCGTATAAGAGATGGTAAAGAGAGGGGAATTTGACAAGCATACCTTGATAACCTGATTGCAGCAGGGGGTGAAAGGTCTTTGGAATCAATTGCAAAAGGTCTATCGTATCCGTCGTAATCCCCGGCTGGTGATGAAATTGTTTTTCCAATGCCTTAGCTGCGGCATTATGTCCTGTACCAAAGCCAAGGGAAAGTAGCAAGACACGCTCCATATTTTTGATTCCTCCCTTAAAACCATACTACCCCCATTATACTGATTTTTGCAAAGAAGAACCGATTTTAAGAAAAAATTAAAATTGCTTTCATACGGATTATTTTTTTTGGAGGGATTTGAGCGACATTGCAACCAACTCTTTTACCAGCCGTCCACCCATTGCTCCTCCTACTTTCCCTGCATCTTCGGACCGCAAATCTCGGTTACTTCCAGGCTTTAACGGCACTCCTAATTCTTTGGCGAGTTCTAGTTTTGCTTCGTCTTTACTTGTAAAAGATCGACCTAAGTCTTCACTGAGTAATTTTGTCTGTAACTGATCCAACTGATTTCTAGAACTGGCAACTAAGGGCCTTCGCTTTCTTCGGCGAGACATTTCGATACACCTCCTTATAATAGTCTGTGAAAATGAAAAGGAAAACATACTGTTTCATTCTTTGCAATATTTGTTTGACAACTCCGCACGGCTAAAGCCGTGGGATTCTTGGGTAATCCTCGGTTATCCAAGGAAGTTTACCAAGCTTAGACCGTGAGCCCCACGGCAAGTAATCTTCTACCTTCTTTCAATATGTTTTTGGCTGCATTGATATCTCGATCATGGTGAACGCCACATTCTGGGCATGTCCATTCGATGGATTTGTGAATCAGTGTCGCTTGTGTTTTGGTCGGTCGAAGACGGTAAGAAAATGCTTTATGCATGGGATAATTTTGCGAATATTATAGATCATATGTTCGCTTCTTATCAAGTGTATTTAAAAAATAGTCAGACTTATGAGAGGAAAAAAGTATCTTCATCTGATGCTCGCTTTCATCCCACTACCCCTACGCTCGTAATGCTATAATGAAGGTAACAACCGTCCAACACCTGCTGAAAGGCAGGTCAAGTCGAAAGGGAAACCAGCACGATGCTTGAAGCATTCAGGCGTACGTTCGACTCTCAAATAGAGAATAGGGTCGAAGTGGAGCTCCTCTCTGATTTCAGAAGGAGGATCTTCTACAGGATCATCCCGATAGTCATGACTGCGGTGGGAGTGCTGATCCCCAACTCCTCCCTTTGGATCGCGATCGGATGGATCATCATGCCCGTCATAGCCCTGTTCAAGGGCGTGAACCGGCTCTCGTACTTGAGGCAGCTCAGCATCGCCTTGGGTGCTGGGTGGCTGGTCATCTTGTGCCTTCATGGGTGGGCGCAGGTTGCCGTCTACCTGTCGGTCGTAACCGTGTACCTGCTCGGTGGCGAGGTGCTCAGTGAGCTGCTGGGCGAAATCAACTATGTACTGAAGTACATGGGTGCACTCGTCCTGCTGCTCCCCATGCTTCTCGCCGTCGCATGGGAGACCAGTACCATCGGGTACTTCGCAATTCTCATCGCAGCGCTGATCTACTGTATCGACGTGTACTTGTCGATACTGTTCATCAGCCTCGATGTGATCATCGCGGAACTGCTCAACAGCCTCGACAAGCTCATCGCCATCGTCACTAGGTTCCGTCAGCGGAAGTCCAAGGGCGACGAGGGCTGATCAGCAACTCTCTCTAGTTGGACGGGGTCGATCTCTATCTGTGAAAACAGACGGAGACCGGCCGCCGCTAAATTCTAACCTTTCTATAAATACAACAAACAAGATTCCCCATTGGAGTCTTGTTTTTCCTTTTCCTATATAAATTATAAAAAAATCAACTTTTACTTCTAGCGTACCATAGTCTGCGAAAATGAAAGAAAAAACATACTTTTCCTTTTGTCGTAATTCCTTGTATAATGGAGGTAACAACCGTCCAACACCTGCTGAAAGGCAGGGCAAGTCGAAAGGAAACCAGCACGATGTCTGGACTGATTTCGAGGGAACAGTTCGACTTTCGACTGGAGAAGAGGGTCGACGATGAGTCCCTGGTCCTCTCCGGCAACAAGCGGTGGATCGTCTACGGGCTCTACCCGGCACTCATCGCCTCGACCGGGATGCTGGATGTCCGCTCCCTCCAGAGCGCTGTCGTCTATCTCGTCGCCATCCTGCTTGCCATGTTCATCATGGCATGGCACAAGGGGGTGAACCGGCTCTCCTATCTGAGGCAGCTCAGCATCGCTTGGATGCTGGGATCGGTCCCCTTCTATCCTGGATGGGTACAGGTTGCGACATCTTTGGTGTCCGGACTCCTGTACCTGTTCAATGGTGAGTGGATCGGTGAGAAGCTGGGCAAGCTCAACAGTGTACTGAAGTACACCGGAGCACTCATCGCCCTGCTCCCCGTGCTCCTCCTCCTCGCATGGAAGACCGGCACGATGTTCTTCGCGGCTCTGATCGTCCTGGCGCTGTTCTTCGGCCTCGATGTGATCATCGCCGTCGTCATCGTGAGGTGGGCTCGCTGCCGCAGGATCCCCAAGGTCGAAAAGGTCTGATCGACAGAGCACCAACAGTTGGACGTGGCCGGTCTCCGTCTGTTTTCACAGAGAGAGACCGGCCACCGCTAAATTCTAATCTTTCTATAGATGCAACAAACAAGACTTTTCCTATTGGAGTCTTGTTTTTCGTTTTTCTATAAAGATTTTAAAGATACTTCCTCCTTTTGCGATCGCAGATTCAGAAGCATCCTCAGAATGACCTTCAACTCTAGGATACTGTGTGTATCAGTGAATCCTTCTATGTAGATGTAGAAAAACTAAGATACAGAAGAAAGAATTTCCCCTTAAATATTTTTTTTAATATAGAAATAATGTCAAAAGAAAAAGATTCTGATATGATAAAAGCTGCAAGTGTAAGTACCGTCCGTTCAAATGGAGGATTCATGCAGGAAAACCCGCAGGGCTGGGTCCGGAAGCTGCTGAAGCTCGCGAAGAAGAGCTGGACATGGTCCGAGTCCTACAAGGGACTGGTCCAGAAGCACTTCCCCAACCCCATCGCCTTCCCCATCGCCACGATCTGCCTCTCTGTCGCCGCTTGGGCAGCATTCAAGTTCGCCCTGGCCGGTGTCGTGATGGTGGTCGAGGGCGTCGTGTCCGCAGCTCTTCTGTCCGCCATCGCCTACTCGCTCTGGGTCTGCTACCGTCAGCTTCAGGACGAGAAGAAGCACAAGGAAGCGGAGGCAGCAGAAGCACGGCGCATCGCCGACGAGAAGGCGGAGCGTGAGGCCAACGAGTCGATGGGCCACACCGGTGGCACGTACGACGGCAGCACCGCCGGCGGCAACAACAACTCGTACGGCGGCACACACCCGTACTCCCAGCGGTAACACGGGCGGTGGCACTGCTCTCCCCTACATCTGTAGCGGGAGAGCAGTGCCCCAGCAAATTCTAACTTTTCTATAGATGCAAGAGAAAGCAAGGATATTGGATTATCCCTGCTTTTTATTTTGTCTTCCGTTTTATTTTTAAATATCATATCATGCTAGAAAATATGTTTAGGGTCTGATCTTGTAAAAGACCAGACCCTTCCCTTCAGCGAATTATGCCAACTGTCCAGCTCATTTTTTCTTCTCTTTTACGAAGCCAGACTCGCATTATGCGCCAGTACCCTGTCAACCGCTTCGCTGAAGGAAGAGACTTCATGCTTTGCCGCTTCTCGAACGTGTGGTTTGGCACCCCCCATCACAAAGCTAAGAAAAACCTCTTCGAACATGGGGACATCATTTTCAGAATCCCCCATACAAGCTACCTCAGAACGGGGATCGATCCCAAGATGCTTTGCCAGGTGACGGATGCCATTTCCCTTATGAATACCCGTGGGCATCACATCCAAATAGGTTGACCCCGAGATAAAGGTATCAACCTTGCCACGGAACTCGCGGAGCATCTCTTTCTGCAATTCAAGCAAGTGTTTCTTCTCACCCAAGAAGCAAAACTTGCTCGGATGTACATCCACCCCCATTCGCTGCTCAACAGCGATATCGCGCACTAGACCCTTGGGAATCATATGCTCTGGATAACGGAAGCTGTCCTCTGCTTCTGTCGTGAACATTTCCTGTGCTGTACCAATAAAACAGTGCATTTTAGATGCCTGACCGATCCGGAAAATCTGCTTTGCCAAATCTGGAGCAAAGTGTTCTTCGAAAATGCGGTCTTTGCCATTTACAGAGACATAGGCACCATTTTGACAAATACGATGGAAAACACCTGGGACGGTGTTCACCACCAAATCCACTTCGTACTCATTGCGGCCAGAGGCATAGGCAACTTGAATACCTGCCTGCCGAAGCTTTAGGAGGGCATTCAAATTATCCAGGTCGATCAGTTTGTATTTGTTCAGAAGTGTATCGTCCAAATCGGTAACAACCAGACGAATCATGTGATTTTCCTCTCAGCTGTGATGTTTGGGGAAGTCGCCATTTTCGATTTGACCACTTAATCTCATCTTAATTTATCTCAAAACAGATGAAAAGAACCTATTTTTCAAAAACACTTGCATAAGTAAAAATATTATGATAGCCTATGTTCGATTGTAATTTGAAAGGGTGAACCAAAAGCCAATGATCTACTAATCCTATCTCTAAAAGACATTTCAATATGAAATTTTTGTCTGGATAGGATTGGTATAGGCTTTTTCTATATAACAAAATCAGTATGCTCTCGTACGTTGGGAGTATATGTTCTTTTGTTACGCCTAAACCTCTATCCAGAAAATATGGATGGGGGTTTTTTTATGATAATGATAGAAGCAAATCATTTAAAGAAAACAATCGGAGAACGACTCCTCTTTTCGATCGATCAACTCCGAATTGCCAAAGGGGATCGGATCGGATTGATCGGACGAAATGGATCAGGGAAAACGACTTTACTAAATATATTGATGGGAACAGAGTCGTTCGATGAGGGGGAAATCCATAACCGTGCAAAGATCAGTCTCATTCCCCAAATACAGAGAAACATGTCCAATCAAAGTGGTGGAGAAAGGACAAATGCCGCCATTCAAGCTGCCTTTGCGAAGTCACCTGACATTTTGTTTGCCGATGAGCCAACTAGCAATTTAGATATAGAAAGCGTCCGGCAACTTGAACAGAAATTGCTGCGCTTTAAAGGTGCAATGATCATTATTTCTCACGATCGAGCTTTTCTAGATACCATTTGCAACAAAATATGGGAAGTCGAAAACCAAACCGTCACCGTTTTTGCTGGCAACTACCATATGTACACTACTTGGAAAGAACAACAACGAAAAAGAGAAGCCCTCGAATACGAGCAATATCAAAAAAAGAAAAAACAACTGGAACATGCCATTCTACTAAAAAAGCAAAAAGCAGAAAAAATGATCAAACCACCTTCTAAGAGAATGGGTACCTCTGAATCTAGGTTATGGAAGATGCAAAAAGGAACCAAACAAAAAGGCGTTCATCAGTCGATCGAAGCCCTCGAAACCCGGATTAGTAAATTGGAAAAGATAGAAAAGCCAAAAAACTTACCTGTTGTCAAAATGAACGTAGCAAGCGAATCTACTTTACCGAACAAAACCGTAATCCAAGCCAAAGATATTACCGCCTCAGTCGATGGAAAGGTTCTTTGGGAAAAAGCTTCCTTTTCCATTCAAACTGGGTCGAAAACAGCCATCATCGGTGCAAATGGCAGTGGAAAGACAACTTTAATCAAGCGACTGCAATCCAAATCCGATGATATCTATGTCAGCACTGGAGTAAAGTTTGGATACTTCAGTCAACATATCGATATTTTAGATGAATCAAAGGCAATCTTAGAAAATGTACAAGCTACAGCAGTTCACTCCCCTGAAATGATCCGAACCGTACTCGCACGTCTTCTCTTTCGGGGTCATGATGTGTTCAAAGACGTTGGAGTACTCAGCGGTGGAGAAAAAGTAAAAGTAGCATTTGCGAAAATATTTTTGAGCGATATCAATGTGTTAGTAATGGATGAACCTACTAACTTTCTCGATATGGAGAGCATCCAATCTTTGGAACACCTCCTAACCCATTATGAAGGAACGGTTATTTTTGTCTCACACGATCGACAATTTATCCAAAACGTAGCCACAGATATATTAGAAATCAAGGAGCAAACTATCCATGCATATGCTGGCTCCTATCAAGAGCTTCAAAGAAAACAGCAAATACCAGTAAAAAGGGAAGAAGAACGCCTGCTGATCGAAACCAAAATAACCGAAGTGTTAAGTCTTCTAAGTGTTGCACCTACAACAGAATTAGAACAACAATTTACTGCCCTTATCAAGCAAAGAAACGAATTAAAACAACAATAGAGGAGTGGACAGCATATGCAAATACGTTTTCAAGAAATACCTTTACCTTCTTCTTTCGCTGCACCATATGGACTGACAATCGGTAAAAATAGTGATGTTTGGTTTACGGCAAACAAAGGAAACCAAATTGGAAAAATGGATGAAAATGGGAAAATAGAGGAGATAGCTATCCCCAATCAAAATGCGGGTTTAATGATCATCACAGCTACGTCGAGTGGAGAGATTTGGTTTAGCGAAAATCAAGCGAATCAGCTAGGAAGAATCAAGACCAACGGAGAAATCCAGGAATACTCTCTCCCCACAGCAAATGCAGGACCATATGGAATCGCCGAGGGATTAGATGGAGATATCTGGTTTACAGAGTTGCTGGCAAATAAAATCGGAAAAATTACTTCAGATGGGCAAATCAGTGAGTTTGAAATCCCAACGCCTAACTCCTATCCTTCCTTTTTGACACTTGGATCAGATGGAGCTATGTGGTTCACCGAAAATGCAGGGAACAAGATTGGGCGGATTACCCCAAATGGAAAAATAGCGGAATTTCCTCTGCCAACTGCTCAAGCTGGTCCTGTTGGCATTACATCAGGAGCCGGTGGGGCGCTTTGGTTTGTGGAGATTAACGGGAATAAAATCGGGAAAATTACAGTAGATGGTGAAATAACAGAGTTTCCTCTCCCTACAGCAAATGCACGACCTCATGCTATCGCTGCTGGATTACAAGATGATTTGTGGTTTACCGAGTGGGGCAGCAATAAAATTGGACGGATTACTTTGGATGGGAAAATAAGCGAATACCCTATTCCTACCTCAAATGCAGAACCGCATGGAATTACAGTTGCGCAGGATGGAAGTGTTTGGTTTGCTGAGGAGTGTGATCAGATTGGACAAATCTCTATCTATTAAATAAAATCATATTTCCACATGAAGATATATGATATAAAATAATAAAATAAGCAATTGTAGACCGAACTCATTCACTAGGGAGTAGGTTTGTCCACCTCCAACACCCGCTCTGCGTACTCCGCTGTCAAGCAGTCCTGGAAGGAATACTTCATCGTTCGACTGAACGGCGCTGTGTTCCTCCTCGGTCTGCTGGACCTCATCCTCTTCATGGGAGGAGCGTCCGGCGTCGAGATCGCCAAAAAGACCATCGTGGTCGCCTCGTTTCTCGCCCTCTTCGAGCTCGACATGAGGGCAACCAAGAAGGCGAACAAGAAGAAAAACAAGAGCTCCGGCTGGTTCCACAAGGGGACCCGCTGGCTCCTGTTCAGCGGGTTGGCCGTGTTTGTCGCCAGCTACGTGTGGATGGGATGACCCTCAGGAGTTCGGGCGAACCAGTCTCCTCTCTCCGAAGTACAGAGAGGAAGACTGGCCCGAAAAAATATTCACATTCCTATAAAAATGGAGTGCAAAAGAAGAGCAGTTGAATGTCTGGGTCGTCGGCATGATTCTGGTCATTGAACTGATCTGGCTCAGCACCCTCTACTCCCACTGAGTGGGAACAATTCGGACAGACTGGCCTCTATCCCCCCAAGGATGAGAGGCCGCCTGATAATAATCACCTTCACATAAAAAGAGCAGATTATATAAGGTCTGCTCTTTTTCTATTGCTTATCACTTTGATCTAAAAAAGGGGTACGGAACCGATTCGAGAAATGAGGGGCCACTCTGGGAATAAAATACATTTCAGAAAGGAGTCTATCTTTGTTCCAATAGGCTTTTTTTATGATCAAAAATGTAAGCAGATTATAAAAGGAAAAGAGGAAAGGGTTTGCCGAGTATACAGGATACAACTTATCCTAGGTTTAAAAGTAATCTAACAAACGAGGAATTAGAAGAAGTATATACACCACAATCCCATGAAGTAGATTGGGCGGAAAAAGATCGAAGGGAATGGTTCAGAAACTAGGATTGCTTGTAATACTAAAGACCGTTCAAAAGCAAGGTTTTTTCACTACCGTTTTCGAGATTCCAAATGGTATCATTCAACATATTGCGAAGCAAGCACAGGTATTACTTCCTTCCGACAAAGAATGGATTGGGATTTGATCGAAACCCATTAATCCAGATATGCTGCGTGTTTCGATGTCCATTGAAGCAGGAAAGATATTTCCTTCTACGATCTTAAATAAACTAGGAACCTACAGCAAAAGAAACAAACTGTACCAAGCCTTTCAAATGTTAGGATGAGTTATTCGGACGATGTTTTTACTGCAATATATGGCAGATGAAGAATTAAGAAGCACCATTCAAGCCGCTACCAATAAAAACGAAGCATTTAATGGTTTTATCAAATGGTTATTCTTCGGTGGAGAAGGTATCATTGCAGAGAATGACCGGGAGAAACAACGAAAAATAATTAAATTTAATCATTTAGTCGCTAACTGCTTAATCTTTTATAACGTTTTTTCTTTGACTCATATCCTACATGAGTATCAGCAGGAAGGAAATGATCATGATGAAGAACTGTTAGGGGATTTGAGCCCTTATATTACGGCTCATGTGAATCGATTTGGAAAGTATCACTTAGATCCGAATCGAAAGCCTCCTGAACTTCATTTCGATGTTCCTGTTATGGTGTCATAAGTAGGAAAAGAGGAAATAATTTTTTCTTTTTTGCACTTTTTAGCTAATATTTCGTTCTCTATACTATAAAAAAATAAAACAATATTTAAGGAGATTGACTGATGAAGAGAAAGATGATTGGTATGATCCTAGTGATAACGATCTTGGGTTTGACGGGATGTACGATAAATGTACCAGTAAAAACGAACACCTCCGAAACGCAGGATAAAAATAGGAGTAATACAGCTCCACAAGAAACTCCAAGTGAGAAACAGGATTCAAACCAAACAGATCCGAACCAGAATGCATCCAATTCGAATCAAGATTCTACACCAGCAAATAAACCAGATGGCACACAACAACTTATTCAACAAGTAAAACAACTAGCTATTGAAGGTAAAACTATCAATAGTGACGGATTTGGCCTTGGTTCCTCCCGTGATGAAATCAACAAAAAATGGGGAGCTGAAGATAAAGAAGATGTCGATCAAATGTATTATGAAAGCCGAAAAGCATATTTCGTATTAAAAAATGACAAGGTAGTCGAACTCTACAGTGCAGATGAAAGACTTCAAAATATCACCAAACAAGAGGTACAAAATGCATTAGGAAAACCTGATCAATTAAGGCAATATGAAGATGGAGATGAGCTTATTTACAAAGCTGGTGATAATAGTATTACATTCACTTTTGGTAGCGATATTGAAATTTTTATTTCTTCTGATTTCAGTTGAGGTGATAAGAGTGGATGGAACCCAAGCATATTTAAAAGAAACAAAATCATTTGTTGCTCCTAAGCCATACAGCGACTAAACTACCATTTCGTCTCTGAAAAAGTGTAAAGTGAGTGCGCTTATATGATCGTTTATCTGATATCATCATGGAGATCTCGCAAGGGATGCGAGATTGATCATAATCTATAAGGGGATATTGCTTTTGAAATCGATAAAAATTACTATCATCACGATATTAGGACTTTTGATATTAAATGGTTGTACCGTTCATTTTACTTCTCCTAAATCGAATTCGACAAGTTCTCAGTCCGATACAAGCCTTGATACCTCAGTGAATACAGAACATCGAAACTACTTACAAAATTCATATGATTTGGCTAGTCAAGGGAAAGTACCAGGATGTAAATTGGTTGCAAATAAAAATGACAATATAGAAAACATGATAGCTGAATATGGACAACCAGAATCAGAAGATGTCTCTAACGACATTGGTTATGAAAGCTATAAAAGTCGCAATCTTGTCTTTGGCGTGACGGGAAGAGGGGAGGAGATTGTTGATATCCGTTCTTACGATCCATATTTACACACCATAACTCGTTCAGAAGTAGATAAAGTCTTAGGAAAACCTAGCGACATCCGAAAACTAAAAGGGCAATCCATCTATGTTTATCATGTGAATGGCTATGAGTTTAAGCTGATCTTCCTCTTAACAAAAGATGATCCTACCATTGATCACATTTCAGTCTATTCACCTGACACTACAAATTAGGGTAGAACCAGACTGGGGTAATGGAACCATATAACGGACGGCAAGAATTATCTTTTTTTGAGCACTCATATAATAAGTCAATAATTTTCATTCAGTATAAAATTGCGACGGACTGCTATCTTCTACACATGTAGAGATGCAGCCCGTCTGGGGTGAGTCGGAAATCAATTCGCCCCTAGAACGTTAATGACTTCTCCTTTCGCCAATCCACTCAAGCATGGAAGGGGTAACCTGTGTCATGATCGTTTGTTTGACCATCAGGGTGTTACCGATGACATCCCCTTCTGCTCTACGCACCAAACAATAAACCCTGTTTTCGAAAAAACAGGGGTGCCTGACATGCCAGGATGGCTGTAAGCGAAACTGATGGCTTTTCCCGTACTGGACTCTTCTACAAGGATCGTTTGACTAAAGAGTCCCTGCCCTAGCTTGTCAGCAGAGAATCCAACCATTTGTAGCTGGAGAGTCTTTCTGATAGGGAAGGTAGCGAGTTCAAAGAACTCTTTTGTTGCTTCCTCTTGGAGGATAACCAATCCGTAGTCATTGTCGGCGTCCTTATTCCATCCTTTTATCAAAAAAAGCTGCAATTATCAATCAATTATCTCTATCGAATATCTAACAACTAAATTTGTATCTTTCTTGAAAATAAAATGTAACCTGTATTTCTCATTATAATCAACTGAGTATAACCCTTCGTCCATACCATTCATAGAGGTATGTATATTAGTAGGCTCTCCAAAGTATCTCAACACATCATCTCGTGTGATTTTATGAATATCATCAGGTTCACTCATTAGATAATCAATTTTATTTGTTTTGTAATCGTACCCGATGCCGATATGTTTAAAATCATAGTAATAATCTTTGGGAGCATCTCCTTGTTCATCCTTTATTTGAGCGATTTTCTCCTCATTTATTTCATCACCTAAGCGAAAATCACTATTGATTACTTTTCCTTCCAACAACTTTTCCTTAATATCTTGTAGAATCTTTTCGTTTTGAGTTTCTACATCATTTGGGTTTTTCGTATCGGATGGTGATGATTTCGTTTGATCTACTAATTTTGTATTATTTTGGCATCCTGCTAGCATCAATAATAAGACCAATGCAGTAATCCAAATTCCATTTTTAAGGTTTTTCCGGAATAGTAACATTTTTCTTATCCTCTCTCCATTTGTTAAGCTTCATTGTTAAACTTTCACAAACGATCTCTCATGTGATCCATTTGTGTTAGGATGGACTTCATCACCAATGTGGGATTTGTTAATGAACCTCCATGGATTTAATTTTTAAAGGTTTGTGCAGACTGGTCCCTATAAGAACCAACTGATAGGAAGGATACGCTTTCCGTTTTTAATTCGTTGTACACAGATACTGTGCGTTCCACTACGAATACGAAAGTCGAAACGAAGCGTGAGCCCTTCTTCAAGAGTATCAATCGGTGTCTGCATTTCTTTCCACTTGGGACCCCAAGGATCATCAGTCCAAGCATCAAGGTCTTCATTGGTAAAGATGACCTCAACGACCTTGCCGTCCTTCTCAACCTTTTCCATGGAGAGGAACTCCTATTCTCTAGCTGTCCTTATTTGGATCGTAACATGAATATTGATTGCTATCAATTAGTTGAATCCTTATTCATTATCCTCTTTTTATTCAGAAAACAAATTCACATGCGTCCTGTTATGTACTACTTCATATGATGTATCAGCTCTGTGATTGTATTGATAAATATTCCTAGACTATGTCCTATTTTTACACGTATCTCCCCGGTCCCCCTTATTCGAATTACAGGAGGGAATTTTAGACTTATTCAGAGGCTTTTCTCCCAAATTGAAAGAATCCTTGAAAAGAAATGGTTTAAACACTGGAAAAGCACCATGGAATCGGTAACCCTTTGGATTCAGCTCCTATTTATGCAACAAACTCTATACATAAAAAAGTGAACCAAAAAAAGCAGATCCAAAGGAATCTGCTCATCTATTTAAAAAACACATGTTGTCCAATTCTTACCCTATCATGCTTCTTCGCTTCCTCTATCATCCAGCTGGAAGTTGCAATTTGAGGGTTATAGTAGAAAATTGCCCCGTGAGTTGGATCATACCCATCAAGCGCCTCACGAGCTGCTCGATAAGCTTCTTTACTTGGTCTTAGGTTGAATTGACCATCACTGACAGCAGTAAATGCTCTTGGCTGGAAAATAACTCCCCTAATGCTGTGTGGGAATCCTTTTTCTTCTGTACGGTTCAAAATAACTGCTGCCACTGCTACTTTTCCTTTGAAGTTTTCTCCACGAGCTTCACTATGAACAGCTTTTGCCAATAGTCGTACTTCTTCCTCTGTCGCATGGACAGCAGGATATTTTTTTACATAAGATTTTTTCGGTTTTTTCGCTTCCGCTTTTACTTTGATAACTTTTGGTTTTGCAGGCTCTGCAATTACTTTCACTGGGGCTGGTTTCACAGTAGTTAATTGGTGAAGTTTCTCACTCGTCTTTTGATCCAATGTCCCATTGATCGGTAAATCATAATCCGCTTGAAATTGTGCAAAAGTATTACGTGTATATGCATCATATCGACTGCTGACAGGCTTTTGATACAATCCTAATTTTTTTAAGCGTTGTTGTGCATCTTTCATTTTTATACTTTGCTCTGCTTTCTGATGAATCGTAGAAGACGCCAAGCGCGGGGTTTGCTCATGCACGAAAATAAAACTAAATAACGATGATAAAACTAATACATATTTGGTAAGCATAAAATGATGTCCTCCTCTTTCTTGTTTGGGACAATGGGATTCGGAACACTTGTCCCATTATACGGACATCACCATGCACAAACTACCGGCAAAGCCTTCCATCCAGCAATTGGATTTGACAAACAAAAAAACAGCCAATGAAATGGCTGCTTTTTAGAAGCTTTTATTTTGCTGCTTGATAGCGTTTGTTTACTTCGTCCCAGTTCACTACATTCCAAAATGCACTGATGTAGTCAGGGCGTTTGTTTTGATAGTTGAGGTAGTATGCATGCTCCCAAACATCCAAACCAAGTACTGGAGTTGCACCGTCTGTAAGCGGGCTGTCTTGGTTTGCAGTAGAGGTAACTTCCAATTTACCATCTTTCACCACAAGCCAAGCCCAGCCGCTGCCAAAACGTTTAACAGCTGCATCTGCAAATTTTGCTTTCAATTCATCAAAGCTGCCAAAGGTGTCATCAATTGCCTTTGCGATTTCACCAGTCGGTGCTCCACCGCCATTAGGACTGAGGATTTGCCAGAAGAAGCTGTGGTTCGCATGTCCGCCGCCATTGTTACGAACAGCAGTGCGGATACCTTCTGGTAATTTATCTAAGTTAGCAACTAATTCTTCAATGGATTGATCTGCAACATCTTGCCCTTCCAAAGCTGCATTCAAGTTATTTACGTATGTAGCATGGTGACGGTCATGGTGGATTTCCATGGTCCGTGCATCAATATGTGGTTCCAAAGCATTAAAAGCGTATGGAAGTGCTGGCAATTCATATTTAGGCATACTAAAATCCCTCCAAAAAGTAAGTTGCTGTTTATTTTTCTCTTCTATTATGCGAAAAAAATCTTCTTTTAGTCAAGCTGTTATGATCGTTCTCAGCTGCCTTACATCATCTAAAATGTAATCCGCACCCAATTCTTCGAATTTTTCTCGTGCAGCTTGTCCTGTAAGGCCAGTCAGCGTCGCTGCAAAGTGACAGCCGATAGACTGTGCAGCGAGAAAATCTGCGACGGAATCTCCAACTACTAACAGCTTTTCCCCATCTTTAATTGGAAGAGACAGCTCCAGTGCCTTTTGATCTGTTGCTTCTTCCCCTAGATAGCCTAACAAATAAGTAAAGGGATGAGGTTTTCCAAGCGGTGCTTCATCTGGATACTTTCCTTCTGCTGACACAACATCAGATGCGGTCACGATGCGATTGGAGTCAAAATTCGTCAACAGTCCCATTTCTCGCAGGGGCACTTCCATTTCCAAATAAGGTCGACCTGTTCCAATACCAAGTGTGATACCTTGTCTGGACAAATCGGCAAACAATTGCTGTAGTTCCTCAATTGGTGCTAATGGACTTTCCTGATATAGAAACCCTTGTTTCCCTTTTGTTCTAGCATATCCTTCTTCTTTTTGGAACAATGCTTCTCCAAAGTACCACTCCTGATAAACGGAACGACCAAGTTCCCAGAGGGTGCTCATTCGGGAGAAATAATCGACATCGACACCAAATTGTTTTTGTACATATTGATTAAAGTAGACCAGTAACTCATCCCGATTTAGTTTTCCCTTGGATTCATCAAATAAAGTAGAGAAAAATGTAAAATCAGGGCTAATTCCATGGGTATGTTTTTTTAATGCTAATAAAGATTCTTCCGTAATAGGTTTCGCAATCCAGTCCCTCACAAAAGTTGGATCGATTTTTTCCAGCAGCAGCATCAATTGCGTGCTAAAGACGAGGTATACCATATCCCAATTGGCGTTTATTCCCCGATCTTTCATCCAATCTAATATCTTATCTTCCTGGAAAACTTCTTTTCGAATATATCTGATCTGCTCTTCAGCAGGAGCCGTCGTAAATTTCCCTTCTTTCAGCTCTAGAAAATGGGATCCATATAACAATTCCCACACAGCTAAAGCGGATGCATCAAAGCAGCGCTCCTCACTCAATAAAACCCCATCTACATCAAATAAAATCATTTGATACATCAAATTCCCTCTCCTTTTAAAAGCCCTAATTTCTTTATCTTAAATGAGTCTCTCTGTGGAGTAAAGCAAAGTTCGCTGCCATCTTTTCGCAAAGAGACAAAATCATGAAAAGAACAAAAAAGTTAGTACACTTTTAACAATTTCTCTCTCCAAATAGATAGACAATTCGATATGATAGAAATATCTCTTCTATTGGAAGAGCGTGAGCTGAATTTGGAGGGAGATAATTTGAGGAAGTTTCGTTTCATTGGTATCTTGGTGGCTTTCGCGTTAGTTTTGCCCTTGATAAGCATACCAAAAGCATCTTTTGCTGCTGAGTCGGTAATAACGAAAAAAATCGAAGTAAACAAAACTACCAACTATCTATATCTATATGAAAACGGAAAAGTAGTAAAGACATATCGCGTTGCTACAGGAAAGACCAAAGAATTAACGCCAGAGGGAACTTTCCCAATCGTGGTAAAAATCACTGGTCCGAGTTGGAAAGACGTTCCACCTGGTCCAAATAACCCATTAGGTCCTCGCTGGAACGGGTTTAGTGTCAATGGGGATAATGGAAGATCTTTTGGCATCCATGGTACCAATCAACCTAGTTCCATCGGTACACATGCATCTCATGGCTGTATTCGCATGTTAAACGAGCAAGTAATTGATCTGTATAACCGCATTTACGAAGGTGTGCCTGTTTGGATTCACACTGGAACAAGCAATGGCGTTTGGCGTGGAGATATGAGTGTCGGTCTAAAACCATCTACGGGTTATGTAAAAACAACAAAAGATACTACTGCATGGACAGGACCTTCCACTGGTTCCTTCAAAATTACGACTGTAGCGAAAAATACTACGCTGACTCGTACAGGAACTTCTGGAAACTACACACAAGTAAAACTATCCAATGGCCGTAAAGGATTTATTTACAATGGCGACCTTAATACAGGCCTTACCTTTAAACCGGAATCAGGGTATGCAGAAGTAACGGTAGATAATTCAAATGTACGAAAATCACCTGACCTGTCATCCCCTGTAGTCGAAAAAGCCAAAAAAGGTGCTCACTACTTGTTGCTTGCTGACAATGGAGAATGGTACCAAGTGAAAACCGCAAGCGGAAAAGTTGCTTATATCAGTCACTTAGTCGCAAAAAAATGGGTAGTAACCGTAACAGCAAACAGCGCTAACGTTCGTTCTGCCGCTTCCATGAATGCTCCAGTGGTTGCAAAAGTATCCAAAGGTACGGAACTAACGAAGTTAGGAATGTCAGGAGACTTCCATAAGATCCGACTATCAAATGGAACTATCGCTTATATTCATAAGACTGTTGCAAAATAAGATGTGAACGACGCTGTTTAGAACAGCGTCGTTTTTGTTTCTAAGTAAGATTTTAATACAGTAAGTGATGAAAGAGGGCGATGATTGGAAAATCGTTGATACAGAGCGTGAATCCCCCTATTCAATGGAAAATGAAGAAATAAGTTGGATAGAAATAAATCCAACCGACTACTTGGATTACTAGGATTCATTGAATTATACTAAAAAGCGATACTATTAACTCTAACATCTTGAGGTGGGGCGCTTGAAGAAACTTAGATATGGCCTATTGTTCCTTTCCTTATTTGTGATCACTAGTCTTCCTACTGGCTGTTCTTTATTTAGCGGATTGGATGATGCACAAACAACAAGTGTGACCTTTTTAAATTCGTATTTCGCCAAATCAACAGACCCGTCCGCTGAAGAGCGATACCAAACAATGTCCTCTCTGGTTTCCAATAAGTTTGAAAATAACCTTTTGCAACCCGAATATAAAAAAAACATGCTGAAGTTTATCCAAAAATTTATGACAAATGGAGTAAGCAAACCATATTTTATAGCTGATAATCCAAATGATCCCCAAACAGAAACACGGCGCTCCATCATAGCTCGTTTTCCGAAAGGAACATTTACAGAGGCAAATGCTGTTATTGGAATCAATGGAAAGTACAATAAGGCAGATTCGGAGGCCTATGCGATCTTAACCTTAAATAAAGAATCAGATAGCTGGAAAATCATCGATTTAGAAAACATAGATATAGTCAAAGAAAAGATTCAAAAAAATAAACTCGAATGGATAGAAGTAAAACCGACTGATTATTTAGATTAACAAGAGCTGGAGACACTCCAGCTCTTTGTCGTTTCGATATATCATTAATTTCGTACCTATAGAAATACTAACTATTCTTTTGGTAACTATTTTTATATAATAAAAAAGTGACAAAATTACGTACGTGAGGTGTATGAATTGAAAAAACGATTGCATTACGGACTTGTTTTTATTTCCTTATTTGTAATTTTTAGTTTTACAACAGGTTGCTTTGGGGGGCTAGATGATGCGCAAGAAATCGCTGCTACCTATATAAATGCACTATATGCAAAATCTGATTCTCCAACTGCTGAGGAAAGATATCAAAAGATAGTTTCCACTATCTCTACCAATGCTGATGAAAATCCTTCAGAACACAGGGACGATATCATCAAAATTATTCAAGAAGCAATGATAAAAGGATTAAATAAACCTTATTATATTGCAGATAACCTTAATGATCCCCAATCTGATACCCGCCGTTCCGTCATCATCCGAATCCCAAAAGATGCAATTGCAGTTGATGAGTTTAATACGGATAAAGACACATATGTAAATATGATCCTTATCAAAGAAGGCGATGATTGGAAAATTTTAGATTTCAAACATTTAGATGACGATACTCCACAAGGCAATATAGAATGGAAAGAAGTTAGCCCTACTGATTACTTAGAATAAAAAAGTTGGAGGAATATTCCTCCAACTTTTTTATTTACCTGCTTGGAACATACGATTTAAAGCAATTTTAGACCAATGGATGATCTCTGGTGCTACCTCAATTTGATTGACTGGATTTCCCTCCACAACACTTTCTAATGCCCACAACAAATGAGGCCGGTCAATACGATTCATTGTTAAACATGGACACATCGTGGTACTTAGCAACTCGATATGTTTATCCGGGTGTTCCTTGGCAAGACGCCCAACTAAGTTTACTTCCGTGCCGATGGCCCATTTACTTCCCGAAGGGGCTGCTTCTATCATTTTGATGATGTAATCAGTGGAACCATTAAAATCAGACTGCTGAACAACTTCAAAGGAACATTCTGGATGGACCAATACTTTGATTTCGGCGTCCCGCTTACGCACTTGTTCGATATGTGCTGTCGTAAACTTTTGATGAACGCTGCAATGTCCTTTCCATAAAATCATCCGTACCTCTTCTAATTCTCCAGCAACTGCTTCTAACCCAGCAGTATGTGGATTCCAGATCACCATTTGCTCCAGAGGAATGTTTAGCTGACCATAAGCTGTATTTCTCCCCAAATGTTGATCAGGTAAAAACAAGATCCGTTTCTTTTGAGAATACGCCCATGTGAGAACTTCTTTTGCATTGGAAGAAGTACAAGTAGTTCCCCCGTGTTTTCCTACAAATGCTTTGATTGCAGCGGTTGAATTTACATAAGTTACAGGGATAATCGTATCTCCAAACTGCTCGACTAATAGCTCCCAAGCTTCTTCTACGTCTTCTATATCTGCCATGTCTGCCATCGAACATCCTGCTTGTAGATCAGGAAGAACAATAATTTGTTCATCTGCAGCAAGTGTATCAGCAGTCTCCGCCATAAAATGAACACCACAGAAAATAATAACTTTGGCATCCCGCTCTCTTGCACCAATCTGTGATAATTTCAAGGAATCTCCCCGAAAGTCTGCATATTGGATCACATCATCACGCTGGTAGTGGTGACCTAGAATCACCAAATCACTTCCGAGAGTTGCTTTAGCTCTTTTTATTCTCTCATCCAGTTCTCCATCAGAAAGCTGGCGATACACTTCTGGCAGTTGCAAATCGGTGTGAACATTAAGCATGATTCTCTATCCCTTCTTCCACAAAGTCCAAGCTAATATCTAATGCAGTTGCTGAATGGGTGAGATATCCAACGGAAACAGCATTTACACCAGTTTCTGCAATACTGCGAATGGTATCTGGAGTAATCCCGCCTGATGCTTCTGTCCATACTTTTCCATCGATCATCTTTACTGCTTTGCGCAATGTTTCGACGTCCATATTGTCTAACAGCAAAGCATGAATAGGCAGCGACAAAGCTTCTTGAACTTGTTCCAAAGTATCTGCTTCTACCTCAATTTGCACCATATGACCTACACGCTTGTGAACCTTTTTTACTGCATTTTCCAAACTGCCAGCAAAAGCAATATGATTGTCTTTCAACATCACACCATGACTGAGTCCAAAGCGGTGATTGGTCCCACCACCTGTACGTACGGCATATTTTTCAAACTGTCTAAGACCTGGTGTCGTTTTGCGAGTATCCAAGACTCGGCAGTCTAGTCCTTCTAATTGATCTACTAACTGCCGTGTGAGCGTTGCAATTCCAGACATACGCTGTAATAAATTCAGAGCTACTCGTTCTGCTGTCAATATTGCTCTTGTAGATCCCGATAAGACCGCAATTGTCTGATAGGCTTCGACTTTCTGACCTTCTGCTACTTGAGCTTGGAACTCTAAATGTGGATCTAACTCCTGAAAGACAAGAGCTACAATAGGCAAACCAGCAATAACACCAGACTGCTTAGCTAATAATACAGCTGAACTTCGGTGATTTGCTTCCACTAGTGATTCGGTTGTAATATCTCCTGCTCCAATATCTTCGTTCAACATCTCACGAATGGATTGACGCAATTGAATGGGATGCATGCAGTTATTTCTCCTCCACTGTATACTGTCGGGAAGCCCAAATTTCGATGGTTTCGGGGTAATCAGATCGAAAATGTCCTCCTCGACTCTCTTCTCTCCAAAGTGCTGACTCTAAAATCACTTGTGCAACTTGTAACATATTTTGGGATTCTAAACAGGAGGATGGCAATTGTAAAGAAATGGATTTTAATTCTTTTAACCCTTGTTCCATCCCGTCTTTCGTACGTGTTATTCCCGCATATTTCCACATTAATTGCTGAATTTGTTGTTTCCACTGATCTTCATTTTGTTTATTATTGCACAATCTTAACGATTCATCAGCACCTTGTAAAGTTGTAAATGTCTTTCTAGATAAGGAAGATAGACTTTGAGCTACCTTTCTAGCAAATACTGCTCCTTCTAATAATGAATTACTCCCTAATCGATTTGCACCATGTACGCCAGTACATGCTACTTCTCCACAGGCGTAAAGTCTGGGAATGGTGGTCCGTCCCGTTCGATCTGTCTTGACGCCACCCATCAGAAAATGTGCAGCAGTTGTCACTGGAATCAGGTCTACTCTCGGATCAATACCAGCTTCCATACAAGTAGCGAATATGGTTGGAAAACGACTGGCAAAGCTATCTTTTTGTTGTCTTGCATCCAAATACACACGATGGCCATGCGTTGTTTCCTGATTGATTGCTCTTGAAACAATATCCCTTGGAGCTAAATCTCCCCAATCGGAATACTTTTTCATAAAGGGTACTTCATCTTCAGTTACTAACACAGCTCCTTCTCCACGAACTGCTTCCGAAATCAAAAACATCGGATTTTGATCAAGGTGAAGTGCAGTAGGATGAAACTGCACGAATTCCATATCGGTGAGAGCTGCCCCAGCACGATAAGCCATAGCCAGCCCATCTCCTGTAGAGACCAAATCGTTGGTAGTGTACTGATAGACTTGACCGCATCCACCAGTAGCTAAAACGACACCATAGTGCGCAACATACTGTGTTGTACCGTGATCAGGGTCAGCAGCGTAGACACCAATACATTCGCCATCTTCCATCATGAGGTCTACTACCATAGTATGAGAAACAAACGAAATCGATGGATGCTGATTTGCTTTGAGCAAGAGAGAATCAATGATGCCCTTACCTGTTGCATCTCCTGTCACATGTAAAACGCGTGGTTTACTATGTGAACCTTCTTTCGCCAAAGCATATCCCGTCTCATTGCGATCAAACGGTGTTCCCCAATCTGCTAATAGCGAAATAATCTCTGGTCCCATCTGAACAAGCATTTCAACAGAATCTCCATCTGCATGGCCAACACCTGTGCGCAGTGTATCCTCCAAATGCAGCCTAGCAGAATCCCCCTCTCCAATTGCTGCCGCAATCCCTCCTTGGGCTCGATAGGAATTGCATGCTTCTTCACTGGATTTTGTGATAATTATCACATTCCCATGATGTGCAAGCGATAACGCAGTAGTTAAACCAGCAATTCCACTGCCAATAACTAGGAAATCTGTTTCTCTTGTTGTCATATCGTGCATCCTTTCACATAAGATACATTTGTTCACATATCTATCACTTTTATTTTCGCAGGATCTGCGATAATGTCAACAAAAATTTCACATCTCCGCTGACGTTTGTTTTCGTTATAATGATAAGCATGAAGGAAAAGTCTTCGTCACAAAAGATTGGATGGTGAAAAGGATGGCTCTTTATCTCGATTATGGTGCCACAAGCCCTGTACGCAAAGAAGTACTAGACAGCATGCTGCCTTTTTTCTCCGAAATATTTGGAAATCCGGGCAGTATACACGATATGGGTCGACAAGCTCATTCTCATATTCAAGCAGGAAGAGAACAAATTGCTCATGCGATAGGAGCATCTTCGCCAAGGGAAATTCTTTTCACTAGCAGTGGTACGGAGGCGAATAATTTAGCAATAATCGGCACAGCACTCTATCATCAAAAACGAGGTAACCATATTATTACCTCTTCCATCGAACATCCTTCTGTTTTAGAAGCTTGTCGTTATTTAGAACAATTAGGTTTTGAAGTCACTTATCTTCCTGTAGATCGATTTGGGCAAATCAGTGTCTTGGATGTGGAACAAGCGATTACTCCCAAAACGATTTTGATAAGTGTGATGGCTGCTAATAATGAAGTAGGTACGATTCAACCTATTAAACAAATCACTCAACTGATAAAAGACAAAGAGATACTTTTCCATACAGATGCGGTGCAATTTTTTGGAAAATTACCTTGCGATGTCGAAGAATTAGGAGTAGACCTCTTGTCCATAGGCAGTCATAAAATATATGGACCAAAAGGTATTGGTTCCCTTTATGTCCGAAAAGGAGTAAGACTTACTCCTCTTCTGCATGGTGGCGGCCAAGAGAGAAATTGGCGGCCAAGTACACTCAATACCCCAGCGATAGTTGGTTTTGGAAAAGCAGCTTCATTAATCGCAGGGGAATTAGCAGCAGAAAAGACAAGACAGGAAGAAATCCGTGACTATTTTTGGAGAGGATTGCAGCAATTAGGAGATGTTGTGCTCAATGGTCATCCAACTGATCGATTGCCCAATAACATAAATGTGAGCTTTGAACGATTAGAAGGACAAGCCATTTTACTTGAACTTAACCGAAAACAAATTTTTGTATCCAGCGGCTCCGCATGCAGTGCTGGAAAGCATTTACCTTCTCATGTATTGATGGCTATGGGAAATGATCTGGATAATGCTTACCAAAGTTTGCGATTTACGATCGGAAAAGATACCACCAAGGAAAATATCGACTATGTCTTATCGGAGCTTAAAAAAATTACGCACTATTTGAAATCCATTATTTAGGAGGGTTTCCATCTGACAAATGTGGAACAATATCTCAAAGTTATCACGTAATCTGTTCATCACCACTATCATTTCTGCTGTTTTGTGGGTACTTTACATCTTGACCCAACAGTGGAATTACCAAAAACCAGAGCAAGTTTATCTCATCGGTACTAACTTATCTTATGGGTTGTCATTTGTGTTTTTCTTTGTTTTGATTTTGTTTGTTTTGTCCTTTATCCATAATCGGTTTCATGCAAAAAAACTGCGTCTTCGATTCATTTTATTTTCCATCTTCTATCTCATCATGGGACCTTTGACTGTGCTCGGATTTGATAATTATCTACTGCTTACTCAAAATGGCATCCAGTATAATACATTTTTTAATATTGAAGATGCTAAAGTGAGAGAATGGCATGAAATCAATCAATTAGAACTAGACTACATAATTAATGAACCTAAAAAAACATACACTCAAGACGATTTACGTCTATTATTTATTCTTCATTTTGATGATGGTACATCGATTGATTTAAATAACTACAACTCTCCACTCTATCGAAAAGATCAATTTTTAAAGCTCATCGCAGTCTTAAAGAAAAACGATATCCCAATCAAAATTAAGAAACCTTTACCTAAAGAATTTAAAGATTCAAAGTCCTATTTGTACCAATTATTCACCCAAAAGCCTACTTCTCCATAGACAGTAGGTTTTTTCACATAAAAATGAAAGCGATCACAATTAAACTCTTGATTATTGTCGAAAAATTAAATAAAATAGGAATGTAACTGCTCCCCTCCAACAAGGAAGGCACTATTTGAACCCATCGGAGTGAAGGGAGAAGGCCATGGCCGACCCCGACTACACCATCCAGACCAAAAAGCGTACTGGTGGAGGTAATGGACAGGAAGGATGAGGAGGGTGACCACCCTCCATAGCGACGGCATGAACTCGTACATCGGGTTCATGCCGCCGCACCAATACATAAAAATAGGACTTGAACCTTGGGGATCAAGTCCTTTTCTATGCTGTATTACTTTGCTAATTCATATATCGCTTGCGCATAAATCCCAATGGCCCGAATCAGATCATCCACTTCGATGTACTCATCCGTTTGATGCGCTGTTTCTACTTTTCCAGGGAAAATAGGACCATATGCAACACAGTTTTTCAATGCTCTGGCGTACGTTGCACCAGCTACTGCCAAAGATCGAGAAGGCAATCCAGTCTGCTCCTCATAAACTCTCGCTAATGTTTTTACCAATGGATGATCGTTATCAAAAGAATGTCCTGGTTTGTTGTCCGTATACAAAGGTTTAAAACCATAGACAGCTAATTTTTCATCTAACTTTTCACCCAGTTGATTTCCATCAGCGTGGATCGGGTAGCGGATATTGACACGAACGAACTGTTCTTTTTGACGCTCGTAGCGGTAAACACCAACATTGACAGTGAGCTTCCCAACGATATCATCTTCTGTCACCATATCTAATTTCTCACCAAAAATACTATCGACAAAACACTCATTGATCATTTGAACATATTGATGACCATGGGAATCAAGGGGAAGAGTGATCAAGAATCTCGTCAATTCCAGAGCTGCACTCAATCCTTTTTCTGGTTCGGAGCCATGATGCGCCCGACCATGCAACACTAACTTGACATGATCATCGGCTTCCTCCGCATACCCTTCTAAGCGTTTCGTCATCAAAAATTCTTGGTAAGCTTCTTTCAACTCAAATACGTCTCCAGCCCCACTGATAATAGCTGTGGCATATTCGGGAACCATATTCACACGTTTTCCCGACTGGAAAGATTCTAAAATCCACTGGCTGTCCTCCACGGAATCAGTGGACCAATCTTTTGCAAACTGTACATCTAAAAACCCTTTTTCTGCTGTGATGATAGGAAATTCGGCATCTGGAGTAAATCCTACAGAAGGCATTTCTTCATGAGATAAATAATGCTCCATACATCTCCACTGTGTTTCTTCATCCGTCCCCATGATTAACCGAATCCGTTTCGAAACAGGTAACTTTAGTTCTTTGATGATCTTCAAAGCAAAATAAGCTGCCATCGTTGGCCCTTTATCATCTGTAGCTCCTCTGGCATAAAGTTTTCCACTGCGGATATCCGGAGAAAACGGTGGAGTTGTCCAGCCTTCTGTAGCTGGTACTACATCGATATGAGAGAGAATTCCTACAATCTCTTCTCCATTTCCATATTCAATATGCCCAGCGTAACCGGATAAGTTTTTGACCGTAAAACCATCTGATTTACCAAAGTTCAACATAAATTGCAATGCATCATTAATCGATTTTCCAAATGGAGCTCCTTCTGTTGCTGTTGATTCATCTAGAACACTTGGAATTTTCAAAAACTCTATTAATTTATCTAAAAAAACATCCCTTTTTGATTCTGCCTCTAATATCCAATTCATCATGAACTCCTCCTGTCATACTACACCATATGTATCAAGTAACGCTTTTTAACGTTGTCACACAAAAATAGGCTGCTTTTGACTCTTTCAAAGTTCACCACGAAAAAGTCAAAATAAAATGGATAAACAAATAAAAACTTAAAAATTAAGTATACCCTATTTACCCAAAACCATTCCAATAAAACGAAAAAATAAAGCTACCTATAGGTAGCTTTCACATCAACTGTGTACGCTATTCGATAGAAAGTTACCTTCTATCCAAAGGTACAGCAGGTTTAGATCACAGATACAGCTCGAGATTTCATTCATCTCTCCCATCAGCTCATAAAATCCTGTCTCATCTACCCGATCCAATTGATCAAAATACTCCATATATCGTCGTTCAAACGTTTTGATAGCTTCCGGTATTTTGGCACAAACGGTTTGACATAATAATTCAAAGTCAGCTTGTTCCGTATCACTCAATTGCTCGTATTCCACGAAAAGAACTGGTTTTGAAAGCCCAAGACGCTCATCCTGCTGCAATGTATACTTCATCATGTCTACTCCTCAGGATTGTCCGGAATATCTTGAATAACTTTTTCCGCTTGTTTTAGCAATCCTTTTTTCTTTCCTTCGTACGGTTTCAATTGTGCTTCATTTTGTTTCCATTTTTTATCCATGTCTATCATTGCGTCTGAAAATGATTGCTTTAATTCTGCTTCTTTGGCATGCATTTTTTGTTCTGTAAAACCTAGCACACCTTCGTAACGACTATCAATCCAACCTTTTATCTTGTTGTATTCTGTAGGGTTGATTTTCTTTTCGTTTTTGATTTGTATATTCGCATCTGTTAGCCGTTTGTGTTCATTATTCAAGTTCGTAACGATTAATTGGTATTTCCGATTTAGACGCTGCTGGGTAACCTGATATCCCTTAACCATTTTTTGAATCGATCTCACTTGCCAAGGTTCATTGACTTGTTTTACTTCATTTGCATGTACACGGGCTATCTGCTCTAAATCAGTCATATTTTCAATTGGTTGGTACTCTCCACCTGTGGACTCTGCTAATTGGGTTAGTTCATTTTCATCTTTCGTCGGAACATCAATACCAATTACATTGACCATTACACCCATCTTAGACGAACGAATAGCCTCAATTTGTTGAGACAAATCAGCTCCACAAGTATCGGAACTATCTGCAATGACATAGATGATGTTTTCATTATTGGCTTTTTGATTTTTCACCAGATCACTCATCGTGTTATGTAGCGCCTCTATTAACGGACTCCAACCTGTCGGTTTCTCTTTTGCGAAACTTTTATTCAATTTGGCTGGTTGAGTAGGATATCCTTTGTAAACTAATTCTGTTTTGGAACACGAAACCTCTTTATCTTTCTTTCTTGGACCACCTTTGTGACCAAAAAAACGAACCATAAAATTAGCGTTTGCAGGCAACTGCTTCATAAAAGTAGTAGTAAATTGCTTCGTCCATTCATAACGTGACTTTCCTTTATAATCATTTGCCATAGTGGAGCTAGCATCTACTAAAACAGCTATATTGGTCGGTTTTAACGGTTTTGCTGTTGTCTTGGAATTCGTCGCAGGTTCACCATAGGACAGTACTCTCATCTTTGCTTGATAGTTGGGAGCTAACATACTCGACAAACTCTCTAAGTCATATTTGTAATTTTGACCTACCAAACCAAGCAAGTAAGCATATACAGCATCTTCCGCTAAACCTTCCGGCATCACTTGCAGGGCCTGAGCCACACTACCTGCTTTGTATGGTTCTGTTGCATATCTGCCTTTGCCTTCATCCTCTAAAATATTCCGCAAGATTGGTGAAGGAGTTGGAGGAACAAACTCTTGCTCATATATCTGTTTTTCTTCGTTAACATTGTCACGTGTATCTGTCTTTTTTTCACTTACATTTTCTACTTCATTACCTGTAACTTGTTGGATTTTTTCAATAACCAATGAGCATCCTGTTGTGGTCACTAATAAAAAACAAGCTAAAAGGAAAAGTTTAACAAATCGCATAATACCTCCTACCGCCCTACCGTGCTTCTATAAGCTTACTGGATCACTTGCGCTTTGACAACCATTCCAAACGTGATTACCTGTTATGGTCACATTTTTGCGCGAAAGAGCAACATGTCTTATAATGAGAAAAACTAACAAATAGAATGTGTGATGAGCAATGGATAAAAGCAAAATACGTGTTGTAGTAGGAATGTCAGGAGGGGTAGATTCTTCTGTGACAGCATACCTGCTCAAACAACAAGGATATGATGTTGTCGGTTTGTTTATGAAAAACTGGGATGACACAGACGAGTTTGGACACTGTACTGCTACAGAGGATTTCGAAGATGTACGCAGAGTGGCTACTCAAATCGGCATCCCTTATTACTCGGTTAATTTCGAGAAAGAATACGCAGATAAAGTATTCCAATATTTTCTCGATGAATATAAAGCAGGTAGAACACCTAACCCAGATGTGATGTGTAATCGAGAAATCAAATTTGGGGATTTTCAAGAAAAAGCAAAGCAGCTAGGCGCAGATTACATCGCAACTGGACACTACGCAAGAGTAGAACATAGTGAACAAGGTTCTACTTTGCTGAGAGGAATAGATCCAACAAAAGATCAATCGTATTTTTTATATGCGGTTCATCATGCACAACTCGATCAAGTTCTTTTCCCAATCGGGCACTTACAAAAAGCAGAAGTACGAAAAATAGCGGAAGAGGCCGGATTAGCAACTGCTAAGAAAAAAGATAGCACAGGCATTTGTTTTATCGGCGAAAAGAACTTCCGACAATTCCTCAGCCAGTACTTGCCAGCAAAACCTGGGGAAATCCACACTTTGGATGGCAAACGAATTGGAGAACACGATGGATTGATGTACTATACACTCGGACAGCGTCAAGGACTTCGTATCGGAGGATCAGAAACCGGTACAGGGGAACCGTGGTTTGTAGCAAAAAAAGACGTCAAAAACAACATTTTATATGTTGCCCAAGGACACAATAATGCAGCACTGTTTTCCGAAGGGCTTACTGCCAGCCATCTCAACTGGCTGCAAGCAGAACAACCACAAAAACCCTTCTCATGCACAGCGAAGTTTCGCTACCGCCAAGTAGATGTCCCTGTGACCGTCACCCCAAACAGTGATGGCACTGTCACCGTACACTATGCAGAAAAAGAGCGGGCTGTGACACCTGGACAATCTGTTGTATTTTATGACAAAGAGAAATGTCTTGGCGGCGGGATTATCGAGAAAACATTTTAAAATATAAAGCCGTACCTACAAAAAATTTTAGTAGGTACGGCTTTATTATTACCATCTATTTCGTACTATTAATTTCGAGTCTGGACATGAAGATGCCCAGAGACCTGCCCTAAGGCAGAATCATCGACTACCTAGCGGCGTCGATCTAGTACTTCATTATGATCGACGCCACTGCCACCAGCGCTTGGGCGCCGCAGTCTCCACAGGCGACTCCTGCTTCGACTTGAACTTCGCGACACGGCAATCGGCTACTACACAGTCCGCTGCGTGACGGTGACTCCATGATGCGATGATGTAGCCGCTGCCGTTGATCTGAAGGAGCATGCTACATCCCTTTTCATCATCCTGGAACCCAGTCAGATATTCCAGAGACGTCGGGGTTCCCCCTCTGGAGTGGGCGACTGCAAAATGAGTATCCTGCACCTTCAGGGGCTGAGACGCTTCACGCTTTTTTCTATGGAAGATAGTCATACTCTAATACTACTGAAAAGAAATAAAAAACAAGAATGCAAGCGATTAAACTCTACTTGCATTCTTGTTTTGATATGGCGGGCCCTAGAGGAGTCGAACCCCTAACCTTCTGATCCGTAGTCAGACACTCTATCCAGTTGAGCTAAGAGCCCATATTCATTTGATAAAACGATATATAACTCATTGTTGAAAAAATGGCGGGCCCTAGAGGAGTCGAACCCCTAACCTTCTGATCCGTAGTCAGACACTCTATCCAGTTGAGCTAAGGGCCCATATTCATTTTGCAACAACGAAATCCATCATAACTCTTTCACACATAAAAGTCAAGTACTTTTTTGGTGCGGATGAGAGGACTTGAACCTCCACGGTCATTACGACCACAAGAACCTGAATCTTGCGCGTCTGCCAAATTCCGCCACACCCGCATACGCAAGCGGAATTATACAAAAAGTTTTTAATGGAGGCGGCACCCGGATTTGAACCGGGGATAAAGGTTTTGCAGACCTCTGCCTTACCACTTGGCTATGCCGCCATAACACTCATTCTTGTGACACTTGAATATTCTAACATAATCTCACCAAAAGTCAATAATAAAATTTTGAAATCCATTCAAAGCTCTGTTTAAACTTTTATCATTCGTTTCTTTCAACTTTTGGTGAATGAGATAACCTAAATTCTCAAACACTATAACAAAAAAGGATGTCCAGCAATGATACCAATAGAATCCACCATCGAAGACAAACAAACGCAATTCGCCAGTCTATCTGATCAGTTGGAACAAGAAGATTTCCACTTAGGCGGCGGCTATACATATGATCATGGTTATTTCGACAAACCATTGGACTGGGAAGAAGAACACGGAAACCGGTATTTTCTTCGCATTCCTGTATTTGGGGTACAAGGTGATATCGGAGACCCAGATACACTCGTTCGAATCGGAAAACCATTTGTAATCAAACATGAATTCCGTACTGATGAATCAAGAGATCCTGCCGGGGATTCCGGCGTTTTTAGCGGAATGATGAATCAGTTTACCACTCCTATACCAGCAGAAGATCATCCGATTGATCAAAAATGGATAGACAGAGCAAAAGAGATTGTACACCGAGTAGAAGAGTTGCCGTTATAAAATATTATATGTAGGATATCCGGTAAGTTGAAAACACTTTTAACTATGAAAAATGTACAAACCATTTTCTCTAAAAGCAACATCTTTAGATATTCGAACAAAAGACTTTTGCTTATAACAAAGCTGTTTTCATATTAAAAAAAGCCACTCTGTCATCAAGGAAGCAGAGTGGCTTTTTTTACTGGCAGGGGCGGTAGGAATCGAACCCACACTGGAGGTTTTGGAGACCTCTGTTCTACCATTAAACTACGCCCCTATAACATAGCCACCAACAATAGATTGGTGGCTATGATTACATGTGGTGCTGAAAGCAGGATTCGAACCCGCGACCTACTGATTACAAGTCAGTTGCTCTACCAGCTGAGCTATTTCAGCATATTCAAAAGCGTTCAAATGGTGGCTCGAGACGGAATCGAACCGCCGACACGAGGATTTTCAGTCCTCTGCTCTACCGACTGAGCTATCGAGCCATCTATGTATAAAGATGGCGGAGAGAGAGGGATTCGAACCCTCGATACGCTTGTGACGTATACACGATTTCCAATCGTGCTCCTTCGGCCAGCTCGGACATCTCTCCAAACACTTTGTTTTTGTCAGGAACGAGATCTATCTTAACCTGTAATGAGGTCTGTTGTCAACTACTTTTTTAATTTTATTTTTGCATACAAGGAAAGGAAGAAATTCCTGAAAAACAACTTTTCCTAATGGTACACATCTCTTCTTAAAATTATACACAAATATCTTGTCTTTCCTATTATATAATATATACAACAAATGAACTCTCTGACAGAAGGAACCCCCATGAGTGTGACGCCCCTGCCTGCTGGAACGAAGCTCGATGAATTCACCGTGGTGGCGATCAGTGACCTGCCTCTCTCCCTCGAAGACCAGGCGGAGAGCGAGAAAAATTGGCTGGAAGAGAACCCCACTCTGACAGACGATCCGGTGCACATTATCGTCGAGGTGTCTGAGGTTGGTCGTCACTACCGTGTCTACCGTACGACCTACAAAGCCTTCAAGTGGCTTCGGAAGAACGGGAAGCCCGGAGCCGTGGTCAATGTCGTCACGATCATCCAGTGCGAAGACAGTCTTGTCTTTGCGAAAAGCGGCGCACAGACACACCACGCTGGAAAGATCGTCGCCGTCGGTGGCATGCTTGACGGCTACAACAGACAAGTCGAATCCTCCCCTTATCTCCAACTGCAAGGTAGAGCTGAAGCAAGAGATGAACCTGGATGCAGACAATCCAGCGGACATCTCCTCCTACTACGTTGCCTACCTCGGGCGGCGGGAGAACGGCAGCTACGAGCCAAGAAGCTTCTGGAAGAGTTTTCTCAGCGTTGGGAGAACCTGGAGCCGCTTCTGGAAGAGATGTTCGGGCTCTAACCCTTTGCGGTAAGAGCAACTGTACCGAATAGCTATGTATCCGACTCGAACTCGGGTGCAGAATGCTTTACGGGACAGCCCGCGCTTTTCGTCAAACGAATCGGGGGGCACAACTGTTTTTAGTATTTCTTTGCACCTTCTTCCTGCTCTTCCGACCTACTACTTACATTTATTCACATAAAATTTTCATTTGCAAAAACATACATTCTATGTTACTATTTTTTCAGTATTTCAAACAGTATACATAACCTAAAAGTTATCTAGCTTTCTTGTGTACGGTGTTACGCCGTATCTGCGTGTAAGATTCACATACTTCATCCGGTCCCGCGTTACTATACTAGCCCTACCGTGGTGGGGGGTGATTGTGGCCGCCTAAAGAGGCGTAGCCGCTACCACAATCGACCCCCCACCACGGGGGCTAGCTCAGTGGCGTTACCAGATCATGGTGTTTTCGTAGATAACTTTTTAAAACCTAGCTAATGCAATTTAGCTAGGTTTTTTGGTTCTGTACGATATAAAGAAGGGACTGATCACCTGAACAGATTATCTCGATGTTAAAAATGCAACGAGATACTATGATTCAAGATTTTATTTTTTTAAGCAGCCTCCCTAGCAGGGATTTTGTGCATGGTTAGTTCTCCCATTGAAATGTCTCATCAACAATAGAAATAAGCTGATCCAACCGCCGCGACAATTCTTCTTCGTTCTTCCCTACAAAAGCAAATTGAGCGATGGAATCGACACTTAACTGCGCTTGATCATATGACTTTCCATCTTCCCCAGTAATTTGTGCAACCTTCACCCATTCTGGAAACAGGACAGAGTTCACATGTAATAATCCATGTTTGGTATTCACCAATAACCAGCCAGCTAGATGGGAGGGATTCATTTTCATTTCTCCCTTCAATACCGGCCCTGGAAGTCCAGCAGAAATTTTGGCATGAATATCAAACAATGACACATCAAATGCAAGTTTATGTGCGTCTGATACTTTTGCACCGCCTGTCCTGCTGCCAATCTCTCCAAAAATAATTCGATCATCCGGAGTATGAAACCATTCCGCATGAAATGTGGTATTGGCTGGAGTATCTAAAATTTCCAATACTTTTTTGGTTCCCGCGGCAAGCCGCTGGCTCAAAGGATTTTGAGGATGTAACATCGTACTTCCTAGATATGTCATCGAACTCGAAGCCAGTGGTGCATTGTAATATTTGGACACAGTAATTAATTGAATGACCCCATCTTCCACCCAACCATCAACATGAAAGTAATCTCCTTCAATATATTTTTCGACTAATATTTCTGAAAATTGTTCTTTCGCTAAAAAATTTTCTAGTTCTTCCCGATGATGCAAAACATAAGTAAAAACTGAACCAAGACCGTCAATGGGTTTAACTACGATCGGATAATCATACTGATCAGCAAATCGGAAAATATCTAACCCAGTTTGTGCTAGGGTCATCTCTGCAACTGGGATATCATTCTGGCGTAATTTTTGCTTCATGATCCATTTGTTGCGAAACTCCGTCACACTCGCGACGCTTTGTCCTTGAATACCTAAATATTCTCTCAGTTTCGCTGCTCTTACCAGATCATATTCTTGTAAAGCGATAACAGAAGTAAAATGATAGGTCTGATGCAATTCAATGGCACGAAGCATCACTTGGTCATTTGAAATAAAATTTGGAAAAAACTCAATATAGCGATAATCCTTTCTGTCAAACGTATGCTTAACATGATCAGAGGCCAAAACGACTAATTCTTCTGTTGTGGCGGAAAATACTTGTTTTAAGGGACAAGCGGTATAAGGTAGATTTTCAAGGATTAGTATGGTCATTCGTTCGTTTCTCCTTCTGATCGACTGTCTGCTGTCACCCATACTGTATTTATTTCAAACCACTCCAGAACGTGTTGTAAACGTTCCTTTACTTCTTCTTCTGTTTCTCCTACTACTACAAAAGAAGCTACCGAATCACAACTATTTTTGGGATCACCGAAGGATGTGCCTTCAGTTACATCTTGTAAATATTCATAAACCCAATCTGGCGGTTCACACTTGGGGAAAGATACCAATGTCCCCTCTTTTGACATCGCCTGCACGGATCCGCTAAGTCTCTCGGGAGCTTGTCCTATCAAATTTTGCCCAAAAGCTATACCAGCTTGCAACTCTGCAGATACAAGCAGTAAATCTTTTCCATAAGCCACTTCCATTGTTTTTGATATGCGTCCGCCGCCGGGCCGGCATGCAATTTCAATAAAAATAATTTCCTCTGAAGGTGTTACCAAGCATTCTCCATGAAACACTGCATGAGCAGGAAAATCCAATATTCGAATAACTTCTTCCATCGCTTCTTCTATTTGATTTTTGTATGGATTATCTGAGTGCAGCAGATAACTGCCAGAAATAAATGACTGATCATGATAATGAAACATTGGCTCTAAATATTTTGAAGCACATATCAACTTCAACTCATTATCCTCAATAACACCATCAATATGATATTCTTCCCCTTCAAAAAATTGTTCTGCGTCCATTTTTCGATGAAGACCGCCTTTTGCAAATTCCCAAAGATCCGTCTCCTCATGCAGTACAGTAATTCCTGCAGCTCCTGCACCATCGATCGGTTTCAAAATAATGGGATAGCCAACTTCATCAATGAAATGAAGGAGATCAAAGATATCTTCCACTTGTTTAAATTTTGGAATACGTATTTTTTGACATTTCCCTCTCAGGGCTTCTTTCATCTTAATTTTGTTGCGAAATTGTATTGCACTGTGTACCTTTTGACCATCAATTCCGAGATGTTCTCTTAATTCAGCTGCTCGAACCAAATCATACTCTGATACAGCAACAATACGTTCAAATTGATAGGTTGTATGCAGATCAACTGCACGCAAAGAAACAGCATCATTGTTATGGAAACTAGCAAACTCTTCATAATGTGCAAATGAATCTGCAAAATATGGTTCCATTACTTTTTGATCACTAATAAAAACAACTTCATTTGAAATTCTATTAAAACTATTATAAGTATTCCAAATATACGGAAACCTGTTTAAAATAAGAACACTCAATTTAGACTACCCCTTTCTTATATAAAGTTAATTATATATATTATTAACATACTACATACTCTAATATATTGATATTTATCACTATTAACAATAGATTTATATAACAAAAGATATAATAAAATTCATCAACCACTCCACTGACACATACACAGAGAAAAGGGATGGTATCATCTTCCATATGCCATTTTCTTTCATTATTTTGTCTATTTAGATCTACTTCACTCTATTGCGAATATATTTTCGGTTCTTTCTTGACGAAATTCTCTTAAATCATATATATTTATTTATAATCATTGTTTTTAGCATATGTTTCAGAATCGAAACCATTGTTATATGACCTGACCTTTCAATGGGTCAGGTTTTCATTTTATCTGTTCCCATTTAAATGAGTAGAAAGCGAAAAAACACCTATCCTTATCTAGGATAGAAAGGAGCGTGGCTTGTGCTGAAAGACCAGATCCGAAAAAAAGATGATGCTGTACATAAACAAGAATGGGATCAATTTCAAAATCACGTAGCTTGGTGGGAAGCCGAACAACCTCTCGCCCCTCTTCCAGTGGACTTACAATTGTTATTGATCAAAAATGACTCGTCTTTTGTAGAGCAACTGATTAAATTTACTATCCTAACAGAGAGCTATAGTGTATGGAACAAAAAAACAAAGCGTTATGATTACACCAATCCACAACAAGTTTTACAACGAGATAGGTCATGGATTTGGACCCTCTATTTAACCGATCACCCACTAGGAAGAGAAGGTTTGAAACAGCTTCTCAAATACTGTGATTACCAAGAATTCAACAGGTACACGCAAGATACAGGAACATATAATAGTTATCAATTTCGAAATGGAAATTATTTGTACAGTGCTATCAATAAAAATTACTTTCGCTACCTAAAAGGCATCTTTAAGCTGGCAGAAAAAAAGCAGGACACCGAGATTTTATCTCATTTGGCCTACCGGTTTGAAACAGATCGAAATTACTATGCGCGCATATCGTCACCTGATAAATCAACATCGAGATCATTGCATACACTCGCTTTTTCTCCAGAAACAAGAAGATATTTAGCAAAAAGAACATGGCGGTCTCTACGAGTCTTAGGTAAACAAAACAATAAAAAATATATTAATTTTGCCACCACACTATTATTTCAATACTCTGCTAAAGATGCAAAGCGGATTCGTGTTGTAAACCCAGAAACTAACCACACCAATTACGTGCAATCATATAAAGAAAACTGGGTTCTAAATCATCTTCTTTATCATCACAGTACACGGTTTACCTATAGCAGTTCTACTTGGCAAGCAACGCCGAATGCCTACTTCGAAGAACCAGAGGAACGCGAAGAAGCATTTCCCAAGCTTTGGGATCAACATCCATATGAGTTACTTATGCTGTTAATAATGGCAGAAGCACCTCCTGTCATTCACTTTGCAGGCAGGGCTTTGCGCCTTGGCAACCCTGCTTTTGTTGCTCAGTTATCGGATGCAGTTATCGATCAATTGCTGCAATCCACTGTCTCCTATCGCCAAGAATTTGCCGTTCGAGAGGTATTGAACCGTTTGGACAAACATAGTCCAGATTTAAAACGCTGGTTGGCTTTATCTACCCATCCAAACCGCAAAATCCGCACCTTGGCAAACGAGTTTTTACAGCAATATTCAGCTGCATGGTCTGATGAGATAAAAACAAAACTCATAAACATATGTTTAGGAAAAATCATAAAATCACCAAATGAACCTTATGTGAGCGAATGGCTGAGCTTATTTGAGAATAACT
Organism: Shimazuella soli; assembly: GCF_022511585.1. GTDB lineage: Bacteria > Bacillota > Bacilli > Thermoactinomycetales > Thermoactinomycetaceae > Shimazuella > Shimazuella soli. The sequence continues at coordinate 85,886 of NZ_JAKWBN010000001.1, read as the reverse complement.
TACATGATGTACTCGCTGAAAAGATAACCTTACCAATGGTTGCTTCTTTATTGGAACATGCAGGGCAAGCCACCATCCAGCAATTTGTTTCCTTGCTTCTTCCCCTAGTCCGTAGAGATAAAAATGCTTATACAGCAGATGACTTACTTCCTTTCTTGGAAAATGAAGTAGAATCCATCCGCACGACTGCAAGAACTATTTTACATAACGATTACATGCTGCTCTCTTGTACACCAGCATTTTTGGTGAAGTGGTGCACCATTCCTTATGAGGATAATCAAGTATTTCTCACTCCGTTTTTCGTCGACCGAATGCACTGGCTCATTCCCATTCTCCCTAAGTTTCTTGATACACTGTGGGCAGAAATGATGCAAAACGAACTTCCTGAAATCAGCAGAAACTATATTTTAAATGATCTACTCGGAACGCTATTTTTAACTGAACTTACGGATACACCATTGGATCAAGTATTAGCATTACTCGATCATTCCGATACGAGTTACCAAGAGTTAGGTGCGAGAATATTTGCCGCTAAAAAGCCCGCAGTAGATCAATTCAGTCTCGATCAATTGTTACAATTGGCACACAATCAAATCGCACTTTGCAGAAATGAAGCTCGAAATATGATCATTCAAGTAAAAGAACAGATTACAGATGAATGGCTGATCAATCTTGTAGAAACCCATTGGGATGATACAAGAAATTGGGGATTTGCTTATATTCGAACGCTCTCTGTCGAACAATTTACCCCGACTTTAGTCTACGGATTAATCGATAGTGCTCGCCAAGATGTACAAGCATTTGGAATGGAAATGGTAGAGATCCATTTTGCCGACTTGGACATAGCCGAATTATTACTTCGTGCTAGTGAGAGTACCGATTTATTCGTGCAGGAATATGCATTGTCGCTCGCAGAAAAAATCGAATGGAACATAGATAAAATTACAAAACTGGAGCTGTTCTTCCGAACGATTTTATTTAAAGTCCATCAAGCTAGAAAAGCCAAGCAAATGACTTTGGATTTATTATTCAAATTAGGAAAGAAAAACCGTGACATGGCCAAGAAAGTTGTACCTCTTTTGTCAGACATAGCTCACGTAGGCGGAAAACGAGATTTCGAACAAATTTTATTTACCCTTACTCAAATAAAAAATCTCTATCCTGAAATAGAGTCCCCTGTACAACTCAGATAAGGAGGAATTGCATGTTATTTCAGCAAACCTATGCTTCATCTAGCGGTGTCCGTCATGCTGGAGGAAGCACATTGGTCAATTTTTCACCTGATTTAGGAAGAGAACCTACTTTTTTTCGTGGAAAGATCGCAGATCCCATCCGTTATCGTGATGCCATGATTGCCTTGCGTGATGTTGTCGTCTCTGATTTGAACTATAAACCAAAAGATAATACCGCTTATCAAGAATGGGTAAAGCAGCAATATTTATTGGATATCGCTGGTATTTTAGGTGAAAAAGCAGACTTATCTATTCGCATCCATCAACTGCAAAAGCGGTTGAGTGAGCTAAACAAACTCCGAACAGCTAGAATGGGAGATTACTACAAATCCCAACGTGAATACTTTAGTTGGCTGTATCAAAACGATAAAGATGCCTGGTTTGTATTAGACCCTGTTATCACTGTTGCCCCTGATCAAGTTTTCTTTGAAGCTTTCTCTCTAGATGAATCTTCTTATGGAAGATTAGCTGTGCATGAAGAACTTTTTACAGATGTAAAAGACTTTCAATACGGAACCACCAATATCGATTTTTCGGATAATTTATTAGCAGAATTAAAACGAATTCGGACCTACCGCCCAACGGAATTTCAAGTCGATCCCGCTGGATTTGAAGTTGCTATCGAAGGCCGAGAAGTATACAAAGAGAAAAAAATTGACGTCCCGACTAGTTGGATACGAGGCTTTTTGCAAGTGCAGTCAGCTATGAGTATGCCTACTAGTTCATTTGAACTAAAACCGATTGATCTCTATAACATTTGTAACTTCCTTCGTAAGCACAAAGAAAAAGACAGCCCGCGTTCTTTAAGATACAAACTCAAACCTGGAGAACCTGTAGAGTTAGTTATTGAGCCTTGGAATGAGTCTATCACCTTTGCTGGCTCCGTTTATCTCGGGGAAACAGCTCAAGAAATTCGCACATGGGGTCGTAGAAGACTGTTTCTTTTGGAAAGACTCCTGCCGCTCGCAGATCGAATTACGGTTCACTTATTAGGTACAGGAATGCCTAGCTTCTATGTCGTAGATATGGGAAATTTAAGTTTTACATTAGGTTTATCTGGTTGGACTCGCAACGACTGGGCCAGCGCTGGAAACTTTGATCTGTTAGTCGGAACAGGAGGAAAAGCAGCACCTAGTCAATCTTCTCTTGTTTTTTCAGGACTGAAATTAAAGAAGACCGCAACAGATACGGAGTTAGCAGGTTGGACTCATTTGCCGATTGAAGTTGTACAAGCAGCTTTAAGACAGCTCTGTAGTGCAGGTAGAGTCATGTTTGATTTGGAAATCGGTAAATACCGTCTTCGTGAACTTACACGTGATCCCTTGCCGATGGATCAACTATCTTACACCAATCCCAGAGAAGAATTGGCTCAAGAACTGGTAAAGCAAAACAAAGTAGTACTTAAAAAACGCATGGAACAGACAATTGGTTGGAATTTAGAAGGTACTAGCGAAAAACATAAAACACAGGTGCAGCTTGATAAAGATAGCCGCGTTTCTACAGCGCAATGCTCCTGTTATTTCTACAAACAAAACCGGCTGATGCAGGGGCCGTGTGAGCATATGCTGGCTTTGCTGCATATCCATCAAAACGTTTAGGAAAGGAGGAAGCCGTATGTCAGAAGAAAATAAAGTATTAACAAGAGAAGAATGGATTAACAAAATTCGTTCTGAAGGTAAAGCAGAAACGATACGCAGTGAAATGATTCGCCTTGGCTTCTGGGAAGCACCAAATTTAAGCGAGGAAGAGCGCGAACAACAAGCGAAAGAAGATGAAGAATATAAAGAAGTACGAAAAGAATTACAAGAATTACAAAAAAAATCAAAGCAACTAAAAGATATTGACTTCTTGCTAAAAGAAGCAAGAAAGCGCCGGATGGAAGAAAGCAAAAAACGACGAGCCGAGCGCAAAGCTGTCCGGAAAAAAGCACAAGCGGAAGCGAAAGAGAAATGGAGAAAATATCGTCAGAATCATGTGATCCATGTTGGCGATGGAGTATCTGCAGGGCTTGCTTCCACTGAAACAAATGAACAAAAACTGATGCAGCACCAATTGCCTCTTATCCGCTCTGCCTTGCAACTAGCACATGATATGAACATCACTTTATCCGAATTAAAATGGCTGACCTATCATCGAAACACTGCGACTATCAATCACTATCAACACTTTACTATTCCCAAAAAAAGCGGAGGAAAACGGGAAATTTCAGCTCCAAAATCAAAACTGCGTTCTGCACAATCTTGGATAAAAGCAAACATCTTGGATAAGTTAGCTGTTCATGATGCCGCATATGGATTTGTAACTGGAAAAAGTACAGTGGACAATGCCAAACATCATATTGGCAAAGATGCAGTGGTCAAATTTGATTTAAAAGACTTCTTTCCTTCTATCTCATTTGTACGGGTACGTGGTTTGTTTGAGTCCCTTGGATACAGCCGGGCAATCAGCACTTTATTTGCTTTGATTTGTACAGAGCCCCCACGTCAAGAAGTGGAATTCAATGGAAAAATGTATTATGTAGCTATAAACGAACGACAATTACCACAAGGAGCTTGTACGAGTCCCACTCTCACCAACTTATTATGCAGGCGATTAGATGAGAAACTTACACATCTAGCGAAGGAAAAAGGATTTACCTACACCCGTTATGCAGACGACCTCACCTTTTCTGGAAATGAAGAAGCTTTAAAACAAATAGGCTCATTAATGGGGAGTGTACGCAGTGTTGTAGACTTTGAAGGATTTATTATTAATGAAGCAAAAACACGAGTTCTTCGAAATGGCAGAAGACAACGTGTCACAGGAATCGTTGTCAATGAAAAACCAAACCTTACTCGCAAAGACATCCGAAGTTTTCGTGCCTTATTACATAATGTAGAGCATCATGGTTTAGAACAAGAAAACCATCGGAACCACCCTCACTTTTGGGAATATATCAATGGCTATGTGAGCTATGTACAGATGGTTCGACCAGACATCGGAAAAAAGTTTGCTATACAAGTACAAAGAATAGCGGATAAATATGGTTTACCTATACGTGTTTATATAGAAAAACTAGGATAAAAATCCTAGTTTTTTATTATCTATAGCTAAAATTCTTAATTTCATCTATAATAAAAAAGCACTGCTCACCCCCGAATGGAGGACAAGTGTCCGAACATGTTCCAGCACTCCTGCGCAAGAGAACGATCAAAGGGAGGGTTGCCTACTTCGTGGCCAATCCCAACTTGATCAAAGATCTGCCGACGGAGGGTGAAGTCGATGAGAGAAAGAAGGTCATCGACTTCATCGAGAAGAAGTACTCCAACCCCAACTTGGGGATGGAACCTCCCAGCGGCTCTACCAAGGACAAGCGTCCTGTGCTTCGCGGCGAGCACCCGCTGGAAAGCATCATCCAGCACCTGCTGACCAGCGCGTCCCGCAAGGAAGTTGGACTGATTCGGGCGGCTCTCGTGAGTGAGGGTCTCATGAACTAGCGGAACCGTTCGCTAGTCTCGTCTCCCCCTGTGGACTTCATCTGACGTCCGCGGGGGGAGCTCTGCATTAATAGCCTTATTGTATGGGAACTTCTACTCCTTCTGTCACCATTTTTAAAATATAACCTGCCATTTCTTCTTCGGAAGACGTTTCATTTCCTTTACTCCAATCCGCTGCTACTCCAAATATGGTCCAGCTCATCATCCAAACCATTGTTTTCACTGGAATTTTCCATCCATTTTCAGGAGATGGAACCTGCTCCAACCAGTTGAGCAATATGCCATACAACTCTTCCTGTACCGCCCTTTCAAACAGTGGATTCATTGTCTCCGTTGGACGGCAGTACAGATGAACTTTAAAATATTTCAATGTCATTTGGATGACAGATTTTTCTGCGCCAATTTCATAAATGCTTCGATGGCTGGCGACAGCCACTTTTCTTTGTGCCATAACATTTGCGTGTAAATCGGAAAATTTGGCAAATCCATCGGGAGGACAGCAAGTTCACCGCGATCCAACTCAGCCCGTATGATGACTTCTGGAAGAAAAGCAATCCCGATGCCAGCCATCGCACATTGTTTGAGTGCTTCTGCACTGCTAAACTCTAAAAAATTGCTACTTATTATTCCTTTTTGCTTGAGAAATTGATCAAATAATGTCCGATACGTACATCCTTTTTCGTTGATTAGAAACAATTCTTCACGAAAATGCTCTGGTGACAACTTCTCATTTTGAAGTATCGGGTGATCAGCAGATGCAACTAAAAAAAATTGTTCATGTACTAAGGATTGACTTGCAATAGAAGTCGATTGAATCGGTTCGTCTAATAAAAAAACGATATCTGCTTTCCCATCACATAAGCTCTGCTTGAGATAATCATAGGGAACTGGTTGAAATATAAGCCGAACAGCTGGGTATTCCTTGCGAAATTGGAGAAACGTCGAAGGCAGTCGATAAGCACATAATACTTCATTCGCACTGATGGTCACTGTTCCCGTTATCTGCTCTTGTTTGCAAACTGCTTCTTTTGCTTCCTCCAATGTATTTAACGCTTGATTGACATAAAGAAGAAAATTTTTTCCTGCATCTGTGATTAGGAGCTGCTTCCCAAGGCGATCAAACAGGCGGACTTTGAGTTCTTTTTCTAATGCTTGGATTTGCATCGTTACATTAGACGGAACATAATTAAGCGCAGCAGCAGCCCTGCTAAAATTAAGCGTACTTGCAACTGTTTGGAAAGTTATCAGTTGGCGGAGTTCCATGTTCTTTCATCCTTATTGTCAATATTTTTGAATCTAAAAGTCAAATGTATTTCATTTACTTGATAATAACCTCAGTATACACTAACGCTATAAAGATGAATAAGAGGTGTTTACCTATGGATTATAAAATCTTTCCACTGGGAGATGTTACCTTACAATCAGGGGAAGTACTTCCAAATGCCTTTCTCGCTTATCAAACATATGGGACACTGAATGCGGACAAGAGTAATGCCATCGTCTATCCAACAGCTTTTGGAGATCAACATTACCAAAATGAATGGCTGATTGGTCCTGGTATGGCACTTGACCCAGAAAAATATTTTATTATTGTCCCTAATTTATTTGGAAATGGACTATCTTCTTCACCAAGCAACACACCTGCCCCTTATGACAGAGGGAGATTTCCGAAGGTCACCATTTTTGATAATGTATCTTTCCAACATCGTCTGATTACAGAGCAATTTGGAATAGAAAAAATCGCACTTGTAACCGGCTGGTCACTCGGTGCAATTCAAACATTTCAGTGGGCAGCGAGTTATCCTGATATGGTGGAACGAATTGCTCCTTTTTGCGGAACGGCAAAGACTTGGCCGCACACCTATGTATTTTTAGAAGGAGTGAAGGCTCCTTTGATTTCCAGTACCGAATGGGCAAATGGAGAATATGAGACTCAACCAATCGTTAGTATGCGAGCAATAGGCCGGGTCTATGCTGGATGGGGCTTTTCTCAAGCTTTCTATCGAGAACAATCTTATCAACCGTTAGGGCATGACAGCCTAGAACAATTTCTAAGCGGCTTTTGGGAAAATAACTTCCTAGGCATCGATGCCAATAATTTATTGTCCATGCTATGGACAGGACAATATGCTGACATTAGTGCGAATTACCTGTATAAAGGTGATTTCAAAAAAGCACTCCAAAGTATTCGGGCAAAAGCTGTCGTGATGCCTGGAACAACAGATTTATATTTTACTCCTGAAGATAGTAAATATGAAACGGAACAGATACCCAATGCTACCTTCCAGCCAATTGATTCGATATGGGGACATTTTGCAGGTCGTGGCATCCATAATGAGGATACAAAATTTATCAATAATCAACTTCAAAATTTACTCGCTCTTTCTTGATAAGAAATAAGATACAGTACTATAAAAGTTAACTTCGAGGTGTTGGCATAATGAAAGCTATTTATTTTAATGAATTTGGTTCTTCTAAAGATGATTTTGCTGCTTTACAGCTAGGTGAATTTTCGATTCCAGAAATAAAAGATAATGAGGTTTTGGTCAAGATGGTAGCAGCTTCGATCAACCCAGGGGACTTTCTATTTATCCAAAATTTATATCCTGAACCTAAGAAACCTGTCTTCCCGAGGCAAATCGCTGGAAATTATGGTGCGGGGATTATTACAAAAGCCGGCAAAGAAGTCTCTTATAGACCTGGAACACTCGTGACCTTTGGGTATTTTAATACTTGGTCCGAATATGCTGCTGTGCCCGCAGAATGGGTAATTCCATTACCATCCGATTATCCCATAGAAAAAGCTGCTCAATTCTTTAACTTGATTACAGCTTGGGATCTTCTTAAGCAGTCTAAAGTTCAATCGGGTCAATGGCTTGCGCTTACCGCAGGAAATTCAAATGTTGCAACAATGGTATCACAACTAGCAAAGCACAGAGGTATAAATGTCATTTCCATCGTCAGAAAAACACATGAACATTTGGATTTAAAAGAACTCGGAGCCTCTCATGTATACGATTTATCTAAAGCTGATAAAAACATAAAGGATTTCATCTTAGAAATCACACAAAATAAGGGGTTAAATGGTGTTATTGACGCAGTTGGAGGACCAGTTACAGGAGATCTAATTCAATCTCTGTCATTCGGCGGACAAGTTGTAATTTATGGTAATTTTAGCTCAGAAAAATTTGAACTTCACAACTATCATATTTTGATGAATAACATCGGGATTCATGCCTATCTCTATCGATACTTCCTGACCCCACCGGAACAAAAAGATCAACAGATGCTTCAAGCGATTATCGATGTTACAAAAAGCATAGACTTTCAGGTTTCAATCGGTAGGATGCACCCTTTGGAGGACTTCAAAACTGCGATTTATGAAAGTCTATATCGACCTGAATATGGGAAACGGTTTTTTAAATTCCCCCATTAAACATGTGTAAAAATGACTTGAATGAAATGTAACAATTCAAGTCTCTTTTTGACACTTGTTGACTACATTAATTAAAAAAGTTAAAATCTTCTCATATTCATCGGGAGGATAGATTATGAAAAAACTCATTATTATTTTTTCCATTTTTTTATGTGTGCCGTTGGTTGGTTGTACAAATTCAAATGGTGATTCTGTTTCCAAATCAAGTTCTGAACAAACAAGCTCAAATGTTGCTAGTATTCCAGAAATAAAAATAGGTGTTGTTGAACCAACTGAAATGGATTCTGCTTATTCATCTAGTGCGGAGTTAATAAATATAAAACCGAATGCAAAGGTAAGTGGTAATTGGAATTTTCAAATTGAAGGGATGGGCAATGCCTCTTCAAAGGATTGTAATCCAGATCTCAAATCTTGTTTTGCTTACTTTAGTAGCGATAAACTAAAAATAGGTCAACAGTATAAATTGATTGTTCAGTTTAGTGGGAAAACGGACAATACCCCGATAAAAATATCAAAAGAAAAACAATTTACAGCTGAAAAACTTCAATCAAAAGATTAAGTCTAGAGAAAAGATAATATTGGCAATAGGGTTTTACAGTGATAGTGCAGTTTTGTTTTCTCTTGAAAAAAGCCAGTTAGATGTGAAAATGAAGTGAATGAAAAAATCTCCGTATCAGATAAATAGCGATAGAAAACACATGACCTCTATGCACTTAGAGATCATGTGTTTTTTTATTCTACTTGGGTATGCCAACATTCTGTAGACATCACACTATGAAATAGAAGAATTATATTTACCCAAAACTAAAAAAATGATAAATAAGAGGAATAAACCCTCTCTAATCCAACGCTCGTTATCATCCCATGATTCAAACTATGGGTTTTCCCACTCGCAAATCTATAAATTAAAAAGAATCACTTAGTTTTCATTTCTCGGGAAGCATTAAAGTTCCTTCTATTGTGATAGTTGCTGTTCCACCCACTTGAATCACAGGTTCCAAGTCAGATGTTCCTTTCTTAACGGATACAAACAGAGTTCCAGGCCGCCCAATTGCATGACCTTGGGCAATTCTGAGATTTTGCATTTGATCATACGAGAGTATTCCTTCTAACAAAAGATATCCAGCAAGTGCTCCATTTGCAGCGCCAGTAACAGGATCTTCCGGAATACCAACCGCCGGAGCAAAATCACGGGTGTACAAATCATAACCTTGTTCCACTGTATCAAAAGTAAACAAATGTGTTGTGCTAGCCTTTTGTGACTGGTTTAATTTTTTGAGTTCATCGAGCAGTGGTTGAGCAGTTTCAATATCGCTTTGAGACTTAACAGGAACGATAAGATGCCAATTGCCTGTATATGCTAGTTTTATTGGATATCTCTGATCCAAAGCCTCTGTTGATATCCCAACCACTCGGGCTATCTCATCCGAATCCATTTGGACATTCTGAATTTTAGGGGTAACTTGTGTCATTGTCACAGCAGTAAGTTCTTCCTTTTCTTTTGAAAACTCTACAGGAATTGTACCTATATTGGTTTCCAATACAATTTTGTCTGCTTTATCTTTCCATCCATACTTTGTGGCTAGCAGCCAGGAAAGACCAACCGTAGCATGACCACAAAAATCAATTTCATCTGTAGGAGTAAAGTAACGAACGCGGAAGTCGATCCCAGGTTGGTCGGAGGAAAAAAGAATTGCTGTCTCCGACAGGTTAAGCTCTTTTGCTATGTTTTTCATCTCTTTTTCTGTCAAACCATCTGCTTGGGGTACAACTCCTGCTGGATTTCCTCCAAAAGAAACATTGGTAAAAGCATCCACATGATAAACAGAAATATTTCTCATCGTTTCTTCATCCCTTTCTCGCTGATGAGCCTCTCTCCATCTTCGCTTATGCTTAGAAGTGAGGGACTTCCCAATTTGGTAAAGTCCCCTTCATTGTATCGAACAATGAAGGGGACTCCCCCCTACTAAACACCTTTGATAACTGCTAATGGTTTGCATTCCGCAACAACAGACGCCAGCCCTGCTCCTTCGATGGAATCAATGATTTGATCCACATCTTTGTACGCTTGTGGGCATTCATCGAGAATACTCTGCAATGTCCGCTGGTTGACTAATACTTCTTCATCTGTACCTACTTTCATCGACTCAGCAAATTCGTCAATCGTGATCAGCTCTTTGGTAGCACGTCTGGAACGAACGCGGCCAGCACCATGACAGATAGAATAGAAGTTTTTCTCTCCGTCTTTTGATCCTACCATGATGTACGATGATGTACCCATCGATCCAGGGATGAGTGCTGGGTGCCCAGTCTCTTTATAAGCTTCTGTATTTAAGAAGTGACCAGCAGGCAGCGCTCTCGTTGTCCCTTTACGGTGAACAAGCATTGGCTGATTGCGGTGAAACTCTTTCAACGCATAATTATGCATCAGATCATACAACACAGGAGCTTCAAAGTCTGAGCCAAACACTTCCTTAAAGCCTTCTCGCACACCGTAAGCTAACATATGACGGTTCACAACTGCGAAATTTAAGGCGGAATACATCAGATTGATATATTGTTGTCCTTGATCGGAATCAATTGGGGCATAAACAAGATTAGGGTCTGGTGTTCCAACTCCCCATCTGCTCATCGCTTCTTTAAAATCTTTGGAGTACTTGGGTCCCATCATTCCTCCCCAAGCTCTCGAACCAGAGTGGATCATGATGACAACTTGTCCATCTTCCAGTCCCCATTTTTCCGCAATTTCTCGATTTTCTTCCCGAATGTGGATCGCTTGGATTTCAATAAAATGATTCATTTGTTACTATTACGAATTCTCCATATCCTCATAGAAACACTTTGTTTTGTTCGATTGAGGAATTTGACTGAATCCTCAATACTATTGGAGATGATATACTGATCTTCTTCATGTGTCCATCTTTTACGGTTTCTTATTTTCCTCATCGTTTTTGGTCTTTTCCAATTAAGAATTTCTTTTGCTTTTTCCATTTTCCTTGGAATTGCTAAGCATCCTTCATAATAAAGTACCTTTGCAATAGATTGAGCATCCTCTTTAAACACAGCTATATTATGGACTTTATCACGTTTATTTGGCGAACTGGTTTTTACTTTCCCAGTAATCTTATAAATAAAATTTAGGTATGCATTAGCAAATTCTTCACTAGAAGTTACAATGGAAAGAAAAGGAATTCCACTTGAAGTGAGTCCTAAAGAACCATCACCATCAATATACCCTCTAAAATAATCTATCTCTGAATAGGAGTATTTAGGTGGAAAAATTAAAGATGATTTCTTTCCATAGAACATACCTAGTTTAATAAGCTGATCACGAAATTTATTGTCATATACCCGTAAAATTGACGACTTATATTCTTTTTTATAATTTGTATCACGAATACGAGTATATATTGTAGAAGTACATGGAATTATCTTCTGGATGTATTCCAAAATTTCCTGATCATCTGAATTCACTTCGATAGTAAGTCTTCCTCTCCCTCTACTTTCACATGACATAGAACCGTCGGCTTGGATAAAACCAAAAAAATAAGAATATGAAGGATTTCTCAAATCAATATTCACAATCATTTCCCCTCGGGTTTGTTGAAATGATTATATTAATTTTTCCGAAGAAATCAAGTATTTCGTAACGGGTTGATCATTTCTGTCAACCTCTACAGGTTCTTTTTCCTGTAGTTCGGAGCACACCTTCATCCCTAGCATAAGCTAGTAGGATGCCCAAGTCCCTCTGCTCTCTACGGGGCGTATTATCGCTTCCCACGGAATTCCCATCTCAGGGTTTCCCGTTTTGGACGAGTTTTTGACTAATACATTACTGTACTAGGGAGGCAATCCTTTTACCTCCACCAAGTGTTCCCACTTGCTGCCAAGCACGGCTCCACATTTTATCTGGGATATGTTCTAAGAAATCGGTATTAAATTCAAACTTAGCATGTTCGACATGAGTCAATGACTTGCGTTGTTTGGGGGTGTAGCGGTCTGGAATATACTCAGGTGGCAGACCATGTAAACCTTCGGAAACAATTTTTTCAACCCGAATATTTTTATAATGAGATGCCGCCCGTTCATTGGCTGGCACAAATTTTTCAATCGATTTTATTAGCTCTCTTCGTAGTTTTTTATCTTGAATATCTTCTTTTTTCAATGGGGTCAAATGAACACGCATTCCACAACCGATATCCGAGCCCACAATGGATGGTGAGACAAATCCATCTCGCATATTCCACACGGCTGTTGTTCCGATACATGTTCCGATTCCCACATGGGCATCAGGAGTGTAACTCATGTGTACATTTCGCGGTATTTGCAAATTATTGTCCGCCATATGATACACTTTGTCTTCTAGCGATGCGAAAACTTCATCATTGGCAAAGATATGAAGCTTTCCATGAGATAATTCTACTTCTCTGTGATTTTTGCCATGATTTTTTAACATTTTGTATAATCTCCTTTTCAGGAAAAGAACTAACATTTCATATTTTACTATTTTTTCACATATAAAGCCATAATTTATCCCTTTTTCTTTATAATTAAAATCTGATTTTTAAAGAGAATAATCGATTCTCGAAGATCTGTTTCCGAAATTAACCATTTGGACACAAAAGATTTTATGAAGGTTAACACAACAAAAAAGTACCCTTTCTATTGATAAGGAGTACTTTGCTTAAAACATTAGAAATCAAAGTTATCCGGGTCTGGACCTACGCGTAAATCTTGGTTCAGTCCACTGATTCGTTCCATCTCATCTTCTGTCAACTCAAAATCAAAAACCGAAGCATTTTCAACAATCCGCTGTTCTTTTGTAGATTTTGGTATGGTCACTACTTTATTTTGCAGGTCCCATCGGATGATGACTTGTGCAGCGGATTTGTTGTATTTTTTACCTATTTCTTGGATTGTTTCATTGTTCAAAAGTTGTCCTTGCATCAAGGGAGACCATGCTTCTACTTGAATATCATGTTCTTTGCAGTATGCTCGTAACTCTTTTTGTGTAAGTCGAGGATGAAACTCCACTTGGTTGATAACTGGTTTTACCTCCGCTTTTTCCATCAAGTTTTCTAAGTGATGGACTTGAAAATTACTCACACCAATCGCTCGAATTTTTCTTTGGTGATATAACTTCTCCATTGCTCTCCAAGCCTCTTGATACTTGCCTTCTACCGGCCAATGAATCAAATAGAGATCCAAGTAATCTAGGCTCAACTTCTTTAAACTAGTTTCAAAAGCAGCTAGTGTCTCTTCATACCCAAGATCGGCATTCCAAACTTTAGACGTCACAAATAAATCTTCACGAGAGATATTTGCTGCTTCCAATCCTTCTTTTATTCCTTGTCCGACGCCATCTTCGTTCGCATAAATTGCAGCGGTATCAATACTGCGATAACCATGAGCAATTGCAGTCTTTACTGCATGTACCAACTCAGGACCTTCTTCTACTTGGAATACACCAAGTCCCAGCCAAGGCATTTTTACCCCATTGTTTAATATTGTTGTATCTTGCAAGTGATCAGGCACTTTTCTTAACTCCTTCTCTATAGGATGAATCGTCTTTTTCCAAGCTCCAACTCCAAGCTGTTAAAACTATTGCTGCTACTACCATAAGACCACCGACCCATGGAGTATGAATCAATCCCATTTGGTCCGTAATCCATCCCCCCATATACGATCCCAAGGCAATACCAGCGTTAAAGGCTGCAATGTTAATAGCCGATGCTACATCCACTGCACTTGGCACAAAACGCTCTGCAAGCATAACTACATACACTTGCAGTCCGGGAACATTCATGAAAGCAAACAAACCCAAAAAGAATACCGTTATAAGTGATGCAATTGGGAATGGTGCAGTGAAAGTAAACACAAATAATACAATAGCTTGCACCAAAAACATAAAAAATAATGCTTGAATAGGTTTTTTATTTGCCATTTTCCCACCGACCGTGTTTCCAATCGCAATGGCGATACCATAAACAAGCAATATAATCGCAACCGTAGATGCTTTAAAGCCGGATATCTCTTGAAGTAATGGAGTCAGATACGTAAATACAACAAATGTACCTCCATAACCTAAAGCAGTAATGATAAAAATCAATAGAAGTCGACCATTGGTAATTAATTTTGTCTGATCTCTCCAATTCGTTGGCTTGCCTTTGCGTAAATCAGAGGGAATAAGAAATATCGTAGCAATCCATGCTACAATCCCTACGATTACAATGGCTACAAAGGCTGTTCTCCAGCCTAGTTGCTGACCAAGAAAAGTTCCAAATGGTACACCTGTCACAGTAGCTACTGTTAATCCTGTAAACATCATAGAGATCGCGCTTGCCCTTCGATCTTCCGGTACCAAATCAGCCGCAATCGTGGAACCAATGGACATAAAAACACCATGGGCAAAAGCAGACACTACACGAGCAAGTAATAATATACCGATATTGGTTGCTGCTGCTGCAATACTATTTCCGATGATAAATACTATCATGATCCATAGTAGCAGCGATTTCCGCGACATTCGTGAAGTCAATGATGTAAGAACAGGCGCTCCAATCGTAACACCTAAAGCATATAAGGAAACGGTCAAACCAGCTGTGGTGACCGGTATATTTAAATCAGATGAAATAAGTGGTAATAGCCCTACACTGATAATTTCCGTGGTTCCGATCGCAAATGCACTTATAGCTAACGCAAGCAATGCAAATGTACTTCTTTTTCCTTGCATCACTATTCCCTCCTAACATCCTAGTTGTATGGTCTGATAGATGAACGGAAATCATACAACAAGATTGTATTTTCTTTGCCCATCACAAGATGCTATTATGAGGGATAAAAGAACAATCGGGAAGTACGCACTTTATTGTGATATAGTCACCAGAAAGTAATGTAGTAACTTTCAAGTAGCAGAAAAGGAGAGCGAAACAGATGCTAAAAAAGAAATACAATGTCTCGGTTGAAGCCGCCTTAGAGGTGATCGGGGGAAAATGGAAGTGTGTCATTCTCTGTCATTTAATGCGTGGAAAAAAACGAACCAGTGAACTCAAAAAGTTGATGCCTGCTATCACTCAAAAAATGCTCATCCAACAGCTCAGAGAGTTAGAGGAAGATGAAGTCATCAATCGAATTGTTTATCAGCAAGTCCCTCCAAAAGTAGAGTATGAACTAAGTGAATATGGTCATAGTTTAGAAGCAATCTTGAATTCATTATGTGCTTGGGGAGAACAGCACATTATTCGTGTTTATGGTGATAAAGAAAGCATGTTAGAGGAAAGCATTTTAAATAAGTGAAAAAGAGTGAAGCATAGGCCTCACTCTTGGCTATTTTACAATACAGAAAGTAAATAATAACCCTCATCTAATACCTAGTTCGTCTTGATCAAAGCCCGCAACGCCCCATTTTTCTCCCCAATTCCGCATTTGAACTAAAATCGCCCCGTACTCTCTCCCTTTTTGGGTGAGTGAATATTCTACACTTACGGGAACAGTGGGATATACTTCCCGATGCACCACATCTATCCTTTCCAAATGACGAAGCGTATCTGTTAAAGATTTAATACTAATATCTCCAATACTTCTGCGTAATTGATTAAATCGCTGCGATCTCACACATAATTGAGCAATGACAAAATAGGACCATTTTCCATTGATCACTTCTAAAGCTTGCTGAATCGGAATTGCACATGGTTGCATATCTTTTCTCTTCAATTCCCCACCTACTTACTATTTATCAGTAGCTCTATTCTCCGAGTTTATACCAAAAAAAAGTGCGTTCTTACTTAAGTATATCATCTGATTTATCATCAAAAAGAACGTAATGGAATCGACTCAAGAAAGAAGGAGAATCATGCATACAGATAAACTTATTTTGGTCTTAGGTGCTACAGGGCAACAAGGAGGAGCTGTTTTAAATCATTTAGTAAAAGCAGGATGGAGAGTTAGAGCCCTTACTCGTGACAAGAACAGCAAAAAAGCAAAGTCACTTGTCCAAAAAAATATCGAAATAGTAGAAGCAGATATAGAAAATCTGCCTGCACTCAATCTTGCAATGCAAGGGGTTTATGGTGTTTTCAGTGTACAACCCTTTGAGCCTATCGATATAGAAAAAGAAGTACAAATGGGTATAAATGTTGCTGATGCAGCGAAAAAAGCCGGAGTAGAACACTTCATCTATACTTCCTTTGAAGGTGCAGAAGAACAAGCGAAGTTTCGAGATTTAGCAAAATGGGAAATCGAAAAACATATCCAGTCCATTGGGTTACCAGCAACTATTTTCAGATTGCCCATGTTTATGGAGAATTTTCTTACGTTTACTCACTATGGACTACAAAATGGTGTTTATGCTGATGCTACACAGCCGAATATCCCTGTTAATCTTATTGCGATTGAAGATATTGGTGTATTTGTTTCTCTAGCATTTGACCATCCTAATGAATATGTAGGAAAAACTATCTCATTGGCAAGTGATGCAGTAACACCACCCAATATCGCAGCTGCTATTTCTCGGGTATCTGGAACAACAATTACCTATAAACAAATTCCGATGGAAGCTTTACGCAAACAAGATGAGGAAATAGCTAAAGTCTATGACTGGATTAATCAAGGCAAAAGTAGAGTAGATTTAGCCTATTTGCGAAAACTCCATCCTAACTTAACAACCTTTGACAAATGGCTAGATAAAAAGGGTAAAATAAAGTTCGAATCCTTTTTCCGAGAAAACAAAGGAGATTAGTAGATAATGAAAAATTGGAGGTACAGAGAATGACGAAAGCATTAGAATCGTTATTTCAACCATTTACATTCAATAAACTGCAACTTCCCAATCGGATTGTTATGGCACCGATGACTCGTGCATTTTCACCAAATGGTATACCTACTGAAGAGGTTGCCGCTTACTACAAAAGACGAGCTGCTAACGAAGTTGGATTAATTATTACAGAAGGTACAGTTATTAACCATCCTGCTGCTTCAAGCGACTCCAATGTTCCTTTTTTCTATGGGAAAGAAGCCTTACAAGGATGGGCAAAAGTAGTAGAAGCAGTTCATGAGGTTGGAGGGAAAATTATCCCTCAACTCTGGCATGTGGGGATTCAGCGGCCTGTCGGAAGTCACCCTTTTCCAGATGTAAAACCTATCAGTCCCTCTGGTATCACTTCTACAGGAGAAAAAGTAGCAGAACCTTTGACAGTAGAAGAAATAAAAGACATTGTCGAAGCATATGCGGAAGCTGCTGCAAATGCTAAACGTATCGGCTTTGATGGAATTGAGCTGCATGGTGCCCATGGATATCTAATTGATCAATTTTTCTGGGAAGCAACCAACAAACGAACCGATCAATATGGAGGAGATTTAGTAGGAAGAACTCGCTTTGCAGTTGAAGTTATTGAGGCGTGCCGGGAAGCAGTTGGTCCTGATTTTCCGATTGTATTTCGTTTTTCCCAATGGAAAATTGGTGCATATACGGAGAAACTAGCAAAGACTCCAGCAGAACTCGAACAATTTCTCTCACCGTTATCCGAAGCTGGGGTAGATATTTTTCATGCTTCCACTCGTCGGTTCTGGGAGCCGGAATTTACTGATTCTGAATTAAATTTAGCTGGATGGACCAAGAAGTTAACAGGCAAACCTACGATCACAGTGGGCTCTGTCGGTTTGGATGATGTGTTTGCACCTGGAATAACAGCCAAAAATGCTCCTATTGATGCTTTAATCGATCGACTCCAAAAACATGAATTTGATCTTGTCGCAATTGGGAGAGCTTTACTAGTTGATCCTGCTTGGGCGAGCAAGTTGCATGCGGGGAAAACAGAGAAAATGATTCCGTATACGCCGGAAGCACTCAAAACATTATCTTAAAATAAAGCGAAGAGACGGGATATTTCCGTCTTTTTTATTTTAGACTAACCTCTCAATCCTAGAACATAACAAAAGAACTTAGGTTTCCCCCTAATATCTAAAAACTACTCTTCTTGCCGTAAATACCTGCGATCTTTTAAAAATAACCTCCAGAATAAGTAAAATCCAGGAACAAGCACTGCCAGACCAACTACATACACCCAGAATAGTGCGCGGAAAGTTACTTCTCCAGTAAATCCTGTTGTGATCGTCATATAAGGATAGACGATATATGGCATATGCGCAGAAGCATAAGCGTAACTGGCGATCATATACTGCACTACGATCAAAAGCACTGCTACGCGAGGTTTACCAGTGCTGTCACTTCTAGCATCTGGCCACCAGAGGGAGCTGTAGCCGATCAAATAAAACAAGATGGATAATACAAACCATTCCACTTGATCGAATAAGTTATCTAGTAACCATTTGGCTTCTGGTTCTAAAACGAGTAAGGTGAGTATTGCCGAAACCAATGTCACAGGGCCTACGATGATTGCTTTTTTTCGATAAACTCGATAGGTCTCCTCTTTTCCGGCTTCTTTCGCGTAATCTGCCAGAAAAAGAGAAGATAGAAACAGCTCTGATGTCAGCCCAAATAACATATAGTAGTAGGTGGAGGCACTCGTCAACCATTTTGTAGTTAAAAGTGTTTCCACACCATTTTTTATCCCAATAAACGGTCCTTGGGTAACTGGTAATGCACTTATCAAGAGAATCGGTATAAAAAATCCAGCAATTCCAGAGATAATGCGCAAAGTTTGTTGATAACTTTGAACAGAATATGCAAACACCATGAATGCACTTCGCAAACTGATGAGAATGAGCACAATGCTGACAGGCACCAGCAGGACGGTTCCTAAAGTGAAAGCAGCTTTTGGAAAAAAACTCACAAAGGAAACGACCAACAATACCAAAAAAGTATTGGTCACTTCCCAAGTAGGAGATAAAAATCGATTTGCAATGACTCCTGCCTCTGTATGCCTGCGCAAATAATACATCGACCAAAAGCTAGATCCAAAATCGATCGCTCCTAAAATCGCATACACAAATAAAAACACTCCAACGATAAAACTAGCAATTACCTCAGGTAACATGTCCATCACCCCGCTTCGCCAATTCTTTAGCCAGTGGATTTCGTTTAAAATAGATTCGCATTACCGCTACGACCAATACACTGAGCAAAAGATAGAGAAAACCAAACAAAACAAATAAATTTCCTACATGAGCAGCTTTGGTCGCAGCTTCTGAAGTTCGTTGAAATCCATAAATCGTCCAAGGTTGGCGACCGCTGCAACTAAATATCCAGCCAAACTCAATTCCCAACATCGCTAAAGGGCCAGAAGCCACAAGAATCCAAACTAACCAATTGGGGAAAGCACGCTGCTTTTTATGATGAAAAAACCACCAATAAGCAAGAGCAATAAAAGATAAAGCCAATAACAGCATTCCGATCCCAACCATAATGTTGAACAATGTATGAACATAAAATGGCGGCCATGTTTCTTCTGGAAACTCATATAAACCTTTTACCTCTGTACTCGGCCAGTTTCCAGCCAAAATGCTGAGTGCATAGGGAATCTCAATATCATATTTCACTTCATGGGTAGTTGGGTCGGTATACCCACCGATAGACAAGGGAGCATAACGTTGGGTTTTAAATAACCCCTCGGCAGCAGCCAATTTTTCTGGTGAGTGTTCATACAAACCTTGAGCAGAGCCGTGACCAGATAATGCTGTAATGGCACTCATCACAAATCCCACAACCAAAGAAACAAATAAACTTTTGCGATGAAAAGCGAGTACTTTCCTCTCTTGTGTCGGCGTTTTGAGATAACGATAAGCAGATACAGAAGCAATAGCAAAGGCACCTGCCATAAACGCGCTAATAGCTACATGAAAAGCTGCCCAGCCATAACTCGGATTGAAAAATGCAGCCCAAGTATTCACATTTTTAATGGTTCCATCTGCATACATATCAAAACCTGCTGGAGTGTTCATCCATGTATTTGCAGAAGTGATAAGCGTCGCAGATGCAGTAGCTCCTACACTTACAAAAAAGACGGATAAGACTCTCATTTTTCCGGATAAGCGATCTGCAGCATAAACATAAATAGACATAAATAAAGCTTCTAAAAAAAAGGCAAAAATCTCGATTTGAAACGGAATCGAAATCACTTGCCCAACGATTTTCATAAATCCAGGCCAGAGCAAAGTAAGCTGAACGCCGACAATCGTTCCACTCGGTATACCTACACCTAATAAAATAGCAAATGCTTTTGTCCACCGTTTTGCCATCAGCTCATAATCTTTATCTTTTGTTCGTTGATAAATAATCTCACTTACCAAAATCATAAACGAGATACCCACTGCTAAGGTGGCAAAAATGATATGAAAAGCTAAAGAAGTGCCAAAGAAGGCTCTTGTGATTGTCGTTTGATCCATTTTTCGAGCCCTTTCGAAAACGTATTTGGCTTCATTCTTTCCTACCCGGCGCATTTTTATGAGAAATTATGGAAAATAGTTTTGATTTACTGAAAGTAGACAAGTTCCATTACTGCCCGCACAATTTTATCTGTACTCGGCAAATAAGCATGTTCCAAAGCAAATAACGGATAGGGAACATCATAGCCCGCAACACGTTTAATAGGTGCTTCTAATGAATCAATCACTTCTTCGGAAAGGCGGGCTGCAATTTCTGCTCCTACTCCGCATGTACGAGGTGCTTCATGAACAATGACTGCTCGGCCTGTCTTTTTAACGGATTCAAAAATCGTAACTTCATCAATCGGAGAGAGCGATTGTACATCGATTATTTCTGCTGAGATATCTTGTTCCAGCAGCAGTTGATCTGCTTCTTTCAATAACGAAATCATCGCGCCCCATCCAATTAGCGTCACATCTTCTCCTTGTTTGATCACCTTCGCTCTATCAATGGGAAGAATGTAATGATCAGCTGGCACCTCTTCTTTTTGGGTACGATATAAGCGCAGAGGCTCTAAAAACAATACCGGATCAGGACATTCAACCGCACCGAGCAGCAATCCTTTTGCAGTAAAAGGGGAAGAAGGAACAACAACCCTCAGACCCGGAGTATGAACAAAATACGCTTCCGTTGAATCAGAATGCAACTCAGGAGCGCCAATACCTCCGCCATAAGGAGCGCGAATAACCATAGAGTTAGAAAATGTACCTTGTGAACGCAGACGCATTCTGGCTACATGTGACACAATTTGCTCAAATGCTGGTGTGATAAAACTGAGAAATTGTATCTCTACTATTGGTTTAAAACCACCCATAGCCAGTCCTAGGGCTGAACCAACAATTCCTGCTTCTGACAAAGGGGTATCTATCACCCGTTCACTTCCAAATTGCTTCCAAAGCCCTTCTGTAGCACGAAAAACACCGCCATTTTTCCCGATGTCTTCCCCCAAAAGCAAAACACTTTCATCTGCTTCTAAGGCAACACGTTGTGCATCAGCAATGGATTGAACCATTGTCAGCATATGATGCTACCTCCTCTTGCTGCTTTTTCAAACATTCTGGTATTTGGTGATAAACATGTTGAAATAAACCCATTGGCAAGTTAGGCTGGTATTTTTCGACTTCTCGAATTGCTCGATCTAACTGTTTTGTCACCTGCCCATCTTCTTGGATCAGCTCATCTTCGTCTAGTAATCCTTCACTTAGACAAAGTTGCTCATAGCGGTAGAGAGGATCACGATTTAGCCAAATACGCACTTCTTCTTCTGAGCGATATCGACTTGCATCATCAGCGGTAGTATGAGCTCCCGTCCGATAAGTAATCGCTTCGATCAATACAGGTCTTTGTTTCCCTCTAGCTGTCTTTACGACATCGTATACCGCTAATACATCGTTCCCATCTACTTGATAAGCATCCATATCATAAGCAGCCGCTCTTTCTGCGACCGTTTTGCTGGCAGATTGCTCTGAAAATGGCACACTGATCGCATATCCATTATTTTGACAAAAAAATAAAACAGGCAAGTCATATACACTAGCAAAATTTAACGCCTCATGAAAATCACCCTCTGAAGTAGCTCCATCTCCAAAGTAGGCAATTGCAATCCCTGTCTCTCCTCTTTTTTTCATAGCCCATGCTGCCCCTACTGCTTGAGGAAGCTGGGTTGCTATTGGTACGGTTGGCGGTACGTAACGATATCCAGCGGGAGGTTTGCACCCTTCAATTTGCCCGGACCAATATTGAATGACGGAGGTCATTGGGATACCTACTGTGTAAGCTACCCCTTGTTCCCGATAACTTGGAAAAATCCAATCCGTTTTATCTAATGCATAAGCACTTCCTACTTGTGCAGCCTCTTGGCCTTCAATTGGAGCATAAGTACCAATTTTCCCCTGTCGTTGCCATAAGACCATTCTTCGATCAAAAAGCCTTACTGAACGGAGTAAACGTAAGAGATCTAATTTCTCTTGCTCCCTGAGTGTCAACCAAAAAGAGGCTCCATCATCTGTCAAAGCACCACATGGCAATAAATGGTTAATTAACATTGAGCCACCCCGTCATCTTTTTGTTAAATTAGTCTATTCATCAAAGAGTTAGGCGTTCGTGGAAACGCAAACTCCTTATTTAACCTGCCCTTTCGCAAAACAGACAATATTTTCATATATGGAATTACATAAATTTAAGATTATTTATACAAGTTATCTATAAAAAATAGCCGGTTTGACCGGCTATTCTGTAGGTGATGTTGCATATTTTGATGTTTCATTTACGCAATCTTCGCAGATTATTTTTTCACGAAAATAAAAAAGTTGTTCAATACTTCCACAGATCACACAGCTAGGATTATAGCGTTTTAGCACAATATGAGTTTCATCAACAAATATCTCTACCCCATCTTGAGGTTGGATATTTAATTTTTCTCTTAATTCTTTTGGCAATACTATTCTACCTAAATGATCTACTTTTCGTATGATGCCAATGCCGTTCATGTTTCATCCCCTTTGCCTTATTTAATTATGCAAACATTGCCATCCGTTCTATCATACCAAATTTTGCGAAGTTAGAAATGAGACAATCTGGGGACAAATCAAAAAAGCCATCGATTTTCTTCATCAAATGGCTTTTTTGATATGTTTAACGTCTATTTTTTCTTCTTTTCAAAAAGAGACTTCATCAGGATTTTCGACATTGTTTGATAGCTTCTACAGCCTTTGATTTTTCTAATGTAGCATAGTCTTCTAGCTGCTCTCCTAAATAAGAAGCCTTTACTACAGAACGCAAGATTTTCCCATTTTTTGTTTTAGGAAGATCAGGAACAATGTACACACGTTTTGGTCGAAAAACTTTTCCCATTTTGTCTGCTACAAAGTTCATTAACTCTGATTCTATACCACTGGTATCTTCGATTTCCGAAATATGATGTAAAATGACAAAACAAATCACAGACTCGCCTTTTTCCTTGTGTGGAACGCCGATGGCACAAGCTTCTAAAACAGCATGATGCCTCATTAAAATAGATTCCAGTTCAGCCGGACCAAGTCTTGCACCACCTATTTTGATCGTATCATCCGATCGTCCATGAGTAAACCAATGACCATCTACTTTACTGACCCAATCACCATGCTCCCAGACATCTTTCCATTTTCCCCAGTAACCTTGCAGGTATCTGGCTTTGTTATTCCAAATTCCTTTCGTCATGCCTACCCAAGGCTGTCGTATCACTAACTCCCCAATTGTTTGAGTGATGGAAGCACCAGATGGATCTACTATATCTGCATCCATCCCAGGCAAGACACTGTTAAAGCCACATGGCACATGCGGTTTTATTAAAACATTGCTGAGTATTCCTCCAGATACTTCTGTTCCTCCTGCATAATTAAAAATGGGTACTTGTTTTTTACCAACTTGCTCAAATAACCAATACCAAGAATCTTC
This sequence comes from Shimazuella soli, assembly GCF_022511585.1. Classification (GTDB taxonomy): domain Bacteria; phylum Bacillota; class Bacilli; order Thermoactinomycetales; family Thermoactinomycetaceae; genus Shimazuella; species Shimazuella soli. Next base: position 61,925 of record NZ_JAKWBN010000001.1, on the reverse strand, counting down.
CGTCCATGGTTCCCCAGTTGAACCAAAAACGCGTAATGAACTGATGTCATGTGTGGTAAGCCAAGATTGACCATGCTTCATAAGCCTACGAATAATAGTAGGAGAAATTCCTAAATGTGTTACTCCATGTTTCTCCACAATGGACCAAAGTTGATCGGCTGTAGGATAGTCAGGAGTTCCCTCGTAAAGTAGCATGGTACTGCCATTCATAAGTGCTCCAAATACCATCCAAGGTCCCATCATCCAGCCCATATCTGTTGACCAAAACAAGATATCTCCAGTCCCCACATCCATCCCATAACCTGCATCAAACCCTGATTTGATCGGAAAACCAGCATGTGTATGTACTGTTCCTTTTGGCTTACTTGTATTTCCAGAAGTATATAAAATCATAAAAGGATCATCTGCCTGAGTTATAAAAGGAACAGCTGGCGGCAACTGATCCACAGGAGTATCCCATAGAACATCTCTAGCCTCATTTGTTTCAATAAAACATCCTAATTTTTTTATCACTACCACTTTTTCAATGGTAGTATGTTCAATCGCTTTATCCACTTCATCTTTCATATGTATTAATTTTCCGCGTCTCCAAAATCCATCTGCTGTGATGACTACTTTTGCTTCACAGTCTTTGATTCGATATTGAAGTGCAACAGATTTATATCCAGAAAAACAGGGAACAGCAATTGCACCAATCCTAGCAATTGCCAACAGCGCAATCACATTTTCCGCAATCATAGGTAAATAGATGAGAACTCGGTCAGATGAACCAACACCTAATTGAAGGAGAAGCTTTGCAAACCGATTTACTTCATACAAAAGATCTCGATAGGAGTACTTGATCGTTTTTCCATCTTCTCCTTCCCAAATAAGAGCCAATTGGTTTCTCATCTTCGGATCATCCACGTATCGATCTAAACAATTGATGGTAATATTAATCTTTCCACCTACAAACCAGTGAGGAAAAGCTTTTCCTTGGTTTAAATCGAGTACTTGTTGATAGTTTTCATGCCAAACAATCTCCATATCTTTTTGAACAGCATCCCAAAAATTACCCACATCATCAATAGAATATTGATAAAAATCATCCCAGTTATCAAAGCCTAATTTTTGCATAAATGAGAAGAGCCTGCTTTGTTCTATCTGTTCTTGTTTCGGAATCCAGACAGATTGTTTCATCTTAAAAATACACTCCTTGAAAAAAGTACATAAATTAAAATTGCGAAAATAAAAAAGAAATAATAATAACTACTCTATCAAACTCTTTGCATTTTACCTAATCCGCGTTATACTTGCTGACAAAAACGACAGGGATTGATACGATATGGTGGAATAATAATAGGAACTGTACTACCTTGACTACGAAGGAGAAGTAAAAATGGAGCAGAAATATTTGAAACGAACTATAAAAAGAGAGAGTCTACAGAGTAAATATCTAGAAACAGAGAAGAAAGCATTGGTATATCTTCCACCAAACTTTGATACAAATCACAAATATCCTGCTTTATTTCTACATGATGGAGACGATTACTTTTCATTGGGCAGAATCGCTACCCAAGCAAATAAGCTCATCGATGAGCAGAAAATAGAACCTCTTATCATGATTGCTGTACCTGTAGAAAAAAAACTCAGAACGCGTGAATACTCTCCTATCGGAGATCGCCAGCAAGCACACATTGATTTTATGACAAACGAACTGCTTCCTTACATACAAGAACGTTATCCCATCGATAATGAAAAATTAGTTGTAGGAGGCTCTTCTCTCGGCGGAACTGTTTCCTTATATATGGCTCTTCAGGACCCTGCCTTGTGGAATAAGGTGTTATCTCAGTCTGGTGCTTTTCTACCGCAGACCTCTTCTCTCCTTTCTGATAAAAAACTCAACTGGCTTTCCATTTACCAATCAATTGGCCTGGAAGAAACAAGTGTACCAACACATGTAGGAAATGTCGACTTAGTAAAACGAAACCGAGAGGTACATGCTATTTTTCAAGCGGCTGGAGCCAATGTTCATTACGTGGAACAAGAGGGAGATCATACGTGGGGTACTTGGCAAAAAGAATTGCCTGTCGCCCTACAATTTTTCTTTGCAAAATAGGACAAAAAAGGACTGGATTCTCTTTTTTTAGATATCCAGTCCTTCTTAATCAACAATGGGTTTTTGGATCAATCCTATTTAGGTAACAAGGTTGTAGATGGTTAAGAAGAGAACAACCGCCAGTAGCAAGTGGATAAGTCCACCAAATGTGTACTTCGTCAACAGCCCAACGAGCCAAACGATAAATATGATACTTATGATTGTCCATAACATAAATGATCCTCTCCCATTCTCTTTGATTAAAAAAGATAGGTAGCGTCTCAAATAGAAAGAATCGCTACCTAAAGGGTCGAAATAATGATCTCTTATATGTTGCAACCAAAACCATGAGTATTTATTTTAAGCTCTAACCAAGCATCTTTACATCTATTATCTATTCACTAGTAGAGATAAGAATCATGCTCAGGTCTTGTCTCTACAATGAGAAATATTTTACCATCATCGAGACGTTCTTCTAATTCTTCTGCTTCTGACCAAGTAAGACCAATTTCCTGCAGGTCGTTGCGCAGCTCGTCTCCTTTTTTCATAAACAAGTTTTGCAAGGTAGCTCGTATACCAATTTCGGTCACACCAAGGGTATTTAAGCCCGCTTCATTGGCAACTCGTTTGGTTCGATCTGTATCATGAGCCAGCACATACATCTCATCTGATCTCGTTCCTTGATCTTTTAGACGTTGTGCCTCTGCCACTAAGTAGTCATCATTATCAAACTCTCGAAATACTGGTCGTAAATCCATTACAAACTCCTCCTTTAGATTATCGGAATGTTCTGTAAACGGAAGTTACTCCTATACTCTTTGAGTTTTTCTATGCTTCATCCTAACTGGGACGGAAATGCCTTCTCCGCTGCGCTTCTATTGAACGGACTTCTTTCCTACTATCTTCCATTCGAATTTGGTATTTTCCTGAATGGCTTGTCCTTTTCTTCAAAAGGCAAGTATCCATATTAATCCCTCCTATCGAATTTTATTTTTGTAGGAAGATTGCTGCAACAAGTTGCTTCATTCTTTTTTGAAAACTACTTCAGATGAGAAGTAATTTTCAAGTTAATTGTCAATTGATTTAGAAGATTTGTTTTTCGGTTTCCATTATACTAACATGCTTGCTGGAAATAGTAAAGGCAAAGAGAAAAATTCAGAAAATTTATGTAGTTTTTATAAATATGGAATCCTATTATATATACTTTTTTTTCAATTTAAAAATTTTATCAAAAACCGGATTTGTGATAGATAAAGATTCACCCTGATCTATACACCGCAAATAAATACTTTATATAGATTTTAATATGAAAAAACTCACTGATTGTAACCGGTGAGTTTTTCATGGAATGAATTTCATTTATAAATATCCAAACCTAAGCTCCTATCCTTACTTCTTTGTACCACCTTTTATTTTGCTCATGAAAATCTTCACGGTGATACATCGCAAGAAACAGGGTACCTACAAGATGATTTTGCAGCGGATGTTCATTTTTAGGCTGGACAGTCGCATTTAGACGGAATCTTTTCACATCTGTACCATGAACATCTACATGGGTTGCTAATAACTCAAACATGGATTGTATTTTTTCAATTAATGTATGGACAATCTCCTGCATAAAAGCAAAATTCATGACAACGTTTGTATGGAAATATTTTTTCTCGAGTTCATCAGGTGCTAAAGTTTGAAAATCATGGATAACATCTTGAGAGAGTGCATGGCGCAAAAATGGTCCTAAAGCCGTAATACTATATGGTGTTGGTTCAAACAGAAGCAAATAGATGAAATCAAACCAAGCTCGCTGCTCCCCGGGTGTTTCCGCTGGTTTTGATTTTTCAACATTGTCTGCTTTTCCTTCTGGAGGTCTAGGAACATTCGGTGCATGATGCAGCGTTGTCTTAATATATCGATTGGAGAATTCTTCATACTCCCGTGTAAACATTAACATCTCATGCCAAACAGCGTCTACTTCCTCACTGTACATAGGAACTGATTTCAGCAGTGCCGCCATAATTAAAAATCGCTGCCACTCAAACCATCTATTTTCAAATTCAACCATATTAATATAATGTTCTCGAATTACTCTTTCTTGAATCCAAGCTGGGTAGTTTTTAGGATAAGATTCTTCTAAATGTTGCAACATATGTTTCATTGCTACTTGGTATTCTTCCCCATGGTTTACCGTACCGAGGTTTGGCATTACATAGCTTTTCTCTGTATTAACTTTCTTTGCTTGTCGATAAAAGACCATACCCATGATCATCATACCGATCAAAATAAACAACAAAAACGCGGCAAAAAGCTCCAAAAAGATTCTCCTTTCTCCTATGTTAGAAATAACTTGTCCAAATGATGCGAAAGGTACAAATTGCTAAAAAAAAGACACCCCAAACACTCAAAAAAGAGAGTGTTGGGCGGGTCTATTATTTACAGTGTTTATTGTAAGCTTCTGTGAGATTAGCTGTAATATTTTCTACTGGGACATTTTCAATTTCATGACGGTGAATCATATGAACCAATTTACCATCTTTCATGATCGCAAAAGATGGCGACGAAGGTGGTTCTTGCCCAAAATAAGTACGAGCTCGTTCTGTCGCCTCACGATCTTGACCTGCAAATACGGTATACAGATGATCAGGCTTTATTTCATTTTGTAAGGAAAGACCTACTGCAGGACGAGCGAGCCCAGCAGCACAGCCACAAACTGAGTTCACCACAACAAGTGCAGTACCTTTTGCGGCCTCCCCAGTTAAAGCCTCATCCACTTCTTCTGGAGTACGTAATTCTTTTATCCCTAATTGCGTAAGTTCGTCACGCATATGTTGCGTCATCATACGCATTTGATCCAAATAGAAATTTTGCATCGATTCCCGTTACGAGGCTAAACTCTATGAGGTTGTTGCATAAATATATTTGAAAGTTGAATGAAGTCGCTTGATGTGTGTGTTTTCCGCGTCTGTTGCCCCAAAACACAAAGGACGCTCCATCCAGTCAAAACGAGGCTAGGAGCAAGCGACATAGCGAGACTTGTGCCCTTGTCTGAGGTGCACATCTGCGCTTTTCCGTTAAATAATGCAACAAACTCTTTATTTATTCGTAACGGTTTCACCTCCTTCTAAAAAATAACATCTAGCAATATGAAAACAGCTCAAAACGGAAGAGACTTTTACCGACATGAGATGTGATTGGTAATGATTATCAAGCCTCTTTCCGCTATTGTAACCAACTATCATGCAAGAGTAAATGGGGGGAGAATTCCTATCGATTTGTAATTACTTCAGGATTCATATCATGCTGAAACAGTCGCTGATTCGCAACTTCTTCCCATCTTGTCCCTTTTTTACCATAGTTAGCATAAGGATCGATACTAAGTCCTCCTCGGGGTAAAAACTTACCCCAAACTTCGATATATTTTGGGTCCATAATCTCCCTTAAGTCTTTCATGATCGTCACGATGCAATTTTCATGAAAATCACCATGATTTCGGTAACTAAATAAATATAGTTTTAACGATTTACTCTCCACGATTTTCTCATCTGGCACATAGCTGATGTAAATGGTAGCAAAGTCGGGTTGGTTCGTGATGGGACATAAACTTGTAAACTCCGGGCAATTAAATTTCACAAAATAATCGGTATCTGTATGACGGTTAGGAAATACTTCAAGTACATCAGGATCATAGGTAAAGGAGTAAACCGTCTCCTTTCCTAAATGCTGCAAAGTATGCTCTTCCATTTATGTCAACATCCTTTCGAAACGAACTGTAGCTTCATCTGTCTCTTGTACTTCTACCCACATCACTGCTGGTTGATTGTCTTTTTCTCTACATAAGCGATCCACTTCATGAAAAAAAACTTCAGCTACCCGCTCTGTCGTGGGAGAAAATCCACCCATTTCCGGATTAAACTCAGGGAACTCATTTAACAAGTGGTGATCATACTTTTTTGCGATGGCATGTTTAATATCACGATAATCGATCAGCATATGCTTCTCGTCTAGCTGAGTACCTTCAATACAAAACGTGACTTTATAGTTATGACCATGAATTCTTTCGCATTTACCTGCCCCATAAACTTGATGTGCACAGGCGATCCAAAAATGTTTTACTAAACGATAATTGCCTCTCACGTAAACGACATCCTTTATTAACCATTTTGCTTCTTATTCACACCATCTTATTGGTAATCAATTGGGTCCCTGATACCAGCTTCTTCAAAGCCTTTTAATCGAAGTCTACAGCTGTCACAAACTCCACAGGCAGCTTCTGCACCTATATAACAAGAGGTTGTTAAATGATAAGGAACTTGTAATTTTGCACCTAATTTTATTGTCTCTGCCTTACTCAATTGAATAATCGGGGTTTCAATCGATAATTTTTCTTCGCTCGTCACCCCTACTTTGGTAGCTAAGTTTATTGTTTGATTCATCGATTCAATAAACTCAGGACGACAATCAGGATATCCACTGTAATCTACAGAACTAACTCCGGTATATATTTTTTTTGCCCCAATCACTTCTGCATAGGCAGTCGCCAAAGATAAGAAAATCATATTGCGTGCTGGTACATAAGTGTTTGGAATTTGATCAGTTATTCCATCAGTCTGTACCATTTCCGTTTTATCCGTCAATGAGCTCCCGCCCAATTGTTGGAAAAAGGAAAGGTTTACAATACGATGATGTTTACTGACACCATAATAAGCTGCTATCTGCTTAGCACACTCTACTTCTCGTTCATGTCTTTGTTCATAGTGAAAAGTAATGGGATACAGTTCATATCCTGCATCTTTCGCAATTCCCATACAAGTGCTACTATCTAATCCCCCACTGAGAACGATCACTGCTTTCATCCTTAAACTCCCCTTAAATCTGGATCCCAAATATATTTATGTGTTTGCAGGTTTAATTTCACCTTGGTAAGTTTATCAGCTAAAATCCAATTTACCAAGGTATCAGGTGCGAGTTTTCCCCAAACTGGGCTAAACAACCCTGTTCCTTTACGATGAAGGTTTTTGTAAGTGTGAACAGCGACGTCATAATCATTTCGATCTTGAACGACAAACTTAATCTCATCTTGGTGATCGAGCAGATTAAAATTTTCTTCTATCATTTTATCTATCTCGCCGCTCGCTGGCAGTTTATAGTCCATGATAAACCGCATTTTGTTCCCTACATTTTCATTACTTTTGCGTAATTCTACAAATGGATCTAGAGCTATCGCTCCATTTGTTTCAATATGAATATCTTCAATAAATGATAGATTTGCCAATTCCTCAATTAGCTTTAATGACTTCTCTCCATGCATCAAAGGTTCTCCGCCTGTTAAACACACATTTACATTTCCCAGCTCCGTTACTTTTTGGACAATTTCCTCTACGGTCGCATAAAACTCCGCTTTCGATGGTGCATAACTGTATGTGGTATCACACCACGTACACCGTAAATTACAATTAAATACTCGTACGAACGTAGTAGGAAATCCAGCTCGTAAACCTTCTCCCTCCACCGTTTCAAAAATTTCTACCATTGGCAGTTTCATGTGATCACTCCATTTCCAGATGCCCGAAATATAACGATTCATTATAGCATAAATAAAATAGTGCAAATATTGAATTCCTTTTTCTTCTACATTTTGTTTTAAGATCGCTTTTATCGAAAGACATCGTTATTTAAATCTGTTAAAATACGTAATAGTCTGATACGCAATGGAGGAATTTTCATTGGAACCAAAACAACAACTTACTGATTTTCAAAATACGATGAAGCAAGCTACAAGTAAAGTAGTGCCTTTTTTCCAAAGGAATAAAAAACTTAGCTTCATCCTTATTGGAGTTATTTGTATTATCATCTGTGCGTATATTGCAGGGGCATATTTGATGGACCCTAGAGACAAAGTTGCCAGCTTTGAACAAGCGGTACGAGATGGAGATGTAAATACACTTTCAAGTTTGATTCATTCACCAGACAGCAAGCTGGAAATTGATGACAAACATATCAGAGATCTCATCGCATACAGCAAAGAAAATGAAGATTATTTACCTGAGCTGGTATCCAGTATGATGACGCAGATTAATGATGAGGAAAATGGTATCACAAACATTGGGGCAGATCATGATTATTATCTCAAACGCACCAATATCCCTCTTTTCTACAGCTTGTACACGATTCAAATCCGCCCTTATTTTCTTGAGATTTCTACCAATGAGCCTGGCGCAACTATTAAAGTAGACGGTAAACAGGTCTTTAAAACTACTGATAAAGAAAAGACTTATACCATGGGGCCCCTTATGCCCGGAAATTATAAAACGTATGCAGAAAAGAAGTATCAATATGCTCTGCTCAGCCAAGAGGATACTGTCAGTGCATTTGATGAAAAAACAGCAACCTCCGAGTCTGACCTAGATTTAAATGGTAGCAATTTAAATTTAGAAAGCAACTTTGAAAACACCAATATTTTTGTAAATGGAAAAGCAATCGGCAAAACAGTGAAAGACCTGCCTGAAATTGGTCCGATTTCGTTTAATGGAACCATCCGGATTCATGGAGAACAGCAATTTCCTTGGGGGCTGGAAAAAAGTCCAGATGTAACAGTGGAAGAAAATACAAGCAGTGTGGACATCACTCCAGTCCCATTTGCCACAGAAGCTACCCGCAAACCGATTGTTGATCTCATCAATCTTTATGCTAAACAGGACATTCAAGCCTATGTCCAAAAAAATGCAAATGTATTGACTACCGTTGACGATAACTTTAAAGCTAAGTACATCGAAGAGATTAATAATGATGTGCAGTTACAAAATTATTGGAAAGGAAATGCCCTTGGAACCCGAATCGACTTTGACCATGTTACCCTTTCTCAAAATGAAGAAACAAAAGTATATCAAGTAACTGTCCCTGTTGAAGTCCATGCTAAATACCGACAATACCATTCCTTTGACAATGGAGATGAGCCACTGGAAGACAAAATGGACTATTACGATATCGTTCTGTCGTACAATGAAAAAGCGAAGAAGTGGTTGGTTACATCGACAAGTGATCAGTATTTTGCCAATGATGGATACTTTGATGGCAAAAATACCGTTAAAAGTGAATTCAAATAATTACACCTGAAAACTCCTCTTTTTTAGAGGAGTTTTTTATTTATTTACATCAAATTACAATTTAGGAGTTTATATTAAAATAATAAAAAATTATTTTATTTTTGATTCGTTTTATAATAAAATATTGTTATTGGATATTTATTACTAAGGACATGGTGATATTTATGAAAAAACTTGGATTTATCGCTTCCTTTTTAGCACTAATTTTTTTGCTTGCTACAGGTTGTACTTCCACCAAAAAAACAAATGATGACCTTAAAAAGAACGACAAACCTGTTGTTGTCGAAGAAAAGAAAACTCCACTTCAAGTGATAAAAGAAACCGAAAAAGTTTTACCAACCATCAAAGCTTATAAGTTTACTCGCAGTACTTTAGAAAAAGGAAATGGTCAAACTTATAACAACATAGAAACAGGAGTAGAACAACTCAATCCAGAAGTTGCTCACTTTACCAATTCCCGAAATACAGAATACTATTATGACAAACAAAACATTTACATGAAAAAAGATGGACAATGGACCAGACAAACTAATACAGATGGGAAAGTTTTAGTTAGTGTCTTATTCACAAATAATATAGACTTTCTTATCAAAAATCTTGGTACAAAAGAGGAAGTTCCAGGAGTCACTGTCACGAAAAATGGAGATGAATATGTAGTTTCGATTGACTATTTGATTTTTAAAGACCCAACAATGACTGATGCTGAATATGCACAAGCTAAGGCTGAAACCATCAAGCGTAAAACAGAACTAACCATAGATGCCAACACATTTGAACCAAAAAAATACACCTTTAATTATGAATCAAAAGCGGGTAGTTTACGCTCCGTTGAACTGGACTTAAGCACATATACTTCCCCCATTGTTATACCTAGTGAAGTGGTACAAAGTGCTACGCAAGCTCCAGCTCAAAATCAAACACAATCAACCACTCCTTCAACTTAAAAAACTAGGGCATTCGCCCTAGTTTTTATCCTTTTAGCCAGAAGTAAATGGATGCAATCGTTGCGAGAAACCACACTGGCCACAAGTTGGGTATCCATCGGCCGAACAAAACCTCAAAAAAGCCCTCCTCTGTGCCAACCATCGAGGCACTTTGCTCGCTCCATATCAGTAAGTAGCCAGTCTTTACATCCAAAATTCGATCTAAATAGTTCCCCTCTAACTTCTTTGTCATTTTCTCCTCTTGTCCAACAGGTATATAGGTGACCTGCTGTTCCACACCCGCTATCCAATTTTCATCAAGATGAAACAACCAGCCGCTGGAACGATGCACTCCAACTTCCATAAAATCAACCACTTGAAGTCCTGTGCCCAGCTGTTGCTGTAACCAACGAACCATTTTTTCTGGCTCTGTATGGGCAGGAAAAAATTGATATAACGGGACTTTTCTTTCTCCCATTCCTCATTTCCTCCCAATATTATTTGGCGATCTGCCGGCAATGTTCTGCTGCATGTTTCAAACTGCTGGCAAAAGCAGACATTTGATCAATACTCATCCTCGATACTGGTCCAGAAACTGCAAGTGCAGCTAACAAATGTCCATCTCGATGGAAAACAGGTACCGATATTGCTGCTGTACCTGTTTCTCGCTCCTCCACACTCAGAGCGAAACCGTTTTGTCTTATTTCTTGCAACTGTTTTTCATACTCTTGTTTCTCTTCCTCTGACATACCAGACTCCGTTAATAACTGATTACGATCATGTTTCTGCAAAAAAGCCATAAATACTTTGCCAGAAGCACCAACAAGAATCGGCATGCGAACACCGATTGGGGCTACCCGCCTTATCGCTTGATTGGATTCCACCGCTTGAACACGGATACGCTCTGCTCCGTCTCGTATGTAAAGGCTCACTGTTTCATCTAAGGTATCTCGCAGTTGTTCCATTTCAGGTAAAAATAACATGGCAGGGTCACTAGATTGATAGATTTGACCTGCTAATTCCCATATCCTTATCCCAAGTTGATACTTATCGGAACGCAAATCTCGTTTGATAAACCCTTTTCCTTCAAGCGTCGCAAGGAGTCGGAACACAGTACTTTTATTTAAACCTGTCTTTTTTGCTATATCAGTTAATCCCAGTTCTGCCTGATTAGTAAAACATAATAATATATCCAAAGCACGTTCTGCTGCCCGTACTGTATTTTTCTTTTCATCCATAACTTATTTTAAGACCTCCCCGCAAAGTCTTTTGTCCATTATATAACAAAAACACTTTTATGGAGGATTTGTATTTTATAGAACAGCAGAAACTACTTTTACATCATCAATGGAATAAGTAGTTCAAAAGCATTCATCTATCATGTTTACAATAAAAGCTTATGTATACTAAAATAGTTGTATAACCCACAGAAATTCTGTCGAGTAAGTGATCACAAGAGGTGAATATGAGCCAGCCGGTCAACCCTCAGCCTGAGCAGACTTCCACCGTCTCTGCGCATCCCATGGATGAGCTCTGGGAGGAGTACTACGCCGACGAGCATCGAGCGATGGAGGCACTCCGGAGCAAGGGTAACTAGGTCACTTCCTAGCATCCTCGACTGATCCAAGGTGGTACATTGTCAAAAGCAGTTGCACCGCCAGCGAAAATTAGCATCTTCATATAGAAAGGCTAGCGTATTATTAACGCTAGCCTTTGTTATTTCTGTTTTCACAAGGAGAACCGTCATCTCAAACCTTATTCTTCCCTTGTATGGATTGGCAACATAACTGCTCCTCATATTTTAACTGCTCATCTTCATAAATTTTTTTTGCCGATAAACACGGATCACTTGATAGATAACTATACTTACAACAATCACCCCTAATGCAACATATCCCCAGTTACGGCTTGCCGAAGCAATGGCTGGAATTGCTGTTCCAAACTGATATCCAACTAAAAAGAATGCTGCTGTCCAGATCAGTCCTATGGAATAGGAGTATAAAGCATAATGTCTAAATTTCATTTTATGGCTGCCTACTACATATGGAATTACATGGCGGACAACTGGCAAGAAATAACTCAAAATTAGGGCAAACTTCCCATACTTATCTACCAATTTCTCTGATTTTGCAAGATATGGCCGCCATTTTTCTTTTTCTTGAAATTTCTTCGTCAAACCTACTCCATAATGCCTCCCCAATGTGTAGCCAATCGATAGACCTGATACTACTCCAAGATAAGTTACGATAAAGGAAGGTACTAACTGCAACACCCCAAGAGAAGAAACAAAACCACCTGTCATCACAATTACTTCATCTGGTATTGGCATACCTACAATCCCCAGCCAGAGGCAGAAAAATAAGGCGAAGTAACCATATTCACTGATCCAATGCATCAACTGTTCCATTCCCATATTAGAACTACCTCCCTTCACCCACTCGGCTTGCAAATATAAACAAAACTTGGTGGTATATTTATAGGTATAAAGCGAACACTTACTTGTGAAAAATGTGCCAAGAGGTGTTTGCGCATTTGTAAGGAATATTGAAATTGAACAAAAACTCCATCGTCATGTAGAGCACGACTTGATTCCTGTAAAATTCTTGTCGTTAAAAAGCTGGGAAAGTTGGCAAATGGCAAACACGATATAATTGCATCCACTTTTTGAATGCCATTTTTCTGGAATGTATATCGCATTTGTTCCGCATCTTCTGCATGCTGAAAATGCGGAAATCGCTCTCTTAGTTGTTTGCTAAGGATGGGGTCGTTTTCAAATATAATGGCTTTTGCACCTGGTGCAATCCGCTTTTGAATTTCCTTGGTGACTACACCTGTGCCACCCCCAAGCTCTACTACTGTTTTTATCCTGTCCCAAGGAATTGGATTGACCAAAGCATGTACCAAAAACTTCGAACTGGGTACAATACTACCAATACTCCTTGGTGAAGTTAGAAAACGTTCAAGCAACTGAAATTGCATCATGCCACTTCCTCTCTTTGCGATTACAGCTTAACAAGGCAAAATGAAAAGAAAAGTAAAATAAGGTATTCTTAAGATTCCCTGAAGAAAAAATAGTTATAAGTCGATTTACAGAAATACGAAATCACGTTATAATGAGTACGAAAAAGAAACCGGATTCCACCTAGTGAAACAACCAATGAAGGAGGTCCTCTTCTATGGATTTATCCAAAGTACGAGTTCCCTTGAAAATCAAAGACCGTTCTTATGTGATGTATGATATCAATCAATTGGAAAAACAAGGATTAGGAGATGTTTCTAAACTTCCCTTTTCCATCAAAGTAATTCTAGAAGCAGCTGTCCGCGGATTTGATGGAAAATCTGTAACCACTGAGCATATTGATCAACTCTTAAAATGGACGAAAAACAAAAGCGATAAAGAAATCGCATTCAAACCTGCACGTATTGTGCTGCAAGACTTTACAGGAGTTCCTGCTGTTGTCGACCTGGCAGCCCTTCGTTCTGCTATGGCACGTGTCGGTGGTGATCCCAAACGAATCAATCCTCTCATTCCAGTCGATCTAGTCATTGACCACTCTGTCATGGTAGACGAAGCAGGAACAGCTACTGCGCTTACTACGAACATGAAATTGGAATTTGAGCGCAATGCAGAGCGTTATCGTTTGCTTCGCTGGGCAAAAGAAGCTTTCTCCAACTTCCGTGCAGTTCCACCAGCTACCGGGATCGTGCACCAAGTTAACTTGGAATTTCTCGCAAGCGTCGTTGCATCGAAAGAAGAAGCAGGAGAAACTATTCTCTATCCTGACTCCCTTGTCGGAACGGATTCCCATACTACTATGGTAAACGGTCTTGGGGTTGTCGGATGGGGTGTTGGTGGTATCGAAGCGGAAGCAGGAATGCTTGGTCAACCATTATATTTTGTAACTCCAGAAGTAGTTGGATTTAAACTTACCGGAAAATTACCAGAAGGTGCGACGGCTACTGACCTTGCACTTACTGTTACCGAACTTCTCCGTAAAAAAGGAGTAGTTGGGAAATTTGTTGAGTTTTATGGAGCTGGACTTAGCAATCTCAGCCTAGCTGATCGTGCTACTGTTGCTAATATGGCCCCTGAGTATGGAGCCACTGTTGGATTTTTCCCAGTCGATGAAGAGGCTCTTCATTACCTTGCTCAGACAGGACGAGATCAAGATCATATCGATTTGATCCGTGAATACTGCATCAAACAAGGATTATTCCGTACCGATGACACACCAGATCCATTCTTCCGTGATACGGTAGAATTGGATTTAAATGATGTAAAACCAAGTTTAGCAGGTCCTAAGCGTCCACAGGACCGTGTAAACCTCAGCGATATGAAAAAAGTGTGGCAAAATACACTAGTAAAACCGATCGACGAACGTGGTTTTGGTCTTACAGAAGACCAATTAGACGCAACTGGCAGCATAACAAGAGATGGAAAAACCTATGAGCTGCCCCACGGAGCTGTTGCCATTGCTGCAATTACTAGCTGTACCAATACTTCCAACCCTTCTGTCATGATTGGTGCTGGGCTTATCGCCAAGAAAGCAGTAGAAAAAGGGTTAGAGGTTCCAGCTTATGTAAAAAGCAGTCTCACTCCAGGTTCGCAAGTCGTAACTAGATACTTAGAAAAAGCTAACTTGCTTCCTTCGTTAGAAAAGCTAGGTTTTAATGTCGTAGGTTATGGCTGTGCAACTTGTATCGGAAACAGTGGACCACTTGCTGATGATGTAAGCAATGCAATCACTGATAATGACCTGACTGTTGCTTCTGTACTCAGTGGAAACCGCAACTTTGAAGGCCGGATTCACCCATTGGTAAAAGCAAACTACTTGGCTTCCCCTCCACTTGTTGTCGCCTATGCTCTTGCTGGAACAGTCAATATCGATTTTGAAACAGACCCAATTGGTAAAGATCCAAACGGACAACCGGTTTATCTTCGTGATATCTGGCCAAGTTCATTTGAAATCAGCCAAGTAATGGAAAAAGCAATCGATAGCGAACAATTCCGTACGCAATACAGCAAAGTATTTGATGCAAATGAAGCATGGAATGCCTTGCCTACACCAAAAGGTGTGCTATATGAGTGGGATGAAAAATCCACCTATATTCAAGAACCGCCTTTCTTTGTCAATCTAGATTCCAATTCGGGAAATATCGAAGCAATTCGCGGCGCACGAGCACTTGCCGTCTTAGGTGATTCGGTAACTACGGACCATATTTCCCCAGCAGGCAGTATTGCGCCATCCAGTCCAGCAGGGCGATACTTGCAAGATAACCATGTTGCGATAAAAGACTTTAACTCTTACGGTTCCCGTCGTGGTAATGACCGTGTCATGACAAGAGGTACCTTTGCTAATATCCGTATCCGCAACAAAATGGTTCCTGGTTCAGAAGGCGGTGTGACCAAACATCTTCCAACAGGTGAGGTTCTTTCTATCTATGATGCTGCAATGCGTTATCAACAAGAAGACACTCCGCTTGTTGTCCTAGCTGGAAAAGAATATGGTACTGGCAGCTCCCGTGACTGGGCAGCGAAAGGTACAAATTTACTTGGTGTTAAAGCCGTTATCGCAGAAAGCTTTGAACGAATTCACCGCAGTAACTTAGTTGGAATGGGAGTACTTCCTCTTCAGTTTAAAGAGGGTGAATCTGCAAGTTCGCTTGGTTTAACTGGTGAAGAAGTATTCCACATCGCTGATTTGAATGACCAAGTAAAACCAGGAGATATCCTAACCGTAAAAGCGGTAAAAGAAGATGGCACCACTACTTCCTTCCAAGCAATCGTACGTCTGGATAGTGTAGTAGATGTAGAATACTACCGCAATGGTGGTATCCTGCAAACCGTTCTTCGTCAAATTTTAGATGATCAAGGTGTTACGGTTTAATCTTGACCTTAGCTTATCGAAAATGAAAGATAGAAGATACGACCCACAGTTTTATCTTCTTCTACGACCCTAGTCTTAAAAAATACAGCGGCCAAATCTGGCCGCTTTTTTCTTTTTTATAGAAATCCTAGAAATCCCTTAACCACCAATAAGATTTTCTTTGTAACTCTGCTTCTAATCGTTGGATTTCTTCTTGTATTTCTTGCAGTTTTGGCTCGGCAAATTCCCTCGCTAAATCTCCACGAAGATGCTTTCTAATTAGATCAATCTGATATTGCTTCGCATCCAGTAACTCCATTGCAGTCTGATCTATATTTAGATTGGTCTTATCTGACTGAAAACCCATTACCTCTTGGATCAATCTTTCCATGTCCAATTGCTTTTTCATGATGTTATAAACCCCTTTCCAAGACATCAAATATTATTATAAATGAAATTATTTCTATATTCCCATTAAAATTTCTACTGCAGAAAACAACTTACATAGTTAGAAAATTGGAAAAGGACAGTTTGTATAAACCTGTCCTTTAACTGTAGGATTTCGTATAAGCTTTCATACATCAAGAAACATTACATCATATACATAAGATGATAAAATAAAAGAATCAGCGGCTTCCACTCTAAGGAGAACCACATGCATCACCGCTCAACCAACTATGCCAGCTTTCTACTCATGTCCTTGATAGCACCAAAACATGAAAAACAAAAGCTTGCATGGTGGACCTTGGCTGGGACATGGCTAGTACTCGCCATTTTTGCTTGGACTTCAGATGGAATGGTGCTGTTTTTTCACATCACTAGCAAGTTTCTAGCTGGAAATCTCGCAGAAGTTCGAACATACGGCGAAAAAACAGCATCCGCTCCTGCTATCGTGGCAATAGTAGCAGTGATGGTGCCCACGATGATTACTACCATTCCCCTGCTCTCAAAGGTTCTTGGTACATCTCATCATCGTGATACAAACAGAACCAAACATGCCAGCCGACAGTTTGCCGTACACATGCTGGTTCTATTCGGGGAAGAGTTCATTTTTCGCTTTCTTCTCGATAAACTGCGAAAGGCTCTGAGCCTAGACAGTAATCTCGCCTTCTTTGTGCTCAATTTCACAGGGATCACGATCTGGGCTGTCCTCCATCTGCTGCTGCTCAGGGCAAATATCAAGAAGTGGCCTGCCGTACTACCGGTGTTTTACCTCGGTGGTCTTTTCTTTACGATGGTATATGTGTCTCATGGGATCTTCGTGTCCGTGATGACACATATCATCTACGACATGGTTCTCTTCTCTGTATATTGCAAGACATCTTTTTGGTGGAAAAAGTACAAACTCCTTTGCCTGTACCACCTAGTTTGGCTTGGCGGAGCAGTACTCTCTCATCTGCCATCGCCCGACTTTTCTGGAAGAGCCTGCTCATCTCCCAGCTGTTCAGCATGATTCAGATGTTGGACAAGGTAGCCATGTTTGGCTTGGCAGCGCTATTTGTCATCCACCAAACAGGTGAACGTGTCATGAGATACGGTTATGCTTTGAGCCCTATTCGCTTTTTGTTTGTCCTGCGGATTGCTTTTTGGATGTTTAGAGCAGCCGATTCCATGCACTGGGAAATGTTGTCAGAGACACTAAGGAATCTTCAGGACAAAAACCTTTCAGAGACAGATCGAAAACTCTACCTAGATGGAGCTCCAGCAAACACAAAAAAAGTCCCCCTTGGATACGTGTTACAATCATCCAAGGGGGGCGATGCATTTTTATCTCTCATAAAGGAATACTTTCACTGTTCTTGTATTTTCAAATCAGAAAACGTTTGCATGGCTCTGTACCAATCTTCGACGGTTCCCTTTTTGACACTTGCTGTCAAGTATTTCTTCCTTCCTAATCTCCGACATGAACCTTTTTCCAATAAAATCAAGTCATCCGCACACTCTGCAAACGCTAAATTGCTCGTGCTGATCAAAATGATCCGATCTTTCGGCTGATTGGTAATTTCTTGCCATAAGATATGTTTTCCTATTGGGTCCAATCCTTTTGTCGGTTCATCTAACAATAAAATGGTAGGGGATTTTACGAAACACTCAGACAAATAATAACGCTTAAGAACCGGTCCAATCAATTTGGAAACACTTGTTTTTCTCCAGCCTGCTAAACCCCACTTAGCAATACATTCTGCTGCAACCTTTTTCGGAGAAGCTACGCGACGAACCTGAGCAAAATAGAGCAAAGTTTCTTCTACTGTTTCATCATAGCGAAGCGCAGGTACGGACGGCAGATAAGCTATCTTATCCCGCCAATCACTTAAACTAGTAGAATCACTTGCTACTACACTACCGCGTGACCAAATAAAACGATCTCCTTCTTTTGAACCAAACGTAATTCTCCCATCATCTGGTAACATCGTAGCTGCTGTAAGCCGAAGTAGAGTAGACTTCCCAGCACCTTCTGGACCTAATATTACTGTGACACCTGCACGTACTGTCGCAGAAAAATCTAATAAACCGATCGTACTTTTTTGTTCTCCTGCTTGGTTTCTATCGTTATTTGCATTATACTTTTTGGTAATATGAGACCATTCAATCCACAAAGAAAATTCCCATCCTTTCCAATACAAGTCTTGTTATATTCACTGTTGAGCCGATTAAAAACAACTTTTTTACTCTTTTAAAAATTATATCAAGATGGTAAATAATTCTATCTGGAAATATCTTATCATATAGAATGGAAAATAAAAGGTGAAATTACTAAAAAACACATATCTGTAAATTTTATATGTTCACCCTTCTATTACCAACTAATAGTTTTATTATGTTTATTCTGATAATTTTGCGAAAAATAATTTCAAACGGCCCGAAATATTGATAAAAAAAACGACTCCATAGAAAATTATTGAAGTCGTTTTGTTAACGTTATTAAGCTTGACTTGCTTTTTTTGCAGCTTCCACCGGCGCTTCATAGTTTGGATGATTGGTAGCTTCTGAGCAATACTCCACATACACTACTTTATCATTTTTATCGATCACAAATACAGCACGAGTAAGAAGACGAAGGTCTTTAATTACAACACCATAAGCCGTCCCAAAGGAAAGATCACGATGGTCAGATACGGTTTGTACTTGATCAATCCCAGCCGCCCCGCACCAACGTTTTTGAGCAAATGGAAGATCGACGCTGACGGTCAATACTTTTACATTGTCTAATTTGCTGGCTTCTTCGTTAAAACGACGGGTTTGGGCGTCACATACACCTGTGTCCAATGAAGGTACTACGCTAATAATACGGACTTGTCCTTTGCTATCCTCTAATGTTACAGGAGATAGATCATTTGCAAGCACAGTAAAGGAAGGAGCTTGATCTCCTACTTTGATTTCTGGTCCTACTAGTGTTTTAGCAGCACCTTTAAAGGTAATTGCTGCTTCGCGTTCGATTGCCATAGTCATGCCCTCCTACTTATGTATCTAAGCTCAATGAACTTACGATTATATCGAAACTACAATTTATAGTTTACCACATTCCTATGCAATAGCGACATTTAGGTTTAAAATAGACAGTGGTGATAATGATGGAAATTAAATTAACAGAATTAGCTGCGACAAAACTACGATTATTATTATTTCAAGAAACGATTAATGTTCCCCTTGCCATCCGCATTGTGCTGCTGACTTCCGGATGCAATACACCATCATTTGGTTTAGAAGTGATCGAACAAAAATCGGAATACCAAAAAACCAAAGTTCGAAATATCCCTTTTGTCTGGTATCCTGATGATGAACGATGGTTACACGGCATATCGATTGATATAAACCGAGAAAATGGAAAGTTTATCATCGATCATCCTGATCCTTCTCAGCTAACCAATTGCCCAATGGTGCCTCAAGAGGTGGATGAACATCAAGATGATTAAGAGCTTATGGATTTTATTGGGCTGTCTCTTGCTTTTGTGTCTCTTTATCACTTACCAATATATAAAGGTATCCTATTATGATAACCAATACCCTGATAACAAGAAGCGTGATGCTGCGATTGTACTAGGAGCTTCTCTCTGGCATAATAAACCTTCGCCAGCACTGAGAGAACGATTAAATACAGCTCTTAAACTATATCGAACAGGGAAAATAGATTATTTTATCTTATCTGGTGGGTTAGGTGATGATGAACAGCAATCAGAAGCAAATGCGATGAGAACTTATTTACTGGAGCATCATGTGCCAATTGATAAGATGATTTTAGAAGACAAATCCCATAACACAAAAGAAAACTTACAAAATACAAAAGCTATATTGATGGGTATTCCTATTCATTCCCTTTACCTCGTTACGCATGACTATCATATGTACCGAGCATTAATCTATGCCAGGCAAGCTGACCTAGAGGTTTCCCCTGCACCTGCACACTCCACTGTATTATTTGGTCCGTATCATAAACTTCGGGAATGTATAGCACTATGGAAACTTTATTTGTTCCACTAACTTCATCAATTTTGGGTCCCAAATTTCAATCCATATCTCTTTGGGAATCTTTTCCGAATCTGCGATCAACTCATGTAAGTAAGCAGTTGCATCCGTGACCACTTTATCTACTTTTATCCCCAGCCAGTTAGCTGGATATAAGGATAACTTGGGAATAGCAGACTGCATCAATTTGATCGCTCCTGCACGATTCCCATTCCTCCTGTGGTGACAAGAAACTGCTACTTGAAGTAATCCTTGGTAGAAAGGCTCTCGTCCTTCTTCTAGCCACAAGTCTTCTAGTAAATCGTGACACTCATAATAGTCTCTCAATACGTTAAACGTGTACAAAAATATGATATACTGACGGTCATACATAGCAATAACCTCAAATAAAAAGGATGAGAACTTTTGAATACCAAGAAAAATTTAGAAACACTGATCCTAGAGATCAAAAGTCATTTAAATATAGTGAATGCTGCTTTGATCCAGCCCGAAGATTATTCGGAAGCTGATTATGATGATATCGTTGAGTTATATGAGTATGTAAATAAGAAACAAGGAAAACTGACCTTGATGGAAATCGAAGGCGTCTTGGAAGAACTTCGCTCCCTTCGTCAATCAAAATAACGCCTGAGCAATTCCGGAAGTGGTTTGCTCTTTCGACTTTGCAGATCGATCGTCACACTGATTACCTCTGCATCAGCGACCACTTCTCCTTTTTCATTATGAATCTCTTGGAAAAAGACAAAACTGCTATTCCCACAACGGAGTGGCTTTGTTTTAATCATCAGCTTTTCACCAAGTGTGGCTTCTTTCCGATATTGGATATGAATACTAACAGTTACCGTGCCTATCCCCATCTGAGTAAATTCATCAAAAGGCAGTTTTGCTTGGTTATACCACTCTTCTCTACCCCACTCCATATACTCCAAATACTTGGCATTATTCACGTGCCCCATTACATCAATCTCTGTGGATCGCACCTCAATCGGTAAACATACTTGCACCATATAACCCCCCTTTATTTTTAGTTTAGACAATTTGTATTGCTTTGCAAGCGTTTTCCTGCAATATTAGCCACAGGAAATACAAAAAAATAATGGTTACCCATTATTCTAGAAAAGAAAATATGATTTGTCACTCTTGACCCGAACGGATATTTGGTTATAATAAGAGTAACAGAACTTTTGTTCGGGAGGTTTTACTGTGAATCGTCCTTTGCTAGAATCCAATCAAACTGCTTCATTACCAGCTGTTCCTTATATCACGATGGAAAACGACCTCATGTACAAACTAGAAAATGCGTTTACAAAAGAAAAACCGCTCCTCATCTTGTTTCAAACCCCTTTTGGTGATCATCAATTCAGTGGATATATTACAGAGATTTCCTTCCATGATAAATGGATTGGAATCGAAAATGGAGTGTTGGCAAAGAGAATTTTTATGGATCAAATTTTGTTAGTAGTGGAATGGAGTTAATCTCATTCTTCCACTTCATCCCATGAATCCCCAAACAAAACATTGTTTTCATCAGGCGGAGAGTTCTTGTTTGTCTCATTGGCTTGATATACTTTTTCCTTATACATCACCCGATCTCCCGCTTGATATGTTTTGTTTTCATTCCACTCGGGATAAATTTGAGGAGGAATTTTTTTCGCTCGATTTTCTTTCGGTTTTACTGGAAATACAGTTGCTTTTTTTGTTGCAACTTGGCTAGGTGATGGTGCAACTTCTTCTAGTTTGCCCATGCTTTGCTGAGCTGTAGAAGGCATTGTTTTTTCATCTTTCTTTTGTATTGGCTTATTTGTTTTTTCTTCTTTTGTAATCGCAAAGTGTACCTTTTCAGATCGAAGAGGAAGGGCTTGATTGTCATTCATCACATGTATCGAACCTTCTTTGACTGTGACAGGAAAAATAAAAGAGTAAGCCACAAATACGATCATACTCAATCCCACTGAAAATAGCATCATTCGATACCGCCTGATTTTGACAAGCTTTTCTACTGTTGCTTTTCTGGTGAATTTCTCCAAACGACTTTCTAGCATTTGCTTCTCTCTAACCACAAATTTTCCTTCTTTCCAATTACTTTCCAATTTTCATTATACCGAATATTTAGGAGAAGGAAAGGCGAAAAATGAAAGCGAATTTGTGAGCTTTTTTTTCTGGTCCTATATCAATACTAATAAACTCCACAATATACGATATAGCAAATCCTTAGGAAGAGATTTATTATCGTTCTTTATTCGAATCCAATTCACACTTGATAATCTGACGCGGGCTCCCTTCTTTCCAGCTCTCGAAAGATCCCTTTTCCGTTTAAATGAATCCATATTCCTTCGGGCGCGTTCCGGCACAATATGATTTACATTCATCTAATTTTTATACTTTTGTCACGAGGATAGTGCTGATATACAAAGAATATAACAGAAAAGGAAAATAGACAGCGGAGAAGATGACATACAGATAAAAACAAAGCAAGTCGGCAACACACATATATTTTTACCCATTACATATGAAGTAGAGGAAGAAGCAACCAGACAAGAGGTGGATGAAGAAGAATCTATAAAAGTATCCCCATCACCTAAGCAATCTTTTTCGGTATCTCCGGAAATATGGCTTGGTTCCGGCAGTTTAATCGCTGTCTGGTATATTTCTTGCTATCTCTTTTATTTAGGTTACTATGCTTATTATGGTATTCCGTTTCTTTACTTCTATTTTGATCTCAATAAGGTAGTCACACCCAGTTTTATCCTGCTGCTTTTTGTGTTTTCTCCAGTGGAGATCAAGCCAGACCAAGTGAAGGAAATAACAAAGCAGATGATTGAAGACAATGGCAAGACCAAAGGCACCGAGATAGAAACAGTCAATAACAAAGAAATATATGTTCAAAAGATAAAGCTAGGGATTTTATATCGCTGATCTCGGAAGATATAATGGTCATCTCAAATTAAAAAAACCGATTCTGATCTGAGAATCGGTGATTATCATTATTTAGCTAAAATGTATTTTGTGTCACATTTGCTGGTTCTAGGCCTCCTAGATTACTAGCAGCTCCCAAAATGTATTATTTCACATACCAGCATGGTCCACATCCACATCCCTGAGCATCACAGCAACCACCGTCATCATCCCAACTGCCGTCACTACCATAACTATTTAAACTTGGGCCACTCCAAAGCGAAGATAGAACCGGAACCACCCCAGAAACTACCAGCGCTGGAATACCAACTAGCAAATATCCTCCTGAAATCAATTGAACTCCACTGATAGCAAAAATAAAAAAGCTCATGATGGATAAAAGAAACAAATTATCCCTCCTTTTTGTTGCAATAGATGAATTTTGATTTTTCTATAAAATCATTATACTATACTATGGGCGTTCTATTTTACTTTTGATTTACATTTTACTTTTAAATTTACCTTTTCAAATATCATCCAAGTCAATGCTTTTACCATCAAAACAAATTAAATATAATAATTTAGCAAAGAGATATTTTACCGATGAAATAAGCTGACAAACAACAGAACAAGAATTACCATGTCCATATTCTAAAACCTTCTCTAAAATCACCAATCGACCGAGTTTTATCCGAAGATATTACTCAGCCGATTGCCTGCACATCACTGTGCAGGAGTGCGGGATCAGCTTCCGGTTTAACTCATTCTGCGTTCGGTCCACTGGTAGCTGGTCCGGCAGGACCAGGCCCCACCCACTTGGGGGTCTGCCAGAACCAACCTGCCGCCCACGGTCCGTTCACGAGTCGGCAGTTGACGTCTGCATAGACGCCCTTAGAGGGGTAGGAGAGGTCGCATCGAACCCGCTTTCCTCCGATTTTTTCGCTTGCCTTGACTGCTCCATCGGAGAAACCCTCCAGGAATCCACGGGTGTATCCCTGTCGGTTACTTTCCTTTGCAGTTTGGTGCTCACCGAACTTGAACGCGCCGAACAACGCCGCGATGATCAAGATGAGCGCCGGGATCAGGTGCCAGGGACGAACCTTCATGTCATTCTCCTCGGAGAGATCAACCAACACTTTCACTTCTTAGTCCGATTATATGAAAAGCAAAGAGAAAATACAAACATCTGCGACATTAGGGACGGTTCTTCTGTCGCATTGGAGATATACATTTGTGGGTGGGTGTATCATCACTACAATTCCGTCATCTGCTAATAATCCATTTTTTCTCAATCTGTTTGAAAGATACTGCCCAAACTCTAATCCTTTTTTAACACAATGATATGCGGCGTTAGCCCACCCATTTCTACAGGTTGATCTAATTCCAGCGTAAATTGGTTCTTATAAGGCGTTATTGCATGATGTAATAGTTTTACTTCTTGCGTTAATAGGACTGCCCTTCCACCCGAATTAAGTACTCTGTTAACTTCCTTTATAAATATTGGATACAGAGCCACATTTGACTCATGATCACCTACACGTCGACCGAAAGGTAAGTTCGATACCATTACCGACACACTGCTATCAGCTAATGGCAATGATGCAGCATCCCAAATTTGCAAATCAACATTTTCCCATTCCCTTAGGTTATCGGCCGCCGTTTGAACTGCCTCCACATTCAGATCCCCACCTTTTAGTGACCGATAAGATCCATATGCCGCACGATCTAACAGTAAGGTTCCAGAACCACAAGTCGGATCAACAAATACATCGTGAGAAGAAGGTTTTGAGCATAAAACCATTGCTCTGGCAACCCGCCAATCAAGAGAGGTTGAGCGTAATCTTCTCGCAGGTCTTATCATTTCTTTTTCTGTTATAACAGGTACTGTTTGAAATATAGTTGATTGTATTTTTATTTCCTGAAAACGATTGGTTAGCTGTCCTATGTTGTATTCTTGAACATACGGGTTGAAGATGATAGTATCCTTGTCTTTCTCATTGAAATAAGCTAGGATACCATGAACCTGCATGATAGTATGTAGTGATCGTAATTTTTCTATGTCCCGTTCGTCTTGTACCACTTCAATCCAACCATCACCACCTGCACCTTTATGGAGGGTAATCCCTTGCAAAGCTGCCTCTTCTGCTACAAAAGACTCTAATCCCGGTAAAGTCTCCAAAATATAGCGGCCCCATTTTGGAACTGATGCTTGAATCTGCTGTAATACGGTTTCACTTTCTATCACTGTTTCTGCGAGATTTCTTATTTTGGGAGAGGGATGATTTAATTTTAATGACTCTATGCTATTCTTGACTCTCTCCTCATTTATATAGGAAGAAAGATGTTCTAAAGAAGTTTTAACCACTACATTACTAGAATCACGAAGCAATTTGATAAGATAAGATAACTTGATATTTTTAGGTAGCAATGAGTTTGCGATCGAGCGGCAAGCCGCTAATCGAACATTTTCACGAGAGTCATCTACTAATCTTTTATAATCGGCATCATAAAAAGTAACATAAGGTAATGCAGCAAGTAAGGAAGATAACACTTGGTTATCTTTCGTTCTAACGATCGCTCGAATAAAAGCACCTCTTATATTCCCACTGGAACTTGAAGCATCTTTTAGTGCAGCCTGAACAGTTTCTTGTTTACAGTCCAACGATTGAATGAGCTTGATAAAAGCAGAGTGACCTAACTTCATGCCACTAATCAGTATTCCTTCTGTTAACCTCGCACTCGCTCCTAGCAACAGGTTATTCAAGTCAGCTACAGCGGATGGGTCTCCGATTTCACCAATTGCCCAAACAATTGTCTTGGTAACCTTAAATCCGAACCCTTTGTTCACCAACTCAGATAAAGCAGGAACACCTTTTTTCCATCTAAGCTTACCCATAGCCCAAACAGCCATCTGTACCACATCAGAATGTTTGTCTTTTAATCCTTTAAAGATTTGATCCGCAAACTTCTCATCCCGCATTTCACCAATTAAAGCAAAAATTGTTCGACGAACCTTGAAATCCTTTGCATGTAGTCCATGCATGATCGCCTCTTCTCTTTCTTCAACAGGGGCAGACAAGAGATTTTTTGCCACTTTTACACGAGACTTTTCTTTTCCTTTTGCTAAATCCAAAATAGATGCATATAAATTGCTTTTCAATAAAACTACCACCTTTATTTTCAACCTCCATACAGCACAAGGTCTTTTTCTCCACAATCATGTACACTAAAAACACTGTTTCTAATATATCCTACTTAGCTCTCGTGGAAAATAATAAGGTGAGGTCAAGTCATTTCCTATATCATTCCTTTCTTCCAATATAAGAAGTACAAAAAAAACCGTATCTAAGTAGCTTTTTAGATACGACTTTTTATAAATTAAATCCAATTTGTTTGTTTTACTTTTTTAAGACACAGTAAAATCTACTAATTCCAATCCTTCTTTCTTCTCTGTTACATTGGTCCAGTGAATATCAATATCATGTTTGCCTGCTTTATACGTTTCATAAACTTGCCCGGCACCTTGATCGTGTTTATATGGTTTACCCCATGCTTTCAAAACTTCATCATGCGTGAGGGCAAGAATACGTTTATCCTCTGTTGTTACACTTGTTACCGTACCTTTGTAAAGGAAGAAACTAACGCCGCGTTTTTTATAGTCGATTTGTTCTTGTCCAACTCCCATATTATCAGTAGCGTCGGGTTTGCCCCATTTTCGCACAATATCTTTTTTCTTGGAACCTAGGCCAAAATGCTCACTGTTGATCACTTTCCCTTGGGCGGCCAATTTGCGTGCTTGGTCAAGCGTTTGTTTATGTTGTTTCTGTATGGATACTTTAGCATTAGAATGTTTAGAAGCAGCATGCGCATTTGGAATAGATGCAGTGATTGGTATAATTGCTCCAGCTAAAAGGGTAGTAGCAAGCAACGTTTTTGCTAATTTTTTCACAGTATCGCCAGCCTTTTCCTAAAAATTGAGATGAGAAACCTTTATCCAACCCTATCCTACCATATTTGAATATTTTCCGTCTGTGAGATTTTACAGAATATATATAACATTCATATATAGAATTCTTTTATTTTTAAACAGGATAACCAATACAATAACATCTCGTAATATACAAAAGATCACTTTCTACTTTTCGCATTAACAAAATCGTCAAAATCACATTTATTGTTTATTTGTAATTAATTAACGAAATGTATGCAAAAGCTTCAACCTTTTATAAACTTCATGTAAGCGCTACCATAGGAGATTGAGAAAGGAGCAGGAAATTGAACTCCACAACAAATATAAGCCTTGCAAATAAACCAAAACAAAATGATCCTGTCATGATCGAGTTATCAGGAGTCAGTAAAGAGTTTGTCAAACCATCAGGTGAAGTTCATACTGTTTTGCGCAATATTGATTTGCAAATTGGCAAAGGAGAATTTTGTTCTATCGTCGGGCCTACGGGATGTGGAAAATCTACTACGCTCAGTCTAGTAGCTGGATTTGATCAACCGACAAACGGAACCATAAAAATCCAAGGAGAAACGCTTCAAGGTATGAATCAGCATGCTGCGTGTGTATTTCAAACAGAAAATGCTTTTCCTTGGAAAACAGTGATCGATAATGTTTCTTTAGGACTTACTTTACGAGGAGTCGAAAAGGCAGAAGCATATAAAGAAGCAAAAATATGGATCGAGCGTGTTGGCTTAAAAGGATTCGAAAAACATTATCCTCATCAATTATCGGGTGGAATGCGCAAACGTGTTGCGCTAGCACAATGCTTGATCATTCAACCACAAATATTGCTGATGGATGAATCTTTTTCAGCACTTGATGTCCACACACGCTCTTTAATGGAGAGTGAACTTCTCACCATTTGGGAAGAGACATCTGCATCGGTTATCTTTATTACCCATGATCTAGAAGAGGCTATCGCACTTAGTGATCGTGTCGTTGTACTAACGGCAGGTCCTGCCGCGACGATAAAAGGTGACTATCAAATTGACCTTCCTCGTCCGAGAAATGTATCAGAAATTCGGTTTGACGCTGATTTTATGAGATTACATGAACAAATTTGGAATGATTTACGAGATGAGGTGATGATTAGCTATGAGCAATCCAATCAGTCTTAATAATTCGCTCTCCTCTGAGCCGGTTTCTCGTTTGAAAGAAATGCGTACAAAGGCTCTTAAGCGTCGTTTGCGTAATCTTGGACTACAAATTGGTGTATTTATTGTCATCATGGGTGCCTGGCAGCTGCTTGCTAATTACAAACTGATTGATCCTTTCTTTTTCTCCAGTCCCAAAGCAATTTTTTTACAAATAATAGATTGGTTTCAAAATGGAACCAGCCAGGGCCCTCTATATACACATTTTATCGTAACCTTTGAAGAAACGATTCTTTCCTTTGTGATTGGTGTTATTTTGGGTATCATTGCTGGTTACGCACTAGGTATGAGTGAAGTGTTATCTGTCATTTTTGGACCATATATACAAATGTTAAATGCTCTGCCTCGTGTTGTATTAGCTCCTATCTTTATTCTTTGGCTTGGTTTGGGGATGTCTTCAAAAGTGGCCCTCGGAGTGACGCTTACCTTTTTTGTAGTATTTTTCAACGCTTTTCAAGGCGTGAGAGAAGTGGATCGTAATCTAGTTAATAATGCACGTCTGCTAGGTGCAAACAAAAGGCAGTTGGCTGTTCATGTCATTATTCCATCCGCACTTACTTGGATACTTTCGAGTTTGCATTCCAGTTTTGGATTTGCATTAGTAGGTGCAGTGGTAGGAGAATTTATCGGTGCGACAAAAGGACTAGGCTTTCTTATTTCGCAAGCACAAGGAGCTTTCGATACAACTGGAGTATTTGCAGCGATGGTTTTATTATCTATCACAGCATTAATTGCAGACTGGGCTGTTGGACGATTAGAAAAACGATTTATCGCATGGCGAAATGTGCGTCAAGACTAAGTTTCTAAATAAAAATATTCAAAATATAGCACAAAGGAGCTAAGTAAAGATGAAGGGAAAATACAGGAAACTAAGATGGGCATTTATCGTTGGATTAATAGCTTTATTAGTAACGGCTTGTAGTAGTAATGCCAGCAGCAATTCTTCTTCACCCAAAGTAAAAATAATGGTTGGCGGAATGGAGAAAATTATCTATTTACCAGCAAAACTGACAGAAAACCTTGGTTACTTCAAACAAGAAGGAGTAGATGTACAACTGATCAACCAAGGATCAGGGCAAACTGCTGAGGAAGCATTGATCGCTGGACAAGTAGATGGGGTTGTTGGATTTTATGATCATACCATCGATCTGCAAGCAAAAGGCAAAAACCTCACATCCGTGATCCAGTTTGCCTCTACACCAGGTGAAACGTTGATGGTCTCCAATAAACTATTAGGTCAAGTCAAAGGAATTCAAGATTTGAAAGGCAAAAAAATCGGTGTCACTTCTTTAGGTGCTTCGACTAATTTTTTGGCTAACTATCTGGTTACCAAGGGTGGATATACATCAAAAGATTACATCCCTGTCCCTGTAGGATCAGGTAATACATTGATTGCTTCCATGCAACAAGGCAGAATTGATTTAGCAGTAACGACAGAACCAACGGTTTCTCTTTTGGAAGCAAAACATCTCGCTACTCCACTTGTAGATATGTCAGGTGAAGAAGGAACCAAGCAAGCACTTGGAGGAGACTATCCGGCATCCAGTTTATACATGCAATCAGATTATGTGAAATCTCACCCAGAAGTAGTTCAAAAAATAGTAAATGCATTTCAAAAAACATTAAAATATATTCAAACACACAAACCAGAAGAAATTGCTAGCAAAATGCCTAGTGAGTACTATGCTGGTGACAAAGACTTATATATTAAAGCATTGAAGCATAGTATATCGATGTTTACTGCTGATGGGAAAATGCCTGCTGACGGTCCAACAAAAGTATATGATGTATTGTCTACATTTAAACCAAAATTGAAGCAAGCAAATATCAAGTTAGAAGATACCTATACGACAAAATTTGTGGATCAAGCAAGTAAATCCAATAAATAACCCAAACAAGCTGCCCTTTGAGAATGGGCAGCTTATTCATTAATCTTTGCAGCGATACAATCGTTGGGGACGTCCTACTGTTCCATATAATAATTGTTCTTCTGCTCGCTGTGATTCAACTAAATGGACAAGGTAATTTCTAGCTGTTGAGCGGCTGACACCTGACATACTAGCTACTTCTTCTGCACTTAAAAAACGATTTGCCTGCAGTAAACAGTTTCGAACACGTTCTAGCGTACGCAAATCGATTCCTTTTTGCTGAAGTTGGTTGACCGATTGGTTGACAGAGCGCAACTGTTTTAAATCATCGACAACAGTCTGATCGATGGAAAGTGTATTTGATTTTGCTAGTGACATTTTGTACTGAAAATATTTTTTTAACGTCTTCTGTAAACGATCCAGATCAAATGGCTTGATTAAATAATCAAAAACTCCAAAGCGAAATCCTTCTTCGATAACTTCCAATTCTTTTGCAGCCGTGATTAAGATGACATCGCAAGGCAAAGTTTTAGCTCGAATGGTTCTTACTAACTCCATTCCTGATCGATCTGGCATATATACATCTAATAATAATAAATCCGGCTGTAATTCGTTTACTAAATGTAATGCGGTTTCATAATTATTTGCTGTTCCGGCTAATTGGTAACAAGGGATAGAATCGACTAGCTTACCATGTAACCTTGCGATCATAAAATCATCATCTACTACAACTACTTGAATATTTTTTTGCGACAAAGTTAATCACCTCTTTGCTTAGGCAATGTTGCTTGTAAAACGGTTCCAGTACTTGTTGATGCAATGGAAATTTCCCCGCCGATGTTCGAAACTAACCGATGAACGATGGTCAAACCAAAACCACGGTTCTTTCCCTTTGAAGAAATTCCATCTTCAAATATATGTTGTTCAATTTTTGGGTCCAGGCCTGGACCTGTGTCGTGAACTTTTATTTCCAGGTGATCTGCTTGGTCATTGATATAGATACAAATAGTTGAATTTTGATGGATCTCCCTCGATTTTGAGAGCGCTTCCAAAGAATTTTCTATTGCATTGCCTAAAATAGAGATAACAACCTCTCTATGCGGGCAAGGATCGAGCACATGCGAGGTTGGATCGACGGTTAATTGAATACCTAACTCTTTTGCTCGATGCATTTTACCGATGATAATACCGACTACTGCTGGATCATGTACTTGTGCTAGGAAAAATTCCATAAGCAGCTGTTGTTCTTGATTTACTTGACTGATAAATTTTGTAACTTGGTCGTATTCTTTTAATTGTATCATTCCAGAAATAGCATGGAGGCGGTTCATGAATTCATGTCTTTGACTTCGTAAATCATCTAAATAATGCCCTACATCATGCAGCTGTTGGTTTATTTGATCCAATTCTATTTTATCACGGAAGGAGGAGACAGCTCCGATAACATTCCCATCCAACCAAATGGGGATTAGATTGGCGACAACTAATGTATTTTGAATGATGATGGGTTGATCCATCTGACTGACTCCTTCTTTCAAAACTTCTGGAAGTCTAGAGTTTGGTACAATAGCTTGAATCGGCTGACCAATAATCTCATCGGAAAGATCTAACCCCATAATTCGTTTTGCCTCTTGGTTACACGCAGTAATTTTCCCTTCCTGATCTACTGCTAAAATCCCTTCTCGGATTGATTCCATAATTGCCACTTGATTTTGAGCTAACAAAGCGATTTCATATGGTTCCATATTGAAAATTTGTTTTTTGATATGTCCAGAAAGCAAATGAGCGCCAATGAAGCCGAGCAGAAGCCCAATCCCTGCAACCATCCCAATGTTCTCAAGCGTTGCAAAAATATCATTCCATATATTTTCAATCAGAAAACCGACTGAGACGACACCAATTTGATGATGGTAATCATCGAAAATCGGTACTTTACCGCGTATAGAGAGTCCAAGTGTACCAACTGCTTGGGTAATGCTTTCTTTCCCGTGCAAAACTGAGTTATTGTCACCACCAACCATCTTTTTTCCGATTAAAGCAGGGTTAGGGTGACTATAGCGGATCAAGTCCATATTCCCTACAACAATAAACTCTGCACCGGTTTCTTGCCTTATTTTTTCGGTTAATGGCTGTATTACGGCAGCAGGATTTTTTTTACGAAAAGCTTCTCGTATTTGAGGAGAATCTGCAATTGTTCTAGAAAGAAT
Organism: Shimazuella soli; assembly: GCF_022511585.1. Taxonomy (GTDB): domain Bacteria; phylum Bacillota; class Bacilli; order Thermoactinomycetales; family Thermoactinomycetaceae; genus Shimazuella; species Shimazuella soli. The sequence continues at coordinate 29,367 of NZ_JAKWBN010000001.1, read as the reverse complement.
AAGTGCCCGATTCCCAACATCTCGAAATCGCAATTGAATAACGCTAAAAGATAAGACGGATATAACGAGAATTAAGATTAACATTATAATCAATACGACAAAAATATTAATTTTTGTCCGAAGTTTTACATTCTGTTTCATCAATTTGGCGATTCACCTCCTGTTAAGGGGATAAATATAATCCTTTCAAAATATTAAAATAAAAGAGATGCTTTTTTTCACGGAAATACAAAACTTGAGGTGATAGTTTCCATACAAAATTTAACTACCTTTAAAAAATATTATATAATTTATTCTCAAAAAAGAAATGGAAAAGGTTACAATTATGATCTGATAGATTTTGATGTTTTTTATAGGACTAAAAAAATGAATGAGAACTATTTACTAATCGAGATTGATTTATATCATGTGGGTTTTGAAAATTCAGATTCGAGGAATGCCGATCAAGCTCAAAAATAAAAAATGGCCCTATTTTTGAACGGAGAATGTAGATAATGGAAGGTGAACTTTTTCAGTTTCTATCCGTCTTTTAAATATAGAACTCTATTGAAGCGGAGGCAGAAGTTAGGGTAGGGTGTGGATCAAGAGCTTCGCAATTCTTAAAGTTATACTTGTAGTACGCTTCAATGATTATTTCTAATCTAAATTTAATGTGATCTAGTGGATATTCCTGTCTCTAGTTATAAAATTTATGGAAATACTAAAAGCAATCACATTTATTGGAGGTATTACTAGGTCTATGTGCGGAATTGCAGCAATACTATCCAAATCAGAAGATACTCCAGCAACAGAAGAATCATTGAACCTTATGCTCCAATCAATGAAACATCGAGGTCCCGATACAGATGGAGTTTATCGAGATAAGATGATTGGGCTAGCAATGAATCGATTATCAATTGTTGGTATCGAAAATGGAAGTCAACCTATCTTTAATGAGAATTCATCCATCATCTTAGTATGTAATGGAGAAATATATAATCACCAAAAATTACGTGATCAACTCCAAAGATCTGGCCATTCTTTTTCTACTCATTCTGATGTTGAAGTGATCATTCACTTATATGAAGAATATGGGGAAAAATGTATGCAATTTTTGAAAGGAATCTTTGCATTTGCTCTTTGGGATAAAGAAAAACAAACTTTATTAGTAGCTCGAGATCGCATGGGCGTAAAGCCTCTATATTTTTTGGATACAGGAACACAAATGATTTTTGCATCCGAAACAAAAGCTTTATTCAGCCAATTGGAAAAAGAGCCTGCTTTAGATATGCAAGGATTTTCAGATTATCATACATTTCGGTTTATACCCAATAGCCATACCATATTCCAAGACGTGAAAAAGATAAGTCCAGCTCAATATATGCTTATAAAGAGCAATCATCAGATTGATACTGGGTTTTATTGGAGACCTGAACCAAGGTTTTCTTCTGAAAAACAAACAAACCAAACAATCGATGAAAAAATTCGGGCATTACAAAGCATTATCCTCAATGCTGTAAAAGATCAGTTTGTATCTGAAACAAAGTCAGGAATACTCCTTAGTGGAGGATTAGATTCATCAGCGTTATTGGCAGTACACCACAAGTATCATTCAGAACAGCCAAATACGTTCACGGTTGCGTTTGAACAACCGAATACACCTACAGATCGTAGTCATTACTCTGAGATTGATGATGCTGAGCTTGTAGCAAAAACATTTGATTCCAACCATACTTTTGAGATCTATTCAGCACAACAAGCATTGGAAGCTCTACCCTCTATTATTGGATCTTTAAGTGAACCAATTGCTGATCCAACTATGATTCCTTTATGGTTTGCATCTCGTTTAGCTAGCAAAGCAAACTGTAAAGTAATCTTTAGTGGAGAAGGCTTAGACGAGCTATTTAATGGGTATGCGGTCTATAAACAAACCAACTGGTTACGTGTACTCCAACTAGCTCCCAAATCTGTGCGGAAACTAGGGTTCTCATTAGCTAGTCAGCTAGACTTACCAGGACAGGGTACCATCCAAAAAACACTGACAAATCCTTCGGAATGGTATCAAGGGATTGGTGGATTATTTACACAAGAAGAAAAAAGACAACTATTTCAAGAGGAAATATGGAATCAAATGAAGTATCAAAATTCACAAGCCCAAGTAGAGAAGATAATGTATCCTGTACGGGATAAAAGCTTTTTACAACAGATGTCTTATTTTGATATTTTTGCTTGGTTGCCTGAAAATACATTTGTAAAATCGGACAATATTTCGATGAGTCATTCTGTTGAGTTACGTGTTCCATTTGTAGACAATCAAGTTGTGGAATATGCACTACAAACACAAGATAATTTAAAACTTCGTTGGAATAATGGAAAATGGATCGTTAAACAAGCTCTAACACCATTATTGCCTAGTCAAGTTATCAAACGTAAAAAAGCAGGATTTCCAATCCCTTTAACTGCATGGATATTTGATGAGTGGCAAGATTTTGTGTTAACCACTTTATTAGATCCAAATGCTTATACACGTGATTTTTATCGAGAACAAGAAGTCATGAGACTGTTTGATTCATCACATACAGAACAAAAACAACGAGCTGCACGTTTATTATGGACTTTACTTACGCTTGAACTCTGGTACAAGGAAAAGCAAAAAACAATATCGATGCCTCAGCTCGAAACGGTAGGGTCATAAAAAGCAAACTTAGGGGGGAAACAGATGGGGAAATGGATGATACGCATTATATTATTTACTTCAGTTTTTGTTATTTGCTATTTTGCATACAATAAGGTAGAAATCAGTAATGGACATGTATCAGCCGAAGTTACCTCTAAGAAGATGCCGTCAAATTCTGTGGTTATTAGCATCAAACAACTTCGACTTGATTCAAAGGCACTCAAACACAAACAAATCTCTGTTTACTATGTTCCTCATCCTGATGACGAACTTTTAACCTATGGTGTTCCTATCCGAAACGATCTTCATACTGGAAAAGTTGTTTATCTTGTATTGTTTACACATGGAGAAACATCTTCCATCATTAAAAGATTGAATCATCTCGTTCAGCCAAAGCTGACACCTTATAAGCTTGGTTTGGCTCGAGTGAAAGAATTTAATCGTTCTAGTCAAGATTTAGGAATAGATAATAATCATAAAGATATCTATGATCCTCGGCAGTTGAAAGCAAAAATGGAATTGATTCGTAAAATAGCGCTCTACTTTGAACAAACTTTTCCTCATGTTACACAAAATGGATTAAGTCGATATGATATTCTACCTGACCACGCAATTACAGGTATGGTATTAGATCAACTATATAAGGAAGGTAAAATCAAGCATAAAAATATTTATGCATCCATCTACATGTCTCGCTTTGCAGAACACCGCCTAACAGGTAAACGAATTGTCCCTATAGACCCTAGGGATAAACGTATATTTAATAAAGCGGTTCTCGATTATGACCGATGGGACCCTAAACATGGATGGTATGCATGTGGCTACTTGAGCGTACACAATCAATTCACCAGCTTTCTTAACCATAAGTATTCCATCTTAGTAAAAGAATAGCAGGGGGTATATTGGAATTACCCCATAAAAAATCCCAATCTCTCTTTTTTCATCCTGAGAAATCGGGATTTTTCTATTGTCCTATCATAAATGCTACAAGGGGACGGTTCTTCTGTCGCATTAGATTTTATGTACTAGCCAAACAAAAAGCTGTGCATTTGCTCTATTTTGGTTTTGATCTGCTTTTTTACTTCTAAATCTACCTTTTCAAATGTCATCCAATGAATGTTTCTTTTCCTTTTGTCTATTGTCCATATTCCAATTGCTTTTCCATTCATGATAATACTGGCTCTTGATTCCCCAATCTTATTAAACAATAGTTCATAATGCTTTTGATCCACATATAAAAATCGACTTTCATAGTATCCTTTTAAAGTGGGGTCTTCATATGCTAAAAGAGTTAACCAACCCTCATTTTGAAAAGAAGAGTCTTGGTAATGTGATAAACCTTTCTCGGTCATGAAATATTCGGTATTTGTTGCTTCTACTTCCACTATTATTACTTCATTAGCTAATTCTTTTATCGAATCTCGGATGACTTTTACACTTAACCCTGACCACCAAGCAATATCTTTGATAGAAACAGGCCCAAATCGATCAATATGGTAGTAGACTAATTTTCTTTGCGCTTCTTTTATATCCATCCGATTCAAATGTAAATTTGGATAAAAAGATGGAGTATGGCCATAATAGCGGTCTTCTTTCCCCCAATGGGAACTTTTGCACCTTTTGCATATTATTTATGGGGAAAATGTTATTTTGAGAAGAAAAAGTGGTCACAGGCAGAAAAATTCCTGCGAGATGTTATTACCCTAATAGAAGAGCAATATGAGGAAAATCATGAGTTGAAGAAGTCCAATATCTTAGCTGGTTGCTTGAATGATCTAGCGAGGATTGCCTTTTTCCAAAGTGACTTTAAACGAGCACTTCAATATGTCGAAAATGGATTACAGAGTTTTGTTGATCAAGGTGATCGGTTGTATCTGAAATACTTCTTATTATTAAATAAGTGCGTCTACCTTGAAAAAATGAACAATGATAAGGTGAACAATCAAGAGAAAATCATCGTATCACTTGAAAAGTTACAAAAAAGTATTTCTGCATTTGAAAAAACAGAGGATATGTTTCAGCTTGTAAGACTATCAGTCATCATCCAGTATTATGAAATGTATGCGAATGTATGGAACAATATTGGTATGACCGAAAAAGCATACGAGCTTGCCCAAAAAGGTATTAATATCGCTTGGTTAAACCTTGAATTCGACAGGTTATTGACACTTTGGAATACAATGGGTAATATATTCCTCAATAAAGGTAACATTCAAAAAGCTAAGGAGTACTTTCTCCTTGCTTTAGACATTCAATCAAAAATAAAGCGGGAATATCTATTAATACCTACTTATATGAATGTAAGAATGCTATATTTGAGAGAGAATGATCCCACGACTGCAAATATATATTTAGAAAAAGCATTATTTATCAGTAAAAAAAATGGAGATGCAATTGGACAAATAAAAGCATTACAAGCAAAAGGACGTGTAAGTATTTCACAAAATGCCTACATGGATGCTATTTCCTCTTTTGAAAAAGGCTATGAACTTGCAAAACACCATAAATTTCTCTTTCTTGAACTTGAGATAATGGACAACATATGTACTTGTTATAAAAAACTTGACCAAAAAGATGAGTTTTTAACATGTGTTGAGAAAACATATCTTATTAGGCAACAGATTAAAGAGAAAGAAGAAGGAGGTCTTTTAGAAAATGTCTAGCTATTATGAAGGCGATCCAGAAGGTTGACTGCTGATATTGCATAAGATTTAAAGCTGACTTCCATTTGTCAGAAACAAAACATTAATTTAGGATAAAAGAGGAGTGATCAATTTAATTGATTACTCCTTTGTTTTCGTCTCAAAACCTCCTCAAGACACAGGGACGGTTCTTCTGTCTCATTGGAGGTGGTTTGTATAACCAAACAAAAAACCGTGCATCTACTCTATTCTACTTCTAATCCTCTTTCTTACCTCTAAATTTGCCTTTTCCAATGTTGTTTGTATCATCCTTTTCATAGGGGACTACACTATTTGAATAACAATCCGGATTTATACTATTCAGTCTATATTTAAATAGATATTTTTTGTTTTTTCTGAATTATAGTATAGTCAGCAGTATATATCTAGATTGTGAGTTGAAAAGGAGCACTAAAACATGGACAAATTCTCAACATGGACTGATTTAAAAGGAATAAAAGTTGGTCTAATACCAATTGGATCACTTGAACAACATGGACATCATCTACCTATCGCAACAGATAGTATTATCGCTGAAGCTCTTGCAAATGAGCTTGGAAAGTCATTGGAAAATTCTTTTGTGGTACCAGTACTACCCTATTCGGCTTCGTTTGAACATGCTAGTTTTCCAGGGTCTATTTCTCTAAGATCTACTACCATTATTTCCGTTGTAAAAGATGTGGTTCACTCACTAGAAAGAATGGGGATTGAAAAATGTATTATTGTAAATGGTCATGGAGGAAATTATCTTTTGGGTAATATAGCCCAAGAAATGAATGTGGATAGACCCAGGCTACTAATTACACCTAATAGAAAGCATTGGGAAAATGCTTATAAAGAAGCTGGAATCTCATCGACAACATCAGAAGATATGCATGCAGGAGAGGCGGAAACTTCTATTTTATTGCATTTATACAAAGAAAAAAATGTAGTAAAAACAGAAAAATATATAGATATAGAATCACCAAAGAGAGACTTGTTAACAGCGTTAGGGATGAAACCTTATACAAAAACTGGAACGATTGGCTTTCCAACAAGAGCTGCTGCAAAAAAAGGGAAGATTTTACTGCATCACTTAACAAAACAAATCGAATTAACAGTAAAGGAGTTCATTAACCTTGACACGTAAAAAATGGTTAGACTTATATAGGGTACTAAGAAATCAAATTATGAATTCAGAGTTAGAACCAGATGAGTTGTTCCAAATCTAATTCATAAAACAGTTACAAAAAAACAAATAACCAGCCGCCAGAAACGATGGATATACAATTATAACAAACAAACTCGTCATATTCTGCTAGAGAACACGACAAGTTTTCGTTTTTTACCAAAGTATATTAAGTAGTTTAGAACAATCAATGGTTTTCTGGTTTCTTTTTTCACTAAAGTGTCTTTTGATTAGAGTAAAAACTGACACTAGCACTCACCGGCGTCCACGAAAAGTTCGACGTAAATCTTCAACCCACTTCTCTGGAATTTCCCAAGGGATAAAGTGTCCACCTTGTTCGTGAGCTGTAATGTTGACATGGTTATACCAGGGAGCACGATCACTGTTGAGAAAATCTTGTACGCGATTTTCAGTCGTGACACCAGGCGGATTTTCATAGCCCACAAAAGTGATACCTGTGGGTGCCTCAATAACAGGCCAGCGATTATGAGCAGGTGCCCATGGATAGCGATTATTATTCGCATAGGTTCGTATGGACGTTCCAATGGTATTGTTTACCCAGAAGATAGTTGCATGGGTAAGGATATCGTCCTTCGAAAAAACATTCTCCACATTTTCGTTATTATTACTCCATTTGATCCATCTTTCCAAAATCCATGCAAGCATTCCAACTGGGGAGTCACTCAATCCATAAGCAAGTGTGCTGGGATCAAGAACATGTACGGCTAGATGGGATGCAAATTTACGATCAAGCTCCAAAATCTTTTCTTTCATTTGTTGAGAAATGTTGTCGGGAAGAACACGGCCTCTAGCAAAATTCCATCCATCATCCCCATTAAAAAAATTCAATTTCAGGGCAGATCCGATGTGTATGGCGTAGAGATAGTCACTATATTTGTGTCCCAATTGCCCCGTTACAAGCGCTCCTACATCACATCCTCCTGCTGCATACTTATCATAGCCAAGAATATCCGTCATAAGGGTATGCCAGAGATCGGCGATTTTCCAAAAGTTCATGTCTGGGCTGTTAGGAAGTGGCGAAGAAAATCCGAAGCCAGGAAGGGAGGGTACGATTACATCAAATGCTTCAGCTGGATTACCTCCGAATGCACCTGGGTTTGCAAGTGGATCAATGACCTTGGACCAATGCCAAAATGTCCATGGCCAACCATGAGATAGTATCAATGGTATAGGATTGGGTCCCGTGCCTGATTTACGCATAAAGTGCACAGGAACTCCGTTTACATTTACTTTATAGTGTTCGTAAGCATTGATCGCACTTTCGGATTTCCGCCAATCAAACTGGTTCATCCAATAGTCTACTAATTTCTCTAGATAATTCCTATTAACGCCATAAAACCAGTCGTCATTACCAGTATCAAGCGGCCATCTGGTATACTTTAAGCGGTTTTGGAGATCAGATAGTAACTCATCCGATACATAGATTGGACTAGGTTCAAGAGCAAAAGAAGCTGCTGCCACTAAAATTCCTCCTTAGACAATTCAATTTGTTAATAGGAATGTTTGTCTATTATCCCAAATGAACAACGAAATGGAATCAGACTTAATTACGAATCTTCTCCCAGTTCGACCAAACGTTTCAATGCCGGTAATGCGGATGTAATTGCGTGTTTTTCCTCTGAAGTAAGCCCATCAATGAATTTCGAGAGCCGATCCATGCGATCTAATCGACGCGATTCAATAACATCAATGCCTTGCGTGGTAATGTGTACCTGAACCACTCGGCCATCATTCGGATCTGCCAGACGCTTGACGAGTCCGTCTCGTTCAAGTCTGGTCACCAACTGTGTGATTGCTGATTGCGTAACTTGCTCAGTAGCTGTCAACTCCGTAAGTCGCATGGGGCTTTTGAGAGACAATGTGTGCAGGACGGAAAGTGTGGTGAAGCTTAGTTTTTCAATCGATGGTAACCGAATAAGTATCCTTGTCAGATTTTCGATTACCATAGTAAAATCAGCGACATTGAAATCAGTAACATAAGATTTAGGTTTCATAGAAAAATTATATCACTATCTTATATAAATCACTAATATAATTTACATTAAGAAGCTGCTCTCTTCACCAAAGATAGATCAATTGGAAGTGTGGATGATGTACGGTCCGTATCAATTCGATATTCACCAAATCGATTGATATGTGCAGTTACATAAGGGCTTAAATAGGCGAGTAATTCTTCGTGGTACTCGCTTACTTCTTGGATATATTCTTGAATGATATGAGACAAAGAAAATACATTCAACACTCCTCAGTCTCATCAAATCTCTCCAAATTACCTTCTATACACCAACAACCAATAAAAAAGAAAAAAGCATCATCAAAAGCATATCCCATAATGGGAACTGCCATGACAATGCTCTATACAAATGATCCCTACTTTTTCAAACGCAATACCAACGAATCAGCTGCTTCCATGATAACCTCTGGCAAAGTAGGATGCGCATGAATGGTGAGGCTTAAATCTTCTGCAAGGGCTCCCATCTCAATAGCAAATGCAGCTTCTGCGATCAAGGAAGATGCTTCTGGGCCGACGATTTGTACACCTAGAAGAAGTCCGCTATCTTTGTCTGCTACGACTTGTGCGAATCCTTCGGATTGGTTCATGGACAATGCGCGTCCATTTGTTGCAAAGGAGTAACGGGTTGCAACTGGGTTATAACCCTCTTCTTTTGCCTGTGCTTCGGTAAGACCAGTGTATGCGATCTCTGGGTCACTAAAGATTACAAATGGCATCGCTTGGTAATCAATCACACTTTTTTCTCCTGCAATCACTTCAGCTGCTACTTTTCCTTCGTAACTTGCTTTGTGTGCAAGAAGTGCTCCACCTGCACAGTCACCGATTGCATAAATATGTTCCACGCTGGTGCGGCATTGATCATCTATTTTAATAAAACCACGCTCATCTAGTTCTACACCGATATTTTCTAAACCGATGTCATCGGTATTTGGTTTACGCCCAACAGCTACAAGGCAGTAATCTGCGGTAAACTCTTTTTCTTCTCCACCTACCTGAGCTTTGACAACAACTTCTTTCCCTTTGTTCTCTCCACCTTGAACCATAGCTTCGGTGATGACTTCCACACCAAGTTTTTTCAATTTACGAGAGACAATCCGGGTTAGTTTGTCATCTGTACCAGGCAGTAAGGATTTTGTTCCTTCTAGGATGGTAACTTTCGCACCTAGTTTTGCATAAGCGGTTCCTAGTTCAAGACCGATATATCCACCGCCTACCACTACCAATCTTTCAGGAACTTCTTGCAGGTTTAATGCTTCGGTAGAAGATAGGATACGCTTTCCATCAAAAGGCAAGATTTTTAGTTCAAATGGACGGGAACCTGTAGCGATGATGATGTCTTGGAATTTATAGGTTTGGCTGGTAGTTTCACCCACTACTCGAACAGCATCTTTAGCATTGAAAAAGACATCGCCTTTTACTACTTCTACTTTGTTGCCTTTCATCAATTGGCCGACGCCGCCTGTAAGCTTTTGTACCACACCATTTTTCCAATCCATCAGCTTTTGCATATTGACGGCAACTTCACCTTTTACTTCCAAACCAATCTCTTCTGCTTCTTTCATTTGGGTAAAACGCTCTGCCGCAGTAATGATTGCTTTACTTGGAATACATCCTCGGTTGAGACAAACTCCACCGAGCTCATCTTTATCTACTATAGTAACACTACGACCTAGCTGTGCTGCTCGCGCAGCAGCAACGTATCCACCAGGGCCTGCTCCAATAACGAGTACATCTACTTCTTGTGCTAAGTCTCCAACTACCATTTATCTCATCTCCATCATCAATAGGTTGGGGCTCTCAATGAGGCGTTTTACTTGGCTGAGGAAACGAGCAGCCACATCTCCATCAACTAAGCGATGATCCACTGTAAGGGACAAGTACAACTGTGGACGAGCTACAATTTCACCTTCGTACACAACGGGCTTTTCTTTAATCGTACCTACACCAAGTATCGCCACCTCAGGGTGATTGATAATCGGTGTAAAGTGCTGGGAACCATATCCGCCAATATTGGAAATGGTAAAGGTGCTGCCTTTTAACTCGGACGCTTCTAACTTCATATCACGTCCACGGACTGCTTTATCGGTGATCTCATCTGCGAGATCGAAGATAGATTTGCGATCTGCGTCTCTTAAAACTGGCACCATCAAACCATTATCGGTAGCAGTTGCCATACCGATGTGGTAGTAATTTTTCAACACAATTTCTTGCTTCTCATCATCAATCGAAGCATTTAAAGTTGGGAATTGACGAAGAGCAGCGATCACAGCTTTCATGATAAATGGCAAATAGGTAAGTTTCGTGCCGCGCTCCTGTGCAACCGGTTTTGCCCATTTGCGAATGGCTACTAATTCCGTAGCATCTGCTTCATCCATAATGGTTACGTGTGCAGCAGTATGCTTGCTTTCTACCATACGTTTGGCAATGGTCCGGCGGATTCCACGTAATGGAAGACGTTCTTCTGAACCGGTCTCTACTGGTGCAGCTGTAGGAGTTGAACTTGGTGTTTTTTCTGTCAGAAGTTTCACTTCATCTGCTTCCGCAGCTTTCGCTTCTCCACCTTCGGCAAATTTTCGCACATCGTCGGCGGTAATTCTTCCATTTTCACCAGTAGCCGTTACTTGATGGATATCCACACCAAGTTCACGAGCTAACTTACGAGTTGATGGCATTGCTAATACTTTTTGTTTCTTATCACTAACCGGCTTGCTTTCTGCTTTTGCAGCAGGTTTTTCTTCTTTTACTGGCTCTTCTACTTTTGCTGGTTCTTCTGGTGCTGCTTCCTCTTCTACTTGATCATGAACTTCGCCTTCAGCGTCAATAACAGCAATAACTGAGTCTACGAGAGCGACTTCCCCTTCTTCTACCTTCACTTCTTTGACAGTTCCAGTTACGGGAGAAGGAATCTCTACAACTGCTTTATCTGTTTGTATTTCAGCAAATGGGGCAAACTCTTCGATTTTATCCCCTGGTTTTACAAATAGCTTTACAATTTCACCTTCGTGGATACCTTCACCCACATCAGGCAGTTTAAATTGATAGGCTGCCATATGTAAGTCCTCCAATCATCTTAAAAGCTCTTAAGAGACGGTGGTGATCCCACCGCCTTACCTTAGTAAGACATCACTTTTTGTATCGCTTTTTGCACGCGTGCCGGACTTGGAATCCACTCTTCTTCAATCAATGGGAAACCAAGAACGGTACTTGGTCCGGTAACTCGAAGTACAGGAGCTTCTAGATGAAAAATAGCTTTTTCATTAATTTGAGCAATTAGCTCTCCAGCAATACCTGCTTGCTTGGGTGCTTCTTGGACAACAATAGCACGGTTTGTCTTTTCAATGGACTGGACAACTGTATCCATATCCAATGGACTTAATGTACGAAGGTCGATCACTTCTACACTCACGCCTTCTTTTTCTGCTGCTTCTGCTGCTTTTAAAGAAGTGTGAACCATTGCTCCATAAGTAAAGATACTGACATCTTTACCTTCTCTTACTACATTCGCTTTGCCAATCGGTACGGTGTACTCTCCTTCTGGCACCTCACCCTTTACAGAGAAATACAATTTTAGATGTTCCATAAAGAATACAGGATCATTATCTCGAATAGAAGAGATCAGCAGTCCTTTTGCATCATATGGATTGGAAGGACAAACTACTTTGATCCCTGGAGTTTGGGTGATTAGTCCTTCTAAACTATCACTATGTAACTCTGGAGATTTAACACCTGCACCAAAAGGTGCACGAAATGTTACAGGGCAGTTATACCGGCCGCCAGAACGATAACGCAAGCGAGGAGCTTGGACCAAAATAGAATCCATTGCTTCAAAAATAAATCCGATAAATTGAATCTCTGCAATAGGACGGAAACCTTGTGAGCCGAGTCCTACTGCAAGTCCACCAATCCCAGATTCTGCAAGTGGTGTATCAAAAACACGGTCGACCCCAAACTCTTTTTGTAAGTTTTCTGTAGCACGGAATACTCCACCGTTTACCCCTACATCTTCCCCAAAAATAAGGGTATTTTCATCTTTGGATAATTCTACTCGCAGCGCATCATTGATTGCTTTTACCATTGTTAATTGTGCCATGTTCTTATCCTCCTAGTCTGCATACTCCGCTTTTTGTTCTTCCAGATGGGGAGGAGTCGTTTCGTACATGCTATCGATCAAATCGACGATTTTCATTTTTGGATATTGGTCTGCTTTTTTGATCTCTGCAGTCACCGTATTTTTTGCTTCTTCGATGACCCCTGTTTCCATCTCTTCTGTCCAAAGTTTTTTGCCTTCCAGATATGCACGGAAACGGGTTAGCGGTTCTTTTTGTTCCCATTCGGTAGGTTCTTCTTTGGTACGATATCTCGTTGGATCGTCTCCGGACATGGAGTGAGGTCCAATTCGATAATTCAATGCTTCGATCAGAGTTGGCCCTTCGCCATTTGCAGCACGTTCTTTTGCTTTCGAAACAGCTTGATAAACAGCTAGTACATCCATTCCATCTACTTGTATAGAAGGAATCCCAGCAGCTATTCCTTTTTGCGCAAGAGAAGCGGCAGCAGTTTGTTTGGTTACAGGTGTGGAAATCGCATAGCGATTGTTTTGAACAACAAAGACAACAGGCAGTTTATAAACACCTGCAAAGTTCATTGCTTCATAAAAATCACCTTGTGAACTACCACCATCACCGGTATATGTAATTACGATGTTTTTGGTATTTCGTTTCTTGAGAGCCATCGCTACACCAGAGGCTTGGACATATTGTGCACCAATAATAATTTGCGGCAAAAGTACATTTACCCCTTCAGGGATTTGTCCACCATGCTGATGTCCACGAGACCAGAGAAACGCTTGATACATAGGATATCCATGAAAATGAAGCTGAGGAATATCGCGATATCCTGGCAAGATAAAATCTTCTTTGTCTAGTGCATATTGGCTACCGATCATGGTAGCTTCTTGACCAGCAACTGGTGCATAAAATCCTAGACGACCTTGACGGGCAAGTCCGGTAGCGCGCTGATCCCAAACACGAGTAAATACCATGCGTTTCATCAATTCTTGCAGCTGTTCGTCACTGAGACCCGGGACTTCATCTTCATTGACGATCTTACCTTCAGGTGAAAGCACGGAAAAAGTTGTAATCGGTGCAACTTTAATTTCCGATTCCAGTAAACTCTGGGCTTTCTGTTTGGTTCTAGCCATGAAAGATCACCTCGAAAAAAATATCGACAAAATAAGTATGATTCAAAAACAAACGATCTGGAGTTTCCTCGGTAGTTTAACGGTTAAAATAAATCAAAGCTATGTATCCTGACGAACTACTTGTTTTCACTCCTGTCTATCATACCGTAAGCCCGCTCCTTCTTCAAAGGCATGAAAAAAGAATACATATGTAACGCACCATATGCCCATACGAAAACATGAGTTTATCAGTAGCATTAGCCTAACAAACTGTCACTATACCAATTATACCTCCAAATAGCTGGAAACTCGAAAAATAGATAACATAAAAAGAATACCCTCTATAACTCTACTGCTTTCCTCTGAAAGAAACAATACATAAAAGAATAGTATTTCAATAGGCTGAACGAAACATATGTAAGCAGGACTTTTTCAGGGAATCCTTGATTTTAAAAGCAAAAACTCGCTTGGATAGCACTTACATTTTTTTGACAAAGTAATATCTTGGTAGTATTTACCATTATGATTCCGATCAAATGCACCTTGTGATAAAATAGAGCTATTTGATAAAAAAGTTGGGACACACAAAAAAGTTCTCACTCTATAGATCGAAATTTGAATTTCGAACGCGATAAAACCTCCCTCTTTTAAAATTAAATGCATTTTTATTTTAACATATTTACACAGGAAGTCTCTCCCTTCTATTTAGTGATAGAAAACAAGTTCATCAGTCAAAAGGATGATTATTTATGATGTTTCAAAATAAAAATACACCCTTACTATGGGGGGATAAACGTTACCATACATGGAACTACCATTTGCGCCAAGTGCACGGGCAGAAAATATGCAAGATTCCTTTAGACGGCGGATTTACATGCCCAAATCGCAATGGAGAGGTAGCCGTAGGGGGATGCACGTTTTGCAGTGCTCGTGGCTCTGGTGATTTTGCAGGTTATCGGCGGGATGATCTTGTAAAACAGTTTGCAGCAGGAAAGAAAATGATGCAGGAAAAATGGCCGCAAGCCAAATACCTCGGTTACTTTCAGGCATTTAGCAATACGTATGCTCCAGTAGAAGAGTTAAAAGAAAAGTACGAGGCCATCTTGGAACAAGAAGATGTTATCGGTTTATCGATTGCTACACGCCCTGACTGCCTTCCAGATGATGTCGTAGAATACTTGGCTGAATTAAACGAACGCACATATCTCTGGGTAGAGCTGGGACTGCAAACGATCCATGAACACACTTCCAATTTAATCAACCGAGCACATGATTCCCAGTGTTTTATAGACGGCGTTGCCAAACTGCGAAAACATGGTATTCGTACTTGTGCGCATATCATTCATGGATTACCAGGTGAAACACCTGATGAGATGCTGGAAACCGTGAAGGCATGTGCCAATATGGATATTCAGGGGATCAAAATCCACCTCTTGCACCTTCTACGCAATACACCTATGGTCAAACAATATGAAGCAGGGCTCTTAGAGTTTTTGGATAAAGATACGTATGTGAACCTAGTATGTGATTCACTAGAACTGCTGCCGCCTGATGTCATTATTCATCGGATCACAGGTGATGGACCCCCAGAAATCATGATGGGACCGATGTGGAGCACCAAAAAATGGGAAGTATTAAATGCGATTGATAAGGAGATGGCAAGACGGGGATCTTGGCAAGGAAAGTATGCCAAAGGGAGAAACGAAAAAGAAATCATCCGAACAGCATGAGTTTAGTATGTAAAATCCATAAATAGGAAAATGAAACCAAAAAATATGTATCATTCCTCCATGAGATGACCTTGCCCACCTTCATTCGAAGGAGGGGCGTTTTTATGTCTCCAGCCAAGGGCTTACTTACACGAGCTGATCTATATAGAATATACCAGCTCACCACAAATGCAACCTTGATCGGCACTTGCATTTACTCTTGAGTCAACCATCGTTTTGATCGAAACAGACGTTCAAACGCAAAAAAACACAGCAGGGCTGGAATCAAAAGCAAAGCATAGGAGGAAGTAATTCCTGCCAATTGTCTAACTGTCCCCCAAAAAATAGAAGAGAAAGCGGCTCCTCCATAATCAACCAGTGAATGCATAGAAGCACTTCTGCCAGTATTGGGTCTTTTTACCGTAAGAATGATATTTATCCCCATCTGAGCAAGACCAATACTCAACCCAACGAACACCAGAATATACCATGTCGGCCATATCAAACAAAGCACAGCTATTACAACCAAACTCATCAAACTTCTGATGACCAATTTGTCTCCCCATTTTTTGACCATATAAGGAACAATGATTCCTGCTAATCCAGCCGCGATATTCATCGCAGCTCGAACCGGTGATCCCAAGTTTACTCCTGCATCCACAATGATGAAAGTATTCACCACTCCTTGGATGATGGAAACTCCAATGGCTGGCAACACCAATTTCAAAATATCCCAGTCCCAAACACTGAAATTTTCTATGTTTTTCTTTTCAGTCTTGATTTGAACAGGTTGTTTATTAAGTACAACCTCCAACAAGCCGATAAAAGTAATGATAGCACCTAGCCACTTCCACAAAACCATATTATGAGTTACTAAAATAGGACCCAGCCAAGCAAAAGTGGCACTAGCAGCATAACTCCATATATTTAACTTTCCTAGTCCTTTGATCTGCTCTTCTTGATTTTGGGATAGAATTGCGCGAGCCCGCATTCCACATGCTACAATGCCTATAGCACAGACGAAATCACGGACGCTCTGAAGAATCATCATTTCTATCCATTCCTGAGCATAAGCTGTCCATACTGCGTTGACAAGCATAATGCCAAGGCTGGCACCTTGTACTTTACGGATTCCAAAGCGATCTAACAATGGTCCAGAAGAAAGACCACCAACCAAAGTGGCCCCAATGGTTACTCCCATCACAAGACCAAGTACAGAAAGATAACCCATTTTCTGAAACCAAGCAGGCATTGATGCTGAGTATGCATCCAAATTGTAAACGATTGCTGTTTCGGTGCACATTAGTAGGATGATTTGCGCACTCCAAAATCCCCTTTGATGCATATAATTTCCTTTCTAAATTTAATGAAATGTCTTTTTGCGATTCAGGAGATGGTAAGACACAAACAGACAAAAAAAAGCATCCCATTTGGTCGGGATACTTTTAAAATAAAAAGAGAAAAAACCGATATTAACGGTTTTTCTTCTGCTTTGCAGCTAAAGCACTGAGGCGCTCCTCGCTACTCTTCATCCACTTTTTCATCATATCTTCAAAATCGGTAGGATTATTGTTGTTGTTTCTCCGGGATCCACCACGGCGGTCTCCTCCGCCACGTTTGTTGTCGCGCGCTGGCCGATCGTCACTTAATGCTTTGATCGAAAGGGAGATTTTTCCGGATGGGTCTATCGATAGCACCTTTGCTTTTACGCTTAGTCCTACTTGGAGAACATCTTCAACTTTTTCTACATATTTACTAGAGATTTGGGAAATATGCACCAAGCCTGTTTCCCCCGACTCTAATTTAACAAAGGCACCAAAGGGTTTTGTAGAGATTACCTCTCCCGTTACGACGGCCCCTTCCTTTAACTCACTCATTATAACACTCCCGATAGGATAATCAGTTCTGTAAGAAGATATCATTATTTTTATTCCTTGTCAATGGGCGTTTATGACTCTTTACAATCGATTTTCTTATTCTAACACCAATTTTCATATTCATGTAAACCCAGGTATAATATTATTTAAATATTCAATAATATTCTAACTATATTTTGCCCTGTTTAACAAAGAAGTGAATTTTGTTATACTAGGTCGAATGCATTCATACATGATAAATATTTAAAAACAAAGGAATGAGGTTGCTCGATGGATATGGTTCTTGGGAAAGCAGCTAATACCATCCCGCTTCAAGGATTGCTGCACAAAAATCTTACCGTTGCCCAGTTAACAGAACAAGCTGTTAAACGGAAAGAAGCTGTTTTGACGGAAAACGGAGCATTACGTGCAGTAACAGGGGAGTTTACAGGGCGTTCACCACTAGACAAATATACGGTAAATAGCGAACTAGTGGCTGATAAAATGGACTTCACTACCAACCAAGCCATGGAACCCGACAAGTTTGCCAAAATCTATGAACGCTTAGAAGAATACTTAAAAGAAAAAGAACTATTTATTTTTGACGGATTTGCTGGTGCTGACAAAGACTATCGCTTACCAATCCGTGTAATCAACGAATATGCTTGGCATAATTTATTTGTTCATCAATTATTTATTCGTCCTACAGAAGAAGAACTAGCAGAACATGTTCCTTCCTTTACTGTGATTTGTGTACCACATTTTGAGATCGATCCTGAAAACGATGGAACACGTTCCAAAACACTGATTGCAGTTAACTTCGAACAACGTGTCGTCATCATTGCAGGTACACATTATGCTGGGGAAATGAAAAAATCTATCTTTACTGTAATGAATTACTTATTACCAGACAAAAATGTCATGCCGATGCACTGCTCAGCAAATGTAGGAAAAGCAGGAGATGTGGCACTTTTCTTTGGTCTATCTGGAACTGGTAAAACAACACTCTCTGCTGATCCAGAGCGTGGATTAATCGGCGACGATGAACATGGTTGGTCTGAAAATGGGGTATTCAACTTTGAAGGCGGATGCTATGCGAAATGCATCGGACTTTCCGCTGAAAAAGAACCACAAATATGGAACGCTATTCGTTTTGGTACTGTACTCGAAAATGTAGTCTTAGATGATAATCGTGTACCTGTATATAACGATAATACGCTAACAGAAAATACACGTGCAGCATATCCGGTAGACTTCATTGATGGTGCAGTAATCCCTGGTGAAGCTGGTCATCCAAAAGTGATTTTATTTTTAACTGCTGATGCTTTTGGTGTACTTCCTCCTATTTCTAAACTCACACCAGAGCAAGCGATGTACCATTTCTTATCTGGCTATACCAGTAAATTAGCTGGAACAGAGCGAGGTGTAACAGAGCCAGAAGCTACCTTCTCCACCTGTTTCGGTGCTCCTTTCTTACCAAGACCTGCTCATGTCTATGCGGACTTACTAGGAAAGAAAATCGCAGAACATCAAACACAAGTATACCTTGTGAATACAGGCTGGACCGGCGGTGCTTATGGTGTCGGTAAAAGGATGAATCTTAAATACACCCGTGCTATGGTCACAGCAGCTCTAAATGGAGAGCTCAACAAAGTAGGGTACATCCATGATCCTGTTTTCCAATTCGCGGTACCAACCCGCTGCCCTGGTGTTCCAGCGGAACTGCTAAATCCGCGTAACACTTGGAGTGATCATGAAGCGTATGATGAGCAAGCGAAAGCACTAGCTGCGCGGTTCCAGAAAAACTTTACGAAGTTCTCTGATGTTGACGAGAAGATTTTTGCTGCTGGACCGAAGTTATAAACTTTATAAAAATACGACTCCATTCGATGAGAAGGAGTCGTATTTTTATTCATCTATTGAAAATAAGTTATAGTCTCCGGATCACCAATCCTTTTTTCATCGGACTGGTGATCCACTTCTCACCCCTCATACATGGATGAAGGGAGGGAAGTACTAGCAGGAGGCGTGGAAGTACGATGCCAGTGTCACATTGTAGACATTCTTGATCCTCAGATCCACCAATTCACTCGTGTCCTTCTCCAGAATCGGGCTCTTTTCGAGGCAGTATTTCTTGACTTCCTCGAAGATGTCTCCAGAGGGACAGAGATCATGGATAGACAGCGGTACGATCTCTCCACTGAACCTATCTGCGAAAATTGCGAAGATCTTCGCATGTGCGTTGCCACGCAACTTACGGAGCTCGATGGTCATGACATCATCGGCCTGCTTCACTTTTCCTCCAAAACGGTTGGGACTTGCTCTATTATTATAAATCGTACATTTCGTTGGTTCTAGTTTTCCTTTACACATTTTTAGAATTAACAGAAATAAAAAAAGCCCTCGAGGGGCTAAAAGCTATTACAAACTGCTCTCCTTTTGTTTTTCCAATTGGACTAACCGTTTACTCAGAACTCGGAGGCGGTTCTTCAGTTCATTGGCCCAAGATTGGTCGGGTTTCGAGATGAGCAGAAGATCGAGAGATAAATCAATCTGTTCTCTTAATACTGCCTCTACATCATCTTCCTGGAAGCTAAAACAGGATTCCTTCCAAGTAGCCATAAGTTCGGGGTCGACTTGTTCGTAGAGGGACGTTTCTTTCACACGATCTTCTAAAGCATACTCTAGCACCAAATCAAACTGCTCTTTGGCTGCTGGGTGAACCTCGACATTGTGGCATACAGGACAAAATAGCAACGGTACCTGATGAACCTTCACTGATTTTTGTTTCAGTGATCCAACCATCCCAATCATGCTAGCTCCACAACAGTAGATCATGTATATTCCCTCCTTACCCCTCATTGATCGAGAAAGATCAAAAAAGGTCTGAAGAACTTGTTTGTTACTAATATTTTACCACAAAATTTTGTTTATCAAACCAAAAAATAATAGCTAGAAGACCTTATTTTCTTAAATTTTGGCCTCTAGCTATTAAAATCTTGCTTTTTTCTGGTTATTTTCTTACTAACACCAACCCATGTCACAGTTTTTAGCATACTGATCTTCAAAAGCATACGTACCTACTGCATAAACATGGGACTGATCCAATTCAAAACCATCATACATGGTCATACCTTGATCTTGTACAGGCAACTCACCGATTGGTTGATGATTATGATACAAGATCAACTTTCCGTCTTCCAATTTTCCGGTAATTTTTCTTGTAATATTAATTCGATAATCGCTCATCGGTGAACCCCCTGTCTCTTATTCAGAGATACTTTCTTGATATTGCGCAGCAGAAAGCAAATTTGCCAATTCACTTTCATCTGCAATTTCGACCTTGATCATCCAGCCTGCTTTATATGCTTCTTGATTCACATGTTCTGGTGTATCTTCCAGCTCGCCATTTACTGCGATTACTTTTCCAGAAATCGGAGCATACAGTTCAGAGACCGTTTTCACGGATTCTACACTACCAAACACGTCACCAGTTTGGATATCAGAACCTTCTTCCGGCAATTCGACAAATACGATATCCCCTAGTTCGGATTGGGCGAAATCAGTAATCCCGATAATAGCAGTATTACCTTCTACTCTCACCCATTCATGTTCTTCTGTGTAACGAAGTTCGTCTGGTAGATTCATGTAGTTGCCTCCTCTGTTTGCAATACTCTCTCTAATGGTTTTTTGAGCATGGAAAGTGCTTTCTCACCAGCTGATCGATGGCGAAGTAGTCCTTCTCTATCGAACAAATAAAAGGCAGGAACAAACTCATTTTGAAAAGCATCTACAACATTATGCTCATTATCGATTCCTTGGGAATGTTTTAATTCATATTTTGCAATTGTTTCTTTTACAGCATCGATGTCTGTATCTTTTTGGGAACGTGGCATATGAATACCAACAATCTGCAAGTCTGGATATTCTTCACGCATCTTATTAATCGCTGGCAGACTTTCCTTGCACATCCCACAACTGATCGACCAGAAGTGAACAAGCACAGGTTTGGAAGCAAGGTCATTCTTGTTAACTTCTCCATTAACCCATTCTGTTATACCAGTAATTTCTGGCATTTCCGTACGTAAACGCATCGGCATAATCGGCTTCCTCCTTTGTTTAAAATAAAGACTTAGCGACCCCTGCAACAGGAGCCGCAAAAGTCTAACTTATAGGTTATCTTGCCCAGGTTTCCAGTCAGCTCCACAAAGCCCACCTGTTTGTAATGCTTCGAGCACACGTAATGTCTCATCTACACTACGCCCAATATTGTTATCTGTTACAACTTGGTAACGAACAATACCTTCTGGATCAATGATGAAGAGTCCACGGAGGGCAATTCCTTCATCTTCTAAAAGAACTCCATAGTCTCTGCTAACTTTATGAGTTGTATCGGCTCCAAGTGGATATTTGATGTCACCTAGACCGTTATCATCGCGAGATGTATGTATCCATGCACGGTGTGAGAATTTGCTATCTGTACTTACTCCAAGAATATCGCAATCCAAATCTGTAAATTCTTCATATCGATCACTCAAAGCAGTAATCTCTGTAGGACATACAAATGTAAAGTCTAGTGGATAGAAAAATAAAACCAACCATCTACCTTCATAATCTGCAAGGGAAACTTTTTCATCCAAAGTTTCTAGATTTTTGGTACTTTCTAATTCAAAAGCTGGTGCTGGTAATCCTACTAAACGTGATGCCATTGCTTAATTCCTCCTAAAAAATAAAAGCTATTTTTCCTAATATATCCATATTGGTCTTTGGGAATCCAAAAATAAGATAACATATTTTTTTATTGATAGTCAATCCTAAATAAAACTTACTATAATTTGAAAAATATTCTCAGGTAGTAGGATTATTTGGTTTAAATTCGAGAAAAATTCACTAAAATGAAAGGAATGTGAAGTTGATCACTCAAGCTGAGCTATTAAACATCGCTGCAAGAAAGAAAGCAAAATCTATGAGAGCGTTCTTTAAATTCAAAAAAGGGCCTGCTTTATCAAAAGCATTTCTTAACAGGAAAAACCCTCAAAACTAGTAAAATTTTTCGTTCTTTATGTCGTATTTTCATGTATCATAGAAGAAGAAATTTATTTTTTTTATTCGAGGAGGAACAACTGTATATGTCAGAAATGTTTGATGTTGTAGAGTCTGTCCAAGGTGCAGCAGCTCGATTTGATATCTTACGCTACAAACCTCTACAAGTTGCTAGCTTGTACAATGCCCAAAAAGCAGGAGCACGTCTTCATCAAGTACGCGTTACCCTTCAAAACGGTAGCGTGATTACCGAAGCTGGCGCACTATCCTTTGCAAAAGGGCATATTACCGCAGATAACTCCATTGGCGGTGGAAAAGGTGCAGCTGGCTTATTGAAAAATCTCGCTAGTTCTGTACTCACCCAAGAATCCACTTTTAAACCAAGCTATACTGGTTCTGGTGAAGTATACTTGGAGCCAAGTTTTGATCACTTTCTTCTATATCAATTGAATAACGAAGAAATCATTGTCGACAAAGGTATGTTTGTAGCTTGTGAAAGCTCTGTAACTGTAGGAGTGGCAGCACAAAAATCGATTTCTGCAGCGCTAAAAGGTGGAGAAGGGCTGTTTCAAACAAGTTTAAAAGGTTACGGTCTAGTTGTCCTCTTAAGCCCTGTTCCTGCTCATGAAATCATGAAACTGCAACTGAATAACGAACGTCTCCAAGTGGATGGTAATTTTGCTATCCTTCGTAACGGAAACATCAGCTTTACAGTAGAGCGTTCAGCAAAATCGATCGTTGGATCTATGACAAGTGGAGAGGGCTACTTGCAAACATTTACTGGTACTGGAACTGTTTGGGTAGCACCTACCTACTCGATCTATCATCCACCAGTTGTCCCTCAAAGGCCATAAGGAACATCCCCAAACAGCCAGCAAACAGCTGGTTGTTTTTATTTCGATTTCAAATAAACATTGCCTTACATTTTCCATATTTGACAAAAGCAAAAACTATATTCCCAAATAATATTTTATTTGTTAGACTATTCGAGTGTCTTTTTCACCATAACTTTACCACCCAATATACTACAATCGAAAAAAAGTATTCATAATCTTATTGGAAATACGCATATTTCGATTACTAAAATATCAATTTGGCTTGATTTTATGTCTAAATTGTTAATGTTAAGCAAAAATGGCAAATTTTTTTGCACATGGAGAAGGAGATACTCGAGTAAATAAAAAATATATATAAGCATAACAAGGAGGTAAGATTTAAATGTTAAAATCTGTTAAGCGTTATTCTGCACTAGCTCTTGTAGCTGCATCTGCTTTTGCTGTTCTTCCATCCGTAACTAATGCAACCGTGGTGAAACAGGATGTTGAACTAAAAGTTTTAGGTGAAGCAAATGTATTAAATCTTGTAAAAGTGGGCGGAGAATGTGACAAAATTTATGTTAAACTTCGTACCAAAGAACTAAACCATATCGTTGACGTAAGCAAATTAAAAGTTTCTCTTAAATATGACGTATACTTTGATCTACACAAAGATGCATTAAAAGGTAAAGTTGTAGGTACTGGTGAAGTTAACACCAAGCAAAATGGTGACTTCTACGAAATCGTTTATGATCCTACTGCTAATCCAAACGGACCTGCTGGTAACTATGCATTGAAAGTTTACCTAGTTATCGGTAAACATCAATCCAAAATCCCAGTGATCGTTCGCGTGAAAATCAACGAACCATGCAAAGGTGACAACAACGGTGGCGCTAACAATGGCGGTCACAACAACGGCGGTACTGACAATGGCGGTGCTAATGCTGGTAATGCTGGTAACGCTGGTAATGCTGGTAATGCTGGTAACGCTGGTAATGCTGGTAACGCTGGTAATGCTGGTAATGCTGGTACTGTTAATGGCGGTTCTGATGCTGGTAATGGTAGTGCTAATGCTGGTACAAACGCTGGTACAAATGCTGGTACAAATGCTGGTACAAATGCTGGTGCTAATGCTGGTGCAAAAAATGCTGGTGCAAAAAATGGTGGTAAACTACCAAAAACCGCTAACGACTTCGCTAACTCTGTAGCTACTGGTGCAGCAATTGCTTTAGCTGGTACAGCACTTCTTGCTTATCGTCGTCGTGAAACAAACTAGTTCATACATAAAAAAAGCTACGATATCGTAGCTTTTTTTATGTCCACTTTTCTTTCCATTCTTCTTCCTTAAATCCGACAGTCACCGACTTTCCATCTGTTAAAATAGGCCGCTTCACCAACATTCCATCCGAAGCTAACAGCTCCAATTTCTCTTCATCTGTCATATTCGGCAAACGTTTTGATAAGTCTAATTTACGATACACTTGCCCGCTTGTGTTAAAAAATTTCTGGATAGGTAAGTCGCTAATAGTGATGAATTCCCTTAATTCTTCTACTGTTGGAGGCTTTTCTACGATATGTCGTTCTTCATAAGAAATCCCTTGATCATTCAAAAACTTTTTTGCCTTTCGGCATGTACCGCATTTTGGATATTGAAAAAAAGTTAACATTCTTCATCTTCTCCCACTATCTGAGCTCTTGGTTCCTTTTATATGGAATATCGGTTTGTCCTGCTCTTACATTTGCGACTCTAGCCAAAACAAAGAAAAAATCCGATAAACGGTTGAGATAACGACGAATTTCTTCATTTGTTTCTTCCGTTGAACATAGCGTAACTACTCTTCTTTCTGCTCTTCTTGCAACAACTCTACAAAGATGAAAAGCAGTTGACTGAGCTGTTCCCCCAGGTACAATAAAGTTGGCAAGCTCAGAACACTCTTTGTCATACTGGTCGATTAAGTATTCTAAGTCATCTACCATTTTAGCCTTTACAAGATAAGTTCGATTTTTCCCAACTTGCGCTAAATCTCCTCCAGCATCAAATAACTGATGTTGTATAATCGTCAAATTTTTTCTCATATCCGTATAAATGTCTTCTTGTAACCTCACAATAGCTTCCCCAATGAACGCATTTAACTCATCGACCGTACCATATGCTTCCACTCGTAAATTATCTTTGCGTCTTCTTTCCCCTATTAACCCTGTTTCTCCTTGATCACCTGTACGGGTATAAATTTTCATTCAGACTCTCCTTTCAGTAAAATTTGTGGTACTTTCTTTAATGGATGTTTTAAGATAATTGGCTCAATGCCATAAGTTTGTTTTACATTGTCTAAAGTAAGAATCTCTGTTACCTCTCCTGCATCGATTAATTTACCGTCTCGTAGTAATAAACAACGATCACTATATAGACTAGCTAAATTCAAATCATGTAAAACAGAAATAATGGTGGTTTTGTTCCTTTTTTGCCACTTCTTCAGAAGGTCAAAAAATGCAAGTTGATAATACACATCTAAATAAGTCGTTGGTTCATCAAGCAGTAAAATTTCAGGCTGTTGTGCTAACGCTAATGCCATGGAAACTCTTTGCCGTTCTCCTCCACTTAACTGACTCATCTGACGGTGACGCAAAGAAATAGTTTCCGTGAATACCATCGCCTCTTCTACTACTTGCATATCCTGTTTTTGTAACCACGGTAAACGAGATGTTTGATGCGGATAACGACCCATTTGAACAATCTCTTCCACCGTATTCGGCATATCCGGCAGTGCTTCCTGCGTTAAAAAAGCGATGATTTTTGCTTTATCTTTTCCTGCATATTGATAAATATCTTTCCCTTTTATTTCAATCTTACCAGAGTCAATTTTACTACTCCCTGCTAGGCAAGATAATAATGTACTTTTCCCACTGCCATTTGGCCCCAAAATACTAACCCATTCATTTGACTCTACCAGTATATCAATACTATCTAAAACTATTTGCGATCCAAAAATCTTCGATATCTCTTTTGCATGAATAATCATTATGATCACCTTAATGTGGAAGCTGTAGTTTTTTTCAACAGGATTGCAAAAATTGGCGCTCCCAAACAAGCTGTTACAACCCCAACTGGGATTTCTCGAGGTTCAAATAATACACGAGATAAAGCATCACTTCCGACCAAAAATATAGCACCAACTAAAAATGAGTAAGGCAGCAGATAACGATGATCCGAAGTACGAATTAAAATTCTCACAAAATGGGGAATAATCAACCCTACAAAACCAATCATACCAGAGACGGATACAGCAATAGATGTAATCAGAGATGCAATAATCAAAAGAATAAGACGTGTCCGATATACAGATACGCCAATATGGGTAGCAGGTCGTGTACCTAGTAAAAAAATATTCAACTCCGTGCTCTTAAGCCATACAACAATACTTCCCATACAACTTACCGGAAGCACAAAGAGTACATAATCCCAGTCACGAAGGGTGAAACTGCCCATCAACCAAAATTGTATTCTAGCTAATTCTGTTTGGGATATGGAAAGCAAAAATGTGAGAATAGCAGCAAAGAAAGCATTTACGACTACTCCTGACAAGAGCAATGATTGAACTTGGACATGTGAACCTGATAATAACAAAACACAAGCTAGAGCGAGTACAGCACCTATGAAAGAAAAAATTGGGATTTGCCACTCCTGAAGCAATGTGGCACCAAAACCTCCTGTAATAGCAATAACAGCACCCACAGCTGATCCAGAGGATACCCCCAGAATATAGGGATCAGCTAAGGGATTTCGCAATAATGATTGGTAAATGACTCCTGCCAATGCCAAAGAACCCCCTACTAGTGCTGCAATACACACCCGTGGAAACCGAATCTTCCAGATAATTGCATTAATAGCAGGATCGTTGTTTCCAAAAGCAAAAATGGTTTTCCATACTGCTACTAACGGAATAGAAGAACTCCCTACTGACAACGCAATACTCAATGTTAGAAAAAGAGTGAGGAGAAAAAATCCTCCCCACCCCATTTTGCGAAAGCTCTTCATTTATTTTACCTGACCTGGATAGAACGTTTTGGCAAGTTGGTGCAGCGCTTCAATGATTCTAGGACCTGGTCTGGAAACGATATCCGGATCGATTGCAGTAATTTTTTTCTCTTTTACTGCATTTATGGTATTCCATCCTGCCCGGTTACGAATAGTTGAAGTATCTCCATACATGGAAACAATCACATCTGGATTCCATGTCACTACCTGTTCTGACGACACTTGAGGCCAGCCATTTAAATTTTTCGCTACATTATCTCCTCCAGCAATCGTAACTAATTCATTTAACAATGTGCCTTTTCCAGCAGTATATAGGGATGGATCAGACTCTAGCCATACTTTTACAGGTCTGTCTTTTTTCGCTTTCGCTACTTCTCGGAATACTTGTAGTTTCTCAGCTTCCATATTCCCAATTAATTGATCTGACTGATGTAATTGATTGGTGATCTGTCCTGCTAAATCAATCGATTGATAAACCCCTTTGATCGAATTTGCATCTAAGACGAAAACCGTCAATCCCAGTTTTTTCAATTTATCAATTGTCTCTTTTCCATTCAATGCGGATGCAAAAATGATATCGGGCTTTAGTGCCACAACCTTCTCTGCATTTATCGTCATATCTCCTACTTTTGGCAGGTTTTTTACTTCTTTTGGATAATCATCATTCGTTGTTACGCCTACAACCTTTTTACCAGCACCAATAGCAAATAAAATTTCTGTATCGCTGGGAACCAAGGAGACAATACGTTCAGGAATTTTTGAAATCGTTACATCGTTTCCTGCTTGATCCTTGAGGGTTAATGGATAGTGAACATCACCAGGATCAACAGGAGAATCTTCATTCGATAGGTTTACAGATTGACAACCTAAGAGACTAAATACAAATAGCAATAAAACAAGGCCTAAAGCAAACTTTTTCATCTTTTCCTCCTCAAACTTATATGACTTTCTGGGAGGATACATGCGAAGTAGTCGCATCTCCTTTATCCCGAAGGAGAACGAAACAAAAAAAATAGGCAGGTATCCTGACTCAGGGGTCTACAGCTCCTAGTACCTTCCCATCACCATTTTTATCAATGGTTAAGCATGAATGCCTATAAATGACAGTGGTCTCTCACTAGTCGCCTCATCCATCACAGTGGCGGGACCGTGCTGGATTCACACCAGCTTCCCTTTTTTGAAATACCTATTTTTGTACTTATCGTTCACTTCATTATACCTGTTAAAAAGTGTGAACAAAAGATCACAAGAAAGAGTTACTTGCTAAAATTATCTACCACTTCATCTGTTTTTCCACTCCGTGCCTATATCGCCGAAAATGTTTTCTATGCTCCATACAGATGACAATCCCAAGGCAAACTATGGTAGCCCAAATAGCGATATGCGCCGCAAATACTAAGCCCAAAATAATAACGGCTGCTACAGCGAGATAAGTAGATAGAAAATAATACCTAGTGACTAGGAGACTAACGACAAAAACGATAATACCAAGCAAAATCAAAATCGGACTTAAAACCAACGTAGCACCTGAAGCAACCGCAAGGCTATTACATATGGGTGAGAACATAGAAGTGATGACAGCAAGTATAGACGCAAAATATGCAGCTACCCATCCACCAATCAAATAAGCTAAATAGGTGACACATATCCCTTTTCCTAAATCAAATAGCCAATAAGTGATAACAGAAATAGAATAATGACGTGGATGAAACACAATAAATTTAGAGACTGGCAAAAGTATGACAGCAATAGCCAGCAAACTAGTAAGAATAATCATGCCTGTCACATCCTGTCCTTTTTCGGCAGATAAGAGACTATAAATTTTATCTTATTTACAAAGCGAGACTTGTGCCCTTGTCTGAGGTGCAAAGAAAGACTTAATGCGTGACTTTGCGATTTAGCGCAGTAGCACGACCCGTACACTTGGTGTGCTTGTACCCAAAGCTTGGGTGCATAAGTGCAACTAAGCCTCTGTCTACGCCTTGGAAGGCAACACATCGGCAAGTTTCCTTTACAACTTTATGAGAAAAATAGGAACTTAGAACAAAAAAACAGACCAGATAAAATGATCTGAACCCAAAAAGTTAGACACGAAATTTAAGCAGCTTGCTGGGCATGAGTTCGGTATTGAACCGGACTCATGCCTTTTAGTTTTACTTTCATTCGTTTGTGGTTGTAATAGTAAATAT